>NZ_JAFEVL010000042.1 GCF_016901135.1 Martinezella lusitana | reverse complement strand
GAAGGTGATGTGCGGCACGACCAGATTATAGCCGACGGTGCCCCATGGAATATGCACCACGAACGCGACGCCGACATAAGCGAAGAGCGAGAGGGTCAGCCACTTTAAAACCGAAACGTACCGCGAGTATTGCGAAAACACTTCCAGCAGCACCGACGCAAGGCCGAACAAGGCAACATAGATCAACGCCGGGCCGCCGATCAACAGCTTGAGTGCCGCCCCCATCGCGCCGAGGTCAGCACCAATGTTGATGACATTGGCGACCACCAGCAATGATACGACGCCATATACGACGCCAACGGGGTAGTGTCTCTTCAGATTGCCGGCGACGCCTTGACCTGTGACACGCCCGATCCGGGCACTGATTTCCTGAATGGCGCACATCAAGGGCCAGCTGAAGAGCATGACCCAGCCCATACTGTATCCGAATTGGGCACCGACCTGCGAATAGGTCGCAATGCCGCTCGGATCATCATCGGACGCCCCTGTAATCAACCCAGGGCCAAGGATTTTTAACAGGTTCGGACGCTTTGACTGTTTGCTCACCGCCTGAGGCGACGGCTCGGTAGAATTGGCGTCCATCGAAAATGTCTCACCTCTTGATCGTGTGGCGTCGAACAACGTTCATACGTTAACGATCAAGGCGACCACTGGTTTCAGTCTATGCCAGCTATTTATTGTTTGGGTTGAGGAGTGTCATGCTTACTTGGTGACTATGACAGTCATCCGCGTGACGGGCCTCATGCCCAGCAAAAGATCGTTCAAATCCAAACTCCCACTAACGCGGTTTCTGAAACATATGCTAGGTGATTTGGGTATCAGTTGTGGGTCGTAACCCAGAGGGGCCGGGGAAGAGAAACGCGATGATCCGCAAATATCTCACCAATCATGAGCATCCGTTGCAGTCGGCCGATTTGGATATCTGTCAGCGGGCTTTCGATGCTCTTCTGATCGAGTTGGACATTGCCAAAGACGCAGAAGAAGCGGAGCGCGTGGCCGCCGTTATCATCGAGTTGTATCAACAAGGGGTTCATGATGAACACCAGCTAGTCGTTCTCGCTGGTGGAGCCCGCGGAAAGATCTGAACGGGTTTAGGTATAGACAAGTGAATGCGGTGGGTTTGCGTCGGCACTGAGCCGGAAAACTGCCGCGTCAGCCGGCGGATTCAGCTCGCCGTTGGTCGCCTGGCGAATGCTCGAGAGGAGTTTGATCATATCCCTAGGCTGCGGTTTCTTTGACGGATCGAAATGCTTGTAAAGCTGGATCGTATTCATGCTGACTGCTCCAACCACCGAAGCACTGCGACTTCATCTTCGTCCAACCATCTCAGTATGTTGCTGGATCTCGTCTTCACCTTCACTTGCGCAATTTCGGCTAGGTGGCCGTTTTCGAAGTCTTCAAATACACGCGGGTGGATGTAGGATCCTCGGCAGACAGCGCGCGTGTTCACCAGTTTCGCCGCAACGGCATCGACGACTTCGTTCACTTGTCTCGCTCGCGCTGTGGCGGTGTCGGCAGGTTGGACAGCCGCCAGCGTGGAAGCGGCCATACGGGTGGCGCCCCAGGTGCGGAATTGCCGCGAGCTGAAGTCGCCGGCGGCCGCCTCACGAATATAAGCGTTAACGTCCTGCGAGCGTATCGAATGACGAGCGCCATCGTCGTCCACATATTGGAACAGCTGCTGGCCGGGCAACTCCTGCAGCATTCGTATGGCGCGGATGATGCGACGATCGCTGTAGCTCAGTCGCCATTCCTTGCCGGATTTTCCCTTGAATCGAAACTGGACGCGTGATCCAACCACTTTGACGTGGCGGCTGCGCAAAGTCGTCAAGCCATAGGAGCGGTTTTCCATAGCATAGGCCTCGTTGCCGATGCGGATGAAAAGCTTGTCCATTAGCCAGACGACGGTAGCGAGCGCCTTCGCTAGTCCGGGCTTCCTGCGGCGAAGGTCGATATCGATCCGCTTGCGGATTTTAGGCAATGCTCGGGCGAACTCCGCCAGTTGCGCGAATTTTTCCCGGCCGCGCTCTGCGATCCAATCCGGATGATAGCGATATTGTTTCCGTCCCCTGACATCGCGGCCGACGGCCTGGAGGTGCGATCGCGGATCCGGTGAAATGATCACGTCAATGTACGCGGGAGGAATGGCCAAGGCGGAAAAGCGGTCGAGCTCGACCTTGTCGATGATGCGGTTTCCGCTCTGGTCGTAATAGAGAAAGTCTTTTCGGCCCTTCTTGCGGGTAACGCCGCTGTCCAGTGTGGCGAGATAGAAACATCCCGAACCATGGTCACCTTTCGGCACCGCCGGGTCAACAGCTGTGCGTCCGCGTCCCTCTACGACCTTGGCTGCCGCTGGTCTGGCGACGCTGTCGCTGCCGCCGCCATTTAGTCCCGATCCCAAACGCGTATTGCCCTCAGTCGTGGTCCTCTTGCTCGGGCGCATTTGAGATTTTGCGCCCGCGCGGGTGTTTGATGTTCTCGGCATCGTGCGCAGCTTACGCAAGCATGCGGATGTGGGGCTCGCGATCCCAATAACGCTTGCCGGCTGCACCGACAAAGGCGGAGAGACCGACCACACCTGCGTCAGGTTGAATGCCGGCTTTGTCGAGCAGAGGCTTGGCCGGCTCATCATAACCGATGGCCTTCAGATGGCCGAAAGCATCCATCACCCATTGCACCGCAGCCCCTTCCTTGACAAGCATTGCCGCACCCTCCTTCGACAGGATGACCGCCACGGCGTCGAAGAGCTGTGACGGCGAACCGAGGAGTTGCCCGTCGGCCTGGATCGTATTGCCATCTGAAAGTTTCGTTCCTCCCACCTTCGGCGCGACGATGAAGGGTGTGGCGCCGGCAGCGGTCAGAGAGCCGATAAGATCGGAGATTGCCTTGGCGTCGCTACCGGCGGCGATCATGATGCCGATCTGCCGACCTTCGATAGTGTCCCGCATGTTGCGATGTATGGACAGGGACGGCGAAGGATCGAGATCGATCGGTTTACGGGCGGGCGGATTCTTGTTGGGCAGGACGATGCCGAGACCGGCGGCGACGCGGTTTGCCAGATCGGCATCGACATTCATGAGGTTGCCCACCATGCGTGGCGGCACCTGCTCGAGCTGCACCTTCGATAGCTCGAACACGAAGGCGGAGGCGATGTGAGCCTGTTCCGACGGTGTTTGTGAATTCCAGAACAGGCGTGCCTGACTGTAGTGATCGGCAAAGAGTTCGCCGCGTGCCCGTAACTTGTCCCCTTGCTCTCCTTCTCCGGCCTGGTGGGCGAAGGTTCGAAAGCCGGTGACGGGACATTCGCGCGGCCCGCCAGGTTCGCCGCTTGCGGCAAGACTGTTCGGTTCGTAATTGGCGCGGCCCTTGGGTACATTCATCTGCATCTGACCGTCGCGCTGGAAGTTCATCACCGGACATTTCGGCGCGTTGATCGGCAATTGATGGAAATTCGCAGTGCCGAGCCGTGATTTCTGTGTGTCGAGATAGCTGAACAGGCGCCCCTGCAGCAGCGGATCGTTGGTGAAATCGACCCCCGGCACGATATTGGCCGGACAGAAGGCGACCTGCTCGGTCTCGGCAAAGAAATTGTCCGGATTGCGATCAAGCACCATCCGTCCGACGATCTTGAGTGGCAGGATCTCCTCCGGAATGAGCTTGGTGGAATCGAGGACATCATAGGGAAGGCTTTCGGCGAATTTGTCGTCGAAGAGCTGCAGGCCGAGCTCCCATTCCGGAAAATGGCCGGCGGCGATCGTCTCGAACAGATCGCGGCGATGATAGTCGTTATCGGCTGCCTGTAGTTTCAACGCTTCGTCCCACACCAGCGACTGCATGCCGAGTTTCGGCCGCCAATGGAATTTCACGAAGGTGGATTTACCGGCCTCGTTGACGAGGCGGAAAGTGTGGATGCCGAAGCCCTGCATCATGCGGAGCGAGCGAGGAATGGCGCGATCCGACATCGCCCACATCAGCATATGGGTCGCTTCCGGCATCAGGGATGCCCAGTCCCAGAAGGTATCGTGGGCACTGCCGGCTTGCGGATAAGCCCTGTCCGCCTCCATTTTGACGGCGTGGATGAGATCTGGAAACTTGATCGCATCCTGGATGAAGAAGACGGGGATGTTGTTGCCGACGAGATCCCAGTTGCCTTGCTTGGTGTAGAATTTCACCGCGAAGCCGCGCACGTCGCGCGGCGTATCGACGGAGCCTGCGCCGCCGGCAACGGTGGAGAAGCGGACGAAGACCGGGGTCTTTTCGCCCTTGCGCTGGAACAGATCGGCCTTGGTGATGTCGGGCAGCGGCTCATAGAGTTCGAAAAACCCATGCGCGCCCGAACCGCGGGCATGCACGATCCGCTCGGGGATGCGTTCGTGATCGAAATGAAAGATCTTTTCGCGCAGCGCGAAATCTTCAAGAAGGGTCGGCCCGCGTACGCCCGATTTCAAGCTGTTCTGATTGTCGGAGACAGGGATGCCCTGGTCTGTCGTCAAATGATCGACGCCCCCATGTGGCCCCTTGGCCGGTACCTGCTGATGCGTCTCGCCGCCTTCGCCGCGCGAGGTCTCGAAATTCGTATCCGTCGCCATTGGGGTCCTCCTTCGGACGTCATTCTGCGGACCTAACGTCCGCTATTCCTGGTTGTTCCGAGCGACCTGCGTTCGTCGCTCTTGGGCCGTTCAAAGGGCAATGAGCGCAATGCCAAGATCGTGCTGGTGGCGACGGCGAAGGTGGGCAGGTGCTTCGACGATCGTAGCCTCCAATGTCGGATGCACGATGCCGTCAAGGAAATGGCCGCCGCGCGTGGAGCCGTCCTGGAGGCCCAAAACCGCGTGGAGATGGAGACTTGCCTTGCCATCGTCGCCGGTCGCTATATCGCCGAGCAGGCTCAGCACCTCGCACTGACTATCGACGGGAATCTTGAGATAGCTGCGGCTGGCAAAATCGAACCAGCCGACGGTGGCCTTTTCGAAAGCGCCGATGGCGGTGACTGACGCGGCCGTCAGCCTTTCAGCGATGGCAAAGCCGCCAAGGGTGGAGAAGGCTTCCTCTGTCGCATCAAGTACGACCACATAGGTCCGCTGGCCGTTCGTCTCACTGACCTGTTTGTAATTCATGGACGTCACCTCGCTTTGGGCTTCAGTCGGTTGTCCGTTAGAAATTGAGACACTTCGGTCGATGGTCATTTCGCACTGATCGCGAAGTTCGTGTAGTTGCTCACAAGAGGAGCAATGACAGCCGCTACTTCTCGCGGTTCACACACGCGGTCGATTGGAATGCGCCGGGATCGAGCGGCTTGCAGGCTTTTGTGTACAGGTGCAAACAAGCGCAAAACCAGGAATGGTTTTCCGATCATGGATTTCGCGAGACGCACTATACCCAGACCGTCAGCGGCCTCATTTCCTTCTGGGCGATGTGGTGATTGCTTTTTAAAGACGCTTATAGCGGCCGGCCAATCCCGATGAGAAATTCAGTTCCTCGGCATTTTCCGAAATCGCAAGCACCACCCGGCTCTTCAGCCGGGCTGCGGCACAGGCGTAATCTATTCTTACGGCCGCCGCACGACCCGCATAACCAGCGAGATGACCAGCAGAACCAAGAAGATGAAGAACAGAACTTGTGCGATCGAAGCAGAAGCGCCTGCGATTCCCCCAAATCCGAGAACCCCCGCAATTAGCGCCACAACAAAAAACACCAGAGCATAATAAAGCATGGTGATCTCCTTTTCGGTGTATGCGGAGACAACGGAACTCATCAAAATTGGTTCCAGAACATCCATAATCTTATTGCATTTGATCTTTTGCGCTTGGCTGCAGGCATTGATCCGCTCAAGCGAGGCAACAAATGGACGTCGGCAATGAAGGCGTCCCACGGCATCTGTTTGTAGATCAGCCGAACCCAACGGCGCGTTGAAATGATCTATCGTCCTCATCGGGTTCAGGTGGTTCGGCTGCCTGAAGATAGAATTTTGCAGGAACTGTCAGAACAAACCAAAGACTTGCTCCCAATAAGAAAAACATCCCCGTGGAGTCGGCTGTTCCTGCGAAAAATGGGAGGCTAGCGGACACGAATAGGACGGTCATTCTCACGGACCATTCTGCCTCCCGTTTTGTGAGGGCGCGCGTCCTGTGGAGTGCATATTCTCGTCGGCTATAGATATTGGCTATTCTGAACGAGGAAACCAATTTCCAAACGGAAGGGAGCGCGAGCATGGCGAGAGCTGAAGCGCAGAGGACAAGCCCAGAATCGCGAAGAAAATGTGCGGCGGCGATCAAGAGAAGCGAGAGCACAGCGAGATGCCATGTCGGCTCCAGCCGCTCGGGATGCTGTCCAGAACGAATATGCCAGGCTCGCAACCCGCTAGCTGCGCCGTCGAGCAACGGTCGATCGATGTAGCTATTAATCCATTCCATCCACAGGTCCTCATAATCAGACCCGAACGGAACATCATTTTATTTGGTCATCATCGTGGCAACGCCACTGCCAAGTGTCGATCCGACATCACAACGGTTGGCGCGCGTCGAGTATCCTCAGGGCAGAGGGGACATGAAAGCGCAGCTTTTGACGAAATATGGCGCAGAGGCATTATCGTTGGCCGAGCTTTATCGGATGAGCCTTCGCTCAAGAAATGCCTGCATGTCGCGGCGCCCGTCTGCGACGCAATAAACAACAACATCGGCGCCCATGACGCGATAGATCAATCGCCACGGTTTGTGATGCAGTTCGCGATATTCGGAGATTCCCAGGCCCGCCAATTCCTTCGGAATGTTTCCTCGTTCCGGGAATTCCTCAAGGTCGGCGCATGCACTCTCGATTTCCGCTAGAATTCGATCGGCAGTCTCGGCGCCGTCGCGGCCGGCGATGAAACGATAGAGGTCCTCGATGTCTCGTTCGGCGTCCTCGGCGAAAAGAACACGATAGGACATCAGGAATGGCTATCCGCCAGACGCTTGCGGATGCGCGCAAAGGATTCGGCCACAGGACGGATCTTACCCTCCTCGACCTGTCGGTTGGTGAGCGCCAGCACCTTTAAGAGCGCCAACGTCTCCTGCGTTTCTTCGTATTGGCCGACGTCCTGAAGGACGGCTTTCGCCTCTCCATGGAGCGTAATGACAACCGGCTGTGGGTTATCCTTCAGCGTGCGGATGATCTCCGGGGCATGCGCCTTAAGATAGCTGATAGGCCTAACCTGTTCTGACAGCTTCATGCGAAGACTCCTTTCCGACCAGAATATAGATCATTAAGTGGTCGATTGAAAGGTATGGTTTCGATTTTGACTTCATCGCCAACCTTCTCTACTCGGCGTGTTGAGGTTGTGAATCAGCATCGACTGCTGACCCCTGAACAGACCGCGATTAAGTGCATGTGTTTGTTGGATAATTTCACAATAGATTGGGTCATCATCGGCGCAGATTGAGACTCCACTCAATTTCCATTTTCTGTCTGTAAATCACGCCTTTCGCTCATGTCGGAAGGGTCAGCCTTCGGTGCGGATTCACAGGTCGGCAAACTACAAAGTTGCCAGCCTCCGGTTTGAAATCCGACCGGCATAATTCTTCCTCATCTCCATCTTCTGTTCCAGCGCAATGATGACATCGGGCGTCAGATCGACGCCGTGGAGTTCGGCAATATCGGGTAGGCCGCCGGGCGTGAAGACGTTGATCTCGAGGATTTTGTCGCCGACGATGTCGAGCCCGACGAGGAACATGCCATCCTCGACGAGCTTGGGCCGGACCATTTCGGCGACTGCGAGAATCTCGGGCGTGATTTCGGCGGCGGCGGCGGTGCCTGCCGCATGCATGTTGGAACGGACATCGCCTTTTGCCGGCACACGCCGGAAGGCGGCATAAACGCCGTCGCGCTGCAACGGTCGGCCATTCATCAGGAACAGTCGGATATCGCCAGCCATCGCTTCGGGAAGATAGGCCTGTGCGATCAGGTACCCTTCGCCGCTGACCGCCTCGAAAATCTGATTGAGGTTGCTTTCCTTGGTAGAGGCGATCTTGAAAACGTTCTTACCGCCCGATCCCTGCAGCGGCTTCAGGATGGTGCCCTGCTTCTGCTTGTCGACGAAGGCGCGGATCTCCTCGATGTTTTTCGATATCAGAGTGGACGGTCGCACCGCCTCCGGAAAGCCCTGAAAATAGAGCTTGTTCTGAGCGCGTGCCAAACCGTCCGGATCGTTGACAGTGAGCACACCGCGCTCGGCCGCGAGCCTTCCGAAGATCGCACCGGCATGCGCCGCCCACGGCCGTTCATCAGCATCTTCGGATGGGTCGTTGCGTAAGAAGAGCACATCGATCTCGCTGATGTCGACGGTCTGGATTTCCACCTGATCGCCCTGCAATGCGCTGATAAAGGTATCAGCTTTTTTCGGCTTTCCATTCTTGAGGGCGGTTGTGCGGATCATCAGGCGGTCGTCGGGACGAAACACGAAGTCGCCTGGCGTCAAATAACAGACGTCATGACCACGGGCGATGCCGGCAAGCGCGAGCCCGGTCGTCGTGTAATCCTTGGTTTCGCCTTCGATGGAGTTTACAAAAAATGCTATCCGCATTCACGGCTCCTGTCGTTGGATCATGTCGAGAGGGCGCATACCGCTTCTGGCCCGTTCCAGCCGCGTACGTCCTGCATCGGTGTGAAGAAAGATGGGCTGGATTGCCGGTAAGCGGAGAAGTCCGCGGTCGGCGAGTTCCTGCATGACCTTGAAATGCGACGCGGCAATCTTGCCCATCCAGAATGGCTCCAGAGCACCGCCATTTTCAAGATGATCGAGAAGAGCGAGCAGGCCGCGAAGATAGATCGCATCCTTGGCAAGCCCGCCGCCGCGATAGAGCCGCAGGACAAGGTTGAAGGCTGCCGGTTCGGAAAAATTATAGTCCCTGACGAGTACGGAATAGGTTTCGGCAAATGTCGCGCCGTCGAGCATGGAGGCACATCCGACGACCCGTCCCGCAATCAGCTTGAGTCGCTCCGGCGTCATGCCGCCGGAGAGATATTCGGCGAAAACGGCCAGGCCTTCCTGCATGCCCTCATATCCTGAAAGCCCCGAGCGAAACAGCCGCAGACCTTGCGCCGAACCGTTGAAATAGGTCAGCAGATGAACGCCGATCTCATGCGACAGCAAGGGCTCGACGCGGCGTATATCCATCAGCGTACTGCGGGCGATCAGCAAACGATGTCCGGACACCATCAGGCCTGAAGGCAAATCGTCGCGAAGCTCGACCGATGCCTCGAAATCCTTTCCTTGTCGCTGATATGCCGCGACCATAGCCCTGGCCCGCCGCTCCACTTGGAAACAGTCGGCGATCTTGTTTCCCATGCCCGCGTCGTCATCGACGTTCGGCCATTTTCCGTTCAAGGCGGTCAGGATCGTTGTCGCCTCGCGCAGCAAGGGCCGCTCGACCGGCTCATAGAGTGCGCGGCCGAACTCGACAAATTTGGGGTTCTGTCGCGACGATAGCAGCGAGAGTTGCAGATCTAGCTCCCGCTGCTTTTCGCGATAGAGTTGGTAGAGCACGGGGTCTTCGAGATGTTCGAAGGAGATCGAGAAAAGTTTCCGCTTGACCGTCTCTACCTGCAATCCGAGCGGGCGGTAGAGAAAGGCCGGCTGTGCCCCGTGGCCGCTGGCCTTGAAGGCTTCAAACGCAGCTTCCGCATTGATGGGTGTAACCGCCAGAAGAAAGTCGAACGTCGAAGCGATCTCATCGATGTTGCGGTCTACCCTGGAAACCGCGTCGATGAACGCCTTACGTCCGAGTGCTCGGTGCGTGGTCAGCTTGAAGAGCTGATGCATTGCGATAAAGGAGGCGAAAGCCTGCAGGCCCGCATCGAAGAACATGGCCACAAGCTGTTCGCGAAGTTCCGGATAGATGTCTTCGGAGCCGGGTTGGCGGTAGACCGGTGCGAATCTCACGGCAATGGCCGAGCAGCCGAGTTCGCGCGCGAGCTGTTTGTCGTCGCTCAAGGGAGCCGCCTCCGTCTTCTCCACGCGCGGCGTACGGAACCGCGCTTCGCTGTCGCTGACGGCCGTCGAGAATGCATCGGCTGCTGCAATCGCATCGGCGCTCGACCAGATCGACACTTCGAATGGTGGCAAGAACGGCGCGTCATCGGTTAAAAACCTGTCCTGCGACAGTTCACCAATGTCGAGCAGGAGGAAAGCGCCAAAGCGCTCTTCCAGGGTATCTACGACAGCATCGATCACCGCTATGGCCGGCGCTGCATGCGGCGCTATCAGATAAGAGGCATTGGCTTGGGCAACGTCCCGGGCCGTGGGTTCGGCGCCGTCCTCCGCGATATGGACGCATAGAAAGGGCAGGGGTCTGTCGATATGCAGACGACCACCGCCGGGCAGATCGCGACGGATCGACTTGCCTTCACGGAGACAGGTCAGGATATCTTCGAGCCAATTCGTTTCGTCTTCCCGGCTAAGCGACGTCGCCTTGTTCATTGCTCAGACCCCAGTGCTTGCTCCAACAGGGGAACGGTGGACGCAACGATGCCGCGGAGCTTTTTAAGGACATCGAGATCCGGTTTGCCCGTCCACTCGTCCATGAAGAATTTTTTGAATTCGACCGCGATGGCGCAGCCGGTGAGAGGGAAATGCTCATGGATGAAGCGGGTCTGCTCGCCCTTGCCCTGGAAGGCAATGTTTTCCCGCACGTCGAGCCGGCAGCCGTCGATCTCGAAAGACTGGAAATGATCCGTGAGAACATCGAGCACGTGCGACCAGCGGGCGCGGTCGAGGGAGGACGTGCCAATATTGATATGCGGTGCTTTTGCCTGTTCCGTCGGTGCAGCGGCAGGTCCTCCCCGACGATGATTGTAGCTGTGGATATCGAGAACCACGAATCGGCCATGCCAACGCTCGATACCCTTCAAAAAGGCCAGCAGCACTTCGTAATAATCATCATGGGTCTGAAGGGAGGTCTTGGCGTCATCGGATGAAAGCCCGTCTTTCCAGACCGTCAATCCCCAGGCCTGTTCCGGTGCGTAGTAGATCGCTCCATCGCGACCTCGGTTGATGTCGACTTCGAAACGGGACCGATGGAAAACGATCCGGTTCGGAACGTCGCGTGAGATGAACTCCGTGAATGGATCCTCCTCGCGAAGGCGCTCATCGGATGAAAGCGCATACAAGCCTTCCAGCTCCTTGCGAACGGCGTGCCCATCGTGGATGGCCGTCGCAACGATCGGTGAGACGCCGCGCTCGATTGTCCAGAGGGCGTCCGAATGAACCGGAGGAATGGTCAGCGACTGAGGCATGTCTGTTTGTTGGCACCTATCTGTGAGCGAAGAGCGGTGAGCCAGACTGAACGCCGGACAAGCCGCTGAAACCTCTCTCATGCGTAGTCTAAACGCATACAAGCAATAAAAGTTACGCGAGCCTCGACCGCTGAAAAATCCGGCTGGAGCCCTGTGGATGCTCTTGCGATGCAGACGTCTTGCCGCTGGTCGCTATTGTCACGACGTAAATCTGGAGAGAAAATGAGGCGCTTGCCGATTGTCGCTATCGGATGAGGGAGGAAGACACGATAATCTGTGAGTTACACAGCAAGCATGACGCCCCTTTGGATTCAAATGATCTGAACATCTGTCAACGAGCCCTTGATGCTGTCCTGACCAAATGAATATTACGGGCGATACCGAAAAGGCTGAGTGCGCGGCAGCAATCATCAATTGTATCGCCAAGGCGTTCATGACGAACACCAGCCTTTCACACTCATCTGTGGAGATGACAGGCGAATGTGAGATAAGGAACAAATCAACCGTATGAATGTTGGGAATGAGGCGAGCCGGTCGGCAGGTGCGGCGACCTGGTCACTGGTGTGACGACAGCTGCGACCCTATGGATCATGACCCTGGGGCTGATGATCACATCAGTTCTGGCCATTTTAGTCATCAGGCCTTTCACCTCAGGCAACGGCCAGGATACGTCGGTCCGTCAGGGACCGATCGAGCAGCCGGAACCAAAGCCATGACGACGGAACGGCGCCCTCATTTGGCTGGCTGCTGATTGTTCTGCTGCCCGTTTTGCGTATCGCCAGGTTTGATGACGGGTGTCCTGCCCACCTTCGGAGCAGGCTTTTCCAACTCGCTGTCGCCGACGGCCGGCGGCTTCAGTACGCCTCTGCAATCCGCTAGCTTGTCGCCGGAACTGTCGTCTGGAACCGGTGCTGCCTGCCCGTTCCTTTGCATTTGTTGTCCTGATTGATCGGCTTTGCACCGATCGCTGTCAGGCGCTTGCTGAGCAAACGCAATCGTCGATGAAGCGGCGACGGCCAGGGTGGCCGCCAGCAGGAAGGGTCGGCATTTGGGCGAGGGCCATCCACCGAAACGACGCCTCGCATTAAACCTGCGTGGAAATGATGGTGTCGACGCTGATCGTACCGCTGACGACGCCACACTGATGATATTCCTTGCCATTGTTCACCTCGATGACAGTGTAGAGTTTCTCATTGCGAAAGACGCTTTAAGGCGGAACCAAGCGCGGCAAAGAACCGTTTCCTTCTCGTGTCGGAGGGAAATTCATGGCTCCACGTTCATTCTGGAAAGGTTATCTGAAACTATCGCTCGTGACCTGCCCGGTCGCCATGGCGCCGGCGACCAGCGAGAACGAAAAGGTCCGCTTTCATACCCTCAACGGAAAGACGGGCAATCGTGTCGTCAGTCGCTATATCGATGCCGTGACCGGTAAGACTGTGGACGAGGACGACGAGGTCAAGGGATATGAGCGGGGCGAGAGCGACTACGTCATGCTTGAGGATGATGAGCTCGATGCGATGGCGCTGGAAAGCACGCGCACGATCGATATCGAGATGTTCGTACCGCGCGACAGCATCGAATGGATCTGGTTCGACACGCCGCACTATCTGACGCCCGACGATGCCGTCGGAGAGGAGGCTTACTGCGTTATCCGCGATGCGATGGCCGCAACCCATATGGTCGGCATTTCCCGGTTGGTCATGTACCGCCGGGAGCGAGCCGTCATGCTGGAGCCGCGAGACAAGGGCATTGTTTTATGGACCTTGCGATATGGTGACGAAGTGCGCGGCGAGGAGGATTACTTCGGCGATATCGGAGCCAAATCCGTGGATTCCAAGCTGATGACCTTGGTGCAAAAGCTGATAGAGGAGCGCACCAAGCCATGGGATCCCCACATGGTCGCGGATCCCGTTCAGGAAAAACTGCTCGAGATCATCGCGGCTAGGAAGAAAGGTCGCAAACGCCCTGCAAAGGTTGAGGCCGAAGAGGAGGCCGCGCCCAGCAATGTCATCAGCATCATGGACGCGCTTAGAAAGAGCCTCTCGCAGGAAACCGGCGCAAAGAAGCGATAGGCTCGCAAGGGTTCAGGCGCTGCGTTTGCGTCTTGCCTCGTACTGGCGCAACGGTTCGGCCGAAGCCTTGAATTCAGCCCAAGGATCCGAGCGAAGTGCGGAAAGCCGTGTCGCTGCGTTGAGCACGGTGAAATAATCCGGGCCGATGGCAGGGCTGAGTTCTTCCCATGACAGCGGCATGGAAACGGCGGCGCCCGGGCGGGCGCGACTGGAATAGGGTGCGACCGCAGTCGCGCCGCGCTGGTTTCTGAGATAATCAACCAGGATCTTTCCGTGACGCTTCGATTTCGTGATCGTCGAGACGTAACGCTCGGGGCTGTCGGACGCCATCGCATCCGCGATGCCTTTCGTGAAAGCCTTGACATCAGGCCACTCGGCTTGCGCAACCAGCGGACAGACGATGTGCAACCCCTTGCCGCCTGAGGTTTTGACGAAGGGGGTCAATCCCGCTTGTTTCAGCCGCTCGCCCGTTTCTTCTGCGGCCGCTATCACCTGGCTCCAGTCGACACCCGGTCCCGGATCAAGGTCCATGATAATCGTATCCGGCTTTTCCCAATTGCCGACCATCGAGCCCCAAGGGTGAATCTCAAGGACCGCTGCCTGTACCAGCCCGATCAGCCCATCGAGATCGTTGATGCTGATATAGGGCTCTTCGTCCTTCGGATCCTGGGCCAGTGCAATATTCCGGTTCATGCCCTTCCAGGCATGTTTCTGGAAGAAGTGCTGACCATCGATCCCGTTTGGGCAACGTACGAGCGCGAGCGGACGGCCGACAATGAACGGCCCCATATAGCGCCAGACCTCGGCATAATAGTCCGCAAGCCCCGCCTTGGTCACACCTTCATCCGGCCAGTAGAGGCGGTCGCCATGGGTCAAGGGCACGCTGGGCCGAGCCGGTTTTGCCGGCGTCTTCGCCGCAGCTTTCGGCGTCTCGCGCACGATTTCCCGCGGATCCTTGTCCTCTCTGAGGCCTCGGAAGGATGCATGGCGCAAATGCCCTTCGGCTGTCCAGGTTCGGAATTCGACTTCGGCTACCAATTCGGGTCGCACGAAGCGGACACCGCGGTTTTCCTCAGGCGTCAGCTTGGCCGCAAATGGGCTTTGTTCCGCTTTCAGGCGACCGAGTGTTTTGTAGAGCTGCTCGGCTACAGTGTTGGTGAAGCCGGTTCCGACGCGTCCGACATGGTCGAGCTTACCGTCGTCATAGACGCCGAGGACAAGCGAGCCGATCGCCTTTCGCGAGGTGCTGGAGGGAACCCAGCCGGCGACGACGAATTCCTGCCGCGACGAGCATTTCGATTTGACCCATGTCTTTCCGCGCCCGGAGCGATAAGGATCATTCGCCACTTTGGAAACGATGCCTTCCAGGCTCAAGCGACAGGCATGTTTCAACAATAGGTCGCCATTTGCATCGAAGTGGCTGCTGAAACGCAGCGTCCCGGTTTCGGATGGTATGATCTGCTGCAGAAGCTCCTTGCGCCGGACCAGCGGGCAGGCCCTGAGGTCATAACCGTCGAGATGGATGAGATCGAAGGCGTAGAAGACGAAGCGATCACTCCGGCCCTCGCTGAGATCGGCTTGCAAAGCGGAGAAATCCGAAGCGCCGGCAGCCTGCTCCACCACCAGTTCTCCATCGATAACAGCCGTTCCGACGGGGAGGTCCTTGAAGGCGCTGACGATGTCCTTGCCGAATTTTCCCGTCCAGTCGAGGCCGCTGCGGGTCAGGAGCTTGACACGGCCTGCTTCGATGCGAACTTCGAGCCGATAGCCGTCGAACTTGATTTCGTGAAGCCAGCGTTCACCCGTCGGCGGTTTCGACACCAGCGTCGCCAGGGCAGGCTCGACGAAGGACGGAAGCGCGGCTTTCTTCGCGCCTTTCACCGATGATGGCTCGATGAGGGTCGGTGCGGCATCCGGCGCAGGCGTTTCGGCCTTTTCCTTCGCCTTGTTTTTCTTGCGATCGATCCTGCCGGTCTTGGAGGACCAGCCCGGTTCTTCGCCGTCGACATCGCCGATCACGCGTCCTGTCTTTGCCGATTCCGGTCGTTCATCAAGGATATCAGGCGTGCCTTCCGGCCGGGCCACTTCGTCCTCGCCCTTGATCAGCAGCCAGTTTTCCCGCTTCTCCCGCGGCTTTCCCGCCATGCGGATCAGATGCCAGCGGCCGCCCAGTTTTTCACCGTGCAGCTCGAATTCGAGATGGCCCTTGGCGTAACCCTTGTGAGGATCGCCAAGCGGCGTCCAGGAGCCGCGATCCCAGACGAGGACGGTTCCGCCGCCATATTCGCCCTTCGGGATCGTGCCCTCGAAATCCCCGTATTCCAGCGGGTGATCCTCGGTTTGTACGGCAAGCCGCTTTTCACCGGCAATCAGGCTCGGCCCTCTAGTGACGGCCCAGCTTTTCAGCACGCCGTCCATTTCGAGGCGAAAGTCATAATGTAGCCGGCGCGCCGCATGCTTTTGAATGACGAAGCTATTGCCTGCAGGCTTTGCCTTCTTGGGAGCACGGCCTTTCGGTTCCGCCGTCCGTGAGAAGTCCCGTTTGCGATTGTAGGTCTCGAGTGCCATTGTCAGCTCGCCTTGCGCTGTGGCCGCGACGAAGTCCGGGCGCGCGGTTTCTCCGTTTTCCCGCGTGTCGAACCCGGCTTCTTTGCTGAAGGTTTCGGATTTGCCTTATCGCCGTCGCGCATGCCTGCGCTTTCTCGCAGCGCTTCCATAAGATCGGTGACTTTCGCCACCTTGGCGGGCTTGCGTGCCGGGATAGGCTTGCCTTCAATCTTTGCCTTGACGAGTTCGGTGAGTGCGGCCTCATACCGATCATCGAATTCGCCGGCGTCGAATGTGCCTTTCTTGGTGGTGATGATGTGTTTGGCAAGGTCGAGCATCTCGCCCTTGATCTTCATATCGGGCACATCTTCGAAGGCTTCATCCGCCGGGCGAACCTCATAGTCGAAGTTCAATGTGGTCGCGATCAGTCCCTTGCCATGTGCGCGGATCAGGAGCGTGCGCAGGCGGCGGAAAAGGACAGCCTGGGCAATGGCGGCAACCTGTTGATTGCACATCCCCTCGCGGATCAACGCGAAGGCCTCTTCGCCGGCGGGCGCTGAAGGGGCAAGATAATAAGGTCGGTCAAAATAAACGTCATCGATATCAGAGCACGCCAGAAACGCCTTTACGTGCAGAACCTTGTCGCTTTCCGGAACGGCGGCGGCAACTTCGTCGGGCTCCAGCGCGATATAGTCGTCCTTGTTGATTTCATAGCCCTTGACCTGATCTTCGCGTGGCACTGGCTTGCCGGTCTCGCCATCGATGAATTCGCGCCTCACGCGATTGCCGGTCTGACGGTTCAGCGTATGGAAGGAGATGCGCTCCGAGGTCGAGACCGCTGTATAGAGAGCGACGGCGCAACTCACTTCGCCGAATTTGAGAAATCCCTTCCATTGCGCGCGCGGGACCATGATCCATACTCCATGTTCACGATGGGATTCAACGACGGCGGATCGGCATTGTTCCGTTTCGTCGGTTTCGTCGATGGATTGCTGTATCGAGGGAAACGAGGTGTCGCACTTCGGTCTGTTTCGACCGCAGCGCCGCATCTAACCGTTCGGCTGCAATATTGACCGGAAGAGAAACCGGGCAGCTTTCGTCGGGGGAACGTAGGGCGCGCTGAGAGCGCGCAGAGCGTTGGAAGGCGCAAAGGCCGGCGAGCCCGCACCGTAAGCGGTCCGGCAGACCTCTTGCAGCCGCAAGATCACATGTTCCGATCCTTTCAGGACCAACCTTTGCGGCTTTCTTCGGATCTCTCATCGATTCAACGGAGTGACCGGGTCGGAAGTTCAAATCTCCTCAAGGCGGTCATTAATTGGACCGGTGAGCACCGGATTACTGACCGCTTCGTAGGGGTGCCCGGGCAGATACATAAAAGCTTCCCATCGGACTTCGATCCATTGCATGATACACTTCCTGATGGTTATTGGTTTGATGTCGCGTCCCCGCTGGCGGCCGGAAAAGAGCTTTCCGAGCTATGCGTATCTGCCGGGCAAGCAGCCGCACCCTGTCCGCGATCCTGCGGGACATAGTTATCGTCATGTCGATCCTATGCCGGTCGCGGGGGAGGCGTCGCTTGATTCTGACATGTTCTTCTGGGGGCTCGACCTCTTCAACCACGGATATTACTGGGAAGCGCATGAGGCTTGGGAAGGTCTTTGGCAGGTGGCGGATAGAGGCAGTCCATTGCGCATGTTTTTCAAAGGAATAATTCTATTGTCCGCGGCCGGGGTGAAGATCCGCGAAGGCAAGCATATTGCGGCTATGCGCCATGCCGACCGCGCGGCCTTGCTGCTTCGTCGACTGATGAAAGGGCCGCATCGTGTCTTCGAAAGGGTGCTCGGCATGACACCTGCGACGCTCGCTGATTACGCCGAAGCCGCCGCAAGACTTTCCGCTCCTTTACAGGCGAGGGCGCCTGGAGAGCCTCAGCCCGTGTTCGAATTCGTTCTCGGGTCGCGCTCCTGAAGGAGACGGGCAGGATCACCGAGGGGCGCCTATCGGCGATTTCGAGAACTATGGGCCAGCCCCCAATCATGCTTTGGACCAGACCGGAACTATACGGTCCGCTCACTCGTTTCCTCGGATATCGCATCGTTGGCGATGCTGCATAGGGAGCATGAAAAATGCCGAACGACATCAGGACGGGTGGAAAGAGACCGTTCAAGGAAACCAATGACAACGTGGTCGGGCAATCTGTGGAAGCGCAGGCTCAATTGCGCGATGCGGCGAAGGAGTCATCGACATATGTGGGGCGTGGCGAGACGCTCGGCGTTTACCAATTGGTCCCCATCGCAGCCTTCAACGATCCCAATTGGGACATTGCGCCCTCGCGCGGCAAAATGTTGGTCGCGGCACGGACAACAGGCGATGCGCGTGTGGTGGCTGCCGCCTTTGAAGTCAATTTTATGAAAATCAAATCCACGCCGGGCGAGAGCGTGGCGACGATGGGAGCAAGCGCCTTTCGCAATGAGAAGCTCTACACGGTCATAGAAATCGATAGAAATCGCGGCGATCTAGATCGAGGGGTAATGGAGATCTCTGACACCGGGATGACCGCCAGCCAGGCCCTGAGAGCCGATTTCGATGCACGTCCTCATGATGGTCGGTCGTTTGGCGCTGGATCGCTGGCGCGGTGGGACAACGAAGGCGGCGCGCCATCAACCAATTGATTAGATGGTCGCGACCGCAGTAACAGGCGAAGAAGACATCTTTGCCAGACACCCCCTCCAGGCAAGCGCGCACGGAGCGAATTTGGAACTATCACGCGCGCATCACTGAGATCGAGCCAATGGAGTTACAAGCTTATGCCCAAGAGAATGGTCGAAGCAACCGTCAAGAAACGCGGTAGGCGCACAGCGGTTGGACTAATGAACACAACGCAAGCACTCGATATGCCGGAAACAGAGGGTATGGAGTTTTCGCATCCGGATGAAAGACCGGGAGAGACTGAGGTGAGACTTACACAAAGCGAATTTGCCGAAGTCGTCAAACTTTGAACGTGCCTCAGATGCAGCTATCCGAGTTCAAGTACTGTTGGTGAGCAGACTTAGTGCGGCTTTTCCGCATAAGTCTTGTTGGCGATAGGCGCATTTACGAAGATGACCATCTTCAAGTGCGGCACTCTGTCGATGAGATGATATTGCTATGATCAACAGGGATCTTTCGCACCGTCATCCCATCCGGAAACCAGACCGACACCGATTGCGTTTTCATATGAGGCTTGGACCGTTTCGATAGCTAATTGCGCCGATGCCGCGTAGCCTTGGCGCAACACCACGAAACCGGGATCGGATGCGGTCGCGCTCGACCAGTGCCAGAGGCGGCTGAAACGGAGACCGGTAATTTTTCTGGGGTCAGGCGGCGCGCAGAAGGGGTGGCTTGGGCTTGAACAGCGAAGTCCCCATCGACGCTGAAGATCGTCAGAGGAGGCAACCGGCCTACGTCTTTGCCTTGCCGAACGGAGATGCCTCTGAAGCGGGATGAGGGCCAATTATCCCGCGCGTAATCGCTTTTCGCTCGTCGCCCCGGTTTTCTCCGATGGCTTGACGTAGGCGCGCAGGAAGGTCTGCACGGCCTTGCAGGTCGCGATCTGCAGCTGTTCATCGGTCGGCGTCTCGCCGAAGAGGACGATCATCTGCAGGTCGGCATTGATGAGGGCGAGGAATTGTCGTGCCGCAAGATCAAAGTCGTCCATAGCAAGATTGGCCTGGCTCGAAAGGCGCGCCAGGAGTGCGGCCAGCGCTGCATCCACGCGACCCGGACCCTGCTTACGCCAGGCCTCGAAAAGGTGCGGATAGCGCTCGCCTTCCGTCTGGACCATGCGGCGAAGGAATTTTCCATCGTGATTGCAGGAGCAGTTGCGCACTAGCGCCGCGGCGAAAGCGGCCAGCTCGTTCTCAAGATCGTCTGCGTTGTTGGGAAATGTCGCCAGGACGGAGAATAGTGCAGCGTTGGCACGGTCCATGACATCCTGCACGACCGCCATGAAAAGTGTCTCTTTCTCGCGGTAATGATTGTATATCGTCTGGCGGGAAACACATGCTTCCATAGCGATTTCATCGATGCTTGCTCCGGAGAAGCCTTCCCGGCAGAAGACCTCTGCGGCGGCATCCAATATGGAGATGCGCTTGGCGCATTGGCCTCGCTGGGTATGGCCGCTTGCCTTTCTTGCCGAGGGAATTCGCTTTTTCATGAGCCGAAGATAAGACGTGTTGACGTTTTAGACAATAGTGTCTAATTTTACATCTATGTCCAAATTTATGGACGAGAATAACAAAGCGCATGCATGGTTCTCCCAAGTCATCGCATTCGCCCTGCCAATCCATTGAAACTCCGCCAAAAGCGATGCGGCGCCCTTAGTGTTGCGCCTTCTTGAAAGATCATCATCATGACGACCTCCTTCTTTCGCATGGCGCTCATCCTCGGTCTTCTGTCGGCCATCGGTCCCTTTGCAATCGATATGTATCTTCCGGCGCTACCTTCGATCGGTAAGGACTTGCATGCCGAGACGAGTGTCGTGCAGCTCAGTCTCCTCTTTTTCTTCATTCCTTTTGCGGTCGCGCAGCTTCTCTATGGTCCTATTTCGGATATGTGGGGACGCAAGCTGCCGCTTTACATCGGTATTGGCCTTTTTGCCGTGGCCAGCATCGGTTGCGCGCTCGCCAACAGTATAGAAATGCTGATCGCGTTCCGTTTCGTGCAGGGCATCGGCGGAGCTGCCGGCATGGTCGTACCGCGCGCGGTTGTGCGCGATATGCATACGGGTGTTCAGGCTGCCAAGCTCATGTCGCTGCTGATGCTGGTCTTCAGTATTTCGCCGATTCTTGCGCCGCTGACCGGCAGTGCCGTGATCAGCTTCTATGGCTGGCGTGGCGTGTTCTGGGCTGTAACGATCGCCGCCGTCATCGGACTTATTCTCCTGTCGACGCAGCTTGAGGAGACGCGGACGAAAGCGGATCGCCGGCGTAGCAATCTCAGCAGCGCGATGAAGGCCTACAGAATGCTGCTCAAAGACGGCCATTTCCTGGCGATGACGTTCATCGGAGGCTTCGGACTTTCCGCGTTTCTGGTCTATCTGGCGAACTCATCCTTTGTGCTGATCGAGCACTATGGCCTGACGCCGACCGAATATAGCCTCGCCTTCTCGATCAATGCCGTATCGTTCTTCGCCGTCTCGCAGGCTACCGGCTGGCTTGGGCACAAGTTCGGTCTCGTTCGCATCATGCGGATCGCGGTGGCCTCCTTCGCTGTCGCGATGGCCGCTATGGTTGTTGTCATGGCCGCAGGGCTCAATCAGTTGCCTGTCATGGCAGCCTTCCTGTTTGTCGGTTTCGGTTGCCTTGGGCTGGTCATTCCCACCACCGGCGTGCTTGCGCTGGAGGACCACGGCGAGATTGCCGGTACGGCATCGGCCTTGATGGGAACGCTGCAATTCGTGGCGGCCGCTGTCGCCATGACCGTGTCGGGCCTGTTTTTCGACGGAACGGCCTTGCCGATGGTCATCGGTATCGCTGTCTGCGCCCTGATTGCGTTCGGATTGGCTCAGGCAACAACGGGACGACGCCATGCTGCGGTAGACACGGAAGCCGACGCGCCGGCTGCCGAGTAGTTCTTTGCTCCCCCGAAAACGCGAAGGCCCGGGTAACTCCGGGCCTTCTGCATTTGTGTGCGTCGACGTCCGGTAAAGCGGCCCGTAGATTCAAGAGGCGCAGTAAATTTTCCGCATAGGCCGATTCTCTCCGAGCGAAAATCGCTCATTGTCGTTGGAGTGGTGCGCCGGGTGAGTAAACTGCCCCCATTTTCGACCGGACATGCAGCATAAGCAGGAAAGCTCAAGCACAGGTTTGAGGCTTATGTCTTACGAGTTTTGACGGGTTGATCTGATGGGGAGACGGTATCTTCTGTGTCTCGGCGGCACGCAGTTACGCCAAACTTCTGTCTGGTTCGAACTTTTCGCGCGCGCTGATAAACACGCTTATTTTTGCATTGGCATCCGTGACGGTCGAAATGGTCCTGGGGGTACTTGCAGCAATGCTCCTGAACCAAAAATTTTACGGTCGAGGGCTCCTTCGCGCCTTGATGATCCTGCCTTGGGCGCTTCCGACGATCGTAAATGCCATGCTCTGGCGTCTGATCTACGATCCGCAATACAGAGCGCTTAACGCTGCCCTTACACAGGTCGAGCTCATCTCCGAGAGGCTCGCGGTGCGAAAGCCTTCCCCGGTATGGACGCCGTCGCTCAAGACAGCGCCTGCTGCTTTGCACGTTTCCTGACAAAAACACGGATCGATAAGGCAGCGAGAAGAATCCGTTATACGTGCTCGTTGTGACCCGGGCCTTTCATGCAATGTCATTGCGATAGGAAGGCAGTTGCCGTTGTGCAGTTTGCCCAGCCGCTAAATGGAACCACGTTGACGGCCGGACGTTTCTGTATGGCGATATCGGGCACTGCTGACATTTCGTCGGTACCCCCGAATGGGAGGAAAATATGAAAACGTTGCTGATCGCGATCGGCCTTTTGGCCGCAACAACTTTGCCGGCTCTGGCGGCCGAGCCCGTCAAGATGGTCGACACCAAAATGGGCAAGGTCATGGCCACGGAAAAGGGCATGACCCTCTACACGTTCGACAAGGATGCCCAAGGTAAATCAAACTGCGACAAGGATTGCCTCAAGAAGTGGCCAGCCTTTCACGCTGCCGGCAAAGCCAAGGCAGAGGGTGAGTGGTCGTTGGTCAAGGATGCCGACGGCAAGGAAATGTGGGCTTATGGCGGCAAGCCGCTTTATACCTTTGCGGGAGATAAAAAGTCAGGCGACATGAACGGCGATGGCGTTGGCAACGTCTGGCACGTGGCCAAATAGCCGGATCGGCGTAGAGTTGCAGAGGGCGATCCTCGGATCGTCCTCTATGTCGTGCTGGAAATTCCTGCACAATGCGGCGTCGCATCTAGGGCAAATCCTGTGATCGATGGGCAGGGCGCCAACCAGAACGTCGCCGTCGGCGATGGTGGGTTGCGACCATGTCGGAGGCCGGCATCAATCTGCTCACAGCCCGGAGGGCCCCTTACGTCGCTTCCAAAGGCGCGATGCTCGGCCTTACCAAATCTCTGGCGCGTGAGCTCGGCCCGCATACAGCCGTCCGACATTGCCGACCTCGTGCATTTCCTTGTGACGCCTGCGTCTGATATGATCTCGGGCCAGAACATCGCGATCGACGGCGGCTGGTAATGACGGTCGCCTTCAGCTCCGTTTGGTCCGTGGTTTCAGTGGGCGAGGTAGAGGTCATGCTCAGCTTGTCGGGTCGCGGCCCTGGTCCGTTCGTCTACGACGCGACGATGACGTATCGCCTTGAAGGACCGTCGCTTGTCACGGAACTCACGGTTACGAACCGGGCCGCAATGCGCTTGCCTTACGGCGCCGGCTTTCATCCCTGGTTTGTGCGTGAACCGTCAACGCTTCTTAAGGCCGGCGCCAAGCGCGTCTGGCTGGAACAGCCCGATCATCTGCCCTTGAGGGTCGATCCGGTCTCGCGGCACCCCAGTCTTGATTTCAGCGAGATGCAAATGTTGCCCTCGTCCTGGACCAACAACTGGTTCGACGGCTGGGATGGGAAGGCGCGTCTGGAGTGGCCGAATCGGGGTCTTGCGGTCGATATCGAAGCGCAAGATTTGCTCAACCGTTATGTCGTCTTCTCGCCTGACGGCGATGCCGATTTCGTCTGCGTCGAGCCCGTTACTCACGCGGTGGATGCCTTCAATCTGCCGGGAGGTCCAGAAGCAAACGGGCTGAAAGTCCTGATGCCGGACGAGGGCCTGCATGTTTCCGCGATGTTTCAAGCTTCGAGCCTTTGACAGATCGCGGAAAGCCTTCAAAGGCCGATGCGTAGCTCATGGCGGGGCACCGTAATGTTAACCGAGAATCGATGGGAAGCGGGACTTGGTGGGGCTCTGTTGCAAAGAGCGACGACGGTTGCGGAAGGGTTTGTTGATTTCTGCTTCAGACTGTATAGACTCCAAATTGCCTGTTGATGAGACGCACCTCTCCCATGACCCCGCTCTCGTATTGCCAGAGTGCCGCCTGTCCCTTGCGCAGCGCGTTCATCACCTCGAAGGGGCTTGTCACGTTGTTGTCGATTGATTGAATGGCGGTAGCCGCAGCTCAAATCAAGCACATTCCAGTCATGGCTTTCCACTGCGCCATGGCGCGGAGGCGGTGAATGCCGTAGGAGCGGAGTTTATCGGTGATGATCCGTTTGGGAACAAAGCTATAGCGCTTCATCAACGCCACCAGCAGGCGCTTTGCCGCCCCTTTATCACGTCGCTTCTGCAAGATTTCTTCGAGAACGGTGCCATGCTGATCGACTGCGCGCCAGAGCCAGAATTTCTTTCCAGCACATTTGACGACGACTTCGTCCAGATGCCAAACATCGCCGGGGGGCGTCTGCCGCCGCAGGTTGCGGGTGATTGGGGGGCCGAACTTGGCGATCCAACGGCGGACTGTCTCATAGGATACGTCGATCCGACGCTCGAGCAGCATTTCCTCAACCTCACGAAGACTGAGGTTGAACCGTAGACAAAGCCAGACCGTGTGAGCAACGATCTGCGGCGGAAAACGGTGGCGCTCGAAACTGATATCTGCTGTCTGCATCGCCGAAAATAATGCGGAGCCCATCAGGCAGGCAACCCATTCCGGTTAATGTGACAACACCTCACCGGCTATTTTGGTGTGGCGCTTGGCGTGCTTGACGGTGCGGGCGGAGGAGGTGGTGGAGGTGGTGGATCCTTTCCCGGAGGCGGCACGACCTTGCCAGACGGCGGGTCAGACGGTGCCCCAGATGACTGCTGCGGTGATGGCGGATTGCGTCCGGGAGGAGGCGCGACCCCACGCGGTGGTGGCCCAGGCGGCGTTGGAGCTTTGGGCTGCTCCGGTTGCTTGGGCTGAGGGGCTTGGGTTGCAGGGGTAGCCTGGGTTGTAGTTGCAGGGGCGGCTTGACTTGTCTGGGCAGACTGCCCCGGATTTTGTTGGTTGAGGCAAACCAGAGCAAGTTCCTTAATGAGTTCTAACTCGGGCTTCGTTGCATTGCTCTCAGTGAACGATAATCCACCGCCGGATGGGCAATCGAAGGTGACCTTAGGTTGAGCCGATCCGCCGCCTGCCGCACCAGGGGGGTGCACTGGCACTGGGACTGGGACTGGTTTTGGCGCAGGCTCGGGAGGAGGATTGCCGCCGACGATGACGTATGTATTAGTGGTGGTGGCCGGCGCGCTAGTGCTTGCTGGCGTCCCTGTTGCCGTTGCCTTGCTCTCTCCTCCTGTTGCTGTTGCCTTTCCGTCTCCCCCTGTTGCGGTGGTTGTCCCTCCGGGTGTGCTGCTCCCACCTACTGATGGAGACTTCGGCGGCAGACCCAAAAGTTCTCTCGCCTTATTATCGAGCAGCTGCTCGGCTTTCTTCAGACCGTATTCCTTCACGGATGGAGGAATGATCCCGACGTACGGAATTTTCGTCATTGGACTGCCCTCACGCTGCCGTCGCCGGGGCCGCAGAGGCCCCCAGCGTACCGTTTGCCCTGGCCTGCGCGAGTTCCAGTTCGGCCGTAAACAGCCCAGCGCTGCGCATGTAATCCGGCACAAGGTCTTGCCGACCAGTGGAAAACACCCCGACCGCCGTCTCGAGCCACGCGCGGTATGCCTTAAGGAGGTCGGCGTCATTACCCTGCGCTTCGACGCTCAAGGCATGCACGCGCAGAAATTCCAGGACGCCGAAGCGCATGATCGCCGCATCCGCATCCGCGTCCGAGGGCGGGGTGGATGCCGTGTCGATTGCGGCTTTTGCGCTCGCGACGCTCACTTCGATCAGCCGAAGAATACTCATAACGTCTCCTTTCGAATTGTACCGATGCTTACAGGTTTGGGTCGTGTCACCTGCCAACCCGCGGCCGATAGCGCTGAGGCGACAAGATCGGCCGCTTCTTCCGAGGGGCTTGCATCACAGAACTTGATCTGTGCGGCGCAGCCCGTTGCCCGCCAGCGCGCATTGTCGAGCGCTTCGCCCCCGTTCGGCGCTGATGGAGACACTGCAATCACATCACCTGCGGCGGTCCCGGCGACCCGAACAACATATTTCTGCGGCTCGGACTGAAGATTGACATCAGCACCGAATGCCGCGTGCGGTTCTTCGGCGAGCACGTCCTTCAGCACATCGCGATAGCGACACAGTTGATCGGCACAGATCACCGTGCATAGCAGATAGGGGTCATGCGTGCGGCGCATGAGTTCCTTTGCGCGTTCCATCATCAAACCACGAGAAGCGGTCGCGCCGAGCCAGAGCTGATTGCTGTTGATGCGCTCGCCGACAGAATCGCGCATGGCCGAGGTCAGTAAGTCCACGGCGGCCTTCGGCCATCGCCCCTGCACGGCACGACGCGCGACAGTGATGTGAAGCACCTGCAAGGCGAAAGCGTGAACTCGCTCTGAAAGATCCTCGCCAAACGGAGTGCGCGCGGCGACGAAAGCGACCACGTCGGGCCATACCACATCGAGCCCGTCAGTGGCGGCAACCGCAGTGTTGAAAAGCCGTATCCCGAGCAGCCGTCCATCGGAGGATTCGGCGAGCGCACGCGCGTCACGCCACTGACCGGGGGTCTGGCCCGCCAAAGAATGGAACTGGCTTTCCTCGAAATACGCCTCGATCTCAGGCCGCGATCGCCACTTAGTCATCACGGCGGCAACCTTGGCATCGTCAATCGCTATGGCGACGCCAAGATCCTTCGCCTTCGGCACGGCCACCATGACCGGCGAGTGATCGCCTTCACTGAACACTGCCGCACGTCCACGCGGGAGAGTCGACAGAATCTTCGACTGCTCTTCGTCCATCGACATGGCGAGAGCCATCGCCTCCCGGTCGTCGCCGGCCACCAAACGGTGAACAATTTTCAGGTTCGTGTTCTTCAGGACATCGGGTGCGAGTCGGACCGGAACCTGATCGGCGATGATCATGCCTTGACCGTAAGCGCGCACTTCCGACAGCATCTGTGAGAATGCATCAGAAAACGCGCCGCGCGGATCCGCGTGCCAGGAATCTTCCAACTTCTTTCCGCCGGACAGCAGCCGGTGAGCCTCTTCGATCACCACGATGTGCGACAGCGGGTTGCCTGGTGGCACAGGCAGGTTGGCAGCGGCCGCAGTGGCGAGGCGTGCGGAGTATTCCGCCCGCCGGTGCTCGTATAGGCGGACCAAGAGGAGCCCCATGATGAACGCCTTGTCGTCATCGTCGCCAATCCCTTCCAGTTCAATGATCGTCGGCGCGCTCAGCAATTCGCCGATCGGGACCGAACGTTCGACGTCAAGCATCAGCCCCCGGGTTCCGCGCCGCAAGCCGTTGAGGCGCGTCGTGAGCGAAGCCGTCATTTCCTGCGTGGTTTCTCCCTTGTATCCAAGCTTTGGAACCGTGCGCTCGACGGCAGCGACAAGTTCGCCGATCGTCGGAACCTTCGGCGTGACATCTGAGCTGCCGTGCCTACCCGTAGTGAAGTCCCATCCACGCTCCGTATAAAGCTCAACCAAACATTGCTCGAGGATTTGGGGAAGCGGTATCCAAAGCGCGAAACTTCCCATGAAGACGGCTTTGAGCAGGTCGAGGTGGGTCGAAACGTCGACGCCTGGCGGGATCTCGAACGGATTCATTCGCAGTGGCGCCACTTGTTCGCGACCCAGCGTGAAAACGCGAAGCTTGTCTGCGAGGCCCTTCTGGCCAAGCAATTCTCGATACTCGGTCTTTGCCGGCTCGATCACAAGAAAAGGGACGTCGGCCGCCGCCGCTTGCATAAGCAGATGCATCACCGTGTTAGTTTTGCCGGAGCCTGTTAGACCGCTGACGAAGGCGTGTCGTGTAAACTGATCCAGCTCAGTGCGATACGTCGTGTTGGTCTTGCGCTGCTGGTCAAGGATTTCACCGACCTCCACGGCCTTCTGTATGTTTTGCTGCACCGGCCGAGACACGGCGAATGGCGGCGCCGATCGAACGGAGAAGCCGGATGAGTCGCGTCGGGGGAAATGAACCATTGCCGCAAGCTGCCGCGTATCGAGCAGGCTCTGATTGAGAAAGGGGTGCCGCCAGATACGTGGACCTGGCGGAGCGGGCTGGTAAGGCAAGGCCCAATTGCCGGCGAGCTTTTGCGCTTCGGGCAATGGCAGTACACGAAGCGGTGATTGTGGACGATCCGACGAAAACTGCGCGCGCCACGCCGCTGCCAGGCGCCAGTAACTGCCGATGTCGCCGAGAAGGTAGACGCCCGTCCGCCAGGCTCCAATGGCGAGCCCGCGGTTGAGCGACTCGGTGAGTTCTTCCACGTGCCGACTGTAGGCGCGGGTCAGAGGCAGTTCGCCGCGCGTTTCGCTTGCCGCGAGTGCCGCCCGCTGATCGTCCAGCGCAATATCACGCAGCTTGGCGATGGTTACCAGGTCAATGGGTTCGGCCAGCACCACAACTGCGAAGACCCCACCGTGAAGACCTCGCAACAACCGGTCCCAAGGCGCATCACCATCGCGAACCTCGCCGTTTGGCACGCCGTAGGCAAGACCGCCAAGTTTCATAGGCGCAAGCAAGTTGGAGTCGATCGCCTGGACGGTTCTGTCCATGGACGGATAGGCCCCATCAAGCAGGGAGGCGAGTACCTTGTGCTGTTGGTCGAGGCCCGCGTCCTGTTCGACGCTCCACGTGCCGATGGAGAAGCGAACGCCATCGGGCGCACCAATCACCTGGAATGCAAAGGGAATGGATTCGCCGGCGAGCCCCGCGAGCACCGCTTCCGTCGTGAATTTCGCCGGCAGGTCCCTCTCTTTTTGCTTTTCATTGAAGCCGACACCGAGGATGTGTTCGAGCCGCCGTGCCTTGGAGGGAACGGGCGCCCATGACGCCTGCGGTGGCATGCGCGTCGGATCGAGCGAGAGGCCGGCTATGTAGTCCAGGGCTTCGGGGCGAACAAGAGATTCAATAGGCATGGCTTGAGGCTCTCCTCCTGCAATCAACGCTTCGGCACTACAGGGGCAGGTAAATTGAAGTGTATGGTTGGGGGGGAAGATTTCTCGAAATCGGATTGCATCTGTTGGGAGGCCTGTTGAAAATTGGATAGCATCTGGCGACCCGCTTGGTTGAACTGAGAGGACAACTGCGAGAACACAAGTAACATAATTGCGACACCCACGATGGTAGTAACGACTTTAAAAAGGCCCTGTCGTGCCCACGGCCACCTGCTGGTCAGCCCACCGATGTAGACGGCTTGCGTGGTGTGATTGACGCATCGCGTGGCGGCGAGAAACGTCGGACTCTTTCGGCCGATGGCTTCCACCCAGTCGCCGACGTCGGCGAATCCGCTCACGCTGGTGCCCACCAGCCTCACGCTGGCGACAAAGGTCCGTCCCGCATGGGGATCATTTCGCTCAAGCCGAAGCGTGAGAATGGGCACGTTAGTTTGGCCGCTCTGAAGTGTCGCTTGTTCGACATCGGTGACCTGGCCGGCAATGCTGCCGGCCATCGTCTGCGCCGGTATTTGTTGCCCAGTGAGTGCCGGTGGGGTCCTGGGGATTGTGTGTTCTTCCTGCCGTGGAGGCGATGTATCAGAGACCGACTGAGGGTCGGGAAGTTGCCAGCCACGTCGGCGCATTGGAGATGCTCCCAGGGTTTCGGAAGTCGCTATTGCTTCCTTTGGTTGTACATTTTCTGCTGCAAAAGCGAGATTGGACGACACCGTCTCCGAACGATGTCTTGAGAGTGCGGGGGCGGTAGAGGGCTCATAAGCATCCCTTTTGGCCGGCGTTTGGGCTTGGGGTGATCCCTTTGGTTGAAAGAAATCGCCGAATGACCAGGAAAATAGGCCAATAAATCCGCACAAAGTAAGGATCGTCATCTCAATAGTAAAACTTAGTCTGTTACTGTATGGTGGGGTTTTTGAGATATAATTGAGAAAAATATTGAACGTTATAGATCCTACTAAGGAAAGTATAAAGCAAATAGTTTTGTTTTTCGTAGAAATCATCATTTTGTTTAAATAAATAGAAGATATTCTTATAATAAGTAAACATATAATAAATGATAATATCATATTAATTATAGAAAATATATCAACAAAGCTGGGTGAAAAATGAGATTTAACGAATCCTTCATCACCAATGGTAGCGTTTAGACCCATTATACTGGAAAATAATATCCAGAACCTGATGGCGTAGCTTTTTAAATTTCTGTTAGCCGGTTCTTTTTTTTGCTTTTCACGTGGGTTCAAGGGGAAGAATCGCTCGAGAAGTAGCTCGAACAGCATGGACCAAATTGCATAAAATGAAGCAAAAACCGAAAGCACCGTGGCAATTGACGCCCTCGGCGAGTCGACAAAGGCGCCATAAGCAATCAAGACGTTCGAAACAATCAGAACGAGTATTAGAAGAACGCGCCAAAACGTCGTCAGCCTGGTAAACTTCACCATTGAATCCCAGTGAAATACCAAAACAGCAAAAATTATAATTGCCGAAAGCAAAGATGCAAAAAGATGAATTAGGGAAATTTCAATTGCCGAAAGCGATGGCATATCCACGCCAGCCATAAAAATCGCGGCGGCGCTAAGAATTACCAACGTGACCAAACGCCAGTCTGTCTCGTCCGAATTCTTAGGATCTCGATTAAACAAGCACGACCTCCGCCAGACAAATGAAATTCTCGTATCTTGGCGAATTTTGTTGGTATATTCCGCCGGTTGCCATGTATCCGAGGTGGTGGGTAAACACGTGACACTTCGTTCAAAGTTAACCTTCACCCGGCTTTCTTTTCGCCATCTGGTTGATGGCGCGCGCGACGATCAATCCCGAATTCCCGCTCACGCCGTCGCCTGGCCAAGTCGCCGCACATCCGTGTTCGAGGTCACGCATCTTTCGTTCCAGATTTTTCTGATGTTGGCATCAACCGTTTGGTGGAGACGCGTGTGGTTAAGGCGCGCGAAGCAGTGCCATTTGAGGAATCAATCGTGTGGTCCAGGCGCAGAGACCGAGGGCGGCATCAACAGCGGGTCAAAGCGGAATGGAAAGTGATGCCGCCAGCCTCACGAGATCGGTCTGACGCTTGCAGCCGGTCTTCTCGAAGACACGAAGAAGATGCGTCTTGATCGTGCTTGCGGCGAGCCCGAGCTTTACGGCGATACCTCTTTGAGTTTGTCCCGCCACGATCATCTCGAAGACGCGCGTTTCTGCTGGAGTAAGGCCGTAGAGCAATGCCAGGGCGTCAGCCGGCATTTGCGGGGAGGCGACCGATGGTGACACGAAAATCGCGGCAACCGCATTCTGAAGGATATCGCGATGAAGCGGCATGACATGCAGGATCATCGGCGTTCCGTCGCGGCGGGTCGCCGGGATGCCCGAGCGTCTCGGCGGCGACGTCAGCGGGCCGGTCGCGGCACTTTTGACCGCTTCCTTCAAAGCGGCCGTGGCAGCCTGCCGCGGCAAAGCGAGGCGCCCATCATTCAGCGTGAGCGGATCCTTGGCGTTCAGCATTGCGGTTGCCACGGCGTTGGTATGAACACAGATGGCGTCTTCGTCGACAAGCACGATCGCTGAATTGAACGTATCAAGCGTCGAGGCGAAGGTGGAAATTTCTATCGTTTTCAGTTCCAGGACCTGGCTGATTGCGACAGCCCGCCGGATATGCGGAGCCAGCATCCTCAGCCCCTCGATTTCCCCATCGGTGATCGGCCCCGCCGAGCCGTGTCGCCCAAGCGTAAAGTTCGATAGAGTCGTTGTATTGTGCTCTAGACTGATGTTGACGGCGTCCGTAATACCTTGCGGCCTTACCCATTCAACGAAATAACGATTGCCTTCGAGATCGTATCCGGGCATCGCGCGAGACTGCACGACCGGCTCCTCAAGCGGATACTCGGTCAGTTTCTCGATGCCGCCCCAAGCGTCCGTAACCGCCGATCCATAGTTTAGCATTCGGGCGGACCAATAGCTGTCGACGCCCACCAAGGCGCCCAGAAGATGAATTCCCTCATGCGCCGTTACGGAGAGGATTGCATTGTGGAAGTTGAATTCGGCGCGTATCGCGTCGATAACACCCCCCCATTTTTCAGGCATAAGAACACAATCATAGATAGCGCCTATGAGATCTGACATGCGTTGCGCGAATTCGTGCTGTTCGGACATTGGATGCTCCGAGATTGGGCTGCCGCCTCCACCGGCAACTTTGCGTAATTCGACATGGCAGAGATCTGGAAAGTCTTGCAGCATCCACCAAATGGCGGACGCCAACCTTAAAGAAATCTGAAAGGTTGAAAGCGTCAAGCAGAAAATGCACGGCCAGGGTGATGATTTTCCCGTCAGGCTGGAGCAGCCGGGGCGGGTGGATATGGCAGATCTTGCAGATGTGATGCGTACCACGGCTTGGCGAAGAATTTTTCGAGTTCCGCGATATCAAAGGATGCGGGCCGGCAAAGGGCTCGCATCACGGTCGGGCGCGCCGTTTTCTGAAGGTAACGGCGCGCAACCGTGGTGCCAGCCTGGCATGGGGGCTGCCAGGCTGGCAGACACGATCACACTGGGCCCAGGTGTTGCAAACCGTTGCATAGAATGGACATGGCACCATGCTTGACAGTTTCGAAAGTCCCGCAGGGCATTTGATATCCTTCGGCCTGTCCTATCTTTTGCTGGCCATCTCTCCCGGGCCGAATTTGATGATCGTTTCCGCCGCCGGGCTGCATTCGCAGCGCGCGAATGCGGTTGCTGCGGCTCTTGGCGTCGCGCTCGGCGCCTGTCTGCTTTATCTCGCAGTAACGCTCTGCACTGGTCTCTTGCCCGTAAGCGATACGACGAAACGGCTAGGCGCGGTGTTTTTCGGTACTTATCTCGTTTATCTCTCTGTCAAGTCCTTGAGCCGCACACGCGTGGTGGCAAGGTGGACGCATTCGACGGCCGCGGAACCTACATCGGGTTATTTCAGGATGGCTTTCCTCACTGCGATGGCCAATCCGGTCACCGCTATGTTTTTCGCGTCTTCCCACCTTGTCGCATCCTCTTCTTTCTTGACCTTTGTTTGCGCTGGTGTGATCTTCGTAATTGCGGCGGGCTGGTTTACCATGGTCGCTGTGATGGCATCAAATGACAGGCTGCAATCGCTTTCGGGGCGTCACCTCGATCGCTTTGATCTATTCTTTGCAGCGGTATTTCTATTTCTCGGTATAACGACACTATTGTCTTCTCTTCCGTAGGTGTTGTGCCCAAGTCCTGCGCCGGTCCGCGCGCGTCTTGATCCTTCGGATAGCGCGCTGCGGCAATATCGATCGACTGAAGAAGTTCCCAGGGCGTTTCCCGACCGCAAGCGGAGCGGGTTTCTCGGCATTTGGATTACGCTTGACGTACGGCGCCTCTTTTTCCTGCAGATGTAAAATGGCATTTTAAATGCTCTTCATGTCGTTTTCAGCATGTATACTCGGATCTCGGGTGAGGATTAGCCCACGCGAGCCGATATTCGCAAAGAACAGGTCATCTCCTCAGTTTCATTAACTATGGTGTTGGACAATATGGTTGGTCGAACCTATCCTTTGGAACGGATTTCCACACTTATCGGCACGATATACGATTGTGTTCTCGATCCCGGACTGTGGCAGTCGGTTGTCGATAGTATTCGAAGAGAACTCGACTTCTGCTATGCGGTTCTCGGGGTGTATCCCCTGCCGGGTGGCAACGTTGTGCTTGGCGTTTCGACGGGCATCGATTCAGTGAAACTCGGCGAGCTTCCATACTATGGCAACGATCTCGTGGAGCTCTGGGGCGGCGACGCCCGCGTCAAACAATACCCGCTTGAGGAACCCATAGTCCAGTCCAGGGTCGTGCCGAATGCCACTCTCTTGGCCAGCCGCTATTTTATCGAATGGGCTGGCCCCCAAGGTGTCATCGATGCGGTTGCGATCGGATTGGAGCGCAATACACGCATGGTCTCCACGCTTTCGTTTGGCCGGCATAGCACGGCCGGTATCGTGGGAAATGGGGAAGTCGACAGCCTGCGACTTCTGGCGCCGCATTTCCGGCGCGCTATAGCAATCAGCCAATTGCTCGAATTGCAGTCAATTGCAGCCGCCAACGTTGCATCAGTGCTGGATGGCCTCTCGGTTGGCGTCGTGCTGGTGGATGAATTGATGGCTCTGATCCATACCAATCCCGTCGCCGAGGCGATGCTGGCCCGCAAGGATCCGATCAAAGTCACAAATGGCCGCATTGCCGTCCTGGATGCTTCGTCCGCTGTGGAGGATGCAGTCGCCCAGGCGGCCGGTGATGAGATGCTGCTCGGACGCCGCGGCGGCACCGGTTTTCCCATCCACGGCCCCTCCGGGGAGCCCTATATCATCCATGTCCTGCCGCTGGAAAGGCGGGAAAGTCGCCCCGGCCTGTTCCGGCGAGCGACGGCGGCCCTCTTCGTCACACCGGCGGATAGACCGATAAGTCTTCCATTTGATGCATTCGCGGCCCTGTATGGTTTGACCCCTGCAGAGGTAAGGATCGCGGAGATGTTGGTTGCGGGCCGGACCCGGCGGGAGATCTCGGATGAGCTTGGCCTGGGGAGCGCCACCGTCAAAACGCATCTTCTCCGCGTTTTCGAGAAAACGGGTGTTCGGCGCCAGGTTGACCTTGTCAGACTTGTCGCCTCTTTTGCGTCACCCGCCTGAAAGAGCTCACATCTAAGCCACAGCCCATTTTTCTTCGGTGCGGTATGTCGTGAATCTGGCGGCTATTGCGTTGGGTAAAGACTATCGGTTGATCGAGAATCCTAAGAGACTGACTCGGAAAGAATTCAATAAAGATAATATCTTGTGAGCCGTCTGGTCCGGCTGCGGATCTGGGCTACCGGCTCCATGAACGCGGTCTGCAACCGTTATCACAACGCGTAGGCTGAGAGCTTCATGAAAACTCTGATAGTCGAAGACTGTCTATATTGCTGACGACTAGAGCTCTACGGACGTAGCCGAACGATTGTCGAGGTTCATCGAACAGGTCTACAGTTCCAAGCGGCTATACTCGCATCTTTCAACGCCGGCTTTCGGCGTGCGCCGGTTCGATTCCCCTCATATCAGAGCAGCATTTGCGGCTTTCGTCGGACATCTCGTCCGCTTCAACGGAATGACGGGATCGAAAGTTCGACTTTGCACAAGGTGAAGGAGATAAAACTATCGAAACGCCGCAGAGTGGGCTAGGGCCACTCACGGCGCTTCTCGCCTTGAGCCTAGCGGATTATTTTCCCGTCGCTTCTCGCCCGTCATGGCGATGAAGTTCTTGACGTTTCGGCTTCGTTTCAGCCCAGCAGACGATGCTTAGCGACGATCGTAACCTCGCGCGTCAGTCAACCAGCCGATCAGCGGCAAGACGGTTCATCTCCCAATATAGGGGAACGTCAAATAGCGTTTCCGGGATAAGCTCAGCTAGCCGGCCGGAATCCAAGCTGAGGCTAATTCGGCAGGCTGAACTCCTAAGCGGCCAGCGCATGGCGACGGCGGTTTTTCGAATCCATCAGTGAAATCGAAGCCTTTCTAGGTCGCATACTCATTAATTTTGTTGCCGCAGAGAAGACCTCGCCCACGGTTGTGAAAATCCGGCTATGAGCTATTCCTGCCTTGCGACTTTCGTCAAAGAGCGTCGGTAGTGCATAGCAACAACGCCGTTGTGGAGCGGCTTCGCCGAAACCAATTCGAGCTGTCGCGCGCTAGGCAAGCCGCTCTCGTATAGAGTGGGGCCGTGGCCGACGATCCTGGGGTGAACGAGGAACTTGTACTCGTCGATCAAATCCAGCCGATCCAGCTCAGCCGCGAGCTTGCCGCTACCGAGGAGCACGCCCGCCGGGGTCGCACCCTTGAGATTCTGCACGCCTGTTCGCAGATCACCGGCGATGTGGTGGCTATTGTTCCACGGGAAGTCGTTTCGCGTAGACGACACCACGTACTTCGGCTTGGCATCCAGCTTAACCGCCCACTCGCGCATCGGCGGCGGTACCTCCGCTTCGCCGCGGGCGACCGCTGGCCAGTAGCTCTCCATCATCTCGTAGGTGACGCGGCCCCACAACATCGCCCCGCTCTCGTCCATGAGGCGAGTGAAGAAGGCGTGTGTCTCGTTGTCGGCGATTCCTTCTTGGTGGTCGACACAGCCGTCTAAGGTGACGTTGGTGCTGAAGATCAGTAGTCCCATGCGACAAGCATACAATCTTCCGATACCGTAGTCACGCTTCAGCTGTGGCTGTTGCGGGCAGCAGAACAGCTACTCTAGGTCGCATGTTCATAAGCGATAGGCAAATCGGCTGAAAACTGATTCAAACTCCGAAAGGAGTTTACGATGGCCCACGGACGTTATGACGTGACTGAGTTTGAGTGGAATGTGATCAAGCCGCTTTTGCCGAACAAGGCGCGGGGCGTTCCGAGGGTCGATGACCGGCGCGTGCTGAACGGTATTTTCTATCAGCTAAGGTCAGGTTCGCCTTGGGCAGATTTGCCCGAGAGATATGGGCCTTACACGACGGTCTACAATCGCTTCAACCGCTGGCGGAAAGCCGGTGTCTGGAACAGGCTAATGGATGCAATCATCGCTGCCTATGAGGCCAAAGGCCAGAAGCTGCAAATGATCGACAGCACAAGTGTGCGGGTTCACCAGCAAGCTGCCGCCCAAAAAAACAGGATGGAATTTGTTGTATCGGTCGTTCGAGGGGAGGACTGACCACCAAGATGCATTTGCGGGTCAACGAACACGGTCTGCCGCTGCAGATCGAACTCTCCCCCGGTCAGGCCCATGATGCCCCGATGGCCGAACTGCTCCTGCAAGATTTGCCCAAGGGAATGAGCCTTCTCGCCGACAGAGGCTATGACGCCGACTGGATCAGGGAGATGATCGAAGATCAGAACTGCACGCCCGTCATTCCACCAAAATCAAACAGACGTGAAGAAATCCCCTTCTCAAAGCGCAAGTACAAGAAATGCAATCTCGTCGAACGCTGTATCAACAAGCTCAAGCAGTTCAGGCACATCGCAACACGATACGACAGGTACGCTTCAGCTTACCTCGCCTTTGCAAAGCTTGGTGCTATCCGGCTCTGGCTTAGGTTTTATGAGTCCGCAGCCTAGTTGCGCAGGCGGAGAAAGATGCTCAACCAAAAACGATACTCTTCTTCGTCACCTTCGCACCAAGCCTCAAATGCGCACCACGCCACTGTCGTTGGCGCGCTGTCTCCATAAAGCGCAATCATATCATGGACTATTTGATGATCCTTGCGAGTGGCATCCGATTTGCCGTCAAAGCGGCCTGCTGCTGCACGTGTCGTTGAATTTCGGGACAAGTAAACACCTCCTGCGTCCGGCGCAGGGAGTTGATTTTGAAGCCGGACGTTGGAAGCTCATTTAGGAGCTGCGAAGGTCGATCTAGCTGACCATCCTATCGTCCTGGGCATTTTGCTCGTGACAAACATGTCACGCGGAAAGAGGCTTCGTGGAAGAAATCCGACGAAGTTTTAGTTCTGCGACTATGATCGTCTCCGTGAGCGGCGATCGGCTTCTTCTACGTCTATCCTTAGTGCTTCAAGCTGATCCTGACAGACTGCTTCCACCCGATCGATCAAATCCGTCGTGCGGTTCAAGAGCCATGCGAGTGCCTCTCGGCTTATCTCATAGTGCTTTGAATAGCGCGCCTTAACATATGCTTCGTTGAGAATGTTGAACCAGGCGACAAAGCGCTGTTGGTCGCGTGGCCAAGCCTCTGCCAACTGCTGCGCCTGACTTTCAGCGAGACCACGCAGGTGCTTGAGATTGTGGGAGGCTGGGCTGTAATTAGTCAGCACGAGCAGCAACGTGGCATAAGCCTGTTCGATCGACTGATGTAGGAGGAACGCGGATTCTTTGAAATCGCCTTCATTCATGTAGAATAACGAGCCTTTTGCGAATTTCCGAGCATGGGGCAGCCGGTCTTCGAAATACTCTGATGCAAATTTGTAGGCGTCCGCAGGGTGAAGGAGATTGGGATTGGCCAGCGGCTTATCATCGAGTTCGTACAACACGACACCATCGCGGCGGAGGTCGACGAAAAAATACCGGCCCTGCTTGAGTAGGGTGTTTACCTCACGAAGCGAATGCACGATGAAATTGACCGGTGTTTTGATTTCGTCGAGATGCAGGAAGCGGTCCGCCGCCTTCTGCCAATAGGCGGAGAAATCGGTAAGCTTCCGATTGTTCACGATAATCAGCAGATCGAAGTCCGAGCGGTAGCCCTTCTTGGTATGGGGCTCGTCGACCCAGCTGCCGCGTGCATAGGATCCGAACAGGATGATTTTCAGAATACGGCCGCGCTTCTTGAAGTCCGCCGACCCACCCTTCAGCGCGTCTTCAAACTCTTATGCAACACCTCTAGGACCCGAGCGAGCTCGCGTCGCTTAAGCGGCGGCAAATGGTCGATGCTGGACTTCATGAACAAGGGCGGCTCTTTCACGGACATAGGACAGGCATAAAGGAGCTTGCGCTTCAAATCCACAGCGTGCGCGAAGACGGCAGGAAAAGCAACAAAAATGTTGCATCAAAAATGGGAGAATTATACTAGACTTTTATGTAGGAAATGCGAATATTGGGCAATGTTGAGCCAAAAACGGCGGAAATCTATGAAGTACGGTGATCTCGCCGCTATTTTTGATGCAACACAATTCCGGATCTTCGATCTGGCAGTTAACAAGAGAAGGGCTGTTGTATGAATCCAGAGGTTCTTTTCTGGTCGCAAAATCCCGACTTTTATCTCGTGTTTAGCCACATTCTCGCAGTGGAGGGGCTGAGTTCCGCGCTTTTGGACGAGGAAAAGGTGGGGGAACTTGCAGGACGCACGTCTGTTTTAGCGATTGTCCTCGACACTGAAAACAATGCAGAGCGTGCGTTGCGCATTTGTAGCCTGATCAGAGCCGATCGGACAACGGCGCATATCCCGTTGCTCGCGCTGATACCCAGCGGCGATGAGCGGCACTATCTGGATCTGCTCAAGGCCGGTGTGACCGAAAGTTTTGTTCGCCCGATTTCGCCGGCAAGGATATTGGCCTATCTGCAATCTCTCATGTCAGGGTTGCCTCTGGGAACAGGAGGCATCCGCCGGGACGGCAGTACGTTCAACGTTTGGGAACTCAGCCTCGAGGTAGGCAAGAGGCTGGTCAGGCACGGCTCGGAAGAAATTCAGCTCGGTCCGATAGAGTTCAAGCTTCTATGCCGTTTGCTTCAAGCACCTGGCCGCGTCTTTAGCCGATCGGAACTCATCGAAGCAGCCTGGCCTCCGAACTATTATGTCCAGCCGAGAACGGTCGACGTTCATATAGGGCGTTTGCGCCGTGTGCTGGAGCAGATGATCGGTCACAATATTATCCGCACGATTCGCTCCAGCGGTTACGCCGTCGAATTCGGCTAGTCCTACACTCGTGCTGCTTCACATATAAGCGATCATATAACATTAGTAATATTGTATATTTCATAAGATTTAGTGCCTAGTTTGTTGAGGTTGCTGGGAACTGATTTCAACCTCTGGTCTGCACACTGATGGACCGGAGTTTGAAACATGGAAAAGAAAATTTCCGCGCGTTCTGATCGAAACAGGAAAACAACCCACCGTAATACCGGCAGCCTCGTCGACACGGCCGATCGACATTTCGAAGCTGCCCACTATCAAGGTATCATGGCGATCTACGCCCATCCGTCGGACGGCAGGGCCGTCAGGCTGAACTATGAGGATCGTGCGGTTGTCGACTTTGTCCGATGCTCCTATTTGGGCCTCGACAATCATCCCGACATTGTCGAAGGTGCCGCCGAAGCCGTACGGAGTTCGGGCACACTGCATTGGTCGTGCGCCCGCACTCGACTGAATTTTGCGAGTCTCGGTGAGTTGGAAGAATCCCTCTCCGATCTCTTCGCCGCGCGGGTGATCACTTACACCACAGTGCTCGCCGCCAATATGAGTGCCTTGCCGTTGGTCGCTTCGGGCCATCTCACTGGTGGTCCCAAGGCCGTCATGGTGTTCGATCGCCTGGCCCATGCAACCCTTGCCCATCACAAGGGCACCATTGCTCAGGAGACGCGGGTCGAGACAATAGCCCACAACGACCTCGATGCTCTCGAGCGACTATGCCGCCAGAATAAAGCCGTCGCCTATATCTGCGATGGTGTCTACTCAATGGGCGGCAGTGCACCGATATCCGGCCTGCGCCGCCTCCAAGAACAATATGGCCTGTTTCTTTATATTGACGATGCTCATGGAATCTCGCTCTTCGGCGAGCGTGGTGAGGGCTTTGCGAAGTCCCAGATTGGTGAATTGGGCGACAGGACCATTATCGCAGCATCTCTCGGCAAAGGCTTCGGTGCATCTGGTGGCATGCTTATGCTGGGTACAGCGCACCAGGAGATCCTGTTCCGCAGATTTGCGGTGGCTCATGCCTTTTCGGCATCGCTCAACACGGCCGCTATTGGTGCCGGTCTGGCATCTGCGAAATTGCATCGAACCGAAGAATTACCTCATCTGCAGCGAACGCTGCAGCAAAAAATAGCCTTGCTTGACGGTTTGATGCCGACGGAACAGCACGGAGCTCGGCTTCCGATCCGCACTGTTCATCTTAGTGATGAATTGCTCGCGATTGGCGCCGCGACAAGTCTCTTCAGGCAAGGCTTCTACACCTCGGCGATCTTCTTTCCCACTGTATCAAGGGGCAACGCCGGCCTAAGGATCTGCGTCACCGCAGGCCACTCAGATGAGGAAATCAGGTCTCTCTGCGCAGCAGTGATTGCGATCCGGGATGAAATCCAGGCAAATTTGGAATGATGGGCGAGGCGGATCTCGGCGACGAGTTCAAACGGCACATCTGGCCTCGGATTCCGCAAAGTGCCATTCTGTCATCGGCGCCCATTTGGGGCGCCGGCAGGGCGTAGCGGTTAAAAATGAAGATCTGAGGCGTATAGCATGGGCTTAATGCAAATCACTTGCAAGCTGCTCTAGGGAAACGCAGGTTTTCGCGAGGCTTGGCGAGCCCTTCTGACGTAGGACGCGCTCATTCGACATCTTTTCCATGCATAGCCAATGCGACGCAGACGCGAGCATCGCAATTGGGCAATCGAATTATAGTGAATAATTTTATATAGTATAATCGCGTCCTTTGGCCTTGCTACTTACTCTGTCCAAAGGCTCTCAGTTTTTCAAAAATCTCAGGTGCGATCTCGAATTGACGCGCCTTGCCGCGCCCCATCGAATTCTTCACGAATGTCTCCGTGAGCATGCCACGTTTGAGCAGCGGCTCTATGACTTCCGAAACACCCACACGCGTCAGCTTCGTAATCTCCACGAGATTTGAAATGGTTAGAGCCTGATGCCCCTGATTCATGATGTAAAGGATGCTCATCATGCCGACCTGCTTCAGTCTGGATTGTGGCGTCTCGTCTTCCTGCGGATGATCCATGATTTCACGCAGGATGAAGGCTGCGAACGAAAGACTATGCAATTGTGTGTTGAAGGTACTTGTCATCTTTTTAACTGCATTATATAAGTTAGTTAAGCGACGAGGAAATTCCATCCTGAAGTCGTAAAGATCGCTTGATGCTGTCACATCGAAGGGTCCTAGCCATGAAAAGCCTTCTGGTTGGAATAGTCTCCGCCGTTACCGGCTGTATTCCCATATACCTTATTTCAGGGGGTGATGCGCGCGCCGATGATTGGGGATGCCAGGTTATCCTGTGCCTTTCTAATCCGGGTGGCCCGACGCAATTTGCCGAGTGCCGTCCACCGATCAGCAAGCTCTGGCAGACGCTTGCCAAGGGACATTCCTTTCCAACTTGCAGCGGCGTCGGTTTCCGTGCTTCCCAACCCGGATATGAACCCTATTCATGCAATGACGGCTATAGCCTGACCGCGCGCTATGGTGACCGCGGCCAAGAGGCGACTTGCGTCTCCGCAACACTTCAAAAGGTCGATGCCCGATTTTGTCGCTCCGGCCGCAATGGTGCTGCCGAAAGCACCGATCTGGTCACCTCGGCTCGGTGGCAGCGCGAGGGAAAGCACGTCGAATGCATGGGTTATCCGATCGAGCGACCGAGCAGGCGCTCGCAGCCGCATTATATCGACGTGAACATCGACAGCGTCGGTAGTCAACGTGTGTGGTATTGACCCATGGCCGTCGCCTTCATCGATCTTGCTGAAACTTGCGCGCCCGCGGTTGCGGTAGAAACGCTGGCTGCCGTCGTCAGTCTGGAAAGCAATTTTCAGCCCTTCAATATCCGCATCAATAGCGACCTTCCGCTTGACCGGCAGCCAAAAAGCAAGGCGGAGGCGATCGAAACCGCAGCCAGGCTGGTTGCCGAGCACCAGGACATCCAGCTCGGGCTTGGCGGTGTCGGAATCGAGGAGCTTAATAAACTCAATCTTACGATCTCCGATGCCTTCGATCCTTGTCTCAATCTCAAGGCGACTGCGACGCTACTCGACGGTTACTATCGCCTAGCCATGCGTGCGGGCGCGGCATCGGAGCAGGCCAAGCACGTAATGTTGCAGTCCTATTATGGGCGCTCCGATCCTTCCGTCGGGCAAATGGTTCGGTATGACGAGCAGGTCCAGCGAGAGGCAGAACGGCTCTCAGGAGGGCTGGCGACGCTGACAATAGGGCGGGGCGCTGAGCAGCCGACACCTCTTAAGGATCAGGCAACCAGTCCGTCTTCCGACGGCAAGGCTGGGCTGCCGCAGGAATGGACGACGAAAGCGCCGTCCTGGGATGTGTTCAACGTGGCGCGGCGCTCGTCCGCGCTCGTTTTCCAAAACGATCAACCGGAGCAGCCTGAATGATGTCAAGGATCAATATGCGTTCACTTGCAGCCATTGCCTTGATGGCCGCCCTGTTTTCGGCAGTCACGATCGAACCCGCCTTCGCCCAGAGCACCGGCGGCATCGAGACGGTTCTGCAGAACATCGTCACATTGCTCACAGGCAATGTCGCCAAGCTGCTCGCGACGATCGCCGTCATTATCGTCGGCATCGCGTGGATGTTCGGTTATCTCGATCTGCGAAAGGCAGCCTATGTCGTGCTTGGCATCGGCATCATCTTCGGTGCCTCGCAGATTGTCAGCACGATCTCAGGGAGCTGAGACAATGCCGGACAAAGTCATGCTTGAGGAAGACACGCTTTTTCTTGCTTGCACGCGGCCGGCGATGATTGCCGGTGTGACAATGGAAGCCATGGGCGCCAACGTCATGATGACGACGATCCTCTACATCATCGCGGGTTCGATCGCCTACGCGCTTGTCGGTGTGGTCTTCCATCTCATCTTTCGCGCGCTCGTCAAGCATGACCATAACATGTTCCGCATTCTGCTCGCCTGGATTGAAACGCGCGGCCGCTCGCGCAACAGCGCCTACTGGGGCGGTGCTTCGCTGACGCCATTGAGGCTCGTGCGGCGCTACGATGAAAGGGACCTCGGCCTTGCATAGCGCTTCTCTCCTCGAATCCCGCGAACTCGATCCTGAGACCTTCATCCCCTATGTCCGTCATGTGGACGAGACGGTGATTGCACTCGATTCAAGAGCTCTAATGGTGATGATCTCTGTCGAGGGTGTATCGTTCGAGACGGCTGACAGTTTAGACCTGAATAGCCTCTATCGCGACCTCAATACGCTCTACCGCAATATCGCCGACGAGCGTTTGGCAATCTGGACCCATATCATCCGGCGGCGTGACAATACCTATCCGGATGGTGAATTCGCCAATCCTTTCTCGGCCTCGCTCAACGGTAAATATAGCGAGCGAATGGTGCGGGAGGACCTGTTCCGCAATGACCTCTATCTCAGCTTGCTATGGTATCCGAACCGCGATCCCGCCGAAAGGTTTGCGAGCCTGTTATCGCGGCTTCGCAAGGCACGGGATAGTGCTGCAGAGCTCGATGAGGATGCGCTGAAGCGCCTCCGCGACAAGGTGGTCGATTTGACCGCGGGGCTGCAGCGTTTCGCCCCGCGCGTGCTGTCGCTCTACAATGAGAACGGCATTCTGTTTTCCGAGCCGAGCGAGGTGCTGCACCAGATTGTCGGCGGCCGCCGTGAGCGTATTCCGCTGACGCAGGGAAGGATTTCCGCCGCGATCTATTCGGATCGCGTGATCTTCGGGCGAGAGACGGTTGAGATCCGCCACGAGAGCACCAGCCGCTATGCCGGCATGTTCGGCTTCAAGGAATATCCGGCGAGGACCCGCAGTGGCATGCTCGACGGCATTCTAACGGCCCCTTTCGAGTTGATCCTGACGCAGTCCTTTGCCTTCACCTCGAAAACGGATGCTCGCTCCATCATGGGACGCAAGCAGAACCAGATGGTGAGTGCTGGCGACAAGGCGGCGTCACAGATCGAGGAACTCGATGCGGCGATGGACGAGCTCGAATCGAACCGCTTCGTGCTTGGCGAGCATCATCTGACGCTTGGAGTATTCGCCTCCACCGTCAAAGACCTCACCGACAATCTCGCCAAGGCGCGTTCCCATCTGACCAGCGGTGGCGCCGTCGTGGCACGTGAGGATCTTGGGCTTGAGGCGGCTTGGTGGGCGCAATTGCCCGGCAATTTTCGTTATCGAGCACGCTCGGGCGCAATCACATCGCGGAATTTTGCAGCACTTTCGCCGTTTCATTCCTATCCGACGGGTAAGAAGGACGGCAATGAATGGGGACCGGCCGTTGCCATGCTCAAGACCGCGTCAGGCGCGCCATTCTATTTCAATTTCCATTGCGGCGATCTCGGCAATACTTTCGTCTGTGGCCCGTCGGGCGCCGGCAAGACCGTGCTCGTCAATTTCATGCTTTCACAGCTCGAAAAGCACGATCCGCACACGGTCTTTTTCGACAAGGACCGTGGCTCCGACCTCTTCGTACGCGCCGCCGGCGGCATTTATCTGCCGCTCAGGAACGGGGTGTCGACGAGATGTGCGCCGCTAAAGGCGCTGGAGTTGACGCCGGCAAACAAGGTGTTCCTAACCCGTTTCATTGGTAAGCTCGTCGGCTCGACGGCACACGAGCTTTCCGCCCGCGAAGCCGGCGACATTGCTCTTGCAATCGAAGGGCTCGCCGATTTACCAAGAGCGCAGCGCACGATCGGGGCGCTGCGTGCGTTCCTCAACAATGTCGATCCGGAAGGGATTGCCGCTAGACTGCGCCGCTGGGAGAGCGGAGGGTCGCTAGGCTGGGTCTTCGACAACGAGGCCGACGACATCGGCATCGGTGCCAAATTCCTCGGCTACGACATGACGGACTTTCTCGACAACGAGGAGATCCGCACGCCGCTGATGGCCTATCTCTTCTACCGTGTCGAACAGTTGATCGATGGCCGGCGCATCATCATCGTCATCGACGAGTTCTGGAAGGCGCTGCAGGACGAGAGCTTTCTCGATCTCGCCCAGAACAAGCTTAAGACCATCCGCAAGCAGAACGGCTTGATGCTTTTTGCCACGCAAAGCCCTCGTGATGCCATCAACTCGGCGATCGCGCACACGATCATCGAACAATGCCCGACGCAGGTCTTCCTGCCGAATGCGCGTGGCGATCGTGCCGACTATGTCGATGGCTTCAAGCTTACCGGACGGGAGTTCGAGTTGCTTTCGCGCGAGCTCTCGGTCGAGAGCCGCCGTTTCATCGTCAAGCAGGGGCATAATAGCGTGGTCGCCGAGCTCGATCTCAACGGCTTCGACGATGAGCTCGCAATCCTTTCTGGGCGAACGGCAAATGTGGAACTCGCCGATGCGATCCGTGCCGAGCTTGGGGACGACCGGGACGAATGGCTGCGGATATTCCAGCAAAGAAGGAGTGCATGCTGATGGAGCAGAGCAGAAGGATTCCCATGACAGCGATAGTGCTGTTCCTTTCCTCTTACGCCGCCGGCGGGCAGGGTATCCCCGTGATCGATCAGACGGCGATTGCCAAGCAGATCGAGAGCATCACCCAACTCAAATCGCAGCTTGATGCGCTGAACCAGCAGCTTCAGCAGGCCCAGCAGCTCTACGGCTCTCTGAACAAGCTGACCAACATGGCCGATATTGCCAGCATCTTGAACGATCCCTCGATCCGAAAGGCGTTGCCTCAGGATTTCTCCACTATTGAGAGCCTTCTCAAAGGGTCAGGTTCAGGTGCGCTCAGCGACGCCGCTTCGAAATTCCTGGCCGACAATTCGACTTACAAGACAAGCGCCAATGATTTCTACGCCCAGGAACTGTCGCGTCTTCAGAACAGAAATGCCGGCCAGATGAGCCTCGGCCAGCAAATCTACGATACGGCGACCAAGCGGATCGACGGTATTGATCAACTGCGCCGGCAAATCTCTTCGGCGAGTGACGCCAAGGACATAGCTGATCTGCAGGCGCGGCTGCAGGCTGAGACGGCCTTTCTCCAGACCGACATGCTCAGGATGCAGGGGTTGCAGATGGTGCAGCAGGCGCAGGCTCAGGTCGATGAACAGCGCAAGGCCGAGGATTGGCGCAAGCGCATGGATGCCATGGGAGCGGCCCTTCAATGAAGTTTCTTGTTCTCTTCGCACTCGCTCTCTCTTTGTTCGGATGCTCGAAGAAAGCCGAGCGTGTCTATTCGGTCGAGGAGCTATTGGCAGACCAAGGACTGCTGTCGAAGATCATTGCCAAATGTCGAAACAATCCAGGTGAATTGCGAACCACGCCGAACTGCATGAACGCCGAGGCGGCCGATTGGAAAGCCCGCCTAAAGCGCATGGGCAAAGCACTCGGGGGATGAGGCATGTATCAGGTCTTCGCCTTCGTCGACGGGCAGTTCAAGGCGCCGCTGGAGAAATTCATTTCCTCGGGCACATCGAACATCGCGAGCTGGGTCAACGGCCCGTTGACGGCCGCCTTGACGCTTTATGTCATCCTCTATGGCTTTCTCATCCTTCGCGGATCTGTGCACGAGCCAATCATGGATTTTGCCTTTCGAGCGATGAAGCTCGCCATCATACTGATGCTGGTCAAGAATGCCGGTGAGTACCAGACCTATGTCAGTAATATTTTCTTCGATACGCTGCCCAAGGAGATCTCACAGGCGCTGAACTCCGGCACTACACCAAGCGCTTCGACCTTCGACAGCCTGCTGGACAAGGGTCAGAAATGTGCAAAGGAGATCTGGTCGCGCGCCTCGTGGGGTGTCGACCTCGTCACCGCTGTCGGCGGCATGCTGGTCATCTTGTCAAGCTTTATGGTCGCTGCGATCGGCTATATCGTCTCGCTCTATGCGCGTCTGGCACTGGCGATCGTGCTTGCCATCGGACCGATCTTTGTTGCTCTCGCGATGTTTCAGTCGACGCGTCGGTTTACCGAGGCCTGGATCGGACAGCTGGCCAATTTTGTGATCCTGCAGGTGCTGGTTGTCGCGGTCGGCTCGTTGCTGATTACCTGTATCGATTCCACCTTCACGATGATCGAAAGCTATAGTGATGTGCTCATGAGGCCCGTCGCGCTCGGTGCTATTTGCCTTGCCGCCCTCTACGTCTTCTACCAGTTGCCCGGCATAGCCTCGGCACTTGCCGCGGGTGGCGCGTCGCTCACCTACGGCTATGGCACGGCGCGCGATGCGCATGAAGGCATGCTTGCCCGGGGTGCGCGTGCCATCGGCCGTGGCCTGCGGTCGGAAAGGGCAAAGTAGTGGGACCTTCAAGCAAACAACAAAATGGCTGGTTCAGGATGATCCGAATATTCGTGCTCTTATGCGTGGCGTCGACTCTTGGCAGTTGCGCATCACTCTCCCATCCCCTGCCCAAATGCGATGGCCATTCACGTCGGCCGCTCAATCGCGCCATGTGGCAGTGGGACGGCGATAGCCGGTTTGCGCCGCAACGCCCGGAGCGTCCGCCGACACAATCCGCCGGCAAGCCGCCTGGCTATATCGAGGAAAAGCCGGACAACAGTCCCGCCGCCTTCGCGCATTTCGATGTCGCGAACTCCTATCATCCATGCGCGGAGTAGCGGCGATGGTGACGACTGACAATCTCAAGGGCTATTTCGATAAGGCGCGGCGTTTCGACCAGGACCGTATGATCCAGTTGGAACGCTCGGCCCGTATCGCCTGGTTCGTGGCGATCGCCGCCAGCATTCTCGCCGCAGCTTCAATCGTTGCCATCGCCGGCCTAACGCCGTTGAAGACGGTCGAGCCCTTTGTGGTCAGGGTCGACAATTCGACCGGCATTGTTGATGTCGTTTCCGCGCTCACGTCGACCGCCGGCAGCTATGATGAAGCAGTGACCAAGTATTTCGCAGCGCGCTATGTGCGAGCCCGCGAGGGCTACGTCTGGAGCGAGGCGGAAGAGAGTTTCCGCACAGTTTCGCTGCTGTCGACGGCACCAGAACAGACCCGGTTCGCAGCCTTTTATCGCGGCGGCAATCCGGATTCGCCCCAGAATATTTACGGCCGCAATGCCTCGTCGCGGGTCAACATCGTCTCGATCTCGCTGATCAGGGGCAACGTCGCGTCGGTTCGCTACATGCGTACTGTCACTCGCGGTGATGAGGCGCACACGACCCATTGGGTGGCGACGCTTACCTTTTCCTATGTAAATGCGCCGATGTCCTCAACCGATCGGTTGGTGAACCCGCTCGGTTTTGTCGTCAGCGATTATCGGTCCGACCCGGAGGCCATCAATTGAAACGTCATTATTTGATTGTTTTGCTCGCGGTAGCAGGTTGGTCGTCGCCCGTCCTTGCGCTAGAGACGCCACGCGGCGCTCCGCAAGACAGTCGTATCCGCTTTGTCGACTATCAACCCTACAATATCACCAGGGTCGTGGGTTCGCTGCGTTCGTCGGTCCAGATCGAGTTTGCGGCAGATGAAGAGATCGCTCATGTGGCGCTTGGAAATACCGTTGCCTGGGAAGTGGCGCCGGCCGGCAATATTCTCTTCCTGAAGCCACGGGAAAACCAGCCGGTCACCAACATCTCGGTGATAACCACGCGCCGGGATGGCTCAACCCGCAGCTATCAGATGGAGCTGACGGTCCGGGATGGACCGGTTGCCGCCGGTCAGGATACTTATTTCTACGTCAAATACCGCTATCCCGCCGATGAGGCGGAGCGTCGGCGCCAAGACGCGGCCGCGCGGGCGCAGGCGGCTCAAGCAGGGCAAGCTGACAAGGTATTGGCACTGCACGAGCAATATGGACCACGCAACTGGCGTTATGCGGCACAAGGATCGGCAGCCCTCGAACCACAGGCGGTCTATGACAACGGCAAGATCACGACCTTTGCCTTCAGCGGCAATCAGGAAATGCCGGCAATCTATATGGAAAACACAGACGGCACCGAGAGCCTGGTACCAAAGTCTGTCGATGGGGACCTAGTGCTCGTTCACGCGATCAGCCGCAAGTTCATCCTCAGAAGGGGAGGCGACGTGCTTTGCGTTTTCAATGAAGCCTACGATCCAGCAGGCATCAATCCCGATACCAATACCACATCTCCTTCGGTTGAACGCGTTGTGAAATCGCAGGCGGCAACCGCGCAGCAATAGGGAGATTGCAATGTCGGAAGAGATGGAAGATCCAATTCCCGGTGAACGTGCTGAGACCGTCGCCAGCAAGCGGGCCAATAGTAATCCGCTCTTGAAGCGCGGCGCCGTGGTCTTGGCGATGGTTGCTTTCATAGGATTCTCGCTATGGTCGATGCGCGACCAGCAAAAACCAGATGCTGGTCAGCCCGAGCGTGTCGTCATCCGCCAGAACGCGGACTTCGAACCGGCCAAGGAGGAACCGAAGACTGCAATCCCTCTTCCGGAAGCGCAGTTGCCAACGCCTTTGGTGCGCGAGCAAGCCGTCGTGACAGAAGATCCGTTGTTGGAGTCTGCCCGTCGGGCGCCCGTTATGGCCTATAATGGGCAGCAGACTTCGCCGCCAAAGCACGACGATGGCGCCGTTTCCGCAGATATCGGTTCCAATTACCTTCCCATCCCGGGAAATTCCGCAGCGCTCAACGGACAGGCTGAAAACGAAGATCAGCGCTTCAATAGGATGTTAGCACCAACGCATCTGGAAGGATCTCGCGCTGGCACACTCGGCAACCGCGATTTCATCGTCGCCATGGGCACCTCTATCCCTTGCGTGCTGGAGACGGCCCTTGCATCCGACCAGCCGGGGTTCGCTAGTTGTGTGATTAATCGCGATGTGCTCTCCGACAACGGCCGGGTGGTGCTCATGGAAAAGGGAACTCAGGTCGTTGGAGAATATCGTGGTGGCTTGACCCGCGGCCAGAAGCGCCTGTTCGTGCTTTGGAATAGGGCAAAGACGCCGAAGGGCATCATCATCGCGCTTGCTTCACCCGCAACCGATGCACTCGGGCGGGCAGGTATGGGCGGTCATGTCGATACGCATTGGTGGGAGCGGTTTGGGAGTGCCATCCTACTTTCGATCGTCGGCGATACCACCACTTATGCTGGCACCCGGCTGCAGGATAGCGATGTGCAGGCGCAGAATACCACGACAGCCGGCCAGCAGGCGGCGGCGATCGCGGTCGAACAATCGATCAATATCCCGCCGACGTTGACGAAGCACCAGGGCGAGCTTGTATCGATCTTTGTTGCCCGTGACCTCGATTTCTCCGGTGTCTATAGCCTGCGCGTCACCGAGCCGCGCAACAAGGTTCTCGATCGGGCAGCATTGGGGGATTTCAGCCCTCGATCGACGCTAGTGACGAAGTAGGACGAGGATGACCGAAGCTTCCGACGCAGGCGTCGTCCGTGAGCTGCTTTCGCCACTATCGCGCTTCCTGAAGGACGCATCGCTTTATGAGATCGTCATCAACCGACCGGAAGAGGTGCTGACGGAAGGTCCAGAGGGATGGCAGTGTCACGAGCTCTCGGAGCTTGGCTTCGACAAGCTCATGCGTCTAGCGCGTGCTGTGGCGAGCTATTCGAACCAGGCTATCGACGAGTCCCGGCCGATCTTATCGGCTACGCTGCCGGATGAAGAGCGGATCCAGATCGTCGTACCACCGGCAACGACCAAAGGCACGGTCAGTATCACGATCAGAAAGCCGTCGGCGGTCACGTTGACATTGGACGACCTCGAAGGTGCTGGGTTGTTTTCTGAAGTCACTGCCATGAGCACCCGTGTCGCATCGTGGGATATGAAACTGATCGATCTCTATAAGGCGGCCAATTACGCGACATTTCTGCGCCAGGCCGTGCTGGCGCGCAAGAACATCATTATCTCGGGCGCGACCGGGTCGGGCAAGACCACCCTGTCAAAGGCATTGATCCGGCACATTCCGGAGCACGAGCGGATTATCTCGATCGAAGATACGCCGGAACTGGTCATCTCGCAGCTCAATCACGTCAGGCTTTTCTATTCGAAAGGAGGGCAGGGACTGGCGAAGATCGGCGTGAAGGATCTTCTCGAATCCTGCCTCAGGATGCGTCCTGATCGTATTCTTCTGCAGGAACTGCGCGACGGCTCGGCCTTCTACTACATACGCAACGTCAATTCGGGACACCCTGGGTCGATCACAACTGTGCATGCGGATTCCGCGCAGCTGGCATTCGAACAATTGACGCTGCTGGTAAAGGAATCCGAAGGTGGCCGTGATCTTGCTCGCGACGATATTCGCGCGCTACTAAGGGCCGCCATCGATGTCATCATACAGTGTAAGAGATCCGATGGCCGATTTCACGTCACAGAGATATATTTTGAACCTTCCGTGAGATCGAAGTCAGCGAGATGATCGACGCTGCAAGTCCTCGTTCTGGATCGCGACCCCACATGCCGTCATGCGCATTGGCTTCCTCGCATCATGCTGGAAACCGTCGACGAGGGAGCGGAACCCGCTTCAGTTTGTCGGAAGATCGGAGCTGATGCGAGACGTGAGCCTCAGCTTCTCCAAAAACGATTGGCTTTGACAGCCAGCTTCATCTCCTTACGCCGAAAATAGATCGCCCGGCCGCAACGGATCGGCCTGTGACCTTGCACGATGATAATCTGCTCATCCTTGCGCATGGACTGGGTGATTTCGTGCGGCATGATCAGCGGCCGGCGATGGAGGTTGATGTTTTCTGATCGGCGCGTTCCGCTATTCGCATTACCCCAACCGAGATTACGTGAACGGCTGCGCACCTCGACGGTCATTTCTCCACATTGAGCCGACACGCTGCGAGCGGTCTCCAGTGCCTTGATCGCGGCGTAGGAGGCAAACGCGCATCCGTCGATCCAGGATGTCGCGCCATCCTTCCCGAAATGACGCTCGAGCTGGCCGACCGATTGATACATCAGCATTAAGGTGATTCCATATTTGCGGCCACGGTCGCGCGCTTCTTCGAGCGCGCGCATGTACCCCAGCAGATCGACCTCATCCAGCATGAACAGGGCCCGGCGCCGGAAGTCACCGTCGGCTTGGACCATGGCATTCAGCAATGACCCGATGATAACCCGGCCGATTCCTGGATAGGAGCGCAGGATTGAGGCGGGAATGTTGAGAAACACATCCTTGGATCCTTTGGCAATGTCCCTCGATTTGAAGGCATTGCCGCAGACGAGGCTTGCGTAATTGTCCAGCGAAAGCCACTGCGTGTCCTTGGAGGCGGTCGAATAGACGCCGGAAAAAGTCTGCTCGGTCATGTTGGTGAACACGCCAAGGGTCTCGCGGATGAAGGCGGATCCAGAGTTCGCCTGGATGTCTCGCAGCATAGCAAGGACGGATGGCTCAGGTTCGGAGACGATAAGGCGCAAGCTGCGCAGGTTGCGCCGGCCGGCATAGTCGGGAGAAAACATGACGTGGGCGAGCAGACCCGTCAGAAGATTATGGGCTTGGTTCTGGAAGTAGGCGTTGGTGGAAGATTCGATGCGTAGACTGTCAGACAGCAGCATCTGGGCGATACCGACAATATCCTCCTCCTTGCGCTCCGACGTCTCAATACCGTCAAGTACGTTGAAGCCCATCACCGGATTGGTCGGGTCGAGCACCATGACGTCGCGGCCGAGAGCCTGCATACGGTGTTCAAGCACCATCGGCGCAACCTCTGTCGAAGGATCGAGGCAGATGAGCGGCCCCCTGTAGCGCAGCGCCGTCGGTATGACGTTGCTCGTTGTCTTGAAACCGCCTGAACCGGCAAAGAACAACATGTGGGTTGAATCGAAATCCTGACGGTAGGTCAGGAGCGGCGCTTTCCCGCCCTGTCCCCATGTTGGGAGATTGTTTGGATCGAAGGAAAGATCGTGAACGAGTTCACGGTCGACGCGGTAGCGTTCTCCGACAACAATCTCTCCATCCGCGGGAAAGAGTTTCGCGGCCGCCGCCATGGGCAGCCAGTCGGCATCGCCGAAGACGCCACGCCTTATTCGCTTGATCGGATCGGAAACGACAACCGATAATCGTGCCGAAGTGGCGACAAGGCCGAAGCCGACGATGGTGCTGACCACAGCGAAGGCATCGAAATAGGATAGCGCTCCATCCCATGTGATGATCTGTCGACCGACTAGCGGCACGAGACGGGAATATTCGCGGGCGCCGTAGTATCCGGCGACAGTTAGAAAGCAGCCCAGGCCTGCGATCGCGATCGGCTTGCGGCGATGCTGCGGCAGGGCCAGGACCGTGAGCAATCCCGTAGCTGGGCCAAGCAGAAGTGCGGGCACGGGCGCGGCACGTAGGAACCAGTAAGCGACCTTTACAGGCATACCGCTGGCCCATACTTGCCATTGCCACGAGACGATTGCGGCGGCGAGCGCCGTGGCAACAGCCGGCACAAGGGCCAACAGCATGCTTGAATGCAGCCTGCTACCAAGCGCCATTATCCGATTTCCCTATTGGATGGCGAGCTCGGTTGAACTGCAAGAGCCTCAGTGCCGATCCGCGTCAGCCACTGCTGCTCGGTCGAGCTCTCGAGGATGTTTGCCATCTGCAAGAAGCCGCCCGAGAGGAAAGCGCGGTCCGTGTTCGCCAATCCGTCTCTGACGACGATTGCGCCAAGTCTGGGCTTCGTGCCTTTGTCATGCGTGCTCTTAGCCATTTTTTGGAGCTTCCCCCGCAGCTCCAGACGCAGGAGTTTGCGACCGAGGTGTTTGAGAGGATGGCTGGTTGAGGTTCTTGAGCTCTGGCAGAAATCGCCGGGAGAAATCTTCGAAGATTGCATCGAGTTCTTCATCCGAGATATCCAACTCGGCTAGGCCGGATTTTGTTGCAGCCCTGGCAAAGCGCTCCGCCGATTTTACTATCAGAAGTTTTTTGCGATCTCTGAGCTTTTCGATCTGTGCGTCAATGTCTGAAATAAATGATTTCTTGGGCATTATGAGCCTTCTCCGATGTTGAGAGCGCCGATGATATTGATTATACTACAGTAAATAATGTAGTTAAATGGCCATGTTGAATTAACCTCAAAAGTGATGTCATCGGAGTTTGGCTCGGCGGGCGAAATACAATCCTCTGCCGCACATCGGAGATGCTGGCAGTCTTGCCGTGCCGGCTGAGCGATGGACGCGCCAGATCTGTGTGGGGCGCTTGAGGTCAGCCAGGCTATCGTCAAGAAGAAGAACGTTCAGGCGATTGCTGAACGGCAACCCACGGAGTAGTTATTTAAATTCCTCCTCAATCTCTTTGATGCAGCGCCTCCCGAACGGGTCGGCGGATTTTATCCTGACCGACCCTCCCTATCTTGTCCGCTACCGTGACCGTCAAGGACGGACAGTCGCCAACGACGTGAACAGCGACTGGCTGAATCCGGCTTTCACCGAAATGTACCGCCTGCTGAAGACTGGCGGCTTGGCCGTCAGCCTCTACGGCTGGAACAAGGTGGACCTGTTTATGGATACCTGGCGCAAAGCCGGGTTCCGGGTCGTCGGCCACCTCGTCTTCCAGAAGCCTTATTCCTCTTCGCAATGCTTCCTGCGTCATACCCATGAGCAAGCGTATCTGCTGGCCAAGGGCTCGCCATTGGAGCCCGATTACCCGCTCGCGGACATATTGCCGTGGGACAAGACCGGTAATCGGCTGCATTCGACGCGAAAGCGCTACGTCCGCTGGAGGGGATAATTCGGTCGCTCACCCGGCCGGGAGATCTCATTCTTGACCCATTTTGCGGATCAGGAAGTACATTGGCGGCCGCACGTCGCTGTGGGCGTCATTTCCTTGGCATTGAGCTTGAGGGCTATCACTATATGACCTCCAGTTGCGGGTTCATGCCGCACTCCCATAAGGGACTATGGTGATGAATATTGACAATATGTGCTACGATACCCACAATAAAGGGAGAACGAAAGGATATGCCAATGGCGTCGGGAAGCATTCATGTGAAGGTAGGCGGCCAATTGCAGGCCCATATTCAGCAGCAGATTGGTGAGGACGGCCTCTACGAAAATGCCAGCGAGTATATTCGGGCGTTGATCCGCCGCGACTTGAAGACGCGGGACGAGGCGTGGGAGGCGCTGGCAAAGGAATTGGCCCCCGCCATGCGGGCGGATGATAGCGAGTTTGTCGCGGTTTCCGCTGAAGACGTCATCCGCCGAAATACGCGTCGCTGATCGTGGCAACTTATCGTTTTTATCCGCGCGCGGATGCGGCGCAGGACAAGATTTGGCATGACATCGTTGAGAGATGGGGCGAGCCGCAGGCGATTACCTACATCACGGGGCTTCACGCGCACTTGAGGCGTCTTTGTGAAAGTAAGGCGCTTTGGCGCCAGCTTCCGCAAAAGCTTGCGGTTCCCGCCGATGTCAAACGCGAGGCGTATTTCAGTCGCTATGAACATCACTATTTGTTCTTCCGCGAACTTGATAACGGCGATCTTGGTGTGATGAGCATTTTGCACGAGCGCATGGATGTGCCGGTGCGTCTTGCGGAGGACCTAGCGGCTCTATCCGAAAAAACCGAGCCTTCTAAGGCGTAGGTGTTGGCGCTTTCGACAGGAAAACGGGGAGTGGGCATGAAGCGAATAAACGATGCGGTCCTCAGGCCGGGCGATATCATCCTTACCACGTCCGCCGTGAAGGTCAGCAAAGGCATTCGTTTCGCCACCGGAAGCGATATCTCGCATGCCACGGTCTGCGTCGAAGGCTCTCGGTTATCGACGCGACTGCTGAGGGCGTGCAGGCCCGGAATACGCAGAGGCTTTTCTACAAAGATACGCATCCCGTCCATATTCTCCGATTGCGCGGTGGTCTCACCAAAGAGCAACTCGATGCGGTTCTCATGCTTATGCGCGGGCACATCGGTACCCAATATTCAATAAAAGAGGCTATGAAAACGGAGCTTAAGGGCACGCATCGAGCGACCAGTGTATTCCGGCGTGCAAATTTGGCTCTGACTCAGTTTTGATGCAGTTGTGACGATGCTGCCTTGCTGGTTTCCACAAAAGGAATCAGCCTGATGAACACCAAGTTTCGCCCGTCTGATTTGGTACCGGCGGGCTTCATCGCCGAACACATCACCCACATTAACGATGAAACCTGCATCTTGCTTTCCCGAGCCGGCGCTACTGCGTCATGTCCAGCGTGCGGACGAATGTCGAGAACAGTTCGAAGCCGCTACTGCCGCCAGGTCGCGGACCTTCCTCTTTCGGGAAGGCGTGTCCGACTTCTCGTCCGCACACGGAGGTTCACCTGTGACGCGGTGCTCTGCGGCAGGCAAATATTCTCCGAGCGGTTCGGCGATGTGCTGCCTCCCTACGCCAGACGAACCGGCCGTCTCGAGCATCTCGTCCACCATTTAGCGCTTGCACTTGGAGGACGCCCGGCGGCGCGTTTTGCCCAGCGGCTGATGCTTCCCGTCAGTAACGACACCTTGCTACGAGTTATCCGCAGGCAAGGGTTACCGCCGTCGATCCCACCGTCGGTGATCGGCATCGATGACTGGGCCTGGCGGCGCAATCATCGCTATGGCACGATCGTGTGTGACCTGGAGCGTCGGCGGCCGATCCGTCTGCTACCGGACCGTGAGCCAGCGACGGCAGAGGCCTGGTTGCGGGGAAATCCCCAAATCCAGATTATAGCGCGTGACCGCGGCGGCGCTTACGGGCTGGCGGCAGCAAAGGCGTTGCCCGATGCAGTGCAGTTCGCTGATCGATGGCATCTGATGGAGAATGCCAGCCGTGCATTCCTGGACACCGTTCGCAAATCTATGCGGCAAATCCGCAAGACACTCGGTGCAACGCGTATCAATCCCAAGCTGCTAACCGCGGCCGAACGCCTTCAATATCAAGGCTATCTCCGGCGTGAACAGACCAACTCGGTGATCATGGCGTTCGCAAAGGACGGTGCCACGATAAAGGAAATCGTGCGCCGTACCGGGCATAGCCGCGGCTTGGTCCGCCAAGTGCTCAGGGGACAACGCAACGACGTCTTTCGGTCAAGAGAAAGTTCGTTGGAGACCTATCTCGAATGGCTCGACGCCCAATGGGCTGCTGGCAAGCGGAACGCTACTGAGCTATGGCGGCGGTTGAGAACACAGGGCTTTCGTGGTTCGCGCCGGGTCGTGAGTGAATGGGCGACACGACGTAAGCGGGCCGACAAGGCAGATGCGGAAATGTTGAACCGCATTCCCTCTGCCCGAACGATCGCCCGCCTTTTAACAACTAGCAGAGACAATCTGACGAAATCCGAGACCGTCACCATCGCTGCAATAGAAGGAGGTGTTCCCTTGCTGGTTAAAGCTCGCGACATCATCGCCGACTTCCATCGCATGATCCGGCGTAAGGCGGAAAACGAGCTCGCGCCGTGGATCGACCGCGCTCGCGAAAGTCTGGTTGCCTCCTTTGGCAATGGCGTTGCGAAAGACATACAGGCAGTCCGAGCAGCGATCGTCTCACCGTGGTCCAACGGACAAACTGAGGGGCAGATTACCAAGCTCAAGCTGGTGAAGCGCCAGATGTACGGTCGCGGAAAGCTCGATCTGCTTCAAGCTCGCCTGATCGGCGCGACATGAGAGAATTGCACCAAATCTGCGTCAGAGCCAATATTCCACGCCGAAACACAGCCTATTCGCACCCAGTCTCATAGTGGGAGCAAAAAATCCTCCTCCTCCAATTTTCTGTATTGATATAGCTAAACATATTAGCTTATATCCAAAGCAATAATTGGACGGAGTTTTCATGTCGGCTTTAACAATCCTGCGTCCGAAGTGGCTATTGACCGGCCCCAGCGCTAAGACGCTACGACACAAATGGGCTGTGGTCATCAAGGGAAAACAGATCGCAGGTATCGCGCCGGCAAACGAACTTTTGACTCGCTGGCCCGATGCGGAAATCGTCGATCTGGACGACTGCCTGTTGATGCCGGGGCTAGTCAATGCGCATCAGCACGGACGAGGGCTCAGCCAGTTGCAGATCGGCCACCACGATCGCCCGTTGGAAACCTGGATCGCGCAGAGACGCGGCAGGGGACTTCTCGATCCATATCCTCTGGCAAAACTGACCGCCGCCAATATGCTGGCCAATGGTGTCACGACAGCGGTGCAGGCCAACTTCAGCTTCGGTACAGGCAATTACGAGCAAGAATTTCGCGACCAGTGCCGCGGTTATGACGAGGCGGGCCTGCGCGTCACCATGTGCGTCGGAGCTATGGATCGGGGTGGCGTGGTCTATCCGCCCCGAGAAGCCTGTTTCATGGCAGACTTGGATGACGAAATGCAATCCTGGCTCTCGATGCCATCCTCTGCCGCCTATGCCGGAGACGGCTCAGCGACCGTGGCGCTGATGAGCCGATTGCTCGCTGATTTCGGCGATCACGATCGGATCCGGCTTTGCTATGGCCCCGCCGGCCCGCAATGGGTCAGTGACGAACTGTGGGCGGTGCTGGCAGGCGACGCAAACGACAGGGGACTGGGCCTGCATATGCATGCACTGGAATCTCCGGTGCAGCATCGCGCAATGAAAGAGCTTTATCCGGAAGGTGTCTTCCGGCGGCTCGAACGTCTGGGTGCTATGTCTGAGCGAACTGTCGTCGCCCACTGCGTTTGGGCGGATGACGCAGATGCCGAGGTGCTCGCCCGCACCGGCGCCACGGTGGTGCGCAACCCCGGCTGTAATCTCCGTCTCAGCAACGGAGTGGCGCCGATGGCACGCTATATGAGCCAGGGTGTGCGGATGGCGATTGGCACCGACAATCATACGATGGCCGATGACGAGGATCTCCTGGCCGAGTTGCGGCTTGCCAATTATCTCGCCCGACAGCCCGACTGGAACGGTCCGCCGGCGCCTGAAGTCGATGATCTCCTTGCAATGGCGACAACTAATGGGGCGATCGCGGCGCAATATGGCGGTGAGGTTGGCGAGATCAAGGTTGGCATGCGTGCCGATCTCGCGGCCTTCTCGTTAAAACGAACCCGCGAGCCGCTGATCGATCCTGACATGCCCCTTATGGAGGCATTCCTCGCCCGCGCACAAGGCCGCGACACGAAGCTGACCATGGTGGACGGGCGCATCCTCTATCGCGATGGACAGTTTACCAATTCCAACCTGCTCGATGTCGAGATCGAGGCAGTTTCGTCCGCTCGCGCCGCGCGAATGCCGGCCGTTCTAGCCAATCGCGATCGCGCCCAACGCCTGCACGGACATCTCTGCGATCACTACAGCGGCTACATGGCCGAAGCCATTTCTGAAATCCAGGGGGCCTGATCTTGGTTACTTCCTCGAATCCGCGTGCGCCGTATATGATGACGAGTGAACATCCCAAGCTAGCGTTGCCGAACGGCAAGCCGCTTATTATCCATGTCGTGGTCAACATCGAATACTGGGCTTATGACCAGCTCACACCACGCACGATTGTCATTCCGCCACATGGCCGCTCGCATGTGCCTGACCTGCCCAATTTCTGCTGGTCTGAATATGGCAATCGCGCCGGCATGCCACGGCTGCTCGATCTCTTCACCAGTCGTAACATTCCGGTCAGTGCCAGCATTAATGCCAGTGTGCTGGATGTCTATCCAGGCCTGGCGCGCGCCGTCCGAGACGCGGGGTGGGAATTCATCGGCCACGGCATGCATCAGCGTGCGCTCGGCGAAGAAAGCGACGAAACGTCGTTGATCAAGGCCGCGCTTGATGCACTTGAGGCCTTTACCGGCAAGCGCCCCGTCGGCTGGATGAGCCCTGGCTGGTCGGAAACCTACGACACGCTTGATCATCTTCGCGCCAATGGCATTGAATATGTCTGCCAATGGGTGATCGACGATATTCCGACCCGGCTTGTCACCAAGCACGGCTCGATGGTGTCGCTACCTTATGGGCTCGACATCAATGACAGCGTGGTCTTTGCCATTGAGAAACATTCGTCCGCTGAGATGCGGTTGCGTATAGAAGAAACAATCCGGACGTTCGAACGCGAGATTGCTAAACAGGGGCAGCCGCGCGTGTTGACCATTCCGCTTCATCCGCATCTGTCCGGTGTTGCCCACCGGATCAATCATCTGACTGAAGTCATCGATGCACTGATTGCCCGCGACGATACGATTTTCATGAACGGCAGCCAAATCCTGAACTGGTATCGCCAGGCCTCTGCGGGCACAGGGGCATGAACGTGGAGGATATGGAGATCGGTATCGAGGCAGGATTGGCCTTCGCGGAGCCGCTGTTCGATGTGATTGGCGAACGCTCTTTCGATGGTATCGGATTTACCCGCGCCGCCTATGGGCCAGGCGAACAGATGGCGCATAATGTTGTGGCGCAGGCCGGACGAGATCTCGGTCTTCGCGTCGAGTTGGATGCGGCGCTCAACCTGTCGATGACGCTGGCTGGAAAAGATGGGAACAAGCCTCCGTTGATGATCGGCTCACATCTCGACGCAGTTCCGCAGGGGGGAAATTTCGACGGCTTGGCAGGTGTGCTGGCGGGCCTTGCCACTGTTGCCGCAATCCATAAAAGCGGCCGGACATTGCAGCGCGATCTGGTCGTTCTGGCTATCCGCGCCGAGGAAAGTGCCTGGTTTGGTGCGCAGCATATTGGCAGCCGGGCTTTGCTTGGAACTTTGCCGACCTCCGTTCTGCAGACTGCACGACGGGTAGACACCGGAAGGAGGCTCGCCGAACATATGCATGAAGCCGGCGTCGATATCGATCGCTTGAAACTTGGCCTGCCGCTGAAAGACCCGTCCAGTATCGGCGGGTATATCGAACTCCATATCGAACAGGGACCGATCTTGGTCGACCAAGGCCTTTCGATTGGGGTTGTGCAGGCCATTCGCGGCAATCGCCGCTGCCGGCACGCCGTTTGCAGGGGCACTTACGGTCATTCCGGCACCGTGCCACGTATCGCAAGGCACGACGCGGTGTTTGCCGTAGCTGAACTCGTCTCCAGCATGGATGAGTCGTGGCGGATGATCGAGGAAGAGGAGAAGGGCGATCTGGTCCTGACCTTCGGCCAGTTCTTTACCGATCCCGGCAGCCACTCTGTCACGACCGTGCCCGGACAGGTGACGTTTTCCTTCGATGCCCGCAGCCATTCCGCGATCACGCTCCAACGCGTCGAACGCGAACTGATTGAGACTGCGGACCGGATCGCAGCACGACGCGGTGTCACATTCGAGTTCGCGCCGTTAACCGGCGACGAGCCGGTCGCAATGGACACTCAGTTTCATGAAACGCTGTTGCGAGGCGCCGAACATCTCGGACTGTCGGCGATCTCACTGATGAGTGGTGCAGGCCATGATGCGGGCGATTTCGCCAGCGCCGGCGTGCCCTCGGCGATGATTTTCGTTCGGAACGACAAGGGCAGCCACAATCCCGAAGAGGCCATGGAGATGAGCGATCTCGCGGAGGCGGTTCGTCTCCTGACCTGGTTCGTAAATCACATAGACGAGGAACTATCTTGAAGCCGCTGACACCGATCGCCCATGCACTTGGCGCGCCAAATTCTCGTTACAGCGTCAACACGCCTGCGCTGATCCTCGATCTTGATGTCCTAGAGCGCAACATCGCCGCGATGAGCCAGGCGATGGCGAAGTTCGGCCGGGCGCTCAGACCCCATATCAAGTCGCATAAATGCAGCCGCATCGCGCGGATGCAGGTTGCGGCAGGCGCGATCGGCCTTTGCTGCGCAACGCTCGATGAGGCCGAGGTCATGGCGGCGGCGGACCTAAGAGGGCTTCTGATCACGTCACCGATCACCACGCGAGAGAAGATCTCCCGATTGATGGCGCTGGTCGCGCAGGCTCCAGACACGGTGATCGTCGCAGACCATCCGGACAATGTCGATGCACTGGCCCAAGCCGCCCGTGCTGATGCCGTGGAGCTCGGCGTGCTGGTCGATCTCGAACTCGGCTTCGGCCGCACCGGTGTCCTGACGGTCGATGCAGCGGAAACACTGGCTCGCCGGATTGCAGAAAGCGGCGGTTTGAAATTCGCTGGGATTCAAGCCTATGGCGGGCATCTACAGCATATTCCGATCCACGCGGACCGCGTCTGCAAAGCCAAAGAGGCGCATGCCTTTATCAGCCAAGCTGTAACTCGTCTGGAGAGCGTAGGTATAGAAGTGCCGTTGGTGACGGGTGGCGGCACGGGAACCCATGCCATCGACGGTTTGGGCGGCCCGTTTAGCGAAATCCAGGCAGGTTCCTACCCTCTGATGGATGCCGACTACAACGCCGTAGCGTTTCGCGACGATGCGCCCTGGCCCTTTGATGTGTCATTGTTCGTCCAGTCGGCGGTAATAAGCTCCAATGTTGCGGGCACGGTGACCATCGACGCCGGCACCAAAGCACTGGCGCTCAATGGTCCCAAACCGCAATTGACGAATTTGGGTCTTGAGCGCGCAACCTATGAATTCAGTGGCGACGAACACGGACGTGTCCGCTTGAACGGTTCAGAGTGTGCGCCAGGTATCGGCGAACGCCTAGAACTCATCGTGTCGCATTGCGATCCAACGGTCGCACTCTACGACGTCTATCACTGTGTTCGCGGCGATCGTCTGGTCGACATCTGGCCGATCGATGCTCGCGGGCGGCGATAGGTCGAAATGATCTCAGCTCGCTGCCTTCCTTCGAGCAGATTGGGAAACCGATTTTGTCAGGTCGCGCTTGCGCTCCCTGTTGATCAACTTGATCATGTCGGCAGCATGCTCGGCGCAGGGCAGCAAGTCATCCAGAAGTGCTGCTAGCTGCAAGAATTTCACCCGGTCGAGTGAGGCGAACAAGAGATCATTGACGGTGCGTTGGGTAGGGGCGAGATCGATCAGGCGCTTGTGGCCCTCTGCTGTCAGACGGAGCAATACGCGCCGCTTGTCATTGACGTCGTTGAGCTTCTCCATAAGCCCGGCTGCGACAAGCTTGCCGCTCTCGATCGTGACGAAAGCGCCGCTCCTGCGAAGATAGTCGGCTACCTCGACGACAGAGATACCGCCGGCACCCTGCAGCCGTTGAACCGCTGTCAGCACTTGGTGCTGAACACCGCCGACGCCATAGAGCTCGCCGAATCCGCTCGCCAGCTGTTCCATCACCTGGCCATGCGCATGCAGGCGGTGGATCACATTACGGGCCATCGCATCCGAGCCATCGATCAGCAAGTCAGGATTGGTTACGGTCAGCAAAGGCGGGTGGTTAACCTGGGTTTCGCGCCGCTTTGGCATAGAGTGTTTCCTTCAACGTTCAGTTCATACGCATCGGCTCGTTGGATCGCCGATTGGTTCCTGAATCATACTTTATATGTTTCCTTTGTCTGTTAGCCAATGCCTTCTTTGGCCCTTTCCCCAATGGATCCGATCCTGCCACCTGAAGTGCACAATAACAGCTCTCAAAATCCTCGTCGGACGTGCTGTGTATTAATTGACTGCTTTTAATAAAAGCTGTATTTCAAAGCTATATGCAAAATCAGAAAGGGAACTTGCACATGTTGAGGACAGGCCGGGAGCATCTGGAATCGATCCGCGACGGACGGACAATCTATCTCGGATCGGAAAAGGTGACAGATGTCGCCGAGCACCCCGCCTTCCGCAATGCCGCCAAGACAATTGCAGCCGTCTACGATCTGAAACGAGACCAAGCTCATCAAGCCTTCGCCAGCTATGAAGGGGAGGGTGGCGAGCGTTTTTCAAGCTACTATCTGCAGCCTAGGAGCCGGGATGATCTGAGGAAGCGGACGCGGACCCACCAGCTGATCGGCGACGCGACCTACGGAATGTGGGGCCGCTCGATTGATCATGTCTCCTCCTTCATCACCGCCATGGCGATGCGCTCGGATATCTTCTCCCGCAAGGGCGCACAGTATGGCGCCAATATCACCGCCTTTTATGAGCGCATGCGCAGCGAAGATGCCTATGCGAGCTATGCGATCACGCCGCCGCAAGGTTCACGTGATCCAGAATTCTACCAACGGCAAAATCTCGCAAGCCCGACCCTTCGTGTAGTTGACGAAAAGGACGATGGCATTGTCATTTCCGGAATGAAGATGTTGGCGACCGGCGGGGTTTTCTCCAACTACGTCTTCGTCGGCAACATCCTGCCGCTCGCCCCCAGCCAGATCAAGGAATCGGTCACCTGCATGGTGCCGGTGTCTGCCCCCGGCGTGGCGCTGTGGGCACGCAAGTCGCTGGAGCGCGAGGCAAGGAGCGAGTTCGAAGCGCCGCTGACCTGGCGATTTGACGAAACCGATTCCATGCTGATGTGCGACAACGTCAGAATCCCCTGGGAATATGTCTTCACCATGGATGACCCCGACCAGTCGCGGAACATCTATATCGAGACGCCGGCCCATTCCTTCGGCAACCATCAGGCCAATGTCCGCTTTCATTCCAAGATGAAGCTGATCGTCGGCCTTGCAAGCCGCATCACCCAGTCGTCGGGCGCCGATCAGGTACCGGCCGTCCGCGAAACGCTTGGTCGTCTGGCGGCGTTAGAATCCGCACTTGATGGCATGATCCACGGCCAGATCGAGTGCGCCGAAGACTGGGGCGACGGTTATATAGGCTATAACAGGCGCATGATGTATGCGGCGCTCAACTGGTGCACCGAGAACTATTCGCCCATCGTCGATTGCCTGCGCGAACTGTGCGGCGGTGGCGTGTTCCAGATGCCGGCCGATATTTCCGTCAGCGAGGATCCGGCGCTCGCCGAACAATTCGAGACCTTTTTCCGCACACCGCAAATGCATGCGCAGGACCGTATGAAGCTTTTCAAGCTCGCCTGGGACGTGGTCGGAACCGAATTTGCGGGACGGCACCAATCCTACGAGAAATTTTATGCGGGAGCAGCCTTCGTGGTTAAGAACCACAATTTCCGCGAAACACCCTGGGACGATTTCCGCAAGATCGTCGACGATCTGATGGCGAGCTATGACGTGCCGCAGACCACTCTGCGCGATGCGGCGGAGTGATGGCGATGACAGCAGCCGACGACATTATCCTCTATGACGCAGCCGGCGTGCCAGGTCCTCGGCGTGTCAGGATATGCCTGCTCGAAAAAGGTCTATCCTTCACATCGCGCTGGATGAACCTGGCGCTGATGGATCAGAAGCATCCCTCCTATCTCGAGCTCAATCCGATGGGGCTGGTTCCCACACTTCTCCATCGTGGTGAGGTAATCTTCGATTCCAATGTGATCAACGAATATCTCGATACGCTCTATCCCGAGCCGAGGTTGGTGCCACCCAATCCGCGCCGCCAGGCGGAAATGCGCATGTGGTTTGCCTTCGAGGGCGATTTTGCAAAGCCATTCCGCGATGCCTCCTATGAGACGGCGGGCAAGGCGCGCATCAAGAACACCGGCCTGACGCCTGAAGAATTGCGAGCCGAGATCGGGAAACGCACCGACAATGAGGCCTATCAGAAATTTGCCCGGAACGTGCTGACCACGCCAAGAGATGAGGACGTTATCGCCGATCGTTTGGCGGTGATTCTCGAGAAGATAGGTGCGATGGAGGCACGTCTGGGCGACGGCCGGACATGGCTCTGCGGCGATACGTTCACGCTTGCCGATATCGCCGTCGGTCCACGCATGGACCTGTTCGGTTCGATCGGGGTTAGCGATCTCTATCAGCGCTTTCCCCGCATTGGCGCGTGGATGGGCAGGATGCAGCAAAGGCCATCCTGGTTGGCTTCGGCGATTGTGCCGGAACCGGGAGAAACCGAGCGGTATATTGCCGCCTGAAGGCACGCCTTGAAAGTAGGCAAGGCGGGGCAGCATACTCGCCCCGCCTTGCATTCCTGCATTTTTCGAAGAGAGGGTGCCGTCGGTAGGCGGCGCCCTCTCTCCGCATGCGCTATTTGCACATGTTCCGCCCGCCTTCGCAAAGACGGAGAGATCGAGCGGCGAACCGCCCGACCCCGATTCTTTACGCGGCCTTGGTTGTCGCCACGCCGGAATCCAGTTTGGCGATCATCGAGTCCGCTGTCTCGATCTGCGCAAACGCCATGGCCAGCGTGGCACAGACCGCTTTCTGGACCTGTTCGGCGGATACGTCAGGGAGATCGAAGGTGGCGGTGCCATCGCTGATGAAGAACACCTGGAAATCGCGCATATTGGCTTCGCGCGCCGTCGTCTCGCAGCAGACATTCGTGGTGATGCCGGTAACGATCACCGATTCAATGCCGCGATTGCGCAGGATTAGTTCGACATCTGTGCCATAGAAGGCGCCGTAGCGCGGCTTGTCGACCACGAGGTCGGTCTCGGCGATGGCGAGATCGGGATGGAGCTCGGCCGACGGCCGGCCCTTATACAGAAGTCCGGCCTTGATCGCCGCGTTGAACTCACCCATCACGCCGGTTGTGCTGCCGTCGGGGCGAACCACATGGGCGGTGTGGATGACGAGACCGCCGGTGCGGCGCACGGCATCGGCAAGCTTGTTGATGCGCGGAATGATCGCGGCGCCTCCTGGAGCGGCGACCGGCGAATCTTGCACGAAGCAATTTTGGATATCGACATTGATTAGGGCTGTGGTCTTTGGGTTTACCGAAAAATTGGTCATGAGAGCCTCTCTTTGAACCGGCCGAGTATGCATGTCGGCCATGGAAACAGTCTCAACACGGATCGGCGAATTGTCAAATTCCGCCAACAGGAAAGCAAAATCATAAATGCAAGTTATTTAGTCATATCTCTTAAAAAATACGCGCCTGATGCTCAGCTAGCGTGCAACCGAATTTGCGAATGGCCCGAACCCTGCCATTTCCATCATGCAATCCGATAATTCTCTATATAGCTTTTAAAAGAACCTATTATAGAAAATTAAATACTGTTGTAGAAATGACACCGCGTGCGGCGGCGGTCGACGGTGGAAGCGCGTGTCTGTCGGTTTGGGAGACTCGCATAAGGGCAAATGCGCGATACCTTGACTAGCTTTGAAATATAGCTTTATTTATTACATATAAGTTCAACTCTGTCGGAGCGCGACCGTGACCGCAACACTCGATGCCAAAGACCTTCGCCGCGCCTTAGGCCATTTCGTGACGGGTGTCACCGTCGTCACGACGCGCTGTTCGCAGGGCAGTCTGCAGGGCATTACCGCCAATTCCTTCAGTTCCGTCTCGCTGGATCCGCCGCTGGTGCTGGTCAGCGTGGCGCGCAGTCTCTCCAGTTTTCAGCATTTTCGTTCCTGCAACGCGTTTGCGGTCCATCTTTTGGGTGACGATCAGCGCGACATCTCCAACCGCTTTGCCGCGCGTGGCAGCGACAAGTGGGCGGGCATCGACGTAGGCGAGGGGGTCGATGGCATACCACTGCTGCCAAACCGCCTTGGCCTCTTCGAATGCAAGCTGCATGCGACCTACGACGGCGGTGATCACGAGATCCTAGTCGGGCGGGTCGTACGTTATGACGTCGCCCCTGAAACCCTGCCTTTAGTGTTCTTCAAAGGGGCCTATCGCTCGATCTCCCTCTGACTAGCGACATTGTTCGACGTTTTGGCACGGGTTTTGCATTGTGGATTATGCTTTTAAAGAAAGCTAAATAGTCTACATAAAACCAAGAGGGGTTCGCGATGAGTGATCACAATCAAAAACTGTTCGGCCGGCGCACCATATTGAAATTCAGCGCGACAGCCGCGATTTCGGCGCTTGCCGCGCCCGCCTATCTACGCCAGGCTTTTGCCTCCGAGCCGATCAAGCTCGGCTGCATCATGGACGAGACCGGCCCGCTCAGCCTTGAGGGCAAGCCGATGGTCCAGACCACCAAACTTGCTGTCGATCAGTTGAATGCCGCGGGCGGGCTTCTCGGCCGCCAGATCGAAATGATATCCTACGATACGCAATCGACGATGCAGCTCTACACCCAGTATGCACAGCGTCTGGCGTTGCAGGACAAAGTCGATGTCGTCCATGGCGGTCTGACCTCGGCATCTCGCGAGGCGATACGGCCGATTTTCGGGCGCGCCCGGATCCCATACTTCTATAACACACTCTATGAGGGCGGCGTCTGCGATCGCAACACCTTCTGCACCGGCACGACGCCAGCCCAGACCGTCAATCACCTCGTCGACCACGGCCTCAAGAATTGGGGAAAGAAAACCTATGTTCTCGCTGCCGACTATAATTTTGGCCAGATCACTACGGATTGGGTGCGCAAGTTCATGGCGGCCGGTGGCGGCAGCGTGGTGGGCGCTGATTTCTTCCCGCTCGATGCCACCAATTTCTCCTCGACGATCGGCCGGATCCAGAGTGCAGCGCCCGACTTCATTGTTACAGTCCTGGTTGGCGGCGCGCAGACCAGCTTTTACCAGCAATGGGAATCGGCCGGCATGAAATCGAAGATCCCGCTCGCCTCCAATGTCTTCGGGCTCAGCAATGAAATCAACTCGATGCCGCCTTCGACGACTGATGGCATCGTCACCTGCTATGGCTGGTATCCGGGGATCGATACCCCGGCGAGCAAGTCCTTTGTCGAGAAGATGGAAAAGCAGTTCGGCAGCGATCTGACCGGCATGAGCGAGCTCGATGTCACCACTTATGACGGCATCATGTTCTGGGCGCTGGCGGTCAAGAAAGCCGGCTCACTGGACCGCGAGGCGGTTCTCACCGCACTGGAAAGTGGCCTGAGCTATGATGGCCCAGGTGGAGCTGTGTCGCTTGACCCCGCGACGCACCACACCATCCGTCCCACTTATCTTGGCCAGCCGAAGGATCGCAAATGGCAGGTGATGGAAACGTTCGCCCACCAGATTCCGAATGATAGCGGTGGCCAATGCGATCTTAAGGCCAATCCGCGGCTCAACAAGCAATTCACCCCTGTGATCTGACCGGAGGATAGGACATGGATCTTGCCGGCCTCATTGCCTTTAACGTCGTGACGGGCATCGCCACGCTCTGCCTTATCACCATCGGTCTCGGCGTCATTTATGGAATGATGCGCATTATCAATCTCGCTCATGGGGAGTTGATGATGCTGGGCGCCTTCACCTGCGTCATCGCCACCGAGGCCGGCATCAATATCTGGATCTCGATTTTCGTTCTCTCGCCCCTGGTGGTGGGCATAATTGGGTTGGTGCTCGAGCGCACCATCATCCGCTTTCTCTATGGGCGAATTCTCGACACCATGCTTGCCACCTGGGGGATCAGCATCGGCCTGACCGGGCTGATCGTCACGATCTTCGGAAACAATGTCCGCACATTGGCAAACCCTGCGCCGAGCTTCGGCATCGGCGCATACTCGACAAGTCTTTACGGGTTGGTGATCGTGGCCGTGGCAGTTGGCGCGCTTGGATCGCTGTTTGCCCTTCTGCGCCTCACCAAATTTGGCCTGATCCTGCGGGCAACGATGGAGCGGCCGGGTATGGCCGCTGCACTCGGGATCAAACCTGACACGGTCTATATGGCAACTTTTGCGTTGGGTTCGGCATTGGCGGGAATGGCCGGCGCGGTTCTTGCGCCGATTTCCGGCGTCTCGCCGGTGTTGGGCGTTGCCTACATTACTCGCGCCTTCATCACTGTACTGGGAGGAGGTGCTGCCATTGTCACCGGTACCGGGCTTGCCGCGATGCTGTTTGGCACGATCGACGAACTTGTATCTTTCAAGGCTTCACCCGTGATCGGCAGCGTGGCCATGCTGATGGCCGCTGTCGTTCTCATTCGGATTTTCCCCACCGGCATTACCGGCCGTTTCCTGAGGCGTTCGCTATGACATCACACGCTTTTGGAAAATTTCTCGATCAATACGCAGGCGCGGGCAGCTTCCTTTCGGTTTGCCTTCTGCTGATCCTGGTTATGTTCGGTCTGCCTCTGTTCGTTTCGACCTTCGACCTGCTGCAAGTGACCATCCTGGCGGTGATGTCGATCTTTGCGCTCAGTCAGGGTTTCGTCTGGGGCTTTGCCGGCATCATGTCATTCGGCCAGGCCGGCTTTCTCGGACTTGGGGCATACGCCTATGCGGTTGCGGTGATCAATTACGGCGATAGTACGCTCGCCGTACCGATTTCGATCATCCTGCCCATGCTGTTTGCCGCCGTGATGGGTTACTTCATGTTCTATGGCCGGATCAGCGACGCCTATGTCGGGGTGATCACCTTGACGGTCTCGGTCATCCTTTTTCAGCTGATCAACTCCACATCCGGCAGCCAGTATCGCATTGGCGTGGCAGAGTTGGGGGGCTTCAACGGAATCCCAGCCATCCCGCCGCTCAATCTGATTGGCGATCCATCCCGTCCGCTCGATCAGACCGGGATTTGGTATGCAACAATGGGCGGACTTTTGCTTGTCTATGGCCTGTTGCGTTTCATTCTGATGAGCCGCTTCGGGCGGGTCGTGGTGGCGATCCGGGAAAACGAAACCCGTGCCCAACTGATCGGCTACGATCCTCGGCTCTTCAAGCTGCTGGCCTTTGTCATTGGCGCTGGCATCGCGGGTCTGGCGGGCTGCCTCTATGTCAATTGGGCGGGCTACATCAGCCCCGGCGTCTTCGCCCTCACCATGTCGGCGCAGGCCATCATTTTTGTTCTGGTCGGTGGCCTCGGAACCTTGCTGGGACCGATCCTTGGCGCCGTTCTGATCCAATGGCTGATCAACACGATTGGCGACCAAGGTACGGTTGATCCCGGACTTGGGCTCGGCATCATCCTGGTGGCTTTCGTGCTGCTATTTCCAAAGGGCATCGTGCCGTTGGTGCAAGCTGCAATCCAACAGGCGCTGACCTTGCGAAAGCGAAATGTCGGTTCGCCATTGCTTGCCGATGCCGACCCATTACAGAGCGGAGCGGAATGACCATGACAAATCCTATCCCTGCACCGGCAAGGAAGCTGACGCCGCTCCTGGAGGCGCGTGACGTCACCATGAAATTCGGCGGTGTCACAGCCGTGGATCATGTCGATCTCGTTCTCAACGAGGTCGAATTGCGCTGCCTCATCGGACCGAATGGCGCCGGCAAAAGCACATTTTTCAAGATGCTGACAGGCCAGCTACGACCGAGTGCCGGTTCCATACGGTTTCGCGGCAGCGAGATCGGCGGCTCCCATGCCCATGAGATCGCCCGGCGCGGCGTAGGCATCAAGACGCAGGTTCCGAACCTGTTCGATGGTCTCAGCGTCCGCGAGAATGTCTTTATCGCTGCCGCGCGCAGGAAGTCGGTGGCTCGTGCAACGGCAATCGTCGACGAAGTGCTCGAACGCCTTCATCTGACGGACGTCGCCGGCAGAGAGGTGGGACGGCTCGCCCATGGCCAGCGGCAATGGGTCGAGCTTGCCACCGTGCTTGCTCAGGAGCCGGAACTGATCCTGCTCGACGAGCCGGCCGCCGGCATGACCAAGGTTGAAGTCGAGCGCACGGCTCAGCTAATCCTCGAAATCAATCGCACCCATGCGGTCGTCGTTGTCGAGCACGACATGCAGTTCATCCGCAGGATCGCAAAGGTAGTCACCGTCTTCTATCAGGGCAAGATCTTGGTTGAAGATCACGTTGACCGTGTGCTTGCCGATGAGCGGGTGCGCAATGTCTATCTCGGCAATGCCGTATCGGCGTGAAGGTGTCAAATGAGCGGAGAGCATCGCGCTGTGGGCCACGTCCAACTGTTGAAGGTCATCAATCTGCGATCAGGCTACGGTCGTATCCCAATCGTCAATGGCCTGTCCTTCTCGGTGGCCGAGGGCGAGTTCGTCGGCATTCTTGGCCACAACGGCATGGGCAAGACAACGGTGTTGCGCACCTTAATGGGCTATCTGCCGGCATACGGCGGCACAGTCGAGCTAGGCGGCAAGGACGTCACGCGTCGTTCGACGACGCAAAGGGCAAGGGCTGGGATCGGTTATGTGCCCCAGGGACGCGAGATCTTTCCGGGGCTCAGCGTCATCGAAAATCTGCGTATGGGTTGCCTCCTGAATGCCGAACCTGAGAACAAGGTGATAGAAGAGATACTCACATTCTTTCCACGCCTCAAAGCCTATCTTGGTCGTATCGGCGGCGCACTCTCGGGCGGCGAACAGCAGCTTCTGGCGCTGGCGCGCTGCCTGTGCGGCGCCCCGCGTATCGTTCTGCTCGATGAGCCAACGGAAGGGATCCAGCCGTCGATCATCGAAGAGATGATCTCAACACTGCGCGATTTCGGCGAGGCGCGGAATCTGACCATCCTTTTGGTCGAACAGAACCTCAGTTTCCTTTCAGCCCTATCCCACCGCATTCTGGTGCTGCAGAAGGGCATGATTACCGGCGAGATGTCGCCCGAGATCGCCCGCTATCCAGCGTTGATCCATGACTTTGTCGGCTTGACTTGAGTGATGCGCTGGCATCGTCAGCGCATTCACGATCCATTGCTGTCTGCCATCAAATAGGGAGCCTGCTCGTATGAAAAAGAAAATCATCCTCGACTGCGACCCCGGTATCGACGATTCGTTGGCGATCGCGCTTTGTTGTTCGTCCAATGAGATCGAACTGCGCGGCGTGACGGTCACGCACGGAAATGTTCCGTTGAACCAGACGCTCGACAATGCACTGGCGCTTCTGTCATTTCTTGGCCGCGATGTCGAAGTCTATGCCGGGGCGATACGCCCATTGGTCCGCAGCCCGATCGACGCCTCCAATGTGCATGGCAATAATGGACTGGGGGGAGTCCGGCTGCCTCCGCATAATCGCAAGCCAAATGCCAAGGGCGCGGTTGAATTCATTATCAACGAGGTAATGGCAAATCCCGGCGAAATCGGCCTCTTTGGCATCGGGCCCCTCACCAATATCGCGCTGGCGCTCAGGATGGAACCCAGGCTTGCCGATGCGGTCGCAGAGATCGTGATCATGGGCGGTGCGATCGGCGAGGGCAACACTACGCCCGCCGCAGAATTCAACCTCTATGCCGACCCGCATGCCGCTCGCATCGTGTTCGAAAGTGGCCGGCTAACAACGATGTTCGGCCTTGACGTCACCCACAAGGCGTTGGCAACGGCCGAGCGCTTGGCGCCTTTGAAACATATGGGCAACAAGGTGGCGGATCTGGTTCTACGTTTCCTGGAAAGCTATCGCGGCTTCTATGCGGATGTTTACGGATGGGAGAGCCCTGCGATCCACGATATGTGCACGATTGCCTGGGCTATCGATCCCTCTCTCTTCCAAACGCGGAAAATGCGGGTGGAAGTAGATACCAATGAGGGGCTGAATTTGGGCCGAACAGTCGGTGATAGCCTGTTGCGCAACGCCGACGCGGCCCTGGTCGATGTTGCTCTTGATGTCGACGCCGATGACTTGTTTGCATTGTTTGCTGAAAGGGTCGCCCGCTATTAGAGCTAAGTGAAAGCGAAACGAATGCATGGTTCCACTTCAAGACATATGCCGCAGGGAGGAAATGGCGGAGTAGGACGACTTCGAACGGAAATCGCCCTGTGAACGCTAAGCTGCCAACCTCGGAATAGGCCCCTCCACCAATCGCAAGAATCGGGTGTTGCGAGCCCCCGCAACCCATACTGGCATAGTGCTGTGCAACGCGCCCGCTCAACCATCGCTGGTCAAGCGATGAGCCATCGACAAATTACAGGTGAGCGCGACCATTCTTTTCGGTGTGTTCGTCTTGGGCCGGGAATGAGCCCTATTGCGAGCATCTGGTGCCATTTTTCAGGTATGACGGATGGCCGGATGCTGTCGGGCCTTACGGACCGGCTCCCAAAAAGGCCAGTCGGGTGAGAACCGTGTAGTGCGATTCCGATACCATCAAAGCGGCGAAGACAAGCACGAGGACTGGGGGAAGTAGGATGGCGTATATCAACGCCAGGCGTTCCCAGGCCATGTGCATAAAAATCGCAACGATCAGCCCTGCCTTCAGGACCATGAACAAGAGGATCAGAGACCATCTGAGATAGCTCTGGATGCCGAGGTAGTCGACGAGGTAGGAGAAGGTGCTGAGGACGAAAAGCAGTCCCCAAACCACCATATAAAGTCTTATCGGATGCTGTTGTCCCGAATGCGCCTGCTCTTGTGCCATGATGCTATCCTCACCACAGATAGAAGAATGCAAAGATGAATACCCAAACCAGATCCACGAAGTGCCAATAAAGCCCCGTTATCTCGACGATCTCGTAGTGACCCTTCCGGCTGGTGAAAAATCCCCGCCTTTCCTGATCGAAGTCCCCCCGCCACACCTTGCGTGCCATGATCAGAAGAAACAGGACCCCGATCGAAACGTGGGTGCCGTGAAATCCCGTGATCATGAAGAAGGACGAGCCGAATTGCGCCGCCCCCCAAGGGTTCTCCCAGGGACGAACGCCTTCCCTGATCAGTTTGGTCCATTCGAATGCCTGCATTCCGACGAATGTCGCGCCGAGGGCTGCCGTCGCCAACATCAGCGCGGCAGTCTTGCGGCGATCGCGGCGGTATCCGAAGTTGACGGCCATGGCCATCGTGCCGCTGCTGCTGATGAGGACGAAAGTCATGATGGCGATCAGGATCAGCGGAATTTCCTTGCCTCCGATCGTCAGGGCGAAAACCTTGCTCGGATTGGGCCAAGCAACGGTGGTCGACATGCGCGCCGTCATATAGGCCAGCAGAAAACACCCGAAAATGAAGGTGTCGCTCAGGAGGAAGATCCACATCATCGCCTTGCCCCAGGAGACGTTCTTGAACGTCCGCTGGTCCGATGACAGATCAGCGGCAACGCCGCGCAGTCCCGCGGGCCGCAGATGCGGATCACTTACCGGTCTTTCCATGGATTCGGTCATCATCGAAACTCCTCAGGTGACCAATTGACGGCAGAGATCGACGAAACTATTCGCCCAGCCGGCGAAGAGCGCAAAAAGGATCAGCCAGACAACGAGCATGAAATGCCAATAGATGGCGCACAGATCCACGCTCAGGCGAACTCTTGTCAGCACAGGGCTGATCCGGGCGCGGATTACGGTCCGTCCAAGCACGAAAAGCCCGCCTAGAATGTGCAGACCATGCAGTCCGGTGATCATATAGAAGAAGCTGTTTGATGGGTTGTCGGCGAGCAGATAGCCTGCCGACACCAGTTGCCGCCATGCCAAAACCTGCCCGGCGAGAAAGAGAACGGCCAGTACGAACGCCACCGCAAGAGCCGTGTTCAGCATTCCGCCGCGATCAAGACGGGCTTCGGTTTTCGCCCACTGCAGCGCCACGCTGCTTGCGGCAAGGGCCGCCGTATTCACCCATAGCAGCCGCGGGATCGGGATACCCCACCAGTCGGCGCCGCCCATGCGGCTGAGATAGGCGCTGATGAGGAGCGTGAACAGCGCGCCGACGACGGCAAGAAAAATGCCGAGCCCAAGTTTTGCTATTGTCACCGATGATCCCTGCATCTCCGGCGCATCGCCTGCCAGACCCACTTCCAGCCAGGGCTTTGAGGTCAGCCGCTGCCTTGCCATCCACCAGGCAATGATGCCGGCGATCCCGGCCATGAAGATGAGAATGGCGCTCATGACGACGCCCTCTCGGATAAGCCGCCCGAGGCCGGCTGGTTCTGCGGCAGGAAGTCCTGATCCGCTCCGGGAACGCTATAATCATATGGCCAACGGTAGACGATCGGCAGCTCTTTGCCCCAATTTCCGTGAATTGGCGGCGTTTGCGGCGTTTGCCATTCCAATGTCGTTGCCCGCCATGGGTTGCCGCCCGCTTGCCTGCCCCAGCGAAGACTCCAGGCGAGGTTGAACAGGAACAGAATTTGAGCGGCGCCGACGATCAACGCTGCGACAGTGATGAACATGTTCAGCGTATGCGCCGACGGCGGAATGAAAGCGGTTTCGCCCAGCTCGTAATAGCGGCGCGGCACGCCCATCAGGCCGAGATAGTGCATCGGGAAGAAGATCGCATAGGCGCCGAGAAAGGTGATCCAGAAGTGGATATGACCCATCACCACGTTCAGCATGCGCCCCGTGACTTTCGGATACCAATGGTGGATTGCGCCGAAGATCACCAGGATCGGTGCGACCCCCATCACCATATGGAAATGGGCAACGACGAACATGGTATCCGAAAGCGGCACGTCGACAACGACATTGCCGAGAAACAGACCGGTCAATCCGCCATTGATGAATGTGACGATGAAGGCCAGGGCAAACAGCATCGGCAATGTCAGATGGATATCGCCGCGCCAAAGCGTCAGCACCCAGTTGTAGACCTTGAGCGCTGTCGGAATGGCAATGATCAACGTCGTGGTCGCGAAAAAGAACCCGAAGTTCGGATTCATGCCGCTCACATACATATGATGCGCCCATACGACGAAGCTTAGCGCTGCGATGATGACGATCGCCCAGACCATCATCCGGTAGCCGAAGATGTTCTTGCGCGCATGGGTGCTGATCAGATCCGAGACAATGCCAAAGGCGGGAAGTGCGACGATATAAACCTCCGGATGGCCGAAGAACCAGAACAGATGCTGGAACAGGATGGGGCTGCCGCCCCCTTGCTTCAACTGTTCGCCCATCTCGACGATGGAGGGCATGAAGAAACTCGTGCCGAGCAACCGGTCGAACAACATCATGACGGCGGCGACGAAGAGTGCCGGGAAGGCAAGCAGCGCCATGACGGTCGCAGTGAATATGCCCCATACTGTCAAGGGCATTCGCATCAGCGTCATGCCGCGGGTGCGTCCTTGCAGCACAGTGACGACATAGTTCAGTCCACCCATGGTGAAGCCGATGATGAAGAGGATCAGCGATGACAGCATCAGGATGATGCCCCAATCACGCCCTCCCGGCGTCCCTGATAGAAGAGCCTGCGGCGGATACAGCGTCCAGCCGGCGCCCGTCGGCCCGCCAGGCGCAAAGAAGCCGACGACCAGGACGATGACTGCGAGCAGATAGAGCCAATAGCTCAGCATGTTCGCATAGGGGAACACCATGTCGCGGGCGCCGAGCATCAAGGGGATCAGATAGTTGCCGAAACCGCCGAGGAACAGTGCCGTCAGCAGGTAGATCACCATGATCATGCCGTGCATGGTGATGAACTGATAATAATGTTCCGCGTCGATGAACGAAAAATAGCCGGGAAACCCAAGCTGCAGCCGCATCAGCCAGGACAGCACCAGCGCCACCATGCCGATCGATATGGCGGTCAAGGAGTACTGAATGGCGATGATCTTGGCATCTTGGCTGAAGACATACTTCGTCCACCAGCTTTTCGGGTGATAAAGCTCCACATCCTCGACTTCAGCGGGCTGGATGACCTGCTCAGTGCCGGATCCAATGTCGACCATATTCTATCCTCCCTGTTTCCTCCGATGCGGCTTTTCCCCTCAAGTACGCATGACATTTATTTGGCCGCTGACTTTTCCGCCGACGCCAGCGATTTCGAGAAAGTCGGCTGCTGCTGCAGCCAGGCTTGATAGGCGGTCTCGGTATCGACGATGACGGTGCCACGCATCTGCGGATGACCGACACCGCACAATTCCGCGCAGAGAACCTCGAAGGTTCCTGTCCGCGTCGGCGTGAACCAAAAATAGGTGACCGAGCCGGGGATCATGTCCATCTTGGCCCGGAATTCCGGCACGTAGAAATCGTGCAGGACGTCGATCGAGCGCAAAAGCATTTTGACCGGCTTGTCTGCGGGCAAATGCAGTTCACCGCCTTCGACGATGACGTCGTCCAGCCCGGCGGGATCATTCTTGTTCAAGCCGAGCGGGTTGTCCGGGTTCACATCCCGCGTGTCTGCCCGCCCGAGCCGCCCGTCCGCTCCCGGCAGCCGGTAACTCCATTGCCATTGCTGAGCGACGACTTCGACCTGACTGGCATCGGCCGGGACCGTAACGAACTGTTTCCATACGAAAAGGCCCGGAGCGAGCATCGCAGCTACACCGATTGCGGTTCCGCCGGCGAGCCACCATTCCAACCGCTTGTTTTCGGGTTGGTACGCCGCCTTGTTTCCGGCGCGGTGCCTGAATCGGAGGACGCAATAGGCTATGAACAACACGACCGCCGTGAAAACGAAGCCGGTGATCCAGAACGTGATGACAATCGTATTGTCGATGTAGCTCCAGTTTGACGCGATCGGCGTCCACCACCATGGGCTCAGCAGATGGAACGCGATCGATCCCACCACCAGTAGAACGAGAATCACTACGACAGCCATCGTCTCCTCCCTGACCCGGCCGCGAATATTTCCACAATCCCATCGCGAAACGTTTTAGTATTATCTCATGAACAAGTCAGGCGAGCAATTGCGGCAACAGCAGCGGTTGATCCCGGCAAAACGCCCGGGGCATATTGACGCCGCGGGAACGGATCGGCGGCGTCAGGTTGCTGAGCGAGCCCCGCCGATCCAACCGGCAACGCGGGAAACAGCTCGTCCACACTTGGCATTTCGCTATTTGGAGTACTGCTTCAGATAGGCAATCAGGTTGGTAATCTCGGTATCGTCCTTCAGCCCGACGAAGGTCATTTTCGTGCCCTTCACTTTCGCCTTGGGGTCGTGCAAATAATCGCGGAGCGACGTCTCGTTCCATACGAGGCCGGCCTTACCCGCCTCCTGCATCGCCGGCGAATAGGCGAAATTTGGATGTGTTCCAGCGGTTCTGCCGAACAGACCGTTCAGCGAAGGGCCGATCTTGTTCTGGTCGGTTTCGGCTATATGGCAAATGGCGCATTTCTTGAAAACGGTGGCCCCTGCGGTAGCGTCGCCCTCCTGCGCTGTAGCGTCAAGCGGGATGGCAATGGCGAAAAGCAGACAGATCGGAAGAAAACGGCAAGACATGGCAATCCTCATTCTCTTCATCGCTAACCCAACCAACACGACTCCCATCAGGCAGGTCGCAACGGCTTGGAGGATGATCTCTGGGTAAATTTCCTTTGTGAATTCAAGGCATGCGGCTCGGATAGACGGGGGCAATCAATTTTCGATACAGGTGCCAGGTCGAATGCCCGAGGATAGGCATGACGACCGCAAGGCCGGCAAAAATCGGGATTGTGCCGACGACGAGCAGTGCCGCGACGATCAATCCCCAAAGCGCAATTGGTCCTGGATTGGTAAGCGTGGCGCGTATGCTCGCGTCCACAGCTGCGACTGCGCCGACATCCCGGTCCAGCAGCAGCGGGAAGGTCACCACCGTCGTCGCCAGCACTATTATTGCGAAAACGAAACCGGTCAGGTTTCCCCAAAGCATAAGGGAGAGGCCTCGCGGGGTCGTCAGCACATCTGACAGGAAGGTCGAGATCGAGGTCAAACCGACCTCATCGAATGTCATGGTGTAGATGCGCTGTGCGATAATCAGCCAGGCGACGAAAAGCGCGAACAGCATGAAGCCTACCGCAATGATCGACGGCAGCGCCGGCGAGTGACGGACCTCCAGCGCATGATGCCATGAGCTATCCAATCCCTGCTCGCGGCGTCGACTGATTTCATAAAGGCCAAGGGCCGCGATCGGACCAACCAGCGCAAAGCCTGATATCAAGGGATAAAGCAGCGGCAGCAGGTCAGCGCCGGAACTCCACATGACCAGAAAAATGCCCGCGATCGGATACATAAGACAGAGAAAAACGTAATGAGATGGTTTCTCTCCAAAGTCGCTAAGCCCCGACTTCAGTGCATCGACAAGATCCGCGACGCCTATCTTCTGGACTTCCGGGCGCGTAAATTCACCGCTCGCACCGGCCATGACATGGAATGTCGCCATAGCATCTCTCCTCCGCCTCAATCCGGCTGGCGGTGCAAAGACGCCCGGCAAATTTTTACCGATACGTCAAACCGCAACCGGTAGTGATAATTTATCAAATCTTATTGCCGTTGTCGCCTATTCTTTAAATTAGAAAATTAGATACTCGTCATTTCTTGCGCCGGAACGATCGGCGATTTTCGACACGGACACCTGGAAGACGATGCCCGCCTATGGCGGTGAAATCTTGCCCATCGAGTATCTGGTAGTCGACTCAGCGGCGATGTCATGTCTGGATGGCGCCCCTGCCGATCCAGGTCGTTTGGCCAAGGAGAATTCATGTCCCTTGCCTGTGGTTCGGCGTTGACGGATGGCCCCGTGGTCCCCTGGATTTAGAGTCTGACTCGAAATGGCGTGCGGCATTTCACGTTCGTATCAATCTCCTTGTGAGGCGGCGGATATGAGCGACGAATATCCAGGCCACGGCGCTTTCGATGGTGGCTTCGAAATCCTTGGCGAGCCGCCTGCATCGTCCGAGCCAGGCGAAGGTTCGTTCAACCACCCATCGGCGGGGCAGCAGCGCGAAGCCCTTGGCGGTGTCGGAACGCTTGATGATCTCGAAGGTCCATTGACCGCGGGTGGCCATGGCGTCTTGCAGCTTTTCCCCGCCATAGCCGCCATCGGCGAACACATGGCGCAGCCACGGATAGAGTGAGCGGATGGAGGCGAGCAGGTTCGGCGCGCCATTGGCAGCCGGTCGGGGTCATGTAGAGGATCGCCTCGACAACCGATCGTAGGTTGGTCTTTCCTGGTCGCCCGATCTTCGAGGCCCCCGGCACAAACGGCTCGATCAATCTCCATTCCGCATCGGTCAGATCGCTTGCATAACGCAACGCCTCGCGCTGATAACGCACCCGGGTGGTTTTAGTCCAAGCCATCGTGATCTCCATTGTGCTTCGCAACCCGACGGAATCACAACAGATTGAAATCACCCAACTTCACTTTCAATCAGCCTCTGAGAGTGCCACAGTGATTTTTGGATGGTGTCGTTCAGCGGGTGTCGTTCCGATCAAATCGAATGATACGATTTAGCGCCTGCTATAGGCTTTATCGAGGAGAGACATCTTGATTTGCCGCGCTTGCACGATTGCTATGCCCCTCCCCAGCATCCGGTACCTAAACGCATGACCAAAGCGCGCGCCGTGCCCATGCCTAGCAACAGCGTGCTTGCGCCGCTTTACGCGGGCGCGGACCTTTTAGACGCCTTTGCAATTCGACTGCCGGCGGGGGCAAGCGATGATCTAGAGGCGCTGGCACGCGCCGGGTTCGAGCGACCGGCGGGGTGGATTCGTGCGCTCACTCGTATCCGCGATGTGGTGATGGCGACAGTCGGCGTCAAATCGTCGCGCGCCATCGGTCTTGCCGCAGCGGGGCGTGGGCCGGTTATCGGCTACTTCCCGCTGCTGTCAAAGAGCGCGACGGAGTTGGTCGTGGGTGAGGATGACTCGCATCTCGACTTCCGCGTCACGATCCAACTTCGCGCCGATGCAGCAAATGGGCGCGAGCTGGTCGTGGGTACGGTGGTGCATTGCCATAACCGACTGGGGCGTATCTATCTTACGATGATAGCTCCGTTTCACCGCGCGATTGCGCGGGCGAATTTAGAACAGGCGGTCAGAGCAATGAAGATTTAGGCATGCTTTGCTGGTTGCTGCTGGCTGTAGTCGACCATTAGCGGTCCGTGGCGCATCCCGCGAATTTGATGGTGTTTTGCAATTTGCGTGGCAACATACTCTACCTTCGAGAGGTGGGTACATTTAGGCAAACCACGACAGGAGCGAATATGTCTGAGCGCGACACCAAGCTTCACGGTTGCTGGCGGTTGGTTTCTTTGGATACTGAGCTTCAGGATTCAAAGGAGCGCGGTCAACCGTGGGGCGCTGACCCCAATGGGTACCTTATTTTCGGCTCTGATGGGCGAATGATGGTACTGGTTACCGCAGAAGCACGGGAGCCGGGGAATACAGACGAGAAACTGGTGGCACTTTTCCGTACTTTGATGGCCTATACCGGACGGTATCGGATAGATGGGAATAGGTTCATCACAAAGATTGACTCATCCTGGAATGAAGCCTGGAACGGCAGTGAGCAGGAACGATTCTACAAGCTTGATGGAGACACGCTCGAGGTCTCTACGGCCTGGATGCCGAATCCGTTGGTATCAGGAAATCCAATAGGAAGGGCTATTCTCAGTTTTAGACGCGAGTAGTTTTCCCTACGCTGAGTTCGCAACTAGTCGCTAGTTTGCAGCTCATCAACGCGACGATGAGCCTGGCAACCAGGCAGCCACCTTTGAATGACCGCATTGTGGCGGCCTCTAGGGAAGGTCTGCATAAACTCGGCTCGATACGTACTTTACGATGTCGGGCTGACTTGATCGGTCAGATCGCTTGCATAACGCAACGCCTCGCGCTGATAATGCGCACGTTGGTTGTAGTCCAAGCCAACGTGACCTCCATTGTGCTTCGCAACCCAACGGAATCACAACAGATTGAAATCACCCGATTTCTTTTTCAGTCAGCCTCCGAAGTTATTGATGAGCTTTGGAGTAGGGCGGTGTCATTCTTCAAAGCCTGTTCACAGGCGAACGCAAAAACTACTTCACAAACGCTGGATGTGCTTTCGTCAAAACTTGAAATACTCTAGAACCGGTGGATGCGCAGTCCCAGTACTTTTTCCGACAGGACAACGACCAATAAGGTCAGCACGATGGACACCGTTGAAACGGCTGCTGCCTCCGGTGTGAAGTTTGTGCGCAGATAATCATAGAGCTGAATTGGAAGCGTGGCGGTTCCTACGTTCTTCAGCATGAAGGATATGGTGAACGTGTCAAAGGATATGATGAAGGCGAACAGGCATCCGCCGATTACGCCAGGCTTGATCAGCGGCAGCATGATGCGGCGAAACCGCGTCAATGGTCCCGCGCCGAGGCTCTTGGCTGCCAGGCTCCAGGATGGTTCGTAGGACTCCATCGCCGCCGAAACGTTGATGAAGACGAAGGGAAGAGTGATGAGGCAATGGCCGATGATCATCGCCGCGATCGTTCGCGTGCCCATGCCTATCGAGTAGACAAAGAACAACAACGAGATGGCTGTCAGGACCTCCGGCAGCAGCAGCGGCAGGAGCATGGCGAGCCGGATGCTTTCCTTCCAGCGTCCGGCATGCTGGACATAGAAGATCGCCGCCATCGTGCCGATGATCGCTGAGATCACTGTCGAAACTGCGGCCACCCAGAGCGATGTCTTGATTGCACTGAGGAAGACCTCATTGTGAAAGAACACCACATACCAGCGCAGTGAAAGGCCCTGTGGCGGAAACGTCAGGAACGCGCCCGCATTGAAGGAGGCGCCGACGACCACGAGGATCGGCAGCAGCAGAAAGGCATAGATCATCAAGCAATAGCCGGTGAGGAGATGCCTGGCCATCAGTTCGCCTTCCATTTCATGCGGGTGAGCCTGGCAAACAACATCACCATGATCGCCCCGGTCAAAGACAGCATCAGCGCCATGGCCGAGCCGAACGGCCATTGAAACGTATCGATAAGTGCGTCCACCACACTGACCGCCATCGTCTTCACGCGCAGGCCGCCGATCAAAGACGGCGTGACGTAGGCGCTGAGCGATAAGACGAAGACGAGTATGCAGCCGGCCTGTATGCCGGGCATCGCGAGCGGTAGCACAATTCTCCGGAAGGCGGTGATGCGTCCGGCTCCGAGCGAGCGGGCGGCTGTTTCGATCGACGGGTCTATACCCTGCAGCGCGCTCATGAGCGGAAGGATCATGAAGGGCAGGAAGACGTGCACCAGGGCAATCACGATACCAAGAGAATTATACATCAGGGCAAGGGGGCGATCGATCAGGCCGAAGCTGATTAGGCTGCGGTTTATCATGCCGTTGTTGCCAAGGAGGATCGTCCAGCCATAGCTGCGGATGACGATGCCGACGAGAAGCGGTGAGAGCACAAGGCCATAGGCCAGGCCGCGAAAACGCATTTGGGTCTTCGCAAGTTGCCATGCGACGGGGAAGCCAAGGATGAGGCAGGCAAAGGTGGTGATGAAACCGATCATCAACGTGTTTGCGGTCTGCTCCAGGTAAAAGCTGTCGGCAAAGAGCCTGACATAGTTTGAGAAGGTGAAGCCGGGTGCGTAGGGCGTCCCGTTCCCCGGATTGCGCAGGCTCATGACCACGATGTTGATGTATGGCAATACCAGGAAGACGCCGAGCAGCAGAACGGCCGGGGCTATCAGGACAAAAGGCTTCAGAGATTTCGCTCGCAGGCTCATGCGGCGGCTCCGAGCGCCCAGAATCGATCGCCATCGACCTTGACGGTGACACGGTCGCCCGGAGAGAAGCGGTTGCGGGGAAAGGTCTGAACATTGATGGTGTCGCCGCCGTCGAGCGCCAACCGGTAGTCGATCAGACTGCCCGAATAGTAGCTTGCCGTGATGGTGGCCGGGGTGCCTGTCTGCCCCGCGCTTTCCGGAAATAGCTCGACGGCCTCGGGGCGCAGCACCAGCGTCACGGCTCCATCGGGCAACCTCGGAGCATTGCCGATCCTAACCATGCCGAGCGCGGTATCGATGACCGAGATGTCGTTCGCGTCAGTGGATAGCAGCCGACCAGACAGGATGTTGACCTGCCCCACGAACTGCGCGACTTCCAGGCTGACCGGCCGATCGTAGATATCGGCAGGTGCGCCATATTGGGCGATCCGCCCACCAAACATGACCACGACACGATCCGACATGGTCATCGCCTCGGCCTGATCGTGGGTCACGTAAACGGTCGTGATGCCAACACGCTTTTGAAGGTCGCGGATAAAGACACGCATCTCCTCGCGCAGCTTGGCGTCGAGGTTGGCAAGCGGCTCGTCGAGAAGGAGAATTCGAGGTTCGATCACGAGCGCGCGCGCAAGTGCGACACGTTGTTGCTGCCCACCGGAAAGCTGGCGCGGATAACGGTCCGCATATCCGGAGAGCTGCACCATATCGAGAACGCGGGCCGTGCGCTTGGCGATCTCGCGCTTCGGTCTGCGGCGCATCTCCAATCCGAACGCCAGGTTCTGCGCGACAGTCATATGCGGAAACAGGGCGTAGTTCTGGAAGACCATGCCGATGTCGCGTTTTTCAGCAGGCACGCGAATGACGTCCTGCCCATCGAAACGGATCGCACCTGACGTTGCATCCTCGAATCCGGCGATCATTTTCAGCGTGGTTGTCTTGCCGCAGCCGGAAGGGCCAAGAAGGGAGATAAACTCCCCCTTTGCGATTTTTACGGAAATGCCGTTTACCGCGAGAGATGCCCCATAATGCTTGGTCAGCGCTTCGATGCTCACCTCTGTCATGATTGATCTTCCAAATTCTGCCGGCGGCGATCGCGTTCATGCCACCATGTCGAGAAAGGAGCCGGGCCGCATAGGGGCGGGCCGGCATATCGCGCGGGGGTCATCAAGGCGCGTCTAGCGCATGACCTTTGCCCAGGTCTCCGAGAACTCGGCCTGCTTCTCGTTCATGAAATTCCAATCCCATGTCAGGATCTTGTCCATCGCCTCGCCCGAGATCGGCACATCCTTTTGCAGGTCGCCCGGAACCACCACCTTGGAATTGGTGGGCGAGACGAAGAACTGCTTCATGAGCGGTATCTGTCCCTCCGGAGAGAGCAGGAAGTCGGCATATTGGTAGGCGAGTTCCTTTTCCGGGCCATGGCCAAGGATATTCAGTGTCTGGTCGAACATCAGCATGCCCTCTTCGGGCACGACGACATCGATCGGCAGCCCTTGAGAGCGCAGGCGCGCCACTTCCCCGAAGTCGAAGGGCGCAACCACGAATTCGCCCGCTGCAATGCCCGTCGACAAGTTGAAATCAGCCTGTATGACCGGGCCGAGCTTTTCCAGCGCCTTGAAACCGGCATCGATGTCGTATTGATCCTTGCCGAAGATCTTCGATGCCAGCATCAGCTCCATTTTACCGGCCGTGTTGGCGAAGTTGTAGAGGCCGATGCGACCCTTGAATTCCGGATTCTCCCAGAGATCCTTCCATCCTTTCGGCGGGGTTTGGACCATATCGGTGCGGTAGGCGATGCCGATCGGCGAGACCATCGCCACGGCGCCCCAGCCGTCCGTCTTCTTCGCAAGGGGGTAGAGATCGCTATAGTTTGGCAGTTTCGTCAGATCGAGCTTCTCGAAGAAGCCTTCCTTGCGCAGGCTGGAGGCAAAGGCTTCGTTGGTCATCAGGATCGAATAGGGAGGGTTTTCAAGGCCCGCCGCCCGCAGGTTGGCGCTCCAGACGCGACCGTTGCCGGCATCGAGGGTCACCGCGGCGCCGCTCTTCGTCGTGAATGCGGGTGCAAGCGTCGAACGCCAGAACTGCTCCCAGGCACCGCCGAGCGTCGGCACCACGAGCGTCTTGCTTTGCGCGCGCGCAGGAAGGCTGATCATGGTTGCAGCGGCAAGGCCGCCCATTCCGGCAAGAAGCTGCCGCCTGTTCATGTCCATCATTTCGGTTCCCCTTGTCATGGCTGCGTGTCGGTGGATGCTTGTGCGGCAGGCGATGTTTCGCTTCTTGCGCTCAGGACTTGCTGAAGGCCTGGCTTGTCTTCAGCGCGATATAGTCTCCGTAGGTAATCGGCGCGTATTTCGCCGGCGCCTTTGCCGCAAAGGGCGGCAGGCATTCGATAAGCGTCTCTTTGGACGGATTGACAAAGAAGGGAATGGATTGACGCCGTGTCGTTCCCTTGAAGTTACCGGGTGGATTGGCAACCCGATGCGGCGTCGACAGCCATTCGTCGTTGGTCCAGCGCATGAAGGCATCGGCGATATTGACGACATAGGCGCCTTCGACGTTCGGCGCGTCCAGCCATTCGCCATCCCGCCTGCGGACCTGAAGCCCTCCCGGAGATGCCTCCGAGCGCAGAATGGTCATGAAGCCGTAATCGGTGTGGACGCCCGCGCGCAGCTGTCCGGGCAGCGGGCTTTCCTGTTGTTCTGGATAGTTGATGACGCGGAGTGCCGAAAGGTGGTCGTCAAAGGCCGGCTCGAAGTAATCGGGTGCAAGCCCGATCGCCTGGCAGAATGCGCGTCGCAGATGCTTCGCAAGCGTCTCCATCTCGGCAAAATAGGCGCTGAAGGCCGCCTGTAGTCCGTGTGGTACCGTAGGCCAGACGTCACCCGGAAGGCGCGGCCCGAAATTCAGGCTTTCCTTGTAGTCACCCGGTGTCTTGATCCCAAGCGTCGCGCTCAGCGCTTCGTCTGCGATCGGGGAGAAAGCGACGCCCCCCTTTAGCGAGGTTCCCCGGCCCTGTTTCTTCTTCCAATCCTGCGGTTCATCGAAGAAATCGCGGGCAAGACTGTAAAGCTGCGCGGTCGCCTCCGTGGACACGCCATGTCCGGTGATCAGGAAGAAACCTGTTTCGCGGCAGGCAGCCTCGATCGCCTTGACGACGGAATCGCCACCTGTGGTCTGATGGATAAAAGGAGAAACATCTATGACCGGAATGCCGTCCATATCCTGCCTCAAGGGTGGGGCCATCTGCATTGTCTGATCCTTTCCGGAATGAACATAGCCGTGTCGTCGTGGCGCTTCGACGCCACACCAGCGAGGGAGATGATGTCAGTCGAGCCCTTTGAAGGGTGCGTCGCGAAATTCGAGATATTCCTTCAGCGACATCGTCTGAAGATTGCGCATCCATTCCTGTCCGTCCTTGCTGACGTGAAGGGCGGCAATGGCGTGCACGTTGTAGTCGAAAGACGTCATCAGGCCCGCGGCGATCTGCTGATTGTTGATGGAGGACTTGGCAAATTTGATTGCCGGAACCGGCATGCGTGCCAGCTTGCGTGCCAGGTTCTCGGTCTTCTGCTTGAGCTGATCGGCGGGCACGACCCTGTTGATCAGGTGCATGCGCAGCGCCTCTTCCGCATCCACCAGATCACCGGTGTACATCAACCAGCGTACATCGCGGGTGGCCAGCAGCCACGGCATGAAGAGTGCAGGCGGGCCGGAATTGTGCCTGACTTCCGGCTCGCCGAATTTGGCGTTGTCGGCGGCGATCGCAAGATCGCACGACATGACGAGTTCGAGCGCGCCGGCAAGCGCATAACCGTTCACCGAGGCGATGACGGGGATTGGAGCCTTCCAGATATTCAGAAGTGCCTGAGCATTTTCCGACATGTCGGCATGCCAGTCCTCGATACTGACGTCATAGTCTGCGCCTTGCAGGTCATAACCGGACGAAAACGCGCGGCCGGCACCGGTGATCACCAGCGCGTTGACATCCTTGTCGGCAACAGCGAGCGCGACGGCGCGGTCGATCTCGCGCACGGTCGTCTTGTTCATGGCATTGAGCTTGTCCGGCCGATTGATGGTGATCGTCGCGAACTTGTCCTGTTCGTCCTTGTCGTAGAGGATGGTCTCGAAGGTTTCGGATATGCTCATATGCTCTTCCTCTTTGCGTTGGCGTCAGCCGACACAGGTTCCGATGCGGGGCTGCTCGACGCTTGCATCAGTAGGTCCGCCTTGTTCTTCTCGAAACGTTCTATCGATGCTGATTTGACGGGGCCAAACCCCTTGATCTGATCCGGAAGCCGGGCGAGCGCGATGGTGCGAGGTTGGTTTTCCGGGGACAGGTTTGCTGCAAGGTCCATGATCAGCGCCGCATAGTCGGCGACCAGTTTGCGCTCCATGCGGCGCTCATGCGTATAGCCGAACGGATCAAGCGGCGTGCCGCGAAGGAAGCGCACTTTCTCCAGCACGGAGAATGCCGGCGAAATGAGCTTGCGGCTGATGGCAATCTTTGCCGGATTTCCGGTGCGCTTGTCGGTTCCGCGGGAAAAGAGCGGCGGCGCGAGATGATGCTTGATCTTAAAATCGCCTTCGAACTGCGCGGCGATCTTGTCCTTGAAGCTCCGGTCGTTGTGGAGCCGAGCTACTTCATATTCGTCCTTGTAGGCCATCAGTTTGAAGGCGTTGCGCGCCACGGCTTCGGAAAAATCCTCGCCGAGCTTCAGTCGCGCTTCGGCGCTACGGGCTGTCGTCACCAGTCTGAGATATTTGTCGGCATAGGCGGCGCTCTGATAGAGCGTCAGGAATTCGATGCGCTTGGCGACAATATCGTCCAGCGTCTGCTTGGCCGGCGCATCATCCGGGTCGATTGCGGCGGCTTGTTTGACAGCCTCCGGATCCACCACAGAGCGACGGCCCCAGCCGAAGGCTGCGCGGTTCATTGCAATGCCTGTGCCATTGAGTTCGATCGCCGTATCGATCGCCTCAAGGCCGATTGGAACAAGTCCGCGCTGCCAGGCGTGGCCAAGCAGGAACATGTTGGCCGAGATCGCGTCGCCCATCAGCGCCGCTCCCAGTTTTGTCGCCGCAATAAGGCTGATGGCATTGTCACCGGCCGCTTTGCGCAATGCCTTCACCGTCGCTTCCTGCCGAAAGTCGATTGAGGTGTTCTGCACAAAAGAGGCCGTCGGCGCGAAATGATCGTCGAGAACGGCCTTCGTGCGGCCGGCAGCGAATGTGGATAGGGCGTTCTGAGCCGCCGATACGACGATATCGAAGCCGAGGACCAGATCGCTTTCCCCCGGCCCGATGCGTACGGATGTTATATTTTCTCGCGCCTTTGCGACACGCAGATGCGAAATGACGGCTCCATTTTTCTGGGCAAGGCCGGTCTGGTCGAGCGTCTGAACGGCAAGGCCGTCGATGTGGGCGGCCATCGACAATATGGCGCTGACGGTGATCACGCCCGTCCCGCCGATGCCGGCGAGCAGCATGTTGTACGGTCGGTCGGTGATCGGTCGGATGGCGGGAAGGGGAAGGTCGTCGAAGCTTGCCTTGCCTGCCTTTGCGTCCGGCTTGCGGATGGTCCCGCCCTCGACGGTAACAAAGCTCGGACAGAAGCCTTTTATGCAGGAAAGATCGGTGTTGCAGCTCGACTGGTTGATCCGCCGCTTGCGGCCGAATTCCGTTTCCTGCGGCTCGATGGAAATGCAATTGGAAACCGCGGAGCAGTCGCCGCAACCCTCGCAGACGAGTTCGTTGATGAAGGCGCGCTTGTCGGAGACGGCCAACGCACCTCGCTTGCGCCGACGCCGCTTTTCGGCAGCGCAAACCTGATCGTAGACGAGGACGGTAACACCCGGCACTTCGCGCAGTTCGCGTTGCAGCGCATCGAGTTCGTCGCGGTGGTTGACCGTAACACCGCCCGGCAGATTGCCTTGCCAGACCTCGGGGCGTTCGGCGACGACGGCAACCCGGGCCGCGCCTTCCGCCAGCATCTGCCCGACAATGCCGGGAACGGAGACTTCGCCGTCATGCTTCTGGCCGCCGGTCATGGCAACCGCGTCGTTGTAGAGGATCTTGTAGGTGGCGTTGACCTTAGCGGCAATCGCGGCACGGATCGCAAGCAGCCCGGAGTGGAAATAGGTGCCGTCACCCATATTGACGAAGATATGCTTCTCGTCGGTAAATTGGGAAAGGCCGATCCACGAACCGCCTTCGCCACCCATCTGGGTAAAGGTCGAGGTGTTGCGCTCTTCCAGCCCAATCACCATCATATGGCAGCCGATGCCAGTCGAGGCGCGGCTTCCCTCAGGCAGTCGGGTGGAAATACTGTGCGGACAGCCTGAGCAGAAATAGGGATCGCGTTTCAGCGCCGGCGTTTCCGTGGCGCTTGCCGCAAGGAGCGCCTCGATATCGTGCGATCTGGCAAGCAGATCGGTGTGATGCTCACCGATGACCGAGACAATCGCCCTGGCAACGGCAACCGCATTGATCTCGCCGGCGGCGGACAAGAGCGGTTTGCCATCCGCACCGAATTTGCCGTAGACCCTTGGGCGCCGGTCGGAGGCCATGTTGAAAAGCTGAGCCTTGATCTGGTCTTCGATGACCGCGCGCTTTTCCTCGACCACCAACAGGGTTTCAACACTGGAGGCGAACCGTTGGAGGCCCTGCGGTTCGATTGGCCAGACCATGCCGATCTTGTAAAGCTTGAGACCAAGTTCGCCGGCCCGGCGCTCGTCGATACCAAGGCTTGCCAGTGCTCCCATGAGATCGAGCCATGATTTCCCGGTCGAAACGATGCCGAGCCTCGCCGTGCCGGCAGTGCTGCCCCAGATCGCTCTGTCGATGCTGTTGTGACGGGCGAAGGTGTGTATCGCCGCCATCTTGTTTTCCAGCCGCCGCTCCATCGCATGCGGGCCATCCGGCCATCGCAACGAAAGGTCGCCATTGCCCTCGGGATAGACGATGGCAGGCCGATCGGGATCGAGTTCGACCGTCGCGGTGCACTCGACGATCTCCGTCTGGCATTTGAAGCCGACCCAGGCGCCGGAATAGCGGCTGAGCGCCCAGCCGAGCAATCCATATTCGATATATTCTCCGACGCCGGCCGGCGACAGCAACGGCACCATCGCAGAGATAAGATTATGCTCGCTCTGATGCGGCAGGGTAGACGAAACGGCACCGTGATCGTCTCCGACGAGCATCAGAACGCCGCCGTTCGGATTGGTGCCGACGGCGTTGGCATGGCGGATCACGTCCATGCTGCGATCGACGCCGGGCCCTTTGCCATACCACATGGCGAAGACACCATCATACCGGGTGCCGGGAAACATCGCCGTCTGCTGGGTGCCCCAGACTGCGGTGGCGGCAATGTCTTCATTCAGTCCGGGCTGGAAGCGGATGTGATGGCCGTCGAGATATTTCTTCGCACGCGCCATTTCACGGTCGAAGCCGGCAAGCGGCGAGCCGCGATATCCGGAGACATAGCCGGCGGTATTCAGTCCGCGCGCGAGGTCGCGCTGACGTTGGATCATCGGCAAGCGAACGAGTGCCTGCGTGCCGGAAACGAGGATGCTTCCCCGATCAAGCGTATAGCGGTCATCGAGGCTGGGTGTCGTCGCGGCAAGGACTGTAGGCCGATTTTCGGGATGTGCGGCGGCGGAGGGAGTGGACATTTATGCGCGCTCCCCCGGTGCTGTCGGTTCCATGTCGAAAACGCGGCCGCGATTGAGGATGTTATTGGGATCGAACGCTGATTTGAGACGGCGCATGGCGGCCATTTCAGTCGGGCTTCGAACCAGCGGCAGCCACTTCTTCTTTTCAAGGCCGATTCCGTGTTCGGCCGATATCGATCCGCCTTCGCTGGCGACACAGGAGAAGGTCGCGTCCGCGACGCGGTCATAATGGTGTGTACGAACGAGAAAATGCAGATTGCCGTCACCGAGGTGACCGAAAATGTAGATGGAAGCGGCGGGATCGACATCCGTGATTTCGGCTGTTGCCCTGTCCAGGAACCGTTGCATCGCGGAAATGGGCAGGCTGACATCGAAGCCCGCGACATGATCCATGCTGAAAATGAAGTCGCTCGCCGCATCGCGCAAAGCCCAGATGGCATGGTAGTCGCGCAGAGAGCGGGAAACAGCGACATCGTTGACGATGCCTTCCTCATAGCATTCCATCAGCGCGGCAGAGAAGCGATCCTCGTCGCCCGCCTCGTCCTGTCCCTGCATCTCGATGAGCGCGTACATTCCGGTACCCGCCGGCACAGGAGCCGGTGCGCCGGTGTGATTGAGAACGCCAGCATAGACGGCCGGGAAGATAACTTCGAAAGCGGAGAGAGAAGGCCCCAACCTCTGGCGCAAACGCCGCAGAAGCGTAATTGCCGCACCGAGCGAGGGAAGTGCGCAAAATGCATTTGCCAGTGACTGCGGCTTGGGATGAAGACGCAGACAGGAACGGGTTACGACACCAAGCGTGCCCTCGCTGCCGATGAATATCTGGTTGAGATCGAACCCCGAATTGTCCTTAGAGAGGCCCTTGAGGCTGGTCAGCACCGAGCCGTCTGCCAGCACAACCTCTAGGCCGAGAACCTGGGCGCGATACATGCCGTAGCGCAGCACGCGAATACCGCCGGCATTGGTGGCGATGTTGCCGCCGATGGTGGAGGTGCCGCGCGCGCCGATATCCACGCCGAACATGAATCCGTGGCTGGCTGCGGTCTCCTGAACGGCCTGCAAGGTCGCGCCGGCATGGGCGATCACAGTTCCGCTATCCTCGTTAACGGGCTCGATTGCGCTCATGCGCTCCAAGGACAACGCAATCTCGCCAACCATAGGCCGCGCGGCCCCGGCAAGACCGGTCCGGCCGCCTTGTACGACGACAGGCTGGCGGACGGCATCGCATGCGGAAAGAATGGCCGACACTGATGCGGTATCCCTGGGGCGAAAGAGGATGGACGGCCGCACGCCGCGCCTGTCTGTCGCGTCCGCGCAATAGGCGTCGCCGACATCCGGACCTACGACAATAGCGTTCTTGTCGAGACTGCCATGGAGGCGGCCCAACAATTCTCGCAGCCGCAAAGACGGCTCAGATAAGGGATGAGCGGCGAGCGCCCGGTCGATCGATCCGCCCAATTCTGTTCCCCTGGTTATCTGGATCGAGGGCAGGTTATCGCCTATCTGATATTTGTCAAACCTATATTTAAATAGCTATAGCCTTTTCAATGAATGCATGGCATCAATGCAATCGGGCGAAGGATGGAGCTCTATGAATCTTAGATATGACGAAGTGGTAAGATCTGGCATCGCCAAGCAGGTTGCCGAGAACATCAAGTCCGCGATCCTGGACGGACGCCTCAAGATCGACGAGCGGCTGCCGACGGAAGAGGATCTTGCCAGGAGCTTCGGGATTTCCCGCCCGACGGTACGCGAGGCGTTGAAGCGCCTGGCGGCGCAGAATCTCATTCATTCGCGCCGTGGCCCCCTCGGTGGCAATTTTGTGATGCGCCCCGATCCGGAAGGTCTGTCGAAGGCAATTACCGGCGCAGCGACGCTTCTCGTCGGCATCGGCGCTTTCGATATCGACGAAATCATTACCGCAAGGCTTGAGACGGAAACGATCTGCTGCCGGCTTGCTTGCGAAAACCGCAGCGAAGAGGGATTGCAGGCCATGGCCGCCGAAATCGCCCTGCAGCGGGATCAGGACATCAGCGATGAAGATTTCTGTGCTTCCGATGTGCGCTTCCATCGGGCCCTGGTCGACTCGACCGGCAACGGCCCCTTGAAGCTGATGATGTACATCGTGATCGAATCCTTCATTCCGATCACGAACATGATCGTCTTCAGGGTGCGAGAGCGCCGTCAGGTCGTTGTTTTCCACCAACAGATCCATGAGGCGCTGAGCAATCGCGATGTCAGCGAGGCGACGGTGGCGCTCACAAATCTCCTCACCTATGTGCGTGACAGCTATAGTGCCGCACTCGATGCGCGCGGCCGCCGTGCGAGCGAGCAGGCGCAGTCCTGAACCCGATCGGCTCACATCCTTAGAAGCATTGAAATTCAAGGGAATTCTATGTCTGATTCTTTCAGGGCAATGGTAATCGATACGGTTAACGGTAAGCCGGAGGCTGGTTTCCGGCAGTTGACCTTGGCCGATCTGCCCGACCACGATGTTCTGGTCGAAGTCGCGTTTTCCACTGTCAACTACAAGGATGGTCTGGCGCTTTCCGGTAAGGGGAGGATTGCGCGTCGCACGCCGATGGTTGGCGGCATCGATCTTGCCGGTATCGTCGTCGAGTCGCGCTCGGACAAATGGGTTGCGGGTGACAAGGTCGTTCTGAACGGCTGGGGTCTCTCTGAGACCGAATGGGGCGGTTATTCCCGTTACCAGCGGGTCAAGGCGGAATGGTTGATCGCGTTGCCGCAGGAATTCTCGCTGGAACAGGCGATGGCGATTGGAACGGCTGGCTATACGGCGGCGCTTTGCGTCAATGCTCTGGAGGATTGGGGAACGATCAGCGTGGATGATCGGGAAGTGCTGGTCACCGGAGCGGCAGGCGGGGTCGGCTCGGTTGCCGTCAGTCTGCTGGCCAGCAAGGGCTATAAGGTAATCGCCTCGACTGGGCGGCCCGAAACTCATGATTATCTCGCCGCGCTGGGAGCTTCAGGCTTCGTCGAGCGCGTGGCGCTGAGCGAGAAGGGCGGCCCGCTGCAGAAAGAGCGCTGGGCGGGCGCAATCGATTCCGTCGGCTCCACGACGCTTGCCAACGTGCTATCCCAGACGGTCTACGGGGGCGCGGTGGCTGCCTGCGGTCTTGCCGGCGGCGCCGATCTGCCGGCAACGGTCTTGCCGCATATCTTGCGCAATGTGGCACTGCTCGGCATCGATTCCGTCATGGCGCCCGTTGCAAAACGCCAACGTGCCTGGCAGATCCTCGGCCAGCACCTAAACCCTGTACACCTGCAGGCGTTAACGCGGATTGAGCCGATGTCCGCGTTGCCGAAAATAGCAGAAGATATCGTTGCGGGTCGCATCCGCGGTCGCATAGTCGTGGAGATCACCTGACACCTGGTTATGGCCACCTGCCGCGCTACTGAGGGCTGCGCATGTGGCCAGAGGGAATTCGATATGCGCGACGTTCGGCGGCCATCATCGCACTCGTCGCCATCCCTATATCTTCTCGAAAGCCGCCACCGCTGTTGAGGCCAATAGAAAGAGTCGCCGTGGTCGCAAAGGGAAGGACCGAAACCCAAAACCTTCATAGAAGGTTGAGGCCGCCGCGTCCTTTGCCTCGACAACGATCGCGAATACTGCGACGGAACGGCTGGCGCCGAGGATACGTCGCACAGCGTCAGCCAACAATAGTTCACCAATGCCTCGACCTCGCGCCCTAAGATCGCGCGCCAGTCGGCCGATCAGTGCTGCTGGGATGGCGTCGTAGCGGGGAAGCCTCTGTCCGATCTCTTCCGGAAGATCGTCGATCGCCAACGTGAACGAACTGAGGCTGTAGAAACCGACGACGCCAAGTTCGTCGTCGGTTGCGACAAACACCCGCGCGATGTTGCGTTTGTCGTCCTGGCTGGCACGACGCTGGAACCAATCATCGAGATCGGACTGCCCGCACGTGAATTGTTTTCGATCGTGACCCTTGTCCAAGGGCGCGATAGCAAACCCCATGAGCCAGTCAGCCCACTAGGTCGCGGTGCCGCCGAAGGGCGGCCACCAGCTTGTCGGCAGGTTCAGGCGGATCGAGTACGGCGGCGAGAAAAGCGTCCCGATCGGCACCTGTCAGTACCATGCGCTGATGTTCTTCCAACACGCGACGCGCGCCCTCATAGGCGAGATCGCCGGCCGTCAAACCTGACACCGCCATGGCGCGCTGGATCAACTCCTTTGCGGAGCCGGCAACACGCAGTTCGATCCGGTCTTTCTTCAATTCACGGGGAGGCCTGACGGAATGGGCAGAGGGCGGCATAGCTGTATCCTTTCATGCGGAAAAGTACGGCAAAATGCCGTGCGCGTCAATAGGGGTATCTATTGGGACACTTGTCAAAGGAGTTCAATGAGCCGCGGCGCTCGGTATAAAAGTTGGCCAGATCATTCGTAGCAATTTCCTGGATTATTTCGCGGCTTGAAAGCTCGCGAGAATGCGGGTGCTCACCGGCTCTCTTGGGGCGCATGATCAGAGATTTCTTGTCCGAGGGGAAATAAGGTTTGACCCACATTTGATGATTTCGAGATTGCGTGAAACGCGGAAGGCTATCGCAACGAGATAATCTGTATCAGATTACGACTCAAGGGCTTACGAAATGACCACGCGTTACGAACTTAAAAAGCGACATCGCACCGTTTGGCACCAACATCAGCGTCTCAATTCACACGCCATCTCCTCGACACGGAGCAATCCTCGTTTTGGTGACGATGCGCACCTTTCGTGACTGGGTACTGCGGCAAGTCTCTGGCGATAGCCACGCTCGCAAAGAGATAATCTCCCCAAAGTACCGCATTGTTCGCGGGTCCCGGAGGATCGCTCACGAGAACGGAGCCAAAACTGTGATCGCGATGTTGGGAGCATCAAATTGAACAAGATGTTTTCTTTCATGGCAACGTCCATCTTCGGTTTGCCATTGCGGATGCCCATTGTTTCGGCTGGAAGATGACCGGGATTGTAGAGCGTGCATAGCTGTCACTAATCCTTTTGCCCGAGGTGACGAGCAAAATTCATTCTCCTTTAGGCGACATTGTTCTGCGGATGGTGAAGCATTAGCGTGCTCCACCAGGTCTGCGTCTCCACTTTCCATCCGCTGGCGACCGCGCAAAGACCGATTCGCAGCGCCGCAAGGGGACGTAAGGGGATCGTGGCTGCTGCCAAAAGGACACTAGTTCGAAAGTTGGGGGGGCAGATGTTTGCGGATTTGGAGGTCTTTCAACAGGCGTTTGACGTGTGCGTCGCGGGCGGAGGCCCGGTCGGTATTGCCGCTGCGCTGGAATTGAGCAGGCGCGGCATACGAACGCTGCTTATCGAAGCCGGGCCGAAGCGATCGAAACGACCCCGACAAAACGAAACAGGGTTCGACATAGAAGACGATGTCTATCACGCTGCGGACCGACTTACTTCGGCCACCGGACTTGGCGGCACGTCCGAACGATGGGGTGGGCAATGCGTTGAGCTTGATGATATAGACTTCGAAGCAAGAGATTATGTCGCACACTCCGATTGGCCTATTGCTCACGAAAAGATTTCGCCTTTCTATCAGCGGGCGCGATCTCTTTTGAGCAGCAATGTCGGCGGCGAGCGATCGGAACTAGAACCGGAACCGGAGACTGATTTTCCAACATCCCGCGAAAGCTGGACACGAATACGCAACACAGCGAGAGCCAACAGGGCCGAGCTCGCTTCTTCGCAGAACCTCTTCGTCGCCCTAGACGCGAGGGTCAAAGCTCTGGTGTTCGACCCGGTGGAGGGGCGGGTACGTTCCATGTCGATTGCCTGCCGCGGTGGTTCGTACAAGGTGTGCGCCGAGCACTACGTGCTGGCCTGTGGCGGCAGGGGCAATACCCGGCTGCTGCTGAACCTTCAGGTTGCGTTTCCGCAATTGTTCGGCGGAAGCGATGGGCCGCTCGGGCGTTTCTACATGGGACACCTCGCTGGGCAGATCGCGCAGATCGAATTCGCCACCAGGGAGCATGCCGAACGGTATCTTTTTAAGCGTACATCCACCGGAACCTTCGTGTGCAACCGGTTTCAACCCGCCCCCAAGGTGCAACGGGCTCTCGAACTGCCAAATATCGCTTTTTGGCCGACAAACCGGAGGGCCGCCGTAGGTGAGGTCGACGCGGCGCTCTCGCTGCTATATCTCTGGAACAGCCGGAAGACCGTCGTCCACAAGGCGACATGGGGCGAAGCCGATCGATCCCGTTACTATAATGTGTTGCATAATATGCTGCGCCATCCCCTTGGCGCGACCCGTTCCGCGCTGGGGCTGATTCACCAAAAATACAGTTTGGCCGAACCATATGTTCTGCTGCGCAGGCCAGACATGCGATACGGCCTTCGTTACCATGGCGAGCAAATTCCCAGCAGTTCAAACCGCGCCTTCCTCAAGCCCGTGCAAGATGAGGATGGCCAGTTCAAGCTCGAGGTCTCATTCCGATATTTGCCTCAGGATTTTCGCGGGACGCTCCAAGCACATCTCGCCCTCGATCGCTGGCTCAAGGAGCGCAAAATAGGCAAGCTGATATTCGACGCAGCTCCCGAAAATGTTGAAGAGCATATCGCCGCACAAGCCAAAGACGGCTATCATCAGATCGGGTTGACCAGGATGGGTGTGGACCGCAACCACGCCGTCGTCAACCACAACTGTCGCGTCATCGACATCGCTAACCTCTATATCGCCGGTAGCTCCGTTTTCGTTACATCCGGACAAGCTAACCCCACGCTTCCCGCCGTCGCCTTCGCCGTCAGACTCGCCGAACATCTCGCGACTGAGGCCCGCCGTCAAAGCACCACGGCGGCGGATTTGTCGACGAGCAGCCGTTTGCAGCCTCAAAAGGGATCGCCTCTGAGTATCCCATGAAGCATTTGCTGATGTCTTGCTGGGTATCGCGCGTCTGATCGGGCAGCTGAGAATTACGTGAAACTCGGCGCTGCTCGACGAGAAAGTATCGGGCAGAAGGGTGTGTCCGGCTTTTTCGCACCGGTCCTGTACGATCGCTAGATGGTCGAGAAATGCGCGGCACTCCTCTCAACGAAACGCGAGTCACTTATGACACCATCATCGGTGCCGTCACCTCGGTCGGCAAGAATGTCCTGTCGCGCGTTGCTGCCCTGCACGACGGTCTTTCCGGGATTGTTGCCTTCCTCCCAATTGTGCGATGCTCCTCAGCGAAATGGCAGCAACTGCGCACAAGGGAAATGGGCGGCATGAGCATATCGGACTTGGAGGGCGGCGGTGGTCCGCGCAAGAAGAGCCTTTATGAGGAGCTTCATGGGCGACTGAAGGCTGAAATCCTGGAGGGTGCCGTGCCGGAAGGGATCGTGCTGACCGAGGCTGCCCTTGCCGGTATTGTCGGCAGCAGCCGCGCGCCTGTGCGACAGGCGCTGCAAATGCTGGCCGAGGATGGTCTGATCAATCGCTTCGACGGTCGCGGCTTTGTCGTCGGCTCGTCGGGAACGCCGCCCAGGCGGGAGAAGCTGGCCGACTATCTCGGCAAGCTGATCGAGGCCGATGCCAGGCCGATGTTTGCCTGGCAGGCGCTTTATGAAAACGTCGAGCGCATTGTCGTCTACCGCTCGTTTTTCGGCCGTTACCGGATCAATGAAAACGAGCTCGCGCGGCATTTCGGGGTCGGCCGCGCGGTAGCGCGCGATGTGCTCCTGAAGCTCGAAACGCTCGGCATTACGGAAAAGGACGACAATTTCCGCTGGTCGATCGTGCCGCTCGACAGCCAGCGTATCCGCGATCTCTACGAGGTGCGTGAGCAGATCGAGCCAGTCGCGCTTTCAAGCGCCTTGGGCGGCCTTTCGGATGATCATATCGGCATGATGCTGGCGCGGCTATCGAAGGCGCTTGCTGATTATCCCGATGTTTCGGCCTCGACCATGTACGAGCTGGAGCTCGACCTTCATCTGCGCAGCCTCCTGGCTTGCCCGAACAAGGAGTTCCTGTGCATCCTCAAGCGCACGCATTGCATCCTGACGCTCAGCAAGCATGTGGTCGGCATCCGCATCAAGATGCCGGAATACGAGCCGTTTCTCGCCGAACATATCGGTGTATTCGAGATGATGCGGAGACGCGACGAGGAGGGGTTGCGCAAGGCGATGCGCGACCACATCCGAAACTCCCAGCCGAATGTCCAGGCGCGCGCCGCCTATATCCGCGCGCATTATCAGCCCGATGACTATAGCTTCATCGCCTAGCGTATGCGTGCAATATCAGGTGATGGCACCGACCTGCCAGGGCACGAATTCATTGTCGCCATAGTCGAAGGTTTCGCTCAGCGTCTTCTTGCCGGAGGCGACAGCAATGATGTCCTCGAAGATCCGCTCGCCGGCCGCCTCGATCGTATCCTCGCCACTGACGATGTCACCGCAGTTGATGTCCATGTCCTCGCGCATGTGGTTGTACATCTCGGTATTCGTGGCGATCTTGATGCAGGGAGCCGGCTTGAAGCCCGAGACCGATCCTCGGCCCGTTGTAAAGCAGATCACGTTGCAGCCGCCCGCGACCTGGCCGGTTACGGCAACCGGATCGTAGCCCGGCGTATCCATGAAGACGAAGCCGGTCTTGTCGACGATCTCCGAATATTCATAGACCGCCTTCAGTGGCATGGTGCCGCCCTTGGCGACCGCGCCGAGTGATTTCTCCAGAATGGTTGTGAGACCGCCGAGCTTGTTGCCGTAGGATGGGTTGTTGTTGAGCTCGGCGCCGTTGCGTCGCGTATAGTCGCGCCACCAGTCGATCCTTGAGAGCAGCTTTTCGGCAACTGCCGGTGTCGCAGCGCGCCGCGTCAGCAGGTGTTCTGCACCGTAGATCTCCGGTGTCTCCGCAAGAACCGATGTCCCGCCATTGCGAACGAGAAGATCGGAGGCATAGCCGAGCGCCGGATTGGCCGAGATTCCCGAGTAACCGTCCGAGCCGCCGCATTCGAGCGCCAGTTTCAGACCAGAAAGCGGCTGAGCGGTCCGTCTGGCCGCGTTGACCTCGGGCAGCATGTCACGGATCATTTCGGAGGCGGCGGCGATGGACTTGCGCGTGCCGCCGAGATCCTGAATGGTCATGGTGCGCAGCCGGTTTCCCTCTTCGAGCTTGTAGTGCTCGAGAATGGGCGCGATTTGGTTGGTTTCGCAGCCGAGCCCGATCATCAGGATACCGCCGAAATTCGGATGGCGCGCGTAGCCCTGAAGGGTGCGCGCCAGATAGCGATAGCCCTCGGAATTGGTGTTGATGGCGCAGCCGCCGCCATGGGTGAGTGCGACGACGCCATCGACATTGTCGAAGCCTTCCAGGCCGCCGGTGCGGTTGAAGTGTTCGGCGATATATTTCGAGACGGTGGCCGAGCAGTTGACCGTGGTGATGATGCCGATGAAGTTGCGGGTGCCGACGCCGCCGGCGCCGCGATCGAAGCCCATGAAGGTGCGACAGTCCTCGCGAGGCAGCATGCCTGCTTCTTCGATATCGACGCTGAACTGGTAGGGATGGTCGGATTCGATGACGGCGAGATTCTGCAGATGCACATGGCCTCCCGCCGGAATGAATTGTGTCGCTATGCCGATCGGCTGGCCAAATTTACGGATTTCCTGACCGGCGGCGATATCGCGCACCGCCACCTTGTGTCCGCGCGGGATTTGCTCGGCGGCGATCAATCCTTCGATGCCGGTCGGGCTCCCGGCACGGATCATCGCGCGGGCAACCGCGACGTCGTCTATGGGATTAAGGAGGATGACAGGCGAAACGGCGGACATGAAAGGTTCCGTGAGGTTGGATTAATGTCTATTGCTAGCAATAGACAATCATTCGACGGGGAGGGCGTCAAGCGTGATTGACGCCAGCGGCAAAGTTCTTTCCATCAGTTGTGCGGCTGGCGTGCAAGCCAGGTGGTCAGATCCGCCTCGGCCCGCTCCAGCGCGTTGTGATTGAGCAGCTTTCGAAGGAGCGCGACGGCAACGGCCCGCGCACGCAGATTGAACCGGCCGTCATCGCCCTGGTTGCCGAGCGGCTGGTAAACGCCGAGCTTGACGTAGAGCTGCTGCAGCCGGTTCTGCACGCTGCGCACCGACAGACTACGCCTGTGCGCGATTGCCCGATCGGTGAGGCCGAGCGCGATGTCGACAAGGATCTCATATTCGGCCTCGGTAAAGCCGTTGATGTTGCCGAGGCTCTTTTGCTGCATGCCGCGCACTTCGCGGTCGATCACGCATTGGCTTTCGATGAAGATGCTGCGAAGCGCGAGCTTCAGCCGGTCGTCGGAGGCCGATTTCAGCACATAACCGTAGACTGCACCGACCGGCACGATGCGCGAGACGCCGCGCACATAGGCCTCATCCGAATAGTTCGACCAGAACAGGATGCGCGTTTCCGGCCGCTCCTTCCAGATGGTGCGCGCCGCTTCAATGCCGTTGCGTGGGCTCATCTGCAGGTCCATGACGATATGGGCGGATTTCCAATCGCGCGCCAGTCGTTCACCGGCACCGCCGTTTTCGGCTTCCACCACGCCGTCACATTCGGGGAGGGCGGCGCGGACGGCCTCGTGCAGATAGGAACGATGAAGAGGATCGTCCTCGATGATCAGGACCTTCATGCCGCAGCTCCTCCGACGGGTTGCGCCTTGGCGGGCAGGCTGACGCTGACCAGTGTTCCTCCGGATGCCCCTGCCGGTTTGACGGCGAAACGCGCCGAGATCAAACGCGCCCGCGTCTTCATGTTTTCGATACCGCCGCCAGATAATTTGCGGGCATTACCGAGCCCCAGACCATCATCGATGACGTCTATGGTGACGGCCCCTTCGGCGCCTTTCAGATGAACCACAATGCTGCTTGCCTGCGCATGGCGGATGGCGTTGTTGATGGCTTCCTGCGCTATGCGGAAGAGCGCAATGGTGACTGATTGTTCGAGGCAGTCGATGGCGCCGCCGGTCTCGTCATTCAGGGTCCACGCCAGCGTTGCCCCGCTTTCCTGGATCGACCGTTCGAGGTGGTTTTCCACCGCCTGGGCAAAGCCGAAGAGCTGAAGGACCGAGGGTTTTGCCTCCTCGATGATCTGGCGAAGATCGTGCATGCTGTGCTGCAGACCCCGGAAGAGCGGCTCGAGCGCCTCGCCCGTGACATCAGGCTGGCGCGCCAGCCGCTCCAGCCGCCGCGAAAGGCGAGTGAGATCGGCGAGGATCTGGTCGTGCAGGTCCATGCCGATGCGTTGGCGCTCCGCCTCAAGCGCCTCCGTCAGTTTCAGCGCGCCGAGCCGCAGGCCTTCCTCGCGAGCTCGCGCCTCCGCCTCGACGATAGCGGATCGTTTCGCCTGATCTGCGGCGCGGATGGCGAAGAAGTGCGGAGCGAGCAGATCGGCAATCGCGCGTGCGCTTTCGACATCCTGCATGTCGTAAAAACCCATCTGATGGCTGGAGCAAGATAGCGCGCCTATGACATGACCCTGCACTTTGAGGGGGACATGCAGGCGGCTGTGCAGCGATTGATGGAAGATCGGGTGCGAGAAAGCACCTTGGAAATGGAATTGTGGATCGCTCCAGGCGTCATCGGTCAGCAGATGGTCGGTCTCGCCCCAAAGAAGCGTGCGAATGGGGCTGTTGCTGACGGGGGCTGGAAAGCGCTTGCCCCAATCGGTCTCCATCCCGCTTTCGTAGGCCGTATGGAATTTCTCGTCCACCATGATGATGCAGACGTCGAGGTGATCATGCGGGATGACATGGCTGATCTCGGCCGCGACAGCCTGGATGACGGAGTGAAAATCAAGCCGGCCGGCTATAAGCCTCGAAATGTTGAGGTAATGGTCAAAGACCGATTGTGGCGCCAGATCGCGCAAGACACGCCCTCCCAGGCAATACGTCGACCTCTACTCCTCCGATCGATCGCAGCATGCAGATTTCCAACGCTATTAAGCGCCGAACAAAGTCGTTCGTCCTGCGGACTTGCGCATCTTTTCTGCGGGATCCCGCAAGGTCCCGCCCTTTAAGCGCCTATACAAGCGTCACAATCTCGGACATCCTGTTTCTACTGACAGGGGAACCTTCAGTGCAAATATTATTTTCGATCGTTCGTTGAGGAGCGCGTTCGAAAATCTTGGCCTGGAAGTTGAAGTACAGGCTCTTTGGGAGGAAAAAATGAATATTACCAAGATGCTTCTGGCGTCCGCCGTCATCGCGTGTGTTGCCGTGCCGGCTGCTGCCTTTGCAGATACGTCATCCAAGAAAATTGCCCTGTCGAACAACTATGCCGGCAACTCCTGGCGCCAAGCCATGCTCACCAGCTGGCAGAAGGTGACCGGCGAGGCCGTGAAAGCGGGCGTCGTTGCCGCCGCCGATCCGTTCACGACGGCAGAAAACCAGGCGACCGAGCAGGCCGCCCAGATCCAGAACATGATCCTGCAGGGCTATGATGCGATCGTCATCGATGCCGCATCGCCGACCGCGCTGAACGGCGCGATCAAGGAAGCCTGCGATGCCAAGATCGTCGTCGTTTCGTTCGACGGCATCGTCACCGAACCATGCGCCTGGCGTATCGCGGTCGATTTCAAGGCGATGGGCGCAAGCCAGATCGAATATCTCGCCAAGAAGATGCCAAAGGGCGGCAACATCCTCGAAATTCGCGGGCTTGCCGGCGTTTCCGTAGACGACGAGATTTCGGCCGGCATCCACGATGCGGCCTCCAAATATCCGCAGTTCAAGATCGTCGGCTCGGTGCATGGTGACTGGGCACAGGATGTGGCGCAACGCGCTGTCGCCGGCATCCTGCCGAGCCTGCCCGACATCGCCGCGGTCGTGACCCAGGGCGGTGACGGCTATGGTGCTGCCCAGGCCTTTGCCGCCGCAAAGCGCCCGATGCCGACGATCGTCATGGGCAACCGCCAGGACGAACTTGCCTGGTGGAAGAAGGAGAAGGACGCCAGCGGCTACGAGACCATGTCGGTCTCCATCGCGCCCGGCGTCTCGACGCTGGCCTTCTGGGTCGCCCAGCAGATCCTCGATGGCCAACAGGTGAAGAAGGATCTGGTCGTGCCGTTCCTGCGCATCGACCAGGACAATCTCGAAACCAACCTTGCCACGACCCAGGCTGGCGGCGTCGCCAATGTCGAATACACGCTCGACGATGCCAAGAAGGCCATCGCGACGGCAAAGTAGCCGATATCAGCCTGCTATTTAAGACCAGCGCCGCCCGATGAGAAGGCGGCGCTGGCCAGACGCAACGCCCGACCGGACGATCCATGATTGCAGTCAAAGACAATGCTTCGATGAGACAGGATGCCGAGCGGCAAGCGGTCGTCTCGGCCCGCGGCATTAAGGTGCATTTCGGTGCCGTCAAGGCGCTTGATGGCGCCGATCTTACAATTCTTGCCGGTGAATGTATCGGTCTTGTCGGTCACAACGGCGCCGGCAAGTCGACGATCGTCAACGTCATCAATGGCGGTCTGAGCCCGCACGAGGGCACAATCGCCTATGAGGGCGACGATAAAGTTCATGGCATCAACGCTGCGCGTGCGCATGGCATTCGTTGCGTTTTCCAGGAGCTATCGCTTGCGCCCAACCTGACCGTCGTCGAGAACATGCGGGTCGTTCACCGCAGCCTCGCCGGCTGGAACTGGCGGCGGCAGGCGGCCGCGATCATCCGCGCCAAGCTCGACGAGATTTTCGCCGGCCACAAGATCGACGTCATGCGCACCGTCGGCGAACTTTCCATCGCTGAACGGCAGATGGTGGAGATCGCGATTACCTTTTGTGTCGTGGGGGAAGAGCCGAAGCTCGTCATTCTGGACGAGCCCACCTCTTCGCTCGATGCCGGATTGGCGGCGCAACTGATGGCCTATGTCCGGGCTTTCGTTCAAACAGGCGGCGCCGTGATGCTGATCTCGCATATCCTTGGCGAGATCCTTTCGACCGCGAGCCGCATCCTGGTCATGAAGGACGGCCGTGTCGTTGCCGATCGCGCCGCTCAGGATTTTACGGTGCACAGCCTTGTGCAGGCGATGGGCAGTGTCATCAAGGAACAGGATCGCAAGGTGAGGAACGGAGAGGGTGTTGCGGCATCTCCCATTCTTGCGTTGCCTGCGCGCGGCGGTAAGGGTCTTGCCTTCGCGGTCCGCAAGGGCGAGGTGATCGGCCTTGCCGGTCTTGCCGGCCACGGCCAGACGGAGATGTTGCTCGATCTCCATCGGTCGCTCTCGAACAACTGGCTGCCGGGCAGGCAGGACAAGATCACCTTCGTCGCCGGCGACAGAAGCCTGAACGGCACCTTTCCGCTGTGGAGCATTTTGAAGAACCTCAGCATCGCGTCGCTCGGTGAACTCTCGCAGAAGTACCTCGTCAATAGACAGCGGGAAGAAGGCCTGGGGGCCGACTGGAAGGGCCGCATCGAAATCCGCACGCCGGCCATGGAAAACGGCATCCTGTCGCTATCGGGCGGCAACCAGCAGAAAGTTCTGTTCGCCCGCGCCTTGGCGACCACGTCACCGATTGTGCTGATGGATGATCCGATGCGCGGTGTCGATATCGGCACCAAACAGGAAGTCTACAGGATACTGAACGACGAAGCGTCGGCCGGGCGCACCTTCATCTGGTACTCGACGGAAATGGACGAGATCCGTCTCTGCGATCGCGCCTATGTCTTCCGCAATGGCGCCATTGTCGCGGAACTGGTCGGGGACAAAATCACCGAGGAAAACGTGCTGGCCGCTTCATTTGCCGGAGAAGGCGCATGAGCCGTCCATCCTCCGCCACCCTGCGCCTGCTGATCCCGGCACTCTCGCTTGCCGTCCTGCTCGTCGCCGTCTTTTATCTGCAGCCGCGAGCCATGAGCTATATCGGCCTCAATCTGCTCTTCAATCTCGCCGTGCCGATTGCGCTCGCGACAATCGCCCAGATGTTGATCATGTCGGTCAACGATCTCGATCTGTCGATGGGAGCCTTCGTCAGTTTCACCGCCTGCGTGGCGGCGACTTATTTGCAATCCTCCCCACTCATCGGCATCCTCATCCTGGCTGCGGCGATTGCCGTCTATGCCGTGATCGGCATCGTCATCTACATCAGGGATCTGCCGTCGATCGTCGTGACGCTCGGCATGAGCTTCGTCTGGGGCGGTCTGGCGGTCCTTTTGCTGCCGGCACCAGGCGGCACCGCGCCCGATTGGGCGCGCTGGCTGATGACCTCCAAACCGCCGCTCGTTCCCATGGCAATCGTCGCGAGCGTCGTCATTGCGCTGATTTCCCACCTGATCGTCATGCGCTCCTCCTTCGGTGTCCTGATCCGCGGTGTGGGCGGCAATCAGCGCTCGCTGCAGCGTGCGGGCTGGTCTGTCGTCAGCCTGCGTGCAGCGGCTTACGCGCTGGCCGGTCTCTTCGCTGTGCTGGCCGGTATTGCGCTCGTGGGCCTTACGACCTCCGCGGATGCGAATATCGCGCTGCGCTATACATTGCTGTCGATAGCCGGCGTCATCCTCGGCGGCGGCGAGTTCACGGGCGGGCGCGTCTCTCCGATGGGTGCCGTGATCGGCGCGCTGACGCTGACCTTGGCGGGCTCCTTCCTCTCGTTCCTGCGGATCTCGCCGGACTGGCAGATCGGTGCGCAGGGTGCGATCCTGATCATCGTTCTGGCCCTTCGGCTCTTGCTCAACCGTGTCGAAAAGCGGGAGAAACAATCATGACCGCTCTTCGCGCGCTCGGCCGGAAACCCTGGATCTGGTCCTTTGTCGCGGCCATCCTCGTGTGGATCATCACGGTGCTTTTCACAGGCGGCGCCAGTTCGATCGGCCTGTCGCAGGCCGCACTCACCTTTGCCGCCTTTTCCGTCATCGTCGGCATCGGCCAGATGTTCGTCATCACACTCGGGCCTGGCAATATCGATCTTTCGGTGCCGGCCACCATGACGCTTGCCGGCACGATTGCGTTGAAGCTGATGAATGTCGAGGACGGCATGATCGTGCCGGGCCTGCTGGTGTCGATCCTGATCGGCCTCGGCATCGGGATCGGCAATTATGCCCTGATCAAGTTGCTGCGCATTCCGCCGATCATCGCGACCCTCTCGATGAGCTTCATCATCCAGTCGGCGGCCATCTGGAGCAATCGCGGGCTGCGCATCAAGCCGCCCGAGCAACTGGCAGACTTCACCACCTCGGGCGTGCTCGGCATTCCGAATGTCGCCCTTGTCGCCCTGCTGTTGTCCGCGCTTGCCTGGGTCTTGCTGGAGAGGACGATCTACGGCCGCTGGATCTCGGCGATCGGACAGAGCATGTTTGCGGCGCGCATGGCCGGTATTCCGGTCGATGGAACACGGCTTGCGACCTATGTGCTCTGCGCCATCCTCGCCTCGATCTGCGGCTATCTTCTCGCCAGTTTCTCCGGTGGCGCAGCTCTCAATATGGGGGCCGAATATCTGTTGATGTCGATCGCCGTCGTTATCATCGGCGGCACAGCGGTCGCCGGCGGCGATTCAAATGTCCCGGGCATATGGGGCGCATCGCTGTTCATGTTTCTGGTCGTCTCTATGCTGAACACATACGGCTTCGGCGCCGGTCCAAGGCTCATTCTGACCGGCTTCATCATCATCGCCGTCATTCTCGTTGCCGGCGGCCGTCCCATCAGTGGGCGCTGACACTGTTCCCCCAGCGGTCCTTACAGGAAAATAGCAATGCCAAACGACGCACCGTCCCTTTACGAAATATACGACACGCGATTCCGCAATCTCGTGGTTCCGAGCGCCGGTCTGGAAGAGCTCTATTCCGATTGCCGCTGGGCGGAAGGGCCGGTCTGGTTCGCAGACACCGGCTGCCTGATTTGGAGCGACATCCCGAACGAACGCATGCTGCGCTGGGTGCCGGGTGGGAGTGTGTCGATCTTCCGCGCTCCCTCGAATTTCGCCAACGGCAACACGCGCGACCGGCAGGGGCGTTTGGTATCCTGCGAGCATGGCACCCGCCGGGTGACGCGCACTGAGATCGATGGTTCGATCACCGTCCTGGCCGATAGCTACAAGGGTAAGCGGCTAAATTCGCCCAACGATGTGGTCGTCCGCTCCGATGGATCCGTCTGGTTCACCGATCCGACCTACGGCATCCTGTCAGGCTACGAGGGCTATAAGGCTGAGCCGGAGCAGGCGACACGCAATGTCTACAGGCTCGACCCGGCGACCGGCGAACTGCAGATCATGGTCGACGATTTCCGTCAGCCGAACGGCTTGGCCTTCTCGCCCGATGAGACGAAGTTCTATGTCGCCGACTCCGCCGCAAGTCATGACAACAACGCCCCGCGGCACATTCGCGTGTTCGACGTGATCGGCGGAAACAAGCTCGCCAATGGCCAGGTCTTCTGCGACATCGACGCGGGCATTCCGGATGGATTCCGTGCAGACACCGCCGGCAATATCTGGACGAGTGCCGGCGACGGCGTGCATTGCTTCGCGCCTGATGGCACCTTGCTCGGCAAGATCAGGATACCGCAGACGGTCGCAAACCTGACTTTTGGCGGACCTCGCCGCAACCAGCTGTTCATTGCCGCGACGCGATCGCTGTATCGTGTCTACACGGCGGCCACAGGAGCGCAGGTGCCCTAGACTGCGTTGCTTGATCCGTTCATCGCAGGATGGATGATCTAGCTAGGTCGTGTTGACAAAGTGTTTCGGCCGATACGACCTTGGGGTTTAGAGGATGCTGGTGGCGAACGCGAAGAGCTCTGCCTCGTGGCATTGAGGCAGAGCTGAAAAGGCCTATTGAAAGGACCTCCCTGTGCGAACCTCCGATTGGGGGGCGCGAGTGTTCGCACGTTGCAGCTTTACTGCCGTTCGCTTAAACGGAGCTGAAAGGCCGGTGAGCACCGGCATGGTCCAGGACTGCATGCGGATCGCGAAGATCGGTTAGTTTGTGACCATCGGTTTGATCGCATGGCTCCGATCATAATCCATCTTCTAAAGCATGACAGAAAAATGGAACTGATCGAAGCCGAAATCGTAGTGTGTAAGAATCTTGATCATTTTACTTGAGCTTCGATCCACTATCGCTGCCTCATTAGCAGAGGCGAGCAAATAGCAAAGAGCGAGCCAGATCTAAAGCCGCCCATTTTTCTTAGGACATCTCATGAAGCCGAAACTCGTCCCGAACTCGGGCAGAGCGCGTCGCCGCGCGTGGAGCATACGCGTCCTTGTGGCCGCTCGGCTTCTGTTCGGGCCGGATACTGCCGCCTTAAGCGTCCCACACCATTAGCATTCCTTCTCTTGGAATAGAGAAGCGGTTCTGCCCTGAGGTCAAGGCAGAACCGGGAGACCGAATAACGGCTCACTTAATACGTCCAAGTGTCAGGGGTGTGAACTTGTTCGTCTGCTAATATTACACCACTCCTGGGTGAGCTCCTAGACAATAAATCATCCTATCCTTGCTCCGCGCATGTAGGCCCGAGCTCCTTAGCGAAAACCGGGAAAATCACATGTATTACGCGAAATTCTTCGCGGCTGTGAGTACGTCGTTGTTTGGCGGGCGGCTGTCGGCAAACCAAGTCAACGGCATCGGGGCCATTCTGACCGAATGGAAGGCGAAGTCCTTCGATAGCCGCTGGCTCGCCTACATGCTGGCGGCGACCTATCACGAGACGGACAACACTGTGTGCGCCATCTCGGAAACCTCCTCGGCGCCCCGGCTGCTTGCCACCTTCCTGAAATACTTCAGCGCCGACTAAGCAGCTGCCTATGCTCGTCAGCCGCAGCGCATCGCGAACCGGGCCTATGCAAGTCGTATGGGTAACGGAGACGAGATCAGCGGCGACGGTTGGCGCTATCGTGGCCGCGGCCTGGTGCCGATCACCGGCCGAGATAATTACGCCAAATACGGCATCGCCGATAATCCGGATGCGGCGCTCGATCCGATCAAGGCCATTGAGATCCTGTTCGATGGCATGACGAACAGCCGATTCACCGGCAGGAAGCTTGCGGACTTCTTCAGTGCCACGGCGGACGAGTGGATCGGCGCCCGCAAGATCATCAACGGCACGGATCAGTCGATCGATATTGCAGGCTACGCCCGTAAGTTCGCGGCGGCGATCGAGGCGGCGCGCTGATGGCGAGAAAGAAGCATGGTGAGCCCTCATGGATGCGGCGGCGGGTCATTGACGCCGAATATCGTCAGATTATGGGGGCGTAGTGATCTCATTCCTCGAAGACAAACACGTCACCTTCCTTCAGCGCGGCAAGGAACGCTTCACGAGCCTTTTCCGGTTGAAGGTTGCCCTCGAACGAATCCGTCAACGCTTCTTTCGCGGTTCGGTATGCTTGACCGTCTTCCAGCGTCGGCCATTCGTTCAGCAAGAATTCTCTGGCACGCTCGACGCTGCCAATGCTGACGCGTTGTCCAGTCCTTCTCGTCTCAACCGTAACCGGCTTGCTCCACGATGCTCTCGCCATTTGGTTTCTCCTTTGCCGAGGAAACTTGCTGACGCCGGGAATGTTCCGGGGAGGGCGATGACCTCACTCCTCCTTCATCGGTATCTTAGCTTCTTTGACTGCGTCGATGAACGCGAGGCGAGCATCCTCCGGAGTGCGCTTGCCGCTGATTACGTCGGCACAGATGGACAAGGCACGGTCCAATGCGGTGGCCTCCTCAAGCGGCCAATCCTCGATGAGCGCCCAGCTGGCCGCTTGGGTCGTATCGATGACCACCCACTCTTCGGGTTTCTCAAGAGCGATCGTGACCGCCTTGCTCCATTTTCTGTCCGTCATCGGAAACTCTCGAATTTGCGAATGCTTATCGCTTGTCTCATAGGCCGATTCATTTCGCCTGGCGAGGCGGTTTCGCGTGTCATTGACTTTCGCTGGAATGTTCCGGGGAGGGCAGCATGACAAGACAAAATGGAATCAATGTACATCGCTTCCTTGAGGGCTATGGCGTCAAGGTCCGTCTCTACCACGAGAGCAAGACGTCTCGGCCGGCTAATGTCGTCTATGGCGGCCGACAGATTGCTCGTCTTCTCAAAAAAGTTCCGGATCGCACAGGCCTCGTCGTGCGCTGTATCCAGACTAGCAATCCGACGGGCTTCGATGATGTCACGATCCGGTCGGTATGGTGCTTTCTTGGCGCCCATTTCCCCCAGAGCGCTCAAACGGCTGCGATTGAGGCGTTTTCCCGCAGGATCTCGCGGACGTGAAGAAGTGCGCTCTACGGCTCGCTATTGGCGAAGGCGGCCGCCTGACGAAAACGGCCGCCGCCATCAGCACCATTATTACCCAAGACATTCTGACCGGAGACAAAGCCGCATGACACAATCTACCGCCATAGACGAGTTCCAAGCCATCATCCTCGAGCGGCTGATCGAGGCGTTCGAGACGGACATCGCGCTGACGATCCGGGTCGGACCAAAGGTTCAGCGCTGGATTTTCAAATCATTGCAAGTGATTGAAGTAAATTTGCTCAAAGGCGAAATAATATTACGCGATGGCGCAGCTTTATATGCGTCCTACGAAGCGGCAAAACACACGGGCGATGATAACATCGGATTTGCATGCGCGGACGCCAAGCGATGAAAATCCCGCTTTGATGCGGATGTAAAGCTGTCGTCCACTTGTTATTGTTTTCTGGCCACCTAGATAGGTGATGAGCTGTTGCTGAGCGCTGGAATACTTGTGTTGCTCGCAATTGCTGCAGTCACTTTCTGCTTTTGACCACGGATGTACTGGCACTGGTATCGGAAGTGACGTGAGGAAGGTCGGCGCGGTTTCGCTCCGGCCTTTTTTGTTGCCGCCATTTAGGAGCCAATATGCCATCGGATGCGATTAAAGACGGGACCAAGCGACTTTCGGCTGGTGAAAAGATTGCCAATTCGGATAAGGCCGCCCGGGAAATCATCGCCAAAGAAAAAGCGCAACGAGAATCGAAAAGTGCTCGACTACGGCAAGCCCGCTTTGCGCAGGAAGCCGAAAGGGCGACAAGCTCCGCCGCGAAGCCGCTCAAACCTCGCAACCGCTCAAGTAAACCTTGATCGCAGACCCGATCGAGGATCACCATGGCTCGATAGGCCGAAGTGTGACCGTAACCATGCGGTGTCGCGAATAGGCCAATTCAATTCGCGCAAGCGCTGGAACACGTCAGAGCACTCGAAAGACTGCGGGTCGGAAACGGCAATCATGAGCCAGGGTGCGAAAGAGTTCGGTATGACTGTGTCGAGATGCGCCAGTTTCGCTTGGTCCAAGCGGCCCGCATGGGCTGCGTAGACCCAGGCACCTCAGGAAAAGGCCCGGCACAAGGCCGGGCCTGAGTTACAGGTTAACGGCAAACTCGTTGTTCTGATACAACCCTGTGGCCGTGGTGCCATTCTTTCACCGTCTTGGTGAAGCAGTCGCGATGATGACGGCCAGAATCCCAGCCGGCGCGCTCCTGATAGTGATGGCGATGATAATAAGGTCCGCCACCGTCTGTCGTAACTTCTACCGAAGCGGCTTGGGACGGAAGACTTGTGGCTGCAAGCGAAGCGAGAGCGATTGCAGAAGCGATAAAGAACTTGTTCATGGATTTCCTCCGAGCATTTTGCTCTTGTACAACGTCGCCTGGGGACGTTGGTTTAAAAGTAATATTCGGGGCATGAACGAGTCCTGACGGTTGCGTTCACGTGCGCTTAATCCCGTATGTTGATTAGCATAACTGCTAGTCGAGCTTTTGCTGCGGGTGCCTGCTGGAGATCATGGGCGTATAGATCGAAGCCGCTACCAGACGTTTAAATATCTTAGCAGTGACACGATGCCGATGATAATGACGATAATCTGCACAATCTGTCGTGTACGGCCATCTAGGGGTAGGCGCTGGACCAAGTAAAGCACCAGGACGATGACGAGGAACGTAATCAAAATCCCGATAATAACTGAAGCACCGAGCATCGGCTTTCCCTTCGCAAACGAAAAATATAATCGACAACAGGGGATCTAACTATGGGACAGCTGGCTAAAGTAAAGGCTTCTATTTAATTCTGAGGAGTGGACTTTCGACTTGTTCCTGACACGAGACTATGGCTTCACTCGTGGCGGAAGATGCCGCGCTGCCGCTCCAAACGTTGCCCTGGTACCATTAACTGCCCATGCCCACCGCTATCGGGGATCTTCGCTATTCTCAATTTTGCGATCATCAAAGTCCGGCTTTTATCAGCTCGATAATGTCGCAATAAATGCCTTCAACCATTAACGTGGGAACCGCTCGGTGGCTATACACGCCCAGCGTCGCGGCCCGATCTCGCCGTTGAAAGCGCCTACAGTTTCATGTCTTTCCATATTGGCCTCCGAATTAGCTTGATGCGGACAAGTTTGCGGAGGGGCATACCGACGAGTTCTTTCGCCGATGGACTCAACAGTTCGGCCGCCAGATAATCCTTGCGGGTGCAGAGCTCGCACCGGAATCGCCTCGCAACGCTCCTTATCGGAATGTCTCCGCACAATGGGATTAGGTCCACGGGCTCGTAGATGCGTTTCACCCGGCAGTGCGCGCAATCGATTTTGACGTAGTAGCCACCGTGTGGGTATGACGAAAGCGTGGGTGCTCCCAGGACGTCATAGCGGCTGAGCGGCTTCTCGGGCATTTCTCAAGTATCATCGACTTCAGGATAGTCAATCAGAGTATCCAAAAGGTCTCGCATGCGCTCAAGATGCATAAGCAATTCGCGCGACTTTGCTCCGCTACGTTCATAGCGTTCATCATAACAGCGGATGCTTACATGGCGCACGAATTCATCTAAGGCCACCGCGTCACTTCCGCTGATGGTCATCACTTTGGCTTTCGGCTTTGGTTCAACGTCGACGGCATCGTCGAGAAAAATCATGTCACCCATTTGCCAATCCTCCTTCAGGTTTGGTCAAGGCTCGGGCCCCAGCCTCGCGTCATTCCCTTGCTCATCACCGCGGAGGCGAGGGATAGCTGGTAGCGCAGATGCTGGATCCGGTGCACGAGATCCTCGATGGCGGCCCTTGCATCACCACTGTGCGCAGCAAGGATTGCTTCAATCGGATCGAATTCTGGCTCTTGGGCCATCGCTGCAGCTTCGGCACTCATTTGGCGCACGTCTCCGTTCCGCCGATCGACGGCGGTCCTCCTTGTCAAATTGTCGGTAAACCTAGACCGTGTCCGGTCTCGTTTGTTCTATAAATGTTCTCATTTTAGGGAAGAGTCAAGAGCGCCAGAGAATCGGGCCGGCCGGCATTATTGAAGCTTTTGACCGTCAAGAAGGCCATTCTCATAGGCAGCCGCAAGAGTGCTGTTTTCCGGATATGGATTAGGCCTATTGTTCAGGTGTCGTTTTCCTGCCTCGATACCTCGTTCATAGGCTTCTCTTTCATTTTCCGATGGGGTCCTCGGCATTTCTCGGCCGAAGCGCGCAATGGCTCTCGAGGTGGCGAGATCGCGTAGTATATTGCAATCAACAATTCCACTTTGGTAGAGCTTGATCAGATCCACCGCAAACATCTCTCGGTTGACATCGTTCAAATCGAACCAGGGTTGAGCAATGATAACGTCGAAAATCTTTTGAAGATTGTCGATCTCCTCCGGTTGAAGAACGCATTCGATGAGGTAGCGACGCATGACCTTCCTCCGTCATACAAGTTACTCTCTTTCAGCCTCTCGTGAAATGACAATCAACTGCAGAACTGGCAACCCATATCCTAGTTTGCCGGCTTGGAACTATGCGGTTTCAAATGCTCTGCAATCAGTTCCCGAGCCGCTGCGAATACGCCGCTGTGGTCATCGCCCTGGCTTTCCTCGAGCATTTGAAGGGCGTTCTCATAGAGATCGCGCTCTGCTTCCGCGCTGACCGCGCCGATCCGCCGAAGATGACCAATGAGCGCTGCAAGCGTGGCGGAATTCGAAAGCGCCACCGCGCCGGCGGACAGGGCGGCGGCATCACGGTTGTTCGGTTTGCCGGTCATATTTTCCTCCCGAAAGTGAAGCGCCTCCCTCAACGCTTGCATTGTACCTCCCCAGCTATCGCTCGCCAAAGATGGCGTCAAGACATCGGCTCCGTTCACGAAAAGAGTGCCAAGAGCTCGCCCATGAGTTCTTGGTCAATTGGGATAGCCGGCTGAAGGCATCTCGGACCTTTGATGGCGAAGCCAAAATTCGTTGATTGGGCAAGATAGCTGAGGCGAACAGCTCTGCCTCGTGGCATTGAGGCAGAGCTGAAAAGGTCTATTGAAAGGACCTCCCTGTGCGAACCTCCGACTGGGGGCGCGGGTGTTCGCACGACCCAGCCTTACTGCGGCTTGCTTAAACGTAGTTGAAAGACAAGTGGGCGCCAGCCTAATTCCGGACGGCATGCAGATGGCGAAGGTTCAGTTTGAAACCCTGGGCTTGATCGCATGATCGCGGTTATAGCCCATGATTTCGAGACCCGACGGAAAAGGGAAATCGTCAGGGTGAGAATCAAAGTGGATGAGTGTCTTAATGATCTTGCCAGAATTCTGGTCTATCCAAATCTCGATCGGACCGCTCCAAGTACGTCTATCAAATAGCGCATAGTACGGAGCGCTGGCTTCCCTTCTGCATGTTCAAGACCGGTCTCGAAGCAACTTTTGAATATTGGAAGACGTGTTACCTCATCAAGTGGGGTAAGCGTGACTCGCGGGTACCTTCTCCATTCAGCCCCGTCGGCCTTGTAATAGAAAACGTGAATGCCTCACATGAGAAGATGAGGCGGCCGGGCCGACTGAGAAGATTAAAATCGGTAGCTGCAACTATTCTTGGTGAACTCTTCGGTTTCCTCGTAAAATCGGCCTGATGCTGGCCACCGATCCCACGGTACATCAAAATAGTACGCAGGCGTTGCGCTAAATTAGTGTTGGAGAATTGCATTAAATTAGTGTAGGAGAATTACGCCAAATTAGTGCAATAGAATTACATTAAATTAGTGTTTCAGCGTGGCGTCCCACTAATGCCCGAAGGATATGATGTCATGCCAGCCCCCCACGAACTACTAGCCACCTCCCTTGAGGAGCTGAAGCGCGTCACTGAAGAAGGCACTCGCGGTGTCATCAAAAGCGACGAGCTGACCAGGCGGAATCGGGAGCGCCTGTTGAGTACTGGTTTCCTCGAGGAGATTATGCGTGGATGGCTTGCCGTAAATTCTCGACCATCCGACAGGCGGAGGGTCGATAACGCTTGGAGCACGGTCTACTGGGAATTCCTGCAACGCTACCTCGATGACCGTTTCGGTTCAGACTGGTGCCTGTCGTCGGAAACTTCAATTGCGCTCTGGGCAGAAAACCGGACCCTGATGCCCCAGGTCGTCGTCCGAAGCCCTGCGGCTAACAACCAGATAATTAGTATGCCCGGAAACACATCGATGTTCCTACTGAGGGTGCCCAAACTCGACCCCACAGTCGAGTATGAAGGTATGCGACTGATGAGCAAGGAGGACGCTCTCATCGGCATTGCTAAGAACACCTGGACCACCGCGCAGACCGACGTGATCTCGGTAGTCGGTTCGATCCGTGGATCCGCCACACTGTCGCGTGCGCTTCTTCCAAACGGCCACAGCAAGCTCGCAGGCCGAATAGCGGGAGCCCTTAGACACCTAGGTCGCGAGCGCGATGCCGACGCGATCGCCGCGTCCCTGCGCGCCGCTGGATATAACGTGGTCGAGGAAAATCCGTTAAATGGCTCGGTTCATACGATGCTGGATGAAAGGAGAGCGATCGCCCCCGCCGCCACACGGATCCGAAACATGTGGGCCAAGATGCGCGTCGACGTCCTGGACAGCATCGATATCGAAGGCAAGCGCGTAAACGATATCGATGGATACATGGAGGAAGTTGAGCAACGGTACATCGCCGACGCCCTCAACTCGCTGTCGATCGAAGGTTATTCGGTATCAGCCGAGTTCATTGAGCGCGTCCGCTCAGGAGAATGGAACCCAGAGGAGGATGCAAACGACTACGAGACGCGCAACGCGCTGGCTGCGAAGGGCTATCGCCTTGCATTCGAAGAGGTCAAGCACGACATCCGTCTAATCCTCGCCGGCGAGCCATCAGGCGAGTTGCTCTGGCACCGTCACCAAGACTGGTTCCGGGCGATGTTCCAGCCATCGGTGACGGCAGGTATCATCGAGGCTTACAAGCTTGCTGGATACCGCAGTCACAACGTCTATCTCCGCGGATCCTCGCACGTCCCTCTTCCTCCCTCCGCAATCCCAGACGCGATGGATGCGTTGTTCGACTGCATTGCCGAGGAAAGCGATGCGAGGGTGAAGGCGCTCGTGGCACCCTTCCTTTTCACCTACATTCATCCTTTCCCCGACGGGAACGGGCGCACGGGCCGCTTCCTGATGAACGCGCTGATGGCAGAGGCTGGTCTGCCTTGGACGGTCGTTCCGGTGGATCAACGCGACCGATACATGGACTGCCTGGAACAAGCCAGCCAACACGAGAACATCCGCCCGTTGGCGCTATTTATCGAGGAGCTGGCCAAGGCTCCACCTCCTCCTCGTCCGGAAAAATCGGCGTGGAGCGCCAAATACTAGCGCGGTCGTTCAAAGCTTGTGCGTCGCGCCGAAAGGCTGAACGCAGCATCGCAGTTGACGAACGAGGTCGACACTCTGCGCCACCCGATGATGTTGTGATTGCCGGACCGTGATACAGCGCGGCGCTGATATCGTGATGTTCCCAGCCCACTCTACGTGGCCCAACACTATACGTCTATGTGCCTGATCTCCGTAGCCATTGTCCATTAGCGCCTCCAGATATGGCCGCAGCGCCAGGCTTGGCCTGCCTGGCAATGTCGCCTGCTGTGGCCTTCGTTGACGAAGCGCTTCCTGAAGAACCTCGATCGCCTCCGACAGGCTATCATTCTCGGCTCATTGGAAGTCAATGGTCCGCTAATTGGAACTTGCAAGGTCGCAATCTGGAAGGAGGAACGCCTTCCCCCGGCCGGCGGTTCGTTGCCAGCGCACCCACTGCAGCGGGGAGACCCGCAACGCCCATCAAAACAGCCGAAAACCCTTATAGCACGATACTTTATTTATATTGGACGAGGCTCGCAATAAACGGAAAAATGCATCAAGGGACGCGGAACTTAAGACCTGGCGCTGCGATCATCGGTCGTGACATTCACCTGCACGGACATGTCGTCGAAATCGGATGCGCTGCCATCGTAGCTGCCCCACAGGGGTATCGCCTGTTTCGGGTCGCGGGCGACGCCGACACGGATCAGGTCGCGGTTGCCGACGATACCGTTGGTTGGATCGAACTCCACCCAGCCGGCGCCGGGAAGGTAGATCTGGCACCAAGCATGGGTCGATCCGCCACCGAGCGTCGACGAGCCGTCTCGGTCGGGAACGTAGATATAGCCGGTGATGAAGCGGGCAGCGAGCCCAAGCGATCTCGCCGCCTCCATCATTAGCAGCGCGAAATCGCGACAGGTTCCACGCCGAAGCTTCAGGGTTTCCACCGGAGCCTGCGTTCCATGCGCCGACCGCCGGGCGTAGATGAAGCTCTCGTGGATCGCGTAACATAAGGTCATCAGCAAGCGCCCGGTTTCGGTGGGCTGGCCGATCCGCACGAATTGCCGCGCCCATTTGCCGACCGCATCCCCCGGATCAGGGTAATGGCGATGAATGGTCCGCTCCAGATCAAGCGCTTCCTCCGGATCGTATGCAAAAGGATAGGTCAAGGCCGCCTCGTCGATCTGAAGGTCGATTGCAATGTGCGGCGTATGGTCAAGGCGAATGGTTGTTTCGAAGCGAAGTTCACGCGAGGCTTCCGCAAAACCAACCAGGGCGACACAATTGCCGAACACGTCATGGATCCATCGGACGTATTCCGGCTGCGGATCGACCTGCAGGTGGGAGCTCAACAGCCTCTGGTCGAAACTGTCCCTTGGCCTGAACATCAGGCGGTGCTCGCCAAATTCCACCGGTCTTGTGTAGCGATAGGAGGTGATATGCCGGACGGAGAATGTGGTCATCCAATCACCGATGATAGTTGCGAGGGCGGCGCTATTTATGAAACCTGCATGCCTCTTTCGCTTGGAGGCGATGCGAGAACCAATGCCATAGCAGACGTCGCCTGACGATCACAGGCATAAACGCCGGCAGTCGCCGATATGCATCTGCTTTATAAGGCTTTCCGAGCTTCGATCGACAGTCTGGCAATTTTATATTTGGTTTCTCAAGGAAGAAGCGCACCATCGCGCACGGCGCCCGGACCGTGCAGGTGTTCAGGTACGAACCGCCGACATCACCGCCGGAACAGGCAACAGCGGAGTTCAAACGGGTTTACACTCGTTCACATGGCGCTTGGGGCCGATGCGGCTTTTGCTTCCCGATTTCTATTGAGGCGGTTAGCTGATGATGTAAGGAGATCTTGCCTCATGCCGTCAGTGGTTCGTCATATCGCATCAGCCGCCCGGCATTCGCCAGCACCAGCAAGGTGCTGAAATTGTGGAGGAGGGCGGCGACAACGGCTCCCGCTGCTCCGAGAAAACCGAAACCCGCCAATGCGACGATCGCCACTGTCCAGCCGAGGCCTATGATGACGTTGGTTTTCAGCGTCCGGCGGCAGAGCCTGCTGAGGCGGATGCATGTGCCGAGCCGTCGCAGATCGCTACCGATCAGGATGATATCCGAGGAGGCAAGCGCGATATCGGCGCCGCCCGCGCCCAAAGCAATCCCGACGGCACCGGCCTTGAGGGCGAGCGAGTCGTTGATCCCGTCGCCGACGACAAGAGGTTTGAAGCCGCTTTTCGTCTCGCTTAGCACGCGTTTCAGCTTGTCCGCGGGCAGGGCCTCAGCCGCTATGTCGGTTATGCCGATCTCGCGCGCCAGGGCATGCGCGACCGATTGGCGATCGCCGGTGAGCAGAAGCTGCCGATTGAGCCCGAGCGCCCGCAACTCCGTCATCGCAGCCGCTGCTTCGGGCTTGACCGTGTCCGACAGGAGAAGCCAGGCGACAAAATTTCCGCCGATGGACATGCCCGCGAGCGGACCGTCATGCGAGGGAACCGGGGGAACGATGACGGACAGGCGTTCAAACAATTCGGGACGCCCGAGGGCCACTTCACCCATCGCCGTGCTCGCAACGACGCCCAAGCCTTGAAATTCCCTAACGCTCGTCAGGGGGTGATGAGCATCATGGGCGACGAGCGAGGCCAGCGCCCGGCTGACCGGGTGGCTGCTGGCAGCGCCCAGCGAGGCGGCCAAGGCCCGAACGGTCTCTCGGTCCGTATTGGCGGTAAGCCTGATGTCCTGCAGCCGAAGCCGGCCGAAGGTGAGGGTGCCGGTCTTGTCGATGACCAAGGAGGTCAGGTCTGCCAGCTCTTCGAGAAATGCCGAGCTACGGATGAGGATGCCGTGGCGCGCGGCGACCGCGATACCGGCAATCGCCGTTGCCGGCGCAGACAGGACCAGGGCGCAAGGGCAGGCTGCAACCAGGATCGCAAGCATGATCTGGTCATTGTAGGTGAGGAACCAGGCGATGGCCGCTATCGTCAATACGAAGGCCAGATATTGCTGAGCGTAGCGCTCCAAGAGCCGGGTGATCGGCGGCTTTGAACTTTCCGCGCGCTGCATCAGCGCGATGACCTTTCCAAGCGTCGAATCCTCACCTGCTCGGGTCACCTCGATCTCAAGGCGACCGTCCAGGTTGATCGCGCCACCGAAGACGTCCATACCGGCGGAGACTTCGAGAGGCACGGATTCGCCGGTGATCGGCGCGGTATCGAGGCTCGCGTGTCCCTCCCTGACGCGACCATCGGCGGGAATGCGGTCTCCCGCTCTCACCTCCACCAAATCGCCTGGCTTCAGCGCGACATTGTCGACTTCACGCGTCCCGCCATCCGGCGTGATCAGCCGCGCGTGGCTGCGGGTCAGACGCGCCAGCGCCTCCATCGCTTCTTTCGATCCGATGACGCTGCGCTCCTCCAGCACATGGCCGAATATCATGATGATCGGCAGAAGCGCGGCGGTCAGCAGATCGCCCGTCGCCCAGGCAGCCAGCATCGCCAGGGCGATCAACTGATCGGTGATGCCATGCAGGCTTGGATGGCGCAGGCTATGCCAACCGGACCGTACGACCGGAACTGCGACGATCAGCGAGGCAGCCGCCAGCAGAAGCTGGCTGACGCCCTCTTCGTCAGGCGCAAGCCAGCGCCAGGCGATGCCGAGCGCGAGCAAGCTCAAGGCGATCATGGCGAGTGTGAGCTGAACGGCCGCCGCCTGCTTTTCGTTAGCGGTCAGCAGGCCGGCGCTGAGCACATGGCCATGATGGTGCGCGTGGCCATGGGAGCCGTGCGAATGATCGGTCGCCACACTCATTTGTCGGCTCCCTGCAGAATGAGCCGTGCATCGTCCCGGGGATCGACCGTGACCACCGAGCCTGCCTGCGACAGGATTTTGCCAACGCGATCCCGATAGAGACGCCAGAGAAGGCCGGGATCGCTATCGGACCCTTGCGTGCTGGCAAAGCCGGTGACGGTGGCAGTGTCGGCACGTGCCTTTGCCAGCCGTTCGCTGGATTGCGCTTCCGCCACCTGCACGATCCGGTCGGCTTCCTGATCGGCGGCCTGCTTGTCCTTCTCCGCATCGTTTTGCGCTGACGCAATCGCCTGCTCCGCCTGCTGGCTTGCCGTCAGCACCCCATCGAATGCGCTAACGGCCGTCGCCGGGAGTGTGGATTGAACATCGGCCCGGTCGATCTCGATCCCGAGACCCGTGCCCTTCGCTTTCAGGGAGTTTAGACTGCTATTGATGCTGTTCACCAGGTCGGCGCGCAAACGCTCGCGACGCTCGGCGACATCGCTGTCGGCGGAGACCAGTTCCGGGCGTGCGACCAGAACGCTGTCCAGATCGCGTGAGGCACAGATCACAACGGCGCTGCGGGTCACGAGACGGTCCAGCGCCGGAAGGACGTGCTCCTCTTGCAGGGCATAGGCGAAGGGATCGGTCACCCGATAAAAGACGCGGATATCGAGCTGAACGACACTCGCGTCTGCGGTCAGCAGATATCCCGATCCCGCCAGGGTATCGCTTTCTGTCGCAGTGCCGGCTTCGCCGGCCTGCGCGGCTGGTGAGCGAAGCAATCCATCGATCCGGCGTTCCAAGACCGTTGCGGCGTCGGGCAGAAGCAAAACCTTTTCGAAAGGCGCAGGCAAGGCCCATAGCAGGCCAGATTCCTGCACCCGATCTAAGGCGCCCAGGCGCAGGATAACGGCCCGGCTTTGCGGCGCGATCTCCCTGATATTGGATGTCGCCCAGCCGACGGCCGCCAGCACCATGATTGCGGACAGCAGCACGGACACCAGACGAAAGGCCTGATGTTGCGCCGCCGAATTCCTATCCCCGACCGCACCCATCTCTAACGTGCTCCGCCTGCCGACGCGGCGCTGGGTGGACCATCGATCAGAGCCCGGAACGGTGCGGCATCGGTGCGTAAGACAAGGCGCGTGTTGGAATTGACGATCGTGCCGAGCGTGTCGAGCGAGCGAAGCAGTTCGTAAAGCTCCGGCGCGCTCTTATAGGCCGTTCCATAAATCTGCGCCGCTTCGACGCGGGATTTGGCTTCTATATCGGCAGCCTTCACGGTCGCGTCCGCCTGCAGGACTCTCGCGTCGCGTTCGGCTGCGGAACGAATCTCCGCAGCCTGGCGTTTGCCGACCGCCGCACGCTCGGTGGCGATTGTCTCACGCTCGGCCCGCATGCGGTCGACGGTGGCGTTCAACGTCACCGACGGTAAGGTCAGGCGCTCGATACCGACATCGACAACCTGCAATCCATAAGTGTCGAACAATTGCTGTGCGATCTGTGCCTTGAGTTGCTCCTCCAGGGCATCGATCCGAAGCTTGTCCGGATCGGGATTGATCAGCGACGACAGGTCGAAATTGCTGGCTCTGGTTTCCAGCGATGATCCCAGGAACGTGCGGATTTGCGCTGCCGCCTGATCCGGCTGGTTCTGAACCGACCGCACGAAGCGCTTGATGGCATCCGGATCGGGGGGAACCTGCCAGATCGCATAGGCCTGCGCGATGATCCGCAGCCCATCCTTGGTTCCGACATCCTGCAGGCCGCTGGACGTTGATTTGGCGCGCAGATCGACGTCGATGGTTTTCTCCAGAGGAATGGGAAGCCGGAAGGCGAGGCCTGGATCGATCAGAACGCGAGCCGGATTGCCAAACCTGGTGATGATGGTCGCGGCTCCCGATCTCACCTGGACGAGGCAGGCGGCGACCAGAATGATGGCGACGACGATCATCGCGACGATCAGGCGGGACCACCGAAAGGGCATTGTCACGTTGTGATCACCGCCGTGAGAATGATGATGATCGTGACCGTGATGGTCTAGGCCCGGATGGGCGTGTGCGTCAGTCATGGGCCGGTTTCTTCGCTTTGGTATGGAGTGTTCGGCTCGGCATTTGTGTCGGGATCGACCGGCAACATCATGCTCCGGAGATCGAGAGTCGGAGCGACGCTTCCGCCGATGCGGTGATCGAGGACGAGAGCCTTTGAATGGGATAGTCCCATCGTTAGTTGATTGAAGTATTCCTCTGTCAGAAATGCCTGTCCCGCCTCGTGGAAGGCTGATTGCTCGGCCTGGAAGCGCAGCTTTGCGACCTCTGAAGCCGCGATGCCTTCCCTTGCCGTCGCTGTCGCATCGTCCTGCCGGAGGCTGGCATTCAATTGCGCCTCGTTCGTCTGTTCGGCTGCTGCTCCCCGCTCGCGCGCAACCAGCGCCTCGGCGCTGATCTCTACCGCCTGGACGCCGTGAAATGCATTGGCCGCGCCGGCGGGTGGGTGAATAGCCTCGACGACGACTGCCAGAATCTCGACGCCACTGTTCAGCTCATCCATGTTTTTCTGGACTGTCGAGGCGATATCGCTTGCCAGTGACAGCCGGCCCTCGCTCAAGACATCGTTGAGCGTTCTTCTGGCAAAATCATGCACCAATACCCGGTTCGCTGTGCTTTCGATCAAGGCCGGCAGATCGGCGACCCGATAGGCGGCTTTCATCGCCGCCTGGTCCGAAAGACCGATGCGGTAGACGAAGCGGACGTCCATGTTGACGACCTGAAAGCTTTGCTCGCCGCCGGTGCCGCTGGCGATGACCTGCGATTTCTCGCTGATGTGCGAGGCATCCCATAGCCGGTTCGCACTTTCCGGCGCTGGCCCTTCGGCATCGGCCAGCGCCTCGCCACTGCCGTTCGTGCTGACGGAGGTTGCCAGCTCGTGCACACTGCCGTTCTCGATGGCAATGACACGGCCGAACGGCCACGGAAGACCGATGTGAAGGCCGGAATGCAGGATGCCCTCGGCCTTGCCGAACCGCTCATATACGCCACGGCCGGACATCGGAATTTCGCGCAAGCCGCTCAACAGCCAACCCAGAAGGAGTGTTCCAAGAATGATGGCCGGAGCGGTCTTTCGAATGAACGAAAAAGCCCAAATCTGTCGAAGGTCGATGCCGTGCTTGGTCCGCAATTCAGATTGGATGCCGACCAAAGGCTGAGGTGGCCACCGAAGAGTGCCGGCGATAAGGCTGGTGGCGATCAATGCCGGCTCGCCGCTGTCGTTTTGTGGACGGAACATAGAGGCGATCGCGCGGAGCAGGAGCTCAAGCCCGACAAGCGCGACAAAGCCTCCCAACGCCGCCAGGAGTTTGATGGACAGTTCGGATCCGCGCGCGCTCAGGAACAGGCAGAAGCAAGACAGGACGAGCACGAAAATGGGCACGCGCGACAATTGCGAAATTGCTCCTGCCTCGGGCCATTCCGCTGCATCGATCGCGGCGAGCCGTCTTTCCGTCACAAGCAGAAGAAAGGCGAAAGCCAGACAGGCCGCAATGATGACGAGGGACGGCGTTCCGATCGCTGTGCCATCCGCCTTCAATGGCCAGCCGGCGTAGACGATCAGGCATGCGAACAGGGAGAGACCGGCGACCCAGAGCGGGCGGGCTCCGATCCGCAACAGGAGTGACCGCACCGCGAAGAAAGCGCTTCCCGTCCACCGCTCGATCCGATCCGGCCCTTCCATCTCCTGCGGCGACCACGGCGATGTCACGAAAGCAATGAGCCATTGCGCGGGTTCCCCGAGCCGAATACCGGCGAGACCGGCTTTCTTTCGACGCCATTCCGCCACGTCGTAGGCAGATCGAAGCCCGGTGCCAAACAGGATAAGTGCAGCGGCGTTATTGCAAAACAGAGCCACCCAAATTGGGTTGAGGTTGAATGTATTTGCAATCAGGGCACAGAGCAAAAGCAGGGCCGCGAAAATTGAGACGCTGAAGCCCTGGTTTGCAATATCATGCGCTTGAACCGCGGCAAGTTGGAAGTCTGCTCGGTCTTTGATCTCAGGAAGCTGCTGCGTATCGTCGGAACTAGTTTTCGGCATTCCCATACTATATGCGCTCTTCCACGCCGCATTGAAGAAAGGTTTCTATCTATCTCGCCAGCGCCGCGACCATTTGGGTGTGAGGATACGTTATTACGTATCGCCCGCTTATCTGCAAGGCCTCACCTTGATCAAGGAAAGCCGGCTGATCGGCATCACTTGTGCCGCGTAGCCCCCGGAAAACAGACATAGTTTAGCTACGACGAGCTTGGCCGTCGGTGCCCGTCGTCTGGACAGAGCTGGCCTTATGCCACCCGCCGGCTATCGGATCTTCGCAACGCGGCGGCGCGGGTTCTTAAATCCCCGACCCGTCGAGCTGCTGGGCGTCGTCGCCTTCCCAGGGTGAGGGCATGGAGGTGCGATTGAGATTGGCCGAGGGCATCGGCATCCAGCACTTCAGCTCCGGCTCGGCATATTGGATGACGCGGCCCGGCGAAGAATCAGAGGCGCGCCAGCCTTCTGAACCGAACTGATCGCCATTCGACCAGTAGGCGAGGTCAACTCCTGCCGGCCCCTGTTCGGACGGGCGGATCGTGACGAGGATCCGACTGCCGTCTTTCGGCGCGCTTGCCATGTGGCGCCAGCGGTCTGGCTCGTCCATCGTTCTTCCTCCTGCCTTGCTGCGGATTGAAGTGTCGCCTCGCCATCGAAAGCGGTCAACCCAAACTTTCCACAACTCATCCTCTATCGATTGATTGTCCGATCTGGGGATCGGGTGGAATTTCCTGAACATCGGCGGAACGACGCTGCTGACCACGATCCACAGCTCCGCCGAGAAGAGGAGGGCGCAAGCTACCAGCGACATGATAATCTTCGCAGCAGCCTCGCCTGTTCGTTCAGTGCCGGCGATCTGCTCGAAACGTTCGGATGGTGTTGAATTCCGCGAGGATTTGGCCCCTTTTCCGCAACTCCTTGACCCACTTTAGCCGCGGACAACGCCATCTTACCGAGGTTTTGTACGACGACAGCGTGGTCTGCGCAAAATGGAAAAGAGGGTCGGTTCGCGGTTGAAATCAACACCCGGTCTTCAAATGCTTCATTCACATCTCTTCTGACACCGGCGAGCGATGCTTACTTAAATCGTTCGGCATCGATTGGAACGAAGAAGCCGGCTTTGACACGATCCATGATGACCATTGTCTTGAACCCCTTGATATCATTGTTTTCGTAAAAGAATCTCCGGGTGAACTGCTCGTAGTCTTCCATGCTCTCGGCGGTTACGATCAGCAGGAAGTCGGCATCTCCCGTGACGTAATAGCCGTTCATCACCTCCGGCGTCTGCCGTATCGACTGCTTAAAACGATCGACGATATCGGCTCGTTCGCGCTCCAGTGTCACGAGTACGAACATAGATACCGGCCGTCCGACTGATTTCGGCCGGACAATCGCCACGTCTCCTTCGATAACGCCATCAGCCCGCAGCTTCTTCAATCTTCTCTGAACCGCGGTCGCCGAAAGGCCGACGAGTTCTCCCAGCTCTTCCGACGCTAGGCGATTGTTTGTCTGAATGATGTTGAGCAGCTTTGCGTCTATTCGATCCATGCCCTGACCTCTGTTGCCGATTTTCTGTGCATGGTGAAAATATACGCAGAAATTCTGCGTTGCGACAGCGATCTTGCAGGAAACGTGCTTTGCTACGCGAATAAGTTTGATCAAGAGCAAGAAATGGGAAGGCGGAAAAGCGATGCGCCCAATGTCATTTTCTACTGTCCTGGCGCACCGCTTCGCTTCAGCGGTTGGAAGGGTCTGGACTCGGCGGCGAGTGTTCAGGACATGGCCTCGGCCAACTCACGGAATTGAAATACGTCTGCTTCGGCAATCTTGCCGCCTAAGGAAATACCGTCATGCCTACGATCGATGAAATCAGTCAAATGGATCGCAGTTCGGTCCTGCACCCATTCACCTACCTGAAAGACTACGCCCAAGGCGAGGCCGGTGGCCCGACGATAATGGAAACGGGCAAGGGCGTGCGCATCACCGATGCGACGGGGCGCGAATATATTGACGGTTTCGCTGGCCTCTATTGTGTGAATGTTGGCTATGGCCGGACGGAAGTCGCTGAGGCGATTGCTCGCCAAGCCTACAAGCTCGCATATTATCACACCTATGCTGCCCACACGACCGAGGAGCTGGCTGTTTTGTCCGACCGCCTGATAAGGATGGCTCCTGGGCGCATGTCGAAGGTCTTCTATGGTCTCTCCGGCTCGGATGCCAACGAAACCCAGGCCAAGCTTGTCTGGTATTACAACAACCTTCTCGGCAAACCGCGCAAGAAGAAGATCATCGCCCGCGAACGGGGCTATCATGGCTGCTCAGTCATCTCCGGCTCGATGACGGGATTGAGCTTCTACCACGACCATATGGACCTGCCTGTCTCCGGTATCCTGCGTACCGGCGTTCCGCATCACTATTGGGGTGCTCATCAAGGCGAGACCGAAGAGGAATTCTCCACCAGGCGCGCCAAAGAGCTTGAGGCTCTCATTCTGGCCGAAGGCCCGGATACGGTCGGCGCATTCATCGCCGAGCCGGTGCTGGGCACCGGTGGCATAATAGCGCCGCCGGCGGGCTATTGGGACAAGGTTCAGGCTGTATTGCGCGAGCATGACGTCTTGCTGATCGCCGACGAGGTGATTTGCGGCTTCGGCCGTACAGGCGCTCCCTTTGGGTCGCATCTCTACGGCATCGAACCCGATCTGGTAACCGTCGCAAAGGGCCTGACGTCGGCCTATGTGCCGCTGTCGGCCTGTATCGTCGGCGAACGGGTCTATGAGGTTATGGAGGCTGGCACCGAAAAAGTCGGCAGCTTTTCCCACGGCTACACCTATTCCGGCCATCCGATCGGCGCGGCGGCTGCCAATGCGGTCCTCGATATTGTCGAGAACGAGCAACTTGCGGCTAAGTCCGCCATCCGAGGTGCCTATCTTCTATCGCGCCTGAAACAGGAATTCAGTCAGCTTCCGATCGTCGGCGAAGTCCGCGGTGTCGGCATGATGGCCGCCGTCGAATTCGTCGCCGACAGGGAGTCGAAAACGCGCTTCGATCCCGACCGGAAGGTTGGGGCACGGATCTCAAAGGCCGCACGCGACCGCCAGCTGATCGCTCGCGCCATGCCGCATGGCGATATTCTCGGCTTTGCTCCACCACTCGTTATGACCGAGGGTGAGATCGACGAGATGGTCGCAATCGCGGCCGCCGCTGTGCATCAGGTAATGGACGAACTCACCGTCGAGGGCGCCGCCCTGTGATCGGAGCGATTAAGCAAGGAGATTTCTTGAGGCTTCAATGCGTGCATGACTGAGAGAATACGCTTACCTAACAAATAAAAAGGGGAATGAAATATGAAAAAAATATCGCTGGCCCTGATCATGGGCGGACTACTGTTTTCATCGCTTTCTATGTCGGCCAGAGCCGATGACGGAACTCTCACCGTTGGAACCGAAGGCGACGCGCCACAATTCAGCATGGCGGATGCAAACGGCAATGTCACAGGCTATGACGCTGATGTTGCCAACGCGATTTGCAAGGAAATGAAGGTCAAATGCAAGTTCGTCGTCCAGTCCTTCAGCACTTTGATACCGTCGATCGATACGAACCGCTTCGACGTTATCATATCGGGTCTCGGCATTACGGACGAGCGCAAGAAGAAGATTGACTACTCCATCCCCTATGGTTCGGCACCGCAGTATTTCGCCGTCGCCAAGGGATCGCCCATTGCGTCCATGACTTCGCTCGCCGAAGTCCTGAAGGCCCTGGACGGTAAATCGATTGGTGTCGTCAACGGCACGACCTATGCGCGCTATATCGCCAAGAACATTCCGACCGCCGACCTCAAGACCTATGATTCCACCACCCAGTTGACGGCCGATTTCGCCGCCGGCCGACTGGACGCCGCCTTCGGGGATGCGCCGACATGGGCTGACTTCCTGAAGACCTCAGATGGTGCGAATTTTACCCGTGTGGAGATCAAAGTCAGATCCAGCGATGATCCGACAACGCTCGGGCAGGGGATGGGCGTCGGACTGCGCAAGGGCAATACGGAGCTCAAGGCAAAGCTCGACAAGGCGATTTGTGCTCTCATTAAAGACGGTACGATGACGAAGGTCAGCCAGACATGGTTTAGCGACGATTACACGCTTTCCTGCAAGCTGTAAGCGATGCAAATGTCGATGTCGTCACTGCGTGCAGTGACGGCACGTTTACTGGTGACGGATGATACAGACATTTTGGCATCTCATGGTGGAGCAGGGTTGGGCCACGGCAATCCTCAGAGGCAGTGGCGTCACCATCGTCGTTGGCCTTTTGGGAATGCTGCTAGGACTGCTTTTTGCAATCCCCTTCGCTCTCGCTCGCTGGCGCGGTCCTTGGCTGATCTCGCAATTGGTTTACAGCTACACCACTCTGATCCGTAGCGTACCCGGCCTCCTGGTGATTTACTTGTTGTTTTTCGGTTCCGTCCAGGCGGTGGATACCGTTGCCGATGTCTTCGGCTATAAGCAAGCGGCGCGCGACAGCTACGGCTTCATCATGGGCGTCATCTCAATCGGCATCATCTCATGTGCCTATTCGACTGAGGTTTTGCGCGGGGCGCTTCGTGCCATCCCGGTCGGAATTATCGAGGCCGCTCTCTCGTTGTCATTGCCGCGTCGGATCGTCTACCTCAAGATCATCGGGCCGCTCATGCTGCGCTACGCGTTGCCAGGATTAAACAATGTCTGGCAGTCGACCATCAAAGATACGTCGCTCATTTCGGTGGTGGGATTGGAAGAGCTCATGCGACTATCGGCGATTGCCGCGGGGACCACACGCAGCCCACTCCTCTTCTACGTGATTGCTGGTCTCGTCTTCTTGGCCATAACCGGCTTCAGCCAAATGTTCTTCACGCGTGTCGAAGCGCGCCTCAATCGCGGCTTCAGGAGGACCTAAGCATGGACTTCGATCTCATTCAGGCAGCATTGCCTGTCCTTTTGAAGGGTGCGTGGAACACGCTGGTGATCTCCGCGTTCGGCGTGGGCGTCGGGTTGCCGATGGGTTTAGCTTTTGCGCTTGCTCGCCTGTCGCGGCGAAAGTCTTTGGTGGCGATCTGCAACGGGTTCAGCGCGGTCTTCCGCGGCACGCCGCTCCTGGTGCAAATTTTCATTCTTTACTACGGGGTCGGACAGCTAGCCTTCGTCCGGCACAACCCGGTGCTGTGGTGGTTAGTCGGCGATAGTCTGCGATGCGCCATCTTCGCCGTCATCCTCAATACAACCGCCTATACCAGCGAGATATTCAGAGGCGCTTTTATGTCGGTCCCGATTGGTTTGCTTGAGGCGGCCAAGGCGAGCGGTATGTCGCCCTGGGTGACGCTTCACAAGGTCCATTTCCCACTCGCCCTGCGTCAGGCGTTGCCCGCCTATGCCAACGAGGTCGCGATGATCATCAAGGAATCGAGCCTTGCCTCGACCATCACGGTTTTGGAAATAACCGGTTATGCCAAGCGACTGATGAGCGAAACCTTCGCCATCATCGAGATCTTTGTCTTGGCGTCCGTAATCTATCTGGCGATCAACCTCGTGGCCCTGTCTGCCATCGGGTGGCTGGAGACCCGGCTGTCCCATTTCGAAGGCCCGCGATTGGCACGCTCGCGGCGATAGCGGCCGGCGGCAATCTGCAGAGGGTCAGCTGACACAAGAACGAAAGGTAAGACGTTGAAGCATGTCATCATCATTGGCGCGGGTGTGGTGGGGCTGTCAGCTGCTCGGGTCGCGCTAAAAGCCGGCTTCAGGGTTAGCCTGTTGGAGCAGGGCGCTGTCCCTAATCCACAGTCGGCGTCCCATGATCAACATCGATTGATCCGCTACCAGTATGGAAAGGCGGCAGGTTACACCACGATGGTGCGCCATGCCTTCGCTGCGTGGCAGCGTCTTTGGGATGATCTGGGGATCTGCCTGTTCGAGCGCACCGGTGCCCTCGGCCTATCGCATGCTCCAACCGACTATGTTGCGGACACGCTCAAGACCTTCCAAGACCTCAGAATTTCTCACGAGCGCCTGAACAGCGTGGAGATCGAGCGGCTTGCGCCACATCTGACCGTCCCTGAAGGAACATGGGGCCTTCTGAACAAGGACGGTGGCGTTCTCTTGGCCGACCGCATTGTCAGCGCGCTGGCCGGCTGGGTCCGCAACGCTGGTGCAGACGTGCGCGCCAATACCCGCGTCGTTCATGTTGATATGCACCGTGCCCTGGTCTCCCTTGAAGACGGTACCGATCTGCAAGCCGACACGGTTCTTGTTGCCGCGGGCGCCTGGCTCGGTGACTTGCTGCCCGAATACGCGCGGCCGACGTACCGTCAGGCTGTCTGCTACGTCGATGTCCCGGACGACATCATGCATCAATGGCGCAGCGGTCCTTGCCTCACGGATATCGGAATAGGCGACAATTACGCTTTGATGCCGGTTCGCGATACAGGCTTGAAGTTTGGATCCGGAGCCCATCGCAAGGCGGGAAGTCCGGCCTTTGGCTTTGGCGCAGATCCCGATGAGGGATACCAGGTTATCGCGCCTTTTCTGCCGTTCCTGCGGCAAGCAGATCTGTACAGACCGCGCCGGATGGCCGTTGGCTATTATGTGAAGGACAGCAGCAAGGCGTTTCACACCGACATGGTCGGCAGAACCCTGGTGATTACCAATTGCGACGGCCAGATGTTCAAGTTCGGCCCTTTGATGGGCGAGAAGCTGATTGCCTGTGTCCAGGGCACCCTCAGTCCAGCGGACCTGAAACTGTGGGCGGCCGGCGGTTGGCCGACATCGGAATGATTATTTGCGACCAAGCTAGAAAGGGCATCGCATGAGTGGACTGACCTTCTTTGACTTCGAGAATCTGCCGGCACCTCGCCATGGCGTTCCCCTTGCTGACAGGCTTATCGAGGGTGAACCGAAATTCACGACATGGGACATTGAAACGTCCGCCGACGGCACTGTGACGAGCGGCATCTGGGAGGTCACGCCCGGCGCCTATTGGTCCATCAAGGGTGACAGCTGGGAATTCTGCTCGATTCTTTCTGGCGTATCGGAATTGATCGAGGAGGGCCCGCCGCCGCGCCGTGTGCAAGCGGGCGACAGTTTCGTGATGAAGCCAGGGTTCAAGGGCATCTGGCGCGTGATCGAGACCACCCGGAAGCTTTGGGTGCAGAAGGATTGAGGCAGTGAGCTTGGGCTGCAGGGCTACCCAGGGCGGCGGTTTTGAACACGGTGCCGCCAAAAGGCGGTCGCCGTCCGCGGCGCTCCGACCGGTCACATGGACCGTAGGCCCTGCCGCTCCCAAGGCGATGGCTATTCCCTTTCCCGCCCCTCGGCTTGCACCCGTCACAACCACGATCATCATGGCTTTCTCCTGCCTTGAAGTCGTTTGGATCGCCGGACTTCCGGAACTAGTCCGGCAGGCCGGCGAGCGAGCGCATCAGCCGTGCTAGGTCTCCTGTGATAAGACCATTGCTCCAATCCATCACTGCCTTCAACGCTATGTCGCGGCGCTCGCCGAGCTTGGCGTAGTCGTCCTCGGTCAGGCCCTGCATGACCTCTTTCAGCCGAGAGGCGCCAAGATCAGTGCAATAGAGTGCGCCTCCCAACTGCTGGCGCCAGGATGTGTCAAGACCGCCGGCATCGATCCCGTCAAAACCGATCTCCTCGATGAGGCCGATTACCACGTCCTTGGCCCGCTGATCATCGGCTGCGACCGGCAAGGCGATGCGCTCCGGCGAGCCTTTGGGGTGCCCCTGCTTTCGGAGGCTGCCAATCGAGATGCTGTTGAACGCCTTGACGACGGGTCGTCCCAGCTGCTCGGCGACCCACTTCGTCTCGAGCATACCATTTTCCAACGCTTCGATGCGCCCGTCACGAAAGGAAGCGTAGTTGCCAGTGTCGACCACGATGAGGTCGTTGCGCGCGCCATCGAACAGATTGGCCGGAGATTGCTGGATAGCCTTCATTGGCACCGATATGACCAGGATGTCCGACTGTCGGGCGATATCGACGACCGGCACTGCCGTCGCGCCGACCTCTTTCGCCAAATCGGCGAGGGTCTCGGGGCCGCGGGAGTTTGCGATCCGCACGGTATGCCCCGCATCCTTGAACTTTCGTGCGAGGCAGGCGCCGATTTTGCCGGCGCCGATCAGACCGATTTGCATGGTTTCTCCAGTTCTGGATCTGTTTGCGCCAATGCGGACCGCGGCGTCATTTTGCTTCGCCTAGAAGGCGTAAGGGATGTCGTGATAGATGCGGTTGTTTGCTATCATCCAACGTCCATCGACTTTCTTCAGGATCGGCCGGTAGTAGCCACTCTCTATCGGGGTGATGGTTCCTTGCGCGCCAAAAGCCCCTGCCGGCCAACCGCCTTCGGGCTTCTCTGCTCCGACGACGTTGAACACCACGAAATGGACGTCGAGTGTTGCCGTGTCACCTTTCACTTCGATGATAGGGTCATGGGTGGTGTGATGGCTCCACCCCCGCGGCGGATGCGGCTTCATCAACGTGGTAACGGCTTCGCCAATGGCTTTCGCTCCGACCAACTCGCCAAGAAGCTCAGCTGTGCCTGCATTGTTGTAGAAAATCTCGGTCTTGCCTTCGGGCAGGAAGATTTTGCTCATTGCCGCTCCGTCTCGGTAGTCGGCTGCTCGGACATACCGCGCCATCACCTCTTGAATTTCACGTTCATCAGACATGGAAGGTCTCCTTGAGAAAATATGATACGATGATGGATACATATATCGAACTTGATCTGCAATAGTAAAAGATACATATTTGGCCAAACAGGAGCAGATGATGATCGATGTCCGTTTCCCGACCGCCTTGCAGATGATGCTGAGCCTGGCGCTGGCTCAGGTCGAGGGCGTCGAACGGTTGAGTTCCGCTGAGTTGGCAGAGGGGGTCAACTCCAATCCAACATTCGTGAGGCGATTGTTGGTGCCCCTGATGCAGGCGGATCTTGTTCGTTCGACCATGGGACGAGACGGAGGTGTCAGCCTAAGCGTCGACGCCGCCGCGATCACGCTCGGCGAAATCTACAAGGCGACTGTGGGGGACAAGAAGCTATGGACCGGACGTAGCGATATCCCCCATCGGTGCCTCGTCAGTTGCAATGTCGAACGGTTCTTTGGGAACTTGGCCGACGAGGTGGATGAATCGGTGTTGCACCTGTTGGGTGGGCGGACGCTGGCCGATGCACTCTTGGAGCTTCGCACCCTCGACGCGGAGCGCGTTTGAAAAGACAGCCTGCGGCATGGGTTTCCACCCCGACCAAGCGAGGCGTCCTCATGGCCGAGCTCCCTGAAGACCCCAGCCATGAGGGGAGAACGTCCGTTTTTTCGTCTACAGTTCGCCGTTAAAGACCCTCGACGACAAAGCCTCGATAGGACGCGCTCTTAAAGCGGTGCTGCGCGACAGCCTGATAGTCCGGGCTGCGATACCAGGCTAAAGCTGCATCGACGGTTGGAAATTCGGCGATCGCCACGGCCTCGGGTGCTGGCCCTTCCAACACCTCCAGTCTGCCATTCGCGGCAAGGAACTGCATTGGGAACTTTTCGAGCACTGGTCCTACAGAGTTGACGTAAATATCCAGCTCCTCCTGGTCGTATGTTTGCTCGCGGATATAGATGACATAGGCGGTCATTCGCGCTTCTCCGATTTGACCACGTGCGGCTGACAAGGCGGTTGTTCACGCTCCGTCCGCGATACTTTGAGTCCGGCATAAGATCAGTGCTGAATGACGACCTTGCCTACGATATTGCGCGCGCCGTAGTGCGTGATGGCTGCCTTGGCGTCATCGAATGCATAGACGCTATCGATTACCGGCCGGATGCCATGTTGTTCCATCGCCCGGCACATGTCCTCGAGATCCCGGCGGTTTCCAACTGTCACCGCGCGAAAGCCGACCCGGCTCATGAACATGGTCATGAAATCGACGCCACCTTCATACCCTGCCAGGATGCCAACGATGGAAATTTCCGCTCCAACAGCAGAGGCCTTCATCGACTGGGGCAGGGTCAAGGGGCCGCCCACCTCGACAACGCGATCGACGCCGCGGCCGTTGGTGAGTTCGCGGACCGCGTCACCCCACTCGGGCGTCGCATTGTAATCGATGACGTCGTGCGCGCCGAGCCTGCGAAGCGTCTGCGTTTTCTCATGGCTGGAGGTCGTCGAAATCACCCTGGCGCCAAGCGCAACGGCCAGCTGCACGGCGAACAATGACACGCCACCGGTGCCCTGAGTAAGCACCACATCGCCGGCGCGAACACCGGCAAGTGCCGACCATGCCGTCACTGCGGCGCAGGAAAGCGTAGCGCCTTCCTCGAAGCTCATGTGAGATGGCATGGGAACAAGGATCTCCGCGTTGACCACCTTGTATTCCGTCAGCCAGCCATCGTGATCGACGATCCACTGCTCGGGTGGAGTGTTCAACGTTCCGCCAAACCAGTTGGGAAGGAAGGAATTGACAACCTTGTCGCCGACCCGGAAGCGCTTGACGCTTTCACCGACTGCCTCGATTTCGCCGGCGCCATCCGACAACGGCACGCGGCCAATTTGAACGGGCGGCTGATACTGGCCGGCAAAAATGGGCAGATCGCGAAAATTGAGCGACGACGCCCTGACGCGGACCAGGACTTCACCTCGACCGGCCTTCGGAATCTCGCTCTCTTTGATGATCAGGTTGTCGGGTCCGCCAAAACTGCTGATGTGGAATGAACGCATGGATCTTGCTCCTGGACTTGATGCCTTGTGATTTCTTTTTACCGGGAGCATGATTGTTTGATAATCGCTCTATATTGGTACAGCCTGTGCAATCAAACTTCACAATAGATCGAGCGCGTATGGACGGCGTAGTCATGTTTCTGGCTGTTGCCGAACTGCGGGGGTTTCGGGCTGCGGCGGCGCGTCTCGGGGTGACGCCTTCCGCTGTCAGCCAAGCAATTCGGAACCTTGAGGCCCGGGTCGGCTCACCTCTTTTTGTGCGGACGACCAGGAGGGTAAACCTCACGGAGGCAGGCGAACGGCTTCTTGCCCACGCGCGGCCGGCGGCGGATATGTTGAGCGCCGGCATCGACGCCGCTGGCGGGTTAGGCGATGACGTGCGAGGAAAGCTGCGCATCAACGCGCCGCGAGCGGCCCTGCCGTTGCTGATCAACCGCCTGTTGCCCGATTTCTTGGCTGCCCACCCACAGATCCAGCTCGAACTCACTGGCGAGGATCGTCCGATCGATATCGTCGCGGAAGGGTATGACGCCGGCATACGGCTCGGCGATTTCGTCGAAATGGATATGGTCTCCGTTCGTCTAACGCCGGCCGAGCGGTTTGTAGTGGTGGGGGCGCCGAGTGTCTTCAAGGCGCAAGGCCGGCCAGTGCGCCCCGAAGATCTGCACGACTTCCGCTGCATCCTTTATCGGACCGATGCGAGTGGTGCGGACCACTGGCGATTTGTCGTTCAGGGGCGGCCCGTCACCATCGCGGTCACGGGTCCCCTGGTGATCAACGATATTGATTTGTGCATCAGGGCGGCACTGCGCGGTGTTGGATTGTTCCGACTGCCGCGTTCGCTCGTGATGCCCTATCTGGATGCCGGGGCGCTTGAGACCGCGCTCGACGCTTTTGGCGAAGATGTGCCCGGCCTCTCGCTCTATCACCCAAGTCGCAGCCAGGCGCTGCCCAAATTGCGTGCCTTTATCGAGTTTGCCGTCACGCGTATGCGTCATCCGGTGAGCGCCGCCGACTATTTACCCACGGCAGTGGATTAGCGTGCTTTGAGGCCCCTTCCGCCGCCGAAGACGACGGCGACACCGGCGGTCATGGGACCAGGAGCAGCTTGCCAGTGGACTTGCGGCTTTCCATGTCGGCATGGGCCGTCGCCGCATCGGCAAGCCGATACTCGCCGCCGATCAGGACCTTGAGCTTCCGTTCGGCGATCCAGTCGAATAGCTGTGCCGCGCGAGCGCGCAGCAGACCGGGCGTATGGATATGGTCGAAAAATGTCGCATAGCCGATCTTGATGCTCTTAGGTAGGCTCATGATATCGAGCGGCCCAGGGCCTCCAAGCACCGGACCATACCAGCAGAATGTTCCCGATCGGCGTAGTATGTCGAGCGAGCCCTGAAAGGTCGTTGGCCCGGAGCCGTCATAAACGACATGCACTCCTTCGCCCTTGGTCAGACGCAACGCCTCTTCTGCGAACCGGCCTTTTGTATCGACGATGACATGGTCTGCACCGGCCTCCCTGGCCGCCGCGACCTTTTCCTCCGACGAGACGCGTCCGATGACATGGCCGCCCCGCAGTTTGATGATCTGGGTCAGTAGCAGCCCGACGCCACCCGCGGCCGCGTGGACGAAGGCGACGTCACCGGGCTGAGTTGGATAAAAATCGGTCGCGAAATGGCTGGCGGTGAGACCCTGCATCATCACGGATGCGGCCACGCGATCGTCGATCGCGTCGGGAACCGGCACCAGCGATGCAGCAGGGATTGCAATCCGTTCCGCATAGCTTCCGGGCGCATAGACCCAGGCGACACGCTGGCCGGGCTCGATGCCCTCGACGTCAGCCCCCACCTTCAGGACCCGCCCGACACCTTCGACGCCAAGAATCTTGGGGTTGGGAATATTGGTCCAGGCCATTCCCTGTCGCACACCGATATCCATGAAGTTGACGCCCGCGACGGCGATCTCGACCAATGCCTCGCCCGGACCTGCCACCGGTTCGGGACGCTCGACATATTCCACCATCTCCTGGCCGCCTATCCCGTTCATCACAACCGCTCTCATTGATGGTGCTCCTCTCTTGAATGATCGTTCCATAATTAGTTAAAAAAAAAGGGCGCTACCGCAGCGCCCTCAGCGCCATGTCGGCTAGGCTGGCCAGCGCGGCGCGGTCGCCGCCGCCGCGTCCAGCGACCCGGATGCCGGCAATGTTGGCGATCAGAAATTCAGCGGTTGCTTCCGCGTCCAGGCTCGGGGCGATATCGCCTTCGCGTTGCGCATCGTGAACGCGGGCTACGATGGCTCCGCGCAGGCTTTTGCCCAGGAGCGTGCGGATCTCTTCAAGGTCAGGGCGGGACGCACCGAATTCATAGGTCGAACTGACGCCAAGGCACGGCTGATCCGCGGTTTCGACGACGCGATGCAGCATCGCAACGATCCCGTCGATCCCGCGCGCACCGCTTTGCAGTGCACCGAAATGCGCAGCACACTCGCCCAACCCGTAGCGACGCACCGCCGCGCAATAGAGCTGCCACTTGTCGCCGAATGCAGCGTAAAGGCTTTGCCTTCCGATCCCCATCGCATCAACGAGCATCTGGGCCGAGCTACCCTCGAATCCATGCTCTCTGAAGACGTGGATCGCGTCATCAAGCGCAGCGTCCGTGTTGAATTCCCGCGGTCTTGCCATGAGCACAATATAGTCGTTCTGGAACGATTGTTCAATAATGAATCCGGGATTGATCTGCTACGAGGCGATCTGCCCCAATCAGGTTTCGTGATTGGGTCGCCTGACCATACGAGAACATACGAAGGATATGGCTGGGCGAACCACCTGCTACGGCGAGGCTGGCTCGATCATGGATCGAATCGAGTTGAAGAGTGGACACCGTGATCGAAAAAGCGGTGATGGCCGACAAGGGGCTGATCGGGTCAGACCAGGCCGTGAGCCTCGGCTTGATCGTTACAGAGCTCGTTATCAACTCGTTCAAGTATGCTTTTCCGATTCCGAAGAAAGGTGATGCGATCGATGTGAGCTACAAGGTTGCTGGCGAGGACTGACTACTCACCGTTTCGGATAACGGCATCGGCAAAGATCTCGGGCCGGCGACAAAGAGCGGCGGTGGCCTCGGAACTGCAATTGTTCAGGCCCTTGTGAAGCAACTCGGCGCGACAATCATCACGATTGGTAATTCCGCTGGGACATCGGTGTCGATCAGCTGCGTCGATATAACGTCGAATTTTCCCGACGCGACTTGAACCTTCGCAGCGAAGGATTCACCGGGAACAAAAGTCCGAGCCTGTACCATCTCCACCAGAGTGCTGATGACCTGATCGGGGCTGTAGGTTTTACTGAGGAGCAGCAGCTCGCGACATGAGTGCCACCAGAGCACGCTGTGTGGGAGAATGATCCACCATTTGATGTGTATCTGATCGTGGTGCTTAACTTTAGCGGGCAATGCGGCCACAAAGGTTCTTTCTCACATCGTTGCGACCCGCCGGACATCGTTTCGCCTTTCAGCTATTTGGCGTTTGTCGTTCCGACCACCGTGTTCTAATGTGGTGATTAGACATGCGGACACTCCGCCACGGTTGACGGCGACGCCCCGTTCAATCCGCCATAGCGAGCGTCAGGGATATAACCTTATGCTTATCCGCTATGGCTACGACATTACCGTGACTTGCCCGCAACCGACACCGATGCTGACCATGCTGACGCCGCGTCCCGAGCGCTCGGCTGATGTTCGATCGCCGGATGTCGTCGTAACAAGCCCTGAGATAGCAACCACCACCTACCTGGATTTGTTCGGCAATGTCTGCCGCCGCTTCATCGCACCGATGGGTGACCTGCAGATATGGGGTGACGGAACCCTTGAAGACAGCGGTACCCATGATCCTGCTTTTTGGGATGCGCAGGAGACCGCGGTCGGTGAGCTGCCGGACGATTGCCTCATCTACCTGATGGGAAGCCGTTATTGCGAGACCGACCGTTTGAGTCAGATCGCATGGGACAGGTTCGGCAACGTCGCGCCGGGATGGGGCAGGGTGCAGGCGATATGCGATTTCGTTCACCAACACATCATCTTCGGCTATCAGAACGCTCGCTCGACACGGACGGCGCTGGAAGCCTATGAAGAGCGTATCGGCGTCTGCCGCGATTACGCCCATCTGGCCATTGCCTTCTGCCGCTGCATGAACATTCCGGCACGCTATATCAACGGCCACTTGGGCGATATCGGCGTGCCGATCCTCGACCCCATGGATTTTAGCGCCTGGATCGAGGTTTTTCTTGGTGGTCGATGGATGACGTTCGATCCGCGCAATAACGTGCCGCGCATCGGCCGGATCGTGGTCGCCCGCGGTCGGGACGCAGCTGACGTTTCGCTTATAGTTTCCTTCGGTCCGCACGTCTTGAAGTCTTTCCGGGTCTGGACCTATGACGTCACGGATGCACAACCTCCGGCCACCCGGTAGTTCGTCAACAAGGTGCCAATTTCGCTCGTGAACGGCTCGTCGGCAACGCTGCCGACATGAGCCTTAGCCCCGGAAAATTCCAGCTCCCGCTGGCCCAAATTCGGGGTGCACTTCAGGAGCAGGAAAGTGGCCGACCTCTGCCGCAGGCTCGGAATTTCAGATGCGGCGTTTTGGGCGCACGGTATCAACCAATTTCCTCAAAGGAGCCGTCAATCTCCATGATTTGCTATTCAGCAGATTGCCAAGCCGACCAAGGATAATTGCGTTTTCCTCTTCGTATTTTTGGGCTGTCTCCAACTCCATTTCGAGGCGCTTCACCTCAGCTTCGATGGTGTTGCATTGCGCGGAGAGCCTCGTAACATCATTGGAAAGCCTCGCGACATCATCCACTGCGGCCTGTCTTTCCTGTCTCACCCGTGTGAGCTCGCGGCGCAAGGCGATGAGATCGATATCGGATGTCGTGGGATAGCGATGGATCGATTGGCCGGCAGTCTCTGCAGCTTGGTTCGGCCCGGAACCGCCAAGTTCGGATCCGACCCGAACCAAGGACATGGAAGCGACTTGATCATGAGCCGATTTTGCCGCTTCGGCGGTGATCGTGGCAGGAAGTATGGGCTTTAGGGTCTCGTAAAGATAAGACCAGTCCTCAACCATGCGCGGAAAGACTGGGAATACAAGTGGGATGCAGGCCTTGGCAGCACCATGCACCAGCCGATGAAAACCAAGCGCCAGCAGCCGCGCTTGGTCGAGGGGATTCAACGAGTAGATGATCCCGCCGGGGGTATAGGCGAAAACCTCCCATGTGGCATCGAGCCGGTCCGCCATCCAACCAACGGTCTGGTGCAGGTGTCGGTGCTCAAGGATGCTTCTGCTCGAAGCCGCCTCGACCAGGTCCCGCATCGGAATGATGATGGCATCGAAAGAAAACCGGTTGCTCGCCAGGATCTCGTCGATGTATTCGCCAGACCAAGGCGATTTCAGCACATATGGCAGCTTGTCGCTCTGATCTACAAGAAGTAGATGCTCGAGGCCGGCATTGGCGTTTGCTTCCCAAGCTTGCGATTTGTCATCAGGCTTATAGCCCGTGTCCAGACCCAAGGCGGAAAGGTACCGTACAAGAAAGCTTGTACCCGCCCGGCCGGTGCCAGCAATGAGGAGATGGTGCGATGGTACAGGACCTTCAATGGTCTCGTTGGTATCTTGCATGGTCAGATTAGCTCAATGTTCCGGTAAACCGGAATTGCAAAGGTGCTGCCGGATCCCATGAAGGCGACGCGAACATTCCGCGTCGGGTACATGAAACCGGCAACGATGCGCCCCCACTTGAGCATCATCGTGATCGAGTCAGTCTAGACGGCTCGCCCGTTGAAATCCATCCTTAAACAAGAAACTAAGTTCGTGATTGATATCTTCTTAATTTTGCGCGTTGTGAACCACACGTCATTCAACCTGGGCGACTAGCATTAGCGAACATGCCCCGCTGGCGCTGGAAAATATGGTGCTTGCAAAAGGTCGAGTTTCCTTAAGCTATTCAGTCACCAGATTATGGAATTTGTTCAGACAACGAGCGAAGGCTGCTGCGGGCCTGTTTTCCTTGAATACGACAAGCCCACATTCATAAAGGGCTTCTCGAATATTTGGTAGCTAACGAAGGCGAACGGAACCAGCGCGAGGAAGCAGAGCAACGCCCAGACCTGTCCAATGTAGTAGTAGGAGATATTCATGATGTGTTGTTGCACGAAGTCCGCCATGAGGAATACGACGTAGAAGTGCCAGAGATATATCGAGTAGGAATATTTGCCGATCTTTGCGATGGATCGTGACAGCAATCCGCGGGAATGTTGGAATGAGCCATCGTAGTAGGCAATGAGTGCGCTAAAGAAAGCCCCTTCAATCGTAGGGAGAATAATCCAGATAGGAGAGGGCGAGGGGTATTGCGGCATTCGGTAGAAGCCGCCCATCCGGTCAAATAGATAATAAAACACGCAAAACACCGTCCCTAGTGCTAGAGCAAGGACGTGTTTCCTGATAATCATAGAACGGTAGTGGTAGGCCAAAATTCCAAATACAAATTGGTCTAGGCGGCCAGCGAGCGTCCAATAGGCGGGCCAGAAAACGGTACCGTTCCTGATGAATAAGAATGTTCGTAAGCCGACTGCTAGGAATATCGCCGCGAAGAGCAGCGCCGGTGATTTTCGGCAGAGAAACAGCAGAAGCGGAAGTAAAAGGTAGAAGTGGAATTCCACTGTCAGGGACCACGCACCGTTGGGGAGTGTCGGTTCGATCAGACCGGTCGGAAGGCTTCTTAAATAGCCAACGAGGTCAGCTCCAACGACATACTCCCGCACGCCCTCCACTACCAACATCGCAAAAAGTAGCGGTAGGAGCCGGGTCGCTCTACGTGACAGGAATGCAAGGTAGTTTACCGATCTCCCGTCAAGAATTTTCGCGAAAAGATACCCGCTTAATGTCATGAAAAGAGCGACGCCCGTATGCCCCTCATCCAGTAGAGCAAGCGGGAAAATCGATGGCGCACCTTCAAAAGGAACTGGGTAGCCGTTCGCGTAGTGCAGGAAATGCCAGCTGAAAACCATGAATGCCGCAAGCGCGCGAATATGATCGAGACCTAAGTCCCTGGTTCGTTTTTTGGTGTCGGTCATTGCTCGAAATGGGTCGGATGAGAATATGAGTTGGTGAGCTATACCAATCGAGAGAGCATTTCAATTACTCGCGGATTAGTGAGACTCTGACGGCATTGACCTCGCAAAAGCTTAGAGACCAGCGGAGCTGTCGAATGCTCCTTCAAAAATGCCGATGATCTGTTTGCCTGTGAAACGGTCTCGCTTCATTCTCTGGCCCTCTCAAACCGGCCAGAGCTTGCTTCAGAATGGATTATTTCAATAGGGTAAGGCCGCTAGCAACTTCTCCGCAGGCTCGATCCGGCAATTCCGAACTCGATGAGGCCTGGATTGTTCAAATTGGCTACAGTGACCACTACGGGGCAGCTGATCTTAATAACCCCCCGGCTGCGGATGGGTCGCGAGCCTCAGGTCTCTCAGGCCGCGATTACCGTCGCGGTTGCCGGTTGCGGCGACCGCGGTGAAGATGCGCTGGGCATCGTCATACATTTTGAGATTGAGATAGCAGTATCCGCGCAGCACCATCAGGTCGACACGCTCCTGCTGAAGCTGCGAGCGCTGGTCGAGATAGAGGAGGGCCTCATGGTACCGCTTGCCCGAAAAGGCCGAGAGTGCGCGATCCGAGAGAATGGCCACCTGCAATTCGGCGGCGCGCTGATGGTTCATGGGGGCCTTGGTCGCCGCGACGGCGGCGTTGTTGGCAAGCCCGGCCCGCAGATAGGCGAGGCTTTGCCCATAGGCGGCCTCCTCGCGTGACTTTGGATCGGTATTGTTCAGCGCGACGCCAAAGGCTTCCACGGCTTCCATCGGTCGATTGAGGTTCATCAGGCACCAGCCGCGCGATAGTGCATTTCCCGGGGTCAGCAGCTCGGCACTGGCGGTGGTCGTGCAGCCGGCCGGACTGCGTGCGCCGCGCACGACCGTTCTGGCGCGGGTTTCCGCCTGACTGTATTCGACTGGTGGGGCGCGGCGAACGGGCACTACGGGCTCCTGGGCGACCTGCGCGTTGGCGGGTGGTTGCGTCATGGGAGCCAGAGGCGTTGCTTGGGGAGCCACCAGAGGGGTGCTCTGGAGCGTTCCCTGCGGCGCGATCTGCGGTGTTGCCTGGACTGTCTGATTCGGAGAGGGCAGTGGTGCCGAGGTCGGCGTGCGCGTCGTCGGCTCGCCGAGAACGGCGATACGCTGCGAACGGCTTGCCCAGAGCCGCTGGACTTCGGCGACACCCTGCCGATCATTCAGCTGATTGCGCGTGATGGCCAGTCCATAAGCGGATGGTTCGTCATCCGGCTTCCAGCGAAGCGCCGTCTCGAACCAGCGCGCCGCCGCCTGCGGTTGGTTCAGCGAACGAGCATACCATCCGAATTGTTGTGCCGTCGGAACGTATTTCTGCTTCACCACCTCGGAGGCCATTCGCCCAAGGACCTCCTCGTTCAGATTAGGGGGCGGCTGCAAGGCCATCAGATTGGCGGTGGCGGCAAGATAGGTTGCCATCGCGTCCTTGGATTCGTTGCGCCACTTATACATCGCGTCTTCGGCCTCTTGCGGCTTGTGGTCGGCGATCAACACCAATGCCAGGCCCTGCGAGATCGCTGCGGAATCTTCCTTGGCGTGCGCGGCTTCGAACCACTGCTCGGCGTCGCTGTAATTGCTGCGGCGCAGATAGTACCAGCCGAGAAGCGAATCATCGGATGCCAGGCCCTGGCTCCGCGCAACGCGTTCGACCTGCGAGAGATAGTCCTGAGAGACGGTTAGTTTCGGATCGTCATTGCCCTGGGCCACGAAACGGCGTGCAAGGTCGGTCCTTACGCTGTCGAATTCCCGCCCGCCATTGCCGTCGGGTTTCTCGAGGGCCAGCAGGTCCTGCATGGGCTGATAGGCCAGCAGTGCCGCCGCTTTCTGGATGGTCGCAAGCCGTTCCTGCGGATTGGCGCAGCTCTTCAGCATATAGGTGTAGGCGTCCTGCCCGCGCTTTATCCGATCCGTGCGAATGAAGGCCTCGGCCACCCGCCACAGAATGTCGATGTCGCTGCAGGTGAGCAGGCTCTGCGTATTGGCGGCGATGTCGATGACAGTCGCATATTGTTTGAGATCGGAGGCGTTGACGAGGCGCGTGCGCGCTTCGGCGACGTCGAGGCGTTCCAGCAGATCGGCGGGCGGCTGCCACCCGACTTCCGCGGTCTGACGGTCGGCGATCGCCTTACGCAGATCGGCATAGCGGCTTTCCGAATAGAGCTGCCACATAGCTTCCAGCTGCTTGTCGCTGTTCTGCGGAATGGCAAGCGGATCGGCTGGAGGCGTCCAATTCGGGTAAAGTGTCTGCAGTCTCGAGATCTCGGCCTGCAGCCGCGCCTTGTCGCCGCGGCTGGCGAAATAGCGCAATGCGCTTTCGTCCACCTTCGGCGGATTGGCCGGTTGAGCCTGGCCTGGCTGCTGCTGCGCCGGTTGTTGCTGAGCAGTCTGGGGTGCCGTCGACTGCGGTGCAGCCTGTGCCAGCGCGTCGGGCGCGGGTGTATTCGTTTGGGGGTTGTTCGGCGCGTCGGACAGGACGGCGGATGGTGCTGTCGCCTGGATGCGGTCGGCGACCGCACGCAGATCGACCGTTTGTTCCGTAGCGCCGCCCGGCTTGATATCGGCTGCAAGCAGCGTCTGCGGCTCCAGACGGCTCGATTTTGCCAGCTTGATCTTGTCTTCAGGCGAAACATGATCCTTGGTCGCGAGGGTGAAACCCGCCACGGCCACTGCCATAAAAGCCATGATCAATGTGGATTTTATAAGCACTCCGGGTGTTTCTCCGCGACGAAAGCCAGGCCCAACAATTGCAAAGTGGACGGGTAGTAAAGGGACGGCGCGAACTGCCGAACCGAGGTGGGTAGTTTCGTTCCGCTCACCACACACGCCACAACATCGTTAACAATCCTATAACCGGGGTCGGCAAGCAGCTGTTTTGGCTTGCCCGTTGCCAGATCGATCGTGCCCGGTTCGTCCCCTTCGACGGTCATGCCTTGTTGCAGCCGTGTCAGCAAAACCTTGTCGTCTATACCGGCTCGCGCCAGGTAGAGCGGTATCCTGATAGCATTATAGCCAAACTCCGCCTCGAAGCCATCAGCAGGTTCCGGCCTGGCGCGCAGGCTCACCCAATCGGCCGGCAGCTTTCGCGGGCCGAACTGCATGGCGCGCAGTAGCGCAACGCCATCGTCCGTCAGTTTTTGCCACCGATCCGAGGGCGCCAGCAACGCCATGACGGGGATAGCCTCGTAGATCCAGTAGGATGGATTGATGATCGGGCCATCCTTACGGCCCGGTGCCCTGTAGCCGTCAACACCGGGAATGAGCAGCGTTCGGCCGCCGGAATCGATCACGACACGGGAAAGAAGCGCCTTCGCCATGGTTGCGGCGGCCTGCAGATAGTCCTTCTTGTTCCAGGCCGATCCCGCAAGCGCCAGCGCGTAGGCGATCAAGAGGTCGCCATCGGAGGCATTGTTCGTGTCCGCTATATGCGGCGTGACGGCCGGGTCCCATTTCCAGGCAGCTAAGCCATCGTCGCGCAACAGCAATTCGGTTCGTGTGAAGTACCAGATCTGCTCGAAATCAGCCGGGCTGTTGGCGAGATAGGCGAGCAACAGGCCGTAGCCTTGACCTTCGCTGTGGCTCATGTTGCCATTGCCATTGTCGATGATACGGCCGCTTGCATCGAGGAATTTCGTCTTGTAGGCGATCCAAGCTTGCGGATCGATCGCAGCATGTTGAGCCGCGACCGGTTGGGCGACCGCCAGGATGGCAGCACCGCAGATTGCAAGGATTGAGCGCAAGCGTCTCATTCGCGCCTGCCGATCTTCGAGAGAATGCTTGCGGTGCTGATGCCGAGCAGCAGCGAACCGATTACCAGCAGGAACGCGTAGGACAAGATATTGCTGGAAAGCCAGTTGGCGGCGATCAGGCGGTAATTGGTCAGCGACCAGGGCTGCGACATGACTAAATCGAAGCGGCTGACAGGCACCGTTTCGATCTTTCCCGTCTTGCCGGAATAGACGGTGATGCGACCGCTGATTTGCGGCCAATCGAGTTGCGACGTCATGGCCTCTACGCCTGCCCGCAGATCTCCGGCGCTCGGTGCGGTGATCACGGTCCAGGTGGCGTCGTTGGTTGAGTTGGCTTCCTGGGCGATCAGGAACGTGTTGGCATTCGACGGCGTAAACACCTGTTCCGAACCTGGCATGAAGCGTAGCGAGCTGAGCGAGATATCGAAATTGCGATGCATCCATTGCTGGAAGCGGTCGAATTGACCCTGCAGCAGACCGCCGCTGATGCGGGAGCGCCAATCCGCAATCGTGACGGAGGCGTCCTGCGTGCCGGCTTGCCCTGGAGTGGGTGGGCGCCAAGCCACCTGGCTCGTCGCTGCGATATTCATTTGCGAAAGGATCGTCGACGGCAGTTGCGAGATCGAACCGATGAAGATCGCATTGCGGCCACTGATCGTGTTCGGCGAGGCAGTCGGCTCCACGGCGATCGGGTGTCCCGCAACGATCGCCATCTGCCCGAGCAGGGTTGCGGTCGCCGACAGCGTATCGGCATCGGCCCGATCGATGAAGAGGGTGGTCGGCCCGGTGTCGCGATTATAGGGATAGCCGGTTCCTGCAAACGCCGCCAGGTTGGGGCGCTGTGCGACCCTTGCAAAATCCGGCATGCGGAACTGGCTTGTGTCGAATAGCGCAAAACGCGGCGTCGTGCTGGATGTGGCGGCGGGCGCGCAGGCGGTATCCCCGTCGGTCATTAACATGGCCTCGAGCGTCAATGTATTCAGGCCCGGCTTGAAATGGCGCATGGTGATGCGGATGGGCAATTGTCGGAAGATGCCACCGCCGCTGGCAGTAATCGGTTTCGTCGTGGCGATGCTGCCATTGACGTAAACGTCGATATGGCTGCCGGGGCGCACGTCCTTTGCATAGGCGGCGTCCAGCTGGATGGTCGCCTCCCCATAGGCATTCGCATAGAAGTCCGAGGGGATCGCCACGTTGAAGCTGGTGTGGAAGCGACGCCCGGAGAACTCCGTCGTCTTCACGCCCAGTTGCTCGAAGGAAAGGCTGGTGCCGGAGTAGATCAGAGGGGCATCCGGCGCCGTCCATCGCTGCGTGACCAGGAGATCGCGGCGGGTGCCGGGATCCCGGTCGGTCGGTGAAACGACCATATCGATCGCAGAAGAGATCGCCTGCCAGGATGGGCCGCTGATGAGCAGAAGCTGCTGGCCGCTGCGCGGATCGATCGCGAATGTCGCCAGCGCGCCGCTCTGGGCCGCGGAAGGTACGGCAAAGACGGGCTGCAGTTCCGCGGGTGTGCCGACGACAACCGTCATCTTGCCCGGTCCCGCCGGCGGTATTGCATCCGTGCCAAAAGAGAATGTCTCGTTCGGCATGCCGCTGAGAAGAGACAGGCCTTGCGCAAGCCGCAGCAGCGGCTTGGTGGTGCCGGGTTGAGCCAGCGCCGGCACCACAATATTGTATTGGGTTTTACCGGCACCATCGACACCGATCGCGCGGATTGCATCGGTGGTCGACAGTTTCTCGGCCTCGCGGCCGGTGAAGCTTAGATAGGTTTTTTCCGGATCGACATCGGACCAAAGTTCATAGGTCGATTGGATGTCGCAGTCGGTGCGATGGCGTTGTGTCGCCTCGAACGTCAGCAAATTGGCGCCCGGCTGCAAGAGCCCTCGCGGAATATCGAAGCTGACATCCGAAACACTATCGGGCGAACCGATCTGCTGCTGGTGAACCACCCGGTCGTTGAGAAGGACGGTGAGTTGCGATGCTTCAGGAGCGACGACGACCGCATTCTGATAGGCAAAATTGAATTTCGCCGGTGCCGCCGCCTGCTCGGGCGTCAGATAGATCGACCAGGATCTGCGATCGTTCTCGCCTTCCAGCCGGAACTTCGCGAAGGGGACGACGTAACGCCGGAACGCAGGTGTCGCCGCGGTCGCCTGTTTCACCACCGGTGCCACCTGGGGTGTCACTTGAGCAGGGACGGCGGGCGTCGTCACATGCGGCGCGACAGCCTGCGGCGTGGCTGCCGGCGGCACAATCACTTGCGGAGTGGTCACCTGGGGAGCAATGACCAGCGGAGCGACCGCCTTGGGTGCCTCGGCTTGCGGCGTTGCCGGCTGTGGCGTGAAAATCTGCGGTGTGGGCGGCGGCTCGCCTTTCGGCCGTTCGCCCGACATGTCGAAGGGCGTCGTTTGCGCCTGCGCGACTGCGGCGCTGATGAGGAAGATCAGTGCTGGAAGGATGCGTCTCATCAGCCTTTCGCCTTCGCGTCCTGCCGCTGTTGCCCCTTTTCGGCCCCGACACCCTTGAACAGATAGAGCAAGCCGCGGCTGGTCTGGTAGAGCGATAGGCCCAGGAACCAGACCGTTCCGCGGATGATGCCAGGGTTGCGGCGACGTGCCTGCTGAAATTTCGTCCATTGATCGGAGTTGGCAAAGACAAGATCGGCGATCAGCCGATGATCGGCTGCACCTTTCGGGACATATTGGCACCCGATGGTCGTGATGTCTCCCGTCTGCTCGATATTGCGGATGATGACCGACAGCGTCACCATCTCGGCGCTGCTATAGGGCTGGAAGCGGATGATGGCTTCGGAACCGACCTTCACCAGGCCCATGTCCTTGTTGAAGACGTTCAATCTGGCGCCGTGAACGGACACATCTTCGATAGAGGCGGAATTCCATTTGTCGCCAACGCCGAATTCGCTGCGTCGATCGACCCTGACGCGCCGCGAGGAGGCGCGTTCGCCGCGCTCGGAGACGACACCTAGCGCGCAACCGGAGAGGATCAGGTTGATGATGTTCCAGCCGCCGACGACGAGCGTTACATCAGCCTTATAGGGTTCGGCATAGACACGATATATGGTCACCGCCAGCGCAATAACTTGTACGGCAAAGATGACGAAGAACGGGCGGCTGATTTCCGAAAGACGGCTGACGGAGATCGATTCGTCCTTGGCCGTGACCTTGAAGGTCGGCTTGCGAGGGTTCAGCATGACCGAGATGACGGCGGGCAATAGATGCACCGTCTGGACATATTCGTAGAGCTCGGAAATCCACGGCCAGCGGAAGGAGCCATAGAGATAGTTCTGCATCATCAGGTTCACGAGCATGTAGGCGAGCGTGTAGGCAAGGAATTCGCTGCCTGAGGCCGTGAATATCTCGAGATCGAAAAACAGATAGCAAAGCGGCGCGAACAGGAAAATGGCGCGTGGAAACGGGAAGAGCCAGAACAGCGTCGAAGACATGTAGCACAGGCGCTGCGGCAGCGTCAGGCCGCGCTTCAACAGCGGGAAGCGGAAGCGCAGGATCTGCATCATGCCCTGCGCCCATCGGCTGCGCTGGCCGATGAAGCTCGCAAACGTGGCGGGCTGCAGCCCGGCAATCAGCGGCTTGTCGACATAGATGCTGTTCCAGCCGGCGCCATGGAGCGCAAGCGCGGTTTCACAATCTTCGGTAATGCTGATGCCGCTGAAGCCGCTTTGCGATTCCAGCGCCTTGCGGCTGAGCACGGCTGCCGAACCGCAGAAGAAGGCCGCATTCCATTTGTCCAGACCGCGTTGAATGATGCCGTAGAACATCTCGTTCTCGCTTGGCATGCTGTCAAAGGTGCGCAGATTGCGCTCTAGCGGGTCGGGATTGATGAAGAAATGCGGCGTCTGGACGAGAAAAAGCTTCGGATCGTCGTCGAAGTAGCCGACCGTCTCGAGCAGGAAATCGCGCGCGGGCGCGTGATCGGCATCGAAGACGGCGATAAGGTCGCCATCGGAATGTTCGAGCCCATTGTTGAGGTTGCCGGCCTTGGCGTGTTCGTTGCGCTCGCGCGTCAGATATTCGACGTCGAGGTCGACACAGAGCTGTTTGAGCTCGTCATGGCGGGCAATGGCCGCTTGGGATTCAAGCACCTTGGTCGAGTTTCGCTTCTGTGCCGTGCCGCCGTCGTCAAGCAACCAGACCTTAAGCTTGTCGGCCGGATAGTCCATCGCCTTTGCGGAGGCGAGCGTATTGGCGAGAAGATTGGTATCCTCGTTGTAGGACGGCACGAAGACGTCGACGGATGGGAAATCTTGCGTCTTCGATGCGCGGGCCGTGCGCGGGGGCAGGGGTGTGGCGACGATGAAGAGGCTGAGCATCAGCATCGCCACGTTGTACATTTCGGCGAGATAGAGCAGCAGCCCCGGGATGAAATTTTCAAGCTGGTTGATGGGCGGCAGCGTACTCGTAGTCCGCCAATACACATAGCGCAGCACGATTGCCGTGCCGAAGGCGAGCGCGACAAGCCGCCAGGTGCCCTGACGCTTGAGGATCTTGATGATCGCCATCATCGTGACGACAACGGTGCTGGCGATCAGCTGCGTTTGAAGGTTGATCGGCAGCGTGATCAGCATGACCCCGCATAGCGCGATCACGGCCCATATCAAGATGCTGCTTGCTGTCTGCATCGATCTTCCTTCAAAGGTATTGCCAGGCGCCATCCTGGCGCCCCGACGTCGTGCCGCTTAACGGCGGCAAGCATCAGATATGCCAGCATCTCCGTTACAGTCCGGTAAAGGCACGATGACGCTGCTTCTATTGGCTGCGGGCGGATGCTGCGCCGTTGTCGCCGGCGCGCTGCTTGTAGCTCCCGTCTGCGGCATGTCGCCCTGCCCATCGGGGAGCGGCACGCGCGGACCAATCATCGGCGGCAGCACTGGGGCGGCCTGCGGCTGCGGCTGTACGGCGACCGGCCGGCGCGGAACGAAGCGGCGTGCTGCCACTGGAGCGGTCTGGTAGCCTATGCTGATCGGGGGAGTGCGATAGGCGGCCGCGTCAGGATAAACCGGCTCGCCGGGCTTGCCCAACAGGGCATCGGCACCCCGCGGAGCTCCGAACGGGTTCAGGGGTGCGCCGTCGAAACTGCCGGCGATCGTGTAGCCGTAGACTGTGCCCAGCAGTTGGCGCTCGGTCGCGTGTGCGTCGCAAAGCCTGAGCCTGACCTGCACCATGCCGAAATTGCGCTGCTCCACCGGCGGAGAAAAGCCTGCCTGGATCTGCTGCCAGGCATAGAGACAGGTGTCGCCATTTCTGCTTTGGCCGGACGCATAGCCGAACGGTCCGTAGCTGTTCTGCACGAAGGTCGCCGAGCGTGCCAGCCGTACACCGGGCACGGCGGATGCCATCTCGCGGGCTATCGCGAGGTCGCTGATCGTGTTGTACGGCCTGCTGCCGAGCCCTGGATTGGATCCCGTCAGGCCGAGAAACTGAACCTTGAGAAAATTCTGGCCGGGTACGGAAGACGACGTCGAAAGCGAGATCGTCTGCTCGACATCCTTTGCATGTCTGCGCTCGACCACATTCACGATCGCCGGACCGCCGGGAGGTGGAAAGGCCAGCGCCTTGTCATTGTCGACCGTTTCGACGCCGATCGACTGCCTGATGTGACCCGTTGTCGTGCATCCCGCCGTCAAGCCGGCTAACGTCATTAGCGCTATCGTTTTAAGAAGGTGCATCTTGTCGGGTCACGGCAAAGTGTTTCTGTGTTATATCATCCGCTAAATTGCGCGGTGGAGCTGGGAATCAAGTCCTTGTATTTGATAACACGAATAAGCCGGATTATGGTTAACCGCCGGTTAATGCCGGGGATTGAGGTGCCGGATAACGGCATGAAGTTCAGCCGGGCGTGACATTCGTCCAAGTTTGCACCGAGGAGAGCCGCGAAGGCTCGCGTGCACGCCGCCTCCGTTGTAGGCAAATGCATGAAATTCGAGCTTTATTTCGACCTGCGAAACGCAATCTGAACAGCCCTGTTCAAGGCGACCGGAAGAACCGACATGTGGTTCTCGCCGGGATATTCCTCGAATATCGCCGTCCCTTCGAACGACGCCGATGTTGCCCATCGCTGCGCCATGTCACGGGCGAGTTCGATCGTGCGAGTTTCCTTGGCGCGTTCCTGCCTCTTGTGCTCATCGGGCGTGCCCTCGTGGAACGGCGCGAGCGCTTCTCCCTCGTATTCACCAGCGGAAAGATGCAGCTCGATATCGAGGGGAGCCTCAAGATTGTCCATGAGGGCTCTTTCCGCCGCAAGGATCGCTGCGTCTTCCCAGAAGATCGCCGGGCTCGCCGCAATCCAGCGGCTGAAGGCGTGTGGTTTCGAAAACAACGCATAAAGGGCGAACAAGCCGCCGAATGAGTGGCCGAAAAGCGCCTGGCGTGACCGATCGACCGGAACCTGGCTTTCTACCCAGGGCTTCAGTTCGTCTTCGATCAGCTTCAGGAAACGTTCTCCTCCGCCTGTCCTGACATCCGGCGCGCCAGGGAAAAATGGCGGATAGGTCCGCCCAGGTGGCGGGCTCAAATCCCAGGAGCGCCTCAGCGGATCGTAGGGTTCGTCCGACGGGTAGCCGATAGCGACGATAATGCCTTCACAGATATTGGTTCCGTTCGGATAGGCCGCCTGCACTTTGAGCGCGTCGACGGCGGTTGCAAAGCAGGCATTCCCATCCGTCAGATAAAGAACCGGCCACCCTTCGGGCGGGGGCGATTTATCGGGTCGATAGAGAAAGATCCTGTGTGGCTGATCGGCGTTTTCGAAGGTGAGATCGGCAAATGTTGCGCCGGCAAGTGCAACAGGCGTCAGCGGGACCGCTGCATTGAGTGATGACGGGTGAGGCATGGTCTCTCTGGGCGATCGAAGGGCGGGTGCGGCGCAAAAGGGGCCGCTGCTTCAAAAAGATGATAAAATTCCTCATATTATGAGAATCGAGATTTGCCAAGCAGATCAGGAGCTTCAACCGCGTAATTTTACGGTGTGTGTCTCTTGGAGGCAACTTTGGTGCGTCAAAGATCCGATATCGATAAAAAAGATGACTATTAAAGTCATGTATTCTTGACGACGGCGGCGCCTGCAATCTAATTTGCGCCATCTTTTGCAGGAAAGGGTAGGCGAAAAGAGAACATGGGACAGACATTATATAATAATATCAATTATTTGGAAAGAAATTCATTTCGATTGGGGCGCGCTGCCACAGCACTTGTCACCCTGTTTGCGCTGAGCGGCAATGCCTTTGCCCAGGATTCTGCAACCAGTGAGAATGCGGGCGGCGCGACACAGCTCGCTCCGATCGTCGTCAGCGGCCAGTCGAGCGGCACAAGCGACAATAAGACAGTCGCAGCCAAGGAAAGCCGCGGTGCCACGAAGATCGATACGCCGCTGGTTGAAACGCCGCGCGCCGTTTCGGTGGTCACCAAGAAGGAAATCGAGGAGCGCGGCGCCCAGAGCATCATCGAGGCGGTGCGCTATTCCGCCGGCGTCCAGACCGGCATGAACGGCTTCGACCCGCGTTTCGATCAGATCTTCATCCGCGGCAACAACATCACGACGACGGGCGATTTCCGCGACGGCTTGCGGCAACCCTATATGAATTATGGGATGTTCCGCACCGATCCCTATGCGCTGGATCGGGTCGAGGTGATCAAGGGGCCGGTATCCGTGCTCTATGGTGCCGGCTCGCCGGGCGGCATCGTCAACAAGATCTCGAAGCTGCCGACGGAAGAGACGATCAGGGAAGTCGGGGTTGTCTACGGAACATCGGACCGCGCCCAGACCATGTTCGATTTCGGCGGCCCGGTCACCCAGGATGACGATAGCATGCTGTACCGGATCGTTGGCCTGGCGCGAAAGGGTGACACCAATTTCGATATTGCCGACGATCGCTATTTCATACAGCCGTCCTTTACCTGGAAGCCGGACGATTCCACCACCTTTACGGTCTATGGCTCGGCGCAGGCGGATGAGACGGATGCCAATGTGGGCGCGATGGTCGGTCCCGATGGCAATATTCTCGATCTGCGCGACAGCGATCCCGACTATGACTACCAGAAGACCCGCCAGCAGCAGGTGGGCTACCAGTTCGAGCACGAGTTCGACGGCGGCTTCACCTTCCGCCAGAATCTTCGCTTCTCTCATATGGATCTGAGGGCTCGCTATCTCAGCACCTATAGCTGGACCGGCACCGTCGCTCATCGCGGCGCGACCGCTATCCGGGACTCGATGAATGTCTTCCAGGTCGACAACCAGCTCGAATCCAAGTTCGACACGGGCCCAGCCTCGCACACCATGCTGTTCGGCCTGGACTACACCAACGTGAATTCGTCCTTCGGCTACGGCTTCGATGCGACCACCAGCGCCGCCTATGATTTCGACATCTCCAACCCGACTTACGGCGTTTCCGGCCCGACGCCGGACTATAATTACAGCCTGGTCAGCGCCAGCATGCGGCAGGTGGGCGCCTATGCTCTCGACCAGATCGAGCTAGACAAGTGGCGCTTCACGCTTGGTGGACGGCAGACCTGGGTCGATCAATCGAGCGACACGACTTTTGTTTCCTCTGGAACGAGCACGTCCGAAAACATCAACAACAAGGCGTTCACCGCCCAGGCCGGCGCGCTCTATCTTTTCGACAACGGCATTGCGCCTTTCACCAGCTATTCGACCTCCTTCGATCCGGTGACACAGCGGTCGGCATCCGGCAGCATTCTGGATCCCACGAAGGGCAAGCAGTATGAGCTGGGTGTGAAGTACCAGCCGCCGGGCACCGATATTCTCTTGTCCGCCGTTGCCTATCACCTCGTCGAGACGAACAAGCCCGTCCTGGTCAACCCCCTGACGCTCGTCTATGCCTCGCTCGGCGAGGTCACCAATAAGGGCATCGAACTGGAGGCCAAGGCGACCGTTGCCGACGGCCTGGATGTGATTGCCGCCTACAGCTACAATCACTCGGAAATCACCGGTGGCGACGACGTCGGCAATACGCCTTCGATCACGCCGAAGCATATCGCCAGCCTCTGGACGAATTATGCCTTCCAGGAGGACACCGTCGCCAACGGCCTGACGGCCGGCGCCGGCATTCGCTATACCGGCGAGACCTATACCAGCACCGCCAACACCTCCAAGAACGACGCCAGCTTCTACCTGGACGCGGCCCTTTCCTACGACTTCGGGGCCGTCGACAAGAAATACAAAGGCCTGACGGCATCCCTCGACGTCCGCAACATCGCAAACCGGCGGCTGACGGTCTGCGACAGCGGCTATTGCTATTTGGGTCAGGGTCGCAACATCACCGCGTCGTTGAAGTATCGGTGGTAAGTGATTGGCGGGCGCTGCGCTTTGGCGTGGCGCCCGTCATCTTTCTTACGGTGAATCCGAAGCTTGGAAGCCGAGGTTTATCCGTTAAGACACTCAGTATGCTTGCCGGCTTATTGAAGCGGATCGTTGTGATTCCACAGACCAAAACCTGCCAGCGAATGGATAGAAAGCGCCTGCTACGCCAAGACCGCGCTCTAACGTGATGCTTTTTGTCGCTGCAAGTGTTCCAGCCTGCGTCACGAGACTGTGTCGCGAAAGACAAGGAGCGACGGAAGCCAGCTTCTATTGGTCTTATGCCGTCCTACGCCGCTTCATCAGCAGCACGAGCAACAACGGCGCACCGACCAGTGCCGAAACCAGCCCCGCCGGGATCTGATACGGAAACGCAATCATCCTGCCGAACCAGTCCGCGAGCACCATAAGCCCGCCGCCGGCAAGGGCCGCTCCGGCAAGCTGGGGGGCTGCTCGTCGCAGTCCCAGTTCTCGGGCGAGATGCGGGCCCATGAGGCCGATGAAGCTCAAGGGGCCGACGACGAGTGTGGCGGCGGCGGTCATGGCGGCGGCAAGCGCGAAGAGGCAGGCGCGAGTAAGATTGACGCGGATGCCGATTGCCTGCGCTGCTTGTGATCCCAATGGCAGAAGATCAAGCCAGCGGCGGGCTAGGAATGCCAGCGCGAGGCCCGTGGCGGCGACAATCGCTGCGGATATTGCCTTGGGTATATCAACGAGATAGGTCGATCCACTCATCCATTGCATGACCGTCATCGCGCGCGGATCGCCGCTGGCGGCAAGCACGCTGATGAAGGCATCCAGCATGGCGCCGAGGGCGATGCCGGTCAGCAATACCCGTTCCGGCGCGAAGCCGGAACGCATGCCGAAGGCGAAGATGGCAAGCAGGACGGCGAATGCGCCGATGCCGCCGAAACCGAGCTGAGCGGCCATGCCGGGTGCGGGCAGGATGAAGAGCGCAGCTGTTACGCCGATGGTGGCGCCGGCCGAAATGCCTAGCACTTCCGGGCTTGCCATCTCGTTGCCGCTGAGGCGCTGCAGGATTGCGCCGACGACACCGAGCATCGTTCCGGCGGCAAAGGCGCCAATGACGCGCGGCAGACGATAGGGCAGTACGTCGGGCCAATTCAGATAGGCAAGGACGGTCCATGCGCCATCTGGCGCGCGTCCGAAAAAGATTGCGCCAGCGAGCAGAGCGAGAAGCCCGATGAACGTCGCGAAGAGCAGATTTCGCGAGGTGTGTGCAGTCCGGTTCGGAGTTTGTGACGGGGCAGGCACATTGCGTTGCGTCGCCTTGAGCCGGGGGAGCATCAGGAGAAGCAAAGGAGCGCCGAGGAGTGCGGTGATGGCTCCCGTCGGCAGGAAGGTCGAGGATGCTCCGGAGAGAAGCACCAGTGCCTCGTCGGTCAGAAGCAGCAATCCGGCGCCGATGAGAGGGGACCAGATAAGCTGGCTCTTCATCTGCCGCGCGCCGGAAAGCTGCGCGATCCGGGGGGCGATAAGGCCGATGAAGCCGATGACGCCGACGGCGCTGGTCACGACAGCGGCCAGCATGATGGCAAGGCAGACGGCAGCAATACGCGTCCGCTTCACCGACAGGCCGAGCCCGCTGGCGCCGCCGTCGCCAAGTTCTATGAGCGATAGCGGCCGCGCCATCAGGAAAGCGGCGATGGTGAGAATTGTGATTTTCGGAAGGAGGGAGAGGGGGATGGTCCAGCTCTGTTGCGCCAGCGACCCGGCACCCCAGATGAAAAGGCCGGAGAGGTAGCGGTCGTTCATCAGAACGAGGATGGCAGCGAGCGCGCCGCTCCAGACGCTGACGATTAGCCCGGAGAGCACGAGTGCAAACGGCGAAAAGCCTCGTCTTGCACCGATCAGGAAAACGACGGCCGCTGCCACGGCACTACCGAACAGAGCGACCGCATCGCGACTGAAGCCCTCAAGCGCCGGAAAGGCGAGCATGACGGCAACGAGCGCCAGGTTGGCGCCGGCGGAAATGCCAAGTGTAGAGGGTGAGGCAAGCGGATTGCGCAGCACTTGCTGCAGCAAACTTCCCGATAGCGCGAGTGCCGCGCCGGCCAGAAGCGCAGTCGCGATTCTCGGCAGCGTCGAATAGACAAGCAACAGGCGCTGCGGATCGTAACCGGCGTCCTGCACCATCAGGCGCGAAAAATCCGGCGCGAGCTGATGCCAGACGAGCAAGCCGGCAAGCACCAACAGCGTCAGCGCCACGGCGGGGGCGCCGAGGGAATTGTTTGCATTGCTGCGTATCATGCGAGTTTTTCCAGATGATCGAGCAGAATGCGGGCGAAGCGCTCTGCCTCCTGAACCATGCCGAACATCAGCGTGCCCGGCAGTACCGAGACTCGACCCGCCTGGACGAAGGGAAGGCTGGTCCACAGAGGGCTGTCCTGCAGATTGTCGAGTATATTTGGCGGAATGAGGGGTTCGAAGGCGATCAGGCGCAGGCTTTGATCTAGCGTTGCCAACTGCTCCAGGCCGATCGTTTCGAAACCCCAGAAATTGCCGGTTCCTGTCCAGGCGTTCCTGAGGCCGATCCTCGTCATGACGTTCTGATAGAGGCCGGTGCCGCCATAAATGCGGGCGTGGCGCTGATCGACGAAATTGACGAGCGTCAGCGGCGGCGGCTTGAGCTTATTCACCCGGCTGGCGCAATCGTCGAAGAACTGTTCGGATTGCGTCAGGAAATCCTCTGCCTGCTGTTGACGGCCGATGGCGGCGGCCAGCAGCCGAGTGGCTTCGATGGAGCGTTGCAACGCCTCGCCACCTTCGGCATAGATCGTGAGCTCCATGATCGGCGAAATCGCTTCCAGGCGTGGCTTCAGGGGAGCGAGATAGGGTGTGGTCAGGATCAGCGCCGGTTTCAGGCTTGCCAGGATTTCGAGATTGATCTCATTGGTGGTGCCGAGATCGACGACCCCGGCCGGCATTTTCGGCTCGACGACCCACCTGTCCCAATCGGCAAGCGAGGCGATCGCCGCGGGTGTGACGCCGAGCGCCAGCAGCGTCGAGGCCAGGCCGTAGTCGAGCGAGGCAATCGGTCCGGACACTGCCGCGCCGGCATATCCCGCGCGTGGAATGGCGAGGAGAGCCGCGGCCGCAAGAAGCGCGTTGCGGCGTGATAGCCTCAACCCGTCGAAATGATCCTCAGATGACATAGGCGAGCGGCGTTCCGTGCACCGGATGAGCCGTCACGCCCATATTCGTGCCGTAGATCGTATGCAGCGTTTCGGCTTTCATCAGGCTGGGCGAGGGGCCGGCGGCAATCAGGCGCCCTTGTTTCAGCGCATGCAGGTGATCGCAGAAATGCGCGGCGACATTGATGTCGTGCAGCACGAGGATGACGCTCAGGCCCTTCGTGCGGCAGAGCTCTCGCACCAGCCCGAGGATCTCCATCTGGTGCGCAATGTCGAGTGCCGAGGTCGGCTCGTCGAGGAGGAGACAGCGACTGTCCTGCGCGACCAGCATGGCGATCCAGACGCGCTGGCGCTCGCCGCCCGAAAGCGTGTCCACCATCCGACCCTTCAATGTATCGACATGCGTCAGCACCATCGCGGTCTCGACCTTCTCCCGGTCAAGATCGGTGAAGCGGCCCAGAGCTCCATGCCAGGGATAGCGCCCGCAGGCGACGAGTTCCTCGACGGTCATGCCGGCGGCCGATGTGGTATCCTGCGGCAGATAGGCGACAGCGCGGGCAAAGGCGCGCATGTCGTAGGAGGCGGCGGAGACGCCATCGAACAGGATCCGTCCGCCTGTCGGCTGGATCTGGCGTGCCAGCAATTTGATCAGGGTCGATTTGCCGGAGCCGTTATGGCCGATCAGCCCTGAGATCTCGCCGGCATTGAAGGCGAGATCCAGCGGATGAAGAATGGTCTTGCCATCGACGTCGAAGCGGAGGCCCTCTGTCGTGAAGACGGATACCGGATGCTGGCCGGCTTGTGGGATGGTTTCGTGTTTCATGGTCGTTCCTGCTGAAGCATCATGGCTTCGTGATATCCTGATCGCCTTCAATTGGCGGCCGCTAGCGGCTTGACGAAGAAAAGGCACGGGTGGTCCTCGTGCCAGAGGGTTGGGAACACTTCGGCACGGATGAAGCCGTTCCTGTCATAGAAGGCGCGCGTCGCATCATATTGCGGCTCGTCCTTGCCGCGCGGCGCAAGCGTCTTCACCGTCAGCAGCTTGCAACCAGCGGACCGGGCGAATTGCTCAGCGGCGGCAAGCAGCCGCTTGCCTACGCCGCTGCCATGGTGCTGCCGCCGGGTGGCGATGACCAGGATTTCCATAGCGGCGGGAGGATGAGCCTGTATCGCAACGAAGCCGGCGACGGAGCCTTCGTCGAGACAGCCAAACATCGGCAAGGTTTCGACGGCTTCCGCACATGCCTCGATGACCTCCGGTTCCGTGAACCAGTCCGTCAGCTCCGACATGATGGCACGGCAGATATCGCCCTTGGATTCGGTTATTTCGATAGCTTCCTGCATCTGTTCTTCCTTCCCGGCTGGCAGCGTCATTCGGCGCTCCCGTGTCAGGCTCGCATCTCCGGGGAGCGTGGTGTTCTGGTCCGCCTGTGATCGCGAGGCGCGGCAAAATCCTGATCGGCCTCGAGCGATATTGCAGCGAGGCAGCGTGAATGCGCCTCTCTCAACAGGCCGCAAACGAGGGCGCATGAGACGCCGGCCTCCTTGGCGATGATGTTTTGCGGAACATCCTTGAAATAATGCTCCTCGTAAAACTTGCGTGTCCTCGCAGGCATGGCCTCGACTGTGCAACGGAAGGCTTTGTATGCCTCGGCCTCGTGCAGATGCTCTTCGGGGCTTCCGTAGGCCGACGTGTTGCCGCCGACCTCTTCCTCGACGAACAGGCCTCTCTCATATCGCAACCGTCGCATGTGGTCTGTCGCCAGATTGCGTACCATGCGCATCACATAGGGGGCCGGTGCCGCTATGTCCTGCTTGAGCGGTTTGGAGACCAATTGCAGGAGCACCTCCTGCACGACATCCTCGGCCAACGTCATGCTACCGGTGATCCGGCGCGCGATGGAGAGAAGCTTGGGATAGGCATGAAGGGCTGTTTGAAGTTGCTCATTGGAAGTCGACTGCGAAGTGTTGGCAATCATGTCGGGCTCTCGCTGAAATCCAAAGTTGCATTTCGGTGTGCCCCTCTTTTTCAGCGCACCGTATAAAACATGATAATGATAGTCAAGATAAAATCTAAAGGCTGGGAAACATCTTTCGTTGCGCCGGTTAGTGATATGATTTTATTTTAATTTTAAAGAATCATGGATGAGGCTTCCAATGTCTTGATGCTGTTGCCAGACCGGTTCGGGTAGCATTTGCGAGGCCGCGACAGCCCATAGGAAGTTAGGTGCATTTTCGCTATGGCAAGAGCCGAAGCGGATGAAATTAGCTTCATGGAATGGCCGATTTGACATATTTTCGGTTGTATCCGCCGGCTCGAGCGCGATGTCCCTCGGGTCATCAAGGAAGCCGCGGCCACGGCACTTCAATGCAGCCTCTTTTCGAACCCAATATGAGAGAAATGTCTTGTGTTGTTGCTCCGGCGGCTGTCGCTGGATGTCGTCGAGTTCCCGCTCGCAGAGAATCAACGGCATGACTTCGAGCGCCTCCGTTTCGGAAAGCCTGCCCGGCTGTTCGATGTCGATGCCGACGCGACCGCCGCGACAGACCGCGAGGGCAACCCTGTCTGTCGTATGGGAAAGATTGAAGTCGATATCGGCATGATCGGGCAGATATGGCCTGCCATATGGCGTAAGCGAGATGGTGAGTGCCTGCGGTGCGCAGCCGACCATCCTGCCAATAATGCCGCGGCAGAGAAGGCGTCCGGCGATGAACAAGCGCGCAGCGTCGCGTGACCGAAATGCAGCGACGCGCGCTTTTTCCGCGTCGCTCAATAGAGCGGTGGAGACATCAAGCCCGTCGCGCAGATACAGGCTGTGAAGCTCGATCTGCGCGATCTCTTCTCCCTTTGGCAAGGCGGGCATCTTATTCCGCAGCCTGCCCCAGATGCGAGGAGAGCTCGGATGAATGCCCCTGGGTTTCCCATTGGACGATGGGATCGAGTTGACCGAGATCGAAATGCTCGCGGCCAAGCAGTGAATTGGCGATGACGGCGCTGCGCCATGCGGCAAGGCTGAGCTGCGGTTCCGCAATCCCGTGGCTGTGGCGTCCGGCATTGAGGACGAAGATGCGATTTTCGCGCGGGCCGTCCCATGCGAGCGAGAAATCGCTTTCCAGCACCGGCTCGCCGATGGAGTTCAACTCGATGCGGTTCTCAAGCGAATGCAGGAATTCGGGAAGGACGAAGCGATAGCCGGTGGCAAGCACGATCATGTCGACGGCCAGCGTCTCGACGCTGTTGTCGAAGCCATTGCGCATGGTGAGCGCTATCTCGGGGCCGTCGTATTCGGCCGCGATGACATCGCGGAAGGGGCGCAAGGATATGCCGTGACTGGTGCCGCCGGCCGCTTCGAGTTTCCTCTCATAGAGTCGCCGATAGAGCTTTTTCAGGGTCGAGGCGGAGACGCCGTCGCTCGCAAGCACCTGTCGGCGTGTGTGGGTGAGCCGCAGCTCCTCGGGAAGCCCATGGAAGCGCTCCATGTAGCTCGGCGTGAAGAGTTCGTTGGTGAAGGGGGTTGCATCAAGCGGCTCGAAATTCGGCCGGCGGCTGATCCAGTGGACCGACGAGACGGCGTTCAGATCCAAGAGGGCGTCGACGATCTCCGCGCCGCTCTGGCCGCCGCCGATGACGGCAACGCGCGGGGCTTTGACGTCGCTGAGGCGCATGGCGGCTTCGCTGCTGTGAAAGGTCATCGACTTTGGCAGTTGCTCGGCCCAGATCGGGCGTGCCGGGATCTTGCCGACGCCGACGGAAAGATTGCGGGCGCAAACCGGGCCGTCATCAGTGGCGATGGAGAAGAGACCGTCATTCGCATGGACTTCTCGCATGCTTGCACCGAAACGAAGCGAGGTCAGGCCGCGTGCGACCCACGCGAGATAGTCAGCGAACTCCTTGCGGGGAACGGCCTCATATTCCGCATTAAGAAACTGGTAAAAGCGTTTATGTGCAACTAGATAGGAGAGAAAGCTCCACGGGCTGGTCGGGTTGGTGGCGGTCACCAGGTCCTTGAGAATGGATGTCTGCATTTCCGCGCCCGGCAGCATCATTCCCGGATGCCAGGCGAAGGCCTGACGCCGTTCGAAGAAGCGGACCGAAAGTTGCGGTATGGAGTCGAGCTGGGCGGCAAGGCTGAGGTTGAACGGACCAATTCCGGCCCCGGCGAGGTCGAGCACGTGCGATGTCATGATGCAGCTCCAGAGAGATGTCGATTAGTTGTTCTTGCCCGTGGGCAGGATGGTCGGCGCAAAGGCATGGTCCAGCCGTCGGGCGAAGCGCTGGTGGAATGGCGTCTTGCCGATGATCGTCAGATGGTTGGTGCCATTGACGATCTCGGAGGCCGTGGCGTTCGGCGAATAGCGGCGCCAGTCGATGACGTTGAGCGCGCGCGTCAGGGAATCCTCGGCCGCGAAGGCGTGGATGCGGAAATCCGAAGGCGCGAGGCGGTAGTTTCGGAAGATCATCGCGTTGTCGACCAGGATCCAGAACGTGTGCTCCTCGGAGCCGATGTCCGGACCGTCAGACGGCAATTTGACGTTATGCTTGACGATATGGTGGAGGAACTGCTCGTAAACCTCGCCATCCATCGCGGCAAAGAGCCTCTTCCAATCCTCGCGCATCGGCGTCGTCGCGAGCCAGGTTTGCACGGCGGCATGGGTACGGTCCCTGATGCCGTCTTCAAAGCGCGGCATGACGCCGACGGTGAATTCCTCGTCCATGTCGCAAACATCGACCATGCCGATCATGCGCAGGTCGATGTCATTACCGAGCTGGCGGGCAGCTTCGTAGGCAAGAAGCCCGCCCCAGGACCAGCCGAGGAAGGCGCAGGGCCGACCCTTGGCCTTTTTGCGCACCGCTTCCGCATAGCGCGCCGTGATGTCCTCGACGCGGGTGCTGAGCGTCTTGGCCTCGGTCAGCGAATAGCAGATGAAGCCTGTCGCCGGCTGTTCCGGGCCGAGATAGTCAACCAGACGCATGTATTCGCGCGTCGAGACGAGGAGGCCGGGGAAGCAATAGAGAACCGGCCGGTCTCCATTTCGCCGGAGATAGACGACATCGACACCGGTCTCGTCACGGCTTCCCTCGATGGCAAGCGCCAGATCGCGGATGGTCGGATGATTGAACATGTCGGCAATCGAAAGCGGCCATTCGGGATGGCGCATCTTCAGGCGCGAGACGATGCGCACGGCGGCCAGCGATTGTCCGCCGATATCAAAGAAATTCTCGGTGACGCCGATATCGCCGATGTCGAGAATGTCCTTCCACGCTTCGAGGATTGCCTTTTCCTTCTCGCTTGCCGGTGCGACCAGTTCGCGTTCGATGCGAGGTGCGGGCAGGGCGGCGCGGTCCAGCTTGCTGTTCGGCCCCAACGGCAGCCTGTCAATGATCATGATGGTTTGCGGGACCATGTAGTCGGGCAGGGCGGTCATGGCGGCGCGGCGCAGTTCAGTAACGCTTAGGCTTTCGCCCTCGCGCGGAACCAAATAGGCAACGAGCGAGCTGCGCCCACCCTCATTGTGCAGCAGGACGACGGCTTCGGCGACGCGCTGATCCGACCGCAGCACGGCCTCGATCTCGCCGGGCTCGATACGGAAACCACGCAATTTGATCTGATGATCGATGCGGCCGGCGAATTCGACGATGCCGTCCCCGCGCCAACGACCGAGATCGCCGGACTTATAGAGTCTGCCGCCTTGCGAAAAGGGATCGGGAATGAAACGGTCCGCCGTCAGTTCCGGCTGGCCGAGATAGCCGCGTGCAAGGCCGCTGCCGCCGATATAGATCTCGCCGATCACGCCGACCGGAACGGGCGCGAGGTCGGCATCGAGCACATAGATGCGCCGGTCGCCCACGCCGCGGCCGATCGGCGCGACCGTCCCCTCGAAGCGGGTTCCCGCCGGGATTTTCCAGATCATCGGCGTCATGATCGTTTCGGTCGGCCCATAGCCATTGATCAGCATCTGCGCATTGAGGTTCTCGGTGATCATCTCGAACACCGCTTGCGGCAGCGCCTCGCCGCCGAAGGAATAGAGCCGCAGCCGCGGTATGTCGCTATTCTCACCCGCATATTCGGCAAGTCCGCGCACGTAGCTGGTGGGAAGGCTGGCATTGTTGACGCCGTGCCGCTTCATCATCGCGAAGGCATCTTCGGGCGTGGCAAGCTTGTCCTGCGTCAGCACCACGCCGCCGCCCGCCATCAGCGGCACCATCCAGCGCTCATGCCCGCCGTCGGAGGTGAAGGGCAGAACCGGATATTCGCAGGACACCTCGCTCATTTCGTAGATGCGCAGGGTCGCCTTGCAATGATGCGCCAGGGGACCGTGTTCGACCGCGACCCCCTTCGGCACGCCTGTCGAGCCGGACGTGTAAATCACATATGCAAGCTGCTGTGGGGAAATGGCGGTGTCGGGCGCCTCGCTGTTTTCCGACGAGAGATCGGTTGCGTCGAGATTAAGGAACGGCGTGGCGATATCGCCCGGCAGATTGGCGATGTGCCGCGTGCGGGAGATGACGAGCGACAGGCCGGGAGCGGTCAGGATGTGGCGGTTTCGCGCTTCGGGGTGATCCGGCTCGACCGGCGTGAATGCGCCGCCTGATTTCAGCACAGCAAGAATGGCGATGATCGCATCGATCGACTTTTCGAGCGCGATGGCGACGCGCTTCTCCGGTCCGATCCCCAAGGAGATCAGGCGATGCGCCAGCCGATTGGCCGCTGCCTCGAGCTCGCCGTGCGTGACCGATTTTTCCCCCTGCACCACGGCGAAGGCATGCGGCCGCCGTCCGGCTTGTGCGGAGATGACCTCGTGGATAGGCACTCCGTCATTCGGCTCGGGCGCGTCGGGATAGGGCGCGGACAGCCTGTCCAGCTCTTCCGGCGAAACGAATGGGATGCACTTGATCGACTGGCCGGGGTCCCTGCCCAGCCGGGCAAGAGCAATAGCCAGATCGTCCGCAAAACGGGCGATCTGCTTGCACTCATGCTTTTGCGGATCGAAGCCGAAGCCGATGCGGAGCCTATCCTTGGAAATTTGTGAAACGGTGACGACCAGCTCGGCATCGCGGCGCGCCGGCGGCTCGACGAGGCTGCGGATCGGGGTCCCATCGGTGCCCGATTCCATAAACTGGAGCGGCGGCCGTACATCGAGAAGCGTCTTGACGAGGCCGGTGGTGTCAAAGAATTCGTCACGCCGCAGCAAAGCATCGGCAAGAGCCTCAAAGGGCAGGGATTGTCGGCCGACGATTTCAATTTCCTCGACGAATGTCTTGCGGACATCCTCAAGCCCCGTGGCGCCATCCAGTTCCGCGGTGAGGATCAGCACATCCTCGCTGCGTGCGGCGATCACCGGCGTCTGTGGCCGCGTGACCAAACCGATCCTTTGGGTGCTGTATCCGGTGTGGCGACGGAGGGCGATGCCCAGCGCGGCAAGAATGTCACGGGACGTTTCAGCGGTCGGCTGTGCTTGCGCAAGGTGTTCTGGGGCGGGCACCTCCACCAGATGCTCGAACCATGCCTCATCGACTATATCCCTTCCGGCGACCGCCTGCGGTGGGAGTGAAGCGATATTCTCCTGTGCGGTCAGGCGCTGGAACCAGAAATCGACAAGTTCCGGTGCTGGATTTCGCGGCACGCTATTGCCGATCAGCCAGGATGCTGCGTCCGGAAGCGTGGTTTCAGCAACATCAACCGACACATTGGTGCTGCGGATATTACGCAGGAAATCCTTAGCAAGCAGATCGAGCGTTGCTGCGTCGGCAAGGACGGCGTGGAGGGAAAATACTGCGCCGACAGCTTGCTCGTTCCTTGACAGGAGAATGAAACGGGCGGGATTGCCGCTGGCGAGATCTATGGAGCGCTCTCGTTCCGCCGAGGCGGCTGCTGCAAGCGCCTCGTCCAGACGGTCATCGGCAGCCAAATCCGCCTCGATGACATCGACATGACGACTATTCTTCAGGATCTGCTGCACAGCGCCGCCGGCTCGAGCCTCGAATTCCGATGTGATGAGCGGATGTTGACGCGAAAGCGCAGCGAGACCCTCGCGCGCTACCGCAAGAGCGATTGGAGGGAAGGCGATGGCAAGAATTTGCCGCCCATAAATGACCTCGTTGCCCGTCTCCGATAGAAGCCAGATTCGCGACTGTGTCGGCGATAGCGAGCATTTCGCGACGTGATCGGAGTCATCAACCGCTTTGGCATTCGGGTCATGAATTGTCATTTCTTCGCCGTTCTCCTCGAAGATGCAGTAGTACATGGTCGGAATAGTGAAATAGAATAGTGTATATATCTCCATAGTTGTAATAACTATTTAGTTTAATTCTCTATCTATATTACATTTCCGGTGTCAATGAATCGGAACTCTCCATGAATTACATTGACGCAGCTCCATAACGAACGACATCGGCGGAAATTCAGAAAAATATCAAAAAATATTTTCGGAAAATATTTTGAATTTCGCGAGGCGCCATTCGTCACTGCGGAATTAGCGCTGTGTGCGACCTTGCCGATTCCAATGACGCGCGGTTTCGAGAGATGGAGAAGAACTATGGATGCTTCCGTAGCGATGAGGAGCGAAACGATGGCGACGCAGTCATTCGATCTCCGTCTGCCGGCGGCAGGCGTTGCGAGCCATGCGCTCGCCTGCGGCCAGCCGCTTCTTGTATCGCCGGGACGGACGCCGGGCAGTTTCCGCGTCGAATATCACGAAGTGGAGGTGGCCTCGGGTTATCTGTCGGGTCCCGCTGCCAACCTGCTGATCTTTGACACTATATCCGCTGCTACGTCGCGGGTTGCTGTCGACGATATCGTCAAGGCCGTGCTGGAAGCCGTCTTGATCTGCAATCCGCAATTGGGCTGTGTCGAGGTCGAGATCGCAGACGCTAGCCTTGCCAGTCGTCTGCTGAGCTCCGGCGCTATCGAGCAGCGTGGAGACTGCCTGATCGGGCGCCCCGAAACCTTCTTTCAGCAAACGAAGCCCTGGCTCGGGAGCATTCCTCACGCCTATCCGGAGGTGCAAACCCTGACGAACGACGCCCTTCATCCGCAAAGGCCGCCGAAGCCGACGGGTCGAGTCTATAATCGTTTCATACCCTGGCTGAACACCCAGCTTGGATTTCACGTCGCCGATGTCGAGGCCGACCTTGAGCATTTCCATCGCTGGATGAACGATCCTCGGGTGGCCGCCATATGGGAAGACAGCGGCGATCTCGCCTATCACCGCGATTTCATTGCCGGCCGCCTTGCCGATCCGCGCACCTTGCCGCTGATCGGGACTTTCGGCGGCGTTCCCTTCGGCTATTTCGAACTCTATTGGGCCAAGGAAGATCGGATCGGACCGCATTATGACGCTGACGACTATGATCGCGGCTGGCATGTGGCGATCGGAGAGGATGACTTCCGCGGCAAGGCCTTCGTCAGCGCCTGGCTGCCGTCGCTGATGCACTACATGTTCCTCGCCGATCCACGTACCCGGCGTATTGTCGGCGAGCCGATCCATCATCACAGCCAGCAGATCCGCAATCTTGACCGCTCCGGCTTCGCCAAGGTCAAGCACATCCAGTTTCCGCACAAGAAGGCGTTGCTGGTCATGCTGCTGCGCGAGCGTTTCTTCATGGATCGGCTGCTCTCGCCGGACCTTTCCGGTCTAGCGAGCGAGGATGGTCTGCCCGTCCTCGGTTCGCTGCCACGGGATGCCGCGTGATGAAAGCATCGGTCGACATGAACGATCCGCGCATCATGCGGCTCGTTCTCACGGTCGCGCTTCCGGCCGTGGCTGGATTGGCCGCCAGCGCCGGGCATCATGCGATCAACGCGATCTTTCTTGGTGCGCTCGGGCCGGAGGTGCTGGCGGCCATCAGCCTGGTCATGCCGCTATTCCTGCTGGTTGCGGCGGCCGGCCAGGGGCTCGGCATCGGCCTCGCCACGCTTCTGGCGCGCCATCACGGCGAGGGCAATCTGACGGCCGCCTCATCGGTTGCCGCAACCGCGCTCGCTGCGACAATCCCGCTTGGTATCGTCCTCTCCGTGCTCATCTATCTCGGACTGCCCGATTTTGTCGGTGCGCTCGGCGCGGGCGATAGTCTGTTGGCGCCCGGCCTCGACTATGGACGGCTGCTTGCCTTCGGCGTGACGCTCGGGCTGCTGCAGGCGGTCTGCGATTTCATTGCGATTGCCGAGGGCAACTCGCGCTTCTCGATGATCGTGCTGATCGCAAGCTTTGCACTGAACGCCGTTCTCGATCCCGTCTTCATCTTTCTCTTCAAGTTGGGCGCATCAGGCGCCGCGCTGGCGACCATCCTTTCCGCCATGGCAGCGCTTGCCTGCTATGCCGTCTATTTCGTCCGCAGATGGGGCACGGTCCGCGTGACGCGCGGATTGGTGCGCTGGCGATTGCTGCGGCCGATGGCGAGGATCGGCGTTCCCGCCGCTGCTACGAGCATCGTGACCGGTTTCGGCTTTGTCGTGCTGATGCGTGAGGCTGCGGTCCATGGTGGCGACACCGGAGTGGCGGCCACTGCAATAGCCGTTCGACTGATGACTTTGGGTCAGCTTCCCATCTTCGGATTTTGCCTCGGGGCCCAGAGCGTCGTCAGCCATGCCTTCGGCTCCGGCGATGCGCTGCGGCTCAAAAGCGTGATCCGCATTATGCTGGCAGCAACGATGCCCGTCGCATTGCTTTATTCCATTCTGCTGTTTGCCGCTGCCGAACCGATGGCGCGCCTGTTCACCGATAGTCCGCAGGTCGTTGACGAGGCTGTAGCGTGGCTGCGCGCCCTCTTTCCGGTCTTTCCCCTGGCTGCCTTTCAGTCCGTACTACTGGTGATGCTGCAATCCCGGGGCAGGGCCGGCTTGTCCGCGCTCGTGGGGCTTGCGCCGCAAGGCTATTTCCTCATTCCGCTTCTGCTCCTGCTGCCGCTCTGGATGGGCTTTGCTGGCGTCTCCACAGCCCCTGCCGCAGCTGCAATTCTTGCCGCCATGCTCGGCCTCTTCGTCGCGCGGCGAGAATGGCTCGCCATTCTGCCCGCCGAAACCGAGGAGCAACTGACCGGCCAATCGACACTTCACCCCTGACCAAGAGGAACGCCATGAACGAGACACCGAGATTCGATGCCTATCGACACGCCATTCCCGATCCGCTGATGCCCCACCGCGACGATCCGTTTAGTGCTGCCGTGCCGCCGATCTATCAGACATCGCTGTTCCTGTTCGACAGCTACAAGGAGCTCGAGGATGTCTTCGCCGGCCGCTCTAAGAAGCCGATCTATTCGCGCGGCGACAATCCGACGGTGCAGCTCCTGGAGCGCAGGATTGCCGAGATGGAAGGCGCCGAGGAGGCGCGCGCCTTTGCGAGCGGCATGGGCGCCATTGCGGCGGCGGTCCTTGCCTTCGTCGGACCGGGAGATCGCATCGTCACCGTGCGGCACGTCTATAGCGATGCCTTCCGCTTCTTCGAAAAGGTTCTGAAGCGCTTCGGCGTCATCGTCGACTATATTGACGGCACCGATACCGAGGCCATGATAGCAGCACTTCCCGGCGCCCGGCTTGCCTATCTCGAGAATCCGACCTCGATGGTGTTCGAGCTGCAGGATTTGCCTCTCATCGCCGAGGCCGCGCGCCGCCATGGCGTCGTGACGATCGTCGACAACTCCTGGGCAACGCCGCTCTACCAGAACCCGCTCGCCCTCGGCATCGATCTTGTCATCCATGCGGCCTCGAAATATCTCGGCGGGCAGAGCGATACGGTGGCAGGCCTTGTTGCCGGCTCGAAGGCGCATATCGGCCGGATCAACAGCGAAATTTACCCCTATACGGGTGCGAAGCTGGCGCCGTTCGAAGCCTGGCTGGTGCTGCGCAACCTGGAGACCCTACCGTTCCGGATGCGTCATCACCACGAGGCCGGCCTTGAGGTCGCGTGCTGGCTGAATGCGCATGAAGACGTGACCAACGTGATGCACCCAGCACTTGGCGAACATCCCGGCAAGCGCACCTTCAGCGGCTTCGGCGGGCTGTTCTCTTTCGAGGTTTCCGATCGCATCGACGTGGCCGACTTCGTCGATTCGCTGCGCCTCATTCGCATCGGGGTGAGCTGGGGCGGGCCGGAGAGCCTCGTCGTCCCAGCTAAGGCAGCGCTCAGCATTTCGCCTGAGACCAATGTCTTTGCGCGCTTTGGCGTCAGTGATCGTACGATCCGCCTGAATGTCGGGCTTCATTCGGCCGCAGCCGTTATCGCCGATCTCGAGCAGGCGCTGCTGGCAGCTAGACGATAAGGCGCTTTGACGTTTCATATTGCCGTGCGGGCGGAGTGGCACTGCTTCTCCGCCCATACTATTATCCATTGTTGACTTCATTCCCGCCCCCATGCTGACCGAGAAAAGATGACCATTCCTTCCAATGAAATGCTGAGCGCGCTTGCAACCGAATACGGAACGCCGCTCTGGATCTACGATGCTGCCGCGATCCGCAGCCGCATCGAGCAACTGTCCGCCTTCGACGTCGTGCGCTTTGCACAAAAGGCCTGTTCGAACATCCATATCCTGCGGGAAATGCGAAAGGCGGGCGTCCGCGTCGACGCCGTTTCTCTCGGCGAGATCGAGCGGGCTGTGCGGGCGGGCTTTGCAACCGGCGGCGCGTCCGAGGCAGCGGAAATCGTCTTTACTGCCGATGTTTTCGACCGCCATACGCTGGATCGGGTCATTGCCGACAAGATTGAGGTCAATATCGGCTCGATCGACATGCTGCATCAGCTGGGTGAGCGCTCGCCGGGCCACAGGGTTTGGTTGCGCATCAATCCGGGCTTCGGGCATGGCCATAGCAACAAGACCAATACCGGCGGCGAAAACAGCAAGCACGGCATCTGGTTCGAGCAATTGCAGGAAGCCGTGGTGCTGACGCAGAAATATTCCCTGACACTGGTCGGCTTGCACATGCATATCGGCTCCGGCGTCGACTACGGCCATCTGCAGCGGGTCTGCGGCGCGATGGTTGGGTTCTGCCGCGATCTTGGCGTCGACATCGAGGCGATCTCCGCCGGCGGAGGGCTTTCCGTGCCCTATCGAGAAGGTGAGCAGGAAATCGATCCCTCGCATTATTTTTCGCTCTGGGATGCGGCGCGGCGCGAGGTCGAGGCGCATTTCGGCCATCCGATCCGGCTGGAGATAGAGCCGGGGCGCTTTCTAACAGCGGATTCCGGCGTGCTGCTTGCCGAGGTGAGAGCGGTCAAGACCATGGGCCGGAACCGCTTCGTGCTGGTCGATGCCGGCTTCAGCGATCTTGCGCGGCCGGCCATGTATGGCAGCTATCATCATATCTCGGTCATCCCGGGAAAGATGCCGCGCAGTGCTGAAGCAGCGATCTTCCCGACGGTCGTTGCCGGTCCCCTGTGCGAGTCGGGCGATGTCTTCACCCAGACGGAATCCGGGATAGTGCAGCAACGTGATCTTCCCGAAACCCATGTCGGCGACTATCTCGTTTTCCACGGCGCCGGCGCCTATGGGGCGACCATGTCGTCCAATTACAACAGCCGGCTCTACGCCCCCGAGGTGCTGATCGATGGCGGAACGCATAAGTTAATCCGCAGACGCCAGACATTTGATGAGCTGTTGGCCTTGGAGGATGTCTAGGCGGGAGCATCGGCTTTTTGGGCAGGGTACCTGGATGAAGTGGGCGGACACATCAACCATTTTGTGGTTGATGTGCCGTTTTTGTCCGAAGATCCCATTCAAAGATGTCGATGAGCTCTCGTGTCGTCAGGGCGGGGGCTTTTCCGCGGTTGCGAAATGAATATAGTGGGCACCACCGGGCGTCGTGGCGCCCGATTTTTATTCCGTTGTCACCGGCCGCAAGGCGCGAAAGTTCTGCACCGATATGCTGGCCTGGCTTGATCAGAAAACCGAAATCGTCGAACACGCCGATCAGGCGACGCAATTTTTCGAGCCGGCACATGCAGCTTACTATAGTGGCAAGCCAGGGCAGCCGCTGAAACTCATGTTGCAGGCGCGCAGTGATTTCCTGTCCATCTGGCGGCGCGGGGATTACCGGGAGCATGTGGCCGAGTTCAAGCTTCTCGGCCGCCAACTCATCATCGTCAATTCGCCGGATGCGATCCGTTATGTGGTTGCCAAGCGTCACGAGAATTTTGAGCGCAAGACGCCGCAGATGCGCCGCGCGCTGGAACATCTGTTGGGCGACGGGCTGTTCATCTCCGATAAGGAGACCTGGAAGCAGCGGCGGCCGCTGGTCTCCGATATCGTGCACAAGAACCGCGTGCCGGCCTTCGGCGCGATCATGCAGAATACCGCGAGCGAACTTGCCGACCGCTGGCAGAGCCTTGCGGACGGTGCGGAGGTCAATGCCCTGTTCGAAATGGCGGGGCTGACGGCGGAGATCATCTCACGCAGTATCTTCGGCAACGATCTCGGTGAGGACAGCGCCAATGCCGTCACCGAGGGTTTCGCGAGCTACCAGGCCTTGGTCGATTCCATCAATCTCGGCTATTTCCTGGGCTTCGACGAGGGGCTGCCGATCGTCAAGACACCGAGCCTGCGCCGATCGGTCAAACGCATCCATCGCATCATCGATCACGTGATCGATGATCATCTGGCCGGCAAGGGGGACAACAGCTCGATGGTCGAGCTCTTGATCCGCCGACAGCAGCGCAATCCGGAGCTGAAGCTCGATGTCGTGGCGCTCAGGAACGAGGCGGCAACGATCTTCATGGCTGGACATGAGACCACCGCCGCGACCTTGACCTGGGCATGGTATCTGCTTGCCGGCGCGCCCTGGGTGGAGGAGGCGGTTCATGCGGAAATCGAAACTGTTTGCAGCGACCGCGTGCCGTCGATCGATGATGTTGCAAAGCTCGACTGGTGTCGCGCTGTCATTGAGGAGACGCTGAGGCTTTATCCGCCGGTACCGATCCTGGCACGGCAGGCGGCTGAAGCAGACGAGATCGGCGGCGTGAAGGTGCGCAAGGCGGCTCTCGTCCTGATCGTGCCATGGATCCTGCATCGCACGGAGACGCTTTTTCCCGAACCGCATCGTTTCTATCCCGAACGCTTTCTCGGGGAGGGGCGTCCGACGCCTTACAGCTATATTCCCTTCGCCGCTGGCCCCCGCGTCTGCCCCGGCCTGCAGTTCGGCCTTACCGAGGCGATCCTTTGCCTCGCAATCCTTGCCCAGCGCTTTCGGGTACGCGTGAAGGACGGCCATAAGGTCCAGCCGCAATGCCGCCTGACCCTGCGTCCGCGTGGCGGCATGCCCGTGACGCTGCATAGGCGCTAGGGTGGCAACCGGCGACGAGACCGGCAGAGGAACTGCCGGCAGCAAACGCAAAGCTTGGACCTACGAGCCTCCCAAGGCGCCTCCGTTCGCCGATTTCCTGGCTGGCGGCGATCGACGCAAGGCGTTCCTGCGCTATTGGCTTTATGAGAATATCGACAACGCCATAGATCTGTTTTTCTACTTTGCCTTTATGCTTTTGCCTGCCCGAGCCTGTTCCGCACTCGGCGGGTGGCTGGGTCGGCTCCTGGCGCCGCGTTTCCATAAGAGTGCCTATGCTCGCGCCGCGGCCAACCTGAAGATGATAAGGCCGGATCTCAGCGACGCCGAGCTCGAGACGCTTCTGGAGCGTTACACCGATTCACAAGGCCGGCAGATGGCCGAATATTCCGTCGTGCCCCGGCTGGCGCGCCGCCATGTCCGCGAGATCGGCACAGAGGGAATGGTCGAGCACTGCGCCGAAGGTCCGGTGATTTTCATCGCGCCGCATGTCAGCAACTGGGAGGTGCTGTGGCATTGCCTGCTCGACATGGGATTGGCGGTGACCATGAACTACGACCCGCCCAAGCGCCGCTCGCGCCACTACATCGTCAACCGACTGCGCAAGGGTGCAGGCCTCGGGATCCTGAAACCCGGCCGCAGCTTCGTGCGCCCGGCGCTGCGGAACCTGGAGAACGGCGGCAATCTGCTGATGTTCTGCGACGAGGGCTTCAACGGCCGCATCCGCGCGCCCTTCTTTGGCCAGCCAGCGCACCTAGAAGGCAACTACGCCATCATTGCACGGATGGCGCGTAGGACGAATGCGTTGATCTATCCGCTCTTCATTGTCCGGGAAAACGGAGCGAGCTTTGTGCTAAAGGCGCTCGAGCCGTTCAGGCTGCCGACAACTGATGCATCAGAAGATCAGCTTGCCGCGGATGTTGGCTTCCTGAATGCGGTAATCGAGCCAATGGTGCGTGAAAATCCGGAGCAGTGGTATTTTATCGACAACCGAATGCCAGCTGCCAACATCTGAACTTCATGCTGGCGCAGGTTGCGGATGGAACTCCCCGTTTCCGCCGCTTAGTGCATAGGCAACGCCAGCCTTCATATTTGGTTCAGATAGTCTTCGACGCGGTGCGCCAGATCAAGTGGAGCATGGCCTAAGGTATGCAGATGGATATCCGGGTTTTCGGGCGCCTCATAGGGCGAAGAAATACCGGTGAAATTGGGGATCTGTCCCGCCATAGCCTTTTTATAGAGACCCTTGGGATCGCGCCGCACGCATTCTTCAATTGGCGTGTCCACAAAGACATCGATAAATTCACCGTCAGGCATGAGCTCGCGCGCCATTTGCCGCTCGGATCGGAACGGCGAAATGAACGATACCAGCACGATAAGACCGGCATCGGTCATCAGCTTTGCGACCTCGGCAATCCGGCGAATGTTTTCCACGCGGTCCTCGGCCGTGAAGCCGAGATCGCGGTTGAGACCATGGCGGACATTGTCGCCGTCGAGCAGGAAAGTGTGCTTTCCCTTCGCATGCAACAGCTTTTCGACGAGATTGGCGATCGTTGATTTGCCGGATCCCGATAGGCCTGTGAACCACAATACGACGGGATGCTGGTTCTTCTGCTCGGCACGGGCCGCTTTGTCGATCGTCAATGCTTGCCAGTGGACATTCTCCGCGCGATGCAACGAGTGGATGATCATCCCTGCACCGACGGTCGCGTTCGTGAAGCGATCGATCAATATGAAATTGCCGGTTATGCGATTTTCGGCGTAGCTGTCGAAGCAGATGGGCTGCTGGGTTGACAAGTTGCATACGCCGATCTCGTTCATCGCCAGCGTCTTTGCCGACTGATGGGCGAATGTATTGACGTCAATGCTATATTTGAGCGCCGTCACCGTGGCGCTCACACTATCGGCCTCGGTCCTCAAGATATAGGCGCGGCTGGGTATCAACGCCTCGTGGCTGAACCAGATGACATGCGCTTGGAACTGGTCGGAAACATTGGGCCTTTCTGTCGGAGAAACCAGCAGATTTCCACGCGACAATTCGACTTCATCGCTTAAGACCAAGGTGACGGCCTGCCCCTCAAAAGCCGAGGCCTGGTCCCCATCATACGTCACGATGCGCTTCACCGTGGTTTGCTGGCCGGATTTTGCGACCGTGACTGCATCGCCCACGGAGACTGTTCCCGAGGCGACCTGGCCGGAAAAGCCGCGAAAATCGAGATTTGGCCGATTAACCCATTGCACCGGAAAGCGGAATGGCTTTTCCGAAGCATTGCTATCGGTCGCGATAGTTTCGAGATGGTCGAGCAATGACGGACCATCGTACCACGGCGTATCTGCCGATTTCGCTGCTATGTTGGTGCCATAGCGCGCGGATATCGGTATCGGCCTGATGGTCGCAAAGCCAAGTTCCTTGGCGAAGGCCGTATAGTCGGCGACTACCCGTTCATAGGCTGCCTGTTCATATTGCAGCAGATCCATCTTGTTGATCGCAAGCACGACATGGCGAATGCCAAGCAGCGACGCGATGAAACTGTGGCGTCTTGTCTGCTGCAGGACACCTTGACGGCAATCGACGAGGACAATGGCAAGGTCAGCTGTCGATGCGCCGGTGACCATATTGCGCGTATATTCCTCGTGACCGGGAGTGTCGGCGACAATGAACGTGCGCTTCGGCGTAGAGAAGAACCGGTAAGCGACATCAATCGTGATCCCCTGCTCGCGCTCTGCGTCCAAGCCGTCGACCAAAAGTGCAAAATCCACGTCATCGCCCGTGGTGCCGTATTTGACGCTGTCCTGCTCCAAAGTGGAAAGCTGGTCGTCAAAGAGGCTTTTGGTATCGTAGAGCAAGCGTCCTATGAGCGTCGATTTGCCGTCGTCGACGGAACCGCAAGTCAGGAAGCGCAGAAGGGATTTTCCATCCTGATTGGAACGATAGCCAGCCGCACTACAAAAAGGATCAGGGGGGATCCCATCATTCATCAAAAGTAACCTTCGCGCTTCTTTTTTTCCATTGAACCCGCCTCATCCTTGTCTATAAGGCGGCCCTGTCGCTCCGAGGTGCGAGCTGCTAGCACTTCCCCAACAATCTCTTCAAGTGTTGCAGCAGTTGATTCTATAGCGCCGGTGAGCGGGTAGCAACCGAGCGTGCGGAAGCGAACCATCCGCTCTTCCACCACATCCGTCGCAGCAAGTGGCATACGCTCGTCATCCACCATGATCAACATGCCGTCGCGATCAACCACAGGTCGTTTGGCGGCGAAATAGAGCGGCACGATCGGGATCTTTTCCTGCATGATATATTGCCAAATATCGAGTTCGGTCCAGTTGGACAACGGAAACACACGGATCGACTCGCCCTTGTTCACCCGCGTGTTATAGGTTTTCCACATTTCGGGACGCTGGTTTTTAGGATCCCAGGAATGTTTCGCAGTGCGAAAAGAGAAGACACGCTCCTTGGCACGCGATTTTTCCTCGTCACGTCTGGCTCCGCCGAAAGCGGCATCGAAGCCATATTTATCGAGCGCCTGCCGCAGCGCTTCTGTTTTCATGGTTTGGGTATGGGTATTTGAGCCGTTGGTGAATGGGTTTACGTGTCGGTCGATGCCGTCGCGATTAATATGAACAAGAAGCTCGATGTCGTCTCTGGCCGCCATGCGATCACGAAACGTGATCATCTCTTTGAATTTCCAGGTCGTGTCGACATGTAAAAACGGAAATGGCGGCTTTCCTGGATGAAATGCTTTCATCGCCAGATGCATCAATACCGAAGAGTCTTTGCCAACGGAATAAAGCATCACCGGATTGGAAAACGTTGCAGCAACTTCGCGGAGAATGTGAACGGATTCGGCCTCGAGTTCTCGAAGGTGGTTGGTTAACATCGTTTCCGCTACTAAAAGTAGTTTGTTGGATATTGGTTGCAAAACTATTGCACTTTTTTACGCAGTAGGCTGGGTTCTGTAAACAATGTTCCGCACGGTGACAACTGCACCCCCGCTTGGTACGCATCCAGAGAATAGATGAAGGCCAAATAGTTTTCTCAAGAGAACAATTAGTTTAACTACGATATCAATTCTCAATTATGGTAGTTTTTCGGGGCTAAGTCCACCGGGCGAGGGTTCACAGGCGTTTTCCAGGTCGATGGATATGCTGATACAATTGTCTGATCCCATCCGATCGTATCGGTCCCGCCAATCGGCTTGCTATAGAGGAGGGGGAAACTTCACCCCTCCATTATTTGACGGCGAAATACGCGCTCCAACAGGAGCCCGAGGCATGCGGATCCGACGCCGATTCCAACAATATAGTATTTATTTACAAACTGGTCCGGGTAGCTCGGATAATAGGCGCTCCGCATCCACTCCACGCATCCGAAAACCGGGCTCCACGAAAGGACGTCACCAATTACCTTCGGCATAAGGGGAGCAACGAAAACTATGCCGGATGTCACGTAAACAACGACCATGAACAGGGCGTAGATAGTCGCAAACAGTTCGAAAAACATCACGATCACGCCGGCCAAGCTGCCGATGCCTACGCCCAACAATAGCGAAGAAAGATAGGCGAGAACGGCCTGAATAGGGTCGGCAGGGAACGGATCATCTCCTAGGATCAGCAGAATTACGATGGTTAGGAATAAAGTCAGGAAGGCTGCCATTATTTCAAGAAATGCCCGGGCGAACATAATGTCCACAATTTTGACCGCTGGGAACGACAGCATCTGGCGATTGAGGATGAGCGATAGGCACATAAACCGTGAGATGTACATAAATGACATCGTAGGCAGGAGTGCAGTGGCAAAAAAAAGCGTAACGGAATCGCCATAAGCTGCGGTTCGGCCTGCCAGATTGTAAATCACAATTAGCACGAAGATGTGTGTGAGGGGCCAAAAGCTCTGCACAAGGAAACCAAGACCATGATTAAAAAATCTGGTTCGCATGTCGCGAAGCATTACCGCGTTCATAACATTCATTTTCTGCTCAAGCGCCAATGACATTGCGCTTCGGCTTTTTTGGCGCCTGTAGGCCATCTTCGACTCCAAAATTGATGTCTGAAAGTGTGGCGAAGATAGGCCGCCGCGAGGATCTCGATCAATCCCCAAAAGGAAAAGCATACTCTACCGCGCGAATTTGATCGCGTTGTTCGGGTTTACCTTTCTCATTGGGGCCAGAGCTTATTTCAAAATTGATTATTTCAACGGGGCAAGGTCAGACTTCTCGCGTCATTGCCTTGTCCCTTCATTAGCATTTCAAATGCACCTGAAACAGCCCGAGATCAATCTCCAACTCGGCAGATAAACGATCTGGAGACGGCTCGCCGATCGGCTGGGTAAAAATCCACTGAAAATCCAAATCGAACAACGAGGCAAGATCACAAAAAAAGTAATCCGCAAGCCCAGGATCAAACATTTTTACTTTGGTATGCGGCGGGCAAAATATAACGTTCGTCAAACCCGCGCCCATAAAACCCGCCACGACCTCAGCCTTAGAAAATATATTGATTTGCTCCCATATGCTGAATTCCTCCGGCCGAATTACATAGTACCCAGCCGCGCGAGCAATATTCTCTAACTCAATTGCTCTTACCATTTGTCTTTTGGGGGCATTGGCTCTCGAAATAAATATTTTCTTGGCAGATCTGATTGGCAAACTCGAGTGCTTCTCCGCCGCGTACAAAAGTTTGCTGACAAAGAGCTGCAAGACGTGACTTTTCTGTGCATTGTGCCTGGAAATGGGTGATGTTGTAAGAAGATTGCGCGCTTGCACTAAAGAGTGCCGCATATCAACGAGTTCGAAACGACCGGAGTATAAATTGCCTATCACTTCCGAAAGCAAATTCCTTAGCGCAAGAGGCAGCGTCGGAACAAGCAGAGCGAGGGGCTCTGACAATTGCCCACCAAGTATAATCTCGAGACGAGGCAACATCTCTACAAGAAGGTGTCCATAGTTATCCTTTCCAGCCTTAAATATAAAGCCGCATTGCCTGTCTATAAGCGGAACTGGCTGATCGGAAAATCTAGCAATTTCCGCGAATGTTGGACGAGTAACATGATCGACCTGACTGTATGTTACAGCTCGCTGGCGACTATCAAACATCATCGCCAAATCTGCAGCGTATCCATTATCGTAACCCAGAAGATCTGTCGGTATTACTTCGCATCGCTCCTCGCCCATTACCTGAAGTAAGTAACGGCAATGCCGTTCACCATTTGGTCCGGGAGCAAAACCAATCAACTCAGGAATCTTTCGAGTATATGACGCAGCGTCTGTCACCTGCTTAAAGCTATCCGCACCTTCCCGCCACTCAGCCGAATCTTCGTTGGTATAATAGGCGTTAACCATTTGCTCTCTATCACAATCTAAGAACTAAGCGATCGCTTACTCGAATCTTCTTTGTTAAACTTAAGCCATTCCTGGAAGCTTCCGGCTCCGCTTGCAAACGGATTTGCGAACGCATGTTGAAGATCCTGCCTATGCCGATAGAGAACTCTGTCCTCCTTATCGATGATCTTCCCGTCCTCATAAGTAGCATAATGCCACCAACGAGATGGTACCGCATCATCCGTAAACTGACGGACGGCATTTTTATACCAAAGCCACAATTCGTACACATCCGAAGCTGCCCCAGCGTACCGCTTGGTCATCGTATCGCCAAGTGGCCCCAGTTTTGTGAAATGGAAAAATCTGAGTAAAGCCTCGTTCGCCAAAATCTCGCCCGAAGCAGAAATACTTACACTGCGATGACTCAAATTCCAGCTAGCAACATTTAGACCTGGATCTCTCAGTATACCAACATTGTCAAAAAGCGCAGGAACCAGATCGCACCATTTTTGGTCCACAAAAATACCATCTTCCGGCATGTCGTAACACATTGTGGAGAGACGAGCCGCCCACCATTCTGCCATCTCGCGACCGGCAGAATCATTTCGAATAGCGAGAAATCCTAAATTGTAGGTGCCCAAGCGCGACGAGGTAATTTCGTTGTCGCGGATAGCCATCTCCAATTTTTCGGGGCGTACCTGATGTGGAGTTAGCAATATCGAATGATTCTCTAGCGCTTTGACTACGAGATCAAGGGAATTAAAGACGGCGATATCAGGGTCCAAATAAACTATTTTCTCGGCACCACTCCGCAAAATATGCTCCAACGCATATCCTTTTACAGCGGTGCATGCCTCGACTACGTCATGCTTGAAAATCCAGGCGGTAAAATCCTTTGGCCGTAGATCTTCCCCCCAAAGCACGTTATCGAAGTCCTCGCCTGATATAGTAAAAGCAAACCCTTCCGGCACCTTATCAGTAATAACTGCCCAAAAGGTCCAATCTGGATGAAACTTCTTTATTGTATGGACAAGAACACGTGCGCGATTAAGATAGCTAAAGGAAAAGCTAGTGAAACAATGCACGCTCAAGACGCCATCTCCCGATTGAGGAAATCGATTGTCATCCGACTATAATTTATTGACGAGATTTGCCGCGGCCCCTGATTTTTCTGATTTACCATCTCCTCGATGTTCGCTCCCTCGAAAGCTGCGTAGAGCTCTTCATCATTCTTCAGAACAACGCCAACGTTGCGTTCCTCCACTACCTTGGCAATATTTCCAGAAGAAGATGTTGTTACAATTTGGCAGCCCGCCGCCAAGGCCTCGTACAGCGCAAAAGAAAACGTCTCTGGCCAGCCCGCCCAAAGCACAACAACATCAATTTCATTCTCTATCAAAGCCTTGGTCATCGCGTCTCGGGTATTTTGTGTTACGAGAATCTTCTTTGCTTCTATGTATTTGGGGATATTGTTATCTCCTCCGAAATAATAGAATTTATAGCGAGGCGAGCCCGCGTGTCGCCTTGCCAAGCTCTCGAAACTAAACCAGCCCTTGTGATAGACAGGCCAACCGCAGAAGGCAACGCGTATTGGCGCTTGTGTGGATCTTCGGCTGATCGCGGAAGTTTTCTCTAGCGTGCAATGGGGAGCAAGGTAGCTCTTCTCAAATTTGAAGCCGCTCCGCCCCAATAGAATGTCTTGTGCAATAACTGAAGGAGAAAGGAGCGTGAACGCGCAAGAAGCTATAAGTATCTCTAGACGCGCTATATGCGTGTCACGCGATTCGCCAAAGACACATATGGTACAGCCAGAGGATTTTACGTGAGGGCTGTGGCAATAGCTAACACTATTGCGGAGAAGATTATATCCGCCACACAGCAAAAGATAATCATGAGCCCAAATATAACTTTCATCAAACAACCCTTCGGCGCTCATACTGAGCTGCTCAGGGGAATGTCCGAGAAGAGAATGTATCACGCGCCAGATGGGCCGCTTCATGATTCTTTTATGCTGCGAAAGAGCCAGCATCACCGCACTGGTGGGATAGGTACCAACGGCATTACCGTTGAGGCTTAAGCAAACACGCGGATCATCGTCCTGAGCTAGCGTTGGCAAAGGTTGCCAGGGGTAGACATGAAGATAAGCGCCGCCTTCTCGATTCAACGATGCTTGCTCGATCTGAATACAGAGTTGCACTCCACCCGTCTGCCGACGAAAATCGTCGTGGCTAACCGAAAAAATTAACTTATCAGCTTCCGCGCAGTTTTGCGACAAGACACCAAGTAGGTCCTCCACAGTTCCCAAGCTAGGATCTGCATCAGCACGACGCCAGTCAATGGCGACTTCGTTCAATGGGCGTACTCTTTCGAGCGCCGCAAATTTGGCAGAGTTCACGCCTGTGGCAATTCGCCCTTCTCCACAGCCTGCCACCAAAAAGTGATAAAATGGATTAACACCTGCCTCCCGCACATCTGGATTAGAGTTGATGTAGTACGATGAAGAGAAAGTTGGGGTGGGGTCCCGCCCCTCCGTCCAGCCCACTCTGATGTAGTGTTCGACAGGATCTATACCCAGATCTTTTAGATCGGGATTGGTGGCCAGATAAAAATCTTTCGAGAATTCTTTAGAAATAGTCAAATATACGTGATCTATATTGGAAAAACGGGGTAATCGGCCCTCAGCCTCTCCGGCTACTAGGTAATGCCAAAAAGGTTCGACTCCGGCTGCCTGTACATCCTTATTTTGCTTCAGATACATCGACACTGAGAAATCAGGCGACGGGTCCCGACCTTCTTTCCAGCCAAAAATAATATAGTGACAAATGGGATCTATACCGGCGCTCCGAACGTCTCCGTAAACGCGCAGATAAAATGAGGTATCAAACTTTTTCGAAATTACCTTATAAACCTCAGGGTAATCTCGCTCAACTCGTCGCCTGAGATTTTTGGTCGAAGCAAAATGATCGCGGATTTTTGAGAAAAAATTAGTCATGACCCAACTTTTAAGCCCGTCTTACTTGTAGAAATATTTTATTATGATCGATTGAGGCAACATCAAACTTATTCACTAGCCGGTCAGTCTCTCATCCATATCAGTCCATCTTCGGATCTATGCAACCTGCGCTTAAACATCACGAGTCACGCAATAAATCAATGGTATTGATCAGAGACGTTTCCGATTCTCAGTTCCATTGTTCTAAATTTGGCTACTCCTGTGGTGATGCTGAACCGCTCCAGGTTTCTGGACCAGCGGAGGCTGGAGTTTTCCGGTAAAGACGTCCCTGACGTCTGCGCGGGAGTGGATTTTCGTCGTAAAGCCCTGCGTGATCGACCAAATGCCTCCCTGTGAGTCCCCCTTTAGCGTCCGCAGCCTTCGAGTGGCCGAACTGCTGTCGATCATATGCTGCCAGTCGTCGGTCAAGCCCATTTTGATTAGCGTTTCTAGGAACGCATCCCATACGCCTTGTTCGGCCCATCGCCCGAAACGGATATAGATCGAATTCCATTTTCTATATCGTTCGTGCATGTCGTGCCAAGGGCAACCGACGCGTAAGACATGCAATATGCCGTTCAAAAAGATGCGGTTGCCATGAGCAGACCGGCAATTCCGACCGCGCTCTGCAAGGTAACAACGTCCCCATGATCCGCCACGTCTCCACGATCCAAAGCTACCTCCTAAAAGGCAGTTTTGAATCATTTTCCGGCGATTTGGGAACCCATTTGTCAACAGGGCCTAGTTCACTAGATTCCGACGCGTGTACTTGCGTTGCGCAGAGGGTTCATCATAGATGTCCCTCTGCGCAACGCAATGTGGGCTATCGCGCAAATGCTCTTCTGGACCCATCCACAAACGCAATCCAAAGATCGAACGCTTATTGCCAGAGCTACAGCAAGATAACATGATGCGAGGGGCCCTGTGGCGTAAACCTGCTATAGCGCCTGTCTATTCGTTCCGAGCATATTTTTCAGGAATATAACCTATGACAACCAACGCGAAATACAGGCAGATCATGGACAGGAAGGGGTATTTTTTCTCCAACCTGTACAACGATTATGATCGAGTAATGCGATTAGGAGATATCGAGCGCGCACAAGGTTTATTGGAGGATTATCTGAAACGACACGATGACCCAAATGCTTGGATGATCTATGGTCAGATACTCCTCTGTTTGGGGCATGAGCTTGCCGCAAAGAGTATTTTTAGAAACTGCTATGAGCGTGCCGCCTCTATTCATATCGCCGATGTCATACATGCTGACTGCGAAGCAACGGTAGCGTTTGTGGATGACTCACGGAAAATATTATATGTCGCAATTCCAAAGTGTGCGAGTACTACTGTGAAGAATTATTTGGTGAGGGCAATTTACTCGATAGATCCGCATGAGGAATCGCACAGTTATATCAATAATATGATGAGGATAGTTAAATTCAGCGAATTTGATGGTAAATATAGCGATTATTTTAGATTTACTATTGTCAGGCCGGCCATTGATCGGGTTACTTCTTATTTTTACGGTAATGTATCGAAGGATATACTAAAAAATAATACATGGGAACTTAATGGTCTATGTGGATTTACGACAAATCCGTCGCTAGATCAATTTTTGGAACATTTTTTTTCTTATCGGCGCGTATTTATCGATGTTAGGCATCATACTGATCCGATTAATGCGTATCTTCCTAAGCGGGCGTCTTTAGATGCTGTTTACTCGATTAGTGAAATCGATGAGGTTAGATCACTTATTGAGGATATGTATCACGTGAAGTTAGAAGCCGCCAAACTGATGGTCGGAGCCGAGGCGGTAAAAAATGTTCATTTTTCGTCCGAAATGCAGTCCTATTACAAACAAGAAAGTCAATATATCGATCTTTAGATATGTAGGGTGGGCTGCCAGCGCTAGTCGCATTCGACTTTTTGCTCGTTTAAATTTGAGAATCGATCGAGTCACTAAATTTCTCTATGCTTCAAAACGAACGCTTGGCTTAACGTTAGGTTTACGATTGTTGATTGAGCGAAGAGATATATTAGTAATATATCGGAATAATGGCGATTTAATCGGTGTGATGATGATATAGTGCGCTCAATTTTATAAAATTCTGGAATTCTTCTTCATACAAGAGCTATTTCTTTGTAGCATACTTGGATTGTAGCTTGATAACTCAATAAAGAATCAAAAAATACTTCAATGTGCAGTTTGTGAGCTATGTTCGGCGAGATACTTAGACCTCCAAAAGTGCCTTGATGACCCCAGCTTCGGGCCTTAGCCACTCTCTGAAGAGCGTCGGTCCATCTTCCAGCGAACCCCGATGGGTATTCAACGCAGCCGCCGGAACACGGCCATTTTCCATCTGTTTCACCACTTCGGCAAAGTCGTCCGGCTGCGCGTTACGGCTGGCAAAGAGTGTAGTCTCGCGCTTGTGGAATTCCGGATCGGAAAAGGTGATGTCGTTGCGAACGACGCTGACGAGCACGTAGCGGCCGCCGTGGGCGACGAAGCCGAAGCCGCGTTGCATGGCCATGGCGTTGCCGGTCGCGTCTATCACCACGTCAAAGAAATCGCCGTCGGTCAGGCGTTTTGCATGGGCTTCGGCCTCGTCATTGGCGAGCAGCGTCCGGTCGGCACTGAGCGAGGCGATCGTGAAATCGAGGCGGTCCTCGCGCATGTCCATGACGGTCACGTCGGCGCCGCGCGCCTTGGCGAATATGATGGCGGACATGCCGATTGGGCCGGAGCCGACGACGAGAACGCGGTCGGTCGTGGTGATGCCGCCGCGCTTGACGCCATGGGCGCCGATTGCCAGGAATTCGATCATCGCGGCTTCGTCGAGCGAGGCTTTGCCGGCAGAGACGACATTGGGCTCCGGCACGCAGATGAACTCCGTCATGCCGCCGTCGCGGTGGACGCCGAGGACGGCGAGGCTCTGACAGGCATTGGTTATGCCACGGCGGCAGGCAATGCATTTGCCGCAGGCGAGGTATGGAACGATGTAGACGTTCTCTCCCTTTTTAAGGCGGGTGGATTCGCCAGCATCCTCGACCGTGCCGGAGAGCTCATGGCCCATGACGCGCGGATATTCGAGAAAGGGATGCTTGCCCTGATAGATATGAAAATCCGTGCCGCAAATGCCGATGCGTCTGATGCGCACCAGTACCTCGCCTTCCGCAGGGGTGGGGACATCGCGTTCGATCAGGGATAGTCGGTCGGGTTCGTCGCAGATCAATGTTTTCATGGTGATACGCTCTCGATCGGCCGGCGACGCCGACCATAGCTGTTAGAATGCCGTGTCCCACTGATGTCGCAAGTCGATTGCCTGACGGTCGCTCAACTTACGGATCACGAGCCCCACCGCGCCCTTTGCATCTGAGGGTCCGCTGCTCTCATGACGTTGCCTCGTTCAAAGGATAGCGCGCTGCGATCTGCCTCAGAACAGACGCGTCTGATGCGCTACCCGCCTTCTCAGCCCAATCCAGGAAAGCATGGATGCGCCGGGCCACCTTTTCGGGATGATGCTGGGCGATATCGGCGATGCGATGATCGAGGAACGGATTAAGGAAGCGGTCGAGCGTTGTTGTCACATAGGTTGTTGCCTCATCGCCCATGCCGTTTGCGGCAAAGCCGGGCAAGACCTCGTTTTGATAGAGTGCGTCCAGCCTTGCGCGAATGCCGGCATCGGCAAGGATGGCGCGCACGGTCTCGTCGGCTGGTCGGCCCTCTCTTTGCCAGGTTTCAGCAAGGAACGTGTGGCCGAGATTGAGAATATGCAGCTTGAGACGCTCGTATGGCTCGAGATCGTCGGTCAGCACGATGCTCTCATGTGTACAAGGCAGCCGGACGCCCGGCGCGCGCCTGATCGCCCAAAGCGCATAGGGTTCGGCGACGGCGCCGATCGGCTCGATCGGCTCGGAGACGATCCGGTCGACCAGGGTCTCGGCGAAGGCGACATGATCGTCCAACCACCTGAGGAAGTCGGCTGTCACACCGTTTTGTTTGGCGCAGTCGATAACGGTCTGCTTCAGGACGCGACCATTGCCCGTCATCAATTCGCAGGGAAGGATCACCAGCGGGCGGCCAGACTTGCGCCAGCGCTTGACGAGAAGTGCTGCAAGCTTGGCCGGGAACGAGCGTGGAATTCGGCCGTCCTCGCCAAAGCGATCCTCGTCGGGCCAGGTTTTGTATCCCGTTTCGCCGGTGTTGGAGATGATGAATTCGGCATCTTCGGCGAAGAGTTGCGAAAGCTCTTCCCAATGATCAAGGGCGGACAAGCCACGATCGACGCTGGTGACACGCACTGTGCGGTCCACAGGTTGGCCATTCGACATACCACGGATGATGACCGGATAGCCTTCCGGATTGCCGAATGCGCCGACACGCCCGCTTCTGCTGCTGGAACCCGAAATCTGGACGACAGTGATCGGGCCGACATCCAGGCCGGATTGCCTGGCTTCGTGCACGAAGAATGCCGCATGCGCCTGCAAAAAACGGCTGGTGCCGAACTGGATGATCCGCGAGCTCACGCCGAGACCCCCGCGCCTTCAGGGCAAGTCGCTGTCGTTCGTGTGCTGTGTTGAGACGTAGACATCCATCGATCCTCCCGGTGAATGTTTTTTATCTATAGAAAACAGATTGGGTCCCAACGTCAAGGGCTTTTAGATAAATAAAGCAAGCGCAATGATGTCGCGCTCAGTCGAGGGGATCCGCATCAGGGGCAATCACGACATGCCGGCAATGGAAACAAGCCTGCAACCACATTGATCCGCAATTCTTCATAAAAATCATAACAAAATGTCATAAATTATCTGATTTTGTCACTATTATCCGTTATGAACATATCGAGATGATGCGTCGCACGATGGAAGCTTCGCTTATGAAACGGACGGCGTCCGATACCTTCCAAATATCGACGATTTTTCGACGACAGAGGACCCCGTTCCCCTGTCGTAAACCGGCGCGCCGCTCAAGGGGCATCATCTACACGATCTTAGCCACCCATCATGACCAGGAGAGAGTTGAATGGCACGTATCACCTTGAGGCAACTGCTCGATCATGCCGCTGAAAACGGCTACGGCGTTCCTGCTTTCAATATCAACAATATGGAGCAAGCACTCTCCATCATGGAAGCGGGCGATGCCGTTGGGGCACCGGTGATCATGCAGGCGTCGAGAGGTGCCAGAGCCTACGCCAACGACATCATGCTGAAGCATATGATGGACGCCGTCGTCGAAATCTATCCGCATATTCCGGTCTGTGTGCATCTCGACCATGGCAATGATCCCTCAAGCTGCATGACGGCCATCCAGGCCGGCTTCACCTCCGTGATGATGGACGGCTCCCTCAAGGCCGATGCGAAGACACCAGCCGATTGGGATTACAATGTCGGCGTGACGAAGACGGTCACCGAGATGGCGCATCTCGGCGGCATATCCGTCGAAGGCGAACTCGGGGTGCTGGGGTCGCTCGAAACCGGCATGGGCGAGGCCGAGGATGGCCATGGCGCCGAAGGCAAGCTTTCGCATGACCAGCTGCTCACCAATCCGGACGAGGCCGTCAAATTCGTACGGGAAACCAAGGTCGATGCGCTGGCGATCGCCATGGGCACCTCGCACGGCGCCTATAAATTCACCCGCAAGCCTGATGGCTCGGTGCTGGCGATGAACGTGATCGAGGAGATCCATCGCAAGCTGCCCAACACGCATCTCGTTATGCATGGTTCTTCATCGGTTCCTGAAGAACTGCAGGAGATCATCAACAAATATGGCGGCCAGATGAAGCCGACCTGGGGCGTGCCTGTCGAAGAGATCCAGCGCGGCATCAAGAATGGCGTGCGCAAGATCAACATCGATACCGACGGCCGCATGGCGATGACCGGCCAGATCCGCCGCGTGCTGCAGGAAGACCCGAGCGAATTCGATCCGCGCAAATATATGAAGCCGGCCATGGCTGCGCTGACGAAGCTCTGCAAGGAGCGTTTCGAGCAGTTCGGCACAGCGGGCCACGCCTCGCGAATCCAGCCGCTTTCCGTCGCCGAAATGGCAAAGCGCTACAAATCCGGCGCGCTGGACCCGATCTTCTCCTGAATTTGAGCGATCAGCGTGACGCCGGGCTTGCCGACCGGCGCGTGCTCTCCACGGCCAGAGTCTGGCCGTGGAATTTCGACAGCGACGTGACGACGTCGTCGATCTCCTTGGCCAGTCGTTGCGCATCCCACTGCAGGGCCGCCGCCGCAATAGTGGCGATTTCGTGCAATCCCGACATGGTCAGAAGTCCCTCGATCGCCATGGTCGTGCGGCGGAAGACGATGTCGGACAGATGCACGACAAGCTCCTGGCGGGCGATCCAATCGATTTCGAGGGCGCTATGACGAGGCGCGCCGCTGATGCGCTGGCTATCGGCATAGTCTGAACGATGGCCGAGGATCGCCGCCGCGGTGGTGCCGTATCGGCTTAGCAGCTCGTCGACCCTGCTTGCCTCCACACCGGTCTTTGCGGCGACCGATCGGATCCAGCCTGCGCGCTCGCTGGAGCTTACCGGGAAATTCAGTCCGCCGCCGATGGCCAACCGCTCGGTGGATGTCTTGCGCGTGCGCTGAAGGCGCTTCAGCACGGTATCGGACACTTCCTCGGCGAAACCCCGGAAGGTCGTCCACTTGCCGCCAACGAGGGAAATAACGGGGAAGGGCCGTCCGGCCTGCGCTTCGACGACCGGTGCGGAGTGGTCGCGACTGATCAGGCCTGGCGAGGAGGCGTCCGAGGCGGGCAGGGGACGGATGCCGCTATAGCTGTAGGTCACCTGGTCGCGCTCGACGCGGAGGCCTGGCAAGAGTGCTCTGACACTATCGAGGAAATATTCGATTTCCGGTTCTTCGCAGCGCACATTGTCGGGGTCATCGCAGGGAATGTCGGTCGAGCCGACGAGCGCTTGGCCGAGATAGCCATAGACCAGGCATATGCGGCCGTCATCGGCCTCGAAATAGATCATATGGCCGTTCAGGCCACGCACCAGTTCCGGGTGATCGAGCAGGATATGCGACCCCTTGGTTCCGCCGATCAGGTGAGAGGGAGCGCCGAGCGCCGCATTGACGTGATCGATCCACGGCCCGGCGGCATTGACGACGAGCTTAGGCTTCACCGAAAAGGCATACCCGTCCGAGCGCTGGAAGGTCAGCAGGCCGTCGGTGGCAGACACCAGCGTCGTGGCGTTTGCTGCTAACGATTTCTGGTTGGCCGCCAATCCGTCGCTGACCAGCTCGTAGACCAGCCGTTCCGGCCGGCTGATCTTGGCGTCGTAATAGATGCCGCCGGCGACGATCTCAGGCGTCACATGCGGCATTTCCTTGAGCGCGCGGCTTTTCAGCAGGAACCTGTGGCGCGGCATCACCCGGTTGCGCGAGCCGAAGAAGTCGTAAAGCGCAAGCCCGATCTTGACGAGCACAGCACCACGGCTTCGGGGAGCCGTGGTCGAGCCCGTCAGCGTGCGAAGGGCGGCCCAGATGCCCCGCGTCCAGGAGAAGATCGGCACGAATGTCGGCAGCGGCTCGACACAATGCGGCGCGTTCTTCAGCAGTAGATTGCGCTCGAGCGCCGATTGCGCGACCAGCCCGAATTCGCCGGTTTCCAGATATTTCAGGCCGCCGTGAATGAGGCGCGATGGCGCCGCACTCGTTCCCGAGCCGAAATCGGATTTATCGACGATGAGGCAGTTGACGCCCTGGGCGCAAAGGTCGCGAAAGAGCCCCGCGCCGTTGACTCCGGCGCCGAGGATGACGACGTCGACATCTGCGTCTTGAAGTCGGGAAAAGCGTTGTTTCAGATCGGCGGCCATATCGGTCATAACATCATCGTCCTGGTGAACAGCCGCGAAAACAAATCGTTCGCGCAGCGCAATTGGCTGTCTAGTCTTGGGAGCGTTGAGCTGCGAGATTGCCGATCCGTGGCCAGAGCGGCGTCATGGCGTCGGCGATGTCCTTGAAGAGTTCATAACGCACACGGTAGTCGGCGCTGCGGGCGGAATCTGGGTAATAGGTCGTGGCGATCTTGCCGACATCGCGCGGATCGCTCTGCGGATCGGCATAGATCCCGACGCCGGCGCCGGCGCAGAGAGCAGCACCCCAGGCGGCCGCCTCATCGGTTTCCGTCACGGTGACAGGGATTCCAAGCACGTCGGCAAACATCTGCACGACGATCGGATTGCGCGACACGCCACCCGCCAGTCTCGCCTGATTGAAGGAAAAACCGTCACTTAACGCGTCTACATGAATCTTGTGGTTGAACGCGATACCTTCGAGAACAGCGCGCAGCATGTCGCCGCGGTCGTGCCAGCCGCCAAGCCCGAAGAAGCCGGCGCTCGCCGCCGCACCATAGGGGGAGCCGAACAGATAGGGATGGAACAGCGCGCTCGAGGGCCGGTTGAAGGCAGCCTCGATTTCCGGTGCCAGCAAAGCGTGGATCGAATGGCCAGTGGCTTCGGCACCCGAGCGTTCGCTGGAGCAGAGCTGGTCCAGAAACCAGTCGTAGTTGGCTGTCGATGCCGGCGAGATCGACATATTGTTCCATTGACCCGGCGCGATGGCGTTGCGGCAGAACCAGCGGCGATCGACGCGCGGCTCCGACGACAGCGTCTCGTTGATCGAATAGGTGCCGGCGATCACGGCGACGACGCCTTCGGCATAACCCCCGGCACCAAGCGCTGAGGCCGTCACATCGTGCAGGCCGGCGACAACGGGGGTTCCCTCGGCAAGACCGGTGCGTTTGGCGACGGCTTCAGTCACATGGCCGACGACCTCGTCGGATTGCGAGGCATGTGGCAGCGCGCCCACCAATTTGTCCACACCGAAAAGCTTCAGCGCCTCCGGCGAATAGTCTTGAGTCGAGACGTCGGTAAAGGAGGTGCTGGCCTCAGTGCGGTCGGTTCCGGCGACGCCGGTCAGGCAGAAGCGCAGCCAGTCCTTGCAGCTCAGGATATGGCCGATCTCGGCGAAGCGGACCGGCTCGTGCTCCTTGATCCAGGCGAGCAACGCCGAAGGCGCTGACACGTGCGGCACCTGGCCTGTCAGCGCCAGGGACTGGTCGGCGACCGGCCCCGTCAGCCATCGCTCCACGATCGCTCCGGCACGGCTGTCGAGCGAAAGAATGGCGCGTCCAAGCGGCCTCTTTGATTTGTCGAGCAGATAGATGCCGTCGCCATGAGCGGTTGCCGCGATCGCCTGAATGTCGCTTGCCGGGCGGTCGCTGAGCTTGATCGCCTCGGCGATGGCATCGGCCGTCGCCGTCCAGAGCTCGTCCATGTCGCGTTCGACATGGCGCGCCTTGGGCATGAATTGCGTGACACGGCGGCGGGCGACGGCAAGCGGCGTTCCGCCGATGTCGAAGATGACAGCCTTGGTGACGGTGAGACCGCTGTCAATTCCGAGCAGACTCGGCATTCTCATTTCTCCCGATGGTGGACGACCTTAGGCAGCCTTGCTGGGCTCAGCCATCAGGTTCGCTCCTTGTCGCTCCTGGCGACGACCACATTGATATTCTTGTTCTGCATGCGCTCGAGATGAGCAGCGGGCGTTTTCTCATCGACGATGACGACATCGAACTCGCTCAGGGCCGCGAAACTATGCAGCGCCCGCCGGTCGAATTTCGTGTGGTCGGTGAGCAAGATGCGTTTGGCCGCGCTGTTGAACATGGCCCGCTTGATGTCGACGATCTCGGGAGACTGATGAAACACCACGTCGTCGATGATGGCCGACATCGAGATGAAGGCAACATCGGCTCGCAACCGGTTGATCTCGTTGATGGTCATCCGCCCCATAAAGGCGTTGCACCAGTTGTAGTATTGCCCGCCAAGCGCCAGAAGCGTGACGTCGTGCATGTCCTTCAATGCGTTCATCAATGTCAGCGAATTCGTGATCGCCGTCAGCGGCACCTTGGCCGGCAGCTGCGAGGCCATCTGCAGCACGGTGGTGGAATCGTCGAGGAAGATCGCCTGGCCCGGCTCGATGAATTGCATGGCGGCCCCAGCGATCATCTTCTTTTCGCTCGCCTGCCGGTTGGCGCGATAGACGTCGCTCGATTCGATCAGGCTGGTGGCGGCCGCCGTGACAATGCCGCGCGTCTTGCGGAACAGACCCCGAGCCACCAGTTCATCGACATCGCGATGCGCCGTCATCAGGCTGATGCCGAAGCGCTCGGTGAGATCTTCGATCCGCATCGATCCTTCCGCCATGACCGCCTCGGCGATCAGCTGGCGCCGGGCGAGCTGGCGTGAATGCCGGCTATCGCTCGGCAGTTCGTCTTGCAGGAATGATGCGGGGCTTGTTTTCTGGGTCACTTTGGCCTCTGAGGCTGAGCCTTACGGATGTCAGCTTGGTGCCGTGAATATCATGTCAAGGCAAAAAGACGATACAGAACAGTTTGCTATCGGGCTCGCCGCAAGTTCTGCCTGATGTTTAACAGAGCGCTGCAAGTTATAACGGCGCATGGGTGGGGACGCCGTTGCCGGCGCCCCCGATATCATTACTCGGACAGGACGAACGGTCCCGTGTACTTGTCGACATTGTCCTTGGTGATCAGGATGCAATCGAAGAGCTGCTTTTCGCTCGTAGCACCGGTCTTGCCAGTCTTGATGAAGCTGTCGGCCTGCTTGACGGCTTCTGCGGAGAAGACGGCAACCGGCTGCAGAACCGTATACTGCAGTTCGCCGGCCTTGATGGCTGCAACAGCGTCCGGGGAGCCGTCGAAGCCGCCGACCTTGATGTTGGCGAGCTTGCCGGCTTCCTTGAGCGCAGAGATTGCGCCGAGGGCCATTTCGTCATTGCCGGAGATCACGCCGATGATATCCGGATGGGCCTGCAGCATGGACTGCATCTTGTTGTGGCCCTGGGTGCGGTCCCAGTTGGCGACTTCCTTTGCGACCTTCTTCAGATCAGGATACTGCGTCAGAACAGTCTCATAGCCGTTCGAACGAGTAGCGGCGTTGTTGTCGGAGGGCGCGCCGAACAGTTCGGCATAGTTGCCCTTGTCGCCGACAGCTTCGACCCACTGCTGCGCACCGATAGCGGCACCCTGGGCGTTGTTGGAGACGAGCTGTGCCTTGGCGAGGCCTTCCTGGTTGATTTCAGCATTGACCAGGAAAACCGGGATGCCGGCAGCAACGGCCTTCTTGACGGCGCCGACGGAACCATCGGCATTGGCCGGGTCGAGGATGATGGCAACCGACTTGTTGGTGATGGCCGTGTCGATCAGGTTGCTCTCGGTGTTGGTGTCGCCCTTATGCGCACCGACCGTTGCCGTATAGCCGAGCTTTTCGGCCGTTGTCTTGGCGACATTGCCTTCCGTCAGCCAATAGGGGTTGGACGGATCGTTGACGATGATCGTCATCTGGCCGGCGGCCCATGCTGCTCCCGTCAGAAGCGGTGCAATCGCAACCGCTGCCATGACAATGCGCAAACCTTTTTTAAACATTAGTCTCTCTCCCTTTTGATGAGCTCAGATGTTACCGGCGAACCGGCGGTGCTTTCTCCGATCGATGGTTCCTCCCACCGATTGGGGACAAGATGGGTCGCGGTGCGTCAGCCGGATTTGGCCCGACGTCCGTATTGGATGCTGTTCATGAGCACGGCGAGCACGATGACTGCGCCGGTAAAGACGGTCTGCCAGTAGGCCGAGACCCCGATGATCACCAAGCCGTCCGAAAGGAAGCCGATGACGAAGGCGCCGAGCATCGTGCCGCGCACCGTGCCGCGACCACCTGTCAGCGCCGCGCCGCCGATGACGACAGCGGCAATCGCGGTCAGTTCATAGGTGGTACCGGCGGTCGGGCCGGCCGATGTCAGCTGCGAGGACAGCACCAGGCCGGCAATCGCAGCGCAGACGCCGGAAAACACGTAGACGAGGATCTTGACTTGCTTGACCGGGACACCAGAAAGATCGGCGGCGCGCTCGTTGCCGCCCGAGGCATAGAGCCAGCGGCCGAAGGCGGTGCGGCTGAGAACGATGCCGCAGATGATCGCAAGCGCGGCGAGCACGATGACACCGATCGGGACACCGGCGAGACGATTGAAGCCAAGCCAGTCGAAGCCGGTATTGCCGAGCTCCGGCCGACCGCCGAGATTGTTGTAGGTGAGGCCGTTGGTCATCAGCAATGCGATGCCGCGCGCAACATAAAGGACGCCGAGCGAGGCGACGAATGCCGGAACTTTCAGGTAAGCGATGAGCACGCCGTTGACGGCGCCGACGACGGCGCCGAGCGCGCAGGTCAAGATGACGACGGCCCAGACCGGCGGATAGAGAATGACGCCGAAGCTCGAAAGGGTGACGCCCTGCATCAGGAAGCCAGCGATACAGCCGGCAAGGCCGAGCGTGGAGCCGACCGACAGATCGATGCCGCCATTGAGGATGACCAGCAGCATGCCGATGGCAAGGATGCCGAAGATAGCGACATGCGAGGCCATGGTCAGGAAGTTGCTGAGCGAGAAGTAATAGGGCGACAGGAAGGAGAAGACCGCGATGATGACGATCAGCGCGAAGAAGGCGCGCCCTTCCAGGATCAACCGCACGAGATTGAAATTCCGCCGCTGTCCGTTCGAAATGGGTTTCTTTTCAGTGATGTTCGTGACTGACATAATCAGTGCTCCATGAATGCGGCTAGTGCGCGACCACTGCTTCGCCGGAGGCGGCCATGATCTTCTCTTTGGGGACGTCGGGACCGAATTCGGCTGATATCTTGCCGCGGTGCATGACGATGATGCGATGGGCGATGCTCAGGCATTCGGCGACTTCCGACGTCGAATAGATCACCGCCAGGCCTTCTTTGGCGCGCTCGGCCAGCAGCTTGAAGACTTCGGCCTTCGCGCCGATGTCGATGCCGCGGCTCGGCTCGTCGAGCAGGATCACCTTCGGCGCCGTCGCCAGCATTTTGCCGATAACGACCTTCTGCTGGTTGCCGCCCGAAAGCGAGCCGATCGCAGCGTCGCCGCCATCGGTCTTGATGTGAACCTTGCGGATCGAGCTGTCGACAAGCGCCCGCTCGCGGCCGCCTGACGTGAAGAGACCCTTGGTGAAGGCACCGATGCTGGCAAGCGACAGGTTCGAGCCGACGGTCATCGTCTGGACGAGACCGTCACGCTGCCGGTCTTCCGGCACCAGAACCAGGCCCTGGGCGATGCGGCCGGCAATGCTGAGATTGCCGACATCTTTGTTCCCGAGCAGAACGCGGCCGCCGCTCGATCTCAGGCGTCCCGCGACGCATTCGAGCAATTCCGTGCGTCCGGCGCCCATGAGCCCGTAGATGCAGACGATCTCACCGGCCCGGACCTGAAGCGACATGCGGTCGACTGCATTATAGGCGGCGCCCGAAGGGCCGGGGACGGTGAGGCCATCGATCGTCAGCGCGACGTCGCCCATCTTGTGGCCGGTCGGCGGGCTGCCGAGATCGAAATTGTCGCCGACCATGTTGCGCACGATCCATTCGAGATCGATGTCCTTGCGCTCAGCGTAGGCCGTCATGTTGCCGTCGCGGAGCACGACGGCATGGTTGGTGATCTGCAGCGCCTCTTCCAGATGATGCGAGATGTAGACGATCGACACGCCGCGGCCCGTCAGGTCGCGAATGACCTTGAACAGAACCTCGACTTCTGTGGCGCTGAGCGCCGATGTCGGTTCGTCCATGATCAGGATGCGCGAATTGACCGAAAGAGCCCGGGCGATTTCGACGATCTGCTGCTGGCCGAGGCGCAGATCCTCGACCGGCGTCATTGGATCGATATGCTCTTCGAGTTCCTCCATCAGCGCCCGTGTCTGGCGCTCTTCCTCGGCGAAATCGACGACACCGCCCTTCATGATCTCGCGACCCATGAAGATATTGTCGCGTACGCTGAGATTGGGCGCCAGGCTCAATTCCTGATGGATGATCGAGATGCCGCAGGAGCGCGCATGTGTCGAAGAAGCGAAGCTGATGGGGCTGCCATCGAGGATGATTTCGCCCGATGTCGGCTGTATAACGCCGGAGAGGATCTTCATCAGCGTCGACTTGCCGGCGCCGTTTTCGCCGAACAGCGTCGTGACTTCGCCGCGCCGAATATCGAAGTTCACGCCCTTGAGCGCATGAACGCTGCCATAGGACTTGGCGATGTTGCGGGCGGCGAGAACGACCTCGCCTGTGCCGGCTTCTTTTTCCTGCGCCTGGCTCATTTCAGTTCGACCTTCACGGGGGTGACCAGCCAGTTCTTGGGATTGATGAGCTTGAACACGCCGACAACCGTTGCCGTCTTGCCCGTCAGCTTCTCAGGATCGAGGCTGCCGAGGGTTGCCTTCTTCATCTCGTTGTTGATGGCAGAGCCGGCATCCTGATATTCGATCTGGTTGGTGAACTGGCCGAATTGGATCTTGCCCGTCGCATCGCGAAGATCGGTGCCGTTGATCGCCGGACCGGTCTGTACTCGAACGGTGATACCGTCAGGCAGGCCGTCGACCTTGAAGTCATTGAGGTTGGCCTTGCGGTCGCCAAATGTGCCTGACAGCGAGACGGGAAGCACGGGGCCGGTGCTGGTGGCGACACCATATTTCGTGCCGGCGGCCTTCTTGTCGGCCAGAACGGCATTGCCGAGCGTTACCGCGTCGACGGCTCGCTGTTGGACATCCGCCAGAACCTTCGGAAACTCCTGGGCGCCATAGGCTTCCGGCGAGAAGGCTTGCTCGCGCACGTCATGGGCGGAGCCGATCTTGACCACCTTGGTATCGGCGGCAATGGCGCCGATCACGATCACGACGGCGGCGATGCCCGCCACGATCTTGAGCTTGGAGCCGGTTGGCTTGGCGGTTGCGTATTGAGTCTGCGTATTCATGTTCAAACGACCTTCGGCATATCAGCCGGATTGCCTGATGAAGAAAGAAGAGAAAGGCACTGCGATCGTGGCAACGATCTAGCGAAGGCCCGGCCCACCACATCGGGCACGCAAACGCTCCGCTCGGTTTCGGTACAGGCCGTCACCGGAAGGGAAATTCAACATCAGGAGCCTCCTCAGCATGCGGGCGCCTGTCTCCTCCAGTCGCCCAATGGAACCCACAATCATCTCGTTTCCGTAATAATTGTGATAGAAGTGTGTTAATAACTGCAAATCATATGTTATAAATTTCTGAGCGTGTCAACTGCCATCTGCTGTGCTCAGCGAGCCGACCATCATTGCAGACGCTGGTGTTCCGTGCTTCGAATAACTCGCAGCTTCCATTTGATAAATTGCTTTGGCAGCCATGCGGAATCGCCGGTATTTAAGGCGCCTTCTGCGTGAATCTCATCACAAATCTTTGATAAATATAAGTATTACTCACGGCTGCGTGAATGGGAATCATGCCCCGCTTCTTGCGATGACTGCTTCGTTCGGGGATGGGCGCTCCTCGCATTGCTCTCCCCCAGCTCACTTTCGTAAGCCCTCCTCGGCGCAACTGGGGAATTGACAACATCCATTTTATATGAAAAAAATTACAATGCTAGAAAAATATTACGGCAACTGTGGTATCTCTGTGGTATAACGCGGCTGTCTTGTAAACTGCCGTTGTTGCACGATGCTCGAGCGGTGTGATTGATGTGGATTCGAGAGTGAGGCTCTCTTGGTGGGCGTCGTTGTCTTGGTCCGGGATAGTCCGCTTGGCCGCCGAATTTTCGGTGCTGAAAATAGCCGTGGTACAAGCGGCTTGGAGCGAACACTCAAGCTCTGGGTCGATCGGGGAGGAATGAACGTGCTTTTTGTCGATGCGAACGTCCCAGTCGGGGGGCAGGTTGTGGCGGAGCCGGCGCGCAATGCCTAGGAGCGACGGGATCATTATCGGGATCGATGCCGGAACCTCCGTTCTCAAGGCCGTTGCCTTCGAATTGTCCGGGCGGCAGATTGCTTCGGCGTCGGCACGAAATCGATACGAGACAGGCGAAGACGGCTCGGTCACGCAGTCGCTCAGCCAGACGTGGTCGGACTGCGTCAGCGCGCTGCGTGGCCTCGGCGATAAGGTGGCGGATCTCGCCTCCCGCGCGGTTGCCATTGCTGTTACGGGGCAGGGGGATGGAACCTGGCTTGTCGGCGCCGGCAACGCCCCGGTTGACGATGCCTGGCTCTGGCTCGACGCCCGCGCTGCATCGACGGTTACGCGACTGAGCGCCCAGCCGGAGAACCGCGCTCGTTTCGAGGCGACCGGCACGGGTCTCAATACCTGCCAGCAGGGCGCGCAGCTCGCCCATATGGACCGCTTCATGCCGGAGCTTCTCGATCGGGCCGAAACGGCGCTGCACTGCAAGGACTGGCTCTATCTGAACCTGACCGGCGTGCGTGCGACCGATCCGTCGGAAGCAAGCTTCACCTTCGGCAATTTTCGCAGCCGCCAGTACGATCCCGTTGTTATCGATGCGCTCGGCCTTGGCCGCCACCGCTCGCTTCTGCCCGAGATCATCGACGGCACCGAAATCAGCCATCCCCTGACCACCGAAGCGGCCAAGGCCGCAGGCTTGCTCGCGGGAACGCCGGTCTGTCTCGGATATGTGGATATGGTCATGACTGCGCTCGGCGCCGGCGTGCGCACCGGCGGCCAGAATGCCGCCTGCTCGACGATCGGATCGACGGGCGTGCACATGCGCGCGAAGGCTGTGCCCGACGTCCAGCTCAATGACGAGGGGACGGGCTACGTCATTGCTCTGCCTATTCCCGGTATCGTCACGCAGGTTCAGACCAATATGGGCGCGACGATCAATATCGACTGGATCCTGCGGATCGCGGCGGATCTGATGTCCGAGGGCGGGCGCGAGGTGTCCTATTCGGATCTCATTCCACGCATCGATGCCTGGTTTGCCGAAAGCCGCCCGACCAATCTTCTCTATCATCCCTACATTTCGGAGGCGGGAGAACGGGGTCCCTTCGTCAACGCGCATGCGCGCGCCGGCTTCACAGGGCTTTCCACGCGTCATGGTTTTGCCGACATGCTGCGCGCCGTGGTCGAAGGGCTCGGCATGGCGACGCGCGATTGCTATGCGGCCATGGGAGATATGCCGTCGGAACTGCGCATCACGGGTGGTGCCGCCCGCTCGCGCGCTTTGCGCAGCTCCCTGTCCGCCGCCGTCAAGGCGCCCGTGCGGATTTCGGATCGCGAAGAGGCTGGGGCTGCCGGGGTGGCGATGATGGCCGCGGTTGCCATCGGCGCTTATCAGGACATGGACAGCTGTATCGCCGAATGGGTCACGCCGTTGCTCGGCCAAGCCGAGGCGCCGGATGCCGAGGAGGCCCAACGCTTCGACCGGCTGTTTGCAGCCTACAAGAACGTGCGCGAGGCGATCGCACCGGCCTGGGACAAGCTCGCCGAGCATTAGCCGATAGGTGGCCAATTCGGCACTGTCGCAAAGATTGATTTGATGATGCCCGAGGCATCCGAAGGAGCATGATATGACTGAGCCCGAAATCCTGGATCTCTTTGTGATCGGCGGCGGCATCAATGGTGCCGGCATTGCCCGCGATGCAGCCGGCCGGGGTCTATCGGTGATGATGTGCGAGAAAGGCGATCTGGCCGAGGGAACCTCCTCGCGGTCCGGCAAGCTGGTGCATGGCGGCCTGCGCTATCTTGAATATTACGAGTTTCGCTTGGTGCGCGAAGCGCTGATCGAACGCGAAGTTCTCCTGAATTCGGCAAGCCATATCATCTGGCCGATGCGCTTCGTGCTGCCGCATAGCCCGACGGATCGTCCCGCCTGGCTCGTCCGCCTCGGTCTCTTCCTCTATGACCATCTCGGTGGCCGCAAGAAGCTGCCGGGCACGCGCTCGCTCGATCTGCATCGCGATCCCGAGGGCGCACCGATCCTCGACCAATACACCAAGGGGTTCGAATATTCCGACTGCTGGGTTGATGACGCCCGCCTTGTCGTCCTCAATGCGCTCGATGCCGCCTCCAAGGGCGCGCAGATCTTGACGCGCACGGCCTGCATCAGCGCCCGGCGCGATCAGGGCAGCTGGATCGTGCAGACGCGCGACCAGCGCTCCGGCGAAGTGCGCACGGTGCGCGCCAAGGTTCTGGTGAATGCATCAGGCCCATGGGTCAACGACATCATCAACCGTGTTGCCGGCTCCAACAGCCGCCGCAGCGTCCGCCTCGTCAAGGGCAGCCATATCATCGTGCCAAAATTCTGGAGCGGGCAGCAGGCCTATCTGGTACAGAACCACGACAAGCGTGTGATCTTCATCAACCCCTACGAAGGCGACAAGGCGCTGATCGGCACGACCGACATTCCCTACGAGGGCAAGCCGGAAGAGGTGAAGGCCGACGAGACGGAAATCGACTATCTGATCGCCGCCGTGAACCGCTATTTCAAGGAAAAGCTGCGTCGTTCCGATGTGATCGAAAGCTTCTCCGGCGTCCGGCCGCTGTTCGACGACGGCAAGGGCAATCCTTCGGCCGTAACACGCGACTACGTCTTCGATCTCGACGAGACCGGCGGCGCGCCGCTTCTCAACGTCTTCGGCGGCAAGATCACGACGTTCCGCAAGCTCTCGGAGCACGCGATGCAAAAGCTTGCCAAGTTCTTCCCGAAGATGGGCAGCGACTGGACGCGTGATGCCAAGCTTCCGGGCGGCGATATCCCGAATGCTGATTACGTCGCCTTCTCCGATTCTCTGCGTTCGGCCTATCCCTGGATGCCGCGCGCGCTCGTGAACCATTACGGCCATCTCTATGGCGCACGCACCAAGCAGATTGTCGGGGGCGCCACGTCTCTTGCCGGGCTCGGACGCCATTTCGGCGGCAATCTCTATGAGGCCGAGGCCCGCTATCTGGCGGCTTCGGAATGGGCGCAGAAGGCAGAAGACGTGCTCATGCGCCGCACCAAGGAGGGGCTGCGTATGACGGCCGAGGAAAAGGCGGATTTCTCCGCCTGGTTCGACGCCGAACTGGCGCTGGCCGCGTGAACCATTCGATCATTGCCGGGAACCGATATCCATGTCCTTGACCCTTTCACTCAATACCAACCCGCTGGTAAACCGTTTCGCGGAGCCGGCCGACCTGATCGAAACGGTCGCGCGTGACCTACGCATCCGCGATCTGCAGCTGACGCATGAGTTCATCAATCCGAGCTGGCAAGCCCCGGTCATCCGCCGCCTGACGCGCGATATGCAGACCGCGTTGAGGCGAACCGGCGTCCGCGTCACCTCGGGCATGACGGGTCCCTATGGCCGTCTCAACCATTTTGGCCATCCGGATAAGGATGTCCGGCGCTATTATGTTGATTGGTTCAAGACCTTTGCCGATATCACCGCCGATCTCGGCGGCCATTCCGTCGGCACGCAATTCGCCATCTTCACCTACAAGGATTACGACGATCCGGTCCGGCGCGAGGAGCTGATCAAGATCGCGATCGATTGCTGGGGTGAGGTCGCGGAGCATGCCCGCGCGGCAGGTCTTTCCTACGTGTTCTGGGAGCCGATGAGCATCGGCCGAGAATTCGGCGAGACCATCGAGGCATCTCTTGCGCTGCAAGACCGCTTGACGAAGGCGCGGCTTGCCGTGCCGATGTGGATGATGGCCGATATCGATCACGGCGACGTCACGTCGGCCAATCCCAAAGACTATGATCCCTATGCCTGGGCGCGCGCTGTTCCCAAGGTTTCTCCGATCATCCATATCAAGCAGAGCCTGATGGACAAGGGCGGCCACCGGCCCTTTACTGCGGAGTTCAACGCCAAGGGCCGCATCCAGCCGGTGCCCTTGCTTGAGGCTTTTTCAGAAGGCGGTGCCAAGGACAACGAGATCTGTCTGGAGCTGTCGTTCAAGGAGCGTGAACCCAACGATCGCCAGGTTATCTCGCAGATTGCCGAAAGTATCGCCTTCTGGGCACCTCATATCGACACGGGCGTTGGCGACTTGCATATCTAGCCGCAGAAACACTGAGTCTTGATTCTGCAGCCAAATCAGCCACGAGGCGATGTTGGAGAAGTGAAATCGAGATCGGAAAACGAACAGGCGGACCAATATGCGTGACGAAAAGAGGAGGAGCGGTGGATGACGGATGCTGATGCTTCGCTGGCCGTGCGGGCGGCCTGGTTGCACTATGCCGGAGGATTGACGCAGTCCGAGGTGGCCAAGCGTCTTGGCGTGCCCTCGGTCAAGGCGCATCGACTGATCGCGCGGGCGGTTGCCGATGGCGTGGTGAAAGTGACGATCGATGGTGACATCGTCGAATGCGTCGAGCTTGAAACGAAGCTCGCGGCACGCTTTGGCCTGCAATATTGCGAGGTTACCCCCGATCTCGGCGAGGAGGGGTTCGCGTTCCGCGCTCTGGGCCAGGCCGGTGCTGGCTTCCTGCGGCGTGAAATCGAGAGCGGCAACAACAAGGTCATTGGCCTTGGCCATGGACGCACGCTCTCGTCCGCGGTTCACCACATGTCTCGCGTCAGCGCCAAGGATCTGCGCTTCGTCTCGCTGCTCGGTGGATTGACCAGAAACTATGCCGCCAACCCCTATGACGTGATGCATCGCATCGCCGAAAAGACCGGCATGCAGGCACATGTGATGCCGGTGCCGTTTTTCGCCAACACGCGCGAGGATCGGGATGTGCTGCTGGCGCAGCGCGGCGTCAAGGAAGTGTTCGACCTGGCAAACGGCGCCGAGCTGAAGCTCGTCGGCTTGGGCACGGTCGATACCGACGCACAACTCGTGCTCTCGGGCATGGTGGAGCCGCACGAAATCAAGGAGGTCACGGCCGCCGGCGGTGTCGGCGAAATTCTCGGTCACTTCTTCGATGCGGACGGCAATATCCTCGAGACGACGTTGACGGCGCGTACGCTGTCGGCATCGCTGCCGCGTTCGAAGAAGGAGCGGCTGGTGGCGCTTTCGGGCGGGCTGCCCAAGGTCGAGGCCATTCGGGCGGTTCTGAAGAGTCGCTGTCTCTACGGTCTGATCACCGATGAGAGGACGGCGCAGGCGCTATTGAAGGATTAGGGCTGGCTCGCGTCCACCGAAACACAAGATCGCATCAATATAACAGAAGAAATGTTGAATTGTGAGATTTTAGTGTTATATTTTGTTTGGTTCCATCCGAGTGAACGCCGGAGTGCAAGGTGAAACGGGAAGAGCGCCAGCAATCGATCATCAATCTGCTCGTCGAGCAAAAGACCGTCGATCTCGACGATCTGGCTGATCGCTTCACCGTGTCCAAGATGACCATTCATCGCGATCTCGATGATCTCGAGCAGGCCGGCGTGTTGCGCAAGGTTCGCGGTGGTGCGACGATCGATGCTGGCACCCAGTTCGAAAGCGATTTCCGTTTCCGCGAGCGCCAGGGCCACGAGGAAAAGCTCAACATGGCGCGCTGCGCGCTCGATCTGGTCGAGCCCGGCATGACCGTTATGGTCAATGACGGATCGATGGCGGCCGTCCTCGGCGAGATGTTGCTGCAGAAACGGCCATTGACGCTGATCACCAACAATGCCGCGATCATAGACCGCCTGAAAAGCGAAAGCGGCATCACGCTGATCGCGCTTGGCGGCATCTATTCCGCGAAATTCAACGCCTTTCTGGGCGTTGTCACCGAGGAGGCGCTGTCGCGGCTGAGAGCTGACATCGCATTCCTTTCGACTCCAGCCATATCAGGCAGGCTTGCCTACCACATGGACGATAATGTCGTGCGCACGAAACGGGCCATGATCGCTTCCGCCGCCAAGACCTGCCTGCTCGTCAGCCATCAACGCATGGGGCATACGGCTCTGCATGTGATGGCCGATCTTGCCGATTTCGACGCCGTGATCACCGATCGCGCTCCTGATGCCGCGATTCTCGAGCAGTTCCGCCGCGACGGCATCGCCCTCACCATTGCTTCTACCCAGGATATGACATGACAGAGACATCTAGCTATTGGATCGGCACGAGCTGGAAAATGAACAAGACGCTGGCGGAAGCGCGCGCCTTTGCCGAGGCCTTGCGTGCCGCCGATACGCTGAGAGATCCGCGCATCCAGCGCTTCGTCATCCCGCCGTTCACTGCCGTGCGCGAAGTCAAGGCAATACTGTCGGAGAGCTCCGTCAAGGTCGGCGCCCAGAACATGCATTGGGCCGATCAGGGCGCCTGGACGGGAGAGATCTCGCCGCTGATGCTCAGGGACTGCAATCTCGACATCGTCGAGCTCGGCCATTCCGAACGTCGCGAGCACTTCGGCGAGACCAACGAGACCGTGGGCTTGAAGACCGAGGCGGCCGTCCGCCACGGCCTGATCCCGCTCATCTGCATCGGCGAGACATTGAACGATCGCGAAAGCGGTCGCGCGACGGAGATCCTGAGCGAGCAGGTGGTCGGCGCGCTTTCGAAGCTTTCAGCCTCGCAGAAGCAGGCGCAGATCCTGTTCGCCTATGAACCCGTCTGGGCGATCGGCGAAAAGGGAATTCCCGCCGAGCCTTCCTATGCCGACGCGCGCCAGGCCGAGATCATCTCGGTCGCGCAAGACCTGCTCGGCCGAAAAATTCCATGCCTCTACGGCGGATCGGTCAATCCGCAAAATTGTGAAGAACTCATATCCTGCCCGAACGTAGACGGGCTTTTCATCGGGCGCTCCGCTTGGAACGTCGAAGGCTATCTCGACATCCTCGCCAAGTGCGCCGCCAAACTCTGAGGAGACATACCATGAAGCTTGCTATTGCTGGAGACAGCGCCGGCGAGGGCCTGGCCAAGGTTCTCGCCGATCATCTCAAGGACCGTTATGAGGTGAGCGAAGTGTCGCGCACGCAGGACGGCCCAGATGACTTCTATGCCAATCTCGCCGACCGCGTCGCTTCCGGCGTCCTCGACGGCACCTACGACAAGGCGATCCTCGTCTGCGGCACCGGCATCGGCGTCAGCATTTCCGCCAACAAGGTGCCGGGCATCCGCGCGGCCCTGACCCACGATACCTATTCGGCGGAACGTGCCGCGCTGTCGAATAACGCCCAGATCATCACCATGGGCGCCCGCGTCATCGGCACCGAACTTGCCAAGGCCATCGCCGACGCCTTCCTTGCCCAGACCTTCGACGAGAAGGGCCGTTCGGCCGGAAACGTCAATGCCATCAACGAGGTCGATGCGAAGTACAACGCTCGCTAAGGCCTGTCTCCCAAGACGCAGCAAGCCCGGCTGATCCCTCTCGATCGGCCGGGCTTGTCTGTATCTGATGGCGAGCTGACCAGGACGATTATCTAGCCTGACGGCCTGCCAGCCATTGCTTGAACTCGACATTAGTGTCCGTCTGTATGGCGCCGACGCCGGCCTCGACAAGCGCGCCCCACACGCCTTCCGGATCCTTGAGCGCTCGGCTGTCGTTGAAATCGAGATTGTAGGAAACATCGAGCGTATTGATCCACAGCCGGATGTTCTGGCGCTCCAATTCCTCGTGGCCAGCCGCAAGATCGGCGATATCGGTGAATTTCACCTCGACCATCGGCGCGCGCAACGGCTCGATCAGCCGCAGATCCTCGGCGAAGCCGCCGGGCCTGACGCGGAACATCGGCATATGCGGAATGGACCCGAACCAATCGGCATCCAGCACGGGAAAGCTGCTGCTCTGCGGCTCGATATCGGACTTGATGATGACGTGATCTTCCGCGCCAAGCCGCCGAACCGTGGCGATCACCAGCGGTAGCTCGTGCGGAAACTTCGTATCGATGTTGACGAAGACGCGCCCGCGCGCCTCTTCGAGCGCTTCCTCCAGTGTCGGCACCCGTTCGTCGCTCAACGCTGCCGTTTCCCCGCCAGCACCGGCGCGAAGACGCAGCTCGCGAACCGTTGCGAAGCTGCTTGCGCCGACGATACCCTTGCCGGATGTGGTGCGATCGAGCCTCTTGTCGTGGATAACGACGAGGTGGCCGTCCGCTGTCGCCTGCGTGTCGATCTCGACGAATTCGACGCCGAGCTCGGCAGCGGCGCGGATCGCCGCGAGCGAATTTTCTGGCGCCGCCGACCACAGTCCGCGATGCGCAATGGTAAGAATATCCGGGTTGGCGCGCGAGAGAAGCTCGTAAATATCAGCAGGGCGGGACGAGGAGGCAGTCTGGCTAGGCATAACGGTGGCTTTCCGTGGGCTGAATGATTCTTCTGACGCAATGCATGCCTTGATGTCGGCCGAGGAACGCAGACGCCAATGGCTCTGACGCCGGCTCGATGCCCTTTGGCCGCGACGGCACTGCTACCTATTAATACACATAAAGTGTAACATTTGTGACGAACGCGACCCGGCCGGATTGCGAGCGGACGTGCAAGGCCTTAGTCTTGCGTTCATGCGCTCGCGACGACCTACGTCTGGATTCGTTACGGATTGTCATGCGGCAAAAGCCGATGGCTTTAAACGCCCGCCGTTCGCTCATCCGATGTTGGTTCATCACATGCGCAACAGCTCTCCGCTTTGCCGCGGGCGTCACCACTCTTTCTCATAAGGTCTTTCAAAGCAGCATTATCGAGCATCGCATCCGCCAGAAGCCGCTTGAGTTTCGTGTTCTCGTCCACCAACGTCTTCAACCGCTCGTCCCCGGATACATCCATGCCGCCGAATTTGGCTTTCCACTTACAGATGCTGGCGTCGCTGACACCGTGCTTGCGGCAAACCTCCGAGACCGGCGTGCCTGCCTCGTGCTCCTTCAATATGCCGGTGATCCGTTCGCCCGTGAAACGGGTGCGCTTCATTCCCTGGTCCTCTCAATGCGTTCCCCAATCAACCGCGTTCCCGCAGATAGCACGACACATCCGCCGACAGTTGCCGCCACGATTTCAGTAATGGCACCCTTGGCCCGCGGGGTGGCGCGAAGCTTTTTGATCAGCATCAATTCCTCCGTGGTCGATGATGCGCCCCAGCGGGGACAGAAGAAGGATGAGGATCAACAGCCAGCGCGGCGCGATCCCGTCGAAACAGGGGACGATATACGGAGTAATCCCGAGAAGGCCAGCGAGATAGTCAGGCCACATCGAATAGGAGAGCAAGCGCGCGCGGCCGGGTCTACGGACGATTTTCAGTTTCAGGGATTAGCGGAGGCTGCGGCCGCCTGTCGGCGGCTGCGAAACTTCATCTGCCATTGCCATCGCTCACGAGGGAAGATGGCGGGATAATCAAGGGCAGTGAACTGCCCCCCATTTCGACCGGACAGTCGGCGTAAGCAGGAATTGGTGCAAAGCACTGGCTGGCCGAAGTTTAATCTTCAGTCGCATGCTTTTCGCCAGATGCTTCCATAGTATCCTTGTCCTTCAGCCGAAGGCATCTTGGCCTGTTTTCAAGATGCTCCCGGATCCAGAGCCTCGGGCTGGTAAAAGCATAACTCGCGAACTCAGTATCTCAATGTCGTCAGACGACAGATCGCGATACTTTGGAAGAAGTCTATCAAAACAATCAGGGGGCAAATGCTGGCGGTCAACGCTTGAAATGTGCACATCAAATCCAGAATCTGTGATTATTCTCATCATCTCCGTGTGACGGATCTTATTGATCTGCCAGCCATCGTCGTCGAACAAGTAGTCCCATGGTCCGTGGCTTGAATCGACGTACATCCGATGATCGCGATAGTCTATCCCTGCGAAAATCCTACCGTTATTGGAGATATTGGCGCGCAATTCAACAAGAAGCTCTCCGATATGCTCAATGTGTTCAAAAACTTGATGCGAAACACCGATATCAAATTTCTTTTCGCTTTCTTCAAGATCCTGGTAGAAGCACTTTTTTTGCAAAATCACTGATGGGATGGCCCCTTCAAGCTCTAAACTAAGCAGACGCGACAAATCAAAATCAGCAAGTTTGCTCATGACGTGGTCTTTGCTTACGCCGATACGTTCAAACCCCATATGCTCGTGATTTAGCACCGCTCCGAGAACGGTCATGAGGGCCATAGACGCGCTATCTTCGTGATTATCTGGAAGCACAATATCAATTCCCAAGACAGAAGCGGCGCCACTTAGGTAAAGCAGTGATGCTATTGAATGTGGCCGACCAGAGCCACAACCGATATCAATGCAGTGTTTACCAAATAAAACGGTATCTGTTTCCTTTGCTGCGTCGAGGAATTGATTGAAGTTGTGAAAAGCAGGATACGTTGCGGAAAAATCATTAAACGCCGTATCAACAATATTTTTTAGATCGTTGTGCATTTTCTTCAGAACTGAATTATCGATCGTCATCAATGTTGCCCCCAAGAGCGCAATTGCCCTCGAAGTTCGTAAATCAAAAAGCCACCACAGAAAAGGGCTCTCTAAGGGCTAATGCACGGATAAGGTGTTGCTGGCCTCTCCGCAACGACGGGCACTAAGAACGTGTCCGGCCATTGCACGGTCACTTGTTTTGCAATGTAAAGTCGACTGTCGTCGACATCAAGCTCGGCAGGCTTCTTTACTAGAACGCGGCAGAAGAAATTGAAGGCCTCCTTGATCGAGCGGAGCAAGCGGCCTCAGCTTCTGCCTTGCCGGATCGGCCGGACGAGGAATGGATGTGGCGTTTCCTCGGAAGTGTAATTGTTAGTAACCGTTCAGTGTGGATCGCTCCGATAATGTGGCACAACGCAGGTGCCACTGTTCCGGAAATAGCATGGACCCCGCGCTTCTGCCGCAGGGCAGCAGCATCACGGTTGAACGACCGGTTTCTGCGCGTACTTTCCCCAACTTCCACTTGACCGTCGAAATTTAGCTTCACATCTAAAGGCCACCCTACGACGATTTGGAGAGGCTGGAACATCCTCTAACGAACTCAATGGGATAGCATCATCAACGTCGAGGTGCACTATCTGAGGTTCATATTCACTCAAGGCGTGACGAGCGTCAGTATTTGACGAGAGGCGGCAAGAGGACTTAACAAAGCGCACCCGGCAGATCAATATCGGTCATGCGTTGGCAGGCCAGAACTGTTCCGAAAACCGTATGCTGACTCCGAAGTTAGGACGCCTTTTGCTTGCGACCTGAGCGAAGACCCGGAGGTTTCGCGTTCTCGGGGTTAATTTCCGCGAACAGTTCAGAAACATTCACAGACAAGACTTTCGCGAAGGCCTCAAGGGTTGCCACGGTGACGTTTTCCGTGCCTCTTTCAACGCGTCCAACGTAAGAGCGGTCGATTTCAGCCTCGAACGCTAGCCGCTCCTGCGACAGGCCTTTGGCGACCCGAAGCCGCCTTAGATTCCAACCGATGGTCTGTCGCACGTCCATCTTGCAACAAATGCATATTAACGGCTTGACAATCGACGGACTGTTAGTCCCTAATTAATTGCGATGTGCTGCGAGTGCGCGATCGTTCGCTGGATATGGCATCGGGTTATGCCCTCTGATCCACTTCGTTGCCCTAGCCGCGGAGTTGTCCTGTCGGAAGGGCGGCGAGTGGCCGATGGTCAACAACGACGCGTGAATGCCAGATCGCAGGAACTCTTGAATGCGGGGATGCCATTGATGGATGATCGAGCAGCGAAACCCTTCATCAAAAACTCACGTATCCCGCGTTCAACGGGTAGGGATGTCGACGCTCAACCGATCCATCCGATCGACCGCCATGTCTCCAAGCTCCTGGCTAGCTATAAAGACGAGGCGGCAGAGCAGCGAGACCTGGGCGACATGGAAACGATTGATTGACAGTGAGGAAGCAAATCATGAGCACGAACTACATCGTGATTGAGGATTGGTACATCCTGTCCGAAGCCGAAGCGATCGAGGCGGCCATCGACCGGCATGGTGAAGATGAAACCACGTCGGTTGCCTATTGTGCGCTTGAGACATGGGGCGATCGTAGCGACCCCGAGTACCGATTTTGGTTCGGCCTGTTTCTCAAACTGATACAACGGGAGCATGTCGGCTGGGCTTAGAGATCAGGACATCCGCTGCCGTCCTCGTTCAAACATGTCACGGACATCGCGCATCGATGCGACATCTGCATACTGCTGAGCTCTGTAAAGGCTGCAGACGATCGTCGCTGTTGAGTAGGGGACCGCCCTCTCACGAACACCTAACAATCGCGTTCCAATTGGCTTCGGATGTCAATGAAGCCCAATTCAAATGCAACGTCACACTAGCTCGATGTGCTTGTCGCCGCTGTGAAAGCGCTGGACGAGGGTTGCGCGAATGCGGCCGGATCGCTATCCGTCGGCGTCCTGTTAGCACCGGTACTGACAGTCGAACGGCTAAGCCATGGAGATCCCCGTGGTAGTCGATTTACTCTTCGACGTCTTCCCGTCGATCACGCAATCCCGACAAAAAGCCCTTGCAACAGGGTCTACATATGAATCTGATTTGTTCAGCTTTGGGAATCTCAAGAGTCCAGATGCCCTAGGCGGCTATGTTGGACGCCGCCGACATCAAATCTTGCGCCGCCGGCACGCCGAACATCTGCCTACCGTTGTCGGCAACCTCCGTGAAGCACCACCTGACGACGCCGTCGCGATCGAGCAGGAATTCGCCGACGAGTTGGCCTTCGCCGCCGGCGATCATCTGCCGGTCCTCTTCGGTGAATTCGTAGCCGTCGGCCTTGTCGAGATACTCGGTCGCGGCCATCACGTCCATCGGCTCGGGAAGTTCCTTCGGCATGTCGATCTTCATCGACGCCAGCACATCCATCCCCACCTTGTGCGGCCATGCGGTTTCAGATTCGGTGAATTCAACATTCGGCAGTCCGAATGCTCTGTGCGAGATGCGCTCCGGATCGGATGCGGCCAAGAGGTTGGGCAACGGATGATAGCGGAAATACAGGCGCGCGCGCTCGATCGGCGTGTTGACAACAGTCAGGCTGTCGATGCCCATCTCCCGCAGGTCGCTGGCAAGGCTCGCCATGGAGGTGATCTGGCGCCGGCAAAACGGGCAATGAAGCCCGCGAAACAGGCCGACCAGCACAGGCCTTTGCCCGCGAAACTCGTCGATGGAGACCTTCCCCTGGCGGGTAATTGCGTCAAGTACGATGTTGGGCGCGCGATCGCCCGGCTGCAGGAGCCTATCAGTGAAGCTGTCCGGCATGTCATCCTCCCTCTCCGAGCGCCGCCTGTTCAAATGATTTTGGAAACGGCGCTCCTGCTCTTCCAATCGAGGCGATATCATTCGCCGCGGGTGATGCCGCCCGAACGCAATGGTCCTCGACGGCGGTCCTGAGCATGATGTCGAACTCTACGAAGCGGTTTTCGCACGTCACCATGCGCTATTTTTCATTCCAGATCCGATGAGGATCTCGGGGTCCATTCGATCCCAAGGTCCTGTCAGGTCTAGTCGAGAAACGGCAACACGACCAATGCGCCCGGGTCGAGCTGATGTCGGCTGCATACATCCTGCGCCAGGGCAAAATACCGCTCGGCCTCGGCCATGTCGTCGTGTTCGAGATTCAATGTCGCCAGGCCATCATAGCATGGAAACAACAGTTGCGGCTCGCCAATTTCAAGAGCCAGTTCAAGGGCCTCCTCGTAATACCCACGGGCTAGATCCGGCCGGCCGTGGCATTGGTGGATTTGCCCAAGCACGATCAATGGCACGGCGAGATGGTCGCGCTGATCAAGCGCGCGGTCGATCTCGATCGCCTTTTCGGCTGCGGGGATGCCCTCTTTGGCGCAGTTGTCGGTAAAGGTGCAGCAGGCAACGGCAAGGTTGGCGAAGAGGCGGGCCTGGAAGCCGAGGTCGCCGATACGGATGGCGACTTCCAATCCACGCCGGCACACGGCGATCGCTTGCTTGGGGTCCACGATCGTGTAGAGCACGCCGAGATTGGAATAGGCACGGCAGGCGGCGCTCAGCAGACCGGCGTCCTCGGCAACCGCAAGGCTTTTCTCGACGGCTGCCACCGCGTCGCGATAACGGCCAAGTCTGGCCAGCGCCACGCCTTTGGTGTTCAGCGCCTCGGCACCGGCCCGTGCTGCCTCGAGGCCAACGGGGCTCGATGTCTCTGCGGATATAGCGCCGAGGCAAATTAATGCCTCGTCCGCCCACTGCGCCGCAACCGCCTGGTCTCCCATCCGGAAGGCGAGATGGCCGCGTTCCTGCAGCAGATGCGCTCGCTCGATCGGCTCGTCTGCGCCGTCGAGCGCGCCGGCAGCCTCGGCGAACAAGGCATCCGCCAGGTCGCGTCGGCCGGTGTCGAGGTTGAGACGTCCGAGCTTGCGCAAGATCCGGGCGGCAGCGGCCCGGTCGCCGGCAGCACGATGGACGGCCAGCGCAAGGCCGTAGTGATCACGGGCGGCATCACGCTCGCCGTTGGGGCCGCAGAGATCGGCCAGCCGCTCGTCGAGCGCCGCCTGTTCGGACATCCTCTCCGATTGCTCGGGGAAGGCGGCAAGCGCCTGGCGATAGAGTCGCATCGCATCGTCGTTCGCATAGATCTTGCGGGCCAGATCGCCTGCCGCCATCAGATACCCGGCGCCCTTGCGCGTTTGGGCGGCCTTGCAGAAATGATGGCCGAGCTGCGCCAAGTCTTCCAGCCGGTCCGGTGCCCCGCCGTGCAGATGCTCCAGGCTGGTGCCGATGCGACCGTGCAGCTCCTTGCGGCGTTCGAGCAAAAGGTTGTGGTAAATGACATCGTGCAGCAGCGTCTGCGTGAAGCGATAGGCGGGCGACGATTGCGTCGAGGTCTCGGCAACCTCGTCGATAATCTCGGCCTGGCAAAGGAAATCGAGCCCGGTGTCGAGCGACGCCGGGTCCGCGGCGATGGCGCCGAGGAGCGCCTTGTCGAAACGCGGGCCGATCGCCGACGCCTCCTGCGACAGTCGCCGCACCGCGGGCGGTAAGCGGTCCACGCGGGTCAGCAGCATCGCTTGCAGGCTCATTGGGATTTCGTTGCCGATATCAGCGGCTGTCGCGCTCCAGGCGTGGCCATCGAACCGCAAGGCGTCGGTTTCGATCAATCCGCGGACGATTTCCTCGATGAACAGCGGGTTACCACCCGCACGATCGAGAATCCGCTTGCGCGTTGGGGCCGGGATGCCGTCCACCCCATGGAAGAAAGCCGACAGCAGTCCTTCACCATCCTGATGGCGCAAGGGGGCAAGACGCAGGAATGTCAGGCTGGTGCGGTTCGATTCAAGCCCGTCGCTCTCAAGCGTCGGCCGACAGGTCGTCAGCATAATCAACCGACTGCGTTCCAGCCGGTCGAGCATGAATCGCAACGCCACCAGCGATGCGGCGTCGGCCCAATGCATGTCCTCCACGATGAGCAGCAACGGGCTGCGGGACAGACGCCGCTCGAAAATCGTCCTTGTCGCATAGAGGATCTGCCGCCGCAGCTGTTCGGGCTCGACATGCTTGAGTGCGCCGCTCGGGTCGCCTAAGCCCAACACGTGGAAGAACAACGGCGTCAGCCGGGCGACATCCTCCACGCCAAAGCCGAGTTCTCCAAGACCGGCCGCAAGCAGCTCTTCGGTTCTCGCTGCCGTGTCCCGTTCTGCAATGCCGTACGCGCTGCGCAGAACAGCGGCCAAAGCGCCATAGGATTGTTCGCCAAGGGGGGAGCAGATCGCGCGCCGCACCACGACTGCCTGAAAGCGCTCGTCCTGGGCCGCCACATCGACGAAGTCATCGACAAGCCGCGATTTGCCGATGCCGGCCTCACCGATCAAGCGGACGAGCTGGGCACTGCCGTTGCACGCAAGATCGAGGCAGCCCAGCATCCGCGCGAGCTCCGAGTCCCGCCCGATCATCGGCGCCTGGAGGCCGAAGCTTTCAAGGCCGCGTGCCGTATTCGGGGCCTCCAGAGGTGCAAGCAGGCGGTGGACGAGCACATTGCCGCTCTTGCCCCGCAGGACCTGAGACCCGAGGCTTTCGAATGCGAAGCCATGGCGGGTGAGGCGGTGTGTGAGGGGACCGACGAGGATTTCGTCCGGCTCCGCCATGGATTGCAGCCGCTGGGCTGTGTTCACCGTATCGCCTGTCACCGAATAGGAACGGGCGTTGGCGGCGCCGAAGCCTCCGGTCACCACAGGCCCGGTGTTGATCCCCACATGCAGGCGCAACGGTACGCCGGCGCGAGACTGCCAGCGATCCCCAACGCGTCCCGCCCGCACGATCATGTCGAGGCCGGCGCGCAGCGCCCGTTCCGGGTCGTCTTCATGCGCAGCCGGCGCGCCGAACAGGGCGAGTAATGCATCGCCGACGAACTTGTCGACGAAGCCGCCGTAGCTTTCGACCGCCTCGGTTAGCTCGTCGAAGAGTTCGTTCTGCAGAGCTCGCATGACCTCGGGGTCGAGCCTCTCGCTCAGCGTGGTGAAACCGCAAAGATCCGCAAAGAGAACGGTGAGCGGGCGCCGGTCGGCTTCCGTGTCGGACGCCGCCACTCGTTGCGGGGGCGCAAAGGGCAGGGTGGGGGTTACGACCTCAGCAGGAAGCACGGATTGCGCGCCTACGCCAGCGGCAACGGCATTGCCGCATTTCGGGCAGAAGGCGAAGTCCGGCAGGCAGGCTTGGCCGCAGCTGACACAAGAGATCGGCTGCCTCGCGCCGCACTTCGGGCAGTACGCAAAGCCGCTCTCAATCGCTAAACCGCAGGCGGAGCAGTCCATCAAAGCCATCTCCCGAAGACCCACGGAGCGCTGCTCAATTCGTCTGTGCCCCCGGCAGGCCTACGTCTGCGCTGAGAATGAACCCGAAGCGTCGGGCTGGCAAGGATTAGACGCGGTATAGAGTCTCGCCATGCCCGTAACTAGGTCGTCTGGGCTCTTGGCATTCCCAAAGCTGAGCAAATCAGGTTCATATGTAGACGCCTCCTATGGCAAGGGCCTTTTGTCTGGATTGTTTGATCAGTTGCTTTCATATGTCCAGCCTGTTTGCGCGGTGTGAAACTTGAGCGCTGGCCGTGATGGAGATCCGCTGACGAGGCCCTGATCAAGGTCGCGCGCTATTGAAGCGCATTGAACCAGACAGATTGGCCTTATCACTGGCTCGATCGTTACCTATCATCAACTGTCGTTGCCAATTCGGGTTGGCGTGGATTGTACCCGCTGGACAAGGACCTCTATGCCCAGCGCCATCTCATCGAATACCGTTTCTCGAAGCCCAAGCAGTTTCGCAGGATCGCCACACGCTTCGGGAAAACCGTCAAAAACTACCGCGCTGTTGTCACAGTCGCGGCAATCATCCTATGGATCAGTTAACTGTCCACACCACCTAAGGCGGGATCGGGATTGCATTCATGGCTGCGTTTGAGAAATCTCCGTTGGCGAGCGAAAACGAGCGCCTCATCCTCGATATTGTTCGTCGGCACGAGCCGATCGCGCGCGCGCTCATCACCACGCACACCAATCTCACGCAGCAATCGGTACATCGCCTGGTCGAGGCGCTGATGACACGGGGCCTGCTCCGCGCCGCGGCACCGCTCAAGGGCACGCGTGGTCAGCCAAGCCCGACGATCGAGCTGGTGAAGGAGGCGGCCTATTCCGTCGGTGTTTCCATCAACACCGACTCTGCAATCCTCTCTCTCGCCGATTTTGGCTGCAACATCATTGCGCAAGAAACGTTGGAAATGGTCCCGAGCGATCGCCCAGCAACGCTTGCGGCACTCTCGCAAACGCTTCAATCCATTCTAACGAAGCATTCCGTATCGCGCGATCGTCTTGTGGGGCTCGGCTTTGCCATGTCGGGATTCTTCGTCCTGGACAATCATGCCTTCAACGCTCCCGAACCCTTGCGGGACTGGTCGTTGATCGATCTGCGACCCGAACTGGAGGAGGTCTTCGAGCTGCCCGCCTGGCTGGAGAACAATGCCACGACCGGTGCCATCGGCGAAAGCCTGCGCGGGGTCGGGTTATGGTGCCCCACCTTCGCCTACCTATCCTTCAATTACGGGTTTGGTGGGGGCCTCGTGCTGGAGGGCAAGCCCTATTTCGGTTTTCATGGCAACGCGGGGGAATTCAGTGTCGTCTACACTCCTAAAGAGGCGCCCCGACGACCGGCCTTGCAGTATCTGATCAGTAGCTTGCAGAAGAACGGTATCGACATAGGCTCCATCCAAGAGCTGCGGCAAAACTTCGACCCGACCTGGCCGGGCGTGGAAAGCTGGCTCGACGATACCATGCCGATGCTCGATCGATTGATCGCGACCTTGATTGGCGTGCTCGATCCGCAGGCCATCGTCTTTGGCGGACAATTGCCGCCGGAGCTTGGGCGGATGATGATTTCCCGCGTGAGCATGCCTTCCGAACGTCGCCATCGCTACGGCGTCGGGCCTGGCGAGGCGCGGTTGATCCTCAGCGAAACGAAAGGGGATGCCGCCGCCATTGGAGCTGCGCTCCTGCCGTTGAAATTCCGCTATTTCCTGTAGAGCGCCCGCCTCGATTGGCTCATACCTTGCCGGGCAATCTGGCTTTGGCACTCTGCTGAGGTGCTAAGGGGAGACGGGCATAGCCAACCGCTTGAAGTTAGCCTCGGTACTCGGCGCTGCCGGATTTTGCTGGACGATCGCAATTGACACGCAAGACCACAGTTATTGTTGGCAACGGAAAACTGGAGCGGGATCTTTCGGCGGCCGTGGACAACGCGCAATTTGTGATGCGTTTCAGCGAGCCGAATCTCGCCGACGAGATGAGCGGCTCACATACGGACATGCTCATGCTGGCCGCATCGAGCAAGGCGCTACATCGGCGTTTGGCTGATCCGGCTTTTCTGGAGAATGCGGCGCTCAAGTCCACAAAAGTGATGATGCTCGCCTATCATCCCGAGATCATCCGCAAATATCATCCTCGGCCCAACATCTTCCAGCGCTTAAGCGGCAGGAAGGCTGATTGCACGATGCAAACGATCAAGCGCACGGGTATTGCCGGCAAGGAGATCCGCATCATGGCGCCGCAATTCCATGTTGACGGCTGCGCGGAGCTCGGGCTTGACCAATCCCAGATGCGCCAGGTCTTTCCGAGCGCCGGCTTCCTCGGCATCTATTACGCTCTCGCAAACTTTCCTGTCTCCGAATGGGATGTGAAATTATGCGGTTTTAGCTGGGAAGGATGGAAGCGGCATGACTGACAAAATGAGCGCTCGTGGGTCGAGAACAAGATAACGACGGGCCGCATCAGCCCGATTGGTTAAACCACGCGACGTTAGCTAGAGGTAAATGCGGGCACCCCCACCAATTCGTGGCCGAAGCAGGCGCTTGTGAGGGTCAGAATAACAAGAAGGCTGAGCGCCGGGACTTTCGACAGGCTTGTTCGCATTTGCAATGGCTTTCAAAATAGTCCCCGGCACGGGGATGATCTTCATGTTCGATCGGCTCGCGAAGGCAAGGACGCGTGCTTCTTCCGCCCGCCGAATCACAATAAACTTTCCGTAGATCAGCTTCCGGCTGCAGAGGCGCGTAGCAGTGCTGCTGGAGCGCGCTGTAAATCCGTCGCGGTGGTTATTGGAGAGAATGCCTGTGAAACATCTTTCGATGGCTGGAGGTATTTTGCTTGCGGCCGCTCCGGGCGAGGCGGTGCCGACGATGGCTGATGTCCCGGCTCTTACGAAAGCTGCGATTGTGCGACGCATCGACGTGCCGGCTTCTGCCATTCACATCTTGACTGCTAAGCCGAGTTCGAAAATGCCTGGCTTCGTCGTCTGCGGCCGCATTGACGGTGCTCCCGGTGAGGGAGGGGAAAACGCCCCGGAAGCTGAGCGCTTTTTCGTCATCATACCCGGCGATTTCGCCATATTGGACCAGGACGGCAAGAGCCTTGTCGACACCTACTGGTCCGAAAATCATTGCGAATGAGCTGTCAGCGCCTTGCTGATCATGGCGAGTTCTTCGGGCGTGCGTCCCGATTCAAGCCGGACCCAGCTGTTCGGATTGTCGGCGGATTGGCGCTTGATGAACGTATAGCCGGTTCCGCCCCAGGTCTTGATTGCGTCGGTGAGATTGTCCAGGATCAGATCGCCGTCATTCGTCCGGGCCATCAAAACGAGATGGCCTTCATTGTGCGTATCGAGGACGACGGTCAACAGCAGCGCCGAGCGCGGCCAGCCGGCCTCCACGAGCAGCTTCTTTTTGAGCAGCACATAGTCGTTGCAGTTGCCGGCGCCATCGTCCGGATAGGTCCACCAGTTGATGATACCGAGTTTGTAGATTCCGTAGTGATCGTTGTCGCCGATGCCCTGGATCTCGTGATTGACCAGGCTGTTGATCTGCTGCAGTTGCGCCCGGCGCTCCCGGTCGATCGTGATGAATTCTTCGCTCTTTTGGCTGGGAGCACACTCGGCAGGCTGTGCAGCGCAGAGGCCGGTCCAGCCGATGGGCGCACTGGCATCCGCGATGACATGGGCAAACTGATGCGCCTCAGTGGCGGCCTTCGCCACGGGTTTTGCTGTCGTGGCTGTTGAAAACAGCAAGCCGGCAACGAAGAGAAAGCTGGCAGCAAGAAGGAAAGAACGCATATTCGGCTCCATGAATGCGGTTCATGAAATCCGATGCGGTCAAATTTATTCAGAAGAAGATTATTCGCATTTTAGCGAAGCTGTGTTTTTTACGTCGGGGGAAGTCTTATGCTTCGGCTGGAGCGACGAGGTTGCAATTTTGCGAACTCGCCCCGACAGGGACATGAAATCTGATTCGTCCTAGAGCTATGTTTCTCAGTTGCTTAAGCCGCCACTCAGAGGGACAAAACCCCTACCAATCAACCTCGGCCGGTGTTGATAGATCTCTACCCCACCTACCAATCCTGCGACCGCGTCGTGGCCGAGAGCAATTCACATTTCCGACATGGTAGAGACATATTGGAAGTTGTCGAACGCCTCGAAGTTACGCCCGCTCAGGCTGCCAAATATTATCTCTAGAAAGGCTGATACGTGCATGAAATTATCAACGTTCTGCGATCGGATGCGCGTCAAATTTCAGCCGGTACCTTAGACGCTGGAGAGCTTTGTCCACAGAGAAAGCGGCGTCTGCAGATAACTCCAGTTCGCCGGTACCATATAGGATGCGCATAAGCTCGCGTTTAAGGCCGTGTCCGAAATGAACCTTGCATGCTTCCCAACGAGCAATATTTGGTTATGGTCGCAGATGATCTAGTCGCGCGATGTTGCGTAATCTCTTGAAGGTGAGTGCATGGAGACGCTGTTTCAGTAAAGTGTGCTTACGATGAAAAAGCGTCGCACCAAATTGTACTCATTCCGGTTCTAATCAATGAAAAACGAATCACTACAACATATTTTCTCCAACGTCGAAAAATCCTCGGATAAATGGGCTCTTTACCTTGATGTTTACGAGGATCTGTTTGCGCCGTTTCGCAATCGACCGATTTCAATTTTGGAGATCGGGATTCAGAATGGCGGCTTTACAGAAATTTTGGCTGCCTATTTCCCGAATGCGACGCAGATTGTGGGATGTGATATCGACCCGAAGTCCGGGGAGCTCGTGTTCAGTGATCCTCGCATATCGGTCGTCGTCGGTGACGCGTCCACCGCCGAGGCGGCTGCGCGTATAAATTCTATTTCAGCCGAGTTCGATATCATAATCGATGATGGGTCACACACCTCGAAAGACATAGTCGCTGCGTTCTGCCACTATTTCCCAAAGCTGCGTGAAGGTGGTTTATTTGTCGCCGAAGATCTGCATTGTAGCTATTGGTATGAGTATGAAGGTGGTCTTGCTCATCCCTTCTCATCGATGAGCTTTTTCAAGCTTCTTACGGATATTATTAATTTCGAACATTGGGGTACCTCGCAGCCAAGGACGCGTCTTGTTCAGGATATGCTGCATCATTACGGTTTTGCGATTGCTGAAGACGAGCTTGCAAAGATATCTTCCGTCGAATTTTTCAATTCTATGAGCATTGTCCGAAAGAAGGCCGCCTCGTCGGTTACGCTTGGGAAACGATTTGTGAGCGGAAACCAATTTTCCGTTGCAGACAATGCGCGTTTCAATCTTAGCGATGCTTTGCGAAACGATCAACGCGGCAATCCTTATTCCGATCTCGATTTGATAAGCAATAAGCACGTTTTTGGTATTCTCGCCGGCGTACTTTTACACTTGGATGCTTCAAAATTTGAGCGGGCGCAAATCGCGGAGCGTCTTGGTGCTATTGAAAGCCAAATGGTGGCACGCCTTGGCGCGGTCATGCAGAGCACCACGATACAGCACGCCGAAATATTAGAGAGACTGGCTGCACTCGCAGCTGGAATAGAAGAGAGCAAGCGCCCGCGGACATTTTTCGAATGGCTGCGCGTAAAGCTCCGACAGAAGCGTCGCTAAAGGTTGGTATGACGTGATCCATATTCCAGTTCAAATATTATCGAATGCGGTAGAGTTCGAGCGTTACATCGAGGATTGTGTTCTTGCCCTGCGCCAGCAAAACGGAGTTGGCAAGCAATACAAGCTTACCGCCAATATCGTCGTATATGAGCCGGTGCAGGCGGCTACGATTGCGCGAGTCAAGGCACTCTCAAGCGATCATTTTGTGGCGAACGTGATCAGCATAGACCGAAATTGCGGCTATGGTGAAAAGCAGAATTTGGTTTGGAGAGAGTACACGAAGAAGCTGGTCGAGGCTTTTGACGCGTTCATAACCATGAATCCGGACATGATCCTCATGCCCGATGTTCTCGATAAGCTATATTCTACCTTCATCAGCAGTGCCGGCCGCGCAAATATCGTCGAAGCCCGACAGTTTCCAATTGAAAATCCGCCAAGGGCCTTTGACCACGAGACGCTGGAGGTCAATTGGTGTAGCGGGGCCTGTATACTCATCTCCGCTGCTTTTTTTGAGCGCGCGAAAGGGTTCGACGAGGCGATCTATCTTTATTGCGAGGATGTCGATCTTAGCTGGCGAGCCTGGCTGGATGGGGGATTGTGTCTCTATCGCCACGATGCCGTTGTTGCCCACATGACGCGCGGAATCTTCGAGGCACGTTACAATTCTCATTCGGTGGCCACTCATGAATTCAACATGGCATTGAGCCATCTGATCCTCACATGGAAGTATTTTTCGGCGAATGAAGCAGTGCTTGCATCCAAGATGAAATTGTTCTGGGATAATGAGTGGATTGCGCGCCATACGAAGGAAGCCGCACTTGCTCAGCTCGAGGCCATTAAGCCAAGAATCGAGCGTTTTGCCCAAAGCCATCCCAGAATTGATATCCTTGATTTTGGTCTATATTCCGACATGAGACCCAATCTGATCTGAGGTACGCCATTGAAGATCTCATTTGACGGCTATGCCCTCAGATTTCCGCGCACCGGCATAGTAAATTATGGTTATGCCGTTGCGCGCGGCTATCGTGAACGCCTTGCTCCGGAAGATTTCAGGATTCTCATAGGGGATCGTAATGTCACCGACCCGGAGATTGCAGCGTTTCTGCAACGCGGCGACGTCGTTGCCATCTTGGAGGGGAATAAAGAAACGTTCGTCGAGAAAATCCGACGTAAGTGGGCCGGAAATTCCTTTCGAAATTATATGCCCGGCCTCGGTTCGGCAATTGCCAAGGCGACCGAGCATTCTGATGTTTATCATTGCATTGACTGGTTTTTCGAGCCTCCGTCAAAGACAAGGTTCAATGCGATTACTTACTTCGACTTAACGACGACCTTATTTCCTCAATTTCACGAGGAACTGAACATCACAAAAGAACGCATGAAAATGAAGCGTTTGGCGGACTTCGATCATGTATTTTGTATTTCTGCAGCAACAAGAAATGATCTTTTGAATCACGCCGATGTAAGTCCAGACAAAGTGAGCGTGAACTATATCGATGCTGATCCGATTTTCGATCGGGGTGTATTCTCTGAGCGCGAGCCGTTTCTTGCGAAGTTCGGCATTCCGCCAGGTCATCGCTACTTATTGTCCGTATCGACTATTGAACCGCGAAAGAACTTCCAGCAAGTCCTGGATGCGTTTGGGGCGTTCATTCGCGCCAATCCGAAGGAACCCTATGTCTTGGTCTGTACGGGCATGTGGGGTTGGAAGAACGACGATCTGAAAGATTATCTTGCAAAGTGTGGGTTTGCGGACCGCGTGATTTTTACCGGTTTTGCCGATCTGGCGGATTTGCCATCCCTATACCATCATGCGGACTGCTTTCTATATCTTTCCCTTTATGAAGGATTTGGTCTGCCTATTTTGGAAGCCATGAAATCGGGATGCCCTGTGATCTGCTCTAACACATCATCTATGCCGGAGGTTATTGGGGATGCGGGAGCTCTAGTCTCGCCGTCTGATGTCGAAGGAACGGCAAAGGCGATCGAAGCGGTCGTGCATAGTCCTGCAAATGCTGACAAAATGAGGACTGATGGTTTGATCAGAAGCAGGAATTTCTCGTGGGATCATCATCTTGATCGCTTGATGCAAGTCTATGCTCAGGCCTTATAAGTCCTACAAGAGAGGTGTTTGCGGATGGCCTTGAAGATTGGCTTCCTGACGGAAAGATTGCTTTTGGGCTACGGTGTTGATCTCGTAGTGCATGAGTATGCGTGCTTCCTTACCAAAAGAGGCTATCATGTAAACGTTTTTTGTCAGCGGCTCGATAGTTCCGTTCCCCGACCCTACAATGTGATCGAGCTATCGGCTGAAAAAGAACTTGTCATGACCAGCTCCGCGTCCCGCAACACGGTGGCCTTGGCGGACTATTTCAATCGGTCTGACAATGATGTCTGGGTCGTCAATACGTCGCCATTCTATGACATCATGCCGTTGTTGCGCTCCCCTGTCGTGGCTATCGAATACGGAACTCCGCCGGGTCGTTTTTTTGGACTGGAAATTGGGCGCAATCTTGACGCTTCCGTTTCATATCGTTTCAAGAGCGTATTTCCCAAACTTCGTGCTCAGGACAAGATCCTATGCATCTCTCGCAGTATTCAGAACTGGTTACCGGAAAGATTGCGCGCCTTGTCGGAGGTCGTCTATCTCGGCTGTGATCACTACCAAAGAGCAAAGCCAGACCAAGCCCGTAAGTTCCGGGAGGATCTGAAACTTGAAGCTGATAGTGTATTAGTTCTTTGGGTTGGGCGTGTTCAAGCCAAAAATGACGAACAGCCATATAAGGGGTTCTCTGAATTTCTTGAGCTTGCCGCTCGCGCAAGATCCCGACAGCCGACGCTTCGATTTGTCGTTGTTGGCAGAGGAGGAGACGACGAGGCGAAATTGCTGCGTTCCCGCGGCATCGAGTCTTGTCTCAATCTACCGGCTAGCCGCATGGGGGCGGCATTTGCTGGCAGTGACATTTTCGTCAGTACGTCACATTGGGAAGGGTTGAATTTGCCCCTGCTCGAGGCTCAGTATCAGGGCACGCCCGTAATGGCATACAAACATGGCCCCCATACCGAGGTCGTTTGCGACAACGAGACGGGTATTCTCGTTGATAGCGCTGAGGATTTGCTGGAGAAATTATTGTTGCTTGCTAACGATAAGAACTTGCGACAGCGGTTGGCGTCACATGCACAGGCCTTTGCAGCGGGTTTTACCTGGGAAAAGAGTGCCGTTGAGCTGGAGGCTGCACTGCGCGCTGCGGCTTATTCCGATAAGGATAGCGGGACAAACCAACCGGCCATTGATCTACGTGGGCGCGGGACCTTCTCATTTTTGCTGAGAGACACTTATAATCGTCATGGATTTTTGTTTTTCTTGAAAAGAGCTGCTCTTTCCCTCCGCGTCCGTCTGCGGCGATTTCTTAGATTCGGGAGTAGCTTTTGATATCTATATCACTCGATGATTTCGTGCTTTCCATTCTTGTTGGAGAGCACCATCAAGCAACGGCGGCGACATTAGAGTGCCTTGAGCAGTGGCGAATAAGAAGCGTGATCACAGTCGATCTCGTCGTCAACCACAATTCTCAGCTCGACTACTTCACATATTTGGAGCAGGTGAGGGCGCGCCATCCAGGCAAGCATCTGCTTATTATGCATGCCGATATCTATTTCGCAGAGGATTTTCTGCATCGGCTGATCGAGCAGATTGCCCTTATCGAGGAGGCGGGTTTGGCCTGGGGACTGCTGGGTCCGGCAGGCGTCAGCTATCCATATTTCAAAATCGTTCGAAATATGGTCGATTATCATGGAATTCTTTATCCCTTCCCACATCCGTTGCCGGCCGTACACCTCGATGGTCACCTGCTCGTAATCCACAAGGATCTCGTTTTCGACTTCAATAAGGATTATCGAGGCTTCCATCATTACGACACGTTGCTTTGCATCCGCTCTTGGTCGCTGGGCTTACCCGTTTTCGTCATCAATCTTCCCCTCCGACACCTTGGTCAGGGTAATGTCGAGGAATGGCAGGAACGTTCTGACGCGCTTGGTCGGGATTTGGGAAGAGTTTATGGCAACAAGACAATTGTAACGTCGATGGGCCCGGTAGAGCTCGATGTAGAGCCCGGCGTGACGCGTGATTTCTACAAACAAGAGGTAGAGTCCACGCTGGCTCGTCTGTTCCATCATCGGACGTTACAAGACGTCACGCTCGTTTTGCGCTGCGACGATGCGAGCGAAAGCAGCTTCCGGGAGGCATTGCTCAGCGTTTGCGGTCAGTTTGATAAACCATCACGGGTGGTCGTGGTGTGTTCCGACCGGCTACGCAAATCTTTGGAGCTGGAGTGCAGCTACTTCGGCATGTTTGTTGACATTCGCATCTTGTCAGCTCATCCGGCAACGACCGTATCTTCCGAAGACGTGTTAATGGGATGCGGCGATGAAATAGCGGCGCTATTGCCGACGTCTGGGCTCGTTTCTTTTCTTGATGCTACGACGTCGTTGTTCCCGAATTATGTTCGTGACGCGCGCCAATTTCACGTCTTGGGCGCGGGTGTTGAGAATGTCGTCGCTGTCCTCGACATGAATTACGCAGTTCTTGAAAGCAACAGACAGGGTGCTGAGTTCGAGCCTAGGCTCATAGAGGCATGGAAGACCGAGACCATCGAGGATATCGTTTCCGGCGGGATCATCCCGCTGGCCTCCTTCGTTATGCCAATAGCGACCTTCCGTTCCATTCTTGACGATCACAGGGGCGGCGCGCTCAGCGAAAGGGTCTTTGTATTTAGGCTAGTCGCGCGCGCGCCCGTATTTTTCTTAAGGAGGCTAGGTGGTTACCTGCGAACAACTGCAAAACAGTTGTCCACCGACGCGGGACCACTTGCCGAGATTGCAATCCAGGGCGAGTTCTTGCGCTCTTCCTATCCCTTTGCATATCTCTGGATGAAGCGGCACGCTAGCGCAGCGTCAGCACCTGTGCAGGTACCCACTTTTGGAGCCGTGCATCTCTCTCGAGAGCAGTTGCTCGTAAATAAACTCGTGCAGTATCCGCGCATTGTCGATGGCATTTTTATGCTCCACGGCTTATTGAAGCGCTTGCGAAAGCGGGTCCTTATAAGATAAGCGCGAAGTGCAGACACCAGCAGCTATTGGACAGATAGGGGATATTTGATGAAGGCGGTCATTCTGGCGGGCGGATTTGGAACGCGAATAAGCGAAGAGTCGCACCTGCGTCCGAAGCCGATGATCGAGGTCGGTGGCAAGCCGATCTTGTGGCACATCATGAAGATGTATTCGCACCATGGCATCAATGATTTTATCATCTGCCTTGGATACAAGGGATATGTGATCAAGGAGTATTTCTCCAACTATTTCCTGCATATGTCGGATGTCACTTTCCGCATGCAGTCGAATGAAATCGAAATACATCAGCGTAACGCTGAACCTTGGAATGTCACGCTTATCGATACGGGTGAAAAGTCGATGACGGGCGGACGCCTGAAGCGTGTAGCGTCGTATTTGCACGACGACACCTTCTGTTTTACCTATGGCGATGGTGTTTCGGATATCGACATTACGTCGCTTGTCGCTCATCACCGCGCTGCCGGCCGTAAGGCGACGGTGACTGCCATTCAGCCACCCGGCCGTTATGGCTCTCTGTTGATCGAAAATGGCGCAGTTCACCAATTCCAGGAAAAGCCAGCCGGTGACGGCGTTTGGATCAATGGCGGCTTCTTTGTCCTCGAGCCCTCAGTCATCGACTATATCGAGGGTGATCTGACGGTATGGGAACAGGATCCGCTGCAGGCGCTTGCACGCGAAGATCAATTGTCTGCCTACAAGCACACCGGTTTCTGGCAAGCCATGGATACGTTGCGCGAAAAGAATTTGCTTGAAGAGATGTGGGCGTCTGGTCAGGCTCCCTGGAAGAGCTGGTAGGCATGTTTAACAACGTTTATAGGAACCGGAAGGTTCTGGTTACGGGCCATACCGGCTTCAAAGGCAGCTGGCTTTGCCTGTGGCTGCGTATGCTTGGTGCTGAGCCGGTCGGTCTTGCTTTACCGCCTGAGACCCAGCCAAGTCACTGGGATCTGCTGGGTTTGGACATGCGATCCGAGTATGTCGATATCCGAGATCGCGTCAAAGTTTGCGAGATCGTTGAAGCGAGCCAAGCCGAGATTGTTTTCCATCTTGCGGCGCAGCCCCTTGTTCGGCGCTCTTATCGTGAGCCCATCGAGACATGGGATATCAACGTTACGGGAACGGTCAATATTTTGGATGCCTGTCGCAATAGCGATGCTGTCAAAGCCATTGTCTCGGTAACCACCGATAAGTGCTACGAGAATAACGAATGGGTTTGGGGATATCGAGAAACCGATCGATTGGGAGGGCACGATCCGTACAGCGCCTCGAAAGCAGCAGCTGAGATTGCAGCCGCGAGCTACCGACGGTCATTTTTGGATAAGGGCAATCAGCTGCTTGCAACCGCGCGTGCGGGCAATGTAATCGGCGGCGGTGATTGGTCGGAGGACCGGCTTATTCCTGATTTGGTTCGTGCGGTAAAGTCAGGCCAGACTCTGGAAATCCGCTCTCCAGCTGCGACCCGCCCGTGGCAGCACGTTTTGGAATGCCTGTCCGGTTACCTCATGCTCGGTGAAGCGTTGCTGTCAGGCGAGCGCAAAGCGGCGGAGGCATGGAACTTCGGGCCTGAAAAGGAGGGGAACCGACCGGTGGAGCAGGTGCTCCAAGCTGTTAAGGCGCAGTGGCCGGCGGTGGAATGGCATCGTTCAGCGTCGCCGCAGCCGCATGAGGCCAACCTCCTTTATCTGGACAGCAGCAAGGCGCGGGAATTGCTGCGTTGGCGGCCTGTTCTTTCCTTCGAGGAAACCGTTGAGATGACAGCCTCCTGGTATCAGGAGTTCATCGAAAATGAAGCGGTATCCTCGATCCGGCAGCTGGAACAATATTGCGCGCTTGCCTCCCAAAGGGGCGTTGCATGGTCCGAGGCTGCTGCATGAAGTTGATTGAGACCGGAATTGATGGGCTGTTTGTTGCCGAAACTACGGTCATTGGAGATGCGCGCGGGACGTTTTCACGGGTTTTCTGCCAGGACGAGCTTGGTGACGCGCTTGGGGATCGGGTGATCCGCCAGGCAAATATGTCGATGACGGCTGCCGTTGGTACGGTACGTGGCATGCATTTTCAGTATGCGCCGCGTGCCGAAACAAAAATTGTCCGTTGCATTGAAGGGCAGGTTTACGATGTCGCGGTCGACTTGCGGCGCGGATCCCCGACATTTTTGCAATGGCATGGCGTTGAGCTTTCTCCTGAGAATGGCCTCGCTTTCATAATCCCCGAGGGATGTGCGCATGGATTTCAAGTGTTGAAAGCCAATTCGCGTCTTCTCTATCTGCATACCGAGTTTTATTCCCCGGCACACGAAGGCGCAGTGCGCTATGATGAGCCGCGGGTCGGTGTAGCGTGGCCATTGCCGCCAGCTCATCTTTCATCCAGGGATGTCGGTCATCCCTTTCTTGATGCAAATTTCCACGGAGTTGATCTATGAAGTGCCGCCATTGTGCAAACGAACTCAAGTTTGTCTTCCTGGACCTTGGCCACGCTCCGGCCTCAAACGACTATCTCAGTGTCGCAGATTTGACGCGCTCAGAAATTTCCAACCCGTTGCGCCTTTTTGTCTGTGACGAATGCTGGCTGGTCCAGACCGACGACTATAAAAAGGCCGAAGATCTCTTTGCTCGTGATTACGCATACTTTTCCTCAACGTCGCAAAGCTGGCTACGTCATGCGCAAGCCTACAGCGATGCTATCGAAAAGCGCCTTGGATTGTCGTCGAACAGCTTCGTTATCGAAGTTGCGTCCAATGACGGATACCTTCTGAAAAACTTCGTGGCGAAGGGAATCCCGTGTCTTGGTATCGAGCCGACGGACAGTACTGCAGATGCCGCTGAAAAGCTCGGTGTACCAACGCTTAGACAGTTTTTCGGCGCAGAAACGGCACGGACTTTGGTGGAGGAAGGCCGGTCAGCCGATCTGATTTGCGGCAATAACGTCTATGCGCACGTGCCCGATATCAATGATTTTACGGCGGGGCTTGAAATCGTCCTGAAGCCCGGTGGAACTGTAACGCTCGAGTTTCCGCATTTGATGCGTCTCATGGAGAGCGTTCAGTTTGATACCGTCTATCACGAACATTTTTCGTATCTTTCGCTTGGCGCCGTGAAGCGGATTTTTGCGCGCGCCGGGCTACGGCTGTTCGATGTGGAGGAAATCCCCACTCACGGTGGAAGCTTGCGGGTCTATGGTTGCCGCACCGCGGACGCACGCGATACATCGCCTCACGTGGCTGAAGTGCTACGGCGCGAGGAAGAGTTTGGTCTAAGCAAAGTTGATACCTACTTGGGCTTCCAGGATAAAGCGGACGCCATCAAGGATGAGTTCCTCTCCTTTCTGCTGGAACAGAAGAAAAAGGGTAAGATTGTCGCTGCCTATGGTGCTGCCGCAAAGGGCAACACTTTAATGAACTATGCAGGGCTGAAGACGGATCTCATCCAGTTCGTGTGCGATGCTGCGCCGTCGAAGCAGGGAAAGTTCATGCCGGGCAGCCATATACCGATACTTCATCCCGACGAGCTGAAGGCCCGCAAGCCTGACTGGGTTGTAATCCTGCCGTGGAACATTGCTGAGGAAGTGGCTGGAGCTCAGGCCGTTATTCGTAGCTGGGGCGGTCAGTTTGTGGTGGCCATTCCCAAATTGACTGTGCTGCAGTGAAGATCGCCGTATCTGGGGCCACCGGCTTTGTGGGCGGGCATGTCGTAGCCCGTCTTCTTGCCGAAGGGCACGAGATCACAGCTATAGCTCGAGATGCAAGCAAAGCTGCGAAAATGTCCTGGTCGGACCAGGTCAAATTCGTGAGCTGTGATTTGTATAGCAGGCCGGAAGGTCTCGCTGCGGAAATGGATCCGCCCGACGTATTTGTTCACCTCGCTTGGCCTGGTCTTCCTGACTATCGTGGGCTGTTCAACCTCACGCATAATCTTGGGGCCGAAATAGCCTTGTTCCAGCGGCTTGTCGAATGGGGTGTCCCTCATTTGGTGGTCGCCGGGACTTGCCTTGAATATGGATTGCAGTTCGGTCCTTTGGCCGAAGACGCGGAAACAAGGCCGACTACACCCTACGGGCTAGCCAAGGATACGGTTCGAAAAACCCTTCAGCTGATGCAAAAAGTACAGCCGTTCACATTGCAGTGGATGCGTCTGTTCTACATGTATGGGCCAGGCCAGTCGGAAAGAAGCCTCCTATCGCAGCTTGATAAAGCACTCGCGGAAAAGCGGCCGTCATTCGATATGTCGCCAGGCGATCAGCTTCGTGATTATCTTCCGATAGAGGAGGTTGCCGAGCGTTTTGCGCGCGTGATCGTGCGACCAGAGGTTTCGGGTGTGATAAATTGCTGTAGCGGACGTCCCACTTCAGTGTTTGACCTGGTGGAACGACATCTACAAGCCAATTCAGGCTCCATTCGGCTGAACCGTGGTGTTTATGGCTATCCCGAATACGAAGCGCTTGCTTTTTGGGGAATGCCCGACAAATTAAGAACGCTTGGTTTTTGAACAATAATATCTAGGCTTTACTCAGGCAGGCGAACGTACTTTCTCAGTGGCCCGCCTGAGAGCTTCTCCGAAGCGACGTGCGTGGTTAAGGGCCGAAATAGGCGTCCAGCACTTCGCTCGGTGCGCCATCCATCCGCACTTTGCCGTGTTCAAGCCACACCACTCTGTTGCAATTTTTTGCCAGAAGATCCTTGGCGTGGCTTGCGATCACGAGAATCTGGGTCTTTTCAACAAGCTCATTTAATCGCTGGTTGGCCTTCGCCTTGAATCCCTCGTCGCCTGTCGCCAGCCATTCATCCATAATCAGGATTTCAGGTTGAAGAATGGTAGAAATAGAAAATGCTAATCGCAATTGCATGCCTGAGGAATAGGTGCGAACCGGCATTTCAAGGAAATCACCCAACTCGCTAAAGTCCTCGATTTCCTGCAGCCTTTCTTTCATCTCTTCCTTTTTGAAGCCCAGTAGAGCGCCTCTAAGAAAAATATTCTGACGTCCTGTGGCTTCTGGATCGATCCCGAGAGAGATATTGATGAGCGACGTGCACTTGCCTCTTATGTCGACCTTGCCTGAAGTCGGTGCATAAACGCCCGTCAGCACGCGCAGAAGTGTCGTCTTGCCCGAGCCATTGTGGCCTATGAGACCAATCCGGTCATGCCGGCTCAGTTCGATATTGATATTGTCCAGTCCGCGGACGACGACGACACCGCCACTTTCAGAGTTGATCGAGCCACCAGTCGCCATTTTCATGACGCGATTTTTGAGCGACCTGCCGCGCGCGTTATAGATCGGGAAGTCGACTGTGACATTCTGTAGAGAGATGGATGTCATAATTGCCTGCGTTTTCTGAGATGTCTGGTTTCGTTGCTCACAGCCAGTAGGCAATGCGGGCTCGGTATTTTTTCAATAGAAGAAGCGCGAAAGACCAGCCGACAATCGCAACGCCAACGGCTACGACCCAATTTGCTGCTGTAACAGTTTGCCCAAGAAGCGGATTTCTGACGACCGAAATTAGATGAAAAAAGGGATTGTAGTCGAGCATGATGTGCGATGCACGTTGCGGCAAATGGTCGGGCATCCACATTATCGGGGTGACGTACATCATCACTTGCATGATGTTCTGCACAATTTGGGTCAGGTCGCGATAGCGAGTGCATAAGATCGCCAGCGTCAATGCGATCCAAGTCATATTTAACGTCACAATGATGAATCCTGGCACGACCAGTAGTGCCGAGGCCCCAATGGATTTCCAGAATATTAGCAGAACGATTGGAAATATAACAAGATTGTGTGCTAGTATTACCGAATTGCGGTACCAGACTCTCAAGATATACGTGAAGAATGGTAGATCCAATTGCAGTATTATGTCGCTATTGGATATAAATCCGGAGCACCCTTCGCTGACGATCTGCGTGTAATAACCCCAAAAAATCAGGCCGACGCATATGAAGGGAAGAAACTCGTTCATGGGCGTATTGAAGATCGTGCCGAAAACGAGACCCAGTGCTCCGATCAGCACCCCCATGTTGATGGTGAGCCAGAATGCGCCGATCCGGGATCGTCTGTAGCGCTGCGCCACATCTTGCCATCCGAGCAAAGCAGCCAGACGGAAATTCGATAAGGCTTCCGTAATATCCCACACTGCGCCGTGATAAGGCACCTCGTTATTTGCGATTTTCAGATTTCTCACCGGCAATCCATTTTTCAGCTTCGTCTTCTGCTTCAGCAACAAAGACATGCGATCATTTTTAAGGCGAACCCCTAGCAAAGCATGGAAACCGAGAATAGCCCCCTTATGCAAATTTACCCAAAAACGGGTATCGCGGTGCCTCATTGTGGACGGCGGTTAAAATAAGGTTTCTGGCGGCCAACCCGGAGGGCTGTTCTCTGTTAGGCCGTTGCCCGCCGGCGATTTGAACCAGCTAGTGTTATTCGGCAGGCATAAAGGGAATTGCTGCCTTAAAGCCGGCGAGTGCAGAAATCGCTGAATGTTTTCGATTGGATGCTATTTTCGAAACTGACATTTTGTACGATAAATTGCCGCACCATATTCTAACGCAAAGGCACTCCGGTCGGCTAGGATTTGCCCGATTGCGGACACGAATCTCCGCCACGCGGCGCGACGGGGGCAGCCAATGAAAACTTCGGGAGATTTTATGATCGACGATATTCTGGACCGGATGACGCTTGAGGAACAGGTTTCGCTGCTTGCGGGTGCCGATTTCTGGACCACGGTGCCGGTTGAGCGTCTCGGCGTCCCGAAGATCAAGGTCACGGATGGGCCGAACGGCGCGCGTGGTGCCGGATCGCTGGTTGCCGGCGTCAATGCGGCCTGCTTTCCGGTTGCCATCGCGCTCGGCGCGACATGGAACCCGGCGCTCGTCGAGCGCATGGGTGTGGCGCTGGCCGGCCAGGCGAAGAGCAAGGGCGCTGCCGTCCTGCTGGCGCCCACGGTGAACATTCATCGCTCGGGCCTGAACGGCCGCAACTTTGAATGCTACTCCGAAGATCCGATGCTGACGGCAGCGCTCGCCGTTGCCTATATCCAGGGCGTGCAGAGCCAGGGCGTTGCGGCGACGATCAAGCATTTCGCCGGCAACGAATCCGAGATGGAGCGGCAGACGATGTCGTCGGATATTGACGAACGCGCGCTTCGCGAAATCTACCTGCCGCCGTTCGAACAGGCCGTGAGGAAAGCCGGCGTCATGGCGGTTATGTCGTCTTATAACCGGCTGAATGGAACCTATACCAGCGAACACCCCTGGCTGCTGACGAAGGTTCTGCGTGAGGAATGGGGTTTTGACGGTATCTTCATGTCCGACTGGTTCGGCTCGCATTCGACCGTAGCAACGGTCAATGCCGGGCTCGATCTTGAAATGCCGGGGCCGACGCGCGATCGCGGCGAAAAGCTCGTGCAGGCGGTGCGCAACAGTGAGGTCAAGCCCGAGACCGTCCGTGCGGCCGCCGGGCGCATCCTGACGCTGCTGGAGCGCGTCGGCGCCTTCGAGAACACCCCGGATTTGACCGAGCATGCGTCGGATCTGCCCGAGGATCGAGCTCTGATCCGTCAGCTTGGTGCCGAAGGCGCGGTTCTTCTCAAGAATGACGGCATTCTGCCGCTGCAGAAATTAGGGCTTGGGCATGTGGCTGTTATCGGGCCAAATGCCGCCGAGGCGCGGGTCATGGGCGGCGGCAGTGCCCAGATTGCTGCGCATTATAAGATCAGCCCGCTTGAAGGCATTCGCGCGGCGCTGTCGAACGCCAACAGCATCCGCCATGCCCCGGGCTGCCGCAACAATCGTCTAATCAACGTCTTTTCCGGCGAGATGAGGGTGGAATATTTCAGGGGCCGTAGCCTGGCCGGTTCGCCGGTGGCGGCGGAGCCGGCGAACAAGGGCGAGTTCTTCTGGTTCGATCTGCCGTCCCCCGAGCTCGATCCTAGTGAATTTTCCGCGCGCATGACGGCTTTCTACATACCGACCGAAAGCGGTGAGCACGTCTTCGGCATGACCAATGCAGGCCTTGCCAAGCTCTATGTCGATGGCAGGCTTGTCGTGAACGGTTATGACGGCTGGACACGCGGCGATAATTATTTCGGCACGGCCAATGTCGAACAGCGTCAGGGCGTGCACCTCGAGGCCGGTCAGCAGTATCAGATCGTCGTCGAATATTGCTCTTCGGCGACGACCGAGGAGGGGATCAATCTGACGGCCGTCCGCTTCGGCGTGGAAAAGCCGCTCGGCGAGGCGGACATGGCAGAGGCTGTCGAGACGGCACGCGCCGCCGATACCGCGCTGCTGTTCGTCGGCCGCGATGGGCAATGGGACACCGAAGGGCTCGATCTGCCAGACCTGCACCTGCCTGGCCGGCAGGAAGAGCTGATTGAAAGGGTGGCGGCGGTCAACCCCAATACGGTCGTCGTGCTGCAGACGGGCGGACCCATCGAAATGCCATGGCTCGGCAAGGTCAAGGCGGTGCTTCAGATGTGGTATCCGGGCCAGGAGCTTGGGAACGCCGTGGCCGATGTGCTGTTCGGTGACGTCGAGCCCGGTGGCCGCTTGCCTCAGACCTTCCCGAAGCGCCTGGCGGACAATTCCGCGATCACAGACGATGCCGCTATCTATCCCGGGAAGGATGGGCACGTGCGCTACGCCGAAGGCGTTTTTGTCGGCTATCGCCATCATGATACGCGCGGCGTCGAGCCTCTCTTCCCCTTCGGTTTCGGTCTCGGTTACACGCGCTTTGATTGGGGCAAGGCGCAGGCGTCGGTAACGGAGATGGGACCCGATGGCATCACCGTCACGGTCGATGTCACCAATGTTGGCGACAGGGCGGGATCCGAGCTGGTGCAGCTTTACGTGCGACCGCTCGCCGCGACGGTTGAGCGACCGGACAAGGAGTTACGCGCCTTTGCCAAGCTTCGGCTTGCCGCGGGAGAGACGGGCACGGCGTCGCTGGTCGTCAAGCCCCGTGATCTCAGCTATTTCGATGTGGAGACAAAGGCATTCCATGCCACTCCCGGCCGCTACGAGCTTCTGGTGGCTGCCAATGCCGCCGATATCCGCTCGGCAGTGACGATCGAACTTGCAAAGGAATGGATCGGCGAGACGACGGATCGTTCCATCTGAAGTCGTAACGCCAACAGCAGCCACCGTCTTTCGGGCAGGCGGCGATGCGGGAGAATAGTCTGCGTGTCGCCGTCTACGCTCTTAAGCCGTCCGTGTTCTTCGGGGCTACTTACTCTATCCGCCTTTAACGACGGCGCATGCGCAGGGGAGGGACACGCCCGGAAAAGGAGGGGGCAAACCCGTCGTCGGCAGCATGATCAGCTTGAAAGATCTGTCCGACCGGCTTTGGCCGTCCAAGAAAGAACCCCTGGGCCTCGTCACAGCCTTCGATGCGGAGGATCTCGAGCTGGTGATTGGTTTCGACGCCCTCGGCCAGGACGGGAATTTCAAGGCTCCTGCCGAGCGTGAGAACTGCTCGGACGATCGCCTTCGCCTGGATGCTGCGCTCCACTTCGCTCATGAAGGAGCGATCGAGCTTGATCTTGTCGAAGGGGAACGAGCGCAGCGTGTCGAGCGACGAATAACCCGTTCCGAAATCGTCGATTGCGATGGTCACGCCGAGCGCCCGGATCTGCCGCAGCACATGCAGGGTGCGGCTCTTGTCGGCGATGATGGTGGACTCGGTAATCTCCAGTTCCAGCCTCGCCGGAGACAGGCCGGTTTCAAGGAGGATCAAATGGACGAGCTTAGCAAGGTCCGCATGGGCGAATTGCACAGGCGAGAGATTGACGGCGATCTTATAGGGCCGGTCCCATGAGGCCGCTTGCTTGCAGGCTGTTCGCAGGACCCATTCACCGATCACGAGGATGGTACCGCTTTCCTCGGCGATCGGGATGAATTCCGATGGCGGAACCTGGCCATGTTCGGGATGATTCCAGCGTGCCAGGACCTCGTAGCCGCAGGCCTCGCCGGTGCGGACCGAGGTTTGCACCTGATAGTGCAGTTCGAGCTGATCGAGTTCGACGGCACGGCGCAGATCCTGCGCAAGCGTGTGCCGGGCGCGCGCTGCCTCGTCCATTCTGGATTCGTAGAAACAGACGGCGCGGCCGATATCGGCCTTGGCACGATACATCGCAAGATCGGCATTGCTGATAAGGCGCTCCAGGTCGACGCCGTCATCGGGATAGACGGCGACGCCGATGCTTGCGCCGGTCACCGTCTCGAAATCATCGATGCGGATCGGCTCGAACATGGTCTTTTCCAGACGTGCCACGAAATCCAGCAACTCGCTCTGATTCTGAAAGCGCTTGGCTGCCGCAAACTCGTCACCTCCGACGCGTGCGACAAACTCGCCATCCTTGATGAGGCGCGCAAGGCGGCGTCCGATGGCCTTCAGTGCCTGGTCGCCTGCCTTGTGGCCGCGCAGGTCGTTGATCTCCTTGAATCGATCAAGGTCTATGCCGATTACGGCGAGCTTTGCACCATCTTCCGTGGCGCGCTCCATCTCACTGTGGAGATAATCGCTGAAACTACAGCGATTGGGCAGGCCCGTCAGCAGATCGTTGAGCGCCATATGCTGAAGCTTCTCGATGGATTCGCGCGAGGCGCGTTCGTCGATCATGTAACTGGCGACGCCAGTGCCGATGACAAGCAAGCCGCCACCGGCAACCGCAACGGCCATCGCCTTCAGCGCGTAGGAATCGACAATACCGGCGCCCGTTGCCAATGGCGTCACCGATACGGCAGTCATCGCGGTGAAATGAAGCGCGACGACCGCAAGAACGAAGAGGACGAGAGCAGCCTGCGGCGCAACACGCCAAGGCCGACGGATCGCCTGATTGAAGGCAAATGCCGCGAAGGTGACCGAAAGCACGACGGAACCGATGATATAGCCCTGGTTCCATTCGACGATGCCATCGACGTGGTAAGCCATCATGCCGGTATAATGCATGGTCGCAATGGCGAGGCCGACGGCGGCGCCACCCAGTTCCGGCGCTATCCGCTGCGTGCGCGACAGCATCACCGCGAAACCGCCGGCAGCGCCTGCCACCGCCAGTAGAAATGACGCCATCGTAAGGATCGGATCGAAGGTGACGGGCGCGCCGACCTGATAGGCCAGCATGGCAATGAAATGGGTGCACCAGACGGAAGAACCGGCGGCGACTGCCGTCAGGAAGATCCAGCCGCTTCGTTGCAGTCCGTGGGTCTTTTCTGCTCGCTGCAGCAGGCCGAGCGTGATCCATCCACCGCTGATACAGACGAATGCCGCGAGAAGAACGAGCCACAGATTATGTTCCGTGACGATGCATGAAAGAACGCGCACGCAAAAATCCCAAATCTATTCTATGGCGGCGACGGATCTTCGATAGGCCGTCGTTGCGCCGGAAATCGACGCGCAGATCCTTCGTCGATGAACACTGAAGATCAAGTAAAGACGCTCGATATAAATCGCGCGAAAGGTGTATTTCCACACGGGCCCTGATCTTATCACCGCACCGGCGCTCTGCCTTTCTGCGCCGTCGCGGCATGCGGAATGCGCACTTCACTCGCCTTCAAAGCCGCTTTCCCATCAATTATGCGACCGGCTCGAATTTCGGCAGGCAGCGATCGAGATCTCTCGTCAGAACTCTGATCCGAGAACTGACTTCGATATTCGAAGCTTAAAACTATATCTAAAGTAACTCTGTTAGAAATGCAGCAATTCCTAAAATGAAATGTCGCATATTATCCTAATATCAATCTTTATGGGAGACGATGTATTTAAGTATAGTTGAAAGTTATACTACTTTCAGCTTGTATTTAGTAGTCGATACAATTTCTATTATATGAAAGCTCGTTCGTGAAGAGATCAAAGGCCCGCATCAGACCCTTCCGCAGACTTCATCACTTGTCCCGAAAGCTGATGGCCGACCGAGCCGGGAACTTCGCTACGGTCACCGTCTTGCTTGCGGTTCCCCTGATTGCCGCCGCCGGAATGGCGATAGACGTCACCAACGCACTGGTGGCCAGAACCGAGCTTTATAATGCGGCGGATGCTGCGGCGCTCGGCGCGATTGCTGACTCGTCGCCCGCGGTCGCCGCGGCGCTGAAGATGACCAGCGACGGCACCGTCAGCATCGGTCAGGATGATGCACGGAAACTCTTCTTCGGCCAGGCGTCGAGCGACCTGCAAAACGTGCCCGTCAACGTGAATATTTCGGTCAACAGGGTTTCGAATGTCGTCTCGTCGACGGTCAACTTCTCCGCCAGCGTGCCGACGACCTTGATGCAGATCATGGGGCAAACCTCGATCTCGATCAGCGGTACGGCCTCCGCGCAATACCAGACGGCCAGCTTCATCGACTTCTATATGCTGCTGGACAACACCCCATCGATGGGTGTGGGCGCCACGACGGCCGATATCACCAAGATGCAAGCAAACACGAGCGATACCTGTGCCTTTGCGTGCCACAATCTGGATACGACTAATAATTATTATAACTTAGCGAAAAATCTTAATGTAACGATGCGCATCGATGTGGTGCGGCAGGCAACCCAGTCGCTGACCGATACGGCGACCACCAATCGCTCGACGCCCGACCAGTATCGCATGGCCGTCTACACATTCGGTACTAAGGCGGAAAGCGCGGGTCTGACCAGCGTGTCCGCTCTGTCTTCCGATATGACTCAGGTAAAGACCTCCACCGGCGCGGTCGATCTGATGACCACGCCCTACCAGAATTACAATAGCGACCAGGACACGAGCTTCGACACGATGTTGACGCAGCTCAAGCCGATCATCGGCACGGGCGGCGGCGGCACGACAAGCTCGGATCGCGCCAAGGTGCTGTTCTTCGTGACAGATGGGGTTGGCGACAGCTACAAGCCCACCACATGCACGAAGCCGACGACGGGTGGCCGCTGCCAGGAGCCGCTCGATATATCCTTCTGCAAGCCGCTAAAGGACCAGAACGTCAAGATCGCCATTCTCTACACGACCTATTTCCCGCTGCCGCAGAATGCCTGGTACAACACCTGGATCGCGCCGTTCCAATCGCAGATCGGCACGAACCTGCAAAACTGCGCGTCGCCTGGCCTCTATTTCGAAGTCAGCCCGACGCAAGGGATCACCGATGCGATGAATGCGCTGTTCCTGAAGGTCATTCGCACGCCGCGGCTCACGGGCTGACGAGGTGCCTCGGATGACCGACTAAGGATAGCCACGGGCTGGCTATGCTGTGACCAGCGTTTTGACCAGGCCTATGATCTTCTGCCGCGTCTTTGTGTCCTTGATCTTTGCAAAGGCGCGATTGAGTTCGGCGCCTTCATCGGATGAAAGGAAGCTGACAAGATCGTTCTTGACGCCCAGCGCCTCGTCTCCCGAAGTATGGGAACGGGCAACTGGGTTGTCGAAGAAATGCGAAATTGACACGCCGAGGCAGTCTGCAACCCGCTGCAACCGGCTGGCGCCGACCCGATTTGTGCCCTTCTCATATTTCTGGACCTGCTGAAACGTCACATTCAGCCCTTCGGCAAGCGCCGTTTGGCTCATGCCCAACATGCGCCGCTGCATCCGGATGCGTCTTCCGACTTCAATATCGATCGGGCTGGGTAGCTTTCTATTCGACGTATCTTGCATAGACCCTCTTTCTGGCGATGGTGCCGCCCATCGAACTGCGAGGGGTCGATGGGCGGGAGGCTGCGAGACCCCTGGACATCATGTCGGCAGAGCCCGCGACTTATGACTGCCGGGCGTCATATGGGACGGCAACGTCAATTCACCCCGGCTGTCGTCACGCCATCCGTTTCTTGCGCATTCGGTACAATGTTTGCGCTATCTGAACATTGCGAAGGGCGTCACGCGGACGCCGACAGCCCGATACGCCGGCCTAGTTGGCCGCCGATTCGCGGCCGATTTGCCTGATCGTATCGATAAAGGCCCTGAGTTTCGGCGCCAGCTCGGCACGACGCGGAAAATATAGAAAGAGGCCGCCCTCGGTGACCGCGTAGTCGGCCAATAGCTGGACCAGCCGGCCGGCCTGGATGTCCGCTTGCACCAGCGGTTCGAAGACATAGGCAAGTCCGATGCCTGCCAGCGCCAATTCGATTGCCGAATGCGATTCCGTCACGATTGCCTGACCGCCGACTGTCACCGCGACATCCCGGCCGGCCTCGACGAATTCCCATTGATAGAGACCGCCGGAGCGGATGAGCCGATAACCAATACAATTATGATTGGAAAGCTCGCCCAGTGTCGTCGGCCGCCCATGGCGGCCGATATAGGCTGGAGAGGCGACCACGACCGAGCGAAAGGGAGGGGTGAGGCGGATCGCCACCATATCCCGAGCGATCATTTCGCCGATGCGTATGCCGGCATCGAAGCCCTCGGAGACGATATCGGTCAGTCGCTCGTCGGAAAAGATTTCCACCTCGACCTCGGGATAGCGATCGGCCATCGCGGCAATCACCCGCGTCACCGCAAGCGGCAGGCAGACGCGCGCAGCATTAATGCGCAAAAGGCCACTTGGCCTTCCCTTGACGGCGCGGATGCGCTCGAGCCGCTCGTGAATATCCTGCAATGCCGGTGTCACCGTGCCGATCAGGCTCCGGCCGGCTTCCGTCAGCGCAACGCTGCGGGTCGTGCGCGCAAAGAGCGGCTGGCCGAGCCGTTCTTCGACCAATCGGACGGCATGGCTGACGGCCGACGCGCTCATTCCCAGTTCACTGGCGGCAGCGGCGAAACCGCCGCGGCGAGCCACGGCAACGATGACGGGCAGGTGAGGCAGCAGATCGCGATCCATTCATGAACTATATCGCATAATGTATGCGAATTAAATGATCTTATCGCAGGACACAAAAGAGGCGATCCTGTGTCGGTCAAGTCGCCGACAGGCCCGATCGACCATCCGAACGAGGCTGCACGCGGCAATGAGGAGCACATCCATGAGCATGGAATTCTACACTCTCGGCAATAGCGGCCTGAAAGTAACGCGGCTTGCCCTCGGCACCATGACTTTCGGCACGGAATGGGGCTGGGGATCGGACAAGAAGACGGCTCGCGCCATCTTCGACGCCTATGTCGAGGCCGGCGGCAATTTCTTCGATACCGCCGATGCCTATACCGGCGGCACGTCGGAAACCTGGCTCGGCGAATTCATCGCCGAACGCGGACTGCGCGATGAGGCTGTGATCGCGACAAAATTCAGCATGAACCTTCAGGCACACACACCGAACGCCGCCGGCAATGGCCGCAAGAACATACTGCGCGCCGTCGAGGGCTCGCTGAAGCGGCTCAACACCGACCATATCGATCTTTACCTGATGCATTGCTGGGACCGGCTGACGCCGCCCGAAGAGGTCATGCGCACGTTTGACGATCTCGTCCGTTCGGGAAAGGTGCTTCACGTCGGTCTGTCGGACGTGCCGGCGTGGTATGTGAGCCGCGCCCAGGCTATCGCCGAGTATCGCGGCTATGAGCCGATATCGGCACTGCAGCTCGAATATTCGCTGGCGGAGCGTAATATCGAGAACGAGTTCATCCCCTTCGGCACGCGCTATGGCGCTGGCGTCATGGCCTGGAGCCCATTGGCGAGCGGTCTTCTGAGCGGCAAGTACCGCCCGAGCGCCGCAGAGCCGACGGCCGGTCGGCTCGAGACTGTACGAGGAACGACAAATCCAGGCTTTCAGAAGTTCAACGAACGCAACTGGGCAATCGTTGCCGAGCTGGAAAAGGTATCTGCCGAGCTTGGGCGCAGCATGGCACAGGTCGCCGTCAATTGGGCCATGACGCAGCCAGGCATCGCCTCGATCATTATCGGCGCAACGAAGCTGGAGCAGCTGAACGACAATCTCGGCGCAATGGACTTCGAGATTCCGTCGGCGTTGCGCCAACGGCTCGACGATGTCAGTGCGTTGCAGCCAACCTTCCCCTATTCCTTCTTCGGAGCGGAGATCCAGGGCGCTATGACCGGCGGTCAGACGGTGGGCGACAAGCCGGCCGGTTACTATCCGGATCTGACTATTTCGGGAAAGTTTGCCGGCGTCAGCTAACGTCGCAGGCGAGGACCAGCGATGGGCCGGCAGCGATGCCGGCCCAAAACGACTATATTGCGAGGGTCCTTGTTTCCGCCGAGTTCTGCTGCTACTGAGCGCGCCGTAGCCCATAAGGGCCACGAAATCCGGTCGCAGCCCACCCGGTCAAAACAAGGGATCCTGAATTATGAAGACTATCGTCGTCTGCTCCGGCGGATTGGACTCCGTTTCGCTCGCTCATAAGGTCGCGGCCGAACATCAGCTTATCGGCCTCGTTTCCTTCGACTATGGCCAGCGGCATCGCAAGGAAGTGGAATTCGCCGCGGCCTGCGCAACACGCCTCGGCGTGCCGCATGAGATCATCGACATTACCGCCATCGGCAAGCATCTGACCGGATCGGCTCTCACCGACGACATAGATGTGCCCGACGGGCACTATGCCGAAGAGACCATGAAGGCGACCGTCGTGCCGAACCGCAATGCGATCATGCTCGCGATCGCCTTCGGGCTTGCGGCGGCGCAAAAGGCGGATGCCGTGGCCGTCGCTGTCCATGGCGGCGATCACTTCATCTACCCGGATTGCCGGCCGGGCTTCATCGATGCCTTCCAGCAGATGCAGAACCATGCCCTGGAAGGCTATGCCAACGTCTCGCTCTATGCGCCTTTTGTGACCATTTCGAAGGCGGATATCGTCATCGACGGCGCGAGACATAACACACCCTTCGCCGAAACCTGGTCCTGCTACAAGGGCGGCACTCGCCATTGCGGGCGCTGCGGCACCTGTGTCGAGCGTCGAGAAGCTTTCCATCTTGCCGGCGTCGAAGACCCCACGGATTACGAGGATCCCGACTTCTGGGTAGCCGTCACGGCCGGCTTTTCGGCCCAGGAGGTGAAGTGATGTTCCGCATCACCAAGGAATTTCATTTCTCGGCCTCGCATCAGCTGGCGCATCTTCCCGACGATCACCAATGCGCGCGGCTGCACGGGCACAACTACATCGTCGTGGTGGAGCTCTCGGCCGCCGAACTCGATGGCAATGGCTTCGTTCGTGACTATCATGAGCTTCAGCCGCTAAAACGCTATATCGACGACAATCTCGACCATCGCCATTTGAATGATGTCCTTGGCCATGGCCGCGTGACGTCGGAATGTCTCGCCAAGCATTTCTACGACTGGTGCAAGGCCCGTCTGCCCGAGACGTCGGCGGTACGGGTCAGCGAGACGCCGAAGACCTGGGCGGAATACCGGCCATGAGCGAGGCGCGCATTCGCGTGAGCGAGATATTCGGGCCGACGATCCAGGGCGAGGGGATATTGATCGGGTTGCCGACTGTCTTCGTGCGCACCGGCGGCTGCGACTACCGCTGTTCCTGGTGCGATACGCTGCATGCGGTTGACAGCGACTATCGCGATCAATGGCGGCCGATGTCGGTCGAGGAGATCTGGCTAGAGGTGACGCGGCTTTCCGGCGGCAGGCCGCTGACGATATCGCTCTCGGGTGGCAATCCGGCCGTCCAGCCGCTCGGTCCGCTGATCGCCCACGGTCACGCCGAAGGCTATCGCTTCGCGCTGGAAACGCAGGGGAGCGTCGCCAAGGAATGGTTCGCCGAGCTCGACACGCTTGTGTTGAGCCCGAAGCCACCATCGAGCGGCATGGTTACGGATTGGGGCGCCTTCGACGACTGTTTGCGCATCGCGGCGGACAAGCCGCAGGTCGCGCTGAAGATCGTCGTGTTCGACGATCGCGATTATGCCTATGCGCGCGCGGCTGCTTCCCGCTATCCACATTTGCCTGTTTACCTGCAGCCCGGCAACCACACGCCGCCGCCGCCCGATGCCGACGATGCTATCGTCGACATTGACGGTGTCATGGAGCGGATGCGCTGGCTCGTGGACAAGGTCAGCGATGACAGGTGGTTCGAGGCGCGGGTCCTGCCGCAATTGCATGTGCTCATCTGGGGCAACAAGCGCGGTGTTTGAGCAGGACCGGAGCCGGGGAGGCCGTCGCCTTCTCTTTTGCCGGAGCCGCAACATAACTCAACATTTTCGAACACAGCTTCATGAGGCGTCTGCTATTTTCCCCGGGCTTCAACGTTTGGAAAGGCAACGTGTCGGAAAAATCCTATGACCGAGCATGGGTAGCGCTTGTCACTTTCTCGTCGGAGCTGCATCGCGGACGTGAACGTGACAGATCAGCGGTCCGGTGAGATAATTTTGCGCGCGAGGGATCGCGTGACCGGCATTCCAGCGAAGGCAGCGACCCGCGACATGGCGTTTTCCGAACAATCTCATATTCTCATCGTCGAGGACGACACCGATATAGCGGGCATGCTGGTCGAGCTCGTGACCAGCAATGGTTTCAAGGCGATCTCCGCGGCAAACGGCGCTGACATGGATCGCCTGCTTGTGCGGCAAAACTTCGATCTCATCGTGCTCGATGCCATGCTTCCCGGCGAGGACGGCTTCAGCATCTGCCGGCGGCTACGCGCGGATCGAACAGTTCCGATCCTCATGCTGACCGCCCTTCACGAGGACGTCGACCGGATTCTGGGCCTCGAACTCGGGGCTGACGACTATGTGACAAAACCCTTTAATTCCCGCGAGTTGATGGCCCGCATTAAAAGTATCTTGCGAAGAGCCGCCTACACCCAGCAACCCGACGACAGCTTGGCGCCGTTGTCTTTCGCCGGCTGGCGCATCGATCCCAAAAGCCGGCAGCTATTCGATGCGGACGGGGCAGAAGTCTCCATGACGACGGCGGAGTTCGACCTGCTCCTGGCCTTTTGCCGCAATCCCAACCGGATACTGACGCGCGAGCAGCTTTTGTCGATGACGCATGCGGGTTCGGCCGGGCCGGTCGAGCGCAGCATCGACGCTCATATCAGCCGCGTGCGCCAGAAAATCGAGCCCAATCTCAAGGAGCCCTCCTTCATCAAGACCGTGCGGCTCGGAGGCTATCTGTTTGCGTCCAAGGTGGAGCGACTGTCATGACGAGCTTTCGCGCCGCCTCCATCCGTACGCAGATCCTCATTTTGGCGACGCTGTTGACCATTCTCGTTTCCGTCGTCGCCACGGTCTCCGAGCCGTACATCTACGGTCGGCATGACAAGGGCATCCAGATCGGCCTGCTGGCGGGCAGGATCGAGTTGGTTCTCGACCAGTTCCGGCGCACCCGTTCAGTCGAAGAGGAAGCTGCCGTTCTGAAGTCTGCCGCCGATCTTGGAGTTTTGGTGGAGAAAGCGCCCGCCGCGCAGATGCGGACGGAAGGCGATGCCAACGCGTCGAGCGACATCCCGACACGCGTGCGTGCCTTGCTCGAAAACAGTTTTTCTCAATCTATCGAGTGGCTGTTTATCGGCGCGACGCAACCCGATGTCCTCATGGTGAAAGTGGACGCCGAACGCGCGCTTATCTTTCACATGCCGGTCTTTTCGCCTTACCTCTGGCTCCTGCCGGCTGTGGCGAGCGGGATCTTGAAGATCGTCATCCCGATTGCGCTTCTGGCCTATTTCAGCAGTCGGCTGATCACTCGACCGGTCGCCCGTTTCGCCGCAGCTGCCGAGGAGGCGAGTATGGACGACAGCCTCGAGAAGCCCTTCGTCACGGAGGGAGCGGCGGAAATCAGGAGCCTTGCGACCTCGCTCAATATCATGCGCAGCCGGATATTGGAGATGGTCGACAGCCGGACGCGGATGCTGAGCTCGATCAGCCATGATCTGAGGACGCCGCTGACTCGGCTGCGGATGCGGGCCGAGCGCTGCGAGCAGCAGGATTTGCAGCGCCAGATGCTTGCCGATATCACCACCCTGGGCGCCATGATCGATGAGAGCCTGGCGTTCCTGACGAATGCCTCTCATAGCGTGCCGTCCCGCAAGGTGGATATTTCCAGCCTGCTTCAGACGATCGCGACGGATTTTTCGGAGACGGGCATCGATGTGAGCTTCATTGGGCCACGCCGGCTCACCTGCATGTGCAAGCCGCAGTCCATCACGCGGGCCGTGAGCAATCTTGTCGAAAATGCCTCCCGCTATGCAAATTGGATCGAAATCGAACTGCACAGCGCGGCTGATGGTGGCGTGCTGATCAGGGTCAGCGACAACGGCCCGGGCTTGAGCGACAAGCTCAAGGCGCGTGTTCTGGAGCCTTTCTTCAAGGCCGACAAGGCGCGCACGACGGGTGCGGGCGGTGGTTTCGGTCTCGGCCTGCCGACGGCGGAAGGCATCGTGCGAAAAGGCCACAATGGAAGATTGACCTTACTCGACCGCAAGCCCAATGGCCTCGTCGTCGAGATCAGCCTCCCACCGGGGCAGGACCAGACCGTAGTTCGGCTGGCCGGTGCGTCACGCAAGATGCCCGAGACGCATTAGATTGCCATTCTGATCGGCGCAAAACGACGGCCGGCCGTCGATCCGACGGCGTATGCGGTGCGGCAGCCATTTCGGCTCTTTGGCCCATGGTCGCAATCCAGGCGAACATTTCCGAACATGAAAGAAAACACCGCAATCCGGCGGCGCAATAGAACTCGCTCTGGGAAAACTCCATCCACATTCCTCCAGGAGCCAAATCATTGCTGAGAAGATCTATCGCCGGCGTCGTGCTGATTGCCCTGTGCTCGACTGTTGCGGGCTGCACGACCGCCGATCCGACCGTCTATTCCGGTCTGGCCTCGGCGCCGCAGCTTCAGCCTAACAGCCAGGACGAAACGGGCCGCACGCCCTACAGGTACAAGGGGCAGGTCGATTGGCGGTCGTATAGCAAAATCATCGTCGACCCTGTCTCGATCTACAATGGTTCGGACAATCAGTTCGTCAAGATGGCCGAAAACGATAAGTCGCTGCTTGCAAGCTATATGCGGGAGCAATTTGCCGAAAAGCTCAGAACACGCTTTGCAATCGCAAGCATTCCCGGCCCCGCCACCTTGAGACTTCATTTGACGCTCACCGGAGCAAAGACGACCACACCGGTCCTCGGTCCATTCTCGCACATTGATGTCGGTGGCGGAGCCTACAACGCCGTTCAGGCTGCTCGCGGTCGTGAGGGCTCCATGACGGGCTCGGTAAATTATGCCGTGGAACTCTACGATGCACCGACCAATCGCCTTTTGCTCGCCTATGTGACGAAGCAATATCCCAACGCCATGAATGTCGGGGCAAGCTTTTCGTCGCTGGAGGCTTCTAAGGTCGGTATTCGCAAAGGCGCCGATGCTTTGTTAGCAGAGATGAAGTAACCGGGCGCGTAAGCCTGCCGCCACCATCATCTTTCAGGCTCGCCGCCTTTGATGCCGCGGCGAGGACTTTGTGCTGCCAGCCGATCAGCTTGCGCAATAACTGCGCGAGGCCTCAAGGTTTGTTGCGCTCGGAGCTATCCGTGGCGTCCGGTGTCGCTCGATCCGGAACCGCTTCAAAAATCTCCGATAGGGTCTTCAGGATGCGCTGCACGCCCGGATGGTCGCAGGTATAGTATCGGAATTGCGCATGGCGGCGCACCTTGACGATTCCCGACTGATGAAGCCGCGTCAAATGCTGGCTGAGAGCCGATTGCGATATTCCAAGCCTTTTGGCCAGGCTATTGACGTCCTCCTCATGATCCGACAGGTGGATGCAAACCTCCAGGCGTTTCGGATTGGAGAGCTGGCTTAGAAGATCTGCGTGATAAATGATGCGCTCATCTTCTTTTGTCTGATCAGAATACATGACGCGACCGTTCGTTATTAGCGAAAGCTGTTCAATCTTCGGAGTTCAGGCGGCACGCGATGATAAACGCAAACGTTGCAAAATTATGCTCTGATTTGTTGCAATACGTTGCGCTCACGCGGAGCAACCGGACCTCCCATTCAGGCCGATTGTCGTTTATAGGCCTTTCGTGACGCGACAACTAGGGCCTGAGCGCAATTTGGGAATATGTGCGCAAGTCGTTTTACAATTATTCTGTAACAAAATCGAACGAACTGCCTTGTTTTTGTCCGGCTTTTGACATCGCACTGCTAATTAAGCGGTTTATCTTCTGCTCTAACGAACAGGAGCTAACCATGACCCACCGGGACTTGACGATCGCCGAAGTTCTTAAAGATCCGCTGATCCGCCAGGTCATGCGCGCGGATCGCATATCCGTCGCCGGAATGGCGAACCTGTTGCAGGATGCGGCATTCAGACAGCGGCGCGCAGAGGCAGTCGGCGGCGATGCCGGCCAGGACCTGTCGGTCGGCCTGAAGCCAATGGCTCGCGCTCGCCTGCGTTCCGGCACGCAGGCCGATCTGCGCTGAAACCATGAATTGCGTGTGGTGGCGACAATCGCCCCGTGATCGGCGATTGTCGTGACGAAGATTCAATTCCCTGTAGTCGAGTGAACAGACGGCCCCACCGTCCTGGATCGAGGGCCGGTTTTCCGACGGCCGTATATCAAAGCGTCCCGCTTCGGTTGAGCGAAATCGCATAGACGCTGGTGGTCGCTGTTATGAAGAGCCTGTGCTTGCCGCGCCCGCCGAAGCAGAGGTTGGAAACCGTTTCGGGCACCAGGATCTTGCCCATCACATGCCCGTCAGGCGCGATGCAATGCACGCCGTCGGCTGCCGACGACCAGAGATTGCCGTCTGTATCGAGCCGCATACCGTCGGCGCAGCCCGGCGAAATCACATGGAACACTTCGCCGCCGGATAGGCGCCAGTTCTCGCCGACGCTGAAGATGCGGATGTGCTGCGGATCGCCGCTATGCATGCGGCCGGTATCGGCGACATAGAGCTTCTTCTCGTCCGGGCTGAATGCGAGCCCGTTCGGGCAATTGAAGTCCGTGAGGACCGCCTGCATCGTGCCGGAGGGATCGACGCGATAGACGTTGCAGTGCAGTTCCTGCTCGCTTCTATGCCCCTCGTAATCCGTCGCGATGCCATAATGGGGATCGGTGAACCAGATGGCGCCATCCGAGGCGACGATGACATCGTTGGGCGAATTCAGCCGCTTGCCCTCATAGCTGTCGGCGATCACCGTGATCGATCCGTCGAACTCCGTGCGCGTCACTCGCCTGCCGCCATGTTCGCAGCTGACGAGCCGGCCCTGCCGGTCGCGCGTATGGCCGTTGGAGAAGTTCGACGGCTCGCGAAAGACGCTGGTGCCGACACCCGGTATCCAGCGCATGATGCGGTTGTTGGGGATATCGGAGAACAGCAGGCAATTCAGGTCTCCGAACCAGACCGGGCCTTCCACCCAGTCGAACCCGGTGGCAATCTGCTTGACGGGAGCATTGCCGAGGACGAATTTCCCGAAGGCCGGGTCCATGATCTCGAAGAACGACATTGTGACAATACCTCCCAGAATGCTACATCGCATGATCGATGTGTTATCGATAACATATCCAAATGAGTCCGCAAGCAGGGAGGATAGTGCATGAGCCACGTTCTGGCGTCGAGTGTCTTGAGCGATGAGGGTGTGATGACGTTGCTGACATCGGCGATTTCGGCCGCCGCCGCGATGGGTCAACCGCAATGCATCGTCATCGTGGATCAGAGCGGCGTGACGCTCGGCTCCTTCCGCATGCGCGGCTCGCGTTTCCAGTCGCTGAAGAGCGCGCTTGCCAAGGCGCAGACCGCTGCCTCGATCGGCGCGCCAAGCCATTCCCTGCCGGAGCATGCCAGGTTGCTGCTGGCCGCTGCAACGCAAGGAGAGGCGACGGGACTGCGCGGCGGCTTGCCGATCCGCTTTTCGGGTACGGTCGTTGGTGGGATCGGTGTTGGATCGGGCTCCGGCGAGCAGGACGAACGGGTTGCGCTTGCCGCCCTTAGGGCGATTGGTGCCGATCTCGAATAGGATGAGCCTAACGCGTGAGATCCGCCCTCGTTTTGGTCGGATCTCACGCTATTCGTTGCGGGTCAGGCAAAGACGATTTGCGCCTTCATGGCCTTGCTGCGATCCGAAGCGATCTCGAATGCGCTGATCGCATCGGCAAGCGGCACCGAATGGGTGATGAGCGGACGCACGTCGATCAGGCGCTTGCGCATCAGGTCGACGCCGACGGCAAATTCCTCATGGAAGCGGAAGGAGCCGCGCAGCTCCAGTTCCTTGGCTGTGATCGCAATCATTGGCAGCGTCATGTCGCCGCCGATACCAAGTTGTACGATGATGCCGCGCGGCCTCAGCGCGGCGATCCCACCGACAAGAGCTGCGGCAGCGCCCGAGCACTCGTAGAGCACGTCGAAAGTGCCTTTGTCGGCCGAATAGGCGGCAAGGGCCTCAGGCTCGTCCTTGGTGTTGATGACCCTGTCGGCACCTGCCTGCTTGGCGAGCGACAGCGTGAAATCCGAAAGGTCGGTCGCTACGATCTCGGCCGCGCCAGCGCGCCGCGCTGCGAGGATCGACAAAACGCCGATCGGACCGCAACCGGTCACGAGAACCCGCTTGCCGAGCATCTCGCCGGCGCGCCGTGTTGCGTGCAGGGTAACGGCCAGTGGTTCTGCCATCGCCGCCTCGCCGGGCGTCAGGCCGTCTGCCGGGACACATTGTATTGCGTCGGCAACCAGCGTCTCGCGAAACGCGCCCTGAATATGCGGAAAGGGCATGGCGCTGCCGTAGAAGCGCATGTTGAGACACTGATTGTGCAAGCCCTGCTGGCAGTAGCGGCAGGTTCGGCAGGGGCGGGAAGGGGAGACGGCGACGAGCTGGCCGATCTCGAGGCCCTCGACGCCAGGGCCGAGCGCGACAACGGTCGCGCTGACCTCATGCCCAAGGATCATCGGCTGCTTCAAGCGAACGGTGCCGAAGCCGCCATGATGATAATAATGTAGATCGCTGCCGCAGACCCCGCCGGTCGCCAGTCTCAGCTTGACCTCTCCAGCGCCCGGTTCCTCCTCCGGATAATCCTCGATCCGCACATCCTTGGCGGCGTGAGCGACGATGGCCTTCATTGTCTTTCTCCTCAAAGAACGGGTGTGGGCAGCGGCTGGCCGGCGAAGTGTGCGGTGAGATTGTCGCGCACGAGCTGGCCCATGGCCTTGCGCGTCTCGATCGTGCCGGAGGCATGATGCGGCTGCAGCAGCACATTGTCGAGCGCCAGAAAGCGCGGGTTGAGCTTCGGCTCGCCTTCGAAGACGTCGAGCGCCGCCGATCCGAGCTTGCCGGTCTCCAACGCCTCCAGGAGGGCTTCCTCATCGATATTGGAAGCGCGGGATATATTGATCAGCATGCCTTCCGGCCCGAGCGCCTCGATCACCTGGCGTCCGACGATATGGCGGGTCGCGGCCGATGCAGCGAGCGTCACGAACAGGAAATTCGATTGCCGTGCTAATTCAACGGGATCGGCCACGAAGCTCATGTCGGATGCATAAGGTTTCGCCTCGACATCGGAATAGGCGATCTGCAGATCGAAGCCCTTCAGGCGCTTGGCGACCTCGAAACCGATGCGGCCGAGGCCGAGTACGCCTGCGCGCCGTCCCCAGACGCGGCGCTTGAGGGGATAAAGTCCCTTTTCGGTCCAACTGCCGTCGCGCACCCATGTTTCGGCGCCGAGCATGCCGCGCGATTGGCACAGCATCATGGCGACACCCAGATCGGCGACATCATTGGTCAATACGTCAGGCGTGTTCGTAACCCGAATACCGCGTTCGCGACAGGCCTGCAGATCGACCGCGTCGAAGCCGACGCCATAGACCGAAATGAGCTCTAGATTGGGGCAGGCTTCGATCATGCCGCGATTGGCGCCGAGCTCGCCGCGGGTGGCGATCGCCTTGATCGCTGGCCCGACTTCGGCAAGCAGTTCGGCCTTGTCGGCGGCCTCAAAATAACGATGGACCTGAAACGCTGCATCGAGCGGTTCCTGATCCCATTGCGGATAAGGCCCAACCTGCAGGATTGGTGGCTTGTCCATCTTTCGTCTCCTCACTTGACATCGAATGTTATCGATAACATAAACAAGGGGAGTAGTCTTTGTCGAGATAAAAAACGGAGGAAACCGTGTCTCTTGGCCTCTTCGATCTGAAAGGGCGACGCGCCCTGATTACCGGTTCATCGCAAGGTATCGGGCTTGCGCTCGCCAAGGGATTGGCGGCGGCGGGCGCCGAGCTGGTGCTCAACGGACGCGACGAGGAAAAGCTCGCCAAGGCGGCAGATAGCTTCGACGGCAAGGTTCATATTCTGCCGTTCGACGCCACGGATCACGAGGCCGCGCGCCGCGCCGTGGATGCTTTCGAGGCGGACAAGGGCGCGATCGACATCCTGATCAACAATGCCGGCATGCAGTTCCGCACGCCACTGGAAGATTTTCCCGCAGACGCCTTCGAACGGCTGCTGCGCACCAATATATCGAGCGTCTTCAACGTCGGTCAGGCCGTCGCGCGCCATATGATCAAGCGTGGCGCCGGCAAGATCATCAACATCGCGAGCGTCCAGACGGCGCTTGCACGGCCGTCGATCGCACCCTATACGGCAACCAAGGGCGCCGTCGGCAATCTCACCAAGGGCATGGCGACGGATTGGGCAAAATACGGCCTGCAGTGCAACGCCATCGCGCCCGGTTATTTCGACACGCCATTGAACGCGGCGCTGGTTGCTGACGCCGATTTCTCGGCATGGCTCGAAAAGCGCACGCCGGCCGGCCGTTGGGGGCAGGTCGAAGAGCTGGTCGGCGCGTGCATTTTCCTGGCGTCCGACGCATCCTCCTTTGTCAACGGTCATGTGCTTTATGTCGACGGCGGCATCACAGCCTCACTCTGATAAGGTGAAGCCACGCCGCTTCGTCGTCATGGGCGTCAGCGGCTGTGGCAAATCCTCGGTCGGTGCAGCACTCGCCGCCCGTCTTGCCGGTGTCTATGTCGATGGCGACGACCTGCATCCGCCGGCCAATGTCGCCAAGATGAGCGCCGGCATCCCGTTGACGGATGCTGATCGCTGGCCGTGGCTCGACAAGGTCGGCGCGTGCCTGGCAATGGCGGACGATACGGCGTTGATCGGATGCTCGGCCCTGAAGCGCGCCTATCGCGATCGGATCCGCGGGGTCGTCGGCGCGCCGGTCTCCTTCATCCATCTCGACGGCACGAAGGAGACCATCTTTCGGCGCCTGCAGGCACGGCGGGATCATTTCATGCCGTCTGCCTTGTTGGACAGCCAGTATGCAGCACTCGAGCCGCCTGATGTCGACGAGCGGGCTATCACAGTCAATATAGACCAGCCGCTAGATACGATCGTGGCGGCGATCATTGCCGCATTGGAGGAGGAGCAGTCATGAGCAACAAAGTGGCGCTGATCGGCGCCGGGGCGATGGGCGGTGCCATTGGAGCCCGCCTGGTGGAGACCGGCAACCAATTGACGGTTTTTGATCTCGACAAGGAGAAGGTGGCCGCGCTCGTTGCCAAGGGTGCGCGTGCCGCCGACAGTGCCGCGGAAGCAGCCGCGGCATCGGACTTTGTTATCCTGAGCCTGAACTCGCCGAAGATCGCGCACAGTGCGGTATTCGGTGCCGGTGGAGTCGTCGACGGGGCGAAGCGTGGGACTTTGATCATCGATATGTCCTCGATCGATCCGGATGCAACCAAGGTGCTTGCCGGCGAAGCGGCGGAGAAGGGGTTGCGCTGGGTGGACAGCCCGCTCTCCGGCGGCGCACCGAAGGCGCTGATTGGGCAGTTGACCTTGATGGCAGGCGGTGACGAACAGGACGTTTCGGATGCGCATCAAGTGCTGCGCCATGTCGCATCGAACTACACCCATATGGGGCCAGTCGGCGCGGGTCAGACGACCAAACTCATCAATCAGGTCCTCTGCGCATTGAATTTTCTGGCGGTCGCGGAAGCAACGCAGCTGGCGCTCGACGCCGGTGTGGATGCCGCCAAGATCCCGCAGGCATTGAAGGGCGGTCGGGCCGACAGCGCCATCCTTCAGGAATACATGCCGCGCTACGTGACCAAGGATTATCGCCGCACGGGCCGGATCGACAATATGGTCAAGGATCTGAACGGCGCCCAGGATCTTGCCCGACGCACCAATACCGCCATGCCGCTGACGGCTGTCTGCGCCGAGATACACCGCATGCTGACGGCCGCCGGCCTCGGCGGCGAGGACCAGGCGGCATTGATGGAATTCTTCAAGGGACCGAACAAGGAAATCGCCGGATGATTACCCGATACGCATTATTCGAAGGCAAGGTTAGGGAAGGCGAAGCGGAGGCCTTTCGCGCCGCCGTCATGGAGACGATCCTGCCGAAATGGAAGCAATTTCCCGGTGCGCTCGACGTACGCGTCACTTTTGCCCAAGCGCGTGACGAAGGTGCTCCGGAATTTCCGATGATCCTCGCTGTCAATTATCCGGACTTGGCGGCGGTCGAGGTTGCCCTTGCCAGTCCCGTTCGGACCGAAGCGCGTGCGGCAACGGACGCCGTGCTGTCACGCTTCTTCGAAGGGCGCATTCATCATCATGTGACGCTCGCCCATGAGTTCCAGCTTTAGGCCAATCTCCTGAGACAATCGTTACGCGGGGCCGAAAGGCTCCGCATTTCGCATTGTCTGGATGACTGAAAGACGCTCTTGCTATTGGCAGGAAAGCCATATTACTCTCATGGTAACGATAACATAAGGCCATTGATGAGTAGCAATCGCAAACCGCCCACTATGGCAGACATAGCCCGCGTCATGGGAGTTTCTCCGATGACGGTGTCTCGTGCATTCAAGGCGGACAGTCTCGTCAGCCCGGAGACCCGGGAAGCGATCCTGAAGGCGGCGGAAGATCTGGGTTATGTTTTCGACAGCACGGCCTCCAACCTGCGTTCGCAAAAGTCCGATTTTGTCGCCGTCACCATTCCCTCCATCAACAACGCCAATTTCGCCGACACGGTCGGCGGCCTTTCCGACACGCTGGCCAAGCGGGGAATGCAGATCCTGCTTGGCTATACGAATTACGATATCGAGGAGGAGGAGCGGCTGATCGAGCAGCTTCTGCGCCGCAAGCCGCAGGCGCTCGTGGTGACTGGTGGCTCGCACACGGCGCGAGCGCGCCGTCTTCTACAGACGGTGGCCATCCCGATCATCGAGACCTGGGATATTCCGGCCGATCCAATCGACCACTTTGTCGGTTTTTCCAACGGGGCGGTCATGCGCGATATGGTGGACCACTTCGTCGCCTCGGGCTGTCGGCGTATCGCCTTTATCGGTGGTGACGTTCAGCGGGATTCGCGCGGCAGCGAGCGCCGGCTTGGCTTCATTGCTGCGATGCAGGCGCATGGCCTCGACGCTTCGAGACTGATCGCCGCGGGACCTCCGCCGATTTCAATGCGCGAGGGCGCCAATGCCATGGCGAAGCTGATCGAGATCTATCCGGACACTGAGGCGGTCGTTTGTGTTTCCGACCTTGCCGCTTATGGCGCGCTGACGGAATGTCGCCGGCTGGGCGTCCCCGTGCCGGAGCGCTTTTCCATAGGCGGGTTCGGCAATTATGAAATCGGCGAGGTATGCGTACCGACGCTGACCACGATCAACGCCTTTGCCAGGGAAATCGGCGAGCAAACCGCCCAGCTGATCCTCGATATTCTCGACAATGCGCAGCCGGTCGGCAATGTCAGGATTTCACCGCAACTGATCGTCCGTGATAGCAGCGGCAGCTTCAATCCGTGCCTTAAATGAAATGGCGCGGCCCGAAGACCGCGCCATTTCCGTGCAACTGGGATCACTTGCCCCAGATTTTCTTATACTGATCTCTATAGCCGTTGTCCGGGTCGAAGCTGTTCTTCGGGCCACCGTCGGATTGTATGTTGTCTGATGTCACCACATGCAGCGGCGACAGATATCCGGACCATTTCTCGCCGGAAAGGGCGCGATTGAGCTCGTCGACCAGCTGCCAGCCCTGGAGATTGAGCGGCTCGGCAACGGTCACCTTTTGATACTGGCTGGCGCGAATGCGCTCATAGGCCGATTGCGAGCCATCACCGGCAGCGACGTTGATCGGCGCATCGGTTCCGCCCTTGCCGGCGGAGGCGAGCGACGGACCCATGAAGTCGAAATAGAGGTCGTTGATGGCAAGCGAATGGGTCCAGCTGTCTCCATATTTCTGCAGCAGCGACGTGGTCAGCTGCGGCATGCGCTGCGACGTCTCGGCGATCGGCGTATCGACATATTCCAGCACCTTGCCGCCCAGACGTTCGATCTCGACCTTCATCCTGTCGGCCTTGGCGATGGCGATCGCATAGGTCGAGTCCGTGAAGATGATCACGCCCGGCTTGCCCTTGGCATCGACGAAGGCCCAGTCGGCGGCCGCTTTCGAGACTTCCATGGCATCGGTGCTGACATTTGCGAACAATCCGCTCTTGTCATCGGGGCCGATGACCGGGCCTGCGTGCCAAGCGACCAGCGGGATCTTTGCGGCTTTTGCCTCTTCCAGCGCCGGCGCCTGCTCGACCGCATCGAAGCCGTCGATGATGATGCCGTCGGGCTTGAGCGCCATGGCTTGACCGAAAGCGGCCGTGCGTCCGCCGATCGAGCCCGCGCCATCGAGAACCTTCACCTGCCAGCCGATCGCCTTGGCCGCTTCCTCGACGCCGTTGCTGACGCCGAGAATGCCGCCGTTCTTGAGATCGCCGGCGAGAACGACGATCGTCTTGCCCGTCTGCGCTTTAGGGCCAGTCGCCGGGCCGTCCCATTTGGTGACCGCTGTCGCATATTTGTCCACGACGGCTTTCGCATCCGCCATCGGATCGGCATAGGCATGGCTGGCGCACAACACGAATACGGCTGTCGTGGCCTGCAGGAATTGTCTGCGTTTCATTTCGTCTCCTCCCATTGGACGTTCAAACTGATATGATTTTCATTTCTCCGCTGGCATCGCGGACAGTTGCGGTTTCTGGGCCGGAGCCATGCGCCCGGCGTGGCTGCGCCGGCGCTGCGCATATCCGGCGATGCCGATGGCAACGAGCAGGGTGACGCCGTTGAACAGCGGCTCGACATAGAAGGAGCCGCCGAACTGCTGGATGCCGGCGATGCCGACCGCAAGAATAATGACGCCGATCATCGTGCCCCAGACATTGACGCGGCCGGGCTTGATCGTGGTAGAGCCGAGGAACGCACCGACCAGCGCCGGCAGAAGATATTCCAGCCCGACGCTTGCCTGCCCGATGCGCAGCTTGGAGGCGAGCAGGACGCCGGCAATGGCGGCAAGCGTGCCCGAGGTGACGAAGGCGCCGATGACGAAGCGGCGGACAGGGATGCCGTTCAGGGCAGCGGCCTTCGGGTTTGCGCCGATCGCATAGATGTAACGACCGATCGGCAGATATTCGAGGACGATCCACATCACGAAGGCGAGGACAAGGACATAGATGCCGGTGATCGGCAGGCCGAACACCATGGTGCCGTTCAGTGCGTAGAAACCCTGCGGCAACATGCCGACCACCTGCCGGCCGCCGGTGTGCCAGAGCGCGATGGCGTAAAGGACGGTGCCGGTGCCGAGTGTTGCGATGAAGCTGTCGATCTTGGCGATCTCTACCAAGAGCCCATTCAGGAAGCCGGTGAAGGCGCCGAGCAGGATGACGATGAGGACCGCGACGGGCCAGGGCAGGCCGAACATCGTCTGCAGGCTGATCGCGAGCACATGCCAGAGCACGATGCCGTAGCCGATCGTCAGATCGATGCGGCCCGCCGCCATCGGGATCATCGCCGCCAGCGACAGGATCGCGATGATGGTCTTGTCTGAAATGATCGAGCGCAGATTCAGCATCGTCGGGAAGGTCTGCGGCAGCAGAATGGAAAACAGCAAGATCAGAAGGGCCGTCAGGATGACGAGGCCGTAGACCGGCAGAAGGCGCTGGATTTTCTGGCTGAAGCTCATTGCCGCCAGCTCGGAGCGAGTGGGTTCGAGCGCGTTGGATTCGATCGATTGCATGGTTTTCCTCTCCGGTTCAGGCCGCTTCGGATGCAGATGCGGCGGCGATCACCGCCGGCGTTGTCAGGTCGGCGCCGCTGAGTTCACGCACGATCTGGCCGCGTGAGAACACAAGGGCACGATGGCAGATGTGGGCGATTTCCTCGAAATCGGTGGAAACGACGAGTACGGCAAGGCCGGCTTCCACCGCCTCGGCGATCAGCCGATAGATGTCAGCCTTGGCGCCGACATCGACGCCGGCGGTCGGATCTTCGGCGATCAGCAGCTTCCGGCCGGTTGCCAGCCATCGTCCCACAACGACCTTTTGCTGGTTGCCGCCCGACAGGGCCTCGATCGCAAGGCTTTGGTCATTGGGCCTGAGCCCGACCCGGCTGCCGAGCGAATAAGCCTTCTCCGCTTCGCGGCGCGGCGAGAGGAACGACATCAGGCCACGCCCGGAGGCGCCAGGATTGAGAAAGGTGTTTTCGCGCAGGCTGAGCGACATCGCGACCGACTCTTCGGTGCGGTCCCTGGCAATCAGGCCGATGCCGGACGCCATGGCGGCGACCGGGCTCGAAAGGTTGGGTTCTACACCGTTCAGCCATACCGTGCCGCTCGAGGGCTCGCAGCCGAACAGCGCGCGTCCGATCAGTTCCTGGCCCGCACCTCGCAATCCGACAAGGCCGAGAAGCTCCCCTTGCCGGATATCGAAGGATACCGGTCCCGCGCCGCGGCAGGCGAGATCCTTGACCGAGACGATGGCCGGACCCGTCATTCGTTCCGCCTTGACGAACAATTGGTCGGCCTTGCGCCCGACGATCATCCGGATGAGTTCGTCCGACGTGGTTTCGGAAACGGGCTTCTGTCCCACCAGTTGTCCGTCGCGCAGGACAGCGACGCGGTCGGCAATGCGGAAGATCTCATCCAGCCGGTGCGAGACGTAGATCATCGCCACGCCGCGCTCCTTGAGCGGGCGAATGGCCGCAAATAGCTTTTCGACCTCATCGGCAGGCAAGCTGGCTGTCGGTTCGTCGAGGACCAGAACGTCTGCCTCGACAGCGAGTGCGCGGGCAATCGCCACCAGCGACTTTTCCGTTCTCGTCAATTCCTGGACGCGCGTCGAGGGATCGAAGTCACAGCCGACAAGCTTCAGGGCCTCTGCCGTACGTCGCTCGGTTGCCCGCCAGTCGATCAGGCGGCCGCGCAGCGAATAGCCTTGCGCAAGCCCGACATTCTCGCCCACCGTCATCCATTCGATCAAGCCGAGATCCTGATGAATGAAGGCGATCGGCTGGCGCTGGTTAGGCTGTGGCGGTCGGTGCTGATAGGGCTTGCCGCGAAACAGGATATGTCCGCCATCCGGCTTGTAGATGCCGGCCAATGTCTTGATGAGCGTTGATTTGCCCGCGCCGTTTTCGCCGAGAAGCGCGAGGATTTCCCCCTGCTTCAGATCGAGCGAGACATTCGACAGGGCACGCGTTCCACCAAACTCCTTGGTGATATCGCAGAATTCGAGCAGCTTTCCGTCGTCCATCCCGCTCCTCCCAAAGCTTAGATGGGAGGAGGCTATGTTATCGATAACATTCCGTCAAGAGGCTCCACGCTGACATGATGCTTCCTGCCGGTTTCGTGCGTCGATGGGAAGGTTGTGGCGCGGCAGTAGCTATGAATTTCTTTATGATTAAAATAAATCCACAGATGTTCGCAATCATCACACGAATACCGAAACAATCGATAATCTAATTCATGGTACTAATCACAAAACTACTATTGCTCTCCGGATACAATATTTCTTGGGTAGTGCGTTTCGGCTAAGAATGCTCTAGAGTTAATTTACAGCAAGGGTGTAAATTAAGATATACTCGCGTTGTCGTTGAGCAATATCTCGGGAGGCGCGCCCCCAGGCGCTGAAGAGGGCTATATTTGAGATACGTCACTCAATCTATGTTCAAGATCGAAGAGGCCGATGCCGAGGAGATGACGGCACACTATGCCAGGACCTTGTTTCCCGCCGTCGTCGAACCTTTGCATCGGCGTGCGCTGATCTCGGTTGAAGACCGGCATTACACGGTCGGCTATTGCAGCATCTGGAACGGCAAATGCAATTCCGGCATGAGCGTGTCACTCTCGGGCGGTCCGGATGCCTACGGGCTTTATATTCCATCCTCGGGCGGGATGGCGATCGATGTGGGATACAGGGAGCTTGTGTCGAAGCCGGGCGAGGGGCTGGTGGGTGATATGTCCTCGTTCGAAAGGCTGACATTGCACGAGCAGCGCAGCCATATGGGCATTGTGTTCGAGAAATCGGCGCTGATCCGGCAATTGAGTGAACTGCTCGACGCCCCTGTCCTCGACGATCTGGAGTTTACCGATACCGTCGACCTGTCGTCGGCGAGAGGCATGCAGATCGCGACCCTCGGAAATCTTGTCTGGCAGAGCCTGACGGCGGAAGATGCTGACCGATCCTCCTCCACATTCACTGAACATCTGTTGCAGGCGATGATGATCGCGCTGCTCGAAGCCGTGCCGCACAACTATTCGGAACGAATGCAGAAGCCGGCTTCACCGGCCATACCCAGGCGGTTGAAACGGGCGATAGAATACATGCATGCCAATGTCGGCTCAAACATGGGTATCGCCGAAATCGCGCGTGAAGCCGGCACGAGCGTTCGCGCGCTACAAGCCGCCTTTCAGCAGTTCAAGGATACGACGCCTCTCAACTACTTACGAACGATACGCCTGCAAGGCGCACGCGGGGCATTGATGGATCTTGCCCGTTCGCAGGCGGTCGCCGAAATTGCGCGTAGTTGGGGATTTTCACATATGGGGCGCTTTGCAGCCCTCTATCATCAAGCTTTCGGCGAAATGCCTTCCGACACAGCCAGGCTACGCCGCAGCGACGACCGATAGGGTCACTCGGCATTTGTATCATCAATACGGACGGGCACCGACGGGTTGGAACTATTCGCCGACTGCGTTCACGATACGGCAAAGGTTTTTACCGACGTCGGGAGTCACTTGCCCTGGCTGCACGATAAACACAGCATCGACGCGGCTGCCTTTGCCATTCTTGCGGACGTCCGCAGCCGGTATTTTGATCTAGACCAGGCGACGGGTGGTACGAACGTCCCATAGTTCGTTTTTGACGTCAATAGCGCACGCCGTGAGGGAACTTGCCGCAAAAAGGGCGCCGCTTCCAAGACCAGTCGTGCAAGTCCCTGGCATCATGATCTTGCTAGATCTGTTGCTATCGGGTGGGGTCCATCATCGAATAGTAATCCCAATCTGAGAGAGTTTACTGCAGATCACCTGTGTTGCAGATTATCCACTTTGCGCTGAAAATTCATGCCATGCACAACTTGACGCCGCGCTCGCTTGACTTGCAATAAAATGTCATTGTACGAATTTCATGGTTGCGCTGTGGAGGCGCAGCTCATTCTGCAAGGGGTGGCATTTGTCCTTTGGAATGAAAGCTTACCGGCTGATGGGCGTTTCAGTTGGTGGGCAGAATGTGGGGCGCACTTGCACAACGATTCTGTTTGTGGGGCAGAGCACGTCCCTGGTGCACGTGCTCGTAGTCGAGACTTATATGTTCACGGAAATGGCAATAGCCAAAAAGCCGTGGCACGTCAGCTTGGTCAAAGCATCACTATAAGATCGCCTCGTGATAGGTATTGCGATGTCGTGGGAGAGGCGGTTTCCACTAGATTGCACTTAACTGCCATTGAAGCCAATTTCTCTCGCCTATCTCGATCGAAAAAGACGCGATTAGCTACTGTAAAGTATTGCCGCACTGTCATAGCGCAGCAGCGTCCAAATCCTCACTCAAGCGGGTATCGCGACAAACAGCTCTGTGTCGGGCGCCGTTCGTTGCGGGCAGCAGGTGCGTTTGCGGATATTAGTCAATGAATTCCAAACAAACTTCCAAGCCAAGGTGAACGTGTGCGGATTTTAAGCTTACAGCGACAACAAGGGGACAATTGGCAATGATAATTCCCAATCTTCCGTGGATTATCGGCCCGGTGCCAATCTTGCTTACGCTTTGGTCTATTTATGACTATGCGAGCGCGTTGCGTAATAGGGAGGTGGCAGCCGGGGCCCATGTTGCGGCGGCATACTTGCTCCCCGTGGGAATTGTATCTCTGCTTGCGCAGTTGCTTTTTTCGCAGAACATACTTCCACTTATTCTAGTATCTTCCCAAATATTATCTGCAATTATTGCGGTTTCGTTAATTTTATATTTGAATTATTCTAGTTCTGGATCTGCTTTTTTGAGAAAAAAAACTTCTTCTGTAACATATGGATTTGAATATATTACGATGGCATCGTTAGTTATCGTATTTATTATTAATATAATGATTGTTTATTCGGATCCGCTATCTCCGTGTACTATAGGTAAATGCTATGTACTTGAATATACATTTGGATCTAAGAGTGATATTTTCAGCAATGTATATATGATTGGAGTGGTGGGGGCATTTTTCTTATCAGTATTTATTGTTGGTGTTTACAGTATATTCTTCAAACGTAAGGGCTAATCCAGCAAACATCGTGGGAATGATAGGGGGGCGCAATGGGTAATGTGATTTCAGACATAGTATCAGAGCTTCCGACCGCTGGGGAGGTGAATGATGCGGCAACATATGGTCAATATGCCGCTGGGCTGGGCCAAACCGTTGCCGGGCTGAAAATATGGAGTAATTACGTTCGTGCGCCAACCAATCGCCTGCCCAGCGTGCAAGCAAAGCTTGGCTGGGTAAATACCCAGACAGCAAGAGCAGCGTTCAGAGAAATTGGCGCTAGCACGGAGAATTTCTCTATATCCTCGAATGCAGCTATCGGCAGGGGATTGGGGCGGGCCTTATCCCCATATCTAGGCCCGATCACCTGGGCAGAAAACCTTTATGACTTAGCGACTTACGACGGTCCAAATCCAGCCTCCAGGTTTTTTGGCATCCTAGCTGACGACGCGACTGGCTACGTTGTTGGCTCAGTGGCAACCACTTTTGCCATGCAGGGAATGGCGGTCTTGGCCGCAGCGGAAATCATCTCTGGTCCAGTCGGCTGGGCCGCTTTAGGTATTGGTGTGACGGCATCATTCCTATACTCGAAATACGGGGGTACGACGGTCCGCGATGGCGTGACTCATTTCCTGGATAACCTACCAACGCCGTCAGTTCCAACGCCGGGCATTCGTTTGCCGCCCATCGCGCCTACGGCCGGTGATTTCATCAACACCGTAACACCTGGTGTTGCGCAACCGAGTATAGCTCCACCGCAACTGGACGTACCTATCCCTCCGGTGGTTCCTGATAAAATTCCAAACCCTGCGGATGCGTTTTCAGGTTTGTTCGGAGGAGGGAGCTTCGGTGGATCTCAGTCAGGTGGCGGTGCTAGCGGCGGTGGCCACTATGATGGCGACCCTGATGCGGGGGGCGGTGGAACTGGCAGCGTTGGCACTCGCTCTGGCGGGACGGGCGGTGGCACCCGTTCTGGCGGTACGCGTGGTGGCGGCCAGGGTGTGAACGGCGGTGCGCCAACTGGGGCTGGCCCAGACGAGGAGGGAGGTATGATCTACAACGATATCCTGAATGGTCAGCAGTATGATCTTAGCAAAGGCGAGACACCGCCGGGTTTTGACGCAAAGGGATATGCTGCTGCTATCAATGCGGCCAAATCCGAGGAGGACGATCCAAGCGAACCAATCCTTCTTGACCTCTCAGGCAGCGGTCTGGACCTCAACTCGTTGGGCAATTCGTCACAGTTTGTGAATGTGAAGGGTGACGGCTATCAGCACCGTATGGCCTGGGCGGGTAATGGCACCGGCGTTCTAGTGTTCGACGCCGATGGTGACGGCAAGATCAGCAACTCGAAGGAGTTCGAGTTTACGCAGTGGGATTCGACAGCAACGGGCGATCTCGAGGCAATCAAGGATGTCTTCGACACGAACGGCAACGGCAAGCTCGACGCCGGCGATGCGCAATGGTCGAAGTTCAAGGTTATGGCCAATGGCCAGCTCGTGTCGCTGTCCTCGCTTGGGATTACCTCGATCGACCTGACGCCCACGGGCAGTGGCCAAACATTCAGCGATGGCTCGGCTATCACTGGGACGACGACCTATACCAAGTCCGACGGCTCGACCGGCACGGTGGGCGACGCCGTCCTTGCCAGCGATTCCAACGGCTATATCGTCAAGTCGACCGTTGTCACCAATGCCGACCAATCGAAGACGAACGCCATCCAGGCTTACAATGCCGATGGTAGTCTGGCTTTCCAGAATCTGGTGACCACCAGCGCCGATGGTTACAGCGTATCGACCAAATTCGACGAGGATGGCAACGGCACCTATGATCGCTCGCAGACCGATGTCACCACGGTGACCTCCGGCGTTCGCACGCGCGTGGTGACGGATTTCAATGCCGATGGTTCCGTTGTCGATAGCACGACGACGGTGACCAGCGCCGACCACAAGACGATCACGACGACGGTCGACCAGGATGGCGACGGCAATGTTGACCAGAGCCAGACCTTCGTCACCAATTCCGACGGTACGACTGCAACGACGACCAGGACCCTCAGCGCATCCGGAGCCGTGCTGAATCAGGTGCTGGTGCAATCGAGCGCCGACGGTCTGACGGAGACGACCAGTACTGATATTAATGGTGACGGCACCTATGACGATGTCGTTTCCGACATCACCATCGTTGGCGGGGACGGCTCGCGCACCAGAACGCTGAAGGACAGCAGCACCAACGGCACGCTGCTGCAGAGCGTTACGACGCTGACCAGCGTCGACCGTCACACCAAGACTGTGACCAGCGATTTCGATGGCAATGGCACCATCGATGAACGCGACCAGACGCAGACGACAATTGCGGCGAATGGTGATGTGACCACCGTCGTGACGACGACCAACGGCGACAATTCGGCCAGAAGCAAGGTGACGACGGTTGCCGCCGCGAACGGCCTCTCGAGCACGGTTTCGACCGATGTGACGAGTGACGGCATTGCCGATTTAGTCCATTCCGATGTGACGACGGTTGCTTCCGACAGCTCGCGCACGGAAACCGTCCAGGACAAGAGCGCCAGCGGCGTGTTGCTGTCGAACAGTGTCACGACGACAAGCGCGGATGGCAAGAGCAAGAACATCTCGGTCGACGCCAACGGCGATGGAGCAGTCGATGCGCTGACCGTGATTACGGTTGCGAGCGACGGCACGATCACCGAGACCGACAGCACCCTTAATCCGAATGGAACACTTGTCGGCAAAGTGCTGACGACGACGAGCGCCGATGGTCTATCGAAGACCGTGAGCACTGACGCCACCGGCGACGGCGCCTACGACGCTGTGACGACGGATGTCATCACAGCGGGTACTAGCGGTGCGCGGGTTGAGACCGTCACGGCGAAGAGCGCCAACGGCACAGTCATCGCCAAGACTGTGACGACGACATCCGCCGACAGCCTGACGCAGACCGTGCAGACGGATGTGAATGGCGACGGCACGTTCGATAAAACGGTCACCGACAAGATTGTACTGGGGACGACGGGCGGCGCAGCGGGCATCCGGCAGGAAACGGTGGCGACCAAGAGCGGCAATGGCACGCTGCTTAGCCAGACCACGACGACTGTCAGCGCGGACCGTCAGAAGACGACTGTGGCCATCGATAACGATGGAGATGGCATCACAGACACTACCAATGTGAAGCAGATAGCCGCCGACGGCAGCCAGACGACGACGGCAACGCAGATGAGCGCCGACGGCGCCTTGCATAAGAAAGTCGTCTCTGCGGTCAGTGCTGATGGCCTGACGACGACCACCACCAATGACGCCAATGGCGACGGCACGGTTGATCTGTCGACGGTGGACCAGACGGTCGTCAATGCCGATGGCAGCCACACCGAGACGGTGACGGACAAGAGCAACACCGGCATATTACTCGACAAGGTGACGACGGTGACGTCGGGCAATGGGCTTTCGACGACGTTTCAGAAGGATTTTAACGGCGACGGCGTTGTCGATGCCAAAACCGTTGCCGCGACCGCGCTCAACAGCGATGGTGCGAAGGCGACGACAACGTCTGGTTATGCCGGCACCTCGCTGATTGACCAGACAACGGTCACGACGAGCGCCAATGGCCTGGTGACAAAGACCGATTATAATTATGACGGCAACGGCACCGTCGACCGGACAGTGACTGCGACAAAGACGCTCAATGCCGATGGCTCGACGTCTGAGGTCGATGCGGTCACCACCGCAGTCGGCACATTGCTCGCCAAGACCACGAATACCGCGACTTCCGATGGCAAGACGGTGACCAGCCAGATCGATCTCGATGGCGATGGCAAGCTGGATGTGAAGACGACAAACGTCGTTGACGCCACCGGCCAGGCGACGAAGACGGTCGAGACCTACAAGGCTGGCACCACGACGCTTGCCAGCCGTGCGATCACGACAACCTCGGCCAATGGCCTGTCGCTCACGACCAAGTCCGACGTGGATGGCGACGGCGTTTACGAGCAGGCTCTCAGCGATCTCACGACCCTTAATGCCGACGGATCGCGCACCGAAGCTTTTACCCGGTCGAGCAATACGGTGCCGATCGAACTGACACGCGTCACCACCTCCGCCAATGGGCTGAGCAAGACGACGGTCGTGTTCGACGACGTGGTCGGAATCGCAACGCGCGACGAGATGTATAGGCTCTACCATGCTATTGTGGGTCGAGACCCCGATACAGCCGGTATTTCCGACTTTGGGGTGGCATTTAATGCCGGCACAACAGCGGTCCAGCTTGCTGCCGTCATGATCAACTCCGCCGAGTTCACGCAGAAATACGGCACGCTCGATAATACGCAGTTCGTGACGTTGCTCTATCAAAATGCCCTGGGGCGGGCGCCGGAGGCGGCAGGCCTCAACGGTTGGCTGGGCGCTCTCAGTTCCGGAACCTCGCGCGCTTCCGTTGCCCAGCTGATCGCCGATACGGCGGAGAGCCAATCACACAACGCCACTGGCGCGCAGGCCTGGGCGCTTAACAACCCAGGCATCGCTCTGACACCGGTCAGAACGACCACGGACGTGACGACCCTTAACGCTGACGGTTCGACCACCGAGGTGGTCACCAATACCGGGGCGGTCGCCAACAAGACGACAACCACGACAAGCGGCGACGGCAAGACGGTCACGGTGACCTACGACATCGACGGCAATGGCGTCGTCGACCAGAAGTCCGTCACGACGAAGAGCGCCGATGGCAGTGTCACCCGGACGCTGTCCGACCTGACATCGACGGGCGCCGTGTCGCATAGCAGGACAGTCACGACGAGCGCCGATGGTCTTAGCCAGACCATCAGCTACGATACGGATGGCAACGGTTCTGCCAACAAGACCGTGACCGATCAAACGACGCTGAATGCCAACGGCAGCAAGACGACGATCGAACGCACCTCCACGGTCAACAGCGGCGGCACGCTGGTCTTGAGCGCCGTCACGCAGACCGACACCACCGCCGATGGGCTGACTGTCACCACCAAATGGGACCAGACTGGCTCCGGCACGTTTACCAAGAGCCGCACCGATACGACGGTGCTGAATGCGGACGGATCACGCACCGAGACCGTCAGCTACTTCACCGGCACGACGCTCACCAGCCGCTTTCAGACCACGACCAGCGCCAACGGTCTGTCGACCACGACCCAGTTTGACCTGGCGGGTTCCGGCACCTACGGCCAAGCCTCGACCGATATCACGGTGATCAACGCTGATGGTACAAGGACGCGCACGGTGACCAGCGCCAAGACGGATGGTTCGGCAATGTCGACCTTCGTTACGACGACGAATGCCGATGGCGAGATCATGTCGACCAGCGAGCAGCGCACAGGACTGGCGACACAGACTGTCAGCGACACGATCGAGATCCTGGCCGACGGGGCAACCCGCGAGACCATCGCCACAACCGACGCGTCAGGCAAGTTGCTCGACAAGACGATCACGCTCACCAGCGCCGACAAGCACACCGTCACCATCGACCGTGATGCAAATGGCGACGGCGTCATCGATCAGCATCAGCAGTCGGTGACGGCGGATACCGGTGTGAAGACGCTGAGCGTCACCGACTACAAGGGAGCCGGCGTCAAGTCGGACGGCTCGACCACGACGACGACGGCCAATGGCTTGCAGATCACGACGGACTGGGATCTCGACGGCAATGGCACACTCGACCGCCATCGTGTCGAGGTCGATACGAACAATGCCGACGGCAGCAAGACCAGCGTCATCTCCGATACGGATCTGGCAACGGCCAAGCTGGCAACGAAGACGACGATCCAGCAGTCCTCGGACGGCATGGCGCGCACGACCTCGAAGGACGTTGATGGTGACGGCTCGGTTGACCAGGTGGAGACGCTGACGGCCGACACGACCGGCGCGACCGTGTCGATCATTACGAACAATGGCACTGCTCAGAAGACGACATATCTTCTGTCCGGCAATGTCTACTGGAAGTCTGCGATTGCTGCCAAGGTCGAAACCGACACATCTGCCGACGGCTACACGAAGACGGTCAAATACGACTATGACGGCAATGGCACCTACGAGGTCGTCATGCAGTCGCAACGCCAGGTCGACGGCTCGACGATGACGACCGTCACTGAGACCAATGCCACCGGCACGGTGGTTGCCAATGGCACGATCACCACCAGCACAGACGGGCTGATCACGGTGCTGAGCAAAGACTCCAACAATGACGGCGTGATCGATCACACGGAAACCTCCGTCACCCACAATGACGGCTCCGTCACGCTGACCAAGGTCGATCTCAACGCCAGCAGCGCGGTCACCCAGACGGTTGTCGATACCGTTTCGGTCATGGGCAGCCTCACCCTGCGCGTCACCAGCGATGGCCAGGGCCGCAAGTCGTCGCAGGTCGCGATCGCCTTCGACGGCAGCTTGGTCACGACCACTTATGATGCCGCCAGCGGCCAGACGCTAAGTGTCGTCAATGCCAACAAGGCCGGCATCCCTACGTTTGCCACTTTCTACGATCCATTGAACACTATTCCCTGGACGCGAGACGAGCAGTCCTTCGACGCGTCAGGTAAGAAGACGTTGGAGAAGCAGTTCAACGACGATGGCACGCGGGTGGAGATCACCTTCTACACACCGACCGGCGCACTGCAGCATGTCGACTACTATAATGCGGCTGGGCAGCCCACGGGTACGGTCGACTTCGACGTGACCAATTCGCAGCAATGGAGCCGGATCGATAGGAATTTGAACGCAAGCGGCCAAGCGGTTTCGCAGACGGCCTATATTGATGATGGCAGCAAGACCGTCTGGTTCTGGGATCCGACGAACGCTCAGACCTGGTCTGAGATCGTTCAGGGGATCAACATTGCCGGTCAGATGACCGTCCAAAACGTCTATTTCGACGACGGCAGCAAGACACTCTATACCTATGACGTCAGCAACGCGCAGAGCTGGTCATATATCGCGGATTCCTACACGTCTGGCGGCCAACTGATTACGGACAACATCTATGGCGACACCGCCGGCACGCTGACGGCGACCAATTACGATGTGTACAACAATCTGCCCTTCACACGTATCGTTCAGAACTTCGTCAACAATGTCGTTCACACCGCCACGACATACAATGACGACGGCAGCTATACGAACTATCAGTACGATAGTTCCGGCAACAACACCGCGTGGCAGCGTTATGCCTATGTAGGTAATGGTGGCGGTGGCAGCTCCGGTTATGAGATGGTCGACTACTGGCCCCAGACGCATTCTGGACACGGGCCGGTATTGCTCGACCTGAACGGCGACGGTCATATCGATCTGCGACCGCTCGACATCAATGCACTGGCGACCGGCTCGTCCGTCACCTTCGATTGGAACAGCGACGGTGCTCGCGATGGTACCGCCTGGGTCGGTCCGCAAGACGGCTTCCTCGCTATCGATCTTGGTGAGAATGGCCAGGCCGGTCCCGATGGCATCATTGATCAAGCAAAGGAGCTTGCTTTCTCTGACTGGGCGACACCGGATCAGGTCGCGGCCAACGGTGGTTCCGTCTCCGACCTCGATGGTTTGCGTCTGGCTTTCGACAGCAACCACGACAACGTCCTGGACACCAATGACGATCGCTGGAGCGAGTTCCGTGTCTGGCGCGACGCCAACCAGAACGGCACGGTCGACGATGGCGAACTGCAGACCATGTCTGAGGCCGGCATCAAGCTGGTCAACCTGCTGTCGACGACGGATGGCAGCCAGTCCTTCTCTGACGGCTCTGCGATCACGGGCACAAGCTCGTACCAGACGGCCGACGGCACCTCGCACTACCTGGTTGGCGATGCCACGCTCAGCTACCAGCCGGCGATCCCGAACCAAAATGCTGCGTGATAATGGCTGATGAAAACCGGCATGCCGAGCCAGTGTTGGTTCGGCATGTCGATCCCAAGAGGATGGGGCCAGAATGAAAAACTATCGCATGATTTTCGCTGCAATATATATCGCCACCCTTTCCGGGGCGGCAAACGCCACAACCATCGCGACAAAGAGCGGTTACGAATTTGACAAAAACATGTTGGGCGATCCGTCAGCTTTGAACTGGAACATCGAGCAATGTAGCCACTATGGCCTCAAGCCCGAGCTTCTGCAGAAGCTTGCAAAATTGATGAACGTTTCGCAGGCCAACGCGCGCCACGAGTTCTGTCGCAGAATTCTCACCGCTTATGCCAAGGGCGCCATTCCCTACGAGGATTATGTCCGGTTTGCTCAGAAGCATATTATGAGTGCTGGCATAGCAAGGGCATTGCATCTTTCTGGCTCGCGTTCAGCGAATGCGCAACCCCTGCGTCATTAATCGCAACGTCCCTAGTAAAGGGGATGCATATGAAATCCGAAAGGCACCCGTCACATTGAATACCGAGGGTGGCAAAACTCGTGCGCCCGACCTCTGAAGAGAAACTGACAAATATGGACCAGGTCACGGTCGAACCGGAGTACCCGCAGACCGCTTTAGTGACGGAAGTGAAACGCCCTGATAGCGGCCTTGCGGCGATTGCGGCGATTGCCGGCTATTATCGCATCGCCTCCAATCCGGATGTCCTTGCGCGTGACCTGGCACTGTCGAAGCAGTCCGGACGCAACGACCTGCTGCGTGCCGCAAAGCTTGTCGGCCTGAAGGCCAAGCATCTGGAGATCCAGAGCGATGCGCGTCTGGCGACATTGCCGACACCCGCCGTTGCCTGCCTGACCGACGGCCGTTTCTGCATCTTCGGCGGTGCGACACCGGACGGTGGCTGGCGTATTATCGATCCGGTCGACTTCTCCAGCCGCAATCTCGGCGCCCATGAGCTGCTGGCCGAGACGGCCGGGCATTTCCTGCTGCTGCAACGGCGCCTGGCCGGGCCTGGCGCATCAAACGGAAATTTCGGGTTCCGGTGGTTCCTGCCGTCAATCTGGCGCTATCGCCACGCCTTCGGCCATGTCCTGCTCGCCTCGCTGATCGTGCAGATCTTCGCTCTGGTGACACCGCTGTTCTTCCAGGTGGTGGTCGACAAGGTTTTGGCTCATCGCAGCTATTCGACGCTGATCGTGCTGGTCGTCGGTTTGGCCGCGGTCGGGCTGTTCGACGTGGTGCTGCAGTATCTTCGAACCTATGCGCTATCGCATACGACCAACCGCATCGATGTCGAGCTCGGACGGCGGTTGTTCCGCCATATGCTCAACCTACCGCTCTCCTATTTCGAGACGCGGGCGACCGGCCAGACCATTGCCCGCGTGCGCGAGCTGGAGACGATCCGCAATTTCCTGACCGGGCAGGGGCTGTTCTCCGGCCTCGACCTGATCTTCACCGTCGTCTTCATCTTCGTGCTGTTTTCCTATTCGTCAAAGCTAGCCTGGATCGTCGTTGCCTCGATACCCTTCTATCTGGCGATCGGCTTCCTGGTGCGGCCGTTCCTGAAGGAAAAGATCGACGAGAAGTTCGAACGCGGCGCCTATAGCCAGCAGCTTCTCGTCGAAACGGTCGTCGGCGTGCAGACGCTGAAGGCCTCTGCCGTCGAGCCGGTCGTCGCAGCGCAATGGGAGGAGAGGTTAGCCTCCTATGTGCAATCCTCCTTTGCCACGACCATGCTCGCTGCCAAGGGCCAGAACGCCATCCAGTATGTCAACAAGATCACCTCGGCCGCACTACTCTTGTTCGGCGCCCAGGCTGTCATCAATGGCGAGCTGACGGTGGGAGCGCTGGTTGCCTTCAACATGATCGCCGGGCAGGTCTCGCAGCCGATCCTGCGCCTGTCGCAGCTCTGGCAGGATTTCCAGCAGGTGCAGGTGTCGGTGGCCCGACTTGCCGATATTCTGAATGCTCCGCCAGAACCGCGGCCGGAAGTCTCCGTCAGCCTGCCAAAACCGCGCGGCTCGATCACCTTCAAGGGTGTGAACTTCCGCTACACCGCCGATGGCCCCGAAGTGCTGCGCGATATCTCCCTCTCGGTCCGGCCAGGCGAGGTGATCGGCATCGTCGGCCCATCCGGTTCCGGCAAATCGACGCTGACCAAGCTGGTGCAGCGCTTCTACATCCCGACCCGTGGCCAGGTGTTTGTCGATGGCCAGGATATCGCTCAGGTCGACCCGGCCTGGCTGCGCTCCAACATCGGTGTCGTCCTGCAGGAGAACATGCTGTTCAACCGGACGATCCATGACAATATCTGCCTGGTCAATCCGTCGATGTCGCGGGCAGCCGCCATCCAGATGGCCCGCCTGTCGGGCGCCGACGAGTTCATCGCCAAGCTGCCGAAGGGCTTTGACACCTTGATTGAGGAGCGCGGCGCCAATCTCTCGGGCGGACAGAGGCAACGTCTTGCCATCGCACGGGCGCTTGCCACCAATCCGCCGATGCTGATCCTCGATGAGGCCACCAGCGCGCTCGATTATGAGAGCGAGCGTATCATCCTTGCCAATATGCGCGAGATCGTCAAAGGCAGGACGGTCATCATCATCGCCCATCGCCTGGCAACCGTCCGGCATTGCGACCGCATCATCGGCATGAAGGACGGCCGCATCGTCGAGGAGGGTACGCACGATACCCTGCTTGCCCGGCCGAATGGCCTCTATGCCCATCTGTGGCAATTGCAGTCGGGGCTGAACCAGCCATGAACCAGGTGGTCAAGCCGCCCAGACGCCCGAGCCGGCCGCAGCGGCGCAGCAGGATGGAGAACGAGTTCCTGCCGGCAGCCCTCGAGATCCTCGAGACGCCGGCCTCGCCGATCCGCACGGCCTTCATCTGGTTCATCGCCGTCGTCGTCGCCAGTACGCTACTGTGGAGCTATTTCGGCACCTTCGACATCGTCTCGACGGCGCAGGGCAAGATCCAGCCGACGGGACGCGTCAAGGTCATCCAGTCGATCGAGGTCGGCAAGACACGCTCCGTTCCGGTCACCAACGGCTCGAGGGTGAAGGCGGGCGATGTCGTCGTCCAGCTCGACGATACCGAGCTCAACTCCGACGAAGAGGCCATGGCCGTCAATTTCCAGGCTTATCGGGGCGAGATGGTTCGTCGGAAGGCCGTGCTGGCGACGGTTGAGCAATGGCAAGAGCAAGGCATATGGACAGCCGAGAAGGCGATTCCCGAGGCCCCGTTAGCTTTCGCGGACGACACGCCTTCCAGCATCCGCGATCGGGAACAATCGATCTATAAAGCCGACCTGTCGCAGCTTGCGTCTAGCCTCACCAATCTCGCCGCACAGCACACCCAGCAGCAGGCAACTATTGGACGGTTGCAGCAGACGATAGCGGCGCAGCAAAGACTGGTCGACACGCTTAACGAGCGCGTCGCGATCCGCTCGACGCTGGTGGATCAAGAGGCCGGCTCAAAGGCAGGTGTGATCGACGCTCTTGAGACGAGCCAGAAGGAAGAGGCGACGCTCGCTGAGGAGACCGGCCAGCTTGAAGAGGCCAAGGCCTCGCTTTCTGTGACGACGAGCGATGGCGAGAAAACAGTTCGCACCTTTGTTGCCGATAACGTTCAGAAGGCAGGGGATGCTTCTCGGCAAGCCGACGAACTGGAGAGGCAACTTGTCAAAGCCCGCAAACGGCGAGAATCCATGACGATCCCCACCCCGATCGATGGCACCATCCAGTCGTCCTCGATCAATACCGTCGGGCAGGTGGTGACGACCGGTGTCGAACTCATGCGCATCGTGCCGGACAATTCCGCGTTGGAAGTCGAAGGCTATATTCCGAACAGCGATATCGGCTTCGTGTCGGTCGGACAGCCGGCGGTAGTCAAGATCGAGGCCTTCCCGTTCACGCGCTACGGCGTGATCCATGGTCGGGTCACGGCTGTTGCCACCGATGCGATCCCCGAGCCGGATGCCAGCCAGCTTGAGGGCGATCCGACCAAGCAGCTACAGGCAACGGTGCCGACGACGAACGTGCAGCGGGTTCAGAACCTGGTCTTCCCCGTCACTATTAAGCTCGACAGTGACATCATGAATGTCGATGGCAATTCGGTAACGCTCTCGGCCGGTATGGCCGCGACGGCGGAGATCAAGACCGGCAAGCGGCGGATCCTGGAATATCTGTTCTCGCCGATCGTCGAAGTCACGTCGCAGGCCATGCAGGAACGGTAGAGCGCTTTTGAGGAGCTATGTCACCGAGGATGCCCGACCAAGACAGAATTTCGTTTGAGAGTTTCGTTATGGACACACAAGTGCCGCGGAAATTGGAATTCGCATACGATAAGAGTAGGCTGTTATGGCTAGCCTTTATGGCACAGGTCATTGCGGCCGCTATTGCTGGTGGCCCCTTTCTACCCGATAGGCCTGGGCACCCACACCTGAGCGCAATTTTCTGTTGGCCACTTGCAGCCCTTATCAGCCTTCTTGGGCTCGCCCTGATGGTCAAGGCGATTCGGGACAAGCCGGGGCTTGTCATATCCCAGGACGGAATTTACGCCGAAACCTATTTCGACGAAACGATACCTTGGCGATCTGTTGGTGATATCCGAAGATATCAACGTAAACGTGCCGATCACATGTATGTCCATCTGGATCCGGCTATGGCACGAACCTTGACGAGGCGCGGACCGGTGCGCTGGTTGCCCAGGGCATTGCAAGGGCAAGCAACCCCAGCCGTTATCTCCCTGAGGTTGCTGCGAGCAGATCCAGACTGGATCCATAATCGATGCCTCGAATTTCTCGCTAAGGATCGTGAGCAGCAGGCGATGGCAAACGATGGCCTCGCCGTAGCCGCTGAGGTTAAAGACGATGCGAGGCCGGTCTTTAACCTTCAGGGGCGCCCGATCTTTACCTACGCTCTCATCGCGATTCTGACTGGCGTCTACGTTGGAGAGCTTTACTTCGGTGTCGTTCCGCCAAAGGACTACGCGCCAAGCACTCAGACTCTGTTGGTGCTCGGCGGGACATTCCGTGAAAGAATTCTGCAATATGGCGAATGGTGGCGGCTGGTGACGGCTGCCATGCTGCACGGCAGCATCATCCATCTCGCCTTCAATTGCTTCGCTCTGTGGCGGGGCGGCATCCTGCTTGAGCGGTTGATTGGCTGGCGCTGGTTTGCCGCTCTTTTCTGCGTTAGCGCGCTTGGTGGCTCTGTTGGATCGCTCCTGATGGACCCTGCCAACGTGGTCGGCGTCGGGGCATCCGGCGGAATTATCGGCCTGTTTGCTGCTGTCATAGTGACAAGCTTTCATTTTCGATCAGGCCCGTTGCCAACGTTTTTGAGAATAGGAGCAGTCCAGATACTCGTTCCATCGCTGCTTCCCCTTGTCGGCCAAACAGCCGATGGAATGCATATCGACTATGCCGCCCATCTCGGTGGTGCAATCTCCGGCGGCGCGGTCTCACTCGTCTTGCTGAAGGCATGGCCAATAAACCGCTTACACCCTCGCTTCGATATGGCGGCGCTCGTGGGCAGCATTGCGTTTGCAGCAATCGCTATCGGATCGATCTGGCCCATCGGCCATCTGCGCACAGCCTACCTTGCCGACCCTTTCGCACAATATTTTCAGGGGCAGTATCAGCTGGCGGCGGAAGACTTCGAAGCAAGGGTAGCGCTGAACAAGGGAGCCGCACCCTATTATCACCTATGGCGCTTCCTCGCCCAGACACGGGGTAATGACAGTCGGGCGGCAACTGACCTTCGTGTCGAGGCTGGCAAGCTGGATCAAAGCAAATGGCCCTACCCGGTTTACCAGCTCTTCCTCGGGGAACTAGGCCCCGACGAAGTTGCAGCCAAAGCGACCACCAACGATAGTCTATGTGAGGCTATATTCTACGTCGGTGAATGGCATCTCTTGCGCGGAGAGATTGCCAACGCGCGTCAAAAGTTCAAAGCTGCCGTGTTTTCCTGCCCAACCACTTTCATGGAATATGATGGTGCCAGAGGTGAGTTAGTCCAGCTTGAACGGCAGTAGCAGACTTCCAAAAAACGGAACGATGAGATTGGAACGAGTGCCGCATTTCGTGGAAGCGCAGCTCATTCTGTAAAGGATGGTATTGCCCCCTGGAATGAAAGCTTTCTGGCTGATGGCGTCTCAGTTTAGCAGGTAAGATGTGGGCCACCTAGAAAACAGTTTTGTCTTTGGTGCAGGGCACGTTGCTGAGGTGTGCGCCTGCAATGATGGTCGTATATCTTTTAACAACTATGGAGAGCTCTGATTGCATCGAAAGACAAGCTGATCGTTGCATGATCGCCAATGCTATCAGGCCGGGAATATACCTATCAATGATAGCGCCTATAGCTAGTAGAATCCACCTTTTGAATTGTCATCTTCCGCTGTGGAAATGTCGGCACCCGAATGAAACGGGTATCTAGGGAGGACCCCACATGGGCGCCCCGTCAATTCGCGCGCTCGTTCACCGGCGACATTCATGCCGGCACTCGCTGATTCGTTTCTCTCAAGCATTTCAGCCTCAAAACCCGATGCGGCAGCTGCCATTAAGACCACGCGGAGGGGGCAAAGATGATGATCGGTTGCGAATTGGACACATTGGTAAACAACCAGACTGTCACAATTCATTATTTATTAGGCTCGCATATTGCCTCCCGCCTTATGGTTGATATTTCTGCCATGCCTGTAACATCCGAAGGAGGCTCGGGAATGCGGAAATTGGCGGCGATATTACCCTTGGTTGTCCTCAGCGCCTGTGCAAGGCCGTCCGATGGACCAAGCGCCGGCAACATACGCAATGCGACGATGCCGCATACGAACGAGAGGATTCCGGTCGTTCCGCTGGCCAACGCCCCGATGGGCGGACAGGTCGTTGCCCCGTCTTATGCGCCTTCCGATCAAGGGCTTGCGCGGCTTCGCTCAGGTGGCTTTTCAGACGCTCGGCTTCGCCCCGGTGACGTCATCGACGTGACCGTGCTTGACACCGGCGAGGATGGATTGCTGTCCACCACCCAGAGCAAGTCGCTCAATCTCGGTCGCTTCACCGTCGATTCGCGCGGTTTCGTCACCATGCCCTATGTCGGCAAACAGCGGGTGATCGATTCGACGCCGGAGGGCCTGCAGTCGCAGATCGTCACGGCTCTCAAGGGCTCGTCCGTCAATCCGCAGGCCGTGGTGACCGTGGTCGACAAGCCTTCCAGCGCCGTTACGGTCGATGGCAAGGTTCGCTCTGCCGGACGTTTTCCGCTGACGGCGCGCAAGGAACGCGTGCTTGATGTTCTTGCCCTTGCGGGCGGGGCTTCTTCCGCGCCGAGCGACACGAACGTTACGCTGACACGCGGATCGCAGCGCGCGACTGCACCGCTGGATCGGGTTCTGCAGGACGATAAACAGAATGTGCGCCTGCTGCCCGGCGATCAGATCTTCGTCGACGGCACATCGCAGAGCTTCACGGCGCTCGGCGCCTTCAAGAGCGTCGGCGAGTTTCCGCTGGAACCGGGCAAGACGACACTGGCCCAGGCGCTTGCCCGCGCCGGCGGCTTGCTCGACGACCGCGCCGACTCGCGGAACTTCTACCTCTTCCGCAATCAGAAGATCTACACGCAAGCCGCTGCCCCGCTGGCAAAGGGAGCGAGTGTGCCGACCGTGGTTTCGATCAAGCCTGTCATCTACGGCGTCAACCTCAAAGACGTCTCGAATTTCGTCCTGATGCAGCAGTTCAAGATGCAGGACGGCGACACGCTTTATGCCAGCAACGCTGGGATGGTCGACGCCGCCAAGTTGCTGACCGTCTATCAGAAGAGCGTGCCAACGGCCGCCGCTCCACAACCGGGCAGCTCCGCGGCTAACTGAAGAGTTCCGGGCTAGTTTTCAGTTATGAGCTCAAGAGCCGCCACGGCATTTGGCGGCCTCTTGGACGGAGAGTGATCCATCAGGTCTGTGGCGGCAGTCTTCAGCCGGGCCACGGCGTCTTCCGTGTCGCTGCAATGTGCAAGAAGCATACTCAGCACGCAGCCCGCCGAATAAAGATCGGCACGAGGATCGACGGCTTCGCCTCGATAGATTTCCGGCGCGGTGAAGCCCGGCGTTGCCACCTTGGCAATATCGAGATCGTCGTAGCGCGCGCCATGTTCCAATGCCGTGCCGAAATCGGCAATCTTCAATCGCTCGAAATCATCGTCGCATATGAGCAGATTGGCGGGAGAAATATCGCCATGGACATAACCGGCCGCATGTATAGCATCCAGCCCGAGAAGCAGCGACTTCATTGACCGCCTGATGTCAGCAGAAGACATAGGCCCCGCCGCCAATCGTTGCGACAACGATGGCCCCGCCCATTCCATGATGATCGCGGGCCGCCCGTCGGCCAATCGTATGGCGAGTTGAAACGCAACGAGATTGGGATGACGCAGCGTCATGCCGATGCGCGCTTCCCGCAGCAACATGGCTTTGGTTACCGCCTCATTGGCTCGATCGGCGCTGATGGTCTTCAGCGCGTGCGATGTACCGAGATCACGGTGGCGCAGACGAGTGATCTCCGTGAGCTCATGAGAATGGATGACCGCTTCGACGAGAAAGGTGCCTGCGACGAAAGTCGGCTCTCCGTCGGGTATGGATGGCACACGCCGGTCGAGCGCATCGCGCAGGCGGTCGACCAGAAGATCGCGAATGTCTGCCGGTCGCTCGACCTCGCCGTCATGTGTCAGGAGACGCAGCAGCCCGGCAAAGCTCGCCGCGATCTCTCTCATATCCTTAGAATCTGGTTCCCGTGTCATGTCGCGCCGATGACGATGGCGCTGACATTCTCGCGGCAGTTGGCGATGAGCGCCTCCTGAACCAGGGCATCGGCAGCCTGATCTATCGGAGTATCGATCAATATCTCGGCGATCACCCGATCCGTGAGCGTGCGTGAAAGCGGGCCGCTGGCAAGCAGCAGCCGATCACCGCGTTGAAGGTCGTCGATGACGATGTCCGAGGCGAACTGTTCCCTCAAGCCTAAACCGCGACCGAGCATGCGTCGCATCCCGATGTCGAGGTGATCGCGGGTGAGGAGCCGCATCATGCCGTCACGCAGCAGATAGCAGCGCGTGTCTCCTGCCCATATGGCTGCAAATCTGCCGTCGAACAATGCCGCGACGACAATGCTGGCAACGGGTGGCTCTCGCTCTCCGTTCGTCCCTTTCGCGCGCAGGATGGCGTGCGCGTGGCTGAGCTTGCTTCTCACATCCTGGACCAATGTCTGTAACGCCTCGCGCTCGGGAATGCCGGCGAGTATCTGGGTCGCGATGCGTGCCGCCTCGATGGCGCCGATGCCGTCGCCCATTCCGTCGGCAATCGCGAAGATGCGCGGCCTGTCGCAGACGAGGAGGGCGTCGGCATTGAGCGACAACCGCGTTCCCGGATGGCTGGCATGGCTGCGTTCCATCGTCAACTCGGATTGGGGTGTCGCCACGGAGTCTACCGCCTCGATCGCAACAGCCACGACGGGCCGTGCCGGCGGTTCCGAAGGCCGTGGCGTCTTGATATTTTCCGTGGTGACGAGTTTGACAAAATCCTCAACCGTCGGCGCCGCCATGGTGCGAAATCCCTTGCCGTGACGCGTGCCGGGATTGATGCGCCACCAGAGCGAAGCGGGCAGGGGCGCATCGCTCGCTGTGGCGGATTGTTGCGTGTTTGAGCGGCTATCGGCAAGCGGCAGTCGCAGTCGCTTTATCCCTTCGATAAAGCGCTGCATCTCGAAGTCCGATTTTTCGGAGGTTTCGGCCAGCGCTTCGGCGGCGGTAAACCAGCTGTCGTCTTCGCAGAGATCGCGAAGCTGTCCGGAAAATCTCTGCAATTGCGCTGCGATAACAAGCGGAAAACTCCGCCCGACACGGTCGCGGCTCGGCAGGAGCACGCCGGCAACAACCCCGGGTGCCCAAATGCCGCTACCGACGACGAAGCGCCAGGCTGCTGTGGCATGAAACAGCCGTCGCCATTCTGTTGCCAACGCAGCCTCGAGCGCGATCAGGCCACCTCGGATCCATTGGTCGAGCTCGCCTTGCAAGCGCAAGCCAAGCGCGGAAGAAACGAAATCGCCATGCGTCGGCAATTTGCCGAAGAAGCCGATCGCGTCGGCTTGGGTCGGCGATTGGGTGCGGGCGAGATGCTCGTTCATCGACCGGACCGTCAAAATTGCGCCGGGCAGCTGAAATCGGACAATGCCTGCAGCCGGAACGGGTTGAGCACCGAACCGAACTGCACATCGAATTCAGCTGTTCGGCCGCTGTCTTCGAAGCGGGCCCGGAAAAGATCCGGCCCTTCGACCGTGACTTTCGCGGCGTCGAAGAGGCGGAAAGGAGACCAATCGCCGCCTTGCGTCATGGCCTCCTGCCAGCCGCCGGGCAGAAATGCGATCCGGGATTGATTGTCGGCGCCCGCAGCCGGCCAGCCGATTGATTTCGATTGTATCGGCCCATGGAAATAGACGACGCGCTCGCCCTCGATCTCCATCATGACAGCATTGGCCGAATCCGACAGCGATACCGGCTTCACGTTGATGGAAATCGCGGGCTTCTCACTGCCGGCGGGGAAAAAGGCGCGTTCGATCTTGTTGGCATTTTCGAATTGCGCGATCGCCTGGCTCGGAATGCTGTCGCCGCCGAAGGTGCCTCGCCAACCCCATGGCTGCGCGCTGGTATCGATGAAGACGTCCAGCCGGTTCTTGAAGAAGGTTTGGAAGAGGCCTTGAGGGCCGAAGAGGCGAACGAAATCCGCCATGGCGATATCCTGGCCGGATGTTCGGTCGAAAGGGTAGCGACCGGTGACGATGCGGGCGCAAAGATCCGCACCTTCGGTGGCCCAAAGATCGTTGATGCGCGCGCGAGCCGTCTTGACCGCCAGCGATCCGATATCGGCGGCAACCGCGACCATCCATGCGTCCGCCGGCGCCGGCAAGCCGCGTGCCTGCTGCAGCAGGTCCTGATTGGCGTTGGCAAGCTGGCCACCGGCGTCGAAGACACGCGCGACCTCCGCCGTCGATGTGGCGGCACGCGACAGCTGGCTATAGATATTCTGCAAAATGGGTTGAAGGTTCTGGATCTGGGAGTGAGGCTTATCGCTACTCCCATCCGTCTTTTCGTTCTGCGAGGCGGCCTGCGTATTGTTGCTGTTCACTTCGAGGGCCGCACGCAATGGTCCATAGGGATCGGGCGTATTGGCGACGCTGGTTGCGACCGAGGCGAGGGCGGCGTCCGGAACATCATCAAGCGACGCGACCTCCGTTCCTGCCGTTGGGCGTAGATCCGTTGCAGTCGCGATGGATTTCAGCACCATCTCGACTGGGCTGGGATTGGCCGCCAGTATCCTCGCCGTCTCGGTCGCATCGGCGAGACTGTTTGCCGGCCGCACCTGCAGATCGGCAAGAAGCGTCGACCATCGCTGCTGGAACGTATCGAAATAAAGCTGCAATGCCGCCTGCGCGATGGCATCCGCGGTCATTCCGGTCGGGTTGCTGTTGTCGCCGCGCACCCATTGTTCCCTAAGCGCTTCTGACGCCGCTGTTTCGACACTCGGCAGCACGACGGTGCGATAGCCCTTGCCGGTGAAAATTCCCGGCATGCCATCGTGCAGCGCTGCTTTTGACTTTCGCTGGAAGACTTGTGCGCCGAGCGGCCCCAAAGCGTCCCCAGGAATCCATGGATCGAGTTGGCGTGCCTGACGGGAGTGGGCGAGAATGTCATAGGTGCGCGCGGCGAGACCCTGTGGGCGGATGGTGTCGCGTGCCTTGGCGATCAGCGTATTGTCGAGTTCGATCGCCGGCAGGCTGCCGGCCGCCAAGGCCTCGACATGCGTGACCAGAGCCTTCCGGGTGGCGACGCGTCCTTCGCCTGGATAGAGCGCGGCAAACATGTCTTCCGCCTGTTGCGAGACGAAATCCTTATCGACAGGTCCCAGTCCGCCGAGCATCCCGTAGAGCTTCAAGCTGTCGAAGGTCTTCTGGACATCAGGAGACTGCTTGAGCTCCCTTTGAAGCTCCACCAGCATGCGCGGCAGCAAGAGGGAATTCAACGCACGCTGATAGGCGCCACGCTGGCGGCTGGCGATCTTGTCCTCCTGGTCGAGGCCGAAACTCGTCGGCCAGACCCTTGCCTCGTCAAAGCCGCCGGTCACGGCGCGCAGATTGTCCAGAGCCGGCAGGACCCGCAGGAAATCCGCGTCGTTGACATCGCGCACCGGAATACCGTTCGCCAGCTTCTCGTAATTGTCGATGCGCCGCTCGGCGGCGGCAATGGCGCGCGAGTTCTGAAAATAGGTTGCCGTCCAGCCGGTGAAGACGATAGCGAGCGCGAGCGCTGCCGCGCCATAGGCGATGCGCCGGATCATCGTTTGGCGGCCGGACAAGCGCCTGTCGCGCGCGACCAACGACGCCTCGCCGAAGATGACTTCCTTGAAGAGGCGCGACAGGAAATAGCTGCGGCGCATGCGGGGCGTTTCCGCAAGCGCTGTCTCCCGGCCTTGCGTCCCGGATGCGAAATAGACGCCGCGCATCAGCGGCGCTTCGACGAGGCTCGAGGACGAGCAAAGCTCGCTCAGCACTTCCTGCAACCGTTCGCCCAGCGAGGCAAGCTCCGCGGGGAAGCGGAATATCCGGCCGCGAACCTCGATATTCGGCTCCTGCTGCAGTCTTTCGATCAGCATCGCATCGACCCGCTGCTGCAGCAGCGCGAATTCTTCCATGAAGCGTTCGGGCAGCTTTTCGCCCTTGTAGCTTTCGTCGAGATTGAAGGTCGTGCCCCAGACCTGTTCGCGATCGGTCTTCGCAAGTCCGTCGAAAAATTCGACGAAGCCGGTCAACAGATCGGCCTTGGTCAGAATGACATAGACCGGCACGCGCGCCTGCAGATATTCGTCAAGCTCCGATAGCCGCTTGCGAATGGAACGCACTTCGTCGAGCTGCGCCTCATGATCGCGGCCGAGCAGGTCGCCGATCGAGAGCGTGACGAGGGCGCCGTTGATCGGCTGCGACCGGCGGTATTTTCTCAAGAGACCGAGGAAGCCCTCCCATCCTGCCTTCGATGCGCCGTTCAGATCATCCTGGGTCGTATATCGGCCTGCCGTATCGATGAGGATCGCCTCGTCGGCGAACCACCAATTGCAGTTGCGGGTGCCGCCCACACCCTGCACCGAATTGCTTCCAAGCGCGTCGCCAAGCGGAAACTTCAATCCCGAATTGCTGAGCGCAGTGGTCTTTCCGGAGCCGGGAGCGCCGAATATGACGTACCAGGGCAGCTCATAGATATAGCCGAAGCGCTTCTTGCTGATGCGACGCAGCAGCAGCAAAGCTTCCTTGAGGCGGCTATGGATCTCTCCGACTTCGGCCTGCTGGCTTGCTGCATCGTCGCTGATGCCGTCCACAAGTGCCTTGTCCCGCTTACGGGCGCGCAGCCTCGAGATCAGCAGATAGGCGAGCCAAACCGCAATGACCACGCCGATTGCGATCAGGCGGGCACTGACGGTGGCCAGCGGTTTGAAGGTGCCGTAGCCGATCGTATAGCCGTAGAACCAGATGAGGACGCAGATGGCCGCGACCCAGATAAGCGATATGAAACGCTGGCCGAGAAGCCCGGCATAGACCGAAACATAGGAGCGAAGCGTATAAAATATACCGAGCGGGTTCATCGGGCAGCCCCCGTCGTTGCTGACGGCGCGGGAGTCGCGTTGCCGCTCAGCGGGCCAGCCGTCGGCTGCGGATCGAGGGCGGCGTCACCAAGCCGTTGCGTCGGATCGGTCAGCACCAGGATTTCCGTGCGCCGATTTGTTTCGCGGCCCTCCGGCGTGTCGTTGCCTGCCAGCGGATCGCTGTCGGCCCGTCCTTCCGTCAGGATCGCATCCTTGCCGGTATAAGCAGCCAGGATATCGCCGACGGCGCGGGCACGGGCTTCGGATAGGTGCCAGTTCGACGGAAATTGGGTCGTTCGGATCGGCACATTGTCTGTGTAGCCGACGACCACGGCGCGGAATCTCTCCGAGGCGAGGGCGCCGCCGATGCGCTGGAGAAGGTCGCGGAACCGGTCACTAACTTCGGCGCTGCCGGTGTCGAACAGACCGGAATTGTTGATGCGGACCAGCAGTCGCCCGTTGGAATTGGAAAGTGTGACGAGCTTGCGGTCGACTTCCGGCTGAAGGAAAGCCAGCAGATTGTCGAGCGGGCTCGGGGCCGGCTTGACCACCGGCGGGGGCATTTCAGGCAGCTTCTTTGGCGGCGGTGGAACCTCGGCGACCGTCTCCTTGGGTTTCGGCGTGTCGATCAGAACGCTCGGTGTGTCGCGCGGCGGCAGGTTTGCCAGGCGCTCGAAGGTCGCATCCGAAGCCTGATTGAGCGAGAGCGTGAAGAACATGTAGCCGAGTGCAAACAGCAGCGCGAGCACGGAAAGGACAGTCCAAAGCGCGACAGCGGTGCGCAGCGGCTTGTGCCGGGCGGAAACGCCACGCCAATGCGGCGACAACTCGCGCTCGAAGACGCCATATTGCCCGAGCAGCGTCTTGTAGAGGCTATCGCGGATGCGGCCGAGTTCCAGCGAACCTCGCGGCGAAACGCGCGTGCGGCCTTCGAAGGCCAATGACAGGCAGAGATATATAAGGAGCAACAGATCCTTGTTGGTGCCCGGGCTCTGCTGGAAATGGTCGAGGAGATCGAACACCCGGTCGCCGCCGGTGACATCCATGTGGAAGGTGGAGACGAGGCCGGAGCGCGCCCAGCCGGCGCGCACGCCCCAGCGCTTGCTCAGCACCACGTCGTCGATGGTTGCGCAGACCACATAATGCGCTGCCCGCGCCCGCTCCGGACTGATACGGGCGCTGGCGAGATCGCGTTCATAGCGCCCGACGGCCTCGATCGTTACGCGCCGCAGCTCGGCGATATCAGGCTGCTCATCGGTGTTGCGGAGATTATGGGCAAGGTTGAGCAGGGGAGCGGCCGAGCGCACGATGGTCGGAACGTCCTCGCCGCCAAAACGGAAGTTGCGGATCAAGGTATCGACGGACCAGCCGCCGGGCGCCACTGCCGCCTGCTGATCGAGTTCGTCATCCAGGATGTCGGCCATCTTGCGGGCAGCGTCGTTCTTCTTGGCGCCGCTCTCGGTCAGCTCGATGATGGTCGGCAACTCGTGCCATGGTGTCGATCGTGGTGTGTTCATTCTCTGAGAGCCCACAGTTCCATCTCCAGGCCAGGGAAGTCGCCGGCAAGATGCAGGGCGATCGCGCCGGAGGTATCAAGCTGTTTCCAAAGCGGATTCTTCGTATCGAGTTCGAAATAGATCGTCCCGGATCGGTAGGGCAGCTGCCGCGGCAGAACAGGCAGCGGGCGGGCGGGGATGCCGGGCAACGCGACATTGACGAGCTCGGCGATCCGCTCGACCGGTCCGATCTTGATCTGCGCCGGCAGCTTGCGCCGCACGTCCTCGGCCGACATCTCGGCGCGCACGGCAAGCACGAAGCCCGCATCCTTGAGCAGCGAGCGGTCGTTGATGGTGCCGACACGCACATCGTGCCGCCGCTCGATGAGCTCGATTGCGACCGCAGCCTGTTCCAGCACTGAGGAAAGAGAAGCGCGCAGATCATTGAAAACAGCTGCAAATGTCGCCTTCAGATCATCGTGGCGGTAAGGTGGGAAATCGCTCGCCCGTTTGCTGTCGGTCGTGAATGTGGCGAGCTCGCCGGCAAGCTCGATGCATTGTTCGTAGAAGGCCATCGGATGCATCCTCGATGCATTCGCCGCAATGTGGCGCAACATCGGATCGGCTCGATTGAGGATGTGCAGCAGGAAATAATCGCCCACCTCGGCGGTGCCGCGCACCGTCGGGTCGCCGATGCGTTCCGCAATTGCCTCGGCGCGGTGACGCACGATGCCAAGCAATTCGGTGATCAGCTCGTTCAGCCGCGCTTCGGCGGCGCAGTTGAGGCAGGGAGCGATATAATCGGGATCAAGGATGACCGCCCTGTCCGAGCGCACCTCGATGATGCGGGCAAGGCCGATCAGTTCGTAACCGGCGAGCTCGTCACCGGTCTTCAGGTAGCGCAAGCTGAGGCGGCCGACATCGATCGGCGCCATGAAGTCGGTTTCGATATTGGAATCCGGCGCCTCGTATAGCGAGGCGGTGACGCGCACGCTGTTGCGCATCGCGCTGCCGTTCAATGCCACGTCCGCCTTGCCGGGCTGGCGCGCCGGCAGGGCGAGATAAACGATGGCATTCTTCGTGGAATCGTCCAGATCGAGCGGAGGCGGCAAGTCCGCGTCGATGGGCGCTTCGAACGGCGTTCCATCGGGCAGGATACCGCGCAGGTTCGATAGCGCGAACTGGCCGATGGCGAGCGCGCTGCGGTCGACGCCGATTTCCGCAACGCCCCAGGGATAGGGCGCCAAGCCCCGCGCGGTCGTGCGCACCAGTCGCTCCGTCCAGCGATCGGCCTGCTGGAAATGCTGTACGCGAAGGAACATGCCCTCGCTCCACGCCACTCGATTTTCGTTCTTCATCGGGTGTTGCCCGTCCTCTCTGCAATGGTGCTGATATCCTGTTCGTCGCGGCTATCCGCGGCGGCGCACACGGCCTCTGCCAGCAAATCGCGGACGGAAATGCTCCGGCCGTCCCTTTCGAACTGGGCGCGATAGGTCTTCCAGTAGTCCCGGCTGCCATGCCACAGCACCTTGCGCGGGGTGGCATCGACGTGGGCTTCGATCATGCGGGGCTCGAACATGCGGCTCGCCTCGCGAATAAGGTTTTCAAGACCCGCGTTGAGGGTGGATTGTCGTGACACGAGAGAACGAAGGCGGTCGGCAAGCCGCTCGGCACGGCTCCGGCCGTAAGGCGTAGCGAGAGAATGGGTGTCCTGATCCTCGATGCCGAAGATCGAGCATTCATCGCCAAGCGCCTGCTCCATTGCGTCGACAAGAGATTCCAGCTTCAAAAGCGGGTCGTCTTCCGGCACGATCGGCTCGCTGCGTGCCCCATGCTCCGGTTCATCGGCGGATTGCGCGTCATTGGCTGGAACGATCGTTCTCGCAGTATCGGTCGCATCCCTGCTGGCGTTGCGGGCGACGGCAACGGAGACATGTGTTGCTGCGCCATGCTCGAGCTGGCTGCCTAGATTGAAGTCCGCGTTCCAATCGTCAGGCAAGATCGGCTTGATACCATCGATATCGGGCGGGCCGCTCCAGCCGACATCGACATTGCGGCTCGACTGCTTATCCTTTCGCGTCGACTGCGGAATGGCCGCGATCCAGTCTTCTCCGCCGCGCTGGCCGAGTATGCCGTTCGCTGTGCCGCCGCCGGGCGCAATATCGGCGAGGATCGAGGAGATCGTCATGGTCTCGTCGCTGAGGCGTAGATCGGCGGCCGGATCGTCAATATCGCGATCGGCTTCGCCGGTGATGACGACAGTGAAGGCGATGTCGCCAAAAGCGATCTTCGATTTGTCCGCCAGCCTTGCGGTTTCGCCTTCAAGGATCGTGACGCCATCGACCTCGGTGCCATTGGCGCTCTGGTCGCGCAACAGGAAGCCGCCACGATCCCGCTCGATCACGCAATGGATCTTCGAAACCAGACGCCGCGGGTCCGATACTTGCCAGTCGCAGTCCGGTGACCGACCGAGCGTGCGCTTGCCGCGCTCGAAGAACCAGCCTTTGCTCGCACCCTCACCAGCGATCTGACGCAACTCAAGCCGCATGGGCACCTCCTTCGGTGGGTGGCCCGCGCTTCGAGCGTGGCTCGGCGATGATGGCGTCCCCGCTGTCGCGATCCGCATTGCCGACGCGTGCCCAGCTGTTCCAGCCGAGCCTGGGCGGATCACCGTCTTCGCTCAGCCGGCAGAAGGGGATGTGCTCCTTCTTCAGGACGACCTGAATATCGAAATCAAGTGCCGGGCCGACATAAAGGCGTGTCAATGCAAAGAGCGCGTCGATGTTACTGCTATCAGGTGAAAGGGAGCAGTAGTCCTCGTAGTCGACGGGTCCGATGACGACGCGAAAACTACCGCCGAAATCATGGATCGCCGCTCCCGCCGTCGCGTTTACCCCCAGCTGCACGCCGTGGGCCTGGCCCATGCGGCTGCGCTCCTCGATGGGGATGGAAAGCCAACGCCCTTTGAACAGCTCGATTGCCACGGGCAGCCCACTGAACTCATGCAGTATGGCCTGCAGATTGACCGTATTGCGGGTCCGGGCCGCAAAGAAACCTGAAAATCTGAGGATGAGCTCATCGTCGGGTCGAACCTGCTCCTTCAGCCGAGCCGTGCCGAAGCCCGCAAGCGAAAAAAGCGTCGTGACGAAGGAGTTTCCGTTTCTGTCCGGATTCCATCGTAGCCGGCGGGCAAGGCGATACTTTTCGCTGGCATCGACGAAAAGCTCGGTCAGACGGCTGGTGAAAAGATCGAAGAAGCTTGCAAGTCCGCGGGCGCGATTGCGCTCCTCGCGCATCACAAGTTCATTGTAGCTCGGCGGCATCGCCCCGAGCGGCCCGAGCAGACCGCCCATGCTGGCACTCAGCGACGCACCATTGCTTTTCCGTTTGAAGTCGTTGACGGCGAGCGGGGCCGGCGAAACGCCGAGCGGCGAGGACACCGACAGATGATCGCCAGCCGAATGTTGGGCGACGCGGAATGCCGTCGTCGGCTCGAAGCGACCGGGGTCGCGTTCGAGCAGCGATGCGAGCATGTCGCTGTCACTCGGCCGGAATTGATCCATCGGCTTCAAACCATCCTTTCGTCAGAGCAGCGGCCGTTCGGCGGCGCGGGCCGGCCAGACGGCGATCGGTTTTGATTGTCCCTTCATTGAGATAGAGAGACGGGTGAAACTATTGATCGAGGTGTAAAGACCGAAAAACCGGTCGAGAACGCTGCCAAAGAGATAGGCCGACGGCCTGTCGATCGCCGCGGGGTCGAATTCCAACCGGATATCGGTGCCAGGAACCATGCCGCCGCTGCCAAGACGGGTCATCGAGCTCTTCGCCTCGATCCGCACCAATGCATCGGCAAGCTGTCTGGTCTCGCGGCTGTCGCGGAAGGCGTAGAGCGAAAGGATGTCCTTCAGCGCGGCCCCGTCATTGTCGAAAATGGAGAGATGGTTGAGCTGCAGATGCGACATGAGTCGCCAGTTGCGGCCCTGCTGCTCGTTCATCCGCACGGAAGGGGTTGGAGCCATCAGCGCCTCGACGGTACCGACTGCTTCGCTACCGGAGGCAAGCTGCAGATAGGGGTGGCCGCCGCCGAAGGGCAGTTGTTCGGGCAGTTCGCGATTGAGGCAAAGGGCGTCGATGCTGGCGATCTTGTCGATCGGTCCGCTGGGGCGGCGCGCGCGATCCACGAAGGCAATCTCCATGTCCGAGGTGCCGTCATCGGCATCGAAACGGCGAGCGCATTGCCAGAACAGCGACGAGGCTCCACCCTTCAGGCCGCGACCGAAGAAAGGCTGGCACTGCTCCTCCTCGCCGGCGCGTCCGGACACGAGCACTCTGTCGATCGCATAGATCTCGCGCGTCTTCTGCCGTCTGGCATCCGGCAGGACGCGATATTCGGTGCGCGTGCCGTCAAGCGCGATCGGCTCGCAGGTCTGGCGGAACAGATTGACCACCGGCGTCGCGTTGAGCACGAAATCGCGCGCCGAAATCGTCCGCTCCAGCTTTGCGTTGGTTTCATCGAGATAGATGAAGATCTCCAGCGTCTCTCCACACCAGGCTTTCAGGCCAACAATGTCGATGAAGAGGAATTTCTGCGGTAGCGCGAAAAATTCGGTCAGCAATCGGTAGCCGGCAAAGCTTGAGGCGGGATAGGGCAGTATGGCTTCGTCCGGCTCGAATCCGACCGGCCGCAGCGCCTTCGCCGGCAACATCACGGGGGCGCGATCATCCGCGTGATGGGCAAGCGCGATGCCGAGCGTGTGGTTGACGAGAAGCTCGTGGATGGCAACCGCCTGCTGCCAGGACGAGCCAATATGCAGCCGGAGCCGATCAAGGCCGATTTCGTTGAGCGGCTTGTTGGTGTCGCGCGCGCGGATCGACAGACGCAGGCAACCGGCAGCACCGGCGTGCGGCGAGGGCGGCGCGCTGATCGGATGGCCTGCCAGCGAAGCCGAGACGATCTCGATCGGCGCGACATCGGTATCCTGGGTCGTGCGAAAGCGGCAGCTCTCGCCGCCGATCGGCTCAGCGAAGATTTCCGTATGACGCGGAACGGTCTGAACTGAGGCAAGCGTGTTGCTTGGCGCAAAGCGCACGATGCTCATCGAGGGCAGCGGGGCGAGATAATGCGGGTAAAGCGTTTCGAGCAGGCCGTCGGTGAGTTCCGGAAACTCGTCATCGAGCTTCTGGCGCACGCGGGCAGCCGAATAGGCGAAACTCTGGATCAGCCGCTCGACATGGGGATCGTCGGCAACTTCGCCGGTCACGCGCAGACGGCCGGCGATTTTCGGAAAGGCATCTGCGAAGCGTGCCGCGCGGCGGCGGATGGCGACGAGTTCGTCATTGTATCGCTGCAGGAAGCCGTCAGCCATTGCCGGCCTCCACAAGGAAACGCTGCGTCGACGGATCGATCGTCGATTCAAAGCTGATCGGCGGCATGCCCTCATGCACCCGGAACGTCGCCTGGATGCGCATACGCAAGGCGCGTTCGCCGTTGCCACGGCTCTTCAGGATGCTGACGCGCACGTCGGAAAGGCGCGTCTCGAAAAGGGCGATCCGTCTCTCGATCAGGCGCGCGAGGCGGCTTTTGGCTTCATCCGTGACGAGGTTGGCCGATACCATGCCGTCGACACCGAAGGATACCAGCGCATCGCCGAGTTCCTCGTGGATCGAAGGTGGTGCGGTCGGGCGGCGTCGGGTATTGAGCAGGGCTTCCAGATCGCGGCGGATGCATTCGCGCAGCTCGCGCAATTGCTCGGCCGCCGTCAGCGGCGGGTCCTGCAATCGATCCGGGTTCTCGTCGATCAGCCGATCGATGATCGATCTGGCGACGATCCTTTCCCGGGGCCTGTAGCGTTCGAGCGGGTCAACCATGGGCGGTGCGCCTCGTCTCTTCGGCGTTGCGGGACACGGCTTCCAGCGTCTCCAGGTCATGGAAGGAGACGAGGTCATCGCCGGCCAGGAAACACTTCTGGCCGCGGCCGGTGGTGATGCCCGTCGGCTCGTCGATCCATTCGGTCTCGCGGCCCAGCAGCAGCTTTGCTCCTGTCGTTCCGTGATAGATCGCGGGCAGGAGGACCTGAGCGCTGGCGCCATCGGCGAGCTCCAGCTCGGCTGTGCGGAAGGCGAGATCACGCGGGCGCGATATGGGCTCGAGGCGAACAGCGGCGATCCTGGAAAAATCGATCCAGAGATAGGCTCCGCCGGTCATGATCGCTTCGAGCGCATGCGGAATTCGGTCGTCGAGATCGCGGAAATCCGAAACCGGCTTGCCGTTCCAGCTCATCGGTCGTTCGCCCCTGAGCTCTTCGAGGGATTGAAGTGCTGCGGCCGTTTCCGGAGAGCTGTCGCGATGTGCAACCGCAACCTTCAGTGCCGCCTGGTCGAGCGCGGTCGGGCCATTCGGGAAATCCGGAGTGGCTGCCTTATCGAACCAGGCCGACCGCGCTGCCATCGCCCGCAACTGATTGCGCAGCAAGGCAAAGCCCATCGTGTCTTCCGGAGCGAAGGTGGCAGCGAGATTGCACTGGGCGTCCGCGCGCGCATAGTCGCCGGCAAGGATCAGGAGATCGATGAAGAGATGCCTGGTGTCCTTGTCGCCCGGCGCCACCTTCAAATGCGCCTTTGCCTGCTCGATCGCATCATCGAGTGCATTTTCGCGGAGGGCTTCGGCGATCTTGGCGGAGAGAGTCATGCAGACATCCTTTGCGGCGCGTTTGCGGGACGGGAGAGCGTCTGCGTCGAGTTCGCTGCTTCCGCGATGAGATGGAAACTTGTCGACACGTCGTCGAGCTGGAAATGCGGCTGCAGCCGCACAGTGCAGGCAAACATGCCCGGCTTGCCGGGAATTTCATCGACCGTGATACCGGCCGAGCGCAGCGGGAAGCGGATACGCAACGGCACATCGGCATCGTCGTTGCCCAGAGTGTAGCTGGAGAGCCAGTCGTTGAGCTTGCGCTCGATCGAGACTGTGTCGGCAAGTCGGCCGATCTCGTCGCGCATGATGACCTTGAGGTAGTGCGAGAAGCGGGAGGCGCAGAGCACGTATTGCAGCATGGCGGCGATGCGCGCGTTTTGCCTCGCCTGCTCGCTCGAATAATGCGGCGGCGCATGCAACGACTGGTTGGAATTGAAGATCGCCGAGGAGGAGAGGTAGGTGGTCGCGACCGGCACGATGCCGAGTTCGCAGAGTTGCTGCTCCTGTGTGTTGGTCAACCGTATTTCGACCGGCGCCTGCTGTGAAAGCCCATGGCTTTCGGTCCCGAGATCGTAGGGCGCCAACTCCTGCGCACTCAACATGCCGCCATCGACCGCGTCCTGGGTCACCCCGCGGATATCGGCGAACCATCCGGATTCGATGAAGTTGCGAATGACGATCATTGCAAAGGCAAAGGCGCCATTACCCCACAGCAAGGTGCTGCCGTCGGCGGCAATGCTTTCGCGAAACGGAAATTGATCGTCGCGTTCACGCGCGAATGCTTCATAGGGCGAGCGCATCAGGATCCGCGGCGCGACAAGTCCCAGAAACCGCGAGTCTTCACGCGCACGAAGCCCGTTCCAGCGAATGCGGGTGGGATCATAGGCAAGCCAGGAAAAGTCCTGGACCCGGTTCAGTTCGTCGAAATGCTGCAGGCCGATTGTCTGCGGCGACGCGGCTGCGATGAAGGGGCAGAAGGCCGCGGCCGCGGCCATGCCGATCTGCGTCAGAGCACCGATCGTATCGCCGCCGCTCGGATCCTGAGGCGAGAGTTCATAGTCGCCGATCAACAGGCCGAAGGGTTCGCCGCCGGGCATGCCGAATTCGCGACTGTAAACCAGCTCGAAGAGATGGCTCTGGTCGAAATCGGTCGTGCGTTCGAGATGCCGCGACAGCTGCGCCCAGCTGACGCTCAGGAGCTTGATTTTCACGTCATCCGATTGCCCGGTGTGGTGCACCAGCATGGCAAGCCCGCGCCACCGCGCTTCCATCGCCTGGAATTCGGGATGGTGCAGGATGGCGTTGACCTGCCGGTTAAGGGCATCGTCGATCATGGCGATCACGCGATGCACCTGACGGGGCCAGGCGGCTCTCGATTCCATCGTCGTCGCGATCATGTTGGCTGACTGAAGGCGCACGGCGGGATGACCGCCGCGCGGTCTCCCCCTAGTTCTTGCTCGGAATACGGGCGACCATTCGCAGCGAGGTGGTCAATTCCTCCATCTGAAGCCAGGGTCGCATCCAGGCAACGGCGTTATAGGAGCCGGGCTTGCCCGGAACCTCCTGGACCGTCACCTTCGCATCGCGCAACGGATACTTGGCGCGCGATTCCTCGCCCGCGTCATCGTTGGCGTTGACATAATTGGAGATCCAGCGATTGAGCCAGTTCTCGCAGTCCTCGGCCTCCATGAAGGAACCGATCTTGTCGCGGCCCATCACCTTGAGATAATGCGCGAAACGCGATGTCGCCATCATGTAGGGCAGGCGAGCGGAAACCGCCGCGTTGGCTGTCGCTTCCGGCTTGTCGTAGAGTTTCGGCTTATGCGTGGTCTGCGCGCCGAAGAACACGGCATAGTCGGTGTTCTTGTAGTGGCAGAGCGGCAGGAAGCCGAGCTTGCCGAGCTCTGCGTCGCGACGGTCGGTGATGCCGACTTCGGTCGGGCATTTGAGATCAAGGTCGCCGTCGTCGCTCGAGAAGATATGCATGGGCAGGTTCTCGACCTTGCCGCCGTTTTCGGCGCCGCGGATGGCCGTGCACCAGCCGCTCTGGGCAAAAGCGTCCGTCAGCCGCGTTCCCATCACGTAGGATGCATTCATCCAGCAATAGGAATTGTGCTCGAGTTCGCCACTCTTGGAATGCTCCGTCTCGTCGAAGCCGAAATCGTCGATCGGGTTGGTCTTCGGTCCGTAGGGCATGCGGGCAAGGACGCGTGGAAGCGCAAGCGTGACGAAGCGCGAATCCTCGCTGTCGCGGAGGCTGCGCCATTTCGCATATTCCACCGTCTCGAAGATCTTTTCGAGATCGCGCGGACGGGCAAGCTCACGATAGTCGTCGAAGCCGAACATGCGGGGGCTTGCCGCTGAAATGAAAGGGGCAAAAGCGGCTGCGGCGATCGACGAGATGGCCTGCAATGTCTGTACGTCATCGAAGGAATTGTCGAATTCGTAGTCGCCGATAATCGCACCCATGGGCTCGCCGCCCGGGGTGCCGAATTCATCCTCGTAGATCGACTTGAAGAGCCGCGACTGATCGAATTCCACGGCCTTTGCCAGATCCTTCGAGACATCGCGTTTCGATGCGTTGAGCACGCGGATCTTCAGATTGACGCTGGTCTCGCTGTTCTTGACCAGGTAGTGCAATCCGCGCCAACTGCCCTCCAGCTTGGCGAACTCAGGCGATTGCATGATGGCGGCGAGCTGCCGGGAAATCTTCCGATCGAGTTCGGCGATGGCGTTGTTGAGGGTGACCGTCAGGTTGCGGTCGTAGGTGACGGTGCCCTTCAAGGCCTGGTCGGTCAGTGTCCTTAGGAGGTCCTGGGCGCGATCGGGTTCGGTTTGCCGGGTTGCTGAAACGATCTGCGTCAGCAGATCCTCCTCGGGCGCAAATTCGGCCTCTTTGGTCTTCAACTGGCTTTCAGCGCTCATTTTTCGATCCTTACGGAAAATGCGGCGATATCGGTGAAGCTTGCGCGCTTGCCGCTATCGGCTGCTTGAAACAGGATTGGCCGATCCGCCCCGCGGACCGCCGATTGCTATCAGCTTGCTGCCGGCTTTTCGTGGGCGCCGAGTTCGGACATCAGCTTCGAAAGATCCGCCTTGTTTTGCAGGACCTCTTCGAGCAGCCGCTCCAGCTCTTCCGAACGGTCCGCCTTGCTCATCAGGTCGCGAAGCTGGTTACGGGCATCGAGAAGGGCCTTCAGCGCGGGGACCTGATTGACGACGGAGCCGGGTTCGAAATCCGTCATACTCTCGAACTTCAGCGAGACGGCAATATCCGAGCCGTTGCCTTCGAGCGTGTTTTCGACCGTGATGTTCAGACCGGGGGTCATGCGGCGCATCACGTCGTCGAAATTGTCCCGATCGATCTGCACGAACTTGCGCTCGCCGAACGGTTTCAGCGGTTGGGTCGGATTGCCGGAGAAATCGCCGAGCACGCCGACGACAAAGGGCAGTTCCTTCACGACCATGGCGCCTTCGGTCTCCACCTCGTACTTGATGTGGACCCTCGGCTTGCGCACTCGCTCCAGTTTTTCATGAACACTTGCCATAAGCTTCTCCTTCAATCCCAGGCGGCAAAACTTGCTTTTCAAATGTGGCGCAACTCGATTTTGGAAAGGGCGGGTTGCAAAAAGTTGAGCGGTAGGTTGTATCGGCTACCCGCTCTTGTTGGATTTCGGCTGAATTCCTGCCGCCGTCAGCACGGCGTTTCGAGCCTGCTGTTCCGGCAGCAATTCGGCCAATAGTTCTGAGAAATCCATGCGTCCACGCCGCACCATCGTCTCGATCGCCATCGAGATCGGAGAGTGCGGCTCTGTGCGACGGAAGTAGCGCGCAACGGCGAGCAACAGCTCGAATGCCTCTTCGCGCGAGCCTATCGATTCGGCGCTCAAGGGCCGGGCACGCGGCTGAGCCGGCTCGTTCGTCCCTTCCGGCGGCTGCGGCACGACCTCGGCTTCGACTGTCTGGGCTTCGATGCCGGCAAGCGTGCGAAGTGCTGATGCGGCCTCAAGCAGGACATTGTGCGTGTTGGAGCTTGGTGGCGCCTTCGCTCCGCAGCGCTCATTCAGGATGGAAACGAGTCGGTCAAAGGCGGCGATGCAGCCGTTGACATGTTCGAGATGGGTGCTCATCGCCGAAGTGCCGGCTTCGATCACGGCCTGGTTCAGTTCCTCGCGTCGCCTGGTCTCGTTGGGTCGTTGCGAAAGCTGGAAATCCCAGAGCGAAAACTGGCCGAATTTCATGCCGGGCACGAGCGCTGTAAGCCGGATCGCCTGGATGATCGTGCCTTCGCCGCCGACCCCATTCAGCCCCGCCAAGGGTGCAAGACGCTCCTCTATGTCGTCCTCGCCGACGGAATGAAATTTCTCCCAATGCTTGTCTAAAAGCGACGCTATCGCCTGGTAGACATCCTTCAATCCTTCGAAACCACGAATGCGTAGTTCTGCTTCCGCGAGCCACGCTAATACTTCGAGGTCCTTACTTTTTGAAGAAACAATCTGCAATCCCAGATTGCTAACATCTGACCAAGCAGGTGGAACGCTAATATTCTCACCAGGCGATATACCTCGTTCTGCAGCCCGAGCCTGGTTTCTTGCGTCCTTTATTCTATAGTATATTTCGCGCATAGAAGTATTACTGCGCATGTTTTCTCCACATGGCGCATTTTCTTCAAATGGAGTCTCTATGTCGCGGACATTGAGCAGGGGCTTAACTCCGAATTTTCAACTACATCGCTTAAGCGCAAGATAGTTATGTCGATATATTTCATTGTCAACCGTGTATATTCTGCAACAGAATTATGACAATGCCAAATTTGGAAGTCAGGCAAAAATTAATGTTTGCGGGCTGGACACATTTGGATAAGCGCCCTAGTTGTTCTCGCGACATGGAGGATGCACCTTGTTGGAAACCTAAGGGGGAGATTTCTACGTGTCCAATATCGATCTCAATCGTCTGATCAGAACGCTTGAGCCAGAATTGCGTGTGGGTCTTGAGGCTGCAGCGTCTCTTGCTGCACGGGATCGGCATGCCGGCGTGGATGTCGCACATTGGATACGTGCGTTGCTCGACGCACCGGAAGTTTGCTCGTTTTTTGAAGGGCTTAACGTGTCTTCACACGCTCTGCGAGCCGAGCTCGATAGCGCCATTGCGGAGTTGCCGCGAGATGGCGGCACGGCACTGGTGCTATCGCAGAGCCTGCTTGCGTTGATGCGGGAAGCTTGGCTGGTCGCCTCGCTTCAATGTGGCCGGAACAGCATCGCTCTGGCCGACCTTCTCACTGCGCTAACCGATGATCAATCGCTGCGAATCATGGCCCGCGGTATGGCGCCTTCGCTGCGAAATCTCGACCGCAACGCGCTCGAAAAACGGTTGAATGTTGTGTCATCAACGGCTGGCGCCGCTTCGCCGACCCAACATTCGGAGCAAGTTCCGGCCACTGGTGAGAACGAATTTCTGCGTCTTTACACCCGGGACATGACCGCCGATGCCAGGCTTGGCCGCATAGATCCCGTCATCGGACGCGACCGCGAGCTCCGTCAGGTCATCGACATCCTGATGCGACGCAGACAGAACAATCCGATCCTGGTCGGCGAGGCCGGCGTCGGCAAGACGGCGGTTGCCGAGGCGCTGGCGCTTGAGATTGCCGCCGGAAGCGTGCCGGATATGCTGAAGCCGGTCCGAATTCTGCTGCTGGATCTCAGCCTGCTGCAGGCTGGAGCGGGCGTAAAGGGGGAGTTCGAGCGTCGCCTGCACGGCGTCGTTGCCGCGGTGCGGGCTTCAGTGGAGCCGATCATCCTGTTCATCGACGAGGCCCATGGCCTGATCGGCGCCGGTGGCCAGGCCGGACAGGGCGACGCAGCCAACATCCTGAAGCCGGCACTGGCGCGCGGCGAGCTGAGGACGATCGCGGCGACGACCTGGAGTGAATACAAGCGCCACATCGAGAAGGATGCGGCGCTGACCCGGCGTTTCCAGGTCGTTCAAGTTCTGGAACCCGACGAAGAGACGGCTATCCGCATGCTGCGCGGCATCGTCGACAGCTTCAAAGCCCATCACAAGGTTCGCATTCGCGATGAGGCCCTGGCCGCCGCCGTTCGCCTTTCGGCGCGCTACATCCCTGCGAGACAATTGCCGGATAAGGCGATCAGCCTCATCGATACGGCCGCTGCCGCCGTATCCCTGGCCCGACAAACCATTCCTGAAGCATTGAAGGGTCTGCGCTACGAGCAAGAGATGCTGGAAGCCGAGGCCGCGGCGCTCACAGCCGAGCCCCCCGCGCCTGAGCTTACTGCCCGCCTGGTCATCATCGAGACCGAGAAGCGTGAAGTGATCGCCGAGATCGAGCGGCTGCAGGCCAAGCTTGACGAGGAGATCCGGCTATCGAAGGAAGCCGATCGAATTGAAGCCTTGCTGAAAGATGCCGGCGCGCAGCCGACCGAAGACGGAACACCCATGCGCGGCGACAACGTCGCGCTTTTCCCGCCCCATGGCTCGTCCCCGGAAACCATTCGCGCGGCGCTGGCGCAGGCGGAACGCAATCTTGCCGATTTTGCCGGAGAGATGCCTTTGGTTCCCCGTGTCGTCGACAAGGAAGTCATTGCCGGCATCGTGGCGCGTTGGACCGGTATTCCGGTCGGCAAACTGCTGTCGGATCAGGTCGAGACGGTCAAGACGCTGGATGCCAGGCTCAAGGAGCGCGTCCTCGGCCAGGATGCCGCAATTGAACGGATTTCGGCTGCCATGCGGTCCGCCCGCGCCGGACTTTCCGATCCGCGCCGCCCGCCGGCCGTCTTCCTGCTCGTCGGCATGTCGGGAACCGGCAAGACCGAAACGGCGCTTTCTTTGGCCGATCTTCTGTATGGCGGCAGCCAGTATCTGACGACCATCAACATGTCCGAGTTCAAGGAGGAGCATAAGGTTTCGCTGCTGCTCGGATCGCCGCCCGGCTATGTCGGCTATGGCGAGGGCGGGGTGCTGACCGAAGCCGTGCGCCGCCGCCCCTATGGCGTCTTGCTGCTGGACGAGATCGACAAGGCCCATCCCGGCGTCCAGGAAGTGTTCTACCAGGTGTTCGACAAGGGAACGCTCCGCGACGGCGAAGGCCGCGATATCGATTTCAAGAACACCACCATCGTCATGACGGCCAATACCGGCTCGGAATTGCTGGCGGCGTTTGCCGCTGACCCGGAAACGATGCCCGAGGGCGAAGCGCTGGAAGCCCTGCTGCTTCCCGAATTGCAGAAACATTTCAAGCCCGCTTTCGTCGGCCGCACCACGGTTCTGCCTTTCCTGCCGCTGAATGGCGCGACGCTGAGCGGCATCGTCGACATCCAGATCGGCCGGATCCAAGACCGCGTGGCTGCCTCATACGGCACGACCGTTTCGCTGTCGGCAGAGGCCCGAGAGGCGCTGGTCGCCCGCGCCAAGGCGAGCGAAATGGGCGCCCGTGCCATCGAGACCATGATCGGACGCGATCTTTTGCCCGAACTGTCGACCTTCTTCCTCGACGCCGTTGCGGCGGGACGCAAGGTCGCCGGCATAACCATCAGTTTTGGCGATCACCGGTTCCTCATCGAGGAACATCCGGTGGACGACAGTGAATTCGCTGGCCGTGAAACAGGCGGCACGGCGAATGAGGCAGCCCCGGACGAGCATCATGTCCGGATGCGGCATTAGACGGAAAGGTAACCCGCCTTGCAGCGACAAGGCGAATTCAATCCCAACAGGAGAGCTGAGAGCATGCCGATTTATCTGCAAATCGACGGAATTCAGGGTGATGCCACCCACGAGCAGCACAAGAAGTGGATGGATATCGAAGTCATCCACTGGAACGTTTCGCGCAACATGAAGACGTCGGCCGGTTCGGCAGCGAACCGTGAAGCTTCCGAGCCCACCGTTTCGGAAGTGATCCTGACCAAGGTCAGCGATTCCTCGTCGACCAAGCTGTTCCAGGAAGCATGCTCGGGCCGCACCGGCAAGCAAGCCGTGATCCATCTGGTAACCACAGGCAATCCGGGTGATACCTATATCGAATACACGCTCACAAACACGCTGATCGCCAGCTATTCGGTCGATTCCAATGGCGATCGTCCGGTCGAAACGATCAAGCTCAACTTCACCAAGATGGAAGTGAAGTACACGCCTTACGACGACTCGCAGTCGCCGCAGTCGCCGATGATCGCTTCCTACGACCTGGCAACGACCAAGGCCGCCTAACGATAGCACCGTTTTCCGGCGCGTTGCGATTAAACGCGCCGGAGCAGTGTTCGACGCTAAATCGCCGCCGTGGCTGCGATTTGCACGTTTTTGACAACGTTTTTCATCGAGGTCGCCATGGTAGATTTTTCCGTTTCGTCGCCGGCGCTGCAAATGGAGCCGGTGAGGCAGACCGACCTTCCGCCAATGAGGCGCGCAGGCCGCGGTCCTTCCTATGATTACTTCTCCTATCCCAGTGGTCCGCGCGAATTCGCCGCCCGGAACCAGGCCATGGGTGCTGCAGCATCTCTCTTTCGGATGTTTTCCGAAAAAGCCAATGAGATGTCGTTGACGCATTGGCTGCAGCGATGGCTGCGCAACAACGAAGCCAACATCATCCGGGAGATGGATACCAACCATCATTCCGTGTTCGTTGCCCAGTTCAACTATTCCGTCACCGACGGTGAGACCCGGGCGTATATGGCACGAGGCGCCTATCTGCTCGGCACGGTCGCTTCACGCGCCGAAATCGGCAAGATCCTGACGCCGGAAGTGCTTTACGGCCCCGGCATGCACGAGACCTTACCGAACGGCACGTTGTTTCAGATGGCCTATCTCGTCGGCGGCCGCAAGCAGGTGCTCGGTAGCGCCGGCAAGGCGGGTGCAGCGAGCTCACGGGTAGGATGACGCACAGATGAACGACCAGCCTTCGGCCAATGATTTCATCCAGGCGACCCGAAATCTCAGGGTCGTCTCGCCGCTAGGTACCGACCAGCTCCTGCCGGAGCGGGTGACGATAACGGAAGGCGTATCCTCGCTTTTCGATATCCGGCTTTCCGTGCGCGCCAAGCGGGAAGTCATCCAGCCGGAGGACTTGATCGGCCGCCTGGTCGACATTTCCATCGAGGTCCAGCAGTCCGAAGATGGCGGAGACGGCGTTCGCCGTCCCTTCAACGGTCTGGTGACGGCTCTTCAGGAGGGACCGCCGATCACGCGCGGACTGCGCTCCTATTCAATGGTGCTGAAGCCGCAAATGTGGCTGCTATCCCAGCGCTCGGACTGCCGCATATGGATGGACAAGACCAGCATCGACATTGTCGAAACGCTGTTTTCCGAGCACGGCATTCCGGCACCCGACGTCTCCGGTGTGGTCACGACACCCCCACCGCAGCATTATTCGGTGCAATGGAACGAGACCGATCTGGACTATCTGACCCGCCGTTTTGAAGAGGACGGCCTGTTCTACTGGTTCTCCCATGAGAATGGCAGCCACCGGCTGCATGTTTCCGACGGTGCGAATTCATGGGCCGGACCGTCACCTTCCGCGCAAGGCGAGGGCAGGGTGCGTCTTGCGCAAGGTTCGACCGACCGCAACCATATCAACGAATGGATGAGGCATTACGCTTATATCCCCGGCCAACGGGCCGGCGCCGACTGGAACTTCGAGACCCCGCAGATCGTGCCGGGCACCACGACGCCTTCGCTGGTGCAGATGCCGGGCGCGATGAAGCGTGAGCTTTACGAATATCCCGCCCGTATTGCCTCTGTCTCGGAAGCCGAGCGGGCAGAGAAGCTTCGCATGCAGGCGAGCGAGGCCGACCACAATCGCGTCGTCGGGCGTTCGACATCGCGGATACTGGAGGCGGGTCGGCGGTTTACACCCTATGAGGTTGCCCATCCCGAACATGTCTACGAGGAGCACGTGATCATCCGCGCGACCCACGTCGCCGTCGATCCTTCGTACGAAACCAACATGGATCAGCCGGAATATACCAACGAGTTTGAGGCGGTGCCGTCACGCGTGCCGATGACGCCGCATCGCAACACCGAGCGGCCGCGCATCCGCGGCACGCAGGTGGCCATCGTCGCCGGTCCCGCCGGCGAGGAGATCCATCCGGACCAATATGGCCGCATCAAGCTCTGGTACCCCTGGGACCGAAAGGCAAAGAAGGACGGTTCGGACACCTGCTGGGTGCGTGTTGCCCAGAACTGGGCGGGCGGCACCTGGGGCGGCCAGATCATCCCCCGCATCGGCATGGAAGTCATGGTCGCCTTCATCGACGGCGATCCGGACAGGCCGCTGGTGACCGGTATGGTACCAAACCCGGCCAATAGCGTGCCCTATACGCTGCCGGCGAATAAGACAAAATCCATCTTCAGAACACAAACGCACAAGGGCACCGGGTTCAACGAGTTGACGTTTGAAGACGAAAACGGGCGCCAAGAGATCTACATGCACGCCCAGCGCGATCATCGCGTGCATGTGGAGAATTCCCATTCGAAACGCATCGACAACAACCAGGCGGAGTCGATAGGGCACAATAAGTCCATCGAAGTCGGCAATAACCATCACGAAGTCATCGGCGGCAACATGACGCTGATGGTCGGCCCGAACATCTTGCAAAAGGGGGTCACGGCCGCGATGGGAATATTGCGCGACACGGTAGGCAATGTGCTGACGGATAAGCTCGGCGGCTTCACCGATATGCTCGGCTTTATCTCTCAAGCCACCATGGGCGAGGGCAACATGATCGTCGGCGTCGGCAAGAACAAGGCCGAAACGGTGATGGTATCGTCTACGGAAATCGTCGGAGCTGCCAAGGCAACCACGGTCGGCGGTGGGTATCAGCTGACCGTTGGCGGCGTGAAGAACGAGAGCGTGGCGATGGGATCTTGGGAGGAAGTGGGACAGACCAAAGTGTCGATGATTGGATACAAATACGAGATCATTTGCGGCAAATCTCGATTGGTCATGGAACGAGATGGGACGATTACCCTTGAAGGGGTCAAGCTCAACATCAAGCAGGACACGTCCGTTACCGTGACTGCTGGAAAAATTGACATGAATTGAGGATGTGATGGCGACGAAATTCCTCACAGGCACTTGGGAAGGCGACGAAACGGACAATCAGCAAAAGCGCGATGACCGTCGAAAAGCCTTTTGGGAAGAGCTTGGTATCACACCCGCGAAAGATACATCCGAAATTGATATCCCCGTCGCCCAGCGGATGGATCTTTTCCAGTCATTGGTCCAGCAAACGATATCAGGCCCGGAGGCCAATGTGCAGATGAAAGCCATAGCGCTTGCCGCTGCGCAAGCAGTCGGCGGTATGACGCTTGGGTCAATGGACGCTGGGGCGCCAAGCCTCGCGTTTTCGTGGAGCGAACTCCTGCCGATTGAGATGAAGAAATTCTTTCAACAATGGCACGTCACCGCTTTTGAAGCATCAAAAATAGACGGTGCATGAGATGGGTCCCGGTACCGGCGCTGCGAACAATTTAACCAACGCGGGAAACAACCCAGGCGCGGGCGCGGATATCACAAAAGGAACCCATGCCGACAATGCGTGCTCGATTGTCGCCTACACCGGCGAGAAATTTTATGAATACGTCGCCATAGCCAAGATGGTCTATGTGCTTGCGACCGACGCGGAAGCCCGCAAGCAATTGATGGCCGGCATTTCTGAAGGCGGTTTTGGCCATCTCATGTCGGGCTATGGTTATTCCGAAATGGCCCAGAGCAATTTCCAGTTATCCGCAACGGAGCAGATTCTCAGCTGGTTTGGGTTAGGTGACAAAGACAAAGCTGAAAAATATGCCAAGGATGGCATGAATATGCAGCTTCTGAGCCAATCCGAATATAGTAAAGCCGCCGACGCGATAGCTGGCTATTTCAGTGAAACATGGAATGCCATCAAAAAGCGGTTTACACAATGCGGCTGGCTTTATGGCATTGCCACGCTGACGGTAGACGGTGTCTTTTTGGTGGGCGATCTTGCGCTCGGCGAGGGAATAAGCGCTGCCGCCAAGGCGATGTTGAAATCGCTCAAGGTTTTCGTCCGCGTGGTGAAAGCTGGAGAAGAGGCGGGTAAAGCCTCGAAGGTCGTCGTCGAATTCACGCATGCGTCCGGTGGCAAAGTGGAGCGTGAGTTTGCTGTAGATCAACTCGAGCGTGAGTTTGGAAAGCCTGAAGATCATCATCCAGGGGTAAAGACAGAGGACCCAAATCATAATCCGTCCCCCGAAAATGAGCCGAAGAATGGTGACGCGGCTGGCAAGCCAAAATCAGGCAAGCTTACCCGCGGCAGAAATGAAAACGAAATCACTTACGATCCGGAAACTGGTAGGCCGATCAATGCGAAAGGCACTCTGCGCGAGGACTTTGGAGGCACGACCAGAGGTGACAATGCTACGGCCATCGGTAAGCTAGGCGATCCGGGTGATCAGGGCGGTCACCTCGTTGCGCACAGATTTATGGGCGATACGCCAGATTATGGTATCGCTCCTCAAGCTGGCAATCTTAACACCGGCGCATGGAAAACGATGGAGAATGAGTGGGCCGACTGGGTAAACAAGGGCTACGAAGTCAATTATAACATTGACGTCAATCCGCCTGGATCGGTGCGTCCAAGCAGCTTTGATGTTGAGTACACCATTCGCGATCCCAAAACGGGCGCGGTTAAATATAGTAACGAGAAACGCTTCAAAAATGAGGCGGGCCAAAGCTTCAACAGAATTCGATTTCGGGACATGGAGTAATAAATGTCGGAAAACATGGAACTCATGGGCGACATTGCACGGGCGATTGTGAACTCGGGCAAAATGCAGGGTGTCGAGTGGGTCGAGATCTCAATTGTGGTTACAGTTGATGAGAGCGGCGAAGCAAGCGAGATATTCGGCTATGCTTACGATGAGAAGGGAAATTATACCGCTGTTGCGCCAAAATTGCGCGAGATCGAGCAGCCAGTAGCCGCATATCGAGAATGGCTTCGTCAAGACGGAGACAAAGGCTTTCGAAAGATTCTATTCCAATTCAATCGTGTGAGCCGCAAGGTTAACGCTGACTTTGAGTATGAAAACCTCGGACGTTGGCAGGTAACACCGAAGAACGTCGATGCCATAATCGCGCAACTTCGCCCTAACCTCGGAGAATAGGGCATTGTCGGACAGCCTCTACAGAAATGGTGGAACGATTGTTTCGCTTGCCGATGAGCGGCAGCGACGGCGTGAGCATCTAACAGCTGTAGTGCGGTCAGTCCTTGCTGCGGATGTACTTACGGATGAGCGTTGGCAGACTATAGCCGTCGTATTTTCGATTTCTGATGGTGGGCGGAATTTCGGCAACAGTGGCTATGCCTATGGCGCGGATGGCCCATGGTGGGCTTTTAGTTGCTCTATAAAGGATGTGAAGCCAGCTGTGATTGCGTTTCTTGACGATTCTAATCGGGGGATTCCTCAGGCCTTGTGTCGGGTACTTCTACAGTATGACAGAAGGAGCCAGCGTGCGCGCCTTGTTTCGGAAACCGATACTCCGGAACGCTGGTCCATCACGCCAGGGACGGCACGAACCATGATAAAGGAGCTTCGGCCTGATTTCGATAATTTCGGTGGGAATACTTCCGCCTGAAAGGAGGGCCACGTGGATTATGCGCTATCCGAGTATAGGTTTGAGGGCCGCAAACATCAGTCTTCCCGTTGGCGGAAATCGGATGGTCGTGTCGGCCAGCCTCAATTCGCCGCCCTCCTGGCCAAAAAATGAGACTCTCGACGGGGCGGAAGCAAGGTTTCGGAAGCTTTACCCCAACACGCCTTCTATTGCTGATTTGTCGAGCTTGCGAGCGAAGCAATCAACGTCATGACAGCAATCCCTGTAATCCGCATTCCAAAGAGAAACCATTCGGGTCCAAAATCATGAATGATATCCCAAAGAAAGCTCTTTTCGTTGAAGCCATACCGCTTGATGAAGGGGGCACGTGGTCGAAGTTGCGTAAGCTCGCAGAGATGCTGGAGATCGATCCAGACTCGGGAACGATGACCATCCGCAACGGAAAGTCATCGCTCACACTTCGACAGGATGGTCGCATCACGGTGCAGGGCGTGTCGATCGCCCAATCTGCCGAACGTCATATATCGCTCGATGCCGCGACGATTGACCTGAATTGAGGTGCTCCCGTGTGGCAGGTTGATAACCGGACTCCATTCGCGGCATTGGGTTATTTCGTACGCGATCGTCGAGGGATGGAGAACTGGGTTGTGGCGGTTCGCGCTCGCTTCGACATACAGGAAGGCGGTCTTAACGCTGTCGCCGACGATCAGGGTGAGATCCGTATCACGCCTGATTACGCGGATGATGAAAATTTGGAACTGGCGGCGGAGGCCGATATCTCGCCATTTCGGCCTAAAGTTGATTTCTTGCTTGCAGGGAATGTAACGGCCCTGGACGGCCGCGCCGTCAACCAGATGGAAGCAGGCTTTGACCTGGGGACTTATACCAAGCGCGCGTTGGTCTTTGGCCCACGCCGGCTTCGTAAGAAATCCGGTAGACTACAGCTTGAGGGCTATGAATCCTATCGCGAGTCCCGCCTCTCCTGGCGCAATAGTCTGGGAGGAGCAGACTTCATGAACGCGGATAGCCCGGCAAATGACGTCAATCCTATCGGCATGGGTTGGACCTCGGAATGGCGGACATTGCCGGATGCAACGGAGATCAGCCTGCCGCTAGTTGAGAACCCGAAGGCGTTGATCGATGAAGGTGCTTTGCCAACCCCATATGGATTTGGCGCCATTCAACCATCGTGGGCGCCTCGCGCGGAACACGCCGGCACCTACGATGAGGATTGGAGAAAATACGAAGCTCCCCTTTTGCCGCAGGATTTTTCGGATCGCTTCTTCCAGGCCGCGCCAGAGGACCAGATATTCGATTTGAAGGGCGGTGAGACAGGGCGGGTTATCGGACTTCATGAGGGTGGCGACTACCCATTCCGTCTGCCGCAAATCATTATGGAATGCACCACCTGGACCGGTGGCGAAAAGACGGAGAGCCGTCCGAGGCTGGTGTCCGTATTATTGAATGGGTCGCGGAAGACAGTGGAAATGGTTTGGAACACGGCCATCCCATGTCCGGCGGGGGATATGTCCATTTCAGGCTGCCGTGTGCATATCAGACAGATGGCGGGGGTCGTGCGTTGAGCAATCCCGCGGTCGAGATTGTCGCTGTCGGCTTGCATTGCCCGTTGGGCAATGGTTTTGCTCAGGCATCCGAGGCGTACTTCGCCAATGAACGCAATTTTGTGAAATCGCGGCAGGGCCCTATCGGTGTGGATGGTGCGCCAATGACGCTTTCCTGCGTCATTCCATTCGCAAGCATGCGTAACTTTGAGTTGCGGCTGCAAAAGTTATTCGGCGGCGCCGCCGACGATCTGGCAGCAATCGGTACGTCGAAGCCTGTCCCATTGCGTCTTGTCGTCCCCCGCTGGCTTATGAACCATGACATCGGGAAGAGGTTGCGGGTCTGGATATACGATACCTATCCCGGTCTATTTTCCAATGTCGACATGTTGGCGGATGGAGACACGCTCGCTCTCTACGAAATTGTCCGGGGTGCGAATGAGATCTCGGGAGGACAATTCCCCGGCCTTGTTGTCGGAGCGATCGATAGCTTTATGGATGCTGAGCTTTTAGATCTGCTCGCCATGAGCGGCCGCATCTATGGGCGGCAGACACCGCATGGCCTGGTTCCTGGCGAGGCAGCAGCATTGATCTCTATTGGAGATGCCGGTGGTGCAAGCCAGCCCATCGGCGCCCTGAAGTCCCTATTTACCGGCTTTGAGACGGAAAAGCCTTCGGCGCCGCAGGGTGTCATTGGAAGAGGGCTTGCAAAGCCTTTACGCCAAGCGTTCGAGGCCTTTGCTCCAAACCGGTTCCTCACTGATCTTAATGGGGAACGGTGGCGATCAGAGGATCTGGGATTTGCCTTGTCCGGCGCTCTTATCCCCGAGCCACTTCTTCAAGATTTCGAGACGCCGCTCGGCCATACCGGAGATTGCGGCGCCGCGAACGGTATGGTGCTCGCAAGTTTCGCGCTTGCCTCCAAGCTTCCCGAAATAAACGCAGGGGACGGGCAAGAAAGCAGTCAGTCGGATGACGGCACGCCTGTGAAATCCATCGTATCGACGTCTCACCCGGACGGCCCGCGTTGTGTGGCGGTGATCGAAAGCTATCGGAAGAAGGATCGAAGCTGATGCAGGAAACCATTGCTATCAATGGATTGACGCTCTGCCACAAGCATTCTGATGGCTGGGTGAGATCGACGATGCCGGATGTCTGCAAAAGCCCCGACAAGCCTATCCCCTATACCAACACCGCCTACGCACGAGACCTTGCCAAGGGCACGACGACCGTTTTTTCGCATGGTGGAGCGATGAATGGGATTAAGGGCTCCGAATTCTATCGTTCGTTTGGCGATGAGCCCGGTGTCGGTGGTGGCGTCATCTCCGGTGTGAACAAAGATCGCGCCACTTTTCTTTCGTGGTCGCCGAACGTGTTCATGGAAGGCCGCAATGTCACGCGCCTGACAGATCGTATGTTGCTGAACAAGGGTAATACGATCTCTGCGGGCGGCTACTATACAGGTGACGTTAAAGGGCCTCAGCGCGAGATATTGGAAAAGATATGTGAATTTGCATGTGAATGCAAAGCTGCAAAAACCTTCAGCCAGCGTTGCATCGACGGCAAGATAGCAGATTGGGCCGGTCAGGCAGGACGTAACGTAACACCCGGCGGCGCCTATGAAATTGGCGAGGATGGGAAGTGGACATATCGTCTGGATGACGGTGGAAACCAACTGAGAGGTGGACCCAAGGGCACGAGAATGCCTGACTACACCGATCACGACAACAATAGTTTTGGCGAAAACAAATTGCCGAAGGATCGATATCGTGGCGATCAAAATGACGTCTACGATGAAATCGGGCAGGATACCGACCAAGATCGCAACGACATCAACTTCAAAAAAGACTGTAAATGCGATGATGACGATGGCAACAAATCGCCGGTTACTCAACCAGCCCCACAGGCGGAACGGGAATCCGAGCCATCGAATAACGAGAGTTGGTTCAGCCGTAACGCGGGATGGCTCGTTCCGGTTGGTGTAGGTGCCGTGGCCGTAGGCGCCATTTTGCTTGCTCCGGAGACTGGCGGATTATCGCTCGGTGCGCTCGGGGCGTTGTGAGCTCGATATGGTCCTTACTCGCAGGTGGAGTGAAGAGTGACAGAAATTGATTACAATAAAATCCTGTCGGAATTTCGGACCATATCCGATCTGACGAAACTAACGATTGCTGACAAGCGCGGCAATCCGGCACTTCAATTCGGCTTCGTCCTGAAGCTATATTTCAGTCATGCTTATGACAACGATGTCCGTATGCAACTCATACGTCTAATCGAAGACTACGGCAGAATCTTTTCCGATAAGATCACCCACTACATGCCTTACGATGGCAACCGCCTGAAGCCCACGAAGGGCTTCGACTATATCGGTTATTTCACTGATCACATGCGAAGCATACCACCTGAAGAGCGGGTGGAAGGATTTGATGCGGAACTTTATGGTTTTGCCAAGGCTGTCGATAGAGATGAGCCCACGCCCTATCATATCGGTGTGGTGGCTCGGCCAGCGATCGCGGAAAAACGATTGGGAAACAAGAATAACGCATTAGGGCGATTGGAAGCCTATTTCCCGGCTGACTGGCCCCAAGGCGACTATTCCAAGCTGCTAACCGTTTTGAGCCGCTGGGCGGCGATCGGGCAGCCCATTCACGGTACCTTCGGTCTAGGCCTTGTCATGGAAGAAGGGGGCGGACGAGGTCCATTCGTTGACCTTGCGGTTCCATTCCTGAAGCGGTTCGCGGGCTTTGACTATCCAGACCTGAGCCTATGGCGTGTTAGAAGCGAAGCTGCGACGACGCCCGTTATACGGTCGATTAATTGGTTAACTCTGATTGATGACGAGCGGCTCGAAATGATCGGTGGCATAGATAAGACCCGTGATGCACTGAATGCCGCGTGTTCCGTTCATTCCTATGATGGCGGTGTCATTGTTCAGGCGGGACCGGAACCAAAAATCGGTGATATCAACCGTGGGGAGATTCTGGACGCCTATCGCAGCGTCGCAGAAGTTTTAAAGCCTCTCCGATTCGAGGATTTCGGTCGGCGCGGAATCTTTGAAGGCCTCTCTCCGCCATTGGATGACAAAGACGAGACCCTGGCATGGTTAAGGCGTTTCGATTGATGCCGCATTTTGGCGCAAGCCTCCGAAATGTCAGGATCACAGCGATGACTTTAACTGCATCCGCCGCCGCAGAGATCGACAATATCGTGTTTGCGCGCAACGGCTTTGTGGAGACGAGGGTTGGATTCGCCTTGGAGCTTTACCTCTTGAAAGGCGAGACGGTCGAAACGCGGCTGGCTCTTTGCTCCATGCTGCGGGAATACCATGCATTGTTCCCTGATCGACTATCGCATTTCGTCAAAGTCGACGCCAATTGTTTAACAAAGGTCCAGGGCGAGGCATATATCGATTACTACGAAGACAAGGCAAAGAGCCTGCCGTCGAGCGAGCCTATGGATACAATGGTGTTCGGATATCCCGGTAAACGAATTATTGATGAGCCGACGCCGCTGAGTATTTCGTTTTCGGCTGTTGGGCCTGATCCCCTAAGGCCGCTCGGCAGGTCATACATATGCGCTTATTTCCCGGCGGCATTTGTTGCTGAACGCGGTTACAGTATCCTTCTCGATATGACGAAACGCTGGGGGGCAATGGTCGAGACGCTGCATGGAGGTGCCGGCTACAGTCTTTTGTTCGAACATGGGATCTTTTCAGGCGGAAATGCAGCTGACACCACTATCCTTCCTGCCTTAAAGCGATTTCCCGGCCTCGATTTTTCTGATCCTGGACATTTTGAAGTCGAATCTGATCTTGGCGATGGGCTGTCGATCAAGTCGATTAACTGGCTTACATTGCTTGGCGATAACCTTGTCGAGAAGCTTGGCGACACAGTTATGTTGCAGGAACAATTGGGCTCCACATGTCCTATATATCCGTTCCGAGGTGGTATCGTTATCCAAGCAGGTGAAGAGCCCCAACTTGGAGACGTCAATCGCGGATTGGTCCTTGATGACTATCGGCGCGTCGCTCAGGCGCTCCACCCAGTTCGTTTCGAAGCCTATCGCCGAGGCCTCTTTCCACTTCCGGCCCCTCTCGACCCAATCGAAGAAACCCTGAGCTGGGTAAGGCGATTTGATTAGTGGAGATTGCAGTATTTCGGCAGATGCACGCGACTGGAGTTTTCTCGACGCGATAGGGATGGCGTCCGAGCGCGGTATTCCCATATTGCGCTTTGGTCACTATATCGATTTTGCCTTGCAGAATGCTACGAGTATCGAGATTCGTGAGCGAATGGCGGACGTCCTGCTGGAATATAAGCAAATTTTGCCGACAAGGTGACGCACTACATACCACATGACGGCCGCCGGCTGCATGCTTTGAGTGATATCGACTATGACAGTTATATCCGGGAACGAGCGCGTACGCCTGATAATGTCAAGAATGATGACGGTTTCGATGCTTCGTTGTTCGGTTATCCCGACGGTGGCGACTTGGATGATCCGACGATCTATTATGCCGAAGCAATCGGGCAGACGGAGATGCGGGAGTTTTCCCGCATCGGGATCTATTTGCCGGCCAGTTGGCCCGAGACTGTCGGCTATGATCGCTATCGATTCCTTATTCTCGGTTGGTGCGGGAAGATAAAGCCTGCTTATGGCACGGCTGGCCTTTCGATCTTGTTCAATGAAGGCCGCCAGGGACTTGCCGACCGTCTCCTGGCATTCCCCATTGCCAAACGGTTTCCTGGCTTGGACTTGCCGGAACAGTCACGCTGGTATGTGCGGATGAATCGTCTGCGCAAACGGGCGATACGCACCGTCAACTGGTTGACATTCATTGACGACGGCTTGTTGAGCGACCTCGGTGGCCAGTCCAAACTTGCCGAAGATCTGGGCGCTTCGTGCCCCCTATATCCCGATGATGGCGGTATCGTCATTCAGGCCGGCGAGAGGCCGCAGTTGGGCGAAATCGCCGTGGGATGATTCCGGAGGCATATCAGCGTGTTGCCCAAGTGCTGAAACCGATCCGTTTCGACGATCATCAGCGACTATTGATCGATGCGCCGCAGCCTCTTGACGCTCTTGAAGAGACAATAAAATGGGTCAGACGTTTCGATTGATTGCTGTGTGCTTCGCCGAGAGAACGCGCATGCATCAACGGAATGCCACCGTCATCTCCATGGCGCGACTAAGCTTGGGGCAGAAGTCTTATTGCCTGCGGCCATCAGCATCCGCTCGTTGAATAGGCCTAGGCCTTTTAAATTCTGTCGAACGATGGCAGAAGCGTCGACGTTTTCTGGATGAGGTCATCAAACGAGTTGGCAGCGATTTGAAAGCCTCGATTGAGGCTCAACCGCTCCCTTTGCCCTCCACAAACGTATCCCGCATCGCACGCAGGATGATTACGGCTGATGCTGCCCCCGGATCGATATGTCCCAAAGATCGCTCGCCCAGCCGAGCCGCCCGTCCACGGGCCGCGACCATGGAGCTTGTCGAGTTCGCGCCCGCTTCGGCCGCTTCCAGGATGCCGTTCCACATGCCAGCAACATCAAGCGAGCGAGCGCTTGCATTGACGGCGGCTTCGGCGGCGGGGATCCAGGCGTCGAGCATCGTCTTGTCGCCACGTCGGCCCTTGCCGCGCTGTTGAATGCCGGCCCTCATTTCGTCGACGATCATCGCCTGGCAGGCCGGCGAGAGCGATTCATCCGATTTCAGCGCTTGCGAAGCCCTGCGGAAACCTGTCGCGTAAAGCGGTCCGGTCGATGCGCCGACGGCATCCAGAAAAGCTGACGCCGCCACGGCGAAGATCTCCGAGGGCAGCGTCTGCGCAAGATCAAGTTTTGTCAGTTCGGCATTCACGGCCATGAAGCCGAGGGACATGGTGATCCCGTGGTCCGCGTCACCGATCGCTCCGTCCAGTTCCGAGAGGTGGTCCTTCCCGGCATTGATCGCGATCGATATGCGCTGAAACATGCCGCACAGGCATCGCGCCGCTTTTTCTGACATCGTCTTCCTCCCGATCCAGCAGGCCCTGAGGCTTGCCGGGCACATTCTTATACGATCATCCGACCCTCAGAGCGAAGGTATCGCATGGGTGGTACAGCAATTCCGTCAGCTCCTGATCGAGATGCAAAATGGATATGGATGCGCCGACCATGTCGAGCGACGTGCAGTAGTGTCCCACCCAATTCGCCTCGATCTTGATGTCCTTGGCGCTCAGCCGTTGCTCGACGCGCCGGAACAGGATGTAGAGCTCCATCAGCGGCGTCGCACCGAAGGAGTTGATCAGCACCGCGACCCGGTCGCCCGAAGCAGGCTTCATTTCGGAGAAAATCCGGTCCATGACACGGTCTGTAATCTCGTCTGCGGTCATCATTTTCTCGCGGGTAACGCCGCGTTCGCCGTGGATGCCCATGCCGAACTCGATATCGTCTGGTCCGATCTCGAAATTGTGACGCCGCGTCTGCGGCAGCGAACAGGGCTCCAGCGCAACACCCATTGTGAAGGTCCGGTTATTGGCCTTGCGCGTTATGGCCTCGCAGACATCGAGCGAGAGGCCCCTGTCGCAGGCCGCACCTGCAATCTTAAAAATGAAAAAATTGCCCGCAACGCCGCGGCGACCTTCCCTGTCCTCAATGGGGGACGATGCGATGTCGTCAGTGGTCAATACGGTCCGAACGTCAATCTGCTGTTCCTGCGCCATTTCCGCAGCCATCTCGAAGTTCATGACGTCGCCGGCATAATTGCCGTAGACGAAGAGCACGCCTTTTCCGCCGGAAGCCGCCTTGGCGCATTCGAGGATCGGCGTCGGCGGGGGCGACGAGAAGATATTCCCGATGGCGACAGCGTCGGCGAGGCCCTTGCCGACATAGCCGAGAAAGCCGGGTTCGTGGCCCGTGCCGCCGCCGATGACGAGGCCGACCTTTTCTGGCCGGGGGCCGTTGCGCGCGACCAGCGCCCGGTTCGATCCCTTGATCGGCGCGAGATAGGACGCATGCGCCTTGACGACACCATCCAGCATTTCGTCGACGACATCATCGGGATTGTTCAGGAACTTCTTGATATGCGTGCGATAGCTGCTGGGCAGTGCGACGCTGTTATCCGCTTTCGGGCGCTGGGTTGCCTTCGGGTCGAACCCCGTCACCCCATCCGCATTCAGAATGCCTCGACCGGTGGCCGCGTCGGTGATCAGCACATTGATATAGCCGCCGCGCAATGCCGCAAGAATGGCAGGCACCTTATCGAAGCCGCCGGCGACTCCGATACGCAAGCCGATCGACTTCAGCATATCGAGGGATATGCCGATGGTTCTGTCATCGAGCGGACCGGCGACCGGCAGGCCTTTCGGATCAATGAAGCGACCGGCGACGACGCCGACGGCATTCTTGGCCAGATAATCCTGAAGCGAGACGGATTCGAAGAAGCCGCTCGTGTGGATCGTCGAATTCGGCCGCAACGAGGATATGCCGAAGAGGGCCTTGTTGGCTTTGGAAAGGATCGAAAACTGATCTTCGATCAGCGGCTCGCGCAGCAGGATACCGCGAACCTCGGCCGTCGAGACGATGGCCGGAGCGGTGATATTGATCACCCTGCCGCCAACGGCATTGGCGAAGGCGGCCGCACAGAGCTCCGGCGTATAGGCGAAGCGTGCCCGCGTGCCGCCGGTCGCCTGAACGATCGTGACATCCTGCAGGTTCGGAACATTGGAATGTTCGGCGATCGCCAGAACCGTGCGACCCCAGGCGACGGCGAGTGTATCGCCGGATTTCAGCAGTTTGGCGATCGCCTGCGCGCCTGCTGTTCCAAGGCGGTCGATCAACGGGCGTGTTCCATCGTCGCTCGGCACCACGAGACAGTCGTGCAGCCCGAAATGGCGTTTGAGCTCCTGCGCGATGGAGAGCGAGCTCAGGCGCGAGGGCTCGAGCGAGATATTGACGATGCCGCGGCTGCGCGCGTCGGCCAGGTAGCTGTTCACGGTCGCGCGGGAAATGCCCATAATCTCGGCAATATCGCCCTGGGTCTTGCCGTCTTCATAATAGAGCCAGCAGGCCCATACATAAGGATCATCGCCATAGCGTAGCGGCATGGCGTCGAGCGCGTCCGGCACGCCCGCCTTGCTTCCACCCGTTTTGCTGACCGAAGATGCCTTGCCTGTCATGATGATTCACGGTTCCCTTGTTCCGCGCGAAGATGAAAGCAATGGCGCATCTTTGCAATCGCTTCTTCGCGGGAAGGGCGGCGCGCGACCCCGTGCAGGGTCACGGGATCGCGCAGCCTTGGGAGATGAGATGTCCCTGTCTATTGCAGCCTCGCTTGGGCGCCCAAGGAAAGCTCCTTCAGGATGATGGCACAGGACGTCGCGCCCGCATCCAGCACGCCGAGCGAACGTTCGCCTAGCCGGCTGGCGCGGCCGATCTTGGCGACCAGATTGATTGTGGAGTCTCGGCCAACCTCGGCTGCGGCCACCAATGCATCCAACGCCTCGGCAAAGGATTTGCCTGATGCATTCGAGGTGTCGAAAGCCTCGGTCGCCGGAACCAGCGTATCGAGCAGCGTCTTGTCGCCGACCTTGGCCGAGCCGATCGACTGGATGCCTTCGAGACCGGCATGCAGCATCCGGCTATAGGTGGCGCTGTCGATAGCGTCGACACCTTCCAGTTTCTCGGCGAACTCGGTGAACATGACGCCATAGAGCGGGCCCATCGAGCCGCCGATCTCCGTCATCAGGATCGTACCCAGCGTGTCGAGCGAAGCGGCGAGCGAGAGGTTTTTGCCCTTCAGGCGCTCCGACGCCATGCCGAAACCCTTGGCCATGTTCACGCCGTGATCGCCATCGCCGATCTTGCCGTCGATTTCGCTGAGATAGGCGCGGTTTTCGACGATGCGGTCAGCCATAGCGAGCACGATGTCACCCGCCGTTGCATTGTTGAATGTCTGCATGGTTGCGTCCCCCTCAGAGCAGCGTCGTGCATTGGACTTCGACATCCAGAAGCTCTTTCAGCTCCGGGTCGAGCGCCATCACGGTCAGCGTCGCGCCGACCATTTCAAGCGAGGTGAAATAGTTGCCGACATAGGTCTTGTAGATTTTCAGACCGCGTTCGGAGATCTTCGCCGCGATCGTGTCGTTCAGGATGTACAGCTCGTTGACCGGTGTAGCACCGAGGCCGGATACGAGGACGGCGACTTCCGTGCCGGCAACCAGATTGTGATCGTCGAGAACGATCTGGCACATGACGTCTGCGATTTCGGCTGCTGTCTTCAGGGGCTCCACGCGAACGCCAGGTTCGCCATGGTGGCCGATGCCGACTTCCATCGTGCCGGGCTCGATCTGGAAATTCGGGTGACCAACAGCGGGCAGGGTGCAGGGACCAAGTCCGATGCCGACCGAACGGCAGCTGTCGATCGCCTTCTGAGCGGCGACGCGTACTTCTTCGAGGCTTGCGCCTGTCGCAGCCTTGGCGCCGCCGATCTTCCACATGAAGATCTCGCCGGCCACGCCGCGACGCTTCTCGCGCTCCTCCGGCGGTGCGGAGCAGACATCGTCATTTGCGACCACGGTTGCGACTTCGATATCGTCCTTGGCGGCGAGTTTGATCGCCATCTTCACGTTCATGTTGTCGCCAGCATAGTTGCCGTAAAGGCAGATCACGCCGCGGCCGCCATTGGCTTCGCGAATGGCATCGTGGAAACTCTTGGCCGTCGGTGAGGAAAAGAGTTCGCCGACGGCGACCGCATCCAGCATGTTCTTGCCCGTATAGCCGATGAAGGCCGGTTCATGCCCCGAGCCGCCGCCGGTGACCACCCCGACCTTTCCGGCATGAGGCGCATCCTTGGCGATGACGACGCGTGGGTTTCCGGCCAGACGAACAATATCCGAATGCGCCTTGATGAAGCCTTTTACAGTGTCTTCAACGACTTCATCGGGGTTGTTGATGAACCGCTGCATGGTCTCTCCTGTCGTATTGTCGAGCGCTTGGGCTCAAAGAATTGTGTAGCCGCCATCGATCAGAAGATCGGCGCCGTTGATCATGTCCGCACCGGCCGAAGAGAGGAAAACAGCCGCGGCTGCAATCTCCTGCGGATACGCGAAACGACCGGTGGGAATGCGCTTCTTCGCTGCCTCGCCCTTCTCGCCGGCCCAGGCCTTCTTGCCGAGCTCTGTCAGAACGATGGTCGGGGAAATGGTGTTGACGCAGATGCCGTGCTTGCCCCATTCGGCTGCAAAGGTCTTGGACATGCCGATGACGCCGAACTTAGAGGCGCAGTAAGCGACGTGTTCTTCGATGGCGACGGTGCCCGCCTGCGAAGCGAGGTTGACGATCTTGCCGCCCTTGCCGGCCGCGATCATGGTGCGCCCAACGGCTTGTGTTACCAGAAAGGTGCCTTTGAGATTGATGTTTATCGTTTTATCCCAATAGTCTAGCGGTAAGTCTTCAGCAGGCGCGAGAAAAACGACGCCGGCGCTGTTAACGGCGATGTCGATGCCGCCGAAATGCGAGACCACATCGCTGACGGCCTTGTTGACCGAAGCGGGATCGGAGACATCGCAGGCAAATGGTGCGGCACCGCCGCCGATTTCGGCAGCCTTTGCCTTCGCCATGTCGACATTGATATCGAGAACGGCGACCTTTGCGCCCTTGGATGCAAATGCCGTCGCGACCGCGGCGCCGATGCCGGATCCGCCGCCCGTGACAAGGGCGATCTTGCCTGACAGTGGGAAGTTCAAATCAATGTCTGGGGATGTCTCGGTCATCTTGTTCAAGCCTCTAGCTGTGATGAAGTGGGGCGAGGTCCTCGCCCCACCTGCATTGATCTTACTTGCGGGTTTCGAGCAGCTTGTCGACGTTATCAGCCGTCACCGGCGTCCAGGGAACATTGTAGTTCTTGTCCTTGCCATCGTTGAAGGGCATGGCTGGATACTGCGACCAGATCTTGGATTCCGGCTTGTAGTTACCCTTCTTGGCGGCGAAGATCGCAAGATCGAGTGCGCCCTGTGCCTGCGCGCTGGCATCCTGCAGGATGGAGGTCATGGTGCCCTGCTTGACGGCGTGGAGCGCATCGGTGATGCCGTCTATGCCGGCAATGGCGAAGTCCTTGACGTTGAGCTTCGCGGCCTTGATCGCCTCGATTGCGCCGAGCGCCATCTCATCATTCTGGCCGATGACGCCGTTGATCTGGCCCGGATGCGATGTCAGCCAGTTTTCCATCAGCGTCTGGGCTTCGGCACGCGACCAGTTGGCGGTCTGGTCTTCCAGCACCTTGACGTTCGGGCATTCGGCAAGAGCCTTCTTGTTGCCCTCGAGGCGAGAGATCTGCGCCGACTGGCCGATCGGGCCTTCGAGGATGACGACATTGCCCTTGCAGCCGATCTTGTCGAGTACGGTCTTGGCTTCCATGTAGCCGGAGACCGTATCGTCGGAGCCGACGTAGGATGACAGGAGATCGGAGTTCACGCGGGTATTGGAGCCGACGACCGGGATGCCGGCATCGTGAGCGGCCTGCACGGCGGTCGCCGCGGCTTCGATATCGATCGGCACGAAGATGATCGCATCGAACTTCTGGGTGATCATCGTGTTGACCTGCTCCTGCTGAACGAGCGCGTCGTAACGGCCGTCGAAGATGGTGAGATCAACATCGCCGTTCTTGACGGCAGGGTGTTCCTTCAGTGCTGCCGACCAGATCTGCATGAATTCCGCATTCAGGCCGTAGGGCGCCGCGCCGATCTTCAGCTTCTTGTCTTGGGCGAGGGCCGGCGAGGCCAGAAGTGCGGTGGCCGCTGCAAGAGCAATCAGTAATTTCTTCATTTTAATTCTCCTCCGTTGAAAGTCCGGCGGCCGTTGTGACGCGCCGTTTGGTTTCCGAGTGCGCAGCACCTGGATGTCTTCGGGCTTAGCCGCCCAGATTTCGCTTTTGGTCGAGCATTACGGCGCCGACGATGAGGGCGCCCTTGAGGACCTGCTGGTAGTAGGATTGGATCCCCATCAGATCGAGGCCGTTGTTCATGACGCCGATGATCAAGGCGCCGATAAGGGTGCCGGTGATGCGCCCGACGCCGCCGGAGAGGCTGGTTCCGCCGATGACAACAGCGGCAATCGCATCGAGTTCGTAGGCAATCCCAGCCTGGGGCAGGGCCGAGCCGGTACGCGCGGCAAGCAGCATGCCCGCCAGTCCGGAAAGGCCACCGGAAATGACGTAGACGAGGAAGCGCAGCTTGCTGACATTGATGCCTGACGTGGTGGCGGCGTGCGGATTGCCGCCCACGGCATAGATATAGCGGCCGAAGCGGGTGCGATTGAGAACCCACCAAGCGACGCCAAAGACGATGGCAAGCAGGATGACGGGCATCGGAATGGACAAGACGCTGCCGGTGCCGATCCAGCGGAAGTCGGGCGTCAGCGCCGGAACCGGTTTGCCGCCGCCATAGATCAGCGTGAGGCCGCGCGCTGCCGAGAGCATGCCGAGCGTTGCAACGAAGGCGGGAACTGCGAAGCGCGAAACGATGGCCCCGACCAAGGCGCCGCACGCAACACCGACCAGCAGTCCGACTGCGAGCGCCACATAAGGCGGATAGGGCGCACCGACGATGCCGGCCGTCGCCGAGGTCGTCGCGAAACTTGCGCTGACGATGCCGGTAAGCGCAACGACGGAGCCGACAGATAGGTCGATGCCGCGTGTGAGGATGACAAATGTCATGCCGATCGCCAGCACGCCGTTGATCGACGTCTGCAGCAGGACATTCGAGATGTTGCCGGGCGTCAGGAAATACTCGTTCGAGACCGAGAGAATGGCAGCGAGCAGCAGGAAGGCGAGGAAGATCCCATATTCCTGTATGATCAAGCGGCGCCGGTCGGAGCCGAACCAGGAATTGGACTGATTGTTTTCAGTGGCGGACATTGCAAATACCTCTTGTTGCCGGGCGCTGTTTTTGGGCTTCGTCGTCTGTCGCGTTCAGGTCGACAGGTGCACGAGCGATTGCGCGTCGGCATCCTCCCTCTTGAGAATTCCCGCAGAACGTCCTTGACGCATCACCAGGATGCGATCGGACATGCCGAGAACCTCGTCTATTTCCGATGAGATCATGATGACCGTGCCGCCTCCGGCGGCGAAGTCGCAGATGATGCGATAGATCTCGCGCTTGGCGCCGACATCGACGCCGCGTGTCGGCTCATCCAGAAGCAGCACTTTCGGCTTGCGCAGAAACCATTTACCAAGCACGACCTTCTGCTGGTTGCCGCCAGAGAGACCCGATACCGGCATGCTGTCGCGCGCGGCCTTGATGCCGAAACGCCTGATCATGTCGAGGCTGGCGGTTGCTTCGGCTTGGCGATCCATCGCAAAGCGTGGGCTCATTTCCGGCAGGCTTGCCAGGCAGATGTTGTTGCGCACGCTGTCGGTGAGATTGAGCCCTGTCAACTTACGGTCTTCGGTGACGAAAGCGATGCCGTGCCGCATGGCTTCCGCCGGCTTGCGCACGACAATCGGTTGTCCGCCGAGCTTGAGCTCGCCACCGCTTGCCGTATCGAGGCCGAAGATACAGTTGAAGATCTCGGTGCGGCCTGACCCCATTAGGCCGTAAATGCCGAAGATCTCGCCCTTGTGGGCGGTAAAGGAGATGTCGTCTACTTTGCCTTCGGCCCTCAGGCCCGAGACTTCCAGTCCGGGCGTACCCGTCGGCACATTGGTCTTGACGTATTCTTCGCCGAGTTCGCGGCCGACGATCATGCGGATGAGGCCGGGCCTGTCGATATCGGCCAGTGCGCCGCTGCCGACATAGGAGCCATCGCGGAAGGCCGTATAGGAATCCGCGATCTGAAAGATTTCCGAGAGCCGGTGCGAGACATAGACGATGCCTTTGCCCTCGGCCTTCAGCCGCTCGATGGTCGAGAACAGCTGCTGCGCTTCCTTCTCGCCGATGGCCGAGGTGGGCTCGTCCATGAAGATCACTTCGGCATCATGGCTGAGCGCCTTGGCGATCTCGACCAATTGAACCTGGGCGACCGAGAGATTCATCATGAATTGCGTGGCGCGGATATTGAACTGCAGGCGGTCAAGCAGAGCCTGCGCATTGCGATTCATCGATTTGAAATCGATGCCGCCGAAACGGGCCGAGGGTTCGCGGCCGAGATAGATGTTCTCGGCCACCGTCATATGCGGGATCGGGCTGAGCTCCTGTTCGATGATGGCGATACCGGCGGCGAGAGCTTCGGCGGGGCTTGCGTAGTCGACTTCCTTGCCGCGGCGGCGGATTGAGCCCGCATCGCGCTTGTGGATGCCCATCAGAATCTTGAGAAAGGTCGACTTGCCCGCGCCGTTGCCGCCGCACAATGCGTGGACAGAGCCGGGACGCAGCTGAAACCGCCCGTCGCGCAATGCGGCCACGCCGCCAAAGGACTTCTTCAGTCCTTCCACTTCAAGCAGAAAATCCAATTTCTCCTCCGCACTCCCGATGCCGGATCAAAGGTCGGCTAACACTGATTGCCACCGCCGAGCACCAATGTTGACAATATTCGGTATGCTTTCGACAAATGTCAATATAGTGATTTGGAATTCAGGAAAACGCTTTCGCGGATACCTGCTTCACTATGGTATCCACATGTCATAATATGAATTTCAGGATTGATCCGGCCTATGGTTGAAACAGATCGACTTGCCACGACAGATTTGGGGACCACGGAATGACGGTAATCGGCCGAGGCCGGCAAAGACTGGCGCAACAGGTCATCGACCAGTTGCGCGCCCAGATCGAGACGGGCAAGCTTCAGGCGGGCGATCAGCTTCCGACGGAGCCGCAGTTGGAGGCGACATACGGCGTCAGCCGGACTGTCGTGCGTGAGGCGATTGCCGATCTGCGCTCTGCCGGGTTCGTCAAGCCGATCCAGGGCAAGGGTGTGTTCGTTGCCGAAATGGCGGCGCGCGCAGGACTGACGCTGACGCCTGTGGAGATCAGAAGCATCCCGGAAACGCTGGAATTGCTGGAGTTTCGCATGGCCACGGAGGGTGAGGCGGCCGCCATTGCAGCCTATCGCCGGACCGCCGAACAGGAAGCGGCTATTGCCGCGGCCAATCGAAGAATGGCTGTCCTGATAGAGCAGGGGCTCCCGACCGTCGAGGCTGACTACGAATTCCATATGGCTATCGCCACCGCCACCAACAATCGATTCTACGTGGATGTGCTCAGGCATTTCGGTGCGCGCACCATTCCGCGCGGGCAGTTTCCGACATTGCCGGAGGCGAGTGATCGCGCTTATCTGGAAAAGGTTCATGCGGAGCATGTCGAAATCCTGGCAGCGATCGCAGATCAGGATCCGGATCGAGCGCGCCAGGCGATGCGTGGCCATTTGAGGGAGAGCCAGCGACGCTATCGCTTCCTTGCAGAGCAGCAGCAATAGGGCTCGACTCGCCAGACAAGTCATATTATGTCATATGACATGAATCTCACGGGAGATGCCGCAGGTGTATGCAGGGACGCAGGTCGAGGCACGGGACGACGACGACTACCGGGTTTTCGGACAATTGGGGCTGAAGCATATCTGTGCGGATCCGCCGGGAAGACCTGAGAGCTGGACGCTGTCCGATCTCGAACGTCACCGTGATAAGGTCGAAAGCTTCGGGCTGATCCTGGACATGATCCAGCTGCCTCTGCCGTCCCAGCCGATCGAGAAGGCTTCCTATCCCGATATCCTGCTTGCCGGACCTGATCGCGACCGGCAGATCGACGCGGTCTGCAAGCTGATCGAGGACGTTGCCGTCGCCGGCATCTCATCGGTGAAATACAATCTCAATCTCATCGGTATCCCGCGCACCCCGGAGGAGCCGGGGCGAGGCGGCTCAAGGAATGCGAGCTTCCGCTGGGACAAGGCGGACCACCAGGCAGCCCCCGGCCTGGCGGGTGTACTATCGGAAGACGAGAACTGGGAGCGGATCGACTATTTCCTGGAACGTGTGGTTCCGGTGGCGGCAAGCAATCGCGTCCGTCTCGCCTGCCATCCGCATGATCCCTATACGCCGCCAGGTTATCGCGGCGTCACGCGCGTCCTCGGCACGGTGGAGGGCCTGAAGAAATTCGTGCTGATGCACGAAAGCCCGTATCACGGGCTGAACTTCTGCCAGGGCTCGATCGGCGAGATGCTCGACAATCCGCGCGGGGAGATTGACGACATCATCCGTTGGTTCGGCACGCGGCGCAAGATCTTCAACGTCCACTTCCGCAACATCAGGGGCGGCAAGCTGTCCTTCATGGAGACCTTCCCGGACGAGGGCGACATGGACATGGTCCGCTCGGCCCGGATCTACAAGGAGGTCGGCTATCAATACATGCTGATGCCCGACCACGTGCCGACGATCAGCGGACGCGATCCGACCGGCGTCGCCTTCGCCTTCTGCTACGGCTACATCGCCGCTCTCGTCCACGCGCTCGAACACGCCTGAAGCATCATTGCTCCATCGATCGACAAAAGGATTTCACGATGAACCCGAATGAACTGAAAAGAGCAGTTGGCAGCGGTCTTCTGTCGTTCCCCGTCACGCATTTTGATCAGGACCTGACGTTCGACGAAGCCAAATATCGCAGTCACGTCGAGTGGCTGGCAGGCTACGATGCAGCGGCACTTTTTGCAGCCGGCGGCACCGGCGAGTTCTTCTCCCTCAATCCCACCGAGATCCCGCAGGTCATTCGTGCCGCCAAGGCCGCGGCAGGCAACACGCCGATCATTTCGGGAACGGGCTACGGAACGTCGCTTGCCGTTGAAATTGCCATGGCCGCGGAAAAAGCCGGCGCGGACGGCCTGCTGCTGCTACCGCCCTATCTGATGTTTGCAGAGCAGGCAGGTCTGATCGCCCATGTGCGGGCCGTCTGCCAGGCCGTCGGCATCGGCGTCATCGTCTACAATCGCGACAATGCCGTGCTTACCGCCGAGAGCCTGAAGCGGCTTGCCGATGATTGTCCGAACCTTATCGGTTTCAAGGACGGTGTCGGCGATGTCGACAAGGTTATCGAAATCACCACGACGCTCAAGGACCGCCTGGTCTATGTCGGGGGCATGCCGACCCACGAAGTCTATGCCCAGGCCTATTTCGGCGCCGGAGTGACGACCTATTCCTCCGCCGTCTTCAATTTCGTGCCCGCCTTGGCGCAGCGCTTCTATGCAGCGCTGCGCGCCGGCGACCAGGCAACGGTGGACAATATCCTCAAAGGCTTCTTCTTCCCGTTGGTTACCCTGCGCAATCGCAAGAAAGGTTATGCAGTATCGATCATCAAGGCGGGCCTGCGCGTGCTCGGCAAGGATCCGGGTCCGGTGAGACCGCCTTTGACCGATCTGACGGCGGAAGAAATGGCCGTGCTGGAAAAGATCGTCGCCGCAGCCGGATAATATTTGCTAGAAGGCCTGTATGATCGTCAAGCCAGGCCGGTTGTCAACGCTCGGGTGAGGTGACCCATGATTGAAGCTTCGTTCAGTGCAGCTGCCCGGACTTTCGTCTATGTCGCAGCAACGACGGCGGGGACGATCGACATATACGGTATGGATGAAACGACAGGCGCTCTCACGCAGGTTTCGACTTTCGACGCTGGCAAGATGATCATGCCGATGACCGTCAGTCCGGACAGGAAGCATCTCTACGCCGTTATCCGTTCGCAGCCGTATCGAGTGCTGACGCTGGCAATCAACCCTGAAACCGGCAAGCTGACGCAGGAGGCTGTTGCTGCTCTGCCCGATAGCATGGCTTACGTCTCCACCGACCCATCGGGCAGGTTGCTTTTCACCGCCTCCTATGGCGGCAACAAGATCGCCGTGTTGCCTGTCGGCAAGGACGGGCGCGTCACCGATGGCGCACGACAGATGGTCCTCACCGGCCGCAATGCCCATTCGATCGTCAGTGATCGCACCGGTAAATATGTCTTTGCAACCAATCTCGGTTCCGATGCCGTGTTGCAGTTCGTCCTCGATCCAGAGACCGGCATGCTGGAGGCGAACGATCCGCGGCAGGTCGCGACCAGGCTGGGATACGGCCCGCGCCACATCGTTCTGTCTCCGGACAACAAGTCCGTTTATGTCCTGACCGAGCTGACCGGTCATGTCATCCACTACGGTCTCGATCCCAGCAGGGGCACGCTCAGCGAAGTCGAGAGCGTGGCGTCCGTGCCTGACGATGCGGGGCTGTCTCCGGGCATCGCCCCGCCAGTTCCCCCACCATTCAATGCAATCACGCCCGCCGCAGCCCCTGCGGATGACGGCAAGCCGAAGGTTTGGGCCGCCGACATCGGCATCACGCCGAACGGTAAATTCCTCTATACGACCGAGCGAACCACCAGCAAAATCGCGCTCTTCCATGTCGCCGGTGGGGACGGGACGCTGACCTATGTCACGAATTACCCGACCGAGCAGCAACCGCGTGGCATTCGCATAGATCCGTCAGGCCTGTTCCTTGCGGCGTCCGGCGAGAAATCCGACAAGCTCTCCGTTTATGCCATCGACCAGACGAGCGGCGCGCTCGCTTCCGTCGGCCGATATCCGGTCGATGCCGGCGCGAACTGGATCGAAATCGTGACGTTGCCGTGAACTCGGACGGCCGAAGAGGAGCTGTTATGCTGGTGCGGTAACGTGAGGCGGTGGGTCTATCCCGCTCTTCACGGCCGGTTGGGACGCCTCATATCCCGAAACAATTGCTGGCTACCCGGCCTGGGCTACCAGCACCGCCATAAGGTTTCCGACCTCGGAAGCGGGAAGGGGCTTTGCAAACAAAAAGCCCTGAAACATCTCGCATCCGGCTCCTTCGAGGAAGCGAACTTGCTCCTCGGTCTCTACGCCCTCGGCGACCACCTCCAATTCGAGAGTTCTGCCAAGTGATACGATGGCGGAGGTGATCGCCATGTCGCCAGCTTTCTCGGGAATGTCCGCAATGAACGATCTGTCGATCTTCAGCCGGGAGAGGGGGAAGCGCCTGAGGGTGCTGAGGCTCGAATATCCCGTGCCGAAATCGTCGATAGCGAGGCTGACACCGAGCTCTTTCAATGCATGCATGCGCTCTATGGCACCCTCCACATCCCGCATGATCAAGCTTTCGGTCAGTTCGAGTTCGAGCCATTGCGGATCGAGGTTGGCAGCCTGCAGTGCCGATGCAACCTGGTCTATCAGCGAATTCTCGAGAAACTGCCTGGCGGAAACATTCACCGCTATACGCAACGCCGGCAGACCCTGGTCCTGCCAGGCCCGAGCTTGGCGGCAAGCCTCGCGCAAAACCATATCGCCGATCGAGACCACCAGCCCCGTTTCTTCGGCCAGCGGGATGAAGGTTCCCGGCAGCAGCAAGCCTTCGACAGGGTGCTGCCATCGTACGAGCGCTTCGACGCCGATCACTTGACCGCTACGGATATCCTTCTGCGGTTGATAGTGGAGCACGAATTCGTCCCGCTCCACCGCCCGCCGCAGTTCTTCGATGCGGGTCAGCTTGCTGCGGGCTTCTTCCCCCATCGCAGGCGTGAACAGCTGAATGCCGTTGCGACCGGATTCCTTCACGCGATAGAGCGCCATATCGGCGTTTGCGAATAGCTCCGACGCAGTGTCGCCGTGCTTTCTGGAGCACGCCACGCCGATGCTGCAACTGACCCGAATTTTGACGCCATCGATGGTCAGCGGTTCGGACATCCCTTCGAGAATAGCCTTGAGCCTTTCATGGAAAGGGTCCTGGTTCTCTTCCAGGACAATGATGAACTCATCACCGCCGATCCTCGACACGATGCCGCTGCTTCTAATTTGCGCCGATATTCTCTGGGCCACCACCTTGAGCAATTCGTCTCCCGCGGCGTGTCCAAGGCTGTCATTCACCAGCTTGAAATTATCAAGATCGACAAAGGCTACGGCCAGGGACTTCCCCGCCTGCGATGCCTTTTCCAGGAGAGCGACGACCTTTCGATTAAGGAGCGTGCGATTTGGCAACCCGGTCAGCGCATCATGTTCGGCAAGATAGGCGATATGAGCGATGTCACGATGCCGATCGATGGCGATGCCGACGGTTTGAGCAATGCCTGCGAGGAATTCCGTGAGGCCGGTTTCGTCATCCTCGGTCTTCGATGCCGTCAATGTCCCGTGCTTGCCTCCATCTCGTGAGAAGATGGGAAACTCGATGACTTCATCCGCCAGGGTCTGGCGTTGCTCGCCATTCAGAATGAAGTTGACCTGTCTTCCATTGAGAAGGCGCTCAAGGAGGGCTTGGGCATCCTTGAGAAACGAACCGAGGTCGACGCCTCGCGCAACGTCATGGAGAAGCTTCGTCTGCGCGCTCATCAACTCCTCTGCGCGCTTGCGGGCGGAGATATCGCGAGAGGCTCCGACAACGCCGATGATATTGCCGTTCTGGTCCCGCAACGGCACGCGCGACATCATCAGCCAGCCTTCGCCCTTCATCCGTCGTTCCTCCACGCCGAGATCAGGCTTACCCGTCTCCATGACCCGTCGTTCGACTTCATCAATCTTATGAGCGTCGGCCATCGGGTGAATTTCGGCATCGGTGAGGCCGATCAATTCGTCGACATGCGTAAAGCCGTTGTTGAGGACGATTGCACGATTGGCAAAAAGGAAACGGCCGTCTCTATCCTTGGCATAGATGAAGTCAGGCACGTAGTTGATCATCGCCTCGAGCCATTCGTATCGCTCGGTCAGCGACAGAAGCTGAGCTTGGAGCAATTCGAGCGGCTCACGCGGCTGCCGGTCGGCATCGTTCTGATCTTCTATGGTTGACTTAGACGGTTTCCCCGGCTGCTGCGTCATCACTGCTCTCTTGCTTGGCTAACGAATAATATCGGCAACGAGTTATGCAACCATGAAAACGCGGGATGCATTTTTGGCCGTTGGAGGTGAGGGCGTAAATCTCCTCCAGCGACCCACCGAGCGCCTTTCCTCCCGCATGATTGGCTACACGGTCGAATTGGTCTGCCTCTGCCGCTCTTGTCACCTTTCTTCGCCGTGCGAAACACCGAGTGCTCATAGGGGCAAAAGGTAACAGGCGTGACCTGATCCCGCAAATTGTGCGTCTGCGCCTCAAAAAGGCTGATCGGAATATAAGCGTCGAGCCAGGCGACCCGCTCGCGGCCGCCTTGCGGGGTAGGGGCAAAACCGGCTACAGCCGTGCGAAAGAAACATAAGAATCGTCGGGAGAAGCATCATGGATGTTCGCAAAGCCGGCACGGATGGCAATCTCGTGCTTGCCGGCGTGCTTCTGATGCTTCTCGGCGATTTTCTGTTTTCACTGAACGATGCCATGGGCAAGTGGTTGGTCGCGAGCTTTTCCGTCGGCCAAGTTCTGGTGATACGCTCGCTCGGCTCCTTCATCATTCTCGCGCCCATGATCGCGCGGCAGGGAAGCGATGCACTCTTCCGCATCGAGCGGCCGCCGCTGCAGCTTCTGCGCATAGTGATGACGACCGCCGACGTTGGTCTTTTTTATGCGGCTGTCACTTATCTGCCGCTTGCCGATGTCATGACCTTCTACATGGCCGGTCCTATCTATGTCGCCGCGATCTCGCATTTCTTCCTTGGCGAGAGGATCGGTTGGCGGCGATGGCTGGCCGTCTTCATCGGTTTTGTCGGCGTATTGATCGCGCTTAAACCTTCGACGGCAATGTTCTCCTGGCCGTCGCTTTTTGGCCTTTGCGGCAGCCTCGCGTTCGCGATGACACTCGTGCTTGGCCGGCGGCTGCGACAGACGAATGATGCGACGCTCGTCGCCTGGCAGACTGTCGGCGCACTTGTCGCGGGACTCGTACTCAGCATCGGCAACTGGCGTTCCGCGTCGACGCTCGATTTTGCGGCCATGTTGGCGCTCGGCGTTGTTGCCGGCAGCGCCCATATGCTGATAACGCGATCGCTGAAACTTGCGCCCGCGTCGCTGCTCGCACCTCTGCAATATACGCTGCTTATCTGGGCGATAGCGCTTGGTTTCTTCTTCTTCGGCGACATTCCGGATATCCAAGTCTTCCTCGGAGCCGCCATCATCGTGCTTGCCGGCCTTTTCATCTTCCACCGGAAGAATCTGACCGACACTATCCCGAAAGACGCTGTCGCACGGGACGGGCATTGAGGCGGTGGCTTTCTCCGTCTCCTAACGCTCCTCTGAAGAACCTGAACACATCTGAACAAAGGTGGGGCTGCTAGTTCTCAATAGGCTCTAATGTCCCACGGATGCCTTCTTGCCGAGTGTTACGTTGCGTAGCGTAAGGGCCAATGGGATTGCGGCCAGGGAAATCAGCGTCAAAACCCAGAAGGCGTCGATGTAAGCCAGGAACGAAGCCTGGCTTTGCACCTGCTCGTTGATCCAGGCAAGCGCCTGCTGATTTGCCGTCACCAGTGAACTGCCCTGACCGGTGAAGTAATTCGTCACCTGGTTGAGCGTATCCTGATAGGCTCCATTCGAAGGAATGACATGCTCGACCAGACGGCTTTGATGAAATTGTTCCCGGTGGGTAATGATATTGGATATCAGCGACACGCCAATCGATCCGCCGGTGTTGCGCGCGGCATTCAGCAGCGCCGATGCCTGGTCCGTCTTGCTGGAGGGGATGCCGTCATAGGACGCCGCGGTAATCGGCAGGAATATGAAGGGCAGACCAATTCCTTGCAACATGCGCGCCTCGGCAAGATACCAGAAGCCGATACCACTATAGGCGCTGGTCACCTGATACATGGAGAAGGCAACAAAGCCCGCGCCAACCGCGATCAGGTATTTCGGCTGAATTTTTGAGGACAAGGCGCCGACGACGAACATCATAACCATAGTCACAACGCCGCCGGGAGACAGCATCATGCCAGCCCAGGTTGCCGTATAGCCGAGATTTGCCTGAACCAGCTGCGGCAGATACTGGGTTGTCGCCAGGAGCAGCGCCCCCGTCGCCATCATGACCAGAAAGCATGTGCCGAACTGCCGGCTAACGAGCATCCTGATATCAACGGCTGGATTCTTGTGCTTCAACTCCCAGGGGATCATTAGCGCAAAGGCCAAAGCGCAGATCGAAGCTGCCATGATGATGAAGTTCGATCCAAACCAATCGTCTTCAAGGCCGCGATCGAGCATCAGTTCCAACGATCCGAGGAAGGTCGCAACCAGGCCGAAGCCGATCCAGTCAAAGCCAATCTTTTCCTTGCGCAGCCGGGCACGCTCATCGGCGCTGCCTTCGGGCTCCTTGATCAGCATGGCAACAGCGACGAGCGACAGAAGACCGACCGGCCCGTTGATCAGGAAGCACCAGTGCCAGGAAAAATTATCGGAAAGCCATCCGCCCAAGGTCGGACCCACTACCGGGGCGACAACAACAGCCACCCCGAACAGGGCAAAGCCCTGCCCACGTTTTTCCGGCGGAAAACTATCGGCCAGAATTGATTGAGCGACTGGCACCATGCCGCCACCACCGATACCCTGCAAAATCCGGGCAAGGAGGAGGAACTGCAAACTCGGCGCAAAGCCGCACATGACTGAGCTGACGGTGAAGAGCGCCAGGCAGCTCAGGAAGAAGGCCTTGCGCCCCATAAGGCGCACAAGATAGCTCGTCGCTGTCACTATCACCGCATTGGAGACGAGATAGGTGGTAACAACCCAGGATGCCTCGTCCTGACTGACGCCGAGGCCGCCGGAAATGTAGTTCAGGGCGACATTGGCGATGGTCGTATCAAGCACTTCCATGAAGCTGGCAAGTGCTACGACAATGGCGATGATCCATGGGGTTGCCGACGGTTTGGCAACAGCGCTCGCGCTCATAGCAAGTCCCTCAAGCTTTCCCATATGGAGAGGCTTGCGTCGGTCCGCACGGTGGGTACGACCGACATGCCCGGTCCCAGCGTCACATCGCTCGGCACGTCATCAAGCTCGATTTTCACCGGTACGCGCTGCACGATCTTTACGTAGTTGCCGGTGGCATTTTCCGCCGGAAGTAGGGAGAATGCCGTTCCAGATCCCGGCTGTACGCTTGCGACATGGCCATAGATCGTGCGTCCTCCATAGGCATCGATTGTCAGCGTCACCGGCTGGCCCGGACGCATCTGATCGAGCTGCGTTTCCTTGAAATTGGCCGTCACCCAGAGCTTGTCCGGCACGAACATGGCAAGGTTCGAACCCGTCTGGACATATTGGCCATCGCTGGCGGAAAGCTGCGCCACCCGTCCGGGCTGTACCGCCGTCATCATCGTGTAGGAAAGATTGAGCTTGGCTTGGTCCAGCTGCGCCTGGTCCTGCTTGAGGGTAGCCTGGGCACTGGCGATCTGGAAATCGTAGGCATCGAGCTGGCGTTGTGCAGCAGTCAAGGAGGCTTCGTTCGTATTTAGGGTGGCCTGCTGCTGGTGCAATTGCGACGTATATTGTTGAGCCTCTTGAATAGTGCCGGAACCGCTCTTCATCAGCGTCTGGTAGCGGTCATTTTGTTGCTGGGCAAAGACGAGGTTGGCTTTGGCCTGCTCGATCTGAGCTTTGGCCTCTTCGATATTCGCCTGCTGAACCTGCTTCTGCGCTTGCGTATTTTGAATATTGGCATTTGCCGCGGCAACCTGCGCCTGCGCTTGTTCAAGAGATGTCTGATAATCGCGGTCGTCGATGCGGGCGATCATTTCGCCTGCTGTCACATGCTGGTTGTCGGTGACGGCAACCAAGGAAATATAACCGGCGACCCTTGAAGACACGGCATATTGACGGGCGGCGATGAAGGCATCGTCCGTGCTTTCGTAATGTGCGCCGTTGTCCCAATAGACATATCCTGCAACGGCCGCCACGGCCAGTGCACTTCCGCCGATCAATAGCATCCTCAAACGTCGAGAGCCTCTACCCTTGGCTTCCTCCGCATCAGAATTGTCCACAGCCCGCTCTGTATCGTCACCGACATAGGCTTGGTCGCCGGGAAGCGGAGCCTCTGCCTGCTCCTGTCTCGCTACGATGCTGTCTTGCTCATTATTTGCCACCGCACCGCCGGGCTTCGGCTCCAGCACGATCAGCTTTCCAAAAGTCTCATCCTGAGGCGCGCTCATGTTGAACCTCTTTCGTCGCGACACAATAAAAGAAACGGAACGTTTCATTTAAATATTGACGTAGATCCGATCGAGGTGTTAGTCAAGGGCCTGAGAGGGCGTGAACCCGCATTCATGCCAATCAAAAATCGGTGAGGCGCGCTTTGGCGAGAGAAACGACAGAATCCAAAATCACAAAGCCGAAGCTAGACACGCACCGGCGGGGCCGTCCGCCGCGGGAAAAGGCTGGAGAAGTCGAAGACAGGATCTTGCAGGGCGCACTCCAGGTTTTTATCGCCCGCGGTTACGAGGGAGCCAGCATTGACGAAATCGCGGAGGTAGCCAGGGCCGGGAAGCCGAGCATCTATAATCGTTTTACCAACAAGGAGACCCTGTTCAGGGAGGTTGTTCTGCGCTGGGCGCAGAAATCCACCGAAATGACGGCCTCTACTACATCAGGCAGTATCCTGGAACGGTTCGAGTCCGCAGGCACCTTGATCGTGCAACGCGCCGTCAAGGATGAGACCATTGGGCTCATACGTAGCGTGATTGCCGAAGCCACGCGCCATCCCGAGCTGGCAACAACAATCCATTACGCCATGCGAGCACATGGGGTGGCCACGGTGATGAAGCTGGTGGCGGAGCTTGCCGAGGCCGAGGAGATCAGATCTCTTCCGGCCTTTGCACCGAACAATCTTGAGGCCACGGCGCGGCGCTTCATCGACCTGGTCTTGCTACCGATGATGATATCCTCGCTGTTTCATGCCGACCTGACGCCGGTCAAAACGGAAATGGAAGATCATGCGCGCAAGGCGGCATCCTTTTTCCTGCGCGGTTGCGGCTATTACCCCACCAACGCTTGAGGCAAAGGTGGACCGACTGCGGCACGATAGCGCCGCGCCAGGGAATCCGCTCAGCGACAAATGATGCATCCGTTATCGGCGAATGCGGAAGCGTCTCCCCAGCAGGAAAACGCAAGCCGTCGAGGATCAGCTTTTCATCAATACCCCAGTCGGCGCGATCACATTGTTTGCAACGTGGCGGAGTGAGGTTGCCGCCTTACTTTTTCAGGCAGTCCATGCGCTTAGCCGATCAGGCGCTGTCTGGCGTCCGGGCGCTTCATCGCTCGACTGCCACCGGAGGCCGACGGTCGGCGAGAAGAGCAAGTAGAGCCGGATTGATGTAGAGGTTTTCTCGACCGGCTTTTATCTCCTGTAGCAGGCCCAGTTCAGCAAGGGATTTCAGATAAACCGAGGCGGCCTGCCGCTTCGCTATGTCGGCGGCCACCAGATCGCCGATACGACAATAGGGGTTCACGAAGATTACCTCGGCCAGCTCCCGCGAATAAATCTTCGGCAGGTCTCGCCTGATGCGCTCTGCGGTTTGATCGAGCAGATCCCGGATAGAACGGATGCGCGCCGTCGACCAGTTGGCGGTCTCCCGGATTGCCTCAAGCATATAGAGGATCCAGTCCTCCCACGCGGAGTCCGTCGTCACGGCGAGCAGGCGATCGTAGTAGGCTTGTTTGTTGCCGATGATGTAGCGACTGAGATAGAGGACCGGGATGTCCAGCAGGCCCTTGTCGACAAGGTAGAGCAGGTTCAGTACCCGGCCCGTTCGACCGTTGCCATCGGTGAAAGGATGGATGGCTTCGAACTGGTAGTGCATCACGGCGAGCCGGATCAGCGGGTCGATATCCTCGGCCTCGTGGATGTATCGCTCCCAGTTCGACAGCTTGTCCCGCAGCAGCGATTGTCCCTCCGGCGGCGTATAAATAACGGCGCCTGTTGCCTCGTTCATCAGCGCCGTTCCCGGCGTCGCGCGAATATCCAATTCGACGCCTTTGATAGTCCTGCAGACGGCAATCGCTGTGGACGCCGACACAGGACGCTGTTTGAGCGTCTGGAAGCCTTCACTGAGGGCGGTGCGATAGCGTAGTGCTTCTTTCGTCGCCGGATCAGCCTGGTTGCCGGCTTCATTTGCGAAGCGGAACAGCCTGTCAGCCGTGGTGACGATGTTCTCGATCTCGGAACTCGCCTGTGCCTCGAGCAGCGGAATCGAATTGATGAGGACCGCCTGATTGGGAATGAGCTGGCCGGAAACACGCAGTTCCGCCAGTGCCGCACGGGCTGCAATGCAGGCTTTCAGCACCGCCTTTGTTTCCACATCCTTGTACGGAGGCAGGATGGGGAGGTCGTTGTAAGGGCGGTTAGGCTGAAATGGCATGTCGATCAATCCTCGTACGATCGACATGTCGAGCGGATATGTCGTCAGCATCGACATATCGTCAAATCATGTCGATGGAATCGCAATGTATCGACACATCATGTGTCTCGCAAGCGGTCTGTACAAATGCAGAAGGTGCTAGCAAACGTTCCTTTGCAAGCGTGTTTTATGACCGAAATAGAAGGCCATACAGCGCGTTATTTGACCGAAGATGATCAACGACCCATCGCGGCAGCTGAAGGTGCGTCAGCGGCCTTCCATGGCGGAAACGCCGCAAACCCGGGTGTTTCGGAGGACGACCGGGAAGGCGTTACGGTTTAAGCCAGGCATTGAGAGCAGGGAAGGCGCGGGAGAGGGCGTAATCCGGCGCAATGAGCAGGTGTCAGTCCACTCAATCGAGCAAAAGAATCCACCGAACCTGGGTGAAAAGTGGCGAAAAAGCCCGGATTTCCGGTGAATCCACCGATCCAGGACGGCCGACATGCGTGATTTGCGCCCTGAAATCAATAACCATCGATAACCGAATGGAACGATCATAGGTCACTACTGGCCTCCGGATTGGCTTCAGACAAGTCCACTCGATGTGCCGGTGGTGTGTGCTTGACGATACAAAGTCAACGTCCAATTTTTCGCCCGCTGACACCCGGCAAGTTAATTATGCGCCGTTAGACAATACGCGCGCTTAGGCTTTTGCTGCAATAAGACCAGCCAGTGGCGGGATAGTTTTACCGTGGATGCCGAGCCGGTCGCCAAGGTAATGGTAGAAGGATAAGCCCTGTTTCTGGCAAGTCTTCATGAGGCCAAACATCGTGTCACGGGCAACCCGACCATCTCTGCTCATGGTGCCGCCAGAGATTTTTCGCCTGATGACGAAGCTACGCAGGTCGTTCTCTGATGCGTTGGTGTTGAGCGGAATTTCCGGCCGTTCAAGCACGCGCAGCAGTTCCGCCTTTCGGCGATGCAGCCGGACCAGCAATGCGTCGAGTGCGTCATAGCCGGTGCGCAGCTTAAAAATCCTGTCGAACCGTCGGCGGAAAGCCGGAATTGCCTGCGGGGAGGGCTTCTGCTTCCATATCTTTAGAGCCTTGTAAAATCGCCAGACGAGATCGCGAACCAGTGCGAGCGATCGAACCTCTTTCGCCTTTGTCGGCATCAGCTTTTGCAAAAGACGCTCGCAATGGACCCAGCATAGGGCATGATTGCCGACCCGGAACTGACCGGCGTCGTCTGAGATGATTACCATGTCGCCGACAAGGCCATGATAACGGATACAGCCCCAAAGTCCGGCTTCGGCCAGTAAACCAACCCCTTGCCTGTCAAAGATCTCGACACCCTTGTTGGCTAGATGCTCCAGAAATGGCACCTCGTTTCGGAAGCGCTGCGAAAAATTTGAAACTTGGTTCGCCCAGCAACTACGCGGAAGTGTGGATATAGGGCCTTTGTTAAACACTCACACGTCGTGCTTCCTTGTCGGACGACTTTCGATCCGACCCGTATTTTTCAATGATTGCCTTTGCATCCTCAACCGATATGCGATGCTTTTTGGCAAAGGGAATCGGCTCGTAAGGCTGCTGCGCTGCCGCGGCACTTGTTTTCTTGTCAGACATGGATGTCTCCGATTTTACTGGTTCCAGCGGGATGCTGAAGCGCTTTTGACTGAGTGGAATAGGGGGATGGAGTAGGGGCGCACGAATTGCCGGAATGCACTCGCGGCATCACCGCATACCGCCGCCAAGGCATTCCCTTATCCGAGCCAAAGGGCTGCTCATTTTGAATGATGAGTGAGAAGGCTCGGCATGGGACGCCTCAATCAGTGCACCCTATGCCAGTCCACAAGGCGGCCTCTTGAAAGCACGGCGTCTAAAGCGAGATATCCTCTCAGTATTTGTTCTTGCGGACGATTTTGTTGCCCCGTGGCCCAGCATACACTGGCGTTCTGCCGCGGTTTTCCTCGAGCAGGTTGCGCCAGCGTTCCAGGCGATCAGACGCCAACGCGCCGGTGCCGACGGCCGCCTGTACGGCGCAGCCGGGTTCATGGGCGTGCGTGCAATCGCGAAAGCGGCAAAGGGGAGCCAGATCGGTGATTTCGCTAAACAGCGTATCCATGCCGTCGGTAACATCACTCACATACAGCGTTCTTATTCCGGGCGTATCGATCACCCATCCGCCGCCGGCAATCGCATGAAGGGATCGCGCTGTTGTGGTGTGCCTGCCCTTTGCGTCGTGTTCGCGGATCCCTCCGGTCTTTTGTATGGTCTCAGACCCCGGCCCGGCCAAGGTGTTCACCAGTGTCGATTTTCCCACACCGGAGGATCCCACCAACGCCACGGTTTGCCCGACACCGCACCAGGGCTTCAGAGCGAAAATTGCATCTGCCGACCGCGCATTCAAAGTAACCACTGGCAAACCTCGCTGTAACGCCATGGCTTGCTGCTCGTATGTTTCAGCATCGGCGACGGTGTCGGCCTTGGTCAGCACCAGCACCGCAGTGGTGCCCGCCTGGTTAGCCGTAATCAAATAGCGTTCCAGCCTCGCGGGGTTGAAATCGGCATTGCACGAGGTCACGATGAACAGCGTATCAACATTTGCCGCAGCTAGTTGCTGACCGTTTCTGCCTTCTGTACGCCGCTGCAGCAATGTCTTTCGTTCAAGACATCGGACAAGCATGCCCGTTAGGGGGTGAGCAAGAGCCCAATCCCCCACCGCGAAGTCAGCGGTGTTCGTATTGACAGGAAGTTTGAGCCCGATCGGTCCTGTGGCATCGATCGCCTCAAGGCGCGCCCGGTGCACCGAAGCAACTCGCGTGGGTACAAGATCCGTCTCGCCTGACTTTACTTGAGCGGCAAAGAAATCGGACCAGCCGAGCAGTTCCAGCGATGAGGACTCGTTGGAACCGGTCAAAGTTTGGTACGGAAATTCGGTGACATGTTCATGGGTGAGCTTTCCGTCCAATTCAGATTGAGGGGCTCTATCGTGGGGCTTGTGGCTGCTAGTCAAGCGATGAAAAGTCGTCCATGTTAACAGCGGGATCTCCAATCGTCTACGCCGACGAGCCATGAAGATGAGCCTAACGGCGATCAGAAGGATTGCATATCAAAAAAAGGCCAGGCAAACTGCCTGACCTTGGTTTGGTATCATGCTCTCAACAGTGCCAGTACATCCGTGGTCAAGGGAAAGCAGATACCGAGTGCGTTAGGCAGCCTGGAGATTGCAGGCCGACATTTTGCCCGACTTTACGTCGCGCTCCAGTTCGAAGCCAATCTTCTGGCCTTCGACGAGCTCGCGCATACCAGCGCGCTCGACAGCCGAGATGTGGACGAACGCATCGGTGCCGCCATTATCAGGCTGAATGAAACCGAAGCCCTTGGTGGAATTAAACCATTTAACTGTGCCAGTGGTCATGAAGAACCCTTTCATAGCAATAGAGAGACCACAACGCTCACGCGTTGCAGCTGGTGGATAGCGATTTTTGAAAGGAAGGTTCGTTCAGGGCGCGGTGCCAAACGCGCGGTAACCAAAGCTCAGCAAGCAAATATCGATGAGGCTTATGTGGTCATATTTATGGAATTGTCAACTTTTAGTTTTTCAAGTTGAAAAGCCTCTCTCTTTGATTGTGCACCTGATTAGCGCAATCCAGTGGTTCAGGCTGCGCCAGTCCCCGACTTGTTAAATTGCACGTAAGACTGACCCAGTTTGCCATCTCGCCGAGACCCAGAGGAAAATATGGAGCTCTGTCAAATGAACAAGGACAGATCGGTTTGTCGTCGACAATCGAACACCGTGGGGCCGGGGACTTCCTTATGGCGACACGGCGCGAGTTCGCCGGCCCGCCGGTAGCCAGCCCAACCCGCAAGGGTTTCGGATCTTCCCGGCGTCCATTGCGGTCCTTAAACCAGGCCACGTAACGTTCGCGTGTTTGCAGGAGGGGAACACGATCCAACAACTTGGGCCGCTCCCCGTGCCCTGCGCCGGAGCGATCTCCGTCAAACTGATCGCCATTGTATCAGTGATGTGTCGCTTGCTGACGTCCCCTTTGCGTGGCTTCAAAAGAGCAATTGTTGCGGAGGAGCGTTCACGCGTGGAACGAATAGCGGTTTCATGGCTTTCGTTTCAGCCAAACGAAGGAGAAGATTATGGGAAGCACTGCAGACAAGATTAAGGGCACGACGAACGAAGTCGCCGGCAAGACGCGGCAGGCCGTGGGCAAAGCCGTTGATAATCACGAGGAACAGGCAAAGGGTGCCCTACAGGAAGCCAAGGGCAAGGCCCAGGTTGCCAAGGGCGACGTCAAGGATGCGGTGAAAAAGGTCGTCGATAAGGCATAGCCAAATTCGAGCACTCAAGTTCACTTTAAGCCCGCGCTGGTCGCGGGCTTTTTTCACGAAAGAAACGACCATGAAATGTGTAGCATTCGCCATTACGGCCGTCCTTGTCGGTCTTCTCACAGAAAACGCTTTTGCCCAGACAGCTGAGGATCCGGCAGTCAACGCCTGCAAGAACACAGGGCTTCTCGCGCTCCAGGAGCGGTCGCCGGAGATCACCGATCTTGTCATGGACATGGAAAGCCTCGCCATCAGCAATGCTGATACTAAGGTCGAGGATGTGGCCGTGAAGACCGTCATTCTTGGAGAGGCCTACATCGCCCGAAAGGAAAAGACCGGAAAGCCGGACAGGTTCGTATGCTTGCTCGGCGACAAGGGCAAGGTCCTGCTGACGTTTTTCACCGCCCAGTAGCGCGTCAGCGAGCTCTCTAAATATGGCGGGAAGCTAGAACGATCGGGAAAGGTGCACGTCCTCGTTTGCTGCATATGGATGCGGGCGATGTGGCGACATGCTTGGCCGAGAGAACCGATTCACCTCGAAAAGCCACAATCGCCGTCTCTAGTATTTTTTCGCGGAAAACGCGACGTTCTCGTCGTTCGCGAAATTCCTCGTGAAGCGGCTCGAGCCAACTTCATGGGAAATCCAATGATACTTCCGCAAGGTACAGTCGTCGCCGTGACCGACGGTGAAAAACTAGATCTCTATCGCAACACCGGGACTGGCGCGGAACTCAGTCTAACCGCGCTACCTGACATTTCCATAGAGGACGAAGCCAAAGGCTCGGGCGGTCGCCACGGAAGCACCTCGGCGAACCCGGATGAAAGCCAGATGGCGGAAGACGGATTTTCCGCCGGTGTCGCTCAATACCTCAACAAGCAGGTGTTGGAGGGCGGGATTGTCAATCTCGTGGTCATTTCGGCGCCGCGTTCACTGGGCGAACTGCGAGAGCACTATCACAAGTTCCTTTCCGCCAAATTGCTTCTGGAAATCCCAAAGGATCTGACGGGCCACTCTGCCCAGGATGTCGAGAAAGCCGTGCAATCCGCTTGAACCCGTTTGTCGTCGGCACATTGCGACACGATACGGGACTTCAGAAAGAATTGAATCATCGGCAAGGCAGAGTGAATGGATCTGTATATCGTCACTCTGACCATCCTCGGTGTTGTCGTCCTTCTGACGGCCTGGTTGCCGCTGATGATGAGAAGGCTCCCATTATCGCTTCCAATCGCGTGTCTGGCCATTGGCGCACTGCTTGCATGGTCGCCGTTCCCACTTCTCCCGCGCTTCAATCCGCTGGAAAGCCGTGAATTTACCGAGCGGATGACCGAGATTGTCGTCATCGTCGCTTTGATGGGTGCGGGGTTGAAACTCGACCGTCCGATCGGATGGAAACGGTGGATGACGACATGGCGGCTTCTCGGCATAGCCATGCCGCTGACGATCGGTGCTCTGGCATTCCTCGGGTCATGGATACTGGGGCTCGGAGTGGCGTCTGCTGTTTTACTCGGGCTTGCCTTGCCCCGACCGATCCGGTGCTCGCCAGTGACGTGCAGGTCGGACCACCACAAACGGGTGAGGAGGACGAGGTCCGCTTTGCTTTGACATCCGAAGCCGGTCTGAACGACGGCCTGAGCTTCCCTTTCGTCCACCTTGCCATCGCCCTGGCGCTTGCCGCGAAAGAGGGGAGGGATCTTTTGCAGCATTGGGCATTTCTGGATGTGTTCTGGAGACTGGCCGCGGGCGGCGTCGTTGGATGGGCGCTGGGGAAGGCCTTCGGCTTTTTGTCGTTCAGGATGAGAGGAAGCAGCCTCGCGAAGACGCAGGATGGCTTCGTTGCAGTGGGCATGACATTTACCACGTATGGGCTGACGCAACTGGTTGGTGGCTACGGCTTTGTCGCCGTCTTCCTTGCGGCGGTCGCATTCAGGGCGAGTGAGCGGGACCATGATTTTCATGAGCAACTTCATGACTTCGCCGAGCAAATAGAACGATTGCTGATGATGGTTCTACTGGTCTGCCTCGGTTCGATCGCGGCAAGCGGTCAGATGCTCGGGGGAATTGATTGGCGGGTCGCGGTCGTCGCCTTCTTGGCGATCGTATTTGTCCGTCCGATCATTGGCTGACTGAGTCTGATCGGCTCCGGACATCCGCCGGGCGAAAGCCTGATCATCGCTGTGTTTGGCATCAGGGGCCTGGGATCAATCTACTACCTGCGGGTTTCACAAAGTCCCGGACAGAGATTTCAGTAAGTCGCGGACATCGATTTCGGAAAGTACGGGACAGCGACTTTACTAAGTCGCGGACAGCTATCGCGGCGGATTTAGATCGATTTTCGTGAGCGCCGATCTGGCACTTTGCCCTCGTGGTTTGAGCGAGGACATGATGCCCAGACGGATCAATACTGCGGCTGACGTTCGAGCAGGGATTGTCGATACGTGCCGTTTCTGAGCGGCTGAAGATAAGCAAGACGTCGGTTTCGACGTATGTGCTGCGGGCGCGGGAAGCCGGGCTTGCGGTCTGGCCGCTTCCCCCGGACCTGGACGAGGATGAAATTCTCCAGCAACGACTATTCCGCCGAATGGGGCGACCTCCACGCGATACCGTTGAGCCGAATTGGCCGAAGGTGGCCAGCGAGCTGTAGCGCAAGGGCGTAACGCTCAATCTGTTATGGCAGGAATATCGGGAAGCTCATCCAGATGGCTATGGGTACACCTGGTTTTGCGGCCGGTTTGCCGATCACGAAAGCCGTGCCAAGCCCACCTACCGTAGCCGTCATGTCGGTGGCGTGGCGATGGAATGCGACTACGCCGGCCATACGATCCCGATCATCGATCCTTCTTCTGGCGAGATCCGCGCGGCGCAGATCTATGTGGCGGTGCTGAGCGCGTCGCAATTGACGTTCTCTTATGCAAGCTTCAGTCAAAAGCTGCCGGATTGGATCGAGGCGAACCAGCGGGCCTTCAGTTTCTTTGGTGGCGTGACGAAGACGACGATCTGCGACAACCTCAAGTCTGCGGTGGCTAAGGCTCTTTGGTTCGAACCGACGTTGAATGCGACCTTTGCCGCCTTCGCCGAGCACTATGACACAACAGTGGTTCCAGCACGCCCTCGGCATCCTCGGGACAAACCCTCTGCGGAAGGGACGGTTTTAATCGTCGAGAGGTGGGTCCTGGCCAGACTTCGAAACGAGCGGTTCTTCAGCCTTGTCGATCTCAATATCCGCATCAGCGCTTTGATCGAGGACCTCAATACCCGAACGATGCGGCGATATGGCAAATCTCGGCGCGCTTTGTTCGATGAAGTCGAGCGCTCCCAGCTCAAGCCATTGCCTTCAACGCCGTTTGAGTATGCGGAATGGAAGATCGCGAAGGTTCATCCCGATTACCATGTCGAGGTCGAGAAGACGTTCTATTCCGTGCCGCACGGCCTCATCGGAAGGCGGGTCGACATCAGACTGACCTATCGGGCCGTCGAGATCTTCTTTGACCACAAACGTGTCGCCAGCCACATTCGAAGCTCGCAGCGCTCAGGCCACGTCACCGTCAATGAACATATGCCCAAGGCTCACCAGCGCTACGCAAACACGACGCCCCACACATTGCGCCGGGAAGCAGCGAAGGTCGGGACCAATACCGCGACCTTTATCGAACGCCTGCTATGCGACCGCCCACATCCCGAACAGGGCTATCGATCCGCTCAAGGCGTTCTTTCTCTGGCGCGCCGCTACAAATCCAATCGGCTCGAGATGGCTTGCGAGCGAGCACTGATCATCAACGCGCTGAGCTATTCGTCCGTCGCCAACATTCTCAGATCTGGTCTCGATCAGGCTCCAACCATGAGCGAGGCCGTGAAGCCGGCGCCGCCGCACGGCAATATCCGCGGCAAAACCTACTACCAATGAAGAGGACATTAGATGCTAACACATCCGACACTGGAGCAAATGAATGCGCTTGGTCTTGCCGGCATGGCAACGGCTTATCGCGAGCTTCTCGAGCAAACTCATGGAAACGATCTGAGCTTCGACGAACGGCTCGGTCTGATGCTCGACCGCGAGATCGCCGTCAGAACAGACCGAAGGCTGACAAACAGGCTCGCCACCGCAAAACTTCGTTTTGCCAATGCTTCGATCGAAGACATCGATTTTGGATCGCATCGGGGCCTCGATCGCCGGAACGTCCTGTCTCTGGCACAAGGTGCATGGCTCAAGGCAAACGAGAACCTCATCCTGACCGGCCAGACAGGGACCGGTAAGACGTGGATTGCTTGTGCGTTCGCACGCCAGGCGGCTCGCCTCGACTACTCTGTCCTCTACGTTCGTATGCCGCGGTTGTTCGAGGACCTCGCACTTGCCAGGCTGGACGGGCGCTTTCCGCGCCTCGTCGACAAGCTTGCACGCGTTCACCTGCTGGTGCTTGATGACTGGGGAACCCATACCTTGAACGACCGGCAGCGCCTCGATCTGCTGGAAATCTTCGAGGAAAGATATCGGCGGAAGTCCACCCTGATCACGGCCCAGATTCCCGTGGCCGCCTGGCACGAGATGATCGGAGAGGCCACTTTAGCCGATGCGATCTTGGACCGTATTGTTCACAACGCACACCGCATAACGCTCGAAGGCGACAGCATGCGGAAGCGGAAAGCCACCGATGCTCTTGACCGGCGCCGAAATAAACGAAATCAATCATCAGTAACAGCAACTAGGCAACCGGGAATCGATCCCACCCGTTGTCCGCGACTTAGCGAAACGCTTGTCCGCAACTTGCTGAAATGACTGTCCCGATCCTCTGAAATCCGCATACTACCTGGCATACGCAACGGGCCAAGCCGAGTTCGAGCGTGTCGAGACCGTCTGGGCAACTGTCCTCCTTATCGTTCTCACGTCAATTGTTGTCCACGGTATCGCAGTCACCCCGGCGATGAGATGGATCGACGGCCGAAGGTCCCGCGCCCGCCGAAAGCAAACGGCGCACTCTGTCTATTAAACGGCCAACGAAGGTGGAAGCCGCAGAGCGGTGAACGCTCCACAACCGGGCGTCCTAGGGGTCAGTTCCGACGCAGGTCAATTCGGCTTGTGACCACCAATTTGCCAGTTGCGGGATCGGTATCGATGGTCGTCAGCCGCATTCCCGACACTCCGATTTTTCGATCTCCTGCAGCGCCCATCAAGTGCAAGCGAACTCCTTGAGATGATCGACACCGGCGAACCGCTGGCGGCCACTATCTATCGGCTTTACCTTGAGGTTGAGGCTGCCGTTCCGATGGTGATGGACGATAATCTCGTTCGGGTCGTGATCCGTGCGAATGGCTAGACGACTAAAATCCTCGTGGGGCTGCTTGCGAAGCTCATGTGGAGACCTCGACCTCGACCTCGACGTTCATGGATATAAATGCGTCGGAGGCACCGACGAAGCTGCCGGCGACGGGAACGGACTGCGCGATATCACGGGTGACGGCGACGGGGATGAGATTGGCCCCGCCCATGCTGCGATTGGTCGGATCAAATGTGATCCACCCTGCGCCGGGGACGAACACCTCGACCCACGCATGGGTCGAGCCCTGATCCTGCGAACCGAGCAATATTTGATCGGGATTGAACAGGTATCCCGACACGATACGCGCTCCAAAGCCCAGACAACGGACAGTTTCGGCAAACAGCACCGCGAAGTCACGGCATGATCCCCAACCACCATCGAGCGTCTGGGTTGGCGTCTGTGTGCCTTCCGCCTCACGGCTTTGATAGGAGATCGATGACGACACCCCAGCGCTTATGTCCTTCAGAAGCGAGAGCGTGTCTGTCGAATTGCTTGCGACAAATCCTTGTGCCCACCGCTGAAGTTGCTGAGACGGGTCTTCATACTGCCGAGCCGTCAGCGCGCCGAGATCCGTCCATTCCTCGTCCGAATAGCGGAATGGAAAGGTAAGGGCGGTGCCTGCAATGGCAAAGACCGGCCATGCTGCGGCGGTAAGGTCGACCACGGCGACGCTATCAACGGTCAGGACATCGGCCATCTCGTTGAAAACCGCGGTGGCAACGGCGTTGCCGAATACGTCGATCGCCCAACTGACCTGGGCCTGTGGTGTTATCGAGACCTCATGCGACAGCAGCTGGAGATCGGGGCTCTCGCGCGGCCTCAACATCAGCCGGTGAGGCCTGAGATTGACCACGTAGCGATAGTGATAGATCGTGCGGTGATGGATACGAATTTGTGCCATGATTGTTTCCGGTTCTCTTGGCGTCGGCTCTCTGGGCGTCGGCGTAAGAACGAGCCGCCGCATCTGTCAGACAGGCTCGCAAGCTCGTCCATCACCTACGCTTCGTCACTCCCGTCCGTTGCTTAAGGTGCTGGGAAGCCGGTGAATTCTTATTCAATTCTTTTGGACTTTGCTCTTTCAGCGCTCTGCTGTTCGATCGAAAATCGGCCATGCGGCAATAAACAAGGCGGCGATCAAGGGGCCGATGACGACTCCGTTGATGCCGGACCGGGAGATGCCGCCGACTGTCGAGATCAGTACGACGCAGTCGAGCAGCCGCGTTCCCTTACCGACCAACGGTGGACGCAGCAGATTGTCGATCAGCCCTATCACGCATACGCCGATGTTGACCAGGACCGCTGCTTTCAGCCAGGCACCCGTGAGGAGAAGCCAGATGGCTGCGGGAGGCCATACAAGGGCGGCTCCAATTGCAGGCAGCATCGACAGGAACGTCATCGTCAAAACCGCCAGAAGGTCGCAAAAGCTCGTAAGCTGCATCGACATGTTTGCCTTGTTCCCGGCCGGTCTCTTTCCCTACCAGCTTACAAGAAAATGTTGCACAAGACTGCTTCGTTGGCTGAAACGGCTCCTTATGCGGTGGGAAACCTAAAGTCGCCCAAAAGCATCCTGGCCATCGCGTCAGCGATGGCATGATCGCTGTAAGGCTTTGAGAAGAATCGACTTCCCTCAGGAAGGCTGCTCTCTTGGAGGATTGCCCTGCCGGAAGCAACAATCAACTTGACCGG
>NZ_JAFEVL010000073.1 GCF_016901135.1 Martinezella lusitana | reverse complement strand
TGAACGAATCCGCCCTCCTAGCCGCCGCAGAAGCCATGCGAGACGCTGAGATAGGGTATAGGATCAATCTAACGCGTCTGGTCGATGATGTTGCCGAACACACGGCAACGCTGCCCGATGGAAGCACACACATTTTCCCGACGTCGGCAACTGCCTCCGAATTCGTCGAGCGCGAACGTAACTTCGCCATGGCTAAGGCGGCTGTTGAAGCGTATCTGGCGGCAATATATCCGCTTGAGAAGAGGCCTGCAGCGTTCGAAGTTCTCGACACCGAAAACGGAGTTTACCTCACGCGATCGGAGCAGGCTGCAATCAATAACGGCTTTGAATACAACGGTCTTTATCGCCGCGCCGCCGTTCTCACTCCTCCTTCAATACCCTCTGACGAAGGGAGCGAGAAGCCATGAGCGAGATCCCCGTCGACATCATGCAGGCTGCCTACGATTGCGCTCGCGGCATCTATCTGAGCGTTGACGATGCTTACACCCCTTATATGACCGACGACGACATAGAGGTGATCGCCAAGGCCCTCTTAGTGGAGCGCCAGCGTTCCGACTCCCTCAAGGCCCTGTGCGACGAGATGGCGAAGGCGCTGGAACCCTTTGCATCTGCAAAGGATCTGATGCGATGCGCCGACAACGAGAACATCCAAGACACTGATGCAGCCTACAGCATAAAACATCGTGATATTCGGAAAGCTCGCGCTGTCATCGCCATCTATCGCAAGGAGAAGGAGGTGGGGAATGGCTGACCGGCGCGAATTCATAGACGGTAAGCTCGACGAGATTGTCTCTACCAAAGGAGCGCACCTAGAGCATATGGGCAATTCGCGGTGGTTTCTGTCGTTCCAACATGAGGATGGTACTGAAACGGCGATCTGGTTTACCTCGCGGGATTTGATGAAGCCGGCGTTTGAAATCAGGGCATCCGTAAACCGTTCCTCCCCCAATCCTATCCCAGAACAAAGAGACAACATAGGCAGGGAGGGGAAATGAGCGACATCCCTTATTGGCCGGCAGCGATGGATCAAAAAACAGCGGCGGCATATTGCGGCTGTTGCGTCGAGCTTTTCAAGAGGATTTGTCCAGTTCGACCGATTCAATACACACAATCCACAAGGGGGGAGCGATATCTTCGTCAGCGCCTTGACGAGTGGCTAGTATCCATGGACCCTAACAAGCAAAATGCCGCTCCAAAGCGCAAGTTCGGAGACCGGCTGAATGGTGGTGAAAGTGAAGCTCGAAGGGCTTAACGTCATCAAGGCGCGTGGGAAATGGTATGTCTACGTGCGCGAGACCAAGGAAAAGCTGCTCGGCGGCTTCGGTGGCACGCGAGACGAGCTGGAAAAGCGCTTGGCGATGCCGGATTTCATCGCAAAATACAACGCGCGCCGGCTGGTGAGCAAAAACCGCACCTATGACGAAGGGACACTCGGATCCCTCGTACATTGGTTTGAGAACGACTGTTCAAAATACCAGACGTTATCTCAGGCGACGAAGGACGATTATACGAAGGCTTTCACCTATCTACGCCCGGAATTCGATTACCTCGTCGGCGACATCACGCAGGCTGATATCTATGATATCCGTGATAGATGCGCCAAGGAGAAGAAGGGCCGCTTTGCCGACAAAATGGTGTCGGCGCTCTCCTCCATGTTCAGCCAGGCGGTAAAACGCCGCAAGATGGCAATGAACCCCGCACTCGGCCTCGACAAAGCCCATAGCGCAGATCCGAACGCGAATCGTGAATGGCTTCCCCAAGAATGGGAATTCGTAATGGAGAACGCGCCACGCTATCTCCTCACCCCCATGATGATCGCCCGTTATGCAGGCTATCGAGGTCAAACAATTGTAAAATTGGGGTGGAAGGACATCGGCACACATTCAGCCGGATTCGCTTGCTTTCGGAAGGTCACGAAGAAGAATCAGGAAAACGTCATGATTCCGATCGTTCCGGAATTACAGCAACACCTTGACAGCCTTGATCGCAGCGCACTGATGATATGCACGCGGCAAGACGGAACGCCCTGGATTGACGAAAAACAGATGCAGACGTCTGTTAGCCACTATCTGAGAGATCAGGAAGCATTGGGGAATGTGGGGCCCGGAACGACCCTGCATGGGCTCAGGACGAGCTATGCGGCCGATCTAAGCCGGCATGGGGCGGACACCGCAGGAGTCGCGGCCGCGCTCGGGGACAAGTCCGAGAGGATGGGTGCTCATTACACCCGTCATGTCGAAAATGAGACGAAAGTTATCAGGGCATTCGCCGGTAAAAATCGGAAGTCTGCAGAACAGCAATAGAACAGGTTTTGCAAAACGCTACGGATTTACTGCAAAACATCCACTTGACTAAATGGCGTAAGTATTTGAAATACAAAGCACGCGGACGTGGCGAAACTGGTAGACGCAAGGGACTTAAAATCCCTCGGCCTTTGGCTGTACGGGTTCGACCCCCGTCGTCCGCACCATTCAAAGATTTCTCTCGCTAGATCAGATTGTTGTTGACGTTACACGCTCGCGGGCTGCGTAGAGCCGGCAGTCCGTGTGCCGAGCAAAACCAGCGGGACCGCGATTCCATAGATGACGACCACCGAGAGCCAGATGGCTCCGGGCCACGCCTTCTGGACGACAAAGTAGAATGTCGAGAATACGAGCGGGCTGATAATGGAGGCCAAACTTATGGCCGATGTCAGCACGCCCTGGAGCTGGCCTTGGCGCGCCGGATCAACCTGCCGGGTCGCCAGCGCTTGAAACGCCGGTGTGCCGATGCCGGCGAGAGCGAAGATCGGCATGATGGCGAACACCATCCAGCCTTGGTTGGCAAAAGCCATGGCGACAAGAGCGATGCAGGCGAAGGCGATCCCGACGACAACGGCCCAGCGTTCGCCGAGCAGCTTGGTCGCAGGGCCAGGCAAGAATGCCTGCACCAGCGTTTGGCAGATACCGAACATGCCCAGCGAAAGACCGATCCAGAGGCCATTCCACTGGAACGTGTCGAAGCCCCACAATGCCCAGCAGGTGCCGTAGGACTCGCCGGTGGCGCTCAGGATGAAATACACGAGGACGATGGGCAGAAGCCCCTTCATCGAGAAGACCCAACGCAGCGGCCGAAGCGGGTTGAACACGGCCAGATCGATCTTCTGGCCGGACGGGCTGCGAGATTCAGGCAGGATGAACAGCGCCAGCAGCAGATTGCATCCGTTCAGAACGGCGGCCGCGATGAAAGGGAGCCGCAGCCAATAATCGCCGAGCAATCCGCCGAGAACCGGCCCGATGATGAAACCGATGCCAAACATCGCGTTTAACAGGCCGAAGCGACGGGCTCGCCTGTCCTCGGACGAAATGTCCGTGATGTAGGCCGTTGCCACGGAGATATTGGCGCTGGTCAGGCCGGCAATGGCACGGCCAAGCAGCAGCATCCAAAGCTGCGGCGCGAACGCCATGATGACGTAATTGATCGCCGCGCCCGCGAGCGAAATGAGCAGCACAGGACGTCTGCCGAGGTTGTCGCTCAAAGCGCCGAGCACAGGCGCGAAGATGAACTGCATGACGGCATAGAGCGCAGTCATGATCCCGATATAGGGCGCGATATTGTGGGTGTGCGTCACATCCTCAAGAAGGCGCGGGAGAATAGGAAAGATGAGGCTTATGCCGACTGCGTCGAGACAGATTGCGGCGAAGATAACGATAAGGGGTTTGTTCATAATAGGTTTCAATCCATGGAAATAATGAGTTTGCCCGTCACGCGCCCCTTGGCGCTGACGTCCTGTGCCGCTGCCGTTTGCTCAAGCGGAAAAGTCTGTTCCACGCGCAAGCGGAAAAGGCCTAGGGAATAAAGCCGAGCAACATCGGCAAAGATCCGCTCCGGGTCTTTCGGAGGCCCGTGAGAAAACTTCGCGCCGTACTCTTCAGCCGAGAAGTCGGCGACGGAAAGAACGCGCGAGGGATCGCCGACAATTTCGATCAGTTCCGGGATGATTCCAGAGCCGGCGAGATCGAGGGCTGCGTCGATGCCCATGGGCGCCAGCTTTCCTACGCGTTCCGCCAGCCCCCGCCCGTATGTCGTCGGGATGGCGCCGAGCCCGCGCAGATAATCATGCTTTGGCGCGCTCGCAGTGCCGATGACGGTAATCCCGCGCAGGTGTGCAAACTGGATAGCTGCCGAACCAATCCCACCTGCGGCACCGCTCACCAGAAGCGTCTCACCGGATTTGACGCCCACTTCATCCAGAGCGCGTGTAGCCGTGTCGACGATCACAGGCAGGCCGCCGGCCACTTCGAACGACAGATCATCCGGCTTGTGCGCCCAGTGTGTGAGGACCGCATATTCGGCCATCGTGTTTTCGCCGAAGCCGAAGACGGCATCTCCGACCGCGACGTTGGACACACCTGGGCCGACCTCGTCCACGATGCCCGATCCCTCGACACCGAGACCCGAGGGAAATGTCACCTCCTCGAAATCGCGATATTGCCCGTCCCGGCGTTTCCAGTCCGAGGGATTGACCCCGGCGGCTCGGACGGCAATCCGCACCTGACCGGGGCGGGCATGGGGCTCATCGGTCTCGACCACATGCACGACCTCCCGGCCTCCATATTCGCTGAACTGAACTGCCTTCATGAATGTCTCCTTCGGTTTTCTGCGATCCAAGCGCCATACGCTCCGGCAGAACGACGCGCCCACCGCCCAAAATCGGTGGGACGGCAGGCAGGAGCCCGGCTCGCACAGCCGCGTATCTATACCGCGTTCCAATATGTACTCAGTACATAAATACGTCGTTAAGAGTCACATGTCAATGATAGTGTACTCAGTACATAAACCCTGCTACCGTGAGCTTCATGTCAATGCCGCTCGACCGTCGATCCCGTAAGCGCCTCGCCACGCGACGAGCGATCTCGCTAGTTGCCGACCGCCTCTTCTTGGAGCGCGGCTTCGAGAATGTGACGGTGGACGAAATCGCGGCGGCTGCCGATGTCGGGCGGATGACCGTGTTCAATCACTTCCCCCGCAAGGAAGACATGTTCTTCGATCGCGATGAAGAGGGTCGGGAGACCCTGCGCGAAGCCTTGCGACAGCGCGATATCAGCGTCGCTCCGATCGAGACGTTGCGTCTGCTCGCGCATCGACTGGTTGCGGAACAGAAACCTTATGTCGAGTTCTCCGCCAGGAGCCAAGGCTTTATAGAAACGATCGAGCGCAGCGAAACCCTCAAGGCTCGGGCTCGGGCAATACGCGACGAGCTCGCGCAGCTCGTCGCGGTGGCGCTATCAGAATGCGCAGGGCGAGAACCTACCGATCCCGATGCCGGTCTGGCGGCTAGCCTGCTCCTGGCGACGTGGACCGTAGCCTTCCTCCAGGCTCACCGGACCTTTCGGCAGACGCGAGATACAGAGGAAGCGAAAGCCGCCTTTCTCGCTATTGTCGATAAGGGAACTATCGGCCTGAAAGCCGCACTGGCAGGCACGCCTTACGCCTGAGCCACTAACTCCGGCCCAATAACGCACGGCGCGCTTTGGTCGCTCGTCATCCGCAACGAAAAAGGCGCAGCTTTCGCCGCGCCTCTCTCTAGGTGTTATGCAAAACTCGAATTAAGCGAAAAGCTTGGCAGCGATCTTGGCGACATGGGCGCCCTGGAACTTTGCTGCTTCCAGCTCGATTTCGGAAGGCTGACGCGAGCCGTCGCCGTTGGTGATGGTAGAAGCGCCGTAGGGCGAGCCGCCCTTGACTTCCTCGGTGCCCATCTGGCCCTGGAAGGCATAGGGAAGGCCGACAACGACCATACCCTGATGGAGAAAGGTCGGGATGAAGCCGAGGATGGTCGATTCCTGGCCGCCGTGCTGCGTGGCGGACGAGGTGAAGGCCGAGCCGACCTTGCCGACGAGCTTGCCGCCGAACCAGAGGCCGCCGGTCTGATCCCAGAAATTGCGCATCTGCGAGGCAACCGTGCCGAAACGCGTGCCGGCGCCGACGATGATCGCATCATACTCGGCCAGCTCGTCCGGCGTTGCGATCGGTGCTTCCTGGTCGACCTTGAAGTAGGAGGCCTTTGCAACCTCTTCCGGCACCAGCTCGGGCACGCGCTTGACGGTGACTTCGGCACCGGCGGACTTTGCGCCCTCTGCAACGGCATAGGCCATCGTCTCGATGTGACCGTAGGCGGAATAGTAAAGAACCAAAACCTTAGCCATGAACGTCTCCTGTTTGTTGGACGCATTGAGTGTCGAGGCAAGTTTTATCAGTGATGAGACGGGGGCGCAGCCCCCATGCCCGGAACGCACTGTTCATCCCCTATAGACGAAAATTCACTTGCGCGGCCTCAAGGCGACTAGCACTGGCCGTGAAAACGACAGTTTGCATTCGCGAAAAACGGCGCTACCTATTTCGAACCTTTTGCGAACGCGCCGCTGCGCAATTTCACGGATGTTTTCATGACAAACGAAACCATTGTCACCGCCGCCATGCTGGCCATCGGCGACGAGCTGCTCTCCGGCCGGACGAAGGACAGGAATATCGGCCATCTCGCCGATATCCTGCTGCTTGCCGGCATCGATCTGAAGGAGGTTCGTATCGTCGCGGATGATGAAGACGCCATCGTATCGGCGCTGAATGCGTTGCGCGGCACGTATGATTATGTCTTCACCTCAGGCGGCATCGGCCCGACGCATGACGATATTACCGCCGATGCTATCGCCAAGGCGTTCGGCGTGCCCTGCGAGCACGATGCCGAGGCCATGCGGCTGATGGCTGAGATGTATGCCAAGCGCGAGATGGAATTCACCGAGGCCCGCCAGCGCATGGCGCGCATGCCTGTGGGATCGAACCACATCGCCAATCCGGTCTCGACCGCACCCGGCTTCAATATCGGCAATGTCTATGTGATGGCCGGCGTGCCGCAGGTTTTCCAGGCGATGCTCGACAATGTCGTGCCGACGCTTCGGACCGGTGTGCGCATGCTCTCCACCACGATTTCCTGCCCTTACGGTGAAGGTGAGATCGGCACGCCGCTCGGCATCATCCAGAAAGCCCATCCGGATACCAGCATCGGTTCCTATCCGCGCTATATCGGCCAATCCTTCTCGACCGAAATTGTCGTCAGAGCCCGCTCTGCCGAACTGGTTGAAAGTGTCGCAGCGGAAGTGCGCGCGATGATCGAGGCCATCCGACAGTCGAAAGCCAAGGAAAATCAGTCCGCCCAGGCATGACGTTCAACGATGGCGTGCATTTTATCAGGGAACCATGAACGGGTTCAGCGCATTATTTCGATGCGGAATGCTGATATAATGAAGCGATCCAACCCTCCGCATGGGAGATCACGTCATGTCCTATAAAACCATAGTGACCGTTCTCGACAATCCCGACAACACGCGCATCGCCACCGATTTTGCGGCGGCCTTCGCAAAGGAGCATGGCGCCCACATTGTCGGCCTGCATGCGGAAATCATCTCGACCGTGCCGCTCGTGGCGCCGATGGAAATCCCGGATCCCGTCGCCGTGCAGGCGCTTCAGGATGTCGCCCATAGTCAGGCTATCGAAATCGAGCGGCTGTTTCGCACGAAGATGGAGGGTGCCGGCCTCGACTATGAATGGCGCAGCTTTACCAGCACCGTCGGCTACGGCACCGAGCCCTTGGTCGAAAGTGCCCGCAGCGCCGATCTGCTGGTTGCCGTGCAACCGGATCCGTCCAAATATTCCGACACCCAGGTCGATGTCGAAACTTTCCTGTTCGATAGCGGCCGCCCGGTACTGTTGATCCCCTATATCCTGAGTACGCCGAAACCCGTGCGTCGCGTGCTGATTGCCTGGAATGGCTCCAAGGAGGCGGCGCGCGCCACCTTCGATGCCCTGCCCTTCCTGAAAGCCGCCGATTCCGTGGAAATTCTTTCGGTCAGCACATCCGAGAGAGACACACACCCCTCGAAGGAAAGCGGCGTTCAGATCGCGGCGGCGCTGACGCGCCACGGCGTTCGCGCCAGATTCGAAACGGCGGCCTGTACCGGCAAGTCCACGCCATCGCAAGTCATCGAAAATCGCCTTGCCGACAACAGCATCGATCTGCTCGTCATGGGCGCCTATACGCATTCCTGGCTCTGGCAGATGATCTTCGGCGGCACGACGCGGACATTGCTGCAATCCATGACGGCGATGACGCTTCTGGCCCGCTGATCGGCTTTGCCGCTTAAACCAGACGGTTCCCCACTGGAAACTGCACCGGTTCGCTGCATGGCAGCTATTGCCTTTTGACCGCAAATCCAGCAGAAAGCAGCGACCGATGACAGAATTCCCGTCAGGGAACCGTTCGCGCGGTCCATGGAACATGATCCCGAAAGGCATATCGCTCTTTTCCGGATGAGATCCTGTTCAAGTCGATATCAAGCGAATCGCGTTCCGGATTTGGTTTATGGTCCGCGCCCGCCGCGGGGGTCTGCTCAGGGTCGCCGGCAGCGCCGGCGCGTCGTTATTCCATGCCCCGGAGCCTGCTGCCATGTCCCTGCCCGATAAAGCCTTTCCCGTATCCTGGGATCAGTTCCATCGCGATGCCCGCGCGCTTGCCTGGCGGCTTGCCGGCCTCAACCGCGAATTCAAGGCGATCGTCTGTATCACCCGCGGCGGCCTGGTACCGGCCGCTATCATCTCGCGCGAACTCAATATCCGCGTGATAGAGACCGTCTGCGTCGCGTCCTATCACGACTACACAAGCCAGGGGGAGATGAACCTTCTCAAGGGCATTGCGCCGGAACTGGCGGTCAACGGCGGCGAAGCCGTCCTCGTCATCGACGATCTGACCGATACCGGCAAGACAGCCGTCGAAGTCCGCGCCATGCTGCCGAAGGCGCATTTCGCCTGCGTCTATGCCAAGCCCAAGGGCGTGCCGACCATCGATACCTTCATCACCGAGGTAAGCCAGGACACCTGGATCTACTTCCCCTGGGACATGGGCTTCACCTATCAGGAGCCGATCGCCAAGGGTCATCGCGGCTGAATTCCGCGCAAGCCGCGCGAATCAGCAATGATTCTGTCCGCTGTACCAAAGCGGGACTCGGACTATCGAAATAGAGGTGGGCGCTGCGGCGTCCACTATATTTAGCGGATGCTAAACGATGAGAACATGTGAGATTCAAGGCTTTCCCAGCGAATCATAAGACACCACGGCATGCTTTTGCCTCGCCGCCAATGGTTTCAGGGTCACGGTCACAATATTGTCGCGTTTGACCCCCGCAGCGATGGATTTTACCGCATCCCCGATCGAGCGATGGGCGAGCGTCCGCCCACAAGCTGTTGAATCCTTTGATCTCCTGACATTTCCCCAGTTTCCACAGACAAGCCCACAAGATATTGTGGTTAACAATCCTTCTCAAACCACCCCTTGACGAAAACGGGTCTTTCAAAGTTAATGGACGACGTTGCGGCGGCGACTGGACCGGATGGAATGACGAGGGCTGGTCCTCAACTCGAAATCGGATTTGGATTCAGGGCGATGCACCATGACCGGTGGCCGCCGTGAGGGTTTTTGTGCCGATATCGATGCTGCCAAAAAAACGTATGCGGGGACTGGCGGCAATAAGCTGTTAATACTATATTTAGTGTTTGCAGCCACCATCACCACAAGATACAGGAAGGCCATCTCCGGATGACACCTCCTGTCTGAAAGCGGATTGAAGACTGGCTGCGCGTTGAAATCGCGAGGCCGGATTGGGATTTTTGCGCCCTGTTCTCCCCACAGGCGCGCCAACGAATGAGGATTGGGACCATGCGCATCGAACGTCGCTTTACGAAGGCCGGTCAGTCACCCTACGCGGATATCGAATTCCGCAAGGCGACCAGCGAGATCAAGAACCCCGACGGTTCGATCGTGTTCCGCCTTGAGAATATCGATGTGCCCGCGCAGTTCTCGCAGGTTGCCGCCGACATTCTGGCGCAGAAGTATTTCCGCAAGGCCGGCGTGCCCGCCAAGCTTAAGAAGGTCGAGGAAAACGACGTTCCTTCGTTCCTGTGGCGTTCCGTTCCCGATGATGCTGCCCTGAAGGATTTGCCCAAAGAGCAACAGACCGGCTCCGAAACCGATGCGCGTGAGGTTTTCGACCGTCTGGCCGGCACCTGGACCTACTGGGGTTGGAAGGGCGGCTATTTCTCGTCCGAGGAAGACGCCTCCGCTTTCCAGGACGAGCTCGCTTATATGCTTGCCACCCAGCGCGTCGCGCCGAACTCTCCGCAGTGGTTCAACACCGGCATGCACTGGGCCTACGGCATCGACGGCCCCGGCCAGGGCCACTTCTATGTCGACCCCTTCACCGGCAAGATCACCAAGTCCAAGTCGGCCTATGAGCATCCGCAGCCGCATGCCTGCTTCATTCAGTCGGTCGAGGACGACCTCGTCAACGAAGGCGGCATCATGGACCTCTGGGTTCGTGAAGCCCGCCTCTTCAAGTACGGCTCCGGCACCGGCTCGAATTTCTCGCTGCTGCGCGGCGAAGGCGAAAAGCTGTCCGGCGGCGGCCGTTCCTCCGGCCTGATGAGCTTCCTGAAGATCGGCGACCGCGCTGCCGGCGCCATCAAGTCGGGCGGCACGACGCGCCGCGCCGCCAAGATGGTCGTCGTCGACATCGATCATCCCGATATCGAGGAATACATCAACTGGAAGGTCAAGGAAGAGCAGAAGGTTGCCGCCCTGGTCACCGGCTCGAAGATCGTCGCCAAGCACCTGAAGGCGATCATGAAGGCCACGGTCAATTGCGAAGGCGACAACGACAATTGCTTCGACCCGGCCAAGAACCCTGCCCTGAAGCGCGAAATCCGCGCCGCCAAGAAGGATCAGGTTCCGGAAAACTACGTCCAGCGCGTCATCCAGTTCGCTCGCCAGGGCTACAAGGATCTCGAGTTCAAGACCTATGACACCGACTGGGATTCGGAAGCCTATCTCACTGTATCAGGTCAGAACTCCAACAACTCGGTCTCGATCAAGGACGACTTCCTGCGCGCCGTCGAGAACGATGGCGACTGGAACCTGACGGCCCGCAAGGACGGCAAGGTCATCAAGACGCTGAAAGCCCGCGACCTCTGGGAATCGATCTCCTATGCCGCCTGGGCATCGGCCGATCCGGGCCTGCATTTCAACACGACGATGAACGACTGGCACACCAGCCCGGCTGCCGGCCCGATCCGCGCATCCAATCCGTGCTCGGAATACATGTTCCTCGACGACACGGCCTGCAACCTTGCTTCGCTGAACCTGATGACCTTCAAGGACGCGGCGACGAAGCGCATCAACATCGCCGATTACGAACATGCCGTCCGGCTCTGGACCGTCGTTCTCGAAGTCTCCGTGATGATGGCGCAGTTCCCGTCGCGCCGCATCGCCGAGCTTTCCTATGAGTATCGCACGCTCGGCCTCGGCTACGCCAACATCGGCGGCCTGCTGATGTCGTCGGGCATTCCCTATGATAGCGGCGAAGCTCGCGCCATCGCCGGCTCGCTGACCGCGATCATGACCGGCGTCGCCTATGCGACCTCGGCCGAGATGGCGTCGGAACTCGGGACGTTCCCTATGTTCAAGCCGAACCGCGAGAATATGCTGCGCGTCATCCGCAACCATCGTCGCGCCGCCTACGGCGAGACTTCGGGCTATGAAGGCCTGTCGGTCAACCCGGTGGCGCTGATCCACTCCGAAAATCCGGACAAGGATCTCGTTGCCCATGCCAAGGCCGCCTGGGACAAGGCGCTGGAACTCGGCGAGAAGCACGGCTACCGCAATGCTCAGGCGACCGTGATTGCGCCGACCGGCACGATCGGCCTCGTCATGGATTGCGACACGACCGGCATCGAGCCGGACTTCGCTCTCGTAAAGTTCAAGAAGCTCGCCGGCGGCGGCTACTTCAAGATCATCAACCGCGCCGTTCCGGAAGCGCTGCGTTCACTCGGCTATTCCGAAAGCCAGCTCGCCGAGATCGAGGCCTATGCCGTCGGCCATGGCAATCTGAACCAGGCTCCGGCCGTCAACCCCTCGACACTGAAGGCCAAGGGCTTCACCGACGAGAAGATCGACGCCGTCAACGCTGCCCTCAAAAGCGCCTTCGACATCAAGTTCGTCTTCAACCAGTGGACGCTCGGCGCCGACTTCCTGAAGGGCGTGCTCAAGGTTTCCGACGAGCAGATGGCCGACATCAGCTTCAGCCTGCTCGACCATCTCGGCTTCTCCAAGAAGGACATCGAGGCCGCCAACATCCATGTCTGCGGTGCGATGACCCTGGAAGGCGCGCCGTTCCTGAAGAACGAGCACCTCGCCGTCTTCGATTGCGCCAACCCCTGCGGCAAGATCGGCAAGCGTTATCTCTCGGTCGAGAGCCATATCCGCATGATGGCGGCTGCCCAGCCCTTCATCTCTGGCGCCATCTCCAAGACGATCAACATGGCGAACGAAGCAACCGTCGAAGATTGCAAGAACGCATACATGCTGTCCTGGAAGCTCGGCCTCAAGGCGAACGCGCTCTATCGCGACGGCTCGAAGCTCAGCCAGCCGCTCAACTCTTCGCTGATCGAGGACGACAGCGACGAGGATGCGATGGAGGAATTCCTGCAGGCTCCGGCTGCCGCCCAGGCCGTCACCATCACCGAGAAGATCGTCGAGCGCGTGATCGAAAAGGTCATACGCACGCAGGAGAAGCTGCCGGGTCGCCGCAAGGGCTACACCCAGAAGGCCAAGATCGGCGGACACACGATCTTCCTGCGCACCGGCGAATATGACGACGGCCGCCTTGGCGAAATCTTCCTCGACATGAACAAGGAAGGCTCGGCGCTGCGCGCCTTCATCAACAACTTCGCTATCTCGGTCTCGCTCGGCCTGCAATACGGCGTGCCGCTCGAGGAATATGTCGACGCCTTCACCTTCACCAAGTTCGAGCCCGCCGGCATCGTCACCGGCAACGACGCGATCAAGAACGCCACGTCGATCCTCGACTATGTGTTCCGTGAACTGGCCATCTCCTATCTCGGCCGTCACGACCTCGCCCATGTCGATACGTCCGACTTCAACAATACGGCGCTTGGCCGCGGCGTATCGGAAGGCAAGGCCGATGTCTTTTCAAAGGGTCTGACCCGTGGCTACAAGCCGACGCTGGTGCCAACCAGCGGCGAGCGCCCGGCAGCCGAGGTAAAGGGCGCTGCCACAGCCGCCCCGGCACGCGCAGCCTCGCTCGCGACCGTCACGGCTTTTGCCGGCAACACGGTGCGCAAGCTGGAACCGGCGACCGCCATCTCCACCTCGGAAGTCGTCGCCTTCAAGCGCGACTATGAGGAACGCGCCAAGGAGCTGGCCGAAGAGATCGCAGAAGAAGTTGTCAGCGAAGTCGCCGAATCCACCGGCCTCTTCACCGACAAGGCCGCAAGCGAAGCGGCAGCTGCCAAGAAGCTGGAATCCGAACGCCGCGCCCGCTCCATCATGCAGGGCTACACCGGCAACATGTGCACGGAATGCCAGAACTTCACGATGGTTCGGAACGGGACTTGCGAGAAGTGCGACACCTGCGGAAGCACGAGCGGCTGCAGCTGAGCATTCACCTAGTTGGGGTTAGTGCCGTGCCATGAAGTATGACTCGGCGCCATATGGGGACATCATGATACACGTTAGTTGAAAGGGCTTACGCCGGAAGGGACTCCAGAATGACGGTAGAACATCTTGCAGGTGCATGGCGGTTGCTCGACGTGCAGCTTCCTAGCGGTTGGAGGATTGTTGAAACCGTTGGCTGGGATCCCTCAACGGGTATGGGGATTGACCACTACAACGGAACTGGTGGCCATTTCTCAGTACCGTACATCGTTGAAAGGAATGGAATACGTGCCTTTCTAAAAGCCATCGATCTAACGTCTGCTATGCGATCGATGAATGTTCTTGATGCGCTTCATCAGATCACTTCCGCCCACAGCTTCGAGGCACGGATCCTCAAGATATGTGACGGCGAAAAAATGGATCGAGTCGTTGTAGCGCTCGAAAGCGGACAGGTTTCGGTCGGTCCAAACCTACAAGACAAAGCGCCTTATCTCATCTTCGAGTTAGCTGACGGAGACGTTCGTCGCCGTGTCCAGAAGATTAACGACGGCCACAGACTTGCTTGGTGGCTCCATGCTATGCACCACATAGCCGTCGGATTGAACCAACTTCACTCGAGACGTATAGCCCATCAAGACTTGAAGCCATCGAATGTGCTGGCTTTCGGCAATACGCGCGACTTTCGAGTTGCCGACCTTGGACGCGCCATCTGGGACGGAACGGCAGGCCCACACGACGAACTACTATTCTCTGGCGATTTTGGATATGCACCGCCAGAAATTCTGTATACGCAGCTCGACCCTGATTGGGCCACCCGTCGCCTTGGATGTGACCTTTATTTGCTCGGAAGCATGATTTTCTTTTTCGCAACTGGATTCGGATGCACTCAGCAACTGATTTCTCGCCTATCTGTATCGGAACGCCCCCAGACTTTGCGTGGTACATGGAAGAGCGACTATGCTTCCGCCCTTCCGATCATTCAGCACTATTTTACAGATCTTCTCGCCGAACTTCGCGAGGGACTTGATACTGCGGTTGCCGATGAGCTTATCAAGGCGGCATCGGAACTTTGCAACCCGGATCCCGCCTATCGAGGCCATCCAATTGACCGAGGTCGAGCAGGAAACCGCTTCTCGCTCGTTCGGTATATCGCGCTTTTTGACCGCCTTGCAAAGCAAGCCGAAATTAATTTCAGAACGGCCATCTAAGTGATCGAGAATGACGACCTCTCAAACCGGCAAACTATCCCACGCTGGTTGTCGATAAAGGAGTCGCGATTGCTAGGGGAACTCGGCGCGCCCAGCACCAAGGTTCTCTTGTCTCATACTGACATAATTGCTCAAGCGGAGCGTTTCTTAGAGGCTGAGTATAAACTCGGGTTGGAAAGATGGCTCGCCAGCCGATCTGATGCCGATGCCGATGCCGAAGAATTGATCAGCATAGCGTCGATTGCGAACCGAATCGATGACCCCGAAGTAAAACGTGCAAGTGACTTTCTTCTGCAGCGCTTGCAACGAGACGAAATCCGGCAAGGTTTCCTAAGCCGACTATTAGAGCATAGGAATACTTCGAACGGTTCTCTGCCTACGGAGGAAGCGCAGATAAGGGTTGAAATATCTAGGCGCAAGAGGCTGCTGGATCTGAACCCTCGCGATGCTCTTCGCCTTACAGAGACTGCTCTTTTGTATGTGATCATCGGCCAGACGAAGCAGGCTTGGTCCTTGCTTCGTCGTGCATTGATTTTACGTCCTGACGATCGGTACGTTTTGCGGGCAACGTCTCGATTCTTCATGCACAGAGGTGAGCCCGACGTAGCGCTGGACGTATTATCCCATTCGCCGGCCGTTCGCATTGATCCGTGGCTAAAGTCAGCACGGCTTGCGATCGAGGCTGTATCAGGTCGATCTCCCAGCGGCTGGAAGAAGGCGAAGGCGCTCCTCACAGATTCAAGTTTCTCTCCAAGGGATTTGTCCGAGCTCGCCGTGCAAATGGGCTCGATGGAGTATGAAGCGGGTTCCCGAAAGCAGGCTCTTCGCATGCTGCGCCTTGGTGCAGTTAGTCCAACGGAGAATGCTGTTGCGCAAATCGGATGGGTAGCCCGCAAAAAAAGAGGACTCCGAGCGGGAGAGCTGGATGTTGACGTTTCTCTGTCCCATGAGGCTTCCGCATACGCGTCATATGAGCAGGGGAATTGGAGTGAAGCTGTTAGCCACTGCGAGGCTTGGAGAAAGATTGAGCCTTTCAGTGCTCGCCCGGTAATTCACGGAACTTTCGTTGCCTGCGTATCGATGGAAGCACTCGGTGCTGCATCCGCACTTGGAACCCTAGGTCTGCTTGCGAACTCGAAAAACAAGACGCTTTTGAACAATCTGGCGGTCGTCAAAGCATTCCAAGGTCAGCTCGAAGAGTCGCATGCCCTGCTGCTGCGAGCTCAAGCAACGGACGGCGACGAAGACGAAGAAATTATCGTATTGGCCTCAAGCGGGTTGCTCGACTTTCGTGAAAGCCGTCCCGAAAGTGGTTTAGATAAATACATCGAAGCCATGGAGAAGGCGATCAATCGAAAGAATCATGGCTTGGCGTTCCGTGCGTTTTGCTATTTGTCGCGCGAAATCGCGCATATTGACGACAAAGCTGGTGTCTTCCTGCTTGAGAAAATCGATAGCAACATTGCGAAAGCAGAGAAGCGCAACATAACAATTCCCAAAGACATCATCATAATGCGAGAGCAAATCGTTACATCCATTAGATCGATTGAAGCAATTTGGACGGCACCCACTTTGAGCTTTCGTGGGCTGGACGATTTCTTCGGGGATGGTGCGCTGCAATAGATGCCAGCACTCCCTCAAGCACCTGCAGATACCAAATGTGTTTCGGCGTGCAAACATTGGACGTACCGGCTGACAAGGAAGCGGGTTAGGAGGCCTGAAGGCGCGTCTCGATAGACCTGGCGTGCTGTAACGGAGACATTGGAAAGGCCTCGGAGGCGAAAGCTTCCGGGGCCTTTTTGTTGAGATCAATGTCCACCAAATCTTTCTGAAAAAATCGATAGTTCGAATAGACGTTACGGCGATGCCGTTCGAGCGCTTTGTGCCGTGCCGCATGATGGATTAAACGTCAATTACCTCTCCTCCCCCGCAAATCGACCAACTCTGACGCCATTTATATAGACAAGCCCAAACTCCGGGAAAACAATGGGCCGTTGCCGCGAAATTCAACGTCTCTGGAAGATCTAAGTGACGTAAATATTCTATTTTTCAATATGATAGCGGAGGTTTGAGTGCGGCTGTTTGGGGTAGTTTTCTGATGGAGACATGGCTCGTACTATCGAATTGCCAAACATTTGGTCTTGCGAATTCCTTGAAGCTTCTCGGTCCTCGTTTCCACATAGACTCCATGGACGTATGGGCGTTCAGAAAGAACATCGAAAAATACAAGGAAGAATTGCCCCGATATTTCAGGGTTATCATTCACCCACAATTCCGCAATATCGACTTTGATTTCGGTATCGCTCAGAATCTTGACTTCATCCCCTCGATCAATTTCGACGCTTACCATCCGGACGTCTGCTACGCCTTTTCGGACGGTCCGATCGAAAGCCCGATGGGGTCCTATCATTCCATGATCGTTCTGGCGGCATATGAGGCTGGATTGGGCGTAGAGGCAACGCGCAGGCTCTTCCGGCGCGATGTCTTCGAAGGCTGCGGCTTCTTCTCACGCTGGGAACAGGAGCGGGCACAGCTCCTCCAACACTTTTCAGAGCATGGCCTGGATATTTCGTCCTCCTTCATGCAATGGTCTCGCGGCGATGCCTTCATGTATTCCGTGAACCATCCGAAGATTCGCTGCATATATGATATAGCCCGCACCTTCCTGCGGCGGCTGGGAGTCGATACCGCCGACGGCGAGATCATGCCTGCCGACAATCTTTTGAATGGTCCATGCTATCCGGTCTATCCGGAGATTGCCGAGACGCTTGGCGTCAAGGGATCATATCTTTTCAAACTGCCTAATGAATATCGCCTCATTTCCCTGGAGCAGTTCATTGAGTTCAGCTTCGGGATCTATTCGCGTCTTCCACCTCGCTCGATCCACGTCGAGGGCGCGGTTCGCCCGCGGTACGAAAACGTCAAAGCAGTCATTGCGGAGGCAGCCTGATGACAAATCCCTATACGGCGATAAAGAGTTACCAGCTTTGGCGGCGTTCGGTAGCGCGTGTCGAAACTCATCTTTTTGATCCGGTCGTGAATCCGAAATTCCGCCTCGACAAGACGACGAAGATCGCAACCGCTGGAAGCTGTTTCGCTCAGCATATTTCTCGCCAGCTCCAGCGGATCGGCTTCCATTACTTTGTTCCGGAAAGTGGCGAGGGGTTGGCGGAAGACGAGCGCATGCGGCGGAATTTCGGCGTTTTCTCAGCACGTTATGGCAATCTCTATACCGCCCGGCAGTTGCTGCAACTGTTCGAGGAGGCTTTCGAGGGTAGAGCACCGGCGGAACAGGCTTGGCAACGCAGCGACGGGCGGTATGTCGACCCCTACAGGCCGCAGATCGAGCCGGACGGGTTCGAAACGATCGAAGCGGTGAAGGATGCCCGCAGACAGCATCTTGCCGACGTACGCTCCGTTTTCACGGAAGCGGATGTGCTGGTTTTCACTCTGGGTCTTACGGAAGCGTGGCAATCGAAGGTCGACGGTTCCGTATTTCCCCTTGCCCCTGGCGTGGTTGCGGGCTCTTTCGATCCGGAACGGCACGAGTTCATTAATTTCACCGTGGCTGACGTCGATACGGACCTTACGCTTTTCCTCGAGAAGCTTAAGGAAAGGAACCCTCGCATAAAAATATTGCTGACCGTTTCTCCGGTGCCGCTCATTGCCACTTACGAGAACAGAAATGTTCTTGTGTCGACGACCTACAGCAAGTCTGTGTTGCGGGTGGTCGCGGATCAGGTCGTTTCGCGCTTCGAGTGGGTCGACTATTTTCCCTCATATGAAATCATCACCGGGAGCTATGCCGGCGGTCTCTATTATGAAGCCGATTACCGCGAGGTGAATTCACGCGGCGTTGCCCACGCCATGCGTTGCTTTGTCAGGAATTACACAGCCGATCCGACGTATTCATTCCGGCGCAAAGAGGAGGCGCAGGTCGTGGCAATCGAGCCTACGCGTCGGGATATCATCTGCGACGAAGAGGCAATCGATGCGGTGCGCGCATAGCGCCTGCCGGCCGGCTAATCGCCACGCTTGTCGGCGGCACAGCGGATATCCTCAATAATCCGCTCTCATCGCGATGAAGCGATTCCGGAGTCAAAAGCAGCGACCCAGGGTATACGAAACCCAATCAACGCATCAGGCGCAATCTGTACTAAATTCTCGCTTTAAAAATACCACCACAGCGGGAACGACGATATCGTCCGTGTGCACTTGCCTGCAGATCGGTTGTCGGTGTCGCGTAATCATGCACGACTTCAATGACTTGCGGGAAGCTCTCCGTCTTTGAGTGAATGACTTCAATGTTGGATAAGGGGCGATTGCATGTCTGATGTCTTTGAATCGTTTATTGCCAGAGAGCGGATTGTCGGCCCGCACAAGTTCGATGTCTACATTGAGGACGAACTGGCGCGCCAATGGTACAACTATCCCAATCAATGGCAGAGCGAGCGGCAATGGTGGATCGACACTATCAAACCGGGCTCGATGGTCCTCGAATGCGGTGCCCATCAGGGCCTGACGACCGTTCTCCTGGCCTTATGCACGGGGCCGACAGGGGTAGTTCATGCCTGGGAGGCATCACCCAGCAATGCCGAGATGATCGAGCGCAATGCAAAGCTGAACAATCTGCACAATATTGTCGTTCACCCGCGCGCGGCCGGAGACAGGGATGGATTGCTCCCGGTTCACGATAGCCTGGGTTCATTCATGGTTCTACCGTCTGACGATGATCCAAGACTATCGACGAAAGTCGAGGTCGTCAGGCTCGACGATGATTATGATCACTCCAGAAAGGTTGACTTCCTGAAAATCGACGTAGATGGCGCCGAGCTCGAAGTTATGCTGGGGGCGCCCCGAATTCTGTCTGATCGTCCCTATATCAACCTCGAGCTTCACAATTTTCTCTTCGAAAACCCCACGAGGACAGTCTCCAAAATCGTCGAGATATTTGAGGATCTGGAATACAGCTTCAAAGTGGACTGCTACGATGGCAAGGACATTGCGGATGTCGGCACAGCCTTGGATATTACTTGGCTGACGAGCTTCAAATTCGTGCAGTTGTTCTGCACGCCGATATAAGGACTTACAGACGGCTCCGTGACGGGCGGCATAGACAGAGATCCTCTATCCATGCCACTGAACTCCACTACTTACCGTCATGCTCTCAAAAACCTGCGACAGAGCCGCCAACCCGTGGCATAAGGCCCCCGAAACTTATTCTTTGGGCCTCTCGTAGACATGATCCGTATAGAAAACATCAGCAAGCAGAACAGCCATCGCATCCTCTTCATCGAGGCGTCCGCTGCGCTCAACAGGGGTGAGAGCGTCGGGCTTGTCGGCCCCAATGGCGCCGGCAAGACGACGCTTTTTCGGATGATCACCGGACAGGAGCAGCCCGATGAGGGCCAGGTCTCGGCCGATAAGGGCGTGACCATCGGTTACTTCAACCAGGATGTCGGCGAGATGGCGGGCCGCAGCGCCGTTGCCGAAGTGATGGAGGGAGCCGGCCCTGTCAGCATCGTTGCTGCCGAATTGCGCGAGCTGGAAGCCGCCATGGTCGATCCGGACCAGGCCGACAAGATGGATGAGATCATCGAGCGTTACGGCGAAGTGCAGGCGCGCTACGAGGAGCTTGACGGCTATGCGCTGGAAGGCCGTGCCCGCGAAGTGCTTGATGGCTTGAGCTTCAGCCAGGAGATGATGGACGGCGATGTCGGCGCGCTTTCGGGCGGCTGGAAGATGCGCGTGGCGCTTGCCCGCATCCTGCTCATGCGCCCTGATGTCATGCTGCTTGACGAGCCGAGCAACCATCTGGATCTCGAAAGCCTGATCTGGCTGGAGTCCTTCCTGAAGGGCTATGAAGGCGCGCTTTTGATGACCTCGCACGACCGCGAGTTCATGAACCGCATCGTCACCAAGATCATCGAAATCGATGGCGGCAACTTGACCAGCTATTCGGGCGACTATGAGTTCTATGAGCAGCAGCGCGCCCAGAACGAGAAGCAGCAGCAGGCACAGTTCGAACGCCAGCAGGCGATGCTCGCCAAGGAAATCAAGTTCATCGAGCGCTTCAAGGCGCGCGCCTCGCACGCGTCTCAGGTGCAGAGCCGCGTGAAGAAGCTGGAGAAGATCGATCGCGTCGAACCGCCGAAGCGGCGCCAGACGGTCGCTTTCGAATTCCAGCCGGCGCCGCGCTCCGGCGAAGACGTGGTCAACCTGAAAAACGTCCATAAGAAATACGGCAGCCGCATCATCTATGAAGGGCTTGATTTCATGGTGCGCCGCAAGGAACGCTGGTGCATCATGGGCATCAACGGCGCCGGCAAGTCCACCCTGCTGAAGCTGGTGGCGGGCTCGACGCAGCCGGACGCTGGCAGCGTTGCCTTGGGCGCCAGCGTCAAGATGGGTTATTTCGCGCAGCACGCCATGGATCTTCTCGATGGCGAGCGCACCGTGTTTCAGCAGCTCGAACACGATTTCCCGCAGGCGGGCCAAGGGTCGCTGCGCGCACTTGCAGGGTGCTTCGGCTTCTCCGGCGACGATGTCGAGAAGAGATGCCGGGTGCTGTCGGGTGGCGAGAAGGCGCGGCTTGTCATGGCGATCATGCTCTTCAACCCGCCGAACCTCCTCGTGCTCGACGAGCCCACGAACCATCTGGATCTCGACACGAAGGAAATGCTCATCAAGGCATTGTCGCAATACGAGGGCACCATGTTGTTCGTCTCGCACGACCGGCATTTCCTCGCAGCGCTCTCCAATCGTGTGCTGGAACTGACGCCCGAGGGCGTTCACCAGTACGGCGGCGGCTATACGGAATATGTGGCGCGCACCGGCCATGAGGCGCCCGGTCTGCATAGCTGACGCCCCTGCGAGCCAGCGTCAGTGCACGTCTGCAGGCAGTGCGGCTCCGGCATTGATGACGGCAACGGGCACCGTTCTGCCGCGCACGCGGATTTCGATGCGGCGGCGTGACTCCACGGCACCGCCTTGGCCTGAGGTGATCGTATCGCCGGGCAGGATCAGCTGAGCGGCGGACATCGGCAGGATGGTGGCATCCTTCAGCTTGGGATTGGCCTTGAGAACGTTGGCGACCGCGATGGCGCGGGCGAGCCCCAGCCCGGCATTATCGGCCGGCAGCAAGGCCGATATCGGCAGCTTGCCGTCCATCGCGCTGATCAGCGTATCGTCGAGATTGGATTTTTCGCGCGCTATCGGCTGTTCGTCGGTGTGGCCGATCACCTCGACGATATTGGCGCCGTAGAGGCTCAGATTGCTGGCAATTTCGTCCGTGATCGTGGTGTCGAGCAGTCGCGCGAAAGTGCCGGTGAGCTCGGCGCTGCCCGACTGGAAATAGTTCTTCTTGGCATCGTCGAGATTGATGATGGGGGGCCAGTCATGGGCGCCCTTCCCGCCTGCATTGCCGGCCAGCAGCTTGTCGACCTCGTCCGGGGCTGCCGTCAACGCGACGCCATGTTCCTTCAGCACCGCCGCGACCTTCGAAAGCGCCTGTAGATCGGCTGGTGTCGCACCGTCGCTCGCTATGCTGTCGAGCGTCTCGCGCGCAAGGACCAACTCACGCCACTGCTTCTCCACGATTGCCTTGTCCGCTGCCGAGAGATCGCCAGAGACGAGCTTCGATTGCAACTGTACGATCTGCGCTGCCTGCTCGACCCGCTTCCTTTCCAGCAAGACGATTTGCTGTTCGGTCTTCTCAAGCTTGCGCTCGACCTCGTAGCGGCGATTTCTCTCTGCCGAAATCATGGCGGCAGCGACGAGCAGCAGGCAGAAGACCAGAAGCAACATGGATTCGGCCATCGTCAGACCGAGGATAAGGCCACGATTATAGCCCCTGTGCTCCAGTTTCGTCGTGCTGTCCGGGGCTTCCGTTACCATAGGCGCCACCAGCGTTTTCGTGGCACGGCTTCGTCCTTCGCTACGGTGCCGCCATCATCGGCTTTCGGTTTTGGCGGCGGCGTTTGCCCCATCGCCTCCGCCATGCGATTGAGCGCCTCTTCGATATTACGCAACGGCTGCAGCTGCGCCTCGGACATCTCCTTGATGGCGACAATCGCCGGCGCCAGCTCGGCACTGACAACATCCTCAGGCGAACGGATCTCCTCCAGCTTCTTGCCGACGCTTTCGACAGTGGTGCCGAACTTGCCGATGATATCGGAGAGCTGCGACGTCGTTGCCGTCAGCTGTGCCGCCGCATCGTTGATCGGGGTTACCGCCTGCTTCGCCAGCACCTCCAGGATCTTGCTGATCTCCTGGCCGTTGCGCTCGGCCTGGTGCGCGATCTCCTCGAACCCTTCCGACAGCATCTGATTGCTGACCCGCCGATAATGAGAGAATTCGCGCGACGAGGAGTCAAGTTCGGTGCGCACCCGCCGGGTCATCTCGGCAAGCTCGTGGCGCACGCTGCGTTCTATGTCGATCGGGTCGCGCCGCATCTGGTTGAAGAGGATGCGCAGCGTCACACCGGCGATCGTCGAGGTCACGGCGATGCCGAAATTGCGGACGATGGTCTCGATCGATGTTTCGCCGGCGAAGAGATAGAGCGAAACGCCCAGGCTCGACAGGGTGAAGAGGAAGCCCATGTAATAGAGATTGTCGCCGGCCTGCTCGTTGTGCAGCCGAAATCCGGCGAAGGCCAGCGATACCACGAAGTAGATGCCCATCAGCAGCAGAGGCACGCCTGTCACGATCGGCAGCGACAAGCCCATGAGCTTCGACGACCAGATGAAGATCATGCCGCCGATGGTGACCGATGCGAAGAGGAGCATCGGCCCGTAGTCTCGAATGACGTATCTCGCCTCGGTGCCGGCCATCAGCGTATCCCCTCCAATCGCACGAATCCGTCGAAATGGCCGTTATTGTCCTTGATCCACTGCGCCCAGAAATTCGCGAGATCCTCAATGCTGAACTTCATATTCGGCCTTTGAAAGGCGAGAATCTTGACCGCGACACCGTCCAGCGACGTGCGGAACCTATCGTTGGCGGAGCTATGCAGGAACTTCTGGTAGGAGGCGCCATCGCGATAATTCGAGAAGGCTGTCGTATGTTCGATCATGTCGGAGGCGACGAACAGGCGTTTCGGCATGCCGCCCGGCGCGCCGGCGAAGACCTCCAGGTTGATCTTCTGGATGGCCGCCATGATCGGCGATTGCGTGCCGGATTCTCCGACACTCAGCTTACCGGCAATATCCGCAAGCGGCTTCTGGAAACCCTTTTCCCAGCGCGCCTGCGCCAGGCGAGGATTGCTGGTCCATTCGTCCACATTCGCCCCGCTTCCTGGGTTACAGCCGTGGAAGGTCTGGATGAGCTCGCCCTCCTTTTCCGTCAGAGCGTAGATGTCGATCGCACCACCGACGGGCACTTCGGCGACGATCTTCTGGAACTGGTTGCGCAGATCGAGCGCCGTCGTATCCGAGATCGGATCGGTGACATCGAGCAATATGGCCGTTTCCGCCTTCGGTCCGTCCACCTGGCAGAGCGACGCCTGATCGACGGCGACATTGCCGCTCGCCTTGTAGCGCAGCCAGCCATAGGCGCCGACGATCCCGAGAGACAGGACGGCAAGGCAAACCGTTGCGATAATGAGGCCGGCGGAGCCGCCGCGCCGACTACGCCGCTTGCGTCGCGCCAAGGGTGCTCTCCGGGAAAAGATTGTCGAGCTTGTGGTACTTCTCGATGGCGCTCTCGAATTCGTCGCCGATCCGCTTGATCTGCTCCGACAGCTCGGCCTGTGCGCTCTGGATGCGTGCGCCAAGCACCTTGTCGTCCCATTCTTCTTCGGTGCGCAGCACCGACGTCAACCGCTCCATTTTGTAGGCGGATGCGAAATAGGACGGTTCCGGCTCGGTGCGTGCGCCTCTGTTGGCATCGCGGTAGGCGGTGAGCAGCACGTTGGCGGCGCGTTCGAGATGGTTCTGGTGTTCGGCGAAAAGGCCGGCGGTCCTGCTGCGATGAGCGATGATGGCCGCCGTCTCCTGCCGGCGCAGCGAGAGGTCGCGGATGATTTCCTCGATCTTGCTGTTGTGCTCGTCGCGGATCTCGCGAAGGTCCTCGATCAGATCCAGCTTGCGGTCGATATAATTGTCTCTCGCGACATCGAGGCGTTTCTGCACGCCGGCGAAGCCAGGATAGGGATCGGTGAGATAGCAGCCGTCGATAAAGGCGACGAGCGAGAACATCAGGCCGACGGCGAAAAGCATCCAGGAGTTCAGCTCCTGCAGCCCCAGCGGCGCCGTCTTCAAGCGCTGTATCACCTCGGCGCCGGCGCCGCTCAAAATGGTGGCCGAGACCTCGCGGTAGTGCGCCAGCGCGATGTTGATCCCCAAGGCCACGCCGACATAGGCGACGAGCCCGATCAAGCCGAGCAGCTTCAGTGCATAGGATCGATGCAGGAGGAAGCGGACGCAGAAGAAGGAGAACATCAGCGCCGTTCCGATGTTGAGAAACGCGAAGGCAGCCGCTTCCGTCACGCCGCCGACGACGCCCTGCTCGCTCCCCTTGGCGAGGAAACTGCCGTTCATCACCATTTCAATGAGAACGAGAAAGACGATGAGAGAGACCTTGAAGCCCCAGGCGGCCTTGCTGGAGACCTTTGCCGCGCGCTGCAGCCTGTGCCTGGCCTTGAAATCCACCATTTCATCCTCGGCGGTCTTCAGATTGCGGCGCAGGCCGTGCAGCTCGTCGACGCCGCTTGCCACCTCCGCCTTGAAATCCGATAGGCTCGAGGCGTTCGCCTGGCGGATCAGCCCGAACTGTCCTTCGAAATCGAGATTGCGCAGGCGGCTGTCGAAGGTCTGGAGCTGATCCTCGAGGACCTGATAGGAGCTCTTCTTCTCCGCTTCGACCCAGGCGACGATCCGCTGCTCCGTCTCGTCGAATGATTGCGCGTCTGATCCGGGCCGGTTCAACCGTCCCGCTGCGGCACCTTTCTCTTTCAAGTCGAGGGTCGACCCGAGCTTGTCGATATCGACGACGGGAAAGACGTCCGTCGAGGCCCGGAAATCATGGCTGGTCTCCCGAACGCTTTCCCAGAGGCGGTTTAAGGCTTCGAAACGCAATGATCTTCCCCGGCGAATTCATCAACTTAAAAAGGACAAACGATAGATCGATACCGCACCGGTTGTTCCCGGTCCATAGCGATCTAGCCAAGGTTAGGATGCGATTGTGGTAAAGACTAGCCCGATGGGACAGTGAGCGGAAAACGCTCGTTCCGGCCGCGCCAGACTTGGCGGTTCCAACGGCGATCTATCCTTAGGAACTATGCTCCGGCCGGATTTGGACTGCTCCCCCAGAAGCCCGCTCTGCGCAGCCCCTCGCGATAGATCTCGTGTTGCCATTGCTCCTTGAACGGCACCACGGAAAGCCACTTGTCGATATCGAAGCCGGGATTGGTGTCATGAACGCGCCGGACGAAGAAACCCGCCCTTTCCTTATCACCGAGCATCGCCCAGCTCGCCGCCGAAATCCTGTCCGCCAGGCGGGCATCCGCCATCCGGTCGATATAGCCCAGGGCGGCCTCGAAGCAGCCGAGCATATAGCTGGCCGCCGACGCGATCCAGAAATAGGAATCGGGGCTCAGCGGATGGAGCGCGATGGCAGTTTCGATCTTTTGCAGGGCCAGATCCGGCCGTGACGAATAGATCAGTGCCTCCGCCTGGTCGGCAATGATGCCGGCATGGTTCGGGTTCAAGGCTTCGGCCAATTCCAGCGCCTCCAGGCTTTCGTCACTCGCGCCCTGGAAGGTTTTCGCAACGCCGAGCTCGCGATAGCCGTCCGCGATGCCCCGCCGCGCGGCAATCGCCCGCATGGCATAACCTTCAGCCTCCTTCAGCAGGGCCGCATCGCCGCCCGACGTCAACAGCCATTGCTTGGAATAGGTGCGGGCGATGGAGCTCAAGGCAGGGGCGAAATGGTCGCCACTGCGCAATACAGCCTCGAGCTCCGTTCGCGCCTTCTGTAGATTCGGCAGCGACAAACGGCCAAGGTAGCGTCGACCGGAGAGATAGCGTTGATAGGCCGCTGGACTTTTGTCGAAATGAGCCCGCATCATTTCCCGGCGTTCGATCTGCCCCGTCAGGGACAACACGATATGACGCGCGATCTTCTGCCTCTGTTGTTCGTGGGGAGATTGCTCAAGGCTGAGGCGGTCCGCCCAGACGATCTCGTTGCTGGCAGTTTCGACAAGCTGTGAAAATAGCAGGGTGTTGTGGTTCTGCGTGCTTAGACGCATGTGCAGAACATAAGACCGATCTTGCTGACCGGAGGCCGCATCCTCGTCCCGCCGGCCAATGCGGATAGCGGTGCAGCGATCATTCGCCTCCAGGCTATTCAGCGCGCAGAAGCCGATGGTGATGTCGTCCATGAGGGACGACGCATCATATGCGCTCATCTGCGTGTCGGAGGGACGCAATATCCGCAGCGGTATCCCTATCTTTTGCCCCGCATCCACAGATCCTTCCGCCGGGCCGGCGGCACTTTGACCATGAGTTGGTGACTTATCCTCCGACCGCGAAAATGACGCCAGCAGCGCGCCTCGTCGTTCGAAAATGCGCCTGAAGTGCTCGACCTCCCCGGCCGCGTCGAATATCCACAGCAGAATTCGACCGATATCCGGGTCCTCCGGATCGGCACCAAAAACCAGGAGTGCAGCCTCCTTCACCAGAGCGATCTCGTCCTTCGTGCTGGCCTGTGCGGCGACCACCATCAAAGTTTCCTTCAGCACCTGCGCATGGCGATGCTTCTGCGCTTCGCGCCAATGGAAGAAAATCGGGCTTTGGCAATTGATGCCGCGCAGGAACTCCGCTTCGAGCGTTTCCAACAACAGTTTCAGCTTCGCAAAGACCGGATCGGCCCGATCAGCGTTCAGAAGCGAGATGTCGGAAGCCAGTCGCGGCGGCTCAAGCTCGATGGTGGTTTCGCTAAACCGGAGAAACGCCCTGCCCAGCTCGCCCTGGCGGCTTCTTATTCTCGAAACCAGCTTGCGCAGGTTGACCTTGGCATTGCCGTTATCGTCCTGCCCCCACAAAAGCTCGGCTATCGCGCTGCGCGGCGCGCGCTCCGCCGGCCCCGCCATCAGATAAGCCAGAATCAACAGGCCCTTCTCAGGAAACGCGATCTCGCGGCCATCACCGTCCAGAAGCTTCAAACCACCAAATGTATGCAGCGACAACATATTCGTGTTCATGAAATCCGCATCAGCCAATGCTGGCAGGACAAGCCGAAACTGTGATCCCTTGCCGGATTGGTTTCAGTCAAGCTCGAGCGAGCCGTTCAAAGAAATGGTGAAATTTCCACAAGGCTGTAATGTGAATGAAGGCCCGACGAATTTCAATTCCAATTGCGCCTGATCTAATAAACCATTCGCCAAATCGCTGATATGACCTACCTTGCAGCAACCGTGATCGACTCGGAGCACTACGCCATGATTTCCTCCCCTCCCAAGACTATCTGCATCTACGGCGCGGGCGCGCTTGGCGGTGCTATTGCGGCAAAGCTGGCTTCCTCACAAGAGGAGCAGGTACACATCTCCGTTATCGCGCGCGGAGCACATCTGGACGGCATTCGCTCTGGCGGCATACGCCTTTGGGAAGCCGATGCGGATCGCCCCCTTGTCGCCCGGATGACAGCAACCGACGATGCAAGCGAGCTGCCACCGCAGGATCTCGTCATCACAGGGCTTAAAGGGCACCAGCTCGGCGCGGCAGCTCCCGGCATCGCCAAGCTCCTGCATGCCGGCACGCGCATCGTGATGATCCTCAACGGCGTGCCGTGGTGGTATTTTCACCGGGACCGGCAGAGCGGCCATGCCGAGCACCAGATGGAGGAACTGGATCCGAACGGCGATCTCTGGCGGCTGATCGGCCCCGAGCGCGTCATTGGCTGCGTTGCCTATCAGGGAGCTGAGGTCATCAGCCCCGGCGAGATCAAGCTCAGCAATAACGGCCATTTCATTCTTGGCGAACCATCCGGCGAGACGACCTCGGACATGGAGGCCATCGCAGCGCTGCTGCAGAAGGCGGGCATCAACATCTCCATTTCGGCGCGCATTCGCGACGACATCTGGAGCAAGTTGATGGGCAACGCCGCCTTCAATCCGATCAGCGCGCTGACGCGGGGACTGATGTCCGACATCATGGACGATCCCGCTCTTTCCGCGATGGTCGGTCAGGTGATGAGCGAGGTGAAGGCCGTTGCCGAGGCTTTGGGATCGCACATGGCGATGTCTGTCGAAGAGCGTCTCGAGCGTTCGCGCCAGATCGGGCCTGTGCGCACCTCGATGCTGCAGGATCTCCTTGCCGGCAAGGCGCTGGAAATCACGCCCCTCGTCGGCGTCGTCGTCTCGCTCGGCAAGCTGACGGGCGTACCGACGCCGACTTCGGCAACGATCCTGGCATTGGTGACGCAGCTGGACCGGAAAAACCTGCAGGCCGCCGGATAGCGGTTCGCCAGCGGATCTCGCATGCCGCATTCGTCAACGGATGCGGCATGCCGCGAGATTCGCTGAGGCCCCGGCAACGCGGCTCTTTATATCTCCCTTACTTCTTCGCCTCCCGCCGCGAATGGATTTCCTATGCTGCCCGGCATTACGCTTGCGTCGAAATCTGGAGGCCTATGCCATGCTCGACACGCACGCACCCAATCTGACGGAATCCATCCGCGTCCTCGTTCACGACAGCGACGAGAGACACCATCGCGTTGCCGCGTCGGCCCCAACAGCAAAGACCCAGCCCGGACGCCGGGTTCGCAATCGTCAGGTTCGCGAGAAGCGCACCTTTCAGGCGATGTTCGCCTTCGGACTGCTGCTTGGCGGCCTGGAGCTCTTCATCGTGCTGCACTATCTCTGAGGCGCCGCGAACATGAGCAGGCCGAGCTTGCAGAGGCGCATCGGCGGTGCGATCACCGCTCTCGTCACACCATTTCGCGACGGTGCGCTTGATACCGTCAATCTGACGGCACATGTCGAATGGCAATTGCTGAGCGGCATCGATGGGCTGCTCGCCTGCTCCCTGACAGGCGAAGGGCCGACGCTGACCGATGCCGAGCGGATGCGCATCATAGAAACCTGCGTCGAGCTCTCCGAAGGCAGGACGCCCGTCATCGTTGCAACAGGCACGAACGACACGGCGACGACCGTGGAAGAGACGCTGCAGGCGCAACGGCTTGGCGCCGGCGCCGCCCTCGTGACGGTGCCCTACTATTCGAAGCCGACGCAGAAGGGTGTCCTTCACCACTTCGAGCAGGTTGCTGAACATACCGACCTGCCGCTTATCGTCCATAACCAGCCATCGCATACCGCAATCGATCTCGCTCCGACGACGATCGCCCGGTTGGCCGAAATTCCCGGCATTATCGGGATTGCTGATGGCAGCGGCGATATCACGCGCCTGGATCTTTGGCGTCCCCTGCTGCCGGAATGGTTCGGTCTCTACACATCAAGCGACACGAGCGCGCTCGCCTTTACGATTGCGGGCGGTCATGGCTGCTTTTCCGACGCGGCCAATATCGTGCCTCGGCTCTTCCATTCCATGCAGCATTCAGCCGCCTGTGGCCACCTCGCCGCCGCCCGGTCAATCGATGACCGTTTGCGGCCACTGTTCGGCTCGCTGAGACAAGAGAGCGAGCCCGCAACGGCCAAGCACGCCCTGTCACTCATCAGAGACTTCGAACCGGAGGTACGCCTGCCGCTGGTCCGCGTCGAAAGTCAAACCGCAGCGACGATCCAGGCAGCAGTCGCGCCGCTCCAGCTTGACGGCAGCGGTCGGCTTGCGTCCCTCCATGCCCTCCGGCTGGGATTGTAAAACCGCTCCATCCCTATGAGATTTTTATATTTTTGCCATTTCAGACAAATAGAAATCCTAGCGGCTCATCAATAGATTCAAAGGCGTGGCAACCGAAGCGGTCTTAGCAGACCAGACGGTGCCGGTGACACTGGAAAGGAACTATGATGTCACGCTTTACGCATGCCGGCGTACCCGCCGATCCCCTCCAACGCCCTCGTGCTGCGACCCTCGCAGCCAGCGAGTGGCGCATCTCTTCACACGCGTTGCTGGACGGCCTTCACGCCGTCGCTCCGCGCCTCGGACTTGTCCTTCTCATCGCCGGCGTCCTCCAGATGCTGCTGCATTGGGCCGGACATTGAGTGCAATCGAAGAGATCCACGAGGAAAATCACATGGCAAACGCACAGCATATCCAACGCCGCTCGGCTCACAGCTCTCTCCTGCCGGCTCCGGCCCGCTTCATCGTCGGCCGTGACCGTCGCGGCAGCTGGATCGTTCAGGACCGGCAGGGTCTGGTCGGCGGCCTGTTCCGCAACGAGGCCGCTGCCCTGCACTTTGCGGCTGAAGAATGCAACCATAACCCGGCCGACATCTGCCATGCGCCCGAAGGCGCAGTCCTCGACCTGGATGGTTTCGTATCCACCTCGTCCAATCTGCACTAAAGCGCATCGCGAATCTTCAAATTCACTCCTTGCGCTTTAGGTTCCTGACACTTCGCATGTCGTGATCACAAAACCGCTGCACATTTTTGCACGACATGCTTTTAGACCCCCGCCCGGGTGCAGGCTTCGACAGCCATCCGGCCAAACGCTTCCTTAACCCGCTTTCGAGTAAGCTTTCAGGCCAGATATGCAAAGAACAAGACCACAATGTCGAAGCCTGCCTTTCGCTACAGCCATTACGATCTCAAGGAACAGCTCGCCGGGACAGTGATCGAAATCACACTCTCGGCGATCGCCAATGTCCGGCTGATGAACAGCTCGAATTTCGAGCGCTTCACGGAAACCCTCAAGCACCAGTTTCTCGGCGGCGTTGCCAAGAAATCGCCAATACGGCTGATCATTCCGGAGGTCGGCCATTGGCATCTGGTGGTCGATATGGAAGGTCACAAAAGCCTGGCGGAATCGAGCGTCAAAATGGTGGACAGAGTAACGGTTCCGCGCATACAGAAGGCACCGCAGGACGTCACCGGCAGGTGAAATCTAGCGCTCGCCGCGCTCCTTGCGCAGCTTTGCCCACCAGTCCAGCCGCTTGCGGATTTCGCGCTCGAAGCCGCGTTCGGGCGGATCGTAGAAGGTCTGTCGGCCCATCTTCTCCGGAAAGTAGTTCTGGCCTGAAAAGGCATCCGGCTCATCGTGATCATAATGATAGCCGTCGCCATATCCCTCGGTGCGCATCAGTTTCGTCGGCGCGTTGAGGATATGCTTGGGCGGCAGCAGCGAGCCGTTCTGCTTGGCTGCCTGCGTGGCCGCCTTGAAGGCGGTGTAGACGGCATTCGATTTCGGAGCGGTGGCGAGATAGACGCAGGCCTGCGCCAGCGCCAACTCACCCTCCGGTGACCCCAGATAATCATAGGCATCCTTGGCAGCGTTGCAGATCACCAATGCCTGGGGATCGGCAAGCCCGATATCCTCGACCGCCATGCGCACCAGCCGCCGGCCGAGATAAAGCGGGTCTTCGCCGGCATCGAACATACGGGCCAGATAGTAAAGGGCCGCATCGGGATCGGAGCCGCGCACGGATTTATGCAGGGCCGATATGAGATTGTAGTGCCCGTCCTGTGCCTTGTCGTAGACCGGAGCCCGGCGTTGCACGATCTTGACAAGCATGTCGGGATCGAAAAGCTCGTCCTTGCGCGCAGCGCGCCAGACCTCCTCGGCAAGCGTCAGCACCGAGCGGCCATCGCCGTCGGCCATGCCGATCAGGCTGGCTCGGGCATCTTCGGTCAACGGCAGCGGTTTGCCTTCGACCGCTTCGGCGCGACGCAATAACTCCTCAAGGCTTTCCTCGTCATGCGAGTGGAATGTCAGAACGCGGGCGCGGGAGAGAAGAGCGGCGTTGAGCTCGAAGGATGGGTTCTCCGTTGTGGCGCCGACCAGAATGACCGTGCCGTCCTCCATCACGGGCAGGAAGCTGTCCTGCTGGGCGCGGTTGAAACGATGGATTTCGTCGACGAACAACAACGTCTGGCGGCCATCCATTCGGCGCAGACGTGCGGTTTCGAACACCTTCTTGAGGTCCGCGACGCCGGAGAAAATTGCCGAGATCTGCTCGAAGGCCAGGCCCGCCTCGCCCGATAGCAGCCGCGCCACCGTCGTCTTGCCGGTGCCCGGTGGCCCCCAGAAGATCATCGAGCCCAGCGAACCCGCCTCGATCATCCGGCGCAGAACGCCGTCCTCACCGGTCAGATGCGGTTGGCCGGTGACTTCGGCCAGCGTTTGCGGCCGCAGACGATCGGCAAGCGGTCGCTTGTTGGCGACCTCTTCCGGTATCCGCGGTGCAAACAGGTCGTCATTCATCGGAAGAACTGCCGTATACGCTGGCCATCGCGTTCGATTTCGACGCGCCAGAAGCTTGGATTGCCAGTAACGGTCTGCTGTAGCACGTCCGTCGAGGTGATGGCGACGCCGTTGATGGAGATGACGATATCCTTCGGCGCGAAACCGAGACGATCGGCCGGAGAGCCAGCCTTAAGGCTCTCGACGACGACACCGACGGTGTCCGGAGGCAGATGCAGTTCGTCGGCAACGCGCGGCGAAAGATTAGCGACCGTCGTGCCTGCGAAGGGATTGTCACCCTGGATCAGCTTCTCCGCGCGTGGCGTGGATTCAGGTGCTGCAGCAAGCGTCATACTGGCCTGATGCTCCTTGCCACCATCCAGGACGGTCAAGGCCACGGTAGCGCCGAGACCGGCCGTCGTCAGACGATAGCCAAGCGCGTCCGGGTGTTCGACGGGGATATTGTTGATGGCGGTGACGACCTCGCCCGGCTTCAGACCGGCCTTGGCAGCCGGACCGCCATCGACGACCTTGGTCACCAGCGCGCCACGCACCTTGTCCAGGCCGAGCGCTTCGGCGACATCCGAGGTCACGGGTTCGAAGGAAGCGCCGATATAGGGGCGCTCGAAAGATTTGTCGCCGCGATCGGCTGCCGCAAGGAAGACCTTGACCAGGTTGGCGGGGATGGCGAAGCCGATGCCGTTCGAGCCGCCGCCCTGCGAGAAGATGGCGGTGTTAAGCGCGATCAGCTCGCCGCCCATGTTCACCAGCGCGCCGCCGGAATTACCGGGATTGATCGAAGCATCGGTCTGAATGAAGAAGCCGACTTCGTTCTTCACCTGGTTGCGGGCGAGCGCCGATACGATGCCGCTTGTCACCGTCTGCCCGACGCCGAAGGGGTTGCCGATCGCCAGCACGAGATCACCGACCTCGACCGCATCGGAATTGGCAAGGGGGAGGATCGGGAAGCTCTCGTTCTTCGACTGGATCTTCAGCACTGCGAGATCGACCCTGTCATCCTTCAGCACGACCTTGCAGGGAAATTCGCGGCCATCCGACAACGCGATCTTGATGTCGTCTGCACCGTCGACGACGTGATTGTTGGTGATGACAGTGCCGTTCGCCTCCACGATGACGCCCGAGCCGAGCGAAGACTGCTTCTCCGTGCGATTCGGCATGCGCTGGCCGAAGAACTGCTCGAAGAAGGGATCGCCGGCGAAGGGCGACTGCCGCTGCACCATACGCTCGGCATAGACGTTCACCACCGCTCCAGCCGTCTGCTTGACCAGCGGCGCGAAGGAAAGCTGCATCTGCATCTGGCTTTGCGGCACCGACTTCGCCGTCTGCGCCTCAGCGGAAAGCGGCATCGCCATGATGAGGGCAATCATCGAAACGGCGGTGCGCCTCAGGAGGACATGCATGGAAACTTCCTTTTTTAATGCTCTTGAAACAACGTTGTAGCGCCCGACGCTAGAAAGGAAAGAGGGCGGAAGCATGAAGCATAAATGGAAGTTTGCAGCGATAAAAAACAGGTTCGATGAACAAAAACATGCTGTCATGCATTTTGCGTTGGAGATCCTCAACCGGAGCAGAATCATGCGATTGAACAGCCTTGCCGCCGCCGTCCTCCTCATCTCCTCCAGCGCAGCCGGCACCTCCCATGCCGCGAGCTTCGATTGCGAGGCGCAGAACCTGAAGCCGGATGAGAAGACGATATGCGACGTCAGGGCACTCAACGATGCCGACGTGAAGATGGTGACGACGTTCGACCTGCTCTCGGGTCTCCTCGCCATGGGCGCGCGCGGCACGATGCAGGACCAGCAGACGGAGTGGCTGAAGAAGCGGCAGACCTGCGCGGCCGATGTCGCCTGCCTGACCTCGTCCTATCAGGATCGTTTGAAGGAACTGAACGAGACGTACAAGCAGATCAATCGGCCGCTGTGACGAGTTACGGGATCTTGCGCTGTCGTCCCCTCTCCCCCCAGGCGGGGAGAGGGCTAGGGTGAGGGGCGACCGCAGGGCCGGCAAACTCTGCTGTCGCTGTGAATATCGAGAAGGCCCCTCATCCGTCCTCGAACAGTCTCGCTCCGCGCGACCGTTCGAGTCCACCTTCTCCCCGCCTTGCGGGGCGAAGGGGCTTAGTTACTTCCCGCCCAAATCCCTGACCGCACCACGGTCCGCGCTGGTCGCAAAAGCCGCGTAGGCCTTCAGCGCCGTGGTGACGTTGCGCTTGCGGTACTCAGCCGGATGCCAGCCCTTGGCGTTCTGGGCTTCGCGGCGGGCGGCGAGTTCAGCGTCGTCGACGCGCAGGCTGATGGTGCGGTTCGGGATGTCGATGTCGATCATGTCGCCTTCGCGCACCAGGCCAATCGTGCCGCCGTTTGCCGCTTCCGGCGAGGCGTGGCCGATGGAGAGGCCCGAGGTGCCGCCGGAGAAGCGGCCGTCGGTGATCAGTGCGCAAGCTTTGCCGAGACCCTTCGACTTCAGGTAGCTTGTGGGATAGAGCATTTCCTGCATGCCGGGGCCGCCCTTCGGACCTTCGTAGCGGATGACGACGACGTCGCCGGCCACGACCTCGTTGCTGAGGATGCCCTTGACGGCCGAATCCTGGCTTTCGAAGACCTTGGCCGGACCGGAGAATTTCAGGATCGATTCATCGACACCGGCCGTCTTCACGATGCAGCCGTCCAGCGCCAGATTGCCCTTCAAGACGGCGAGACCGCCATCCTTGGAGAACGGATGCTGGGCATCGCGGATGACACCCTTTTCACGATCGAGATCAAGCTCTTCCCAGCGCGCGCTCTGGCTGAAGGCAACCTGCGTCGGGACACCGCCAGGGGCAGCGCTGAAGAGCTCCAGAGCCGCCTTGTTGTCGGTCACCGCAATATCCCATTGCGCCAGCGCCTCGCCCAGCGTCGGGGCGTGGACAGTCGGCAGATCGGAGTTCAACAGCCCGGCACGGTTCAGCTCGCCGAGGATCGCCATGATGCCGCCGGCGCGATGTACGTCTTCCATATGAACGTCGGCCTTGGCCGGAGCGACCTTGGAAAGGCAGGGAACGCGCCGCGACAGGCGATCGATATCATCCATGGTGAAATCGATCTCACCCTCATGCGCTGCCGCGAGGATATGCAGCACGGTGTTGGTCGAGCCGCCCATGGCGATATCGAGCGCCATGGCATTCTCGAACGCACCCTTGCTGGCGATCGTCCGCGGCAGTGCCGTCACATCGTCCTGCTCGTAATAACGCTTCGCCAGAGCGACGACACGGCGGCCAGCCTCTAGGAAAAGTTCCTTGCGATCCGAATGGGTGGCGAGCGTCGAACCGTTGCCGGGCAGCGACAGGCCGAGCGCTTCGGTCAGGCAGTTCATCGAATTGGCGGTGAACATGCCGGAACAGGAACCACAGGTCGGACAGGCCGAGCGTTCGATGGTGGCGACGTCCTCGTCACTGATCTTGTCATCGGCGGCAGCAACCATGGCATCGACCAGATCGAGCGCGACCTTCTTGCCGTGCATGATAACCTTGCCGGCTTCCATCGGGCCGCCGGAGACGAAGACCGTCGGGATGTTGAGACGGAGCGAAGCCATCAGCATGCCTGGCGTGATCTTGTCGCAGTTGGAGATGCAGACCATGGCGTCGGCGCAGTGGGCGTTGACCATGTATTCGACGCTGTCGGCGATGAGCTCGCGCGACGGCAGCGAATAGAGCATGCCGTCATGACCCATGGCGATGCCGTCATCCACGGCGATGGTGTTGAATTCCTTGGCAACGCCGCCGGCCGCTTCGATTTCACGCGCCACGAGCTGGCCGAGATCCTTGAGATGCACGTGACCGGGCACGAACTGGGTGAAGGAGTTGACCACCGCAATGATCGGCTTGCCGAAATCGCTGTCCTTCATACCCGTCGCGCGCCAAAGGCCGCGTGCGCCGGCCATGTTGCGGCCGTGGGTCGTGGTTCTGGAACGATAAGCTGGCATGGTGTCTTCCTCGTCATCCTGGAATTTATGCGGTGTCGGCCGGCCTGGGCTTTGCGCCGAAGGGAGCGCCGACATTCCTGCTTTTTGGAATTGTCCTAATCCAATCGTGCAGTACTGTCACTATCAACTCAAGCGAATCCGGTACGCCGCAAGGGCAAGCGCGGGTTCGAAGCTACGATCGGCCTCAGCAGGATCAAATGATATGATCAGAGTTGGGAACGAGGCGGCCCGATCACAAGTGCACACAAAAAGTTGGTTTCCCTAGCGAAGAATTGCGAGCCTAAGAGTGTAACAAAATATGCGTCTGCTGCGTATACCTCATATCGAAGCTGCGATCGCATAAAGGAATAGTCATGCCTTCTTACCGTCCGCCGAAAATTGCGTCTTCCGAGATCACGCCGCGCTCAGTCTACCTCAAGCGCCGCGACTTCCTGACGGCTGCCGCGGCCGGCATCGGCATGGCTGGCGTCGGCGGCAGGGCTGCGCTGGCGGACGCACTGACCGTGACGAAAAGCAACTACACCGTCGACGAGAAGCTGACACCGATCAAGGATGTCACCACCTACAACAATTTCTACGAATTCGGCCTCGACAAATCAGATCCGGCCAACCTCTCCGGCAAGTTCAAGCCGAGGCCATGGACCGTCAAGGTCGATGGCATGGTCAACAAGCCCGGCAGCTTCGACATCGACGCTCTGATCAAGGAATTCCCGCCGGAAGAGCGTGTCTATCGCATGCGCTGCGTCGAGGCATGGTCGATGGTCATCCCCTGGGACGGTTTTCCGCTCTCCGCCCTGCTCGACAAGGTGGAGCCGCAGGGGAGCGCAAAATTTGTCGCCTTCGAGACAGTGGTCCGGCCGGAGGAGATGCCGGGGCAATCGGGCGTCTTCCAATCGCTTGACTGGCCCTACGTCGAAGGCCTGCGCCTGGACGAGGCGCGCAATCCGCTGACGCTGCTTGCCGTCGGGCTCTACGGCGAGACGCTGCCGAACCAGAACGGCGCGCCGATCCGCCTCGTCGTGCCGTGGAAATACGGCTTCAAGGGCATCAAGTCGATCGTGCGCATCACGCTGACCGACAAGCAGCCGCTGAACACATGGCAGGTGACCAATAGCCAAGAATATGGCTTCTACGCCAACGTCAATCCGGCCGTCGATCACCCGCGCTGGAGCCAGGCAACGGAGCGGCGGATCGGTGAAGGCGGCTTCTTCAGCTCCAACCGTCACCCCACCCTGCCCTTCAACGGCTATGCCGATCAGGTTGCGAGCCTTTATACCGGTATGGACCTTCGGGTGAATTTCTGATGGCTTTTTCCTTCACCCTGCCCAAGCGCTGGCAATCCGCCTCGGTCTGGGCGCTCTACGTCGTCGGGCTGCTGCCGGCTGCCTGGGAATTCTATCTCGGCGCCACGGACCAGCTCGGCGCCGACGCCGTGAAGACCTTCGAGCTTTTCCTGGGACTGTGGGCGATCCGCTTCCTGCTCTTGACGCTTGCGGTGACGCCGCTTCGGGATCTCTTCGGCTGGAACTATCTACGCTATCGCCGCGCGCTCGGCCTGCTCTGTTTCTATTACGCGCTGATGCATCTGACCGTCTATATGGTCCTGGATCAGGCATTGGACGTGCAAGCCGTCATCGACGACGTGCTGAAGCGGCCCTTCATCATGTTCGGCATGGCAGGCCTCGTCATGCTGCTGGCGCTAGCCGTGACCTCGAACAACTTCTCGATCAAACGTCTCGGCAAGAAATGGATCTGGCTGCACCGTCTGGTCTATATCGTCGCCGCCTGCGGCGCGCTGCACTTCGCGCTGTCGACCAAGATCCTGTCGCTGGAGCAGTTTATCTATATCGGCCTGCTGATCGCCATGATCCTCTACAGATCCTACAGGCCGATCATGATGGAGAGACGCCGAGCCGCGCGCAGGCCGGTTGCGGCTTCCAATTCCAGAGCGGCCTGAACTCGGCCGCCCTGACTTTTTCAAGCGATAGTCATTCCGCAGCGCTGGCGATCTTGGCTTGGCCCTGTTCCTGCACCTCGACGGTCGCCGTCAGGCCAGCAATCAGCTTCGTGCCATCGGGCACCTTGTCGAGCGCGATGCGCACCGGCACGCGCTGCGCCAGGCGCACCCAGCTGAAAGTCGGGGTGATGTTGGCGAGCAGGCTGCCGGACGTGCGTTCGCGGTCCTCGATGCCGTAGGCGATGCTTTCGACATGGCCAGTCAGCTTCTCCGCCTGACCCATCAGATGGATGGAGACCTCGTCGCCGACATGGATGCGCGGCAGCTTGGTTTCCTCGAAATAGCCTTCGACGCGCAGGGAATCGGTATCGATCAGCGCCACCTTGGCGGTGCCGGCCGACACATAATCGCCTGGACGCAGGCTGAGGTTCGAGATCGTGCCGTTGACGGTGGCTCTGACTTCGGAACGATCGAGGTTGAGCTGGGCGAGTTCATGATTGGCCGTTGCCTGACGGAGAGCGGCCTCGTCCTGCTGTTCGGTCGTCTGCGCCTGCTCCTTCTGCTGCAGCGAGGCCGCGTCGCCGAGGCGCTCCTGTCGCTGACTTTCGCGGCTGGCCTGATCGAGAGCCGCCTTGCTGCTTGCGAGCGCAGCATCCGCCTGTTCGAGGGCGATGGCGAAGCGATCACGATCGACGCGGAAGAGAAGATCGCCCTTCTTGACGGTCTGGTTGTCCTTGACCATGACCTCGCTGACGAGGCCGGAGACGTCAGGCGCAATACCGACGACATCGGCCCGCAGGCGCGCATCGCGCGTCCAGGGCTCGTCCATGTAATGGCCCCAGAGCTGACGGCCGACATAGACGGCAGCAACAACGAAGATGAGAGTGACGGCCACGCGGCCAATGAGTTTTAACGCGTTCATGTGAAGTACCAACGGGAGACTGAGGAAACGGCGCCTAGCAGCAGGATGTAGAGCGCGAGATCGAAGAGACCGCGATGCCAGACCAGAGTATAGGCTCCGGCCCATGCGAGCAGGCGTCGAAAGATGATGACGACAAACAGCGTCACGAGCATGAGAACGAGAAGGCGCGGAATGTAGACGCCATAAAGATCGAATTCTGCGGGCATGATATTACTCGGCGGCAATGGGAAGAGATTGAGACGTGTTCGATACGGGCGGTTGCCAGCTCGCCGGCGGCTCGGCATGGGGGAAGAGCGCGCGGCGAAGGCCCACCAGGGCATCGAGACTGGCTCGACCGGGCTCGCGCTTGTTCTGCGCTACGGCTTCGAGGCCGCGATCGATCGATACGCGCAGCTCGTCGGAGGGATCGATGGCTCGCTTGGCCCTCAGCCGTGAGCGATAGAAATCGGATACACCGATCAGGACTTCGCTGACGGATGAAGCCGCTGCGGCGTTCAATTGTCCACGCTCCCTCTGCAGCATCAGCACGTTGAAGCCGAGCCGGACATCGGCATAGCCATCGACCTTCTTCAGCTCGCGGTCCTCAATACCGGCAAGGCGAGGCACGAGCTGGCCGAGACGATCGAGGATGCGGCCGGACAGGCGCTCGTGGTCGGCACGGCGGATGCCGGCGGCCGTTTCGGCAAGGTCGGCCCAGCCGGCCCGCACCAGCCGCCATGCGGCGAGTTCCGAGCCGAAAGGACGGGTGACCAAAGTCCAGACGAGTGCGAAGCCGATGCCTGCCAGGGCTGCGATCGCGCTGTTCGTGAAGCTGGCGAAATCGGCCGTGTAGCGATCCTGCAGCGCAATGAAGGTCGCGCCGTTCACTGCGAGCAGCATGGCAAGCAGGTTCGTCTGCGGCCGTGGGATCAAAAGACCCATCACCAGGAAGGGCGGTGCGAAGACCAATACCAGCATCTCGAAGCCCGAGATGGAGGGCAATATGGCGAAAATATAGAGGCAGGCGATCACCAGGCTCATCGCGCTCCAGATGAACATCGAGGTGATGAAGGGCGCGGGCCGATCGAGCGAGGCGAAAAACGAACATGCTACGGCCGCCATGGTGACGAAACCGGCGCCATCCTCCCATCCGGAATAGATCCAGAAGAAGCAGGCAACGGCGATACCGACGACGACCGCACAGGCTGAAAAGGCAAGCAGGGCATAGTCATAGTGCCTGATGTGCCCGACGACGTTGCGGTGCCGAAAGGCGGGCCGCCAGGTGCCAACCTGCTGTCCGGAGACAATCTGGTCGCGCAACGTCAGGCAATCCTGCCAGAGATCGACGATTTCCTTCAGGCGAGCGAGAGCGCTCGAGCGGACAAGGTCGTCCCAGCCGAGATCAAGGTCATTCTGCTGCAGCTCCTCGATCTTTTTCGGCAGGGCATCGGCGGTATTATCGGCCTTGCCGCGACCGCCCTGCCCCAGCCAATCGGCAACCTCGTTCAGAACCGAGATAAGCTCTTGGGGCAACGGCTTTTCGCCGGCCTTCAGTGCATGCAAGCGGTCGGCCAGGGACGAGAAGAGTGGCAGCAACATCAGCAGACGGCCACGCAACTCACGGGAATGCCTGACAATATCGCGGCTGCCCGCATCGTACTTGAGCTGGCTGATGACGAGATCGAGGCCGGAGACGTCGGCGGCAAGTTTCTGCCGCTTCAGCGGCGTCGCGGGCGAAGCGCCCTCGCCACGCAGGATTTCATCGGCCCAGGTGCCGGCGTCGTCGAGCCAGGAACTGATGCGCTGGCCGAGCACGGTCCCGACGCTGCTAGGGAAAATGATGGAGCTAACGACGCTTGCGCAAACAATGCCGATGATAATTTCTTCGGAGCGGGCAAGCGCCACATCGAATACGGTTTCGGGCGCGCCGACTGTTGGCAGTGCGATCAATGGCAGCGAATAGGCGGCGAGCATGAAGACATAACTGCGCGACGTACGGTCGAGCATCGAGATGAACAGCAGGGTCCCAGTCCACAGCGCCACGACGACGGAGAGTAATTCCGGCGCATTGACCAGGAGCGGAACGAGGATCACCGAGGCACAGGCGCCGATAAGCGTGCCGAGAGCGCGATAGAGCGCCTTCGAGCTCGTTGCGCCGGCAAGAGGATTGGCAACGACGTAGACGGCGGCCATCGCCCAATAGGGGCGTGGCAGATCCAGCGACAGCGCGATGAACAGCGCCAGGATAGCCGCCACGAATGCCTTGACCGAAAACAGCCAGTCGCGCCAGGATGGGATATTCATAAGACCTTTTCTCGCTCCTGCTGGGCTCCGGCCACCGTCGGCGTCTCAAACTCCTCGAAGGCCTTCAGGACGCGGATAGCGGCCTCGATATCGGCCTTGTCGACATTGGCGAGGATCCTGCCACGCAGCGTGTCGAGTGCGTCCTCCATGTGGGAGGCGAGCACCTCGCCTTCCGCCGTCAGCCACAGACCTTTCGCGCGCCGATCCGTCGGATCATCCTTGCGGATGACAAGGCCCATGCTTTCGAGCTGATCAAGCAGCCGGACCAGGGACGGACCCTCGATGCCGACATAGGTGGCGAGAACCACCTGCCGGACGCCTCCTCCGAGACGGCCGATCCACAGCAGTGGTGCTGCCGCGGCCTCCGACAAGCCGTAGGAGCTCAGCGCGAGATCGACGACGCGGCGCCATTGGCGACCGGTTGACAGCAGATTGGCGGTGAAGATGCGTTGCAGGGCGTTAAACGATTTCATAGCAATCTATTAGCACTAAACTAATTAGGATTCAAAGCATATGGGCTCATATTGCCATCTGAAATGCGAAACGCAGCTATGCACGCAGCGACGGGCCGCGGATTATAACCGGGGCTAATCGGCGCTGCGCAGATAGGAACAGATCATCCTGATCAACTCCTGCTTCAGTTCCGGCGACCCGAGCGCACGCTTTCGGGCCGCACTATGGATCACGCCCTCGACCGCACCGGACAGCAGCTGCGCCAGAACATTGTCGGCGGGACCGCCGTGGCCGTTACGATGTGTGGCGACAAAACCCCTGTAATGACCGTGATACTCCGTCAGGAAGGCATCATGGGCCAACCTCGAACCATCATACCCCGGCGCTTCATCCAAGAGCACCCTGTGAAGCTCGGGATTCACGTTATGAGCATCGATCATGCCTTGAACGAGAGCTTCGGCACTCTGTGGTAACGGCAGTTCACCGGCCGTCGCCCTCCGCATAACATCCAGAACTTCATCGAAGTGGTGGCGACGAATGGCCTCGACCAAGGAAAGCTTGTCGGGAAAATACTGATAGAGCGAACCGATGCTTATCCCGGCGACCACTGCGACGGCATTGGTCGTGAACCCTGCCCATCCGCGGTCGCCCAAAACGCGAGCACCTGCTTCGATAATTGCCTCGACCGTCGCGCGGGAACGCGCCTGGCTCGGCTCTTTCCGCATCGGCGATCCCGACTTTTTAATGCGAGTAGACATGTGCTCCCTGCTCCAGGAAAATGTGCACACATTACTCGCATTTTCCGGGACAACAAAAGGTAGATTCAGCATGAGCGAACTGTCGTTGCTAAGCACTCTTTTCAGCTATCAGGCCTGGGCGAATGAGGAACTGCTCGACAGTATCGGTCATCTCGATCCCGTACGGCATGGCAAGGAGCGCCACATGGCGATACGGTTGATGAACCATTCCCATGTCGTCGGCCGGATATTTGCGGCTCATCTCACCGGGCAAGAGCATGGCTTCACGGCTGATAATACGCCCGACACGCCGTCGCTGGCGGAGCTTCGCACCGCAGTCGTCGCCTCGGATCAATGGTATCTCCGATATCTCGAAACGGTCAGTCCCGACCTGCTGGCCGAATCCCTGCCGTTCGTATTCACCGACGGAGATAGGGGCTGCATGTCGCGTCAGGAAATGCTCACCCAGGTCGTCATTCACGGAGGGTATCACAGGGGCGAGATTGGCCGGCTGCTGGCGCAGCTCTCCATCACGCCGCCCTGGGACACATTCGCCGTCTATCTTCACCGCAGCGAACCCTCGCGGCGACAAGCCGTGGCGGCCGAATAACGGAAGCTCTCGGGCTTCAGCGCGCGTGCCAGCAAACGGCTGGACGATCGCTCATCCGGCCTTCGCGATGCCGCGCTCGATCGTCAGGTTTTGCCAAAAATATCAGATCGTGCGTTTCGACGCCGACTGGATGCGATCGAGCGCCAGGGCCGCCGCTATTCCCAAGGCATAGGCCGCGATATTCCAGCGCGAGAACACTCTTCCCAGCAACAGGGCTCCCGCGGTGGTCAATCGAAACGCGTCCAGAGCGGGCGTATGCCAAAGCCTGAAGAACTCGACAGCCACCGCCACGATCAGGGCGACGGTGGCAATCCTGAAAGGCCTGCTGGAGACGAATATCGTGGCCAGCAGCCAATAGACCATCGCTCCCCACAATATCGAACCGCCATATTTGACGACGGCAAAGGGAAGATTGGCCGCATACCCAAATCGCCGGAGCGCGAGGCCGCCGGCTATTGTCAGCAACAGCGCCAGAAGCAGCGATACCCTTCTGCGCATAAATTGTCGCTGCATGTCCAACGGCCCTCCCCGCAGGTAACCCGGCACAAGTCATGGGACGACTCGGCTACGGCATGTTGATATTCCGTGGTGACCACCGGGAACTGAAGTCAACGCGTGGCAAACCGCAAACGCCAAAAGGCCGGATGAGCGATCATCCGGCCTTCGATCTTTTATTCGAAGCTTGCCTTAAGCGGCTGCAGCTTCTTCCTCGGCAGCAACGCGAGCCTTGTCGGCTGCGCCCTTGGCAGAGGTGTCACGATCGACGAATTCGACGACTGCGAGAGCGGCATTGTCGCCCTGGCGGAAGCCGGCCTTCATGATGCGCAGGTAGCCGCCGTTGCGGGTGGCGTAGCGCGTTGCGATCGCATCGAACAGCTTGGCGACGACAACGGCGTCGCGGATCTGCGAGATGGCCTGACGACGAGCGTGCAGGTCGCCGCGCTTGCCGAGGGTAACCAGCTTCTCGACGATCGGACGAATTTCCTTCGCCTTCGGGAGCGTGGTGACGATCTGCTCATGGTTGATGAGCGAAGCCGCCATGTTGGCGAACATCGCCTTACGGTGGCTAGCGGTTCTATTCAGCTTGCGGCCGGCTTTACCGTGGCGCATGGCTATTCTCCTTCACTTGCAGGCATCACTCGCCTGCCGTTTGAAACGAGCGCATGTCCCGCTCTATGGAGCGAAAGGTACATGCGCAATTCAAAAATTCTAAGGCCAAGCTTTAAGCGCTCCATCGGAGCGCTTGCGGCCTTAGTATTGGTCTTCGTAACGCTTGGCGAGATCTTCGATGTTCTCAGGCGGCCATGCCGGCACTTCCATGCCGAGGTGTAGACCCATGGAAGCGAGAACTTCCTTGATTTCGTTCAGCGACTTGCGACCAAAATTCGGCGTGCGGAGCATTTCTGCTTCGGTCTTCTGAATGAGGTCGCCGATGTAGACGATGTTGTCGTTCTTCAGGCAATTTGCCGAGCGAACGGACAGTTCGAGTTCGTCCACCTTCTTGAGGAGAGCCGGGTTGAAAGCGAGTTCGGTAACTGCTTCCTCTTCGGTTTCCTTCTGCGGCTCGTCGAAGTTGACGAACACGCCAAGCTGATCCTGCAGGATGCGAGCCGCGAAAGCGACAGCATCTTCACCGCTGATCGAACCATCGGTTTCGAGCGACATGCTCAGCTTGTCGTAGTCGAGAACCTGTCCTTCACGGGTGTTTTCAACCTTGTAGGACACCTTCTTGACCGGCGAATAAAGGCTGTCGACCGGGATGAGACCGATCGGGGCATCTTCCGCACGATTGCGCTCGGCCGGGACATAGCCCTTGCCGTTGTTGACGGTGAATTCCATGCGGATTTCGGCGCCCTCGTCGAGCGTGCAGATAACATGCTCGGGGTTGAGGATTTCGATATCGCCGACCGTCTGGATGTCGCCAGCCGTTACCACGCCTGGGCCCTGCTTGCGGACAACCATGCGCTTGGCATCATCGCCATCCATCTTGATGGCGATTTCCTTGATGTTCAGCACGATGTCCGTCACGTCTTCCCGGACGCCCGGGATAGAGGAGAACTCATGCAGCACGCCGTCGATCTGCACGGCCGTCACAGCGGCGCCACGCAGAGAGGACAGCAGAACGCGACGAAGCGCGTTGCCGAGGGTGAGACCGAAGCCACGCTCCAGCGGTTCGGCCACGAGCGTTGCCTTGGTGCGGCCGCTCGAGGTGAACTCGACCTTGTTGGGCTTGATCAGTTCCTGCCAGTTTTTCTGAATCATGTTTTTGCCTTCCGTTCGTTGCCACCATCCAATCGTGGCAACCGAGCTTGAGAAACACCAAGCCGGGCGCATCTGCCCCGGCCGGTGTCGAGAGTGGCGATGATCAGACGCGACGCTTCTTGCGCGGGCGGCAACCATTGTGCGGGATCGGGGTCACGTCGCGGATGGACGTGATCATGAAACCAGCAGCCTGGAGCGCGCGCAGAGCGGATTCACGACCAGAGCCCGGACCGCAAACTTCAACTTCCAGCGACTTCATGCCATGTTCCTGAGCCTTCTTGGCGCAGTCTTCAGCGGCGATCTGAGCAGCGAACGGGGTCGACTTGCGCGAACCCTTGAAGCCCTTGGCACCAGCAGACGACCAGGCAATAGCGTTGCCCTGTGCGTCGGTGATGGTGATCATCGTGTTGTTGAAGGTCGAGTTGACGTGTGCGACGCCCGACGAAATATTTTTACGCTCGCGACGGCGAACGCGTACGGCTTCCTTGGCCATGGTAGTCCTTTCTTGGATCTCTGCACCGCCGTAATGCCAGCGGCTCCACCGGAGCGGCGCCCGATTAGCGCCGTTCCAAACTCAAAAGAGGCCGGCGGACCGCCAGCCTCCCCCATCCGGTTGCCCGGAAATTACTTCTTCTTACCAGCAATCGCCTTTGCCGGCCCCTTGCGGGTACGAGCATTGGTGTGCGTGCGCTGGCCACGAACCGGCAAGCCGCGACGATGACGCAGGCCGCGGTAGCTGCCCAGGTCCATCAGACGCTTGATGTTCATCGCGGTGTCGCGACGCAGGTCACCTTCGACCTGATAGTCACGGTCGATGGTTTCGCGGATCTGCAGAACTTCAGCATCCGTCAACTGATTGACGCGACGCTCGGCCGGAATACCGACCTTCTCGCAGATTTCCTGTGCAAACTTCGGTCCGATCCCGTGAATGTAACGAAGCGCAATAACTACGCGCTTTGCAGTCGGGATGTTGACGCCAGCGATACGAGCCACGCCTGTTCTCCTTGCATTCCTTTTGCCTTAGGGCAAAGGGTCTTGTTATGCAGCCCGGGAGCTGCTTGTTCGATTGAGTCCGCAACATGTCAAAACGACCGTACCCGGACTTCCCGATGGAAATCCGCGCCGATCGCATAGCATGTCGCGAGTTGGCGCGGTGTTTAGCGGAATCAGCGCAAAAAAGCAACCGCTCCGGCAAGTTTATTTTAAGCTATCTAAAGCTTAGCCAGGATACCTTCGATGCTGTCCGTCACATGCTCGATATCGGCCATGCCGTCGATGCTCTGCAGCTTGCCCTTGGCGTAGTAGTAGCCGATCAGCGGAGAGGTCTCCTTGTAGTAGACTTGGAGACGGGTTGCCATGGTCTCGGCATTGTCATCCGGCCGGCGCTTGAAATGCGTCGAGCCGCATTTGTCGCAGAGACCAGCCGTCGCCGGAACCTTGTCGGTGTCATGATAGACACTGCCGCAGTTCGAGCAAGAATAACGGCCGGAGACGCGGCGAATCAGTTCAGCATCATCAACCTTGAGCTCGATGACAACGGAAAGCTCCAGACCCTTGGCCTTCAGCATCCGCTCGGTGGCATCCGCTTGCACCAGAGTGCGCGGGAAACCGTCGAGAATGAAACCCCTGGCGCAATCCGGCTGATCGATGCGCTCGGAAACGATGGCGTTGACGATCTCATCGGAAACAAGCTTGCCGGCGTCCATGACGGCCTTGGCGCGCTTGCCAACTTCAGTCCCAGCCGCCACCGCAGCCCGCAGCATATCGCCTGTGGAAAGCTGCGGAATGCCGTGCTTTTCCACGATACGCTGGGCCTGGGTCCCCTTACCTGCTCCCGGCGGCCCTAAAAGTATGAGTCTCATCGCCCCCTCTTTCCTCCACGCAACTTCGATTTCTTGATCAGGCCTTCATATTGCTGTGCAATCAGGTGACCCTGAATCTGCGCCACCGTATCCAGCGTTACGCTAACCACGATCAGAAGCGAAGTGCCACCCAGAGACAAGGGAATACCGGTCTGGGACACGAGAATTTCGGGCAGAATGCAGACGAAGACGAGGTAGATCGCGCCGATGACCGTGATGCGGGTCAGCACGTAATCGATATATTCGGCGGTGCGCTCGCCCGGACGAATCCCGGGAATGAAGCCGCCGTGCTTCTTCAAGTTGTCCGCCGTGTCCTTCGGGTTGAAGACCAGCGCGGTATAGAAGAAGGCGAAGAAGGCGATCAGGCCGGCATAGAGCACCATGTAGAGCGGCTGGCCGTGACCGAGGGCCGCGACGATCGAGGTGACCCAGGTTGGCAGCGCCGTGTTGTTGCCGAGACCGGCGACGGTTGCAGGCAGCAGCAGCAGCGACGAGGCAAAGATCGCCGGGATAACACCAGACGTGTTCAGCTTCAGCGGCAGGTGCGACGTATCGCCCTGGAACATCCGCGTGCCGACCTGTCGCTTAGGATACTGGATCAGCAGACGACGCTGCGCGCGCTCGACGAAAACGATGAGCGCAATGACCAGAACAGCGACGACGAGCACGGCAAGAATGAGACCGGTCGACAGAGCGCCGGTTCGGCCGAGTTCGAGCGTACCGGCAAGTGCCGTCGGCAGCCCGGCCGCGATGCCCGCGAAGATGATCAGCGAAATACCGTTGCCGATGCCGCGCGAGGTAACCTGCTCGCCGAGCCACATCAGGAACATCGTGCCGCCGAGCAGCGTGACGACGGTCGAAAGACGGAAGAACCAGCCTGGATCTATGACGACGCCGTTGCCATGCTCAAGGCCGATCGCAATGCCGTAAGCCTGCAATGCGCCGAGCAGCACCGTACCGTAGCGGGTGTACTGGTTGATGATCTTACGGCCTTGCTCGCCTTCCTTCTTCAGGTTCTCAAGCGAAGGCACGACCGACGTCATCAGCTGAACGATAATCGAGGCTGAAATATAGGGCATGATGCCGAGCGCGAAGATCGCCATGCGCTGCACGGCACCGCCCGAGAACATGTTGAACAGGCCAAGGATACCGCCCGACTGATTCTGGAAAGCCTGGGCGTAAGCGGCAGGATTGAGGCCAGGAAGCGGAATGTGGGTGCCGAGCCGGTAGACGAGGAGAGCGCCGAGCGTAAACCACAAGCGCTTCTTGAGATCCTCGGCCTTGGCGAAAGTCGAGAAATTGAGATTGGACGCCAGTTGTTCCGCTGCAGAAGCCATGCAAATCTCCGCACTACCAATTCCGGCATAATCGGCCGGGTCCGGAATCAGTAAGTAAATTGTTCAAAATTCGGGCTTCGGGCGGATTGCCATGCAATCGGGCGCCTCACCCTTGGTTCCCGTTGTCAACCGGAAAGACACTGCCGCATCGTTCAGATTCGTGAGGCTCACATATGGGAGAAAAATCGCCCGAAGTGAAGCACCTCGGGCGATTATTGATAAGATTATTCTGCGGCAGAAGCTTCGGCGGCAGCAGCGAGCAGCTTGATGGAGCCGCCAGCCTTTTCGATCTTTTCGACCGCAGACTTGGAAGCGCCTGCAACTTCAAGCGTAATCTTCGCCTTCAGCTCGCCGTCCGAGAGAACGCGAACGCCATCCTTGACGCGGCGAATCACGCCTGCAGCCTTGAGGGCAGCGGCATCAACGGTCTTCTTGGCATCGAGCTTGCCGGCATCGACGGCAGCCTGAATGCGAGCCAGCGATACGACAACGTAATCGGCGGCGAAGATGTTGGTGAAGCCGCGCTTCGGCAGGCGACGATAGATGGGCATCTGACCACCTTCGAAGCCGTTGATCGCAACACCCGAACGGGACTTCTGACCCTTCACACCACGGCCACCGGTCTTGCCGGAGCCGGAGCCGATGCCGCGGCCGAGGCGCTTGCGGCTGTGGGTCGAGCCTTCGTTATCCTTGATCTCATTCAATTTCATAGCGAATTACCTCCGGCTCACTTCTCGTCGACAACGCGAACGAGATGCTGGACAGCACGGATCATGCCACGAACGGCCGGGGTATCTTCCAGCGTGCGGCGACGGTGCATCTTGTTCAGTCCGAGACCGATCAGCGTCTTCTGCTGAACGTCCGGACGGCGGATCGGGCTGCCAACCTGCTCGACCGTAACGGTCTTGGCTTCAGCCTTCTTGGTCGTCTTGGCCATAGGTCAAACTCCCTTATTCTTCGGAGGCGTTGCCCGAAGCGGTACGACGAGCCTGCAGGGTGGCATACTTGATGCCGCGCTGAGCTGCGATGTCCTTCGGGTGAACCTGGTGCTTCAGGGCGTCGAACGTGGCGCGAACCATGTTGTACGGGTTCGACGAACCGGTCGACTTGGCAACGACGTCATGAACGCCGAGCGTTTCGAAAACGGCGCGCATCGGACCGCCGGCGATGATGCCGGTACCGACCTTGGCCGAGCGCAGCAGAACCTTGCCGGCGCCATGGCGGCCATGGACGTCGTGATGCAGCGTACGGCCGTCGCGCAGCGGTACGAAGATCAGGTCGCGCTTGGCGCTTTCGGTGGCCTTGCGGATGGCTTCCGGCACTTCGCGTGCCTTGCCATGACCGAAGCCTACGCGGCCCTTCTGGTCACCAACAACAACGAGAGCGGCGAAACCGAAGCGGCGGCCACCCTTTACAACCTTGGCGACGCGGTTGATCGCGACCAGCTTGTCGACGAATTCGCTATCGCGCTCGTCACGGCTCTGGCGGTCATCCCGCGAGCCCCTCTTTTCCTGTGCCATTGTCCTCTTCCTTTTTCTTTTCCGGGTGCAATCGGCAAACAACAAGGACCGCATCAACCTCCAAACGGAGATTTGCGGTCCGGTGAAATCCGGCCGGCGCCTATTGGCTGCCGGCCGGAAACTTGATTAGAAGGTCAGGCCGCCTTCGCGAGCCGCATCGGCGAGAGCCTTGATGCGGCCGTGATAGATGAAGGCGCCGCGATCGAACACGACTTCCTTCACGCCGGCCTTGGAGGCGCGCTCGGCAACGAGCTTGCCAACCAGGGCAGCTGCGGCGGTATCGGCACCGGTCTTCAGAGAACCGCGCAGATCCTTGTCGAGCGTGGAGGCAGCCGCAAGGGTCTTGCCAGCCGCGTCATCGATGACCTGGGCGTAGATGTTCTTTGACGAGCGATGAACCGACAGGCGCGGACGGCCATTGGCCACCGCCTTGATTTGACGGCGCACGCGGTTGGCGCGACGCGCAAGTGCTTCTTTCCTGCTAGCCATTTCGCGTGATCCTTACTTCTTCTTGCCTTCTTTGCGGACGATGCGCTCGTCAGCATACTTAACACCCTTGCCCTTGTAGGGCTCAGGACCGCGGTATTCGCGGATTTCTGCGGCAACCTGGCCGACCTGCTGCTTGTTGATGCCGGTGACGACGATTTCCGTCGGCTTCGGCACAGCGATCGAGATACCCTGCGGCGGCTCATAGACCACGTCGTGGCTGAAGCCGAGCGCGAGCTGCAGGTTCTTGCCCTGCATGGAGGCACGGTAGCCGACGCCGTTGATTTCGAGCTTGCGCTCGTAGCCGTCCTTAACACCCTTGAAGATGTTCTCGATCATCGTGCGGGACATGCCCCACTTTGCGCGAGCATCCTTCGAGTCGTTAATCGGCGTTACGACGATTGCATTGTTTTCCAGCTTGAGACCGATTTCGTCGTTAGCGACGAAAAACAGCTCACCCTTGGGGCCCTTGGCAGTCACTTTTTGGCCATCAACCGAGGCCGTGATCCCTGCAGGCACCTGAACGGGCTTTTTACCGATACGAGACATTTTTTCAAACCTGTCTGTTTCGAAGGAGATCCCTGTCCGATCTTAGAAGACCGAGCAGAGAACCTCGCCACCAACATTCTGTTCACGAGCCTGGTGATCGGCCATCACACCCTTCGGAGTCGAAAGGATGGTGATGCCGAGACCGTTCGCGACCTGCGGAATGGACTTAACCGAGACATAAACTCGGCGGCCCGGCTTGGACACGCGGCCGATCTCACGGATCACCGACGAGCCTTCATAGTATTTCAGCTCGATGCTGAGCTCAGACTTGCCGTTGCCGAAATCGACGACGGAGTAGCCACGGATGTAGCCTTCAGCCTGCAGAACATCGAGAACACGTGCACGGAGCTTGGACGCAGGCGTCGAAACCGACGACTTGCGGCGCGAAGCGCCATTGCGGATGCGGGTGAGCATATCGCCCAAAGGATCAGTCATAGTCATCTAATCTGCTCCTTACCAGCTTGACTTGACAATGCCCGGCACCTTGCCGAAATTGCCCAGTTCACGCAGCGCGATACGCGACATGCGCAGTTTGCGGTAGTAGGCGCGCGGACGGCCCGACACTTCGCAACGATTGCGAACACGGGTCTTCGATCCATCGCGCGGGAGCGATGCCAGCTTCAGTGTGGCCTTGAACCGGTCTTCGATCGAAAGAGACTGGTTCATGATGATTGCCTTCAGAGCAGCACGCTTCGCGGCCTGGGTGGCAACCGTATTGCGGCGGCGCTTGTTCTTTTCAACTGCGCTTGTCTTCGCCATATCAGGGTTCCTTTTCTACGCTCGTCGTTACGGTTATTGACGGAACGGGAAGTTGAACTCTGTCAAAAGAGCCCGAGCTTCGTCGTCCGTGTTCGCCGTCGTGCAAACGATGATGTCCATGCCCCACATCTGATCAACCTTGTCGTAGTTGATCTCAGGGAACACAATGTGTTCCTTGATGCCCATGGCAAAGTTGCCACGACCGTCAAAGCTCTTCGGGTTCAGGCCGCGAAAGTCGCGAACGCGCGGAAGCGCGATGTTGACCAGACGATCCAGGAACTCATACATGCGGGCGCCGCGCAGCGTCACCTTGGCGCCGATCGGCATATTCTCGCGGACCTTGAAGCCTGCGATGGAATTGCGTGCGTGCGTGATGACCGGCTTCTGGCCGGCGATCGCTGCGAGATCGGCAGCAGCAACGGTCGGCTTCTTCGAATCAGCCGTTGCCTCGCCCACGCCCATGTTGATCACGATCTTATCAAGCTTCGGGATCTGCATCTCGTTGGCGTAGGAGAACTTCTCCTGCATGGCCGCACGGATGCGGGCGCCGTATTCCTTCTTGAGCCGCGGCTCGTATTTTACCTCAGCCATCGATCACTTCTCCCGAGGTCTTGGCCACGCGGACCTTCTTGCCTTCTACAACCTTGAAACCGACGCGGGTCGGCTTACCGTCCTTGTCGACGATCGCCAGGTTGGACAGGTGAAGCGAGGCTTCCTTGCTGATAATGCCAGCTTCCTGGGTCTGCGTCTGGCGCTGGTGGCGCTTGATGACGTTGACGCCACGGACGACCGCACGGTCTTCCTTCGGCATTACTTGAATGACTTCGCCGGTGCGGCCCTTGTCCTTGCCGGCCAATACGACAACCTTGTCGCCTTTACGGATCTTTTGCATCGCTCCGCTCCTTACAGTACTTCTGGAGCCAGCGAGATGATCTTCATGTGGTTCTTGGCGCGAAGTTCGCGCGGAACCGGTCCGAAGATACGGGTGCCGATCGGCTCTTTCTTGTTGTCGATGAGGACTGCTGCGTTGGTATCGAAGCGGATGACGCTGCCATCCGGACGACGGATGTCCTTGGCGGTGCGAACAACAACCGCCTTCATCACGTCACCCTTCTTCACACGGCCGCGCGGAATAGCTTCCTTGATCGAAACGACGATGACGTCGCCGATCGAGGCATACTTGCGCTTCGAGCCGCCCAGCACCTTGATGCACATGACACGACGTGCGCCGGAATTATCCGCCACGTCGAGGTTTGTTTGCATCTGAATCATGTCAGGTCGCCTTCTTGTTGTTACCGGAATGGTTGGGCCTAACGACCCCCTACCCCGGCTTATGGACTAGTCTCTTGTCTGATTTCTCCAGCGTTCGGGACCACCAGGGTCATCTTCGCCGGCCATCAATAAAGCAAAAGAACGCTCGTACTCGAGCGTCCTGCTTCCAAGCTCGTGCTTCATACAGATATTTCGCCCAAGCGCAAGGGCCTGAGCGAAATTCTGTTACTTGGCCTGGGCGGAAACGACCGTCCAGGTCTTGTCCTTGGAGATCGGCGCGCATTCCTCGATGGAAACGGTGTCGCCGATTTTGTACTGATTGTTCTCGTCGTGAGCCTTGTACTTCTTGGAACGACGAACGGTCTTCTGGAGCAGCGGGTGAGCGAAACGACGCTCTACGCGGACTACTACCGTCTTCTCGTTCTTGTCGCTGACCACGACGCCCTGCAGAATGCGCTTCGGCATGTTATTTTTCCTTTAGGCCTTTGCTTCTGCCGCCTTCTGGCGGGCAATGGTTTTCACGCGAGCGATGTCCTTGCGGACTTCGTTGATGCGCGAGGACTTCTCAAGCTGGCCGGTCGCCTTCTGAAAGCGCAGGTTGAACTGCTCCTTCTTCAGCTTGGCAAGCTCGTCCTTGAGTTGGTCGGCGCTCAGGGCGCGAACATCTGCGGCTTTCATGAGCTTCTTCCTTACTCTGCAATGCGCTGCACGAAGCGCGTCTTGACCGAGAGCTTGGCGGAACCAAGGCGCAGAGCCTCACGAGCTATTTCTTCGCTCACACCATCGATCTCGAACATCATACGGCCGGGCTTGACCTTGCATGCCCAGTATTCGACAGAGCCCTTACCCTTACCCATACGGACTTCGGTCGGCTTCTTGGTTACCGGAACATCCGGGAACACGCGGATCCACACACGGCCGGCACGCTTCATATGACGGGTGATCGCGCGGCGAGCCGCTTCGATCTCACGAGCGTTGACGCGGTTAGGCTCCTGCGACTTCAGGCCGAATTCGCCGAACGCCAGATCAGAACCACCCTTGGCAACGCCCTTGATGCGGCCCTTAAATTGCTTGCGGTACTTCGTACGCTTTGGCTGCAACATTTTCCTATTCTCCGAACTTATCTGCCACGAACGCTATCAAGCGTTGTCGCGGCGGCGGTCTCTATCGCGATCACGGCTAGCCGGACCCTGGGCGTCGCCTTCCATCGCACGGCGTTCGGAGGCCATCGGATCATGCTCAAGAATTTCGCCCTTGAAGATCCAAACCTTGATGCCGCAGATGCCGAAAGCGGTTTCTGCTTCAGCCGTACCGTAGTCGATGTCGGCGCGCAGCGTATGCAGCGGCACGCGACCTTCGCGGTACCATTCCGTACGAGCGATTTCAGCACCGCCGAGACGGCCGGCGCAGGTGATCTTGATGCCTTCGGCGCCAAGACGCATCGCGGACTGAACGGCGCGCTTCATGGCGCGACGGAAAGCAACACGGCGCTCGAGCTGCTGAGCGATCGACTGGGCAACCAGCGTCGCATCGATTTCCGGCTTGCGCACTTCAACGATGTTGAGGTGCGTTTCGGAATTCGTCATGTCCGACAGCTTCTTGCGGAGCTTGTCGATGTCAGCGCCCTTCTTGCCGATGATCAGGCCCGGACGAGCCGAGTGGATCGTGACGCGGCACTTCTTGTGCGGACGCTCGATGACCACCTTGGAGATACCAGCCTGCTTCAGTTCGTTCATGACGAACTTGCGCATCTTCAGGTCTTCGTGGAGAAGCTGGCCATACTCGGCATTGTCCGCGAACCAGCGGCTATCCCAGGTACGGTTGATGCCAAGACGAAAACCGATCGGATTGATTTTCTGACCCATTATGCGACCTCCCCTTGAGCTTCCACTTCACGAACGACGATCGTCAGATGCGCGAACGGACGCTCGATGCGAGACGCACGGCCACGGCCACGAGCGTGGAAACGCTTCATGACGATCGACTTGCCGACGTAGGCTTCCGCCACGACGAGCGAGTCAACGTCGAGATCGTGGTTGTTCTCTGCATTGGCAATCGCAGATTCAAGCGTCTTCTTGACGGCGCCTGCGATGCGCTTGCGGGAGAATTCCAGCTCTGCGAGTGCACGATCAACCTTCTTGCCGCGGATCGAAGCCGCGACCAGGTTGAGCTTCTGCGGGCTGACGCGGAGCGTGCGCGCAATTGCCTGCGCCTCGTTGTCCTTCAGCCGGCGTTCGGTTTTTGCCTTGCCCATTGTTACTTCCTCTTCGCCTTCTTGTCCGCACCGTGACCATAATAGGTACGGGTCGGGGCGAACTCGCCGAACTTGTGTCCGACCATGTCTTCATTGACGCTGACCGGAATGTGCTTGCTGCCGTTGTAGACGCCGAAGGTAAGACCAACGAACTGCGGCATGATGGTGGAGCGACGGCTCCACATCTTGATTATTTCGTTTCGTCCGCCTTCACGCACCTTCTCAGCCTTCTTGAGAAGATAGCCGTCAACAAACGGACCTTTCCATACTGAACGAGCCACTTGAGACTTCCTCTCTTACTTCTTGCGCTGATGGCGCGAGCGCATAATCATTTTATCGGTCGACTTGTTCGACCGCGTACGCTTGCCCTTGGTCGGCTTACCCCATGGGGTCACCGGATGGCGACCACCGGAGGTGCGGCCTTCACCGCCGCCGTGCGGATGGTCGACCGGGTTCATGACGACGCCGCGGACGTGCGGCTTCTTACCGCGCCAACGCGAACGACCGGCCTTGCCATCGTTGATGTTGCCGTGGTCCGGGTTCGAAACCGCGCCGATCGTTGCAAGGCAAGTGCCATGCACGAGGCGCTGTTCGCCAGAGTTCAGGCGAAGGATCGCCATGCCCTGGTCACGACCGACGAGCTGGGCGTAGGAGCCAGCGGAGCGAGCGATCTGGCCGCCCTTGCCCGGCTTCATTTCCACGTTGTGGATGATGGAGCCGACCGGGATGAACTGAAGCGGCATGGTGTTGCCTGGCTTCACGTCCACAGCCTTCTCGGAAGCGATGACCTTGTCGCCGGCAGCGAGACGCTGCGGAGCGATGATATAGGCCAGTTCGCCGTCCGTGTACTTCACCAGAGCGATGTAAGCGGTACGGTTCGGATCGTATTCGATGCGCTCGACAGTGCCCTCGACGTCGAACTTGCGACGCTTGAAGTCGACCAGACGATAGGTGCGCTTGTGACCACCGCCCTGGAAGCGCACGGTGATGCGGCCCAGGTTGTTGCGACCACCCTTGGAGGACAGGCCTTCGGTCAGGGTCTTGACCGGCTTGCCCTTGTAAAGCGAAGACCGGTCGACGATGACCAGCTGGCGCTGGCTCGGGGTCGTCGGATTGAATGTTTTCAATGCCATTTTCTTATTCCTCAGAGACCGGTGGAGACGTCGATCGACTGGCCTTCGGCGAGCGTCACGATAGCCTTCTTCACGTCCTTCTGCTTGCCGACGAGACCTTTAAACCGCTTGGTCTTGCCCAGGCGCAGCAGAGTGTTGACGGCCGTAACCTTGACGCCGAACAGCGCTTCGACGGCAGCCTTGATTTCTGGCTTCGTCGCGGTCTTGGCAACGTTGAAAACAACCTGGTTATTGTCCGAAAGCAGCGTGGACTTTTCGGTGATCGCAGGAGAAACGATCACATCGTAATGGCGAAGATCCGTCACTTGAATCGCTCCTCTAGAGCTTCAACTGCAGCCTTGGACAGGACGAGCTTGCCGCGGCGCAGGATGTCATAAACATTGATGCCCTGAACCGGCAGAACATCGATATTCGGGATGTTGGCGGCTGCGAGCTTGAAGTTGCTGTCGAGCTCGGCACCACCGATGAAGAGCGCATTGGTCAGGCCCAGCGTCTCGAAAGCGCCGGCCAGAACCTTGGTCTTGGCATCAGCTGCAACGAGGCTGTCGAGAATGATAACATCCTCGGCCTTGAACTTAGCGGAGAGAGCAAGACGCAAGCCGAGGGCGCGAACCTTCTTCGGCAGGTCATGTTCATGGCTGCGCACGACCGGGCCGTGAGCCTTACCACCGCCACGGAACTGCGGAGCACGAGCCGAATGGTGACGAGCGCGGCCCGTACCCTTCTGCTTGTACATCTTGGCGCCGGTGCGCCACACTTCTGCGCGGCCCTTAGCCTTGTGCGTGCCCTGGCGCTTCTTGGCAAGCTGCCAGCGAATGACGCGTGCGATGATATCTTCACGCGGTTCGAGGCCGAAAATCGCATCAGAAAGGGAAACCTTCCCAGCGTCTTTGCCCTCGAGGGTCTTGACGTTCAATTCCATTGGTTTGGCTCCCTTACTTCGATGCCGACTTGACGGCGTCGCGCACGATGATCCAGGCACCCTTGGAGCCGGGAACCGCGCCCTTGACGAGGATCAGACCGCGATTTTCATCGGTCGATACCACTTCAAGGTTCTGCGTCGTCACGCGCGTCTGGCCCATGTGACCAGCCATCTTCTTATTCTTGAACACCTTGCCCGGATCCTGGCGCGAGCCGGTCGAACCGTGCGAGCGGTGCGAAACCGACACACCGTGCGTGGCACGCAGACCGCCGAAGCCGTGGCGCTTGATGGCGCCGGCAAAGCCCTTACCGACCGTCGTGCCGGTCACGTCGACGAGCTGACCCGCCGTGAAGTGACCCGCGCTGAGCTCGGTGCCAACGTCGAGCAGATTGTCTTCCGTGACACGGAATTCTGCGAGCTTGGCCTTCGGCTCTACGCTTGCGACGGCGAAATGGCCGCGCAGGGCCTTCGTCGTGTTCTTAACTTTCGCCTGGCCGGCACCGAGCTGTACTGCGGTGTAGCCATTCTTTTCAACTGTGCGCTGGGCCACGACCTGGCAGCTTTCCATACGCAATACGGTAACCGGGACGTGCTCGCCGGCGTCGTTGTAGACGCGCGTCATTCCCACCTTCTGTGCAATCACACCTGAACGCATCGGTTCAATCCTTCTCATTCAGCTCGAGAACCCAAGGTCTCAGAGCTTGATCTCAACATCGACACCGGCGGCGAGATCGAGCTTCATCAGCGCATCTACCGTCTGCGGGGTCGGGTCAACGATGTCGAGAAGGCGCTTGTGCGTGCGCATCTCGAACTGCTCGCGGCTCTTCTTGTCGATGTGCGGGGACCGGTTAACCGTGAACTTCTCGATACGGGTCGGAAGCGGAACGGGGCCCCGGACGCTAGCACCGGTGCGCTTAGCCGTCGATACGATCTCGCGCGTGGAAGCGTCGAGAATCCGATGATCGAACGCCTTAAGGCGGATGCGGATATTCTGGCCGTTCATTCGACTTTATCCTTGTGTTTGTTATCCGCGCGTCTCTCTAAAAGACACGTCTTTAGCTTTAGTTACCTGAGGCGGGCCACCGGTTTCAAAGATCGAGAGGGACACCGAATTCACCGGCGTCCCCATCATTCATTTGCGGGCCTTGACCCAGCCGCCTGCTTATTACTCGACGATGGAGGCGACGATGCCTGCGCCGACGGTACGGCCGCCTTCGCGGATAGCGAAGCGCAGCTTTTCTTCCATCGCGATCGGCACGATCAGCTCAACAGCAACCGTGACGTTGTCGCCCGGCATGACCATTTCCGTGCCTTCCGGAAGCGTCACGATGCCGGTCACATCCGTCGTGCGGAAGTAGAACTGCGGACGGTAGTTCGTGAAGAACGGCGTATGACGGCCGCCCTCTTCCTTCGTCAGGATGTAGGCTTCGGCCATGAACTTCTTGTGCGGCTTGACAGAACCCGGCTTGCACAGGATCTGGCCACGCTCGACGCCGTCACGGTTCACACCGCGGATCAGCGCGCCGATGTTGTCGCCGGCCTGGCCCTGATCGAGCAGCTTGCGGAACATTTCAACGCCGGTCACCGTCGTCTTCGACGTCGGACGAATGCCGACGATCTCGACTTCTTCACCAACCTTGACGATCCCGCGCTCGACGCGGCCCGTCACAACCGTACCACGGCCAGAGATCGAGAACACGTCTTCGATCGGCATCAGGAACGGCTGGTCGATCGGACGCTCAGGCGTCGGGATGTAGGCGTCAACAGCTGCCATCAGCTCGCGGATCGCGTCTTCGCCGATCTTCTTGTCGCTGTCTTCAAGAGCAGCAAGTGCCGAACCCTTGACGACCGGAATGTCGTCGCCCGGGAAGTCGTAGGACGACAGCAATTCGCGAACTTCGAGCTCGACCAGCTCCAGAAGCTCGGCGTCGTCAACCTGGTCGACCTTGTTCAGGAACACAACGATCGCCGGAACGCCAACCTGGCGAGCAAGCAGGATGTGCTCGCGCGTCTGCGGCATCGGGCCGTCGGCGGCCGAGCAAACCAGGATCGCGCCGTCCATCTGTGCGGCACCGGTGATCATGTTCTTCACATAGTCGGCGTGGCCAGGGCAGTCGACGTGCGCATAGTGACGGGCCGGCGTCTCGTATTCGACGTGCGCCGTCGAGATCGTGATGCCACGTGCCTTTTCTTCCGGAGCAGCGTCGATCTGGTCATACGCCTTGTACTCGCCGAAGTACTTCGTGATCGCTGCCGTCAGAGACGTCTTGCCGTGGTCAACGTGCCCAATCGTACCAATGTTAACGTGCGGCTTATTGCGCTCAAACTTACTCTTTGCCATTTTCGGCTCTCCATTTTTCCTGTCCCCGAGGGGATCAATTTTTGTTATCGGTCAATTGGTATTCCGGTCACTTCTGACCGGAATACTTTGCCTGGATTTCCTGTGAGACGTTCGACGGAACCGGCGCGTAATGATCGAAGGTCATCGTGTACTGTGCACGGCCCTGAGACATGGAACGCAGGTTATCGACGTACTTGAACATGTTCGCCAGCGGGACGTTCGCGTTGATGACAACAGCGACACCGCGGCTTTCCTGGCCTTGGATCTGACCACGACGCGAGTTCAGGTCACCAATGACGTCGCCGACGTAGTCTTCCGGCGTCACGACTTCGACCTTCATCATCGGCTCGAGGAGCTGGGCGCCAGCTTCGCGGGCTGCTTCACGGAAGCAAGCACGCGAGGCAATTTCGAAGGCCAGAACCGACGAGTCGACGTCGTGGTAGGCACCATCGATGAGCGTCGCCTTGACGCCGAGCATCGGGAAGCCAGCCAACGGGCCCGAAGACAGAACGCTTTCGATGCCCTTCTGAACGCCCGGGATGTATTCCTTCGGAACGGAACCGCCAACGATCTTGGACTCGAACTTGAAATCGTCGCCTTCCGGGTTCGGTTCGAACACGATCTTGACGCGAGCGAACTGACCGGTACCACCCGACTGCTTCTTGTGGGTGTAGTCCTTTTCCGTCTGACGCGTGATGGTTTCACGGTAAGCAACCTGCGGCGCGCCGACAGTTGCTTCAACCTTGAATTCACGACGCATGCGGTCGACGATGATGTCGAGGTGAAGTTCACCCATGCCGGCGATGATCGTCTGGCCCGATTCCTGGTCCGTCTTCACGCGGAAGGACGGGTCTTCTGCAGCCAGGCGGTTGAGCGCGAGGCCCATCTTTTCCTGGTCGCCCTTGGTCTTCGGCTCGATCGCGATCTGGATGACCGGCTCGGGGAATTCCATGCGCTCGAGGATAACCGGCTTCAGCGGATCGCAGAGCGTATCGCCAGTGGTGGTTTCCTTGAGGCCGGCCAGAGCGACGATGTCGCCAGCGAAGGCTTCTTCGATGTCTTCACGCGAGTTCGAGTGCATCTGCAGCATACGGCCGACACGCTCGCGCTTGTCCTTGACCGTGTTCATGACCGACGCGCCCTTTTCGAGCTTGCCGGAGTAGACGCGGGCGAAGGTCAGCGAACCGACGAAGGGGTCGTTCATGATCTTGAATGCCAGCATGGACAACGGCTCGCTGTCGTCAGCATGACGTTCGATCTCGGCTTCGGTCTTGAAATCGATGCCCTTGATCGCCGGAATATCAGCCGGCGACGGCAGGTAGTCGACAACGGCGTCGAGCAGCGGCTGAACACCCTTGTTCTTGAAGGCGGTGCCGCAGAACATCGGATGGAACTTGACGTCGATCGTACCGCGACGGACGAGCGCGCGGATCTGATCGTTATCAGGCAGGTTGCCTTCGAGGTAGGCTTCAGTCGCGGCTTCGTCGATCTCGACAACGGTCTCGATCAGCTTTTCGCGGTATTCAGCAGCCTTGGCCTTCAGGTCTTCCGGAATTTCGACGACATCCCACTGAGCGCCGAGCGATTCGTCGCGCCAGATGAGAGCATTCATCTCGATCAGATCGACGACGCCCTTGAATTCGGTTTCAGCACCGATCGGCAGCTGCATGACGACAGCGGTGGCGCCGAGGCGGGTCTTGATCATCTCGACCGAGCGATAGAAATCAGCGCCGGTCTTGTCCATCTTGTTGCAGAAGATCATCCGCGGGACATTATACTTCTCGGCCTGACGCCAGACGGTTTCCGTCTGCGGCTCAACGCCGGCGTTGGCATCGAGCAGCGCGATGGCGCCGTCGAGAACGCGCAGCGAACGCTCGACTTCGATGGTGAAGTCGACGTGGCCGGGAGTGTCGATAATGTTGAAGCGGCGGGTCTTGCCGTCACGGCCCTTCCAGTAGGTCGTGGTAGCAGCGGAGGTGATCGTGATGCCACGCTCCTGCTCCTGCTCCATCCAGTCCATGGTGGCAGCGCCATCGTGCACTTCGCCGATCTTGTGCGACTTGCCGGTGTAGTAAAGAATACGCTCGGTGGTCGTGGTCTTGCCGGCGTCGATGTGCGCCATGATACCGAAATTGCGGTAGTCTTCGATCTTATATTCGCGAGCCATAATGGACTGCCTTTCCGAAACCGTTCGGGATTACCAGCGATAATGCGAGAACGCACGGTTGGCATCAGCCATCTTGTGCGTGTCTTCGCGCTTCTTAACGGCAGCGCCGCGGTTGTTGGAGGCATCGAGAAGTTCGCCGCTGAGGCGGTCGACCATCGTCGTTTCGTTACGCTTGCGAGCAGCAGCGATCAGCCAGCGAATGGCAAGAGCCTGACGACGCTCCGGGCGAACATCGACCGGAACCTGGTAGGTGGCACCACCGACACGACGCGAACGAACTTCAACGTGCGGAGCGATGTTATCCAAAGCCTGGTGGAACACGCCGAGCGGTTCCTGCTTTGCCTTGCCCTGCACGGAGTCGAATGCCCCGTATACGATGTTTTCAGCCACGGACTTCTTGCCGTCGAGCATGATGGCATTCATGAACTTGGTGACGACCAGATCGCCGAACTTCGGGTCCGGGTTGATCTCGCGCTTTTCTGCTCTGTGACGTCTGGACATGTACTTCTCGTCTCTCAACTTTTAGCGGCGCTTTAACACGCGGAGAACCTCGCGCAGCACCGGATTATCTGAAACCGAATTACTTCGGACGCTTTGCACCGTACTTGGAACGGCGCTGCTTGCGGTTCTTGACACCCTGGGTATCGAGAACGCCGCGGATGATGTGGTAACGGACACCCGGAAGGTCCTTTACGCGGCCGCCACGGATCATGACGACAGAGTGTTCCTGAAGGTTGTGACCTTCACCCGGAATGTAGCCAATGACTTCGAAGCCATTGGTCAGGCGGATCTTTGCGACCTTACGCAGAGCCGAGTTCGGCTTCTTCGGCGTCGTCGTGTAGACGCGCGTGCAAACGCCGCGCTTCTGCGGGTTCTCCTGAAGAGCGGGAACCTTGTTACGCTTTACCTGCGCCTGGCGAGGCTTGCGGATCAGCTGGTTTACGGTAGGCATTCAACCATCCCTTATAAATCTATCTCGACACCCTTGCGGGCATGACTATCGCCGTCTCCGGCAACGACACACGATCGTCTCAATGCGCAAAACGTGGCCCGATCCGCTTTCGCAGATGGACCACAGAAAAGCAGAGGACGCCGATATGGCGTCTTGCGTGCAGCATTCGTGTCTTCAACGTGCGTTTTAGAACCTTGTTTGAGGTGAACTCCAGAGCGCGTCGCTCCGAACGGCCATGCCTCACATGGGTCCTGATGGCGGCGGTACTACTGGTTTCCCGCCGCTTCGTCAAGGCCGGTTAAGAAATTATCTTTGTCACAAAGGCCTGAAAGGCCGGGCAAACCAGCCATTTGGCGCTTTGGATACGGAAATGCCGTCCCTTCGGCAAGATGGACTTTGGTATTTCGTTAAAATCCCTATAAGAAATCACGGAAAGACAATTCCATCAGATGACCCGTGCGACCAAAAGGAATCGCCTGGTCGATTCGACACCCCGAGGGAAGACTCATGATTACTGCGCCAGACAACGACAACAATTCCGACGGCCCCATGGTCTTCATCATCATCGGCAAGGGCTACGAGACCGACGGCGGCGAAGGCGTCGACCTCCATGTCATGCTGAAAGCGCCTGATGACGACTCCGCCGTGCGCGAAGCGCTTAATGCGCTTGCCGAAGAAGGCTTCATCGAAGCCGACCTCGATCAAATCGGCCTGCTGACCGACGTACCGGACGAGGAGCCGCATGCATCGGCCTATCAGGGTGCGCTCGAAGGAGAAGTGGCGATCATCCGGTTCCGCTGACGGGTAGTCCTCCGGAGGCCGGGCAACCGCCCTGCCCCGTTTCGCTCCATCACCGAACAAAAAAGAAGCCGCCCGGATCACTCCGGGCGGCTTTTGATTTCTAGCAGGCTTGCTGCCCCTTATTCGGCGGCGGGAGCCTTCTCGCCAGCCATGTCCTGAAGCATGGGCGTGGCAACGCCAGCGTCCGTGCCCTTGCGACGCTCTTCCAGAATGAGCTCGTCGCGAGCCGTGGCGATGCGGCGGATCTGGGTCATGGTGCCGCCGGTACCGGCCGGGATGAGACGGCCGACAATGACGTTTTCCTTCAGACCCTGCAGGCCATCGGTCTTGCCGGCGATCGCAGCTTCCGTCAGCACCTTCGTCGTTTCCTGGAAGGAGGCGGCCGAGATGAAGGACGGCGTTTGCAGCGACGCCTTGGTGATGCCGAGCAGAACCGGATCGCCGTAAGCGGGCTTCTTGCCTACCTCGATCAGGCGGTCGTTGGCGTCCTCCAGCTCGATACGATCGACGTTGTCGCCGACGATGTACTGGCTGTCGCCCGCATCGGTGATTTCCACCTTCTGCAGCATCTGACGGACAATCACTTCGATGTGCTTGTCGTTGATGACAACGCCCTGCAAGCGGTAGACTTCCTGGATTTCGTTGACCAGGTAGGAAGCCAGAGCCTCCACGCCCTTGATCGCCAGGATGTCGTGCGGAGCCGGGTTACCGTCGAGGATGTAATCACCCTTTTCGATATAGTCGCCATCCTGAAGATGGAAGGGCTTGCCCTTCGGGATCAGGTACTCGACCGGCTCGACACCGTCTTCCGCCGGCTCGATGATGACGCGGCGCTTGTTCTTGTAATCGCGGCCGAGGCGGATCGTACCATCGATCTCTGCGATGATGGCATGGTCCTTCGGACGACGAGCCTCGAACAGTTCGGCAACGCGCGGCAGACCACCCGTGATGTCCTTGGTCTTGGCGCTTTCCAGCGGCGAACGGGCGAGAACGTCACCCTGCGACACCTTCTGGCCCGGCTCGACGGACAGGATCGCGTCGACCGAGAGCAGGAAGCGAGCGTCACCGCCGCGCGACAGCTTAGCAACATTGCCGCTGGCGTCCTTGATGATGATCGCCGGCTTCAGATCCGAGCCACGCGGCGTCGAACGCCAGTCGAAGACCTGACGCTTGGTGATGCCTGTGGACTCGTCGGTCGCTTCGAGAACCGAAAGACCGTCGATGACGTCTTCGAAGTGAACCGTACCGGCCACTTCCGTCATCATCGGGCGGGTATAGGGATCCCACTCCGCCAGACGCTGGCCGCGCTTCACCTTGTCGCCGTCGTCGACATGGAGCTTCGAGCCGTAAGCGACGCGCTGCGAGGAACGCTCGACACCACGCTCGTCCAGGATCTGGACCGTCATGTTGCGGCCCATGGCAACAAGATTGCCATCGGAGTTGCGCAGCATGTTGCGGTTCTTGATCTGAACCGTGCCCTCGTAGGAGGCTTCCAGGAACGACTGGTCGACCACGGTGGCCGTGCCGCCCAAGTGGAAGGTACGCATGGTCAGCTGCGTGCCCGGTTCACCAATCGACTGCGCGGCGATGACACCGACAGCTTCACCAAGGTTGACAGGCGTGCCGCGAGCCAGGTCGCGGCCGTAGCAGACCGAGCAGACGCCCGTCTGGATTTCGCAGGTCAGCGCCGAACGGATGCGGATCGACTGGATACCAGCCTTCTCGATCTCGATGACATCCGGCTCGAGGATCATCCTGCCGGCATCGACGATGCGCTCACCCGTGACCGGATGATCGATATCGTCGAGCGCCGTACGGCCGAGGATGCGGGCGCCGATCGAAGCGACGACCTGACCGGCATCGACGATGGCAGTCATGGTGAGGCCCTTGTCGGTACCGCAATCGACGTGGGTGACAATGCAGTCCTGAGCGACGTCGACGAGACGGCGGGTCAGGTAACCCGAGTTCGCGGTCTTCAGGGCGGTGTCAGCAAGACCCTTACGGGCACCGTGCGTCGAGTTGAAGTACTCGTTCACGGTCAGGCCTTCCTTGAAGTTCGAGATGATCGGCGTCTCGATGATTTCGCCCGACGGCTTGGCCATGAGGCCGCGCATGCCGCCCAACTGGCGCATCTGGTTCGGAGAACCGCGGGCGCCCGAGTGGCTCATCATGTAGATCGAGTTCATCGGCTTCTGACGACCGGTCGCCGGATCGAATTCGACGGCCTTAATGCGGGCCATCATTTCTTCGGCGACCTTTTCCGTGGCCTTGCCCCAGGCGTCGACAACCTTGTTGTACTTTTCGCCCTGAGTGATCAGGCCGTCATTGTACTGCTGCTCGTATTCCTTCACCAGGGCTTCGGTGTCGCCAACGATCTTAACCTTGGTATCCGGAATGACCATGTCGTCCTTGCCGAACGAAATGCCGGCGCGGCAGGCATGGGAGAAACCGAGCTGCATGATGCGGTCGCAGAAAATGACCGTGTCCTTCTGGCCGCAATGGCGGTAGACCGTGTCGATCATCTTGGAGATGTTCTTCTTGGTCATTTCCTGGTTGCAGATGTCGAAGGTCACCTTGCCATGCTTCGGCAGCAGTTCGCCGATGAGCAGGCGGCCAGGCGTCGTTTCGTAGATCTTCGAATAGGCCTTGCCCTCTTCGTCGATCGACTTGAAGCGGCCGCGGATCTTCGAATGCAGCGTCACAACCTTGTTTTCGAGAGCATGATGCAGCTCGCCGAGGTCGGAGAAGGCCATGCCTTCGCCCGGCTCGTTCTGGTTCAGGATCGACAGGTAGTACAGGCCGAGAACCATGTCCTGCGAGGGAACGATGATCGGCGCGCCGTTTGCCGGATGCAGGATGTTGTTGGTCGACATCATCAGCACGCGGGCTTCAAGCTGGGCTTCCAGCGACAGCGGCACGTGAACGGCCATCTGGTCGCCGTCGAAGTCGGCGTTGAAGGCCGTGCAGACGAGCGGGTGCAGCTGGATAGCCTTGCCTTCGACCAGCATGGGTTCGAAGGCCTGGATGCCCAGGCGGTGCAGCGTCGGCGCACGGTTCAGCAGCACCGGATGTTCGCGGATGACCTCGTCGAGGATATCCCAAACTTCCGGCTTTTCCTTTTCGACCAGCTTCTTGGCCTGCTTGACGGTCGAGGAATAACCCTTCGCATCAAGGCGGGCATAGATGAACGGCTTGAACAGCTCGAGCGCCATCTTCTTCGGCAGGCCGCACTGGTGCAGCTTCAATTCCGGACCGGTCACGATGACCGAACGGCCGGAATAGTCGACGCGCTTGCCGAGCAGGTTCTGACGGAAGCGGCCCTGCTTGCCCTTGAGCATGTCGGACAGCGACTTCAGCGGACGCTTGTTGGCGCCGGTGATGACGCGGCCGCGGCGGCCGTTGTCGAACAGCGCATCGACAGATTCCTGCAGCATGCGCTTTTCGTTGCGGATGATGATGCCCGGAGCGCGCAGTTCGATGAGGCGCTTCAGACGGTTGTTACGGTTGATGACGCGGCGATACAGATCGTTCAGATCCGAGGTCGCGAAACGGCCGCCATCCAGCGGAACCAGCGGGCGCAGGTCCGGCGGGATGACCGGAACGACCTTCATGATCATCCATTCCGGACGATTGCCCGACTCCATGAAGTTCTCGACGATCTTCAGGCGCTTCATCAGTTTCTTCTGCTTGAGATCCGACGTGGTGTCGGCAAGCTCGGCGCGCAGGTCGCCCGCGATCTTTTCGAGGTTCATGCTGGCCAGCATCTCGTAGATCGCTTCAGCGCCGATCATGGCGGTGAACTGGTCTTCGCCATATTCGTCGATGGCGAGCATGTACTCTTCTTCCGAGAGAAGCTGATGCTCCTTCAGGGCGGTGAGGCCCGGCTCGGTGACGATGTAGTTTTCGAAGTAGAGGACGCGCTCGACATCCTTCAGCGTCATGTCGAGCAGCGTGGAAATACGGCTCGGCAGCGACTTCAGGAACCAGATATGGGCAACGGGAGCGGCGAGCTCGATATGGCCCATGCGCTCACGGCGAACGCGCGACAGCGTGACTTCGACGCCGCACTTTTCGCAGATGATGCCCTTGTACTTCATGCGCTTGTACTTGCCGCACAGGCACTCGTAATCCTTGATCGGCCCGAAGATTCGTGCGCAGAAAAGACCATCGCGTTCCGGCTTGAACGTACGATAGTTGATCGTTTCCGGCTTCTTGATCTCGCCATAAGACCAGGAAAGAATCTTCTCCGGCGATGCGATCGAAATCCGGATGGAATCGAAATTCTGTGCAGGCACCTGCGGATTGAAAAGATTCATGACCTCTTGGTTCATGCCTGTCTCCTTTTGGGGCGAAGCGCCCTCGAACTGCAATCAGTGCCGGCAAATTCCCGGGAACCGGACTGACGCGTTAAAACGACAATAACCGCAAAATGCGGCGAAACCGTCCCTGCCTGGCGCTACCCGAAATGGGGCGTCGGCTGGAACGGTGCGCGCTGACAGACAGCGCGCACCCTATCGACTGTTACTCGGCTGCGTCCGGAAGCTGGTTCGCCGTCTGCAGATCGTCGATCTTGGAATTTTCCAACTCGACGCTGAGACCCAGCGAACGCATTTCCTTGACGAGAACGTTGAAGCTTTCCGGAATGCCCGCCTCGAAGGTATCGTCGCCACGAACGATGGCTTCGTAGACCTTGGTGCGGCCGGCCACGTCGTCCGACTTGACCGTGAGCATTTCCTGCAGCGTGTAGGCTGCACCGTAAGCTTCGAGCGCCCAGACTTCCATTTCGCCGAAGCGCTGACCGCCGAACTGCGCCTTACCGCCCAGCGGCTGCTGGGTGACGAGCGAGTACGGACCGATCGAACGGGCGTGGATCTTGTCGTCGACAAGGTGGTTCAGCTTCAGCATGTAGATGTAGCCAACCGTGACCTGACGGTCGAACTGCTCGCCGGTACGACCGTCGTACAGCGTCGACTGACCGGTCTGCTTGAGACCTGCCATGACCAGCATCTCGTTGACATCGGCTTCGCCGGCGCCGTCGAAGACCGGGGTCGCGATGGACACGCCACGCTTCCACTGCTCGGCCAGACGCAGTACCGATGCATCGTCATACTCGTGAACGTCGTCGCTCTTCGGACCGTCGCCGACGACCATGTCGATCGTCTTGCGTAGAGGTTCGATGTTGCCGCTCGCCTTGTAGGCTTCGATCAGCTCGCCGATCTGACGACCCATGCCGGCGCAAGCCCAGCCGAGGTGCGTCTCGAGGATCTGACCGACGTTCATGCGCGAGGGAACGCCGAGCGGGTTCAGCACGATGTCGACATGCGTGCCGTCTTCGAGGAACGGCATGTCTTCGACAGGCACGATACGCGATACGACACCCTTGTTGCCGTGACGGCCGGCCATCTTGTCGCCCGGCTGGATCTTGCGCTTCACAGCGACGAAGACCTTGACCATCTTCATGACGCCCGGAGGCATTTCATCGCCGCGCTGGACCTTCTCGACCTTGTCCATGAAGCGCTGTTCGAGGCGCGACTTGGATTCGTCGTACTGGCCACGCAGGGCTTCGAGTTCGCCCTGGACCTTCTCGTCCTCGACGGCGAACATCCACCACTGCGAGCGCGGATACTCCGAAACGACAGCGTTCGACAGTTCCGTGCCCTTCTTGAAGCCCTTCGGACCGGCAAGCGCAACCTGGCCACGCAGCATTTCGACCAGGCGGCCGTAGACGTTGCGGTCAAGAATCGCCTGCTCGTCGTCACGGTCCTTCGCGAGACGCTCGATCTCTTCGCGCTCGATCGCCATGGCGCGTTCGTCCTTCTCAACGCCGTGGCGGTTGAAGACGCGAACTTCGACGACCGTACCGTAGGTGCCGGGCGGCATGCGCATGGAGGTGTCGCGAACGTCGGACGCCTTTTCACCGAAGATGGCGCGCAGAAGCTTTTCTTCCGGCGTCATCGGGCTTTCGCCCTTCGGCGTGATCTTGCCGACGAGGATATCGCCCGGCTGAACTTCGGCGCCGATGTAAACGATACCGGCTTCGTCCAGGTTCTTCAGCGCTTCTTCCGAAACGTTCGGAATGTCGCGGGTGATTTCTTCCGGACCGAGCTTGGTGTCGCGCGCCATCACTTCGAATTCCTCGATGTGGATGGAGGTAAACACGTCGTCGGCAACGATACGCTCGGAGAGCAGGATCGAGTCTTCGTAGTTGTAGCCGTTCCACGGCATGAACGCGACGAGCACGTTACGGCCGAGCGCCAGATCGCCGAGGTCGGTCGAGGGACCGTCCGCCAGGATGTCGCCCTTGTTGACCACGTCACCGACGGTGACCAGCGGGCGCTGGTTGACGCAGGTGTTCTGGTTCGAACGCTGGAACTTCATCAGGCGATAGATATCAACGCCGGACTTCGACGGATCGAGGTCTTCCGTAGCGCGGATAACGATACGCGTCGCGTCGACCTGGTCGACCACGCCGCCGCGGCGGGCGCCGATGGCCGCACCCGAGTCACGCGCGACGACCGGCTCCATGCCGGTGCCGACGAACGGAGCTTCGGCGCGCAAGAGCGGCACGGCCTGACGCTGCATGTTCGAGCCCATGAGAGCACGGTTGGCGTCGTCGTTTTCCAGGAACGGGATCAGCGCGGCTGCGACCGAAACCAGCTGCTTCGGCGAGACGTCCATCAGGTTGATGTTGTCGCGCGGGGCGAGCATGACTTCGCCGGCATGACGGCAAACCACGAACTCTTCCGTGAAGGCACCGGTCGCATCCAGCTCGGCATTCGCCTGGGCAACATAGTACTTCGCCTCTTCCATGGCGGAGAGGTAGAGCACGTCGTTGGTCACCTTACCGTCGATGATACGGCGATAAGGGCTTTCGATGAAGCCGTACTTGTTGACGCGGGCGAAGGTCGCTAGCGAGTTGATAAGACCGATGTTCGGACCTTCCGGCGTTTCGATCGGGCAAATACGACCGTAGTGCGTCGGATGAACGTCGCGGACTTCGAAGCCGGCGCGCTCGCGGGTCAGACCGCCCGGGCCAAGAGCCGAAAGACGGCGCTTGTGGGTGATTTCCGAAAGCGGGTTCACCTGGTCCATGAACTGCGACAGCTGCGAGGAACCGAAGAATTCGCGAACGGCGGCAGCAGCCGGCTTCGCGTTGATCAGATCCTGCGGCATGACCGTGTCGATTTCGATCGAGGACATACGTTCCTTGATCGCGCGCTCCATGCGCAGTAGGCCGAGACGGTACTGGTTCTCCATCAGCTCGCCGACCGAACGGACGCGGCGGTTGCCGAGGTTGTCGATGTCGTCGATTTCGCCCTTGCCGTCGCGCAGTTCGACCAGCATCTTGACCACGGCCAGGATGTCATCCTTGCGCAGGACGCGAACGGTGTCGGCAACTTCGAGGTCGAGGCGCATGTTCATCTTGACGCGGCCGACGGCGGAGAGGTCGTAACGCTCCGAATCGAAGAACAGCGAGTTAAACATGGCTTCGGCCGACTCCATGGTCGGCGGTTCACCCGGGCGCATGACGCGATAGATGTCGAACAGAGCGTCCTGACGGTTCTCGTTCTTGTCGGCAGACAGCGTGTTGCGGATGTAGGCGCCGACATTGATATGGTCGATGCCCAGAACCGGGATTTCCTCGAAACCAGCCTTCAGGATGACCGGCAGGGTCTTCTCGTCGATTTCGTCGCCGGCTTCGAGATAGATCTCACCGGTCCGAAGGTTGACGATATCTTCCGCCAGGAACAGGCCGTAAAGCTCTTCGTCCGTCGCCTTCAGGGCCTTGAGGCCCTTGTCCTGCAGCTGACGCAGCAGACGCGGGGTCAGCTTCTTGCCGCCTTCGACCACGACTTCGCCGGTGTCGGCGTCGATCATGTCGGTAACGGTCTTGGCACCCTTCAGCGTTTCCGCGTTGAAGGGAATGCGCCAGCCATCGCCGGAGCGTTCGTAGAGCGACTTCGTGTAGAAGGTCGACAGGATTTCTTCGCCATCCATGCCGAGCGCCATCAGCAGCGACGTCACCGGAATCTTGCGGCGGCGGTCGATACGGGCGTAGACGATGTCCTTGGCGTCGAATTCGATGTCGAGCCAGGAACCGCGATACGGGATGACGCGGGCGGCAAAGAGCAGCTTGCCGGAAGAATGGCTCTTGCCCTTGTCGTGATCGAAGAAGACGCCCGGCGAACGGTGCATCTGCGAAACGATCACGCGCTCGGTACCGTTGACGATGAAGGTACCGTTGTTCGTCATGAGCGGCATGTCGCCCATGTAGACGCTCTGTTCCTTGATGTCCTTGATGGACTTCGCGCCCGTATCCTCATCGATATCGAACACGATCAGACGGAGAGTGACCTTCAGCGGCGCGGCATAGGTCAGGTCGCGCTGGCGGCACTCGTCGACGTCGAACTTCGGCGGTTCGAATTCATAGGATACGAACTCCAGCATCGAAGCGCCGGAGAAATCGGTGATCGGGAAAACCGACCTGAAAACGGCCTGAAGACCTTCATCCGGGCGGCCGCCCTTCGGCTCTTCGACCATCAGAAACTGATCGTAGGACGCCTTCTGAACCTCGATGAGGTTCGGCATCTCTGCGACTTCGGGAATCTTACCAAAAAACTTGCGTACGCGCCTGCGCCCATTGAACGAAAGGGTCTGAGCCATCGTCGCTCCTTTAAAATCCTGCACCCGGGCCTGCAACGGATGGGAACCGCTGGCCAGGCGATCCCATCAATCAATGAGTAGTTCAATCTCGTCTAACTAATCGAAAACCGCTCGGCACGGATTGCGTCGCGGTTCGATTTGAGACCATCCTCTTGAAGAACCCATTACCCAAAAGCCGGTTTGCCTGCGGCTTTTGGGTAATTCGTTCAGAAAAACGGCAAATGGGAGACGGCAAAAAGCCACCTCCCAAAGCAGTTTCAAGCTTACTTAACGTCGACCTTTGCGCCGGCGTCTTCGAGCTTCTTCTTGATGTCAGCGGCTTCAGCCTTGGAAACAGCTTCCTTGACAGCCTTCGGAGCAGCTTCGACGAGGTCCTTAGCTTCCTTGAGGCCGAGGCCGGTGATAGCGCGGACTTCCTTGATGACGTTGATCTTGTTTGCGCCGACATCCGTGAGGATGGCGTCGAACTCGGTCTTTTCTTCTTCAACGACAGCAGCAGCAGCAGCACCGCCAGCGGCAGCAACAGCTACCGGAGCAGCGGCGGAAACGCCCCACTTTTCTTCGAGAAGCTTGGACAGTTCTGCGGCTTCGAGAACGGTCAGCGAGGAGAGGTCGTCTACGATCTTTGCGAGATCAGCCATTTTTGTAGTTCCTTTTGTTCGGTTCGAACTGGTTGATTATGAACAGCGAAAAACCGCCTTACGCGGCTTCGTCCTTCTTGGCGTAGGCCGAGAACACGCGAGCAAGCTGACTTGCCGGCGCTGCAACAACACCTGCGATGCGGGTAGCCGGAGTCTGGATCATGCCCAGCAGCTTCGCGCGCAGCTCGTCCAGCGAAGGCAGGGTCGCGAGCGACTTCACACCTTCGGGGTTGAGTGTTGTTGTTCCCATGGCGCCGCCCAAGACAACGATCTTGTCGTTGCCCTTGGCGAAATCCACGACGACCTTCGGAGCGGTAATCGGATCAGTGCTGTATGCGATCAGCGTCTGACCGGTGAAGAGATCGGAAATCCCTTCCGCGTCCGTGCCCTGAAGAGCAATTTTGGCCAGGCGGTTCTTCGCGACTTTGATAGTGCCGCCAGCAGCGCGCATCTTCGAACGAAAATCGTTCATCTGAGCGACTGTAGCACCAGCATAGTGGGCCACGACAACTGAGCCCGAAGCCTTGAAGACTTCGTTCAGTTCCGTGACGAATTCGCGTTTTTCCGCTCTTTCCACTGCTTTTCTCCAGTTGACAGGACCGGGTTAACGGACCTGCCGGGTTGCCTTTTGCCTCCTGGGATCAAGTAGATCCCAAGCGACGCTTGAGGATCCTGTCCCCTCGCGCTCGAGCCTGACGGCTCCAAGGCACAAGGCATCCAAGGCTCGAACCGAGTTCATCGAAGCAGAAACTTCTTCAAAATTCGGGTCTTACCCGTCTCATGCAGGCTTAAGTGATTAAGGGATAACCACCTGCAATCTCGGACAGGAATTCCGGATTTCTCCGGAAATCCCAGCCTCGAAAGGCTGGGAATTCTTAGAAAGCCGGGCAATATGCCCGGCTAAAACATCAGGCGTTCGTCGCCGTAACCGTTGCGAGTTCGATCTTGACACCAGGACCCATGGTCGAGGAGATCGCTACGCGCTTCAGGTAGTTGCCCTTGGCGCCAGCCGGCTTTGCCTTGATGACGGCGTCGGCGAAGGCGCGGATGTTTTCTTCCAGAGCCTTGGCGTCGAACGAAGCCTTGCCGATACCGGCATGGATAATACCAGCCTTCTCGACGCGGAACTCGACAGCGCCACCCTTGGAAGCTTCGACGGCAGATTTGACGTCCATCGTGACGGTTCCGACCTTCGGGTTCGGCATCATGCCGCGCGGGCCGAGAACCTTACCGAGACGACCGACGAGCGGCATCATATCCGGGGTCGCGATGCAACGATCGAAGTCGATCTTGCCGCCCTGAACGATTTCGACCAGGTCTTCCGCGCCGACGATGTCAGCGCCTGCAGCCTTGGCTTCATCAGCCTTGACGCCGCGAGCGAAGACGGCAACACGAACCGTACGGCCTGTGCCGTTCGGCAGGTTGACGACGCCGCGAACCATCTGGTCGGCGTGACGCGGGTCAACGCCGAGGTTCATCGCGATTTCGACGGTTTCGTCGAACTTGGCGACGGCACGTTCCTTGACCATGTTGATGGCCAGATCCAGAGCATAAAGCTTGGTCGGATCAACGCCTTCACGAGTCTTTTGAATACGCTTTGCTACCATGGTCTCAACCCACCACTTCCAGGCCCATGGCGCGGGCGGAGCCCTCGATCATGGCCATTGCGCCTTCGATATCGGCGGCATTCAGATCCTTCATCTTGGCTTCGGCGATAGACTTCACCTGAGCCTTGGTCAGAGTGCCAGCCTTGGCGCCCTTACCTGGGGTCTTCGAGCCGGACTGGATCTTTGCTTCCTTCTTCAGGAAGTAGCTGACAGGCGGCTGCTTCATGATGAAGGTGAAGGACTTGTCCTGGTAGTAGGTGATGACGACCGGGATCGGCATACCCTTTTCCAATTCCTGCGTGGCGGCATTGAACGCCTTGCAGAATTCCATGATGTTAACGCCACGCTGACCAAGCGCAGGTCCGATCGGCGGCGACGGATTCGCCGAGCCGGCCTTAACCTGCAGCTTGAGCTGGCCTGCAACTTTCTTAGCCATTTCTCTCTGCCTTTCTGAATGACCGGTCGCCCGGCCCACGATGCCGGATCACTCCGGCGGCTGCGGTTGCGTGGTGCGGATTAAAGACCTGGCTAAGGCCCCACCCTTCCACGCGGATTGCGGCTGCGCCGCGAGATATAAGTAAGCATTTACTTATATCCAAACTCATTGGAAAGATCAGCAATCAAACTGACCTTTCCGGACGGAAACGATCAGACCTTCTCGACCTGACTGTATTCCAGCTCGACCGGCGTAGCGCGGCCGAAGATCGAGACTTCCACCTTCAGGCGCGAACGCTCTTCGTCCACATCCTGAACCGTGCCATTGAACGAGGCGAACGGACCATCGGAAACGCGGACCTGCTCGCCGATCTCGAAGGACACCGAAGCCTTCGGCCGCTCGACACCTTCCTGAACCTGACCGAGAATACGCTCAGCTTCATAATCCGGAATCGGAACGGGTTTATTGTCGGAGCCTAGGAAGCCAGTGACCTTCGGCGTATTCTTGATCAGGTGGTAAGCTTCATCCGTCAGGTTGGCGCGAACCAGCACATAACCCGGGAAAAACTTACGCTCGCTATCGACCTTGCGACCGCGACGCACTTCAACGACCTTTTCAGTTGGTACCAGAATCCGCTCGAACAAATGCCCGAGACCCTTCTGCCTAGCCTTCTCCTCAATGGATTCAGCCACTTTCTTTTCAAAATTAGAATAAGCGTGGACGATGTACCAACGTGCCGCCATGTTCATCTCCACCCGATATCAGTTGCCGGTATTCAGCACATAGCTGAGTATCCAGCCAATGAGCTGGTCGGCAGCAAAGAAAAACAACGAGGCGAAAACAACCATGACAAGCACCATCACCGTCGAGATCATCGTCTCACGGCGTGATGGCCAAGTGATTTTCGACGTCTCGGAGCGAACTTGCTGCAGAAACGCTAGTGGATTCGTTTTGGATGCCATTGACTGCCCACGCAATTACGGCGCGTAAAGCTGAACATATCAGCCCCACGCACCGCGTGTCTGTTGAACCCTACATAAACACCGATTCCCAATTTAACAAGAGGCAATCCAGTGTTTTCGAAAATTTGCCGTCAAAGCGGCATGCTCCCTCAACTTGAAAAGCAGCGTAATAACCGCGCCAATCAAATCAAAGGAAAGTGGCAGGGGCAGCAGGGCTCGAACCTACGACCTGCGGTTTTGGAGACCGCCGCTCTACCAACTGAGCTATACCCCTTCATTCTTCGAGTATTTGCATCAAGCGGTGGACCGCCTGAGCAGTTCGAAGACATGGCGCTCCCTTTAAGACGGGACGAAACGATTGGCAAGAGCGTTTTTCGCTTTTTCCCAATCGAGCCCGCAGCTTCGCGGCATGCAGCCCCGCGCGGTCAATAACGCAGCCGCGCAGAACCATTGCGGAAGGCGCCGAAGAGGCGCCTCCCACTGCGCCGCTACTCCGAAGGCGAACCCTTCGGCTTCCGCTTCAGAAATTTCGGCCTGAGGCGGCGCAGGAAATTATCCGTCGAACGAATCACATTGGTCAGCGAAATCAGCTTGTCCACTTCGGCATCCGCGTTGCCCAGTCGCTCGGACAGCACTTCCGCCGCGGCCAGCGAAATCTCGGCCGATGGTATTTCGGAAAAACGTTCGGCGAGCCTGATATAGGGATTAAGGGAAACGCCGCCGTGAATAGTGATCTTCCCGAGACGCGCGAAGAGGCGCAGGAAGGTCTGCTCGAACGTCCAGTCATGGGCGGAGACCACCCTCCACTTCTGGCTGCGTCTCGCCGAAAAGCCGGCAAGAACGATGGCTCCGGGCAGCTTCAGATCGCTGAGCCAGAGCGCCATAGCAAAGCCGCTCGTCGGCGTCTTGCCTTCCGTATAGAAATCGGAGCAGAAACCGACCAGATCGAGATGGCCGGTGGGCGCACCCTGAAAATCCGCTGCCGGATTGAGCTTCTCCTCCGGGCCAAGGCGGATGTTCATGATACCAAGGAAATATTCCGTCGGAAAGAATTTGACGACCTCGCCCACCTCGCCCCGATAGACGATATTGGCCCCGCGCGGCTGACCGCGCGAGATCAGCAGCGAGTGCCCGGGGAAAGGACGGTCTAGAACCTTGTAGACCTTGTTGAAGAAGACGAAGAGCGCTGTCGGCGGAAACTGTGTCTGCAAGCTACCCATGTCGACTGCGTCGCTGTTGGCGACCAGCACGATATGAGAATAAGCCGCCAGCAAGGCGCGCCACTCGTCGGCGCTGTTCAGGCCAGCCGCGGAGCCCGCAGCCGGGAGGCCGGCATCCGCGGCCCCTGTCGTCTTCTGCCCCAACCCGTTCACTTCTGCTGGACGTGCAGCATGCGGTCGCGCATGGCGAACCACTCGTCGGCGTAATCGTCGTTGCGATACTCGTCAAAATACGGGCCGCCGTCGGTGAAATGCACAAGCTTGGCGTCTTCCCGGCGGTCGTATTCATTGACGAGATAGTTCCAGGTCACCGGCACCTCGCCGATCTGGTCGTCGCTCTCCAGCCACTTGAACTGATGGAGCTCAAGGCCGGTGGCGGTGTTGACGAAGTCCTTCGTCAATGCCTTGCACTTGGCATTGTTGAACAGGATCATGCTCGACCAGTTCTTCTTCTCGTACTTGGTCTGCGTCTGGCCGAGGAACTTGGTTTCGACCTTCGGCTGGTAATCGTGCTTGACGCACATGGCCGCATAGCGGTCGTCGCGCAGCGCCCAGAGCTCGGCGATATCGGTGCGGGCCAGCATGTCGCAATCCATGAAGATGCTCCAGCCCTCATAGTCGCTGAGGTAGGGCACGAGGAAGCGCGAGAAGGAAAACTCGGTCGACTGCAACGCATTGCGCTCACGCGTGAAAATGCCGCTCAGATTGTTGAGCACGATCGGCGAGAACACCACCGGGATCGAGGACCGCTCGATGATGCTCTGGGCGAGGACGTGATAGGCCACGACCTCCTTGGAATCGAACCCAACAAAAATACGTGCAACACTATCCTTCATGACACCTCCGAAACGGCTGACCCCTTGAGAGCCAGCCGGCAAACCATTTTTCGTAGCGACGCAAACCGCCCCGGTTCCATCCTCAAAGCACCAGGGCCAGGGGGATGTTCGTCTGAAACAGGGGCGCGATTACACCGTACCACGCGCTGCAATCTCAAGGAGATACCCAGCATACGCAACCCTACTTAAATAAACGGGGCTATTTGTCGAGTGTTTGCGGAAGCATTTTTGGTTATGCTGCGTAACAAATGGAGAGGCGCCGTACCTGGGTCGACGCCGCTGCCGGATAGCATGAGCACATCCGGCGCCAAGATCATGGCCTCATTCGTGGCAGAAGATGCCGTACCGCCGTTCCGGGCTCGCCAGCCTCATCATAACAGCGCCAGGTGGGTCAGCCGGTTATTTCTTGTTCTGGGATCGAAGGCCGGGCGCACCGCCTTCGTATGGTTTCGGGGCGAATTTGAATTGCCTCATGTCTATCGAGGCGAGAGCGCCCGAGCTACCGGGGAGCGAGAAGGCTGCGGGGTTCCGCTTCGGCTTCACTTTTACTTTCGACTTCTTCTTTTTTCCCATGCGGCTACTCCTGGAGCTGCTGCATATCACGCGCCTCTGCCTCGCGATCGTCATGGAGGGCGGCCTCTAGGCGCTCCTCGTCATTCATCGGTCTGCTGATAACCGGAACGATCCGCTTTTCCCAGATGTAGATCTGGTTGCCCTTCAGGGACTGAATGCCTTGATCTGCAACCATCAAGGCTATCCCGTACTCCGGGGTGCCGGGATCGAACTGGTCGAGGAAGTGGTGAATGCGGTCGTAGAATGGATCGTTAAGTCGATCAGTGTCTGTCATCACATACTCCAAGGTTAACCCATGCCAGTCTTGAAAAACGTCCGGCATGAACTTACGGCTTAACAATCCCTAGTATCTTGTCAGCAGGTAGTGATCGCGAGGTGAATCCGAGGTTTCGGAGCTCGGCTTTGTAGGCCGAAAGCATCCTTCTGTACGTTGGTAGACTGCTTTGAGTGTGAGAATTCAAAGAGCGCTCTTTGAATTCCTCGAATCGGCCCATGTCCTTAACAAGGAACGATGCTACCGAGTAATGGGGGTCGTGATTACCATCAAAACCGGAGAAGCTTAGCGAGTGGGGATAGGCATCTTTTTCCAATTGCTCCCGCTCCGCAACCGGGAGTTCGCCGACGCTACGCTCAATGTAAGACCACATGCTCATTATCTCTGCAGTCTCGTCCGCGATCCCGGGCTCGGTATCTTCAGCTGGTATACCTGAGAATTCCCAGGTTAGCGCCCATGTGTTGCCGCTGTAGATGGCCCGACGAATGAAATCCAGATCCAGCTCGTCCTTGCCGTCTTTCGCGGCCGCAAGAGCCATCAAAATGAGTTTTTCGCCCTGTGATAGTCTCATGCGCTTTCCTCCACGTTGCGCAAGTTGTACGGTAATCTAAAATAGAAGAAAAGTAGATGGCGATTGGGAAAAAGACTGGAGGCCGCGCCAAAGGCACCCCTAATCGGGCCACAGCGCGCCGTGCGCGCGAAATCTCCAAGTCCGGGACAACTTCCCTCTTGAGTACATGCTCAAGGTTATGAGGAACCCCAAGGCCGACGCCGCGCGACGTGACGATATGGCAAAGGCAGCTGCCCCATATGTCCATCCGAAGCTTGCCGCCCATCAGCACACCGGGCGGAACAACGGCCCAATCGAATACGCCAACATGACAGAGGAAGAGATTGATGCTCGCATCGCCGCAATTGTCGTTGGCGCTAGCGAGGATGAGCCTTCAGTAGAAGCGTGAATACCTGGCCCTACTGGGCACCCGAAACAGAAAACGGGCGGAGCGCGAGCGGCTAGAGCAGGCCGACCGCGAAAGGCAGCGTGTCGCCTTTGATGCCAAACGTATCAAGGCGCGGTGCAAGTCACTATCCGGCTTCGTTCGGGAAGCATGGCACGTCATCGAACCTTCGATACCGTACGTGCACGCACGGCTGGCATATCGACGCTATCTGCGAGCATCTCGAGACGGTGACCAAGGGCGACATCAACCGCCTGCTGATCAACGTGCCACCCCGGGACAATGAAATCTCACCTGTGCAGCGTGCCCTGGCCCGCATGGAAGTGCGGGCACGCCTCAGACTTTCACATATTTCCGCCAGTCGTGCTCTTCCTTGAAACCGAGGACTTCGCGGATCTTGCGGTTGGAAAGCAAGCCCTCATATTCGCCGATCTCACGCGTGAAAGGCACGTTCGGATAGTGGTTGGCGGCGAGTTCGCGCGAGGGCGTGTTGGCCGAAACCGTGTCGTTGGCGGCGTTGAACACCTGGAAGCCCAGGCCGCTCTTCTCGATGCAGAGGTGAACGATCTGGCCGAGGTCGCGGGCGTCGATATAGCTCCAGGCGATGCGCTTGCGGATCCCGCTGTCGGCGAAATATTCCGGGAAGCGCTCATATTCATGGGGCTCGATGACATTGCCGATGCGCAGCGCATAGATGTCGATGCCGAAGCGCTCGGCGAAGGCGCGCGCGGTCTTTTCGTTCAGAACCTTGGACAGGCCATAGGAATCCATCGGGTTGACGTCATAGTCCTCCTCCAGCGGGAACTGGTGGAAATCACGATGGCCTTCAGCGAAGCAGACGCCATAGGTCGTTTCGCTTGACGCAACGATGATCTTCTTCACGCCGAGCTTCGCCGCCGCCTCGATGACATTGTAGGTGCTCATCGTGTTGATGCGGAACGTCTCGTTGTCGGGCTTCAACAGGATGCGCGGGACGGCTGCGAAATGCACGACGGCATCGAAGGGCTGCACGCCCCTGCCCTGATCGAGATCAGGGAAATCCCGATGCATGGTCAGGATGTTATAGACTTGTCCCGCATCGGTGACATCGGCCTGCAGATTGGTGACGCCAGGGCTGTTCAACGGCACGAGATCGATGTTGTGGACATCGTAGCCGGCCTCGACCAGCCAGGGCACGGTGTGGCGTCCGGCCTTGCCGCTGCCGCCGGTAAACAGAATGCGTTTCCTCATGGAAATCTCCTCCGAATAAAATCGAGCGATAGATAGACCCTTTCGGCCGTTTCGCAAGGTGACGTGCGGCGGTGAATAAGCGCAACTCGTCACCAGATGGTGACAATCCGCATTAACTATGCAGACGCTGCAAAACCCGCACGGCACTCTGCTCGATCGAAAGGCGGCTGGTATCGAGAATCTCGCAGCCTTGCGTCAAGGCTTCACCGCGCAGATAGGTTGCCCAGCTCATCATATCCGCATTGGCGAGCTCGGGTTGGCCGCGCTCCATCGTCAGCCGACGCGTTCTCGCCGCATCGTCGCAATCGACCAATAGCAGTTTGTATTCATTGATCTTTGCCGCGGTTATGGCTTCGACGACGAAGGACATTCGCATCTGCCCCTCGAGCAGCACCGCCTCGCCCTTCCGGACATGCGGGGCAAGACGCGCCAGCCACTCCATGGTCTTGGCACGCTGCCAGGCCTCCGGCGAGCCACGATCCCGGATCATGACGTCAAGCGCGGGGACGCCGATGCTGTCAAAATGATGGACGGCCACCTCAGACGCATGATCCCTCGCTATCGCCTGCGCGATCGTCGTCTTGCCCGAGCCCGACGCGCCCGTCAGAATGATCAATCCCATGGCACTTCCCCAATGAAAAAGGCCCCGCTGTTTCCAGCGGGGCCTTCTTATAAAGGAATAATCCGAGGATTACTCGACGATGGAGGCGACGATGCCTGCGCCGACGGTACGGCCGCCTTCGCGGATAGCGAAGCGCAGCTTTTCTTCCATCGCGATCGGCACGATCAGCTCAACAGCAACCGTGACGTTGTCGCCCGGCATGACCATTTCCGTGCCTTCCGGAAGCGTCACGATGCCGGTCACATCCGTCGTGCGGAAGTAGAACTGCGGACGGTAGTTCGTGAAGAACGGCGTATGACGGCCGCCCTCTTCCTTCGTCAGGATGTAGGCTTCGGCCATGAACTTCTTGTGCGGCTTGACAGAACCCGGCTTGCACAGGATCTGGCCACGCTCGACGCCGTCACGGTTCACACCGCGGATCAGCGCGCCGATGTTGTCGCCGGCCTGGCCCTGATCGAGCAGCTTGCGGAACATTTCAACGCCGGTCACCGTCGTCTTCGACGTCGGACGAATGCCGACGATCTCGACTTCTTCACCAACCTTGACGATCCCGCGCTCGACGCGGCCCGTCACAACCGTACCACGGCCAGAGATCGAGAACACGTCTTCGATCGGCATCAGGAACGGCTGGTCGATCGGACGCTCAGGCGTCGGGATGTAGGCGTCAACAGCTGCCATCAGCTCGCGGATCGCGTCTTCGCCGATCTTCTTGTCGCTGTCTTCAAGAGCAGCAAGTGCCGAACCCTTGACGACCGGAATGTCGTCGCCCGGGAAGTCGTAGGACGACAGCAATTCGCGAACTTCGAGCTCGACCAGCTCCAGAAGCTCGGCGTCGTCAACCTGGTCGACCTTGTTCAGGAACACAACGATCGCCGGAACGCCAACCTGGCGAGCAAGCAGGATGTGCTCGCGCGTCTGCGGCATCGGGCCGTCGGCGGCCGAGCAAACCAGGATCGCGCCGTCCATCTGTGCGGCACCGGTGATCATGTTCTTCACATAGTCGGCGTGGCCAGGGCAGTCGACGTGCGCATAGTGACGGGCCGGCGTCTCGTATTCGACGTGCGCCGTCGAGATCGTGATGCCACGTGCCTTTTCTTCCGGAGCAGCGTCGATCTGGTCATACGCCTTGTACTCGCCGAAGTACTTCGTGATCGCTGCCGTCAGAGACGTCTTGCCGTGGTCAACGTGCCCAATCGTACCAATGTTAACGTGCGGCTTATTGCGCTCAAACTTACTCTTTGCCATTTGAATGCTTCCTATGAACGTAATGAGTGACCCCGGCGAACCGGTTTAGTGCCGCCGTTTAAGGCTTTCGTCGCGTTTGCGCAAGACTTAATTGCAGGGCCTATTCCGGGCGAAGCCTGGTCGATGGCGCGGGATCCGCAGCCCTCGATATTCATTCGCCGCCCAAGGTTCGCCGGCCGATCCGGAAAGACATAAAAGCGTTTGCCGGTTCAGTGGCTTAGATAGGGACGCCCCGGAATGAATTCCAGTGCCGGATGCAGGAATGGAAGCATCCATCGGGGTAATGGTAGTCATCAATGCAAAGCGCCCTCTCCCAGTGGGAAAGGGCGCAGAGCAATTAGGCAACGACAAATCGTCGTCTACAACGATCGATGTCCGGTGCCGTCAAGACCGAAGCCCGGCGCTTGTCAGTCGAGAAGCTCGGCCGGCACCTTGCCGCCGTTGTCCGCGAGCTTCTTCAGAAGCGCCTTGTGGAGAAATATGTTCATCTTGGCGGAATCGCCGGCATCACCGGTATAACCCAGTTCCTGCGCCAGCTCCTTGCGTTCCGAAAGGCTCGCATCCATGCCGAGCGCCTTCATCAGATCGACGATCGAATGTTTCCAGTCGAGCTTCTGGCCGCTCTTCTTGACGGCCGCATCGAGGATCGTGGCGATATCGACCGGAGCAGCCGGCGCGCTGGTCGCGGGCGATGTTGCTGCCGTGGTCGATGAAGGGGCCGGCGTCGGCGCAGGGGCCGGGTTGGCGGTAGCCGCTGTGGTCTGCGTCGGTGCCGGAGCAGCCTTTGCCTCTCCCCAGATTGCACCCTTGATCTTGTCGAAAATACCCATTTGCGCTCTCCCGTTTCGGTTGCCTGAGCAATATCTAACGCTCGTGCTGATATAAGCAACCCTTCATGACAACTATGCAAAGACGGGTGTCAGGAGCATTGGTACGGTACGCGGATGTGCCACTGCCGCTAAAGAGCTGCGGCCAGCGAAGGTGCGCTAAATCGTCCAGCGGCGAACGCTGTGGCGAATAATCTAACAAATTGAAAAGACTGGAGCGGGTAGCGGGAATCGAACCCGCGTATTCAGCTTGGAAGGCTGCTGCTCTACCATTGAGCTATACCCGCGCGGGTGGTCAAGATCCGGTCCGGAATGGTGGAGGGAGTTGGATTTGAACCAACGTAGGCTGAGCCAACGGATTTACAGTCCGTCCCCTTTAACCACTCGGGCATCCCTCCAGTATTCCGACTGGATCTTGCGACCAAGTTTGCTCGACCTTGGCGTCGCCGCCGTGATCTGCGCCGCGTATATGACCGGACGACTTCCGTCTGTCAACATAAGGAATTGCCAAAAATGACGAAAAAATTTCAGCCTGTGAGAAAAGCACGGCGCTGAAAGAGGGCTATGCGCCCGGGAAGGCGCTGGTTATAAAGCCGCATGAGCAAAGACAAAACATCCGGCCCCTCCGGCCCCGACAACACCGCCGACGACAAGTCGGCCAAGGACACGCATTACGCCACCTTGCGTCGTGCACATCGCGATGCCAAGCGCGAGCGCGGCGAAATCCCGACGCCACAGCCGCAGAAGCGAAAGCGGCCGGGCGCGGATGATTGGAAGCCTCCGGCGCTCGCGCCCGATCAGGTCCTTCTTTACGGCCTGCATACGGTTCGCGCCGCTCTCGGCAATCCCGAGCGCAAGAACATCAAGCTGTCGACGACGCAGAATGCGCTGGTGCGGCTCGAGATCGGCCCGGCCGACGCGCTTGGCATTCCCGTCGAGATCGTCTCGCCGCAGGATATCGACAAGGTGCTGGGCCCTGAAGCAATCCACCAGGGCGCGATGCTGGAAACGCGTCCCCTGCCCGTGCGCCGCCTCGAGGCGCTGAAGGACAGCCCGCTGCTGCTGGTTCTCGACCAGGTGACCGACCCGCACAATGTCGGAGCGATCATGCGCTCGGCCGTGGCCTTCGATGCGGGCGCTGTCATCACCACGCAGCGCCACAGCCCGACCGAATCGGGCGTGCTGGCAAAATCGGCCTCGGGCGCGCTCGAACTCATACCTTATATACAGATCACCAATCTCGCCGATGCGCTCAGCGAGCTGCATCGCCTCGGATTCACCACCATCGGGCTTGATTCGGAAGGACCCGCGCCGCTCGAGGGCACCTTCAGCGGCGACAAGATCGCCCTGGTGCTCGGCTCCGAAGGCAAGGGGCTGCGCCAGAAAACACGGGAAACGGTGAACGCGCTGGCGCGGCTCGACATGCCGGGCGCGATCAAATCGCTCAATGTCTCGAACGCAGCTGCGATCGCGCTCTATGCGGCGCGGTCCTATCTGAAAATCTAACGGCACCGCGGCTGGCGCGGCAAGTTGGGGGAATTTGCTTTGATCCGCATTCTTGGCCTTACGGCGCTCTCCGCCGCCCTTGTTCTCGCAATCGGTCAACCGGCACGCGCAGCTGACGAGGAACTCGTCAAGGCTCAAGCCGGTGCATGGCTGGTTGCGCCCGAAAACGGCGCCAAAGGCTGCCGCCTGACCTTCGAGACGAGCGCAATCTCCGGCGGCTATGCCATAAGCGGGGCGGAAGCCTGTGCGGCGGCCCTGCCCGCTCTCTCCAAGGCAAGCGCCTGGAATTTCGCCGACGATGGTTCACTCACCATCGTCGATGCCGCAGCGAAGACGCTCATCAAGTTTCAGCAGGAAGAAGGCTCCCCGTGGGAGAGCGACGCGGGCGATCCCACTTGGCTGTTGCCGGCGCTCGACGACGTCGATCACGTACCGACCGTCGCAAGCCTTGCTGGAGCGTGGCGCATCCAGCGGCCGGACGGCAAACCCGTCTGCGACATCACGCTGACCACCGACAAGGATCCGGACGGCACTGCCAAGATGTCACCGAGCGGAGACTGCGCAAGCGAAGTCGGCGATCTCAAGCTTTCGCTCTGGGCAACCGAAGGCTTCGGCCTGGTGATGCTCGGCAATGACGGCTCCTCGCTTTCCTTCGATATGAAGCCGGACGGCAGTTTCCAGAAGTCCGACGAAGAGGAAGGCGAGCCGCTTTTGCTGGTGCGCAAATAGGGCGGCTGAGGGCCTGAAAACGCGCCATGGGTTGACCTACCGGAAATGTGACTATGTGTTATGGAACCAGCTCAAAGGCTGGAAACGATTGTCACATAACGCAAGGTTGGTGCGGCGCGCATGGTACTACCGAATATCCGCAAGTTCATTTTCCACGATCTACGCAGCGTGGAGGGATATATCGATCCGCCCGATGCCCTTGTTTATCTTTCACTCCTGGAATGGCAAAACCAGAACAATCTTGATGGCGGCATCGCGGAAATAGGCATCTATTTCGGCCGCTCCTATTTTCTGCTGAAGAAGATCGCCGGGCCTGACGCCAGCGTGCTCGGTATCGACCTCTTCGATATCGGGGAGATGTCTGAGGGCATCTCCGAGCAGTATCGCCTTTTCCTCGAAAACGGAGACCGGCTCGGCCTGCCCGTGGACGAGGCGCTGCTCGTTGTCGGCGACAGCACGGACGTGTCCCCAGGCGAAATCGTGGACAAAGTCGGCGCGGTGCGCTTCTTCAGTGTCGACGGTGGGCACAGCCTGTCCAATTTGGTCAGCGATAGCGGCCTGGCGAAGGACACCCTCGCCGATCACGGCGTCATTATCTTCGACGACACCTTCAATCCCGCCTGGCCGGAAGTGACAGTCGGGGTCGCCGATTTCCTCCGCGAGAATGACGAGATCTTCTCCGCCTTCTGCATGACCAAATACAAGACCTATGTCTGCCGGCGGGAATTTCACGATTTCTATCGGGCGGCGATAGAACAGGCGCCGCACCTCGGAGCCTTCGAATTGACGGAAACGCATTTTCTGGGCTCGGACGCCGTGCGCGTGCACAATCCTTTCAGCCGGCGTCTTCTCTACGAGCTCATGACCCGTTCCGGCATGGGCGCCATTTCCGAACGCGCCTACCGCTGCCACTAGAGCGGCAATGTTCTCGGCGTCACGTGCCAAGCCGATTGCCGCCAAAGCGATCTCTCGGTGACGGGGCATCCCTCCTGCAGCTTCGACCACGAGGTGACATTGAGGTTCATCTCGCATTGCGCGAGATAGCTCTTGCCGCCCACGGTCATGCAGGCGACCTCGCCGACCGCATGCTGCTTACCATCCGTATTCTTGCAGTAGCAATTCTCGCCGGCTAACGCCGACACGCTTGCCATTACCGTCACCACGACAAGTGGCAACCCCAAGACGACATACTTCGATGTCTTGCGCATGAACCTATCCTCACCCGCCATTGACGAGAGGAGTGTATGCCCATTTCAGACATTGTAAATGAGTACGCGTTTTCAGGGCATTGCCTACTGAAGCTCCGGCTGGAAAACCAGAGGCGCGCCACGACGGAGCCGACTGAAACACTAGGGCAGGCTCAGTGTACAGCGGGATCCGCTTCGTCAAAGAATGACCTGATGCCATCGCGTGCAATCGTTGCCAGGAATTCGTCGAAAGCTTCACGGTCGGTCGCGAAAGGTTCTTCCCATTCGATCAGATCCTCTTCCGGCGTGATGACCTCCATCCGCCAGTCGGCATTGCTGCCGGCCGGACGAAAGATATCGACCAAAACGGTCACATCGTCATCGGTGAACTCACCCGACAGCTCGGAGTGTTCGAGTTTAGGCTTCTTGGGCTTGATGGTCATGTTTTTCCAAGGAACGATATTATGTTGATGATCGTTGCGAACGTCCCGAAGGCGTCAACGTTCACATATTATGCAGCTGGAGCCGGTTTTCCATACCAGTGATGACACTGCCACCAAATTCCTAAAAAACTGGTGCCCCCTCCAGGGCTCGAACGCGGGACCCTCTGATTACAAATCAGTGCGAAGACTAATGTTTTCAAATAATTAAAGATTCCTTCGCAGTCGAAATGCATGATCCTGGAGACTTTACGCTCGATTGGATTTTTTAAGCAGCAAGAACAACAAGCATCGAACTTGGCGGACCCGAATAGCCTTTGATGTCCGTCCGAACGTCAATTGCTCGTCCCTCCGGAGCTGTCATTGTGTTCACAAGGTCCGAATTGGATCCGATATATTGGCGGAGGATAATACGCTTGCAGTGCGGCTAACTTGTCGGAAGGATAGTGCGCCTGTAAGCATACGCCATCAGCAACTCTTACTATGCTGAAATCCACCTCTGTCGGAGCCTGTGTCGGGACGTTCTGAGGCGGCGGTAGAGTTGGAAGGACCGATGGAAGGTCAACCGGCTTATTAGCGGGAACATCCCGACGGGGAAGAGCAAAACCCGGCGTCAGCCCTCTACTTACATCGTTGAAAAAGCCGGCGACCTCGACTTGGGGCTGCGCTCGTTGATTGTTGTTGGCTCCATAGGCAGTTGAAAAAAATAGCTGTTCAATTGTACTTGTTTGACCGGGCGCGACAATGGCGGGTTTCGCATCCCTTGCATCCATCAGTGCGTTTCCGCTTGCATAGGAGGCAACCAGAGCCGGCGCTGCTATGCCAATCTGGACCAACGCAAATGGTTTGATGATATCAGAGTTTAAAAGCGCCATGAGGCCGCCTAAAACAAACAGCGCAATCGTCCGTATTCCCCAGCCGATACAAAGCCCTGTTGTCCACAAATGGTTATCATAAACCTTTTGGATTGCGTCGATGTCAGCGCTCACGAGCAATGCCAGAACCGGCAGAAGGCCACCAGCACCGCCTATTGCAAACCGCACGTAACGCGGTAACGGCATCGCGGAATTAGTCGTGCCTGGGCCGCTTCCAAACTGCTCACCGTTTGCCATTGTCCCTTCCCCCGAAGAAAGCGCGAAATATAGCATATACTGAATTAGTTTTACCGAAAATATCTCAATTTGCAGCGCTAGGTTTCAGTTGCTGAGCGGCGAGCGCTCAGTGCTTGGATATTACAATACAGCGCCAGCTTATTGTGCTCGCTCCTTCTCGTACCAGATGGTGAGCTTGTCGATCGCGGTGTCGGCCATCTCTTCGTCGAGCGCGAGGTAGTGTTTGAGGATCTCGTTGGCGGTCTTGAAACTGTAGCCGGTGATGGCGCAGATCTCGGGGATGGTGGCGCCGGCGCGGGCAAGCCAGGTCACGGCCGTGTCGCGAAAATCCTGATTGGTGATCGTCATCAAGCTCGGCATCGGCGCGACCGTGGGATTGTCCAGCGCGTCCGGCAGGCTGGCGGCTGCCGCTTTGCGGACGTCCAGCAGCTAATGGGAATAGAAACCGGCATTAAACGGCGCCTTGCCGTGCTCGTTGAAGACGATGAAATCGGACTTGATGCCCTTGGCGGCGCCGCGGATCCCCCGGCGCGGCAAGATGGCGATCGGCAAATGGTAGGTCGTGCGACTTTCATGCGATCTTTTCAAAAGTCGCGCGTCGCAAAATTAGTCGTAAATTTCAGAGGATTGCCAAAAGATCAGGGAACTCACGATCATGATGGTGCCCCCGCCAGGGTTCGAACCCGGGACCCCCTGATTACAAATCAGGTGCTCTACCAACTGAGCTACAAGGGCACATCGGCATGCCAAGTAGCAGATTTTGATTTCCTGTAAAGAGAAAATCGGCCGCCTTCTTCATGATCCCGCGCACAAGAGCGGGTTGGGGATTCACCAGTCTTTACAAAACGTCTTGTCGCATAGGGGGAATATCATTACCTAGTACGATCATTAAAAGGACATTGCATGTCGCGTAGTTTTCAATCTGTTTGTTTTCTCGCCTCGCCTGCGCCGGAAGCACTGGAGGCACAGGAAGAGCTGATTCGCCTCTACGGCCAGACGCCGCAGCAGGAGGCGGATATCGTTGTGGCGCTCGGCGGCGACGGCTTCATGCTGCAGACGCTGCACAAGACGATGAATTCCGGCAAGCGTGTCTATGGCATGAATCGCGGCTCCATCGGCTTCCTGATGAACGACTACCGCACGGATTGCCTGGCGGAGCGCATTGATGCAGCTGTCGAAAATGCTTTTCATCCGCTGCAGATGAGCACCCGTAACGAGGATGGCAGCACCTCGATCGCGCTTGCCATCAACGAGGTGTCGTTGTTTCGCCAATCCTATCAGGCGGCAAAGCTCAAGGTCGAGATCGACGGGCATGTGCGCCTGCCGGAACTGATCTGCGACGGCTTGATGGTGACGACGCCTGCCGGCTCGACAGCCTACAATCTTTCGGCGCACGGCCCGATTCTTCCGCTGGAAGCGCCGCTGCTTGCCATGACCCCCGTCAGCGCCTTCCGCCCCCGCCGCTGGCGTGGCGCCCTCTTGCCGAACAAGGTGTCGATCGACATCACCGTGCTGGAGCCGGAAAAAAGACCGGTTAACGCCGTTGCCGACAATGCGGAGGTCAAGTCGGTACTGAGCGTGCGAATCGCCCAGACCGAGGACACGACCGCGCGCATCCTCTCCGATCCGGATCGCTCATGGTCCGAGCGGATACTGGCCGAACAGTTTTCGGACTGAAGCTCATCGGATGCCGGCATGAAAAAAGCCCCGTTTCCGGGGCTTTTTATTGATCGAACAAGTCCTGATCTTAATCCACGTCGTCCACGGCCGCATCGGCCGCACCGCTGATGCGGTGGGCGAGTGCTGCTTCCATGAACTCGTTGAGATCGCCGTCGAGCACGTCGTCCGGAGCGGTGCTGGTAACGCCAGTACGCAGGTCCTTGACGAGCTGGTAGGGCTGCAGGACGTAGGAGCGGATCTGGTGGCCCCAGCCGATATCGGTCTTTGACGCAGCTTCGGCGCTGGCCGCCTCTTCCCGCTTCATCAATTCCGCCTCGTACATACGGGCGCGCAGCATGTCCCACGCCTTGGCGCGGTTCTTGTGCTGCGAGCGTTCCTGCTGGCACTGCACGACGATGCCGGTCGGGATGTGCGTGATACGCACGGCCGAGTCGGTCGTGTTGACGTGCTGGCCGCCGGCGCCGGACGAACGGTAGGTATCGATGCGGCAATCGCCTTCATTGATATCGATCTGGATCGAGTCGTCGACGACCGGATAGATCCAGATCGACGAGAAGGACGTGTGACGACGCGCATTGCTGTCATAGGGCGAGATGCGGACCAGGCGGTGAACGCCCGATTCGGTCTTCAGCCAACCATAGGCATTGTGGCCCTTGACCAGAAGCGTTGCCGACTTGATGCCGGCTTCTTCGCCGTCATGGACTTCGAGCAGCTCCACCTTGAAACGTTGGCGTTCGGCCCAGCGGGTGTACATGCGCAGCAGCATGTTCGCCCAGTCCTGGCTCTCGGTGCCGCCGGCGCCCGAATGGACTTCGACATAGGTATCGTTGGAATCGGCTTCGCCCGAGAGCATAGCCTCTACCTGCCGGCGCGCAGCTTCCGCCTTCAGGCTCTTGAGAGCCTCTTCGGCCTCGCGGACGACGTCATCATCGCCCTCTTCCTCGCCAAGCTCGATCAGTTCGATATTGTCGTTAAGCTGCGCTTCGAGGGCGCGTACGCCGCTGATGCCATCATCGAGATGCTGGCGCTCGCGCATCAGTTTCTGCGCTTCGGCAGCATCGTTCCAGAGGGTTGGATCCTCTGATTTGTTGTTCAACCAGTCCAGTCGTCTTACCGCCTGGTCCCAGTCAAAGATGCCTCCTCAGCAGGCTTATGGCCTGCTTGGTTTCGTCGACTATTTTCTCGATTTCCGCTCGCATAATCCTGCTTCTTTATTCGGCGGTTCGATGTGAACCGTTGTTCAATTCAAAGAATGCTGGTGACATAGATATACATGCCGCGAGTGTAAAGCCCCGCGGCATGATGATCGGACAAATAGGATGGGATCAGAAGAGGCCGCCCGATCCGGAGGTAACAGCCTGGTTCGCCTGCGGCGACGTCCTCAGAATTTCCTCCGGCGCAACCTGCGCAGCATCGCCGCCGCCGATGACCGTCAAGCTCGTGGCCGGCCCGGTGCCGGGCTTGAAGGCTTCCATGATGGCGCTCGGATCGCCTGGTTCTGCCGCCATGCCGGTCGCGCGATTGACCGCCATCATTGTCATGCCAGCCGGAACCTGGAATTTCTCCGGCGCCTCATCTTTCGTGGCAGCCTGCATGAATTCGTTGAAGATCGGCGCGGCGAGAGCGCCGCCCGTGCCACCCCTGCCCAGCGTGGCCGGAGTATCGTAGCCGATGTAGAGGCCGGCAACGAGACTCGGCGTGAAGCCGACGAACCAGGAATCCTTTTCATCATTGGTCGTGCCAGTCTTGCCGGCGACATCGGTGTTGAGCTTGATCTTGCCAGCCGCCGTGCCGCGAATGACGACGCCCTGCATCATCGACGTGACCTGATAGGCGGTCATCGGATCGAGCACCTGCTCGCGATTGTCGGCGATCACGGGTTCGTCCTGATTCTGCCAGCCGCTGACATTGCAGCTGTCGCAGACGCGCTCTTCATGTTTGAAGATGGTCTTGCCGTAGCGGTCCTGAATGCGGTCGATCAGTGTCGGCTTGATCTGCTTGCCGCCATTGGCAATGACCGAATAGGCCGAAACCATACGCAGCACTGTCGTTTCGCCGGCGCCCAGCGACATGGCGAGCACCGGATTCATATGGTCGTAGATCCCGAAGCGTTCGGCATACTCGGCAACCAGCGGCATGCCCATGTCGGCGGCGAGACGAACCGTCATCAGGTTACGGGAATGTTCGATGGCGAAGCGCAGCGTGTGAACGCCTCCGCCCTCGCCTTCATAGTTCGTAGGCTTCCAGACATCGCCATTGCTGAGCGTGATCTGCAGCGGATCATCGAGAATGACCGAGGCCGGCGTATAGCCGTTGTCCATCGCCGCTGCGTAGACGAAGGGCTTGAACGACGAACCCGGCTGGCGCTTTGCCTGGGTTGCGCGGTTGAACTCGGATTGCGCGTAAGAGAAGCCGCCGACCATGGCGAGCACGCGGCCCGTATGCGGATCCATGACAACCAGGCCACCCTGCACCTTCGGCGGCTGACGCAAGCGATAGGTGCTGGAATCGGCACCACCGGTTTTCTGCACGAAAATCACATCGCCCGGGTTCAGCACGCCGCTGGGTGATTTCACTGCCTTGCCGCCGGCCGAGCGGAAAGCCCAGCGCATGTCGGCAGCGGCGATCGTGCCACGCGTGCGATCCGTCGAAACCTTGCCGCCAGCATCGACGCTCGGCTGCAAGCCGATGTCAACGGCCTGATCGGACACGGAGAGCACGACGGCGACCTGCCATTCGGGAACGTCGCTCAAGGTCGGGACCTTGGCGAGCTCAACGCCCCAATCCTGCGACGTCGTGATCTGCTTGATCGGGCCGCGATAGCCGCGGCGCTCGTCATAATCGACGAGACCATCCTGCAAAGCCTTGCGCGCTTCGAGCTGCATCTGCGGATCGAGCGAGGTGCGAACCGAGAGACCGCCTTCATAAAGGGTCTTTTCGCCATATTGGTCGATCAATTGCCGACGTACTTCTTCGGCAAAATAGTCCGAGGCAAACAGCGACGGACCGCTCTTTGGCGGTACGACGCCGAGCGGCTGCTTCTTGGCCTCCTCGCCATCGCTCTGGCTGACATAACCATTCTCCACCATGCGGTCGATCACCCAATTGCGGCGGGTGATCGCTGCCTCGGGACGGCGGAACGGATTATAGTTGGAAGGACCCTTGGGAAGCGACGCGAGATAGGCCGTTTCGGCGATGGTCAGCTCGTTGACGGACTTATCGAAATAGGTGAGCGAAGCGCCGGCGATGCCATAGGAATTGAGACCGAAGTAGATCTCGTTGAGGTAGAGCTCGAGGATCTTGTCCTTGCTATAGGCCTGCTCGATGCGGAACGAGAGAATCGCTTCCTTGATCTTGCGGTCGAAGGTCTGGTCAGCGGATAGCAGGAAATTCTTGGCGACCTGCTGCGTGATCGTCGACGCTCCGACGAAGCGGCGGCCGGAGCCGATGTTCTGCAGGTTCACCACAACGGCGCGTGCCAGGCCGCCGACGTCGACGCCGGGATGATTATAGAAATTCTTGTCTTCAGCGGAGAGGAAGGCGGCCTTGACGCGGTCAGGAATGGCCTGGATCGGAATAAACAGCCGATTTTCCCGCGAATATTCCTTCATCAGCGCGCCGTTACCGGCATGAATGCGGGTGGTCACCGGCGGCGCATATTTCGCAAGCACTTCGTAGTCGGGAAGTTCCTTGGAAACGACGCTCAGATAGATAGCCGCAGCCGCAGCCGCACCCAGAAACAGGAGGCAGCCCAGCCCAAAGAAATATCCAATCAGTCTGACCATGTGATACTACCGGTGCTTGTTCTTCATGCGGCACGTCTGCGAGATCATCGCATAACCAGGGGCGTTTTGCACGCTCACGGTGTTAATGCAAGACGGCAATGAGACAAAGCCGTGCGTCGTTCGTGAGCAGATAATACTTCGCTGTAAAGGCGGGAATGTGAGCAAAATAGGGCTTGCCTCCGGTATTCCCAGTTTCATTAGGTGCTAATAATAGCAGCTGTTACATGGAAGCCACGCACGACCGGATCCATGACGCGGTTAGCCACCATTCGCGATGATCGACACGCGATATTGCTTCACGGCTTCCGTCAGCCGATCGGCTACCCTTTGCCGCCAGTCGAGATCAAGCAGCAATTTCTCGTCGTCCTTATTGGAGAGAAACCCCAGTTCAAGCAGAATGGACGGAACATCCGGCGCCTGCAGCACGCGGAAGCCCGCGTGGCGATGCGGATTGTTGATCATCGAGACCTGTCCATTGAAGGACGACAGCACATCCTGAGCCAGTGAAATGGAGAAGGCCTGCGTCTCCCGCCGGGTCAAGTCCATCAGGATGTCGGTAACGGCGGCCGGCTGAGCCTGTGTGTCAGCGGCGGCGATCTGATCGGAATTGTTTTCGCGGTCGGCCACTTCGCCGGCGAGCCTGTCCGAAGCCTTGTCGGAGATCGTATAAACAGTCGCGCCGCGAATATCCTTCTGCTTGAGCGTGTCGGCATGAAGGGAAATGAAAAGCGAGGCGTGATTCTGGCGGGCGATGGTCACTCGTTCCGACAGCGACAGATACTGATCCTTGTCGCGTACCAGAAACGCCTTGATCCCGGGCTGGGCATTCAGCTTGTCGGCGAACATCTTTGCAAAGGCGAGCGTGATGTCCTTTTCCTGCGTGACGCCATCGCTGCCGGTCGCGCCGGCGTCGATGCCGCCGTGACCGGCATCGACAGCCACAAGGAAGGTATTCGGATCGGCCTTTTCAGCCGGTTCGACCGGGCCGACATCCTTTGCGGTATCATCGCTCGTCCAGCTCTGCTTTTTCACGAGTTCGGCGAATTGCTCGGCGGGCAGCATTTCGGCATCGAGCACGAGGCGGCTCCCCTTGCCGCTTTCGTTGGCCTGCACCTTGGCCATGACCAGCTTCACGGGCTTTTTCGCCGTCAGAACGATTCGGGCGCTGTCTGCGTCCATCGTGCCGTAACGAATGTCCTTGAAGAGACCGGTAGCCTTCAGATCCGCAGCCGGAAAACCGAAGGCAGTCGCCGGGAGATCGACGACGACGCGAACCGGATTGTCGAGATAATGAACCGAGAAGGTCGGCTCGCGATCCATATCGATCACGATGCGCGTGCGGGCATCGTCGCCTGCGATACGTGCACCGTACGCCAGCAAGGAATCGGCCGTCGCATTCGCCGCCGCGAACGGCAAAAGCGCTGCAAGCATCATGAGGGCGAAAGTCGCCACCGCAAGTCGCAAAGCCCTCACGCCAGTCTCCGCCGCATGCCGCAATCCCTTTAACACGTGTCCAACGCGCCCCATATTGGTTTCGACGTTGTTTTTGAAGTCCCAATAATGGGAACCAGGTCTGACGTGATGGCCGCCGCCTGGCGATGCGCCGGGAGAAGAATCGGAAGACGCCCTCCCTCATTCTCCTCATCCGACGAATCCATCAATATTATGGCATACTTGGCTTTTCCCTTGCTATTGTGACAGATAAAACATACAACGCATATTAGGGTAGAAGTGTTGACGGGATAGAGTCGCCGCAAAGGCAGCCGCCTCGAGTACTAGGCGCCATAAGCGGCAGTCATCCGCCGTCTACAAGAGCTTCTGCTCCAACAGTGGATATCTGAATTTTCGGCCTCAGGTGGGAAATTCATCGGTGGAGAGCCACCAAACGCTCTTTAGAGAGCAAATTCATCGGACCCGGTTGGGTCTAAGGCATAGTTGATCTCGCTTGGTTACGGATGTTACCGCAGCAGCTTTTTCAGGAAGTGAACAGACCCCAGGGAAGTAATGCCCCGGCTGCCGTCTGGATGCTGTCATCGCCGCACAACCAATCGCGACTTTCATTATCCGGTGCAGCAACGGCGGATCGCGTCCGGCTTGTCCCAGCGACAGGCAGGCCCCCATCCGGTTGCCCGCGCCGAGGAGCACAGCTTTCATGGCAGACAAAATGCTTATCGATGCGTCTCACGAGGAAGAGACGCGCGTCGTTGTCGTTCGCGGGAACCGCATAGAAGAATTTGACTTCGAGTCGCAGCACAAGAAGCAGATACGCGGCAACATCTATCTCGCAAAAGTAACGAGGGTCGAGCCCTCGCTTCAGGCCGCATTCGTTGATTACGGCGGCAATCGGCATGGCTTCCTCGCCTTCGCCGAAATTCACCCTGATTATTACCAGATCCCCCTCGCCGACCGGCAAGCGCTGCTGAGGGCGGAAGCAGAGGAACATCGCCGCGACGACGATGTCGAGCATGTGGAAACGGCGCTCGACCTCTCCCAGCAGGAGCAGCCGGATGTCGGCATCCTTGCGAAGGACGGCGACGACGACGCTGCGCCTGCCGCGATCGCCGAAGAAGCCCCTGCCGCCGAAGCAATCGCTACCCCTGAGGGAGAGGCTCCGGCAAAGAAGGCCAGGCCTCGCCGCAGCCGCAAGAAGCCGGTCGCGACCGCTCCGTCCGACGAGGCAACGGCCGCCGTCGACGCGCCGAGCGAAGAAGAGGAAGGCCCGTCCGGCGAAATGGCCGCGATGGTCGAAACTGATTCGATCTCCGAAAATGTCGACCTTTCCAAGCGCCGCAACGACGATGACGACGATGATGATCACGACCACGAAGAGGAAGTGATCGAATCCGTCGGCGCCGAAGACGCGATGGAAGAGGTTCCGGACCGCGTGCAGCGCAAGCCGCGCAAGCAGTACCGTATTCAGGAAGTCATTAAGCGCCGGCAGATCCTGCTGGTGCAGGTTGCCAAGGAAGAACGCGGCAACAAGGGCGCGGCGCTGACCACCTATCTCTCGCTCGCAGGCCGTTATTCGGTTCTGATGCCGAACACGGCACGCGGCGGCGGCATCTCCCGCAAGATCACCAATCCGCAGGACCGCAAGCGTCTCAAGGAAATCGCGAAGCTACTCGAAGTGCCGTTGGGCATGGGTGTCATCCTGCGTACCGCCGGTGCCAACCGCACCAAGGTCGAGGTCAAGCGCGACTTCGAATATCTGATGCGCCTGTGGGAAAACGTCCGCACGCTGACGCTCGCTTCGACCGCCCCCTGCCTCGTCTATGAAGAAGGCAGCCTGATCAAGCGCTCGATCCGCGACCTCTACAACAAGGATATCAGCGAAGTCATCGTCTCCGGCGAGGAAGGCTATCGTGAAGCGAAAGACTTCATGAAGATGCTGATGCCGAGCCACGCCAAGGTGGTTCAGCCCTATCGCGACATCCATCCGATCTTCTCGCGCTCTGGCATCGAGGCGCAGCTCGACCGCATGCTGCAGCCGCAGGTCACGCTGAAGTCCGGCGGCTACCTGATCATGAACCAGACGGAAGCTCTGGTTTCGATCGACGTCAACTCCGGCCGCTCGACCCGCGAACATTCGATCGAGGACACTGCGCTTCAGACGAACCTCGAGGCCGCCGATGAAGTCGCCCGTCAGCTTCGTCTGCGCGACCTTGCCGGCCTGATCGTCATCGACTTCATCGACATGGAAGAAAAGCGCAACAATCGCGCCGTCGAGAAGAAGCTGAAGGAATGCCTGAAGAACGACCGCGCCCGCATCCAGGTCGGCCGCATCTCGCATTTCGGCCTGCTGGAAATGTCGCGCCAGCGCATCCGCGCATCGGTTCTCGAAAGCACCACGCAGATCTGCTCGCATTGCGGCGGCACCGGCCATGTGCGCTCGCAGTCCTCCGTCGCGCTGCATGTCCTGCGCGGCATCGAGGAATACCTGCTCAAGAACACGACGCACGACATCATCGTGCGGACGACGCCGGACATTGCGCTTTACCTGCTCAATCACAAGCGCCAGACAATCACCGATTACGAAAGCCGCTTCGGCGTTTCGATCGTCATCGGCGCCGATAATGCCGTGGGCACACAGCACTTCGCGATTGACCGCGGTGAGCCGGTGGCCAATCCGGTGAAGATCGAGAGCCTTTTCAACTTCGCCGCCATTCCGGAGGATGATGACGACGATATCGTCATCGAGGCCGATGAGGATGAAGACGAGGAGCTGGAAGAAAAGGCTGCAAGCGTCGAGCAGCAGCCCGCCGCCCGCTCTTCCGAAAACAATGACGGCAACCGCAAGCGCAAGCGTCGTCGCCGTCGTCGCGGCCGTAGCGGCGATGCCCAGACAGCCTCCGAATCATCCGCCGACACCTCTACGGAAGATGGCGATGAGGACGGGGATGAAGGCGACGAAGACGACAACGGCGGCGACACCGAAATCTCCGCCGTATCCGGCAGCGACGATGCGCAGCAGAAGCGCAAGCGCCGCCGCCGCGGCAAGCGTGGCGGTCGCCGCAATCGCGATGGCGAGGGCAATGAATTGGCTGCCGGCGACGAGGCCGGTTCCGACGAAGGCGCTGATAATGAGGATGACGGCGAAAGCGATGTCGCTGTGACCGTTGCCGAAATCGTCGTTGCCGAAGGCGAAGCAGCCGTCGAAGGCCAGCCCGCCATGGCTGCCGTCGAGACGGCGTCCGTCGTCACCGAAGACGTGAAGCCCGCCAAGAGCCGCAGCCGTCGCAAGCCGAAGGCGGAAGCATCGCCGGTCGAAGCACCGGTCGCCGAAGCGGCACCTGCAACTGATACCGAAGCCGAGACGGTCGCCGAAATTGCCGCTGATCTCGACAGCCCCGTAGAACCAGAACCGGTAGCTGCGGCGGAACCCGAAACAGCCGTGGCCAAGCCGGCACGCGCCAATCGCGAGTCGAACGTCTCGTCCTCCGAGCCGGTGGTCAAATCCACCCGCACCAACGAGGGCAGCGACGGTGACGGCGATCCGACCAAGCCGAAGAAGGCTGGTTGGTGGCAGCGCCGCGGTTTCTTCTGAGCACTGCTGTTTGGAATGAATTGATCAAAAAAAACCGGCCGTGGTGACACGGCCGTTTTTTTGTTTTGAGGAGCGGAAAGAGTGCCGCAAACGGAGCATTCGTTTCCCGAACCCACCCTCGCTCTTCGACAAGCTCAGGGTGAGGTGCGTCGAAGGGCGAGCGGCCCAAATGGCGCTGCTCCTGCTCCTCACGGCTTGATTCAAGGACTTCCTAAAGTACCTTCAAAATCCATCATAAGCCACTGATATCAGATTCTATTTCAGCCAGGCCGCGATGCGTTCCACCGCCTCCTCGATCTCTGCATTGGAGCCGGCGTAGGAGATCCGCATCGCGCGATGCCCGTCGGCCGGGTCGAAATCGAGACCGGGCGTGGCCGCGACGTTGATTTCGGCGAGCATCTTGGGGGCGAAGATCATGCTGTCATTGGTGAAGCGGCTGACATCGACGTAGGCGTAGAAAGCGCCATCCATCGGAGAAGCGATACGGAAGCCGATTTCGGGCAGCCGCCGCATCAGGAAATCGCGGTTGCGCCCATAGCTTTCGCGATAGACATCGAGTTCGGCGCCTGCGCCAAGCGCTGCCTCGGCGGCGATCTGGGACAGTTCCGGCGCGGAGATATATAGGCTCTGGGCAACACGCTCGATGGGGCGCACCAACCGCTCCGGCAAGACCATCCAGCCGATGCGCCAGCCGGTCATGCAGTAATATTTCGAGAAGGAATTGATGACGATCGCTTCGTCAGTCAGTTCCAGCGCACTCGTCTCTTCGCCGACGAAGGTGAGACCGTGATAGATCTCGTCGGAAATGAAGGCGATGGAACGATCAGCGCAATAATCGGCGAGCGCCTTCAGCGCCGCCCTGCCCGTGACAGTGCCTGTGGGATTGGCGGGGCTTGCAAGCAGCACGCCCTTCAACCGCTTGCCGCTCACCGCCTGTGCCGTCTCCAGGCTTTCCGGCGTCAGCGTGAACTGCGTCTCCTCGGTCACCGGCACCTCGATGACATCGAGCCCCAATGCCGCGAGGATATTGCGATAGGCGGGATAGCCAGGGCGAGCGATGGCGACGCTGTCGCCGGCATCGAACAAGGTCAGGAAGGCAAGATTGAAGCCGGCCGACGAGCCGGTGGTGATGGCGATGCGCTTCGGATCGACCGACAAGCCGTGACGGGCCTGGTAGTGCGCGGAGAGCGCCTGGCGCAGCGCCAGCGTCCCGAGTGCGTCCGTATAGCCGATGCGGCCGTGGCCGAGGGCTGCACGCGCCGCCTCAAGTGCCGCCTGGGGCGCCGGATGGGACGGCTGGCCGACGGCCATCGAGATGACCGGATGCCCGGCCTGACGCCGAAGCGTCGCCTCGGCCAGTACATCCATGGCGTGGAAGGGTTCGACATCGCTGCGCTTGGATAGGGAAAACAAGATCAATTCTCTCTCGGATCGGATCGCCGTGCGACATTTGCCGCAATAACGGTTCATTCACAATCCCGCGATTGCGGCTTTGTCGCGAAAATTCCTGTTTCTGGAAGTAAGCTTGCGCCGTAAGTTGCTGATCCGTATTTGCGGAAGTTAGCCCGACGATGCTATGCCGCATCCGAGAATGAAGTCTCCGCATAGATCCAAACGAGGACCCAATGACCTTTTCTTTCAAAAGCCTGCTGACGGTTGCGGCGATTGCCCTCACAGCGTCCTTCGCCACAATCCAGCCCGCCGCCGCGCTGGACGATCAGCAGAAAAAGGAAATCGGGGAATTCATCAAGGAATACCTCGTCGAACATCCGGAAGTCTTGCTGGATGCGCAGGCAGCGCTCGAGAAGAAGCAGGACGCAGCCCGCCTCGCCCAGTCGTCCCAGGTGATCGCCCAGAACAAGGACGCGATCTTCAACTCCAAGGATGATATCGCGATCGGCAATCCGAAGGGCAGCATCACCGTCGTGGAGTTCTTCGATTACAACTGCACCTATTGCCGGCATGCGCTCGGCGACATGGACACGCTGCTGAAGCAGGACAAGGACGTGCGTTTCGTCCTGAAGGAATTCCCGATCCTCGGGGCGGATTCGGTTGCCGCGTCGCGGGTTTCCGATGCATTCCGCAAGCTTGCGCCTGAAAAATACGCCGAGTTCCATCATGCGCTGCTGAGCAGCGACGGCCGTGCATCGGAGGACAGCGCCATTGAGGTTGCCGCCTCGCTCGGCGTCAATGAAGCGGCCATCCGCGCGGAAATGGCAAAGAGCCCGAACAACGATATGATCAAGGCGACCTACCAGCTTGCCACCGATCTCAACGTCACGGGCACGCCCGCCTATGTCATTGGCAACGAAACCATTTCCGGCGCAATCGGGCTCGAGGCCATTCAGCAGAAGATTGCCAATGTCCGCAGCTGCGGCAAGACCACCTGCTGATAACAACATCTCCGCGTCGCGCGCTGCATTTGAGGCACCATCGAAACCACGTGGATTTCGACAGGGCTCAAAATTGCCAAAATCGCGGCGTTTCCACACCTAGAGACGCGCAACCTACGCTCCGGGGCTTTCCTACAAGGCCTCGGGAGTCTATAGGTTGCGCTGCACTTTGACGGAACCTCTGATGGCGCAAACTATTTTTGTCCTCAACGGACCCAATTTGAACGCTCTCGGCAAGCGCGAGCCGGGCATCTATGGCGGCAAGACGCTCAAGGATATCGAAGCAGACTGCAAGTCCGCGGGCGAAAGCCTGGGCTTCATCATCGATTTCCGCCAGAGCAATCATGAAGGCGTGCTGGTCGACTGGATGCATGAAGCCGGCGATACCGCCGCCGGCGTCGCGATCAATCCCGGCGCCTATGGCCATACGTCGATCGCGCTGCACGATGCGATCCGCGCCATTTCCATTCCCGTGGTGGAGGTGCATATCTCCAACATCCACGCGCGAGAAGAATTTCGACACAAATCGATGATCGCGCCCGCTGCCAAGGGCATGATCTGCGGTTTCGGACCTTATAGTTACATCCTGGCGCTGCACGCGCTGAAATCCATCACCCAATAACAAAAATACAGGGCAAGAAATCCATGGCTGAAAAGAAATCGGGTATCGACCAGGCGCTCATTCGCGACCTCGCCAATATTCTCAACGAGACGGATCTGACCGAGATCGAAGTCGAGCAGGAAGATCTGCGCATTCGTGTGTCTCGCGCCGGCACGCCGCAGTATGTTCAGGCGCCGATCGCAGCACCTGCTTATGCAGCAGCCGCTGCTCCCGCTGCGGCCGCCGCACCCGCAGGCAAGGTGCGCAATCCCGATAGCGTCGTCAGCGCGCCCATGGTCGGCACCGCCTATCTGGCGCCGGCCCCGGGCTCGGCCGCCTTCATTGAGGTCGGCTCGGTCGTCAAGGAAGGCCAGACGCTGCTGATCATCGAAGCTATGAAGACGATGAACCAGATCCCTGCGCCTAAATCCGGTACGGTCACCGAAATCGTCGTTCAGGACGGACGCCCGGTCGAGTACGGCGAACCTCTTGTCGTCATCGAGTAAGCCCATGCCCATGATTTCGAAGATTCTCATAGCCAATCGCGGAGAGATCGCCCTGCGGGTGCTGCGCGCCTGCAAGGAACTCGGCATTGCTACCGTGGCGGTTCATTCCACCGCCGATGCCGATGCGATGCATGTACGGCTTGCGGATGAGAGCGTTTGCATCGGCCCACCGCCGTCGCGCGAAAGCTATCTCAACATCCACCAGATCGTTGCCGCCTGTGAGATCACCGGCGCCGACGCCGTGCATCCCGGCTATGGCTTCCTGTCGGAAAATGCCAAGTTCGCCGACATCCTCGAGGCGCATGGCATCACCTTCATCGGTCCGACGGCGGATCATATCCGCATCATGGGCGACAAGATCACCGCCAAGACCACCGCTCTGCAGCTCGGCATCCCGGTCGTCCCCGGTTCCGATGGTGAAGTGAAGACCGAGGCAGACGCGCTGAAGACGGCGCGCGAGATCGGCTATCCGGTGCTCATCAAGGCAACCGCCGGCGGCGGCGGTCGCGGCATGAAGGTGGCGCGCACGGAAGCGGATCTGGTCGAAGCATGGTCGACGGCGCGCACGGAAGCGGGCGCTGCCTTCGGCAATGATTCTGTCTATATGGAAAAATACCTCGGCAAGCCGCGCCATATCGAAGTTCAGGTGTTCGGCGACGGCGAAGGCAATGCCGTGCATCTCGGCGAACGCGACTGCTCGCTGCAGCGCCGCCACCAGAAGGTCTGGGAAGAAGCCAATTCCCCGGCGCTCAATGTCGAACAGCGCATGAAGATCGGCCAGATCTGCGCCGACGCCATGATGAAGCTGAAGTATCGCGGCGCCGGCACGATCGAGTTCCTGTATGAGAACGGCGAGTTCTATTTCATCGAAATGAACACCCGCCTGCAGGTGGAGCATCCGGTGACGGAGGCCATCACCGGCATCGACCTCGTGCACGAACAGATCCGCGTCGCCTCCGGCGGCGGTCTTTCGGTGACGCAGGATGAAGTGCATTTCCATGGCCACGCCATCGAATGCCGCATCAATGCCGAGGACGCGCGCACCTTCATCCCCTCACCCGGCACGATCACGCATTTCCATGCGCCCGGCGGGCTTGGCGTGCGTATCGATTCGGGCGCCTATCAGGGCTACAAGATCCCGCCGTACTACGACAGCCTGATCGGCAAGCTGATCGTGCACGGCCGCACCCGCGTCGAATGCATGATGCGCCTGCGCCGCGCGCTCGACGAATTCGTGGTCGACGGTATCAAGACCACCCTGCCGCTGTTCCAGGATCTGGTTTCCAACCAGGATATCGCCAACGGCGACTACGATATCCATTGGCTGGAAGACTACCTGGCCAAGACATCGGCCTAAGCCGTGCCAGGAACGCGCAGCAGACGTCCCGGCGTTACCCCGGAGATTTTGTTGCGCGCCTATTCCATCGGGCTCTTCCCGATGGCCGAATCGGCCGACGACCCGGAGATCTTCTGGGTCGAGCCGGAAATTCGCGGTGTCTTGCCGCTCGATACCTTTCATGTCTCGAAGAGCCTGGCGAAGACCATCCGCCACCGGCCGTTTGATATCCGCTTCAACACGGATTTCGAGGCCGTCATCGCCGCCTGCGCCGAACAGACGAGCGGTCGTCCCAGCACCTGGATCAACCAGACCATCCGTGCGCTCTATTCGACGCTGCACCATATCGGCCATGCGCATTCGGTCGAGGCTTGGGAGGACGACCAACTGGTCGGTGGGCTTTACGGGGTCTCGCTGGGGTCCGCCTTCTTCGGTGAGAGCATGTTCTCCCGCCGCACCGACGCTTCGAAGATCTGCCTCGTCCATCTGGTCGAGCGCCTGCGGCAACGGGGCTTCACACTGCTCGACACGCAGTTCACGACCGAGCACCTGAAGACGTTTGGCGCGATCGACGTACCGAAGGACGATTATGCGAAAATGCTCGAAAAGGCGATGGAATCACCCAATCTGAGCTTCTCAAACGATCCGAGCTAAGCCCCGCGGAGCGTATCGAGGGTATTCGTGCGCCGAAGACTTCAAATTTCGGTTGTTATTTGCTATCGCTCGACGCGAAGAGTGTTGGTGCATAGAGGTTCCACTTTGCCGTCGTAAATACCGGTCTCATCCAGTTTCACCCCATGCATGAGGGAAGCGTATCGCCGTCCGATGCATGTTCATGTTCATCGGGTGGTGGTCTGAGACCGGTTTGGCATTGTCACAACGCGCCCAGCGCAGCCATTGCTGTCTCAGCTCTTCAAGCCGTCCCGCAACATCGCCATACCGTGCCCGTAAAGGGCTTGTCCCGCCATCAGCTTGGTGAACTTCCAGACGGAAGACCAAGACGGTATGTGCAATATTCTCCGGGTCCGATGGACCATCTATCCTCAGACCGCACCCCAGCCATGGATCGCCTGCAGCGGCTGCGGATGCTTGAAACCCTTCAAATCGAGCGGCAAGATCAGGCTCAATGCCAATGGCAAAAGGCTTGATGCCTGGCTCGTCTACAAATGCTCCGATTGCGAGAAGACGTGGAATCGGACGCTCTTCGAGCGGCGGACCATTCGTGATCTCAGCCCTGCCACCCTGGAAGCTTTGCAAGGCAACGATCCGGAATGGGTACGACTTCAGGAATTCGATCTCGACGGACTGAAGCGCAAGGCGCTGTGCATCGATGAATCGCCTGACGCCATTGTCCGGAAGGAAGTAGCACAGGGGAAAGCGAGCTGGACAACACTGGAAATCGAGCTTGCGAGCGTGTTCGCCTTAAACCTTCGCCTCGATCGCCTGCTTGCGTCCGAGCTGGCCATTTCGAGATCCAGGCTCAAGGTGCTGCATGGCTGCGGCAAGCTGAGAGGTCATCCGGACCGCAGCGACGTTCTACGTCATCGCATCAAGGCCGGCATGCGCATCGTCATCGATCTGTGTGATGAAGATGATCGCGATGCGATCGGCGAGGCAGCCTCAAATCCGAAAGCAAAATAGCAAATCGTCCGCGGGAGCGATGCTCCTGCGGACAAGCCAGCACGGCTGCGAATTCTCCAGGGATTGACTACTTCGCGCCAGCGGTATCCGGCGGCGGGACGTCGGACTTCTGTTTGCACTCTTTCAGCCAGACGTCGTAGATCGGATGCTCGACCGCGTTGAGGCCGGGGCTGTCGGCGAACATCCAGCCGGTGAAGATGCGGCGGATGCGGCGATCCAGCGTGATCTCATCAACTTCGACAAAACCGTCCACCTTCTGCTGTTCGGTTTCGTCACGCGAGTAACAGGCCCGCGGCGTCACCTGCAACGCGCCGAACTGCACGGTCTCGTTCATATAAACATCGAATGTCGTGATGCGGCCGGTGATCTTGTCGAGGCCGGAGAAAACGGCGACGGGATTGGCGATGCGGGCCGCCTCTGCGGTAGGCGGCGAAATGATGCCAGCCAAGAGAGCGATCGCTGCTCCCGCCATTACACGCAAAGAAGCGCTCCGCGTGAAAAACGTCATATCCGGCAATCTCCGCTTGGTCTCGGTCAAAGCGCCGAGCAAGAGCCGGCATCTCTCGCGCCTAACGGCCAATTGTGGCCAAAGGACGAGCCGGCCCTTCTGCTCAGTTGCCCGGGGTCCAGGCGTCATAGTCGCCGGTCACGCGCGGACGCTCGCCGGCAACGGCAAGCGAACCCGGCGGGCGGTAAGCCTGCGGAGTGCCGGTCTGGTTGGCGCGATGCCCCTTTTCCCATTCCTTGGCGACATAGTTTTCCTCGGTCGGCGGAACGTCGGTGCGGTGATGCATCCAGCCATGCCAGCCCGGGGGAATTGCCGTGGCTTCCGCGTAACCCTTGTAGATCACCCAGCGCTTCTGGAGACCGTAGGAGGACATGCCGCCTACGTAATAGACATTGCCGAATTCATCCTCGCCGACGCGCTTGCCGAAACGCCAGGTCGCGAACCGCGTCCCCATTGTCTGACCATTCCACCAGGTGAAGGTTTGTACGATGAGATTCCACATGTCTTTTCCTCGATACCCGCTGAGGGGCGAGCGATACCAGAATTCGATCGTTTGCTTATGCCGCCCCCGGACGGGCTTGTCCAGTGATTCCAGCGGGCAAACGCCGTCATTTCAATGCCATCTTGAAACCAAGATGGCTCGGCTTGAAACCCAATCTCTCGTAGAAACGGTGGGCATCCTTGCGCACCGCATTCGAGGTCAATTGCACCAGCCGCATGCCGCGGCCTTTTGCCTCGGCAATGCAGAAGTTGATCATCTGAGCCCCGATCCCCTGCCCTCGCAAATCGCCGCGCGTCTGCACCGCCTCGATGATCATCACCGATGATCCACGGGCGTTCAACGACGTCATCACCATCGTCTGGAAGGTGCCGACGACCCCGCCGGCGAGCTCGGCGACATAAAGCGTCTGGTCCGGCGAGGCGGCGATCGCGCGAAAGGCACGCAGGTAATCGTCATATGCAGAGGGATCGGTGGTGTCGCCGTGGCCGCCCATAGTATCTGCGGCGAAGAGCGCGATCAACGAAGGGAGATCAGATTCCTGGGCTTCGCGGATAATCAAGCGTGCACTTTCCATGATTGATCTCGCGCAACTGTTTTAGTTACTCGCCAGCGGCTTTTCGAACACCAGCGCCGGAATGCCCGATTTTCCCTGCCCACAATTTTCCGTGCGGCCAACCTCGATGAAACCATGCGCCCTGTAGAAGACGATCGCCGGCTCGTTTTGCGGTTCGACCTCCAGGCGCATGACTTCGGCATCGGGGAAACAGGTTTCCAGCTCCGCGAAGATATCGCGGCCGATGCCTTGGCGCTGGTAGCGGGGGCTCACATAGAGCATGTAGAGCATGACGGTCTTGGCCATCTCGGTGGACATGACGGCATAGCCCATGCCGCCAATTGTCCTGCCGTCGTCGGCGACGAGGAATTCGGCATTCTTGTTCGCCAGCCGCGCCTTCAGCGACGCCAGCGAGTGCCATGAAGCATGCAGTTCGCTGACCTTGTCGGGACCGTAGATATGGTCGTAGGTCGCATGCCAAGTCTCGCGCAACAGAGCACGGACCTTTTCCAGGTCCTGCTCGCCGGCGGTGCGCACGAAAAACACCGGTTATTCTTCTTCGATGCCGAGCTTGGCCTTGACGAGGGCCTGCACGGCCTGCGGATTGGCCTTGCCACCGGTCGACTTCATCACCTGGCCGACGAACCAGCCGGCGAGCGTCGGCTTGGCCTTGACCTTGGCGACCTGGTCCGGATTGGCGGCGATGATCTCGTCGACGGCCTTCTCGATGGCGCCGGTGTCGGTCACCTGCTTCATGCCGCGGGCTTCAACGATCTCGGCGGGGTCGCCGCCTTCGGTGAGCACGATCTCGAACAGATCCTTGGCAATCTTGCCGGAGATGGTTTCGGCCTTGATGAGATCGATGATCGCGCCGAGCTGGGCGGGCGAAACCGAAGTCTCTTCAATATCCTTGCCTGTTCTGTTCAAGGCGCCTAGCAAGTCGTTGATGACCCAGTTCGCCGCCATCTTGCCGTCGCGACCGGCGGTGACCGCCTCGTAATAGTCGGCGATTGCCTTTTCGGAGACGAGCACGGAAGCATCATAGACCGAAAGGCCGAGCTCGCGGACGAAGCGTTCCTTCTTGTCATCTGGCAGCTCCGGCAGATGCGCCGCAAGCTCCGTGACGAAGGCATCGTCGAATTCGAGCGGCAGCAGATCCGGATCGGGGAAATAGCGATAGTCATGCGCATCTTCCTTGGTGCGCAGGGAGCGCGTCTCGCCCTTGTTCGGATCGAACAGGCGCGTCTCCTGATCGATCTTACCGCCGTCCTCCAGAATGCCGATCTGACGGCGCGCTTCGTATTCGATCGCCTGGCCGATGAAGCGGATGGAGTTGACGTTCTTGATCTCGCAGCGCGTGCCGAACTCACCGCCGGGGCGGCGCACGGAGACATTGACGTCGGCGCGCATCGAGCCTTCGTCCATGTTGCCGTCGCAGGTGCCCAGATAACGCACGATCGATCGGAGCTTGGTCATATAGGCCTTGGCTTCGTCCGACGAGCGGATGTCCGGCTTGGAGACGATCTCCATCAGCGCCACGCCGGAACGGTTGAGATCGACATAGGACATGGTGGCGTGCTGATCATGCAGCGACTTGCCAGCGTCCTGCTCCAGATGCAGTCGCTCGATGCCGATCTCGATATCCTCGAACTGGCCCTGACGGTCCGGACCAAGGGATATGACGATCTTGCCCTCGCCGACGATCGGATCCTTGAACTGCGAGATCTGATAGCCCTGCGGCAGGTCGGGATAGAAATAGTTCTTGCGGTCGAAGATCGAACGATTGTTGATCTGCGCCTTCAGGCCGAGACCGGTGCGCACGGCCTGCTTGACGCATTCCTCGTTGATGACGGGCAGCATGCCGGGCATGGCGGCATCGACCAGCGAGACGTTGGAATTCTGCGGCTTGCCGAACTCGGTCGAGGCGCCGGAGAAGAGCTTGGAATTGCTCAACACCTGGGCATGGACTTCCATGCCGATAACGATTTCCCAATCGCCGGTGGCACCGGGAATGAAGCGTTTCGGATCTGGCGTACGGACGTCGACAAGGGTCATGGGAAGCTCTTGAAATGCTGTTCTTCTGAACTCTGTGAGGTAGAGCAATTGGCGAGATGGCGCAAGGCTTTCGGCATCGCCGGCGCGCTATATGCCTGGACCGTAGACGCCGTCCCCATCCTCGACCAGCGCTTTCGAAAGCCCGATGGTCGGGACGTCGCTATCGAGCTTCGGAGAATAGACGATCGACAGCCAGTTGATCTCATAGCCACGAGCCTTGAAGAAACCGATCGCGTCGACATTGCCGGCATGAGTGTGCAGGGAAACCTTTTCCAGCCCCTGTTCGCGCACGTCCTGCTCGATGCGCGCCAGGAGCGCCGAACCGAGACCTCGCCTGAGAAAACCCGGGTCGATCCAGAAATCGGAGATGGTCTCATCCAGCCCCTCGCGCGCCGCCCAGCCGACGACCTCCCCATTCAGCTCGATGACCGTGATCGTCAGCCAGACATTGCGCGTGAAATTCGTAAAGGCGTCGCTGGCGCTTTCCAGAAGCTCGCTCGGACTCCCGATCGAGCCCATGGCCTTCTGCCAGGAGCGTAGGCCGATACTGGCCAGCACCTCCGTCTCACCTTCATGCGCATTGCGAATATGGATCATCAGGCCCCCGCCATTTTCAGCAGTAAAGCACCAGAAAACGGCTTTTTCCAGCGATGAGATAAAAAGCAAGCGCGCAATAGCGGCCCAAGTCCAACAAGAGTGAAACTTGACCGCCGGCTGCAACCTGTTTTAAAACTGCCGTGTCAATGGAGTTTTGATGTCTACCTTTTCTCAGACCCGGTAAAGGCCCTGCCCGCAAGCCTTCTTGCGTGCTGGGCCCGAAAACGAAGCCCCGACTTCCCTAAAGGGAGCGTCGGATCGTTTTGTTGCGCCTTGTGGCGCTTTCCGGATCTTGAAGACCATGGACATTTCCCGCGCCGAACAGCGCATCCTGCATCTGCTCGCCCAGGGCGGGCGCATCGAAATCGAACGCACCGAAAACAAGAAAATCGAGACCGTCAACTGCTACACGCGGGACGGCTGGCTCTATCCCGGTTTCGGCCTCGAGCTCTTCCGCAAGCTCAAACAGCTGAGGGCCATCAAATCCTCGGGAGGGCATCCCTACCGGATCACGGACAGGGGCCTGAGGCTGGTGAGGGCGCAGTTGGATAATAGGTAAAACGGCTGAAATTCCTTCCCTTGAAGTGAAACGCAGCAACAAAACTGCTTCCTTCATGGGGAGGGTATCGCTCTTACCACCACTTTGCCGGCGTGAACCTGCCGACGGCCTGCTCGATGACGTGGGCGGTCTTGAACAGCGTTTCTTCGTCGAACGGCTTGCCGATGAGCTGCAGGCCGAGCGGCAGGCCCTTCGGGTCGAGGCCGGCGGGGACGGCGATGCCGGGGAGACCAGCCATGTTGACCGTCACCGTGAAGATGTCGTTGAGGTACATCTTCACCGGATCGGAAGCGAGGTCTTCGTCGGCGATGCCGAAGGCCGAAGATGGCGTGGCGGGCGTCAGGATGGCGTCGACGCCGGCGTGGAAGGCAAGCTCGAAGTCGCGCTTGATCAGCGTGCGGACCTTCTGGGCGCGCAGGTAATAGGCGTCGTAATAGCCGGCCGAGAGAACGTAGGTGCCGATCATGATGCGGCGCTTCACTTCCTGGCCGAAGCCGGCAGCGCGCGTCTTCTCGTACATGTCGACGATATTGTCACCGTCAACCCGCAGGCCGTAGCGGACACCATCGTAGCGGGCGAGGTTCGAAGATGCTTCAGCCGGCGCGACGATGTAGTAGGCCGGCAGCGCGTACTTCGTGTGCGGCAGCGAGATGTTGACGATCTCGGCACCGGCGTCCTTCAGCCAGGCGATACCCTGCTGCCAGAGCGCCTCGATCTCTTCCGGCATGCCATCGACGCGATATTCGTTGGGGATGCCGATCTTCATGCCCTTCAGCGACTGGCCGAGCGAGGCTTCGTAGTCCGGAACCGGCAGGTCGACCGAAGTGGTGTCCTTGGCATCGACGCTTGCCATCGACTTCAGGAGGATGGCGGCATCGCGCACGTCGCGGGCGATCGGGCCGGCCTGATCCAGCGACGAAGCGAAGGCGACGATGCCCCAGCGCGAGCAACGGCCATAGGTCGGCTTGATGCCGACGGTGCCGGTGAAGGCAGCGGGCTGGCGGATCGAGCCGCCCGTGTCCGTCGCCGTTGCACCGGCGCAGAGGTGCGCTGCGACGGCAGCGGCCGAGCCGCCGGACGAGCCGCCCGGAACCAGCTGCTGGTTCGAGCCCTCGGCCCGCCACGGGTTGATGACTGGGCCGTAATAGGAGGTCTCGTTGGAGGAGCCCATGGCAAACTCATCCATGTTGAGCTTGCCGAGCATGACGGCGCCGTCGTTCCAGAGGTTCTGCGTAACAGTCGATTCATAACGCGGCTTAAAGCCGTCGAGGATGTGGCTGCAGGCCTGGGTGTGGATGCCTTCGGTGCCGAACAGGTCCTTGATCCCAAGCGGAATGCCCTCGAGCGCACCGGCGTTGCCGGCGGCAAGCCGCGCGTCCGAAGCCTTGGCCATCTCGCGCGCCTTTTCCGGCGTCACGGCGATATAGGCATTGAGCTGACCGTTGGCCGCGTCGATTGCCGAGAGATAGGCTTCGGTCAGTTCAGTGGCGGTAATGTCCTTGGCGCGCAGCTTGTCGCGGGCTTCGGCAATGGTCAGGCTGGTCAGTTCGCTCATCTTGTTTCGCTTCAGATCTGGAAATAGGCAACGGGTCGGAACGGGCTCGAAGGGAGCCTTTATTCGACGACTTTGGGCACCAGGAAGAAATTCTGATCGGTATTCGGCGCATTGGCGACGATGTCGGCGGCCTTGTTGCCGTCGGTCACTTCGTCGGTACGCTTCTTCATCGCCATCGGCGTCACGGAGGTCATAGCCTCGACGCCATCGACATTGACTTCGGAAAGCTGCTCGACGAAGCCCAGAATGCCGTTCAGCTCGCCCATCATCCGCTGCGCTTCGTCTTCATTGACGGCGATGCGGGCAAGATGGGCGACGCGTTTGACAGTGGCGAGATCGACGGACATGGCATTCTCCGGATAGCAAGATTATCCACAAAAGCGGATTTGCTTCACGCTATAAAGGCCATGTCCGCCATACGCAACGGGTATCCTTATGCCGAGACGCTCTCGCCCACTTTCGGAGCCGCGACCGTCGTCTTCGAGCCTTCCATGCCGGCAACGAACTTTTCCGGGGTCTGTTCGATGATCGGGAAGGTGCCGTAGTGGCAGGGGATGGCGGTCTTGAAGTTGAAGAAGCGCTGGCAGGCGAGCGCGGCGACGGCACCGCCCATGGTGAAGCGGTCGCCGACCGGCACGATGCCGATATCGGGCTGATGCAGTTCGTTGATCAGGGCCATGTCGGAGAAGATATCGGTATCGCCCATATGGAACAGGCTCGGCTCATCGTCGAAATGCAGCATCAGGCCGTTCGGGTTGCCGAGCGCGTGGGAGACGCCATCCTCGGTAATCTGGGCGGACGAATGCAGCGCATTGGTGAAGGTAGCGGAAAAGCCGCCGAGACCGACGGTGCCGCCGGTATTGCCCAGTTCCAGCTTCTCGACGCCCTTGGTGCCAAGCCAGGAGCCAAGATCGGCGTTGGCGAGAACGACGGCGCCCGTGTCCTTGGCGATCTGAACCGTGTCGCCGACGTGATCGGCATGACCATGGGTCAGCAGGATATGGGTCACGCCCGAGGCGACATCCTTGATATCGAGGCCGGCAGCGGCAAAAGAGCCATTATACGTCAGGAAAGGATCGATCAATATTTTGGCCTTTGCCGTTTCGATGCGAAAAGCGGCATGGCCGAGCCAGATGATCTTCATTGGATTTGTCCTTAATGCTTGATTTGAAATGACAGGCTGGTGTCTAGGAGATATCTCAAACCGCGGCAAAGAAAAGCGGTTCGGACTTCAATTTGTTTTGACGAGAGCGAGACCTTGATGACGACGCTGACCATCGAAGACCTAGCCGCGACGCTCCTGCCCGGGCAGGCGATCGCCGGCCTCGATCTCGGCACCAAGACGATCGGACTTGCGATGTCCGATCTCGGTCGCCGCTTCGCCACGCCCCGCCCGGTGATCAAGCGGGTGAAGTTCACCCAGGATGCGCAGACTTTGCTCGCCTTCGCCGAGAAGGAAAAGGTGGCGGCCTTTATTATCGGCCTGCCTGTCAATATGGACGGCTCTTCGGGGCCGCGCGTACAAGCCACCCGTGCCTTCGTGCGCAGCATGGCTGACAAGACCGCCCTGCCCTTCGTCTTCTGGGATGAGCGGCTTTCGACGGTTGCGGCGGAACGGGCGCTTCTGGAAATGGACGTCTCGCGTGCCAAGCGGGCCGAACGCATCGATTCGGCCGCAGCGAGCTTTATTCTTCAAGGCGCCTTGGACAGGCTGTCGGCGCTCGGCAGAGCAACCTTGTCCGATCTCGACTCCTGACGGTGCCTCCACCATTCGATGATGGCGGCGCGCCGGCGAAAACCGAAGATCGCGAAAACCAGGAGACTGTCGAAGGCGATGGCGCGGGCGACGAGCGGCGGGATGGTTTCCGGCGGAATGCCGAGGATCTTGCCGTAGATATCGAACACCAGATCATGGGTCTGCCGCGTCAGCATGAAGATGCCGAAGCTCATGTCGTAATACGACAGGTAATACCATGCCCCCAAGAACGAGACAGGCGCAGCCCAGAATATCAGCAACCACTTCATGCGGCACCTCTTCGACGCGGATATTGCGTCGTCCCAGCCGAAAGGACGAGCCAGTTCGACAGCGCCATGGCGCTCAACACCATCGCAGGCAACGTTATATCTAGGGCCAGCACGGCGAAGAACATCATCGCCGTGACAAGAAACACTAACTTTGTGGGTCTGGACCCCATGGCTGCACGCTTAATAGTTAACAATCGGTCTTTTCACACTGCCGAGTTAACCGTTGCGGCGCAATGTAAACCAATTGTTAAGGTTAACGGCGCGGCGGGCTTGTGGATATCTCCCGGATGAGCGCCGGCATCAGCCGTAGACGCCGCGCACGATCCGCTTCAGCGCCGTTGCCGCCTTCTCCCAATCCCTAGCGGTTTTCAAGGCAAGGCCGGCGCATTGATCGCTGACCGTGGCCGAAAGCACGACATGCTGGATGGCGGCAAAGATTATGGCGTTGACCACCTGCGCGTCGATTCCCTTCGGCGGGGTGAGCGAGCCGCGCATGCGCTCGATCCAGCCGGCGAGTGCCTTGGAGCGGGCCTCGGACAGCCTGCGGACCTGTTCGCTGTTTTCGGAGACTTCCCAGGCGACGATGCGGCGCATCAGCGGATCGGCGCGCAACGCATCGAGAAACAACAGGGCGAGCCGCTCCATCAGATCGCCGTAGGTCAGAAGAAACATGCCGCCGGTATCGTCGGGAATGCGATCCTTCACCCAGCTTCCGAGATCAGTACCGATCGCTTCCACCAGCCCGTCGAGGCCACCGTAATAGCGGTAGATCAACTGCTTGTCGCAGCCGGCGCCGCGGGCTACCGCGTTGATGCCGAAATTCTGGAACCCCTCCTCCGCCAGAAGCCGCTTGGCGGCATCGAGGATCGCCTGCTCGGTTGCGGCGCGGTTGCGCACCCGCTTTTCCGATACGGGCGCTTCCATCGGGATTTTAACGGCTGCGTTTGCAACGGCCATCGACTCACCTCCAATCTGTCACCGAGCGGTGAGTAGCAAGTCGAATTGGCGCGAACAACAAAGCTGGGATCAGCGATGTCGTCAAAGCCTGCAAATCCACAGATTTAGAGAGGCTGGCCGAACCATACAGTCGTTTCCGACGCGAGACCCGGTGGCAGTTCCACCGGCACGAAGCCCCGCGACGACCAGAAACGGATGCCGCCATGATTTCCGGAATTGGCGCCGAGATGAACCCCTTTGATGCCGCTGGCACGGGCATTTGCCATCCACTGATCCAGCAACGCGGTACCTGTGCCCTTTCCCTGAGCCCTCGGCAGCAGGTTCATATGAATATGTGCGGGAAATGGGTCGGTGAGAATGGCCGTCGTCCGTCTCGGATGATGGATTGTCGATATCCGGCGCTGATCGGCATCCCAAAGTGCCGGATCACCGACGGGATCGGCGTACTGGCGCCGCAGATTCGGCCACCACTCACGCTCCAGGCGCTGCTCGAAAGCAACCGTATCGAAGACGCCGGCGATATAACCAAAGACGCCTTCGTCATCCTCGGCGACGAAAACCATTTCAGGGTGGAGTGCAGCATAGGGCACGGAATAGATGTGCCCGATCAGCCGGCCATCGCGGTGAAGTGCTGTCGCATCCTTGCCGGCGTCGCCGGTCAGCAGCGAGATGGCATAGAGCTGGTCGATATCATCGGACTGGACCGGACGGAGGTTGATCATGGAAACCTTCAATCGCTGCTTTCGTGTTTTACATCGCACAGGCTCATGTGTATAATTTCTTATCGCTATACACATGAGATTACAAATGCGAACGAATATCGAAATCGACGACGTATTAATCGCAGAAGCGATGGCTGCGACAGGACAGTCAACGAAAAAAGCAACCGTCGAGGAAGCCCTTCGGAGCGTCGTTCGCTGGCATCACCAGAAAAAAGCCGTCGACGACCTCGCCGGACTTGGTTGGGAAGGCGATCTGGAAGAAATGCGCAGAGATCGATAACCGTGATCGTTGTTGATAGCTCCGTATGGATTTCGCTTCTGCGTGAAACGCGGACCAAAGCCGTCGATCACTTGCGAAGCATGATCGCGGCGGGACCTCCAGATATTCTGGTCGGCGACTTGATTCTTCTCGAGGTCCTTCAAGGCGCCCGCAGCGAGCGACACGCGGCTTTGATCGAACAAAATCTTCGCCAATTCACCATTCGACCGATGCTGAACGATACGCTTGCCACCAAGGCTGCGCGTAACTACCGCCTCCTGCGGGCACAGGGAGTTACAGTGCGCAAGACTATAGATGTCATCATTGGCACGTTCTGCATCGAAGAGGGCCATACCCTTCTTCATGATGATCGGGATTTCGATCCGATGTCCGAGCATCTCGGTCTACAAATCGCCCTATAAATCAACCGAGTGCAGTTCAAGTCGCCGGCGGATAGAGAAGGTCGACGATATAGCTGGCGTCGAAGCGCGCATCGAGCATGCCGTAGGTGGCACGCCAGCCGCCGGCAAGGCGGGTTTCGATGAAGGCATCGGCGATCTTGCCGGCGCCGAGGCGATAGAGCTCGGCCGCACCGGCGGCGAGCGCCATCTGTTCGACCAGGAGGCGAGCCGCCCCCTCGTCCTGCTCGCAAAGCGCCATGGCCGCGCGCAGCACATCGATGGTCTTCTTGCCGGCCGGCCCGAGATCGCGAGCGAGGCCAGCGAAGACGGTTTCGAACAGGTCCTTGCCCCGGTTCAAAACTCTGAGAACGTCGAGCGCCATGACGTTGCCGGACCCTTCCCAGATCGCGTTAACAGGTGCTTCCCGGTAATGGCGGGCGATCGGGCGCTCCTCGATGTAACCGCTGCCGCCGATGCACTCCATCGCTTCATAAATCAGCGCCGGAGCGATCTTGCAGCACCAGTATTTGGCGACCGGCGTCATGATGCGGGCGTAGGCGGCGTCTTCAGTGCTGCCGCTCGCCTTGTCGAAGGCTTCGGCCAGGCGGAAGGCGAGCGCGGTCGCGGCGGCAACATCGAGCGCCATGTCGGCGAGCACACGCGTCATGATCGGCTGGTTGACCAGCATCTTGCCGAAGACGCTGCGGCCGCGCGCATGATGCACGGCTTCGGCAAGCGAAGCCCGCATGATGCCGGCCGAGGCCAGTGCGCAATCGAGCCGCGTCAGCGTCACCATATCGAGTATGGTACGAATGCCGGCATCGGGGGTCCCGAGAAGAAAGCCGAAGGTGTCGCTGAACTCGACCTCCGAGGAGGCGTTCGAACGATTGCCAAGCTTGTCCTTCAGCCGCTGGAACTGCAGGCCGTTGGCCGAGCCATCCTCGAGCAGCCGCGGCACGAGGAAGCAGCCAAGGCCCTCCTTGGTCTGGGCCAGCATGATGAAGGCATCACTCATCGGCGCCGACATGAACCATTTATGGCCGGAGAGCCGGTAGATGCCCTCGCTCGCTTTGTCGGCGGTCGTCCTGTTGGCGCGCACATCGGTGCCGCCCTGCTTCTCCGTCATGCCCATGCCGATTGTGACGGCACTCTTCTGCATGGCGGGCTTGTTGGAGGAATCGTATTTGCGCGACAGGATCTTCGGCGCCCAGTCCTTCTGGACGGCTGGCGACGCCATCAAGGCTGCCACGGAAGCGCTTGTCATCGTCAGCGGGCAGAGATGGCCGCATTCGAGCTGCGCCGTCAGATAGAAGCGCGCGGCGCGCACCTTGTGCGACTGGCCCTTTGCCTCGGGATCGGCCTGCGCATCCCAAATCGAGGAATGCAGGCCCGACGACATCGACCGGCGCATCAGCGCGTGCCACGCCGGATGGAATTCGACGACATCAAGCCGCTCGCCGCGCGGACCATGCGTGCGCAGTTGCGGGGTGCCCTGGTTCGCCATGCGCGCCAGCTCCTGCGCCTCGTGCGATGTGACGAAGCGACCAAGCTGCTCCAGGTCTTCCCGTGTCGAACGCGGCAGGCCGGAGGTCAGATCGACAATCAACGGATCGGAACGATAGGCATTGATGCCGGACCAGAGGCTCGGCTGGTTCAGTTCAGCAAATGGGTCGTCAGTCCGGGTCGGTTGGGTCATATTTCGCTTTTAGAGCAAGAGGGTTGCAAAAGGAAACCGGAAGTTTTGTCTCCTAACAGCATAGCTGCTGTAACGGGATTCGGGCGAAATTGCATGGGGAACAAGCAGGCTCATCGCATGCGCGCGCTTGCCCCTTTGGCGCTCCCTCTCTATAGACCCCCTGACGACATCCAGAGGGCAGGTCCATGGTCTTCTTTCCCCACCGCCACCTCATTGGCATCAAAGGCCTCACCGAGCAGGATATCACCTATCTTCTCGACAAGGCCGACGAGGCGGTCAAGATAAGCCGCCAGCGCGAGAAGAAGACGTCGACGCTTCGCGGGCTCACACAAATCAACCTTTTCTTCGAAGCCTCGACGCGCACCCAGTCTTCCTTCGAGCTGGCCGGCAAGCGGCTCGGCGCCGATGTGATGAACATGTCGGTCGGCAATTCCTCCGTGAAAAAAGGCGAAACGCTGATCGACACGGCAATGACGCTGAACGCCATGCGGCCGGATGTGCTTGTCATCCGTCATTCGAGCGCGGGCGCTGCCGCGCTGCTGGCCCAGAAGGTCTCCTGCTCCGTCGTCAATGCAGGCGACGGCCAGCATGAGCATCCGACACAGGCGCTGCTCGATGCGCTGACGATCCGCCGGGCAAAGGGCAAGCTCTCGCGCATCATCGTCGCCATCTGCGGCGACGTGCTGCATTCGCGCGTCGCCCGTTCCAACATCCTGCTCTTGAACGCCATGGGCGCTCGCGTCCGCGTCGTGGCACCCGCGACCCTGCTGCCGGCCGGCATCGCCGACATGGGCGTCGAGGTCTTCCATTCGATGAAGGAAGGGCTGAAGGATGCCGACGTCGTCATGATGCTGCGGCTGCAGCGCGAACGCATGTCGGGCGCCTTCGTGCCGTCGGTGCGCGAATACTATCACTTTTACGGGCTGGACGCCGAGACGCTCAAAGCTGCCAAGGAGGATGCGCTCGTCATGCATCCGGGTCCGATGAACCGCGGCGTCGAGATTGCCTCCGAGGTGGCCGACGGCCCGCAAAGCGTCATCGCCGAGCAGGTGGAAATGGGTGTCGCCGTGCGCATGGCAGTCATGGAAGTGCTGCTCGTCTCACAGAACCAAGGACCTCGCAGCGAGGTATCAGGCGCATGAACAACTCGATCGTCCTGCAGAATGTCCGCATCATCGATCCCTCCCGTGATCTCGACGAGGTGGGTGCGATCGTAGTCGAAGGTGGCATCATCGTCGCCGCCGGCAAGGATGCGAAACGCCATGCGACGCCCAAGGGTGCGACGGTACGGGATTGCACCGGCCTCGTCGCCGTCCCCGGCCTGGTCGACGCCCGCGTCCATGTCGGCGAGCCTGGCGGCGAGCATCGCGAAACGATCGCCTCGGCGAGCCGCGCGGCCGCGGCAGGCGGCGTCACTTCCTTTATCATGATGCCGGATACCCATCCGGTCATCGACGACATCGCTCTGGTCGAATTCGTCAGAAAGACGGCGCGCGACACGGCCGTCGTCAATGTCTATCCGGCGGCTGCCCTTACCAAGGGCCTCGCAGGTGAGGAAATGACCGAAATCGGTCTTCTGCGGGCAGCCGGCGCGGTTGCCTTCACCGATGCGCATTCCGCAGTCTATGACACGCAGGTCCTGCGGCGGCTGATGACCTATGCGCGCGAATTCGGTGCGGTCATTTCCTGCGAGACCCGCGACAAGTATCTCGGCGCCAACGGCGTCATGCACGAAGGGTTGCTGGCGAGCTGGCTCGGGCTGTCAGGCATTCCGAAGGAAGCCGAACTCATCCCGCTCGAGCGCGACCTGCGCATCGCGGCACTGACGCGCAGCCACTATCACGCGGCCATGATTTCCGTGCCTGAATCGGCTGAGGCCATCCGCGTTGCCCGCTCGCGCGGCGCCAAGGTCACCTGCGGCATCTCGATCAACAATCTCGCATTGAACGAGAACGACATCGGCGAATACCGCACCTTCTTCAAGCTCTATCCGCCGCTGCGCTCCGAGGACGACCGCACGGGCATGATCGAGGCGCTGGCGGACGGCACCATCGACATCATCGTATCCTCGCACGACCCGCAGGACGTGGACACGAAGCGCCTGCCGTTCGGAGAGGCCGAGGACGGTGCAGTGGGGCTGGAAACGCTGCTTGCCGCCGCCCTTCGCCTCCATCACAGCGGTGAGGTCAGCCTGATGCGGCTGATCGATGCCCTGTCGACGCGGCCGGCCCAGATCTTCGGTCTCGACGCCGGCACGCTGAAGCCGGGCGCGAAGGCGGATATTGCCTTGATCGATCTTGACGAGCCTTGGCTTGTCGCCAAAGAAATGCTTCTGTCGCGCTCGAAGAATACACCCTTCGAGGATGCGAGAATGAGCGGCCGGGCGGTTGCAACCTATGTCGCCGGCAAGCTGGTTCATAGTCTCTAGAGCAGGCCTGGGGTTTACGGAGAACAAGACGTGATGGCGGATTTCTGGACTTGGCAGCTTACCCCACAGACAGCGCTGGCAGCCCTCGTCATCGGCTACCTGCTCGGCTCCATTCCGTTCGGCCTCTTGCTGACGCGCATGGCCGGTCTCGGCGACGTCCGCAAGATCGGCTCGGGCAATATCGGCGCGACCAATGTGCTGCGCACCGGCAACAAGGGGCTTGCGGTCGCCACCCTGCTGCTCGACGCCTTCAAGGCCACCGTCGCCGTGTTGATCGTCGCGCATTTCTTCGGCAATGACGCGGCGGTGCTCGCCGGTTTCGCGGCCTTCATCGGCCACATCTTCCCGGTCTGGATCGGCTTCAAGGGCGGCAAGGGCGTCGCGACCTATCTGGGCATCCTGCTCGGACTGGCGCCACTGATGGCCTTGATTTTCGCCATCGTCTGGCTGGCCATCGCCTTCACCACCCGTTACTCCTCGCTCTCCGCGCTGGTTGCAACCCTTGTCATCCCGGTTGTATTGTGGATACTGGGCGTCGACAAGATCGCCGGCGCCATGGCGCTGATGACCGTCATCTCCTGGTACAAACACAGGGCCAACATCGCCCGGCTGACAGCCGGAACGGAAGGCAAGATCGGAGCGAAGGGGTTCGGAGCGAAGGGGTAATGGATACAGGCAGCGCAAGACGAACTGGGGTTGCGCTGACCGAAAAACAAAGGATCGCCTGGCTCAGGCTCATCCGCTCCGACAATGTCGGACCATCCACCTTTCGCGATCTCATCAATCACTACGGCTCCGCAGAAGCTGCGCTTGCCATGCTGCCGGAGCTTTCCCAGCGCGGCGGCTCGACGCGGGCGATCCGCATTGCCGACGAGCGGGATGCGCTGCGGGAACTGGAAGCCGCGCGTCGGTTCGGCGCACGCTTCGTCGGTATCGGCGAGCCGGACTATCCGCCGGCGCTCCGCGAGATCGACGGCGCGCCGCCGCTTCTTGCGGTCAAGGGCAATGTGCCGACGGCAACCCGTCCGGCAATCGGCATCGTCGGCTCGCGCAATGCCTCGATCAGTGGCGCCAAGTTCACGGCCATGATTGCCCGCACCTGTGGCGAGGCCGGATATGCCGTCGTCTCCGGCCTTGCCCGCGGCATCGATACGGCAGCCCATCGCGCCAGCCTCGAGACCGGCACGATCGCCGCCATGGCCGGCGGGCTGGATCAGCCCTACCCGCCGGAGAATATCGGCCTGCTCAACGACATATGGGACGGCAACGGGCTCGCCGTCAGCGAGATGCCGTTCGGATGGGAGCCACGGGCTCGCGACTTCCCGCGCCGCAACCGGCTGATATCGGGCATCTCGCTCGGCGTCGTCGTCATCGAGGCCGCAACCCGCTCCGGCTCGCTCATCACAGCGCGCCTTGCCGGCGAATTCGGCCGGCTGGTCTTTGCCGTTCCCGGCTCGCCGCTCGATCCGCGCTGCGAAGGCACCAACGGTCTGCTGAAGGACGGCGCGATGATCGTGACCACGCCGCACGATATCGTTGAGGCGCTGCGGCCGCTGGCCGAGCCCGATCTCTTCCGCCCGCGTCCCGCCGCAGCTCCTGTCGAACGGAGCAAGCCGCTCTCGACACCGCCCGCTGATGCGGAGCGTGATCACATCGTCGATGCGCTCGGGCCGACGCCGGTCGAGATCGACGACATCGTCAGGCATACCGGCCTGCCGATATCCTCGATCCATTCCGTCCTTCTCGAGCTGGACATGGCCGGCCGGCTGCATCGCCATCCCGGCGGGCTCGTGTCGCTCTCCATGCTGGATTGAAAACTGTGACGCGCATACCAATTCTAAGCATCGCATCGTCGCGCCAGGCGCAAAAATTGACATCGCCTCTTGACCGCGACGATTTCCCTGTCCATGTCGAAGGGCCGGGAAGACGAAAAAACTCGGCTTCTCCCGTGCCTTGTTTCGGCACGACCTCCTATTCAGAGACTTAATGATGAACGTTGTAGTGGTAGAATCGCCTGCCAAGGCTAAGACAATCAACAAATATCTGGGACCCGGATATAAGGTTCTTGCCTCCTTCGGCCATGTGCGTGACCTGCCCGCCAAAGACGGTTCGGTGCTGCCGGACCAGGACTTCGAAATGCTCTGGGAAGTCGATAGCGCTTCGCAAAAGCGCATGAAGGACATCGCCGACGCGGTGAAATCAGCCGACGGCCTGTTTCTCGCGACCGACCCGGATCGCGAAGGCGAAGCGATTTCCTGGCATGTGCTCGACCTGCTCAACAAGAAGCGCGTCATCAACGGCAAGCCGGTAAAGCGCGTCGTCTTTAATGCCATCACCAAGAAGGCCGTGCTCGACGCGATGGCCGACCCGCGCGATATCGACGTGCCGCTGGTCGACGCCTACCTAGCCCGCCGCGCCCTCGATTATCTCGTCGGCTTCAATCTGTCGCCGGTGTTGTGGCGCAAGCTGCCTGGCGCCCGCTCGGCCGGCCGCGTGCAGTCCGTCGCGCTTCGTCTCGTCTGCGACCGTGAATCCGAGATAGAGCGCTTCATTTCGGAAGAATACTGGAACCTTTCGGCCATCCTGAAGACGCCGCGCGGCGACGAATTCGAAGCCCGTCTGGTGACTGCTGATGGCAAGCGCCTGCAGCCGCGTTCGATCGGCAACGGCGAAGATGCCGGCAAGCTGAAGGCGCTGCTGGAGGGCGCCGCCTATGTCGTCGACAGCGTCGAGGCAAAGCCGGTCAAGCGCAATCCGAGCCCGCCTTTCACCACCTCCACCTTGCAGCAGGCCGCCTCCTCCAAGCTCGGCTTCTCGGCCTCGCGCACCATGCAGGTCGCGCAGAAGCTCTATGAAGGTGTCGATATCGGCGGCGAGACTGTCGGTCTCATTACCTATATGCGTACGGATGGCGTGCAGATGGCGCCGGAAGCGATCGACGCGGCACGCGTTGCGATCGCCGATCAATTCGGCAACCGTTACCTGCCGGAAAAGGCTCGCTTCTATTCGACCAAGGCAAAGAACGCCCAGGAAGCGCACGAAGCAATCCGCCCCACCGATTTCGATCGCGTCCCGGATCGCGTGCGCAAATTCCTCGATGCCGACCAGCTGAGGCTCTACGACCTGATCTGGAAGCGCGGCATCGCCAGCCAGATGGCCTCCGCCGAGATCGAGCGCACCACCGTCGAGATCCTGGCCGACAATGCCGGCCAGAAGGCTGGCCTGCGCGCCGTCGGCTCCGTGATCCGCTTTGACGGCTTCATTGCCGCCTACACCGACCAGAAGGAAGACGGCGAGCAGAGCGACGATGCCGACGACGAAGATGGCCGTCTGCCCGAGATCAATGCGCGTGAAAACCTCGCAAAGCAGAAGATCAATTCGACACAGCATTTCACCGAACCGCCGCCGCGCTATTCGGAAGCGTCGCTGATCAAGAAGATGGAAGAACTCGGCATCGGTCGTCCGTCGACCTATGCCGCGACGCTGGCGACGCTGCGCGACCGCGACTATGTGACGATCGACAAGCGCAAGCTGGTGCCGCAGGCCAAGGGCCGGCTGGTGACCGCTTTCCTCGAAAGCTTCTTCACCAAATACGTCGAATATGATTTCACCGCCGATCTCGAAGAGAAGCTCGACCGCATCTCAGCTGGCGAATTGAACTGGAAAGACGTGTTACGCGATTTCTGGCGCGATTTCTTCGCCCAGATCGAGGACACCAAGGAGCTGCGCGTCACCAATGTGCTCGACGCGCTGAACGAGGCGCTGGCGCCGCTGGTCTTCCCGAAACGGGAAGACGGCAGCGATCCGCGCATCTGCCAGGTCTGCGGCACGGGCAACCTGTCGCTGAAGCTCGGCAAGTACGGTGCTTTCGTCGGCTGCTCGAACTATCCGGAATGCAACTATACGCGCCAGCTTTCCTCGGAAGGCGGTGCGGAGGCCGAATCCACCGGGCTGAACGAGCCGAAGGCACTCGGCACGGATCCGGTCACCGGCGAAGAGTTGACGCTGCGGTCCGGCCGCTTCGGACCCTATATCCAGCGCGGCGATGGCAAGGATGCCAAGCGCGCCTCGCTACCGAAGGGCTGGAAGCCCGAGGATATCGATTACGAGAAGGCGATGGCGTTGATCTCGCTGCCGCGCGACATCGGCAAGCATCCGGAAAGCGGCAAGATGATCTCATCCGGCATCGGCCGCTACGGGCCATTCCTGCTGCATGACGGCAGCTATGCCAATCTCGAAACCGTCGAGGATGTCTTCACCGTCGGCCTGAACCGCGCCGTCACAGTACTTGCCGAAAAACAGAGCAAGGCAGGTGGTGGAGCACGCGGCGGCACGCCGGCGGCATTGAAGGATCTCGGCGCGCATCCGGACGGCGGCGGCTCGATTACCGTTCGTGACGGGAAATACGGCCCCTATGTCAACTGGGGCAAAGTTAACGCCACCCTGCCGAAAGGCACGGACCCGCAGGCGATCACAGTCGAGGAAGCCCTGGCTCTGATCGTTGCAAAGGCCGGCAGGGGCGGCGGCACGACGAAGAAGGCGCCTGCCAAGGCAAAGACTGCGGCCGCCGGCGCAAAAGTGACGAAAACGACCGCCAAGCCGAAAGCTGCTGCAAAGAAGCCTGCGGCCAAGACGACAGTGAAAAAGAAGAGTGCAGAGTGAGCAGAAAACCACGCGGCAGGATTCCATCGTCGGAACGACGTTCCGGCAAGCCGGGCCGCGCCGATAAGGCAGGCGGCGACGCCGAACCGATGATGGCGATCATCCATGGCACGTTGCCGCCACGCGAAGTCATCCTGCGCTTCATCGCCGAGCATCCGCAGCAGGCCTCCAAGCGCGAACTTGCCAAGGCCTTCGGATTGAAGGGTGAGAGCCGTGTCGAGCTGAAGAACCTGCTGCGCGAACTCGAAGAAGACGGCATGGTGCAGAAGAGCCGCAAGTCGCTCATCCGCCCGGGCGCGCTGCCGCCGATCGCCGTTCTCGATATCACCACGCGCGACAAGGATGGCGGATTGATCGGCCGCCCCGCTGAATGGGCTGAGGAAAACGGCGTGGCGCCGGCCGTGATGATCAAGCAATCCTCCTCACCCGCCGGCCGCAACGGCAAGGGCAAGGCGCCCGTCGCCGGCATGGGCGACCGCATCCTTGCCAAGATCTTCCCGGCGGTGGATCGTGGCGGTCCGGCCTATACCGCGCGCATCATCAAGGTCATCGACAAGCGGAAGGGAGCCTCCATGGGCGTCTTTCGCGAGACGCCGGGCGGCGGCGGCCGGCTGATGCCGATCGAACGGCGCGGCGAGGAAATGGTGATCGATCCGGAATACACCGGTGATGCCAAGGACGGCGATCTGGTCGAAGTCGAAGTGGCCCGCCTCGGCCGTTTCGGCCTGCCGCGCGCCAAGGTGTTGTCGGTCGTCGGCTCCGTCGCTTCGGAAAAGGCGATCTCGATGATCGCCATTCACGCCCACGGCATTCCGCACGTATTCCCAGCCGCCGTGATCGCGGAGGCCGATGCCGCCAAGCCCGCGACCATGTCGCATCGCGAGGATTGGCGCAGCCTGCCGCTGATCACCATCGATCCGGCCGATGCCAAGGACCATGATGACGCCGTCTACGCTGAAATGGATCCCTCGCCCGACAATCCCGACGGCATTATCGTCACCGTCGCCATTGCCGACGTCTCCTGGTATGTGCGCCCCAATTCCCCACTCGACCGCGAGGCGCTGAAGCGAGGCAACTCGGTCTATTTCCCTGACCGTGTCGTGCCGATGCTTCCCGAGCGCATCTCCAACGATCTCTGCTCGCTCAAGGAAGGCGTCGATCGTCCCGCCCTCGCCGTCCGGATGATCTTCTCCAGAGAAGGCCGCAAGGCCGGACACACCTTTCATCGCATCATGATGAAGAGCGCCGCCAAGCTTTCCTACCAGCAGGCGCAGGCGGCCATCGACGGCCAGACCGACGACAAGACCGGGCCGATGCTGGAGCCGATCCTCAGGCCGCTCTGGCACGCTTATGAAATCCTGAAGAAGGGCCGCGAGCGACGCCAGCCGCTCGAACTGGACATGCCGGAGCGCAAGATCCTGCTGAAGCCTGACGGCACGGTCGATCGCGTCGTCGTGCCGCCGCGTCTCGATGCGCACAAGCTCATCGAAGAAATGATGATCCAGGCGAACGTGGCTGCGGCCGAGACGCTGGAGAAGAGGAAACAGGCACTTATCTACCGCATCCACGACGGCCCGACGCTCGCCAAGCAGGAAGTGCTGCGCGAATTCCTGGCGACACTCGGCATATCGCTGCCCAAGGGCGGCAATGTCAGGGCCAACAGCTTCAACGGCATCCTGGCGAAAGCTCAGGATACGCCGCATCAGACCATGGTCAACGAGATGGTGCTGCGCTCGCAGAGCCAGGCGATCTACAGCCCTGACAATATCGGGCATTTCGGCCTGAACCTGATGAAATACGCCCACTTCACGTCTCCCATCCGCCGTTATGCGGATCTGATCGTACATCGCGCGCTCGTCGGCTCGCTTGGCCTCGGCGAAGGTGGAATCACGTCGGATGAGGAAGCAGTGCTCGACGATATCGCAGCGGAAATCTCGACATTCGAGCGCCGCGCCATGGCGGCGGAACGCGAGACGGTCGACCGGCTGATCGCGCATCATCTCGCCGGGCGCGTCGGGGCGGAATTCGCCGCACGCGTCGGCGGTGTCACCAAGTCGGGACTTTTTGTCACCCTGCCGGAGTATGGCGCAGACGGTTTCATCCCTATATCTACGCTCGGCACCGATTACTTCATCTATGACGAAGCGCATCAGGCGCTGACCGGCGAGAAGACGGGGCTCGGTTATCGCCTTGGCGACGAGGTGACCGTACGGCTGGTGGAGGCCGTGCCGCTTGCCGGAGCGCTGCGCTTCGAAATGCTGAGCGACGGACGGTCGATGCCGACGGCGGTACGCTCTTTCCATAAGGCGACCCGCCGCAATCAAAATCAGGCGCGCAAGGCGCCGGGCACGAGACCACCGCGCGGCCGCCGGTAAGGGACGGCGCCGCCAGGAAGGAAGAGCATTCATGACGGGCAGCCCATCCGACCCCACCATGCGCTATGGTGGCGCAGACGAAAGCGAGCGCCCGCTCGGGCGATCGATTTCCCGTGGCATGCTGAACCGCTGCCCACGCTGCGGCACCGGCAAACTCTTCGGTGCCTTCCTGAAGCCGGTCGATCGTTGCGCCGTGTGCGACGAGGAGATTTTCCATCAACGCGCCGACGATCTGCCGCCCTATCTGGTGATCCTGGTTCTCGGCCATATCGTCGTCGGCGGCTACATGCTGACGGACATGGCCTTCAATCTGCCGATGTGGGTCCATCTCGCCATCTGGGCACCGATCACGGTGATCGCGGCGCTTGCGATCATACAGCCCATCAAAGGCGGGGTCATCGGCCTGCAATGGGCGCTCCGCATGCATGGCTTCGGTGGCCATGACGACAGTCCGGACGACTGGGACCAGGGAAACAGCCGGTCGTGAAAGCCACATGCCAGCCCAGGTCGCTCGCCCGCGCGGCAGGCAGAACTCGCCTTGCGCCGCTACGCCCTTTGGTCACGGCCAATATCGATTCGCCGTATATTCGGGATTCAGCGGAGCTGGTTTGCCGGCGACGGCTTGACATGGACAGCGTTTCTTGTCTGAACATGCCGGGCGTCGAAAGGATCATTCCGGGGGATATGACCGATCTCATGAAAGCCGACCCGTCACCTGAATTTGGCCGTGCCGTGCCTTTCTATATCCCACGTGCCAATCGATTCGCCCGCCACGCGCTCCAAGGATCCGTTTATGCTTGAACCGACGAACGGCAAGACCGGCCATGTCGAAGAAATTCACTGGCCCTCGCTCGTCGCAGCTATCGCGTCCGTGTCCGCCGTAGGCATTGCCATTGGGTTGGGCCTGCCGCTTCTCAGCATCATTCTGGAAAAGCGCGGCGTCTCCTCAAGCCTGATCGGGGTCAACACCGCGATGATGGGAGTGGCGTCGATGCTCGCCGCGGTCATCACGACAAAACTCGCGCATCGCTTCGGCGTCGTGCAGACGATGATCTGGGCGGTCATGCTCTCCGCGCTGAGCTCGCTGGGCTTCTACTACGCGGAAAACCTGCTGCTGTGGTTTCCGCTGCGTATCCTGTTCCACGGGTCGACGACGACTCTGTTCATCCTGTCGGAATTCTGGATCAATGCGGCTTCGCCGCCTTCCAAGCGCGGTTTCGTGCTCGGCCTCTATTCCACGGTCTTCTCCCTCGGCTTTGCAGCCGGCCCCCTGCTCTTCTCGCTTGTCGGCAGCGAAGGGCTCATGCCCTTCGCCATCGGCGCCTGCATCATCCTGGCAGCCGCCATCCCGATCTTCATTGCGCGCAACGAAAGCCCGGTCGTCGACGAAAAGCCTGAGCTGCATTTCGTCCGCTACATCTTCCTGGTCCCGACGGCCACCGCGGCAGTGTTCGTGTTCGGCGCCGTCACCGTCGGCGGCGGCTCGTTGTTTACCAGCTATGCCACGCGCCTCGGCTTCAACGAATCACAGGCCGCGTTGCTCCTGACCGTCATGGGCGTCGGTAATTTCGTCTTCCAGATCCCCTTGGGGCTGCTTGCCGACCGCATGCGCGACAAGCGGCCATTGCTCTCGATCATGGCCACCATCGGCTTGGTGGGCGCGCTCCTGCTGCCGTCTCTGTCCTCGAACTGGATTATTCTCGCGGTCATTCTGCTCTTCTGGGGCGGCTGTGTTTCCGGCATGTACACGGTAGGCCTCAGCCATCTTGGCACGCGCCTGACCGGAGCGGATCTCGTGGCCGCCAATGCGGCCTTCGTTTTCTGTTATGCCATCGGCATGGTTCTCGGGCCGCCGACGATCGGCACGGCCATGGATTTGGTCAACCCCAGCGGCTTTGCCTGGGCTGTTGCCTTTTTCTTCGGCCTTTATGTCCTGCTTTCGGGGATACGATTGCTTTTCATGGGCAACAGAGGTTGACTTTTCGGGCGCGATTTGTATTTTCGCGCCAGAATTCGCCGTGGACCTCCGCACTGGCCGTCCACGGCGTTCATTTTTATTAAAGGCAGGACGACTATGGCCAAGGCTACCACTATCAAGATCAAGCTGCTGTCGACGGCCGACACAGGTTTCTTCTACGTCACGACGAAGAACAGCCGTACGATGACGGACAAGATGACGAAGACGAAGTACGACCCGGTTGCTAAGAAGCATGTCGAGTTCAAGGAAACGAAGATCAAGTGAGTTTCCTAAACTTCTGGTTACAAAAGGCGCAACCGAGAGGTTAGCGCCTTTTTTGTTTTTAATAACGTTTTCCCGACGCAGAGCTTGACTGTGCTTCATAAGGCAAGAAGAGCTAAAATATAGATCCCTTGTATTCGTCGAGAAAGAAAAAACGCCGCCTTCGAAAAACCGAAGAGCGGCGTCTTAAGTTGGGGGCCGGCTAGCCTGCAAAACGGCACGAGGAACCGTTTATATTGCACGCCAGCCGACCGACCCCACGACCCAGGAGATGCGGCGGACCTGAGCATCATGGGGTATCTCGAACCCATACGGGCTGTCTGTGTACGAGACTAAATTCGCGCGAAATCGAAAGAAAATCAACAAATTCTTAATGATAAAAAATTGCTCTCTGGTCGGATGGTTAAAATTCCCAACTTCGCCGGAAGGAATCTTCTGCAAGATTCACAATTCAAAAGCGAAGATATCTGAAGAGGAAAGAGATAACTTTCGCATATGCAACAAATTCCGAATACAGATATTTAAGAACATTTGAACACGTTAATTATTATCAATTAACGCGCAGTTCTTCCGCTATTTTCTCCTAATAACGCCGCATACTTTACATATCAGTACAGAGAATCAGCTATAAATATCCCCAAATATTCCATTAATTCAAGTATTTCCTCAAATAAAAAATAAAAATACCAAATTTATCCTATGCCATAATCCGGAGGACATACCGCAAGGGTGCAAAGATTAAAAAATCTTAATCATTGTTCAAAACTTGGGAATGCCCCTCAATATTGAGGGAAGGATCTCATCTAGAGTGATTTGTTCTCGATCAGGCCGCTGAAGCTACAACCCGATTGCGCCCCGCCCTTTTAGCTTCATAAAGCGCAAGATCGGCCTGTTTCATCAGCTGCTCCGGCGTTTCGACCGTTTCCAAACGGCACGAGATCCCGAAGGAGGCCGTAATGTTAAGAGCAACGCCGGATTCCCGTAGCTTCACGGGCATATTTTCTACCGATGCGCGCAAGCGTTCCGCGACGGCGGACGCCACTTCAGCAGACGTATCAGGCATGACGACGACGAATTCCTCTCCGCCGTAGCGGCAAGCCAGATCGGCGCCGCGTACGGTCGACCGCATACGGGTGGCGAATTCCTTGAGCACTTCGTCACCGGCATCATGGCCGTAGGTATCGTTGACCTGTTTGAATCGATCGATATCGGCGATCAGAACCGAGAGCGGTCGCCCCCGCGCCAGCGAACGGTTGAAAAGGATCTTCAGGTGATTGTCGAGATAGCGCCTGTTGTTCAGCCCGGTCAGCGCGTCGGTGACGGCAAGTTCAATGGTCTGCTGCACGCTGGCCCGCAGACGGTCGTTATAGCGCTTGCGCCGTATCTGCGTCAGGCAGCGGGCGACCAACTCGTTCGGATCGATCGGCCGGACGATGTAATCGTTGACACCGAGATCGAGCGCACGGACGATCATCTCGTCTGCGCCCTGCTCCGTCACCAGCAAGACAGGCAGGAAGCGCGTACGCTCCAGCGAGCGGAGCTGCGAGCAAAGCCGCAGCGGGTCATAGTCGTCAAAATTCGAATTCACGATGACGAGCTCGAACGGCCGTTCGGCTGCCTCGAACAAGGCGGCCTGCGGATCGGACATCGCCATGACCTGGGCGATCGGCTTGAGCGTGCGGATGATCCGCTCCTGCGAATTGGCGCGGCCGTCGACCAGAAGCACATTGCCGGTTTCGTCAGCGCGGCCATCACCGACCCGCAGCAGGTCGTCGATACCGAAATTACGGGCGGTCTCATTGCGCATACGCAGCTCGTCGCTGAGCGTCTTCAAACGAAGCAGGCTCTTGACGCGCGAAATGAGCTGCAGGTCGTTGACCGGCTTGGTCAGGAAATCGTCGGCTCCGGCTTTCAGGCCGCGCACGCGATCGGCGGGCTGATCCAGCGCCGTGACCATGATCACGGGGATATGCGCGGTGCGCGGATCGGACTTCAGGCGCTCGCACACTTCGAACCCGTCCATGCCCGGCATCATGATATCGAGAAGGATGAGATCGACCTGGGCGCCCCCGCAGATGGCAAGTGCTTTCGATCCATCCTCCGCCGTCAGCACCTCGAAATACTCGGCCAGCAGTCGCGCCTCGAGAAGCTTCACATTCGCTGGAATATCGTCAACCACCAGGATGCGCGCGGTCATCAGCTTTTCCCCACGCTCAGGCGTCGCCCAAATAAGTCTTGATGGTTTCAATAAATTTCGGGACGGAAATCGGCTTCGAGACATAGGCCTCGCATCCGCCCTGGCGAATGCGCTCTTCGTCGCCCTTCATGGCAAAGGCCGTGACCGCGATCACCGGAATGACGTGCAGATCATCGTCCTCCTTGAGCCATTTGGTCACTTCTAGCCCGGAAACTTCCGGAAGCTGGATATCCATAAGGATCAGGTCCGGGCGATGTTTGCGAGCAAGATCAAGCGCTTCCATGCCGTTTCGGGTCTGGATCGTGGTGTAGCCGGACGCCTCGATCAGATCGCGAAAGAGCTTCATATTCAGCTCATTGTCTTCTACAATCATCACTTGCTTAGGCATGGAAAGCTGTCCCTGCATCCGGTATTGCATCTATTCTCTCAAAATATAGGGTCGTGAGAAATCGATTCCAGAAATACTTGAATCGGATACTACCGGGATTTGGTTGAAAAATAGGTAATTCGTCCGTCGAAATGCAAAGTAACTTCAAGAACCCGAAGAAGAATGCGGCGGCGCCGCAGGAGACAGCGATCGCCGTGCTCGGCTGGCTGGCCAACGAACCGGATATGTTCAGCCGCTTCCTGGCGCTCACCGGCGTCGAGCCGGCACAGGTGCGCAACGCCATCAACGAGCCGGCCTTTCTTGCGGGCATGCTCGACTTTCTGATGAACCATGAGCCGACATTGCTGGCTTTCTGCGAGGCCAGCGGCATACCGCCGGAGGCCGTCGCGGCTGCGTCGGCGCATTTCTCGCCGCCCGGCCTTGCCTCCGGAGAATACTGACCATGGATGCCCCGCTCGAATTCGACACATCGCATATCCGCCTCCAGGATCGGCCGTTGATCGTCTGCGATGTCGATGATGTCGTACTGCATTTCTTTGCGCCTTTCTTGCTCTTCATCAATGCCGAAGGGCATGAATTCCTGCCGCGGTCCTTCAGGCTGACGGGCAACATCATCTCCAAAGCCGATGGAACGGTGCTGGAAGAAAAGGACGTCCATCGGCTGATCGAAGCGTTCTTCGAGGCCCAGGAGCAATGGCAGACGCCGCTTGATCGCGTCATCGATACCCTCGGCGGTTTTTCGAAGGACGCCGACATCGTTTTTCTCACGGCCATGCCGCCGCAATTCTCGACCCAGCGACGCCGCCTTCTCGACAGGCTCGGCCTTGCCTATCCGCTGCTTGCATCGCTGCAGCCGAAAGGGCCGATCGTGCAGTCGCTGCATGGAAGGCGCACACTGCCGGTCGCCTTCGTCGACGACATGGCGCACAATCTGCATTCGGTCGGCGAGCATGTCCCGGATTGCCTCCTGATCAACCTGAAGCCGGATTCCATCGTCCATCGCATGGCGCCGGCCGTGGCAGCGGGCATCGCCGCGGCGAACGAATGGAGCCAGGCAGCACCGCTGATCCAGGCGCATATCGCTCGCTGAGACCGCCGGCCCCACCATCAGAGAACAAGGCGCATCAGCGGTCGCCCATCCTTGCGCTTGGCGACCTCGGAAAATCCGGCCGTCTCAAATATGCGCTGCGAGCCGACATAAAGACCGACGGACTTCGATTGCTTGGTGCGTTCGATCGGACAGCCCTCGAGCAGGCGCGCGCCGGAAGCCTTGGCGAAATTCACCGCTTCCGACAGCATGCGATGGCTGTGCCCTTTGCCGCGATCGCGCGAATTCATGAAGAAGCAGCTCACGGCCCAGACCGAGCCATCCTCGGCGTCGGCCGGATCGAGCGGCCGCGACACTGTTTTCGCAGAGTTCCATTGCGGCAGCTCCGAGCGCGGACCGACCTGCACCCAGGCAACCGGGCGCTCGTCGATATAGCCGAGAAGACCCGGCGGCGGTCCGGCCGCAACGCGCTCTTCAATGAACCGCTTCTTTGCCGCCCCGTCCATCGTCTTGCGCTGCGATGTTGGAATGCGAAAATGGGTGCACCAGCAGCCATAGCAGGCGCCGCTCGGCCCGAAGAGTGTCTCGAAATCGCCCCAGCGATCCGGCGTCAATGGTCGCACACTTAAATCCTGCACCCCTTCCCCCTTCGCTGTTTTCCGGCTTGAGACTCGCGAGCTTAGAACATAAGGTGGCGATGTTCAATTTTTGTTCTCGCTCGATGACCCCTGCGCCCGATAAGATTTCCGGTTTCTGTCGCGATTGCTTGAGCGAGCAATCGGCCGTGCGGACGCGCTGCCGGGCCTGCGGCAGTCCTCGCCTCGTCTATCACCGCGAACTCTATGCGTTGACCCTGGCGCACATCGATTGCGACGCCTTCTATGCCTCGATCGAGAAGCGGGATAATCCGGAATTGGCCGACAAGCCGGTCATTATCGGCGGCGGCAAGCGCGGCGTCGTCTCCACTGCCTGCTACATCGCCCGCATTCACGGGGTGCGGTCTGCCATGCCGATGTTCAAAGCCTTGGAAGCGTGTCCTCAGGCTGTCGTCATCCGCCCCAACATGGAAAAATATGTTCGCGTCGGCCGCGAGGTTCGCACGTTGATGCAGGAACTGACGCCGTTGGTGCAGCCGCTTTCGATCGACGAGGCCTTTCTGGAGCTCGACGGCACGCAACGGCTTCACCATGATCCGCCGGCCCGCATCCTGGCAAAATTCGCCCGACGCGTGGAGCAGGAAATCGGCATCACCATCTCGGTCGGCCTCTCCTATTGCAAATTCCTCGCCAAGGTCGCCTCCGACCTGCAGAAGCCGCGCGGCTTTTCCGTCATCGGCCAAGAAGAAGCTGTTGCGTTTCTGGAGCCGCGCCCGGTGACAACAATCTGGGGCGTCGGCAAGGCCTTTGCCGCAACGCTGGAAAGCGACGGCATCCGCACCATAGGCCAGCTGCAAACCATGGAGGAAGGTGACCTCATGCGCCGCTATGGTGTCATCGGCCAGCGGCTTTCCCGCCTGTCGCGCGGCATCGACGACCGCACGGTGCATCCGAACGAAGCGGCAAAGAGCGTATCGTCGGAAACGACCTTCTTCGAGGATATCTCCCGCCATGACGATCTGGTGCCGATCCTGCGCGACCTCTCGGAGAAGGTCTCGCGCCGGCTGAAGCGCAGCGACATTGCCGGCCACACCGTCGTGCTGAAGCTGAAAACATCAGACTTCAAGAGCCGAACCCGCAATCGCCGCCTGGAGGATCCGACGCAGCTTGCCGATCGAATTTTCCGCACCGGCTTGCGCCTGCTTGAAGCCGAGACCGACGGCACGAAGTTCCGCCTCATCGGCATCGGCGTCACCGATCTTTGCGATGCGGCCCGCGCCGATCCACCCGATCTGATCGATGCACAGGCAACACGCCGGGCCGCTGCCGAAGCTGCTATGGACAAGCTCAGAGAAAAATTCGGTAACAAGACGGTCGAGACCGGTTACACTTTCGGCGGCAAACGCGAGAGATAACAAAGCCTTACGATATAGTCACCATGTAGTGACACTCTTGCGCGCCAGCGGATGACCGCGCTTCCCGCGCGAATCTTCGCGTTAGAAAGATCTGATTCAATCTTTTTTGGTAAATTTCTATTAGCACTTCGTCTCTGTGACTTCCGAACGGCGCGGATCCGCCGTCGATTGTGTTTTGCGTACGGGTTCCTATGCGTCTATCCGCTGTATCGACCATCCTCCTTGCTTGCCTGACGATATCGGGCTGCGCCGCCAGAGGCGAGCGCGAAGCCGCGCAAGCAAGCGCGCCTTCCAAGGAAACGACCAGTTCCATAACAAAGAATGGCGCTGCGGTGCCGACGGTCGAAATCGGCGAAACCGTCTCGCGCGTCGAACGGCAGCAAGCTCTGGCGACGTCGCTGCCAGCCGAGGTCCGGCCAGACGCATTCATGCCGTCGGACCAGGGTGACGATGACGTTCCAGTGCCGCTGCAACGGCCGCTCGCCATGCTCTCGCCGTCGAACCCGATGCCCCGCGCGATGCGGCAAGAGCCGATGCAGATCTATTCTCACCGCTTCCGCGATGCCAAGCCGATCAACTTCGGCACCACCTCACCCAGGAAACTGGCCGTGCATGGCGTCGACGTCTCGCGCTGGCAGGGCGACATCGACTGGGATACGCTGCGCACGCAGGGCGCCAACTTCGTCTACATCAAGGCGACCGATGGCGGCGACCACCTCGACCCCATGTTCAAGGCCAACTGGCGTGCCGCCCGTGAAGCCGGGCTCAAGCACGGCGCCTACCACTTCTTCTATTGGTGCCGGACTGCCGGCGAGCAGGCCGATTGGTTCATCCGCAACGTTCCGAAGGAGGCAGGAGCCCTGCCGCCGGTGATCGACGTGGAGTGGAACGGCGAGTCGAGCTGCAAGCGTCGGCCGACGCGCGAGCAGGTGCTGGCGAAGATGCAGGTCTTCATGGACAAGCTGGAGAGATATTACGGCCAACGCCCGATCGTCTATACGGCTCCGGATTTCTATCGCGACAACCTGCGCGGCGAATTGCTCGATTATCCCTTCTGGCTGCGCTCCGTGGCCGCCCATCCCTCCAAGGTCTATCCCGGCCGGAAGTGGCTGTTCTGGCAATATTCCGGCTCCGGCGTTTCGCATGGCGTCGACGGCAGGATCGACCTCAACGCCTTCCACGGCAACGAGGAAGAGTGGCATAGCTGGGTGGCATCCAGCGTGCGTTGACGCCTCTATCCCTTGCCAACGGATTGTCACTGAACGGGGCGGGCTGCCCCGTTTTAGCGCTGCGGCAGATGATCGGCACAACAAAGAAGCATCCGGTTTTCGGCAACCCGATAAAGCGCGTCCTCTCAGCAAGTCTTCCTTAAACTTCGAAGTCTAACCTTAGCCGATACGAGTATTGCGTTTTTGGTTTGTGTGTCTATGAAGCCGTTTTTGTTGCTTGGGCTCGGGCTGCTCTCAGCCACCGCCCTTTCCCATCCTTCCTTTGCCGCATCGGATGCGCGCACCCTGCAGATCGTCGTGTCGAAGGACAGGCAATCGCTTGCCGTCTATGACGGCGACCAGGTGGTGGCGACGTCTAAGGTCTCGACCGGCAAACGCGGCCATACGACACCGAGCGGCATATTCTCCATCCTTGAGAAAAAGGTCTATCACGAGTCCAATCTCTATTCGGCCGCGCCCATGCCCTACATGCAGAGGCTGACCTGGTCCGGCATTGCGCTGCACGAATCCAACTCCGTTCCGAACTATCCAGCCTCCCATGGCTGCGTGCGCATGCCCAAGGCCTTTGCCAAGATGCTCTACCAGATGACCGAGCGCGGCGTGCATGTCGTCATCGCCGACCGGCCGCTGGTGCCGCAGCCTTTCGAAAGCACCATGCTGTTCCAGCCGCAAGCCGCTCCGCCTCCGGCTCTGTTCTCAGGCATCGAATTGCGTCCCATGACGGCAAGCTTCCTGCCGCAGGCGCAGCCGCTGCAGGTTGCCACGAACGACGTCACCTCGATCCAGATCCCGCAGGCGCAAGCGAGTCTCGCTCCGCCCGTCGATCAGTCGCCGCTCAGCATTCTGATCACTCGGCGCGGATTGCGCGAGAATGTTCGCGACCTTCAGGGCCTGTTGAACGGCATGGGCTTTATGGCCGGCACGCCGGACGGCATGCTCGGGCCGGCGACCGTGCAGGCGATCGAAGACTTCAGGAAGGCGCATGACATCAAGACGACGGGCGGACTTGTCAGTCCGGCGCTCCTGAAGGCTGTCTATGCCGCAGCCGGCAAGGGCGAGCCGCCGAACGGCGCGATCATGATTCGCCAGAGCTTCAAGCCGCTCTTTGAGGCGCCCGCCATCATCGCCGAGCCGCAAGAGGCGCTCGGCGTACATTTCTTCACCGCCAATACGATCGACCGCATCAGCGGCAAGGCCGACTGGTTTGGCATGACCCTTGACGACGATCTTACCAGGGAGGCGAAGAAGCGGCTCGGCATCACCAGCGAGGCGCAAGCGCAATCGCTCGATGCCGCCGGACAGGCACTTGGCCGGATCAGCATTCCCGACGAGGTGCGCCACCGCATCGAGGACCTGCTGACGCCGGGTTCGTCGCTGACGATTTCCGATACCGGCGTCGGCCCGGAGACCGGCAACGAGACCGATTTCATCACCATCACCAATGGCGGCGCGCTCGGCAAAAAAGGCTAGACGAGTTCGACATCGATGACGCCGGGAGCCGTGCGCAATGCGGCGGCGATTTCCGGCGTGATGCGGTATTTCTCCGGCAGCGCCACCTCGACCTCGCGCATGCCTTCTTCCTTGATGACGATGAAGGAGACGAGGCCGTCGCCCTTGGCATTGAGATGGGCGGCAACCGCTTTCAGCGGCCCGGAATCACGGATGTAGACGCGCAGCGCCTTCTGCATCTGCAGCGACTTCTCTTCCAGCGACTGCGCCGTCTGCAGACGCAGGCTGATGCCTTCCGGGCGCTCGTCCGCCTGAGCCGTGATGACGAAGGATTTTCCGACTTCGAGCACGTCGCGATATTGATTGAGCGTCTCCGAGAAGAGCACGGCTTCGAACTGGCCTGACGCATCCGAGAAGACGAAGATGCCCATCTTGTTGCCGGTGCGCGTCTTGCGTTCCTGCTTCGAGATCACCGTACCGGCGAGGCGACCGTTACTCGCCCCCTGCTTCACCGCAGCCGAAAAATCGGCGAAGTTCTGCACGCGCATCTTGTCGAGCACGCTCTTGTAGGTATCGAGCGGATGGGCGGTCAGATAGAAGCCAAGCACCTGGAATTCGCGCAGCAAGCGCTCCGAGGCAAGCCACGGCGTATAGGGCGGGAATGCGATTTTCTCTGGTCCCGACGCGGCACTTCCGAACATGTCGTGCTGACCGCTGCGCTTGTTTTCCTGTGCCACTTGCGCATAGCCCATGATCCGGTCCAGCCCGCCGATCAGCTGCGACCGGTCGATGTCGAAGCAATCGAAGGCGCCGGCGGAAATCAGGCTTTCGAGAACACGACGGTTGATCTGCTTCGGATCGATGCGCAGGCAGAAATCCTCGATGCCGGCGAAAGGCTGATCGCCGCGCACCTCGACAATGTGCTCCACGGCGGATTCGCCGACACCCTTGATAGCGGCCAGCGCATAATAGATGCGGTTTTCGCCCGTTTCGAAATGGCGGAACGACGTCTGGACCGAGGGCGCGATGACCTCAATGCCCAGGCGTTTGGCATCCTGGCGGAAGTCGTTGACCTTTTCCGTGTTGGCCATGTCGAGCGTCATCGACGCCGCCAGGAACTCCACCGGATAATGCGCCTTCATGTAGGCCGTCTGGTAGGAGACGATGGCATAGGCGGCGGCATGCGACTTGTTGAAGCCGTAATTGGCGAACTTGGCCAGCAGTTCGAAGATGACGTCGGCCTGTCCCTTGGACACCTCGTTCTTGATGGCACCATCGACGAAGCGCTCGCGCTGCTGGTCCATCTCCGCCTTGATCTTCTTGCCCATGGCGCGGCGCAGAAGGTCGGCTTCGCCGAGCGAGTAGCCCGAGAGCACCTGGGCGACCTGCATCACCTGCTCCTGGTAGACGATGACGCCCTGCGTCTCCTTCAAGAGGTAATCGATCTTCGGATGAATCGATTCGATCTCTTCCTCGCCGTGCTTGCGGGCATTGTAGACCGGGATGTTTTCCATCGGACCGGGGCGATAGAGCGCCACGAGAGCGATGATGTCCTCGATACAGTCTGGCCGCATGCCGATGAGGGCCTTGCGCATGCCCGCACTTTCCACCTGGAACACGCCGACCGTCTCGCCGCGCGAGAGCATGTCATAAGTCGGCTTGTCCTCCAGCGGGATGCTGGCGAGATCGATCGAGATACCGCGTTTGGCGACGAAATCGACTGCTGTCTTCAGGACCGTCAGCGTCTTCAGGCCGAGGAAGTCGAACTTCACCAGGCCGGCCTGCTCGACCCACTTCATGTTGAACTGGGTGACCGGCATGTCCGAGCGCGGATCGCGATACATCGGCACCAGCTTGGAGAGCGGCCGGTCGCCGATGACGATGCCGGCGGCATGCGTCGAGGCATGGCGGTAGAGGCCTTCGATCTTCTGGGCGATATCGAGCAGGCGGGCGACGACCGGTTCCTTGTCCGCCTCCTCCTGCAGGCGCGGCTCTTCCTCGATCGCCTTGCTGAGCGGTGTCGGATTGGCGGGATTGTTCGGCACCAGCTTGCAGATTTTGTCGACTTGGCCGTAGGGCATCTCCAGCACGCGGCCGACGTCGCGAAGGGCGGCGCGCGCCTGCAGCGAACCGAAGGTGATGATCTGCGCCACCTGCTCGCGGCCATACTTGGCCTGCACGTAGCGGATCACTTCTTCGCGCCGATCCTGGCAGAAGTCGATATCGAAGTCCGGCATCGACACGCGTGATGGATTGAGGAAGCGCTCGAACAGCAGCGAGAAGCGCAGCGGATCGACGTCGGTGATCGTCAGCGCGTAAGCAACCAGCGAGCCCGCGCCCGAACCACGGCCCGGACCGACCGGAATATCATGCCGCTTGGCCCATTTGATGAAATCAGCAACGATCAGGAAGTAGCCGGGGAATTTCATACCCTCGATAACGCTGAGCTCGAATTCCAACCGCTCCCGATAGTCCTTTTCCACATAGCCCGGCGCCATGCCGAGCGAAGCGAGACGCTGATCGAGCCCTTCGACCGCCTGGGCGCGCAACTCCGCGGATTCGGCGCGATCGGCCCCCTCCTCATCGGCGGCGGCGCCGGTGAAGCGCGGGAGGATCGGCGCGCGCGTTTTCAGGACGAACGAGCAGCGGCGGGCGATCTCAACGGTATTCTCCAGCGCCTCGGGCAGGTTGGAGAACAGCTGCGCCATCTCGGCCCGGCTCTTGAGATAATGGTCCGGCGTCAGGCGGAAACGCGTATCGTCCGAGACGATGGCATTGTGGGCGACCGCCATCAGGGCGTCGTGGGCATCATAGTCGTCGCGGGTGGGGAAAAAAGCCTCGTTGGTGGCAACCAGCGGAAGCGCATGCTCATAAGCGAGTGCGAGCATCTTCTGTTCGTGACGGCGATCATAGGTGCCGTGGCGCTGCAGCTCGACATAGAGCCTGTCGCCGAACAGCCGCTTCAGCGTCAGCAGCCGGGACAGCGCCTGTGGCGCATGCCCCTCTTTCAGCGCTATATCGACCGGCCCGCCGAGCGAACCGGTAAGCGCGATCATGCCCTCGGTGCCGATCTCCTCCAGCCACGAGGCGGTGATGTGAACGGCATGATTGCCTTCGCCGCCGAGGTAGGCGCGGCTGACCAGATCGACAAGACGCTCATAGCCCCGCTCCGTGGCGGCGAGCAGGACAATGGACGGCAGCTTGGCAAGGGCCTGTTGCGGCCCGCGCTTTTCGCCCTCGCCGCCATCCTCCATGTCGATCGACACCTGGCAACCGATGATCGGCTGCAGCCCCTCCTCCATCGCCTTCTGGGAGAACTCCAGGGCGACGAAGAGGTTGTTGGTATCGGTGATGGCAATAGCCGGCTGACTGTCGCCGGTGGCCTTGGCTAGTATCTTCTTGAGCGGCAGCGCGCCCTCAAGCAGGGAATAGGCGGAATGAACCCGGAGATGCACGAATTCCGGCGCCTCGCCAACCGGCGCAATCGCTGCACCGCTGCCACCCTTATCCGCCATCTCATACCCTTCCGCATGCCTGAATGAATCACCACCATTCTCGGCATTGCGGACGACAAAGTCCATGAGTTGCTCCCATCAACCCCGGGGGCAACGCGCTCGCATGGGAATAAAATTCACATCGCCATCATGATGAGGGAAAAGCTGGCGACGAACATCACGATGGAGGTGAATGCTGCAACGTCTCGAATGATATCGGTCATTTACGCGCTCCTTACTCGTTATGTTTCTTTTTTGTTCTATTTTTGTTCGAGAGTCAATAGATGCATCAATAAATTTCATCGTCCGATTTTTCGTCTTGCCGATGGACGCTCGAACAGCCCGAGGCTATGCAGGAGCAAAGGGGAGATCACCATGAAATCATTGACTTATGCCGCCTTCGCCCTGCTTTTGGTCGCGACCGCGGCTCATGCCGAGGACGCCATTGCGCCCGACCGTATCATCGACGCGGCGATCGGCGACTGGAACAAGGACGGCAAGCCGGATCTCGCCCTGCTGGTCGCATCGGCTCCCGACGACCAGGCTGATAATCCGATCGGCATCTACATCTACCTGCGCGGTGGCGAACATTCGCTGCTGAAGCTGGCAGTCAGTGCGCCGAACAAGATATGGGGCAGCGTGGGGCCTGACGGCATGGTCGGCCAGGAACCGTCGATCGCGGCGCTGCCGAACGGATCCATCACCGTTACGTCGCAAAATGACAGCGTCGGACGCGATCGTTGGGAGCAGACGTTGACACTCGCCTATCGCAACAACGGCTTCGTCGTTGCCGGCTATACCTATGTGTCCCGCGATACGCTCGAACCCGATTCCGGCTACAGCTGCGACTACAATGTCCTGACCGGCAAGGCGACGAAGAACGGCAAGGATATGAAGGCAGACGCCAGAACGGTCAAAATCGAGGACTGGCAGGACGACTTCGGCCAGAAAATCTGCGGAGACGGCCAATAGCAAGCACTCCGTTTGTTCACTATATGTTCTTTACAAGCTGCGCATTCAATGGCATTGTGATCGCTCACCATCATTGGAGAGGGCCATGCCGGATCTTGCCGAGCTGAACGATTTCATTGTCATCGCCAAGGCCGAGACCTATGTCGGAGATGGCGAGAGGCTGCCGTCCTGCCGAAGCGGCTCGCATGACATCGGCTATGCCAATGGCCGCTGGCGCTATCTCGACAGCTATTTCGGCGGCACGGATTTCGCCGGGCAGGAGCTGATCTGGCATGACGACGAGCCGGTCTGGGCGATGAACTATTTCGGCCGCATCGTCGAGCACGACCTGATCGACGGGCGAAGCGCCGGCATGGTCATCAAATCCGCGCTGCTGCGGCTCTATCTCGATGAGAAACGCTTTCTCGGCGGCTTCGAATTCGAGCACGCCTTCGGCCGTTACGTCGATCGCAGCACCGGCGGCTGCGACCATTTTATCGGTCACGAGGTCATCATGGTGAAGGAACGCAAGGCCTACGAGCTGGATTATCGCGGCGGTCTGATCGTTCCGTAACGGGCGATCAGACCTCGACCACCTTGCCTTCGCTCAATGTGACACGGCGGTCCATGCGGACTGCGAGTTCGTGATTGTGCGTGGCGATCAATGCCGCCAGACCCGACTGCCGCACCAGCGCTTCAAGGGCATCGAAGACATAATGCGCCGTTGCGGGATCGAGATTGCCTGTCGGTTCATCGGCCAGCAGCACCAGAGGCGCATTGGCGACGGCGCGAGCAATGGCGACACGCTGCTGTTCGCCGCCGGACAATTCGGCCGGGCGATGATCGCCGCGATGGCCGATGCGCATGTAATCGAGAAGCTGGGCGGCGCGCTCACTCGCCTCCTTGCGTGAGAGGCCCGAGATCAGCTGCGGCATCATGATGTTTTCAAGCGCCGAAAATTCCGGCAGCAGGTGATGGAACTGATAGACGAAGCCGATCTCGCTGCGACGAACAGCCGTGCGCTTGTCGTCGGACAGGCCTTCGCATGCCTGGCCGTTGATCAGCACTTCGCCGCTATCGGGATGCTCGAGCAGGCCGGCCACATGCAGGAGTGTCGACTTGCCGGTGCCTGATGGAGCGACCAGTGCGACGATCTCGCCACTGCGCAGGGCGAAATCGGCTCCCTTCAGGATCGATAGCTGGGTATCGCCTTGCCCGTAATGACGCTCCACGCCCGAAAGCTGGAGAACGACGTTGCCTTTCATCAAATGCGGATTCCTTATTCGTAGCGCAGCGCCTGCACCGGATCGAGCCGTGAGGCACGCCAGGCCGGAAAGATCGTGGCAAGGAAAGACAGCGTCAGGGCCATAACGACGACGGAGACGGTCTCGCTCATATTCATCTGGGCCGGCAGCTTGCTGAGGAAGTAGACCTCCGGATTGAAGATCACCGTGCCCGAAATCCAGGAGAAGAACTGACGGATGGACTCGATGTTCAGGCAGACCAGAACACCGAGCAGAACGCCGGCGAATGTGCCGACGAGGCCGATGGCGGCACCCGTCATGAAGAAGATGCGCATGATCGCCCCGGACGTCGCGCCCATGGTGCGCAGAATGGCGATATCGCTGCCCTTGTCCTTCACCAGCATGATCAGACCGGAAATGATATTTAGCGCAGCCACGAGGACGATCAGCGTCAGGATCATGAACATGGTGTTGCGCTCGACCTGCAGCGCCGAGAAGAAAGTCTCGTTGACCTGCCGCCAGTCGGTCAGGAACACTTGCCGGCCCGCGGCAGCCTCGATCTTCGGCCTGAGATCATCGACGTCATCCGGATTGCTGACGAAGAGTTCTATCTTCTCGACGATGCCCTCGGCGTTGAAAAAGAGCTGCGACTCCTCCAGCGGCATGAAGACGACGGAGGAATCATATTCGGACATGCCGACCTCGAAGAGGCCCGAGATCGTATAGGCCTTGACGCGCGGATTGACGCCGAAAGGCGTCACGTCGCCATCGGGCGCCGTCAGCGTGATCTGGTCGCCGACCGTCAGGCCAAGCTGCCGCGCAAGGCGCGTACCCACCAGCACGCCCTGCCCCGAGGCAAAGCCGACCATGTCGCCGGAGACGATATGATCGGAAACGGTTTTGAGCTTGGTCATATCCTCGGCGCGGATGCCGCGCACCAGCGCGCCGGTGCCCGAGCCGCCGCGTCCGGATGCGAGCGTTTCGCCCTCGACGAGCGGCAAGGCCATGGTGACGCCCGGAACGGCAGCAAACCTCTTTGCCAGCTCAGCATAATCATTCAGCGGCGAATCGATCGGCTGTACGACGACATGACCGTTGAAGCCGAGGATCTGCTTGAAGAGCTCGGCGCGGAAGCCGTTCATGACGGCCATGACGATGATCAGCGCGGCGACACCCAGCATGATGCCGACCAGCGAGAAGCCGGCGATGACAGAAATCGACGCCTCCTTGCGCCGGGAGCGAAGATAGCGCCAGGCGACAAGCCGTTCGAAGCCGGAAAACGGTCGAGACGATGGGCTGGCCTTGGACGAATTTTCCTGCTGTACCACTGCCACGTTCACCGCCATTCGCCTTCCATCCTGTCTTTCGCTAGAGCCGGATGATTTAGGTCGATCCGACCTAAATCTAAATCCGCTCTAGAATCAAAGAGGTAGAGCATGATGTCGTCCGAAAACCGCCCACACTTTTCGGCATCATGCTCTAGTCAGCCTGCCAGCCGTTTGATGGCCGCTTCGACCGTCATCGTCTCGCGAGCACCGGTCTTGCGGTCCTTCACTTCCACTTCGCCGCTCGCGATCGAACGCGGCCCGACGATGAGCTGAACGGGCACGCCGATCAGATCCGCCGTCGCGAACTTCGTTCCGGCACGATCATCGCGATCGTCAAGCAGCACATCCTTGCCGGCCTTCGACAGGGCGGCATAGACTGTTTCGCAAGCCTCGTCACACGCTTGATCGCCGGCCTTCATGTTGATCACCACGACGTCAAACGGCGCAACCGAAGCAGGCCAGATGATTCCGTTCTCGTCATGCGATGCTTCGATGATGGCGGGAACAAGGCGTGTCGGGCCGATACCGTAAGATCCCATGTGGACAGCATGTTCCTTGCCGTCGGGACCCTGCACCTTCGCACCCATCGGCTCGGAATATTTCGTGCCGAAATAGAAGATATGGCCGACTTCGATGCCACGAGCCGACAGGCGCTCGCCTTCGGGGATGGCGTTGAAGGCCGCTTCATCATGCATTTCAGAGGTTGCCGCGTAAAGCGACGTCCACTTGTCGAAGATGCCCTTCAATCCGGCGGCATCATCGAAGTTCGTGTCTTCCGCCGGAATGTCGAAATTGACGAAATCCTTATGGCAGAAGACTTCGGATTCGCCGGTATCGGCGAGGATGATGAACTCGTGGCTGAGCTCGCCGCCGATGGGGCCGGTGTCGGCGCGCATGGGAATTGCCCGAAGACCAAGGCGGTCGAAGGTGCGCAGATATGCCGTAAACATCTTGTTGTAGGCAACCACGGCGCCTTCCTGCGTCAGATCGAAGGAATAGGCGTCCTTCATCATGAATTCGCGCGAGCGCATGGTGCCGAAGCGCGGACGGATCTCGTCGCGGAATTTCAGCTGGATATGATAGAGATTGAGCGGCAGGTCCTTATAGGACTTGACGTAGGACCGGAAGATGTCGGTGATCATCTCCTCGTTCGTCGGGCCATAAAGCATGGGCCGATCCTGCCGATCCTTGATGCGCAGCATTTCCTTGCCATAGGCGTCGTAGCGGCCGCTCTCCTGCCAGAGCTCGGCCGACTGCAGCGTCGGCATCAAAAGCTCGATGGCGCCGGAACGATTCTGCTCCTCGCGGATGATCTTGTTGACCTTGTCGAGCACGCGCTTGCCCAGCGGCAGCCAGGAATAGATGCCTTGCGACTGCTGGCGGATCATGCCGGTACGCAGCATGAGCCGATGAGAAACAATTTCAGCCTCTTTAGGATTTTCCTTCAGAATGGGCATGAAGTAACGAGACAGACGCATGACGCTTGTTCCAGAGGTTTGACGATCCGCTGCTGGCGGAATCGTTAGCAAATTGTGTACTGGAGGCAGTTCATAACTGCTTCGGCGCAGGAAGGAAACCCGCATTCGACGCGTAGGGAATGCGAGAAACGCCCACGAATGCGGGCGATGTGACATATTTCTGCGATTTCGAAAAAACGCACGTTTGTAAGGATTTACGACGAAATTCCGTCAACAGAAAAATTCTGCGCGACTGTAGCAAAAAAGCAAAAAAATAGATGACAAAGCTCAATCTTTGAGCTAATTTTAGCTCACAAAAGAGGCAGGAAGGCTAAATTCTTGCCGTTTCGCGGTCAAGTCTTGGGAGGATCAGATCTTAGGCGCGCTCGTCGCTGCCCCGGTAACGGATAAGGATCACGCGATACTTTAAAACAAGGCTTATAGCCTTGTTTTTTTTTGCTTTTCGCCTTGGCTAGCTATCTGCCAACTGCCTCGACAGACGCATCAGAAGGCTCCTCCGCCAACCCATTGCAGCCATCGTCCATGGATTCTTTGCTTCACAAAGATGACAGGCGTGTGACGAATTGAAAGCGATCGCGAGGCGATTGGTGTCCAGGCAATTCCGACCACAATTTCCGATAGGTTATTTGTCGTAGTTCGGAACGAACCGCGGAATGGAGTCGACGCTCAGTCCGAAATAGTGCGAGGCGACATACCAGGCACCATAGATGAGGGCCGATACCAGCGTCGTGAAGAACACCACTCTCCAGGCGCGGAATTTCGTCGGTGCGCTTTCGACAGTGCCTAAGACCACGTGTTTGTCCTCGGCCTGGGTGCGCAGGCCGAATGGAAGGACCGCAAAAAGCGTGATCCACCAGATGACGAAATACACCGCGAGACTCGCTACAATCTGCTGGATCATTCTGCTCCCTTAAGACGAGCCTGCTCGCCTCTTCCTCTTCCAAGTTGCTTATAGGGGCAAAGCAGTCGCGTTTCAAAGCGCCGTCCAGCGCTTTAATGTCACACTTGCTCGAGCTCGATCAGCGTGCCGAAGAAATCCTTCGGGTGCAGGAAGAGCACCTGCTTGCCATGCGCACCGATCTTCGGCTCGCCATCTCCAAGCACCCGAGCACCTGCGGCGACCAGCTGGTCGCGTGCCGCAAGGATATCGGCAACTTCGTAACAGATATGATGCATGCCGCCGTCGGGGTTCTTCACGAGGAAAGCGGCGATCGGCGAGGCCTCGCCCAATGGCTCGAGCAGTTCGACCTTGCTGTTCGCCAGCTCGACGAAGACGACCGTGACGCCATGTTCCGGCAATGCCTGCGGCGCGGACACCTTAGCGCCGAGTGTTTCGCGATAGGTTCTCGAAGCGGCGGCTATATCCGGAACGGCAAGCGCGATGTGATTGATGCGTCCAAGCACGGATCTTTCCTCCCCGATCGGATCACGGGTCTCAGCCGGCAGCGCGCGTGACGAACACCGTTACGAAAGGCTTCTTTCCCCATCCGTGATTGGCGGCGGAGCGCACGGCACGACGGGCTGCCTCCTGCAGCATGGCCAGATCCTTGCGGCGGGCGCGCGGAATGCTCTCGATGGCGCTGACGAGGGCGTCGAAGAGCGTGTCCTCCATCTCCTCGCCTTCGTCATCATAGGCCGGCAGGCCGATCGGCACGATATCCGGATCGCCGACGATGTCGTAACGGGCATCGAGCACGAGATTGACGGCGACATGGCCGACATAGGACAGCTTCTTGCGTTCGCCGATGCCCATCTCGTCGAAATCGCCAATCAGTATGCCGTCCTTGAAGATACGCCCATGCGGCGCCTCGCCGATCACCTCGACCGGTCCCGGCGCGAGGCGCAATATGTCGCCATTGCGAACCTTCGGCACGGTGGCGATACCGGACTGTTCGGCCAGTTCTTTGTGCGCGCTCAGATGCGTCGGCTCGCCATGCACAGGCACGACGACCTTCGGCCGCGTCCACTCATACATCTTCTGCAGCTCATTGCGCCGGGGATGGCCGGATACGTGCACGAGCGCTTCGGCATCCGTCACGACATGCACACCCTGTTCGATCAGGCCGTTCTTGATGTCCTGGATGGCCTTCTCGTTGCCGGGGATGGCACGCGAGGAAAAGACGACGATATCGCCTGATGCCAGCGCGACGTGGCGCATTTCGTCCCTTGCCAGCTTGGCAAGGGCGGCGCGCGGCTCACCCTGGCTGCCGGTCAGGATGACCACGACCTTGTCGCGCGGGATATAGCCATACTCATCCTCGGCAATGAACGGCTTGATGCCTTCCATGAGACCGACATCGCGGGCGACGTCGACGACACGCTTCAGCGAACTGCCCAACAGCAGCACTTCGCGACCCGCTGCCTCGGCAGCCTCGGCAACAGTGCGGATGCGGCCGACATTCGAGGAGAAGGTGGTGATCGCTACCCGGCCTTCGGCATTCTCGATGATCTTGCGCAGGCTTTCGGAAACGTCCTTTTCCGAGGGCGAGACGCCATCGCGCAGGGCATTGGTGGAATCGCACATCAGCGCCAGGACGCCTTCGTCGCCCAGCTGCCGGAAGCGGGTCTCGTCGGTGAGCGGCCCGAGCGAAGGCTCGTGGTCGATCTTCCAATCGCCGGTATGAATGACGTTGCCGAGCGGCGTGCGGATCATCAGCGACATCGGCTCGGGAATGGAGTGATTGACGGCGACGCCTTCGATGCTGAAGGGGCCGACATTGATGCGGTCGCCGGCCTTGAACGGGGTGATCGGGATCTGACCCATGGTCTTTTCATAGTCGCGCTTGGCTTCCAGCAGGCCGGCGGTAAAGCCCGAGGCATAAACGGGGACGTTCAGGCCCGGCCAGAGATCGCTCAGCGCGCCGTAGTGATCCTCATGCGCGTGGGTAATGATGATGCCCTTGAGGTTCTTGCGCTCCTTGGCGAGAAAGCGGATATCCGGCAACACCAGATCCACTCCCGGCAGATCCGGTCCAGGAAACGTGACGCCGCAATCGACCATGATCCACTGGCGATGCTCCGGCGTACCATAGCCATACAGAGCGAGATTCATACCGATCTCGCCGACGCCGCCGAGTGGCAGAAACACCAGTTCGTCTTGTTTCGCCATTTCGTTCCCAACCATTACCTAAAGAAAACATCGCCCGCCGCGATCGGCATAGTCCTGCCGTCTTCGGTCTCGAGCATCAACAAGCCATTATCATCGATTCCGACGAAATGGCCTAAAATCGACTTGTCCGGCAAGTTCACCGTGATCTTTTCACCGACGCCACAGGCCGCCTCGCGCCAGCGAGCCGTGACCTCCCGAATGCCCTTGCCGCTGTTCCAAATATCAAGGGCTTCGGCCATCGCCGCATAGAGATGGGCAAACAATTCATCAGGCGAGACCATCGAGCCCTGCTGTCGCAGGCAGGTGACCGGATACATCGGATTGTCGGGCATAACGGCGACGTTGATGCCGATACCGATGACAAGCGCATAGCGCCCATCGGGCAAGGCCTCGCCCTCGAGCAGGATACCGCAGGTCTTCTTGCGGCCGATCAGGATATCGTTCGGCCACTTGATCTCGACCGGTTCGGCGGCCAGCGGCAGCACGCTGCGCACCGCCTGATGCACGGCAATTGCGACTGCAAGCGGCAGGGAGCCGAGACGGTCCATCGGAGCAGGATCGATCAACAGAAGAGATGCATAGAGATTACCGCGCTCGGATACCCAGGGGCGGCCGCGGCGACCACGTCCACCGGTCTGACGTTCGGCGGTGACCCAAAGGTTTCCGCGATCGCCCGCACGTGCCCGTTCCAGGCACTCGCTGTTGGTGGAACTTGTCTCTGAAAGGGCATCATGCCGGAAGTCGGCGAGCGACTTCCGGCTATTCATATCAGACGCCATCAAAACAGCGTCGCGGCAGCCAGATCGGCAGCACCGCCGATAGCGCCGCCGAAGAGGACGTAGCCGATCACGAACAAGCCCGAGAGGCCGAAAACCAGGCGCAGCGAACCGGCCGTGCGGGTGAATTCGTCCTTGGCTTCGTCAAACCACATGACCTTGATGACGCGCAGATAGTAGTAGGCGCCAACGACCGAGGAGAGAACACCGATGATGGCGAGCGCATAGAGATGCGCCTGGATCGCTGCGACGAAAACGAAGTACTTTCCGAAGAAGCCTGCCAGCGGCGGAATGCCGGCCAGCGAGAACATCAGTGCCGTCAGCACGACGGCCATGAAGGGGTTGGTCGTCGAAAGACCGGCGAGATCATCGACATTCTCAACCTGACGGCCGTCCTTGCGGCGCATCGCCATGATGATGGCAAAGGTACCGAGGGTCATGACCATGTAGATGACCATGTAAAGCATGACGCCGGATACGCCGGTCTTGGTGCCGGCGGCAAGGCCGACCAGCGCATAGCCCATGTGACCGATCGAGGAATAGGCCATCAGTCGTTTGAAGTTGCGCTGACCGATCGCGGCGAAGGAGCCGAGCACCATCGAGGCGATCGAGATGAAGACGATGATCTGCTGCCAGTCGGCAAGCACCGGATGGAACGCGGTGATGACGATGCGGGTCAGGATCGCCATGGCAGCGACCTTCGGCGCAGCCGCGAAGAAGGCGGTGACCGGCGTCGGCGCGCCTTCGTAAACATCCGGCGTCCACATATGGAACGGCACGGCGGAGATCTTGAAGGCCAGACCGGCAAGGACGAAAACCAGACCGAAGACGAGGCCGAGCGAGCGGGTCTCGGCGCTGAGCGCCGTGGCAATGGCATCGAAGGTTGTGTGGCCGGTGAAGCCGTAGACCAGCGACATACCGTAGAGCAGCATGCCGGAAGAGAGCGCGCCAAGCACAAAGTACTTCAGGCCGGCTTCGGTCGACTTCAGGTTGTCGCGGTTGATGGCGGCAACGACGTAGAGCGCCAGCGACTGCAGTTCCAGCGACAGGTAGAGCGAGATCAGGTCATGCGCCGAGATCATCAGCAGGATGCCGAGGGTCGCCAGCAGCAGAAGCACCGGGAACTCGAAGCGATCGAGCTGCTGCTCGCGCGCCTGCCCCATGCTCATGAACATGGTGACGATCGAGCCGACCAGCGCGACGATCTTCATGAAGCGGGAGAAGCCGTCGGCGAGATAGGCGCCGCCATAAGCCAGGCCCTCGCCCGGGACGAAGATGATCCAGAGACCGGCCACCGCAAGAAGCGCGATGGCAAGACCGGTGACCATGGGTCCCGACCGCTCGCCTGAGAAGACGCCGATCATGAGCAACGCAAGCGCACCGACCGCGAGGATAAGCTCCGGAATGGAAAGATGCAGGCTTGCAAGAATTGTGTCAGCAGTCATGTCGAATAAGTCCCGTCATCAATTCATCGACAGCGCAACGTTTTGCGCAGCGTGCAGGGCAGCGGTATAGTTGTTTACCAGCAGATCCACCGAAGCGGCCGTGGCATCGAAGATCGGAGCCGGATAGACGCCGAACAGGATCGTCAGCGCGATCAGCGGATAAAGGATCAGCTGTTCACGCGGCGACAGATCCAGCAGCTTCTTCAGGTTCTCCTTATCCAGCACGCCGAAAATGACGCGACGGTAAAGCCAGAGCGCATAGGCGGCCGACAGGATCACACCAGTGGCGGCGAACAAAGCAACCCAGGTGTTGACGCGGAAGACGCCGATCAGGGTGAGGAATTCACCGATGAAGCCGGAGGTGCCGGGCAGGCCGACATTGGCCATGGTGAAGACCATCATCGCCACGGCATATTTCGGCATGTTGTTGACCAGGCCGCCATAAGCCGCGATCTCGCGGGTATGGGTGCGGTCGTAGATCACGCCGACGCAGAGGAAGAGAGCGCCCGAGACGATGCCATGCGACAGCATCTGGAAGATCGCGCCCTGGACGCCCTGCTGGTTGGCCGCGAAGATACCCATCGTCACGTAGCCCATGTGGGCGACCGAGGAATAGGCGATCAGCTTCTTGATGTCTTCCTGCATCAGCGCCACCAGCGAGGTGTAGATGATGGCGATGACCGACAGGGCGAAGACGAACGGCGCGAAGTATTCCGACGCATTCGGGAACATGCCGAGCGAGAAGCGGATGAGACCATAGCCGCCGAGCTTCAGAAGGATACCGGCCAGGATGACCGAGCCCGCCGTCGGCGCCTGAACGTGGGCGTCAGGCAACCACGTATGGACCGGCCACATCGGCATCTTCACCGCGAAGGAGGCAAAGAAGGCAAGCCATAACCACGTCTGCAGCTGCGGCGGGAACTTGTAGGCGAGCAGCGACGGGATGTCAGTCGTACCGGCCTGCCAGTACATCGCCATGATGGCCAGCAGCATCAGCACCGAGCCGAGCAGCGTGTAGAGGAAGAACTTGTAGCTGGCGTAGACGCGATCCTTGCCGCCCCAGACGCCGATGATCAGGAACATCGGAATGAGGCCGGCTTCGAAGAAGACGTAGAACAGCACGATATCCAGCGACACGAAAACGCCGACCATCATCGTCTCGAGGACGAGGAAGGCGATCATGTAGTCCTTCAGCCGCTTCTCGACCGAGAGCCAGCTTGCCAGCACGCAGAAGGGCATCAGGAAGGTCGACAGGATGACGAACAGCATCGAGATGCCATCGACACCCATGTGATAGCTGATGCCGCTGGTCAGCCAATCATGCTTCTCGATCATCTGGAAGCCCGGATTGGCATTGTCGAACCAGATCCAAACGAAGAGCGACACGATGAAGGTGAAGACCGTCGTCGCCAGAGAGATGTTCAGGATGTTGCGGCGACCGTTGGGTCCATCTTCCCGCGTGAACAGCAGGAGAAGGACACCCACGAGCGGCAGGAACGTGACCGTTGAAAGAATAGGCCAATCGGTCATCAGAGGGAACTCCCGAGCATCATCCAGGTAACGAGGGCTGCAATACCGAGCAGCATCGCGAAGGCATAGTGATAGAGATAGCCGGTCTGCAGGCGCACGACGCGGTTGGTGACATCGACGACGCGGGCGGCGACGCCGTTCGGGCCGATGGTGTCGATGACCCCGATGTCGCCCTTCTTCCAGAGGAAGCGGCCGAGCGCCTTGGCGGTGCGAACGAAGAGGAAGTCATAGAGCTCGTCGAAGTACCACTTGTTCAAGAGGAACTCGTAGAGCACGCGCTGCTGCTGGGCGAGCTTGCGCGGCGTCTCCGGCGACCTGATGTACATATACCAGGCGGTCACGAAACCGAGCACCATGGCGATGAACGGGCTGATGCTCACCCAAGCCGGAACATGTTCCATTTCTTCGAAGATATGGTTCGCAGGCAATGTGAACAGCGCAGTCTTCCAGAACTCGCCATAGGCCTCGCCGACGAAATCGCTTCTGAAGACCATGCCGGCGAGGACAGCCCCAAGCGCCAGCAGGTAGAGCGGGATCAGCATAACGTTCGGCGATTCATGCACGTGATGCATGACCTCGTGCGAAGCGCGAGGCTTGCCAAAGAAGGTCATGAAGATCAGGCGCCAGGAGTAGAAGCTGGTGAACAGCGCTGCGATGACCAAGAGCGTGAAGGCGAAGCCGGCGACCGAGCTGTGCGAAGCATAGGCAGCCTCGATGATCGCGTCCTTCGAAATAAAGCCGGCAAAACCGAAATGGGTGAAGGGAATGCCGACGCCGGTGATCGCCACCGTTCCGATAATCATCATCCAGAAGGTCTTGTTGATATGCGGACGAAGGCCACCCATGTGACGCATATCCTGCTCGCCGTCGACGGCATGGATGACCGAACCGGCGCAGAGGAACAGCAGAGCCTTGAAGAAGGCGTGCGTGAACAGGTGGAAGATGGCAGCGCCATAGGCGCCGACGCCGAGGGCAACGAACATGTAGCCAAGCTGCGAACAGGTCGAGTAGGCGATGACGCGCTTGATATCGTTCTGCACGAGGCCGACCGTTGCAGCGAAAAAGGCCGTGATTGCGCCGATGATGGTGACGAAGGTCAGCGCATCCGGCGAGAGTTCGAAGATCGGCGACATGCGGGCGACGAGGAAGACGCCGGCGGTGACCATGGTTGCGGCATGGATGAGCGCGGAGACTGGGGTCGGGCCTTCCATGGCGTCCGGCAGCCAGGTGTGCAGCATGAACTGCGCCGACTTACCCATCGCCCCCATGAAGAGCAGCAGGCAGACGCCGGTCAACGCATGCGCACGATCAAGCTGCATGCCGAAGAGGTTGAGCACGATATCGCCCGGCTGGCCACCCTGGCTCGCGGCGAAGCTCTGCGCATTGCCAAAGATCACATCGAAATTGATCGAGCCGAAGAGAGCGAAGACGCCGGCAATGCCGAGCACGAAACCGAAGTCGCCGACACGGTTGACAACGAAGGCCTTAATCGCAGCTGCCGATGCGGACGGCTTCGTGAACCAGAAGCCGATCAGCAGATAGGAGGCCAGACCGACGCCTTCCCAGCCGAAGAACATCTGAGCGAGGTTGTCCGACGTCACCAGCATCAGCATGGCGAAGGTGAAGAGCGAGAGATATGCGAAGAAGCGCGGACGATGCGGATCGTGATGCATGTATCCGATCGAATAGACGTGAACGAGGGTCGAAACCGTGTTCACGACGATCAGCATCACCGATGTCAGCGTATCGATGCGCAGCGACCAGGACGCGTCGATGCCGCCGGACTGGATCCAGCGCAGCACCTCGACCTTGATCGGGCCGTCGGTATGACCGAGCGCCACCGTGAAGAAGGCGACCCAGGACAGGATCGCGGCAATAATCATCAGGCCGGTGGTGATATATTCCGAAGCCTTGGCGCCGATGGCACGGCCGAAAAGGCCGGCGATGATCGCGCCGATCAGAGGAAGAAAGACGATAGCCTTATATAAAAACATAGCTGTATCAGCCCTTCATCATGTTGACGTCTTCAACGGCGATGGAGCCGCGGTTACGGTAGAAGACGACGAGAATTGCAAGACCGATGGCAGCCTCGGCGGCGGCGACGGTCAAAATGAACAGAGCGAAGACCTGGCCGACGATGTCGTTGAGGAACGACGAGAAGGCGACCATGTTGATGTTGACCGCGAGCAGTATGAGTTCGACGGACATCAAGATGATGATGACATTCTTACGGTTGAGAAAAATACCGAAGACGCCGAGCACGAAGAGAATGGCGCTGACCGTCAGGTAGTGGGAAAGTCCAATGACCATGTTCTTGTTCCTTTGATCCTCGTGCCCCGTCTCAGACGCCCTGCCCCGGCTTGACCTTGACCACCTCGACGGCGGTCGCGGGCGTGCGGGCGACCTGTTGGGAAATATTCTGGCGCTTGATGTGCGTGCGATGCTTCAGCGTCAACACGATCGCACCGATCATCGCGACGAGAAGCACAAGGCCGGCGATTTCGAAGAAGTAAACGTAGTTGGTATAGAGCACGTCGCCGAGGGCGGCCGTGTTCGTCCGCTCGGTCACGGCCGGGATCGGCATGGCGACCGTCTTGGCGATCTGAGGCGAGATCACGCTGCCGCCGACAACAACGATGAGCTCGGCGGCAAGGATGACGCCGATCAATGCGCCGATCGGTGCATATTCCAGAATGCCGGCCCTGAGCTCGGAGAAATCGATATCGAGCATCATCACGACGAACAGGAAGAGAACCGCCACGGCGCCGACATAGACGACCAGCAGGATCATCGCCAGGAATTCAGCCCCCAACAACAGGAAGAGGCCGGCCGCGTTGAAGAAAACCAGGATGAGGAACAGGACCGAATGGACCGGATTCCGCGCCGAGATAACCATGAACGCCGACGCCACCGCGACAAAGGCGAAGATGTAGAAAAAAAGAGCCTGCAGACCCATGTTGGTGCCTTTTTCGTCTTCCCCCGGGCAGCCGGGAGTATCCCTGCCCGATGGAGCTCAGCCTGACATTCGTCCGGCAAAGCCCCGGTCTATATTCAACCGCGACGACGACAACCTTGGCCGGTCGTCGCGGCATATTCAAAACACCGCTTAGCGGTAGGGCGAATCAATCGCGATGTTGTGCGCGATCTCGCGTTCCCAGCGGTCACCGTTTTCCAAAAGCCGCGCCTTGTCGAAGTAGAGCTCTTCGCGGGTTTCGGTGGCGAATTCGAAGTTCGGCCCTTCGACGATGGCGTCAACCGGGCATGCTTCCTGGCAAAAGCCGCAATAGATGCACTTCACCATGTCGATGTCGTAACGCACCGTGCGGCGGGTGCCGTCGTTGCGGCGCGGCCCGGCCTCGATCGTGATGGCCTGGGCAGGACAGATGGCTTCGCAAAGCTTGCAGGCGATGCAGCGCTCTTCACCGTTCGGATAGCGGCGCAGCGCATGCTCGCCACGGAAGCGCGGGCTGACCGGCCCCTTTTCGAACGGATAATTGATCGTCGCCTTCTGCTTGAAGAAGTAACGCATCGACAAAAAGAACGCGCCGACAAATTCCTTGAGGAACAGCGAGCTGACGGCGTTGGAAATTCCGGCCATCTTCAATCTCCAAATCTGCTTGAAGCGAGGATCGACATGATCATGCCCATCCCGTCAGCTTCAGCACGAATGCAACGATAACGACCATGGCGAGCGACAGCGGCAGGAACACCTTCCAGCCGAGGCGCATGAGCTGGTCGTAGCGGTAGCGTGGCACGAAAGCCTTCACCATAGCGAACATGAAGAAGACGAGGCACGACTTCAGCAGGAACCAGATGATGCCCGGAACCCAGTTGAGGATCCAGATATCCACCGGAGGCAGCCAGCCACCGAGGAAGAGGATTGTCGTCAGCGAGCACATGAGAACGACGGCGGCATATTCGCCAAGCATGAACATCATGTATGGGGAGGAACCGTATTCGACCATGAAGCCGGCAACCAGCTCCGATTCCGCTTCCGGAAGATCGAAGGGTGGACGGTTTGTTTCTGCCAGCGCCGAGATGAAGAACACGATGAACATCGGGAACAGCGACAGCCAGTGCCAGTCGAGGAACGACGCCGGCAGGCCGAGCTTGGTTCCGAGGCCCGTCTGCTGCGAGAGCACGATATCCGTGAGGTTCAGCGAACCGACGCAAAGCAGCACGGTGACGATGACAAGGCCGATCGAGACTTCGTAGGACACCATCTGCGCTGCCGAGCGCAGCGCGCCGAGGAACGGATACTTCGAGTTCGAAGCCCAGCCGCCCATGATGATGCCGTACACTTCAAGCGACGAGATCGCCAGAATGTAGAGAATGCCGACGTTGATATCGGCGATGACCCAGTGCTGAGCCACCGGCACGACGGCCCAGGTGGACAGTGCCAGCACCACGGAAACCAGCGGTGCCAGCAGGAACACGGTCTTGTTGGCGCCCGCCGGAATGATCGGCTCCTTGACCATGAACTTCAGGAGGTCGGCGAAGGACTGAAACAGGCCGAAGGGGCCGACGACGTTCGGACCGCGACGCAGCTGAACCGCCGCCCAGATCTTGCGGTCGGCAAGAAGGATATAGGCAATGAAGATCAGCAGGCAAACCAGCAGCAGCAGAGACTGGCCGATCATGATCAGCGCCGGCCAGAGATAGGTCGAAACGAATGAATCCATAGTCCTCTGCCCTTACTCTGCCGCAGCCTGGAAGTTGTTGCGGGCCAATGCCGAGCACTCAGCCATGACAGCCGAGGCGCGTGCTATCGGGTTCGTCAAATAGAAGTCTTTGATCGGCGAAGCAAACGCCGATTTGCCCATCACAGCGGCTTTTTTCCCGAGTGCGACAATTTGGGCGCTATCGGTTTCGGCAATCTCGTCGACGCCGGCGAAATGCGGGAAGGCTGCATAGAGCTTGGAGCGCAATTCCCTCAGCGAATCAAAGGGAAGCTTCTTGCCGAGCACATCGGAAAGAGCGCGGATGACAGCCCAGTCCTCGCGGGCATCGCCCGGCGCGAAACCGGCCCGGTTGCCCATCTGGACGCGGCCTTCGGTGTTGACCCAGGTACCCGACTTTTCGGTGTAGGTCGCAGCCGGAAGGATGACGTCGGCGTTCTGAGCGCCCTCGTCGCCATGCGAGCCGATGTAGACGATGAACTTCGCGCCCTTGCGGCTGAAATCGAGCTCATCGGCGCCAAGCAGGAAGAGCACGTCCATCGACGACAGCATGGCAGCCGCATTGACGCCCTTTGCGCCCGGCACGAAGCCGAGATCGAGGCCGCCGACGCGCGACGCTGCCGTGTGCAGCACGGCGAAACCGTTCCAGCCGTCCTTGACGACACCGACGGCTGCGGCGAGCTTGGCCGCATTTGCCAGCACCGCTGCGCCGTCTTCGCGGATCAGCGCGCCCTGGCCGATGATGATCATCGGCTTCTGAGCGTTCTTCAAAACGTCGGCGAAGCTATGCGAACCGCTGACGATATCGGCCAGCGTCTCCGGACCGGCGCCGAGATAATCGTAGGAGTAGCGCAGGTCCGCATGTTCGCCGATCACGCCGATCGGGAACTTGCCCCGGCGCCAGCGCTTGCGGATGCGCGAGTTCATCACCGCCGCCTCGAAGCGCGGATTGGTGCCGATCATCAGCAGCGCATCGGCGGCTTCGATGCCTTCGATGCTCGGGCTGAAGATGTAGCTTGCGCGGCCGAACGACGGATCAAGCGCCGTCCCGTCCTGGCGACAGTCGAGATTTTCCGACCCGAGCGATTTCAGCAGTTCGGACAGAGCATACATTTCCTCGACGGAAGCGAGATCGCCGGCAATGGCGCCGATCTTGTCGCCGCTCGTGGCTGAAACGGCCGACTTGATGGCGGCAAAGGCATCGCCCCAGGTCGCCGGCTGCAGGCGGCCGTCCTTGCGGACGTAAGGCTTGTCGAGGCGCTGCGTCTTCAGGCCGTCCCAAATGAAGCGGGTCTTGTCGGAGATCCACTCTTCATTGATCTGCTCGTTGACGCGCGGCAGCACGCGCATGACTTCGCGGCCGCGGGTATCGACGCGAATGGCGGAGCCAAGCGCGTCCATGACGTCGATCGATTCGGTCTTGTTCAGCTCCCACGGGCGGGCGGTGAAGGCGAAGGGCTTCGAGGTCAGCGCGCCGACCGGGCAAAGGTCGACGACGTTGCCCTGCAACTCGGAGGTCATCGCCTGCTCGAGATAGGTGGTGATCTCGGCATCTTCGCCGCGGCCGATCAGGCCGAGCTCGGAAATGCCCGCAACTTCCGTCGTGAAGCGGACGCAGCGCGTGCAGTGGATGCAGCGGTTCATGACGGTCTTGACGAGCGGGCCGATATACTTGTCCTCGACGGCGCGCTTGTCTTCCTGATAGCGCGAGCTGTCGATGCCGAAGGCCATGGCCTGGTCCTGCAGGTCGCATTCGCCGCCCTGGTCGCAGATCGGGCAATCCAGCGGATGGTTGATCAGCAGGAATTCCATCACGCCTTCGCGGGCCTTCTTGACCATCGGCGTGTTGGTGAAGACTTCCGGAAGCTCGCCGTTCGGGCCGCCGCGAATATCGCGCACGCCCATGGCGCAGGAAGCCTGCGGCTTCGGCGGGCCACCCTTGACCTCGACGAGGCACATGCGGCAATTGCCGGCCACCGACAGTCGTTCATGGAAGCAGAAGCGCGGGACTTCGGCGCCGGCTTCCTCGCACGCCTGGATAAGCGTGTAGTGATCCGGAACTTCGATCTCTTTACCGTCAATCTTCAGTTTAGCCATCGTCCACTCAGTCCTATGTCACGTCTGCCGCCGAACCTGGCCGCGGACAATTTCATAATCGCAAGACCAGCTTGCCACCGGCACGGCACGAAACCGCGTGGCACCGGTTTGCTCACAATACGCTTTGCCCAATCTTGTCCCCGCAAGACCAGCGCGCCGGCCGAAACATCGGGGATCGCGCCCGCAACATTTCCACCGCCTTCATTTACCTCCCCGCCCGCCAGAAACAGCCGGGGAAAAATCTTAACTCCGCCCTTTCGGCACAAGCGCCTTCGCCTGGCTGACCCAGTCGTCGCGCCGGATGCGGCCGTCGAACCCAAGCTCCACGTCGATCCGCTCGATATCCGCATCGCTCCAGGCGGCGATATCGGCAAAACGCTGGATGCCGCGTCCGTTCAACACCTGTTCCAGCTTCGGACCGACGCCGGATATCCGCTTCAGGTCGTCAGCCTTCACGGCAGCCTTGCGGCTGCGCACAGGGCTCGCCACGGGCTTGGCCGCGACCGGCTCCACCACGGTGATCTTGGCTTTCGTCTTGGCCACCGCCTTGGCTGGTGCGGCCTTCACCGCAGCCGGCTTCGGCTCGACCTTCTTCACGGCTGCCGGCTTTGCAGCGGCAAGCTTTGTAGCGGCAGGTTTGGCGGCGGGCGATGCCTTTACCGGCTTCGCTTCCCCTGCCCCAGCCTTCTTTGCCACCGGCTTTTCTTCGGCGACGGCATCATCCTTTTCGTCCGGCGCGGCAGAACCTTTGCTCGCCGCTTCGACAGCGCCCTGCAGCGCACCGAAGAACGCGCCGGCGATCTGCGACGTGAACCCGAACCCGATGGCGGCCGCAGCGGCGAACACCGCCGCCGGATGGGCCATCAGCGGATGGATCGGCATGACCGGCGCGTTCCGCAGCATATCGGCAGCAACGCGGCCGAGATCGGCCGATGCATCGGCCGCTCCGCTGTCCTGCTTGATATCCTTGGTCTTCGCCATGACAATCCTTACTCGGCGGCTTCCAGCACCGCGCCGTGGCTCGTCGCATTGGCCGTATACTGGTCGATGCGCTTTTCGATCTCGGGACGGAAGTTGCGGATCAGGCCCTGCACCGGCCATGCAGCTGCGTCACCGAGCGCGCAGATAGTATGACCTTCGATCTGCTTCGTCACCTGAAACAGCATGTCGATTTCGCGCTTCTGCGCGTTGCCGCGCTCCATGCGCTCCAGAACACGCCACATCCAGCCCGTTCCTTCGCGGCACGGCGTACACTGGCCGCAGCTTTCATGCTTGAAGAAGGCCGAGATGCGGGCAATCGCCTTGATGATGTCGGTCGACTTATCCATGACGATCGCCGCCGCCGTGCCGAAGGACGACTTGACATCGCGCAGGCCGTCGAAATCCATCGGGCAGTCGATGATGTCAGCCGCCGGAACCACCGGGCACGATGCGCCGCCGGGAATGACGGCCAGCAGATTGTCCCAGCCGCCGCGAATGCCGCCGGCATGCTTGTCGACCAGCTCGCGGAAGGTGATGCCCATCGTCTCCTCGACCGTGCACGGGCGATTGACGTGACCGGACAGCATGAACAGCTTCGTGCCGACATTGTTCGGACGGCCGAAGGAGGAGAACCAGCCCGCGCCGCGACGCAGGATCGTCGGAGCAACCGCAATCGACTCGACGTTATTGACGGTGGTCGGGCAGCCGTAGAGACCCATATTGGCCGGGAAAGGCGGCTTCAGGCGCGGCTGGCCCTTCTTGCCTTCCAGGCTTTCGAGCAGCGCGGTTTCCTCGCCGCAGATGTAAGCGCCGGCACCGTGATGAACATAAACATCATAATCCCAGCCGAGCTTATTGTTTTTGCCCAGAAGTCCGGCATCGTAGCATTCGTCGATTGCCGCCTGCAGGGCTTCCCGTTCGCGCATGTATTCGCCGCGAACGTAGATGTAAGCAGTGTTTGCGCCCATGGCGAAACCGGCGATGACGCAGCCTTCGATCAGCGTATGCGGATCGTGACGCATGATGTCGCGGTCTTTGCAGGTGCCCGGCTCGGACTCGTCGGCATTGACGACGAGATAGTGCGGACGGCCGTCGCTTTCCTTCGGCATGAAGGACCACTTGAGGCCGGTCGGGAAGCCTGCGCCGCCGCGACCGCGAAGGCCGGAAGCCTTCATCTCGTTGATGATCCAGTCACGACCCTTTTCGAGGATCTGCTTGGTCCCATCCCAATGGCCGCGCGACATCGCGCCCTTCAGGGACTTGTCCTTGTGGCCGTAGATATTGGTAAAGATGCGATCTTGATCTTGTAACATGCTTCACCTCTTACCGCGGCTTCTTGCCGAAGACCTTGATATATTCCGCTTCGCCACCCTTAGCGAGTGCCTTAGCCTGCTTGATCCAGTCGTCGCGTTCGATGCGGCCCTTGAAATTCAGGTAGCCATCGACCCATTCGCGCTCGGCCTTCTTCCAGCTCGCAACCTGCGCGAAGGTGAAGATGCCGAGCTCATGCAGGATGGACTCAATCTTCGGACCGACGCCGGAAATCAGCTTGAGATCGTCCGGCTGCGCTGGTTTCTCGATGCCGGCAGGACGATTCTTATCCGTGAGAGACGGCTTCTGCGCACCATCGGCCTTCTCCGCCACGGTGGCAGACGCTGCCGTTCCAGAAAGCGGCTGCGCTTCCACTGCCTTGGCGTTCTTTGCCGCCTCGGCGGGCGCGGTCGCAGGCGTCTTCAGGCTCTGGTTTGTTTCGGCATCCGTGCTCTTCGGGCGCGCCGCCTCAGACGGCGGGATCGAGACGGCGTCAGCCTTGGCCTTGGTCGCCGTGCTCTTTGCCTTCGGCTCCTCTGATGTCAACGACGTCAGCCCGCCTTCCGGCGCGGAGAAGACGCGGTCGATCTGAGGGCCGGTCTTGACTTCGCTGCCCTTGCCTGCGGCGAATGCATCGATGATCTCTTCGAGACGTGCCGGCGTCAGATCCTCATAGGTATCCTTGCCGATCACCACCATCGGTGCGTTGACGCAGGCGCCCTGACATTCGACTTCTTCCCAGGAAAGCGTGCCGTCAGCATTGCGGTCGAGGGCATGCGCGTTGATCCTGCTCTTGCAGATCTTGATCAGCCCCTCGGATCCGCGCAGCATGCAGGGCGTCGTGCCGCAAACCTGAATATGCGCCCGCGTGCCGACCGGATGCAGCTGGAACTGCGTATAGAAGGTGGCGACTTCAAGCGCACGGATATAGGCCATGTCAAGCATGTCGGCGATCTTCTCGATCGCCGCCTTGGTGACCCAGCCTTCCTGCTCCTGCGCGCGCATCATCAACGGGATGATGGCGGACTGCTGGCGTCCCTCGGGGTATTTATTGATCGTCTTTTCCGCCCACACCGCGTTATCATCGCTGAAGGCGAAAGCGGCAGGCTGGAATTGATCTTCGGCTAGTCGACGAACGGACATCTTTCACGCCTTATCTCAGTTTAAGGACCCACACCGCGTATCCGTCAGAGACGAAAATTCGCAGGCGTAGGCCGACTGGTCTTTCTGCATAAACACAACGAACTTGCCGCCGTTCGGCACAGCGGCCTTGATTTCATAACCACGCGAGACGAGATCGGCCATGGTCGAATCCGCGCCCGGCGAGGCCGTATTTCCGCTTTTTGCAGTGTTGCCACCCGTTGCTTTCGAGCCCTGCAGATTGATGCTGGGCAAGCTCTGCGCCGAGCTGGCCTGTTGGGCCGAAGCACTGCAGGCGACAAGAAGCGCGGGGATGACGACCTGCCAGGCTCGCATCAACGATCCACCTCGCCGAAGACGATGTCGAGCGAACCGAGCACTGCGGCGACGTCGGCGAGCTGATGGCCGCGGCACATGAAATCCATGGCCTGCAGATGCGCATAGCCCGGCGCGCGGATCTTGCAGCGGTAAGGCCTGTTGGAGCCGTCGGAGACGACATAGACACCGAATTCGCCCTTCGGCGCTTCGACGGCTGCGTAAACTTCGCCGGCAGGCACATGGTAGCCTTCGGTATAAAGCTTGAAATGATGGATCAGCGCTTCCATCGAGCGCTTCATCTCGCCGCGCTTCGGCGGCACGACCTTGCCGTCGAGCGAAGAAACCGGACCAGTCTTGGCATCGCCGAGCAGACGATTGACGCACTGCTTCATGATGCGGACGGACTCGCGCATCTCGATCATGCGGATCAGATACCGGTCGTAGCAATCGCCGTTCTTGCCGATCGGAATGTCGAATTCGAGATCGGAATAGCATTCATAGGGCTGCGCCTTGCGCAGATCCCAGGCGGCGCCGGAGCCGCGGACCATGACGCCGGAGAAGCCCCAGGCCCAACAGTCTTCCAGCGAGACGACGCCGATATCGACGTTGCGCTGCTTGAAGATACGGTTGCCGGTCAGAAGATCGTCGATATCGTCGAGCGCCTTCAGGAAAGGATCGCACCAAGCGCCGATATCCTGAACGAGCTTTTCCGGCAGATCCTGGTGAACGCCGCCCGGACGAACGTAAGCCGCATGCATGCGCGAGCCGGAGGCACGCTCATAGAAGACCATCAGCTTTTCGCGCTCTTCGAAGCCCCAGAGCGGCGGCGTCAGCGCGCCGACGTCCATGGCCTGCGTGGTGACGTTCAAGAGATGCGACAGGATGCGGCCGATTTCCGAGTAGAGCACGCGGATCAGCTGGCCGCGGATCGGGATTTCGATGCCGAGCAGCTTCTCGACGGCCAGCGCATAGGCATGCTCCTGGTTCATCGGCGCCACGTAGTCGAGGCGGTCGAAGTAAGGAACGGCCTGCAGGTAGGTCTTGGTTTCGATCAGCTTTTCCGTGCCGCGATGCAGCAGGCCGATATGCGGATCGACGCGTTCCACAATTTCGCCGTCCAATTCGAGGACAAGACGCAAAACGCCGTGCGCAGCCGGATGCTGCGGACCGAAATTTATGTTGAAGTTGCGAACGTTATGTTCTGTCATGGCGGCGATGCTCGCGTTGTCAGATATTCAGAGAATGGCAGGCTCGAGCCCGCCACACGCCATCAAATTATGCCTTCGCCTTCTCGTCGCCGGGCAGCACATAATCCGTGCCTTCCCAGGGAGATAAGAAATCGAAGTTGCGGAATTCCTGCTTCAACTCGACCGGCTCGTAGACGACGCGCTTGGCGGCGTCGTCATAGCGAACTTCGACGAAACCGGTGGTCGGGAAATCCTTGCGCAGCGGATGGCCTTCGAAACCGTAGTCAGTCAGGATACGGCGCAGATCAGGGTGACCTGTGAAGAGAACGCCGTACATGTCCCAGGTTTCACGCTCGAACCAGTCGGCGCCGGGATAGATGCCACAGGCGGAGGGAACAGGCTGATCCTCGCCGACCGGAACCTTGATGCGGATGCGCAGGTTCTTCTTCGGCGACAGGAGATGGTAGACGACATCGAAGCGCTCGGCGCGCTGCGGCCAGTCGACGCCGCAAATATCCGTCATGTTGACAAAGCCGCACTTGGCGTCGTCGCGCAGGAATGTCAGCAGTGCGATAACGTTTTCGGCCGTCGTCGTCACATTCAGCTCGCCATACTTGATCTCGCTCGAAGAGATCAGAGCGCTGCGAACTTCCGTGAGGTAAGCGGCGAGTTCGTTCAGGGCTTCACTCATAATGCCTTGTCCCCTGCCTTACCGTTCGATCGTGCCGGTGCGCCGGATTTTCTTCTGCAGCAGAAGCACGCCGTAAAGCAGCGCTTCTGCCGTGGGAGGACAGCCCGGAATGTAAATATCGATCGGCACGATGCGGTCGCATCCGCGAACAACCGAATAGGAATAATGATAGTAGCCGCCGCCGTTGGCGCAGGAGCCCATCGAGATGACGTAACGCGGCTCAGGCATCTGGTCGTAGACCTTGCGGAGCGCCGGCGCCATCTTGTTGGTCAGCGTGCCGGCGACAATCATGACGTCGGACTGGCGCGGCGAAGCGCGAGGCGCAAAGCCGAAACGCTCGACGTCGTAACGCGGCATGGAGACCTGCATCATCTCGACGGCGCAGCAGGCAAGACCGAAGGTCATCCACATCAGGGAGCCGGTACGGGCCCAGTTGATCAACTCGTCGGTAGACGTGACCAGAAAACCCTTGTCGGCGAGTTCATTGTTGATCTCGCCGAAGAACGGATCATTGCTGCCGACAGGCCTGCCGGTTGCGGGATCGATGATCCCCTTCGGCTGCGGCGCAACGAGCGGCGTGTCGCTTTGGGCTACTCCCATTCCAGGGCTCCCTTTTTCCATTCATAAATAAAGCCGATGGTCAGCACCAACAGGAACACCATCATCGACCAGAACCCGAACCAGCCGATCGCACCGAAGGATACGGCCCAGGGGAAGAGGAAGGCGACTTCCAGGTCGAAGATGATGAAGAGAATCGATACCAGATAGAAACGGATATCGAACTTCATGCGGGCGTCATCGAATGCGTTGAAGCCGCATTCATAGGCCGACAGCTTTTCCGAGTCAGGCGCCTTGAAGGCGACGGCAAATGGCGTGATCAATAACGCCAAGCCTATCACCAAGGCAATACCAATGAAAATCGCTATCGGAATATAGGAACTGAGCATTCCAGTCATCATGTCCATCCCTGCCTGCCACGAGCGCCTGGGGGGCGCTTTTGAGCAAATGCCCAGCAAGCGAAAGAGCGTTGCAACAAAGCCGTGGTTAGCGCAGGCGGAGCGCGCACGCAAGCCTTTTGAATGCGTCGTTCAGAGTACTACCGAGTGGTAGATATCAATATGTTGCGACGGCATCGCGACAAATCGGCGCAAACGCGAAAAGGCTCCTTCGCAATCGCAATAAATTGATGTTTGATTGTAATGGCTTGGAGAGAATGGCGCGAGTGACGGGGCTCGAACCCGCGACCTCCGGCGTGACAGGCCGGCACTCTAACCGACTGAGCTACACCCGCGCATCATTTGGCCTTTCAGCCGAGCGCCAGACCCGGAATTTACCTTGAAATGGCGCGAGTGACGGGGCTCGAACCCGCGACCTCCGGCGTGACAGGCCGGCACTCTAACCAACTGAGCTACACCCGCATTCATTTCAAGTATTCCGGGCGCTTTCGCACCCATCAAAGCGGCCTCGCCGTTCGATGAGCGGCTAACTACGGGGTTCGTGTTTGGGTGTCAAGCAGGTTTGAATACAAATCGATGACAGAGCGCGAAATGTTTTGGAGAAGCTCACCGGCAATTTTCCGTCCTGTCGATTTGGCATGGCAGCTTCCCGCCTCACGCATTTCATCAGCGCCTCACATGCACCGCTGCAATCGATCTTCCTTCATATCGACGCATGTGGATGACGACGGCCGAACATGCGCAAGGATCAAAAAAATCAAAAAATCTTCACAAACACTCTTGCGGTTTTTTGTCGTTCCGCATAGATCACGGCCACCGAATGCGGCGGGCAAATGGCTCGCTTCGCTGAAGGGCGATTAGCTCAGTTGGTAGAGCGCCTCGTTTACACCGAGGATGTCGGGAGTTCGAGTCTCTCATCGCCCACCATTTTTCAGATCCATTTTCATCAGATTATTGTGTCGGAAGCAGATCAATTGCTCTCTGGGCGAAATGCTTTTTCGAAGGCGCTATGGCGCGCCGCTCAATAATTGCCGGTGATGACGATCGTCAGAAGCACTGCGGAAACGAGCACGAGAGCCGCTATGATCATAAGCAGCTCTTTCAGCATAAATCTTTCCATTTTACTGCCATCCATGACGTTTGCTCCCGGCAAACAGTTATGCGTTCTCTATCCCAACGTCGAATCGCTGCGTTAAGTTTATTGCAATTCCGCATATAAGCGGCTGCCATGTCAATTTCAGGGTCGCATCGCCGATGCTTCGGGCAATCACGGTATATGGACCTTCTCAGGCTTCTGCCGCGGTGCCTTATCCATGTAGGCGCCCGGCAGGTTGACCGTTCCTGACAACAATCTTTCGGCAATCTGCGCGGCCGCCGCCTGCGCGCCCGCCTTCGAGCAGAAATTGCCGCGCACTTGCACGCTTGCAGCAAGCAGCCTGAAGAATGCATCGCGCAGCTCTGCCGACGGCAGCGCCGGATCCAGCCAGAACCGATCCAAGGCCTTCTGATCGGTCAACCCCGCCATGTCGTAGACGGCCGTGCCGAGGGCCTTGACCGGCTTGCCCGCCTGCAGGGCTGAAAATGCGGCCGTGGAATTGACCGTCACCATGCCCTGGCTTGCGACAATCAATTGTTCGAGGTTTCCGCCATCGATGAAATGAACCCTGTCGGACAAACCGGACGATGCGCTGAAATGAGCGATATAGGCTTTCCAATCGGCGAGCCCGTTGTCGAGCGGATGCAGCTTGACGACAAGATGCGTCTCTAGAGGCGCATTTTCCACGAAGGACCGGAGAATCAGCCTGATGGCATCCTCTTGCTGATGGAAAGGCGAATGCGAACGCAACTGATAGTCCGTCTGAAGCTGCAAGGGGTAGACGAAGAATCGCCTCCGATCGCCGGTCATCCGTTCAATAACGCTTTCTGCCTCGCCTGCCCTCCTGCCGCCTGCGGGAAGCCTGCGCAGCCAACCGGCATATTCCATCAGCGGATGGTAGAGCCCGTGCCGCCGGTAACCGGGATAGAGAAACCACAGAAAAACAGTCGGCAGATAGTAGACGAGGTCGTAAAGCGCTTCGGCAAGGAACGACTGACTGAAGCGGCGCGCCCAGTCCGGCTCGGGCAGGTTCGCCGCCGCCTCGACGATATAGGCGGGATCCGCCGGAAAGTGGGAATTGGAAGATAGCCCGTCACGCTCGAGCGTCACCCAATCCGGCCGCAAATATCCCATCTCCACGACATTGACGCTGGCACCCAGCCTTTGTGCTTCTTCAATGGCGACGCGATGATAAGGGCGTTCTTCACCGTGGAGAATCACATCCGTAACGCTGTCGGCTTCGATTCGGCTGCGAATATAGTCGCGCCAGCCGGTGAAATCGCCGCGGTAGCTCACGGCATGCCCCCAACGCCAGGATATCCAATCCCCGGCATTGAGATTGACGCGGATACACCGGCTGCCCGCGGCCTGCAATATCCTGGCGATCTCGACGAACAACGGCGAAGATGGCCCCTGGAGGAAGAGAAACACCCGCGGGGAAACGCCTCCAGGCCCCTGCCCTTCAGCCATTCTCCGGAACCTCGGTGCTAAGGCCCGCATAGTGCAGCAAGGTGCCGATGAGGTTCCAGGGCGCTTCTTCCTGTGGCGGCTTCGGCCTTTGCGTGTGCGCCCGCGCGCGACCGAGAGGAACGATGATGTAATCGGTGCGCGGATCCGGGAAGGGATCGGCAAAAGCCTTCAGCAAGGGCGCGTGATCGCCATAGAACAACAGCCAGACCGGACGATCCAGCCTGTCGAGATGATGGGCGAGATTGCCGAGCGCGTGATCGGCGCGCATCAAAAGCTCGCTATAAATATCCACCGGATTGACCAGATCGCCGCAGCGGCCGGGCTCCCAGGGACCGTGATTCGCCATGGAAGCCACGAAGACGAAATTCTTGGCCGTGCCATCCGCGTCGATCGCCCTGATCACGCTTTTCGTCAGCGTGAGGTCGCTGACATAGGGACCGTCGCGCTCCGGATTGTGATCGAATTCATCCAGCATCATCATCCGGTCGAAGCCGAGCTGCGGCAAAGCCTTGTGGCGCAGAAAAAAGGTCCTGTCGTAGGGGTGAATGAACTGTGTCTTCCAGCCGGCCTTCTTCAGTCGCGCCGGCCAGACCACATCCTTGTAGTGGCTGGCGCGCAGATAGGGATAACTCGCATCGATATGGACGTTTTCGGGCAGCAGCCCGCTCAGCATCGCAAATTCGGTGCGCAGCGTGTACCCCCCCTCGAAGACGCTGGTCATTCGCCCCCATTGGGCGGCCTGATCGCGCAGCCGGTCAAGATTGGGAAGCTTGACGCTTTCGACCCCGAAATGCCTGAGGTCGATAAAGGATTCGGATTGCCAGATGACGATGAGCGGTTCGTCGTCGCCATGCTCCCACAGCTCATGCAGCGCTGAAATGAAGCGCTCCGACAGCTGCGTAACGATCGCCTCGCGTCTGACGCCGACCCAGATGACGAAATGAAAGACGACCGAAGCGAAGGTGCCGAATCGCACCGTATCTATCTTGACGTCGACCTTACCGAGAAACTTCTGCGTGAAACGGCAAACCGGCTCGCTGACGATCCTGCTGAACAGGGCAAGCCATGGCGAAAAGGCGACGGCCAACATCAGGAGGACCCAAAGAACACCGTTCTCAGCCGGCAGGACCGACGGCTCCCAATACATATAGAGACCGCTGAGGCCGAATACGTAGACGAAGGCGATCATCCAGAAGAAGACATTCAGCGACGTCGCGTAGAAGATCTCCTTGTATTTGAAGACGTCGACCACGAGGGCGATGTCGGAGAATACCAACGGCTCCCGGATGAACTCGAACTTCGCCCGCGAAATTCCGGTGAAGATGACAAAAAAGCTGATCACGGCCTGAGTGCTGTAGATCGGGCGCCAGGAAATCGCGAAGAAGGCGGCATAGATCAGCACGATGACGGGAATTCTTACGGCCCAATCGTAAATCAGGCGCCACCAGCTTCTTTCAGTGCGATTCTGCGCATTGATGGCCGCCGGCATCGCAAAGGTATCGGTAAGAAACACCACGACGCAGGAGAACGCGAAGCCGGCAAGAGTCAAAAGAATTGGAAAATCATGAAGTTTCAAGACTATGTCATCCAAATGCCCGCTGTCTGCAGCAGCGTTTTTCAACCCGTGAGGCGCGGGTGCCGATTCCCTAGCTCACTTTTTTCCGGCCATGTGTGCTGATAGCACAACGCTGACGATTATTTTGTATTACTTACCATGATCAAAGCCTCTGTCCGTCATGTCGGCAAGGCTTTCCGCTGCTTCTTGCCCAGTTATTTTTCTCGTTTTCCGCGAAATAAACCACATCAGCGGCGGCTTTATCAGTGGCCCGAAATAAGCAAGCATCGCCAGCGAAAAGCCGAAATGGATTTTCGCCTTGTCCCGATCCAGTCCGCGAACGATTCTTGCTGCCACCGTCTCCGCGCTCCACGGCTTGACGGAACCCATCAGTATTTCCGCTTCGGCCGGCCGCATGGAGATTTCCCGCCGATATTGCGGTGTCAGCGTATCGGGCGGGAAGCAGATGGATATCCGGACGCCACAAGCCTCGGCCTCGGCGCTCAAGGCTTCGGCAAAGCCGACCAGCGCCGACTTGGAAGCGCAGTAGGCCGTGTAGCCGAAAATGCCGATCAAGGCAGCGCCGGAGGAAATCATCATGATCCTGCCGCTGCGGCGGGCCTTCATGCCCTTATAGACCGAGCGCACCGCATTTGCGGTTCCGAGGAAATTGATGGAAATCTGCTCTTCGAAGACGGAGGCCGACATCGCGTCGAAGGCGCGCGGTTCGACAATGCCGGCGGAGGCGATCAGAAGATCGCAGGGGCCGAACGACGCTTCGCAGATCTCTATTGCAGCCGTGGTCTGGTCAGCGGAAGCCACATCGGCAGAGGCTATTTGAATACGGGCGCTATCGATGCCGGAAAGCGATGCGATCTCCGCCCGCGCCTGCTCCAGCCGCCCAGGATGGCGCGCGACAAGCGATACTCGATCACCCCTGGTCGCATAGAGTTTCGCTATCGCCAGACCGATTCCGCTTGAGCCTCCGGTGACGATAACATGCATGAAATGATCGTCCTAAGTTATGGCCTGCCTGCGGCTTGGCTCGTCGGCAGCAACTGCATCATCTTGTCCATGTCGAGCGAGGCCAGGCCGAAATTCCTGTCCTGCAAATCCTTGAGTTTTCTCGCGGTAAGCGCAACTGCGCGGCGGATTTGTTCCTCGGTGTGATTGCAGGTGATGAAGAAGCGCAGCCGCGCCATTCCCTCCGGCACGGCCGGGTGGATGATGGGCAGCACGTTGATACCCTCGGCCAACAGATCGTTCGAGAGCTGGGCCGCACGAAGCGAATCGCCGACAATGACCGGCACGACTGAGTAACCGAGGCTAAGCCCGGTATCCAGCCCGGCTGCTTTCGCACATTCGAGAAACAGGTGGCCATTGCGCCTGAGCCGCTCGGTTCGCTCAGGCTCGGCCTGTAGGATATCAAGGCCGGCGATGGCGGCGGCGGCGAGAACCGGCGAGAGGCCGACGCTGTAGACGAAGCCGCCCGCCTCCGCCTTCAGGATATCGGCAAGCGCGCTGCTGCCGGCAATATAGCCGCCGCAGCTCGACGTCGTCTTCGACAGCGTGCCCATCCAGATGTCGACATCGCGCGGATCGAGCCCGAAATGCTCGAAAGTGCCGCGACCCGTCTTGCCGAGGATGCCGAGCGCGTGCGCCTCGTCCACCATCAGCCAGAAGCCATAGCGCGCCTTCAGCTCCAGCAAAGCCGGCAGATCGGCAACATCGCCATCCATCGAATATACGCCTTCAACGATGACCAGGATGCGACGGAAGTCGGACGAGAGCGTCTTCAAGATGCTCTCGAGATTCTCGACGTCGTTGTGCTTGAAAAGCCGGCGCACGGCACCCGAAAGCTTGATGCCAGCCAACGCGCTGTTGTGAATGAACTCATCGTGGATGACGAGATCCTGCGGTCCCATCAGACAACCGATCGTCGCGACATTGGTCAGGTAGCCGCTGACGAAACAAACCGCGGCATCGACGCCGTAGAGATGGGCAAGCTTCTGTTCCAGCTCCACATGCCCCGGCCGCTCACCGGCAACGAGGCGGCTGGCGGACGCGGAGATTCCAAAACGATCGATGGCCTGCTTGGCGCTCGTCGCGACCTGCGGGTCGGTATTGGTCGCCAGATAATCATAGGAGGCGAAGTTGATGAACTCACGCCCGCCGATGCGGGTCGTCGCACCAGCTGCGCCGTCGTGGGAGCGATAGAATGGATTGGCAACACCCAACATCGCGACCGCCATGCGCTGCGTCTCGATGCGCTTGTATTCCGGCAGATCCTCGAAGCGCGCCGCCTGACGATGCTGTGGCTGCGATTGCCTATTCAGGCGTTCGGCCCGATTGCGCCCCGAGGACTCACCGACGCGACGCATCTGTTCCAGCAGGTTGCTTTTCGTCTGCTCCCCCGGTCTGTCGCCATCGGCATCTTGCATCGTCACTGGGCGACCCTCTTTTCCTGCTCCCCGGCATGGCTGCGCGCCAAACGTTCGACCATCTGGTCTTCGTTCGCCGCGGAGCCCTCCGTCTCGTCGCTGCCGCGATTCATGACACGGTCACGCAAACGGCTGACCACATCGCTGACGGTCGTGCCCTCGCCTACGCCACTCAAGGGAATATCGAAGCCGGTCTTCTGCTGGAAGCTCATGCCGAGCTCCATGGCCATCAGGCTATCGAGGCCGATATCCTTCAAGATCTTGTCGGGTGTCACGGTATCTTCGGTGACACGCAGGATCGCAGCGATCTCAAAGGCAACGAGCGCATGAAGAGCAGCCTGCGCCTCCTCTTCCGACTTGCCCTTGATCAGCTCCCTGAGATCGATAGTGTCGCCCTCGTTCAATGATTGATGGCTGCCGGTATGGCGCATCAGCGGCTCGAACAGCGACCGGGCGGCAATCGGCAGCAGGCGGGCGGCGTTCCAGTCGATTTCGGCGATCATGACGGCTGCGGCATCGACCGTGCCGGTATCGGCCAGCATGTAGCGCTCGACCTGCTCCAAGGCGTCGCGGGCCTTCAGAGCGGCCTTGCCAATGCGCTTCGACAGCAGTTCGTTGACCTCGCTGCTGCGGGCAAGGAACCCCTTGTCGGCGATCGCACCGAAACCAATGGCGAGTGCAGGTCTGCCTGCCGCGCGGCGGGCACGCGCCAGCCCCTCCAGATAGCCGTTCGCCATCACATAGTTCGCCTGCCCGGGATTGCCGAGCATGGTCGTTGCCGACGAGAACAGCAGGAAGAGTTCCAGCTTGTCCTTCTGCGTCAACCGGTCGAGGATCTCGGCGCCGCGTATCTTGACCTCTACGACCGGGCGATTGCGCTCCGGCGTCAGGTTGGCAAGAAGCGCATCGTCGAGGACCATGGCGGCATGAATAATGCCCTTCAACACACCTTCGGTGCGAAGCGAGATCAGCAACGCTTCGACAGCGGCTTCATCGGTGATATCGCAGGCGTGCAGCGTCGTCGTCACGCCATGCTTTGCCCACTCGCCTATTGCCTTCTTCGTCTCCGGATCGGCTTCGCCCCGGCGTGAGCACAATGCCACGCGGCGCACACCCTTGGAGACGAGCCAATCGGCGGCAGCAAGTCCGAAACCGCCGATGCCGCCGACAACCAGGAAGATGCCTTCGGAATCGAAACGCAAGACCTTCGCCGGCGCTGGCAGGACGCTATCGATGCCGATAACGGGCGGCCGCACGACGATTTTGCCGATGTGGCCGGCATTCTGCATCAGCCGGAACGCGTTGCCGATTTCATCATAACCGAAGGCGCGGTAAGGCAGCGGCGTCAGTTTTTCTTCTGCGAACAGCTGACCGATCTCGGCGAAGATCCTCCGCGTCAGGTCAGGCACATTGACCAGCAACTGATCGGCATCGATGCCGAAATAGCTGACATTGCGCCGGAACGGGCGCAGGCCGATCTTGCGATCGGAATAGTAGTCGCGCTTGCCCAGCTCGAGGAACCGCCCGAAGGGTTTGACCAGTTCGATGCTGCGCTCCATCGCCTCAGCAAAAAGCGAGTTGAGAACGAGATCGACGCCTTCGCCGCGCGTGAGCTGACGGACGCCCGCGACGAAATCCAGAGAGCGCGAATCGAGCACATGATCCGCGCCGAGCATTTCGAGGAAGCGACGCTTCTCGACCGTGCCGGCGGTTGCGATCACCTTGGCACCCTTGAGCTTGGCTATCTGGAGCGCGGCAAGACCGACGCCGCCTGCGGCTCCATGGATCAGGATGGTTTCGCCCGGCTGAATGCGCCCCAGTTCGACCATCGCGTAGTAAGCCGTCAGGAAGGCGACCGGTACCGTCGCGGCAGCAACGGTTTCCATCTTCTCCGGCAGCCTGGTCACGCCATCGCGACGGACGTGCACGTGGGTCGAAAACGCAGCAGGGCCGATGCCCATGACCTTGTCGCCCGGCTGCAGATCGTCGACCGCATCTCCCACCGCCAGAATTCGCCCCGCGAACTCCATGCCGATCGTGGCACCGGCAAAGCCGTCCTCCAATGCCTCTTCCGGCAGGAGGCCCATCGCCCACATGACATCGCGGAAATTGAGGCCGGTGGCTTCCACGGCAACAACGACCTCTCCCGCCTCCGGCAAAGGAAGGTTTGTTTCCTCCCAGGCCAGGCTATCCAGACGACCGCTTACATGCTGCCGGATCGTCGCGGCGGCAATGTCGTGGCGGCTCGTTTCGATGGCGGCGAAGGGACCAGCGGCGGCCCTGATTTCCCGGATTTCTCCAGTGGAGCGATCCAGGAACCACTCTCTATTGTCCGTCTCCGCAGCCAGAAGCATCTCGACGGAAGAAATCGTCCGCCTGTCATTCGCATCGGCGTCCAACAGATGCACGTCGAAGCCGTCATACTCGTTCTGGAGAACGCGTGCGAAGGCCCAGAGGCCGGCATTGGCAACATCGATGGACGCGCTGGCGAGCGGCGAGCCCCCGGGTGCGACGATGACCAGCCGCGGCCTCCCGCCATCGACATGTCGCGACAGAGCATTTGCCAATTCGGTGAATATCGAAAGACGAACCAGCGACAGCTCGGTCGGATCACGATCGCGCTGTCCGTCCGCCAGATAGACGACCCGACTCGGTTCGCGGTCGAGTACTTCCAGCGCTCCGACAATATCGACAGGCGACGCGCCGATATCGACGACGATCGTTCGCTTATCGAGCTTACCCATGCCCTTCTTGCCCTGCTCCGACAAAATCAGCATCGAGTTCGCGGCATCTGCCTGTTCATTTGCTTCCAACTGACGCTCAGCGGCAGCGGTCACAGCAATCAGCGCACCGTCCGGAAAGGTCAGTTCATGGACATGCGTCTTGGTAAAGCCCAAGGTGGCTAGAAGATTTTCGATCTGCTGCGGCGTGCCGAGCCGCCCGACCGGGAATTCCGGCGACTGGCTGTCCGCGAACCAACCTTCCGACAGACCAAGGACGAAATCATTGAAGGCGCTCGGTGCGCGATCGGCCAGCAGCAACTGCCCGCCATGGGCCGCTGCCGTCCGGACGATCGCCCTGACGCCGTCATCGTGCCGCAGAAGATGCTGAGCCTGATCACCAGAGGCAACGACGATGTCAGCGACCATTCGATCCGCCAATTTGGCCGGTTCGGTCACGGTCACATGCGGATCGCGCTCGAAGGCGATTTCCAACGCGCGACGCATCTGCTCGCGCGGTTCGGCAATGATCAGGCAGGCGCCTGTCGCTGCCGCGATCGCAGCCAGCCTGCGGCTGAAGGCCGGCGATACCGAGCCAATTTCGAGAATATGTCCGATGGTTTCCGGATTGGCCTCGATGGACGAGGTCAACGCTGCCGCTAGTATCGAGAGCCGTCTTTCGCTCAAGGGAGATTGAACGAGCACATGCTCCAGCGTCGCTACACTCGGCACATTTATCCCCGATGCCGCGGATTCGTGCCCCAAGACATGTGGGCGCATGGCGGCCAAACGGTCGAGCGTCTCGCGATAGGCATTGTTGACGAGAACGGTTTCGGCCACGCGGCCAGCGTCCTCGCGATAAATCTCCTGCAGAAGCTCGGCCACCGGCGGCAATGTCGGTTCCCGCGGAATATCCCAATCGCCACCTGTTGCCGAGGCTATGCCGGCATCCTCGAGAATATAGAGGCAGTTGACGAGGAAGGATCTAAACTCGGGCTCGCCGGGCAGACTGGAATACGAGATGAGGCCACTCCTGTCGGCAACCGCCAGGGCGATCTCGTGGCAGGCACGATAGATCGCGGCATCGAGAAGAAGGGTCGCATTGTTGAGCGAATGGCCCCGATCGGCGCCAGGCACAGGCAAAGTATCGGGTAGCACCGTGCCCGAACTTTCGCGGCGGGCAAAGACGGTCGAAGGAATGCTCTCATAATGGAATGCGACGGAATCAAGCGTCGCGCGGCGGCGCAGATGCGTGCGGCGGAAACGGCAATCGTCAAGAATGGCAATCTGCTCGCCGCCCGCATCGAACAGGCGGAAACGGGCCTTGATCGAATTCGCGCTGAACCGATCGATCTCGATCGTCGCTTTGACGATCGGCCTTCCCTTGCCGAAAACCCTTACCGTGCCGAAGCGAACCGGAATATAGGGCGCACCGGCTTCGTCTCCGGAGAGCTGATCGAACAGCGCCACGAGCCCGTGGAACGCGGCGTCGACCGACATGGGATTGAGATTATATGAGCCGAACGGATGCGAGGGTGCCGCCGCCGGCTTGAGATCCACCTCGATAGCATCGCGGCCGAATGCGACAGCCTTCGACAGAAGCTGGAAGCGCGGGCCGTAGTGCAGGCCGAAACGCTCCGCCGTTTTGTAGGTCATGTCGGCGGTCAGAACGAGTTTACGCTCCTTGGTCCCTCTTTCGACATGACCGCCGCGGTCCTCACCTTCAAGCGGCTTGCGGCAGCGCGCGACGGCGTGAACGGTCCAGTCGTCATGGCTCAGACGCTCACGCGACCGGATCTCGATATCCCCGGTCTCGGGCGACAGGATCGTCGACAGCTCCACCATGCGATCCGGGCGCAGTTCAAGCGGCCGGACGATCTCGAGATTGCCGATCTCAACCTCGTCTGTCCCGAAATATCGCTGTGCCGCCGTAACGGCAATCTCGATGAAACCGCTCCCAGGCATGATTGCCTTGCCGTCGACCACGTGCTCGGCAAGGTCGGCGAAAAGATGGGCGTCGAGATGGTTCTTCCAGTTCGAGCCGTTGATATCAGTTCGCCAGCCAAGCAAAGTGTATGGGCTTTTGCGATCGCGGCCGAAAATATCGATCTCGTCGCTTGTCGGCTGGGTGCGCAACTCCATCGGCTCGAACGGCAACGGCGGCAACTTGACGAAAGCATTGCGCGTGGCGCTGCCGCGCGCGCGCAATGCCGGCGCACCATTGGCGACCGCGCGGGCGAATGATTGCGAAACCGGGTCGTGACCGGCAAGATGGCTCTCGCGCAGCAGCGTCGGTATCGCGACCACTTGAACCGATGCCTGCTTTGCGATCTCCGCTACATAATTGGAAAGGATCGGACGCGGCGAAATTTCAATGAAGAGATTGCATCCCATCGCCATGGCGGCCTGACAGCCAGCCTTGAAGAGCACGGGATCGCGAACATTGCGCCACCAATATTGCGTATCCAGCAGCCGTCCATCACTGAGTTCGCCTGTCACGGTCGAAATGAAGGTCCCCGCGCCGCTATCCGGCGCCACATCGGGCAGATCCGCGAGGAAGGCATCCTTGGCGCGATCGATGATCGGATGATGAAAAGGATAGTTGATGTCGAGAATGTGCGCCACGATCTGGGATTTGCGCGCAGCATCCCTGAACGCCTCTATCTCGCTGACCGGGCCGGAAATCGTTACCGAATTCGGCGCATTGATCGCCGCCACACAGATATTGTCGAGACCTTGCGATCTTGCGAAAGCAAGCGCTGCCCCCTCGTTGAGGACCACGGCCGCCATCTTGCCTTCGCCGGCAAGAAGGTCCTGATGCAGCGAACGCTTGGCAACAATGGCGACCGCTTCGGCAGCTGTCAGCGCCTTGGCGGCGTAGGCGGCGGCGATTTCGCCGACCGAGTGACCGAAGACGGCGTCAGGCTTGACGCCCATGGCCCACAGGCAATCCGAAAGGGAAGCCTGGACCGCAAACAATAGAGGTTGCGCAATCTTGGTGTCTCCCAGCCGCGAGGCAAGATCCGGGGCGACCAGAAGATCCGTCAGCTTCTCGCCGAGATAATATTCGAAAAGCGCACTGAATGACTGAAAACACTGCCGGAAATGACGATTTTCCTGATAGGCGCCGACGCCCATGCCTGCCCATTGGGAGCCATTGCCGGAAAAGACAAAGGCGATCTTGGCGGCCTGCGCCGGGGCTTCGCCGATCTCCCCAACGGAGTTCTTGCCGGCGAGGTGTGCGTCGATCGCCGCCAGTACCGCGGCACTGTCCTTGGCTCGCGCCGCAAAGCGATGACGCATCGGCTCGCGATTGGCGGCGGCGGCAGTAACGATCTGGCGAGCCTCCTTGGGCTCGGCATGCTCGAGGCGTGTCCTGTAATCCTCCAGCAATTTCGAAAGCGCCGAGGCCGTGTGAGCGCTCGCCGCGAAAACCATTCCGTCGCCGCGGATTTGCGGCTCGGGCGGCGCAACCGGATCGGGGTCGCTGATGACGACGTGGGCGTTGGTGCCGCCGAACCCGAAAGAGTTGACGCCGGCAAAGCGCGCCTGCTTCGCCGGAAGGAGCTCGATGGCTGATGTGTTGACCCGGACGTTCAACCCCTCGAAATCGATGTTTTCATTGGGCTGGTCGAAATGCAGCGACGCCGGCAGGAAATTGTTCTCCAGCGCGATCATCGCCTTCAGCAGTCCGAAAAGACCGGATGCGGGTTCGGTGTGCCCGATATTCGACTTGATCGACCCGACCGGCACCGGAGCCCGGCGATTGCGGCCTATAACTTCGCCGATCGCCCAGATCTCGGCGGGATCGCCGACCTTCGTTCCCGTTCCATGACCCTCGATGAAGGCAATGCGATTGACGTCGATATTGCGCCCTTCGTAGATCGAACGCAGCAAGGCGGCCTGCGCCTCGCGCGACGGCATCGAGATGCCGTTGGTGCGGCCCGAGGAATTGACCCCGACCGCATGGATTCTGGCGTGGCTGCAATCCTTCTCGCGCAAGGCGACGTCGGTCCGGCGCAGCACGATCGCCGCGCCACCTTCGGCACGAACGTAGCCGCGGCCGTTGTCGTCATAGGCGCGGCAGAGGCCTTCCGGCGACAGCATGCGCGCCTGCGCAAAGCCCACGAAAGACATGGGGTGGAGCAGAACATTGATGCCGCCGACGATCGCGGTGTCGATTTCACCGCATTCTAACGCCCGTACCGCCTGGTCCAGCGCAACCAGCGATGACGAACAGGCGGTATCGATCGTCATGCTCGGCCCACGCAGACCGAATATGTGCGAGATGCGGTTGGAAACGATGGAAAGCGTGTTGCCCGTCATAAAATACGGGCCACCCGATGCAGGGTCCTCGAGGGTCAGATTGCCATGCTCGAGAGAGGATGCGCCGACGTAGACGCCAACCCGCTGGCCTTCAAAGCCGTCGATCGGCAAGTTCGCATCTTCCAAGGCCCGCCAGACGACATTCAGCAGGATGCGCTGCTGCGGATCCATCTGCATCGCTTCGCGTTGAGAAAGGCCGAAAACCGCAGGATCGAAGGCGAATATATTCTCGATGACGCCGGCAGCATAGCTATAGGTCTTTCCCGGAACGCCTATGGCCGGATGCCAAAAGCGCGCAAGGTCCCAGCGCTCTTCAGGTATGCGGCCTACAGTGCAACGCCCTTCCTTGAGGACGAGCTGAAGCTCTTCGATCGAACCAGCCCCAGGGGCAACGCTTGCGCGTCCGATAATTTCAACCGTCATGATCTCTCAGCAATATTTTACAAAGCGCGTCGTACCGAACTATTCAATTTCATTATCAACTGTTCACACCACAATTATCTGTGGTTGTCACCGACAAAAAATCCGGGTGTACAGCCAATATGCGGCAGTGCAACAATCGAAGCAACATGCCATCCCCGATACCATCAATGCTTGCGTCTGAAATGCGCTCCGCGCTCGAGTCAGCTGCGGACATTTCTTCACATCAATTCGCGATCAATTCCACCCCGGCGACAAGGCGTGATCCGTCACAATCATACATATGTCGGCGTCTAAGCGCCGATAGAGGTAAAAGCAGACCTTGGCGAAGCCGCAAAATCTCCATTTCTTGACGCTACTGGCCCAGATTGACCGCTGTCGCAGCACCTTGAGAAGCGATGCCCAATGGCGTGCCGACAAGGGTCAGGAACTTCCGAATATCGACAGAGGGATGGCGCGACACATAGATGACGTCGCGGCTCTTGACCGGGAAGGTCTGCCCTACGATCAAGCTGTCCGGATGCGACATGTCGAAACGATAGACGATCGGATAACGCCCCTTGGGGTCCGGAGCCATTCCCTTACGCAACAATTCCTGGAATCGCGCCGGGCCAACCAGGCTCCTGATGATATCCGGCTCTTCATAACGGAACAGGAAGAAGCCCTTGGCGTTGCTCGAGTCATCGATGGCGCCATGGCCCAAGGCAACAGCCTCGAGGAGATTGAGATCGTTGGCGCCGAACTCGAGACGGCCGTCTCCGCGAACGGAGCCCATCAACGTGAAGGTTCTGGGATCACGCACCAGGAAGATCTGGTCGCCAGGCTGAACATAAATATCTTCGGACGGATGCTCGATGATCGATTTCAACAGAACCGTCCCGGTCCTGCTGCCGCGAACCAGCGTAACATAGGTTTCATAAGGCTGCGTCACTGGTCCGCCGGCCTTGGCGATGACTTGCGTGATCTTTTCCTCGATCAGATCCAAGGGAACCATCGAGGGACGCCCGACCGCGCCCGAAACCGTAACAGTTCGCGATGCCGTACCCATGCTCGTCACGATGACATCCGGCTCTACAGCCTTGGTGGCCAGAGCCGCCAGGATCGCCTTGCGAGCCTGCTCGAGTGTCTTGCCCGCGAATCGAACAGAGCCGGCATAGGGGATGGCCGCCGTCCCGTCGGGCTGCACGACGATATCCAGCGACACCTGTTTCGATTGCGCCGTCGAAAACAAACCATCAGCGCCCGCTTCGAAAATCGTCACCTTCAATGCGTCGCCGACGCCGATAACTACCCGTCCAACACCACCGCCAATGCCAAACCGGCGGTTGAGTGTGGAAGAAACATAATCTGAAACCAGACGCGCGGTGCGGCTGTCGATGTCGACAATATCGAAAACGGCGGCATTCTTGCGTCCAAGCTCGGCGCCGGACTGTCCCGCATCGCTCGTGATCGCACTGGCCAGCGGCCCCTCGCTCGAGACTGAATTGCATCCCGCCAGAATTACGCAGCAAAATACGGCGCCAACCCGAATCAATTGAACAACCTCAAATTATTAGCTGCCGCCGTTACCTGATGGTTCAGACCGACATAGTATGCATCAAATATGTAGACGCCTTGAAAGCATAACGAGCGGCCATCAACAAGCCCATTCAACCTAAGCGCCATCAAAAAAATTCGGTGCGCTCATCCGAACACACTTGGTATGCGATGAACAATCGCCCCCCGCTGCGTATAAGCGCCAAGTGCGAATAAGGCAATTTATGTCAATATTATTTGGAGGTTTTAAATTAATATTTTCTGAATGATGAAATGATCTATTAAACAATAGTATCAGCAGAAATCGACCTGGGTAACAAAACTATGTTTTGCGAATCGGCGTTTTCTCCGCTTTTCATGGGCTTGCTAGTGCCCGTAAAAGGTATCAATTCCAAACCGCTGTTTCCAAAGGAATAGCAGATTACAAGAATTCAGAAATTATCGGAGCCCGACAGTCCCGCCAGATAAGTATTGAGCGGTAAGCATAGAAATCGAATCTACTTGGCGTCCGGCGGTGTGGTTTTCTGCTCGGACAGACGTGCTCTTGGCCGTCCGAAAGCGGGCATCGGCGCTTATAAATTAAGCCATTTTCTGCGGATCGTACCGCTGAGGTTGTGAACTCATCGAGCGAATAGTACGTCAAGTCAGAACTGGCGCGGTAATTTCTCCAAATCGGCACAAACACCGATGGAAATGAAGGTTATGTCAATGCTTGGTTTTTCAAAGCGGTCGCGGAAAAAGTCGTCAAAGGACCCCCTGGAAATATTCGACCAGTACGAGCAAGGCATCCCAAGCCATCAGAATGCGATCGATGCCCTTTCCGGCTGGAATTGTGCTTTTCCCCCTGCCCTCAACTTGAACGCCGGAGCCCTGCCCCTTTACGCGGACGACCGGATAGCCTGGGCCCTGCAATCGTTTGGATCTATCGAGGGCAAGAAGGTCCTGGAAGTGGGGCCATTGGAGGGAATGCACACCTATATGCTGCATAGCCAGCTCCCGGCGCGAATCGACGCGATCGAAGCAAACCGTCTCTGTTTCCTGAGGTGCCTCGTCACCAAGCAGATTCTGAATATCGATACCGCTTCCTTTATGCTGGGCGACATCCAGTCGTGGCTAACGGAACGCGACGAGACCTACGACTTCGCGCTGGCATCCGGCGTTCTCTATCACATGGCCGATCCTGGGGAATTCCTGCGGCTGCTGGCAAGCCGGACCAAAGCGGTTTTCATCTGGACCCATTTCGTTCTGGAGGACGCAATGCCCGAGGGCGACGTGCGGCGCCTGCCTTTCAGCGGCAAAGTCGAAACCAGAATGGTCGACGGTGTTCCCGTACGTTACTATGAACGAAGCTATCATCACGCCAATGCCAACGCGTCTTTCTGCGGTGGTATGAAGGACCGGCATTTCTGGATGCACCGGGATGACATATTGATGCTTTTGCGTAAGCTCGGTTATAGCGACATCGTCATCAGGGACGAAAACCTGAACCACCCTGGCGGCCCAAGCTTTTCGCTGCTGGCGCGTAAAGCGCCTGACGCTTCCTGACGAGGTTTGAATGCCGGGATTGAAGATCAGCCATATCGCGGGTCGTCTTGACGTGCTTCACGGCGCGACCGGTAACCTGGTGTTTTTCGATCGCAGAGCGACAAGCAGCGCCGACCATGTACAGATGCCGGAGAATATCCGTGCTTTTTAATCTCGAATATGATCACGGCACCATTCTTGAGGGTTATCTTATTCCCGACGGCTTTTCCGACCTGCCGCACATCAGGGTATCCGATGCGAACGGTGATTTGATGGTCCTGCCATGCGATCAGATCAAACAGGCCGTCATTGATTCGGGGCGGCATGAAAACGGCCGCGTCGGCTTCAAGTTGGATACGACGATCATCCCGGATCTGGCTGAGCGAACATCGCTGATGATCCATGACGCGAAGTCAGGATTGTTGATCTATCGGCGACCGCAAGTCCCGCAAACAGTTCCTCTGAAGATTTTGCGGCTTGAAACGCAGCTCCTGCCGATGGTCAAATTCGACTATCACTGCGGCCGCCACTTTCAATATGAGCTGCCGTCCGTAGAGCGTTTCGGTCACGAGACGGCGCTTCAGGCCTTTCATCTGAACGCCATCCAGTCGATCTATATCAGTGGACGTCTGCTGCTGCGGAACTACGAAGAATTTCTCGACAAGGGATTCAAGGCGATCGTTCTGCTGACTGACCCCTATTACGAATTGGCCCTGCGGATATTTCTTCTGAAACGAATGGCAAAAACTCAAATTTCCTTTTTCGGCGACCGGGACAAGATCATATTGGCGCCCGCTGCGGAGCATTTTGCCGACGTCGATCTTGAGAGTGAGGCCTCTCTCAAAATGGCGCTCAAGAAAGCGCCTCAAAATGTCAGAAGCGTTCTGGTGTCACCGGTCACCCGCCAGCTGGCCACGACCATGCCGGAACAGCTCGTCGCACGCAGCGATGTGGCCGCTGCGATCGATCTTCTGTCGCGTTTTGCCATCGTGGGCCATGATACCGACAGTCTTTACTTTCAGCATGCGGTGGGCGAGTTGCTTGGGATTCCGATTGATGATTTCCCGTTGCCCTCGAGGCATAGCACCCTTGAAGACATTGCAGCACGGTTGCGTTCACTGCATATTGCCGAACTTATGCTCGAGGAAGATTTGATTTTCGATCACTATGTGCGTGAGGCGATGAAACCATCCGCGCCGGAGCTGCGCGAAACGATTGTAAGCCGACATGCCAAAACCAGTCATTGAAGACGCGATAGTTGAAGAATACCCGCGGGTAAGGCCGGCCCGGCAGATACTGCCGGCCTTGTTCCGGCGGCGCTCCCCACAACGCCGCGAGCGCGAGGAAATCGAGTACATACCGGTCCACGACGGACAAGAGCCGGAAGCCCAATCCGGTGGGAAGCCGCCACTACGGCTACTTGGCTTCCTCTTGCTCGTCATCCTGCCCTTTCTGGCCTGCTCGGTCTATTATGCTTTCATCGCCTCGGACCAATATGTCGCGGAGGCCCGCTTTGCCGTTCGTGCAGTCTCCGATGCGGACGGCAATAGCGACGGGAGCGACCCCTCCGGCAGCGCGGGTGCATCCGGTGTTCTCAACATGCGCTCGGCTTCGCAGGATGCCTATGTCGTCACCAGCTTCATCCATTCGACGGAAATACTGAAACGGATCGGCGCAAAGCTCGACTACAAGTCGATGTTTGTGAGGGGAGATGCGGATTTTCTGTCGCGATTTCGCGCTTCGGAATCCGACGAAGAATTCCTGAAATACTGGAACGATCACGTCAGCGCTTATATCGATGTCTCTTCGGGCATCATCACGCTGAAGGTTAGAACGTTCACACCCGATGATTCCGTAAAGCTTGCCGATGCGATCATTCAGGAAAGCGAAAAGCTGATCAACGAGCTTTCCACACGTGCACGCAACGACATTGTCCAAAGCATGAAGGCAGACGTCGAGAAAAGCGGCAAAGCCTATGGCGACACTTTGATTGCGCTCAATCAATTCCAGCATGCATCCGGCCTTCTCAGCCCGCAGACGCAGGCCAAGGACAGTGGCACGCTTTTGACCGGACTGCTGACACAGAAGCTCGAATTTGAAACACGCCTCTTCGTGATGCGACAGTCCAACGCCGAGAGCTCTCCGACCTTTCAACAACTGAGCCTGGCCAAGGAAAGTTTGGATGCGCAGATAGACAAGATGAAAACCGAGCTGACGGGCCCGGAAAATGAAAGTCTTGCAAAATCGCTGCTGGAATATTCCAGACTCGATACCGATCGCTTGATTGCGGAAAAGCTCTACGAGAGTTCGCAGAAAAATTACGATGCCGTCCTTGCAGAAGCGTTGCGCAAGACGCTTTACCTTGCGGTCTTCGTCAATCCAACCCTGCCGGACGAGGCAATTTTCCCGCGTCGCGTCAGCACGCCGCTGATCATACTGCTTGCTCTGACCGTTGCCTGGGCAACGCTTTCACTCATCTGGGCGTCCGTACAGGATCATCGCATATGAGTAGGGATGCCCGATGATCCGCTTCAAGAACGTTTCGAAGTTCTTCAAGACGCAGAGCGGCAAAAAGATCATTCTCGACCGTGTGAATTGCGAGTTCCAGTCGGGTTATTCCTATGGCTTGCTCGGCGTGAACGGTGCGGGAAAGTCAACGACGGTACGAATGATCGCCGGCACGATGCTGGCCAATTCGGGCGCGATCACCAAGGACGTGCGCGTGTCCTGGCCGCTGGGCTTGAGCAGCGGCTTCAATCCTTTAATGACGGGGCGGGCCAACGTCCATTTCGTTGCCCGCGCCTATGGCGAGGATGTGAGACGCGTATCCCGTTTTGTTGAAGAGTTCGCAGAGCTGGGCGATTATCTGGACGCGCCCGTGCGGACATATTCTTCAGGCATGGGCGCGCGACTGGCTTTCGGGCTCTCGATGGCCATAGAATTCGAATGTTACTTGGTGGACGAGGTTCTCGCCGTCGGCGATGCCCGCTTTCAGGAGCGTTGCCGGGTCGCATTCGAGAGCAGACGCAAGAATTCCGACATCATCATGGTCTCTCATAGTATGGGCATGATCAAAACGCATTGCGACAAAGGTATGGTACTTGTCGACGGCAGGCTTATCGTCTTCGATGAGGTAGAGCAGGCAATCGAAGCCTATTATAGACTGAACCGATAAGACATGAGGGATTGGCAGCAAGGCCCAATATGGCTCACGACACCGGAAAAGTGACCGAAACAGTCCAGCTCAGCGCGACTCAGCACAGTCGCAACGTGGCCGCGAATCTCTCCGTGACCGCGCGGAAATTGCGTTTTTCGACGTCAAGGCGGAGCCAATTGTTCAAAGCGGTCGGCCTGCGGCCGCGCCCAATGCAGCAAATCATCGGCAAGGCGATCCTGGCCTCGACTTTTCTGCTGCTCGTCGTCCCCAATCTCGCTTCGATATATTATTTCGTCTTTCTGGCATCCGATCAATATCAATCGGAAACGCGTTTTACGGTGCGGTCTTCGACGCCGGCGCTTGGGAAAAACCAACTGGCCAAGGCTACCGGCCTGCCATCGACGCAAATCGTCCAGGATACGTTGATCGTCACCAATTTCATCAAGAGCAAGGACATGGTGACCGCCCTGAACAGCAAGGTCGGCTTGCAGAATATCTACGGGCGCGAAACGATCGATCCCATTGCGAGACTGAAGCAGGATGCCAGTTCGGAGAAGCTGCTTCGTTACTGGGAGGATATGATTTCCGTGAGTATCGATGCCAATAGCGGCATCGTGACGGTCAAGGCCCGCGCTTTTTCGGCGGCCGACGCCCAGAAGATACTGGAGGAGGTCGTCACCGCCTCCGAAGCCGTGGTCAACGACGTCAACAACCGCATCTGGCGCGATGTCATCGTGACGGCCCAAACGAACCTGGATAACGCAAAGAACCAATTGCAGAACACCAGAGAAGAGCTTCTGAGCGCCCGTAACCAAACGGGCATCCTCAGCGTCGAGGGCGCATCGACCATTATCACCAATCTGATCTCGTCCGTGCAGAAGGAGAGGATAGGCCTTCAGCAGAAATACGATGCGCTGCTTGGAGCCGTGTCGGCAGATGCGCCGCAGATGAAGGTGCTTAAACGCGAAATCGACAGCAAGCAGAAGCAATTGGATCAATTGAACAGCCAGATTGCCGGGCAGAACAAATCGGAGCAAAATCTTGCCGACGTGTCGGTCGATATGTCTCAGCGTGAACTCGAGCAGAGCCTCGCCGAGCAGCAGTTCGCAACAAGCATGAAAACGCTTGAGCAGGTTCAGTTCGTCAGCAAGCAGCAGCTGCTCTATCTCGATACATTTCTCGCACCGAATTTGCCCGATGATGCCGAATATCCCAAACGAGCGCTCTGGATCGGCGGCGTTTTCGCCGCGACATTGTTGATTTGGGGTGCAGTTGTCGGCGCGCTGACGAACATCCGAAGTCGTTTGGTATAAGGTCGCGCGGACAGCCCCCATGCAAATTCTGCGCGATATCATCTACGGACTGCTTCCAAGACCGCAACCGTCCGGGGCATATGCGAAAGACACTTATCGCACCGCAAAACGGCTCCTCATCCTCTCACGATACCCCAATCCCAGCGTCAGCTATTATCTTGACGAACGAGCCAAGACGCTCGACGAAATTCCGGTCATCATGAAGGGCCTTGATGATCCCCTGGATACGGTCGATAGCGAGGGGCTCTTCGTCATCATCTGCCGCTACATCAAGCAACCGCAATTACGCTGGCTGGAAGAGAGGCGTGGCAGCCTTGCGGGCGTGGCCTATTTCGTCGACGACGACATCCGGGCCGTTGTGACCGGCAGGGAGGCGAGCTGGCCTTACAAGCTCAGACTGATCAAATTGGCCGTCCGTCCGTTGCCAAGGGTCAATCGATTGCTGACACATATCTGGACGTCCACGGAAGCCCTGGCGGGGACGCTGGCCATGGCAGGCCACCAGATCGATATCCTCGCACCGATGCCGGCAAATCCGGCCGATGCCGCGCTCGATATCAGGGACGAGACCGTTGCGCCACTGAAAATGGTCTACCATGCGACCGGCATTCACCGCCGCGAACATGAATTCCTGATGCCGATCGTCAAGGCCGCGATGGAAAAGCATGGCAATCTGCATTTCGAGGTTTTCGCCAATGGCAATCTTGCGCGCCGCTGGGGCCGCCAAGGAATCGACGCGTCAAGAATAACGATCATTCCGCCACTCCCCTGGTCGGCTTATCTTGCCAGGACGGAGCGCCATAGCGCCGATATTGCGCTCGCTCCCCTCCTCTCTGGGAAGACCAATGCGAGCCGCGCCGACACGAAGCGGATCGATATCAGCCGTCTGCAGGCCGCAGCCATATTCTCGCATTGCCCGACATTTACGCGCTGCGCCATGGCTGCAGAGCTTCACATCGGCAACACCCAGGAAGAATGGCTGACGGCAATCGACCAGCTCGTCAGCGATCGGGCGCGTCGTTTGGTTGCTCGCGACGCGACAAGAAGCTCGATCGAAAAAATGCGGCAGCACGCGACGCCTGCATTTCCCGGCATACATTTTGAACCGTTCGGCGACGTGGCTTAGCGCCCGAATCATGAAGACAATGCGCGCTGCCGGCATCTGGACATAAAGACATCGATGACACTCAAGATCCTACCGAACGCCGACCTCGAGCGTAAAATCCCCGCCGACGCGAATTCCAATCTCTGGAAGTCCGTGGGTGATGATCCCGCATTCGAAATCAGGTTTCCGCCCGTCAGAAAGAGACTGGTCGTCATTCATATTGCCGCGACCGACGAAGCCATCGATCCGAAATTCTATGTCAATCGCGGCCGCGGCTTCCGGGAGAAGGATGCGACATCCCTGCCGGAAGGGCGGCGCTTCGTCATTACGGCAGACATAGGGTCCGTAGGCACCATCTGCGCCCTGCGCGCCGATCCGGTCAGCTTCCCGACGACATTCAGCTTTGACGTTACGGCTTTCGCTTCCGCGAAATCCGCTGAACGGCACATTTCGAATCTCCTCGGCATGGAGGGAAAGGCTGAGCGCATCGATCTCGGCAAACTTCCGCAACATTGGACCAAGATACCGAAACTGAACTTTCGGAGACGGTCTGCGAACCTAACGACGCAATATGCCGACGCAAGCTATCGGCTTGCCGCCGATCTCATTATCTCACCAATGCCGGTAACGGCGGGAACCTGGCTGAGCGTCGTCGTCCCCGTCTACAATGCGCCGCGCCGCTATCTCGACGATCTCGTCAAATCCTTCGAAGCTCAGGCGGAGAACGGTACGGAACTCATTCTGAGTGACGATGGTTCGACCTCATCGGAAACACGGCAATGGTATGAGACGCAGCAATCGAAAGAGAATATCCACCTCGTGCTGAACGATCGCAACGGCGGGATTGCGGCGGCCACCAATGCCGGGCTATCCCATGCGCGTGGGCAGTGGATCGCCTTTCTCGACCATGACGATGTCATCGCTCCCCACGCCTTCAAGGTCATCAGGCATACGCTGGAGCAAAATCCGGGCGCGAATTTCCTCTATACGGACGAGCTGGTTGTCGACGACACGCTCAAGCCGACAGGGGTGATGCTGAAGCCGGCCTACGACCCCGTCCTGCTGACGGGCGTCAACTACATCAATCACTTCTCCATCTATCGCCACAGCCGGCTTCGTGAGATCGGCTATCTTCGCACCGGCTACGACGGTTCGCAGGACTACGACCTGCTGCTGCGCTATCTGGAGGGGATTCCGGAGGAAAGCATCCTCCACCTGCCCTACCCGGCCTACTGGTGGCGCCGCAACGGCCGGACCTATTCGCGCAAGTTCTTGGATGCCGCCACCGCGAATGCCAGAAAGGCGCTGACGGAGCGATTTGAACGGCAACAGCAGGCGATTGAGGTCGAGGTGGCTCTCACGGAGACGCTGCATCGCGTCACGTTCGAGCCGCCACGCGACTGGCCGAAGGTTTCAATCATCATTCCCAGCAAGGACAATCTCGACCTGATCTCCCGCATCCTCCGTGATCTCTTCGAAAAGACTGACTATTCCAACTTCGAAGTCCTGGTCATCGACAACGGTTCCACCGATCAGTCGGTCCTTGACCTTTACGACCACTATCGCCGGACGCAGCCGCACTTTTCAGCCGTCGTCTCGCCGGAAGCCTTCAACTTCTCGCGCTCTGTCAACCGCGGCCTGAAGGCGGCAACAGGCGAACATTACCTGATCCTCAACAATGACGTCGAAGTCATCGAGCCAGATTGGTTGAAGGAGATGGTATCCTGTCTCGCCTATGACAGGACCGGCATCGTCGGGGCCAAGCTTCTCTTTGCGAATGACAAGCTGCAACACGCAGGTGTCGTTGTTGGTTTCGGCGGACTGGCGGGCCATTGGTACATGAGCAAGCCGAAGGAATTCGGCGGCCCGATGAACCGACTGCATGTCCGCAATTCCATGACCTGCGTAACCGGCGCGGTGATGCTGATTTCGGGCGACTGTCTCCGGAAGATCGGCATATTCGACGAGGAAAATTTCGCGGTCGCCTATAACGATGTGGACTATTGCCTGCGTGCCTATAAGGCCGGCTTTCGCATCGTCTGGACGCCCTTTGCCTGCCTCTATCACCACGAATCGCTCTCGCGGGGATCGGACAAGTCGGGCGAGCGAAGGAAGCGGTTCGACCAGGAGAAAGAGAACCTTCGGCGACTGCACGCGACGCAGACATTCGCCGATCGCGCACTCAATCCGGCCTATAGTCGGGACAAATCGGACCCCAGGATCGTGATCCCCACACGATTGCATATCCCCTCGATGTCATAGCCGCGACGATCGCTGCGCTTAGAGCTGGATCAGGTCCAAATCCCGACCGATCTCGCGTTTGGCGATCTCGACTAAGCTCATCTCGTGGGTAAATAGGACAGTCTGGAAGCGTTCTGCGGTGCCGGCGAGCACCTTCAACCCGGCGCTTGCGCGTTCGTCGTCGAAAGTCTGGAAGATATCGTCGACGATCAGCGGCGCCGGCTCGTTGCGGGTGGAATAATCCTCCAGGAAAGCCAAGCGCAAGGCGAGATAGAGCTGGTCGCGGGTCCCTTCGCTCAGGCCTTCCAGCGGCACATGCTCACCAGCCACGCGCTCCGCCAGCAGCTGCCGCGCGTCGCTTTCGTCATGCGCCTCGACGAGGCGGACGAAGCGGTCGCCGGTCAGTTGCGAAAACAAGTCACCCGCCCGCTTGATGACGGGATCCGCCTGCTTCTCGCGATAGGATTCCATCGAGCCCGCCAGCATTCGCGCGGCAAGCTTCAGGACCACCCACTGCCGCGCGAGGTCCTTTGCTTCCTGCTCGGCCGAAAGCTTTTCGAAAACCGCGTATTCGGCGCTGATGCCGGTCTCGAGCGCCTGCCGTTGGCGCCGGTTTTCCGCCAGCCGTGCCGAAAGGCCGCCATGCGTGGTGAACTGTCGCTGATCCTCCTCGATCAACCGCTCGATTTCGAGATCAGCGGCAACCCGTTCGAAATCGGCGAGCTGGGCGCGAAGCTCGGCCTCGGCCTTGCCATCCGCCTGCTGGCGGAAACGATCGCGACTTTCGACCAACCGTGCATTCAAGCGAGTGCGCTCGCGCAGCCGCGATAGCAGAGCGGGCAGATCCGTAACCCCTGGCAGATCTACGGTCAGATGATCCAGATCGGCCAATATGATCGTTAGAGCTTCCTCGTGGCGCGCGACCAATCCTTCCGCGTGCTGCCGATCCTCTTCAAGGCCGTCGCGCCTTTTCAACTCGCCGCGCATGGCGTTGGAGCGCGTATGCAGCGCTTCGGCTGCGGCATCCGGCGGCAGATGATCAAGCTCATAGCCGGCGCTGGCAGCGAGGGTTGCGAGCCGCCGCTCGAAATCCGCCATGTCGCGACGCATGCCATTGACGCGGCGCAGCCGATTGTCGCGCTCCGCCAAAGCGTCGGGCAGCTCCTCCCATGCCTTCAGGGCCACAGACGCCATTTCCAGCGTCGCATCCGTCGGCAGGCCAAGGGGCAGAACGGCCTTGCCGAACGCTTCGCGCCAATCGACATGCCGTCGCTCCAGCGCCTGTCGTTGCTCGTCAAACCGTGCCAGCCGGTCGCGCGCCGAGCTTATCTCCCCCTCCCGCGTGCGGCTTTCGCTCCAGCGCTCGGCAGCCAGGCGCAGGTGCTTCCGCAATCCTTCGGCCATCGCCACGGGCGGCAGCCGGCCGCTCTTGTAGCCGGTCGCCTCCGCAATATCCTGCAGGGCTGGAGACACGCGCCCCTCGGCCAAGACATTCTCGTTCCGCCCATCGAGCAAGTCGCGCAGCGCCTTGCGCTCGCGCAGCAATCCTTCGACCCCTCGCCGCCATTCCAGCATGATCGACGGATCGAGCGCGGTGACGCCGCAGGCTTCGAAAAGGGCGGCAAAGGATGCCTGGGCATCCGCCAGTACCTTCTCGTATCCTTGCAGCCGATCGGATGCCTCCTCACGCTCCCGTCTCAGCCGCACTTGACGCAGACGATAATCGGCATGGCGCGCGACGCGATCAGCATCCTTCAATGCAGCATCGGCAAGACCATCAGCCTCGGCGACGCCGACCGTCAGCGCTGCAATCGTCTTGGCGTCAGGAGAATGACCAGCCGCCAGCATTTCCTGGATGGATGTCCACTTGATATCGCGGCCTTCTCGCGCAGCGGCGATCTGTTCACGCGTGACGATCGGGCCGGTGCGTTCGGCATCCGCCAGCGCCCGTTCGATCTCGCTCAGCTGCTCATCATAGCCGCGCAGCTTGTCGGCGGCCTCGCGCGTCTTCGTGCGGGCCGCATCGATCGTTTCACGATGGGTGGCAATCTCAGCACTTTCCGGCAAGGGTGCCGCAAAAAGTGCTACGATGTCACCGACCGGTGGCCGTAACCGCGCGGCTCCCTCGTTGAGATCGGCTTCCGTGCGGCGTATCTGCGTCTCCAGAGCATCGAGGCGGGCCAAGGCGGAGAGGTCACCGGCCAGTGCCTCCAATTGATCGATGTAAAGCTTCGGATCGATCAGGCGCCCGGCAAGGCTATCTTTTTCCAGTGCCGCCAGCTGTTTGCGCTCGCTGTCGGATTGTTCGGCCAGTACCTGCAGCTGACGCGAGAGCTGCCTGCCCTCCTCCACCAGTTCGGACAGGCGCGCACGGTCGACATCGCTCGGCTGATGTTCTTCTAACCGCCCGACATCGGATATGCCCAGACGGCGGGCAAGCTGGACGAGTGCTGCCTCATAACCGGCGAGTTCCTGATCGACACGCGGCAGATCCTGGCGCTGGCTGCGATAATTGCCCGTATCGGCGAAGAGCTGGGTGATATCGCCTGATATCTCTAGCAGCGCGTCATCAACATGGATGCGGGACAGGTCTTCCTCGGTACGAACGACCGTCTGCCGGGCCCGGCGCAACTCCTCTTCGGCAACCTGCTTGTCGCGCAGCTTGTGTTCGAGCCTGTCGGCAAAGCTATCCGGGATGGCGGAGAGATCGGCCAAGCCATGGAGCGCCATGCCTTCCGCGTCGATCTCGGCGAGCAGAGGCTGCAAGGTCTTCAGCTTCGTGAGCCGGTCCAGGGTCTGTCGCGTGTCATGGCGCTCGGCCTGCAAACGCTCCAGCTCAGCCTCAAGGTCGGCTGCCTCCGCCAGCAGCTTCTTCCAGTCGCCGGATTTGAGTTCATGGTCGCGCTCGGCCTTGCGGGCGTCTTCATAGCGGTCGAGGGCCTGGTAGAAGCTACGATCCTTCGAGCGCCTGGCCGCATAGACGCCATCGGCTTCCGCTTCCAGCGACTGGCGCAGCCGCGAAAGACCGGTCAGGCCGGAAGCCGCCGAAAACAGCAGGCTGCCGATCTCGCCGCCGCTGCGCAGCATGGCGGTCGCTCCCTGTCGCAGCCGTTGCGAATCAAGGCCGAAGGCGCGTTCGAAGACATCGCGGCTCAAATTGCCGAGGAACGGCGCGAGGGCATCCTCGGCAAGCGGCGTCTCCTTGTCGTCGGGTGCAAGAAGTGTGCTCTTGCGCCCACGCCGGCGGCGGAAGGTGAGCCGAGCTCCATCGCGCGCGCTGATCGCCGCCCCGATCCGCAAGGTGCCGGGCTCATGCAGAAAGCTTTGTTCGGCTGCGGCAGGAAAACCAAAAAGCAGATCGGAAATCGCGCTGAGTGCAGACGATTTGCCCGCTTCGTTCGGGCCATAGATGACATGCAGCCTGGCGCCAGCGCGGAAATCGAGTGTGCGGTCGGTCATTGCGCCGTAGCGGAGAATATCGAGCCGGTCGAAGCGCATATCAGCCCGCCCCCTGCCCGCGAGCCAAGAGCAATTGTCGCGCCTCTTCAATAAGAGCCCCCACGTCGTCATCCAGTGGCTGCGCCGCCGCGCCAAGCCCACCCGGCAAGCGCACCGCAATCTCATCGACGAGGCGACCCGCTTCTACAGCGATATCCGCGTCACCGGCATGCTCGGCCAGCAATTGGCGGAGATCGAGCGCGCCGTCCGAGTCTCTGACTTGCGCCGGCGGCGGCTCCAGCCGCAGCTCCAGCTTTTCGAGCCAGATATCCTCATGCACGCGATGGCAGGCGGCCTCGACCTCGTCGCGCCATTGCTGGCGGTTGGCAACTATCGTGCCGTGCAGCGGCGTGACACCGGAAAGCCGAATGCGTAGCGCCGTCATGCGCCCGGCCATGTCGTCAGCGACCGGCTGCACCGCCTGCTCGACGCCGCGCAGGATCGCAGTCTGGTCGTCCTCCGGGCCGATGACGATATCGACCTGTGCGAAACGCGCCTCGTCGACGATCAGGCGCTCATGTTCGATCCGGCCGTCTTCGACCGTCACCAGCACCGCGCCCTTGGCGCCGCGTTCGCGGATATTGCGGCCCTGCAGATTGCCGGGAAAGATCACCAGCGGATCACGCGCCACCACTTCGTAATCGTGCACATGGCCAAGCGCCCAGTAGTCATAGCCGCGCGAGCGCAGATCATCGACCGAGCAAGGCGCATAGGGCGCATGCGGCTCGCGGCCGGTGAGCGAGGTGTGGAGAATGCCGATGTTGAACCAGCCTGACACGGGTGCGGGATAGGTGAGCGCCAGATTGTCGTTGGCCGAGCGCTCGGCAAAGCCCTGGCCATGCAGCGCCACCTGCAACGCATCCAGTTTGAAGCTGCCGGGCTTGCCGGTCGGGAATTCATGGACATTGGCCGGCAAGGTGATGGTCTTGGTGATGACGCTTGCCGCATCGTGATTGCCGCGCAGCAGATAGACCGGAATTCCGGCCCGCTCCAGCCGCGCCATCTCGCGGTTGAAGAACAGGCCGATCTTGTTGTCCTTCCAGTCGCCGTCATAGACGTCGCCGGCGATGACGAAGAAATCGACCCGTTTTTCGATGGCCAATTCCACCAGCGTCGAGAAGGCCTTGCGGCTGGCTTCCACGAAGACCGCGGCGACAGCGGCATCCTTCAACGCCAACCCCTGAAAGGGACTGCCAAGATGCAGATCGGCGGCGTGGATGAAGCTGAAAGAGGGCATGGGTTCCGATCGTCGTCAGATATCCGGTCTTCCCTTTTAAGGAAACGGAGGCGCAATGAACACCACGCCCCGCGCTTCATCCAACGGTTTCGTAAGCGGGCGGAAACTGTCATATTCCTGGGTCACGCGATTGCGATCCTGCATCGCCCGTGCACCCTTGCCGCGGGTTCGAGCGGCTGCTACTCCGCTGGCATTTCATGACCAATGAAGAGGAGACATCTCATGAGACATCATGCTTTCGGGCGGACATCCTTCAGCGTGACAGACGTCGGCTTCGGCGCCTGGCAGATCGGCGGCGCATGGGGCGATGTCAGTGAGGCCGACGGCCGCGCGGCGCTGAATGCCGCTCTCGACGCCGGCATGACCTTCATCGACACTGCCGACGTCTATGGCGACGGCCGCTCGGAAAAGATCATCGCCGATGTGCTGAAGGCGCGCGGCGGCGCGCGCCCGATGGTGGCGACCAAAGCCGGCCGCCGGCTGAACCCGCATGTGGCCGACGGCTATACCAAGGCCAATCTCGAAGGTTTCATCGATCGCAGCCTGAAAAACCTCGGGGTCGAGAGCCTGGACCTGGTGCAGCTTCATTGCCCGCCGACCGAAGTGCTCTATCGGCCGGAGATTTTCGCCGGTCTCGACGAGCTGCAGAAGGCCGGCAAGATCAGGGGATATGGTGTCAGCGTCGAAAAGGTCGAGGAGGCGCTGAAGGCGATCGAATATCCTGATGTCCTCAGCATCCAGATCATCTACAACATCTTCCGCCAGCGGCCCGACCATCTGTTCTTCAAGGAAGCCAAGCGCAAGAACGTCGCGGTCATCGCCCGCGTGCCGCTGGCCTCGGGCCTGCTCTCCGGCAAGATCACCCGCGACACGCAATTTGCCAGCGACGATCACCGCAACTTCAATCGCCATGGCGAGGCCTTCGATGTCGGCGAGACCTTCGCCGGCGTTCCCTTCGAGGTGGGTCTGCAGGCGGTGGAAGAGGTGCGCAAGCTGGTTCCATCAGGCGCCAGCATGGCGGCTTTCGCGCTGCGCTGGATCCTGATGAGCGATGCCGTGACCGTCGTCATCCCCGGCGCCCGCAATGCCGAGCAGGCCAAGGCCAACGCGGCCGCGGCCGACCTTGCGCCGCTATCGGCTGACGTCATGGCCGCCACGCGCGAGATCTACGAGCGCCTGATCGCTCCGCACGTCCATCATCGCTGGTAACGGCCTTTGCGAAAACGAGTGGCCGGGACCTGGGCCCGGCCATCTCAGTCATTTTTTGGTAGGCTGGCGAGGCCTGCATTGCGAACAGGGCTTAGAGGAGGAGAATCAATGAAGGTAGCGCTGGTAACAGGCGCCTCGCGCGGTCTTGGTGCGGTGATCGCAAGGGAACTCGCGGATGCAGGTTGGGCCGTCGCCGTCAACTATGCGAGCGACGCCCAAGGTGCGGCGAACGTCGTCGACACGATCCGGCAACGTGGCGGTCAGGCCTGCACAGCCCAATTTAGCGTCATCGACAAGGCTCAGCTTGTCGGCGGCCTCGAGACAATCCGAAAAGCACTAGGCCCGGTCGATCTGATCGTAAACAATGCAACGGGCCCTCAGCCGGAAATGCCTCTCATGGAGCAATCCTGGCGGACCTATCTCGACCAGCTCGAGTTCTTCGTCAAAGCGCCTCTGGAACTGCTTCACGCCGTGCTGCCCGATTGGCGCGCGCGCAAGTCAGGCCGTGTGATCAATATCGGCTCTGAGGTCGCCGAGCTCGGCAACCCCAATTTCGGCAACTACGCTTCGGCCAAGGGGGCCATGCTATCGATGACGCGTTCCTGGGCGAGAGAACTGGCCCCGGAGGGGATCACGGTCAACCTCGTGGCACCTGGGTGGATTCCTGTTGAACGGCACGCCGGCGCCTCGCAGCAGGCAATGGACAACTACCTCGCACAGACACCGCTCAGCCACTTCGGCAAGCCTGAAGACATTGCCCATGCCGTCGTCTTTCTGGCGTCAAGCAAAGCGGACTTCATCACGGGTCAGAAACTTGCCCTTAACGGCGGACGAACGCTTCTCTGACCGTGAATAAAAAAAGGGCCCGCTAGGCGGACCCCCATCTTTTCCACCCGCAAGGCAAACACCTCGCAGCGGGTGGAAACGAGATTAGCTGTTAACAGCGTCCTTCAGGCCCTTGCCGGGCGTGAACTTCGGCACGTTGCGAGCCGCGATATCGACCTCGGCGCCGGTGGACGGGTTGCGGCCCTTCGTGGCTGCACGGTGAGAAACAGTGAAGCTGCCGAAGCCTGCAAGGCGAATGTCGCCGCCCTTCTTCAGTTCAGCCTGCACGGCATCGAAAACAGCGTCAACAGCGGAAGCAGCGTCAGCCTTCGTGATACCGGCCTTCTCGGCCACTGCGGACACGAGCTCATTCTTGTTCATGTTTCCACCCCTTTCTCTGGTATGAAACGACTTATCTATAGCGGGGCGAAGAATACGAATGCTCTTACCCGCCGCAACCCCAAAAGCCCTGCAAATCAAGGAAAAGCAAGCGTTGCCATAAGCTTTTCACAAAAAAAGACCGGCAAATTTGCCGGTCTTTTCGCCTTTTATGTCAATTCGACATAATTGAGGCAACAACGCTCAATGAGCGATCGTTGCGCCCACTTCATCCACACCGTCGACGGTTGCGATCACTGGCGTCTCGACAGTGCCGTCCCATTCGATCGGCTCGGGCCGGCGAACAAGCGCGTGCTTGATTACCTCGCCCATGCGTGAGACCGGAACGATCTCCATGTTGTTCTTCACGTTGTCCGGAATCTCCGCCAGATCCTTGGCGTTTTCTTCCGGGATCAGAACCTTCTTGATGCCGCCGCGCAGTGCCGCCAGCAACTTTTCCTTCAGGCCGCCGATCGGCAGCACACGGCCGCGCAGCGTGATTTCGCCGGTCATGGCGACATCCTTGGAAACCGGGATGCCGGTCATGATCGAGACGATCGCGGTTGCCATCGCGACACCGGCCGACGGGCCATCCTTGGGCGTCGCGCCTTCCGGCACGTGCACGTGAATGTCGCTCTTGTCGAAGAGCGGCGGCTTGACGCCGAAATCGACAGCGCGCGAGCGGACGTAGGATGCCGCCGCCGAAATCGATTCCTTCATGACTTCCTTCAGGTTGCCGGTGACCGTCATGCGGCCCTTGCCCGGCATCATCACGCCTTCAATCGTCAGCAGCTCGCCGCCGACTTCCGTCCATGCGAGACCGGTGACGACACCGACCTGATCCTCGCCCTCGGCTTCGCCGTGGCGGAAGCGCGGAACGCCGAGATACTGGTCGATGTTCGCAGCGGTGACCGCAACGGACTTGGTCTTGCCCTTGATGATCTCGGTGACCGCCTTGCGGGCGAGCTTCATCAATTCGCGTTCGAAGTTACGAACACCGGCTTCGCGGGTGTATTGCTGGCTGATTGCCATCAGGGCGTCGTCGCTGACCGAGAATTCCTGCGGCTGCAACGCGTGTTCCTTGATAGCCTTCGGCAGCAGGTGCCGCTTGGCGATCTCGCGCTTTTCATCTTCGGTGTAGCCGGCGATACGGATGACTTCCATGCGGTCCATAAGCGGCGCAGGGATGTTCAGCGTATTCGCCGTCGTGATGAACATCACGTCCGAGAGGTCGTATTCGACTTCCAGGTAGTGATCCATGAAGGTCGAGTTCTGCGCCGGGTCCAGCACTTCCAGGAGGGCCGAGGACGGATCGCCGCGATAGTCCATGCCGAGCTTGTCGATTTCGTCGAGCAGGAAGAGCGGGTTGGACTTCTTGGCCTTCTTCATCGACTGGATGACCTTGCCGGGCATCGAGCCGATATAAGTGCGGCGGTGACCGCGGATCTCGGCTTCGTCACGAACGCCGCCGAGTGCCATGCGGACATACTCACGGCCGGTCGCCTTGGCGATCGACTGGGCGAGCGAAGTCTTGCCGACGCCCGGAGGGCCGACGAGGCACAGGATCGGGCCCTTGATCTTCGTCGCGCGGGCCTGGACGGCCAGATATTCGACGATACGCTCCTTGACCTTGTCGAGGCCGAAATGATCCTGTTCGAGGATCTTCTCGGCATTGTTGAGGTCGGCCTTGATCTTCGACTTCTTGTGCCACGGGATACCGAGCAGCCAGTCGAGATAGTTACGCACGACGGTGGCTTCCGCCGACATCGGGCTCATCTGCCGCAGCTTCTTCAGCTCGGCATCGGCTTTTTCCTTGGCTTCCTTAGACAACTTGGTCTTGGAGATGCGCTCTTCCAGCTCGGCCATCTCGTCGCGGCCTTCTTCGCCGTCGCCGAGCTCCTTCTGGATCGCCTTCATCTGCTCATTCAGGTAGTATTCGCGCTGGGTCTTCTCCATCTGGCGCTTGACGCGCGAGCGGATGCGCTTTTCTACCTGCAGAACCGAAATCTCGCCTTCCATGAAGCCGAGCGCCTTTTCGAGGCGGCCCTTGACGCTGGTGGTTTCCAGCATCTCCTGCTTCTCGGTGATCTTGATCGACAGATGCGAGGCAACCGTATCGGCAAGCTTCGAATAGTCATCGATCTGGCTGGCGGCGCCAACCACTTCCGGCGAAATCTTCTTGTTGAGCTTTACATAGCTCTCGAATTCCGAAACGACCGAGCGGCTCAGCGCCTCCAGCTCGACCTGATCTTCCTCCGGCTCATGCAGGACATGGCCAAGGGCCTCATAAAAGTCCTCGCGGCCGGTATACTCGTCGATCTCCGCGCGCGCACGGCCTTCGACCAACACCTTCACGGTGCCGTCGGGCAGTTTCAGCAGCTGCAGCACATTGGCAACGGTACCGACCCTATGGATCGCGTCCGGCGCAGGATCGTCGTCGCTGGCATTGATCTGCGTGACCAGCATGATCTGCTTGTCAGAGCCCATGACCTCTTCCAGCGCACGAATGGATTTCTCCCGTCCGACGAACAGCGGCACGATCATGTGGGGGAAAACCACGATGTCGCGCAACGGCAATACCGGATAGGCAATGCTCTCATTTGCCGCAGACGTTTTCTTAGTCATGTTATTTCCTTTCCGTCGTCCCGTTCCCGGGCTCTCTGCCGGCCTTAGGGGATTAGCCGGCTCTCTCACTTGGTTAACAAGTGGAGCTTCACATTACCTATTTCAAGTCGCGCGCGACGCAGTGTCGCCAGACAGCGATCCGCGCATTTGCGAGGAGGAACGCAACAACAAAGCACCGAGGCCCGGCCACTCAAACACCGCCGACAAATCAGGATCCGAGGAAAAACGCCGGGCCCAAGCCCTATCTGTCGGATACTCTAGAATCATGCCATCATGGCTGCAGCGGGCGCTCTTCACAACCGGGTTTGGCGGCGGTCCCATAAGCTTATCCCAGACTTTATCAGAAAACTGCACGATTTTTCAAATAGAAAGGGGCCCGTCGACAACGAGCCCCTGATTCATGATTGCAAATAGGGTTATCAGGCTGTTGCGTTGGCCTTTTCTTCCTGCCGATCGGCATAGATGTAGAGCGGGCGGGCCGATCCTCGGACCACTTCCTCGGAAATGACCACCTCGCGGACGCCTTCCAGGGCCGGCAGATCGAACATGGTATCGAGCAAGATCTTCTCCATGATCGAGCGCAGACCGCGCGCGCCGGTCTTGCGCACGATCGCCCTCTTGGCAATCTCGCGCAATGCGTCCTCGTGGAAGGTCAATTCAACGTCTTCCATCTCGAACAGGCGCTGGTACTGCTTGACGAGCGCGTTCTTCGGCTCGGACAGGATCTGGATGAGCGCATCCTCATCCAAGTCTTCCAGCGTCGCCAGTACGGGCAGACGGCCGATGAATTCCGGGATCAGGCCGAACTTGACCAGATCTTCCGGTTCCAGTTCGCGCAGCACTTCGCCGACGCGGCGATCGTCCGGCGCCTTGACAGCAGCACCAAAGCCGATCGAGGTCTTCTCGCCACGGGCAGAGATGATCTTGTCGAGACCGGCAAAGGCACCGCCGCAGATGAACAGGATGTTGGTCGTGTCGACCTGCAGGAATTCCTGCTGCGGATGCTTGCGTCCACCCTGGGGAGGAACCGAAGCGACCGTGCCTTCCATGATCTTCAGCAGCGCCTGCTGTACGCCCTCGCCCGATACATCGCGGGTGATCGATGGATTGTCCGACTTGCGGGAAATCTTGTCGACTTCGTCGATGTAGACGATGCCGCGCTGGGCGCGCTCGACGTTGTAGTCGGCAGCCTGCAGCAGCTTGAGAATGATGTTCTCCACATCCTCGCCGACATAGCCTGCTTCCGTCAGCGTGGTCGCGTCGGCCATGGTGAAGGGCACGTCGATGATGCGGGCGAGCGTCTGAGCCAGATAGGTCTTGCCGCAACCGGTCGGACCGACAAGCATGATGTTCGACTTCGCCAGCTCGACATCGCCGTTCTTGGACGCATGTGCGAGGCGCTTGTAATGGTTATGAACGGCCACGGACAGGATCTTCTTCGCCTGCCTCTGGCCGATGACGTATTCATCAAGAACCTTGATGATGTCCTGCGGTGTCGGAACGCCGTCACGCGACTTGACCATCGAGGATTTGTTTTCCTCGCGGATGATGTCCATGCATAGTTCAACGCATTCATCGCAGATGAAGACGGTCGGTCCGGCAATCAGCTTCCGGACTTCATGCTGGCTCTTACCGCAGAACGAACAATAAAGCGTGTTCTTGGAGTCGCCGCCGTTGCTGCCGCTGACTTTGCTCATATCACTTTCCTTCCAGCACGCCGCCAATTTCCAAGTTGAAATCGCGGTCCACTCTATGCATCCGCCGGACCTGCACCTCGTTACTAGCAGATCGCGGCGCCCTTCAGGGTACTGAACGCAGGCCCGAAACCGGAACTGCGTGGCAACGATCCCCTTCGAATGCCCGAATGCTATGTCATAAAAACGCTACATAGCACGAATGCCTACTATTACCGCGTTCCGTTCCACATTAAACCCCTATTCGATCACAAATGGGATAGAACTGTGGCCAGGAAGTCACCGCCCCGGGGATAAATCAAGAGGCGGCTTCACCTTCCATTTCGGTACGCGACGTCAGCACCTTGTCGATCAGACCCCAATCCTTGGCCTCGTCCGAGGACATGAAATGGTCACGATCGAGTGTCTGCTCGACTTCTTCATATGTCCGGCCGCAATGCTTGACATAAATTTCGTTCAGGCGACGCTTCATCTTGATGATGTCGCGCGCATGGCGTTCGATGTCCGAAGCCTGCCCCTGGAAACCGCCCGACGGCTGGTGAACCATGATGCGGGAATTCGGCGTTGCAAAACGCATGTCCTTGTCGCCGGCGGCAAGTAGCAACGATCCCATCGAGGCGGCCTGGCCGATGCAGAGTGTCGAAATGGCCGGCTTGATGAACTGCATCGTGTCATAGATCGCCATGCCGGCGGTTACGACGCCACCCGGCGAATTGATATACAGTGCTATTTCCTTCTTCGGGTTTTCCGCCTCGAGGAAGAGGAGTTGGGCGCATACCAACGTCGCCATATGGTCTTCGACAGGCCCGGTCAGGAAGATGATACGTTCCTTCAGCAGGCGGGAATAAATGTCGTAAGACCGTTCCCCACGGTTGGTCTGTTCAACAACCATCGGCACCAGAGCCATAGCTGTATCGACTGGATTTCTCATGTGCGTCCTTTACCAAGCTTGCCCCGGCGACGAAAGCGCCGGGAATCGAGTAAAAATCCTTTACCCCTACATAGAGTGTCCCTGCCCTGCACTTCAAGACGCACGAAAGCATAACCTCAAAAAGCACTAATGCCCTAGGAAGCGTTGACAAAGCATTTCTAACTGCCGCTTTCGTGGTGCCAACACACTGGGCACCGCGCCATGCGCAACTCACCGCTTTTCCCGACCGCAAGGTGAAGGAAGCATGAAGGACGGTGCCGGCGCCGCACAAGGCGCAGACACAGGCAAAATTTACCAAGACACTTAAGGAACTTACCATCTTATTCGGCAAGGATGGGTCCAGCGCAGGAATCGTCACGCCTTTCGCGCGACGAGAGAACCCTGGCAGGGAGAACGACCGATCGTGCTTAACATGACCACAGGGTTGATCATCTGGTGCTCGGAAGCCATCACCCTGGCGGCCGTGTTTCTTCTTGCCTGGTGGCACGATCGCCGATCGCCCGCCTATCTGATGTGGGCGCTGGGCTTTATCGTGAATGCGATTGGATTTGCGCTGGTGGCGGCCCGCGGTTTCATTCCCGACATATTGTCGATCGAGATCGGCAATGCGATCGCGCTGCTTGGCGAAAGCGCCTGGATTGCCGGCTTTCGATGGCTCGACAAGCGCAAGCTCGAATGGTCGGCCCTGCTGCCGCCCGTCATCTGGCTGGTCGGCGTCAGCCTGCCATGGGTCAATGACAGCTTGGTCAATCGCATCATCGTGCATGACCTGGCCGGCGCTGTCGGCGCGACATTGCTCGCCTCCGCGGTCCGCCCCGCCGAGGGTCGGCGGGAGCAGGCGCGCGGCCAATTGGGCTTTGTGTTCATGGCTCTAGCCTGCCTTTGCTTCGTGTCCTCCCTCTGGATGGCACTCTTCACTCCTACGCCGGAAGAGGCCTTGATCTATCGTGGCTATGTGGCGCTCGGCGACGCGCTGTTCATCACGGTCGCTGTCGCATTGATGGGCAAGCTGCTGATGGAGCGCGCGGAGCGTCGTTGGCGGGCAATTTCCATCACCGATACGCTGACCGGCGTCTTGAACCGCCGCGGCCTTCAGGACAGCTACGAGATTCTTGTCGGAGAGGGACAACGGCAGCCGCAAAAGCTCGCTGCACTGTTGTTTGATCTCGACCGCTTCAAAGCGATCAACGATCGCTACGGACACCAGACGGGCGATCTCGTGCTCATTGAATTTGCGCGCATCGCTCGCCAGTTCGTGCCGCGTAGCGGCGCGTTCGGCCGCATGGGCGGCGAGGAATTCGTCGCCTTCGTCCCCATAGACGATCAGGCGCAGGCCGAGGCGCTGGCGGAAACGATTCGCGCCGATTTCTGCCGCGTGCCGCTGCTCGCGGATCGTTCCCTGGTGCCGGCGACGGTCAGCATCGGCGTGGCAATCATGCCGCGTGACACCGTCAGCTGGGATCGGATCGTCTCCTCCGCCGATCGCGCGCTTTACGCCGCCAAGCGCGCAGGCCGAAATTGCACCATCGTCTTCGACGAAATGGAGATTGCAAAGACGGCCGACGCGCCGCCAGACACAGATGGCGGCGAACTGGTTCCGACGCTCGACGACCAGATTCACGCCCTGCGGCGCATGGGCAAGCTCGCGGGCATGTGACGGGCTTTTCCGGCGCGATTTATTCCGATAATCCTTTTCATCATGACCACATCTTCTCTCCTCTCCATCGATTCGGCGGCCCGCCGCGTCTCTCTCGACGCCCGCGATCCCGCCTTCTACACCAATCCCAATGCGGTCTATGCCGCCTTGCATGCGCAATGCCCCACCTTCTACTGGGAGGAGCAGAAACGATGGTATTTCACCGGCTATGACCATGTGAACGGCTTGCTGCGCGACCGCCGCTTCGGCCGCCAGATCCTGCACATCGCCACGCGTGAAGAGCTCGGCATGCCGGCGCCTCTGCCGCATCTGAAGAATTTCGATCTTGCCGAACAGTACTCGCTCCTCGAAATCGAACCGCCCGAGCACACGCGCCTGCGCACCCTCGTCAACCGCGCCTTCGTTTCCCGCCATGTCGAGAAGATGAAGCCGGAACTGGCCGAGCTGGCCAACCGCCTGATCGACGGCTTCGAGAAGGACGGTGAAGTCGAGCTTCTGTCGGCCTTTGCCGACATCATTCCCGTCACCATGATCGCGCGGATGATCGGCATACCGGAAGAAATGGGGCCGCAGCTGCTGAAGTGGTCACACGCCTATGTCCGCATGTACATGTTCGGCCGTACGGCTGCCGACGAAGACGCGGCGGATCAGGCCGCAAAGGAATTCGCCGACTATGTGAAAACCGTCATCCGCGAGCGTCGCGCCAATCCGCGCGACGATCTTTTGACGCACATGATCACCACCGAGCACAAGGGTCAGTATCTGACCGAAGACGAACTGGTGTCGACGACGATCGTGCTGCTCAATGCCGGCCATGAAGCAACGGTGCATCAGATCGGCAATTCCGTGCGCGTCATCCTGGAAAGCGATTATTCGCCGGCCGAGCTTTTCAGGGACGAGGCGACGACGGAACGCACGGTGGAAGAGACGCTGCGCATCTGCGCGCCCGTGCACATCTTCGACCGCTGGTGCCTGGAGCCGACGGAAATCGACGGGATATCCTTCGAGCGCGGCGACAAGGTGGCGATGATTCTCGCTGCCGCCAATCTGGACCCGACGAAATTTTCCGATCCCCTCACCTTCAAGCCCGACCGCAACGAAGCACCCATCCTGTCGTTCGGCGCGGGTATCCATTTCTGCATCGGCGCGCCGCTGGCTCGGCTGGAATTGAACGTCGTCCTGCCGATCCTCTTCGAGCGCCTGCCCGGGCTGAAGCTCAAGAGGACGCCCGAGGTCAAGGACGTCTACCAATTCCATGGCCTGGACAAGCTCGAGCTGACCTGGTGAGTTCAAGCCGCCCGGCAGAGGCGGATATTCGCCGGCTCGGCGAGCCTCGGGCGCGGCAACCGGCAAAATTCACGATCACGACTTAAAATGCAAAATGGCGCGCCCGCTCGGCGCGCCATCGCAAATGGTTGGGTTCGGCCGGGTCTGGACCGTATCAGCCGTAACGGCCGGTGATGTAGTCTTCCGTGCGCTTGACCTTCGGCGCCTGGAAGATCTGCTCGGTCGGGCCGTATTCGATCAGGTCGCCGAGGTACATGAAGGCGGTACTGTCGGAGATACGGCTCGCCTGCTGCATGTTGTGCGTGACGATGACGATCGTGAACTCGCCCTTCAGCTGCGACACCAGTTCCTCGACCTTGGCCGTGGAGATCGGATCGAGAGCCGAAGTCGGCTCGTCAAGAAGCAAGACTTCCGGGCGCAGCGCGATGGCGCGGGCGATACAGAGACGCTGCTGCTGGCCGCCGGAAAGGCCGAGACCGCTCTGGTGCAGCTTTTCCTTCACTTCGCTCCATAACGCTGTTTCCGTCAGTGCCGCTTCGACGCGAACGTCCATTTCCGCCTTGGAAATCTTCTCATAGAGCCGAATGCCGAAAGCGACGTTTTCATAGATCGACATCGGGAACGGCGTGGGCTTCTGGAACACCATACCGACCTTGGCGCGCAAATCGTTCAGATCGACGTCCTTGGTGAGAATATTGCGGCCGTCCAGCAGGATCTCTCCCGCAACCGTCTGGCCCGGATAAAGATCATACATCCGGTTGAAGGTGCGCAGAAGCGTGGACTTACCGCAACCCGAAGGGCCGATGAAGGCGGTGACCGCATTTTTGCGGATGTCCATATTCACACCCTTCAGAACGCGATGGCCGTTCTGATAGGTGAAATCAAGGTTCTTCACCTGAAGTTTCGCGAGCATGCCGAGATCCGACTGAGAAACGGCGTCCTTCCCCGGCTGTGCGTTGACGCTCTGGAAATTGTTGTCGCTCATGTTCATGGTTTCATTCCTATCGTTCGGCGGCTGCGTCATTGGCGACGCCCACTCAAGACACGGGCAAGGATGTTGAGGGCAAGGATGGCAACGGTGATGATCAGCGCGCCGGCCCAGGCCAGTTGTTTAAGATCCTCGCCTGCATCGGCGGCGAGCGTATTGATGGCAACCGGCAGCGTGGCTATTGGACCGGTCAGGTCTGCATTCATGAATTTACTGTAACCGGCCGTAAAGAGAAGCGGCGCGGTTTCGCCGCTGATGCGGGCGACGGCCAGCAGGATGCCGGTGAGGATGCCCGTCCACGCGGAACGGTAGACCACCATCGTCATGGACTTCCAACGCGGCGCACCGAGCGCGGCGGTCGCCTCACGAAGCGCGTTTGGCACCAGCAACAGCATGTCCTGCGTCGTGCGGTTGACGACCGGAAGGGCGATCAGCGCCAGCGCGAGGATGCCGGCAATGGCGGAGTTGCCGTGCATGGGCACCACCACGGCGCCGTAGACGAATACGCCGATGATGATCGAGGGTGCGGACAGCAGGATGTCATTGAGGAACTTGGCAGCCTCGGCAAGCTTGGAGCCGTTGGCATATTCCACCAGATAGGTGGCGGCGAGAATGCCGATCGGCGCGGCGATCACGATGGCGAGGCCCGTGACCAGCACGGTGCCGTAGATTGCGTTGATCAGGCCACCGCGCGAGCCCTGGGCCGGGATCGACATGGTGAAAACGTCGAGATTGAGCGCCGATACACCGCGATAAAGCAGTGTCGCAAGGATCACGCTGAGAAAGAATATGCCGAGGATGGCCGCGATGAAGCACAAGGCCATCATCACCCGGTTCTTCCCATAGCGCCTCGACACGAGGTTCTGACGAATTGCATTGTCCATGGGTTTTTTCCTCAGTGCGAGTCGCTGCTGCCGATCATCCACCTCGCCAGCGCAAGCACGCAGAAGGAAAGGACGAACAGAAGTAGGCCGAGCGCAATCAGGCTCGACAATTGCAGACCGTCGGCATCGCCGAAGTTGTTCGCGATCTGGGCGGAAATGGTGGTGGACGGCGAGATGATCGACGATTGCAGACGGCTCACCGAGCCTATGACGAAGGTGACGGCCATGGTTTCGCCAAGCGCGCGGCCGAGGCCGAGCATGATGCCGCCGACGAGGCCGCGACGTGTATAGGGGATCAGGATGTGGCGAGCCACTTCCCATGTGGTCATGCCCATGCCGTAAGCCGATTCACGCAGCATCGGCGGCACGGTGGTGAACACGTCGCGGGAGATCGCGGTGATGAACGGCAGGATCATAACGGCCAGCACGAGACTTGCCGTCAACAGGCCGACGCCCGGCGCCGGCGGCTGGAACAGCAAGCCGATCAACGGCACCTGGCCGATCGTCATGATAAGGAAGGGCAGGATATAGGTCTGCATCAGCGGCACGAGAATGAACAGACCGACGATGCCGTAGATAATGGAGGGAACACCGGCCAGAAGCTCGATGGCCGTACTGATCGGACGTCGCAGGCTGCCGGGGCAAAGTTCCGTGAGGAAGATGGCGATGCCGATGCCAAGGGGAACGGCAATCAGCATGGCGATGAGCGAACTCACCAGCGTGCCGACCACGGCAGGCACGGCACCATAGATATCGGCGGGAGCGCTCCACTTCGTGCCCCAAAGGAACGAGAATCCGAAGGCCTGGAAGGTTGGCAAGGCAGCGATGATAAGAACCGCGATGATTGCCAGCAGCAGAAGCACGACAAGACTAGCCGAGCCAAGCGTCATAAAATAGAAAATCCGATCCTGTAGCCGGAATTTTCTGGTGCTGGCGCTGGTATCCAGTGCCTGGAAGCCAGCCGTCTGAGTCGCGTCAGCCATCGATTTCCCCTTGTCCTGTCACGAAAGGCGGACAGGGCCATACCCTGTCCGCCGCAACTCTCATCCAGCACAAATTACTTCGTGCCAAAGTCCTTCTTCCAGGACTCTTCGACAACCTTGGCAACAGTTTCCGGAACCGGAAGATAGGACAGGTCGGTCGCGTCCTTCTGACCCTTTTCATAAGACCACTTGAAGAACTTCAGCGCTGCCTCGTTCTGAGCAGGATCTGCCGGCTTCTTGTAGAGGAGAACCCAGGTCGAAGCTGCAATCGGCCAGCTCTTGTCGCCCGGCTGATTGGTGATGATCAGGTTGAAGTTCTTGGCATGGGCCCAATCAGCGTTGGAAGCGGCAGCCTTGAATGTGTCGAGGCTCGGCTCGATAACCTTGCCGGCAGCATTCTTCATCTTCGCGAAACCGATGTGGTTGGCGACGACGTAGGAATATTCAACGTAGGAGATCGAACCAGCTGTCTGGTTGACAGTGGTGGAAACGCCCTCGGAGCCCTTGGCGCCGAAGCCGACCGGCCATTCAACCGCCGTGTTCGAACCAACCTTTTCCTTCCACTCCGGCGAAACCTTCGCCAGGTAGTCGGTGAAGTTGAAGGTCGTGCCCGAGCTGTCGGCGCGATAAACGACCGAGATCGGCCCGGAAGGCAGCTTAACGTCGGGGTTGAGGGCCTTGATGGCCGCATCGTCCCACTTGGCGATCTTGCCGAGGAAGATGTCGGCCAGCGTCTTGCCGTCGAGAACGAGTTCGCCCGGCTTTACGCCTTCAACGTTATAGGAAACGACGATGCCGCCGGAGATCATCGGGAACTGAGCAATGCCATTCTTCTCAAGGTCAGCGTCGCTCATCGGCTTGTCCGAAGCGCCGAATACGATGGTCTTGTCGAGCAGCTGCTTGATGCCAGCGCCCGAACCGACCGACTGGTAGTTGACGACATTGTTCGTCGCAGCCTTATAGCCTTCGGCCCACTTGGACAGAACCGGCGCGATGAAGCTCGAGCCGGCGCCCGTGATGTCGGCAGCCATAGCCGAAGCGGCCATGGTGACAACCAGGCCAGCGGTCAGGCAAAGAGAACGGAGTTTCAGATTAAGCATAGTAGACTCACTTCCTCAAGTGAACGAAAGGATGGCGAGCAGAAGACCGGCACGAGGTATTCATTATAAATCACCTCCCCACCTCAATCTCCTGGCGACAACGATGGCTCTAATGCCGCTTTGTTTCAGTTTGATGACAGTTTAATGAAGCGCCAGTGACACAACCTACGGCAAGCATAACGGCTAGGGCCGAAGCGCATGGAATGGCTCGCCCTTCAGCTGAAGGCGCCGAGCTTCACGTTTTGATTCAAGCGCCTTTTCAAAGGCGGATCACATAGTCCTTGCGAGTCGTTTCAATGACTTCCCAAGTCCCCTTGAAGCCCGGCTTCAAAATCATCCGGTCACCGGCACGCAAATGAAAAGCCTCGCCATCCTCCGCAGTTAGCACCGAATAGCCGGAGAGGATATGAAAGTACTCCCACTCGTCATAGACGATTTTCCATTTCCCCGGCGACGCCTCCCAGACACCCGCATAAAGGCCGCCATCGGCCTCATCGAGGTTCCAGGTGCGAAAGCTCGGAGCTCCCGAGACGAGCCGATCTGCGGCGGGCGCGCCGGTCTCCGGCTCGACGCCATCGATATTCAATCGCAGATATGTCGTCACAAATGCCTCCTGTCGATGCGCTTCGGCCGAAAGGTCGCAGCGATCCGCGCCCGCTTCCTTGCGATCGCGGGACCGAGACAAGCACGAAACGACGACCCATCAAAGATAGCCGTCAGACTTTTTCAGCCTTTTGTCGGCGCGGCCCTCAGACTTTCGCCAGCGCCTGTTCGAGATCGGCGATGATGTCCTTGACGTCCTCGATGCCGACCGACAGACGCACCACATCGGGGCCGGCGCCGGCGGCGACTTTCTGTTCGTCGGTCAGCTGCTTGTGCGTCGTCGAGGCGGGATGAATGACCAGAGAGCGCGTGTCACCGATGTTGGCGAGATGCGAGAAGAGCTCCAGGCCCTCCACCAGTCCCTTGCCCGCGTCATAGCCGCCCTTCAGTCCGAAGGTGAAGACCGATCCTGCTCCCTTCGGCGAGTAGCGCTGCTGCAGCGCATGGTTCGGATCATCCTCGAGCCCGGCATAGTTCACCCAGGCCACCTTCTCCTGCTCCTTCAGCCACCGCGCAACGGCGAGCGCATTGTCGGAGTGGCGCTGCATGCGCAGCGGCAGCGTCTCGATGCCAGTCAGAATGAGGAAGGCGTTGAACGGCGAGATTGCCGGGCCGAGATCGCGCAGGCCGAGGACGCGGCACGCAATGGCGAAGGCAAAATTGCCGAAGGTCGCGTGCAGCACGACACCATTATATTCCGGCCTCGGCGCCGACAGCATCGGATAGTTGCCGGAAGCCGACCAGTCGAAGGTGCCGCCATCGATGATGACGCCACCCATGGAATTGCCGTGTCCGCCGAGGAATTTCGTCAGCGAGTGCACGACGATGTCGGCGCCATGTTCCAGTGGCCGGATGAGGTAGGGGCTTGCCATGGTGTTGTCGACGATCAGCGGCAGACCATGCTTGTGGGCAACGGCGGCGATTGCGGCGATATCGACGAAGGTGCCGCCGGGATTGGCGAGGCTCTCGATGAAGATGGCGCGCGTGTGGTCATCGATCTGGGCTTCGAAGGTGGAGGGATCGGCAGAATCGGCCCAACGCACCCGCCAATCGAAATTCTTGAAGGAATGACCGAACTGATTGATCGAGCCGCCATAGAGCCTCCTGGCGGCGACGAAATTGTCGCCCGGCCGCATGATGGTGTGGAAGACGAGCATCTGGGCGGCATGGCCCGAAGCGACCGCAAGTCCCGCCGTTCCGCCTTCCAGAGCGGCCACCCGCTCCTCGAGCACGGCCTGCGTCGGGTTCATGATGCGCGTATAGATGTTGCCGAACTGCTGCAGCCCGAAGAGTGCGGCGGCATGATCGGCATCCTGGAAGACGAAAGATGTCGTCTGGTAAATCGGCGTGGCGCGAGCGCCTGTCGTCGGATCCGGCTGTGCGCCTGCATGGATCGCCAGCGTGTCGAAACCCGGATTGTTCGTCGGCATGATTTTTCCTCCCGCCAAATTATGTTTGTGGCGGGAAAATCATAGCGGCTGGCACATGAAAGTTAACCGCGAACTTTGCTGCGCTTTCCGGCCCGCGGGAAAAACTTGCCCGCTTTCAGCCGGATCGCGCGATAAACGGCCACATGCCCGCAACTGCGCGTCCTGTCCGGTCAGGCGACCAGACGCGGATATTCGATGGCCGGGCAGCGGTCCATGACGACCCTGACGCCCGCGGCTTCGGCTCTTGCCGCCGCCGCGTCATCGCGCACGCCGAGCTGACCCCAGATCACGGGCGGCCTTGGCTCTATCATGATGGTCTCCTCGACCACCGTACGCAGATATTCGGGTGCCCGGAAAACATCGACCATGTCCACCGGCTCGGGAATATCGGCCAGATGCGCATAGACCCACTGCCCGAGGATTTCCTTGCCGGCCTGCCCGGGGTTGACCGGAATGACGCGATAACCCCTGTTCAGGAGATAGGCCATCACGCCATTGCTCGGCCGCGCCGGATTGGGCGAAGCGCCGACGAGCGCGATGGTTCTTACGGATAGAAGGATGTCAGCAATATAGGAATCATCATAATCATTGTGGTTCATCACCAAGCCTCCCAACTCGATCACACTTGCGTTTTCGCCACAGATATAGAAACCACGGCGGCATTTTCCACGTATATATTGCATTATAACAACTTCAGGGAGGATTAACCCGATGAAAAAGATCGTTCTCCTGGGCCTGCTGATCATATCGGCAGCCTCGCCGGCGATGGCGATTTCGCGATATAACTCCATGTCCATGACCTGCGCCGAAGCCAGGGCGACCATCAGTCGCGAGCGCGCGGTGATCATGCGCTATCCGGCCAAAAGAACACCGAACATGACGCTTTACGATCGCTACGTCGTCAACAGCGATGCGTGCGACCTCGGCTACTATGCCTATCAGGATTATCTGCCGACGAAGGATCGCGCCTCCTGCCCCGTCTATACGTGTCGGCCGACCACTGATCTCGATGACGATGAATTGATTTTCCGACGCTGATCATGATGCGCTAGGGATCGTGATCGAATACAACCGTTCTCGATCACACAGACGGGCACGACCCTTGATTGTCTTAAGTATAGCGCGCTGCCGCCATGGCAGTCCGCGACAACACGTTCATGCGCCTCAATTGGGAGTGCTTTCCAAAGCGCTTTCACCCGCCTTAGCCCGGTCAACTCCAACAGGTTCTCATGAAATACAACTTCTGTTCACTATTCATTCATCTTTAATTAGTGAAGTCTTATAAAAGAAGACCGAAAACGAGAACCGATTGCGAACACGCAATATATGCAAATTCATTAATTTTCCACAGAATATTTTTTGGTTCTTCGTCGCCCTATACCGCAGGAATCAGCGTATCACTAGTTTTATACCTGAAACTATAACGCATTTTTCCAAAGATTCATACCGTTGCCAACGCCAATCTCTGTAATATTCTTCTATATCTGCAATTTTATCCACGATATTTTGCGCTGCAGCAGGATCGGGCAGCGTTAACAGCCGCGCTATGGGTTCAGGCTACACCAAAAGATTGAGTAGTCGTTTTTTTCAACGATGCAATGTGATGTCTCTTCGAATGAGGCTGGGCTAATTCTACCCTTGCGTTCACATGACATGCGATATTTGTTCGCGCTTCATACTCCAATAAATTAGTAATATCTAATTTTAAAGACAGGCGTCGGAACATACTGCGAACCCATTTACTTACTCGACAACCCAGCGCATGAACGGGCGGCGCCATGTTTGCGACTAGAACATCCTGTTGCTTTTTGTCGTATTGCGGGTCAAATGGCACTCACTTTCCCACAAAACATCAAACTTTTGTTCGCCAACGTTCACTTCAGAGGTTCCAGTGTCTTTCGACGTCATCGCTCTTGTCCTTTTCGGCGCCTTGCTGCACGCGACATGGAATGCGATCATCAAGGCGGGAACCGATAAGTCGCTGGACGCCGCACTGGTTTCGGCGGGCGGTGCGGTTGCCGCCCTGCCCTTGCTGCCGTTCCTGCCGCTGCCGGCCTCCGCGGCCTGGCCGTTCATCGGCGCTTCGGCGATCCTCCAGTTCGCCTATTTCCAGCTTGTCGCGGCGGCCTACCGCGCTGGCGACATCGGCCTCGTCTATCCGCTCATGCGTGGCGTGGCGCCGCTGATCATCGTTTCCACAAGCAGCTTCATTCTCAAGGAGACGCTTTCGGGTGGCGCCCTTATCGGCACGATGACCATCTGCGCCGGCATATTGACGCTTGCCTTCGAGGCACGAAAGGGTAGCCGCCGCGCGATCATGCTGGCGCTTGCCAACGCCGTTGTCATCGCGACCTATACCTATGTCGATGGCATCGGCGCGCGGATATCTGGCAATTCCATATCCTATACGCTGTGGATGTCGCTCCTGCCGCCGGTCCTTCTGTTTGCATGGGCAATCTCGCAGCGCGGCGTCAATGCCGTCGCCGCCCACATCCGCTATAATTGGTGGCGCGGGCTTATCGGCGGCGGCGGCTCGATCATCTCGTACGGGCTTGCCTTATGGGCGATGACCAAGGCTCCGGTCGCCATGGTCGCCGCCCTGCGCGAGACGTCGATCCTCTTCGCGCTGGTCATATCCGTCGTCGTTTTGAAGGAGCGCTCAAGCATCTGGCGTTACGTCGCCGGTGCGATTATCGCCGCCGGCGTCCTGGTTTTGCGGCTGGGATGACGCCCTATACGTGTGGTATAATAATACCCTACTTATAACACATTGATTCTATTAATATATTTTTACAGCCGGCCAATTTCACTATATTGACGTGAATACCAGTTCGCTTTATAAGCCGCCACAGATCGCAGCCTTTCCGGGCTGCTTTCTTTTTGGCGTGCGTTTACACGCCAAACCAAGCAACAAGAAACGCCCTGATGCCTTCGGGTCCAGGGTCCTAAAAGAGAGTATACAACATGGCAACCTTCTCCCAGAAGCCTGCAGAGGTGGAGAAGAAGTGGATCCTCATCGACGCCGAAGGGCTCGTCGTTGGTCGTCTCGCTTCTATTATTGCAATGCGTCTGCGTGGCAAGCATAAGGCTACCTTCACGCCGCACGTCGACGACGGCGACAACGTCATCGTCATCAATGCCGACAAGATCGTTTTCACCGGCAAGAAGTACGAAGACAAGGTTTACTACTGGCACACCGGTTATGCCGGCGGCATCAAGGAGCGTACGGCTCGTCAGATCATCGAAGGCCGCTTCCCGGAGCGCGTCGTTGAAAAGGCTGTCGAGCGCATGGTTCCCCGCGGCCCGCTCGGCCGTCGCCAGATGAAGAACCTGCGCGTCTACGCCGGCTCGAACCATCCCCATGAAGCCCAGCAGCCCGTCGTTCTCGACGTGGCCAAGCTCAACAAGAAGAACGTAAGGAGCGCCTGATAATGGCTGATCTCTCTTCCCTGAAGGATCTCGGCACGGTATCGGAAGCAGCTGCTCCCGTTCACGTCCGCAAGGTTGACTCGCTCGGTCGCTCCTACGCGACCGGCAAGCGTAAGGACGCTGTCGCTCGTGTATGGCTCAAGGCCGGCTCGGGCAAGATCATCGTCAACGGCAAGGACTACACGGCCTATTTCGCCCGTCCGGTTCTGCAGATGATCCTGCGCCAGCCGATTTTCGCCGCTGCTCGTGACGGCCAGTTCGACATCATCGCAACCGTTGCCGGTGGTGGTCTCTCCGGCCAGGCCGGCGCCGTTCGTCACGGCCTGTCCAAGGCGCTCACCTACTTCGAACCGGGCCTGCGCCCGGTCCTGAAGAAGGGCGGCTTCCTGACCCGCGACAGCCGCGTCGTCGAGCGCAAGAAGTACGGCCGTGCGAAGGCACGTCGTTCGTTCCAGTTCTCCAAGCGTTAATCGCTTACCAGAGATCGGAATTTGGAAAGGCCGGGTTTTCCCGGCCTTTTTGTTTTTACACGTGCACGGCAAAAGTGCATATCTGTCGAGGCAAGTCATGCCTTTGATGGCAGACCCGGGCCTTCTTCATGAGGAGTGCACACATGCTCAGATTCGCGTTGCCCATCTTGTTCGTGTTTGCCGGCATATCGCCAGCCCTTTGCGACGATACCGGACAAGCTACGCCTCCCGAGAAGGCGGCGGAGATGCAGAGCATGAAGGACTTTCTTCAGGCGAACTCCGATTGCCGCGAGTTCACCGATAGCTGTTCCTACTGCGTTGTGACCGACGGCCGCGCCGAGTGCTCCACGCCGCAAATCGCCTGCGTGAAAAAGGAATATCAATGCACGGCCAGATCAGGAAAATAGGCACGCAGCGCCACTCGCCCGCGATTCACACCGAAGCCCGCGAATCCCGTTCGCCCCATGAGGCACGCCATGAGCACAGACAGATCATCGCATTTCGCGGATACCCCGCAGCCGCCCTACTACATCGTTTCCTTTTCCTCCATCCGCACGCAGGGCGATAATGGTTACGGCGCCATGGGCGAACGTATGGAAGCGCTGGCATTGGCGCAGGACGGCTGTCTCGGGCTCGAGAGCGCGCGAGGCGCCGACGGCTTCGGCATTACCATCTCCTTCTGGCAGGACGAGGAAAGCATTCTTGCCTGGAAGAATGTCGTGTCGCACCTGGCGGCGCAGAAGCTCGGGCGCGAGCGCTGGTACGAGCAATATAAGGTTCGCATAGCGCGGGTAGAACGGGCCTATGATTTCCATGCGAGCAAAGGAGACGCCCTTGCCGAGCACGTCGATTGACCATGCCTTCACCGCGACAAACCTGACATCGGCCGCCAGCGACCCGACCTTTGCCGGCGCGCTGTCCTTCATGCGCCGCCGCTTTACAAAATCGCTCGAAGGGGTCGATGCCGTGGTCTGGGGCATACCCTTCGACGCCGCGACCTCCAATCGGCCGGGAACGCGCTTCGGGCCGCAGGCAATCCGCCGCGCCTCGGCTATCTTCGACAACGACCCGCAATATCCCTTCAATCGCGATCTCTTTGCCGAGATGTCCGTCATCGATTACGGCGACTGCCTGCTCGATTACGGCAACCATCAGGAAACACCTGCTGCAATCGAGCGGCAAGCCACGGCGATCCTCGACAGCGGCGCCTTCATGCTGACGCTGGGCGGCGACCATTTCATCACCTGGCCGCTGCTGAAGGCACATGCCGCCAAGCATGGTCCCCTGGCGCTCGTGCAGTTCGATGCCCATCAAGATACGTGGTTCGATGACGGCAGGCGTCTCGACCACGGCTCCTTCGTCGCCCGCGCCGTCCGCGATGGTCTGATCGATCCGGATCGCTCCATCCAGATCGGCATCCGCACACATGCGCCTGAGGACTTCGGCATCCAGATTCTCTATGGCCATCAGGTGGAGGACATGAGTGCTGGCGATATCGCCTCGACGATCATCTCGCACACCAAAGGCACACCCGCCTATCTGACATTCGATATCGATTGCCTCGACCCCGCTTATGCACCGGGTACGGGGACACCGGTGGCCGGCGGTCCTTCCAGCGCGAAGATCCTCTCGACGCTGCAGCGGCTACATCAGCTCGACATCAGGGGCGCGGATGTCGTTGAGGTGTCACCGGCCTATGACCATGCCGACATCACCGCCATTGCGGGGGCAACGGTGGCGATGTATATGCTCGGTCTCCACGCTGAAAGGCGTGCGGCTGGGCGTTAGGGCATGATCCCGAAAAGTGTGAAACGGTTTTCGGATAAGATCATGGCCAGACAAATGCAGCCGTTATCATTTTGAATCAACTTCATGGCAAACTGAGTCCGGAACCACTCTGAACCTATTGAAAGAGCAGGAATAACATGGCACCGAAGATCTTCATCGATGGCGAACACGGAACCACGGGCTTGCAGATCCGCACGCGCATGGCCGACCGCCGTGATGTCGAACTCCTGTCCATTCCTGAAGCCGAACGGCGCAATCCCGTCATGCGCGAGGACATGTTGAACAACGCCGACATCGCCATTCTCTGCCTGCCCGACGACGCGTCGAAGGAAGCGGTGAAAATGGTGGCGGCCAACAACAATGTCCGCGTCATCGACACGTCCACAGCCTTCCGTATCCATCCGGATTGGGCCTATGGCTTTGCCGAGATGGACAGCGATCAAGGTGACAAGATCAAGGCTGCGCGCTTCGTCGCCAATCCGGGCTGCTATCCCACAGGCGCGATCGGCCTCATCCGTCCGCTGCGCGCCGCGGGCATCATGCCGGCGGGCTTTCCCGTGACGGTCAATGCCGTTTCCGGCTATACCGGCGGCGGCAAGCAGATGATCGCGCAAATGGAAAACCCGGATCATCCCGATGCGATCAGCGCCCCGCATTTCCTTTACGGCCTGCCGCTGACCCACAAGCACGTGCCTGAGATGACGACGCACGGCCTGCTCGACCGCGCGCCGATCTTCTCGCCATCCGTCGGCCGCTTCCCCCAAGGCATGATCGTGCAGGTGCCGCTGTATCTCGGCGATCTGGCTGATAGCGCGACGCTGGAAAGCATTCACGCCGCCCTGTCGGCCCATTATGCCGGACAGGATATTGTTCAGGTCATCCCGCTCGACGAGAGCCGCGCCCTGCCGCGTGTCAACGCTGTCGAACTGGCGGGCCAGGACACGATGAAACTGTTCGTCTTCGGTACGCCGGGCGCGGCCCAGGTCAACCTGGTGGCGCTGCTCGACAATCTCGGCAAGGGTGCGTCGGGTGCTGCCGTACAGAACATGGATCTGATGCTGAGCGCCTGAGGCGCCGAACGCAAACCAACAAGCCGACACACTATCAGCCCGACCGATTGTCCCGTTGGAGATCGATTGGCCGGGCGTTTTCAGAAGACATTGACCCCCATTCGACGTCTCCAAGCATCAGCGGCCACAATTCCGCCTCTCCGCTAAATTAGCAGACCCTACACGAAAAAGTGATCGGCTGTGATGCGGCGCGACCAATTGTCGGCCAGATTCATTCCTTAACCGCTTCGCTGGCCCGGATGATTGGGCCGTCGAAGGCACCGCTATTTTCAATCAATATTCAAGAATGAGCCAGTATAAAGGAATTGGTTACCATAATTCGGCATGCTTCCAGACAGTCGGCAGTGTGGTGGTCGTGATGCGGATTCCGCGTCTGGACACGTGTGCATCTGTGAGCCGGCAGAGTGTCTGTGTAGTTTGGATAACGAGTATCATGGCGTTTGTGACCGATGGCTTCGGTAGCTTCAATTCGCGTTCCGGCTACGCCTCGCGACGGAAAAAATCCTTCAGCATCCGCCCCGGCACATTGGCCACCGGCGTCGCCGTGGTGGCTTTCGCCTGGGTCGCCGCCACGCTGATCACCACGCAATCGATGGTGCTGTCCCTCCCCGGCGCTACCAGCACAGCCAATGATTTTCTGACGCCGCGGGCGTCCGCCTTCATCGTGCCGCAAGGCCACATGGCGCATCCCGCCCGCCTCTCCAGCCAGGTCGCATCGCTGAACGAGCGGAGCCGCTTCGGTAGCGTGCCGGCAAACGCACCGGTGGGCGGGGCAACCCATGCGCTGACGAAGGATGACGCCGTTCAGGCGAAGACCGCCAATAAGGACGCCGTGCGCTTGCAGCTGGCGAACGCTCTGGCGCAACAGACATCCGAGATCAAGCTGGCTCAAAGCGCGGCAGCGAGCATCAAGAGCGGCCGTGTCGAAATGGCAGCCTCGCCGGAGGCAATCGACCGTCTGCGCAAGGTGATCGCGGTCAACTTTGCCGCCGCGGTCCAATCACTGGCACAGGTAAAATACGCCGCCGCCTCCATACCGGCGGCAGGTCCCGTGCAGGCCGTTCCACTGCCGGTCGCCATTGCGTCGGCAGCCCCCGCCGCAAACCTGCCGGCAATTGCCGAAGCGACACCGCTGCCGGCCAAGGACGCCGATATCGCAATGGCGGAAGCCGTGCTGAGCGTGGTGCCGATGGCCCGCCCTGACCGCGAGCCGGAACTGCAGCGCGCCAATATCCCGGCCTCTGCCGCCATCGCCAGGGCAACCATGAAGGATACCCCCGCGCAGCCGCCGGCGCGTGTCATGGCCTATGCGGATCCGGACGACAGCTCAGTGCGCAAGACGAAGCCATTCCTCAATCCCTTTGCCGCCATCAGTCCGGGCGAAGGCACGGCGATCTACGACATCGAGGCGAAGACCGTCTATCTGCCAAGCGGCGAGCGTCTGGAAGCCCATTCCGGCCTCGGCTACATGCATGACAATCCGCGCTATGTCGACCAGAAGAACCGCGGGCCGACGCCGCCGCACACATACAATCTTTCGCTTCGCGAAAGCATGTTCCACGGCGTCCAGGCGATACGCCTGACGCCGTCCGATGGTGGGAACGTCTACGGCCGCAACGGCCTGCTGGCCCACACCTACATGCTCGGCGCACGCGGCGATTCCAACGGCTGCGTCTCCTTCAAGGACTATCGGCGCTTCCTTGCAGCTTTCAAGCGTGGCGAAATCAGGCGCCTGAAGGTGGTCACGCGGGTATCGTCGGCCGCAAGCGTCGCCTCACGCTAGAATGGTTGAGGCGCAAGTCGCCTCAACCTCCCACCACGATCGACGTCTGGCGCGGCAACTCTCCATAAAAACCGCGCCAATTGGCGATAGCAAAGCCGAAGACGATGAGCGCGCCGGCCTGATGCGCCAGCGCCAAGTGCAACGGCACCTGTAGCAGCAGCGTGGAAATGCCGAGGATTGCCTGGATCAAGACGAGCACGAACAGGACCACGGAACGGCGCGCATGCGTCGTGTGCGCCGCGGCGCGCAAGGAGATGATCATGTTGATGGCGACGACAATGAGCAGCGCATAGGCGCCGAGGCGATGGACGAACTGCACCGTCTTCGGATTTTCGAAGAAATTGATCCAGCCAGGCGACTGCACGAGCAGCCCATCCGGAACTATGGCGCCATCCATAAGCGGCCAGGTATTGTAACTCAGGCCGGCATCAAGGCCGGCGACGAGCGCGCCGAGATAGATCTGAAATAGCGCCACTATGGCGATGAGGCCGGCCAGTCCCGCTGAATAGCGGGTCGGCGGCGGTTCGTTCGAATGCGGGGACAGTGCGCGCATGAACCACATGCAGGCGGCAAAGATCAGACAGGCGGTGACGAGATGGGTGGCGAGGCGATACTGGCTGACGTCCGTGCGCGCCTCGAGGCCCGATGACACCATCCACCAGCCGATGGCGCCCTGCAGGCCTCCGAGCAAGAAGATGCCGGCAAGCGGCAGCCAGAGCTTCCGCTCGACACGGCCGGTCAGAACAAAGAACAGCAGGGGCAGGCCGAAGATGATGCCGATAGCGCGCGCAAGGAGGCGGTGCGCCCATTCCCACCAGAAAATGCCCTTGAACTCATCGACCGTCATATCCTTGTTCAGGAGCTGGAATTGCGGAATGTGCTTGTAGAGGTCGAATTCCTCCTGCCATTCCTGGGCATTGAGAGGCGGGATAACGCCGTGGATCGGCTGCCACTGGGTGATCGAAAGGCCGGAATTGGTCAGGCGCGTCGCACCGCCCACCAGCACGAGGCCGAAGAGAACCAGCAGCACACAGGCGAGCCAGAGGCGGATGGCGCGGCGGTTGCGGTCCTGACGGCCCACTTCCTTCAAAATAGCCTGTTCCGTCGTGAAATTAGTGGCAGCCATGTCGTCTCCCTTCGATCAGGCTGTTGATTTGCCCGATAGGGGCGTGCAAAACAAGTCCCGGGAGTTTGCGGCATGCCGTCGCGGCATGTCGTCGTAAGAGGAGAGACCACCCCGTGCCCCTTCGCCTGCGCAAATTCATAGGCATGATCCTGCTTGTGCTGTTGGTTGTAATCTATGCGATCGTTGCCATGATCGTTGCAGTGCGCACGCTCGGAGATCAACCCGGCTGGGTCCATTTCCTCTACTTCCTATTCAGCGGCATCATCTGGGTGCTGCCGGCCATGGGGATCATCAAATGGATGGCCGGCCCGCGTCCGCAATAGCTGCCGCGCTTGGGCAATTTACGCAAGGCTAACCCTGATCCATGGGATATGCGCGCGGATCGTCCCATCTTAAGCCAAAAATAAGCCGCCACCCGCAAGACTGCGTTCGAACGCCGCAAGAGCGGAGAGGATCGGATGCAGACGCAAGAACGGGATATCGCCGTCACGGCCGTTGCCTCGGCAACGGGCGAGCGGAGCGCGCCCGTTACAGCGCGGCCGGCTATGGGCGGCGGCTTCCGCATCGACGTCTTCGACAGCATGGCCGCGCTCGAGGCCGAATGGCGTGCGCTCGAACGGGACGACCTGGCTTCGCTGCACCAGAGCTATGATTGGTGCACGGCCTGGGTAGAGACCTTTCGGCATCCGCTGGCCATCGTTCGCGGCTCGCTTGGGGATCATACCGCCTTCATTCTGCCGCTGGAGATCATCCGCGAACGCGGCGTGCGCCGAGCCGAATTCATCGGTGCGCGCCATAGCAACATCAACACCGGCCTGTTCTCCTCCGAATTTCTGCAGGACACCGCCGAGGGCCTGACGTCCGCGCAGGCGACGGCAGTCGCAGAAGCTCTGCGCGGCAAGGCGGACATCGTCATCCTGCGCAACGTGCCGCTCGACTGGCGTGGCCGCAGAAGCCCGCTTGCCTCGCTATCCGCCGTGGAAAACCAGAACCACGCCTTCCAGCTGCCTTTCCTCGGCAGTTTCGAGGCGAGCCTGAAACAGGTGAACGCCAAGCGCCGCCGCAAGAAGTTCAAGCACCAGAGCCGTATCCTCGATGCCAAGGGCGGCTATGAACATGTGATTGCCGCGCCCGATCAGCAGGATGAGCTTCTCGATCTTTTCCTCGAGCAGAAGGCGACCCGCTTCCGGGAAGCCGGCTTGCCCGACGTCTTTGCCGATGCGCCGACGCAAGCTGCGCTGCATCGGCTGCTGCGTCGCGGGAATGATGGATTCGATGCCACGCTGCAGATGCATGCCCTCCGGCTCAAGGGCGAACATGAGGGGCATATTCCGGCGATCGCGGCCCTGTCTCGCAAGGGCGATCACGTCATCTGCCAGTTTGCCTCGATCGACGAGGCATTGGTTGCCGAGGCGAGCCCCGGCGAATTGCTATTCTGGCTGATGATCGAGCGTCTGCATCGCGAGGGAGTCGCCCTCTTCGATTTCGGCATCGGCGACCAGAACTACAAGCGCTCCTGGTGTCCGATGGAGACCATGCAGCATGATCTGTTCCTGCCGATATCCGGCATCGGTCATATAGCGGCTCTGGCGGAGCGAAGCATCACCCGTGCCAAGGCCGCCATCAAGTCCAACCGGCAGCTCTATACCTTCATCCAGCGGCTGCGGGCCTGGCAGGGCGCCGGTCCGGCTGTGGCGGACGAGAACGACAAGGATTGATCATGCCGCGTCGCGCCGCGTATCCGGATCGAGCTCCTCGCGCCATCCGGACATCAGGATGATGTGCTCATAGCCAGCCTTCTGGAATTCCGTCATCGCAGCGATGAATTGGCTTTCGTCGGGCACCGGCATGGAGAGAATGATCTCCGTATCCTTGCTGCGCGTCAGTCGCGCAACGCCTGAAACATCGGCTGCTCCGCATTCGACGAGAACGATGTCATAGGCCGAACCGAGCGCATCAAGGATCAGCGACAGCCTGTCGGCGCCGCGCATCGCACGACCGAGATCGCTCATGCCCTGCGGCACGAGATGGGCGTCGGAGAGCCGATCGGGGTGGATCGTATCCGCAAAGGCCGCCTCGCCGCACAGCAGGTCGGTGACGCCTGAAAGTTCGTCGTGCTCAGCCATGAGCCGGGAGGGGCAACCCGTTCCCGTCATGTCGACCAGCACGATACGGCTTCCCGCATCCGCAATGGTCCGTGCCAGCATCACCGTCGCGGTGGATCCGCTGTCGCCGTTCGGGGATATGGCAATGGCCAGCCTGGAGCCGTTGGCGATCAGATAGTCGGCGACGGACTGGATGGAGAAATCCTCCTCGTCTTCCACCTCCTGAGCCGCCTGTTTCGGCTTGAGCGCCGGATCGATTGCCGCCGCCATCTCCTGCACCAGGGTTTCGTCTGCCGGGACCGAGAGCATGCTTGCGGGCACATCGGCGCGCTTCACCATGGCCAGCGCCGGCGCCGCCTGGATATCAGGCTGAGGACGAGCAGGCATTTCCGGCGAAGCCTTCTCGTCGCGACTGAGGGGACCGACAGGCCGCAATGCGCGACCGCTGAACAGCTCGGCCAGCATGATGACGATGGCGGTCAGGATGAAGGTCGCCAGTGCTGAAACCATGACGATCGGGCCGACCTTCGGGAAATATGGATCGACCGGCTCGACTGCCTTCGAAACCACGCGGGCATCGGCCGGGCTCGAATTCTTGTCCACGCGGGAAGCGGCCTCGCGATAGCGGGCTAGATAGGTCTCCAGCAATTGCCGCTCGGCCGTGGCTTCGCGCTCCAGCGCATTGAGGCCGACCTCGTCTTCCCCTGCCCTGGCGCTATCGGCCTTCAGCGTGTTCGATTGCGCCAGCAGCTGCTGCTCGCGCAGCTGCGCGACCTTGGCTTCGTTTTCGATGCTGGCCAGGATCCTCTGGGTCTCGCGATTGATCTGCTGGCGGATATCGACGAGCTGCGCCCGCAGGCTCCTCAGCCTGGGATGGCCATCCATCAGCGTCGTGGACAGATCCGAGATCTGCGATTCCAGGCTGGACTCCGTCGCCTTCAGACGCTGAATTGCCTGCGAACCGGCGACATCAGCGAGCGTGTCGGTGGAGCGACCGCTGGCGAGCGCGTTACGCACCGCCTGGGCCCGCGCTTCGGCATTGGCCTTATCGCCACGCACCTGCGCCAGCTGGCCTGAGATATCACCAAGCTGCTGCGTGGCGAAATTGCTGTTCTGGCTCGTTTGGAGGAGCCCGTTGGCCGAGCGGTAGTCGGCAACCTTCTTTTCGGCCTCGCTGACCTTCTCGCGCAGACTGTTGATCTCCGGTTCCAGCCAGCGCGTCGCCTCGCTATTGGAATCGAGCTTGGCGCCGCTCTGCATCGACAGATAGACCTGCGCCATCGCGTTCGGCACGCTGGCGGCAAGATCCGGATCGCGGGAGGTGAAGCTTATGCCGATCACGCGCGAACTGTTGATCTGGTAGACCTGCAGCCGGCTGGTGAAGGCATCCAGCATCTGCTCTTCCGGCGCCTTGTCGAGAGCACTGCGCTTCAGATGCAGCATGACGAAAATATCGGAAAGTGCGGAGCTCTTGTTGGCTGCGGCAAATTCCGGGTGCTCGGGGAGCTTGAGATTGGTGATGACCTGCTTGATCAGATCCGCCGACTGCAGGATCTGGACCTGGCTGGCGATGTTAAGCTCGTCGAGCAAAGGCGCCGAACCAGCGTCGTTGCCGGTCGTCGTCGTTGCAAAGGCCGGTGCACGCTGCTCGATCAGAATACGGGTTTCGCTGCGATATTCCGGCGAAACGACCTTGGCGAGGACAAATGCCAGACAGGCGCCTGCCAACGTAATGACAATGACCCGCAATCGCCGCCGCCATACGGCGCGAAAGAGCTGCGCGAGATCGATGTCCACATCCTGCTGGGTGTTGTTGACACCGGACATATACAAGAACTCCATAATATAAAGCCGAAATTAATCGTAAACGACTATGGTAACCCAAGCGTTAATAGTATTTCGCATGCGTTACTTTCGATAAGTCTAATATTTATGGCAGAATTTTCTTGGCTCTTTACCGACCGTTAACCCTAACGGATCGATAACGGCGACAGTGATTTTCCTCTCCTGTGAGCGCGAAATGCCCTTCGCAACGCCAAAGATTGTTCTGGCACTCGGCATGGCTGCCGTGAGCGCCGCGCTCACCGGCTGCAACACCTATCAGCCTGCGCCGAAGGCCTTCAGCGAATCCACGATTCAGCCGTATATGCTGGATAGCGGCGACCGCCTGCGTGTGACCGTCTTCGATCAGCCGGGCCTGACGAACACCTTTACGGTCGACCAGGCCGGCTATATCGCCTTCCCGCTCATCGGCCAGGTCCCTGCCCGCGGTCGGACATTGCAGCAGCTCTCCGGACAGATCGCGCAGAAGCTTCGCCAGGGATATATCCGCGATCCCGACGTGACAATCGACGTCGATCGTTACCGCTCTGTCTATATCATGGGCGAGGTCGGCCAGCCGGGCCAATATTCCTACGTGCCTGGTATGACCGTGCAGAACGCGATCGCGGTCGCCGGCGGCTTCTCCAGCCGCGCCAACCAGGCCAACGCGGACGTCACGCGCAAGATCAACGGCCACGTGATGACCGGGCGCGTCGGCATCTCCGATCCGGTGCTGGCAGGCGATACGGTCTATGTCAGAGAACGATTGTTCTGACAGCGCCCGATCATGGCAAAACCGCTCCGTATCCTCCATTGCTTCAGGTCTCCGGTCGGCGGGATCTTCCGCCACGTCCGCGACCTAGCGGAAGAACAGAGCAAAGCGGGACACGAAGTCGGCATCCTTTGCGACAGCCTCACCGGCGGGGAGCATGAGGACCGGCTGTTCGACGACATCGCCCCCTTTCTGGCACTCGGCGTGACCCGCCTGCCGATCCGGCGTCAAATCAGCCTCTCCGACGCGACGACGCTTTGGAGCGGTTACAAGAAAATCAAGAGTTTGCGGCCGGATGTGCTGCACGGGCATGGCGCCAAGGGCGGCCTGCTTGCGCGCGTTCTCGGCTCGATCCTGCGGGTGAACAGGTATCGCGTAGCCCGCCTTTATACTGCGCATGGCGGCAGCCTGCATTTCTCGCGCAGCTCACCACAGGGAATGCTGGTGCACAGCCTGGAGCGGATACTGGAATTTCTGACTGACGGTCTGATCTTCATCTGCGATTTCGAGCGCCGGACCTACGAAAGGAAAGTAGGCAAGCCGCGCACGCGCTCGGTCATGATCTACAACGGCATCAGCGAGCGGGATTTTCGCAGTATACCCACACGATCGGACTCCGTGCATTTCGTCTATATCGGCATGATGCGGGACCTGAAGGGTCCCGATCTCTTTATGGACGCTTTCGCAAAGACAGAGCGGCGGATCGGCAGGCCACTATCCGCGCTGATGATCGGCGACGGCCCGGACAGGGACAGATACCGCGCCATGATGATCGAGCAGGGTCTCGGTCACCGTATCGGCATGCTGCCGGCCATGCGCGTACACGAAGCCTTCTCCATGTCTCAAAACGTCGTCGTTCCCTCACGCGCCGAGGCCATGCCCTACATCGTTCTGGAAGCGCTTGCCGCAGGAAAGACGGTGATCGCTTCGCGCGTCGGCGGCATTCCCGAGGCACTCGGCGAAAGCAGCGCCGCACTCGCCGAACCAGACGATGCCGACGATCTGGCGCGCGTCATGGCCGAAGCGATCACGGAACCGGACTGGAGCAGCCGCAACATGCCGAATATCCACGCGATCCGCTCGACCTTTTCAGCCTCCGTCATGGCGAGAGATACTTTGCACCTGTATCATAATATACTTGGATTAGACGGAGAACATTAGAATACAAGCAAGTGGTGTAAGCGTTTTTTAGCTGATATCTGCTAGGCCATTTCCGGTAACGACCGGATGAATTGCCATGAACAACATCGACAAGTCCGAGCAGTTTAACTTGGACAATATTCGCAAGCAGGTTTCCGAAATCCGCACACGTGGCGCCGAAGAAGCCCACAGCGAGCGTCCGGCCGGCGATATCAATGCCTATGCGCTGCAGATCGCCGAACAATTTCGCGAAGGCAATCAGACGCCGGCCATCATCATAGGGCAATATCGGCTCTTCGAATTCCTGTCGTTGCTTGCCGTCGGGCTGGCGATCCTCTTCTTCGGAATGACAACGGACGGTCACCCTTTCCTCTCGAAAGCCGTGGTGACCGTCGCGCTCAGCGGCCTTGCAATCGTCTTTCTACAGGTGGCCGACGCATATCAGATACCGATCTTGCGCGCGCCACAGCGTTTCCTGCAACGAATTCTCGGGCCATGGGCAGCAGCCTTCGTCGTCATGACCCTTGCCCTCCTCCCGTTCGACGTCAACAATATCTATTCGTTCCGCCTTCTCGGCATCTGGCTCGCGACCGGCGCGGCGTTTCTTTTGGTTGCCCGCCTGGTCTTCGCATACGGCATTCGTCATTGGGCTCGCAACGGTGTCATGGAAAGACGTGCCGTCATCGTCGGCGGCGGTGAGCCGGCCAAGGAGCTGATCCGCGCGCTCGAGCATCAGGTTGACAATGATATACGCATCTGCGGCATCTTCGATGATCGCGGCGAAAAACGTTCGCCCGTCATGGTCGCCGGTTACCCGAAGCTGGGCACGGTTGGCGAACTGGTCGAGTTCGCCCGGTTGACGCGCATAGACATGCTGATCATCGCGCTGCCGATCAGCGCCGAAGACCGCATTCTGCAATTGCTCAAGATGCTCTGGGTGCTGCCCGTCGACATTCGGCTTGCGGCGCATGCCAACAAGCTGCGCTTCCGCCCCCGCGCCTATTCGCATGTGGGCGCCGTGCCGATGCTCGATATCTTCAACAAGCCGATCCGCGATTGGGATGGCGTCGCCAAGCGCATCTTCGATGTCCTCTTCAGCGTGCTGGCGCTCACGCTTCTTTGGCCGATCATGCTCGGCGCGGCGATTGCCGTGAAGACGACGTCGAAAGGCCCCGTGTTCTTCATGCAGAAGCGCCACGGCTTCAACAACGAGATCATCAAGGTCTTGAAGTTCCGCTCCATGTATACGCACATGAGCGACCCGACCGCCCGCAACGCCGTTACCAAGAACGACCCTCGCGTCACGCCTGTCGGACGCTTCATCCGCAAGACCTCGATCGATGAGCTGCCGCAGCTCTTCAACGTGCTGCTTGGCAATCTCTCGCTCGTCGGGCCGCGACCGCATGCCGTGCTCGCCGCCAGCCACAATCGCACCTATGCCGATGTCGTCGAAGGCTATTTCGCTCGCCATCGCGTCAAGCCCGGCGTTACAGGCTGGGCGCAGATCAACGGCTGGCGCGGCGAAATCGACAGCGACGACAAGATCAAGTTCCGCACCGCATACGACCTCTATTACATCGAGAACTGGTCGCTGGCGTTCGATCTGAAGATCCTCTTCCTGACGCCGTTCCGGCTGCTCAATACGGAAAACGCCTATTGACCGCGATCGACCTCCCATCGTCTCGCGTCGCGCAGCCGCAGTTGGCCGCATTGCGGCTGATCGGAACGGCCAGCGTCGCCTTCGGAGTGTTCCTGTCGGGCTTCGTGATCGAAGAGCCCGCCCCCTATGAAGTGTGGCTTGCCTTTCTCATCGGCGCCTGGTTCGTCCTTGGGCTAAAGATCTCCCGCAGCGTCGCGCCGCTTTTGGCCTTGTTTCTGGCCTTCAATGTCGGCGGCATGCTCTCGATCACGCAAATGCGCGATCTAGGCGCCGGTGCCCATCTCGACGGCCCGATCTATATCGCCGTCTCCACCTTTCTCGCGCTAAGCTCGGTCTTCTATGCCGCCATCATCGAGGACAGCGAAAGACGGCTGAAGCTGATCTTCAACACCTGGGTCGTCGCCGCGTTGATCACGGCGAGCCTCGGCATCCTCGGCTATTTCCATGCCGTACCCGGCTTCGACATCTTCACCCGCTACGACCGTGCGATGGGTGCGTTCCAGGATCCGAACGTCTTCGGTCCCTATCTGGTGACGCCGACCATATACCTCATGCACGGTATCCTGATCGGCGATCTGAAGAAGGCGCCAATCAAGGGCATCTGCCTGTTCATTCTGGCCTTCGGCATCTTCCTGTCCTTTTCCCGCGCCGCCTGGGCCCTGTTTGCATTCGCCTCGGCGATGCTGATCTTTTGCATGCTGCTGAAGCATCGCAGCAACGCATTCCGGCTGCGCATCCTTGTCATGTCGCTGACGGCGGTCATCCTCATGGTCGTCCTGCTCGTCGTCGCGCTGCAATTCCATCAGGTCAGCGACCTGTTCTCCACGCGTACGCAACTCGTGCAGGACTATGACGGCGGCCACCTCGGCCGCTTCGAACGTCATCGCATCGGCTTCATGCTGTCGATGGAGAAGCCGCTCGGCATCGGCCCGCTCGTATTCTCCACCCTATTTCGCGAGGACGAACACAATATCTGGCTGAAGACGCTGACCACCTACGGCTGGCTCGGCTTCTTCTGCTGGGTCAGCATGATCTGCTGGACCATCTATATCGGCTTCCGCAATCTCCTGAAGGAGCGGCCCTGGCAGCCCTACGTGATGATCGCCTGGATCGTCGTTCTCGGCCATGTCGGCATCGGCAACGTCATCGATACCGACCACTGGCGCCACCTTTACATGTTGATCGGCATTGTCTGGGGCTGCGGCGCCCTTGAGCGGAAGTATCAGCGTAGCTTGAGCCGAAGGGAAGCAGCACCGTGAACATTCATAGTGGCACCAAGCGTCTGTCGCTGCTGCAAGTTCTCGAGCCGAGCGGCGGCGGCTCCGGACGGCATTTCCTCGATCTGTGCCGGGCGATGCAGCGGCGCGGTCATTCGGTGACCGCCGTCTATTCGCCGCTGCGCGCCGAGGCCGCCTTCGTCGCGGAGCTCGAAGGCATGGGCGTCGACAACGTCATCCCGCTTGCCATGCGACGTGCTCCAGGCCCCTGGGATGTCACCGCATGGTGGCATCTGCGCAGAATAGCAGCCCTTTATGGACCATTCGATCTGATCCACGGCCATAGCTCGAAAGCCGGGGCACTGACACGATTGCGACTGCCGGGACGACATGTGCCGGTCCTTTACACGCCGCATGCCTTTCGCACCATGGACCCGACGCTCGGCTCGCGGGGCCGGTTGATCTATGGCGGCATCGAGCGCTTTCTCGGCAACCGGCTGACCGACCGCCTGATCTGTGTCTCCCGGGACGAATATAACCATGCGCTGTCGCTGGGCATTCCCGAAGCGCGTCTGCGCATCGTCGTCAATGGCGTCAGTGCACCGCCGACCAGCCAACGCGCTGCCATCCGCACGCGCTACGGCATCCCTCATGACGCCCTACTCTTCGGTTTCGTCGGCCGATTGACCCCGCAGAAGGCGCCGGAGCGGCTTGTCGAAGCCTTTTCCCGCATCGCCCATGGCTTGCCGCAGGCCCATTTGCTGATGATCGGGATCGGGGAGCTTGCGGAAGCCGTCAACGGCATGATCAAGGCCGCCGGGCTGGCGCACCGCGCCCGCCTTGACGGCAGCATACCGGGCGTTACCGCCATCGATGCGTTCGATGTCGTTGTCATGCCGAGCCGATATGAGGCAATGTCCTATGTGATGCTGGAAGCGGCGTCGGCAGGCAAACCGCTGGTGCTGGCCGATGTCGGCGGCGCACGCACGGTGCTGGAGCCCGACAGGAACGGTTACATCGTCCCGAACAGCGACGATCCCGCGGAACTTGCCGCCGCGATGTCGCACTTTGCCGACCCAAATCTGCTTGCACGCGTTGCCGCCGAGGCCCGCCGCCGCAAGGACGGCTATACGCTCGACGGTATGGCCGATGCGACCGAGGAGATCTATTTCGACCTGCTCGGCTATCCCGCTCCTGTTCGCTTGGAACGGCCGGAAAAAGTCCCGTTGCCTGACGTCACCCAAAAGCGGACGAAGAGCGCTGCCGCATTCTAAACTCGAACGCGGTTTTCATCCGAAATGGGTTCCGATTTTCGGGCTTATGCGATACAGTTAAACCATGATTACATCAGCACAATTACGCGGCGCGCGCGCCTTGCTCGGACTGACGACGGAGACGCTCGCCAGCGAGAGCAAACTGCCGGTATCGACGATCGAAGCGCTGGAAACGGATGTCAATTCCTCCGATGCCAGGGCGCTTGCCACTGTTCGTTCCGTCCTCGAAACCCGCGGTGTGCTTTTCCTTGCCAGCGGCAGCGATGACGCCGGCGGCGCCGGCATCCGCTTCAAGCATTGGGCTGAGGATGGCGGCATTCGGCCGGAAAACCTGAACGCCACCAATGATGATTGAGGCCGAAAGCATGTCGCGCAAACGTGCGCGGCGGTTTTGCGATAACGATATGTGAAAATCAAAGACCTAAAGATCGCGCCGCGCTTTAGGCCGCTAGCCCCCAACCCTTGACCAGTTGCTCCGGCGCGGAAACGGCCGCGGCCAGGATGAAGCGCTCGGTATCGTTTGCCGGCTCCCTGCCCTCGATGACCGAACCGACCGGCAAGCCATGGCCGAAATCGTTCAGCGTGACGAGCTCCAGGATCATGTTGCCATAATCGTCGCGCCATTCGCGACGCTCGCCGCCTTCGAAAAGGCGCAGGCGGCCCTTGGTCTGCGGACGATCGCGCAAGGCAAGCCACTGAGCGACCGATGCTTCCGCGTTGGCAAAGGATACGACATCGTCGGCATCGCCATGCCAGATGGAAACAACGGGATAGCTGTTGGCATCGGGCGAGACCTCGCGAACGAGATCAGCCCATTTTTCGGCCGTGCGCGTGGAGCCGCGATTCATGACGTCCAGGGCCGACATGGCATCGCGGGCGGCTCCGAAAGGCAAGCCGCCGATGACGGCGCCCGCGGCAAACAGCTCCGGATAGGTCACAAGCAGTGCCGCGGCCATGGCGCCGCCGGCAGACAGACCCATGACGAAAATCCTGTTGTCGTCGATCTCGTGCAGCCGTCGGCTGGAATCGATCATCTCGCGGATAGAACCCAGCTCGCCACGGTCGCGCGTCACCATGCTCGGGCGAAACCAGTTGAAACACAGATTGGGATTGTTCGACGTCTTCTGCTCGGCGTAAAGCACGGCGAACCCGTGCTGACGAGCCAGGGCTGACCAGCCGCTGGCGCGATCGAAATCCTCGGCGTTCTGATGACACCCGTGCAGGACGACGACGAGCGGCATCGGCCCCTTGATGCCCGGCGGCACATATTCGAGCATGCGAAGATCGCCGGGATTGCGACCAAACCACAGAACTTCCGTCAGTTGCTGCGGCACCGGGCGCGTGGAGACGCGACGACGCGGCGGCGGAGATTGCGGCCGTGTCACCGGAAACATGAGCTGCGGCAGCTCGACGGAATCGACAAGCAGGCGGCGAAGCCGGCTCGGAACTTTGAAATTCATTATGGACCTTTCAGATTATCCACGCCCGCCGCTAGTGGTTTTCCTCCGTCGCGGCAGCCGCGCACCGTCCCTCAAGGGAATCAGTGACATCGAGAGACAGACTCTCTTTGTGCAATGCAGCAAATATAGGGTGGCGGTGCAGCTTCGAACAGGCACAAAGCATCATTGCTGCTATGTGAAATCAGCTTAAATCGATTAGATTCAGGGCCATAAAAAAACGCGGTTGTGTCAGAAATAAGCCCTTGCAAGCGCAAGGAGCTTGGCATCGTCCTTCACGCCCTGGCGGTAAAGCTGGATGATCAATGCACCCAGGCGCTCAGCTTCCGGACTGCGCGGGTTCATGCCGCGATCCTGACAGACAGCGTCAAGAACCTTCTCCAGACGGTCGAGATCGTCCGAAAACAGGGGTAAATCCCGTGGATGTATGGGGGTTTCTAACATTTGCGCTGCCTCGTCCTTCGGGCAGAAGCACGCAACAACGTCGCCGGTGCCCGCTAATACCCGACGATACTACTAGACTATGCTCCTTGGCCACAGGCTTGGCAAGGAAGCTTTTGCGCGATCGCCGCCACTAATGCATTTCTGATTCGCAAACCGAGCGGCAATCCCGCCAACGATACAATTTTAAGTTACACCATCACCAAGCCTTCATCCGCATTTGCGATAAGTGGCGCAAACGGAGAGATGATATGACCAGATTTTTTATCCCGACCATTCTCGGCCTGTTGCTCGCCAGCACGGCCCTGCCGGCCCTTGCACAGAACTTTCAGAACCTTCCCTTGCGCAATCCTCGTCAGCCGCCGGAAGGATATATTTCCGTGCAGTCGGGAATATCGATTTCCTATTCGGTACCGGACGGCGACAACGAGGAGCAGCAGGAGAAGGCCTTGAAATCCTTCTACAAGATCGCCGCGAGCAGCTGCGCGACCTTGCTCGATACCATTGCCGACGCCTGCGAGATCAGCGCCATGTCGAGCAATACCTCGGTCAACAATCTCGACAGCCGCGGGCCGAGGCTCTCGGTAAACGGACAGGTGACGATGTCGGTCAAACTGAAGCCAGCCACCGCATCGGCGAAATAGGAATCCCTGTTCCCGATAGCCAGCGATGCGAAAGCCAACGGATCGGTAAGAAATCGCGGCGATAATCCCCTCGCAATTGAGGGATAATACCATGGCGAAAGCGAAACGACGCACACGGCGCAAGCCGCAATCCAGGGCGGGCAATTCGATGTGGCTGTGGGGTGTCGTCGGCCTGGCGGCCGTGGCCGGCATCTACGCCTACCAACATCGCAAGGAAATGCCGTCGATGCTCGCCCATGCCGGCGCAGTCGCCGGCATGCCGCATGTGGCAGAGGAAGCGCCGGTGCCGGCAATCAGACCGAAGATCAAGACGGCCGCGGTCGCGGTCGCTCCGGAACCGCGGACGACATCCGCCCTGCCCGTGCCGCCGGCCGCCATTCCCGTCGCGATGCCGGTCAGCAAGATGCCGATCGAACGGCCAACGCCCGGCTTACGGGCTCAGACCGGCGGCCGGTTTGTGCTTTGTGGCCCCGGCTCGGGCACGAACTGCGTGGTTGATGGCAACACCTTCTGGCAGGATGGCGTCAGGATCCAGTTGGCCGATGTCGATGTACCGGATGCCGATGCCGCGCGCTGCCCGAGTGAGAGGCAAAAGGCAGTAACCGCGAAACTGCGCCTGCAGGCCCTCCTCAACGACGGAACCTTCGTGCTTTCCGGCAGCAACCGCGGCGACGACCAGAATGGCGGCAAGCTGCGCATCGCCATGCGCGCCGGCCGCTCGATCGGCGACCAACTCGTCTCCGAAGGACTCGCGCGGCGCTGGACGGGCCAGGCATCCTCTTGGTGCAGCTAAATCACTGAAAATTCGATTGGGAGCTCAAGGAGATAATGGTCGGGGCGACAGGATTTGAACCTGCGACCCCTTGACCCCCAGTCAAGTGCGCTACCGGGCTGCGCTACGCCCCGACCTGCCGAAACGGCTTGTTTCGTTTAGAGTTTAGAGTTTCGCGACGCAAGCGAAAAGTAGTGGCCCGCTCAGAAAAAGTTCCGACTCAGCGGCACTCGCGCCTTGGCCCACGGCTCGGCTGATAGCTGTTGTCCGAGGCGCGGTAGGAGCCGTAGCGGCTTGCGCAGGCGCGGGCATGGCTATCGTAATAGCCTTGGGCGCGTTGCCCGCTGAACAGCGTGCCTGTCACGAAGGATTTGAAGAGCACGCCGCTGTCCGAATTGTCATCATAGTAGCTATCCGAACCGTGGCGCCGATGGCCACCCCTCCAGTGATTATGATTGTGCCAATGGCCATGGCCGTGATCATGAACCTGAATAACGTCGGACTGTTCGGGCACCGACAGTGCCGGCATGGTGATGGCACCGGCCGGCATGGCGACGCCAGCCGTCAGCAGCAAACCAAAGCCCACGGCAGTTACCGACCTGGCAATCGTAAACATATACGCCTCCTTCGAAATCCGGCAGCGGCGCCAAGCACATATGCGTGAAACAGCCTTGTCGCCAAGCGCGCCGATATTACCTCTATATAGTGATCTGGAACCATGCTCACAGATGCCCTTTCGTCTTTATTGCGAGACGAAATTAAGAGAATAAGAAGCGATCGGAAAGTTGAGGCAATGAAACCCTTGATAGCCTTGCTGCTGTGCGCGCCGCTGCTTGCCGCATGCACCACAACCCAGTCATTGGAACCTGTTCCCGGCAGCATTACCTATCACGGCCAGCCGCACATGAAGCTGACGCAATCGCCACCCGGCACGCGGTTGCAGCATCACTTCACCAATCAATGGGGCGAGGATGTCTTTGAAACCTACATCATCCAGCCTGACCGCAGCCTGAAGCTGGTCAGCCGGGAGGTGATGACCCAGCCGTTCTGAGAGCGACCGGAAAACGAAAACTCCGCCGGTGTGAGACGCCGGCGGAGTTTTCGTTTTGACGTTTAGGCGATCGCTTACCAGCAGCGATAGCAGCGGCGGTAGTACGGGCGGCCATAATAGCCGCGGTGATGGTTATCGCTGACTGCGGCACCGACCAGAACGCCGCCGATGATACCGGCAGCAGCAAGCCCGGCGGCCTGATTTTCAGCCTGCTGCGCCTGGGCGCGATTGGCCTGGTAGGTGGCGCCGACGCAGCGATTGTAGCGCTGCGAGCCGGGGCGGAAGCCCTGCGACTGGCAGGTCATTTCAGCATTCATCGCAGATTCCTGCGGTGTCTGACAGCTCGATAGAATGGTGGTTACGGCGACGAGGCTCGCCGCTACGGTGGCACGTATACGCATATTCCCTCCGGCAATTTATAGTGCAATCCCGGGATTGCGAAATACAGCCAAAGGTAAGCTTTAGCAAGCCAGTCCTACCAAACAATACGCGAAAGGCGGTAAAATCCCTCAAAATCACACGCAAAGAGGGCATCGTGCTTAACAGGCCCATACCATTTGCTCGCTGCAAGACAAAAGGCCCCACCTAACGGCAGGGCCTTCGAGATCCAGCTTGCGTCTTTGGCCACATTCAAGTGGCCGAGACATCCGTTTATGTCCGATCAGAAATTCCGCTCGAAACGGAGGATGCCGGCGACGGTATCGTCGTTGATGAAGTCGTAGTGAACATAGGTCAATTCCGGCTCGATCAGGAGATCCTTGACCGGATTGAACTTGAGGTTGGTGGTCGCCTCGAAGATCTTCGACTCGGTATAGGCAAGCTGCAGGTTCCACTTCAGCTTGTCGTTGACCGGAACGCCGACACCACCCCAAAGTGCCCAGTCGCCCCAGCCGCATTTTCCCGCATTAACGGTGCCGCTCGAGGTCGTGCAGGCAGAGACGTCCTGGTTGGTGCCGGCATACTTGTTCAGCTTGTCGCCGTCCGTGTTCCAGCCGCCCATCAGGAAGGCTTCCACAGCCCCGAATTTGGCATCGATGCGCGCCTTGATGGCGCCTTCTTCGACGATGGAATCATAACCGCCGACGACCTTGAAGCCCCAGTTACCCACCTTGTAGCCGAAACCGGCGACGGCATCGGGAGCGTAATGGTTGGACTTGTCGTCCGTCCACCAGCTAGCGCCATAAGATGCACTGCCGTCGGAGGTGGAGTAACTGTCTTCGAGCGAGACCACAGCCGTGAAGCCGTTGCCGGCATCGTAGTTGTAGGTCAGCTGGTTCAGTTCGTAAGGGCCGTCATAGATCACGTCGTCGTTGACGACGTCGCCAGCATAACCCATGTACAGGTTGTACTGCGAATCGAGCTTACCAACCGTGAAGCCACCGAGGCTGATATTGGCAAACAGCAGCTTGGCGCTGGTCGCATTTCCATCGTTCCACTCCCAGCGAAAGATGGTGTTGGTCTTCAGCGGACCGTATTCGGTGTCAGTTGCCGTATCGACATTGAGCTCCACGCGCTCATGCCACAGCGTGCCGACCCTGCTACTCGGATTGTAGGCATCATACCACTCGCCTTCGGTACGGACCTTGCCGCCCACCTTCAGGCAGGTTTCGGTGCCGGGGATATAGAAATAACCGGTGCCGTAGGCGTCGCAGATGCGGACGTATTCAAGTGGTTCAGGCTCGGCCGCAACAATTGCGTCAGCGGCATGGGCAGCGCTCGCTGCGGCGATGGCAGCGGCGGAGCCAAGAAGAAGGCTCTTGATGTTCATGATATCTCCATTCGACTATCCATCAGGGATGGAGCCTCAAGGTAGATAACATCATACCCCTCCATGGCCTGACTCACTGTTACCCTATTACAGGGCGAAGCACGAGGCTTCCGTTTCAAACTGGACCCGCCGCCAAAGTCGGTCAAATTAATAAGGCTGCCGAACTATTTTTTACAACGCATAAGAGTGGCAAATGTGACAAAAATATCACGGCGGTGTATCTGACCATATTGCGAGCATCCGATGCGTTTCCCAAAGGTGCGCAAAGGAAGCATATACATGTCTCGGTTGCATTTCCGTTGAAAAACGCAAGGCGTGCCCTTGGACGCTGTACCGAACGACGCCGGGCGACGGAGTGACCGAATATCGCTTATCGCACCTGATCAAGCAGACGTTTGCACTCCAGCAGGTCATAGAGCGTTTCCTGAAGCAACGCCCGATCCTCCTTGCCGACACTGGACTTGCCAAGCGAGACATCCGGCATGCCGTCCTCCCCGCTGACGAAATTAAAGAACCGACGGCTTATCGGCGCCTTGGCGCGCCCGACAATCTGGTCGTCCTCCGGATTGGTGGAACCAATACGCGGTTCGACCGGCGCAGGCTCCTGTGCCGCCCCGGCAAGCGCCTCGACGCTGGCGAGATCCCCGTGGCCAACGGCGATAACGAACTTGTTGCCGTTAGTTTTCAGAAGCTTCTGAACGCCTTTGATCGTATAGCCGTGATCGTATAGCAGATGGCGGATGCCATTCAGGAGGTCGACATCCTCCGGCCGGTAATAGCGCCTACCGCCGCCACGCTTCATCGGCTTGATTTGCAGAAAGCGTGTTTCCCAGAACCGTAGGACATGTTGCGGCAGATCAAGGTCTTCGGCAACTTCGCTGATCGTGCGAAATGCATCCGGGCTCTTGTCCATCATGATACTCCCACAGCGCGACTACGGCGCCATTCGCGCCAGATCACGCAAAACCTGATATCGGCACCGCATCCTATCACGATGCGACTCACCATATTTCAACGGTTTGCCAGGAGAAATTCAAGTCATCTCTTCGGCCGCTACACAAGCAAACTGCAAAAAGCCCAAGAAAGACATCGAAAAGGGTCGCATCGCAGGCACCCTGCCGATGGGAAACAAATGGAGTGAATGGATCAGGAGGCCGGATTTACCGGCCTGGCTTTCGCCTTGCGGCTCGCATGAGCCTTGAGGATGCGGGTCTTCAGGACGTTGGATGCCTTGAAGGTCATGACGCGCCGCGGAGAGATCGGAACTTCCTCGCCGGTCTTCGGATTTCGCCCGACACGTTCATTTTTGTCGCGCACCTGAAAAGTCGCGAATGAGGAGAGCTTTACGGTTTCTCCACGCACGATGGCGTTGCAAATTTCATCTATAACAGTCTCGACGAGTTCCGCCGACTCCGTCCGGGAGAGACCGACTTTCCGGAATACCGACTCCGCCAGATCTGCGCGCGTCACTGTCTTGCCCGTCATAGCTCCCCGCCCATATTGATAGGTAATCTTATTCAAGCCGTACGAGACTATTGCCCTTGCGCCAAACGGTCAAGCTCTTGTTCGGAATCGGCTTTTAGAGATGAGGCCTACCAGCGTAACAGGACTGCGCCCCAGGTGAAACCGCCGCCCATGGCTTCCAGCATGACCAGATCGCCCTTCTTGATTCGGCCGTCACCGGCAGCAACCGCGAGCGCCAGCGGGATTGAAGCGGCCGACGTATTGCCATGGAGATCGACGGTGATCACAACCTTCTCGGGAGCAATTCCGAGCTTTTTGGCGGACCCGTCGATGATGCGCCTGTTCGCCTGATGTGGCACCAGCCAGTCAAGGTCGTCAGCCGTCGCACCGGCGGCCTTGAAGGTAGCCTCGATAACGTCGGTGATCATGCCGACGGCGTGTTTGAACACCTCGCGTCCCGCCATATGCAGCACGCCGACCGTTCCCGTCGTGGAGGGACCGCCGTCGACATAGAGCTTATCTTTGTGCGCGCCATCCGAACGCAGGCTTGCCGTCAGCACGCCGCGATCACTGCTGGCGCCGCTCCCCTCGCCTGCCTCGAGGATCAGCGCGCCGGCGCCGTCACCGAAGAGAACGCAGGTCGTGCGGTCGGTCCAATCGAGGATGCGGGAGAATGTTTCGGCGCCGATGACGAGCACGCGCTTGGCAAGGCCGCAGCGAATGTAGGCGTCTGCGGTCGTCACGGCATAGACGAACCCGGTACAGACGGCCTGGACGTCGAAGGCAAAGCCATGATGCATGCCGAGCCGGTTCTGGATATTCACCGCGGTGGCGGGAAACGTGTTGTCGGGCGTCGAGGTGGCGACGATGATCAGATCGAGATCGTCGGCCGTCAGCCCGGCGTTGGCGAGGGCGGCGCGTGCCGCCTGCTCACCCAACGAAGCCGTGGTTTCGCCTTCGCCTGCAATGTGGCGCTGGCGAATACCGGTGCGCTGGACGATCCAGTCGTCGGTGGTGTCGACAACCTGTTCCATCTGTGCATTGGTCATGACACGCTTGGGGAGCGACGCCCCAAATCCGCGGACAACTGAACGGATCATTCTGCTTGTACCCCGTCGCTCATGCCGCTTCCGGCCCGATCGGGGGAAGCCGTTTGGCATGATACTTTTTCAAATCGTTTTCGATTTTCTGCGTAAGTCCGTTCTTGGCCATGTCGTAGCCGACATCGATGGCGGCTGCAAAGGCTTCCGCGTTCGCGCCACCGTGGCTCTTGATGACAATGCCGTTGAGGCCGAGGAAAACGCCGCCATTGACCTTGCTGGGGTCTAGCTTTTCGCGCAGCAGGTCGAAAGCTCCCTTGGCGAAGATATAGCCGATGCGGGCCAGCAGCGTGCGCGTCATCGCCGAGCGCAAATAAGAACCGATCTGCTTTGCCGTGCCTTCCGCAGCCTTCAAGGCGATGTTGCCGGAGAAGCCTTCCGTGACCACGACATCGACCGTACCCTTGCCGATATCGTCGCCCTCGACGAAGCCGGAATATTCCAGCGATTCGAGATTGGCCTCGCGGATCAGGCGACCGGCATCCTTGACCTCTTCCTGACCCTTGATTTCTTCGACGCCGACATTCAGCAGGCCGACCGTCGGGCGCTCGATCTCGAAAAGCGCGCGTGCCATCGCACCGCCCATCAGGGCAAAATCAAGCAGCTGCTGCGCATCCGCGCCAATGGTGGCGCCGACATCGAGCACAATGCTTTCGCCGCGCAGCGTCGGCCAGATTGCGGCGATCGCCGGACGTTCGATATTGGCCATGGTGCGCAGGCAGAATTTCGCCATTGCCATCAGCGCCCCGGTATTGCCGGCCGAGACCACGACGTCGGCGGCCCCCACCTTCACCGCTTCGATGGAACGCCACATGCTGGATACGTAACGGCCGCGGCGCAGCGCCTGGCTCGGCTTTTCGTCCATGCTGATGGCAACATCGCATTCGTGAAAGGCAGATCTTTCCCGAAGCTTCGGATATCTGGCAAGGATCGCCTCACAGCGATCCTTTTGGCCATACATGAGGAAAGTGATATCGGGATGCCTATCCAGCGCCTTGGCCGCGCCGGGAACAACAACCTCAGGGCCGAAGTCGCCACCCATTAGGTCAAGAGAAATTCTGATCACGCGTCCCTAGTCCTTTTTGTCCGCCGGGCCTGGCGAATTTGGCGTCAAAATACCGTTTTCTCCCTCGGTTACAACTGAATTGTGCTCAGTTGCCACGAGGGTCTATTCCTTTTTCCAGTCTTTCAGAACGGCGAATGGGGAAGGTTTCCTGTCATTTTCGCCGGCGTCTTCGATGTGCCCTTCAAACTCGACATCGGGCTTGCGCGGATAAGGATCGATGGCGAGCGCCGCGAACTCCGCAGCAACAGCACCGGCATCGATCGTGTCGCCGATGAACGTGTCGGGAAGATCCGGACCATCGGGATCGAGCACCATTTCACCCGCAGCCACCGATGGCGCGCGCGCCAGTTTGGAATCCTCCGGTACGAAAATATGCTCGAAATTCTCGTCGATGTCAGACTCGACCGGTTCGAGCGTGACGACGCAGGCCTGGACAAGCTTTGCCCTCACATTGCCCTTGATCCGCACGCCGTCGCGCTTCCAGCGCGAGATCTTCAGATCCGCTTCGAGTTTTTCCACGGAAAGGACATCCCAAAGCGTCGCCAAGCCCGCAAGCTCGCGATCATCCGCCTCGACATGCACATCCACCGGATTGGCGGAGATATGACCGACCTTCACCGGATAGGAAAACGGCGTTTCATCGGAGTTGTGTGTTTTCATTTTTTGCCTCCTAACCTACCTTTTGGCCGAGCTTGCCTGGCTGCGGCAGCGTCGCCGAGCCCGTGGCGATGTCGGCCTCCGTCACGGCGGCCAAATGCGCCTCGGCGTCCATCATCCAGTCGGCCAGCGCCGCCATCGAGGCTGCTCCCGCATCCGTCTTGGGATAGATGTTGCGACGAAGTGCTGCGGCAAGTGCAGCACGATCATTGCCGTCCATGGCCGTCGCATAGCTTTCGAGCCGACCGTAAAACATGCCGGCGAGTTTCTTCATGCGCTTCGGCACGCTGTTGTCACCAATTCCAAGCTCGCGGATCGAATAGTCGATATCCTCGAAAAACGCATCGACGATTTCCTGTGCAAGCTCCTGGCCACTGGTCGCGGACGATCGCGTGCGGCGGAAAAACAGGATCATGACAACCGAAAGCAATTCGAAGCGCCCCATCACCGTATCCGGCACGTCGTAGCCGGTATAGAAAACCGGCTCTCGCGCCATCGATGTCAGAACCTCATATTGCCTGACGACGATAATCTGATTGTGATTTCTTTTGCGGAATAGCCCAAAAATCATGAAAATTCCCGGAATTGGCTCATTCAGAGCGCCCCGTTTTTGCTTGGCCTTGTTGCATCCACGCCAAAGCTGGTTTACCGAAGCAGGCGCGAATTGCAATGCCGTTTGTGCCCGCTTCAAGGCTCCCGCCCTTACCTTCATCACGCTGTGGATGTCGGTGATGAAGAGTGACGAACAACACCATTGTAGCTTTTTCGATCGCGGAAAGGCCACAATGATGTGCGCAGCAAGATCATACCGGCCGCTCGGCCATCGGATTGATTCATTAGGGGAGATGAGATGTCGTTGACCAGACGGTATTTCAAGTCTGACATTACTTTCAGCAGCAGTGCCGCCATCGCCCTGGTGATTGCGACCGTAGGACTTACGGGTTGCCAGACCGGCGAGGTCATGAACAACGGCTACATCTTCGATCAGCAGTCGCTCGCCCTTGCGCCCGTCGGCTCGAGCCGCGAGCAGGTGCTGCTGTCGCTCGGTACGCCCTCAACCACCGCGACCTTCGACGGCGAGGTTTTCTACTATATCTCCCAGAAGCGCACACGCGCCGTCGCCTTCATGAAGCCGAAGCTGGTCGACCAGAACATCCTGGCGATCTATTTCGACAAGGACGGTATCGTGAAGCAGGAAGCGAACTATACGCTGAAGGACGGCAGGGTCTTCGACATGATCAGCCGTACGACGCCGACCGGCGGTCGCGACATCACCTTCCTGCAGCAGATCCTGCAGGGCGGCGGCCAGGGCGTGAACGGCGCGAGGAACTTCCTCAACAACCTAAACCCGGGCCAATAGGCCGCGGGAAGGTACTCCAAAGAAAAACCCGCGAGGCATAGCGCCCCGCGGGTTTTCTTTATGCGTTCGGTTTTCTTCGGCTAGAGCGGATGATTTTAGGTCGAGTCGACCTAAAATCTGAATCCGCTCTATAATCAAAAAAGTAGAGCATGATGTCGTCCGAAAACCGCTCCACACTTTTCGGCATCATGCTCTATCCGGCAAGGACAGCCAGCAGCAGCAATGCAACGATATTGGTGATCTTGATCGCCGGATTGACAGCCGGGCCGGCCGTATCCTTGTAGGGATCACCGACGGTATCACCCGTCACCGACGCCTTGTGGGCTTCGGAGCCCTTCATGTGGCGCGTCCCGTCCTTGTCGACGAAGCCATCCTCGAAGCTCTTCTTGGCATTGTCCCAGGCACCGCCGCCTGACGTCATGGAAATGGCGACGAAGAGGCCATTGATGATCACGCCGAGCAGCGAAGCGCCGAGTGCGGCGAAGGCCGAAGCCTTGGAGCCGGATATCAGAAGCACGCCGAAATAGACGACGATCGGCGCCAGCACCGGCAGCAGCGACGGAATGATCATCTCGCGAATGGCAGCCTTGGTCAAAAGGTCGACAGCGCGGCCATAATCGGGACGTTCCGTGCCCTGCATGATGCCTGGTTTCTCGCGAAACTGCCTACGCACTTCCTCCACGATCGAACCCGCAGCGCGGCCGACGGCCGTCATGGCGATGCCACCGAAGAGATAGGGAATCATGCCGCCGAACAGCAACCCGGCAACGACGTAGGGATTAGAGAGATCGAAGGAGATCGTCCCCACATTGGCGAAATAGGGGAATTGATCGCCATGGGAGGCAAAATATTTCAAGTCGTTCGAATAGGCGGCAAACAGCACCAGCGCGCCGAGGCCGGCCGAGCCGATGGCATAGCCTTTCGTCACCGCCTTGGTGGTATTGCCGACGGCGTCCAGCGCATCGGTCGACTTGCGCACTTCCGGCGGAAGATGCGACATTTCGGCAATGCCGCCGGCATTGTCGGTCACTGGGCCGAAGGCATCGAGCGCAACGATCATGCCGGCGAGCCCAAGCATGGCCGTCACGGCGATGCCCGTGCCGAACAGGCCGCCGAGCTGATAGGTGGCGAGAATGCCGCCGACGATGACGAGCGCGGGCAGCGCCGTCGATTCCAGCGAGACGGCCAAGCCCTGGATGACGTTGGTGCCGTGGCCGGTGACGGACGCCTGGGCGATGGAATTGACCGGCCGCTTGTTGGTGCCGGTGTAGTATTCGGTGATGACGACGATGAGCGCCGTGACGATCAGCCCGACGATGCCGCAGAGGAACAGGTTCGTTCCGGTGATATCAAAACCTGCGACGGTGCCGATCGAACCCCAGCCGATGGTCAGCGACGTGGCGACCGCGAGACCGACGATCGACAGGAGACCCGTGGCGATCAGCCCCTTGTAGAGCGCGCCCATGATCGAACCGTTGGCGCCGAGCTTGACGAAGAAGGTGCCGATGATCGAGGTGATGATGCAGGTGCCGCAGATCGCCAACGGATAGATCATGGCGGAGTCAAGCACCGGCGTGCCGGCGAAGAAGATCGCGGCGAGAACCATGGTGGCGACCACAGAGACCGCATAGGTCTCGAACAGGTCGGCCGCCATGCCGGCGCAATCGCCGACATTGTCGCCGACGTTGTCAGCAATGGTCGCGGGGTTGCGCGGATCGTCCTCAGGGATACCCGCTTCTACCTTGCCGACGAGATCGCCGCCGACATCTGCGCCCTTGGTAAAGATGCCGCCGCCGAGACGGGCGAAGATCGAAATCAGCGACGCGCCGAAACCGAGCGATACGAGAGCGTCGATGACATCGCGCGAGCCCGGCTCATGACCGAGAATACCGGTCAGCACATAGAAGTAGATGGAGACGCCGAGCAATGCGAGGCCGGCAACCAGCATGCCGGTGATGGCGCCCGACTTGAAGGCGATATCGAGACCGGCCGCCAGGCTGTGCGACGAGGCCTGCGCCGTGCGGACGTTGGCGCGCACGGAGACATGCATGCCAATAAAACCGGCCGCGCCCGACAGGATGGCGCCGACCAGGAAACCGAAAGCGGCTTCAGCAGACAATAGAAGCCAGGCCGCGATGAAAACAATGACACCGACAATTGCAATGGTTCTATATTGACGCGCCAGATAGGCCTGCGCGCCTTCCCGAATATAACCCGCAATTTCCTGCATGCGTGCATTGCCCTGATCGGCAGCAAGCACCGACCGGGTCGTCCAGATGGCGTAAACCACCGAGAGCAGCCCGCACGCTATAACACCTAAAAGAATTGACATTTCGCTTTTTCCCTCCAAAAAGCCGGCGGTTCACTCCTCGCCCGGCCGCCCGCGACAACCGTGACCGCCCTCCTCCAAGACGACCGACAGATGTGCAGTGCGAGATTGCTGTTGGGAAAACGTCGCGTCAAGACCGCCCACGGGTAAAACACCCGCTGGAGGTTCAAAAGAATATCCGTAGCTGAAATCAGGCGCGAACGAAGGAAACGAAAGTGCAAACCGCAGCGGTCAGCGCCTCCAAGGAAGCCTATTTCTTGGCTTCACCGCGAACCTGCTTGGCGATTCGGTCGAGCACGGCATTGACGAGTTTCGGTTCGTCCTCTTCAAAGAAGGCGTGGGCGATCTCGACATATTCGGTGACGATGACCGGAACCGGCACGTCCTTGCGATCGAGAAGCTCGAATGTGCCGGCGCGCAGGATGGCGCGCACGGTGCTGTCGAGACGCGACAGCGCCCAGTCGTCCTGAAGGGCAGAGCCGATCAGCGGGTCGAGCCGGGTCTGTTCGCGCACGACGCCTGATACGATGGAGCGAAACCAGGATGCGTCGGCCTTCAGATAGGTCTCGCCGTCCAGCTCCTGTCCGAGACGGTGCGCCTCGTATTCGGCCACCACCTCCAGCACGCCGGTTCCGCCGATATCCATCTGATAGAGCGCCTGAACGGCGGCAAGGCGAGCTGCCCCCCGCTGGTTCGCGGGCTTTGCCGGTCGCTCGTTATCCTGATTGCTCATGAACTTATGCACCCAACTTTTGTCTCAGCGCGATCATCGTCAGCGCTGCGCGGGCGGCAAAGCCGCCCTTGTCCTTTTCCGAGCGGCGCGCGCGCACCCAGGCCTGATCATCATTCTCGACGGTCAGGATGCCATTGCCGATCGCAAGCGATTCGCTGACGGCCAGATCCATCAGCGCGCGCGAGGATTCGCCGGCAACGATGTCGAAATGATAGGTTTCGCCGCGAATGACCATGCCGAGAGCGACGTAGCCGTCATACTGCGTACCGCCGTTATCCGCACCATCGAGGGCCATGGCGATCGCAGCCGGAATTTCCAGCGCGCCCGGCACGGTGACGATCTCATAGGTCGCTCCGGCCTCTTCGAGGGCGGTCTTGGCGCCGTCGAGCAGGGCATCGGCCATATCGTCGTAGAAGCGGGCTTCGACGATGAGGATATGGGCATTGGTAGAGCTGGACATATATCACCTGCGAATTGAGTGGGGGCGGCACCTTGCTAGGCCGGGTCAAACCACGGCGGGCCTCGCTTGGCAAGTGTTTTTCAGCGGCCGCCGCCGATTCTAGCCCTATTTGGAGGTCATCGGAACACCCATGGAAATTGTCGCTTCCGTGCATGCAACTGCTTCGATAATAATTCCGGACCTGGGAAGGGGGAGGCTCATGACAAAAAAAACCAGACCCGCCGTCAATGTCGGCGAACTTCAGTTGGATCATTGGCAACAGGGGAGCTTCTTCGCCGGCAGCGATACCTCCTTCGGTGCGTTGCTCGGCCTGAAGAACATCGGCATCAGCTACAACGAAGTGCCCCCCGGCAAATCGGGCTGTCCGTTTCACAATCATCATGTCGAAGAGGAGCTCTTCGTCATTCTCGACGGCGAAGGCGATTATCGCTTCGGCGATCAGCGCATCCCCGTCAGCAAAGGCGATGTGTTGGGCGCTCCGACCGGCGGCCCGGAGACTGCGCATCAATTGATCAATACCGGCCCGGCGGTGCTGATCTATCTCGCCATTTCGACCAAGGCTCAAACGGAAGTCGTTGAATATCCCGATTCCGGCAAGTTCCTGGCGAAGACCTATCGGGGTGGCGAAGCGGCATTCCGCGTCATCGGCCGCGCCGCTAGCCTCGATGTGGATTACTGGGACGGCGAGCCGGGCGCATCGAACGACTGACTGCAACCACGGAAATACCTGACAGCAAAGATATCATACCCACATGACCATCATCCCGATATTGACGACTGAACGACTTTTGCTGCGCGGCCACAGGCTGGACGATTTCGACGAATTCACAGCTATCTGGAGACAGAAGGACCTTGTCCGCTTTATCGGCGGCGAGTCGCCCACGCGCGAGCAGATCTGGGCACGCCTGCTGCGCTATGCCGGCATGTGGCATTATCTCGGCTTCGGCTTCTTCGCCGTAGAGGAGCGCGCAAGCGGCATGCTCATCGGCGAGGTCGGCTTCCTCGATCTGCATCGCGACATGAGCCCGACGACGGAAGGCACGCTGGAAACGGGCTGGGGCATCACGCCGCCGATGCAGGGCAAGGGCTATGCCACGGAAGCCGTGACCGCGGCGATCGCCTGGGCGGACCAACAGTTCGCGGGGCGACGCATGACCTGCATCGTCGATCTGGAAAACAAGCCGTCACTGCGCATCGCAGAAAAGGTCGGCTTTCGCCGGATCGGCGAAGTGAACTACAAGGACAAGCCAAACGCCATGTTCGAACGATAGATGCGAAACCGGCCACCCTTCCAGAAAGTATGACGAAGATGGCTTCGCAGGAGCTCCTTTCGGTCAAGGCCTACGATCCGGCCGATGCGCAAGCCACGATCGACATTTTCCTCCGGGCCATTCGCGAGGTTGCGTCGAAGGACTACAATCCGGCGCAAATCGCTGCATGGGCGAAAGTCGATGACGTCGAGGTCTGGGCGCAATGGCGCGCGAGCCGGCCGACCTGGCTTGCAATGAACGGCTCCGTGGCAATCGGCTTTGCCGATCTTAAGGCGGACGGTTGCCTCGACATGATGTTCGTCCACCCCGATCATCAGGGCAAGGGTGTCGCCAGCCTGCTGCTTGCAACGGTGGTAGCAGCGGCCCGCAATCAGGACCTTCAGCGAATTTTCACGGAAGCCAGCCTGACTGCCCGCCCCTTCTTCGAACGACGCGGCTTTGTCGTGGTGGCTGCTCAGCAGGTGGAAAAGCGTGGGCAGACGCTGGCAAACTTTCTTATGGAAAAGACATTGGCGTAAAATAGCTGATCGGCGCGCCGACCGAAGCCGCTTGTGTCTACGGTCCGCCGAAAGGGTGCGCTCGTGGGCACCCTACTCTGCTGACCCACGACGCTCACTCTTGCCGAACAACCGGAAATTCCGCCAGCCGAGCGGCGTAGCGCGCCATGGTATCGACTTCGAAATTGACGAAGTCGCCCGCCTTGCGCTCGCCCCAGGTAGTAACTTCCAAGGTGTGGCGGATCAGGAGCACGTCGAAGTCCGTGCCATCGACGGCGTTGACCGTGAGCGACGTGCCGTCGAGCGCAATCGACCCCTTGGGCGCGACGAACTTGGCAAGATGCGCCGGCGCGCGCAGACGATAGCGGGTTGCATCGCCTTCCGCCGTCACGGAGAGAATTTCCGCCTTGCCGTCGACATGGCCGGAAACGATGTGGCCGCCGAGCTCGTCACCGATCTTCAGCGAACGTTCGAGATTGATCTTGGCTCCTGCTTCCCAGGTGCCGATGGTGGTCAGCCGCAGGGCTTCCTCCCAGGCCTCGACCTCGAACCAGCGTCCATTGCTGCCCTCTTGCGGCAGGCCGGTGACCGTCAGGCAAACGCCGGCATGGGAAATCGAAGCGCCCATGTCGATCGTTGCCGGATCATAGTTGGTGGCAACGCGCAGCTTGATGCCTTCCTTGAGCGGGGAAACGGATTCGACCGTGCCGAGATCGGTGACAATTCCGGTAAACATCAAAAACCTCTTTCGTATTCGTCGCAGCGATCGTCGCCGAACTGGCTCTCGCCGATATGCATGAAACTGGGTGGGATATTGGATTTGACGATCGGCGATTCAATACCGCCTTCGCCGATATCAGCCGGCCCCTGGAACAGCAGGATGCGGTCGACCAGATCAGCCTCGAGAAAACGCCGCGCGGTCTTCGCGCCGCCCTCGACCAGCAGCGAGGAAATCCCCCGCGTGCCCAAGGCTTCCAGCAACTCTCCCGGCTCGCCCGAATTGGACTGCAACACCTCGACGCCGGCGGCATCGAGAGCGGCACGGCGACCCAAAAAGGCGCTGTCGGTATTCTCGTCGAAGGGTGGCGGATGGCCGGCAACGGCGATGACCGGATATTGCCGCGCCGTCTTCACCAGCTTGCTGCCGAGTGGAAGCTGAAGGTCATCATCCATGACGATGCGCAACGGCGAGCGATCTTCAAGGCCGGGAAGCCGGCAGGTCAATTCCGGATCGTCCGCTATCGCCGTGCCGATGCCGACGAGAATGGCGTCGCTTTCGGCACGCAGCATCTGCACCTGGGCACGGGCGATATCGCCGGTGATGCGCACCTGCCCTTCGCCTGTCTTGCCGATCATGCCATCGGCGGAAATGGCAATCTTCAGAGTTACATAGGGCCGGTTTCTCGTCTGGCGCATGAGATAGCCTGCCAGAGATCGCTTGCCCTCTTCCTCCAGAATGCCGGTATCGACTTCAATGCCGGCGTCGCGCAGCATGTTGATGCCGCGGCCGGAAACGCGCTGGTCGGGATCCGTGACGCTGATGACGACGCGCGCGACGCCATAGGCGATCAGCGCCTCGGCACAAGGCGGCGTCTTGCCGTAATGCGAGCAGGGTTCGAGCGTCACGTAAGCCGTGGCACCCCTCGCAGCCTCGCTCGCCTCGGCCAGAGCCTGAGGCTCGGCATGCGGCCGGCCGCCCACGGCCGTGACACCACGGCCGATGACCACGCCATCCTTGACGACAAGGCAGCCGACGGACGGGTTGGTGGAGGTCAGCCCGAGATGCGTGCGCGACAGGCGGATTGCCGCAGCCATGAAACGCTCGTCCTCGGGCCGCAGCGTCATGGTCAGGGATCCAGCGGATCGAGGGCGATCTTGGCGTTGATCTCGTCGATCACGTGCTCGAAGTCTTCCGCATGGGAGAAATCGCGATAGACGGAGGCATAGCGCACGAAGGCGACATCATCGAGGCTCTTCAGCGCCTCCAGCACCTGGAGACCGATCTGCTCCGAACTGATTTCCGTTTCGCCCGAGCTTTCCAGGCGGCGGACGATGCCGGAAACGGCGCGTTCGATGCGGTCACGGTCGACCGGACGCTTGCGCAGGGCGATCTCGAAGGACCGCACCAGCTTGTCACGGTCGAAGAGCACCTTGCGGCCGGTTTTCTTGATGACCATCAGCTCGCGCAGTTGCACACGCTCGAAAGTCGTGAAGCGGCCTCCACAATCCGGACAGATGCGCCGCCGGCGGATGGAGGTATTATCCTCCGCCGGACGCGAATCCTTGACCTGGGTGTCTTCGGTACCGCAATAGGGGCAGCGCATGCGCCCTCCTCAGCCCATGTAGCCGTACATCGGGAAGCGGTCCGTGAGCTTGACCACCTTCTCGCGCACGGCAGCCTCGACGGCAGCATTGCCTTCATCGGAATTGGCAACCTTCAGACCATCGAGCACTTCGATGATCAGATTGCCGATTTCGCGGAATTCAGCCTCCTTGAAGCCGCGCGTCGTGCCGGCCGGGGTGCCGAGACGGACACCGGAGGTGACGAAGGGCTTTTCCGGATCGAATGGAATGCCGTTCTTGTTGCAGGTGACGTAAGCGCGGCCAAGGGCGGCCTCGGCGCGCTTGCCGGTAGCATTCTTTTTGCGCAGGTCGACCAGCATCAGATGGTTGTCGGTGCCGCCGGAGACGACGTCGACGCCACCGGAGATCAGCGTTTCGGCCAGCGTCTTGGCGTTCTTGACGATCTGCGCGGCATAATCCTGGAACTCCGGCTGCAGCGCTTCGCCGAGCGCCACGGCCTTGGCGGCGATGACATGCATCAGCGGGCCGCCCTGTAGGCCGGGGAAGACGGCCGAATTGAACTTCTTGGCCAGATCCTCATCATTGGTGAGGATCATGCCGCCGCGCGGGCCGCGGAGCGACTTGTGGGTCGTGGTCGTGGCGACGTGGCAATGCGGGAACGGCGACGGATGCTGGCCACCGGCGACGAGGCCGGCGATGTGGGCCATGTCGACCATAAGGTAGGCGCCGACGCTGTCGGCGATCTCGCGGAAGCGCTTCCAGTCCCAGATGCGGGAATAGGCGGTGCCGCCGGCGATGATCAGCTTCGGCTTGGTTTCCTCGGCCTTGCGCTGAACCGCTTCCATATCGAGCAGGTTGTCGCCTTCGCGCACGCCGTAGGAGACGACGTTGAACCACTTGCCGGACATGTTGACCGGCGAACCATGCGTCAGGTGGCCGCCCGAATTGAGATCGAGACCCATGAAGGTATCGCCGGGCTGCAGCAGCGCCAGGAACACGGCCTGGTTCATCTGCGAGCCGGAATTCGGCTGGACGTTGGCGAAGTTGACGCCGAACAGCTTCTTGGCACGCTCGATGGCAAGCTCTTCGGCGATATCGACGAACTGGCAGCCGCCATAGTAGCGCTTGCCCGGATAGCCTTCGGCATACTTGTTCGTCATGATCGAGCCTTGCGCTTCCAGCACGGCGCGCGAGACGATGTTTTCCGAGGCGATCAGTTCGATCTCATGCCGCTGGCGACCCAGTTCCTTGCCGATTGCGCCAAAGATTTCCGGATCGGTATCGGCAAGCGAGCGATTGAAGAAAGGTTCGGTGAACGGATTGGTCATCGTGAAAGCTCCTGAACGGGCCGGAACGGCAATGGAGTTGGTATTAGCGTCAGGGTCGCGCGAGAGCAATACGATCAGCGACATTTGCTGGGCATTCTACGCTGAGCAGCGCCTGCCAATGAAAAAGCCGCATCCGAGGACGCGGCTTCGATAACAATTGCTTGGAATGCCGATTACTGAACCGGCTGCTCCATGCCCTGGGTCGTGTCGAGCGCCAGCTCGGAATTGCCGTCGAGATTATAGATATCGTCGCGGAACTGCACGATACGGTCGGCAGCGCTCCAGGCTGAGATATAGACGAAATAAACAGGCACTTCCGTCGCCAGCGTGATCGGCGTGTTGACGCGGGTGGAGATGACCTGCTCGATATGCTGGCGCGGCCAGCCCGGAGTTTCGGTCAGCAGCCAGGTCGCCAGATCGCGCACGTTCTGAACGCGGACACAGCCCGAGCTATCGAAACGCATCAGCTTGTTGAACAGGCCCTGTTCAGGCGTGTCGTGCATGTATTCGTTGTTGGGGTTATGGAAGTTGATTTTCGTGGACGCCATGGCGTTCGTCTTGCCCGGGTCCTGGCGAAACATCAGGTCCGGCGCCTTGTCCGAATTCCAGTCGATCGTCTCCGGCGCAACTTCCTGGCCCTTGCCGTCGAGAAGACGGATGTTGCTCCTTGTTAGGTAGGTCGGATCCTTCCGCATGAGCGGCATGATGTCCTTGATGATGATGGAGCGCGGCGCCGTCCAGTAGGGGTTGAGGATGACCTCGTAGATCTTTGAATTGATGATGTGCGTCGGCCGCGTTTCCCGGCCGACGATCGCCTCGTGACGTAGCGCCACCTGGCCATCCTGCACGGCTTCGACACGGGTTGCCGGGATATTGACCATGACGTGACGGCGGCCAAGGTCAGACGGGAAGGTCTGAAGGCGAACGAGGTTGGTATTCAGCTGCTGCAGGCGGACATTGGCGGGAATGTTCATCGCCTTCAGCGTGAAATCGCCAATGACGCCATCCGGCGGAAGACCGTGGCGGGCCTGGAAACGCTTGACGGCACCATCGACATAGGAATCGAAGGACGAAGAAATACCTGCCTCGCGCGGCAGATCACCAGTGACCATCAGATGCTGGCGCAAAGACTGCACGGCCGGATCGGTAGCGCCAAGCTGCAGCGACTGCTGGCTCGTCGGATTGATCTGCGGCCAGCCGCCATTGGCAACGATGCCCTGATACTGGGCAATCGCCTGCTGAATGTTCGGTACGGAATCGGGGCCGAGGATTGGCGTGTTCGACTGGACGGCGGCGGCCGTGCGTGCAGCAGCCTTGGCGTCGAACTGGTCGTCCCAATTGCCGCGAGAACGGTCGTTGATCAGCGCCTCCAGCGGAGTGGCGTTTTGCGCGAGGGCCGGTGCAGCCAATGCGGCAGCGCCAAAAGTTACGGCCGACCGCAGGAAAGAGCGGCGCGAGAAGGGTTCAATTCCGTTTTTCTTCGACATATCCCAACCGTTCAGCGCTGCGATCCAATTATACGCAGCCTAGAGAGGAAGCAGTAAATAGCGCGGCTCGCGCCAAGTAACGCAGCTCAGTATCAATCCGTTCCCCTAAAGCACCATCAAAAACTTCACCACGAACTATCACAATATTGCGAAGCGAAGGCACAGGAGGATCGAGATTTGAGAACGCCGCTTGCCGTCGATTTCCGCTGTCATAGCAATATGGCCAATTCGTGTCGCCCGGCATGAAACTTGCCTTGCCGTACTGACGCAACAGAAGAGTCATATTGCAATTGCTAAAATACCACAGAATAAGCGTGGTTCATAACGTGTCTTCACCTGCCGTCAATGGTACAACCGCTTTGCACGGCACATGCGATACAAGGTGAAGAGCGGTCGTGGCAAAAAGCGCACAATTGCGGGGTCGACGACGAGTTCAAGCCGGACGCGCAGGGAACGTGTCCGGCTTGTTTTTACTGGAAGGCCTTACGGTTGATCCATCGCCGCTGCTTACAGGCGATACAGGATCTGGTCGTTCCAGAAGCGGTCGAGGCGCTGCAGGAGCTTGTTCATCTGGGTGAACTCGTCCGTGCCGATGCCGCCGACCTTGTCGATCGAGCCAATATGGCGCTCATAGAGCTTGGCAACGGTTTCGGCGATGTCCTGGCCCGTTTCCGTCAGGCTGATGCGGACCGAGCGACGGTCGATGCGCGAGCGCTGATGGTTGATGAAGCCGAGATCGACCAGCTTCTTGACGTTGTAGGAAACGTTGGAGCCGAGGTAGAAACCGCGCGAGCGCAGCTCGCCGGCCGTCAGCTCGGAATTGCCGATGTTGAAGAGGAGCAGCGCCTGGACGGCGTTGACATCGTCGCGACCCTGGCGGTCGAACTCGTCCTTGATCACATCGAGGAGACGACGGTGCAGACGCTCCACCAGGTGAAGGGATTCCATGTACAGGCCCCGGATGTCATCAACCTGCTGATCCCGAGCATTCGAAACTGCCTGCGGCTTGATTTTCGTGTTCATCATGACTTGGCCTCACTCTGTTTTGTTTGGCGGTGTCGTTTTCTTCCCGCCTTGAGTGAGACCCTATCGAATACACATAAAATTCTACTTAAACTGCAGGCTTAACAGCATCTTACCGCGAAGTCTTGGTGTCTCAAGGTAAATCAACCATTACCTGCTGCCGCCGGCGACGCCGTTTCTCCTGCCACAAAAGGATGCGGAACAGGCAATAAAGCACGGCCACGCAGACATGCAAGATCATGATCAACGGATTGGATCCGAATATCTCCGGCCAGACGCCGTACATCAATCCCTGGCCGCCCGCGGCCAGCACCCAGATGACCGGACCCCACGATACCGTCAGCCACAATCCGAGCGCGGCGACGGGGAAAACGACGGCAAGCCCGGCGCCTGCGACCTTCCAGGGCAGATCGAGCAGATCGAAGCGCGCATGGCCGTCAAGCGAATAGCCGACCAGCATCGCCCAATATTGCAGGCCGAGCCAGAGACAGGCGATCGCAATCAGCCGCAGGAACAGCACGAACAGGATGTCCGTCAGCGAATTCTTGGGTACGGTCGAAGAATCAGGTTCCATGCGCGAACAATACGTAGGAGGCGCTCGCCTCGCCAGAGCGATCTTGGCTGCGGCCTTTCGCCGGGTTTTGAATCCTGGGGACAGCGTGATAGGTACGCTGCCCATATAATAAGGCCATAAATAGACGAAGAAGGATGGCGGCATCATGGAGAACAAGACGCACCTCGTTGATGAGATCACCGGACATCGGCGCATGCGACGCAACCGCAAGGCCGATTGGACCCGACGCCTGGTGCAGGAAAACAGGCTGACCGTCGACGATTTGATCTGGCCGATCTTCCTGATCCCCGGTACCGGCATCGTCGAGCCGATCCCTGCCATGCCCGGCGTCAACCGCATGACCGTGGACAAGGCGGTGGAGGCGGCAAAGGAAGCAGCCGATCTCGGCATTCCGGCGCTTGCCACCTTCCCGAACATCGAGATGGAACTGCGCGACGAAACAGGCTCGAACAGCCTCGAGAAGAACAATCTCATCAACCTTGCCAGCGCGGCGATCAAGAAGGCCGTGCCGAATATCGGCGTCATCACCGATGTCGCCCTCGACCCCTTCACCAGCCATGGCCATGACGGCATCCTGCGCGGCAGCGAGATCGTCAACGACGAGACGGTCGAGCAGGTCGCGCGCGCGGCCGTCTATCAGGCCGATGCCGGCGCCGACATCATCGCGCCTTCGGAGATGATGGACGGACGCATCGGCGCGATCCGCCAGGCGCTTGATGCCGCCGGCCATCAGGGCGTCGGCATCATGAGCTATGCGACGAAGTTCAGCTCGGCCTTCTATGGCCCCTACCGCGAAGCCATTTCCACCGGCGGCCTGCTGAAGGGCGACAAGAAGACCTATTATATCGACCCGGCAAACGGCACCGAAGCCGTGCGCGACGCAGCCCTCGACGTCGAGGAAGGCGCCGACATGCTGATGGTCAAGCCGGGCCTGCCCTACCTCGATATCTGTTGGCGGCTGAAGGAGGCGTTCGGCCTTCCGACCTTCGCCTATCAGGTCTCCGGCGAATACGCGATGATCAAGGCCGCGGCCGCCAACGGCTGGATCGACGGCGACAGAGTGATGCTCGAGACCCTGCTTGCCTTCAAGCGCGCGGGCTGCGACGGCATCCTCACCTATTTCGCGATGGATGTGGCGAGGCACCTGGCAAAGAAATAGTTTCAAGCCACACGCCGGCCATACGCTTATTGTATTTGCCGGACCTCATACCATATGCTCTGCAAATGTTTCCTAAGGAGGAAAAGAGATGAGCCTGAACCCTAGCCCGCTTTATGCAGCACCGGACGACTGGCGCGCCTATAGTGGCGTGCTGAGCCGGCGCATCTTCGCCTTCATCGTCGACTATATCGTCGTCGCCCTGCTCTGCATCCCGGCGGCCGTCGTGCTGTTCTTCCTATCGATCCTGACGTTCGGGCTCGGTTTCTTCCTTTATCCGGCGCTGTTCATCATCGTTGCCGGCCTCTATTTCGGCTGGACGCTCGGCGGCACCTATCAGGCCTCGCTCGGCATGCGCGCGATGGGCTTGACCATGGTGCGCGTCGATGGCCGGCGGATGGATTTCCTGACTGCGATCGTCCACCTGGCGCTGTTCTGGATACTCAACTCCGTCCTGACGCCGCTTATTCTGCTGGCGGGCCTCTTCACCGATCGCAGCCGCCTGGTGCACGACCTGTTACTCGGCACGGTCATCGCCCGTACGGCATAAAACGGGGCGCCGGCCGCAACATAAGATTCGATCCCTGCGGAGCCTGTTGGCCCGCAGGAACATGCTTTTACGTATGGTCAATTAGGAAACTGTGTTCTTTACCGAAGGACGTAGTTGACGTTTTCTAAACTTGGGCCATGCTTGTAAAAAACCGGTGCCGGCAAAAGGGGCAATCAACGGCAGATGAATACGCAGTCGACGCCATCTCCGCAGTTTTACCTGACGGCACCCGCTGCCTGTCCGTATTTGCCGCACGAGATGGAACGCAAGGTCTTCACGCACCTTGTCGGCCCGCGCGCTGCCGAGATGAACGATATTCTGACCCAAGGCGGCTTCCGTCGTTCTCAAAACATCGCCTATCGCCCCGCCTGCGAAGCCTGCCGGGCCTGCATATCGGTGCGCATTCTCGCTCAAGAGTTCGAAGCCAGCCGCTCGATGAAGCGAGTGCTGTCAACGAATAGCGACGTCATCGCCACAGAATTTCCGGCACAGCCCTCAAGCGAGCAATATTCCCTCTTCCGCCGTTATCTCGACTATCGACATCAGCAGGGCGGCATGTCCGACATGACCGTGCTGGACTATGCCATCATGGTCGAGGACACGCACGTCAACACCCGCATCATCGAATATCGCAGGCGCGAGGAAGGCTCGGGCCTGGAGCAACGCCCGAAAGGCGAGCTATTGGCGGCGGCGTTGACCGACGTGATGAGCGACGGGCTGTCGATGGTCTATTCCTACTTCAATCCCGATCACGACCAGCGATCGCTCGGCACGTTCATGATCCTCGATCATATCAAGCGGGCGAAGGCGCTCGGGCTGCCGCATGTCTATCTCGGCTATTGGGTCAAGGGCTCCCGCAAGATGGACTACAAGACACGTTTCCAACCGCAGGAACATCTCACGCCGCGCGGCTGGGAGCGTTTCGATCCTGCCACGGACGCCGACGACGGCAGCCCCCGCTGAATGTTCCCCAATCTCTCCGATCACAGGAAGGGCCTGTTGCTGACCACGTTCGGCGGCCTGGCCTTGTCGATGGATATACCGTTGATCCGGCTTTCCAGCGGCGATGTGTGGTCGGTGCTGTCGGCACGCAGCCTGGCGACGATCGTCGTGGCGCTGACCGCCCTTGTGGTCATCCGACGCGTTACCGGCTCGTTGCGAAGCGTGTTGCCGGGCTGGCTCGGGCTTCCTGTCGGCCTCTTCTACGGCCTGACGACGATCACCTTTCTTCTCGCCGTCTATTACACGACAGCGGCGAATGTGGTGTTTATCATCGCGCTCAATCCGATGTTCACCGCACTTCTCTCGTGGATCTTCCTCAAGGAGCGCCCGGCCCTTTCGACTTTCGTCACCATGGCCGTCATGCTTCTGGGCGTCGGCCTGATCGTTGGGGACGGCATGGAGGGCGGTCATCTGCTGGGCGATGCGCTTTCCGTGCTGGCGTCGTTCTCCATCGCCTGCGCCATCACCATCGGCCGCGCCTCGCGGCGGGATATGGGCTTCGCATCGCTGCTATCGGCTGTCATTCCGGCCGCAGCCGGGCTTTATCATCTCGTTCCCTCGGGCTTTTCCATCGACCATCCCGGCTGGATCCTTCTCGATGGCGCGGTGCTGATGCCGCTCTCCTTCTGGTGCCTTGCGACAGGCACGCGCTTTCTTTCGGCGCCGGAAGTGGCGATGTTCTATCTGCTGGAAACGATCCTGGCGCCGATCTGGGTCTGGCTGATCTTTGCCGAAGCACCGACCGACATGGCTCTGGCCGGCGGGGCCATACTGATCCTCGCGCTCGGCGCCCATTCGCTTTGGCAGGCGCGGGTCAGGACCCGAGCGGCGATCGCCGGATGATGCGCTCAGGTTGATATCCCCGCTCCCCAATGTTATAACTTCGTTATTACATTGGGGAGTTGAGATATGAACGTCGTCATCCGCAAGATCGGCAATTCCGAAGGGGTTATTATTCCGAAGGAGGTTCTCGACCAGCTAGGGCTCGGTGCTGGCGATACGTTGGAACTCAGCTTGAAGGATGGTGGATTGCTGATGCAGCCAACCGACGCGGACTTTGCCCGTCAGATGGAACATGCGCAGCGGTTCATGGATCAGTACAAAGTGGCACTCAAGAAGCTGGCTGAATGATGCCGGTTCTTTTCCTGACAAGAGCACTCATCGAGCAGCTGCACGAGATACAGATCAAGCGGTTTGGCGGCTCCTACGGACTGCGAGACGAAGGTATCCTCGAATCCGCCTTGGCACGCCCGATTAATAAGGCCCAGTACGGCACTGAAGATATTATCGAGCTAGCGGCAGCCTATCTATTTGGCTTGGTGAAAAACCACGCATTCGTCGATGGCAACAAGCGCATCGCTATTGTTGCGGCCGCGGTCTTTCTCATGGACAACGGCTACAGAATTCAGACAACAGACGCCAACCTCTACAGTTTCGTCGTTGCCGTGGCCGCCGGAGAGATTGATGAAGAAGGCGCGACACGTTTCCTACGTGACGTCTGCATCCCCTATATCGATTGATCCCTGACGCACCACCCGGCCCTTTGCTAAGGGGCGTTCGTCGCTGCAATCGACCCACCGGGTCGATTGCACGGGCTTCGCCCGATCGCTACTTACCCTGAAAACTTACCGCTTCTGGGGAAGCCCTTCGGTACCGGCCGGCCGGCGCCGGCGCGGTCGCCCAGCCATTCCACCAGCTCGTCCCTGGTCTTGGTGAAGGTCCGACCGGCACTGTCTTCCCATGTCAGCCCGTCGGCAATGGCGAAGCACCTGATGTCAGCGACACCGCCATCCTTGTAGCGTTGCAGGCGCACGCCCTTGCCGCGCGACATTTCGGGCACCTGCGACAGCGGGAAGATGACCATCTTGCGGTTCTCTCCGACTACGGCGGCGTGATCACCGGAGATCGAAACCAGAAGCTTCGTCTCGTCCGGATAGGACACGTTCATGATCTGCTTACCCTTGCGGGTATTGGCGACCAGTTCCGCCTCGGGCACGATGAAGCCGTTGCCTGAGGTCGAAGCGATCAGTTGCTTGCGATGCGGATCGTGGACGAAGGCCGTCAGCACGTCCTGATCGTTCTCCATGTCGACCATGATGCGCAGCGGCTCGCCATGGCCGCGGCCGCCGGGCAGCTTGTCGCCGCCGAGCGTATAGGCCTTGCCGCCCGTCGTGATAATCAGGATCTTGTCCGTCGTCTGCGCCGGGAAGGCTACCTTCGGCCCATCGCCCTCCTTAAAGGTGAGCGAAGACGTATCGGAAATGTGGCCCTTCAGGGCGCGGATCCAGCCCTTTTCCGAGACGACGACTGTGATCGGCTCCTTCTCGATCATCGCCTGCTGGATCGCGGCGTCGTCGGCCTCGGGCGCCTCGGCGAACTGCGTGCGGCGACGGCCGATCTCGGTTGCCTTGGCGAATTTCTTCTTCACCTCGCCGATTTCCCAGGCGACCGTCTGCCACTGCTTCTCTTCCGAGGCGAGCAGCGATTCTATATCGGTCTTTTCCTTGGTCAGGCCGTCGAACTCCTTGCGGATCTCGAACTCTTCCAGCCTGCGCAAGGAGCGCAGCCGCATGTTGAGGATCGACTCGACCTGATTGTCCGTGAGCCCGAACCGCTCCATCATGACAGGCTTCGGCTCATCCTCCTCGCGGATGATGGCGATGACCTCGTCGATGTTGAGGTAAGCGATCAGGAAACCGCTGAGGATTTCCAGGCGTTTCTCGATGGCGGCGAGCCGGAAGCGCGAACGACGCAGCAATACTTCGCGGCGATGATCGAGCCATTCCTTCAGCACCTCGTTCAGCGCCATGACCTTCGGGATACGGCCCATGGACAGAACGTTCATGTTGAGCGGGAAGCGGCTTTCCAGCTCGGTCAGCTTGAACATCGATTCCATCAGGATCGTCGCATCGACGGTGCGGCTCTTCGGGATCAGGACAACGCGGATGTCCTCGGCGGATTCATCGCGGATGTCCTCGAGCAGCGGCAGTCTGCGCGCCAGCATCAACTCCGCGATCTTCTCGATCAGCCGCGACTTCTGCACCTGGAACGGAATTTCCGTGACGACAATCTGGTAGCCACCGCGGCCAAGATCCTCGATCTCCCATTTGGAGCGAACGCGGAAACCGCCACGGCCGGTCTTGTAGCTTTCGATGATGCTCCGGCGATCGTCGATAATGATACCGCCGGTCGGAAAGTCCGGGCCGGGAATATATAGCTCCACCAGTTTCTCGACGGTGGCTTCGCGATCCTTGATCAGATGCAATGCCGCGTCGCAGAGCTCATGGGCGTTGTGCGACGGAATGGAGGTGGCCATGCCGACGGCGATACCGGAAGAGCCGTTGGCCAGCAGATTCGGGAAGGCGCCCGGCAGAACGACGGGTTCGGAATTCGACTCGTCGTAGGTATCGCGAAAATCGACCGCATCCTGATCGATGCCTTCGAGCAACAGCTCGGACACCGCCGTCATCTTGGATTCGGTATAGCGCATCGCGGCCGGGCTATCGCCGTCGATATTGCCGAAATTGCCCTGGCCGTTCACAAGTGTGTAGCGCTGCGAGAAATCCTGCGCCAGACGCGCCAGCGCATCATAGATCGATTGGTCGCCATGCGGGTGATAGTTACCCATCACTTCGCCGACGATCTTGGCGCATTTGCGGAAGGCCGAATTGGGACGCAATCCCATCTCGCTCATCGCATAGACGATACGGCGATGCACCGGCTTCAGGCCGTCGCGGACGTCCGGAAGCGCGCGGTGCATGATCGTCGACAAGGCATAGGCCAGGTAGCGCTCTTCGAGCGCGGCCTTCAGGTCGACCGGAAGGATGCTGTCGTCATCGCCGCCGCCAGGCGGTAAAAGATTTTGTCCCATGGTCCTTGACTATCGAAGATACCGATTCCCGGCAAGAAATCCGCTGAAAGCACCTGTGGATGAAGCCCGTTCAACGCGCGTTGCGATGCCGAAACAGACATATTTTTGCTGCACTCGCTCGCAACCTCATTGTCATTGGAATTTTAGAAAAAGACCAATATAAAACACCGCGGTACACGCTCAATCTGTACGCCCCGCCTACAACACCACCCGGCTCAAAGAGGAAACGCCATCATGACTTTCTATCGGACAACGCGGCTGATGCTGTGCAGCGCCGCAATCTTGTCTATCGCCAGCTCGGCCTTTGCGCTTGATGGCAACGACCTCCTGAAGAAGATCAACGATGTCTACGGACAGCAAGGCGGCTCGATTGCCGCTGACGGCGTCGACATCGACGGCACCACGGTGACGCTGAAAGGTGCCAGCTTCAAGGCGACAGGGATGCAGGACAGCGTTCCGCTGGGCGACGTCACCATGAGCGACGTTGAAGAGGAAGACGGCGGCTACACGATCGGCGAAGTCGCCTTTCCGGATGTCGATATCGATAAGGATGGTGTCGCCATCGCCGCCGCCGATCTCACGCTGAGCGGCGTCGAAGTTCCGGCCGATGCAACCAAGGGCGATCTCGGCTCGCTGCTGTTCTACAAGAGTGCGCATGCAGGCGCCTTGTCCGTCACCAAGGACGGCGCCCAGGTGTTCTCGATCGAGAACGCCGACGCCACGATGACCAAGCGCGACGACAAGTCGGGCCTCGACTTCGATGCCAAGATCAATGGCGTCAAGGCCGACCTCAGCAAGGTCGACGACCCGAAAGCCAAGGATGCGATCGCCGCGCTCAACCTGCAGGAGATCAATGGCGCGATCGCCATGAAGGGCAGCTGGGCGATCGGCCCGGGCACGATCGACATCACCGAATATTCCTTCGATTTCAAGGATATCGGCAAGCTCAACCTGGCCTTCAGCATTTCCGGCTACACGCCTGCCTTCGCCAAGTCGATGCAGGATGCGCTGAAGACGGTACGCGCCAATCCGAACCAGCAGGAAGCGCAGCAATCGGCCGGTCTCGCCATGCTGGGCCTTCTCCAGCAGCTGACCTTCAACAGCGCCCAGATCCGCTTCGACGACGCGTCGATCACCGCCCGCGCGCTTGATTTCGCCGGCAAGCAGCAGGGCGTCACCGGCAAGCAGTTGGCCGATACTCTGAAGGCGATGACGCCGATCATGATGGCACAACTCAACGTTCCGGAACTGCAGAACGCCGTGTCTACGGCTGTCAGCGCCTATCTCGACAATCCGAAGAGCCTGACGGTTACCGCCGCTCCGGGCAAGCCGGTTCCGGTGCCGATGATCATCGGTGCCGCCATGGGCGCCCCGCAGTCGATCCCGCAGGTCATCGGCCTCAAGGTTTCGTCGAACGACTGATTGATCCTTCATTGAACGATATCAAAACCCGGCGATCCCGATCGCCGGGTTTTTCGTTTTCTATCGAAGGTCGCCCATTTGGGCGGGCTGGTGCTTCCGAAGCTCGCTGGTCGCATGCGCGATCATGGCAAGCAGCTCGTCCGTAGTAGCGCCGTCCCGCGCCTGAACGGACATGCCCTGCACGATCGCCCCCAGAAAGCGCGCAAGCGAGCGCGCATTGGTATCCGGCCTCATATCGCCCTCCGCCATGCCGCGTTCGATCCTTGTCACAAACACATCCAGCGTCTGCAGGCGCATCGACGAGACATGGTGGGCGATCGGTTCGTTCTCCTCGGCGCAATTCAGCACCGCCGTCGATATCATGCAGCCCTTCGGATGTTCCGGCGCCGTGAAGATCTTTGCGGAGTTCGTGAGGAAGCGCTCGAAGGCGGTCACCGTATCCACTTTCGCCTCAAATGGATTGCCGGGCTCAGGCCGGGGCATGCGCCGATACTGCTCGAGCGTCTCGCGGTAAAGCTCCGCCTTCGAGCCGAAGGCCGCGTAGAGGCTTTGTGGCGTGATCCCCATCGTAGCTGTCAGATCGGCGATGGAGGAGCCGTCATAGCCATGCTTCCAGAACGTGTCCCGCGCCGCGGCAAGAACCGTTTCGCGATCGAAGGCGGGCGGGCGCCCGCGCTTGCGCGGTGAAGAATTTTCCGTCTCTTTTGTATTTTTCACAGTGGTCACTCTAGAAATATTTCTCGATCTGGTTTATTCAGGAATGGTCAATGTGATTATAGAAGGTTTCGCCCCATGAGTCTTCCCCTTGAAAATACTTCTCCAACGCGTCTCGGCCCTCTCGCCATCAACGTCGATGCCGCAATCAATGCGGCACTGGACGACAAGCGGCTGGTCGGAACAGTGGTCCTGATCGCCCGCGACGGCGAACTGGTCTATCGCCGCGCCGCCGGCCTGGCGGATCGTGAAAACAATGTGGCCATGCGAGAGGACACCATATTCCGCCTCGCCTCCATCACCAAGCCGATCGTCGCCATCACCGCCATGCGGCTTGTCGAACAGGGTCGGATAGGGCTCGACGATCCGATAACGAAATGGCTGCCTGATTTCCGGCCACGGCTGCCGGATGGGACCGAGGCGGTCATTCGCATCCACCACCTGCTGACACATACATCGGGACTGGGCTACGCATTCGCCGAGGAAGAGGGCGGTCCCTATCACCGCGCCGGCGTATCCGATGGCATCGGTGAACCGGGCCTTTCGCTTGCCGAAAACCTGAGGCGCATCGCAAGCGCACCCCTGCGCTTCGCACCCGGAGAAGGCTGGCAATATTCGCTGGCGATGGATGTGCTCGGCGGCATCATCGAAAAGGAAACTGGTAGCAGCCTCGATGAGGCCGTGGCGGAACTGGTTACAGGGCCGCTTGGCCTTGTCGACACCGTTTTTTCCGTGCGCGACCGAAGCCGCCTTGCCGCTCCCTATATGAACGGTTCCTCGCAACCAGAGCGGATGGGAGACGAGGCGTTGGTGCCCATGCCCGAAGGCTTCATTCGGTTCGCGCCGGATCGCATACTCGATCCCGCCTCCTACCAGTCGGGCGGCGCAGGCATGGCCGGGACAGCAGACGATGTGCTCACCATCCTGGAAACAGCGCGCAAGGGCGGCGCGCCGCTCCTGTCAGGCGAGACGGTCAAAATCATGATGGCGGATCAGGCGGGTGGGCATATGCAGCCGCTGATGCCGGGTTTCGGTTTCGGTTACGGCTGGTCCGTCGTTACCGATCCGGCAGCCGCCGGCGCCCCTTTCTCAGCCGGCACAATAAGATGGGGCGGTGTGTACGGGCACAGCTGGTTTGTCGATCGGGAAAAAGGACTGACGGTCGTTGCCCTGACCAACACCGCGCTCGAAGGCATGTGGGGGCAATTCACTCTCGACCTTCGCGACGCGATCTACGCTGCCCTCTAGTCTCTTCCAAAACACGAAAAACCCGGCGATTTCGGTTGCCGGGTTTTGTATTTCACCAAGCTTTAGGCAGCTTAGTCCTTCTTCACCGGCGGCACCGGGCGGATGGCCAGTTCGCGCAGCTGCGTCGGCGTTGCTGCCGACGGGGCGCCCATCAGAAGATCCTGCGCCTGCTGGTTCATCGGGAACAGCGAGATCTCGCGCAGATTCTTGGCGCCGACCAGCAGCATGACGATACGGTCGATACCGAAGGCGGCACCACCATGCGGAGGCGCACCGTACTGGAAGGCGCGGTAGAGGCCGCCGAAGCGCTCCTCGACGTCAGCCTGGCTGAGGCCGACCTTTTCGAAGGCGGCAACCATCGTCTCCGGCGACTGATTACGGATCGAGCCCGAAGCGATTTCGAAGCCGTTGCAGACGGCATCGTACTGGAAGGCCTTAATCGTCAGCGGATCCTGGTTCTGCAGCGCCTCAAGGCCGCCCTGCGGCATCGAGAACGGGTTGTGAGCGAAATCGATCTTCTTTTCTTCCTCGCTCCATTCGAAGAACGGGAAGTCAACGATCCAGCACAGCTCGAAACGGTCGCGATCGATCAGGTTCAGCTCGTCGGCGGCGCGGTTACGGGCCTCGCCGGCAAACTTGTAGAACTTTGAGGGGTCGCCGGCAACGAAGAAGCAGGCATCGCCGTCGTCAAGGCCAAGCTGGGTGCGGATCGCATCGGTGCGTTCCTCGCCGATGTTCTTGGCAAGCGGGCCGGCGCCCTCGAGCTTTTCGCCTTCCTTGCGCCAGAAGATGTAGCCGAGACCCGGCTGGCCCTGGCTCTGCGCCCAGGCGTTCATGCGGTCGCAGAACGCACGCGAACCACCGGTCTTGGCCGGGATGGCCCAGACTTCGACCTTCGGGTTGGAGGCGATCATGTTGGCGAAGACCTTGAAGCCGGAGCCGGCGAAATGCTCGGTCACCGCTTCCATGATGATCGGGTTGCGCAGGTCCGGCTTGTCCGAGCCATACTTGCGAATGGCAACGTCATAGGGAATGCGCGGCCATTCCTTGGTGACCGGCTTGCCGTCGGCGAATTCCTCGAACACCTGGGTCATCAGCGGTGCCATCGTGTCCCAGACGTCTTCCTGAGTGACGAAGCTCATTTCGAGGTCGAGCTGGTAGAATTCGCCCGGCAGACGGTCGGCACGCGGGTCTTCGTCACGGAAGCACGGCGCGATCTGGAAGTAGCGGTCGAAACCGGCGACCATCAGCAGCTGCTTGTACTGCTGCGGCGCCTGCGGCAGCGCGTAGAAGGTGCCGGGATGGATGCGGCTCGGCACGAGGAAGTCGCGCGCGCCTTCCGGCGACGAGGCCGTGAGGATCGGCGTCGTGTATTCGGTAAAGCCGACCTCGCCCATGTGGCGGCGCATCGAGGAGATGACCTGCGTGCGCTTGACGATGTTCCTGTGCAGCGTGTCGCGGCGAAGGTCGAGGAAGCGATACTTCAGGCGCACGTCTTCCGGGTAATCCGGCTCACCGAAAACAGGCAGCGGCAATTCCTTGGCGGCGGAGAGCACTTCGATCTCCTGCGCGTAAAGCTCGATCTCGCCGGTCGGCATGGTCTTGTTGACGGTATCGTCCGTGCGCGCCTTCACCAGGCCGTCGATGCGGATGACCCATTCGCCGCGCACGGTTTCAGCGAGCTTGAAGGCGGGAGAATCGGGGTCGGCGACGACCTGGGTGATGCCGTAGTGATCGCGCAGGTCGATGAACAGCACGCCGCCATGATCTCGGACGCGATGAACCCAGCCGGAAATACGGACAGTCGAACCGACGTCGGACTTGCGCAGGGCGGCGCATGTGTGGCTGCGATAGCGATGCATAATTATATATCCTGGACTTGGCGGGCCGCGGCAAAAGGACATGCAAGCCCCTCGCCTGCCGACGAGAAAATCGGGCGGAAAAGCGCATGGCGCGCCCGATTTGTCAAGGCTCGAACGCCGGAAGTCGACTTAAAGCTGTTTCATCCGCCGCCTATCCCGACACCCGCAAGTAGCCGCTGCGGCAGTTTGGCTACCTCAGCGCTATTGCTGAATGCCAAGGTCAACTTTAAACAGGCATGCATATCTCGTTGCCCCCGGAGCCCGGCATGCCGATCCTTACCCGTCGCAATCTCTTGAAAGCTTCCGCCGTCGCTGGCGCTTACGGTGTCGGTATCGGTATCGCCAGCAGGTTTGCCGACAAAGCGGTGGCGGCCGAGCCGCGCGTGCTGAAGACCGCCAAGATCCAGGCCAGTCTGACGGATGGCGGGCCGACCAGGGACGTCCTGACCTATGGCGACGGCGGTATGCCGCCTGTCGTGCACATGAAAAAGGGCGAGGCCTTTGCCGCCCGCCTGATCAACGGCATTGACGATCCGACGACGATCCATTGGCACGGCATCCGGCTTCCCAACGATATGGACGGCGTGCCCTTCCTCACCCAGCCCTACGTCTATACCGGCGATCATTTCGATTATGCCTTCACGCCGCCCGATGCCGGCACCTTCTGGTATCACCCGCACTGCAATACGCTGGAGCAGATGGGTCACGGCATGACCGGCGTGATCGTCGTGGAGAATCCCAAGGATCCGGCATTCGATTCGGAAGTGGTGCTCAATCTGCGCGATTGGCGGCTGGGCGGCGACGGCCAGTTCATCGCGCAGTTCCGCCCGCGCGATGCGGCCAAATCCGGCACCTACGGAACGGTACGAACAGCAAACTGGCAGCAACAGCCGCAATATGACGCTCCCTCCGGCGGCCTGGTGCGCCTGCGCATTGCGATTACCGATGTCACGCGCATCTATTCCTTCCGCATGGATGGTGCCGAGGCGACCGTGATCGCCATCGACGGCAATCCGGTGCCGCAGCGCTTTCCGCTGGATCTTTTGCAGCTGGGGCCGGGTCAGCGACTGGAGCTGGCGGTGCGCATGCCCGATAGCGAGGGAGCGATCGTCAAGCTCGAGGATATCAAAGGCACCGACCCGAGGGTGCTGGCGACGCTGCGCTCGGTGGGCAGCTCGCTGAAACGCGACGTCCGCGATCTAGCGACGCTGGAAGACAATCCGGTAAAGAAGGCCGATCTGGGCTCGGCAACCCACATTCCGTTGATCCTCAGCGCCACGGCCGAGAATACGGCTGATAACAGCATCTGCGGCTCACTCGGCTACAGCTTCTGGGCGATCAACAAGGTACCGTGGCCGGGCGACACGCCCGATCCGACCGCGCCGCTTGCCGAGCTGAAGCTGGGCAAGAGCTATGTCATCGACATGGAGAACGTGACGCCGCATAGCCATCCCATTCATCTGCACGGGATGAGCTTCACGGTCATCTCCTCCTCGACGCGGCAGGTGCAGCCGTTCGTGTCCGACACCTATCTGATCCAGCCGGACGAAAAAGTGCAACTGGCGTTCGTCGCCGACAATCCTGGCGATTGGCTGCTGCATTGCCATATCATCGAGCATCAGAAGACCGGCATGACCAGCTACGTGCGCGTGGCCTAGGGTAAGGCCGCAAACCATTTTCGATCCGGATTGCGCGGTCGAAACGGCATCGCTCCGGATAATTTCAACCAAAAGCGAAATGCGGCAAGAGCTTTGTCCGCGAAAGTATTGACATATCCGGCTGAAAGGAGAAGGAAGTTAAGCAACTGTTTTACCGATGAATGTGTTGAGATGATCGAAACTACCGCCCAATTGGAGGCGGCCTGCCAAGAGCTGGCCAAGTCGGAATTCATTACCATCGATACCGAATTCCTGCGAGAAACGACCTTCTGGCCGGAGCTGTGTTTGATACAGATGGCGAGCCCGACGACCGAGGTGCTGGTCGACCCACTGGCCAAAGGGCTGGACCTTCAGCCGTTTTTCGAGCTGATGGCCAATCCGGCTGTGCTGAAGGTTTTTCACGCCGCGCGCCAGGACATTGAAATCATCTTCCATCGCGGCAATCTCATTCCGCATCCGATCTTCGACACGCAAGTCGCCGCAATGGTTTGCGGCTTCGGCGATTCCGTCTCGTACGACCAGCTCGTCAGCCGCATCAAGAATGTTCATATCGACAAATCCTCGCGCTTCACGGATTGGAGCCGGCGACCACTCTCGGAAAAGCAGCTCGACTACGCGCTCGCCGATGTGACCCATCTGCGCGACGTCTACCTTTCGCTCGACGAGCAGCTGAAGCGCGAAGGCCGTGCCTCCTGGCTGCAGGAGGAAATGGCAATTCTTGAGGCGCGCGAGACCTACGACCTGCACCCCGACGATGCCTGGCAGCGCCTGAAGATGCGGTTGCGCAAGCCGCAGGAACTGGCAATCCTCAAATATGTGGCGGCATGGCGCGAACGCGAGGCGCGTGCGCGCAATGTTCCTCGTGCCCGCGTGCTGAAGGACGACGCGATCTATGAAATCGCTCAGCAGCAGCCGAAGGACAGCGAAGCACTTGCCCGGCTGCGCACCATCCCGAAAGGCTGGGAGCGTTCGACTGCCGGCGCGGCCGTGATCGAGGCGATCAATGAAGCCCTGGCGCTGCCAAAGTCCGACATGCCGCATCCGCCGCGCCATCAGCAGGCTCCGGAAGGCACGGCTGCCGCAGCCGAACTGCTGAAGGTTCTGTTGAAACTGATCGCCGAAAAGCACGGCGTCGCGCCGAAGGTGATCGCCAACAGCGAAGACCTCGACAAGATCGCAGCCGAAGGCGAGAACGCCGAGGTTGCCGCGCTCACCGGCTGGCGACGCGATCTCTTCGGCGAAACGGCCTTGCAGCTGATTCAAGGCCAGGTGGCCCTGCGTTTCGTTGGAAAGCGGGTCGAGACAGTCGCACTTTAGTCGCGACATTGTCCTTCCCCATCGCGCCGCGATTGCGTATGATTCGCGGACGGAGATGCTGGCCGCCATCACGATTGCGCCGCAAATCTCGTGGAATGAACGTCTGATGTAGTCGTTATATTCGATGACGCACAGGTGTTGCCGACGCAGTCCCGCGTCGATAACGGGCGTCCTTCTCGGCGGAAAAGTGAATGGGCATTCTCCATTCGATACGCAACTGGATCCTGACGGGGCTGCTCGTCGCCTCGACCGGTGTTATCTATGGCAAGGTATTCTTCCCGGAATCGCCTGGATATATCGGCGCGATCTTCGCGTTGTTCTGCGGCATGCCGCTGCTCGCCTTCGAACGCCGCATGATCCTGCCGCGGCTGAATGTGTGGATGCATCGCCTGCCGACGCCGGCCTTCATCATCTCGGCTCTCATCGTCGATTTCGCCTTGATCGGCCTCGGCTATGCGACGGCCGGAAGTCTGCTCAAAATTTTCGGCGCGATTACCGGCACCTGGAAAGATGTCACGCTGCTGAAAATCGACGTCTATCTCTATGCAGTGGTAGTGACGGCCGCGATCATCTTCGTCGGCCGCGTGCGGGAATTGCTTGGCCGCGACGTCTTTCTCAGCCTCCTGACCGGCAGGTATCGCAATCCTGTGCAGGAGGAGCGCGTCTTCTTGTTCGTGGACCTCGTCGGGTCGACGGCTTTTGCCGAGGAACACGGTGATCTGAAAACGCAGGAGTTTCTGGGTGCCATCTTCAGCGCGATTGCCGAACCCGTCAGGCGACACAAGGGGGCAATCGACGATTATATCGGCGATGCCGCCATCATCACCTGGCCGCTTCGCCGCGGCATCAAGAATGCCAATTGCGTGCGCTGCGTTTTCAGTATCCTCGCGGATATTGAGGCGAACGCGGAGATGTGGTTGAAATCATATGGCCGGGTGCCGCGCCTGAGGGCCGCCTTGCATGGCGGCGGTATCGTCACGGCGGAAATCGGCGTCGACCATCACAAGATCGCCTATTTCGGCGACACGGTGAACATCGCCTCCCGGCTGGAGCAGCTCTGCAAGACGCTGGAGCGCCAGGTGCTGATTTCGAGCGACCTTGCCAGACGGCTGGAGCTTCCCGAGACGATCATCAAAGAGGAACTCGGCGAGCATGCCGTTCGCGGACGCGATCAGCACCTCGGCGTCATCGCGCTTCACACGCAAAGTCGACAGGCGCTCAAGGCGGCGCGCGGAGGATTGTAAGTAATACAAGGCATCAACTGTATTTTCAGCATCGAGGCACGCCTGAGCTTCACATCCTATGGGTTGTTCACAGTCACCAAATCTTCACCTAAGCGTTAATTCGTCGACATGGCTCGCCTGTTAAGCGGGATTGTTTTCGCCAATCCTAGCCAACAAGGTGACATGATGACTCGAATTTTTTCTGCCTCCGCGGCATTGTTTATCTTGATTGCCGCCTCGGCCCACGCCGACGAACAGCAATTTCCGGCGAAGCTTGCCGGGCAAGCCATCCTGCCGGCCAACACCATCGTCGCGGCCCCCGTCGATGTGCCCGACTTCCTGAAAACATCAGGCAAGTTCACGACGCCGGATCGCAAGCGCACCGACGCCCTCGGCACCGTGCCGGGCAAGGACGGCGCCCGCGTGACCGACCTGAAGCTGCCCTTCGACGGCCAGCCGATCCAGGGCTTCTCCGGCATCAAGGCCATGCCTGACGGCACCTTCTGGACGCTGTCGGACAACGGCTTCGGCTCCAAGCAGAATTCCAGCGACGCCATGCTCTTCCTGCACCAGCTCAAGTTCGACTGGAACAGTGGCAAGGTCGATGTCGTCAAGAACCTGTTCCTGTCCGATCCGAACAAGAAGGCCCCCTTCCCGATCGTCCTCGAAGGCTCCGACAAGCGTTATCTGACTGGCGCCGATTTCGATATCGAATCGATCCAGCCGGTCGCCGATGGCTTCTGGCTCGGCGATGAATTCGGTCCCTATCTGCTGAAGTTCGATACGAACGGTCAGCTGACCGATGTTTTCCCGACAACGCTCGACGGCAAGCCGGTCATGTCGCCCGACAACGCCCTGCTGCAGCTCCCGGGCAATCCGACGCAGAAGATGCCGGCCTTCAACCTGAAGCGCTCGGGCGGTTTCGAAGGCCTTGCCATGTCGAAGGACGGCTCGAAGCTCTACGGCCTGCTGGAAGGCGCGATCTACAAGGATGACGGCCAGATGGAAAGCGTCGATGGCCGCACCGCAATCCGCGTCATCGAATTCGATGTCGCCTCGAAGGGCTGGACCGGCCGCAGCTGGCTTTATCCGTTCGCAGACAAGGGCGTATCGATCGGCGACTTCAACATGCTCGACGAGACGACGGCCCTGGTGATCGAACGCGACAACGGCGCCGGCACGAAGGACAAGGCCTGCGCCGATCCCAAGCAGCCGAAGCCGGATTGCTTCGAAGCCCCGGCCGAGCTGAAGCGTGTCTACAAGATCGAATTCAGCGATGCCAATGTCGGCAAGTCTGTCCGCAAGATCGGCTATATTGATCTGCTTCGCATCGAAGATCCGGATCATAAGCGTCGCCAGGGCGGCGGCGATGGCTTCTACGACATGCCCTTCGTCACCATCGAGAATGTCGATCGCGTCGATGCCACGCATATCATCATCGGCAACGACAACAACCTGCCCTTCTCGGCCGGCCGCGCCGTCAACAAGGCTGACGACAACGAGTTCAGCATTCTTGAAGTCGGTGATTTCCTGAACGCGAAGTAAAAAATCCCCTTCTCCCCTCGGGGAGAAGATGCCCAAAGGGCGGATGAGGGGGAGCTCTACTCCCCCAAGGGGCGCAACAAGTCTTACGGCGCAACGCCTTCTCAACCCGCGCTACGTGCGGCCTTCTCCCCTCGGGGAGAAGGTATCCCTTATTCGAAGCGGAATGCCAGCCGACGGTTCGTGAGCTTGCCCAGCTGCTGCAGGCGCCCATCCAGCCTCTCGCCGGCAAAATCGTGATACTCGGCCGGAACGACGAATTCGAGATCCAGATCCGGATTTGCCGAGCGTCGGAACGACAGATTGCGCACCACGCCCGGCATCGACGCCGAAAACAGATAGACGACCCGCAGCAACCCGCCGAGCAGCTTGGCGCGTTCGATGTATAGCGAGGTCGCGATCGTCGCCAGCGGTTCGGTCGCGCCGTCGTCGTGCAATCCCTCGAAACGATAGTAATTGGCAAGTGCGATGAAGGCACGGCCGGCATGGGTGATGCCGACGAAGGACGTATGGGCGATGATGTTCAGCGCCTGCAGGCCACGATAATCCGGGTGAGCGCGCCAGCTGATATCAGCCAGCAGGCACGCGGCCTGGCGATAGCGGCTCTCCTCTTCCGTCTCGGTGATGCCAAAAAACGGCATCATCCGACCCGTCCATTCGGCGAGCTCACGGGCATGCTCCGGCGAACGGGCACGCAGGATGGCGAGCTCGCCGGCCGCTACGAGCAGCGGATCGCTGTTGCGCTCCGCCTCCGTCAGCAACGAATAGAGATAGCCCTCGCGGACACCCTGTGCGGAAAACGACACCATGGACGGTTTCATCGCCGCCAGCACTTCGCGCATCGCCACGGCGCCGAAGGGCAGCAGCGAACGGCGATGCTTGGAAATCGTCAGCAGCGCGGGATCCTTCGTTTCCCTCGCCTCGCCGAGCTGATCCAGAAAGCGCATCATCTCGTCGAGAGACACTTCATAGCCCTGCATCATGTGCAGAGGATATTTGCGGATCTCCATATGCAGCTTGGCGATGTTTCGCCATGTGCCGCCGACGGCATAGAAAGTACGGCCCTCGCCATTGCTTAGCAGCTTTGCCGTCTTGACATGCTTGCGCGCGAAACTGCGTGCCTTCTCCATCGAGCCGCCGGCATATTCGGAGAGGCGCAAGCCGCCGAGCGGCAGCGTGATGCCCTTGCCGATTTCCCTGTCCTTGATGTCAATCAGTTCGAGCGAGCCGCCGCCGAGATCGCCGGCGATGCCATTCGGATGGAAGAAGCCACTGACGATGCCGAGCGCGGAGAAGCGTGCCTCTTCCTCGCCCGACAGCACGCGAACCTTGCGCTGCAGGATCGTCTCGGCCTGGTGGATGAATTCGGGACCGTTGCTGGCTTCGCGCGCCGCGGCGGTCGCCAGAACATAGATGGTCGATGCACGCGCCTGATCGGAGAGCGCCTTGAAGCGATGCAGGGCCGCAAGAGCCCGCGCCACGCTTTCCTCGTCCATCTTTCCGGTCAGTGCTATGCCCTTTCCCAGGCCGCAAAGCACTTTCTCGTTGAAAAGGATGGTCGGTGAGCGCGAGTGGCCTTCATAGACGACAAGACGGACCGAATTCGATCCGATATCGACGACGGAGACAGGGGCAACACCGGGAAGGCGCCCCTGGGCTTCTGATTCAACCATGTAGGTCCAGTTTATTTGTTGCGGCCCGACAACAGCCCAGCGATCAGTTTCGGCGCACTGGATTTCAAGGCTTCACCCCGGCCGGACAGGCTGGGATTCGTCATGAAATACTGCTGCGCATTGAAAGGCTCTTCTCCCTTGCGCACTTCCACGCGCCGTGAAGTACCGTCCGGCAATATCTCGTAGCTCTGTTGATTGTCAATGATATTGCCCAGCATGATCTGCGAAAGCACCTGTTCATGCACCGTCTTGTTGGTGAGCGGCACAAGGGTTTCGACGCGGCGATCGAGGTTTCTGGGCATCATGTCAGCCGAGCCGATATAGACCAGCGCCTTGTCCGACGGCAGGCCCTGGCCGTTGCCGAAACAGAAGATGCGGCTGTGCTCAAGGAAGCGGCCGATGATCGACTTGACGCGGATATTCTCGGAAAGACTAGGCACCTGCGGACGCAGGCAGCAAATGCCGCGCACGACAAGATCGATCTCGACGCCGGCATTGCTGGCGCGATAAAGCGCGTCGATGATGTCGGGATCGACAAGCGAATTCATCTTCATCCAGATCGCGGCCGGGTGGCCGCTCTTGGCGAACTCGATCTCTCCCTCGATATGCTGCAGGATGCGGGTGCGAAGCGTGTAAGGCGAAACCGCGATCTTCATGTCGTGTTCCGGCTCACCATAGCCGGTGATGAAGTTGAAGATGTTTGCCATGTCATGGGCGATCTTCGGATCGCAGGTGAAGTAGGACAGATCGGTATAGATCTTCGCGGTGACCGGATGGTAGTTGCCGGTGCCGAGATGGCAATAGGTGCGCAGCTTGGCGTCCTCGCGGCGCACGACCATCGACATCTTCGAATGGGTCTTGAGTTCGATGAAGCCGAAGACAACCTGCACACCGGCGCGCTCCAGATCGCGCGCCCAGCGGATGTTTGCCTCTTCGTCGAAACGTGCCTTCAGCTCCACCAGAGCCGTTACCGATTTGCCGAGGTCGGCCGCGTCGATCAGCGCGCGCACGATCGGGCTGTCGTTCGAGGTACGATAGAGCGTCTGCTTTATCGCCAGAACGTCAGGATCGCGCGCAGCCTGGAGAAGGAACTGGACGACCACGTCGAAAGATTCGTAAGGGTGGTGGACCACCATGTCCTTTTCGCGGATGGCGGCGAAGCAATCGCCGGCGTGTTCGCGGACGCGCTCAGGAAATCGCGCATTGTAGGGCTCGAACCGCAGATCATCGCGCGGAGCCTTGCAGATCTCGGACAGCGTGTTGAGCGCCAGCAGGCCCGGCAGAACCGCGATGCGGTTTCCCGGCACGTTCAGCGATTCCACCACGAACTGGCGAAGCTCGAGCGGCATTTCGGAATCGGTCTCGATGCGGATCACCGAGCCGCGGCGGCGGCGCTTCAGCGCGGTTTCGAAGAAGCGCACCAGGTCTTCGGCTTCTTCCTCGACTTCGATATCGCTGTCTCGGATCAGGCGGAACGTACCCGAACCCTGCACTTCGTAGCCGGGATAGAGCCGGTGGATGAAGATGTTCACCACATCTTCAAGCGTGATGTAGCGAATGACGTTGCTCGCATCCGGCAGGCGGACGAAGCGATCGAGCGCCGGCGGCAGGCGCAGCAGCGCCGTCATCGGCTCGCGGCCGTTCATGCTTTTCAGCTGCAGCGCGATCGAGAAGCCGAGGTTCGGAATGAACGGAAACGGATGGGCGGGATCGATGGACAGGGGCGTCAGAACCGGAAAGATCGCCTGTTCGAACTCGGTGTGGAGCCATTGCCGGTCGGCCTCGGAAAGGGCGGCGGGGCGGACGATCAGAATATCTTCCTTGGCAAGATATTGCTGCAGGACGGCGAGCGAGGCCTGCTGCTCCATCTGCAGATTGTCGATCTCACGCAGGATATCATCGAGCTGCTCGGCGGGCGTCTTGCCATCCGGCGTGCGCACGAGGATTTTCTGGCGGACCTGACCCTCGAGGCCGGCGACGCGCACCATGAAGAATTCGTCGAGGTTGGCGGCGGAAATAGAGAGGAAGCGGACACGCTCCAGAAGCGGATGCGCGGTGTTCAACGTCTCCTCGAGGACGCGGCGGTTGAACTGCAGCCAGGAGAATTCGCGGTTGATGAAGCGTTCGGGGCTGCTCAGCAGCTCGTTGATCGGAGGAGTGGCCTCCGGGGTCTCTTGGCTGGCGTCCTGATGTTCCGTTAGTGCCGAGTCCATGTTCCACCTACCCTCATCTCTAATCCATGTGCCACGTATATCAGTTTGACGACGGAACTGTGACAGCTCGACGTCGGCTCAATCCGGCTGACCGGAATTGCCCAGTTCATTCAATACTTCAGCGACCAATACTCGCGTAATCCTCGTGCCTCGCCCCAGCGCCAGCCGGTCCAGTCGGTCGACGATCAGCTGCGCGGCGTTCATGGAACGCTCCATTCGATTGACGATATAGAGGACGAGTTTGTCATCGATATAAAGCTGGCGGTCGGCGAAGAGTTTTACGATGACTTGCGACAGCAATTCCTCGTCAGGCTCGCCGATCTCGACCACCGTCGCCGCCTTGAGGCGGGAGCGCAGATCGGGCAGCGTGACCGGCCAGGACATCGGCCAGAGCCGCGTCGTCATCAGCAGGCTCGTGCCGTTCTCCCTGACGCTGTTGATGACATGGAAGAGCTCGGTATCGTCGAAGCCCAGGCGATCCACATCCTCGAAAATGACCGGACCGTTCGCGGCCGCAACGGCGGCATCGGAGCCGGCCACCGGATGGATTGACGTCGCGCCGCATCTTTCACTCCAGATACTGGCAAGATGCGATTTGCCCGAGCCGACGGGGCCGGCCAGGATCACCACCGGCGACGGCCAATGCGGCCAGGAATCGACGATCTTCACCGCCGCGCTCAAGGGATCGGCGACGAGCAGGTCGTCGCGACCGCTTGCGGGGTCGTGCGTAAAGGCCAAGGGTAGCTGTTCGGCGGGTTTGCGCCTCACATCAGCGTTCTTTGCGTCGGTCATGTCTAGTTATTCTCGGGCTTTCCGGCCTTGGCTCTGCGCGCCTTGCCTGCCTCTGAGCGTCCGTAATAGAGATCGCTCTGAAGGTATCGCGAAAGGGCGAAACGAACAAGGACGCCGCAGGCAGCAGCAGCTGGAACCGCGACCAGCAGCCCGACGAAGCCAAAGAGGGCGCCAAAGGCGAAAAGCGCGAACATCAGCCAGACGGGATGCAGGCCGACGCTTTCACCGACGAGCTTCGGCTGCAGCACATTGCCCTCAAGGAACTGGCCGGTAAAGAAGACGGCGAGCGTCAGGCCGACCCACAGATAGTCGTCGGGCCAGAACTGGACCAGCGCCACTCCGACAGCCAGAATGAGGCCGACCAGCGAACCCACATAGGGGATGAAGCTTATCATGCCGGCGAACAGGCCGATCAAAAGGCCGAAGTTCAAGCCGACGAGCGAGAGGCCGACGCCGTAATATATGCCGAGAATGATGCAGAGCGAGCCCTGCCCTCGAATGAAGCCCGCGATCGCCTGGTTGATCTCCGTTGCGATCTGGCGGACGGTGGCGACATGGTCGCGTGGTATCCAGTTATCCACCTTGGCGATCATCCGGTCCCAGTCGAGCAATATGTAGAATGCGACGACCGGCGTAACGACCAGCAGCGAGATGATGTTGACGAGGGCCTTGCCGGAACTCCAGATCTGCGCGAACAAGCCGCCGACGAAGCTCAGGCCATCGGACATTATGCTGGAGAAATTATCCTTGATCGCGCCGAGCTGATTGCGGATCCAATCGGGCAGCACCATCGTCTGCGCCTTGGCGACGAGCTGCTGCATTTGCTGCACATAGGCCGGTATGTGCTGTATGAAATCGTTGAACTGATTGATGATGATCGGAATGATGATCGTCAGCGCCAATGCGAAGACCAGCACGAATGAGACGAGAATGACCACCGTCGCCATCAGGCGGCTGAGGCCGATCCTTTCCAGGCGGTCGGCGACCGGATCGAGAAAATAGGCGACCGCCATGCCCGCTATGAACGGCAGCAGGATCGTGCTGAAGAGATAAAGAAAGCCGATGAAGACGACGAGCACGATCACCCAGAAAGTGACTTGCCGCTTGAGGCTCGCCCCGCTGACTTTTTGCTCCATCGACTTCCCCACTGTTTCCGGCCCGTCTGCCGCTCGCTTAGGACATAGGATGATGCTGCAATTATGGTCAAGCCTGAGACCGGAAATCGGCGCTGAGTGCTGTGAAGCGGGGAAAATCGAGGGGTTGGCCGCCCTTGCGCCTTGCATAAAGGCCCCTATCATGCAATGGCGACCCGATCAGAGCCCTGTCGCGACGGAAGGGCGGCCATCGGAGGCGGAAGCATGAGCCAGTCTGGAAAAAACGGTCTGACCTATAGCGACGCGGGCGTCGATATCGATGCCGGCAATCTGCTGGTCGAAAAGATCAAGCCTGCCGTGCGCTCGACACGCCGTCCCGGTGCCGACGGCGAAATCGGCGGCTTCGGCGGCCTCTTCGACCTCAAGGCCGCAGGCTTCACCGATCCGGTGCTGGTCGCCGCCAATGACGGCGTCGGCACCAAGCTGAAGATCGCCATCGATGCGAACTATCATGACACTGTCGGCATCGACCTCGTGGCCATGTGCGTGAACGACCTTGTCGTCCAGGGTGCGGAGCCGCTGTTCTTCCTCGATTACTTCGCCACCGGCAAGCTCGATCCCGATCAGGGCGCGGCGATCGTCGGCGGCATCGCGGCCGGCTGCCGCGAGGCAGGGTGCGCGTTGATCGGCGGCGAGACGGCGGAAATGCCGGGCATGTATTCCGACGGCGATTATGATCTGGCGGGCTTTGCCGTCGGTGCCGCCGAGCGCGGCCAGCTGCTGCCGTCAGGCGACATCGCCGAAGGCGACATCATTCTCGGCCTCGCCTCCTCCGGCGTGCACTCCAACGGCTTCTCGCTGGTGCGCAAGATCGTCGCGCTTTCCGGCCTCGGCTGGGACGCACCGGCACCTTTCGCAGAGGGCGAGGCACTTGGCGAGGCGTTGCTGACGCCGACGCGCATCTATGTGAAGCCGCTGCTCAAGGCCATCCGCGAAACCGGCGCTCTCAAGGCGCTCGCCCATATCACCGGCGGCGGCTTCCCCGAAAATATCCCGCGCGTGCTGCCGAAGCATCTGGCCGCCGAAATCGATCTTGCCGCCGTCAAGGTGCCGCCGGTCTTCTCCTGGCTTGCCAAGACGGGCGGCGTCGAGGCCAAGGAAATGCTGCGCACCTTCAACTGCGGTGTCGGCATGATCGTGGTCGTCGCGGCTGACAATGTTGCAGCCGTGAAGGCTGCGCTCGAAACCGAGGGCGAGGCTGTGGTAACACTCGGTCGCATGATTGCTCGTGCCGAAGGCGCTGGAGGCACGGTCTACAAGGGTACGCTCGCTCTATGAACACGCCGCGCAAACGCGTCGTCGTCTTCATTTCCGGCGGCGGCTCCAACATGATGGCCCTTTTGAAGGCCACGGCGGCTCCTGATTATCCGGCCGAGATCGTCGCCGTCATCGCCGACAAGGCGGATGCCGGCGGACTGGCAAAGGCAGCGGCCGAGGGCATCGCCACCTTCGCCTTCGTCCGCAAGGACTTTGCCAGCAAGGACGCCCATGAAGAGGCGATCCTTTCTCGGCTGGAAGCCTTGTCGCCCGACATCATCTGCCTTGCGGGTTACATGCGGCTGCTTTCCGGCCGGTTCATCCAGCGTTATGAAGGCCGGATCATCAATATCCACCCTTCCCTGCTGCCGCTCTTTCCCGGTCTGCACACGCATCAGCGCGCCATCGACGCCGGCATGCGCATTGCCGGCTGCACGGTGCATTTCGTCACCGAAGGCATGGACGAAGGCCCGGTGATCGGCCAGGCAGCGGTGGCGGTGCTGACCGGCGATACGGCGGACGCATTGGCTGCCCGTGTGCTGACGGTCGAACATCAGCTCTATCCGCAATCCCTGCGGCTGCTGGCTGAAGGTAACGTCAGGATGGAAGGCGGCAAGGCCATCAGCCTTGCCAGAACACCTGCCGCCCATGGACGGCAGGTCGTGTCACTGCTTGGGGATATGGCTTAAGTAGGGAGTTACGGAGCCGAACGGCGCCCCCTCATCCGCCCTTTGGGCACCTTCTCCCCGCAGGGTAGAAGGGGAGCACTTCCTGGTGCTCCCGTTTCGTTGAGGAGGCCACACCCATCCGGAGCCATGCAACTTCCTTTCAACGCGGAAGCTTCACCCTCTCGGTGAGACACATTTATCGGGGTCGGTGCGCCTAGCGAACCCCTTCTCCCCTCGGGGAGAAGGTGCCCGAAGGGCGGATGAGGGGCCGCCGGGCGCCCTAATTCGCCCCTTCAATTTTCTCTTCAAGCCGCAATCGCCATCAGCGGATGCAGCGTGCCGTCGCTATAGACGATGCGGCCGCCGCGGAAGGTTGCGCGAATGCGATGAACCGAGCCGGGCTCGACGGCAACCAGATCGGCAAGCTGGCCGACAGCGATCTCGCCACGATCCATGAGGCCGGCCGAACGAGCAGCATTGGCGCTTGCCATGGCAACCGCCGCCGGCAGGCCACCGCCAACAACCTCCGCAATCTTGAAGATCGCCGGCACGAAAGCGGCCGGATGATAATCGGCGGCGATGATGCCGAGCAGGCCGGCGCGGGCAGCGTCCAGGGCACTGAGATTGCCGGACATGGACTGACCGCGCAGCGCGTTCGGCGCACCCATCAGCGTCCAGAGGCCGCGGCGGCAAGCCTCTTCGGCGGCCGGTCCCGTTACTGGAAACTCGCTGATCGTCACGCCGAGATCGTGCATCGCCGCTACCTTCTCGGCGCTGTCATCATCATGCGAGGCGAGCGAGAGCTTGTGTTTCAGCGAAAGCTCGACCACATCGTGCAGCTTGCGTTCGATCTCCGGATCCTGGCGTTGCGCGATGCGCTTCGCCACGACTTCCTCGGCAGCCTCGCGCGACATGGAGCGACGCTCGGACATGCTGCGGATGTAGCTTTCGATATCGTTGTACTGCCCCTGCCCCGGCGTGTGGTCGGTCAGAGAGACCATGTCGATGACGCCGTCCTCCAAAAGCCGCTCCAGGGTCAGTGCCGCGCCCAGATTGGTAATTTCATAGCGGGCATGAACGCGGTGATCGATCAGGAGGTCATTACGCAGGCTGTCGATGCCGCGGATCACAGCCGAAGTGGTTTCGAGCGAGCGGACGTGACCGTAGACGCTTTCGGTCGCAAAGGAGAGCGCGGCAAAGGCCGTCGTGACGCCGGCTGCAGCCAGCTTCTTGTCCAGCTCGTGAATGCCGAAATCGATCGGCATCATGGCGTTCGGTCGCGGCGCAATCTCGCGCTCAATCATATCGCAGTGCAGATCGACGAAACCCGGCATCAGCAAACGGCCACCGCCGTCAAACGTCGGCTGCTCCACCGGTTCCGAGCGGATTTCGGCAATCACGCCGTCCTCGATGCGCACGGCACCCCGGTCGACGACTTCATTGGGAAGAACGAGCGTGAAATTGCTGAGCCACATCGGCTTTCTCCTGAAACAGCGTCTATCATCTAAAAGGCACCGACACGTCCGGACGTTTTCGGCCAGCACGCCCCGGTAGTCTCGATTCGTGACACGGTGATGAAGGCCGGAGCATAGTTTCGGGCCTAGCTCCCTGACTTCGACGGACCTACTTCAGGCTGGCCCTGTTCAGGGCCGCCCATTGCAGCAGAATGACCGTCTTGGCATCGTAGATATCGCCCGCCTCGATCATTGCCATCGCATCGGACAATCGAATTTCCATCACCTCGATATCCTCATGTTCCTCGGCAAGCCCGCCGCCGTCGGCGACCCGATCGGACGTATCGATCACGGCGGCGAAGAAATGGATGATCTCGGTCACGGCACCCGGCGAGGTCATTGCCTTGAAGAGGAAGCGGACATCGCGAACGCGAAACCCGGTCTCCTCCATGGCCTCGCGCCGGATCGCTGCTTCCGGCTCGTCACCATCGAGCAGGCCGGCGGGCACTTCGATCATCCATGCCGGCAGGCCGGCAAGCTGCGACGGCAGACGGTATTGCCGGACGAGCACGACCGTCTCACGGGCGGGATCGTAGAGTAGGGTGCAGGCGGCCGGCGTGCGGTGATAGATCTCGCGCTTCAGGCGATGCTTCTCGCCGTGCGAATCCGTGTAGTCGACGTCATAGCTGCTGAGCCGTGTCCATTGATCCGCCAACGTCTTCTCGCTGACGATTTCGGCTTTCGCCTTTCCGAATTCGCTCATGCCGTATCCTTGCGCAGCCATACCTTGTTATCGTGAACGGCCGCACCGCCATAGGGCGCGACCGGGTCGGCGCCGGTGAGCACGTTGATGCCCTCGCCGTCGACATGGGCCTTGTTCGGCCAAAGCCCCTCGGCAATCAGCACGCCCGGCTTCACCTCCGTCGTCACGCGCGCATGGAGGCGAATATCGCCTCTCGTATTGCCGATGCGGACCAGATCGCCATGGATGACATCGAGCGCCTCGGCATCGGCCGGATTGATCATCACCTCGGGGCGGCCTTCCTTCTGCCGCGAGGTCTTGGTTTCCGCGAAGCTCGAATTCAGGAAGTTGCGCGACGGCGAGGTGGCGAGCCTGAACGGATGGTCCGGATCGGCCACTTCGATGACATCGACCTGATCCGGGAATTCCGGCAGCTCGATATGCGGGCCGAGTAATCCGACTGACGCAGGCGGGCGGTTCGGCGCCGGCTGGTTGACCCAATCGGGGCGGAACCGGAACTTGCCGTCGGGATGGCCAAAGCCGTTCAGAAAATGCGCATCCTCGAAAGCCGGCTGGCGGTCGAACCATTTATGTTCGAGGAAATAATCGTAATCCGGCAATCCACTTTTCGCTAGAATCCGATCGACCATCTCGCGGGCGGAAAAGCCGAAGCCGGGGCGATCCGCCACGCCGAGGCGCTTGGCCAGCTCCTCGATGACGAAGAGATTGCTGCGCACCGTCGGCGGCGGCTCGACCAGCTTCGGGCCAAGAAGAATGTGGTTCTGGCCGCCGGCGCGGTAGATGTCGTCATGCTCGACGAACATGGTGGCGGGTATGACGATATCGGCCATCTCGGCCGTGTCGGTCATGAACTGCTCGTGCACGGCAACGAAGAGATCGGAACGGGCAAAGCCGCGCTTCACCAGCCGTTGCTCGGGCGCGATGTTCACCGGATTGGTGTTCTGGATCAGCATCGCCGTCACCGGCCCGCGATGGCGAAGCGCGACGGCATCGCCGGTCAGCGCCCGACCGATCTGCGACTGATCGATCATGCGGATATCTAAATCCTTCATGGACCGACCGGTCAGCTCGCTCGCGTCCATGCGGAAGATATCGCTGTTCGAATGAAAGGCACCGCCGCCCTCATATTGCCAGGACCCCAGCACCGTGGCGATCGAGGCGGCCGCATGCATGGCGATGGCGCCGTTGCGCTGGCGGGTGAAACCGTAGCCGAGGCGGAAATAGGTCTTCTTCGTCGTTCCCACAAGCTTTGCAAAGGCTTCAATCTCATCCACTGAAAGGCCGGTAATGCCGGCGGCCCAGGTAGGCGTCTTCGATTTCAGGTGATCTTCAAGGCCCGCCGGATCATCGGCATATTTTGCCATATAGGCGCGATCGGCATAGCCATCACGGAAGGCGATATGCATGACGGCGCAGGCCAGTGCCGCATCCGTGCCCGGCTTGACGATCAGCGCCAGATCGGCCTGCTTCATCGTCGGATTGTCATAGATATCGACGACGACGATCTTGGCGCCGCGTTCCTTGCGGGACTTGACCGCATGCGTCATCACGTTGACCTGCGTCGCGACCGCATTCGTGCCCCAGATGACGACGCAATCGGTACGGCCCATCTCCCGCGGATCGGGACCGCGCAACACACCCGTCGCCATGGTGAAGCCGGTCCAGGCCGGGTTGGTGCAGATCGAGGAAAAAAAGCCGGAATAGCGTTTCGCATGGCGAAGGCGATCGATGGAATCGCGTTGGACCCAGCCCATGGTGCCGGCATAAAAATAAGGCCAGATCGCCTCGCTGCCGTCCTTGGCTTCGGCCTTGACGAAAGCCTCGGCGATCTCGTCCAGCGCGTCATCCCAGGAAATCTCCTGCCAGCGCCCCTCGCCCTTGGCGCCGGCGCGGCGCAGCGGCTTCATCAGACGATCTTGATGATAGAGGCGCTCGGCATAGCGGGCGACCTTGGCGCAGATGACGCCGGATGTATAGGAATGATCATTGGCGCCGCGGACGCGGCCGATCCGGCCGTCCTCCGTCAGATCGATCTCCAGCGCGCAGGTGGAGGGACAGTCATGCGGACAGGCCGTGTGACCAGTGCGGGATTTGGCTTGAATAGGGGTCGCAATGTTCATGATGTTTCTATATTTCAAGCGATGACCGGCCACTAGGGATAATCCGGCCCATCGCAACAATTCATGCGGACTTCACCGACAATGAACTATCGGCATATCTACCACGCGGGCAACTTCGCCGATGTGCTCAAGCACGCGGTGCTCGCCCGCCTCGTCCGCTACATGCAGAACAAGGACAAGGCGTTCCGTGTTCTGGACACCCATGCCGGCATCGGACTCTACGATCTCTCTTTGGAGGAAGCGCAGAAGACCGGCGAATGGCAGGATGGTATCGGCCGGCTTCTCGCAGCGGAACTCGTGCCGCAGGTCTCCGATCTGCTGGAGCCCTATCTGACCGCCGTTCGCGAGCTCAATCCCGAAGGCGGCCTGCAATTCTATCCCGGTTCGCCGAAGCTCGCCCGCATGCTGTTCCGCCCGCAGGACCGGCTGTCAGCCATGGAGCTGCACCCCGAGGACTTCCAGCGGCTGCACCGGCTGTTCGAAGGCGACCATCATGCGCGCATCACCGAGCTTGACGGCTGGCTGGCGCTCGGCGCGCATCTGCCGCCGAAGGAGAAGCGCGGCATCGTGCTGGTCGACCCGCCCTTTGAGGAAGACGGCGAATATGAGCGGCTGGTCGGCGGCCTGGCGAGAGCCTGGCACCGCTTTCCCGGTGGTACCTATTGCCTCTGGTATCCGATCAAGAAGGATGCGCCGATCAAGCAGTTTCACGAGGCACTGCAGGCATTGGAGGTGCCGAAGATGCTCTGCGCCGAACTGACGGTCAAAAGCGACCGCGGCTTCGCCGGGCTTACCGGTTCCGGCCTCATCATCGTCAATCCGCCCTTCACGTTGAAGGACGAATTGCATGCGCTGTTGCCGGCGCTGAAAGATATGTTGGCGCAGGACCGCTTCGCCTCGCAACGCGCCTTCTGGCTGCGTGGCGAACATTGATTTCCTCCCGCCCATCCCACAGGTGATCCCATGAGACTTCTCTGCTCGTCCACCTCCCCCTTTTCCAGCAAGGTGCGCATGGCAGCCCGCCATCTCGGCATCGAGCTCGAGGAGATCCGTGTCGATACCAATGCCGGTCCGACGCTCCTCATCGACAACAACCCGCTCGGCAAGATCCCGACATTGCTGACAGGCGATGGCGACGCCATTTTCGACAGCCGCGCCATCATGCATCATTTTCATCGGCTGGAGGGCAAACTCTACCCCTCAAAGAATGGCAAGCGTACCGAGGTGGAGGTTCTGGAAGCTTTGTGCGACGGCACCAACGAGTGCCTCCTGTCGATCGTCTATGAGCGACGCTTTCGCGAGGCGGAGAAGCAGCACCAGCCCTGGATCGACCGGCAATGGACCAAGATAAGCCGCGTCCTCACCCATCTCGATGCCGAGCCGCCGAAGATCGGCAAGAGGCTGCATGCGGGGCATTTCGCGCTCGCTGCCCTCATCGGCTACCTGCAGCTCCGCTTCGAAGGACAATGGGAAGCGGACCATGCCGGCCTGATCGATTGGGCGTATAAATTCGAGAAGCATTTTCCCGACTATCCGACGATGAAGCCGCAGGGCTGACGTCGCCGCGGCTTAGCTCTAGCGGCCGTCGTCGCTCTTCACGAAATCGACAAAAGCGCGCAAGGCCGTCGGCAACTGCCGACGGCTCGGATAATAGAGGAAGAAGCCCGGATAGTAGGGGCACCAGTCCTCCAGCACGCGTATCAGCCGGCCATCCTCCAAGGCCGGCCGGGCGTGATCCTCAAACAGGAAAGCAAGACCGGAGCCATTGACGGCAGCGTCGAGCATTATGTCGAGATCACCGAGCGTCAGTGGTCCCTGTACCTCGATCTCCAGCTCGATGCCCCCGCGTTCGAATTCCCAGCGATAGTAGGTGCCGCTGGCGAAACGGTAGCGGATGCAAGAGTGATCTTTCAGCTCGTACGGCGTGGCCGGTTTGGGGAAACGCTGAAAATATTCGGGCGAGCCGACGATCGCTGTCCGCTGGCGAGGGCCAATGGGGACGGCGATCATGTCGGCGGCGATGCTTTCGCCGAAGCGTATGCCGGCGTCGAAACCGCCAGAGACCGTGTCCACCAGCGCGTCGTCCACCACGATCTCGATTTCGACAGCGGAGTAAGCCCTCAGGAACCGTGACACGATCGGCAGCAACACCATCTTGGCGGCAGGGCGCGGGGCGTTGATGCGCAGCTTGCCGTAGGGCTGGCTGCGGAATTTATCGAGATCATCGAGCGCATCATCGATGTCGAGAAAAGCCGGGCGGATGCGGTCGAACAGGCGCTCGCCGGCCTCCGTCAATCCGACGCCGCGCGTGGTGCGGTTCACCAACCGCACGTCCAACCGTTCCTCGATCGCACGCAGCGAATGGCTGAGTGCGGAAGCCGTCACGCCGAGCTCCACCGCGGCTTTCCGAAAGCTGCGGTGTTGGGCGATCGCCAGGAAGATCGCCAGATCGGTCGAACGGATGCGTCGCATTGATGAGAATTTCTCAGCACTTCATGGAGATGAAAGTAGATTATCTCAACGATGCCAGCAAGCTACCTTTCTCCTGCAAGCGAATTCCACCCACGGAATTGCAAACCGACGAAGGAGAAAGTCATGCGTGTTTGGTTCATTACGGGTGCATCCCGCGGCTTCGGCGCCCTCATCGCTCAGGAAGCCCTCGCCACCGGCGACGCCGTCGTTGCCACGGCCCGCAATCCCGCCGGCCTGGCAGAGAAATTCGGCAATCATCCGAACCTGCTGCCCATCGCGCTCGACGTGTCGAACGAAGCGCAGGCCCATGAAGCCGCTGCGATAGCCGTCAAGCACTTCGGCAAGATCGATATCCTTGTCAACAATGCCGGCTACGGGCTGCTGGGTGCAGTGGAAGAGGCAAGCGCCGAGGAAATCGAAAAGCTTTACGCCACCAACGTCTTCGGTCTGCTGAAAGTTACCCGCGCAATCCTGCCGCATATGCGCCGACAGCGCTCAGGCCATGTGATCAACATGTCCTCGGTCGGTGGCTATCAAAGCTTTGCCGGTTGGGGCGTCTATTGCTCGACAAAGTTCGCGGTCGAAGGCCTGTCCGAAGCAATGGCGACGGAACTGCAGCCGCTCGGCATCAAGGTCACTGTCGTCGAACCCGGTTTCTTCCGGACCGATTTCCTTGACGAAAGCTCGCTCGCCGTCAGCCCGAGCTCGATTGCCGACTATAAGGACACGCCTGCCGGGGCAATGCGCGATTTCGCCGCCGGTCATAACCACGGCCAGCCCGGCGATCCGGCACGGCTTGCAAAGTCGATGATCACGCTTGCACATTCGACCAACCCGCCACTGCGCATGCCTTTCGGCTCCGATACGGTCGGCGCGATCGAGACCAAGAATGAGTATGTCGCCAAGGAGTTGGCCGACTGGCGCGAACTGGCCATATCGACGGATTTCCCAAAGGACGCCGCATAAATATTCAGAAGCATGAAATAGAAAAAGCCGGGGCAAGAACCCCGGCTTTTTCTTCAGTCTATGCCGTCCAGTGATTAGAACTTCACGCCGATACCGACCTTGACGCTCTGCTCGTCGTAGCCACGCGAGAAGCTGCCGGAGTCGAGGTTGAAGTCCTTCTTGCCGTAGTCGGTGTAACGGTATTCGAGACGAGCCGTGATGTTGTGGGTGATGAAGGTTTCAGCACCAGCACCGACCGTGTAGCCAACTGCCGTCTTGCTTTCAGACGAGGTATCGTCGGAGAGCTTGTTCTGGCCGATTGCCAGACCAGCCGTGCCGTACAGCATGAACGGGTTGAAATCGTAACCGAGACGGCCGCGAACCGAGCCATTGACGCCGTTCTTGGCAGTCAGGCCATTGCGTGATGTCTCAGAGTCGGCGTAACCGAGGTCACCTTCGATACCGTATACGATCTGGCCCTGCTGCCAGTTGTAGCCGGTGAAGGCACCACCGCCGAAGGCGTAGCTGTTGCCGGTGCGGTTGAAGTGACCCTTGTTCCAGTCGCCTTCGCCACCGATGTAGAAGCCGGACCAATTGTTGACGACCGGAGCTGCTTCCTGAGCAACGGGCGGCTGCGGAACCTGCTCAACAGCGTCAGCAGCCTGAGCTGCGGTGTAGCCCCCGAGAGCGAAAGCGGAGACCATGAGGGTCGTTACGAGAGTACGCATACTTTTCTCCTTTCAGTCCCGTGTGCTTCGTCTACTATCTTTGACTTCGAAGCGTCACGAGCAATTAAAACAAATCCCTCCCGGATCGAGGTTGAAATTGGAGTGCAAATGAGGAATTGGAAGAGCCAAAATATGATATCATTGTGGCACAGACATGGCTGAATTTCGATGTTGCTTCAGCGCAACAGACGAATTGTTAACCATAACCAATGGTTAAAGCATGTATACTTATTTTAATCCAAATATATATCAAGATCTACATAAGAGACGTCAAGAGCGTCATTCGCTCAAGCACCTTTTCATATGGTGTATCGACGCCCTATATGAGCTTCGATTGGGTAACGACGAGAAGAAGGCGGTATCTTGAGCCAGGAAGAACTTCGCACGGCGTTGATAACCGGTGCGTCAAAAAGAATAGGCAGGGCAATAGCCGAGGATCTGTCGGCCAATGGCTTCGCGGTGGCGCTGCATGCCAACCAATCCTTCGCCGAGGCGGCGGAAATCGTGGCGGAATTGCAGCAAAAGGGCAGGAAGGCGATTGCGATCAAGGCCGATCTGCAAAATTTCGGGGAGACGTCAACCCTTGTCGAGAGAGTCACCTACGCACTCGGTCCGCTTGATCTGCTGGTCAACAACGCCTCCGCTTTCCTCGGCGATTCCGCCGACCGGTTCGACGCCGAAGCCTTCGAGGCGCACTTCGCGGTGCATGTCCGCGCGCCCTCGATCCTCGCAGCCGATTTCGTCCGGCAGCTTCCCGAACCCAATCCGGGATTGATCGTCAACATGATCGACCAGAGGGTCTGGGCGCTCAACCCGCGCTTCTATTCCTACACGCTGTCGAAGGCGGCACTTTGGACGGCGACCCAGACGATGGCTCAGAGCTTTGCCCCCCGCATCCGCGTCAACGCGATCGGCCCGGGGCCGACAGTGCGCAGCGCGCGACAGACGGAAGAGGACTTTCAGGCCCAGATCGACGGCCTCATATTGAAGGCGGCGCCGGGGCTCGGAGAATTCGGCCGCACCATCCGCTTTCTTTTTGACACGCCCTCGATCACGGGCCAAATGATAGCGCTCGACGGTGGCCAGCATCTTGCCTGGGAAACGCCTGACGTGGCGGAGAGTGCGGAATGAATGGAAGAAAGCTGCCCGATGGCGGCATTCTCTACGACGAATCAGAGGATATAGAAGACGACATCGAGGTGGAGGGCGATGCCGCCGCCTCCCCTGTCGCGCCCGTCGACTGGAACGAAGGCGGCAAGAACGAGACCGGCTTGCGCGGCGCGGAATTGATCGCCGAATTCGTCAAACGGCTGCCGAACAATCCCGGCGTCTACCGCATGTTCAACGAAGACGGAGACGTGCTCTATGTCGGCAAGGCACGCAGCCTGAAGAAGCGTGTCGCCAATTATGCCATGGGCCGGGTGCATTCCAACCGCATCGCCCGGATGGTGCGCGAAACCGCCAATATGGAGTTCGTCACCACGCGCACCGAGACGGAAGCGCTGCTGCTGGAAGCGAATCTGATCAAGCGCTTGCGGCCGCGCTTCAACGTCTTGCTGCGGGACGACAAGTCCTTTCCCTATATTCTCATCACCGGCGATCACCGGGCGCCAGCGATCTTCAAGCATCGCGGCGCGCGGGCTCGCAAGGGCGACTATTTCGGCCCGTTCGCCTCGGCCGGCGCCGTCGGCCGCACCATCAATTCGCTGCAGCGCGCCTTTCTGATCCGCACCTGCGCCGACAGTGTTTTCGAAACGCGCACCCGGCCCTGTCTGCTCTATCAGATCAAGCGCTGTTCGGGGCCTTGCACGCATGAGATCAGCGACGAAGGCTATGCCCAGCTGGTGCAGGAAGCGAAGGATTTCCTTTCCGGCAAGAGCCAGAACGTCAAGGCCCATATGGCCGAAGAAATGAACGCCGCTGCCGAGGATCTCGATTTCGAGCGTGCCGCGGTCTTCCGCGACCGGCTGGCCGCGCTGTCGCATGTGCAGAGCCACCAGGGCATCAATCCGGCCGGCGTCGAGGAGGCCGATGTCTTCGCCATCCATCATGAGGGCGGCATCTCTTGCATCCAGGTCTTCTTCTTCCGCACCGGTCAGAATTGGGGCAACCGCGCCTATTTCCCCAAGGCCGACCCATCACTCTCAGGCGCCGAAGTGCTGAACGCCTTCCTGGCGCAGTTCTATGACGACAAGCCAGTGCCCAAGCAGATCCTGCTTTCGGAGACGGTCGAGGAAATCGAGCTGCTGGCGGCGGCACTCAGCGAGAAGACGGGCCACAAAGTCGCGATTCTGGTGCCACAGCGGGGCGAGAAGCGCGATCTGGTCGATCATGTCGTTGCCAACGCCCGCGAGGCACACGGCCGCAAGCTCGCGGAGACCGCCTCGCAATCGCGGTTGCTCGAAGGCTTCAAGGAGACCTTCAAACTTCCTTATGTGCCGCAACGTATCGAGATCTACGATAACTCGCATATCATGGGCACGAATGCGGTCGGCGGCATGGTCGTGGCCGGGCCGGAAGGCTTCGTCAAAGGCCAGTATCGCAAGTTCAACATCAAATCGACCGACATCACGCCTGGCGACGACTTCGGCATGATGCGCGAAGTGATGACAAGGCGCTTCTCCCGCCTGCTGAAGGAAGAAGGCAAGCCCGACCGCAGCACTGCGACGGAAGCTCCCGCCGCCGATGCAGCCGACCAGCCCTTCCCCGCCTGGCCCGACGTCATCCTCATCGACGGCGGCCAGGGGCAGATGACGGCCGTGCGCACCATTCTCGACGAACTGGGGGTAACCGACAGCGTCATCGCCATCGGCGTCGCCAAGGGTGTCGACCGCGACGCCGGACGCGAGCGTTTCTTCGCCACTTCCCGCGAGAGCTTCACCCTGCCGCCGCGCGATCCCGTGCTCTACTTCATCCAACGCCTGCGCGACGAAGCCCACCGTTTTGCCATTGGTTCGCATCGCGCCCGGCGCAAGAAGGAGATGATCAAGAATCCGCTGGATGAAATCGGCGGTATCGGCCCTTCGCGCAAGCGGGCACTGCTACAGCATTTCGGCACCGCCAAGGCCGTGTCGCGCGCCGCCCTGTCCGATCTGATGGCTGTGGAAGGCATATCGGAAGCCGTAGCGCAGCAGGTCTACAACCATTTCCATGAAGACACCGCCAAATAAAAAAAGCCGGTCGCAAATTCCACGCAATGACGGTGAAAGAACAGTAAGAATATTGACGATAGGGTAATCAAACCATCATCTAGGCGTGATCCCAAAAAGTGCGGAACGGTTTTTGGATAAGATCATGCTCAATCAAATGGCTGGGGCGAGATGAGGCTTTGATAAAGGCTCACCAAGATCCGCCGATACAACCGAAACGAAACGATTTCCATGGCTTCGCGCGCTTACAGCATTCCCAATCTGCTCACCTACGGCCGCATCATCTGCGTACCCCTGATCGTCCTGTGCTTCTTCATCGAGGGCAAGCTCGAAGGCTCCGATTTTGCGCGATGGGTTGCGCTCTGGATCTTCGTCATCGCCTCGCTCACCGACTTTCTCGACGGCTATCTCGCGCGCATCTGGAACCAGACCTCGAATATCGGCCGCATGCTCGATCCGATCGCCGACAAACTGCTGGTCTCTGCGATCCTGCTGCTGGTCGCGGCTGACGGCACGATCGCCGGCTGGTCGCTTTGGGCGGCGATCATCATTCTCTGCCGTGAAATACTGGTATCCGGCCTGCGCGAATATCTTGCCGCCTTGAAGGTGAGCGTTCCCGTGACGCGCATCGCGAAGTGGAAGACGACCGCGCAGCTCGTGGCCATCGCCTTCCTTCTCGCTGGGCCGGCTGGCGACAAGGTGCTACCCTATACGACGGAGATCGGCATCGTCCTGCTCTGGGTCGCGGCGCTGCTGACCATCTACACCGGCTACGACTATTTCCGCGCCGGCCTGAAGCATATCGTGGATGATGAATGATGACGAAGCTCGTCTATTTTGCCTGGGTGCGCGAGCGGATCGGCAGGGCCGAAGAGGAGATTTCTCTTCCCGCCGAGGTGATCACCGTCGGTGATCTCCTTAACCATTTGAAGACCTTGGGGGAAGAATACGAGACGGCGCTGCAGTTTCCGGAGGCGATCCGCGTCGCCATCAATATGGAGCATGCCGATCATGACGAACCGATCGCCGGCGCCCGGGAGATCGGGCTCTTTCCGCCGATGACCGGGGGGTGAGGAGCGGTCGGGCAAAGCCCGAGCAATCGATCCAGTGAATCGATTGCAGCGACGAACGCCCTGAGCCCTGGCGAAGGGCCGGGAGTTTCCGCAAACTCTTTGAGTGGGCGATAAGGAAATTACAATGATCACACCATTCGTCAAAGTTCAGCAGGAAGATTTCGATCTCCAGACGGAAATCGACAGCCTCACGAATGGACGGCATGACATCGGCGCGGTCGTCACCTTTTCCGGCCTCTGCCGCGATGAAGGCGGCGCGCTCGGCGCACTCGAATTGGAACATTATCCCGGCATGGCGGAGGCGGAGATCAGCCGCATCGCCAACCTCGCCATCGAACGCTTCGGGCTTTTCGGCCTGACCGCCATCCACCGCTACGGCAAGATTGTGCCCGGCGAAAACATCGTCCTCGTCATTGCGGCGGCGCCTCACAGGCAGGCCGCCTTCGACGGCGCCAATTTCGTCATGGACTTCCTGAAGACTTCGGCGCCCTTCTGGAAGAAGGAACATGCCAAGGATGGCAAGGTGGGTGATTGGATTTCGGCCAGGGATGCCGACGATACCGCTCGGGCCAAATGGGCAGCGAAGAAATAGGCCTCAGGGAACGACCCGCTCGCGGCGGCTCAATATCAGCAGCAGAACGAGCAGCGAGAAGATGACGAAGTCGCGCCACAGGAACGGGCCGTACGCTCCCCACATTGTCTCCCCCAGACCGAGCAGCGCCGCACCGCCCGCCGACTTCAACGGGTCGGAATAGCCCCCGACCGCCGCGATCATCAGAACCTTGAGCCCGAACATCAGCCCTGCCCCGAAATCCATCGTGCCGTAATAGGAGGTGGCCAGCAGTCCGCAGATGGTCGCGACCAGCGCCGAGGCGACATAGGCGATCAGGAAGACGCGGTTGGCGCTTGCGCCGCAAAGCTCGGCGGCCAGCGCGTCGTCCGTCACCGCCCGCCAGATACGTCCCCATCCGGTGCATCTAAGGACATAGGTGCCGGCGACGATCACCAGGATCATCAGTGCCGTGTTGAGCAACTGGATCTCGGTGAGCGTTACGCGGAAATCGCCGGTATCCCAGAACACGACAGCGCCATTCAGGAAGGGTGGCAGCCAGATGCCGCGCGTGTTGGAGGCCAGCCGCGCCGTCTCCATCAGGATGATCATCATGCCGAGTGCGGCGACGATGATGGTATTCGGCGATTTGCGTGACAAGGGCAGCATGATCGCGCGGCCGACGAGAAAACTGGTGCCCAGCGTATAGGCTGCGGCGACGACCGCGCCGAAGGCGAAGGCGGCCGGCAGGATCAGATATAGTCTGGTGTAGCCGACGTCGGTGAACAGCACCAGCATCTGGCCGGCGAAAGCGAAGAGAGCGCCATAGGTGATATCGGCCCGCTTCATGACCCCGAAGGCAATGGCATAGCCGAAGGCCAGCGCGGCATAGAGCGCGGCGAGCGGAACGGCATTCGCCAATTGCTGCAGAAGATAGGCCATGAACTCCTCCGAGGATAGATAAATAGTAACTGGCAAAATCAATTTTACCAGTTATAATTTTCAGCATGAGTTTTTCCTGGACCCCACATCGCTTTTCCGGTGGCGCCTTGGCACTCGATGTCGCCAACAGCGTGATCCTGCGTCATGACGACGAACGGCGGATCGACCGCTTCGAGGGATCGGGACAGATGGAAAGCTTTCCGAAAGCGGCCGCGAATTTCTGTGCCGAGCGGGCGCTTTTCGGCGATATCCTGCCGGTCAGACAGGAAAACAGAACCGATTTCATCGGATTGCGCGAGGCGATCGACCGTTACTTTCGTGCACGCGTCCTCGACGGCGCGGCCGATGCGCTGCTCGCCGAATTGCTGGCGGCGCTGGCGCAAGTCCTGCGGCGAGCCTCCTCCGATGGGCTGGAGGCGGCGACGGTGCACTCCACACTGCGCCTGATCGCCATGCCTGATCCGGAGCGGATGAAAATCTGCCGCAACTGCGGCTGGCTCTTCATCGATCGCAGCAAGAACAAAAGCCGCGCCTGGTGCGACATGGCGGTCTGCGGCAACCGTGCCAAGGCAAGCCGGCACTACCGGCGCAAGAAGGAGGAGACTGCGCCATGACAATTCGAACGATCCTGCTGACAGCCACGATCGCAGGGCTGGCGCTTGCCGGCTGCCAAAGGCAGGCCGATGACGGCCCGACCCAGCTGAGCGGCCGCCTCTTCATATTCAATTATCGCGTGGCTACCGCCAGCTATATGATCACGCTCAAGAAGATCGCCCCGATCCCCGAGGGAACGACGGCCATCGCGGAATTCGAAAATCCCGCCGGTGGCGATCCCCTTGTGGTTCGGCAGAAGATCTATACCTTCTGGGACAAGATCACGCTCGAAAGCCCGGATCTGCGCTGCGTGCGCAAGGATCGTCCCTATTCCGTCTCGATCAAATTGGTGGATGCAAGCGACAAGACGATCCAGACAATCAATACCGAAGTGAAGTCCGATCTCGACCAGACCGTGCTGCCGACGAAACCTCTGGTCGTCGGCCCGGTCTACACCGCAAACCCGGATGTCTTCAAGGGCGACGGCAGCGTCGATTATGGGCACGATGCCGCCTGCCCGGCATGAAAAAAGCCGGGATGCGATCCCGGCTTTCATGAGTCAATTCAATGGGTTCAGCGCAAGAGCTGAAAGGCCGATTCAGCCGACGATTTCGGTTTCGGAGAACCAGTAGGCGATTTCGACGGCAGCCGTTTCCGGAGCGTCGGAGCCGTGAACGGAGTTTTCGCCGATCGACAAAGCATGGATCTTGCGGATCGTGCCTTCAGCGGCGTTGGCCGGGTTGGTCGCGCCCATGATTTCGCGGTTCTTCAGGATGGCGCCTTCGCCTTCCAGGACCTGAACGACGGTCGGGCCGGAGGTCATGCCTTCGACGAGTTCGCCGAAGAAGGGGCGTTCCTTGTGAACGGCGTAGAAGCCTTCGGCTTCGCGCTTGCTCATCCAGACGCGCTTGGAGGCGATGACGCGCAGGCCGTTGTCTTCAAAAATCTTGGTGATGGCGCCGGTCAGATTGCGCTTCGTTGCGTCCGGCTTGATCATCGAGAAAGTACGTTCAATCGCCATGGGTCCGTTCCTTGTAATCAGAGAAAAGTGGGCGGTCTTTACCCGCCCCACAGCCCGAAAACAAGGGGGATAGCCCAATTTCACGCCGCTGTCACAGTACGAGCGGCTGATTCGCAAGCAACTAGGTGGCGAAGCAGCCGTTCATCGGCGGACTTAGCGGATGGTCTCGGTTCACTTGCTCAATTCTGTTTCGGGTTGGTCTCATAGCCATGGAGGAAAAGCCATATGCTCAGACATTTCAAAATGCTCGCCGATTACAATCGTTGGGCCAATGTTCAAGTCTATGACGCCGCCGCCCGGCTCAGCGATGCGGAATTTCATGAGGATCGCGGTGCCTTCTTCGGCTCGCTGCATGGAACGCTGAACCATCTGCTGGTAACGGACCGATTGTGGATGCACCGATTCAACGGAATCGGCGAGCCACCGGCGGCTCTAGGTGTCGTTCTGCATGACGATCTCGCAGGGCTGCGGGAGATGCGCGAGGTCGAGGATCGGCGTATGATCACCTGGGCCGAGACGCTCGACGCCACAGCCCTTGCCGCCGACATCACCTATACATCCGTCCTCCGGCCGGGCGCGATCATCCATCCGCTCCATCTGGCGATCGCGCATATGTTCAACCATCAGACCCATCACCGCGGTCAATGCCACATGATCCTGACGGCGTTGGGCAAACCATCGCTAGTGCTGGACCTCTTGTATTTCCTGCGCAGTGAAGGGCAGCACTGGATGTAAGCAGGAGGCGAGCAGGCACCCAGTGGCTTCGACCAAGCGTTGCTCAAGTCGCTAATTTTGGCACGTAATCACACGGATAGGCGGTTTCGTTCATGTTGCCTTAACCTGCGCGCCTGCAAGTTGGAGAGATATATCAGCCGGGTGGCAGTCAGAGAGCAGGCATGAAGAGTTCGCAGACAGGCGTTTCCACGTATTCCGTCGACAATAATGACGATGAAACTGAGACCGAGCTCGAGATCATCGGCCGCTTCATGACGCGGCTGAAGATCAGGAGCCTGCCGCGCAACTATCAGCTCTTTCACGAGGCGCTCTACGGGCAGGACCGCTTTCTTGCCAGCGAGATCGAAGCGCTCGGCCCCCACCCCTCGCAAACCAGGCTCGATGAGATCGGCCTGAAGCATCGCCTTGTCAGTCATTGCGGGCTGGTCGCGCGGAAATCCGAAAGCGATGCGGCCGACATGCTGCGCGAGGTGGCGGATCAGCTTGCCAAAGGGCTGAAGAAGCAGCGGCTTTTTGCCCGCGAGGTCGGGACGGTGCCGAATGCCAGCGCCGCTCTGGACAGCCTCCATGCGTCGCTGAGCAATCTCATGCTCTATGAGACCGAGCTGATCGAGAGGTTGAAGAACTGCGCGAACCTGCCGGAGCCCAAGCGGCGCGCAGACGCCTGAACGCTTTCGCGCTCTTGCCTTCGGCGCCGAGTTCGGCCAAAACCGCGCCATGATTTCGATTTCAGACCTTTCCGCCCGCATTGCCGGCCGCCTTCTCATCGACCATGCCAACGTGACGCTTCCAGCGGGCACGAAGGCCGGCCTTGTCGGCAAGAATGGCGCTGGCAAATCCACCCTTTTTAGGATCATCACCGGCGACTTTGCCCCCGAAAGCGGCTCGGTTTCGATCCCGCGCAATGCCCGCATCGGCCAGGTCGCGCAGGAAGCGCCTGGCACCGAGGAACCGCTGATCGATATTGTGCTCGCGGCCGACAAGGAGCGCGCTGCGCTGCTTACGGAAGCCGAGACGGCAACCGATCCGCATCGCATCGCCGACATCCAGACGCGGCTTGCCGATATCGGCGCGCATGCGGCCGAAGCGCGCGCCGCCAGCATCCTTGCCGGTCTCGGCTTCGATCACGAGGCGCAAAAGCGCCCGGCCTCCTCGTTTTCCGGCGGATGGCGCATGCGTGTTGCGCTTGCCGCTGTGCTGTTTTCCGAGCCGGACCTTTTGCTGCTCGACGAACCGACGAACTATCTCGACCTCGAAGGCACGCTCTGGCTGGAAGATTACATCCGCCGCTATCCGCACACGGTCATCATCATCTCGCACGACCGAGACCTCCTGAATACGGCTGTTAATGCGATCGTCCATCTCGACCAGAAGAAACTCACCTTCTATCGCGGCTCCTACGACCAGTTCGAGCGGCAGAAGGCGGAGGCCGACGAACTGCAGACGAAAGCCAAAGCGAAGAACGACGCGGCACGCAAGCATCTGCAAAGCTTCATCGACCGCTTCAAGGCCAAGGCTACGAAGGCGCGGCAGGCGCAATCACGCGTCAAGGCACTGGAGCGGATGGGGACTGTCGCTGCCGTTATCGAAGATCATGTGATGGGCTTCAGCTTTCCGGAGCCCGAAAAGCAGCCCGCATCGCCCATTATCGCAGTCAGCGGCGGCGCCGTCGGCTATGAGCCGGGCAAGCCGATCCTGAAGCGCCTGAGCCTGCGTATCGACGCGGACGACCGCATCGCCCTGCTCGGCTCGAACGGCAACGGCAAATCGACATTCGCAAAATTCATCTCGGGCCGCCTCGATGCCGAGAGCGGCGATGTGAAGCTGGCACCGAGCCTGAAGATCGGCTTCTTTGCCCAACACCAGCTCGACGATCTCATGCCGAACCAGACGGCTGTCGAGCACGTGCGCCGCCGCATGCCCGAAGCACCGGAAGCGAAGGTGCGCGCCCGCGTCGCGCAGATGGGCCTCGCGACGGAGAAGATGGACACGCAGGTCAAGGATCTCTCCGGCGGCGAAAAGGCGCGGCTGCTGATGGGCCTTGCCGCTTTCGACGCGCCGAACCTGCTGATCCTCGACGAGCCGACCAACCATCTGGATATCGACAGCCGCAATGCGCTGATCCAGGCGTTGAACGATTATTCCGGCGCTGTCATCCTCATCTCGCACGACCGCCATCTGATCGAGGCGACGGTCGACCAGCTGTGGCTGGTGCGCGACGGCACGGTTTCGACCTTCGACGGCGACCTCGAAGATTACCGCAGCCTCGTCGTCGCGAGCCCGAAGCCGAGGGATGACAAGGCCAAGGCGAACGGCAGCGACGATTCGGTCTCCAAGGCGGATCAGCGCAAGCTCAATGCCGATCGCCGCGCTTCGCTGGCGCCGCTCAGGAAGAAGATCAACGAAATCGAATCCTTGACCGGCAAGCTTGAGAAATTGATTCACGCGCTTGATGCGGAACTTGCGGATCCCATCCTCTACGAGAAGGCACCGACCAAGGCTGCAGAGAAGGCAAAGCAGCGCGCCGATGCCGTCGAAAAGCTCGCGGCGGCCGAAGAGCAATGGCTGGAACTTTCGTCCGAATATGAAAGCGCAATGGCCGGCTAGTGCCGGCGAATTCTTAACCGTTTCGGGGTCGATCCTAACCGATCATTAACCATAATTACGGAAAGTACGCCCAACCTTCATTGACATAAGTGTTGAGCGATTCCGATGAACTACCGTGTTTTACTGGCTGGCCTTGCCGTGTCCCTGGCTCTGGGAGGGTGTGCCACCAAACCGGGCAATGAAGCATCGCTCAAAACCGGCTATGCGGCCGAAGAGCCGCGCCACAAGCCGCTGAAAGCCAACGACCCGGTCGAGATGGAGCCGAACAAATGGCTCGTCGCCGATCTCGAGACCCGAGACCTGGCGAGCATAAATGGCCCGCACAATCTGGCCGGCCGGACGCTGGAAGTCTCTTCGCTCAAGGACATCAATCTGGCCGACAAGGAGGTCATCCTGACTTTCGATGACGGCCCTGCCCCCGGCAAGACCGAGCGCATTCTCGCCACGCTCGACAAATTCGGCGTCAAGGCGACGTTCATGATGGTCGGCGAAATGGCGCAAGCCCATCCGGCAACCGCCCGGGAAGTCTTTGCCCGCGGCGACACCATCGGCAGCCATACCTTCCGCCATCCCGACCTCGACAAGATGAGCTTCGACATGGCGATGGCCGAGATCGCCAAGGGCAAGAATGCCGTCTCCAAGATCATTGGCACCGAAATACCGTTCTTTCGCTTCCCTTACCTCGCCGACTCCAAACGCCTGCGCGCCGCCGTTGCCGCCCGCGACATGATCGTCATGGACGTCGATGTCGACAGCAAGGACTATTTCACCTCCACGCCAGCCTCTGTCGCGGCTCGAACGATGAGGCAGCTACACGAGCGCGGGCGCGGCATCATCCTGATGCATGACATCCACCAGCGTACCGTGACCATGCTGCCGGCCCTTCTGATCCGCCTCGAGAAGGAGGGTTACAAGGTCGTGACGCTCAAGTACAAGCACGCTCCGGCACCGGCGACCAATCTCGTCGCCCAGGCCGACATCAAGTTCACGCGCTGAGGGCCTGAAGTCGGAGAGCGGTTTCCTGCGGCAAACATCAGTCAGTGGTTGCAAGATCTTCGGATGCGCTTGAAAGGCGCCGAGCGGCGTGATTAGTTGCGGCGTGATCACGAAGAGCGGGCCAGCCCGCCCGCTCGAATCCGGGGGGAGTAATAGATGGATCGTCGTTCATTTCTGAGGAAAGCCGGCGTGGCCGGCGCCGGCTCGGTTGCAGCCGCGGCCCTTGCGGCTCCGGCTATTGCCCAGAGCAATCCAAAAATCAATTGGCGCCTGACCTCGTCGTTTCCGAAATCGCTCGATACGATCTACGGCGGCGGTGAAGTGCTGTCGAAATATGTATCGGAAGCGACCGACGGCAATTTCAGCATCCAGGTCTTCGCGGCCGGCGAAATCGTGCCCGGCCTGCAGGCTGCCGACGCCACCTCGGCAGCCACAGTCGAGGCCTGCCACACAGTCTCCTATTATTATTGGGGCAAGGATCCGGTCTGGGCACTGGGCGCTGCCGTTCCCTTCGCCCTCAATGCCCGCGGCATGAATGCCTGGCAATATCACGGCGGCGGCATCGACCTCTTCAACGAATTCCTGGCAACGCAGGGGCTGATCGGCTTTCCCGGCGGCAATACCGGCGTGCAGATGGGCGGCTGGTTCCGCAAGGAGATCAATTCGGTCGCCGACCTCAAGGGCCTGAAGATGCGCATCGGCGGCTTTGCCGGCAAGGTGGTGGAGCGTCTTGGCGTCGTGCCGCAGCAGATCGCCGGCGGCGACATCTATCCGGCGCTGGAAAAGGGTACAATCGACGCGGCCGAATGGGTCGGCCCCTATGACGACGAGAAGCTCGGCTTCTACAAGGTTGCGCCCTACTACTACTATCCCGGCTGGTGGGAAGGCGGCCCGACCGTGCACTTCATGTTCAACAAAGCGGCTTATGAGGGCCTGCCGAAGGCCTATCAGTCGCTGCTGCGCACCGCCGCCCAGGCGACCGACGCCAACATGCTGCAGAAGTACGATTATCTGAACCCGGCCGCCATCAAGCGCGTCGTCGCCGAAGGCGCCAAGCTGCGTCCGTTCAGCACCGAAATCATGAACGCCTGCTTCGAGAAGTCGAACGAGGTCTATGCCGAAATGGAAGCCTCGAACCCAACGTTCAAGAAGATCTGGGAGTCGATCAAGGGCTTCCGCGGCCAGCATTATCTCTATGCGCAAGTCGCGGAATATAGCTATGACGTCTACATGATGACGCTGCAGCGCGCCGGCAAGATTTGATCAGCGAACTGGAAACAAGAAACCCCGGGGCGCCGCTCCGGGGTTTTTCTTTGCCCTGACCGAAGGCAATGCAACATGCCTATAACGACCGCCTTCAATTGAATGATGGCGGCTGGCTGAGATCATTGGCCGGCGGATTTGGCTGCCCGCCGCCCGGAAGCTGCAGGCCCGGCGGGCCGAGGCCGCCGCCATTGTCCTGGCCGGGTGTGCCGAAGCCCGGTACTTCGATCTTGATCGTATTGGGATCAAGCCCGGTGCCCGCGCCCTTGTAGTGCATGACCATCTGCGGGAACATGATCGTCAATGCCACCATCAGGATCTGGATGCCGACGAAGGGCACCGCCCCCCAATAGATCTGACCGGTCGTCACCGGAGCCGTATTTTTACCCGTGACCTTGTCGAGATAGGGCACCTTTGCCGCGACCGAGCGCAGGTAGAACAGCGCGAAGCCGAAGGGTGGATGCATGAAGCTCGTCTGCATGTTGACGCCAAGGAGAACGCCGAACCAGATGAGGTCGATGCCCAGCTTGTCGGCGGCGGGCGCCAGCAGCGGCACGATGATGAAGGCCAGCTCGAAGAAATCAAGGAAGAAGGCCAGTACGAAGACCAGGAGGTTGACGGCAATCAGGAAGCCGACTTCGCCGCCCGGCAGCGACACCAGCAAATGCTCGACCCAGACATGGCCGTTGACCCCGTAAAAGGTCAGCGAGAACACGCGCGAGCCGATCAGGATGAACAGCACGAAGGAAGAAAGACGCGTGGTCGACGCCAGCGCCGAGCGGACGACATCCATGGACAGCCGGCCTTTGGCCGCCGCCATGATCAACGCGCCCACTGCCCCCATCGCACCGCCCTCGGTCGGCGTCGCGATGCCGAGGAAGATGGTGCCGAGCACGAGGAAGATCAGCGCCAATGGCGGGATCAGTACGATGATCACCTGCTGCGCCAGCCGCGACATCAGATTGAACTTCATCGTCTTGTCGATGACGGCAATGGCATAGATGAAGGCGACGCCGACGGTTGCGCCGAGAATATCGGCGTTTTCCCCGTAGATCGGTGTCAGATAGACATGGGCGGCATAGGCGACGCCGGCGCAGACCAGCAACGCGACGAAAAGCGAGGTCACGCCCGAACCGAGCGAGCGGGCCTCTTTCGGCAGCGCCGGCATCGAATCCGGCCGGACGATCGACATGATCAGCACATAGAGCATGTAGAGGCCGGTCAATACCAGGCCCGGGATCAGCGCCCCGGCATACATATCGCCGACCGAGCGGCCGAGCTGGTCGGCAAGCACGATCAAGACCAGCGACGGCGGAATGATCTGCGCCAGCGTACCGGAGGCGGCGATGACGCCGGAGGCCACCCGCCGATCATAGCCGTAACGCAGCATGATCGGCAGCGATATCAGGCCCATCGCGATGACCGAAGCCGCAACGACGCCGGTGGTGGCGGCAAGCAGTGCGCCCACGAAAATTACCGCATAGGCAAGCCCACCGCGGATCGGGCCGAATAGCTGGCCGACCGTGTCGAGCAGGTCTTCGGCCATGCCGGAGCGCTCCAGCACGATGCCCATGAAGGTGAAGAACGGGATCGCCAGCAGCGTATCGTTGGACATCACGCCCCAGAACCTATCCGGCAGCGCATTGAGGAGCGGCCAGGACAGATTGATGGAACCGCCCGAATAGGGGGCGAGCTCGACGCCGATCCAGAAGAACAGGAGACCGTTGGCGGCGAGAGCGAAGGCGACGGGATAACCGATCAGCAGGAAGATGATCAGCGAGGCGAACATGATCGGCGCCATGTTCACGGCAATGAATTCCATCATCAGCGCGCCTCCCCTGTCGGCGTTTCGACCTCAAGGGGTGCATGCGTCGGCACATAGGGGCTCGGATCCTCCATATCGCCGCGCATGACGGCAATCTTCTTGATAATCTCGGAGATGCCCTGCAGCGCCAACAGGAAGAAGCCGGCCAGCAACAGCGCCTTGCCTGGCCAAATGATCAGGCCGCCGGCGCTGGAGGAAACCTCCCCGGACATGACGGACATGCGCACGTAGGGCACGAGGTCATAGACCATCAGCAATACGAACGGCATGAGGAACAGGCAGTGGCCGAGGAGATCGATCCAGTGCTGCGCCCGGCGCGGGAGCGAGCCATAGACGATATCGATGCGGATGTGCTCGTTCTGCCGCAGCGTATAAGCGGCGGCGAGCATGAAGGCGGCGCCGAACAGATACCATTGCGCCTCCAGCCAGGCATTGGACGAGATGTTGAACAATTTACGGACAATGGCATTTCCGGCGCTGACCAACACGGCGACCAGAATGAGCCATGAGACCGATTTTCCAATGATCTCAGTCGCATAGTCCACGATTCGGCTGAAGCCGAGCAATGTTTTCATGATTTCCCCCCGCGGCGGTCTTTCCCAGGATCTCTTGCCGCGCAGAGGCAGAGTGCCGATTTCAAGCGGTGAATCAAGAGCCCGAGCCGGTTTTCCAAGTGTGATGATGGCTCCGGTACAATGCCCGCGCGTGAAGGCCCGCGTGTGAAGCCGAGCGCACGCATTTACAATTTGCCGCCCTTGCCCACATGCGGCATTCTGATAAAGATCGCATCAATAATCATACTAATCGAGAGACACCCATGTCCCCCATCAACCTCGCTATTGTCGGCGTCGGCAAGATTGTCCGCGACCAGCACCTTCCATCCATCGCGAACAATCCGGATTTCAAGCTGGTCGCCACGGCAAGCCGTCATGGCACCGTCGAGGGCATTCCGGCCTTCACGACCATCGAGGCCATGCTCGACGCCGTGCCAGCAATCGGCGCTGTCTCACTCTGCATGCCGCCGCAATATCGCTACGAGGCTGCCTACAAGGCGCTTTCGGCCGGCAAGCATGTCTTCCTGGAAAAGCCGCCGGGCGCGACGCTGAGCGAAGTTGCCGATCTCGAGAATCTCGCAAAGGCGAAGGGCGTTTCGCTCTTTGCAAGCTGGCATTCGCGTTACGCGCCTGCCGTCGAAGCCGCCAAGACCTTCCTCGCCGGCACCAACATTCGCAGCGTCCATGTGATCTGGAAGGAAGACGTCCGTCACTGGCATCCGAACCAGGAATGGATCTGGCAGGCCGGCGGGCTCGGCGTCTTCGATCCCGGCATCAACGCGCTGTCGATCGTCACTCATATTTTTCCGGCGCTCTTCCTGACAGGCGCGACCTTGGAATTCCCGGAGAATCGCGATTCGCCGATCGCGGCCGATCTGCACTTCAAGAGCGGCCAGGGTCTTCCGGTTCATGCCGAATTCGATTGGCGCCAGACCGGCAAGCAGAGCTGGGATATCGTCGCTGAGACGGATGCGGGCCAAATGGTTCTTTCAGAAGGCGGCGCCAAGCTTTCCGTGAACGGCGAGCTGACCTTCTCGGCGCTTGAAGCCGAATATCCCTCGCTCTATCGCCGCTTTGCCGAGATCGTCAAAGCCGGCGTCTCCGATGTCGACGTTTCGCCGCTGCGTCACGTTGCCGACGCCTTCATGCTCGGCAAGCGCAAGTTTGTGGAACCGTTTCACGATTGATCGCATTCCCCGATGTGAGATAGGCTGCGCAACATGCTAGCTTAGCGCATTGTCATCATCGGGGAGTTGCCGATGGCATCGGAACATGAACAATCCTTCGGCCTTGGCGTCCGCAACAAGACTGTCAAACTTGCCGAGCCGAACCAGAAATGGCACGAGGCCTATTTGCTGGAGGAAGCCGCCATTCGCGGCGCGCTCGGCGACCTCGTCATCGAGATCCAGCATTTTGGCAGTACCGCCATTCCGGAGATAAAGGCCAAACCGATCATCGACATTGCCGTCGGCGTTCGGCGCTTCGAGGACGGTCTTGCCTGTATCGAGCCGATGGCATCCATCGGCTATGACTATGCCGGCAGCAATATTGTCCCCAACGACCACATTTTCGGCCGCGATATCGCAGGCGATACCCGCACGCATCTGGTCCATGTCGTCGAACATGGCGGCTCGAATTGGCGTCATTTCATCGTCTTCCGCGACCGCTTGCGCAGTCGCCCGGATATTGCCCATGCCTACGAAGCGCTGAAGGTGGAGCTTGCGGCAAAATATGCCGACAACCGCGCGGCCTATACCGCAGCGAAGGCGGATTTCATCAGCAAGATCGTAGCGGAAGCTGAATGAGCCTGGTTGCCGCGTCCCCGAAACGGGAGCGGCTAAAGCATTTCCGTTTTAAACGGAGTCACGGAAATGCTCTGTCTCTTTGTTTTCACGCAATTCCGGACGCAAAACCGCTTCGCACTTTTGCTGGAATTGCTCTAGAGCGTCACGCCTTTTTCTCCCAGCGGCCGTCCTGGGTCTGCTGCCAATAGGTGAGGCTATGCCCCTCGCCTTTCAGGCGCTTCCATTGGGCGCGCGCGCTTTCCAGCTGCTCCTGATCATAGCCATCGAACATCAACACGACGCGCTGGTAGTACCCGACATCAATGGCTTCGGCGCCATCGATGAAGAAACGTACGCTGGCGTTGTTGATGTTGTCGGGCGAGACCGTCAGCAGCACCGGCTGCCGGTCCGCCATCTCGCCCTCATCCGTGCCGTGCGGCAGGAAACTGTCCTCGCGGTAGGTCCAGAGATGGGCATCGAGGAGATCGCGCCGCGCCGGCTCGCGCATCTGGACAGCAACCTGCCAGCCACGCTCGACGCTTTTGTCGATCAGCGGCGGCAGGGCGTCTTCGAGCTTCGATTCCGTCAGGTGATAGAAGAGAACGTCGGTCATGTCGCTCCTTCTATCTCACAAGGCCAGGCTGGTCACGATTCGTAGTTTGCGCGGACCAGCTCGTCGAGCAGGCGCACGCCGAAACCGGAGCCCCAGGATTGATTGATCTCATCCTGAACCGAGCCCATCGCCGTACCGGCAATATCGAGATGCGCCCATGGTGTTTCCCCGACGAAGCGCTTGAGGAACTGCGCGGCAGTGATCGAGCCGGCATGGCGGCCGCCGGTGTTTTTCATATCGGCGAACTTGCTGTCGATCATCTTGTCGTAGTCCTTGCCGAGCGGCATGCGCCACAGGCGTTCATCGGTGACGAGACCCGCAGCTGTCAGCTCGTTCGCCAGCTTGTCGTCGTTGCTGAACAGGCCGGCTTGCAGATTGCCGAGGGCGACCAGGATCGCGCCGGTCAGGGTCGCCAAGTTGATCATGAACTGCGGCTTGAAGCGATCGTTGGTGTACCAGAGCGCATCGCAGAGAACGAGCCGGCCTTCGGCGTCGGTGTTGATGATTTCGATCGTCTGGCCGGACATGGAGGTGACGATGTCGCCCGGCCGCTGGGCGTTGCCGTCAGGCATGTTCTCGACGAGGCCGATGACGCCGATCGCGTTGACCTTGGCGCCACGGGCGGCGAGCGTGTGCATCAGGCCGGTAACGGCTGCGGCCCCGCCCATGTCACCCTTCATGTCCTCCATGCCGGCGGCCGGCTTGATGGAAATGCCGCCGGTGTCGAAGACGACACCCTTGCCGATGAAGGCGACGGGCTTGTCCTTCGACTTGCCGCCCTTCCAGTGCATGATCACCAGGCGCGGCGGCCGGACGGAGCCCTGCGCGACGCCGAGCAGCGCGCCCATGCCGAACCGGCGCATCTCACGCTCGGTCAGAATCTCGACCTCGACGCCGAGCTTTTCCAGCTCCTTCGCCTTGGCCGCAAACTCGACGGGACCGAGGACATTCGGCGGCTCGTTGACGAGATCACGCGCAAGAATCACGCCGCCGGCAATTGCCTCGGAAGCCGCGAAAAGCTTTTTGGCGGCAGCGGCCTCCTGGGTGACGATCGTGACCTTGACGGGCTTGCGGGCGCCAGCCTTCTCGTCGTCATCACCCTTCTTCGTCTTGTAGGTATCGAAGCTATAGGCGCGCAGTAACATGCCCAACGCGAAATCCGCGGCCTCCCTGGCTCCGACCTTGATGGCCGGGGCATCGAGGAAGATGGCCACCTTCTCCACATTGCGGATTTTTGCCGCGGCACTGCCGCCGAGCTTCAACCAGTCATGCACGCTCAGGTTCGTCGCCTTGCCAGTGCCGATGACGATGATCCTGTCGACCGGCGCGGCTTCGGGAGCGATAATATCAAGGCTGTTCAATGCCTTGGCCTTGAAGCCGGAAATGGGCGCGGCCTTGGCGAAAACATGAGCCGGATCGGCGCTCTCGGCACCCGCCGGCAGCTCACTGTCGGTGTCTTTCAGGAGAATGGCCAGACCACCACTAAGGCGGACCGACTTGGCGAAGGAAATCTCGAATTTCACAGACATTTCGGCTCCGATTACCATGCGTATTACAAGAATAATTTCGGTGGTCATCATTCAAGGTTTGCCTAGGCAATACAAGCCTTTGGCAAAGCGTTCCCCCGAAGAAACGAACTTCGCGGCTTCAAATCCCTGTCATTTAGCGCAGCTAGGCTAAGCGCATTGGTGTTTTCGCCGCCATCGGGCGGCGCCATTCTTTGCCGGAAAGCCACCTTGATCATAGACTTCAACAGCCTCAACCGCGAAGACCGCATTCCTGAAAACCTGCGCCCGCGCACCGCGGGTGACACCTTCATCGCGCTCTTCTGCCTCTGGTGGCTGCTGCTGGGTCTGTTCTCGCTGTTTCCGCAGATCGACCTCGCCGTCGCGAACATGTTCTTCCTGCCCAAGCAGTGCCTCGCCCTTGCCAGGCCCGATCAGATCTGCGGCATTTTCCCTTATAATGACGATCAGCATATGCGCCTGCTGCGGGAGATGTTTTTCCAGCTCCCCTATATCACGGCCATCATCCTCTGTTGGATGCTGTTCCAGTGCTGGCAGCAACACGGCGCAACCTTCAACAAGCTCAGAGCCCGCAACCTCAAGATCGCGCTCGGCTCGTTGCTGCTTGGTCCGGTCCTGATCGTCAATCTCTGGCTGAAAGCCTTCTCGGGTCGTCCCCGCCCCAGGCAAACCGATCTGTTCGGCGGCACGCTCGATTTCGTGCATGCGGGATCCTTCGCCGGCAAATGTGTCAGCAACTGTTCGTTCATCTCGGGCGAAGCCGCCGCCGCGGGTTGGCTGTTCTGCCTGATCTTCATCATCCCGCAACCGCGTCGTACGGCGGTCGCCCTGCCGATCGCCGCCGTCTCCATCCTCATTCCGGCGCTCAGAGTGGCTTTCGGCGGCCATTACCTGTCCGATGCCGTCCTCGGCTGGCTTTCCTCGCTTGTCATATTCGCCGCGCTGCTGGCATTATCCCAAACGACACACAACAGAAGAATCTCGGAAAATTAACGATTTTTTTGCGAGTTGGTTGTCGCCAAAAAAACGCAAACAGCGTAGAGGAGGATGAATCTCTGTCGGCTCGCTCGACGGGCGTTGCGTTTAAGGGCCGGCATGAAGTTATTCGAAACCTATATCGTACGGCGTGTCGGTATGATGTTCCTGGTGGCGTTGCTGCCGGTGCTCGCTATTATCTGGACGACCCAGGTGCTGCAGCGCATCAACCTCGTGACCGACAGCGGCCAGTCGATCGGGTCATTCGCAAAGCTTGCGACCCTTATCCTGCCCACGATCCTTCCGATCGTTCTGCCCTTCGCATTGGTCATCGGCATCACGCAGACGCTGACGGCGATGAACAGCGATTCGGAGCTTACGGTCATGGAAGCGGCCGGTGCGAAACGAAGCATCATCATCCGCCCGATCATGATTCTTGCCATTGCGATCAGTCTTTTCTCCTTCTTCGTTGATAATGTGGTCGAGCCCAAGGCTCGCGTCGCTGCCCGCCAGATGGTCGCAGAGGCCTATGCCGACCTTCTTTCCACCGTCATCGAAGAGAAGAACTTCCGGCGTATCGAGGATGGTCTTTACGTACAGATCAGCCAGCGCATGTCGGGACGTATTCTAAAGGGGCTGTTCGTCGTCGACTCCCGCGATCCTGCCTTCGATCTCATCTATTATGCGAAAGAAGGCGCCGTCGATCCGAGCGGCACGTCGCTGTTGATGAAGGACGGCGAGGTCCATCGCAAAACACCCGATGGCGATGTCTCGATCATAAATTTCGATTCCTATTCCTTCGATCTCTCCGACATGACGCAGAGCCGTGGCCAGGCGACCGTGCGCGCCAGCGACCGTGACCTCGGTTTCCTGCTCAATCCGGATCCGAACGATGCGGACTACAAGGCCAAACCTGCCGGCTACCGGGCAGAATTGCACAGACGCCTCAACGACTGGGCTCTTCCCGCCATATTCGCGCTGATATCGCTGGTCATCGCCGGCGACGCGCGGTCGCATCGCGAAGCACGTCTGCACCCCATGGTGTCGGCGCTGACCATAGCTTTTGCGCTGCGCTGGGCGGATTTCTACGCTGCCAATCAGATCGAGAATACACCTAAATTCATTGGCGTTCTCTACGGCATCAACATCATCTCGGCTCTCATCGCGATCGTGCTGCTGTTCAGAAACCGGAAGATGACGATGCCGGTCTCGATCCGCAACCGGCTCAGCAACTGGAGACAGAAGGTCCAGGATCGCATGCCCGCAACACCCGGCAATTCCAACGGGAGCGGCGCATGATCTTCGGCACACTCGGGCGTTACTTCTTCGTCCGCTACATCGTGACGACCTTCTGGTTTTTCCTGGGTGTCATCTCCATCGTCTACCTCGTCGATTTCAGTGAGACCGCCGGCCGGCTCGCGGGACTGCCCGGGTACACCGTTTCCCTCGGCTTGGTGATGACGGCGGTCAGGTTGCCGTTCATTCTGCAGCAGACTGTGCCGTTCATCGCCCTCTTCGTCGGCATGACGGTACTGATCGCGCTCAACCGGCGCCGCGAACTGGTGATAGCGCGCGCCGCCGGCATCTCGGTCTGGCAATTCATGATGCCGTTCATACTGGGCGCCTTCTGCGTCGGCCTGCTGACCATGTTCGCCCTCAATCCGGTGGCGGCATGGGGCCAGCGACAGGCGGAGACGATGGAGGCCGACCTGCGCGGCGACCCGTCCTATCGCAATACACTTTCGGTGCCGTGGCTGCGTCAGTCGGACGGGAAAGACGACGTGATCATTGGCGCCAAGGCCGTCCTGAACAACGGGACGACGTTGATGACCGTCGTCTTTATCCACTTCGATTCACAGGGAAATATCGTTCTCCGGCAGGATGCGCAGTCGGCAAAGTTGGAAGATGGTTACTGGCTTCTTAACAATGTCGTCGAGCGGCGGCCGGGCGAAATCCCTGACCGCAGGAACTCGGTACAAGTCCGTACGAATCTGAAACAGGATTTCGTTTCCCAGCGCTTGGCACAGCCGGAAACCATTGCTTTTTATGATCTTTCTAATCGAATAAAGGTCGCACGCTCCTTCGGCATATCGACCAACGCACTCCAAACACAATTTCACTCGCTGCTGTCGCAACCATTCCTTCTGGTGGCAATGACATTGATCGCAGCAACAGTCTCGTTAAAATTCAGTAGATTCAACCAATCGCGCTCCGTGATTCTGGGTGGAATCCTCTCAGGCTTCGTGCTTTATGTTGTCACCGTGCTTGTAAAGGCATTCGGGAGCAGCGGAGTGGTTCCTCCCTTCGTGGCGACATGGATACCCGTGATCGTCGCATTAGCATTCGGAGCAACGATCCTGCTTCATCAGGAGGACGGCTAAGTGGCGGCAGCCAACCGCAAGAGTATCAGGAAGTTTGTGGGTGCCCTGGTTACGGGTACGGCCGCAAGCGCGTATATCATGAGTCCTGTCGCAGTTTATGCCCAGGCCAACAACAACAATGGCGGTACTGGCGCCGTGGCCTCTCCCATCCAGGTCAAGGTGCCGGAGGGCTCTAAGCTCGTCCTCTCGTCCAATGAATTGGTCTATAACAAGGACACACAGGTCGTCACCGCCAGCGGTGCCGTTCAGATCAACTATGGCGGCTATAGAATGGTCGCCCAGAGGGTTGAATATAATCAGAAATCCGGACGGATGACGGCCATCGGCAATGTCGAGCTGATCAGCCCGGACGGCAATCGCATGTACGGTGACAAAATGGACGTCACCGACAGCTTCTCGGACGGCTTCGTTAACTCCCTACGCATCGAAATGCCCGACAACACCCGCATGGTCGCCGAAAAGGGCGAGCGTGTCGGCGGCACTCAGTTGATTCTGACAAAGGGCGTCTATACGGCTTGTAAGGCCTGCTCCGAGCAGGGTCGGGCGCCGCTATGGCAGGTGAAGGCACGGCGCGTTGTCCAGAACGGCGTGACGCATACCGTGCGTCTCGAGCATGCCCGTTTCGAGCTGTTCGGCCTGCCGATCGCCTATGTCCCGTGGATCGAAGTTCCCGACAATACGGTGAAGCGCAAATCCGGCTTCCTGTTTCCGTCGATGAGCATCTCGCAGCACCTCGGTGTTGGCCTGAAGGTTCCATATTATTACGTCATATCGCCCAGCATGGATGCGACGGTCAGTGCCACCGGCTACACCAGCCAAGGCCTGCTGCTCGAGGGCGAGTTCCGTCAGCGCTTTGAAAACGGCACGCATGTCCTGCATGTCGCCGGCATCAGTCAGATGGATCCCAGCACATTTACCGCGGGGACCAGCGATGCCGAGCACAAGACGCGCGGCATGATCAGCTCCAAGGCGGACTTCAAGATCAATCCTCGCTGGACCTTCGGCTGGGATGTCATGGCGCAGAGCGACAACAATTTCTCGCGCACATATGGGCTCGATGGTCTCAGCCAGAGCACCCATACCAACGACATCTACCTGACCGGTCTCGGAAAGCGCAATTATTTCGACATGCGCGCTTTCTATTACGACATCCAGGATGCCGACAACAACAGCACTGCGGAAAAGCAGCAAGCCGTCGTTTACCCGAGCATCGACTACCACTACGTCGATCCGAAGTCGGTCTATGGCGGCGAGTTGTCGGCGACGGTGAATCTAACGAATCTATCGCGTGACAAGACCTCGGTGCTCGACAACGTCAACAACCTTGGCGACTCCAGCCTGAACGACCGCTATCTCGGTCTTTCCGGAAGCTATACGCGCCTGAGCACCGAACTGCAGTGGCAGCGCACCTTCACCACCGACGGAGGTCTGGTGCTGACGCCGTTGGCCGCAGCCCGCGGTGACGTCTACGGCCTCGATATGGACGCGCCGGCAGCCGGTACTTACTCCGGCAATTACGACAACAGCGACTACGCGACGCGTGGCATGGTGACGGCCGGTCTCGAAGCCAAGTACCCGTTCCTCATCACGACGAGCAACAGCACGCATGTGTTCGAGCCGATCGCACAGATTTATGTGCGCCCTGATGAGCAACTTGCCGGCCAGCTGCCGAATGAGGATGCACAGAGCTTCGTCTTCGATGCGACAAATCTGTTCGATCGCGACAAGTTCTCCGGCTTCGACCGAATTGAAGGCGGCACGCGCGCCAACGTCGGTTGGCGCTACACGGGCAGCTTCGACAACGGCTACAAGTTGCAGCACATCTTCGGCCAGTCTTACCAGCTTGCCGGCCGCAACTCCTTCGCAACCTCCGATCTGGCGGGCGTCGGCGCGGATTCGGGACTTGAAACAACCCGTTCCGACTATGTCACGATGTTCGGCCTGACGACGCCGCAGGGTATCTCGCTGTCGACATCCTATCGCTTCGACGAGAAGGACTTCGCGTTCCGCCGCGGCGACACATCGGTCGGTTACGCGAACGATATATTCCAGACGAATTTGATCTACACCCACATTACTGCTCAGCCGCAATATGGCTTCACGAGCGATCAGGATGAAATCCAGACGCGGGCGCAGATTAAGTTCAAGGAATATTGGTCGGTCTTCGGGACGGTAAGCTACGATATCAACAATAGCGAAGTTACCCGTCAGGGCATCGGCCTGTCTTACGAGGACGAATGCACGATCTTCAGCGTTTCGTTCCTGAACAAGAAGGACTCGACCAATCAGTCGGCAAGCGATTGGTCCGTCGGCGCCCGACTGACCTTCCGTACGCTCGGTGACGTCAATCTCGGTAGCGTCCAAGACGCAACGTTCTGATATGTAGAAAAATTGCAAAGAGCCGGCTTCAAAGCCGGCTCTTTCGTTTTGAAACGGATCATCATTCCTCGCGTCATTGTTTCGCCGCAAGGATTTTGCAATTGATCGCGCTTGATGTAGACATGTGGCGCAAAATTGCCTTATTGCGCCAATGGCGTGCCGATATGGCGCATGCCGACAAGACAGACCTTTGGGAAGGGGTAATTGATGTTTTCTGGAAAGACACCGATGCGTGCTCTGCTGTTCGGAGCCGCGGCCCTGGTTATGGCAAGCTTCGCCATGCCGAGCAGCGACGTTGCTTTCGCGGCAAGTGAGGTAAAGGTCGTTGTCAACAACCAGGTCATTACATCAGGCGACATTGCCAAACGCGTCAACTTCCTCAAGTTGCAGCGTCAGAAGGGCGATCTTGCCAAAACGGCGAAAGAGCAGCTCATCGATGAGACGCTGAAGCGTGCGGAAATAGCGCGTCTGCGCATGTCGGTGTCTACGACGGAGGTCGACGCTGCCTTTGGTCGTTTTGCCGCCAGCAACAAGATGTCGCCACAACAGCTTGGCCAGATCCTCGACAAGATGGGCGTGGGCGTCGACCACTTCAAATCCTACATTGCCATTTCCATGAGCTGGCCGCGCGTGGTGAATGCCCGCTTCGGTTCGAGCAGCCGCATATCGAACGACGACCTCGTGACCCGCATGACGGAAAACAAGTCGAAGCCGGTCACGACGGAATACTTCCTGAAGCAGATCATTTTCGTCGTCCCGACGGCGAAGCGGAACGCGATCCTGAATTCGCGCAAGGCCGAAGCCGAGGCGTCGCGCTCCAAGTTCCCAGGTTGCGATCAGGCGAAGGTGTTTGCCGCGACCATGCGCGATGTTTCCGTTCAGGACCTCGGCCGCATTCTGGCACCGGAAGTTCCGGAAATCTGGAAGCCGTTGCTCGAAAAGGCCTCAGGCAATACGACAAGCTCTGTCGTGACGGACCGCGGCGTCGAATATATCGCGATCTGCTCGCAGCGTCAGGTGAATGATGACGTCGCAGCAGCGGCCGTCTTCCGTGCCGAGGATATCGGCAAGAACAACGCCCAGGGCGTCAACCCCAACGACAAGAAGTACATGGACGAACTGCGCTCCAAGGCGCAGATTGTCGATCGCTGATCGCTGCCGATGCCCTCGCGCTCTTCCATCCCCCTGGCGCTGACGCAAGGGGATCCGGCAGGCATAGGCTCCGATATTACGCTCGCCGCCTGGCTCCGCCGCGGCGAGCTTGGCTTGCCGCCCTTCCTGTTCCTCGGTGATGTGGGCGTTCTCGCGGCGCGAGCCTCGCAGCTAGGTCTCAACGTGCCTTTGCAAGAGGCCGACCCGGCTTCCGCCTGCGATGTCTTCCATGATGCCCTGCCAATCCTGTCGATCGAAGCCGGAATGGACGTTGTCGCCGGTCAGCCGCACGTCGGCACGGCCAAGGGAACGATCACTGCTATTGAAATGGCCGTCTCCCTCAGCATGAGCGGCAAGACTTCCGCTGTTGTCACGAACCCGATCGCCAAGTCTGTGCTCTACGACGCCGGCTTCGGCTTTCCGGGCCACACGGAATTTCTGGCGGATCTCGCAACGCGCGCAACCGGCAAGACGGTGATGCCCGTCATGCTTCTCGCCGGTCCGAAACTCCGTGCTATTCCGGTCACAATTCATATTCCGCTGAAGGACGTGCCGCAGGCATTGACGTCCGATCTCATCATCGAGACCTGCAGGATCACCGATCACGACCTGAGAACGCGCTTCGGCATATCCAACCCGCGGCTGGCGGTTGCCGGCCTCAACCCGCATGCCGGCGAAAATGGGGCCCTCGGCAAGGAGGATGACGACATCATCCGTCCGGCGATCGATGCGCTTCGCAGCGAGGGGATCGATGCCTTCGGCCCCCTTCCCGCCGATACGATGTTCCATGACGAGGCCCGCCGCCGCTACGATGTCGCCATCTGCATGTATCACGATCAGGCCCTGATCCCGGCCAAGGCGCTCGGCTTCGACGATTCCGTCAATGTCACGCTCGGACTGCCGTTCGTCCGCACCTCGCCGGACCACGGCACGGCCTTCGGCATCGCCGGCAAGGGTATTGCCAAAGAGGATAGCCTGGTGGCTGCTCTGAAGCTCGCCAGCGAGATCAGCGGCAAGACTGGAAACGTTCGCTGATGGCTGCACTTGACGGCTTGCCGCCTCTTCGCGATGTGATCCAGCGTCATGGCCTCGACGCGCGCAAGGCGCTTGGCCAGAATTTCCTTCTCGATCTGAACCTGACCCAGAAGGTCGCGCGCACCGCCGGCTCGCTTGAAGGCGTCACCGTATTCGAAGTTGGGCCGGGGCCTGGCGGGCTGACGCGCGCCATTCTGGCGCTCGGCGCCGCCAAGGTCATCGCTGTCGAGCGCGATTCACGCTGCCTGCCGGCACTGGCGGAAATTGCCGATCACTATCCTGGCCGGCTCGACGTGATCGAGGGCGATGCGCTGAAGACGGATTTTGCGGCCCTTGCGCCCGAAGGCCCGGTCAAGATCATCGCCAACCTGCCCTACAATGTCGGTACTCAGCTGCTGGTCAACTGGCTTCTGCCGGCGCACTGGCCGCCCTTCTGGCAGTCGCTGACCTTGATGTTCCAGAAAGAAGTGGGCCAGCGGATCGTCGCGCAGGCAGATGACAATCATTATGGCCGGCTTGGCGTTCTCTGCGGCTGGCGCACTGAGGCACACATGGCCTTCGACATATCTCCACAGGCCTTCACGCCGCCGCCGAAGGTGACCTCTTCGGTGGTGCACCTGACGCCCAGGGAAAAGCCCATTCCCTGCGCCGTCGACAAGCTGGAGAAGATAACGCAAGCCGCTTTCGGCCAACGCCGTAAAATGCTGCGCCAGAGCCTGAAGCCGCTCGGCGGTGAAGCGCTGCTGCAGAAAGCCGATATCGACCCACAGCGGCGTGCAGAGACACTCTCCGTGGAAGAGTTTTGCCGGTTGGCAAACTGCCTCTGATCGGATCAGAGCTTCTGATCGGCCTCAGCGCTTCGGCGTCTCTTCCAGCAAATCTCGCACGAAATCGAACATGCCGTGCCGGCGATCGCGGCGCAGGCGTTCGGCCTTGACGATCGACTGTACGGCGTCGAAGGCGACGTTAAGGTCGTCGTTGACGATGACATAGTCATATTCGCGCCAATGCGCGATCTCGGCCCGGGAATTGGCGAGACGCATGGCGATGACCTCTTCGGAATCCTCGGCGCGGCGATGCAGGCGCGATTGCAGCTCCGTCATCGTTGGTGGCAGCACGAAGATAGAGACGACGTCCGCCGGCATTTTTTCCTGCAGTTGCTGGGCACCCTGCCAGTCGATGTCGAAGAGCATGTCACGCCCTTCGGCCATCGCCGTCTCCACCGGTTCGCGCGGCGTTCCATAGAAATTGCCGTGCACCTCCGCCCATTCGAGCAGCGAGTCGGAATCGCGAAGGCGCTCGAACTCGCGCTGCGAAACGAAATGATAATGCACACCTTCGATTTCGCTCGGCCGACGCTGCCGGGTCGTGACGCTGACGGAAAGGCTCACCTGCTTGTCCTTGTCCAGCAAGGTACGCGCGATCGTCGATTTGCCTGCACCGGATGGCGAGGAAATCGCGAGCATCAGCCCCCGGCGGGCAATCGGAATGGATGTGGATGTCGCCGGCTTCATCGCCTACTCCAAATTCTGGACCTGTTCGCGGAACTGGTCGATGACCACCTTCAGTTCGATGCCGGCGGCGGTGACCGCGGCGGCATTCGACTTCGAACAGATGGTATTCGATTCCCGGTTAAATTCCTGTGCAAGAAAATCGAGCTTGCGTCCGACAGGGCCGCCCTTGGAAAGGAGATCGCGCGCCGCCGCCACGTGGGCCTTCAGGCGGTCGATCTCCTCGCGAAGATCGGCCCTGGTGGCGAGAAGGGCGGCCTCGGCATGCAGCCTGTCGCGATCGAGGCCCGACGAGCCGTCCAGAAGCATGGCAACCTGTGCTGCCAGTCTCGTGGCGATCTCCCGCGGTGAGCGCGTGGGATCATGCTCGACCACAGCCGTCAGCGCCTCGATGGTTGCGACCTGACCGAGCAGGATCTGGCCAAGCGCCTGGCCTTCCCGCCCGCGCATGTCGCTGAGATCACCAAGGGCCGCCTCAAGACCGGAGATGATGTCGGCGTCGCGCGCCGCAAGCACCTCTTCGTCTTCTTCCGCCTCCTTGAATTCGACGAGCCCACGAACGGCCATGAGGCTATCCAGCCTCAGCGGTGCGGGATCGATGATGCCGGCGAGCTGATCGCGCAGTGCCAGCACGGCCGCCAGCGCCTCCTGATTCACCACGACCTCGACCCGGCTTTCCTCGACGGATAGCGACAGGCCGACCTGCAGGTTGCCGCGCGAAAACCGGTCGGCGATCAGCTTGCGGATATCGGTTTCCAAACGCTCCAGTCCCGGCGGCAACCGCAGGCGGACATCCAGCCCCTTGCCGTTCACCGACCGCAATTCCCATGCCCAGCGACCGCGCCCGCTCGTTCCTTCACGCCGGGCAAAACCGGTCATGGACTGCAATGCCATGCAAGCCTCCGATAATTCCTATCCACAATCCGCTGAAAATCATCGGATTGTGGACCAATGTAAAGTGAATCCGCGCCACCGGCTTCAACGAAGCCATGGCGCAGCAAGGATTAGTTCGCCTTCTTTTTCTGCTGGGTGCCCGAGCCGGTCGTGGTTGCGGCAGCGTCATCGGGCTGACCGTCAACCGCGATGGTGCTCGGATCTTCACCCTTTTCGGCGGCAAGCTTGCGCCAGCGCTTGACGTTGGTGTTGTGCTCTTCCAGCGTCGCGGCGAAGACATGGCCGCCTGTACCATCCGCCACGAAGTAGAGATCCTGGCTCTTCCAGGGGTTGGCGACGGCTTCCAGCGCATCCCTGCCCGGATTTGCGATCGGCGTCGGCGGCAAGCCCTTGATGATGTAGGTGTTATAAGGCGTCTCTTTCTTCAGATCCGACTGGTAGATCGGCCGATCGGAAGGTTTCCCCTCCCCGCCGAAGAGACCATAGATGATCGTCGGATCCGACTGCAGACGCATGCCCTTGCCGAGACGGTTCAGGAAGACGGAAGCGACATGGGCGCGCTCGTCCGCCAGACCGGTTTCCTTCTCGACGATGGAGGCCAGCGTGACGAAATCCTGCTTGTTCGCCAGTTGCAGGTTCGGGTCGCGCTTATCCCAGATCTGCTCGACCAGCTTGTCCTGCGCGGCCGCCATCTGCTGGATAATTTCCGTGCGCTTGGTGCCGCGCGTGAACTTGTAGGTGTCGGGCCTCAGGCTGCCCTCCCCCGGCAGTGCCGATGGCAAATCACCTTCGAGCACGGGATCGGCCTGCAGCTTGTTGAAGATCTGCCGCACGGTCAGACCCTCGGGCAAGGTGACCGAATAGAGGATGGATTTGCCCGATTTCAGCAGTTCCATGATGTCCTTCATGGAAGCGCTCGCCTTGATCTCGTATTCGCCGGCCCGCAAGGTTTCGCCGTCATGCAGATAGGTGGTCGTCAGCCAACGGAAGATGCGCTGGTCGCTGATGATGTTGTTGGATTCCAGACGATTGGCTATTTCGTTCAGGCCCGCACCGTTGCGGACGATGAAATTCGTATTGGTCGTCAGCGGACCTGGGCTCTGGTAGACCGAGAAAGCATAATACGTGCCTGCAATCGCAGCGACGACGACGAAAACCGCCAACGTCATCAGGAAGTTCAGGAAGATCACCATCTGACTGCGGGCTTTGCGTGAACGCTTTGGCGGATCCGGAACACGCTCCGGACGCAGGGCTTCGCTTGCCGATTTCGGTATGATCGGCCCCTTCTGTCCGTTCGGAGTTCCGTTGCTCTGGTTCGTATCGCTCACCGGCAATCCCTTCCTTTTCGTGATTGCCTGCTCTTTGGCCAAGCAATGCGGCAAAAAACAGGTTCAGAGGATAAGGCGGAGCCGTCTGAAGCTTCGCCTTCGACCGATCAGACATTACCGCGGCGCATCCCTGGGATGCATGGAGGCGCGATAAAATTCGAGGACAGCGCGCGGGCTTGCCGAAGAGCATTCCCGCTTTCGCAGTTACGCGCTGTTTTTATGCCTCAAAACGGCGCAGGACAAGCGACGCGTTCGTACCGCCGAACCCGAAGGAGTTGGACAGCGCAACATTGACGTCCCGCTTGCGGGCCTTGTGCGGAACAAGATCGATGGCGGTCTCGCGTTCCGGATTGTCGAGGTTGAGCGTTGGCGGAACGATGTTGTCGCGAATGGCGAGCGTGGCGAAGATCGCCTCGATCGCGCCGGCAGCCCCGAGAAGATGGCCGGTCGCCGACTTGGTTGATGACATGGAGATCCTGGACGCGGCATCGCCGACCAGCCGCTCGACGGCGCCGAGTTCGATCGTGTCGGCCATGGTCGAGGTGCCGTGTGCATTGATATAGTCGACATCCGCCGGCGTCAGACCGGCGCGCTTCAAGGCCGATGTCATGCAGCGGAATGCACCCTCGCCGTCCGCCGACGGAGCGGTGATGTGATAGGCGTCGCCGGAAAGGCCGTATCCCACAACTTCGGCGTAGATCTTGGCGCCGCGGGCCTTGGCGTGTTCCAACTCTTCCAGAACAACGACACCGGCGCCCTCGCCCATCACGAAGCCGTCACGGTCGCGGTCATAGGGACGCGAAGCCCTCTGCGGGTCGTCATTATAGTCCGTCGACAGCGCCTTGCAGGCGGCAAAGCCGGCTAGCGAGATACGGCAGACCGGAGCTTCGGCGCCGCCCGCGACCATGACATCGGCATCGCCCAGCATGATCAGGCGGGCCGCATCGCCGATGGCATGCGCACCGGTCGAACAGGCCGTAACGACGGCGTGGTTCGGGCCGCGCAGCTTGTGACGGATGGAGACCTGGCCGGAAACGAGATTGATGAGACGCCCGGGAATGAAGAAGGGCGAGATGCGGCGCGGGCCCTTGTCGCGCAGCGTATAGCCGGCCTCGACGATGCCCTCGAGGCCGCCGATGCCGGAGCCGATCATGACGCCGGTCGCAATCTGGTCCTCGTCCGTGGCCGGGTGCCAGCCGGCGTCCGTCAGCGCCATATCTGCGGCTGCCATGCCATAGATGATGAAGGGGTCGACCTTGCGCTGCTCCTTCGGCTCCATCCAGTCGTCAGCATTGAAAGTGCCGTCGGTGCCGTCGCCAAACGGAATGCGGCATGCGATCTTCGCGGCGAGATCCTCGACCTCGAATTCAGTCACGAGGCGCGCGCCATTGTGTCCGGCGATCAAACGCGACCAGGACACCTCCGTGCCACAGCCCAAAGGTGATACCATGCCGGTACCCGTGATAACGACACGTCTCATCGCCCTCAGACCCCCGTCTTCTTATGATGATATGCGTATAAATATGGTGCGCCCGACGTCGCCGGACGAAATAGGGCGGACTCTTGAGCCCGCCCATTCAAAAAGTACGAAAGATTAGGCCTGAGCCTTCTCAATGAACTTTACCGCGTCGCCGACCGTCAGGATCGAGTCAGCAGCGTCATCGGGGATTTCAACGCCGAATTCTTCTTCGAAGGCCATGACCAGTTCGACCGTGTCGAGCGAGTCCGCACCCAGATCGTCGATGAAGCTTGCGCTTTCAACGACCTTGTCGGCGTCAACGCCAAGATGATCAACAACAATTTTCTTTACGCGTTCTGCGATATCGCTCATGTCGGTTTCCTCGACCTTATGTCCTGATCAGAATGCCCTGTGACATCCCTACCCTAATTCAAGCCTGCAGCACCTGTCCTGGCGCCGCGGGCAAACCCGTTCAACCCGGCACTGAGATCCGGCCGAGCCGCCTTGAGCGCGGCGCCGTCCGTCTGCATTTACGGGACGACTGTTCACAGTCAAGGCCCGCTTAACACGGTTTAAGTCCGTCGCAAAGCCAGAAAATAGCCGGCTCCGGGTTGCTCAACATGCTATTGGAGGGAAAGTTCCCTCCAATAGCAATTCCCTTTAGATCATTGCCATGCCGCCGTTGACGTGGATCGTCTGGCCGGTGACGTAGCTGGCTTCGGAGGAAGCGAGATAGGCGACCGCGGAAGCGACTTCCGCGCCGTTGCCCATGCGCTTCATGGGAATGGCACCCATGATGGCTTCCTTCTGCTTGTCGTTCAGCTTGCCGGTCATGGCGCTCTCGATGAAGCCGGGCGCGACACAGTTGACGGTGACGTTGCGGCTCGCAATTTCCTGCGCCAGCGACTTGGTGAAGCCGATCATGCCGGCCTTGGAGGCGCAATAATTGGCCTGGCCGGGATTGCCTGTCACGCCGACGACGGAGGTGATGTTGATGATGCGGCCATAGCGGCGGCGCATCATCGGATGGGTCAGCTCGCGCGTCAGCCGGAAGACGGCGGTGAGATTGACTTCCAGCACGGCATCCCAGTCTTCATCGCTCATGCGCACGAACAGGCCGTCCTTGGTGATGCCGGCATTGTTGACGAGGATATCGACGCCGCCGAGCTCTTCCTCGGCCTTGACGCCGAGTGCCTTGACCTCGTCGCGATCCGACAGGTTTGCCGGGAAGATCTTGACGCGGTCGCCAAGCTCGGCAGCCAATGCCTCCAGTCTCTCGACGCGCGTGCCATGCAGGCCGACAATGGCGCCCTGCTTGTGCAGGAGCCGGGCGATCTCTTCGCCGATACCGCCGGACGAGCCGGTTACCAGGGCCTTGCGGCCGGTCAAATCAAGCATGTTTGTCCCTCGTTCCTTAATCTCTGTCAGCCGAGCAATGCGCCAAGCGCCGTGTCGATATCAGCAGCATTGTTGATGGCGATGCCGTTGACCGACTTGTCGATGCGGCGAGCCAGGCCCGTCAGCACCTTGCCGGCGCCAATTTCATACAATGTTGTCACATTGTTGGCAGCAAACCATTCCACCGTCTCGCGCCAGCGCACCTGACCGGTGACCTGCTCGACCAGCAGCCTGGCGATCTCTTCGGCATCGGTCACCGGAGCAGCCTTGACGTTGGCGATGACCGGCACGACCGGATTGGACTTGGCGACGCCGGCGAGCGCTTCGCGCATCGCTTCGGCGGCCGGCGCCATCAGCGCGGAATGGAAGGGCGCGGAAACCGGCAGCAGGATGGCGCGCTTGGCGCCCTTGGCGGTTGCCAGCTCGGCCGCCTTCTCGACAGGCGACTTCTCGCCGGAAATGACGATCTGGCCGCCGCCATTGTCGTTGGCGATCTGACAGGCGCCAAGCACGGAAGCCTCGGCACAGACGGCGGCGACATCGGCATGTTCGAGCCCGATGATCGCAGCCATGGCGCCGACGCCGACGGGGACTGCCGCCTGCATGGCGTTGCCGCGAATGCGCAGCAGCCGCGCGGTGTCGGCAAGCGAGAAGGTGCCGGCGGCGCAGAGCGCCGAATATTCGCCGAGCGAGTGGCCGGCGACATAGGAGACCTTGCTCTTCAGATCGAGGCCGCGGGCCTGCAGAACACGAATGACGGCGAGCGACACGGCCATCAGCGCCGGCTGCGCATTGGCCGTCAGCGTCAGTCTGTCTTCCGGGCCATTGAAGATGACGTCGGAGAGCTTTTCACCGAGCGCTTCATCAACTTCCTCGAAGACGGCGCGCGCTTCGGCGAAATTGTCGGCAAGGTCCTTGCCCATGCCGACGGCCTGGCTGCCCTGGCCGGGAAATGTGAAAGCAACAGTCATTATCAAGCGTCCTTTTGGGGGTCGTTTCGCTTCCCAATGACATTGTTTGCGGCGGAGTCAATAGCGCAAGCCCCGCAGACACAGGCTTTTGCGCTTGCGAAGCGCAACAATTTTCTTCTTGCGCTTGCTCAATTCGCGCCTAAATTCTCGCAACTCTCTTCATCATGAATTTCCGCCACCCCCAAGGTTTTCCCATGAAATATAAGAATTTAGGCCGCACCGATATTTCCGTTTCGCAAATTTGCCTGGGCACGATGACCTGGGGCACGCAGAATAGCGAAGCCGAAGCGCATGATCAGATGGATTATGCTCTCCATAAAGGCATCAATTTCTTCGACACCGCCGAAATGTATCCGACGACGCCCGTCAGCGCCGAGACTCAAGGCCGTACCGAGGAATATATCGGCACCTGGTTCGAAAAGACCGGCAAGCGCAAGGACGTCGTGCTCGCCACCAAGGTCGCCGGTCCTGGCCGCGACTATCTGCGCCGCGGCCAGGGCGCGGATGCCGTCAATATCCGCGCGGCGATCGACAGCAGCCTGAAGCGGCTGAAGACCGACTATATCGACCTCTATCAGGTCCACTGGCCGAACCGCGGCCATTTCCATTTCCGCCAGAACTGGCGCTACAACCCCTTTACGCAGGACCGCGAGAAGGCCATCGCCGACATCACCGAGATCTTGGAGACGATGGGCGAGATGGTGAAGGCCGGCAAAATCCGCGCCCTCGGCCTTTCCAACGAGACGACCTGGGGCATCCAGAAGTATCTCACGATCGCCGAGCGGAAGGGCCTGCCACGCGTCGTCTCCACGCAGAACGAATATAATCTGCTCTACCGGCATTTCGATCTCGATCTTGCCGAGCTGTCGCACCATGAAGATGTTGGCCTGCTCGCCTATTCGCCGCTCGCCGGCGGCATCCTCAGCGGCAAATATGTCGGCGGCGCACGGCCCGCCGGCTCGCGCGGCTCAATCAACCACGACATCGGCGGCCGCCTGCAGCCGCTGCAGGAACCGGCGGTCAAGGCTTATCTCGAGATCGCGGCCAAGCATCACATCGACCCGTCCAAGCTGGCGCTCGCCTACTGCCTCACCAAGCCTTTCATGACGTCAATGATCATCGGCGCCACGACGATGGCGCAGCTCGAAACCGATATCGCCGCTGCTTACGTGACCTTGCCCACCGAGGTATTGGCCGAGATCGAGCAGGTCCATCGGAAATATCCGATGCCGATGTGAGGCGTAGCAAACGGACAGCCCGTGGCGACCGGAAGAACCGGCGTTACGGGTGGTCTACTGCGCGGTCTTTGGTGCGAGCGTCAGTTCGGAGCCATGCGCTTCGCGCAACTCGTCCTGCCCCTGCCCGCGATCCGAGGCCTTGTGAAGCAGGACTGATCGATAGTCCCCGGAACCCCGCCCCTTGATCAACGTAACGTCGGCATTTCCCGGATTATCCGAGCGCTCGAACCAATCGACGGGACAATGCAGGAAATTCATCTCGAAGGCCCGGTTGGTGACGCCATGGCCGACGATGATGACATTGTTCTTTCCGTTTTCGGCGTCGTGCATGACGGTTTGCAGAAACAGGCGAACACGCTGGGCGACATCCGCCCGGCTCTCGCCATCAGGCGGCCGCGCGTAGAACTTGCCGCTATTGTTGCGCAGCCTCGCCCACTTCTCGAACTCGTCAGGAAATTTCCGTTTCTGTTCGGCATGGTCGTAGATTTCGGTGAAAAGCCCGAAATCCTGCTCACGCAGCAGATAATCCTCCCGAATGTCCCCGATCAGCTCTGCGGGCAGGACCTCCAGCAAGGCATCCTTGCTCTGTCGTGTCCTTAAGAACGGCGAATACCAGATGCTCAGCTTTCGCAATTCGGCACTCGGCAATGCTTTCAGATAGGCGGCGATGGTCCGTCCCGCCTCCAGCACCTGCCGATAGCCCCACTCGGTCAATGGCACATTGTGATCGCCGAACTGCCGGTAGGCCTGCTCATCGATGTTGCCGAGGGATTCGCCGTGCCGAACGAGAAAGATGCGCATGAATTGTCCGTGTTGGCCGAAATTGATGTATGCCATCATGACGGGAGAGCGGGCAGCGTGCAATGCGACGGGACACCGGCATGCGAATTGACCTGATGGCTACTGCCTTTGCGCAAAACAACCCAATTTCGCCCCTCCTATTGCCTTTCCCGCAAAAATCCGTATAAGCCGCCCTGTTCGCAAACCCGGTCTTCTGGCTGGTGGCTGAACGGAGGGCCGGTTTTCTTTTGGGAAAATCGTCGGAACGGAAGCGTTCCAGCCTCCCGTGTCTCCGCTCTCGACCGTCTCGGAAACGCTTTTCTTGCTTGGGGTTATCCCTCTCAGGAGCAGTCGTTGAGGCTTAGCCGCTAGAGCCCGGGTTCAGATCAACGCAAGAAAGGCAAAGCTATCCATGGCTCTTTATGAACATGTATTCCTTGCTCGACAGGATATTTCCGCTCAGCAGGTCGACGCCCTCGTAGAACAGTACAAGGGTGTTATCGAAGCTAACGGCGGTAAAGTCGGGCGTATCGAAAACTGGGGCCTCAAGTCCCTCACCTACCGCATCAAGAAGAACCGCAAGGCTCATTACGCCCTGATGGACATCGATGCGCCGGCCGCTGCGGTCCAGGAAATGGAACGCCAGATGCGCATCAGCGAAGACGTCCTGCGTTACATGACGATCGCTGTTGAAAAGCATGAAGAAGGCCCGTCTGCCATGATGCAGAAGCGCGATCGCGACGACCGTCCGCGCCGCGATGGCGACCGTCCGGAGCGCAGCTTCGGCGATCGTGGTCCGCGCCCGGATCGTGGTGACCGCGACGACCGTCCGCGCCGTCCGCGCGAAGACCGTGTATAAGGAGATTTTGAACAATGTCTGAAGTTTCCTCCGCACCGGTCCGCCGTCCGTTCCATCGCCGCCGCAAGACCTGCCCGTTCTCGGGCGCCAATGCGCCGCGCATCGACTACAAGGATGTCCGTCTCCTGCAGCGCTACATTTCCGAGCGCGGCAAGATCGTTCCGTCCCGCATCACGGCCGTTTCCCAGAAGAAGCAGCGCGAACTCGCCCAGGCGATCAAGCGCGCCCGTTTCCTCGGCCTGCTGCCCTACGTCCTCGCCTAATAAGCGCCGACGCTACATGATTTTAGGGAAGGCGGTCATGCCTTCCCTTCTCCTTTTCGCGGTGGGCGCGGATCGGAACATTGAAACCCCATGTTGGGGACGGCTTTCAGAACCGAGGTTCGGAAGCATCCTCTAACTGCTCGATCTTGAAGCAGGACAGCGACGTGAAAAAGTTGAATGCAAAAGAGCTTGGTATCGGCGCGCTTGCCGGTCTGACCGCCGCCCTACTCGTGTATGGCGCGACCAATCAGCCTTTGCTGTTTATCCTGTTCGGCGCGCTTTCTGCCCTTCCGATCCTGATCGTGGGCCTCGGCTGGGGGAACCTGGCTGTCATCGTCGCCGTCGCGGCGGCAGGCGTCGTTGGCGCCGTCGGCCAGTCGCTGTACTTTGGGCTTTTTACCGTTCTGCTGACATTGATCCCGGCGTGGCTCAGCCATCTCGCCAATCTGGGGCGCCCGGCTTCCGAACTCGGCGGCCCTGACCATCTGATGGCCTGGTATCCGCTCTCCGACATCATGCTGCATCTGTGCGGCCTTGCCGCAGCCGTCATCATCATCGTCGGCGTGATCATGGGCTACAACGCCGATCTCGTCGGCCAGGTGATCGACCTCTACGTCAAGGTTATGAGCGAGCAGCAGCCGGCGCTGCAGCTCGATCCGACGGCGATCGAGAAGACCAAGTTCTTGATGCTTTACACGATCCCCATGGTCTGGGGCATGATCTGGGTCATGATGCTGCTGGCCGCCTATTATGTGGCGACCCGCATCGTTACAGCCTCGAAGCACAATCTTCGCCCGCGCGAGGATATTCCCTCGGCGCTGCGCATGAACCGCAATGCGATCTTCGTTTTTCTCGTGGCGATCGTCGCCATGTTTTTCGGCGGCGTCGTGGCCCTCATTGCCGCCGCCATCGTCGGCGCCTTCGGCGCCGGCTTCATCGTTTCCGGCTTTGCGTCGCTGCATTACCGGACGCGTGGCAAGGACTGGCGCGTGCCGGTGCTGATCCTCTGCTACCTGACGTCCTTCCTGCTGACGCTGCCGCTCTTCATCATCCTTGTTCTCGGCCTCTCCGATACCCGCAAGGCGATATCGCTTACGCCGAACAAAGATGCCGACGCATCCAAACCAACAGACACGAAAATCTGACATCGAAAGGAACAAGAAAATGCAAGTCATTCTTCTCGAGCGCATCTCCAAGCTCGGCCAGATGGGCGAAACCGTCAAGGTTCGCGACGGCTTTGCCCGTAACTACCTGCTGCCGCTCGGCAAGGCGCTCCGCGCCAATGCTGCCAACAAGGCCCGTTTCGAAGCCGAGCGCGCCACGCTCGAAGCCCGCAACCTGGAGCGCAAGAGCGAAGCCCAGAAGGTCGCCGACGTTCTAGGCGGCAAGTCCTTCATCGTCGTTCGCTCGGCTGGCGAAACCGGCCAGCTCTACGGTTCGGTCGCTGCCCGTGACGTCGTCGAAATCCTCGCCGCCGAAGGCTTCAACATCGGCCGTAGCCAGGTTCACATGAACACGCCGATCAAGGCCATCGGCCTGCACGATGTTGCGATCGGGCTTCACGCCGAAGTCGAAATCAAGGTCGAGCTCAACGTTGCCCGTTCCGCTGAAGAAGCCGAGCGCCAGTCCAAGGGCGAGACCCTCACCTCCGCCGACGCCATCTACGGCGTTGACGAAGACGCTCTGCGTCCCGAAGACTTCTTCGATCCGGAAGCCGACGGCAACGCCGAAGAAGACGACGCATAATTTCCAGCCCATTGCTGGATGTGCGAAAGCCCGGATCGGACGATCCGGGCTTTCTTTTTGCATTGGTGTGGGTTCATGCCCTCGCGCCGATATAGGCTTCCAGGGCCTCCGGCTCATCGGTTTGAATGGCGGAGACGCCGGCGTCGATCAGGCGTCCCCATATCGCGTCCGGATCCTTGAGCGCGGCGGTATCGGTGAAACCGGCACAGGAGACCGAATCGAGCGTGTTGACCCAGAGAGCGATGCCACGCTCACGAAAAGGCGCTGCTTGCCCGGCGACCTGCTCCAGCCGGTCAAAATAGATTTCGCACAGGAACGGGTTCAACTTGAAGAGAAGGTCGATCTGGGTTGCGACATCCGTTGCGTTCAGCCGCGTTTTGGCCATGAAGGGAACGCCATGTGGTTCCACCTTTTCGCGGATCCACGAGAGATCCTGAGGGCTCCTCAAGTCTCCCCAGAAATCGACCTGCTGGCCAACGCCCATCGATCGGGCGCAGGCGATGACGTCGGGGATCATCTCCCTGTGCTTGACGTCAAGATGGATAAAAATGCGATCACGCGTCAGGTCAAAGACCTCCTTCAGGCTCGGTAGTCTTTCGTCCGTGAGCCCGTTCGTCTCGCCACCGTCGCGATTGCGCAATTTCAGGCTCGACAATTGCTGCAGCGTCAGCGTCTCCGGCTCGCGGTTAAGACCCGCCATTCGCTCGAGCGTATCGTCGTGCAAAAGAAAGAGCTCGCCGTCGCTACTGCGCCGGACGTCGATTTCAACCACCTCGTAGCCAGCCGATATGGCTCTTTCGATCGCCAGGAGGCTGTTCTCGGGCGCCGCGCGCCACACGCCGCGGTGGACGACGATCGCGCAGGATCGATCCGGATCGGCGATGTGATCGATATAGGAGGGCATAGGCGAAACCACGAATTTGTTCTCCGTCAATGCTCGAACGCATAGGGAACTGCCAAACCGGTAGACCCCGCCTGCCAAACCTCTTCAATCACACCATTGCTGATATGAGATGACGAGATTCGAGGAAATGCGGAAGCATTCTAGTCGTCGTTGACGCCCACCTCCGGCTGGGAGTCCTTATCGACCGAGACGACGACGGACATCCCAGGCGCCAGCTGGTCCGCCAAGGGTTGGTCCTGGTCGATCTTCACTCTGACGCCGATGCGCTGGGCGACCTTGGTGAAATTACCGGTGGCATTGTCCGGCTTGATGACGGCGAATTCAGACCCCGCCGCCGGCGAGAAACGCTGGATATGACCCTTGATCTCGCGGTGTCCGAGCGCGTCGACGGAAATCGTGACGGGCTGATCGAGTTTCATGCCGTCGAGCTGGGTCTCCTTGAAATTGGCGATCACCCAGATATCCTTCGGCACCAGGCCCATGAGCTGCGTTCCGGCCGTCACATATTGGCCGAGGCGCACGCCGACTTCGCCGACGCGGCCGTCCTGCGGCGCAACAATGGTCGCATTCTGAAGATCGATATCGGCGAGCTGCACGGCGGCTTCCGCGCCGCTGACACCGGCCTCCAGCGAGGCGCGGTTGACGATGATCGTCGTCAGGTTCTGCTGCGATACGTCGAGGGCCGCCTTCGCCTGGTTGACGGCTGCTTGCGCCTGCTGCAGCGTCGCCTGCGCCTGCTCGGAATCGCTTGTCGTGGATACGCCCTTGGCCACCAGCGTCGTCACGCGCTCCCAGGCGAGCTGGGCGCGCTTCAGCGCGGCGTTGGCGCTGTCGATCTGCGCCTGGCTGGAGACGATGCCGGCCTTGGCGGCCTGCTCCTGCTGTTGCGAATTGGCGAGCGCCGCCTTCTGTCCGTCGAGCGTCGCGTGCGCCTGCGCCACCTTCTGCCGATAGATGCGGTCGTCGATCTTGGTCAGCACGTCGCCCTGCTTGACGAGCTTGTAGTCCTTGATCGGCACATCGGTGATATAGCCGCTGACCTGCGGGCTGATGGTCGTGACATAGCCTTTGACATAGGCGTCGTCGGTGGTTTCGACCGAGCTTTTGAACGGCGGCAGGTGCCAAGCATACAGCACCAGCATGACGCCGCCGATGCCGGCAAGAACCGCAATGACTTCAATTGGAGAGCGAACGAGCCTCGACATGGAGCTATTTCATATCCTCACGGGTTGGATGCCATGGTCTGCGGCCGATCTTCAGCGAGCCGAGTTCTGACGAAGCGGAAGAATATATGCAGCGAAAGTCCGGCAAGCGACACAAAGGCGATCGCTGCCGCAACAAGGAAAGCATCACCATAGGCGAGCATGTTGGCCTCGCGGGTCACCTGCGCGCCGAGCAGCGCAAGCCCCTCTCCCTTGAGGATTGCACTGTCGCCGATCACCTTGCCGTAAGATGATGAAAGCTGGCTGACGCGTTCGGCCACATGCGGATCGGTCAGCAGCACCCGCTCGGTCAACACGGCGGAATGAAATTTCTCGCGAATGATGATCAGCGTGCCGTAGAACGCCGAGCCGATCAGACCGCCGACGCTTTGCGTGAAGGTGAAGATGACGAAGAAGGTCACCAGATAGGCCGGCCCCTTCGACAGAGCCGCCTTGAAGCCCACCGACATGGATGGCGGCAGGAAAAGTGCTGCGCCGGCGGCCACCATCGCCTGACTGAGATACATTTGTTCCGGCCGGGTCAGGTTGGTCACCTGCGAATCGATGAGGGAACCGACCCCCATCAGAATAAGCGCGACGAACTGGATCTGCCAGCTTAACCCATAGGTCATCAATACAGCGCAGATGAGCCCGCCGATGACCGAGAATGCCAGGATGATCCAGTACAGCATGGAGAGCTGGTCGTAGAGCAGCCCGACAGCATTCTGATAGAAGGTCACGACGACCGAAGTCTGCTCGGCGGCAATCAGGCGAAATACCAGCAGGATGCCGGTCAGGTGCAGCATCTCCGGCCGCAACAGCCAGCGAACATCGATGAGCGGTGTCGATCTCCTTAGATCGACGACGATAGCAGCGGTCACCGAAGCAATGCCGATCGCCAGCACGATACCGAGCCAGGGCACCTCCAGCCACCAATAGAGGCGGCCCACCGACAGAACCACCGCCAGACAGCCGAAACCGATGGCAACCAGCAGGTAGCTGAAAATATCGCCGAGAACGATGACCTTGACACGCGGCGGCGGCGTCAGCGGCAGCAGGTAGATGATCGGCATGACAAGCAGCGCCAGAGCCATTTCGAGAGTATAGAGGCCGCGCCATTCGCCATAGTCGAGAAGCGAGGGCGACACGAGGCGAGTGATCGGCGCGGCGAGCAGCGTGTTCGTCATCGCCAGGCTGACGCCAACCGTCATCTTCTTGGCCGGCTCGAAGGCTTCCAGCATGTAGAGGAAGCCGAGCGTCGACAGTGGCGCACCGGCGATGCCGCTCAGGAAACGGACGACGATCGCCGAATGCAGATCGGAAACGAAGAGATTGAGCAGCGAAGCAACGATGAAACCGAGAATGCTGACCTCGGCGAAATTACGCACCCCGTATTGCAGCCGGATCTTCACCAGCGCGATGGCGAGACTGACGTTCGGCGCCATGTAGGCGGCGGAAAGCCATGCCGATTCGGTGGTTGTGGCGGCGATGGTTCCCTGGATCTGGGTCAGATTGGCGAAGGCGAGGTTGAGGCCCAGGCCCTGCGTCAGGAAGAACATGACGGATGCAGCTATATAGAGCGGCACTTTCCAGCCCGGCATGGGCGGTGGAGCGGCAGGGACGGCGATGGCTTCCACTTTGGGGACCGGGCCCGGCTCGCCGCTCATGCACTACCTCATGACTTGCCCACATTCTGAAGGTTAGCGGTCATGGCGCGGATAACTTTGAGCGCCATGCTGATATCCTCATCCGAAATCCCTTCCAAGATATCCGCGCGCACACCGGTGGCAAGAGCCTCGACCTCGGCAGCGACGACTTTTCCGGATTCCGTCATGAATATCTGCTTGGCGCGACGATCTGATGGTACGGCGCGGCGCTCGATGAAGCCTTGCGCCTCCATGGCATCGAGGATGCGCACGAGCGTTGGCGTCTCGAGCTCAAGTTCGTCGGCGAGCTCCCGCTGATTGATCCCGTCACGACGCGAGAGCTTATGGAAAACCCTTGCCCGAGCGAGCGTCATCCCATGCTCACGCACGAGCGCATCAAATGCCGCTCTCAACTTACGATTGAAAGAGGAAACTTCGTCGAAAAGCTCACGTCTTGATGGCGCACCGGACATTTATTGCAACTCTATACTATTAGCATCCTACCCTATTTAGGCAATAACCGGATTTTCTTATCTTTTCAAGCATCATAGCCGCACAGTTGATGCGCCTAGCGAAATACCCGGTTAAAATGCCCCATGGATGACTTGCATAGGTGATTCGTGTGTCGGGCCTTGCGTTGCAAAGTGGCGACAAGGGATTTTTTATACGGCCGAAACTTGTCCCTGTGGACGAGTGGAACAATGTTGATAGCGGGGCCTGATTTGCCCTCGTTCACCAAAACGACGTATTTGCACGGTTGACCATGACAACGCTTCATCGCAAACCATTCGATACTCCAAAGTACGAAGAGATGGAAAATGAACGAAGCTGCGCGCAAGCTCGCCGCCATTGCTCCCGCCGAACAGCACTATCGCGAAGCGCCTAACAATATCGAGGCGGAGCAGGCTCTTCTCGGCGCCATCCTCGTCAACAACGATGCCTATTATCGCGTCTCCGACTTCCTGAAGCCTATCCATCTCTACGAGCCGCTGCACCGGAAGATCTTCGAAGTCGCCGGCGACATCATTCGCATGGGCAAGACCGCCAACCCGGTGACCATCAAGAGTTTCGTGCCGGCGGAGGAGAAGGTCGGCGACATGACGGTCGCGCAATATCTCGCGCGCCTCGCCGTCGAAGCCGTGTCGATCATCAATGCCGAGGATTACGGCCGCGCCATCTACGACCTGGCGCTGCGCCGGGCGCTGATCACCATCGGCGAGGACATGGTCAACATCGCCTACGATGCGCCGCTGGACATGCCGCCGCAGACGCAGATCGAGGATACCGAACGCCGGCTGTTCGAGCTCGCCGAAAACGGCCGCTACGACGGCGGCTTCCAGGCCTTCAACGACGCGGTGGCACTGGCGATCGACATGGCGGCTGTCGCCAAGGAGCGCGACGGCGGTCTCTCGGGCATTTCCACGGGCATCCACTCGCTCGATAGCAAGATGGGCGGCCTGCAGCGGTCCGACTTGATCATCCTCGCCGGCCGTCCCGGCATGGGCAAGACATCGCTCGCCACCAATATCGCCTACAATATCGCCGCCTCCTTCGAAGGCGAAGTGCAACCGGACGGCTCCACCAAGGCCAAGAACGGCGGCGTCGTCGGCTTCTACTCGCTGGAAATGTCGTCGGAACAGCTCGCCACCCGTATCATTTCCGAGCAGACGGAAGTCTCCTCGTCGAAGATCCGTCGCGGCGATATCAACGATGCGGATTTCGAGAAGCTTGTGGCATGCTCGATGATGATGCAGAAGGTGCCGCTCTTCATCGACCAGACCGGCGGTATCTCCATCGCCCAGCTTGCCGCTCGCGCCCGCCGGCTGAAGCGCCAGCGCGGCCTCGACGTTCTGGTCGTCGACTACATCCAGCTCATGACCGGCTCCAAGAAGTCTGGGGAAAACCGCGTCCAGGAAATCACCGAAATCACCACGGGCCTGAAGGCGCTCGGCAAGGAGCTCAACGTTCCGATCATCGCGCTATCCCAGCTCTCGCGTGCCGTCGAAAGCCGTGATGACAAGCGGCCTCAGCTTTCGGACCTTCGCGAATCCGGCTCGATCGAGCAGGACGCCGACGTGGTGCTCTTCGTGTTCCGCGAGGAATATTACGTGAAGAACCAGGAACCCCGCGATCCGGCCGATCCGAAATATGCCGAATGGGAAGCCCTGTTCGACCGCGTGAAGGGTACGGCCGACGTCATCATCGCCAAGCAGCGTCACGGCCCCACCGGCACGGTGAAGCTCGCCTTCCAGTCGGAATTCACGCGCTTCGCCGATCTCGCCGATTCCTCCTTCCTTCAATATGAAGAGCACTGACAAAGGCGGTAGGCGGTGCACATATGTGCCGCAGCACTTTTTCTTTTCATCGATGATCACTATCCTGGCCGGAGCGAAATCATCTCCGGCCATTTCTTCGTTAAGGCGGCTCCATGACAGACAATTTCGATGACAACGACGCTTTCGCTTCCGCCGGCCTGCGGCTGACGGTGGATCTCGGCGCGCTTGTCGAAAACTGGCGCGAGATGGCCCGCCGCTCGGGCAACGCCCGCACCGCCGCCGTCGTCAAGGCGGATGCTTATGGACTGGGGATCGAGGATATCGGCGAAACCCTCTATTCGGCCGGCGCCCGCGATTTCTTCGTCGCTACCGCTGACGAGGGCGCAACGCTCCGGCTCTACGCGCCGGAGGCGCGCATCTTCGTGCTTTGCGGCATCTGGCCAGGGATGGAGCGAACATTCTTCGAGAACGATCTCGTTCCCATCATCGCCTCCGAGGAGCAACTGACCTTCTGGATGTCGGTGCTGTCGGAGTATGGCGACTATCCTTGCGCGCTGCAGGTCGACACGGGTTTCAACCGGCTAGGCCTGCCGATGGAGGACGCACTGGCGCTCGCCGACGACGTCTCGCGCCCGGCAAGCTTCGCGCCGGTGCTTGTCATGAGCCATCTTGCCTGTGGCGACGATCCGTCCAATGCGATGAATCGGCAGCAGCTGGAGGCCTTCCGCAAGGTCAGCACGGCCTTCGAGGGGATCGAGGCGAGCCTTGCCAATTCGGCCGGCATCTTTCTCGGGCCGGAGTATCATTTCGATCTTACCCGCCCCGGTATCGCCACCTATGGCGGCGAGGCCGTTCCCGGCATGGCCAATCCGATGCGGCCGGTGGCGACGGCAGAAGCCCGGATCATCCAGACACGCTCCGTCAAATCAGGCGAAACGGTGAGCTACGGCCGTGCGCTTCAGCTGACGCGCGACAGCCGGCTGGCGATCGTCTCGGCCGGCTATGCCGACGGTTATATGCGCAGCCAGTCGAGCGCCGGCGTGCCGCTGCGCCAGGCGGGCATTGCCGGCGGCCAGGGCTTCATTGCCGGGCACAAGGTGCCCGTCGCCGGCCGCATCACCATGGACCTCACCATCTTCGACGTGACCGACCTTCCGGACCATCTGGTTCGCGCCGGCGACTATATCGAGCTCTTCGGCAGCAATATCCTGGTTGATGATGCGGCACGAGCCGCCGGCACGATCGGCTACGAGATGCTGACGAGCATGGGGCTGCGGCACGAGCGGCGCTACATCTCGGAAGAGACCGAGGAATAGCCCTGTCTTCTTGTTTTCCGCATTCCGGACGGAAAACCGCTACGCACTTTTCCTGAAAATGCTTTTAGCGCACACTGATCGCCAGACGCACACCCAGGGCAACGAACAGCGCGCCCAATCCACGATCGAGCCACAGCCCGACGCTGCGATTGCGCCGCAGCGCCTCGGTCAGGCGACCGCCGAGAAGGATGAGCGGCGGCTCGATGAACGCAGCCACGACGATGATCAGGCTGCCATGCAGCAGGAGCTGCGCCCAGACCGGGCCGGCGCCCTCGACGACGAACTGCGGCAGGAAGGCGAGAAAGAAGATCGCGACCTTCGGGTTGAGCAGCGAGACCAGGATGCCCTGCCGGTAGATGCGACCCCACGATAAAGCCTTGCCGGCTTCCTTGATCCAGGCACCCTCACCTTTCGAGCGCAATGCCTGTATGCCGAGCCAGATCAGATAGGCGGCGCCGACCCACTTTATCGTCGAGAAGGCAAGCGCCGAGGCGGCCAGGATCGCCGACAGTCCCGCTGCCGCCATCAGCACATGCAGGCAGGCGCCGCTCCATATGCCGAACAAGGCAGCGAAACCGGAGCGCATGCCGCTTCTGATCGTGTGGCCGAGAATGAAGGCGATATCCGGCCCCGGCGAGAGGTTGAGCAACGTCGCGGCGGTCAGAAAAGCGATCCAGTGGGCAAGCGAATAGTCAAACATCGGTCATCATCCATAAAAACCCAGCATAAAGGCTGACATGATCGGCGTTGATACGGAAATCATTAGTTTTGATAGGCCGCGAAAGACATTATCTGTCAGCCGATCGCGATTCGCCTCGAAGAGCGGAGCATTTGAACTTTGAGACCAGCATCCGATGGCTAAGGGCCGCACACAATTCATCTGCCAGAACTGCGGCACGATCCACAATCGCTGGGCGGGCAAATGCGATAGCTGCGGCGCATGGAACACCATCGTCGAGGAAGATCCGATGGGCGGGATCGGCGGCGGTCCGACAAAGACGCCCAGGAAGGGGCGGCCGGTGACGCTGACCTCGCTTTCGGGCGAGATCGAGGAAGCACCGCGCATCTTCACGGGCATTTCAGAGCTCGACCGTGCCACAGGCGGCGGTTTCGTGCGCGGCTCGGCGGTCCTCGTCGGTGGCGATCCCGGCATCGGCAAGTCGACGCTGCTGATGCAGGCAGCCGCCGCGCTCGCCCGCCAGGGGCACAAGGTCGTCTACGTCTCGGGTGAAGAAGCCGTGGCGCAGGTTCGCCTTCGCGCGCAGCGGCTGCAAGCGGCCGATACCGACGTGATGCTGGCGGCAGAAACCAATGTCGAGGATATCCTGGCGACGCTTGCCGAAGGCAAGAGGCCGGACCTCGTCATCATCGATTCCATCCAGACTCTCTGGAGCGAGCTTGCCGAATCGGCTCCCGGCACCGTCACACAGGTGCGCACCGGCGTGCAGGCGATGATCCGCTTCGCCAAGCAGACGGGTGCTGCGATGGTGCTGGTCGGCCATGTCACCAAGGACGGCCAGATCGCCGGCCCCCGCGTCGTCGAACACATGGTCGACGCCGTCCTCTATTTCGAGGGCGATCGCGGCCATCACTACCGCATCCTGCGCACGGTCAAGAATCGTTTCGGTCCGACCGACGAGATCGGCGTCTTCGAAATGTCCGATCAAGGCCTGCGGGATGTAGCGAACCCGTCCGAACTTTTCCTTGGCGAGCGTAATTCGAAATCGCCGGGAGCCGCCGTCTTTGCGGGCATGGAGGGCACGCGGCCGATACTGGTCGAAGTGCAGGCACTGGTCGCCGCAACATCGCTCGGCACGCCCCGGCGCGCAGTGGTCGGCTGGGATTCGGCGCGGCTGTCGATGATTCTCGCGGTTCTCGAAGCGCATTGCGGCGTTCGCCTCGGCCAGCACGATGTTTACCTCAATGTCGCCGGCGGTTACCGCATTTCTGAGCCGGCTGCCGATCTTGCCGTCGCCTCTGCACTGGTTTCCTCTCTGGCTGGTCTTGCCCTTCCCGCAGATTGCGTCTATTTCGGCGAAGTCAGCCTGTCGGGCGCCGTCCGGCCGGTTGCGCACACCGCCCAGCGTCTCAAGGAAGCCGAGAAGCTGGGATTTTCTACGGCCCTCCTGCCTGCTGCTTCCGCCGACCTGCCGAAGGTCAATGGCGGACGCTGGAGTGAGGTTGAAAGCCTGCCGGACCTGGTGGCGCGCATAGCCGGATCGAAAGGCGCACTTAAGCGTGCGGAAGATGAAGACTGAGCCTTACTTCAGCCGTCCTTGACGTAGAAGAGGCTCATACTGAGGCCGATGCCCGCCAACATGGCGTGGCAAGTCTTGAAGTGGATTATACATGCCCATTACGATTTTCGACGGTATTGTTATCGGCGTTCTTCTGTTCTCCGCCGTTCTGGCCATGGTCCGCGGGTTTTCCCGCGAAATTCTTTCGATCGTCAGCTGGGGCGGCTCGGCCGTCGCCGCTTACTATCTCTATCCCCTGCTCGTTCCCTATGCCCTGCAATACAAGGCCGACACCAAGATCGCGACGATCGCCTCGGCCGCCGTCATCTTCCTGCTGGCGCTGATCATCATTTCCTTCATCACCATCCGGATCGCCGATTTCATCATCGACAGCCGCATCGGCGCACTCGACCGGACGCTCGGCTTCCTGTTCGGCGCGGCTCGCGGCCTGCTGCTGATGGTCGTGGTGGTGGCCTTCTGGAATTGGCTTGTCGCACCCGCCGCCCGCCCGGATTGGGTCAACAACGCCAAGTCGAAGCCCTTCCTCGATTCGATGGTCGAAAAGCTGAAATCGGCACTTCCTGAAAACGTCCAGGCGATGCTGCCGCCCGAGATCATCAACAAGATCGCTCCCAATCAGCAACAGCAGACGCAACCCCAGGAAGGTGGCGACAACGCTACGCCGAACGATACCGCGCCCTCCGATGATGCACCGGCGCCGCAGACAAACAATTGACAATGCGTTTACAGGCTTGACCCGCCGCGTGATAATCGCCATGTGAGCGGCATGAAACTGGAAGATCCGGCCCGATATATTTTCCGGCCGGATTTTCAGCTATTCTAGTATCCAGTCGTGACGCCGCCCGATCCGCCCACGTTGAGAGCAAAGGCCCGCAGCCATGAACCATTCCCTATCGATCGAGAATGATATCGACGGCGACACGCTGCACGAGGAATGCGGCGTATTCGGCATTCTGGGACACCCGGATGCGGCGACGCTGACGGCGCTCGGGCTGCATGCCCTGCAACATCGCGGCCAGGAAGCGGCCGGCATCGTCTCCTTCGATGGCCAGCGCTTTCATTCGGAGCGACGGATGGGCCTCGTCGGCGATCACTATACGGATCCTGCCACGCTTGCCCGACTGCCTGGCGACCGGTCGATGGGCCATGTGCGCTATTCGACCACGGGCGAAACCATCCTGCGCAACGTGCAGCCGCTGTTCGCCGAACTGGAAGTCGGCGGCATCGCGATCGCTCACAACGGCAATTTCACCAACGGCCTGACCATGCGCCGGCTGTTGATCGCCGACGGCGCCATCTGTCAGTCGACATCCGACACCGAAGTCGTCCTGCATCTCATTGCCCGTTCCAAGCAAGCCTCCTCCTCGGATCGCTTCATCGACGCCATCCGCCAGATGGAAGGCGGCTATTCGATGCTTGCCATGACGCGTACCAAGCTGATCGCGGCGCGCGACCCGATCGGCATCCGGCCGCTCGTGATGGGCGAGCTCGACGGCAAGCCAATCTTCTGCTCGGAAACCTGCGCCCTCGACATCATCGGCGCGAAATATGTCCGCGACATCGAAAATGGCGAAGTCGTCATCTGCGAGATCCAGCCCGACGGCTCGATCACCATCGATGCCCGCAAGCCCGAGGCCACTCAGCCCGAGCGGCTTTGCCTGTTCGAATACGTCTATTTCGCCCGTCCAGATTCGGTGGTCGGCGGCCGCAACGTCTATGTCGCCCGCAGGAACATGGGTATCAATCTTGCCAAGGAATCTCCTGTCGAGGCCGATGTCGTCGTCCCCGTGCCGGATGGCGGCACGCCGGCTGCCATCGGCTACGCGCAGGAAAGCGGCATCCCCTTCGAGCTCGGCATCATCCGCAACCACTATGTCGGCCGCACCTTCATCGAGCCGACACAGCAGATCCGCGCTTTCGGCGTCAAGCTCAAGCACTCCGCCAATCGCGCCATCATCGAAGGCAAGCGCGTCATTCTCGTGGATGATTCCATCGTGCGCGGCACGACCTCGGTGAAGATCGTGCAGATGATCCGCGAGGCCGGCGCCCGCGAAGTGCATATCCGCGTCGCCAGCCCGATGATCTTTTATCCGGACTTCTACGGCATCGACACGCCGGATGCCGAAAAGCTGCTTGCCAACCAGTATGGCAGCCTCAAGGCCATGTGCGATTTCATCGGCGCCGATTCCCTGGAGTTCCTGTCGATCGACGGACTCTACAGAGCCGTCGGCGGCGAGCCGCGCGACAATGCGCAGCCGCAGTTCACCGATCACTATTTCACCGGCGATTACCCGACGCGTCTGCTCGACCGGGAAAGCACCAGCAACGTGCGCAAGCTCTCCATGCTTGCAAGCAACGGCTGACCCCCGGCAACTGCTGACAAGGGGCGCTTTTTCGCCCTTTCTCTTTCCCACGCATTCGGATCAAGGCAGCATGAGCGTCAACCTCAAGGACAAGATCGCCCTCGTTACCGGCGCGTCGCGCGGTATCGGCTATTTCACGGCACTGGAACTCGCCAAGGCCGGCGCGCATGTGATCGCCTGCGCCCGCACCGTCGGCGGACTTGAGGAACTGGACGACGCCATCAAGGCGGCCGGCGGCTCGGCAACGCTCGTGCCCTTCGACCTCTCAGACATGAACGCCATCGACGCACTTGGCGCATCGATCTTCGAACGCTGGGGCAAGCTCGATATCCTTGTCGCCAATGCGGGCGTGCTCGGGGTGATATCGCCGATCGGCCATGTCGAGGCGAAAGTCTTCGAGAAGGTGATGACCGTCAACGTCACCGCCACCTGGCGGCTGATCCGCTCCGTCGAGCCGCTGCTGATGCGCTCCGATGCAGGACGCGCCGTCATCCTGTCATCGGCCGCCGCCCATCGCTGCCGGCCTTTCTGGGGTCCGTATTCCGCCTCCAAGGCCGCCGTCGAGGCGCTTGCCCGCACCTGGGCCGGAGAAGCCCAGAACACGCCGCTGCGCATCACCAGCGTCGATCCGGGTGCTACCCGCACTGCCATGCGCGCCCAGGCCATGCCCGGCGAGGATCCGGACACGCTGCCGCATCCCCGCGAGGTCGCGAAGGCGATATTGCCGCTCGTCGGCCCCGATGTCACCGAAACCGGCAAGCTCTTCGTCGTGCGCGAGAACAAGCTCGTCGACTATCGGATGCCGGAATAAAAAACACCCTCTCCCCGGGCGAGAGGAGGCCTCTCCCCACTTGACCAAATTCTTCCGGCGCGCGATAAAGCCCGCCATGAAAACGGTTATCTGCATTATCTGCCGGAAAATTATTCGCTAGCGTTTCGCTGGCCTGGCCGTTTTCGTCTCCCAAAATCCAAGATGACAAACGTTCCGGCCGGCCGGTGACGATTTTTTTCGGATCTATGCCTTTGGGAGAGTGAAATGGGCGCCGAGCCGCAACTGAAATTCTACAACACGCTGACGCGTAAAAAGGTCGACTTCCAGCCGATCGACCGCGATAACGTCCGCATGTATGTCTGCGGCCCCACGGTCTATGACTTCGCCCATATCGGCAATGGCCGCGCGGCCATCGTCTTCGACGTGCTCTTCCGGTTGCTGCGACAGGTCTATGGCGAAAGTCACATCACCTACGTGCGCAATATCACCGATGTTGACGACAAGATCAACGCGCGGGCGCTGCGCGACCATCCCGGCCTGCCGCTCAACGAGGCGATCCGCCTGGTCACGGAAAAGACTGACAAGCAATATCAGGAGGATACTACCGCGCTCGGCTGTCTTGAGCCGACTGTGCAGCCGCGGGCGACTGATAATATCGCCCAGATGATCGACATTATCGAGAAGCTGATCGCAAGAGGCCACGCCTATCAGGCGGCCGGCGAAGTGCTGTTCGACACCAGGTCGATGGCCGATTACGGCCAGCTTTCGAAGCGCAATCTTGACGAGCAGCAGGCAGGCGCACGCGTCGCGGTCGACGAACACAAGAAGAGCCCGGGCGACTTCGTGCTGTGGAAGCTCTCCGACGAGAACGAGCCCGGCTGGGAAAGCCCCTGGGGCCGCGGCCGTCCGGGCTGGCATATCGAGTGCTCGGCCATGAGCGGACGCTATCTCGGCGATGTCTTCGACATTCATGGCGGCGGGCTGGACCTGATCTTCCCCCACCATGAGAACGAAATCGCCCAGTCGCGTTGCGCGCATGGCACGCATGCGATGGCGAACGTCTGGATGCACAACGGCTTCCTGCAGGTCGAAGGCCGTAAGATGTCGAAATCGGAAGGCAACTTCGTCACCATCTATGAGCTGCTGCAGACGGAAAAGCTCGGCGGCCGGACCTGGCCGGGCGACGTGCTGAGGCTCGCCATGCTGATGACGCATTACCGCGAGCCGATCGACTTCTCCGTCAAGCGTCTGGAGGAAGCCGAGCGGCTGATCGCCAAATGGCCGGCAGCGGATGTCAGCGGCGCGGCACCTGATGCGACGGTTCTCGCCGCCCTTGCCGACGATCTCAACACCGTCGTCGCCATTCAGGCGCTGCATGCTTTGGCCCAGGCCGCCAATGCCGATGCCAGCCTCCTGCCGGTCTTTGCAGCGAGCGCCACCCTGCTCGGCCTGCTACCGAAGAAGGCGGAAGTCGATGAAGCCGTCGCCTCCGAAATCGATGCCAAGGTGCGGCAGCGCCTGGAACTGCTGAAGGCGAAGAACTTCGCCGAGGCAGACAAGGTCCGGGACGACCTTCTGGCAAGGGGCATTCAGTTGAAGGATGGCAAGGACCCGGCAACGGGTGAGCGCATCACGACTTGGGAGGTCAAGCGGTGAGTGCGACCTACACAGGCGGCTGTCAGTGCGGTGCGGTTCGCTTCCAGGTGCGGGGCGAGCTGAAGGATGCCTCCATCTGTCATTGCCGCATGTGTCAGAAGGCCTTCGGCGCCTATTACGCGCCGTTGGTCTCGACCCGCGGCGGCGAGCTCACCTGGACACGCGGAGAGCGGAAAACGTTCCAGTCCTCCAACTACGTCAAGCGCGGCTTCTGCGGAGATTGCGGCACGCCGCTGACCTATGAGGCGCCGGATGGCGTGGCGGTGGCGGCCGGTGCCTTCGACGATCCCTCGCAGCTGCCGCCCGTCGTCCAGTACGGCACGGAAGCCAAGATCGATTTCGTCGACCGGCTGCATCTGCTGCCGGGACACAGGACAGAAGAAGATGCGGAACAGGCGCCCTTCGTGCTGGAGCTTGTGTCGTACCAGCACCCGGACCACGATACGGCAGCATGGCCAGCGGAGACCGGTCAATGACGATGACGGCGGGATATAGCGGTGGATGCCAATGCGGCGCGGTTCGCTATCGCACCGCCGGCGCGCTCGGCTATCCGCATCTCTGCCATTGCCGCATGTGCCAGAAAGCATCAGGCAATTACGCCCTGCCGCTGGGCAGCGCTAAACGCGCCGACTTCGAACTGACGCGCGGCGAACCTTCATGGTTTCATTCGTCCGATCTTGTGCGCCGTGGCTTTTGCGGCACCTGCGGCACGCCATTGTTCTATGATATTCCGGGCACGGATTTCATCAATGTCACGCTTGGCTCGCTGGATGAGCCGATGGCGGTCCAGCCTGTCGCGCAATCGAACCCTGCGGCAAAGATGCCGTGGTTCCACGCGCTGGATGTGTTGCCGATGGAACCGGATGAAGATGGCTCCGATCGCGCTTCGTCGATCCGGCTATCCAACCATCAACATCCCGATCACGATACCTCAACCTGGCCACAGGAGAAGCGCCATGACTGAAGTCACCAGAAGCGGAGGATGCCAATGCGGCGCGGTGCGGTTTCGCATTCGCGGCGAGCTCGGTCGCCCATCGATCTGCCATTGCCGCATGTGCCAGAAGCAGTTCGGCAGCTTCTTCTCCGCCCTCGTCACGGCGCCTGACGATGGTTTTGAATGGACCCGCGGCGAGCCGACCTATTTCCAGTCTTCCGTGAACATCGACCGCGGCTTCTGCAAGAACTGCGGCACGCCGATGACCTATCGCCATCCCGGCGGCCTGGAGCTTGCCATCGGAACCTTCGACGAGCGCGACGATCTCGCGCCGCAGATCCAGGTGAACCATGCCTCGCGGTTGCCCTGGGTGGAGACCATCTTCGAGAAGCCCGTGCATCAGGATCCTGATTTCTATGCCCAGCAGGAGCGGATCATTTCCTTCCAGCATCCCGATCACGATACGGACGTCTGGCCGGCCGAGGGACTGAAAATATGACGGAGATACTGCGGTCGTTCTATCCGGAAATCGAACCCTATGCTTCCGGCCATCTCGATGTCGGTGATGGGCATGTCATCTATTGGGAGCGCGTGGGAACGCCCGGCGCCAAGCCGGCGGTCTTCCTGCATGGCGGTCCGGGCGGCGGTATCTCGCCGAGCCATCGCCGCGTGTTCGATCCGGCGCTTTACGACGTGACCTTGTTCGACCAGCGCGGCTGCGGACGATCGACGCCGCATGCCGGCCTTGAGGCCAACACGACCTGGCATCTGGTTGATGATATCGAGCGGCTTCGCGAAATGGCCGGCGTGGAGAAATGGCTTGTCTTCGGCGGCTCCTGGGGCTCGACGCTGGCGCTCGCCTATGCCGAGACGCATCTGGAGCGGGTTTCGGAGCTGGTCGTGCGCGGCATCTACACGCTTACGAGGGCCGAGCTCGACTGGTATTATCAGTTTGGGGTCTCGGAGATGTTCCCCGACAAGTGGGAACGGTTCGTCGCGCCGATCCCGCCGGACGAGCGCCATGAGATGATGGCCGCTTACCATCGCCTGTTGACGCATCCGAACAAGGCCGCCCGTCTGGAGGCCGCCAAGGCATGGTCGATCTGGGAAGGCGAGACGATCACGCTGCTGCCGGAACCGTCCGTCAGCCTCCAGTTCGAGGACGCGGAATATGCGCATGCATTCGCGCGTATCGAGAACCACTTCTTCGTCAATGCCGGCTGGCTCGAGGAAGGTCAGCTCCTGCGCGATGCGCGCAAACTGAAGGACATTCCCGGCGTCATCGTCCATGGGCGCTACGACATGCCCTGCCCGGCAAAATATGCCTGGGCGCTGCACAAGGCCTGGCTCAAGGCGGAGTTTCATCTGATCGAGGGCGCGGGCCATGCCTCGTCCGAACCGGGGATCTTGGACCAGCTTATCCGGGCAACGGATAAGTTTGCTGGGAAAGTCTGACCTCGGAAGGCCCCTCACCCCAGCCCTCTCCCCGTTGACGGGGAGAGGGAGCGACTGAGCAAGAAGAAACCGGCTCGCCGGAGGAAACAGTATGACACGCGAAAAAATCTATCTCTTCGACACGACGCTCCGCGATGGCCAGCAGACGCCCGGCATCGACTTTTCCGTCGAGGACAAGATTGCCATTGCGACCATGCTGGACGAGTTCGGCCTGGATTACGTCGAGGGCGGCTATCCCGGCGCCAACCCAACCGACACGGCCTTCTTCGACGAGAAGCGCACGAAATCTGCCGCCTTCGTCGCCTTCGGCATGACCAAGCGCGCCGGCATTTCCGCCTCCAACGATCCCGGCCTTGCCAGGCTATTGCAGGCGAAGGCGGACGCAATCTGTTTTGTGGCCAAGAGTTGGGACTATCACGTCAAGGTGGCGCTCGGCTGCACGAACGAGGAAAATCTCGAAAGCATCGCCGAGAGCGTCAAGGCTGCCGTCAACGCCGGCAAGGAAGCCCTTGTAGACTGCGAGCACTTCTTCGATGGCTACAAGGCCAATCCGACCTATGCGCTCGCTTGCGCCAAGACGGCCTATGAGGCGGGTGCGCGCTGGGTGGTGCTCTGCGATACCAATGGCGGCTCGCAGCCGCCGGAAATCCGCGCCATCGTCGAAGCCGTCATCGCCTGCGGCGTTCCGGGACACTGTCTTGGGATCCATGCCCATAACGACACCGGCCAAGCGGTTGCCAATTCGCTTGCCGCCGTCGAGGCCGGCGTGCGGCAGATCCAGGGCACGCTGAATGGTATCGGCGAGCGCTGCGGCAACGCCAATCTGATCACGTTGATCCCGACGCTGGCATTGAAACGCGCCTATAGCGAGCGCTTCGAAACGACGATCGATGCCGAGCGGCTCGTCGGGCTCACCAGCCTTTCGCACGCCTTCGACGAATTGCTGAACCGCTCGCCGGACCACCAGGCCCCCTATGTCGGCGCCTCGGCCTTTGCCACCAAGGCCGGCATCCATGCCTCGGCCCTGCTCAAGGACCCGCGCACCTACGAACATGTGCCGCCTGAAAGCGTCGGCAACTTCCGAAAGGTCATGGTTTCCGACCAGGGTGGCAAGTCGAACTTCATCAACGCGCTGAAGCGCCGTGGCATCGAGGTCGGCAAGGACGATCCCAAGCTCGACCAGCTGATCCAGATCGTCAAGGAACGGGAAGCCACGGGCTACGCTTACGAAGGCGCGGATGCCAGCTTCGAGCTGCTGGCGCGACGCACGCTCGGCACCATTCCGGAATTCTTCGCGATCGACGGCTTCCGTGTGATGGTCGAGCGTCGCTTCGACTCCCACGGCCGGGTGAAGATCGTCTCGGAAGCGGTGGTCAAGATCATCATCGACGGCCAGACCATCATGTCGGTCGCCGAAGGCGATGGCCCGGTCAACGCGCTCGACCTGGCGCTGCGCAAGAATTTCGGCAAATACCAGCACGAGATCGACGATCTGGAGCTTGCCGACTTCAAGGTGCGTATCCTCAACGGCGGCACGGAGGCCATAACCCGCGTCCTGATCGAATCCACCGACAGCGACGGCGTGCGCTGGTGGACGGTCGGAGTTTCGGAAAACATCATCGACGCCTCGTTCCAGGCGCTGATGGATTCCGTCATCTACAAGCTGATGAAGAACCGGCATATGGCAGGCAAGATCGCGGCGGAGTAGAGCATGGTTGCGACCGGACGGCTCCTGCAGCAGTTTGAAGCTCCGCAAGAGCATTATACTCTGCGAGTTCATCTGCAACATCTGAATCGCTAAAGCATCCCTCACTAATTCGATCCGTCGAATGCTGGATCTGAAGTTGAATATTTACCAACACACGGACGACGTATGGCAGCGACAACAGAATTTGTATTATCGAAACAACGCCTTCATGATGCTATTAGCTTCTTATATTCCGAGGGATGCCATGTCGTGCGTACCGGCGACGAGAAGAACGCGAACAAGACCGTATCAGATATCGACAATGCCTTGATCGATTTAGAGAAAGGCGCAATTTCCTTCTATTTTAAACATCCATCTTTTGCCGATGACGACTTTATAATTAAGGAAATCGACAATACCTATATGGGAAAGATATTTTGCGTAGGCATCCTTGACGGTAAGGGACATCTAAGGTTATCGGCAAATAATAAGAATTACTTTGCGAGAAACATATTTATAGTTTCGATGGGATACACTAGTTTTTTTGTTGAAAAGAGCGGAATTTATATTGATCCGCCAGCAGAACTAAAATCCTTTTATAAGAAGTTCTCCAAATTCCTGAAAGCAAAAACGCAGAGAATAGAAATCTTCTCTGGGAGAGGGATGTGGTTCGAGAACGCCGTTTTAGAGGATGAGCCGTCCGCGGTCCAAATCATTCAAGAGCAGTGGCGAACAAAGCGGGACTAATAGCTGACTGATATCTAGGTTGGAAATTTTACAGTCGCTCGCAAGACATCAAAAACCTTGACGATGCCGTCAAGGAAATGAATTGGCCACATCACCCGCATTGGAGTAATCCCGTCTCAAAGAACAGAATATGGCGGGAAACATTCATGGCCACCGATACGGTCGCCCCTGAGATCAAGAACGAAGACAGTGCACGTGGGTTCGGCTTCGTGCTGACGGCCTATCTCATGTGGGGCGTTCTGCCGCTCTACATGAAGGCGCTGGCGCATATCCCGGCGATGGAAGTCATCGCCCATCGCATCCTCTGGTCCATCCCCGTCGCGGGCGCCGTGCTGTTGGCGCTCGGCCGCATGGGTGACGTGAAGGCGGCGCTCAGCAATCCGCGCACCGTCGCAATGGCGTCGCTGACCGCGACACTTGTGACCATCAATTGGGGGACCTATGTCTGGGCGATCGGCGCCGGCCATTCGCTCGATGCGGCGCTCGGTTACTTCATCAACCCGCTGTTCAGCATCGCGCTCGGCTCGCTGCTGCTGAAGGAAAAGATGGCCCCGGTGCAGATCGTCGCGATCGGACTGGCTGCGGCAGCCGTCGTCATCCTCACCATCGAAGCGGGGACCCTGCCCTGGGTCGCGTTAACGCTGACCTTCTCCTGGGGCTTCTACGGCTTCTTCCGCAAAACGCTGTCGGTCGGCGCCAATCAGGGCTTCTTCCTCGAAGTGCTGCTTCTCTGCATCCCGGCGACGCTCTACATCGTCTATCTGGAGGCGCGCGGCGAAGGCCACCTTTATCGCACGGGCCTTACCGATACAGCACTCCTGCTTGGATGCGGCCTGATCACCGCCCTGCCGCTGATGATCTTTGCGAACGGCGCGAAGCTCCTGAAGCTGTCCACCGTCGGAATCATGCAATACATCGTGCCGACGATGGTCTTCCTGATTGCCGTCTTCCTGTTCAAGGAACCCTTCGGAACGACACAGATGATCGCCTTCTCGCTGATCTGGGCCGGTCTGGCGCTTTACAGCTGGTCGATGTTGAGGCGGAGCCGCGCTCGCTGACGGAATGGGCGGCAGTTGCTGGCGCCCTTCAGAGCTTGGAAATGACCGCCTCTTCACCGCCGCGGTCGCCTTGCGTTTCAGCGGCGTGCTTGCGGATGGCCGGAATGATGTCGGCGATCTTGTCGATGACCAGCGGCTGGACACGATGGGCGGTGTGAACGAAGCCTTCCTCCGTCATATGGCGGATGAGCTCCATCATCGGATCCCAGAAACCATTGATATTGGCGAAGACCATCGGCTTTTCATGACGGCCGAGCTGGCCCCAGGTCATGATCTCGACGATCTCCTCCAAAGTGCCGATACCGCCCGGCAGCGCCACGAAGGCGTCGGCGCGTTCGAACATGCCATGTTTGCGCGCATGCATGTCTGGCGTTATGATAAGCTCGTCCAGTTGACCGAGCGAATGGCGCGTCGCTTCCATGTCGACGAGAAATTCCGGAATGATGCCGGTGACCTGACCGCCGTGCGAGAGCACACCACTTGCGACAGCGCCCATGATGCCCTTCGTTCCGCCGCCATAGACCAGGCGCAAGCCGTTCTCGGCTATGCTTTTGCCCAGCTCGCGGCCGGCAGCCATGTAGGAAGAATCGCGCCCGGGCCTTGAGCCGCAATAAACGCAAATGGATCGAATTGGCGCAGAATCGTCGGTCATGGATGCAAACAACTATGCTGCAAATGCTCAGTCAAGATTTTTCGAAGGAAAACTTGTGCCCGGACATGCGAAAATGGCTTAGAAAGCTTGTAAAAACAGGCGAAATCGCTAGCAATTTCAGGAGTTGCGACGACTTCGCCGCCTGGAGATAAATAATGATGAAGAACCGTGCCGGTTGGCTGGCTCTGTTGGTGCTGGTAATTGCGACCATATTGATGGTCTTTTTCGTGATGCCGCGCATCAACGGTGACAAGAAACCGATCGGCGATGCGGTCAATCAGGCCAGCAACACGGTGAAGAATACAATCGAGGATAATGCGCAAAAGGCTGGCGACACAGCTCAGTCGACGCAGAATGCGGTGTCGAACGCCGCCAACACGGCCGATCTCGCCAAAAAGCTTACCGATCTGACGGGTGCCGCGACGGCGTCGCTTGCCGATCTCAAGGCGCTGTTCAAGGATGGCACGACGCCGAGCCAGGATATCTTCTCAGCCGCTAAGACGAAGGCGATCACGGCGCTTCAGTCGATCGTCGCTTTTGCGCTTCCCGCCGGCACGGACGCGACGGCGACCGGCCTCGTCACAAAGGTACAGGATGGCGCGAACAAGGCGCTTGCCATCGTCCAGTCACTTCCCGAAAACGCGGCCGAGGCCAGCGCTGCAATCGACAAGGCATTGGCGGCGCTGACCGGCGGCGCTGCACCAACGACCGAGGCAGCGGCGAAATCCCTGATCCCCTCGTTCGACGTGCTGCGTGTCGAACCTGATGGATCCACCGTCATCGCGGGCTCGGCCGAGCCGAACGCCAAGCTGGAGATCGTCGATGGAGAAAAGGTCGTAACCACGACCAATGTCGGTCCCAGCGGCGACTTTGCCGCGGTACTCGACAATCCGCTGCCACCCGGCGATCACGAGTTGGTGCTGCGCGCGACCGGCAAAGACGGCAAGCCCGTCAACTCCGAGGAAGTGGCCACCGTTTCCGTCCCGAAGGATGATTCGACGCAGCTGCTCGCCATGGTGTCGAAGCCGGGCACCGCCAGCCGCATCATCACGGCTCCCTCGGCCAAGCAGGGCCGCGTGACTGCCGCCGGGCAGAATGCGCCGGCAGCCAATGCTCAGGGCAATCCATCGGACGCCAAGCCGCAGCAGGACGGTAGCGCCGTGGCATCCGCCAACCCTGCCGCCGGCACGGCGACGGATGGGCAACCGGATGTCATGGTCAACGCCGTGGAAATCGAAAACGACCATATCTTCGTTGCCGGCACCACGAAGCCCCGCGCCAAGGTGCGCGCCTATGCCGACGACAAGCTGATCGGAGAGATCGCCGCCGGTGCCGACGGGCATTTCGTCGTCGACGGCGTGATGCCGCTCACTGTCGGCGACCACAAGATTCGCGTCGACGTGCTCGATGGCGCGGGCAAGGTCGTCGTGCGCACCAGCGTCAACTTCACCCGCCCCGAAGGCAATCAGGTGACCGTCGCCGCGCAGACGCCGGCGGCGACCGGCGCCCAGACGCAGTCGGTGGCCGCGGCCATGGTGCCGCTCGACGAGGGCGAGCTTGCCAAGCTCAGAGAAGGTGCCGGCAAGGCTTTCACACTGCTGAAGAGCCTGTTTACAGACGGCAAGCAGCCGAATGCGGAACAGCTTGCCGCGGCGCGCTCCGGCACGGAGATCGCGCTTAAGTCGCTTTCGGAATTCCGGCCGGCCATTGGCGCCAGCGCGGACCTGAAGAAGATTGCTGCCGACGCTTCGGCTGCCGCGCTCAAGGCGCTTACCATATTGCAGGCTCTTCCGAAGGATCCGAAGTCGGTCGGCGATGCGCTACCCAATCTCGAACAGATGATCGCGGCCATCACCGCTCCGGCACAAGCAGCACCCGCCCAGCCGAATGCGGAGGTCTCGTCCAACGAGAGCGGTCCGAAGACACTGGAGCAGGCTCCGCTCTCACAGGATACCAATGCCGTCATCATCCGTCGCGGCGATACGCTCTGGCAGATATCACGCCGCATCTATGGCGCCGGCGTGCGCTACACGACGATCTATCTGGCCAACGAGGACAAGATCAACAATCCGGACCGGATCCTTCCCGGACAGGTCTTCGGCCTTCCGAAGGACGCGCTTCCCAACGCCGAAGAGCTTCATCGCAAGCGGCTTTCGGGTGGGCATCTCTAGAGCAATTCCAGGAAAAGTGCGTAGCGGTTTTCCGTCCGGAATTGCGTAAAAACAATAGCCTAGAGCGGCTAGGCGATTCCGTGAAACGCCTAGCCGCTCTAGGCTACCCGTACCTCTCTCGACAACGTCATGCATCGGCCAGGCGCCTTCAACGCCTGGCCGATGCTTTTACGCAGCATAAAAATAGTATAAGCGTCGCGCGACCCTCATCGCCTTCGCGTGACGGCCGCGCTTTTGCATGCGAAGGCAATCCCAGCCGGGCTACCCCAGTGGTCGTCGACGTCCGGCTGCCTCGATTATTCGCCGGAGACGGACATGGCAGACCGCAAGAAAACCATATCGGCGGATTCCAGCAATCCATTGAATACGATCGTTAATCTCTGGCCCTACATGTGGCCGGCCGGCCGCATGGATCTGAAGATGCGCGTCGTCTGGGCGACCGTCTTCCTGTTGGTCTCGAAATTCTTCCTGCTGCTGGTTCCCTATTTCTTCAAATGGTCCGTCGACGCCTTGAACGGCAAGCTCGACATGCAGGGCATCCTGCCGGCCTTCATGGTCGGCGCCATCGCCCTGATCATCGCCACGAACGTTACGCGCCTCATCCAGCTCGGCCTCAACCAGCTTCGCGACGCGATGTTTGCAAGCGTCGGCCAGTATGCGGTTCGCCAGCTCGCCTACCGGACCTTCGTGCACATACACGAGCTGTCGCTGCGCTTCCATCTGGAGCGCAAGACAGGCGGCCTTTCGCGCGTCATCGAGCGCGGCACCAAGGGCATCGAGACCATCGTCCGGTTCACCATCCTCAATACCTTTCCGACATTCATCGAATTCCTGATGACCGCCATCATCTTCTGGCGCGGCTACGGCTTTTCCTATCTCGCCGTGACGGCAGTCACGGTCTGGCTCTATATCTGGTTCACCGTCAAGGCGAGCGATTGGCGCATTTCCATCCGCCGCACGATGAACGACAGCGACACCGACGCCAATACGAAGGCGATCGATTCGCTTCTGAACTTCGAGACGGTCAAGTATTTCGGCAACGAGGAGATGGAGGCCAGGCGTTTCGATCAGTCGATGGCGAAGTATGAAAAGGCCGCGACCGGCGTCTGGACATCGCTCGGCTGGCTGAACTTCGGCCAGGGCGTGATCTTCGGCCTCGGCTCGACGGTCATGATGGTGATCTCCGGCTGGTCCGTTCTCAACGGGCATCAGACCGTCGGCGACTTCGTCTTCATCAATGCCATGCTGCTGCAGCTTTCCGTGCCGTTGAATTTCATCGGTTTCGTGTACCGCGAAATCCGCCAGGGACTGACTGACATCGAGGAGATGTTCGACCTGCTGGAGGTCAAGCCCGAGGTGACAGACGCTGACGACGCAAAGGACCTGGTCATCGGCAACGGCGCCATCTCCTTCAAGGACGTGCATTTCGCATACGATGCTGCCCGGCCGATCCTCAAGGGCATTTCTTTCGATGTGCCCGCCGGCAAGACAGTCGCCGTGGTCGGTCCGTCGGGCGCGGGAAAATCGACCCTGTCGCGCCTTCTCTACCGCTTCTACGACGTGCAGGGCGGCACGATCACCATCGATGGCCAGGACCTGCGCACGGTGACGCAGAAGAGCCTGCGCAAGGTGATCGGCATGGTGCCGCAGGATACGGTGCTCTTCAACGACACCATCGCCTACAACATCCGCTACGGCCGGCCGGGCGCCAGCGACGCGGAGGTGGCGGCGGCGACGGAGATTGCCCAGATCGGCGATTTCATCCGCCATCTGCCCGAAGGCTTCGAAACGAAGGTCGGAGAGCGCGGTCTCAAACTATCAGGCGGAGAGAAGCAGCGCGTCGCGATTGCCCGTACCGTTCTGAAAGCACCGCCGGTTCTGATCCTCGACGAGGCGACCTCGGCGCTGGACACGACGACCGAGCGCGAGATCCAGGCGGCGCTCGATGTCGTTTCCAAGAACCGCACCACGCTGGTCATCGCCCATCGCCTTTCGACCGTGATCGGTGCTGACGAGATCATCGTGCTGAAAAGCGGCGTGATCGCCGAGCGCGGCACGCATGCGGACCTGCTCTCCCAGAATGGGCTCTATGCTTCCATGTGGAGCCGTCAACGCGAGGCCACGCAGGCAGAGGAGCATCTGAAGCAGGTGCGCGAAAACGACGATCTGGGCGTCGTCAACCGACTGGCGCCGGCAAACTGAGTGGAGGCGCTGGATCACCACGTCTCAGCTGGATCGTCACAAGAAACATCGTGCAGAGAGGTTACGCACGGACAACTGTCACGAGGTTGAGATGACAGCTTGCTAGGTACGGGTCTCATTTTAAAGGGAGCCCCAAATGCGTAATTTTGCCAAAGCTTTAACACTGTTGCTTGTTGTCGGTATCTCCTCGCCGGTTTTCGCCGAGGATGCCAAGCCGTTCGCAGATGCCAAGGAGATCAATCTCCTCAATCTGCTGCCGCCGCCGCCTGCCAATGATTCGGCGCAGATGAAGGCCGAGCTGGGCGAAATCCTGACCATCCAGGTTACCCGCACACCGGAAATGGCGGCACGCGCCGTGGCCGATGCGGAAGAGAATGTCTGGCGCTTCTCCGATGTCATCGACAACCCGAAGTTCACCAAGGAAAACCTGCCGAAGTTCTCCGCGTTCTTCGATCGCATCGTCGAGACGGAAGGCGCCGTCGTCGATCCGGCAAAGGATGTCTGGAAGCGCCCGCGGCCGCATCTCTACAGCGATCTCGTGAAGCCGATCGTTCCGCTCTCGAAGTCCGGCTCCTATCCGTCCGGCCACACGACGCTCGGCACGCTGATGGGCATCGTGCTCTCGAACATGGTGCCGGAGAAGCGTCCCGTCATCATGGCCCGCGCCTGGGAATACGGCCATAACCGCGTCGTCGGCGGCATTCACTATGCAACGGACATCGAAGCCGGCCGCATCGCCGGCACCGTCATCGCCGAAACCATCATGACGCATGATGACTACAAGAGCGAATACGAAGGCGCCAAGGCGGAACTACGCGCCGCTCTCGGCCTCTGATCCCTACTCCACGACAGCATTCGCATCCACAAGCCGCCGGATCGTCTCCGGCGGCTTGCCTTTTGCGCATACCGAGCCTGGCAGACACTCGCCCCTTCCCGCCAACAGCACTTCGCGCCACGACCGCTAAAATTATGCGGTTTACGGTCGGATGATTTCGCGCGTATACGCGAGAAGCTTTGCGACATGGGAGGTTTGATTATGGTGGATGGGGTGACTTATACGAAAGACGAGCTCGCGCGGCGCATTGCCGAAGTGGCAACCTTGCAGGGTGAATTCAAACTCCGTTCGGGTCAGATCTCCAGCCGATATTTCGACAAATATCGCTTCGAAGGCACGCCTTCGCTTCTAAAGCCGCTGGCCCGCGCCATGGCTGAGCTAATCCCGGCCGAAACCGCGATTCTGGCAGGCCTGGAACTGGGCGGCATCCCGCTTGTAACAGCAATCTCGCTTGAGACCGGCCTCCCCGCAGCGTTTGTTCGCAAGGAAGCGAAGACCTATGGGACATGCCGGGCAATCGAGGGACAGGATGTTTCGGGTCGCCGCGTCACTTTCATCGAGGATGTGATTACGACCGGCGGCGCAGTGAAAGACGCCTATCACCTGGCGCTTGGCGAGCAGGCATACATCCTTGCCGTCGTCTGCGCCATCTGGCGTGGGGACGGCGCGCCGGCAATCCAGGGTCTTCCGCAACTTTCCGTCCTTCCTGTCTTTGCGAGGGCGGATCTGGAAAACGCCAGGTAAGCGGATGCCGCAGAAGAGAACGGGATTGCGCTGGGGGCGAGCGTGCGAGAGCATTGCTCATGACGGCGTTTGCCTGTAGTCACCGTCGACTGGTAATCAGAGCAAGACCGCTTATCTTGTTCTCATCTTTTGACCGGCATCGTCTCGTTCGGCAACCGGGGTTCGGTTTTCGCGAGGGTGCCCTTAACGGAGTAGGCCGTAGATGAGCTTGTTGAACAGCGTGCGCAACGTCATCGTTCCGGTGCATAAGGAAGGCTATCCCTTCGTTGCAGGTTTCTTCGTCGCGTCGCTGGTGCTCGGCTGGATCTTCAAGCCGCTCTTCTGGATCGGCCTGATCCTGACGCTCTGGTGCGCCTATTTCTTCCGTGATCCCGAGCGGATGACGCCGCAGGACGACGACCTCGCCGTATCGCCGGCCGACGGCAAGGTTTCCGGCGTGCAGATGGTCACGCCGCCGGCTGAGCTCAATCTCGGCACCGAGCCGATGCTGCGCGTCTCGATCTTCATGAACGTCTTCGATTGCCATGTGAACCGCTCGCCGATGCGCGGCCGCATCACCAACATCGCCTATCGCCAGGGCAGCTTCCTCAATGCGGAACTGGACAAGGCCAGCGAGCAGAACGAGCGCAACGGCCTCGTCATCGAAACGAAGCACGGCGAGATCGGCGTGGTGCAGATCGCCGGCCTCGTCGCTCGGCGCATCCTTTGCTTCGTGAACCCGAACGAGCCGCTGGACGCCGGCGAGCGCATCGGCCTGATCCGCTTCGGCTCGCGTCTCGACGTCTTCCTGCCCGAGGGTGCTTCGTCGCGCGTTGCCGTCGGCCAGAGGGCCATCGCCGGCGAAACCGTGATTGCCGAATTCGGCTCGCCGAAGGGCCCGACCGTTAGCCGTCGCAGCTGAGCCCCAGAGAAACGAACGAGATGAAGACGCCTTTTCCGCCTTTCGAGCCGCATGGACCCAATGACGAAGCGCGTGGGCCGCGCCTGCGGGAGATCCCGCTGCGGCTGATCGTGCCGAACATGATCACCGTGCTGGCGATCTGCGCGGGACTGACAGGTATCCGCCTCGCTTTTGAAAATCGCTACGAGCTTGCCGTGGTCGCCGTGCTGGTCGCGGCTTTCCTCGACGGCGTGGACGGGCGTGTGGCGCGGCTGATGAAGGCCACTTCGAAATTCGGCGCACAGATGGATTCGCTGGCCGATATCGTCAATTTCGGTGTCGCGCCGGCGCTCGTCGTCTATGTCTTTCTGCTCGATCAGGCGCACTCGCTCGGCTGGATCGCCGCCTTGATCTACGCCATCGCCGCCGCCTTGCGGCTCGCTCGCTTCAACGTCATGACCGAGCGCGAACACAAGGCGTCCTGGCAATCGGAATATTTCGTCGGCGTGCCCGCGCCTGCCGGCGCCATGCTGGTGCTGCTGCCGGTCTATCTCGGCTTCCTCGGGCTGACGCCGGACAGGACTTTCGCCTATTGGGGCGCCGCCTACACCGTGCTCATCGGCTTTCTGCTGGTCAGCCGCCTGCCCGTCTGGTCCGGCAAGACGGAAGGCAGCCGCATCCGGCGCGATCTCGTATTGCCGATCATGCTCGCCCTTGTCGTCTATGTGGCGCTGCTGATGAGCTATACATGGCATGTCATGGTCGTGACCGTCATCGTCTACCTGCTGTCCCTGCCGCTCGGTGCGCGCTCCTGGGCAAAGAAATACGGCACCTATACCATCAACGGACCGGGCGACCCCGACGTCGACGATTCCAACGACGATATCGGCCGGCATATCTAGCCGGCACGCGAAGCACCCTGAGGTCGGCGCTCCCGTGACGCCATCGTGTGCAACCGCAAGCTTGTAAGCTCCCCTTAGCAATCAAGAGAGCCAGGATGGCCACCGGGCTGTATTGGGGGTTCGTGCAGCCGGGCCTTTTAACGGAATATTAGCATCTCATCAGGATGGATTTCACACGAAGATTCGATGCTAATCTCTCGAAATGTGGTCATTGTTTACAAAACCTGATTGGCAAACGCCTTCGATTTGTCATGATTTGCGACGAGACAGCGATGCACGGCAGTGAATCGGAAAATGCTCCGGGGGAGCATTGGTGAGGAGTTAATCATGACGCAGAAGATAGACGAAGCGGCACAACCGCAGGCAAAGATCGATCCCAGCAAGCTTTATCGGCCGCTCGGCCTGAAAGCCGTTCTTGCGGCCCATCTGATGCTGAAGACCAAGCCTCTCAAGAAGAAAATCGCCTAAGGCCGATCATCGCCGGCCGGCTGCCAAACAGCCATGGCCCGGCGATATATCCCGACGCCGGTCGCCGAATGGCGGCCGATCAAAGAAGGCTTAGCTGGCCATCCTCGGGATCCGTTTTCTTCGGCGACTTTTTGACGGGCTCGACCGTTACCGGCGTTTGCAAGTCCGGCCCCATGTTGGCGACCTTGTTGACCCGATCCGAAACCGGAATAGCTTCGAAAAAATCCTCCTGAACCGGTGTCATCAGATCGACGACATCTCGCGGCTCCTGCGTCTTGCAATCGAGCCAGCGGGCAAAATCCTCCGGCTTGATGACGACGGGCATGCGATCGTGGATCGGGCGCATGGCGCTGTTTGCCGCGGTCGTCAGAATGGCACCGGTATCCACCTCCGAGCCGTCGGCCGACGACCAGGTTTCCATCAGCCCGGCAAAGGCGATGACGCCGCCCCCGCGTGGCCGTATCCAATAGGCTTGCGGTTTCTCACCGCTTTCCTTGGACGGGCGATGCCATTCATAAAAGCCTGAAGCGGGAACAAGGATCCGGCGGTGGCGCATGGCGGCGCGGAAGGATGCCTTGCCGATCGCCGTTTCGGCGCGCGCATTGATCAGAAGCGGAAATTCCTTCGGATCTTTCACCCAGCCGGGCATGAAGCCCCAGCGCACCAAGAGGGCGCGACGATCCGGCAGGTTGCTGCCCGGTTGCTGCCTTTCACCGGATATGACGACGAGGATCGGCTGTGTCGGGGCGATATTGTAACGCGCGGGAAAGTCTTCGCGCAGCAAGACGCCCAGCGCCTCGCCCACGTAGTCTGCCGTCGATGTCAAGGCAAAGCGTCCGCACATGGAGCTTGTTTTGCATCCGGAAAGAGCCGGGTCAAGCAGAAGGTCAGCCGCGTGGACCGAAGAGAATGATCGCTGCACCGGCAAGGCAGATGGCAGCGCCGGAGATATCCCAGCGGTCCGGCAGCCGCCCCTCCGCCAGCCAGAGCCACAGGATGGAAGCAACGATATAGACGCCGCCATAGGCGGCGAAGGTACGCCCGGCGGCTTCGCTCGGCACCAATGCCAGCAGCCATGCAAAGAGTGCCAGCGACACAAGACCCGGCGCAAGCCACCAGATCGGCTTTGCCAGCCGGAGCCATGCCCAGAAGGCGAAGCAGCCGGCAATTTCGGCCAAGGCCGCGAGAGCATACAGTCCGTAGATCATCGCCATGGTCGCCCGCACATTCGGCGCATACGAATCGCCGTCCCTATCGGCAGCGAATTAAAGGGCTTTCCCGGAGGACAGCAAGGCTCGATTCCTGTAGAGGTGTAGACGTCTCATCATGCGAATATGAAACGATCCCATGACTTCCTTTCCCCGGCCCGCCTCCTCCGCCATCCTCGAACGCGACGGCCGATTCCTGCTTGTCCTGCGCAGCAATCCGCCATCTGCCGACATGTATGCTTTTCCGGGCGGCAGGGCCGAAGACGGCGAAACGCCGGCGGATGCGGCGCTCCGCGAGTTCAAGGAAGAGACAGGCATAACGGCGCGCAACCCCCGCCTGTTCGAAACCTATGATCTGCGCTCCCATTCGGCGGACGGAACGCTGACGAGCCATTTCCTGCTGTCGGTCTTCCTCGTCGATGCCGACAAGGACGCGATAGCAGAGGCGGCCGACGATGCCGCCGCCATCGGCTGGTACTCGATGGAGGAGATCCGCGCCCTGCCGGTTCCGGCCAGCGTGCTCGAATGCGTGGAAAGGATTGCGGCGACCAGAACGCAGCCCCCGCCGCCAAATTAACGATGCGAAGCAAAAACGGGGTGGAAAGCACCCCTTATGCCTTGTTCACGTCATGCTTGTCCGCTCAACTGGATACATGAATCACAACCGTTTTGGCCGGCCGCTTCTGATCTGCTTTGCGCTTGCCGCCGCGTTTCCGGCCGCGGCGCAGCCCGCAGCGAACGCGCCGGCACAGACGCCCGACAGCGGGGGTGCCGAACGACCAGCACCCTACGACGAGCAACTGTCCCGGCTCGCCGAAATCCTCGGCTCGGTCGATTATCTGCGCAATCTTTGCGCAGCATCGGCAGACGGATGGCGGGGAGATATGCAGCAGCTGCTCGACACCGAAACCAAGGGCGAGCCGAAACGGAAGGAAAAATTGACCGCCGCGTTCAACCGTGGGTATCGATCCTTTGCATCGGTTTACACGAATTGCACGCAGCAGGCCCTCGTTGCCGAGGAGCAATACCGTAACGAAGGTGCAACACTGGCAACAGAAATCACCGCTCGCTTTGGAAATTAACGATTTATTAACCCCTTTTCGCACCCAGCCGTGTCGTTTTAGGAAAAGGCTGATAAAGTTGTTAAGCAAGTGGTAAGGACATGAACGTCTCGAGGAAAGAATCAATGGAAACCAGCCTGAACGAAATCGACGACATGATCGTCCATGAAAAAATGCAGGCAGCGCTGGAATACCAGAACGAGGCTTGGGCTGACGGCATGGCTGATGGTATCGAGCCCGAGATCATCGCCGACGCTGCCATTGCGCATGCCATTCGCGAGACTATCCGCATACAGGGTGAGCAGGGCGCGGAAGCCTTGCTCGAATCGCTTCGGGAACGCATGCTCGCTGGGGAATTCTCTCCGAATCGTACCCTGCAATAGTAACCAGAGATTGTTTATGCATATGTTTCCGGGCAATGAGTGTCGCCGTTCCATTGCCTCGCTTGCAGCCGTAACGATGATTGCCGGTTCCGTTGCCTTGCCGTTGCCGGCACTAGCCTTCTCGCAGCTCAATCCACCGGCTTCCCAGCCGAACGCTCCAGGCACTTCCGCTCAGCAGAAGAACCAGAAACCTGTCGAGCAAGCACTGGAAGCGCCGTCCACCACACTGCCGACGCCGGATCCGCTGATCAACAAGCAAGCCGACCAGAGCAATGGCGACGCAGCGAACGCGAACAAGTCGGTCGAGTTCCTCTACGACATCAACAAGGCGCCAGAACCGGTGCGAAAGCTCCGTGAGGCGATCGTGGAGGCGGCGGCCTCAGGCGATCTCGAGCGCCTGCGCCCACTGATGAATATCGGCGGCGGTCTCAAGCAGACCCAGGTCACCGCCGACGACCCCGGCGAAGATCCGATCAAGACCCTGCACGACCTTTCGGGCGATCCCGACGGTATCGAGATCCTATCCATCCTCCTCGACATCATGTCGACCGGCTTTGCCCATATCGGCCAGGGAACTCCGGACGAAATCTATGTCTGGCCCTATTTCGCGCAGAAAGATATCAAGACGCTCTCCACGCCGGAGAAGGTCGACCTGATGCGTATCGTCACGGCAGGCGACTACGCCGATATGCTGGAATTCGGCGGCTACAATTTCTACCGCGTCGGCATCACGCCGGACGGCAAGTGGAAATTTTTCACGTCGGGCGAATGATCCGGTCGGGGAACTTGCGGTTCCCGGTCGAAGGCCCTACCTCTGGGTCATAGGCCAAACCAGCGGATCCACCATGCCAGCCGTATTCCTGAGAGACCGTTCCTTCATCCGCGTCGCCGGCGCCGAGGCGGAACCGTTCCTGCACAATCTCATCACCACCGATCTCGTCTCGCTTGGCGCGGACGAAGCGCGACCCGGAGCGCTGCTGACGCCGCAGGGCAAGATCCTGTTCGACTTCATGATCTGGCGAGATGGCTCCGGCTTTCTGCTCGAAACAGACACGGCACAGCGCGACGGCCTGCTGAAGCGGCTCACCATGTACCGGCTGCGAGCCAAGGTCGATTTCGGCGTCGAAGATACTGAAGGTGTCACGGTCGCTTGGGCTGACGAGACAACCGACGGCCCCAGGGATAGCCGCTTCTCCAAGGCAGGCATCACGCTAACGCGCACATCAGGCCAACATGGGGACGATGCCGAGACGCTCTATGACGCGCTGCGGATCGCCAATGGCGTCGCGGTTTCCGGCCGCGATTTCGCATTGCAGGACGCGTTTCCGCACGATGTGCTGCTGGATCTCAACGGCGGCCTGGGCTTCCGCAAGGGCTGCTATGTCGGCCAGGAGGTGGTTTCCCGCATGCAGCATCGCGGCACGGCGCGCAGGCGCGTCGTCATCGTGAGCGGCAATGCCGACCTGCCCGCCTCCGGCACGGAACTCACCGTCGGCGGCAAGCCTGTGGGCACGCTCGGTTCGACCGTAGGCAGCAAGGGCCTTGCCATTGTCCGCATCGACCGCGCGGGCGAGGCGATTGCAGCAGGAACACCCATCCGGGCCGATGATACCGACGTCTCGGTATCGCTGCCTGTTTGGTCCGGCCTCTCCTTCCCTTCCCAGGCCGACGAGGCTTCGGCATGACATCGGCCAAGACTGCGCGCGCCTGGCAGCGCATGCTATCGGGGCGGAGGCTCGACCTCCTCGATCCGTCGCCGCTCGACGTCGAGATCAGCGATATCGCCCATGGGCTTGCCCGCGTTGCGCGCTGGAACGGCCAGACCTATGGCGATCATGCCTTTTCGGTGGCGCAGCACAGCCTCGTCGTCGAAGCCATCTTTCGCCATCTCAACCCGGCAACGCCGGACGAATTGCTGGCGGCGCTGCTGCATGACGCACCGGAATATGTCATCGGCGATATGATCTCGCCGTTCAAGTCCGTGGTCGGCGGCGACTACAAGGCGGTGGAGAAACGGCTCGAAGCGGCGATCTATCGGCGTTTTGCCCTGCCCCCACATTGCGCACCGCAGCTGAAGGACAAGATCAAGAAGGCCGATACGGTCTCGGCCTATTTCGAGGCGACACTGCTTGCCGGCTTTACGCCGGAGGAGGCGCGCAAGTTCTTCGGCCAACCCCGCGACATCACCCGCGAGATGCTGCCGATCGAACCCATGCCGGCAATCGAGGCGCAGCGGCTGTTCCTGAGGCGCTTCGAGGCGATCGAGGCCGAACGCGCCGCCGTGAGGATCGGAGCGTGACGACGATCGTCGTATCGCCGCTGGCACGCATCGCCGAAATGGCCGTTCGCCATGGCGCGCGCGAGATGATCAGCCTGATGGCCAAGGAGCAGGCCTTTCATCGCCCGGCCGTCATCAAGGCGGAACGTCATCTGCTGCTCAACATGAACGATATCAGCTTCGCCGGCACCGGCGATCTCATCGCCCCGCAGGAGGCGCATGTTCGCGCCATCATCGATTTTGCAGCGGAATGGGATCGCGCGGCGCCCTTGCTGATCCATTGCTGGATGGGTGTATCGCGTTCGCCGGCCGCGGCGCTGATCGCCGCCCTTGCCGTTCATCCGGAGGAAGACGATCTGGCGCTCGTCCGCCGTCTGCGCTCGGCCTCCCTTTATGCGACACCAAATGCTCGGTTGATCGCGATCGGCGACGACATGCTCGGGCGCAAGGGCCGGCTGGTCGCAGCGGTCAAGGAGATCGGACGCGGCGCGGATGCTGATGGCAACGCACCTTTCGCCCTGCCATTGGCTGTGCACAGCGACATCCCATGAAAAAACGGAGACTGCGCTTGCGCAGCCTCCGTCCGTATCGCAACAATCCGTCCCCGATGGATCAGGCCGCAGCGCTGCCCGTCTGGTCAAGATCATACTGGCCGTAGGTATTCTGATAGATATTCATCGACGATTGCATTTCGGCGAGGAAGTCGTCCAGCGCGTTATTTTTGGCTGTCGTGGCCAAACTCGTTGCGCTGCTGCTGCCGCTGGACGTCGGTTCCAGGGATAGCATGTCGGCGGCAGAAGCGTCCGAGGGCTTGAGGACATCGAGGCCTTCGGCGAACTGATCCTTCGACAGCGCGCCAGAGCCTTGCGTATCAATGCTTTTGAAAAGGTTTTGGGCGTCGCTTTCGCTCATATCCTTCGGTCGCCCGGCAACGAACTCGTCCGCCGAAACCTTGCCATCCTTATTGGTGTCGAGGCTGGCAAACAGCTGGTCCATGGGCGATTGGTCGGATGAGCCGGCGGTGGACGAATCCGTGCCCGATTGGCTGGCGCCGGTCTGCTGCATCTGCAGCAGCATGGATGCCAGATTGCCGGAGAAAACATCAGTCGCGCTCGGATCGCTGCTGCTGCCGTTGTCCTCGTCGTTGAGGACGCTTGCCGACAGGAGACCGGATTGCGCCGCCTCCTGCAATTCCTGCGCATCCACAATGCCGTCCTGGTTCTTATCAAGGGGACTGTACGAGGCAGCCGTCATGCTGCTTCCAACTGAAGAAACTCCACTCATCCAAATCTCCTAAAGCAAACGCCATCGGCGTGTTCGGTTACCCCCCGGCACACTTATTCATCTGCGGATAGAATAGGTCGATTTGGTCGCGGAATTAAAGATAGGTGTTAATACACCATTAACCCCAATTGACAGCTATCGAATCATATCGCCGATGGGCCTCAGCGCGGCGAAGACAACCCCTGCTACGCACCGGCGACAATAAGGACCCGAATCACCCTTGCCGCCTCAGTTATTGGATAACAGCACAGGCCAGGCGCTTGCCGGCGCCGCCAACGGGCTGACTGCGGTAATCATCCGAGTCGGCATGGATCATCAGCGTCCGGCCGCGAATGCCGTTCTTGCCGTTTAATGACACCATGCCATTGAATACCTGGGCGCGCAGCTTGCCGTCCTGATCGACATATTGGTTGGGCATATCGCCCGCATGCGGTCCTTTGGCGGCAAGGAAACCATGCTCGGCCTTCGTGGGATTGAAATGGCCGCCGGCGGACTCGAATCCGTGCGTGTGCTCGCAGCGGCTGCTTTCATGAATGTGGAAAGCCACCCAGCGATTGGCCGGCAGGCCGGACACTTCCATCTCGATCAACACGCCAGCCTTGCCTTCGGTCAGCGTTGCTCGCCCCGCCTGCTTGCCATCGAGACCGACAAAATCAGCCGTCGCCGTTCCCTGGCCCTGCGCTGCGGCCGGCAAGGCCGCGGCGAGAGTGAGAATTGCAGCGATCATCATCCGTTTCATGGAACAGTTCTCCCTTGCCTGTCACCATCTAACGCTTGGCGGAGACGAGTGTTCCGAGGAGGGGAAATGCGGCTACATCAAATAGATAAGGCGGCCCGCCGGCATACCCGGCTGGCCACCAAAACGCTGCAACGGAAATCTATCAGGCCGCTATACCGCCGACGTCATACTGGCCATAGGTGCTGTTGTAGGCATCCATCGGCGACAGAAGGTCTGTGCCGGACGCAGTATTGGATTGCGGCAACTTGGCCGTGGATGCCGCATCGGCGCTCGGCAATTGCATCAGCTTGGCGATAAGGCCGCCCAATGCGCTCGCGGAGCTTTCAGTATCGGCCTCGAGAATGCCTGGGCGCTCGCCGGCTTGGCGCTCCTCACTGCTGAGGACACCGTCACCATTGGCATCGAGGCGCGCGAGCGTGCCGCGATACGGATATGAACTGTTGGATACGGAAGAAACATGGGACATACAAACCTCCTAGGGTAGGAGCCGCCTCATGCGACGTCGTTTGTACGCAATACATTCAGAGTTGAACTATGTAGCCTTGATAAGCTGCTTTGCTCGGCGCGTAAAGACAAATTGTTAATGAGTATTAACCATAGTTTTCAAGTAGTAAATCTGAATTGTCTAATATTGCTCCCGCACGGCTTTGTCGCGGCTATGGGCATAATCCACTGGAATCATAAGCAAATTTGACTATCTGCCCTTACCGTTCGGGCCGTTTGGTATATTGTGCGGCGGATTGCCCAGGGAGAGGACATGATGGAACTATTGCCGCTCGTCGTCCTGATCGCCGGTATTTTCATACTGCGAGGATACAATCTAAGGATAAAGCGGCTTGAAATGAGCGTCCAGGAGCTGCAAAATGCGCTCGCTGGCAGGGTGCTGACGGCCGACGCGGCCGAATCAGCCCGCGTGACGGAGCCGGCGATCGACGCCGCCGCGGGACCCGCAGCAGCCATCCAAGAGCCACCCACCGAAGCGGCAATCGAAGAACCTGCCGTGGCCGGCATCGAAGAGCCAGCCATCGCCGCGCGCAATACCCCCGACACACTCACGGATGGCACGCTCACGGATGGTGGTCCGGATGTCACGGCGCGGGAAGCGTCGCAGCCGCGAGAGAGCCTGGAAAGCACAATCGGCGCGCGCTGGGCCGTCTGGGTCGGCGGCATCGCTCTCGCGCTCGGCGGCATCTTCATGGTCAAGTATTCGATCGAGAGCGGCCTTTTGAGCCCAGGCGTCCGGCTGGTGCTCGCGGCAATCTTCGGCTTGATCCTCGTCGCGGCGGGCGAAGTCATCCGCCGCCGCTCGGCGCCCGTCCTGGGCAATGCTTTCCAGAACGCCATGATCCCCGGCGTGCTGACGGCAGCCGGCGTCGTCGCGCTGTTCGGATCGACCTACGCGGCCCATGGCATCTATGGCTTTATCGGGCCGGCCACAGCCTTTATTCTTCTAGGCCTGATCTCGCTTGCGACGCTTGCGCTGTCGCTGCTGCACGGACAGGCGCTCGCCGGCCTCGGCCTGCTTGCCTCGATGGTCACCCCTGCCCTGATTGCATCGACAGCGCCGCGGCCTTGGATCCTCTTCGGCTATCTCACTCTGACTTGGCTTGCGACCCTGCTTGCGTCGCGGCTGCGCCGTTGGCTGATTGCTCCGTCCTTTGCCAATGCGCTGCTCAGCCTTTGGCCTTTGCTCTACATTGCCTATAGCGCGATTGTGGACTTCACGCCGGTTACGCTTTCGATGCTGGCCATGATCGGCGGCACCATCTTCATCTGGCCCGGGCGCTACCAGACTGCCGCGATGGGGGATGGCGCGGAGGCCGATCCATCGCAGCCCACGAGCGCAGCTGGCTGGGGCGCGTTCCTTGCCCGACCACCGCTCGGCATGACACTGACGGCGTCGATCGGCGCCCTTGCGGTGTCACTCTGCCTGCTGACCTACAGTCTCCAATATGGATATCCCATCGTCGATGCCACGTTCATGTTCGCGGCGATCGTCGCGGCAGTGGCGGCTTTCGGCGCCGGCCGCCCTCATGCGGGCTGGGCAGCGATCCTGTCAGCCGTCGTCGCCGTCGTCGGCACGCTCGGCGTCCTGACCAACTGGATTGCCGGTGTCGAGCCCAACAGCGCCGACGGCATCGTGACCATGCAGAGCATGGTGCTCTACGAAGCGCTCGGCCTCGGGGCCATCTTGGTGCTGATCGGCGCCTTCTTTCTCAGACGGTTCGCAGAGGGCGAGAAGCCCTTTGCCGCGCTTTGGAGCCTGATCATGGCCGCCGCGCCGCTGGCGATCGCCACGATCACCTTCGTCAACTTCGGCAATTGGACGCTCGACTGGCTGCACGGCCTCTACGGCATCGGGCTAGGCATCACCCTGATGGCGCTCGCGGAATGGCAATATCGCCGCTCGGGCGAAGGGCTGGACCTGCCGACCAACATACTCGCTGCCGGCTCCTTCGGCGCCATGGTCTTTGCCTTGCACATGTTTGCGCATCACGCCGCGCCCACCATCCTGCTGCCGGTCCTCGGCATCGCCTACCTGCTGGCGGGGCGCATGCGCGACTGGCCAGTCCTTCCCTGGACCATGGTCGCCGCATTGGTCATCACCATGGCGCGCATCGCCTGGCAGCCGACCATTGTCGACCCGTCGGAGCTCGGCACGACACCGGTCTTCAACATGCTGCTTGCGGGCTACGGCATTCCCGCCGCACTCGCCGCATGGGCGGCCTTCACGGTCCGTCGCTCTGCAAGTGTCCGGCTGCGTAACGCGCTTCAGGCATTGGCCTCCTTCCTGGTGCTGCTGACGATCGCCATCCTGGTGCGCCACGCCATGAATGGCGGTGTCCTCAACGACGCCGCGCCGACGCTCGGAGAGCAATCGATCTACACGCTGCTGGCGATCGGCGCTTCCGCAACGTTGATGGCCCTCGACCTCAGCGCCGCGAGCCCTGTCTTCCGCTATGGCAGCATGGCTCTCGGCACCCTCTCCGTCATCCTGATCCTGACATTGCATCTGCTGGGACTGAACCCGTTCATCACAGGCGAAAGCACCGGCCGCATTCCGTTGTTCAATCTGTTGCTACTAGGCTATCTCATGCCCGCCGCTGCCTATGGCGGACTGGCGCTCTATGCGCGAAGCCGGCGGCCCCTGCCCTATGTGAGCATGCTGGCCGTTGCCGGGGCGGTCATGGCTTTTGCCTGGGCGACACTATCGGTGCGCCGGCTCTGGCAGGGGGAATATATTCCCTTCTGGAACGGCTTCATCCAGGGCGAACTCTATTCCTATTCCGTCGTCTGGCTGCTGATCGGCATCGCCCTCCTCGGGCTCGGCGCTCGTTTCGAGGCACGGAGCCTGCGCATCGCCTCGGCGGCGCTGGTCTTCATTGCCGTCGTCAAGGCTTTCCTGATCGACATGGCGAACCTCGAGGGCTTCCTGCGCGCCCTGTCCTTCATCGGCCTCGGCGCTGTGCTGATCGGCATCGGCCTGTTCTACCAGAAGATCCTGACACGCAAGAAGACGACAGGGTGATTGCGGCGAATCCCTTGGCCCGGTAGGACGAGGGAACCTGCCGACAGATCATTCCGGAGCGAGTGCGATAATGGACACCAACAGGATGGCGCGGGCCTTTGCCCCCTTCGAAACGCTGGCGGCGGATCTTATCCCGCATGCCGCCGATGGCGATGACGGTTCGCACGATATTGCCCATATCCTGCGCGTCTTCAGGAATGCCATGGCCATTCAGGCCGAGGATGGCGGCAATGCGCGTATCCTCGCCGCGGCCGTGTTGCTGCATGACTGCGTTGCGGTCGAGAAGAATTCGCCCCATCGGGCGCAGGCGTCGCGGCTGGCGGCCGAGAAGGCCTCGGGCATCCTGCGGCAGCTCGGATGGACGGATGCCGACATTGCGGCCACGGCGCATGCGATCACCACGCACAGCTTTTCCGCCAATCTTCCGCCGGAAGCGCTCGAGGCGAAGATCTTGCAGGATGCCGACCGGCTGGACGCGATCGGCATGGTCGGCGCGGCGCGCTGCTTCTATATCGCAGGCCGCCTCGGTTCCGGCCTCTACGACCCGTTCGACCCGCTCGCAACGGAGAGACCACTCGACGACAAGCGCTTCGCCATTGACCATTTCGAGACAAAGCTGTTCAAACTGGCGGATGGCTTCCAGACCGAGACCGGCCGCAGATTTGCGGGCGCGCGGCACGAGAGGCTGAAGACGGTGCTGGCAATGTTCATCGACGAAATCTGAGGGCGACACCATGCGGGTCAGCGATCTCTTTATTTATCCGCTCAAGAGCGCGCGTGGCATCGCCATTCCATCGGCCGCCATCGACGCCTTCGGGCTGACCGGTGATCGCCGTGCCATGCTGGTCGATCCCTCCGGCCATTTCATTACCCAGCGCGAGTTGCAGGCGCTTGCGCAGATCGATATCCAGCCCGGCCCCTCAAACCTGCGCCTGAAGATGGAGGGCAAGCCCGACATCATCGTGCCGCCGCCGCACCCCGACAATCGCATGGACGTCGTTGTCTGGAAATCAGCCGTCAGCGCATCGGTTGCCGATGAGGAAACCAACAAGGCCCTGTCCGACTGGCTGAAGCGCGACGTGAAGATGGTGTTCTTCGACAAGCTCGCCAAGCGCGCCGCCAGCCCGGAATGGGCGGGCGATGACGCGCCGGTCACCTTCTCGGATGGATACCAGATCCTCGTCACCACAACCGGCTCGCTGAAGGCGCTCAACGCCAATCTTGCTGCCCATGGCGAAGGCGCTGTTGGCATGGAGCGCTTCCGTCCGAACATCGTCATCGATTGCGACGAGGAATGGCCGGAAGACCGCTGGGCGACGATCGAGATCGGCGGCATCCGCCTCGATCTGGTCAAGCCCTGCGCCCGCTGCATCATGACGACGCAGGATCAGAAGACCGGCTCCCGCGACGTGCCGAACCCGATGCCCGCCATGGGTCGCATCCGCATGTCCGCCGATCGCCGCGTTCCCGGTCCCCTGTTCGGCTGGAACGTCGTGCCGCGCGACGAAGGCTCGGTCAAGATCGGCGATGCGGTGACGGTCATCGAGGAACGGCCGGAGGGCTGGGCTCTCAAGCGGCTATAGCGCAGTTCAGCGTTTCAGCGCTCTGCGATGAGGGCTGGTGAGGCTGCCGCATTGTCCAGCGCAGCAGAATTGACCGCCTTCAGCGCCGCCTGAATGAAACCCTCGCGCGCTGCGGCGATCTGTATGCCGCGCGGCTCATAGACATGGCGATGCAGGAAGAAACCCGTCAGGCGGAAAGCGGCGGCCAGACTTTCGCTATCCGCGGCGACGACGGCTCCGACCGTGAGAAACGGCGGCAAGGCTAGCATCTTGTCTGCCCATGGCAGACCGGCCGCACGACAGACAGCCCGCCCAGTCTTTGGCGAAACGAACGCCAGGTCTTCGCGTATGCCGGTCGCCGCGCATTCGGTCAGATCGAGACCGAAGCCGAGATCGTTCAGCACCGCGAGCTCGAAACGCACGAAAAGCTCGCCGGCATCGGCGGGATTCTCCAGGTTTTCGAGGATGACATCGAGCGCATCGTAGAGGTGCGGGTGCGGATCCCGCTCCGGCAGCAGTCGCAGCAGTGCGCCCATCGCCTGCACGCCGTAGACGGCGGTCGCTGTTTCCATCAGCCGCGCCGCTCTCAATGCGACCGGCTCCATACGAAATTCGCCGAGATGCTCGTGCAGCCTTGCCCGCCAGGTCACTTCGACCAGATTGCCGGCCTGCAGCACCGGCTGCATGGTACGAGACCGGCCCCCTCGCACCAGGCCCATATGCCGGCCGCGGGCGCGCGTCATCACCTCGGCGATGACACTGGTCTCGCCAAGACGCTTGACGCCCAAGATGATTGCGTGGTCTTGCCACTGCATCGGCCGATCTGCCCCAAAAGAATGTCGCGATTCGAGTTTAGGACAAATGGCTGCGGCTGTCACATGGCGGAAGATCTGCCGATCGCTGCCAGCGTTTCGACAAAGAGGCGCATGGACTGCTCATCGAAAGGCTTGTTCAAAAGCGGCACATGCCGCAGGTCCGGCGGGAAATCGAGCGTATCGGAATAGCCGCTGACGAAACCGAAGGCGATGCCGCGCTCGGCCAGCAGCCGGGCAAAGCCAAAGCTTGTCGACTCCCCGAGATTGACGTCCAGCATCGCAAAATCATAAGTGTCAGAATGAATGGCGTTGACCGCCTGTTCCAGATTCGAGGCAATCTCCACCTGTTCGATCCCGACAAGACGCAGTATTTCCTCCGCCTCCATCGCAATAATGAGATTGTCTTCGAGAATAAGGACGCGCTGAAATGTCATATCAGCGCCATCCCTGCATGTGCGCGCCAAGCGGCGCTCCCCGTAAAAAATTCCACATCTATCCCTCCGGCGCCAATCATCGGCCCGTATTGAATGGATGGTTTTCCCCATCCGTGCCGGCTCAGTTTCTTGTAACATGACCTCGCCTCTCAACCGCTTCGCACTTTTTGCAATGCGGTACTATGGGCTCGTCAACATGCTCCAATCGCTTCTGCCGCCGGGGTTAGTAAAAGGTGAAACTGGTCGAAAAGTGACGGTGATAGTAATCTATGCTGATACAGTTGCTGCCGACATTTAAAAAAGACATGTCGCCGGCGATATGAATTGCCTTCAAATGAAGGGTCGCTTGCCCGAATCAAGCCCGTCCCAACCGGCGACCTCGGCGAGCTTTTTCTCGTCCAGAACGTTGCAGCCGCGCTCCTGCCAGAGGATCAGCCCGCGTTCGGCCAGTTTTTTCAATGTCTTATTGGTATGGACAACGGAAAGGCCAAGTGTGTCGGCCACATGCTGCTGAGTGATCGGAATGACTTTGCTGCCATTGAACAGCCGAAGGGCGCTGGCGCGCTGATACAGGTAGGCGATCAGATAGGCTGCTCGCTCGATTGCCGACCGGCGCCCAATGCTCAGCAGATGCTCATCCAGTATTCGCTCTTCCTGGGCCGCGATCCAGGTCAGATCGAAGGCAAGCGGGGGATGGGAATTGTAAAGCGTCATCAATTCCGAGCGCTCGAATACGCAGAGCGATATCGGCGACAGCGCTTCGGTCGAGTGCTGCATCTCCCCCATGATCGAGCCCTGCAATCCAACGAGATCGCCAGGCATGACATAGTTGAGAATCTGCCGGCGGCCGTCCTCGAGCGTCTTGTAACGGAAACCCCAGCCGGACAGGATCGTGAAGAGGTGGGCGCTATGCGCCCCTTCGAGGAAAATCGTGGCGCCCGCGTCGACGAGAAGCTCGCCCTTCTTGAAATTGCTGATGAAATTCAGCTCATCGCGCTCGAATTCGCGAAAATGCGGGAGAGCCCTCAACGGACATTGTTGACATGGCGTTCGTTGCCCATGCATCGTCACGGCCTTCGCCATGGAGTGCTCCCCTGAGTTGCATCAGCTCAGGCGGCACGCCTGATAAGCTGTTGCAATATAAAGCACTCGGCGAAGCAAAGTTCCATTAACGCGGGAAGTCTAGCCCCATCTCCCGGAAGCGCTCGGGGTCGTCTCCCCAGTTCTCGCGCACCTTGACGAAGAGGAAGAGATGCACGGGCTGCTCCAGGATCGCGGAGAGCTCCTTGCGCGATGCGGTCGAGATCGATTTGATCGCCTCACCGCCCTTGCCGAGCGCAATCTTCTTCTGGCTTTCGCGCTCAACATAGATCACCTGTTCGATGCGAACAGAGCCATCCTTGCGCTCTTCCCACTTTTCCGTCTCCACATGCGAGGCGTAAGGGAGCTCCTGGTGGAGCCGCAGGAACAGCTTTTCACGGGTAATTTCGGCGGCGAGCTGACGCATCGGCAGATCCGAGATCTGATCCTCCGGATAATACCAGGGTCCCTCGGGCAGCGTCTTTGCCAGATAGTCCATAACATCGTCGCAGCCGGAGCCGTTTTCGGCCGATACCATGAAGGTCTGCGTGAAAGCGATCTTCTCATTGGCGGCAGCGGCAAGCGCCAGCAGGTCCTCGCGGCGGACACGATCAATCTTGTTGAGAACGAGGATTTTCGGCTGAAAAACCTCCTTCAGCCCTTCGAGAATGGCCTCGGCGTCGCCGCGCAATCCCCGCTCGCTGTCGATCAGCAGCATGATGAGATCGGCATCCTTGGCGCCGCCCCAGGCAGAGGTCACCATGGCGCGGTCGAGACGGCGGCGCGGCTTGAAGATGCCGGGCGTGTCCATGAAAACGATCTGCGCATTGTTGTGGATGGCGATACCGCGAACGATTGCGCGCGTGGTCTGCACCTTATGGCTGACGATCGAAACCTTGGCGCCGACGAGCCGGTTGAGCAGCGTCGACTTGCCGGCATTGGTCGGGCCGATGAGGGCCACGAAACCCGAATGGGTCGGACCGGTGTGTTCAACCGCGCCGTCGTCGGCGGGCGTGTCTTCTTGATTGGTCATCTTTTCCGTCGTTTCCAGGCAGTCATTTCTCAGTCGACTGAGGCTGCCATATACCTTCGCGCTCCAAGATCCGCGTCGCCGCAACCTGTTCGGCCGCGCGTTTGGAGCGTTCTATTCCTGTCTCGGGCGCCGTTCCCGCCACTTCCACGGTCACCGTGAAGCGGGGATCATGATCCGGTCCGCTGCGATCATCAACCCTGTAGACCGGGGTGACGCCGAATTTCGCATGCGCCCATTCCTGCAATTCCGTCTTGGCGTCGCGCCTTGCGCCATCGGGCCGAACCGCGCGACGCTCCCAATAACGCAAAATGAACTTGCGGGCCACTTCGAGGCCGCCGTCCAGATAAAGCGCTGCAATCAGGCTTTCGACGACATCGGCACGCACATTGAGCATGCGCTTGCCGGTCAGCTTCTTTACGTCAGCGCCAGTGCGAATATAGAGATGCAGCTGCATTTCATCGGCGACTTCGGCGCAGGTATCGGCGCTGACCAGCTGATTCAGGCGCACCGAAAGCTCTCCTTCGGTCGCCGTCCCGAACGTCTTGAACAGCAGCTCGGCGATGCACAGGCCGAGAACCCGGTCACCGAGAAATTCCAGCCGCTCGTAATTATCCGCCTTATGTGTGCGGGCGCTGGCATGCGTCAGCGCCCAATCGAGACGATCCTTCTCGGCGAATTCGTATCCTATCGCAGATTCAAGTTTGGCACGATCCGCCTGCGAGAGCGTCTGCACTTTCGTCATTCGACAACCTTGAAGAGGCGATCCCAACGCATGTTGGTCGGCCATTTCCAGATCTCGCGGAACGACGTATCGTGCCCAAGCGAGAAGAAGATGATGCTGGCGCGGCCGATCAGGTTCTCAGCCGGCACATAGCCGACATCGAAACGACTGTCGTCGGAATTGTCGCGATTGTCGCCCATCATGAAGTAGTGGCCCGGCGGCACGACATATTCCTGGGTATTGTCGCCGCGTGAGGTCGGCGAAAGATCCAGCGTGTCGTAGACCTTGCCCGAATCCGACAGGCGCTCGCTATAGACGGGGATATTGTCGCCCGGCTCCTGGCTGTAGTCGGACGAGAAGGTGCCATGCGGCTCGCGCGGCACGGCCTGGCCATTGATATAAAGAATATCGTTCTTCACCTGGATGCGGTCGTTGGGCAGGCCGATGACGCGCTTGATGTAGTCGACATCCGGATTCGGCGGGAAGCGGAAAACGACGACATCGCCGCGCTTCGGTTCGCTACCGAGGATACGGCCGCTGAACAGATCAGGCGAGAACGGCAGCGAATACTTCGAATAGCCATAGGCGAACTTGTTGACGAAGATATAATCGCCGACGAGCAGCGTCGGCATCATCGAACCGGACGGAATGGTGAATGGCTGAAATAGAACCGTGCGGATGATCATGGCCAGGACGAGCGCCTGAACGATGACCTTGATGTTTTCCCACAGGGCGTTCTGCTGTTTTACGGCTTTCTCGGACACGCAGTCTTATTCCTTTTTCGCACCCCACCGGCGCAACTTGCATTCAGGCACTCTCTACTCGCTTCAAATCGCGGCGGCAATGGCGCTGGTGCCAAAAGCGACATCCGGTGGCGATTCAGCCGTCTATCGGCAGCGCCTCGATGATCACAAAGGCCTGAGCAAGAGGAAAATCATCAGTTATCGTCAAATGAATGGCAGCTCGATGATTTGCCGGCAGCATGGCGGCAAGCCTTTCGGCCGCCCCGCCGGTCAACTGCATCGTCGGCTTGCCGCTCGGCAGATTGACGACGCCCATATCCCGCCAGAAGACGCCCTGTGCCAGACCGGTGCCCAATGCCTTGGAGCAGGCTTCCTTGGCGGCAAAGCGCTTGGCATAGGAGGCGGCCTTGTTCTTGCGGCGCTCGGATTTGGCCCGCTCTATGTCGGTGAAACAGCGGTCCGTGAAGCGGACGCCGAAGCGCTCTATCGTCTTTTCGACGCGGCGGATGTCGATGAGATCGCTGCCTATCCCGATGATCATGAGAAGGCCCTCCAGCCGGCCGGGGCGAAGTCAGGCTTCGTCAAACGCTCGATGCGTTGTCGACAAGCGCCAGGCGCTCGCGGGCACGCTCCATCAGGCGCTCCTTGCGGCGCGTCTTGAAGGTCTTCACGCCATAATAGGTCAGAGCGTAGACGATCACACCCGAAACGATCGCCGGCGGAATGCCGCCGATCAGCATCGGCTTCAAAACCGGGTCCCAAATCTGCAGGAGATCGCCCTTGTGCCACAGCGCCGGCAGATCGATGCCACCACCGCCCTGACCGCCGCTGTCGCGCGCCAGGATCAGATGGCCGATTTCCCAGGTGAAGGCCCAGATGAAGGGGTAGGTAATAGGATTGCCGGCTGCCAAACAGCCAAGGGCGGAGGCGATGACGTTGCCGCCGATCAGATAGGCTATGATGATCGCCATCACGAAATGCACGCCGATGAACGGCGTCCAGGACACAACGATACCCGCCGCAAAACCGGCCGCAACCGAATGCGGCGAGGCGGCAAGACGGACGAGACGCTTGCCAAAATATTGGAACGAGCGAACGAAACCCTTGCGGGGCCAAAGGTGCTCCCGCAATTTTTCCTTCAGTGTCAGTGGTTTTCGGCGACGAAATAGCATGCGGCTTATCTAGTGCACTGGGGGCCGTCATGACAAGACCGGCCAAGCATATCACGCGCTGATTAAGAACCGAAAGTGCGGCCCTTTTTTGGAGCATCACCTGTTCAGGGGCAGGAAAGAGAACGCTCTGACATTTTCTGGAAGCATTATCGCAAGATGGCGACTGCTCCAAGGGCGCAACAATGGCGCGCCCCTCCTGGTCTTGAAAGTATTAACAGCGATTAACGCTGGCGGAACAGACCGCGGTCGACCTGACGCTGACGATATTCAAGGTCAAAACGGTCGTGCGAGCCATTCAGATAAGCCATTTCGCGTTCTTCAACACTCGGAACGCGCAGGGCGCGGGCGAATTTCTTGATCGGGCTAAACATTGTCTTCTCTCATCTCTGTTTCATTTCTTCGATGACCAGAAGATAGGCTCGATGGCGGTCAATTACCACCGCTCTAAAATAGACACAGCAATGCGCTCATTGCATACCTATCCGGAAAGCCGCTCGAATTTGGTCATAAAATGATCACAAAATATGCAGCCTGCACCGGATCGGCAGCGGCCGATGTCACTCGTAAAGCCGCTTCACCGTCGCGATGCAATCGAGCTCCTTGAGCTGCACGAGGAGCTGGTTGAGCTGACGCAGATCCCAAACCTCGACATCCAACGCCATCTCGGTGAAATCGGCGGCAACGCGCACTGTGTTGAGGATGCGGATGTTGACATCGATATCGGCGACGGTCTGCGCGACCTTGGCGAGCGTCCCGGGTTCATTCAGCGCGTTGATGAGGACACGGGCGGTAAAACGGGACTTGTTGGCCTCGTCCAGATCCCAGCGCACATCGATCCACCGTTCCGGCTCATCGTCGAACCGCTGCAGGATCGGCGACTGGATCGGATATATGGTGATGCCCTTGCCCTTTTCCATGATGCCGACGATGCGGTCGCCGGGCACGGCGCCGGTCGGTGCGAAATGCACCTCGACATTGGCTGCCAGGCCACGGATCGGCGGCGCATCGGCGCCGTCGGCGAGATCGGCCTTGTTCTTGCCGGGGATCTTGAAGATCATGCCGGAGGCGCTGTGAACATTGAACCAGCCCTCGTCGCCGGCGGGCTTGACGGTCACGCGTTCGTCCTGATGGTCGGGATAGACGGCGCGCAGAACGTCGAGCGACGACATCTCCCCTCGCCCGACGGCAGCAATGGCATCCTCTACGTCCTTCTGGCCGAGACGATGCAGGGCCGGCTTCAATGCTTCCCGCGAGAAGACCTTGCCGGCGCGCTCGAAGGTGCGCTCCAGAATGCGATGGCCGAGGCCGGCATATTGCTTGCGGATGGCAAGCCGGGTGGCGCGGCGAATGGCGGCGCGCGCCTTGCCGGTCACGACGATCTCTTCCCAGGCAGCCGGCGGCACCTGCACGCCGGAGCGGATGATCTCGACCTCATCGCCGTTGGTCAGCCGCGTGACCAGCGGCATGATGCGGCCGTTGATCTTCGCCCCGACGGTGGTGTCACCGATATTCGTGTGGACGGCATAGGCAAAGTCGATCGGCGTGGCGCCGCGCGGCAAGGCAATCAGCTTGCCCTTGGGCGTAAAGCAGAAGACCTGATCCTGGAACAGCTCCAGCTTCGTATGTTCGAGGAACTCTTCCGGGCTATCGCCCTCGGCCAGCGCCTCGATGGTATGACGCAGCCAGGAGTAGGCATTGCTTTCTCGCGACAGGAGCTCGCCGTCGCCGTTGTTGCCGGTACTGGTGCTGGTGCCGTCCTTGTAGAGCGTATGGGCGGCGATGCCGAATTCGGCGATCTCATGCATGCGCTTGGTGCGGATCTGCAGTTCGATACGCTGGCTGGAGGGGCCGACGATCGTCGTATGCAGCGAACGGTAGTCATTCTGCTTCGGCGTCGAGATATAGTCCTTGAAGCGGCCCGGAACGACGCGCCAGCGCGTGTGCACGATGCCGAGCGCGCGGTAGCAGGACGGAATATCGTCGACGAGAAGACGGAAACCATAGATGTCGGAAAGCTGCTCGAAGGACAGCGATTTCGACTGCATCTTGCGGAAGACCGAATAGGGCTTCTTCAGCCGACCCTTGACCATGGCATTGGCAAGGCCGTTGGCGACCAGCAGGTCGCGCAGCTCGGTCTCGATCTTCTTGACCAGCCCTTCGTTGCGCCGCGACAGCTCTTCCAGGCGCTTGGTGACGGTATCGTTAGCCTCAGGGTTGATGTGGCGGAAGGAGAGCTCCTCCAGTTCCTCGCGCATGTCCTGCATGCCCATGCGGCCAGCGAGCGGCGCATAGATTTCCATCGTCTCCTCGGAAATGCGGGCGCGCTTTTCCGGCGACATGTGATCGAGCGTCCGCATATTGTGCAGGCGATCGGCGAGCTTCACCAGAAGCACGCGCACGTCGTCGGAAATGGCGAGCAGCAGCTTGCGCAGGTTTTCCGCCTGCTTCGCCTTCTTGGTGACGAGATCGAGCTTCTTGATCTTGGTCAGCCCCTCGACCAGGCGGCCGATATCCTCGCCGAACAATTCGTCGATCTCGGCGCGTGTCGCCGTCGTATCCTCGATCGTATCATGGAGGAGAGCGACCGCGATGGTCGACTCGTCCAGACGCATGTCCGTTAGAATGGCAGCAACTTCGAGAGGATGGGAAATATAGGGATCGCCGCTGGCACGTTTCTGCTGGCCATGCTTCTGCATCGCATAAACATAGGCCTTGTTGAGCAGAGCTTCGTTGGCATCGGGCTTGTATTTCTGCACGCGCTCAACAAGCTCGTATTGCCGCATCATTCCAAAGCTACTCCCGCAAAAACAAAAGCGCGCCAGTCATATGACCGGCGCACGCATTTCGTCATCATATCGCTCCTGCCCGGAGCATCAAGCTCGACGATCAGTAATCGTCGCTTTTTTCCGGCGGAACCAGGCCTTCGATGCCGGCCAGAAGCTCTTCTTCCGACATCTGGTCGAAAGTAACGGCTTCCGGGAGATCTTCTTCCTCGTCGCTGGAGGCGGAAACACCGCCGGTCGCCAGCAGGCTTGCCGGATCCGGCTCGGGCTCGTCGATCTCGACATGCTTCTGCAGCGAATGGATCAGGTCTTCCTTGAGATCGTCCGGAGACAGCGTCTCGTCGGCGATTTCGCGCAGCGCAACGACGGGGTTCTTGTCGTTGTCGCGATCGATGGTGATCGAGGAGCCCTGCGAAATCAGGCGGGCGCGGTGGCTGGCGAGCAGCACGAGCTCGAACCGGTTCTCTACTTTATCAATGCAATCTTCTACTGTGACACGGGCCATTGCCTGTCCTTTGCGGTCGTGATGTCGTCATCATGTCTCGGAGTAGACACGCCGATACAAGCAAACGATGGCAAATTCAAGTTTTTCCTGTTTGAGTACCATCGCGCCATCCCAGAAGATGCTAAAATTCCCCTAGACAAACAGCTAATTCTACCTAAGATTGCTTGGAATATCGCCTTTCGTGCCCTAAATCTCGATTATATGAATAATTCATAAAGTAATACGAATTATTCTGCAATGCCTTACAAGGCCTTGTTTTAGCTGCACTTTGAAAAAATAATTGCATTTTTGTAACAGTGGATATGTAAGCGATGTTTGACCCACGCGAAAAAATTGCACTTTTTATAGACGGCGCCAACCTTTACGCTGCATCGAAGAGCCTCGGCTTCGATATCGACTATCGTAAGCTCCTGAAAGCATTTCAGAAACGCGGATACCTGCTGCGTGCCTATTATTATACGGCGCTTATTGAAGACCAGGAATACTCCTCGATCCGCCCGCTGATCGATTGGCTTGATTACAACGGCTACAAGGTCATCACCAAGCCGGCCAAGGAATTCACCGATTCCATGGGACGCCGCAAGATCAAGGGCAACATGGACATCGAGTTGGCGATCGACGCCATGGAGCAATCGGAAACCGTCGATCATCTGGTGATCTTTTCCGGAGATGGCGATTTCACCACCCTGGTGGAAGCGCTGCAGCGCCGTGGCCGCAAGGTCTCGGTCATCTCGACCATGGCAACCCAGCCTCCGATGATCGCCGACGACCTGCGTCGCCAGGCTGATCATTTCATCGACCTCGTGTCCTTGAAGGCGGAAATCGGACGCGACCCGTCGGAGCGCCCTCAGCGTTCGGCCGAGGTAAGCCACGCGGAAACGGATGCAGACGAACAATAGAGCCGGCGAGGTTTTCGCCGGCACATGTCGGGGGCGCCGGACCTATGCCCCGCGCTGGCCTGCCACCGCCCTTACCGATTGTCCTTGAGCAGACGGCTCTTCTGCCGATTCCAATCGCGTTCCTTTTCGGATTCGCGCTTGTCGTGCAGCTTCTTACCCTTGGCGAGGGCCAATTCCAGCTTTGCGCGGCCGTTGTCGTTGAAATAGATCTTCAACGGTACCAGCGTCATGCCCTCGCGATTGATGGCGGAGCGCAGCCGGCCGATCTCGCGGCTGGAAAGCAGCAGTTTACGGCGGCGACGCGGCTCGTGATTGAAGCGGTTCGCCTGCAGATATTCCGGCAGATAGGAGTTGATGAGCCAGATCTCGCCACCTTCGTCCGAAGCGTAGGATTCGGCGATGTTGGCCTTGCCTTCGCGCAGCGACTTGACCTCCGTGCCCATCAGCACGATCCCTGCCTCATAGGTATCGATGATCTCGTAGTTGAAGCGGGCCTTGCGGTTTTCCGCCACGATCTTGTTGACTACGCGTTGGCTGCCTTTGGGGGCCATGATTTTTCTTCTTCTTTTCTTATGTCATTCCGGCGGCAGCCGTCGGCGCGCCAAGTTCCTGTACCTTAAATAAGCGAGACCGCCCTCCTTGTGAAGAGAGCGGCCCGGCGGAGATCTCAGCGATGCGCTTGCTATATGCTCAGTTCAGCAGGCCGGCATGGCGCATTGCCGCATCGATTGCCGCCTCCGTACCCGGTTCCAAGGTCGAGAGCAGCGGCGAGCGGACGTTGCGGCTCATGCGGCCGAGGCGAGAGAGACCGTATTTGGCGCCGCAAAGTCCCGGTTCAATAAAGATTGCCTTGTGCAGCGGCATCAGGCGGTCCTGATATTCCAGAGCCTTGGCGTAGTCGCCGGCAAGCGTTGCCGCCTGGAGTTCGGCGCAAAGGCGCGGCGCAACGTTGGCCGTCACCGAAATGCATCCGATGCCGCCATGGGCATTGAAGCCGAGTGCCGTCGCATCCTCGCCGGAAAGCTGGCGGAAATCACGACCGCAGGTGATGCGCTGCTCGGAGACACGCTCGATCTTGCCGGTCGCGTCCTTCACCCCGACGATATTGGCATAGGCCTTGGCGAGCGCGCCCATCGTCTCCGGCGTCATGTCGACAACCGAACGGCCCGGAATATTGTAGATGTAGATCGGCAGCTTCACCGCCTCCGCGACGGCAGCAAAATGAGCATAGAGGCCCTTCTGCGTCGGCTTGTTGTAATAGGGCGTGACGACGAGAACCGCGTTGGCACCGACCTTCTCGGCATGCTGGGCAAGCTCGATCGCTTCGCGCGTATTGTTCGAGCCGGCACCCGCCATAACGGGAACGCGCTTGTTCGCCACCTCGATGCAGAGCTCGACGACGCGCTTGTGCTCCTCATGCGACAGGGTCGGCGATTCACCCGTCGTGCCCACGGGCACCAAGCCGCGGCTACCCTCTTTTATCTGCCAGTCGACATGAGAGGCGAAGGAAGCCTCATCCACCTTGCCGGCGTCAGTAAAGGGCGTAACGAGTGCGGGAATGGACCCCTGGAACATGCAAGTCTCCTAGCGGCACTGCTTTCATGCTTCAGCCGCAATCCATGGTTATGAATCCGCGCACCATAGAGCGCCGACTTGACGGCGACAAGCGCGCTTTGAATGGTGAAGGGCAGTTTCCGATATCATAATTGATTGAAATTCGGACCACCGGTAAGGTTTCGTTAATATAGCATTTGGCAAATGGAAGGGGCCCGATTGTTTTGTGAGTAGCCGGATGAAGAGACGTGTCACGATCTGGACCGCTGTAGGCTTGGCGGTCGCATGGGGCGCTTTTGCCTCGCAGCTTCCCGGTGAACAGACTTCGACCCGCGCCGGCGCCGATGTGGCCATGGCGATGCCCGATCCGATGAGCACCGCCTCGATCCCGCGCGGCCCTGCCGTTGCACCCGTGAGCGGCGACCTGAAGGCCGGCCTCGACGCACTCTCCAACAAGAACCCCATGCAGGCGCTGGCCATTCGCAACGGCTTGGGCGAAGGCACGCTCGACCGCCATATTCTGACCTGGGCAATCGCCACGTCGGGTCAGCCGGGCATTCCCTCCGGCGAGATTGCCGCCGCCGCCCGCGAGCTTGTCGGCTGGCCGGGGCTCGGCAGCCTGCGCGGCAACTCGGAACGGGCGCTCTACACCGAAAATCCGCCGACAGATCAAATCCTTGCTGCATTCGGCAATACTCAGCCGGAAACAGTCGAAGGCTCGGTGATCCTGTCACGCGCGCTCGTGGCGCGCGGCAACCCGGCACAAGCTGCCAAGCTGATCCGCAAGATCTGGCGTAACGAAGCGTTGGACAAGCCTTTCGAGGACAAGATTCTCGCGGAATTCTCCGGCCTGCTGTCGCCTGCCGATCACAAGGCGCGCATGGACTATCTGCTTTACCGCGATCGCACCGCACAAGCGAAGCGCTTCGGCGATCTCGGGAACGCCCAATCGCTCTACAAAGCCTGGGCAGCGGTCAATGATCGCTCAGCCAAGGCCGATGGGCTGATTGCAGCCATTGATGCGCAATGGCGCAAGGACCCGGCCTATCTTTTCATGCGGATCGAAAACCTCCGCCGCCAGAACAAATATGACGATGCCGCCAATCTTCTGGCGCAGATGCCGCGCGACCGCAGCGTGCTCGTCGATCCCGGCCAATGGTGGAACGAGCAACGCATCGTCAGCCGCGGCCTGGTGGATCAGGGTGAGTTCAAGGCCGCTTACAGCGTCGTCAACGCCAATGTTGCGGAAAGCCCGCAGGATGTCGGCGAGGCTGAATTCCACGCCGGCTGGTATGCATTGCGCGGTCTGCAGGACGGCGCGACCGCGGCAACGCATTTCCGCAAGATCCTGCAGGTTTCCAACGGGCCGCTCTCGCAGTCACGCGCCTGGTACTGGCTTGGCCGCGCGGCCGAAGGCGGCGGCCCCGGCAAGGCCGGCGATTTCTATGCCAAGGCTGCGTCCTATCCGAGCACGTTCTACGGCCAGCTTGCGGCCGAGAAACTTGGGCGCCGGATGCTGAACGTCACTTATCCATCGCCTTCGACCGAGGATCGACAGCGCTTCCAGGCACACGAGGCCGTGCAGGCCATCTCGCGGCTCGAGGCGGCAGGACATGGCTGGCGCGCCGAGGCGCTCTATCGTGCGCTGGCGAAGCAATTGCAGAGCCCGGGCGAGATCGCCATGCTGGCGGCGCAGGCCGAGCGTTCCGGCAATCACCAGTTATCACTGCAGATCGGCAAGATCGCCTATGGCCGCGGCGTCGATGTGGCAGCGCTGGCCTTCCCGATCGGCGTCATTCCGGACAGTGCCAATATCTCCGGCTCCGGCAAGGCGCTTGCCTATGCCATCGCCCGGCAGGAAAGCGCCTTCAATCCAGCAGCCGTCTCCTCTGCCAATGCGCGCGGCCTGCTGCAGCTTCTGCCGAAGACGGCAAAGGCCGTCGCCGGTCGGCACGGCATGGCCTATTCCGCCGACAAACTGACGCAGGATGCCGGCTACAACGCGACACTCGGCGCCCATTATCTCGGCGAGCAGATCGATACCTTCGGCGGGTCCTATATCCTCACCTTCATCGCCTACAATGCCGGTCCGAACAAGGTTCCGGAATGGATCGGCCGCTATGGCGATCCACGCGGCAAGTCGCTCGACGATGTCATCGACTGGATCGAACGCATCCCCTTCCCCGAAACCCGCAACTATGTCCAACGGGTGATGGAGAACTATCAGGTCTACAAGGCACGCCTCGGACAGAAGACCGACATCGTGCACGATCTCGTCAGCGGTCGCGGCTAAGGCGGAGCCACAACCACGGTTGTGCATGCTGCGGAAATGACGTTACATCCCTCGCGATATCCCAAGCACGAGGCACGATGCATGCGCAGCGACGATCAAAGCGGCTTCATAGCTCGAACGATAGCAGCCCCGGACGGGCTGCAACTCTATATCCGGGACTATAGCGGTGGCGAATCGGCAACTCTGGCAAGGCCGCCCATCGTCTGCCTGCCGGGGCTGACGCGCAATTCCCGGGACTTCCACCAATTGGCGCTGCTTTTGTCGCGTGACCCCACGGTTCCCCGCAGGGTGATCACGCTCGACGCTCGCGGACGCGGTTCATCCGAACGGGATGCAGACAAATCACACTACAATCTTGCCGTCGAAGCCCAGGACGTCCTGGCCGTCTGTGCGGCCCTTGATATCCCACAGGCCATCTTCATCGGTACGTCGCGCGGCGGTCTCGTGCTGCATGTGCTTGCGGCCAGCCGCCCGGATGTCCTGAAAGCGGTCATTCTCAACGATATTGGCCCTGTCCTGGAAAAGGTCGGGCTGGTCGATATTCGCGATTACCTAAACAGTGACAGAAAACCTGCCGATTGGGATGAAGCCGTAGATATCCTGCGGGAGAATCATGGCGGCGCCTTTACCGCGCTTAGCGACGAAGACTGGCAGGATATGGCGCGCGCGATCTATGTCTTCGGCGATGGCAAGCCCGTTGCCGATTACGACGCCGCTATCGCGGCACAGATGCAATCGCTTGATCTCGAGGCACCGTTTCCCGACCTATGGCCTCAATTCGAAGGCTTCCAAGGCATGCCGCTGATGGTGATTCGCGGCGAGAATTCCAAGCTTCTGACAACGGCTACCACCGCCGAAATGGCGAGCCGCCACCAGGGGGCAGTCATCAGGATCGCGACCGGGCAAGGGCACGCCCCTATCTTGCATCTCGGCGACATTCCGGATGCAATTCGGTCTTTTCTCTCGGCGGTTTGACAGCAGCCTCGACCGCTTAGAACGACACAAAAGGAAAGGCCCGGTTGGGAAAACCGGGCCAGTTTTTTCTGATCGGAGGTCGGATCAGAAGTTTTATCGAATCCGATTCGGCGAACCGAATTAGAAGCTGCGCTGGAAGCGGAGGAGACCAGCCCACTGATCCTGGTTCACAGAATCGAAGTTGGTGTAGGTAACTTCCGGCTCGATGAGCAGGTTCTTGACCGGGTTGAACTTGAGGTTCGTGGTCGCCTCGAAGATCTTCGAGTCGGTGTAGGCGAGCTGTACGTTCCACTTCAGCTTGTCGTTGATCGGAACGCCAATGCCGCCCCAAACCGCCCAATCGCCCCAGCCGCAAAGATCGCCACGGCCAACCGGGCAAGCAGATGCGTTCAGGTTCGAGCCGGCATACTGGTTCAGCTTGCTGCCGTCCGTGTTGTAGCCGCCCATCAAGAAGGCTGTGAGGAAGCCGAAGTTCGCGTCGATACGAGCCTTGACTGCACCTTCTTCGACGATGGAGTCATAACCACCAACGACCTTGAAGCCGAACATACCGGCCTTGTAGCCAATACCCGCAACGGCGTTCGGAGCATAGTGATCAGCCTTCGACTGAACCCAAGCACCACCGTAGGAAGACGTATCGGCACCGGAGTTGCTGTCTTCGAGCGAGACGACAGCCGTAAAGCCGTTGCCTGCATCGTAGTTGTAGGTCAACTGGTTGAGTTCGTACGGGCCGTCCCAGATCACGTCGTCGTTGATGACGTCGCCGGCGTAACCGGTGTACAGGTTGTACTGCGAGTCCTGCTTACCGACCAGGAAACCGCCGAGGCTGATGTTAGCCCAGAGCAGCTTGGTGGTCGTGGAGTTGCCGTCGTTCCAGTCGAAACGATAGACGGTGTTGGTCTTCAGCGGACCGTATTCGGTGTCGCTCGCGGTATCGATGCTCAGCTGAGCGCGGGTATGCCAATACGTGCCGCGATCGCCGCCCGGGCCCGGATTGTAAGCGTTGTACCAGCCACCTTCGGTACGGACCATGCCGCCGACCTTGAGGCAGGTTTCGGTGCCTGGGATGAAGAAGTAGCCAGCACCGTAGGCGTCGCAGATGCGGACGTATTCAAGCGGCTCCGGCTCAGCGGCAACGATAGCGTCGGCCGCATGAGCACCGGATACTGCTGCCAGCGCAGCAGCGGAGCCGAGAAGAAGGCTCTTGATGTTCATAGTAACTCCAGTTCCAATATCAATTAGGTATGAGAAATCGCGCCGAAAAACGACGTGCCCCACCCCACCTATTTTTCCAAGTTGACCCCTGATCTGGGAGAACCAAGACAAAGTAAGTCTTGCTTCCGATTTGGAACCTACAGATCGTTTTTTTCAGAGCAATATCAGTTACAAACTATCAGCATTTATGACGGGAGTTTCAAAAGGTGCGTTGCACAAAAATCACGTCGCAAAACCGTCACATACTCGCCGGGCGCGAAGCCGATCTTTACTTGGAATTACTTTCAAAGGACAGCTAACGTATGATTATATACTTTATTAGAAAAACATAGAATAAAAAATCGTCTTTATCTTTTCATATCAAAGGCGATTTGTGTTCATTCACGCGCATGAAAAAGCCCGGCCTTTAAGGCCGGGCTCTTCCTCACCGTAGTGAGAAATCAGATGTGACAGAAGTCAGATCAGATTAGAAGCTACGCTCGAAGCGGAGGATACCAGCCCACTGGTCTTCGTTGATCGAATCCCAGTTGGTGTAGGAGATTTCCGGCTCGATGAGCAGGTTCTTGACCGGGTTGAACTTGAGGTTCGTGGTCGCTGCGAAGATCTTCGAGTCGGTGTAGGCGAGCTGGAGGTTCCACTTCAGCTTTTCGTTGACCGGAACGCCAACGCCACCCCAAACTGCCCAGTCGCCCCAGCCGATCGGAGCAGCATCGCCACCACCGTTCGAACCAGCGTACTTGTTCAGCTTGTCGCCGTCGGTGTTGTAGCCACCCATCAAGAAGGCCGAGAAGACACCGAAGTCAGCATCGACGCGAGCCTTGACTGCGCCTTCTTCGACGATCGAGTCATAGCCGCCGACAACCTTGAAGCCGAAGTTGCCAACCTTGTAGCCGAGACCGGCGACAACGTCAGGAGCGTAATGGTCGGAGCTGTCTTCGCCGTTAGAACCGGTAGCGCCCGTACCAGAGTTGCTATCTTCGAGCGAGATAACAGCCGTGAAGCCGTTGCCTGCGTCGTAGTTGTAGGTCAACTGGTTGAGTTCGTACGGACCGTCATAGACAACGTCGTCGTTGATGACGTCGCCGGCATAACCGGTGAATACGTTGAACTGCGAGTCCGTCTTACCAACCGTGAAGCCACCGAGGCTGATGTAAGCCCACAGCAGGTTCGTCTTGGTGGTGTTGCCGTCGTTCCAGTCCCAACGAATGATGGTTTCAGTCTTCAACGGACCGTATTCGGTGTCGGTCGCGGTGTTGACGTTCAACTCAGCGCGGGTGTGCCAGAGCGTACCCAGGCGATTGTTCGGGTTGTAAGCGTCGTACCACTGACCTTCGGTACGAACCTTACCGCCGATCTTGAGGCAGGTTTCCGTGCCCGGGATGAAGAAGTAGCCAGCACCGAATGCATCGCAGATACGGACGTATTCAAGCGGCTCCGGCTCAGCAGCAACGACGGCGTCGGCTGCGTGAGCACCGGAAACTGCTGCAAGCGCAGCAGCGGAGCCGAGAAGAAGGCTCTTGATGTTCATTATTGACCTCCAGTCAAAGTTTTGTTCGAGAATGAGAACTACCCGAAGGTATTCCCTGTCCCATCCTCGCGTTTCAAGAAGTGGACGATCACTCGCCCTCGCTTCCGAGAGTGAAAATACAAGACGCGCTCTGTCACGCAATCGACATCTACTCGGAAAGGGGGATTTGCGTTAGCCTTCCCTAAGCCCTGTTGCCGAAAGGACACAAATCGGCAACCCCGCAGCAATATAGGTTTAGACTTTGTTAAGAAAATCCTTAGTCTGCGGGTACTTACGAGACAGGGTCAAATATCGCCGAAGAAATGGAATCGGGCGCAAGAATAGCCATTCCGTGGCAGATGGAGGGGTTTCGCGACGTTTCGCGGATCATTGACGACATTTGCCGTTGCGATTGCAGGTAGTGGGCGGCAGCCAAGCGGCCTTCCGGTCGTCCCAAATCGATGCACGTGCCCAAATGATTCCGTCGCGGACGATTCGCTATCGGATGTCAGACGTCGGCCGTATGACGACATTATGGCAAGTTACGAGGCATCCGTCGAAGAATCGAGCAGGCAGCAACGGGCGTAACCAAAACGGCAGAGCGCTAGGCGGACCCGTGTTGGCCGATCTATCGAAATTCCGAATTTGTGGAACGGTCGGCGCTCAACCATTGATGATCTGATGGGAATGGCGGGCCACTAACGATGAGGATGGGCACTATATCTACGCTATAGCCCTCTAAAGCCGCATTTTGCCACCTGTGAAGAAAATGGCCGCCGTCAGGAGCAGGCCCCGCTGCGCGCGGACTCGACAGCCACTGAACGGAGTTCGGCGGCCGGATCTGGTGTTCGGCCTCGTAACGCCCGCGCTGCCATTTGTCTTTCAAGTTCGATTGAACTTCCTCAGCAAACCGATGAACAGAGTGAGTTCGGCATCACTCCACCCATCCATGCGCGAAAAGAATGCGTCGGATTTGACCGCGCTCGCGGCTTGAATTCCGTTACGGCCCGCGTCCGTCAGGCTATAGACGATCGCCCGCCCGTCGTCTGGATCAGTTGAGGCGTGCGCAAGTCCGTTGTCGCAAAGGGATTTTGCCAACCGGCTGACGGCGCTTTTGTCCATACCGAGCCGGTCCGCGAGGCCCCCTGCCTTTGTGGGACCCTGGCTGGCAAGCATGGCGGCAAGTTGGTACGCGGCCGGCTGAAGATCAGGATGAAACCGGGCGGCCGAAGCGGCCATGACGGTGCGGGAAGCCACGAGCAGGGCGTTCAGCTCGCTGCCCAACTCTGTCGCAAGCTCCGTACGCGTCTTGCTCATTTCCATCCTCCAACAGGCCGCACAAGGAAATTTAGTGGACATTTGTCTACCAATTTGATTGATGGATATATATCAACCAAATGGTGCTGTGCCTATGTCCGCTCGACCAAGAATTCTCATCACCGGCGCCACCGACGGCATCGGCCAACTCGCCGCTTTGGACCTGGCCCGACGCGGCGCGCACCTCATCCTGACCGCGCGCAGCAAGGCCAAGGCCGACCAGACTTGCGCCGCGATCGAGGCAGTCGCGCCCGGTACGCCGGTCGATGTGCATTTCGTCGACTTCTCCGACCTGGCGGCCGTGGTGATGACCGGCAAGGCCATTGCTGCGCAGCATCCGCGCATAGATGTGCTCATCAACAATGCGGGACTGCACGCCTTCGAGCAGCGCGTCACCAAGGACGGTTATGCGGAAATGATCGCCGTCAACTATTTCGCCCCCTGGTTGCTGACGGATACCCTGCGCGAAACCCTCGCGCATTCTGCGCCATCACGCATCGTCACCGTTGGCTCGGAAGCATCGCGCCAGAGTGGCGGTCTCGATATCGAAAAGGACTTGCCCGACATCGCCCCCTTCACCGCGCGGGGATCATCGAGGATCTATGGCCGCACAAAGCTTCTGGACATCATGTTCTCCCTCGAACTGGCCCGGCAACTCGACGGGACGCGGGTCGCCGTCAACTGCCTGTGTCCGGGCTTCAACGTCACCGGTCTCGGCCGTGAACTGAGCTTCGCTCGCCCGATCGCCACGGTGCTGAACTGGCTTGGCATCGGCAATCCCAAGCGCGGCGCGGGGGCCATCGTAGGGCTGGCTACCGATCCGGCGTTCGGCAAGCAGACCGGCGCTTATGTCTCGGCGAAGAACGCGCGCCTGCTGACGCCTGTTGCCCCAGCGGATGGCGAGGAAGCACGGCGACACTTGTGGGAAAAGACGACCGAAATGCTTGCCCGCTTCCGCTGATGCGGCATTCGGCGGCGGTTAAGTAGAATATCGCGCCATGGCGTAGAATCGGCGGGATGGCGGAGAAGATGGGATTCGAACCCACGATACCATCTCTGGTATACTCCCTTAGCAGGGGAGCGCCTTCGACCACTCGGCCACCTCTCCGGTGCGGCCTAACTATGAGGGATCGCCTTTGATTGCAAGGGCTTTTTGACGAAAAGTGGATTTTCCACTCTTTATATATCTTGCAGATTCATGCGGATTGAAACAAGAACGAGTCAGGAACCCGCTGGCACAAACGGCACATTTGCGGCACAGTCACGTTCTCTTGACGTTCTGATCACCAAGGAGACCGAAGGATGAACGCATTCGAAACGGGCATGAGGATGAACATATGCTAATTGATCTTCAGCCAATGCCGGATCTGGGTCAATGCGCAGTCATAGATATGCATGGGGGGATTTGTTGCTCCATTGCGGAGCGCAGCGCCTAGGATGGGCGCTTGTCGATTATCCCATCATCAGCGGGGAGCTGATCATCTGGGGATAACTCGGGCGATTCGATGGGCTTGCCATGATCGCAGGTGATGAACCGGTAACGGTCAACATCGGGTAGGCGGATAAGGCCCGAGCCGTGGCATCGTCGGCAGTCTGAGTCGATCCTCATCGGAAACGAAGAGCATCGGTGAACTGAAGGATTGCTTCCACTATCCAGAGGAAAGAGACTGCGCCGTAGCAGGTCTCTCCTACCCAGAGTTCATGGATCGGATGATCGCCATCCATTCTGACTTTAAGGCGGATTTCAGGGCCGGTTATCTTCGTAGCCATATCAAATAATCCGCCCCCTCTTCCGGGTCTGAGAAACATTGAACCTTTCCTGTCTCCGGAAAGATGATGCTCATTATGGAATGCCCCTTGTCGCTCTCGGGGAATCCGTTCACCAAAGCGTAATGATCCAATGTCTTAAAGCCGCGCACCTGGGCAAGCCACGTATGCGTTTTACGCTCTGGCATCTCATACTCAAACAGACCGAAATTGTGGGTATGCCCGGTAATAAACAATGCGGCTTCTTCGCCGAATTTAGCCTCTCTGAGCGTCGCATGCGTCGGATTGTAGATAGATGACCCCTTACGACCATGAGCGGCGTCTATGCGCGTCTTTGAGCCGTTATTATGCACTAGAGTGAATTTGGCTCGCCAGTCGATCACCGGGACCGTGTAGGCACCGAGCTTCTTGTAAAACTCGGTATTGTTCCATTCGTCATGATTCCCGATTAGCCATATCAACCAATGAACACCGGCGCCAAACATGAACCATTCGGCAAGCCGGCGCTCTGTCTTGTGGGAGATGTCATTCTCTGCCCATAGACGCGCCATACGCCCAGTCCAAGGCCACGAGTCCGTTGTATCGCCCACATTGGCTCCATAGACGCCATCCTGTCTGGCGATAGCAATATGGCGCTCTAGAACGGGCCATAGGCAATGCGGGCCGAGATGAGGATCACCGAACCAAAGCATGGCATATGGCTTTGTTTCCTTCACCCGGATTTCAAACCAATTCCGTTCTGCCGCCGCCTTGGCTTTCAGATCATGACTTTTCCGAAACCGCTTGAGAAGATCGTTGATATCTTCCTCATCATCGCCATCAATTACAAATGCGGGCATCTCGACCATTTTCGAGCCGTTCTCACCCAACCTAGCTTTGGCAACCCGCAGTCTGTCTTGCATCGTCTGGCGTGCTATTCCGAACTCTTTGGCAGCAGCGACGATTGATCCAAGGCGTTCAACGGCTTCGATAGTCAATCGGCATGTTTCATCAGATAAGGGGTGCATAGCGCGTCCTCAAGCTTGGTTGGAGCGAGAACGGCGGGTAGTCGCCGGACCGTCGTAGATGCGATCAAGACGATCGTTCAGACCATCGATGCGCTTGCCGATTCCCTCAAGGGCACGTAGCAATTGCGATGTCTGCTCTTGCATGCCGGCCTTAGTCACATAGGTCTCGGCGATATGCGTTTTATATTCGGAAACTGCTTCTTTCGATTCGCTGATCTCTTCATCGAGATCGGCAATTTTCTCGTTGGCCTCCTTCCTCACCTGATCTATCAATGACCAGATTTTCCAGAAGGCCCCGAAGCAAAGCCCGATTGCGAACGTAATGGCTACGATGAGCCATGAGAGAACTTCCCACGTGACCGGGCCGTTCATGCGCCGCGCCCCTCAAATTTATACATTATTTCGCCCTAAGAAACGGAAAGCCACGCCCATAGGATCAAACCCGTGAACGTGGCTGCAGAGATAAAAAAGCCGAGAATAAGGAGGCGTTCGATCAACATCCATTCCATGACAGGACCGGCGTTCCAGCGGCGGCCGAGACGTAGAGGTCTTTGGCGCGTACCGAATTCACCGTCATCTTCTGACCGGGCTTGATAACGCCATACTGGCCAGCGCTGGGTGACGCGACGGCCGAGACGTGGATATCGTTGGTAGCATCGGTGTTGATCAGCTCGAAGCCCTTGATCACATCGTCCGTAGTCAACCCGAGGGTGGAAAGCTGGACGAAAGATGTGGAAAGCGTGGCGCTTCCGAAATGCGCCGTCTCCCATTCCGCGACAGAGGCCTGAATGCCTTGCTGATATGTGCCGCTCAGCGTGATCGTCGTGCTGGAGACAGTCTGAGACGTCGAGACGGTGTAAGTGCCCGTGCCGCCCGTTCCCGTGCCAAAGCCAGTAATCGTCGTGCCAGCCGTGACGCCTGTTCCCGAAAGAACCTGCCCGAGAGCGACAACGCCATTCCCGACCGCAGTCACGGTCAGAACGGTGGTAGCGATGGAGCCCGTGACCGACGCTGCGTTCCAAAGCATGGTGAGAGAAGGAGCGTTCAGACCTGTTCCAGCGGTCGGCAGGATGACTGTCGATTTCGTATTTGCCATGGGTATTTTCCCTTAAAGGAGAGAGGAAACTTTGGAAGGATCAGAGCCGAGAAGCCAGAACATGGCTTGGTCTTGGGCGTCGGAGGTGTACTGGTTACCGAGGAACACAGAGGCGTGCTGCCAGCCGTCGAAGGTGCCGAGACCGCCGATCTGATCACCGACCTGCCCGAACCCTGAAACGCTGTTGGCGACCGCTGTAGAGGCCGCCTGATAGTATGTGGAGTGAGAACCGAGGAACTTGTTGAACCCGTCAACTGCTCCGACGAAGGCAATCTTAACTTCCACCGTGGCCTTGTTCCGCCAAGGGATATTGGCTGGGTCGTTGTCCGATTTCGAGAAGTCGTAATTCGGATGCGGTGTGTGTTTCAGAACCATCATCAGCGTGACGTTGCCAAGATCGTTTGCGGTGTTCGTCGAGCCGGGGAACGTGTATCCGTCCGTCGTCTGGTGATAGCCAAGGAACTTCTTGTCGGTGTAGAACGGTGGATGAGACGAAGGAGCGACTATGTTGTCATGCGCCGGGACGCTGACGAGCGGGAGAGCGCCCGTTCCGAAGAACGAACTGAACCCGTAATAGGCAGGTGAGCCGGCCGTGGCGCTGTTTGGCACCCCGATCATCAGATTGGAATAGTCGGTGTTAGCCCCACTGACATCCGCGGTATTGGCGTTCATTTCGCCGTGGTCTTTATTCAGCGACCACGAGACAAGTCTACCGGCTGATGTCCCGAGCGTTCCCTGACACACAGAGAATATCCCCGGCAGGAAGGAAGCCGTCATCTGGGCCGTGGACATCGTGAACACCGAATAGACGGTGAAGGTGCGCTTATCCCACGGGAAATTATTGCTGCCCACGAAATCCGGGAAATTGGTCGTGCTGCCGTTCGTGGTTTCCCGAAGACCGGCTATCCCGTTGGGAGACGAGCCGACAACCCAGCTAGTGCCCGGTACCGGATCGTTGAAAAGAAGATTGCTCTTTCCGTTGACGCCGGCGACCGTCTCGCTCGCCCATGTCGTGAAATTGAATGCTTCTCCGTTGGCCCCAAGCTTCGGAGCGGCAACAGAGCTGTTCGCCAGAAGGATGGCCGTGAACTTGTTGTAGATCTGGGCTTCGAGTGCATTCCGATCTGCGTCCGTCATCGCCGCGCCGATGTAGACGGCCATCAGCATGCAATCCGCGCCATTGGTGCTGTTCGTCGTCCACGCACCATTTGCCCCAGAAAACAGTCGGATATCCGTAGCAGACGTCAGATTGGCCGGTGAATGCGAGGCATTATTGACTGTGGAGGCAGGACTGCGGTTGACGTAGATGGTCGACCCAGCACCGGGACCGCCGGTCAACGCAGCATTCTGAC
>NZ_JAFEVL010000044.1 GCF_016901135.1 Martinezella lusitana | reverse complement strand
ATAAGACGGGATAGATGTGATGACCTCACCCTCCGTCTTTGATCTTCCTATGCTATTCCTCGGGCTTGAACCTGGCGGCATTGATCTTTTGCGCCACGGAGTCCCACAAATAGTCACGCTGATCCGATGGACTTTTAACGATCAGATCAACGATTTCTTTAATGTGCTGATCCAGCTTGGAGGGTAGCGGGTACGTGCGCTCCAAAAGCGTGACAAGTTCGGCATTGACGGAGCGCCCATTTTTAGCCGCGGCACGCTGAATCCGTTCACGCAATCCGTCCGGAACGCGGATGATTATCTTGTCTAAAGCTCGGCTGGGACTGTCGTCGCTCATGTGGCGTGCATACAGGCCACATCTTGCGAAATAAATATTGGCCACTGGCCATACACGGTTGACGAGATATGGCGCGAGGGTTCAGTTTAGAAAATTCTTTATCAGAAATAGGAGGGGGCGAGCTGGCAAAGAAAACAGCAACGAAAAACAAGAAAGGCGAAGCACTGGCCTGAGAAACCCGCTTCGCCTTTTCAGTGTTCACGTCAAAAATTGGGGATTTTCAACATGCACGTGCATGATAGCATCACTGTGCGC
>NZ_JAFEVL010000030.1 GCF_016901135.1 Martinezella lusitana | reverse complement strand
AGTGTGGCCCTTATTCTTCTTGTGATCGCCCGAATACTTCTATTCTTTGGATAGCAAAGCCCTGGTCTAAATTTCGACATTGCTTCTTGCTTCATATTGTTCCCCTCAATCTAGGTTTATCTTATTACAAAATACTACTTAATATATTTTTGCGCGCATTAACATATGTTAATAAAATCTAGGAATATTAAGGTCACGAATTCTTACAACTCGAATACAACAATAATCTTGGCCGACTTGCTCAAATCACACGCTTATCAAAATAGGACTCATCAAAATCAACGAGTTCCATGAGGCGTTGACGATCGAGAAACGCAACGACGCCGTTGCGGAACGAGAGAAGACCCGCCTCGCGCAGGTCCCTGAGCACGCGGTTTATATGTACGGTCGATAGACCGACAGCGTCGCCGATGTCGGCTTGCGTCAATGGGCAGTCGAAGCCGTCGGAATTCCGATGCTGCCGTGAGGCACCAATCCGGGTCGCCAACTCGAGTAAAAGATAGCCGGTTCTCTCCATCGCATCGCGCCGGCCGATGTTGGCAAGCCCTTCGGACATGCGGGCCTGGCGTCGCATCAATTCCGTGAGGACAACGCGATAGAAAGAGGCGGGCGCTTCTATCTTCGGAAGCGATGTGAAGTCCGGAAAGACTATGACAGTGACATTGGTGATCGCCTGTACCGTCTCGCGTGAGAGTACGGTCAGCGGCGTCGAGACCATGTCGCCGCGCAATACGAATTCGGTGACGATGCGCGTGCCATTCGGCATCATCTTGCTGGAAGCTGCCCATCCCTCCTGGACAAAGAGGAGGCGTGGCGCATCGCTGTCATAATCGCAGATGATGTTACCAGCAGCAAAGGCACGCGGAACGCCGCCCAAACTCTGTATATGATCGATCGAGATCTGCGCTGCCATGATATCGGCCCCTCAAACCGAAAGCATATTCTGAACGTTCAAAAAGACCATTCGCAAATATAAATCTCGCTATCTGCTGCAATTTTATATCATACAAATTTAGATGTGTCTTTGATTGAAATCGATCTACAATCATGATCGCGCTACGCCATTATAAGTATGTGAAATACATTTACGATAAAGAATAGAAACGAATGGTGAACTAAAAAAATCCGAACAGAGAAACGCACATTATAGTATTACATGCTGCTGCCATGGTTATACTTTATGCATGGCCCGCAAGTCGTCCCCGATCAGATGTCGGCGCATGTTCGTGATTCCGGCCTCGGCTTCGGCTACAGTGGCGCGATGGCGAAGCGATTCGATTCCCTCGGACTCCGCAGCTTTCAACAGCCAAGCGATATGAGGGGGGGATAATGCTGCGTCGCCGACGAAATAGGCCTCTCGCCCCACCGAATTGAAGAAGCCTTCGACCTTCCCGTCCCAGCCCAAGCCGACATGCGGAATCCTAAGAGCATAGGCGGCGATACAAGCATGCAGCCTGTGCGCCAGAATAACGTCGGTCGAATGAAGTATCCGGACCAAGTCATCTGGAACCCGCGGGCGTTCAGCGAGATCCAACATGCCGGCGCCGATGACACGATGCATCGAAACCGAATTCCGAATCTGTTCGGCAAAGACTTGATCTTCTCTGGCGCCATTACAGAACAAGATCACCCGATAGCCATCATCAAGAAGTAGTCCGATCAGATCCCGATAATTTCCAATATTGCAGAATGGGATTTTCGACATGTTCCGGCTGGCGTGTCGCTGCAGGATCGTGGGATCCGTCACGCATAGGCCGACCGTCGGTTGGAGCCCTGACGATGGCATATGACGTTCAAGGTCGGAAAATGCATGGACCAGCAATCCCGGATCGCGAACGATCTTGACGGCTGGCCCGTCAGGAAAATGCTCGCGCCAATTATCTTGGGCGAAGCCATCACGCACGGAAAGATGGACGAGCTGAGCCTGTTTCAGTCGAGCGAAGAGATGATACGCTTGCCTCGACCAGCGCTCGCTGACGCCCACCGCGTAGATCGCCAGTGGCCGATTGTGGCGAGAGACGCAGTCAAGGACTTTGCCGACTTTCAATGGAAAATTGAGATCGTCATCCTGGAACAGGTTACCGCCACCGATCACCACCGCATCCGCTGCGGCAATCTTGGCGTCCCATTGGTCATGAAGTTTGCGCAACTTCCGCTCCAGCATGAAGCGAACCAACCGTTGCCGCGCGAAGACAGGTAGCCGCTGCAGCAGCTTGAGCACATATCGGCGTTGTCCGCCGCGGCCTGTACCGTAATCCTGTCGTCCTGCAAGATCGATCGTCTCGACTTCTATATGGTCTGACCTATTCCTCAGCGCAGTCTCGACGCATTCCGCCAAGAGCCCGTCGCCCAGATTTTCGCTATATTTGACGTTGAATACAACAATCTTCATTGCAGTTCTCCGACAGCATCGAACTGCGGCTTGCGCGCGACACTCATTTGGCTTGTTGTGGCCGTCAGGGCGGAAATGCCGCCCGCCAGGATGTAGAACATCAATCCGAGATCATAGACCGTGCCGGAGGTTGCCGCCGAAATCAGGACGGTTATGAGCCCGGCTTTGGCCGCGCGCACAACCGCGGAAACCTTGCGGGAAGGTGAATGTCTGGATCGCGTGTCGGCTGCCATCAGCAGCGCGACGAAGGTCGCAAAGATCAGCGTGCCGATGACCCCGACATTGGATAGGAGCACGAGGCCGAAACTCGACGCCCGGGCGCTGCCGAGGCCGGCGCCGAAGCCACTCGTGTCGAGGAATGCCTGGTAGGCCATGGCATTCCACATGAAGCGCTCGCGCCCGGACTGGCTGTCGGCCTTTGAGAACAGCATTTCGTCGAGAAAATCATGCAGGTTGTGAGCAAGATCGGGCATGACGATCAGAACAAAGAATACAGCGAGCGGCATCCCCGCCAGAATCGACACAATCATGACAGGTCGCCCCGCACCCGGTTCGTGACGAGAAGCCAGAAAGGATTGCAAACAAAGGATCGGCAGCAAGACAGCGAGCCCAACCAGCGCCGTCGCCGACGTCGAAAGGATCAGCGCTGCAAGCAATAGCCCGGCGACAATGCCCGTCGTGGCGGAGCGGATACCACTCAGCCACAGGCTGGTTGTCATTGCAAAGAGGACAAGCGTGAAGTCCGCAAAAGCGGAAGCTTCGGGAAACGTCCCTGAAATCCGCTTGAGACCGCCCTTTTCGGCGTCGGTCAAGAGAGCGTAATTGGCCGTTCGAACGAAGCCGAGAAGAAAATCGGTGTGCGTGAAATGGGTGACGATATCGGCAAGCGCGAAGCCGAGGTTGACGCTCGCCACAACCAAAATGCCGTTGATCAGGATCCCGGGGGTGCCGTTGCTTCGGAAGAAGCCGAAGGTCGCGGCGAAGCAGATGAGGCCCCCCACCGCATAGACGGACTGGGTAATATTGTTCGACGAGAATTTCAGCGGCACCAGCGCAATGAGATTATGTGCGCCAATTGACCGTTCGACCGTCATGGTCTGCGTCACGCCCTGAAACAGGCGCGGAAAGAAAATCGCCGTTGCCAGGCCAAAGGCGGTCAAAAGCAGCAGGAGGAAGCCCGGACGCGGAGGTGCCAGAGCCGCGAAGAACGGTCCTTCGCCATGCGCCATGAACAACCGTGCCGTGAAAAATAATAGAAAGAGGCTCGGCACCAGAACCGATGCGCCGCCGAGGCCCGGCACGCTAAAGGCCGCGGCCGCACCGAAGACCGTCGACAGCATCATGACAATGAACGACCACCGCACAGGTGCGGCCAGCATCGCAATGCCAACGATCAATGTCACCAGTCCCATTAAATTCATAGGTTGCGACTCCGAGTTTCCTTTTCATTGTCGCCACAAGCTATCATGCCGGTATGCAGCTGTATTTCCGCCATGCCTAAGCCTTTTGGTGGACGCATTAGCCGAAAAACGTTCTATGCCAGATGAATTGCGCCGTTCATGCTGGCAACATGGATCACACCTCGCGCAGACACATTTGGCCATACTCGAACGACCGCCGCGCATTTCTCCGTGCCGGGCTCGCCGCGGCATTTGTTGCAATCGCAGGTATTCCGGCCGCACATGCCGGTGATACCGGAGATGGGCTCGACCTTGGCGCTATGACGCTGACATTCGAGGACAATTTCGACAACCTGAGCGTTTCTGCTTGGGGGCCGGGCACTCGCTGGATTGCCCATACGCCCTGGAATGGTGACTTTGGCGGCGCGCGCTTCTCCGATCCGAACGGCGACTTTCCCTTTACGGTCGAAGACGGCATGTTGCGCATTACCGCGGCGCGCGATGGCAAGGGCGCCTGGCGCTCGGGCTTGCTTGCCTCTGTCGATAGCAAGGGCAATGGCTTTTCTCAGCAATATGGCTACTTCGAAATGCGTGCCCGCTTGCCTGACGGCCCGGGCGTCTGGCCAGCCTTCTGGCTGATCGGCAAGGATCGCTCGAAATCCACCGCTGAAATCGATGTCATCGAATATTATGGCGACAAGCCGGGCGCTTACTCATCGACCGTTCACGTCTGGCACAAGGACGGCCGGCACGATTCCGACTATGCCCGTATCAAGGTCTTTGGAGCAGCAAGCCCCTCGGATATGCACAGCTACGGCGTGAAGATTGATTCCGACTTCATGCGCATGTATTTCGACGGCGCGCTGGTCTGGAAAACCAAGGTCCTGCCGGAACATCGCCAGCCCATGTATATGCTCGTCGATCTAGGCATTGTCGAGGGAGTGACGAGGATGGTTGCCTCCGATCCTTCCTTCATGTTCGTCGACTATGTCAGGGCCTACCAGTTCAAGTAGCTGTCGCCGCAACAATATCCCACCTCAAATCGTCCCCTGGCCCGCGTGCGCTCCACGCCGCGGCAACATCCACGTCCCGCCAGCAATTGGCGTGTTCCTCTTGCCGGCACCGTCCATAATGCTTTCGGTCAGGTTGCAACCGCTCCTTCGATCTCTTTCGACGAAATAGCTACTTCGCCTAAGGCTTAAGACTTTTGTGGGTGGCAATGGTCATCCCAATGATCAACTGGTGATTTTCCGGCAGCGTGAAATTCTGCGGATGGCGATGAGGCACGCATGTCGTGCCAGCGCCGGCCGCAAGACAACCCGGAGGGCAGTGATGATCGATCGCGAGTCTCAGAAAAATGCAGATGGTGCTGCAGGCATGCACTACGATCGCAACCGCTGCCTTCACGACATGGTGCACGCCCAGGCCGAGGCCGCGCCGCAGGCAACGGCCCTGGTTTTCGGCGACACCACGGTGAGCTACCGCGATCTCGATCGGCTTTCCGACGCGCTCGCGATGTATCTTATAAAGCTCGGCGTCCGGAAGGCAGATATCGTTGGCCTGTTCCTTCCACGCAGCCTCAACGCCACCATTTGCAAGCTGGCCATTCTCAAGGCCGGAGGCGCCTACCTGCCTCTCGATCCCGCCTTTCCAATCGAGCATCTCGACCATGTTATCGGCGAATGCCAGCCGAAGGTCATTTTTACTGATTCAGCTCAAGGCGAAAAGCTCGGCTCCGTTCCAAGCATGACCGCAAGGGTTATCGAGGCCGGCGCCATCATCACGGAGATGGCAAATCGCGCCCATGCTCCCGCACCGGCCGTCAAGGTGAGCGGCGACGATCTCGCCTATGTCATGTACACGTCCGGTTCGACCGGCCGGCCGAAAGGCACGATGATCTCCCACCGCAGCATTGCGCGGGTCGTGCTCGATCAGACCTATGTCGACTTTCGGCCTGAAGACGTCGTTCTTCACACCGCCACCATCGCTTTCGACGCCGCGACCTTCGAAATCTGGGGAGCCCTGCTCAACGGCTCCACCTTGGCAATCATGCCGGACACCAGCTTCTCCGTCGCCCGGCTGTGCGATTTCATGCGGGCGACCGGCGTCAGCATCACCTTCCTGACGACCGGGCTGTTCAACGTGTTTGCCGATCATGCCCGCGGACCTCTACCGAAGCTTCGTCATGTTCTGTTCGGCGGCGACGTCGGATCGGCGGTTCATGCCCGGCGCTTTCTTGAGCGTCATCCCGGCTGCAAGCTCACCAATGCCTATGGCCCGACGGAGACGACCGTCTTTGCGACCGCATTCCAGGTGCTTCCGAACTTCTCCGAGAAGGAGCTGCCGATCGGCAAGGCGATCGCGCATACCGGTATCGCCGTCCTCAACGAGGAATTGCGCGAGGTTGGCCGGGGGATCGAAGGTCAGTTGGCGATATCGGGCGACGGTCTGGCGATCGGCTATTTCAAGCGGCCCGAATTGACGGCCGAGAAGTTCGTGACGATCGACACGAAAAACGGCAGGATCCGCTACTATCTGACCGGTGACATCGCGTTCCTGCAGGCTGACGGCACGGTTGCCTTCAAGGGTCGACGCGACCGCCAAGTCAAGATCAATGGCAAGCGCATCGAACTGGACGAGATCGAGGCGGCGCTGAGACGCGATCCGCGCCTTGCAGACGGCATTGTTCTTTGTCACGAGCAGGGTCCAAGCCTGAAACGGATTGTCGCTTATCTGTGCCCGAAAGAGGATCGCGCCGGCGCGGGTCCCGATCTGGTGCCAAGCGTCATGGCGGCGCTGCGCGCGGTACTTCCGGCCTACATGATCCCGAGCGCCGCCGTCATCGTCGACGCTTTGCCATTGACGCCCGCCGGCAAGGTCGATCGCTCCAAGCTTACTCCGCCGGCAATCGAACCCATCGCGACGCCAATGGGCGCAATTGCCAAAAGCCGGACGGAGGAGCTGCTGACAACGCTGTGGCAGGACGCGTTGGGCCTCGACAGAGTTGAAATCGACAGGAACTTCTTCGACCTCGGCGGAACCTCCCTTCAGCTCATGGAGATCCACGCCGGCCTGGAAACCGAGCTCGACCATCCCGTCGACGTGGTCGCGCTGTTCCGCCATCCGACGATCCGGGAATTGGCGCGTCACCTGGACGGCAAGGCCCCGGACCCGATGCGAGCAGCGGCTGCCGCTCAGCGCGCTGCACTTCAGCAAAAGGCAATCTCCCAGTTCCGCAGGAGCTCCTCATGAAGGGAAATCACAATGGCCAGGACGAAGAGCCTGATTTCGTGGACAGTGAGGACCTGAGCGGGCAGGTTTCCGGGCACATAGCCATCATCGGCATGTCCGGTCGCTTCCCCGGCGCGCCTTCGGTGGACGAGCTGTGGCAATTGGTTTGCGAAGGACGGGACGTCTTTTCGCACTTCTCGCCGGACGAGATCGAAGACGCCTTCACCGACGAAGAGCGGTCGCAGCCGAACTATGTTGCGGCAAGACCTCATCTTCCTGATGTCGGCATGTTCGATGCGGAGTTCTTCGGCATGTTTCCGCGGGAGGCGGCGGTCACCGATCCGCAACATCGGATCTTCCTGGAAATCTGCTGGGAAGCGCTCGAAAACGGCGGATACGATGCGCACCGCTACAACGGCATGATCGGCGTCTTTGCCGGATGCTCCATGCCCACTTATCTGATCAACAACGTTCTGCGTGACCGCGCCAAAGCGGAGGAATTCACCTCCAATTACCAAATCGGCTGCTTCCATGAGCTTGTCGGCGCTCTCAACGATACGTTGGCGACGCGCGTTGCCTATAAGCTCGATCTTCGCGGCCCCGCTTTCACAGTACAGTCGGCCTGCTCGACCTCGCTTCTGGCCGTGTCGCAGGCCTGCCAGAATCTGCTCACCTATAGCTGCGACATGGCGCTCGCCGGTGGGGTCTCGATCACCAATCCGCAAAAGCGAGGCTACATGTACCAGGAAGGCGGCATGGCCTCTCCGGATGGAACATGCCGACCTTTCGACGTGAATGCCGCCGGAACGGTCTTTGCAAGCGGAGCCGGCGTCGTTCTTTTGAAGCGTCAGGAAGATGCACTTCGCGATGGCGACCATATCTATGCGGTCATTCGCGGCTATGGCATCAACAATGACGGCAGCGACAAGGTCGGCTTCGTTGCGCCGAGCGTCGAGGGGCAGGCCGAGGCAATCGCGGCAGCACTCGCCAATGCCGCCGTCGAGCCTTCGACGATCGGCTATGTCGAATGTCACGGCACTGCGACACCGCTTGGCGACCCCATCGAATTCAACGGGCTGATGAGGGCCTATGCACAGGATCCGCTGGCGGCGGCAAGTTGTGCGCTTGGCTCGATCAAGGGCAATATCGGCCATATGGACGCCGCCGCCGGCGTCACCGGCCTCATCAAGGCGGCGCTGGCGCTGGGCTCCGCCAAGATCCCGCCGATGGCCAACTACAAGCAACCCAATCCGCACATCGATCTCGACCACAGCCCCTTCTACATCCCGACGGCAATGATCGACTGGCCACAGGGGCAAGGTCCCCGAAGGGCCGGCGTCAGCTCTTTCGGCGTGGGCGGCACGAATGTCCATGTTGTCCTCGAAGAGCCGCCGCGCAGGCGCCTTCAGGCCGAAGAGCTTGGAAGACGATATATTCTGCCGCTCTCTGCGCGCAGCAAGCCCGCGCTTGCGACGATGCGCGCCACTCTTGGCGATCACCTCGCCAAGAACCCGAAAATTTCCGTGATGCAGCTGGCCCATACGCTTCAGGAAGGGCGACGCGAATTCAGTCATCGCCTCGCCATCTCCGCCAGCAGTGTCGAAGACGCTATCGGTCGGCTGACAACGGAGAATTATCAGTCCTTCATTGCAGCGGACGAACCGCCCGTCGCCTTTATGTTTCCAGGGCAGGGCGCACAATATGTCGGTATGGGTGCTGGCCTTTATAGGTCGGAACCCGAATTCACCCGCTGGATCGATCGTGGCGCCGAGCTTCTGAAGATGACGCTCGGGCTCGATCTGCGCGACTACATCTGCCATACCGGGCCGGTAACCCAGGCGATCACCGATGAGCAGCGCGAGACGCGCATCGCCCAACCCTGCCTCTATCTCGTCGAATATGCGCTGGCGCGGCTATGGCTCAGCCGCGGCGTGAAGCCCTACGCCATGATCGGCCATAGCGTCGGCGAATTTGTCGCCGCCACGCTTGCCAACGTCATCTCGTTCGAAGACGGCTTGCGGCTGGTCGCCAATCGTGGGCGCCTGATGCAGCATCAGCCGCAGGGAGCCATGGTCTCGGTTCGTGCGGATGTCGAAACGACCAGCTCATACTTGCGGGGCGAGGTCGAAATCGCCGCGATCAATGCGCCGAAACTCTGCGTCATCTCGGGGCCGTTTACCGATATCGATAGGGTCTGCAGCGAACTCGAATCCGCCAGTATCGCCTTCAGCCGCCTGCACACATCGCATGCCTTTCATTCGGCGATGATGAACGACGCCGCCGAGGCACTGCGTCAGGAAACGGAGAAGGTCACCTATGGCACCGCCACCATGCCCTTCATCTCTTGTGTCACCGGCAACTGGCAGACAGGGGAACTAGGAACCTCGCCCGACTACTGGGCCATGCATTGCCGCGACACCGTTCGCTTCGCCGATGGTCTGGCGACGCTGTGTCGTGACCGCAAGCCAATCCTTCTTGAAGTAGGCCCAGGGCGCACGCTTTCCGTTTTTGCCGCGCAGACGATCGCGCGTGACGATTTGGCGGCGGTGGTGCAATCACTGCCCGAACATGACCGCGCTTCCGCTGCGGCCGAAACGCTCGCCGAAGCGCATGGCAAGCTCTGGATGGCCGGCTGTTCGGTCGTCTGGCCAGCCCTCCCGATCGCCGCCAAGCAGCGACTGGTCTTGCCAACCTATCCTTTCCAACGCCAGCGCCATTGGATCGACGCCCCCGAATCGGCACGACGGGCGTCGGCACAGCAGATCAGCGCCATGCCAACCAATCCCTCCATCACCATCCCCGTCGCCTCAGACGTCAACCTCGCCGAGGAGAACAAATCAATGAATGTCGCAGCACCAATCTCCGCTTCTAACCGCGTTCTCACATTGGAAACCAGCCTCTTGACCCTGCTCAGCGACATGTCGGGAGAGACGCTCGGTCCGGATGAGCGGGCGGTGACATTCCTGGAGCTCGGCTTCGATTCACTCTTCGTCGGACAATTCGCGCAACGAATCGAGAAAGACTACAAGATCAAAGTTTCTTTCCGGGAGCTGCTCAGCGCGATACCCTCGGTCGCGGATCTGGCGCTCTATCTTGACGAGCAGATGCCACCGGATGCGGTAAAGGTGCCTGAACCGCCGATGGTCGCGACACCTGTCGCAGTTGTACCGGCATCAGCTGTACCAATGCCTGCACAACTGCCGATACCAACAGCGATCGCCGCCGTTCCAATACAGGCGATGCCGGGCGCGGTGTCGGATCTTGCCACGGTGATGCAATCGCAGCTCCAGATGGCGCAATCCCTGTTCGCGCAACAATTGCTGATGCTGCAATCCATGCAGGGCGGTTCTCAACCCGTTGCGGCCCCCGTGCCCGAGCCGGTAGCTGTGAGCCCACAGGCGGCACCACCCGTGCCTGTCGAGCGCGCCCCTGCCGCTACCGTCGAAAGCGATTTCGGCACCGAACGCATCAAGCTGTATCGCCCAAACGCAAAGAGCCTGGCAGCGGAGATCTCCGCGCCCAAACAGGCCTTCATTGCCGACCTGACGGCGGCCTATGAAGCCAAGAACGCCAAATCGAAGACCTTCACGCAGGAACATCGCAGCTACCTGGCCGATCCACGCTCGGCTTCGGGCTTCCGGGCGGACTGGAAGGAGATGGTGTTCCCGATCGTCTGCGAGCATTCGAAAGGCGCTTACATCTGGGATGTCGACGGCAACAAATATGTCGATCTGGTCAATGGCTTCGGGCAGACGGCTTTCGGTCATGCGCCCGATTTCGTGATCGATGCCATCAAGGATCAGGCCGACCGCGGCTTTGCCATCGGCCCACAGACGCCGCTGGCCGGCGAGGTGGCGAAGATGATCGCCGAGGTCACGGGCCATGAGCGCGTCACTTTCTGCAACACCGGCTCTGAGGCTGTCATGGCTGCCATGCGGCTTGCCCGCGCCGTCACCGGTCGTGACCGTGTCGTGGTCTTCGCCAACGACTATCACGGCCAGTTCGACGAAGTGCTGGTCAAGGGCCGAAACCGATCCGACAAGCCGATTGCCTTGCCGGTCGCCTCCGGCATCCCGATGGCGTCCGTTTCCAATATGACCGTGCTGCGCTATGGCGCGCCGGAAAGCCTCGATTTCATCCGCGCCAATGCCGACGAGATTGCCGCCGTCATCATCGAACCGATCCAGAGCCGCCATCCGGAATTGCAGCCGCGGGAATTCGTCCTCGAGCTGCGCGATATCGCCACCAAATCCGCATTTGCCCTGGTCTTCGATGAAGTCGTCACCGGCTTCCGCGTCGACCCCGGCGGCATGCAGAAGATCTGGGGGATCAAGGGCGACATGGCGACCTATGGCAAGGTTGTCGGCGGCGGAATGCCGATAGGCGTACTGGTCGGAAGCCCACGCTTCATGGATGCGCTCGATGGAGGCTACTGGGCTTATGGCGACGAGTCCGTCCCCATGACCGCTCCGACCTTCTTCGCCGGCACCTTCGTGCGTCATCCATTGACGCTCGCAGCCGCCCACGCCGTCCTGCATCACATCAAAGGCGAAGGATCAGCCCTTTACGGTCGGGTCGTCGATTGGACGGAAGCGTTGGTGGCAGAGATCAGGGCCGATCTTGCCCGGCGCGGCATTGCCGATGTCGTTCATGGCTACAAGAGCTGGTTCGCCACCGACTTCTCCAGCCAGGATGCGCTCGGGGCGCTGTTCTATGCCCAGATGCGCCTCAACGGCGTCCATATCCAGGACGGCTATCCCTGCTTCCTGACAACAGCGCATAGCGAGGAAGATTTCCGCGCGATTGCCAAGGCCTTCCGCGACAGTCTCGACGCCATGCAAGCAGTCGGGATCTTCACGCCCATCCAAGAGCACATCGCTCCTCCGGAGCAGATCCGGGCAGCGGTTCCAGCACCCGTCTCGCGGCCTCAATCCGCACCGCTGACGGAGGCGCAGACGGAGATCTGGCTGGCTGCCCAGGCAGGCGATGAGGCATCCTGTTCGTTCAACGAGTCCTTCTCATTGACGCTCGAAGGTGCTTTCGACGAGAATGCATTCCGCAAGGCCTTCGACACAATCGTTGCCCGCCATGATGCGCTTCATATCCGCTTCGATCGGAGCGGCGAGCGCTTCCAGTTCATTCCGGATTTCAAGCTCGATCCGCCGTGCCTGGATGGCGTCGACCAGGCGGGCCTGGCCGAGCTCATCGATGACGAGGCGCATACACCCTTCGATCTGATCAACGGCCCGCTGGCGCGTGCCTGCATCGTCAAGCTTGCGGCCGACAAGCATGTGCTGGTCTTCACCGCCCATCACATCATCTGCGACGGCTGGTCGATCAATACTTTCGTCGATGAACTCTCGACCGCCTATGGCGCCTACCAGGCAGGAGCCGCGCCGCAGTTCCAACCGGCTCTATCCTTCGCCACCTACTCGACAGATCTCGCCCCCAGACCGGAAAAATCTGGGGTCACCGAACAGTTCTGGCTCGATCAATTCAAGACGGTTCCGGATCTGCCCGACTTGCCGCTTGACCGGCCTCGTCCGGAATATCGGAGTTTCGCCGGCGGAACCTGCACGGGCTACATCGACGCCGATGTCTACAAGGCTCTGAAGAAGAGAGGCGCGAAATCCGGTGCAACGCTGTTTTCCACCCTGCTCGCCACACTGCAGGTGATGATCTCGGGCCTGTCCGGTCAGGACGATATCGTGATCGCGATCCCTTCGGCCGGGCAAAGCCTGCTCGACGGTCAGATCCTTGTCGGCCATTGCGTCAACCTTCTGCCGCTGCGTCAGGCCGTGGCAGAGGCAGAGCCCTTCACGGCTCATCTGAAAGCAACGCAACAGCTGGTTTTCCAGGCATTTGAACATCAGGACTACACCTACGGCACGCTGGTGCGCCGGCTTGACGTAAAACGCGACTCGCGGCGCCTGCCGCTCACCGAAATCCAGTTCAATCTGGAGCGTATCGCCGGCGGATCGGCCTTCGGCAACCTCACGCCGAAGATGGAGCCGAATGCCAAGGCCTTCTCCAACTTCGACCTGTTCTTCAACATGATCGAGGCTGCCGATCACATTCGCATCGATGTCGACTTCAACGCCGACGTTTTCGATCGGACCACCGTTGAACGGTGGATCGGCCATTTTTCGACGCTGGCCGCGGCTCTGGCAAAGGACATGGATCGGAAGGTCTGCGAACTGCCGCTGCTGACGGCACAGGAGCAATCCTGGCTGATCGATGACCTCAATCATACGGCGGTGTCCTACGATCACGATCAGTTCATGTTCTCGCTCTTCGCCAGAAGGGCCGCCGAAAGCCCGAATGCCATCGCCGTTCAGCATGACGGCCAGGCAATGACCTACGCAGAACTCGAGGCCCGCTCGAACCAGCTCGCCCTTTACCTGCAGATGGCAATTCCGGAGCCCGGCCGGCGTGTTGCGCTTCTGGTCGAACGGTCGCTAAACATGATCGTCGCCCTTCTCGCTGTTATGAAGGCAGGGCATGTCTATGTGCCGATGGACCCGGCCCATCCCGAGGCGCGCCTGCGTCAGACGCTGGATGTCGCCCGCATCGGCGGCCTGATTTGCGACAGCGACGACATGGCTCGACTGGTCGCTGCGAATACCCCCGTCATCCGCCTTGACAAGGATGCCAAGTCGATCGGCTCGATGACCGGCGCGCCCTTGAAGACCTTATCCTTCGACACGTCGGGTCCGGCCTACGTCATCTTCACCTCCGGCTCCACCGGCATGCCGAAGGGGGTCGAGGTCTCCCATCGGGCGCTCACCAACTTCCTTCTCTCCATGGCCAGGGAACCCGGCTTTAGCGCCGACGACACACTCATTGCGGTGACGACGATCTCTTTCGACATTGCCGGGTTGGAACTCTACCTGCCGCTGATATCGGGAGGAAAGGTCGTCATCGCCGATCGCAACCAGGTTCAAGACGGCTTCGCACTGGTGAAGCTCATCGAAGAGCATGACGCTACGGTCTTGCAGGCGACGCCAACGCTTTGGCAGATGCTGGTGGAGGCCGGTCTCAAGGAGCGGAAGACGCTGAAAATGCTCTGCGGCGGAGAACCCTTGCCGCGGGAATTGGCGAGATCGCTGTTGGCGATCGGCGATCAGCTGTGGAACATGTATGGCCCGACGGAAACGACGATCTGGTCATCGTTGCAGCGCATCACGGATGCGGATCAACCGATCACCATTGGCCACCCGATTGCCAATACGCAGCTCTACATTCTCGATCGGAGCCATAGCGTTGCGCCGATCGGCGTCATCGGCGAGCTGCATATTGGCGGCGATGGACTGGCGGAAGGCTATTTCGATCGCCTTGATCTTACCGAAAAGGCCTTCGTTCCGCATTGCTTTGCCGTCGGCAAGCCGAAGCGGCTGTATAAGACCGGTGATATCGGCAGGCGTCTTGCCGATGGATCCCTACAATTGCTTGGCCGGCGCGACCAGCAAATCAAGCTGCGTGGCTTCCGCATCGAACTCGGCGATATAGAAGCCGTCGTCGCGAAAGCGGAAGGCGTGCGCCAATGCGCCGTTGTCCTGGCCGAAAACCAGAAAGGTGACCGCTCGCTCGTCTGCTATGTCGTGCCGGCCGCCAACGGCAAGGACACCTCCTCCGCCGATATCGCTGCCCATGTGAAGTCCAACCTCCCGGCTCATATGGTTCCGGCCTTCTGGGTGACGGAAAGCGAGCTGCCTCATACCGCCAACGGCAAGCTCGACCGCAAGACGCTGCAACAGCGCGGCTTGCCGCAGCGTGAAGTGGCCCAGACCAAGGCTCAGCCAAAAACCGAGATGGAACAGCGGTTGCTGACGATCTGGCAAGATGTGCTTGATATCGGCGACATCGGCGCGGATGACAATCTCTACGCACTGGGTGCGGATTCACTTACCATCTTCCGCATCGCTGCCCGGATGCGCGACGATGGCCTGCCGCTGGAGGCAAAGCACCTGCTTCGCCATCCATCGATTGCGGCGCTGGCGGCCTTTGCCGACAGTTTGGAAGAGGCTGCACCCGATCCCATTCAGCTCCACGTTCCATCCTTGCGAGATTTTCGTAACGGCGCACGCCGCAGCCTGGGGACAGCACTATGAGCATCTTTGACAACAGCCCTGGCAGTTCGCTTACCGAACCGCAAATCATCGGCGAGTTTCCGTGCACGCAGACGCAATTGCGTTGCTGGATTATCGACCAGCTTAGCCCCGGCAATCCCGCACTCAATGTCGCGGTTCGCTGGGAAATCCGCGGCGCCTTCAAAGCGTCAACTCTTGAGGCGGCTTTCCGCAAGGTGGTTCAGCGCCACGAGATTCTCAGAACTCGCTTCGTCGAACGGAATGGCCATCCCTTCCAGCAGGCAGTCAGCGAGATCAATTTCAAGATGTCGGTGATCGATCTTCGAGGCATGGCGCCCGAGCAGCGCCAGGCAAGAATCCTGTCAATCGGCGAGGAGACGGCGCAAGCGCCGTTTGACCTCAGCGCGCCCGGCTTGTTTCGCGTCACCTTGCTGATGGTGGAAAACGAGCGCGGTGTCTTGCTCATAACAGCTCATCAGAGCTGCTTCGACGGCTGGTCGATCCGGGTCCTCGGGCGGGAGGTCGGTGAAATCGCGGCGGCGATTGATGCTGGTAGGCAGCCGGTATTGCCCGAGCTGCCGTTGCAGTATGGCGACTACGCGCTCTGGCAGCAGGAGTATCTGCAAGGCTACGGCTTCGAGACGGAGAAGGCCTTCTGGCGAGAGACGATGAAGGACGCGCCCTATTTCGAAGTCGCTCCCGATCGCCCGCGCGGCCACGTCAAGACCAGTCACGGCAATATCCTGTCGATCGCGCAGCCTGTCGCCTTTAGCGAGCGCATGGATGCCGCTGCCCGCGCGCACCGTGTTTCGCAGTACAGTTACGGCGCGGCCATCGTCAGCGCCGTCCTGCATCGGTTGACGCAAGCCCCGACCGTCCTGTTCGGTTCGCAGGTCGCCGGCCGCGAGCACAGTGATCTGGAAGATCTGATCGGCGTCTTCATCAACAATCTGGTGCTGCGCTTCGATTTTGCTTCCGATGTTTCCTTCGCCGAGCATATCCACGCGGTCAGCGCAACGGTCGAGGGGGTTTTGAACCATCAGCGCATGCCGTTCAACAAGCTGGTCGAACTGATCAACCCTGTCCGTGATCCCGCCCGCAATCCGCTGATCTCGGTGAATTTCAATCTTCAGAAAGCGTTTCTGGAGGATCGTCGCTACGGCGGCTTCGAGCTGATCAGCTCGGCCTCGCAATCGCCCGGCGTCATCTACGATCTCAGTTTCATCATGATCGGCCGACCGACCGGCTGGCGCATGTCGATCGAGTACAACGCCGATCTCTTCGAGGTCGACACGATAGAAAGCCTCTTACAGTTGTGGCGGCAAGCTTATGAAATTGCTCTCGAACACCCAGAGGCGCCGCTTTCTTCGCTCATTGCGCCTGAGCGGCAAACGGCGACCCCCGTCGAGGATGCGCCGCTCGGCGGCTCCGTCGCAAGCAGCCCGTCAACCGATACACAAATGGAGACGCTTGCTGCTCTCTGGAGAGACCTCCTACAAGTTCAGCAGATACGACCGGAAGATGATTTCTTCGCGCTCGGCGGTCATTCGCTTCTGGCGCTACGGCTTCTTTCGGCAGTCCGAACTACGTTCAACGCTCCGGCGACACTGGAACTTCTATTCAAAAAGCCGACGTTTGCTGGCTTTGCTGCAGCGATCTTCGACCGCGGGGAAGCGCAGGCGTCCCGCGAAAAAGCCGCGAACCCGTGGGAGTTAGTCACCTGCAAGCAGGGTACGGGGACAGCGGCGGTTTATACGCTCAACCATCCGTTTCTCTATTACCGTTTGGCCAATGAATTGCCGGCTACGGTATCGGTCCACAACGTCAACATGTTTCATGCGGATCTCGAAAGCGGCCTGGCCGATCTCCCGATCGAAGATATCGCACGCCATGCGATAGACACCATGCAAATCGACGCGAGCGCCGGGCCTGTCGCAATCGTCGGCCTCTGCGTCAACGGCATCGTCGCGATGGAAGTAAGTCGGCAGTTACGCGAAAAGGGCATCGAGGTCGGCTTTACCGCAATGATCGATGCATGGGCGCCGGGCTATTTCGCTTCGCTGCCGAAACGGGAGCAGAAACGTTGGGGTCGGGAGCGGCGGAGCAAGCGCCTTGCCTATTTCACCAAGAAACTGTTGCTGGGACGCGTTCGGCTGATCGACTATCTTAAGGAGTTCGCGATCTCTCTCGCTCTTCTGAAGCTGTTTGGCGTCAAGGCAGGCGAATATTCCCCTGAGGAGCAGGCCAACGACGATGTCACCAAATTACTGGTGATAGCAGCACGCCGCTACAAACCGGCACAAGTCAGGGACCCCAGCGTGATCCTGTTGCGCAGCCGCGCCAACCATCCCCGGGCTCGCAAGTTGCTGTTTGGCTGGGGCGAGGCCGTCGCGGCAGACACCAGGGTCGTCGATATCGATGGCTGGCATGAGGATTCGCTTACCAGCAACGGTATTCGCGATCTGGCATCGATCTTCTCTCAAAAACTCATCGGCAAGTAGATGTCAGCAGTTTCGGCGGCAACGGGCGAGGCCACGCAAGGAAACACAATTATGAATGTGACCAAGCCATTGAGGATTGGCGTTCTCATTGCGCACGGGCGCGCATTCGAGAACTGGGAACTCATGGTTCTCGACCGGATCCTTGCCGATCCGCGTTTGGAACTCGCGGCGGTGCTCATCCATCATTGCGCGTTCAATGAGCACAAGACCTCACGACTATTGTCGTGGGGTGCGTGGCTGGAGGCGAAAGCCTTCGCCAGACAGCCAGCTTATGTCTCGAAGCACTTCGATACCAGCCGCCATTTCATAGATTGCTACGACGCCGTCGCCAATCAGGATGGCGCCGGCGGCAACATGACGCCGGCATTCCTGCGGCGTCTGAACCTCGATCTCGTCATACGCACGACGCCGGAAGGCATGCCCGATGACGCGATCCGCCTATTGCCTTTTGGTGAATGGGCCTTCAATTTTTCCGACCAGCGGTCCGCAGATACAGACTGGTTCGGTTATGCCGACATTCTCGCCAAAGCTCCGACAACCAACCTGCTGCTTTATGCGAAATACGGCAGCGAAGCCGCCAGGGTCGAGATCGCCAGAGCGGCATTCAACATCAAGCTCAGCGCCGCCAGGGGCAGTGCCGTCGTGCGCGAGCGAGGTGTAACGCTCCTGCTGCGTGAGCTCACGCGCCTGGCCGATACCCGGCAGTTCGACCTGCCTCGCGTCTACGGACAGCCTGTTGTTCCCGCCCCATCATTCAGCGATCTTCTTCGCTACGCCCGTATTTTGACAGGTTCGGTCTCGGCCAGAGCATTCAGAACTATCAAGGCTCGACTTCGTTCCGATTCCGCTATCTGGACACTTTATACGGGTCGCGGGCACATCGGCGATTTCGATCCAAGCCAGGCGATCGAAATCCCTCCGTCCGAGAGCAGCATCAAAGCCGATCCGTTCCTGTTCCAGCATGAAGGCGAGTGCTATCTGTTCTACGAGGCCTATGCACGCGGCGACCGCAAGGCGCATATCGCCGTCGGCCGCTTCAACGGTGATACAGTCGAACAGGTCGGCGTGGCGCTGGAACGCCCGTATCATCTTTCCTATCCCTGCGTGTTCCGCGACGGTGATCAGATCTTCATGATACCGGAAACCCATCAGGCTCGGCGTCTCGAGGTTTGGCGCTGCAGCCAATTCCCGCTGAAATGGGAACTTCATGCTACCGCTCTCGAGGGACAATCGCCTGCCGATAGCGTCCTGACGCGGCATGACGGCAAATGGTGGCTGTTCACCAACCTCTCGGATTATCATGCCTATGAGGACCACTGCAGCGAGCTCTATGTGTTCGAGGTCGACGGTCCCGAACTGACGCGCATCGAACCGCATAAACACAATCCCGTCGTTATCGGTAGCACCGAGGCGCGAGGTGCGGGGCGCATCTTCGAACACGACGGCAGGCTCTTGCGGCCGTCGCAGCGCAATGCAAACGGCGTTTACGGCTACGGGCTCAACATCATGGAAATTGAAGAGCTTACGCTCGACGACTATCGCGAGCGCTGCATTCGCACGATCACCCCCGGATTCAAACCCGGATTGCACGGCTGCCATCATTTCGATGCAACAAACGGCCGTTACATTCTCGACGCCAGATTAGGCACCTAGCTACACGTCCGCGCCTCGATAGCGCAGGTGGACGGGATGCCCCTTTGTCGAGGCAACGACGGCACCGGCAAAATTGACCGGCGTCTCAAGCTCCAGGATGCTCCAGTTCGATGGCGCATCCGGATCGCCTTCCAGCCGCTCCAGTCTTGGCTCGCCCAACCCGTCGAACGTGACGTCGAAGCTATCGAGCGGTAGCGACAATCCGCTTCCATGTGCCTTGACGAATGCCTCCTTGCGCGTCCAGCAGCGATAAAAGCCATCAAGGTAAGTTGCCGCCGGCAGGGCTCGCAGGGTCTGATATTCCTTGTGCGAAAAGAAGCGCCTTGCGATGTCCTCCTTCAGGAAGCGGATCTCCTCTATATCGACGCCGAGTTCGTAGCAATCGGATATGGCAAGGACCGCAAGATCGGCGCTGTGACTGAGATTGAAGTAGAAGGGCGGGGCACCGTCGATGGTAAGGTACGGCTTCCCATAATCGCCATAGGTGAAGCATATCGACTGCGGCGAAAGCCCGAGATATCGCCCCAGCACGGAACGCAGTTGCGCCCTTGCGGCGACAAAACGCCGTTTGTCGCGTTCACGGGCGAAGTGCATGGCTCTCGCGCATTCATCGACGGACAGCAGCACAGTGCAGGCACCAAGCGCAGGCGTCGGCACGTCCAAGCTCCAGGTCCAGACGTCGATCGTATCGGGGCCGATGAACTCCATGCTAGGTCCCTAGGTCGTTGCATAGAAGAGGCTGCCAGCGGTCGGTGGCGTCGATTTCGCCATGCGCCGAGCCATGTAGGCGACCAGGGCCACGGGGTAGTTCTCGCCGAGGCTGATGCGACAAGTGCGCTTCAAGATATCCAGCGTTTGCGCGCAGGATTCGGGCGTGTATTCGATCCTGCGGTCCGTCCAGAGAAAGGGATTCATCGCGGGGTGGCCGGTGCGCTGCTGCAAGACCGGCTGCCAGTTGGTGTAGACGTGACGGCTGGAATCATAGAGGCGATAGACGCCACGCTTGTTTTCCTCGGCAAATTGCTTGGCATCGTCAGACGTTTCAAAAATGACGTGCAGCCCGGCAGCGTTGCCGATGTCATTATGCGGGCCAATGCGCAGCCGTTTGTTCTTCGAAAGAATTTCACTCATGACGTCGTAACGCTCGCGCATGCGCGCGATCATCGGGTCAAGCCGTTTCAATTGTACGTTCAGCATGGCGCCCTGGATCTGGCTCGCCTTGAAATTCACGCCGAGCATGGGAGGCTCATTGGCATTGTCGAGATGGCCGCGAAACATCGAGCCGATGTCGTGATACATCCGCGCGCGCGCAAACAGGCGCGTATCGTTGGTAACGACGGCGCCGCCCTCGCCGCAATTTATATTCTTGAACTGATTGAAGCTGAACGCACCGAAATCGCCGATCGTGCCGACCCGCTTGGTCTTGTAGCGCAATCCCACAGCCTGGCAGGCATCCTCGATAACAGCCAGATTGTGTTCGCGGGCAATGCGCATGATGGCGTCCATGTTGCAAACCATGTTCGACATATGGACAGGAATGATCGCGCGTGTCTGGGGGGTGATTTTTCGAAGAATATCGGCCGGATCCATGGTCAGCGTCTGGTCAACATCGACCAGGATAGGGACCGCGCCGGCCGCCAATGGGGCGGCGGCCGTAGCAATCCAGGTATAGGCCGGCACCAGCACTTCGTCGCCAGGGCCGACGCCGGCGGCGATCAGCGCCGAAATCAAGGCTCCCGTGCCGCTGCTCATCGTCAGCGCATGGCGCACACCGAACTTGGCGCAGAAATCAGCTTCAAAGCGTCCGAGCGGGCCACCGGTCTCGTCGCTGTAACGCGCGAGCTTCCCAGAGGCAAATACCGGCGCCAGCGCCAACCATTCACGTAACCCCACCTTGGCCATAACTCTCACTCCCCAGGGAAATCGGCATTCTCCTCAAGAGCCTAGCGCTTGTTCCCGCCATTTTCAGCATGGCTTTCCGACTAAGAAGGGCGCGATGTTCAATGAGTATACCTATCCGAAATCGGTAGTCGTCGCCGACGAATATGCCAATTGAACGATTATCCGCACCGTTGCGATGCTGGTAGAAAAGTAAAATAACACACGGGAATACTATGATGGCGATCATCGATCTCAGATCAATGTTAGATAATACTCAGATAGCTGCGGATGTGGCCATCATCGGCGGCGGGCCGGCAGGTATCGCCATCGCTCGAGAGCTTGCCGACACACGGATCCGCGTCCTCGTCCTTGAGAGCGGCGGTCCTGACTACGAGGCTGAGGCCCAGACATTGAGTGCGGTTGAGAGCATTGGGGAACCTCGAGCCTCAGAAAGCGTTGAGCCGGCGGGACGCGGCTATACCGGCAACCTGGCATGGCTGAATGACGTATCGGCCTTCGAGCTGCGCGACCGCATCCTGGGCGGCAGCAGCCATACCTGGATCGGCAAGTGCGCCGCCTTCGACGAGATGGACTTCGCCCACCGGCCCTGGCTGCCGCTTTCCGGTTGGCCGATTGCACGCTATCAATTGCTGACAGCCCTTGATCGGGCAGGGGAGCTGCTCAACCTTGGCCCCAATTTCTATGATGAACGGCTCTTTGGCCTGCTCCATTCGCGCCCAAGCGAACTTGGCCTGGACAAACAGTTTCTGCGTTCCTTCTTCTGGCAATTCAGCCACGCGCGGGATCGGCACGGCGAGCCGACACGCTTCAACCGCTTCGCGCGCGACATCGCGGCGGCAAATATAGATTTCTTGACGCACGCGACGGTGACGCAGATCAATCTCGACGATCAGGGCCTCAGACCGACATCGCTGAGCGTCGAAAGCCTTGCCGGCAAAAAGGCGACCGTACATGCGAACACGATCGTCCTTTGTGGCGGCGGCATCGAGAACGCGCGTCTGCTGCTGGCCTCAAATTCGGTGATGGGTGCAGGCATCGGCAATCAGCATGACGTTGTCGGCCGCTATCTTTGCGACCATCCGCGCACCACACTTTGCAGCTTCACGGGGCATGACATCGACGTCATCGCCGAGCATTTCAATTTCTACGGTCTGGCGCATGAAGGCCGAACGCATTTCTATCTGAGGGGATTGTCCTTGAGCCCCGAAATGCAGGCGCGGGACGGTCTTACCAATTGCGCTGCCTATCCTGTGCAGATCCATGCCGATCACGACCCCTGGGGGGCGCTCAAACGCTTGGCCCATGGTTCCAGCAAGACATTCATGCAGGATCTTTTGGCGATCGGAACGTCCCCGGCCATGATCACGTCCGGCCTCTACAATCGGCTGATCCGCAAGCGGGGTCTGTCACATCGCTCCACCGAACTGCGTTTCGACGCGATGGCGGAACAACGGCTCGATCCTGAAAGCCGCGTTACGCTCTCGAAGCAACGGGATCGGCTTGGCCAGCCTCTGGCACGCGTCGATTGGAAGATCGGCTCCTGCGAAATCGAGAGCATCAAGCGGTTCGCGCAAATCATGGTGGACGAATTTGATCGCGTTGGTTTGCCGCGGCCGCAACTGGCGGACTGGATCGAAGCCGACGACAGCGGCGCTGCCGCCTTCATGGACATGGCCCATCCCTCATGCACGACCCGCATGGGTACCGATCCATTGACCAGCGTCGTCGATCCCAACGCCATGGTCCACGGCATCGACGGATTGTTTGTCGCCGGCAGTTCGGTGTTTCCCACTCCCGGCCATGCCAATCCGACATTGATGGTGCTGACGCTGGCAATCCGGCTTGCCGATCATCTCAAGCGCCGCCACCAGATCGAGGAGTCGCGCAAGGCGTCTATCCGCGATCGGCAGCTATCGACGCATCACATCTAGGGCGTGTACTCACAAATTCGGTTCATGCCCGCTTCACTCCGAGAGCGACGCAAGTGGTGCTTAACAGCGGAATGTCGCGAAGTGCCGGAAGGCATATTCCAACACCTAGACCACAGCCACGATGACGTGGGCCTGAATTTTGGCAGCTACCTCGCCGCTGCCATGTCTGTCCGCAATCGCGGATGCAACGTAGTCGGTTGCGGCTTCCAGTTCTCCCGCGCCTCTGGCTTCGATTTCGGTGCGAAGAACAGTTCCCTGACAATAAGCAACGGCTGGAATGCGCGGCGAGGATGCATGGCTTTGTTCGGCTCTCGTCTCGATCACCACACGGGAGAAGCCCGCGTCCTCCAGCTCGCTACGGATCAGTGCCGTATCGTGGTAGCCGTGCGGCGTACGTGCCAGAAAACGCGGCGGATCGTTCGGAAAAATCCTTGCGAGAGCATTCGTCACATCATCCGCGAATACATTCTCCTCGATGCGATCCCACACGTTGAACAAAAAACGCCCTCCGGGCTTCAGGACTCGCCTTGCTTCGCGGTAGGCAGCCGAGCGGTCGGGAAAGAACATCGCGCCGAACTGACAACAAACGAGGTCGAAGGCCGCATTTTCAAACGGCAGCGCCAGAGCGTCCGCTTGGCGCCATTTGATGCGACTGTCGGGAGCTTGTCGCGAAGCGGCGTAGTCGAGCATCGGCTGGTTGAGGTCGGTGACGACATAGCTTGCGGTAGGGGACAGTTTTGGCGCCAATGCGCGGGTGACAACCCCGGTGCCCGCGGCGATTTCCAAAACGGCGCTTGGCGACAAGGACGCTGCTCGTTGTGCAAGATCCGCGGCGAACGGCTCGAAAATCAACGGCACCATATAGCGGTCGTAGTTTTCCGGAATCGAGCCAGCGAACACCTTGTCCGTTTCCAACATTGGCACCACCCTCCGTCCGTTTGATAGCTCGCGAGACTAGCACATAATTGTCCGCTTTGGTCGTTTTCGACCGAGAGGCGTCCAACAGCATATGCGGCTATGTCGGCTGTAGCTCCGCGAAAGCGGAAGTAAAATCAGGCCATTGGGGTCTATCATGATGGATGGGGCGGATTGATGATAGCGCCCGGCGCGTTTGTCAGGCTCGCTTGCATCCGCCCATGGCTACGCGTTTGTGAGCCCGCGGCCTAGTCCAAACGAAAGTAGAAGCCGGCGCTTTCGCTGCGTCCCAGCTCCGGATGCGTGTCGATCACATGCGACAGCGAGGGGATCGACCAGCGATCGACCTGCCGATAGCCGAGCCCGGTTACATCATCGATAAAGGTAGCCTCGTCGCGCATATGATAAGGCACATGAGTCTTACCGATCCGCTCGAGCGTGACAACGGCTCCGCCCTTGCGAAGGGCAACCTTGTTGAGGATCAGGTGGGTCGGCAGACTTGGCAGGCGCTTCAGCAGATCAGACAGCGGCATATCAAGATATTGCATCAGCCCGGATCCCAGGAACAACGGCATTGCGCCGGCATCCTCGATCCGGTCGACAAAGGAAAGGCCGGTCAATCCGTCACGCTCGGCCAAGCTTCGGCCGGCTCGAACGATGGCTGCCAGATCGTAGACGATCCAGCGAAAGGAGCCATCCAGCGACAGCAACGGCCGAAAGGCACGATATTTCGTTCCCATGTGCCCGCCGGCATCGATGAGACCATCCACTGTCGGCATCAGGCTCCGCATCCAGAACAGCACCGGATAGTCCCATGGCGCCACCTGGCACATTTTGGCAAAGGAGACGCTTGCGATTTCCTCGTGATCATAGCCGGCCATCGGCTGCCGGCGGGCGGCTGTCATGGCCGCCTCAAAGGTGCCGTAGGCGCCTGTAAATCGTCGTGGGAGAGGCGAAAGATAGTGCAAGCGCCCTGCTGCCGCCCGCAGGGGTGAAAGCGCGTGTGCAGCCCTCTGTGCCGCGCCCTTCAGAATGGAGCGTGTGTTGCCGGACAGGGATAGGGTTGCCATCGTGATCTCCTCGTTACGGTTGGCTGGGCGACAGGATCGAAGCCGTGCCCCCCATCAGCTTCTTTAGAGCCGCAAGCACCAGGACGTAGATTGCTCCTCCCATCAGCACTTGCAGCATGACCGTTAGGACCCGCCGCATGTTCCAGACTTCGGCGTAGTAGCCGAGCCCATAGACTGTTGCCGCCATCAGCAGGATCGCGACAGCGACGTAGCCGCTTTTGCGCATGACGCGCCCCCAGCCAAGGCCGCCGTAGTGTCGCTGCAGATGCATCGACGTCAGAAAGGAGATCAGGGAGGCGACACATTGGCCCCAGGCGGCCGCTTCGACACCGAAGGGTGCCAGAAGCAAGATGAGACCGACCGAAACAGCAGCATTGAGCAGCAAGGTCGGAGGCATGCGCCGGATATTGCCCGACAGCGACAGGAGCGCCTCGGTGACGTAACCCGGCGTTAGCAGCACCTGCTTCATCGATAGGATCGTCACGAGAATTGCCGCCGGCGCCCATTTATCGCCAAGCACGATGTCGATCAGATTGGACGAGATGAGCGAGAGGCCGAGATAGATCGGCGCGGAAATCGCCATGAGGACCGTCATGAAAGCCGTTGCGGACGCGCCGATATCGCGCTTAGGCGTTCCGTTGGAATCCGGTATCATCGCGGAGCGGCGAAACAGCGTCCAGGCAAGCATGCGCGCCGGCTCGCCTATGAGTTCGGAAAAGGCCGCAATGATGCGCTCGGCGACACGGTAGTAGCCTGCCTCGGCAAGGCCTAGAAAACTGCCGATCGCCAGCGTGCCGGAATAGGAGCGCAGGAAGAGGATCAGCCGGTTCGACAGGATGTGACTGGAGAATTCGAGAATCTCCCGCGCGAAAGGCCATGTCAGGTAGAGCTTTGGATACCAGTTGAGCGCGATGATGGAGCTACCAAGGCAAACCAATTGCGCCGCGAGCCGGCCAGCGGCGAGCGAAAATATACTCCATCCCGCCCATAGGCCGAGCATGGTCACGCAAAGTCCTACCACTTCACTCGCAATGCGGATGGCGGCCTGTTTGCGCAGAAGCCCCCGCGCAACCAATAGCCCGTCGTAGACGGCATAGAGAGACGACGGCAGGAACCAGCAGCTGAAAAGAACAAGGAGAAACGCCTCGTCGGATCGTGGCAAAAGGAACCAGGCGAGAGCAGCAGCCGACAGGCCGGCAATCGTGACCAGCACGCCGGCGATGATCGATATCGTCCCGATCTGATCGAGTTCACGATCGGTGCAATCCCTCTTCATCACAAACTCGCCCCAACCGCCTTCCGCGATGACGACGAGCATGACCACGATGGCGGAACTGTAAGCGTAAAGGCCGAATTCGGCCGACTCCAGCATGCGTGCCGCAACGAGGAAAACGAGCAGCTGTACGACCTGCGAGACGACTTTCGAGCCGAGCGTCGAAGCACCGTCCCCGACGATCGATGGCAGGCGGGAACGAAGCCACCGCTGCACTCTGGCGCGGCTGGAGATTTTGGGATGCAACGGCAGGCCGTCCATCAGCGCACCGCCTGTCTCAGGTCGCAAAAGAACAATATGTCCCTCTTGACCCTTGGCCTCCCAATATTGGCACTATATTGTGTGAATATCGGTGGAATAATCCAGTTTTGCGTCAGATAAAATTTGTAGGGTTCCCATTCAGGACATGATTCCATGCCATGGGATGCTGCGTCTAAGAGGGAAAAGCCGAGACTATACGACTTTGTTTTATAGAAAATACCGTCTTGGGAGCCGCGACCGGATCGGGTTTGTCGGCCATAGAGAGTGGACTTGTCGGCAACGATCATGAAACACCATGCAGAGCAGCGTATGAAAGACGACAACCAGGATCGCGATCGCATCGCCGAAGGGCGGGCAGGCCAATCACACCGGAAATACGTGGTTCGCTGGATGATCGTGATATTCTGCCTGATCGTATGGATTGCTGTTGCCATGTTCTTCATTTGGTAAGACGTTCTTTTTCATTGCGGGCAAGCAGCACGACGCCGACGGTTCTGATGAGAATGGCCAGGTCGATGCGCAGCGAGCGGCTATGGTAATAATCCACATCGAATTGCACGCGCTCTTCATAGGTGGTCTCCGCGCAGCGATTGACCTGCCAGAGGCCGGTGATGCCCGGTTGCAGCGCCAGATAGCAGTGGAGGTGCGCGCCATAGCGTTCGAGTTCCGAGGCCACGACTGGACGAGGCCCGACCAGGCTCATCTCGCCGCGCTGAACGTTCAATAGCTGCGGCAGCTCGTCCGCGCTGCTCATGCGCAGATATTTTCCAAGCCAGTGTACGCGCGGATCGTTCATCAGTTTCTGTGTCGACAGCCATTCCTGTTTTCGCTGCGCATCTCGTTCGAGCAGTTCCGCCAGCCGCCGGTCGGAGTCCTTGCGCATGGTGCGGAATTTCAGACATTCAAATGGTCGGCCGTCACGGCCGATGCGGGTGTGGCGATAGATGATGGGACGGCCGTCAACCAAGAGCAATGCGACTGCAATGACGAGAAACGCCGGCGCAAGAAACAGCAATCCCGCGCCAGAAAGAATAAGGTCGACAAGGCGTTTCGAACGGCTGCGCCGTGCTGTCCGTTTCAAATCGCGAAGCGATTGCTCGCCATGGGCAAAGCCATCAAAAGCCGATAGCATGTTTCAGACCCCTTACCACCTGCTGAATCCTTTTCTCAAAGCTGGCAGCTGCCATCGCCCTTTACAATTGACCCTACGGGCATTGACCTAGTCCCATTGGCGTAGAGCCGCGAACACAAGGCTGACCGCAAGCTTAGCTTGTCTCGTCGACCACCTGACGGGCGACCGGAAAATCACTGCGCGCTGGCACATTTTCGCCCGTCCTGGTGGTGTTTGCCTGTTTCAGGATGTGCTCGTAGAGGACAAGAAGCGCATCGCGCCAGGATGCCGGCGTGTGCGCTAGCTCGCCTGACTGGCGGATGCAATTGACGCTCATCCAACGAACCAGCATGTCGTCATTGGCCAGCCGACGCATCCCGCTCGCGAGCGTTTCCACCTTGCCGCTCTGAAAGGTCAGCCCGCATCCGAGCGCCTCGAGCTCGTCGCCCAGGAGCGCCGCATCGGGAAGGATGACGGGGATGCCGCTGGTAACGGCCTCCAGCGCGGCAAGCCCGAAAGGTTCCGGAACGCGCGAGGACACGACGAGCGCGCGCGCTTGAGCAATGATGTCCCGAATCTCATCCTTGGTTTTCCAGCCGTGAATGACGACTTCGGGATAGTCTTTTTCCAGACGCGCGCGGCCGGCACCGTCCCCGATGACGTGGAGTTTCACGCCGGCAAGGCGCGCTGCGATCGCAGCGTCTTCAAATCCCTTTTCGGGCTCCAGCCGGCCGACAAAGAAGAAATCACGTTTCTTCCACGGGTCCATGGGGCGTTCCAAAAATGGTTCGACGGGATTGCGGATTATTTCAATATTGGCTGTCCGCATCTGGCCGCGCTCGAAATAATCGAGCATGCGCTGGTGCACGACAACGATATTGGCCGGTATTTGCCGCGTAGGATAAAAATACTCCCGCAACAGATGACGCGTTGATCGCCAGACTTTCTCGTGGTACCCGCGCTTGTCGCAGTTCGTCGTCAGACACTGGACCGACATGGGCGTCAGCGGACAAACCTGATTCTTGCGATAGTTGGCAAATCCGCCATTCGGACAGGACAGGAAATAGTCATGGGCGTGCAGGATGACACGCTCGCGCACAGGCCAGAGCGCTCGAAAGATCGAAGGCGAGAGAATCTTCGACCAGCCGTGCACATGGTAGATGGTGCCAGGCGTATCGATGCGGGCGATCAGATCCTGCAGGGCGGCATAGGCATGGCGGCTGTAAAGGCCGCTGGTCATGGCGTGTATACGCGTCTGCTGCATCAGCGGCCGGGTGTCCAGATTGATGGTATCGGCCGCCGGCGGATCGGAACCGGCGGCATCTCCGGCAAAATAGGTTACCGCGATCCCTGCGTCCTGCAGCAAATCAGCCGAAAGGATCGCCAGGTTCGATGCTCCGCCTATCCTGGCGGAGCGATCGTTAATGACAACGACGCGATCGAGACGGGCCGGGCGCACGGGGCTATTCCAGCATTTCGATGTTCTGTGGCGCCAGCCTGCCCTTCAGCAGATCGCGAAAAGCCATGATGTTACCGTTGAGCCGCCCCTTGCGGTCGACCCAGGGCTCCGGCCGCCAGGCTTTGACAAGGTTGGCGACCAGGTTGCGGCCGATCTGCACCGTTGCGTGCGGCACGCTCATGGTACGCTTGCGCATCAGATAGAGGGGATTGGCGATCTGAGAATAGCCAAGACGGACACCGGCCGACCGGCCGCTCTTGGTGCCGAGATGAACACCTTCGAGCTGCTTGGCACTGACGACCTGACCATAATGGGCGGCAAGCCGGCTGAAGTCGACATCCTCGAGCCAGCCATAGGAGGGCAGGTTCTCGTCAAAGCGCAGGCCGGTAGCGTTGATGATGGCCATCCGGATTGCCATGTTGCAGCCATAGGCGTTGTAGACCGGCTGAACCTGCATCGTAGGCTCCGAGCGCCGCCGGCGCTTGGATTCGACCAGCCGCAAGCCGTCCCGAACAGAAATGCCGGGGCCGGTGATACCGTCGGCCAACACTGTGCCCGTGCACATGACGACATCGGGCTGGAATTGAAACAGCCGTTCGGCCTCTTCGATATAGGTCGGCGTCATCAGGAAGTCGTCGTCGAGGAAGAGGACGATATCCGCATCCCGAATATTATCGAGGATGCGATTGCGTTGACGGCAAAGGCCACGTTCGGAGATGAGCACCCGCACAGGGAAGTCGAGATTGCGAAGGCAGCTCGGATCGATGTCCTCCGGCGACGAAAGGCAGACGACGACCTCGTCCGGCTTGCGGCTCTGGTTGGCGATATGAGGAAGGATGGACGACAAGATGTCCCGCCGGCCGGTGCTGGCGATGCCGACGACGACCTTGAGAGGGCGACCCGCCGTATAACCCACGAGGCGCCTGGCAGAAAAGCGCGTCTCGCGGCCCCGTGACTTGCGCCACCAACGGCGACGTTCGCCATGTTGCCGCTTCTCGTCGCTGCGGTTGGCGATGATGCCGAGGATATTGATCGTCGTCGTGCCGAAGGCTGCGAGCGCATCCGACAGCCGCTCGACCGTCATCTTGTTGGTCTGCCCGACGACAACGACGATACCTTCGAGATAGGCGCAGATGACCCGCGTATCGGCGGAGTCCTCGAAGGCGGACATGTCGACGATGACGACCTTGTATCGCCGCCGCAACAGGTCGATCTCAGCCTTCAGGGCAGGCAGGTGTCCGTAACGCTGGAAGGAGGCGACCGACTTCTCCGTCTCGTCGACGGTGACGACAGGAACACCGCCGTGGGCCTGCGTGGAGGACCTTTCGGCCTCGGGCTCATGATCCGTCTTCGCGACCAGCGCGCCGCTTTCATGCGCAACGGCATAGCGGCGCGGCACATCATTTACGCTCAACACCTCCATCCCGAAATCCATGCCGGATTCCATCGCCACGCAGCTCAGCCGCGCGTTGAGAAAATCGGCATCGATCAGCACCACGGAGGCGCCTTCGTGCTGATAGAGTTGCGCAAGATTGGTCGCGACCGTCGTCTTGCCTTCGCCGGTGCCGACCGAGGTTATGCCGATCACCATGGGCGCATTGGGCGGGAAGGAGGAGTCGATCGAGTGCTTGACGCCACGCAAGGCTTCGGAGAATTGCGAATAGGGCGTATCGAGCACGGACCTCAGCGGCAACATGGTTCGCCGCCATGAAGAGCCTCCCGCCACTATATTGCCGGGCACGAAAGATGGGCTGGCATAGACGGGGACATGACCAAGCAAACTGAGCCCCAGCTCCCGCCGCAGCTTCTCGCTTGAACTGACGCGTCGATCCAGGCCATCCCGCAGAAGCGCCGCCATTAGGCCGGCCGCAAGGCCCAGCATGGCGGAGAAGGGGATTACAAAGGACGATTTCGGCCAGGCCTTGGTCAGCGGTGCGGCGGCGGCCGTCACAACGCGGACGTTGCCGAGCGGGAAGGATTCCTTCTGCATGGCGCCGATCAATTGCTGCAGAATGCTTTCATACATGCGGCGATAAGTCGTTGCCCGGCTTTCCATTTCGGACAGTTCCACGCGTGCGAGGTTCTTGTCCGTCCCGGTTTCCTTCAGCGTGGTCAATTCGTCACCCAGAAGCCCTTCCCGAGTCTTGGCGACCTCAAGATTCGCGCTATAGACGGCTTGGATACGGGCAAATTCCTTGCGCATTTCGCTCTTCTGCCGGTCAATTTCCTGCTGTGCGGCGATGACGGCGGGATTGTCGGCGTCATATCGGCTGATAAGGTTGTTGAGCTTGGTGGTCGCCACACCGAGATCTTCCTGCAGCTTCTGGATGCGGGGATTGTTGATCGTCTCGTCGACGTCGCCCTCGACCTTGCCGCCTGCCAGCAGCTGGTTGAGCGTGGCAAGCTTGGCTGACTCAGCGGCGGTCTGCGCCTTCGCCGCGACTGCCTGGCTGCTGATCTCGGACAATTGTTGCTGATCGAGTGATGAAGAGCTGCTGATCTCCATAATGCCGTTCTTGGCGCGAAACTCTTCCACATTCATGGCGGCTTCGCGTGCCTGCCGACCGACCTCGATGAGCCGTGTTTCAAGCCATCTGGCACCACTTTGCGCCGCGGAGGCGCGTTCCGACAGCCCGGTCTTGATATAGGCCTCGGCGATCGCATTCGCCGCCAGCGCAGCCTTTTCCGGATCGATGGAACTATAGCCAATCTCAAGAATGTAGGATTGGCCGACCCGGGTGACCGAGACTCTGGAGAGAAAGGAGGCCATGGTGCGGCGCATCAAGTCATCCTCGCTCGGCTCGGCCTTGACGTCGGCATCGCCGTGCCTGAAAAAGCCGATGAAAGCGCGCAGCTTGTCGTGGAAGGCGGCTTGCCACGACACGCCTCCGACGATCTCCGGATCCTCGCTGAGATTGAGCTTCCCGACCACGGCGCGCGCGGTCGCTTCGGACTTGACTATCTCGACTTGGCTGGCAATTTCTGCCGCCTCGATGATGACAGTACCGGTGAACGCGTCCTGAGAGACGATGCGCCCCTGGTCCGGGTCCATGACGACGCGTGTTGTTGCCAGATAGACCGGCTGCGTGGTGGCCATGTAGAAGCCGCCGATGCCGAGTCCCGCCGTGGTGAAAATGGTGAAGATCAACCAATGACGCTGCAGAAAGCGCCAAATATCGCGAAACGAGATGTATTCGCTGCCCCCCGAGCGCTTGGTATCCGATGGCATACCGCGCAAGCCCTTACCGATCTCGTGAACTGCCATAATTGTTCCCCAACCTTAGTTTGATTGTCTTGATTGTCATTGGGATTGCGTGGGATCGACCGAGGACAGCACCGTACCGTCCAGGTTTCCGGAAATGTTGTAGCGAACGTCCAGAACGTCTCCGGGCTGCAATTCCGTCGTTTCCGACACTTCGGTAGCGGCGGCGGCGTCGCCGCCGCGCGTAATCCAATATTCGCGCGGTTGAAGATCGAGCGACTGGATGCTCTGGCTGCGGGAGAGCGATGCGCCGGCGATCTGGAGCAGCTGCAGCGTCGTATTGCGCTTGAGCTTCGTGTCCTCGATATCTGTCTCCGTCGTCTGCAGTTGCTGCCCGGCTTCGGTCTTGCGCTGACCTTTGAGGTTCAGGGCGTCGCGTTCGGTTTCGCTCAGCTTCTGCTTGGCCTGCATCGACGCGACGACGAGGTCCAGCTTGCCGGCCTGCATCTCGGCAACGATCCGCTCCAGCGAGGTCTTGCGTGACGTCGTCAGGATCTTGGTGTCGACCAGCTTCGTAATATCGCTCAACTCGTCCTGGGCGATCTTCACCTGCTCGTCCTGCGAGCTCATCTTCTCATCGAGAATGTTGATTTCGTTGCGCAGCAGCGTCTCGAGGTCCCCCGCGGATACGAGCTGCTGACGCAGGGCGTCGGCACGCGCATTGAACAGATCGATCTCGCTTGTCATGATCTGCTTGATGACCGACCCATCCGGTGCGGCCTTGATCTCCGGCGGGAATGTGATGGTCGGCTGATCGTTGAGCTCGGCCATCAGCCGAGCGCGCCGGGCACTGAGCTGCTTCAATTGCAGCTCCATGCGATTGATCTCGCCGGCATAGCTGATCTGCTGCGCCTCGGAATAGTCGCCGGTCTGACTGGAATGGCGCTGGCTACCACCGGCCATGGCGATGGCCTGCTTGACTGTCAGGCCCGGACGGAACTCCAGTTCGCTCGGCTTTTCGACAGCGCCCGAGACGTAGATCATCGGATATTTGACCACCTCGACCGAGGCGGTGGGCGCGACGGCAAGACCGGTGATCTGCTTCAGCTTGTCGCCGATGTCGGCGCTGACGATGCTGGTCGTCTTGTCGTTGACCTGCATTTCCCCGATCATCGGAATAGAGATCGTACCGGATTGCGAGACGACATATTCGCCGTTCAGCGCCGTCCATTCCTTGTATTCGCCCGTCGCGGCGATCCATTCGACGATCGCCACCTTGATCCGCGTCTGAGGTCTGATGTGGTAGGCCGCGTCGGCCGCAGCATTGGCTGTGTCGAGCAAGCCTACCCCGGAAAGCGCCAATGCCAACACCCATGGCACCAGTGCTCCAGAGGGCTTGCGGCCGAATCGTGAAGGGAAAACGGAAGTTGGAAGCATGGGCGAGATCTCGTTGTTATGTCGCTTGCGTCGCCACAAACCGGGACAAGCGCTATGCAACGAGATCATCAGCTGAACGCATAACGTGTAAATACCCCACGGGAGCGCCTGGGCTAATCACTTTTGGCAGGAAAAACAGGCGCCTCGAGCATCTCTAGGCCGGCTTGCACATCCTTGCGTGCAGGCTTTCATCGTCAGCTAACTCTTTCGGCTGCTCACTTCGGCCATTTGGATGCAATGGTGGACCGATATGGGTTCTGTCGCAAAGGTTGCTGCCCGCACAATGTTATTGCGACCCAAGGAGGGGAAAGAACAATGCGGGTAGCAATCGTTCATTATTGGCTTGTGTCGATGCGCGGCGGCGAAAAGGTGGTTGAAGCCCTCTGCGACATGTACCCGGATGCCGACATCTTCACCCTTGTTTATGATGAAAGTCGCGTCTCGGAGAAAATCCGCAAGCATAAGGTCACCACATCCTTCCTGCAGCGTATCCCGGGCGCCATCAAAGCATACCAATCGCTTCTACCGCTGATGCCTTTTGCGCTGGAGAGCTTCGATCTCACCGATTACGATCTGATCATTTCGAGTGAATCGGGTCCGGCCAAGGGCATTATCCCCCCGCCGCACGCAACACATGTCTGCTATTGCCATTCACCGATGCGCTACCTTTGGGATCACTATCACTTCTATCGGTCCCATGCCGGTCTGGCGTCGCGACTGATGTTGCCCGTGCTGGCGCCGCTGCTGCGGTCCTGGGATGTCAGCACAAGTTTGCGCGTGGATCGCTTCGTCGCCAATTCGCACCATGTCAGCGACCGCATCAGCAAGTATTATCGCCGCCCGGCAACCGTCCTCCATCCGCCCGTCAGCGTGGACGATTTTATGCCGTCAGCTGTCATCGACGACTTCTATCTCTGCGCCGGCCAATTGATCCCCTATAAACGCATCGACCTGGCGGTAGAGGCCTTCACGCGGATGAACCGCAAGCTGGTGGTGATCGGCGAAGGCAAGGAGATGGAGCGCCTGAAGCGCGCCGCAGGCCCCACCATCACCTTCCTCGGGCGTGCGCCGTTTGCGGTGTTGAAGGAAAAGCTTTCCCGTTGCCGTGCGTTGATCTTTCCGGGTGAGGAGGATTTCGGCATTGTTCCGGTCGAAGCCATGGCGAGCGGCAGGCCCGTCATCGCCTATGGCAGTGGCGGCGCACTGGAAACGGTCGTTCCGGGCCTCAGCGGCATGCTGTTCGGCGAGCAATCCGTCGAAGGCCTGATCAAGGCCGTGCGTGATTTCGAGGAGAATGAGCATCTCTTCCATCCCGAGGCGCTACGGGCGCATGCAGGTCAATTCAGTCTTCGCAATTTCATGGTGGGAATGCAGGCCATCATCGATGAGGAACTGATGATGCGAAAGACGGTCCAGCACCGCAGAGATTACAACATCGCCGCCATGCAACGCGCGTTCGAAGCGCAGTTGCCGGCGCTCGTCACGGAGCAGCACAGTGCGACGCTCCAATAAATCCGGCGGCTTCCTGACAGTTGGCGATCATATTACCTGTGTAAGCCACAAGGTTAAAACCGCCGTCAGCAAGGTGAAGCAGCGGATGGCGAGTTCTGGGATTGGATCCGCGTGGCCTCTATACCTTTGGCGTAGGCGGTTGTTGGTATCCTATCCAAAAGGCGTACAAAGAAATGGCATGTTCACCGATATTTTATGATAGCTTGCGATAAGAGAATCTCGTTTTTCATACTTTGGGGGGATCAAACGCGTATTCTCACTTTGGGATCGAAGGCTTGTCTGGGCTCTCTGTTGGCCATTTTTGCCGTTTGCGCAAAACAGGCCGCGGCTCAGGACCAAGCCGTTTTCGCCGGCCAGGTCGACTTCTCCTGGCAACAATTCTCAATTCCAACGGTAGGTTCCGGCACGCTTCCAATGGGAGAGAAGAGTGTGACGGCTTCCGGGCCGACAACGGGATTTTCGGCAGGGGTGCGTCTATCGCCTGACCCCGATGCCTTTTCCCTGATGTGGACCGGAAGCTACTTTGATCTTTCGGGGCATTCCAGCTCGACAAACGCTATTTCGAGCAACCCGTTCATTATCACGGTTGGCGCGCCGAGCCCCGGCGAAATCGATCTTTCAACGTTCACGGACACCTCCGGCGCATCAGCGCTCGCGAATGTCAATTTCACCGATAGCACCGGTGCGACGACCGCAATTTCCAGTTCCGCCTCCTCTCCGGCGGGTCCGAATTCCGTTACGCAATATGCCGTGAGCCCGACTGCCGCCGGCGCGGCGTTTGCGGCGCTGGTCACTGACGGCAGGGGACCGAGCGCTGCGTCCTACGGCGCCTTTGCGGACGGCCAGGGTTTGATTTTCGCGGGCGTCGGAGATTTTGGCGCAAGCACCGTCCGCACATGGTCTTTCGTCCATGCGACGGGCTATACCCAGACCGTCTGGCTTGCAAAACCACTCGCGGCAGACAGGGATTTCACGCTCAAGGCTGGGCTGACCTATCGCCGTAGCCGAGAAAGCTATGGAAACGGCATGGCTTTTGACCTGGCCAGCAGCGTTTCGGGTGCGAGCATACCGACCGTAAGCCTGTCGGAGGCCGGCAAGTTTAACGTCGAAGCAGGCGGTCCCGTCGTTGGTTTCGATGCGCGTTTCCATCCGCCCGCTCCTTTCATGATCGGTGTCAGCGGCACGGCGGGAATGGCATTCTTCGGAGCGCGATCGAGACTGACCCACACGATTGTCCTGCCTCAGGTGGCTGCAATCGAAGATACGGCAAGCGTGCGGCGCGATAGCGGCGTGATGGGGCTCACCGGCATGGAGGTCAGCCTCATCTTCCCCTTGGAAGAGCGCGTTGAACTCCGTGTGTCCGGCAGTGTTCAGTCAACATTTGGCGCACCGCGGCCGACAGCGGGCGATATCAAACGGTACAATACCAGCCAATATGGAGTAGGAGTGTCCTTGGCGGCGCGGTTCTAAAGTAGAAGCGAGCGCTCTCGGAAGCGCCGGCAATTTTGTCAGCAAAGACACACAGGAGACGAAGCAGATAGAGATAGCTGGTCTCGAATATCGCCCGATTTGCCGCCGGACGCATGCAGCAGCCATATGATGACCGCGCTGTGCCGTGTCCTTTTGACAAATCGCCAGAATAATTCGGGGAGAGAAACATGGCCGAAGAATTCAAACGAAGGATGCATCTCTACATCATTCAAACGATCTATGAGGCCGTTTGCAACCCCGAGGGATGGAGCGATGTTGTTGGCGAAATCAGGAAGATCACGGGCGCAACCAGCGCCTTTTTCATGGGAATAGGCCCCGGCGCGGAACAGAATGCCAGTGTCGTCAGCAAGCACGTGGACAGGCATCTGCTCGTCAGAGCCGATTTCGTCGACATCGTCCATACCGTAACAGCAAGTCTCGGCCAGGGTGGAACTGTCGCCCTTGATATCAAGCGGAATGGCTCCGCCTGGCAGGCATATCTTGCCGACATGTTTGATTGCGAGGGGCAGCTGGTTATTGCCATTGTTATCAAAGAAGGGCAACGGCGTTTCATTCTCGGCCTGATCTTCAGCTACGAAGATCAGGCCGATGCCAGGCTTGCCAACGAATTGCTCATGGCACTGACCCCACATCTTCAAATCGCGATGAGCATTCATCGGCAAATGCTGAAGGATCGGGAGAAGGCCGAACGGCTCGACCATTTTTTTTCCCAGTCCGCAACGCCCCGCGTCATTGTCAGCGATGACTTCAGGATTATCGAAAGCAATAAGGCCTTCGAGCGTCTGATCGAGAAGAACGGTTCGTTCCTGAAAAGATCGGAAGGCTTTCTGACGGTGGGTTCATCGGCTCTGCGTCAGGAGATCGACATGCTGCTGGCGCGATCGCAGCCGCATGCTGAAATGGGCCATGCCAATATAGCCTGGGTAAAAGAGGCGGAAGGTGGTTTTGGTTGGTTGTTGAAAGTTGATCCACTTGGATCCAGGTCGCTCAATGTGACGCCATTTGCGAATCTCGGTTTCGGCAACGAGGCGAAATCCATGCTGAGTTTCTGCAAGATGGGAGACCGCAACGGATTGACACCCGCCGTCGTCGGTAGCGTGCTTGGTTTGACCACGGCTGAGGCCAGCCTTGCCTGCGAACTTGCGCAGGGAAATGCCCCAGCAGAGATCGCTCATGCTCGCGGCGTCGCCAAGAACACGGTCCATAATCAGCTGACTTCGATCATGGCGCGGCATGGATTTCATCGACAAGGGCAACTGCTCAATTTTCTGTCAACGCTGTCGCGCTTTATTGGATAGTCCATCTGCACCAGGTGGCAGGCTGTTTTACCTATGCTGCGTAGTGTTGAGGCAGCCCCTCATGAACGTCAGCCCAAGTCATCTCTTAAAACCGCTATTAGCTTAGCCTGATTGAGGCACTGCAGAACGCCGGGGACGTCGATAGCCTGCGATAACCGTCAATGGAGACGGATATTGAAAGGGGAACATCCATGTCCATGAAAACTCTAATTCTTTCCGCCGCTATCGTATTTGCCTCGACTGCAGCCTTCGCCGGCGGCAACGTGTCTGTGACGTCGCAGAGCGGCACAGGCAATATGGCTGCAACCGGACAAGTCGGCCACGGCAATTTTTCTGGCATCGGTCAGGCCGGCAAGGGAAATTACGCTCAATCGTTGCAGAGTGGCAAAAACAATATTTCGGCTACGGCTCAGTTCGGCAAGGCCAATCAGGCCTATACGAACCAGACTGGCAAGGCCAACCTCTCGGCAACTGTCCAGTTCGGTCGTTCCAACTATTCTGAAACGGATCAGTCTGGCAAGGGCAACATGTCCGTGACGGTCCAGCACTAATGCGCTTGGGAGAGCCGGCGCCTCGCCCGGCTCTCCCAAACTGTAAGGAGCTAGAAGTCCGATGGTAAACGCCCTACCGCCCGCAGACACTTGCAAGATCGAGTACCAGGATATCGGTGGTATGACGCATCTTGCCGCCGTGCTGATTCCCGCCAAGGCACGCGAGGGAACCTACCAGTTCCAGGTCCGGTCGATTTCGGAGGGAGGCGTGTCCTCCAATATGCAAGGGGGAGAGTTTTCTGCCAGGGGAGGACATCGCGAGGATCTGTCCAAGACTATCGTCGGCAACGCACCCAGTAGCTGGGCAGCGGAGCTGCAGGTCTTCGATGCATCCGGAAATCTGATTTGCCGTTTTGCCGTGCCGGAAAAAAAATAAGCGAGACGCGATGAGGCATCGAGCCCTGGTCCGAAGAAAATCGCGCGGATATCGAAATTTTTCAAAACACTCGCCAGAGCCTCCGGTCCATTCGGAGGCTTTTTCGTGCGGGATTTGTGTTCTGCGTTGTCGTCCAAAGTTGCCTCAAGGCCAAGGCTGACAGGAGCCTGCCGCCAACGCTCCCGAGGAGACAAGGACGCTGCTTCCGGGTCCTGCTGGACCGACAATCGCGACCTATCGATGAGGCCAGGTTCGACGATCATTTCCGATGCCGAGCATCGCGCCGACTGGGAATAGAACAGGCGGTCGGGAGTTCCTCGAGATCGATTAGGTACAACGTGCAATTTCGACATTCCATATCCTGTTTTTGGAGGGGGCGTCGAAGATGGACCAGTTGGAACACAGTCTAAGTGATTATGTTGCTTGCGCAATCGGTGTCATGCTCATGGTGGCGTCCGCCACTCCCCCTTCCTTTTGCTGATTTGACAGGTCTGGCAGTCCCGGCGCTAAATTCAGTTCGACAAGCCGCAATTATTGTTCGGCACTGACATGCCGGCACCGATGGATGCTGGCTTCGATTAACTTGGGTAAGTCTGGATGACGACTTGCGGATCGGCATTTTTGTGCCGTGACAGCGCGGCATGTCGTACTCAATCCAAACGATAGCCTCAACAATAATACCAGAACGAGGGGAGACATTGTAATGCAAACCAGAGACATCGGAACGCCCCGTATCCCCCCAGCCAGACGTGCCAGCGTCGTTGAGCATCCAACTGCCATCGTCATGGTCGCCGGCAAGACCGGCAGCTCCGTTGTCAATGCCAGCCGAAGAGAGGTCCTTTGGGGTGTATTGGAGATAGGCGATATCGATCTTGGTTTCGATGACGGTTTGAGTTTCGAGATCTCTCCGCGATCACTGATGGATGCAAATCGGAACCGGCCGGTCTCCGGCGTCAACACAAGCGACACGAGCAGCTATGCTGACAGATCTTACGGGTCAGTCGATCATTCCGGCCAGCAACTCCTCCCCAACCGACCTGATTCGAACGGTTAATTTCGATGCCTATGAATGGCGCCTTGGCCGGTGGAGCTGCCACTGAGCATGCAGCTAGGACAGGGCAAAGATATGCAGGCGCAAGCAGCCAGATGATGCTATAAGAAGTGCCTGGCAGCACATGCAGCGCCTTTCGATTTTCTCATGTTAGAGTATACTAACGCTTTATATTCCCTTGTAGAATGGCGCTTGCCTTCGACAGGGTCGAGAATGTTACTTTTGACCATTGAGGAGGGCTCCGGCAAGCATGCCCCGTCAGTCATTTATCGCCAGCTTCTTCGTCAGTATATCTCACAGCATCAATTAGCTATTTCCTAATTAAACATCTGGTAATATGTTCATTCGAAATAGTCGCCACGCGTCGATAAAGTCATGCCTGCGCCCGTACGATTGATGTGACTGCGATAATAGATGCATAAGCGCCGATGCGAACGGGCTAGTTCAAGTTGGATAACGGCCACACGCCGGGTGGCTGGTTTGGGAGGACTAGGCCCTATGCCCGAAAGCCGTGTGGATCGGTCGCAGCTCATTCCACAAGAGTCCGAATCTGAGAGCGGTTTCGAGGCGCAGATCTCACTCTGGGACCTCGATCTCAAACTGGTCGATTCCTCCAAGAAATTTAAGGAGCATGTTAGCCTTGGATCTCGGACAGGCATAACGTTGCGGGAGGCCTATCCTGCATTGGCGAAGCCCGCCTTTGCGGCAATCGTCCAGCTTGTGATTGATACCGGCCAACCGCGAACCATCCGGCTCGACGCTTCAATACCCAGTAAATGCGATCTGTTGTTGTTTTATATCCGGACCGGTCTCTTGGTCATCGAGATCAATGGCGCGGATGCCAAGAAGAAAACGTCGTCCGAAGACGGTGAACGGGCACGGCTCATTCATCAGGCAACACATGATGTTTTAACCGGATTACCGAATCGCCGCCAATTCAGCGCGGAGTTGGAAAAGCTGCTGCCGGCCAGCGGAGAGGCAGGACCTGCCCTGATGCAGCTCGATCTGGACGACTTCAAGCCCGTCAACGATACGCTGGGGCACGGTGCTGGCGATGTCATACTTCAACTTGCCGCCAAAAGGATAAAGGGAACGCTCGGTCGAAACGGGACGGTCTACCGCCTCGCCGGCGATGAATTCGCCGTCATACAGGTTGGTTCGCAACAACTCTTCGAGGCGGAAAGATTGGCGGACGCTCTGGTCGCCGAATTCAAGAAGCCGTTTGTCGTCAACGGTATCTCGTTGTTCGTCGGCGTCAGTATCGGGGTTGCCGTCGCGCCACGAGACGGCAATGAGGGAGAGCAGCTGATGAAAGCTGCCGACGTTGCCCTCTATGCGGCCAAGAAGGAAGGGCGGCGTCGGGCGCGAACATTCGATCCGAGCATGCTGGTCGTGGTGGAGCAGCGGGAGTTGCTGCGTCGCAGTCTGCGCGTGGCGCTCCAGCACGATGAGTTCTTCATCGAGTACCAGCCGCTGGTCGAGCCTCCATTCAGCGTCGTCGGCTTCGAGGCGCTGATACGCTGGCGGCATCCCACCCTGGGGATCATTCCGCCGGCGGCCTTCATTCCCATGGCCGAAGCCGACGGCCTGATGAGTGAAATCGGCCAGTGGATGCTTGAGGAAGCATGCCGGGAAGCCCTTACATGGCCGGTGAACTACAGCCTCGCCGTCAATCTTTCCCCTGCGGAATTCCTGACGCCGGGTTTCACCGATCGGGTTTCGCAAACACTCGATGTGGTCGGATTTCCCGCCGAGCGCGTGGAACTGGAAATCACTGAAGGTGTCTTGTTGGAGCGCACCATCAACAATCTCGATACCCTGAACACGCTCAACGTGCTCGGCATCCAAATCTCACTAGACGACTTTGGGACCGAGTATTCTTCCCTGAGCTACCTCAAGAATTTCCCTTTCGATAACATCAAAATCGACCGGTATTTCATCAGGGACCTTTTGCAGGACAAAAAGAGCCAGACCATTGTTCGCTCTGTGATCACCCTGGCACATGGCTTGGACATGCGCGTAACCGCGGAGGGGGTCGAGACGGCGCAACAGGCCGCCTGGCTCCAGGGCGAAGGCTGTGACCGATTGCAGGGATATTTTCTCAGTCCGCCGCTGGATGTCGACCGGCTTCATGAATTCATTAAGCAAAGGGCGCGCGTCCACCCGGCCGTGACCTTTGATGAGGTTGGGGCCAGACCCTGATTTTTCTGAGGCGCATTTCATCTAGGAGGTTTCGCTTGAACACCACGGAAACGCCGGCAGATGCTGTCTTCGAGCCGATGCTCGAGCTGGAAATGGAGATGGCGGCCTTTACGGCGGATTGGCTGAACTGCGATCAATGCTCGACCTATGTCGCCGGTATGGTCAGTCTTGATCGTCACGATCCCATCCGCCACGCCAATGTGCTTTCGTCGGCTCTGAATGAGCTCTTCGAGATGTCGTTCCACGCTCGGGAGCGCGATGGTGCTTTTGTCTGTCGTTTCTACCGACGCGACGAAATGGAGCGGATAGAACTGACCTTTCCCTGTTCGCCTGAGAAACGTCGCTTCTACGATGCGGTCGTGGCGGGCTTGAAGGGCGACGAGGCGCTTGCGAATTATCTTGATGTGATCACGAGTGGTGCCGCGCCAGCTGAGCATGCGATCCTTCTCGGTCTGGCCGTCAACTACGACGCCGATATCACGCTCTTCTATAGGGATACCGGAATGTTGACCTTTGTCGTGGATCTGCCGCTCGAAAGGCTACTCAATTGAGCCCCTATTCGTCCCTCCGCTTCACGGCGCAATTCGACGTCAACAATCAGGAGTTCTCTCTCTGCGGAGTGCTCAGACCCCATTCGGTCTCAGAACTCGCCGATGATCTGGCCTTACTGCGAAACGGCGTCGAAACGGTGAAGGGCGTCTGCTATATCAATTTGAAGCGTGTCACCCATATGAACAACACGGCGTTCCGCGCCTTGGCGCATGTCCTCGTCGATGCGACGCGCTCAAGGCCGGATATCAAGCTTACCGTGGTCGCGTCGAGCGTCGTTGCATGGGCGTCCCGGTTGTTCCGCCATCTAAACGATCTCTCGCCCAATATCACCGTCGAGATCTACGATTCTGCCTTCTATCCGGGCCAGACATTCGTCGAGAACCAGAGTTTCATCCCGATCCTCAGGACTCAAACCAAGATGACCTGGCGGCATGAGCGCGAGATATTGCCGCGCCACGGGCTTCGCGAGGGTATGCATATTGCCGATATTTGCTGCGGGATCGGCGATTTTGCGATGCTCTTGAGAAAGGACTTCAAACCGGCCCGGATCGTTGCACTCGACCATTCTATGCCAAGCCTCGACTACGCCCGCACAGTGGCGAAAAATTTCGACGTCCAAGACATCGAATACACCTATGGCGACGCATCCCAGATGCTGTTCGAGAGCAACCAGTTCGACTTTGTGACCTGCCGGCATTCGCTGCAAATCTTCAACCGCCCGGATGTGCTGCTGCGGGAGCTCTATCGTATCTGCAAACCGGGTGGCAGGGTTTACATCACCAACGAGAAGAACTCCCATTGCCTTGGAGAGCCGAAGGCCGAGAGCATCCAGTGGACGTATAACGAGGTTGCCAAGCTATTCGCTCATTTCGACATGGATGTCGAAATGGGACCGAAAGGTCGTCGCATGTTGTTGGATGCCGGTTTCACGAACGTGCAGATGGAAAGTTTCATGGTGACCAATCTCGACGACGATCCCCAAGACTTCGCTGATATCATCACGGCGTGGCGGAATGTCTATGCTGATGAGATGGCGGTCAGGAGAGGCGATTCACCTGAATTCATCGATCGGTTCAAACAGGGATTCGAGGACCACATCTTTGCCGCGCTTCACCCAAGAGGCTATGCCGGCTGGCCTATCTGGGCCTCATCGGGACAAAAGCCGCTATGACGATGCCGCCAACCGCCAAGCCGAGACTCGGTCTGCGCTCCTTTCGCGCCAAATTCCTCATCGTTGTCGGAGGTGCTGTCCTTTTCGACCTGCTGGTCAGCGGCGGTCTCGCGCTTTGGAATGTGCAGCGCCTCTCCCGTAACGCGACCGCCCAAGTGGGCGAAGGCCTCGAAAAGGCGAGCCAGGATTATATCCGCTCCTATACCAATTCCACGGCTGCCCAGGTGGGTCTGCTTCTCGACCAGGTGCATTCCGATGTGAGCGCGCTGGCAGGGGTGCTCCAGGGTCAGATCGATCATCCCACAAGGAATGGAAATGTCGGCACAGCCTTGGCCAAGGCTGCTCCCGATGCCGTGACGGTGACTTACGATCCCGTTGGCCAGTGGGCGCAAAACCTTCCGGGTGGGCCCTCCGTCATCAGTGTCTGGGGTTACATGCTGGACAAGGACCACCATCCGTTGCCACAGGTACAGGCCGACATTGAGACGAGTGCCATACTTGATCTTGTCGCTCCATCGCTACTGCATAACGGCGCGTCGAAGCTGCAAATGTACTATATCGGTCCCAGGGAGCGTCCGATCTTCCGAACCGCGCCTTACACGACGCAGGCGCAGACATTCGACCGGCTCTACCCAGGTCACAACAGCGCTGATTTCTGGACTTTCTTTTTTCCTGGCCTTTATGAATCCTGGCAGCAATGGGCTTTGTCTCCCTCGTCGCGGCCGGTTGCCGATTACATCACCCAGACCGCTCCCTACACGGACGCGATTACCGGAAAACTGATCGTCAGCTTCTTCCATCCGCTTTGGACAGCGGATCGGCATGGAGTGGCAGGCGCCGCCGGCGCCGATATCACCCTTACTCAGCTCGCCGAGATCGTCGAGAATGTGAAGGTTGCCCAAAGCGGCTTCGGCTTCTTGACCATGTCGAACGGAAACGTCGTCGCAATCAATCCGGTCGGAGAGAAGGCCATCGGTTTGCGCGCGGCGAATGATGCCGCCAACAAGGGCGTCACCGGTCTTGACCGCTCGCTGCGCAACAGCACCCAAAAGGCAATATCGACCCTGCCGCTTGATGCCGATGGTACCATCCAGCACATCTCGCTCACCGAACAGGGGGAAGAGGTTCCTTATCTCGTGGTCGTCAAGCAATTGCGCCCCACCAATCTCTGGGTAAGTGGCCCCATACAGCGCGAGGTCATGTCGCTCGGAATCGTCGTGCCGGAGCGCGAGATCTATGCTTCGCTGATTGCGGCCAAGGAGGAGATATCACGCGCGACCAACAGGATTTTGCTCTATCAGATCCTCGCGGTTCTCGTGTCCCTGATGATCGTCACTGCTGCGGTCTTTGCGGCTTCGAAGCGCATCACCGGCGGCATCAGCGCGCTGGCGAGCGCCGCCAAGCGGATACAAGCGAAAGACTACTCGGTCAGGGTCGACATTCCAACCAGGGACGAGGTGGCTGAAGCCGGCGTCGCATTCAACCGGATGGCCGAGGAGATCAGCTTTCACACCGAAAATCTCGAGAAGCTGGTCGTGGAGCGGACGAAAGAGATCGAGGCGGCAAAGGAGGAGATCTCCACGCTCGCCAATCAGTTGAAGAGCGAGAACCTGCGCCTTGGTGCGGAACTCGATGTGGCGCGGCATATTCAGCTCATGGTTCTGCCGCGTGCCAAGGAGCTGACAGCCTTCAAGAATCTGGAAATCGCCGCCTACATGCGCCCGGCCGATGAGGTCGGCGGTGATTATTATGATGTCCTGCAGCACGGAAACAATCTGAAGATCGGCATTGGCGACGTGACCGGCCACGGGCTTGAAAGCGGCGTGCTGATGCTGATGGTTCAATCGATTGCTCGTGCGCTGCAAGAAGCAGGCGAAATGAATCCGGCAAAATTCCTGGCCGACCTCAACCGCACGATTTTCAAGAACATCGAGCGAACGGAGACGGACAAGCATATCACCTTATCCTTCCTCGACTATGACGGTAAGAGATTGACGATATCGGGCCAACATGAGGATATGATCATTATCCGCCAGAACGGCGAGGTTGAGCGTATAGATACCGGCGACCTCGGTCTCCCGGTTGGCCTCGAAGCTGATATTACGCAGTTCATCGACACGCGGGAAGTATCCTTTGAGAAAGGTGATATGGTCGTCCTGCATACGGACGGCGTCACCGAAGCTGAAAATCCCAGCGGTGAACTATTCGGCTTCGAGCGGCTTTTGCAGGATGCGCGTCGCTTGCATGGCGGAACCGCGGAAGAGGTAGTCAAAGGGATACTCGACGATCTGATGGCCTACATCGATACGCAAAAGATTCATGATGACATTACCCTCGTCGTCATGCGGCATAGGTGAGAGCATGACAGTGGTACTATATGGCCAAGAAAATCTCGTCTCTTTCGATACCAGCCAGGCTCTGCGGCTTCGCCTGCTTGACGGACCGCTTCGTCTCGCGTGGCGGCATTCAGCCATAACCTCGGACTTTATCGCAGAGACGATAGCGCTCGGCTTTCGGTCTTCCGAACGCCACTACAAGACCATACGGCACGACATAGGCTATCTGACGAATGAGCTGATCGAAAACGCCATCAAGTTTCGCACTTCCGGTGAGATCGTTATCGAGGCTCTGACGGATGCCCATAATTTTAGAATGCGGATAGCGAACTTCGTCGACGACGATACTACCGCTCAATTTCAACAATTGTTGTCTAAGGTGATAGCCGGCGATCCGAACGAGCTCCTCATACAGCAGATCGAGGCGGCTGCGCTTGCAGGTGGCAACACATCCGGATTGGGACTTTTGACTTTGATGAGCGATTACCAGGTTCATCTAGCCTGGCGTTTCGAGGAAGATCCGCCGCACAGGCGAACTAAGCTGGAAACCTATGCTGCGATGGCAATTGCGCTATCGTGAACACGCGAGAGGCATGTTGTATGGAAATCAAAGAAGAAGCGTTCCGCGTCTGGTCCGAAGGCAGCACCTTGTATTTTGATGGAACCATGCGCCTAGCGGGGCCGGACGCCTATGCGCCGGTTTATGATCTGGCTAAAAAAGTGCTCGATGAAGGCGGTGGCAAGGCGACTTTCGATCTGACCGGCCTGCACTTCTTGAATTCCTCTGGTATCAACTTGCTCGCCAAACTGACGATCGAGGCCCGCAAGCATCCAGACATTCACCTCACTGTTTGCGGCTCTTCACAGATTCCATGGCAGATGAAGTCACTGCCAAATCTGAAGAAGCTTCATCCAAGCCTGGATTTACGTCTGACATAGTGTCCTCAAGCAATGGGCTAGGCCAATTGATGTTGACGTCGCATGTTCTCATATGCCCGGCGCACATTTTATCCGTAAAGGCTGTATGGCTACGCAGCATGGATCCAGGATCAATCATCCGTAGAGCAACGGGCTGGCGGTTGAGTTGACTCTGTCGTTCACTCAGCAGACAACAGGTAATGGCTAAGGAGGAAACACTGATGGCTGACGAGAGTAACACGGGACCGCTTGCTGCGGTTGCAGGGACGGAGGCCGAGGTTAAAACGCCGAAGGCCAAGAAGCAGAGAGCACCACGGCGCCAGAAGGCAGTTGCCGTACCGGTTCAAGCTGAAGCAAAGGCAACTGCTGCAAAGTCGCCTGCGCCGGCTGCAAAGCCCAGGAGATATAGCGAGCAGGAAAGAGGCGAGAAGCTCAAGCTGATAGGAACGCAGGTCACCGGGGGTACAAGTACGCTCAGGGACGCGATCAAGAACGCCGGCATATCGGAGCAAACCTACTATCAGTGGAAACGGGCAGCAAAGGCCGTTGACCAAAAGGGGGAGAAGCCTGTGCCGGTCAGCAACGGGTTGGCCGATCTCGTTCAACTCGAAGAAGAGAACCAAAGGCTTCGCAAGATTCTGGCGGAAAAGCTGCGCGCGGAAAATGCGGAGCTGCGCAAGAGGCTCGGACTGGACTAATCCAAGATCGGAATGGAGCGGGCGGTCAGTCTCTCCGTTGACCGTCGGGCATTGCGTGACGCCGGAATTTTTTGGGCTCGCCTCCAGCGAGCTCCATCAGGGCGGGCAATCGAAGAGACAAATGTTTCGCTTGTGGAATCACGTCAGCTACGAGACTGTTGACGCGCGGGGCAAATCGTCGTCCTTGCGCTCCAACCAGTTGAAGCGCGCGGTGAGGAGCTATATTTGTCCGCCAGCAAAATACAGCGGCGCCGATCGGCGTTGGCTTTTCACCAGTTGCTTAAGGTTGGGAATATATGAGAACGCCACAACGGAGTTTCGTTGTTGAAGTCAAGTCGGGGCGACGACAGTCAAAGACACGGGTGAGCTCGATTTGGGGAGACACTGACCTCAAGGCTGTGGCCCGTGAAGTCCATGATAAGCCATCGCATCCGTTCAGCTCGAATGAAGCAACCGGCGGAGACATGCTGCCTGATCCGACCAATGCGGGTTCTGCCGGCGAAGATGCGGACGATCCCGATGTTGCACAAGCGTTGATACCGTCGGCCGTGGGCGCGGAGTTTGGCGTGCCGAAGCAGCAGGCGGATTATCAGGCGGTCGAAGCTGTCGCGCATGGGCAGGAGAGCCAGCCAACGCCGCAGCCTCAAGCGGCATCGGCGCGCGTTGCCAGGAAGCGCGCCAGTTATGGCTCCGCCCATGCGAATGCGCAGGCTTCCACGGGTGCACACGAGAAGCAAAACGCGCAATCCGTGACTTTCAAGGATCCGATTTCCTTGGACGAAGTGACCGCGCTTGAGGCAGAAAACAAGCGGCTCAAGAGGCTGCTGGCTGAACAGCTTCGAGCCGAGAATTTGCGGCTCAACAAGATGCTTGAGCGGTTTGATGTTACATGAGGAAACCGCGCCATTCAACGGCCGTGGCGTTTAGCTTGCTGATGTGCCCTGAGTGTTCCTCAGCTTGATCGTATAGCAGCCGAGGGGGCCGGTTATGATCGGCATCAATAACTGCTATCGTGGACGACGCCCATAATCTCCCCGCTGCGGGATACGCTGACGAGGAGGTTGTCGTCGCCTCGCGTTGCCTCGACCAGATAACGAATTCCGACGTCCTTTACGTTTCTCACGCGATAGCCACGCCCCTCCAGGAGACGTATCACATCGTCTGGACCGAAGTTACCGCGGCGCTCTCCCCATTTGTTGGGTGCGTCATGATGGTTGTTCCAAGCATGAAGGAAATTCTGCTCCGTGTCATCCTGGGCAGAATAGTCGTCCGACTGCTGATCCTGGTGAATGACGACTTGAGCAAGTGCCGGAGTGATAGGGCCAATTATCGTGGCGGCAGTCAGACCCAGCGCGATGAAGGCAGCCTTCATGGGTATAATCCTTTGTCTGTCGGCTCATTGCCGATATGGTCGAAGGCAGGCGAGTTCACGATGACGACAGTGTCGGTGCGATCGGCATGGAAGATCGATCAAGGCGAATGCGCGCTAAAGCGCCGTCGCCTTGATCGCAGCATACCCCACGCCTGCCTTTCGAGATCCAGGTGTCGCTGTGCTCAGAACTTGTAGCTCGCGCCGAGGATGACCTTTTGCTGAGTGCCGCTAAAGTCTCCGAGGCGCGAACCAAAGTCCTTCTTGCCGAAATCGGAATAGCGATATTCTCCGCGCACAAGGATATTGTCGGTCAGGGCATGTTCGACGCCACCGCCGGCTGTCCAGCCGATCAGGATGTCGTCCTTTTTTCCCACGGTTGGAACGTCGAGCTTGCCGCCGGTCGCAGCCATACCTGCCGTCGTGAAGATCAGCGTCCGATCGAAGGCATAGCCGACACGGGCACGGCCAGATGCGTCCCACTGGAAATCGGCTTCCTTGTCCTTCTTGAAGTTGTAGTTGAAATCGTTCTCGATGCCGTAAACGATGTTTCCGGATTGGAAGTTGTAACCAGCATGAGCACCGGCCGAACCGTTGTTCAGGTTTTGCTCCGAGCCAAAATATTTGGCCTTGTTCTGGGAGTAGCTTCCCTGACCGCCGAGATAGAAGCCCGACCAATCAAAGGTCGATTGGCCTGCCTGCGGTGGCGAAGGCTCGTAAGTCATGTCCGCGGCTACGGCGGGCACGGCGGAAGAGAGAGCCAAGGCGGCGATAGCGAATATTCTGAAATGCATTATTGAGATGCCTCATCTTTGTTCTGCAAAAGAGAGGGCGCTTGCGAAACGCATCAGCCCGACTCGTGACGAGTCACTATGTGCCGGGCCTATGTTGCGGAGTGTCTTTTCACATTGCGTTATGTTGCGGGGAGGAGATCTGAAGGCCACTTGGTGTCCGCCTCATCAATCGCGTCACGAAGACTCTGCGCTCGCAATTTGATCCAGATTTTCGATCAGCCGCGTCAGTAGATCGACAAATTGTACCGCTTCCGCATCCGTGAATCCGATCAATGCCTCACTATTCCCTTGGAACAAGGTCGTAATTGCCTCAGGCATGCGTTCCTGTGCATCCTTCGTAAGCACGATGCGGCTGCTCCGCCCATCATCCGGGTCGCGTGTCCGCTGTATCAAGCCATCCCTCTCCATGCGAGCCAGCATTTGCGCCATCGGCGGTTGCTCTACCCTGGCAAAGCGCGCGAGGTCGCGCTGCGTGCTTGCGTTACCATTTTGCAGCGCGACCAGCACAGGCAACTGGCCAACACCGAAGCCGAGCGGTTTGAGGCGTGACTCGCTAAGGCGGGCGAACCCCCGCGCGGCAAGACTGATGAGATGCCCCGGCGTAGAAAGCACGTCCTGGTCCATTCCGCTCACCCCTTGCCTGCGCTTGACCATAGGATATATATGTACGTATGTATATCGATGCACGACCTTAAACAATGTCGCTTCGACGCCGCCGAGCCAATCTTTCAATCTATATGGAGGAAACGATATGTCGAAAGATGACGTCCAAATGATCAAGCGCATCTATCACAGCTTCAACGCGAGAGACATCGACGATATACTGACCGTACTTTCAGAGGATGTTGCTTGGGCCAACGGCATGGAAGGTGGCCACGTTCACGGTCGTGAGGCTGTGCGCGACTATTGGACACGTCAGTGGGCTGTCGTTAGTCCACATGTTGAGCCGGTAGCATTTGAAGAAACGGAAGATGGTGCCATAGCTGTCGAGGTGATCCAGTCAGTATTTGACCTCAATGGTCGGCCGCTAGAGGGGCAAACCCATGGCCTAAAGGACAAGACTGTGACGCATATCTTCCGCATGGAAGGCGATGAGATTGTTCGCTTCGATATCCGGGATGCCTTGTAAGCATTGTACCAAACTATGCTGGGGATGACCGCCCCCGGCGTAAAGTTACCGCGAGAAAATGTGGTGGCAGTTGACGCCCTAAAGGTCGGGGAGTCGAAAAGGTTGGCGATGGCAACGATCATGCCGAGCCAGGAAAAGCCGACAGCGAGATGTGCACGCTCTTCAGTTCGGAATATTCGTCGAAGCCATGCCGTCCGAGTTCGCGGCCGACGCCGCTCTGCTTGTAGCCGCCGATCGCCAATTGCGGAGCGCCGTCTCCCATGCCGTTGATCCAGGTTCGGCCGGCTTTGATGCGGCGAATTGCCTGCAAGGCCGTAGACAGGTTCGTCGACCAGACACAGGCGGACAGGCCGTAGGGCGTGTCGTTTGCCATGCGGATCGCCTCTTCCTCGGTCTTGAAGCGGAAGGTGGTCAGCACCGGACCGAAGATCTCGTCCTGGGAAATCGTCATTTGCGGGGTGACATCGGTGAAGATCGTCGGTGCGTAAAAGGCACCGGCCTCGCCCAGCCTGTCGCCGCCAACCAGCACCCGCGCACCATCGGCCTTGCCCTCTGCCACATAGCCCGCGACCTTTTCGAGATGCGCCTGGTGGATGAGGGCGCCCACATGGACCCGGTCATCCAAGGGATCGCCGGTGATGATCTCAGCGGCAACCTTACGAACCTTTTCCAGAAGCGCATCGGCGATGCTTTCGTGCACGATCAGACGGCTGCCGGAGATGCAGACCTGTCCGGAGCAGTGGAAGACGCCACCGGATATCTTTGCGGCGGCGGCATCGAGATCCGCATCGGCAAAAACCACTTGGGGGCCTTTGCCTCCGAGCTCTAGCCCCACCTTCTTGATATTCTGCCCGGCCAGGGCGCCGATCAGGCGTCCGACGCGCTGCGACCCGGTGAAGTTGACGACATCCACATCCGGATGCTCGGCCAGAATCTGGCCGACATCGGCGCCATATCCGGTCACGACGTTCAGCACGCCTTCGGGCAAGCCGGCTTCCAGCGCGAGTTCCGCCATGCGGATCGTCGAGCCCGACGTGAATTCGCTTGGCTTGATGACGACGGTGCAGCCGGCGCCGATGGCCCAGGGGATGCGCTCCGAGCCGATCAGCAGCGGAAAATTCCAAGGGGTGATCAGACCGACCACGCCGGCTGGCTCGCGAAGGATGAGACCGATCGTGTTCGGGCCGAGATCATTATGCGCTTCGCCCTCGAGCCCCTGGGCGTGCCCCGCGGCATAGCGCCAAAGGCTGACGGCAAAGCCGATCTCCCCCCGGGCCTGGCTGATGGCCTTGCCGACTTCAAGCGCTTCGATGGTCGCCAGCTCCTCGATGTTGGCCTCGATCAGGTCGCCGACGCGGTTCATGATACGGGCGCGCTCGCCCCCGGTCATCCTCGGCCAGGGACCGTTGTCGAAGGCGCGGCGTGCCGAGGCAATCGCCGCTTCGGCATCGGCACGGCTCCCTCTTGGGATCGTGCTGACGATACGGCCCGGATGCGCCGGGCTTTCGCGGCTTATCGTCCCTCCCGAAAGGGCCGGAACCGATTTGCCGTCGATCACCATGGCAAAATGCCGCTGCTGCAGAAGCCGCGGATCGTCCAGACGAGGGGCGATGAAGGGGAATTCGGTCATGTGGCTATCCTCACAATATCAAATTTCAGACCGTTCTGGGGTATCCGGCGTCTCAAGCCTGATGCTGCAGGCTTTCCAAAGTCAGGCTGTGTTGCAATGGTTTGCCGGCGACGAACCGTTCAATCTCGTCGACAATGAGCCGGCCAAGGAGGCGGCGCTCATTGCCAATCGCGCCGGCAATATGCGGCGTCAGAACGACGTTCGGCAGGTCATAAAGTGGTGAATTCGCCGGGAGCACTTCGGGCTCTGTAACATCGAGTATGGCAGAAAGCCTGCCGCTCGACAGCTCAGCCTCCAATGCAGCGTGATCGACGAGGCCACCCCGGGCAGTGTTGATCAGCGTTGCGCCGTCGCGCATCCTGGCAAGCATCTCGGCGTTGATCATATGCTGTGTCGTTGCAAGCAGCGGTGCATGCAGCGAGACAGTCTGACACTCGCCCATCAACTCCGAAAGAGACACCAGATTGGCACCCAACAGCCTGGCTTCGGCGGCATTCACGAGCGGATCATACAGGAAGATGTCGATGTCATGCGGATGCAGGAGATCGAGGACGCGGCGGCCAATTCGCGAGGCGCCCACGATGCCGACCTTCTTATGCCAGCTACCACTGTCGCCATCGAAGGATTGATGCAGCTCCAGCGGACGGCGCTGCTGTGCGTAAAGTCGCTGGAAGCGAAAAACGTCCTTGCTGGCAAACAGGATGGCAGCCAGTGCAAATTCGGCCACCGGGATTGCATTGGCGGCGGCCGCGTTCGTTACAGCGATCCCCCGTTCGAAAACGGCGGGTCCAATGAGGTGCTTTACCGACCCCGCCGCATGCGCAATGAGCCTGATCGATGGGGCTGTCGCAAGGACTGCGGCGTCGATGGGCGGGCAGCCCCAACCCGTGATCAGAATGTCCGTGTCGGCCAGCAGCGCTCTTGCAGCCTCGCTTTCGAATTCCCGCAGCGGCTCATCCGAGGCGATGCGGCAGCAGCTTTCAAGCCGATGCCGGTCCGCTTCGGAAAACAGCCTGTCTATCCCAATGGGACCGAAAGCAAAGCTCAGCCTTGGAGCCGTGGTGAGTGGGGGCGATGGCAACAACGAACTCCTGGCGGAACAAGGCCTGCAAATGCTGAATGGCAATCAGGCCATTCGCGCAAGAGATCGCATACAAACGCAAATCACGCAATATATTTGCGAATATTTCCCACAATTACGCAATTTGCGTAATTGTGGCGCCAGGCTGCAGCGTTACAGCGCATTCGACCTGGATCGGCATGGCATCGGGTTCGACCATACGCCGCTGTGCAAGAAGAATTGCCTGATGGGCCATCTCGAGACAATTGACCCGCATCGTCGTCAATCGCGGATGCATCATCGCTGCGTAGGGCAGGTCATCGAAACCGATCACCGAGACTTCGCCCGGCACGCTGATCCCCGCCGCTTCCAGCGCATTCATCAGACGGAATGCGCCCATGTCGTTGGCGCAGAAGACGCTGGTCCAATCCGCCTCTCCCTTTGCTCGCCGCTCCACCTCCGCCAGCAGCGCGGTGTCGATACCGTTGGCAACGCCGATTGATGTGCAAGACGCGTCTGGAAAGTCTTCAAGGGCTGCGTAGAAGCCGCGGCGGCGCTGCGTTGTCGTCCAACGCGTATGGTCATGAATATAAAGCAGTTTTCTGTGTCCCGCCTTGAGCAGGGATCGGCCGGCCATCCGGGCGCCGTAGAAATTGTTGGGCGCGATACAATCGAACCGCATGTCCGGATCGTAGCCGTTTACGAGTACCGCGTGGTGGCTGCCGTTGAGAAAATAACCGGCCAGAGCGTCGGAGAGGTCAATGCCGACGAAAATCGTCACATCGGCCTCTTCCTTTTCCTGGTCGCGGGCCATGCGATGCGGACCGAGCGAGGTCTCGTCCACCATACGGATCGAAAGGCTGAAGCCGCCCTCGTGCGCGCTGTTGCGCAATCCCGCGATGACTGCCTCGTAGAAGGGGGCCAGGCCTCCTGTCGCAAGGCTACCGGTCACATAAGCCCGCAAGTGCTTCGCCGGCGCAGCCGTGATCCGGCTCCGACCAAGATAGCCCGCATCCTCCGCGATCTTGCGAATTTGCGTGCGCCGCTCGTCGCTGATGCCTCGAGCGTCGGACAAGGCGCGCGACACGGTGCTGACGGAAACGCCAGCCGCCTTGGCAATTTCGAGTTGATTTGCGTTGGACTTGGGTGAGCGAGTCAAATTGCCTATCCTTCAGATTATCCCCAATAATCACGGGATTCCCGCAAGAAATCCATCCCCGAGCATCGATATCAACGCCCCTGTCGCCATCGAATACACGAAAATTACGACGAATTTTGCATAAGTACGCAAATTGCGCAATTGACAATGCAAATTGCGCGTGATGAATTGCGCGTCATCACGAAAGAACCGATCCGGGAGGGTGCGGTTTCGTCGAATGTGGGAGGACATGCAATGACCAACGACATGAACAAGGACATCATCCAGATCGCATTGAGCCGCCGCCGGTTGCTGCAGGCAGCCGGTGCAGGCGCCGCCGCCGCTGCCTTCTCGGGCATCGGTACTTCGGCCGTCGCTCAGGAAAAGGTCGAGCTTACAATGTGGGCCTGGACGCCGAATACGCAGTCCCAGATCGATCTGTTTACCAAGGCTTTTCCGCATATCAGCGTCAAGCTCGAGAATGCCGGTCAGGGACCTGCTGAGTATGTCAAGCTGCGCAACGCGATCCAGGCCGGCACCGGCCTGCCGGACGTTGGTCAGGTCGAGTTCACCAATATCCCCGGCTTCCGGCAGCTTCAGGCGCTACTAGACATGGGTCAGTACGGCGCCAACGACGTCAAGGACAAGTTCATCGACTGGACCTGGGCTTCTGCGTCCGACGGCGCCGCGGTCTATGGTATCCCGTGGGACTCCGGCCCGATGGGCATTCTCTACCGCGCCGATGTGCTGGACGCTCACAAGATCGAAGTGCCCAAGACCTGGGCCGCCTTTGCCGAAAGCTCGAAAGCGCTGAGCAAGGCGTCACCGGATACATTCCTCACCAATTTCGGCGGCACGGCCGATGGCGGTTGGGTCATCGCTCTTCTGGCGCAGGCAGGCTGGAAGCCGTTTGAACTCAAGGGCACCGACCTGAAGCTCAACCTGAACGATGCCATCGCCAAGAAATGGGCCACCTACTGGCAGGATCTCATCGATGCGAAGGCCGTGGGCGTCAAAACCCCGGTCTGGACCACCGACTGGTTCACCGGACTGGATGAAGGCACCTATGCGTCGTGGATGACCGGCGCCTGGGGTGCGGTGTTCATTCCGCAGTTCGCCAAGAAGAGCAACGGTCACTGGCGTGCAGCTCCCCTGCCGCAATGGGAGGAAGGAAAATATGTGACCGCAAATCTGGGCGGTTCCACCTTCGCGACCTTCAAGACCACGAAGCATCCGAAGGAGGCAACGCAGCTTGCCGTGTTTCTCGGTGCGGATCCTCAGGCAGCCCGTCTCTGGAACACCAAGCAGTTCCTTTTCCCCGTGCTCAAGGAACTGGTCTCAGATCCCGAGCTGATCAATCACAAATACGATCTCTATGGCGGCCAGGCCGTCAACGAGGTCTTTGTCGAGGCGGCCAAGCATGTCGACTCGTCGTTCCAGTACGCGCCGTTCCAGGATTACCTCGCCGGTCAGGTGCAGCAGGAGCTTTCCGCCTCGATCGGCGGCAAGGGATCGCTCAGCGACGCCTTCGATCGCCTGCAGGAGGGCGTGAGCGCCTACTGCTCCGATCAGGGATATACCGTTTCCAACGGTTGATCATCTGCGTGCGGGGGCTTGGCCCCCGCATATATTCTTCTTGCATGACCCGCGCTGAGGCGCAGGTGCAATTCGCAGCCGGAGACAATGCAAATGGCTGGTCCTAGTAGCCGCAAACGGCGCCGCCGCATAGGCAAGAAACTGGCGCCCTTGCTCTTCCTTGCGCCGTTTGCGCTGCTCTTCATCGCCTTCCTGATCGCCCCGATGCTCTATGCCCTCAATCTGGCTGTTTACAAGACGACGGTGGTCGCCGGCACCAAATTCGTCGGAGCAGACAATTTCGTGCGCGCCCTCGGCGATCCGAAATTCTGGCAGGGTGTCGTCGTCCTCCTCAAATTTGCCGTGATCCAGATCCCGGGCATGGTCGCCATCGCTCTCCTCATCGCACTGATCCTCGATAGCGGCACCGTCTATGCCAAGAGCTTTTTCCGGATGAGCCTGTTTCTGCCCTATGCCGTCCCCGCCGTCATCGCCACGCTGATCTGGGGCTATCTCTACGGCCCGGCCTTCGGCCCGTTTACGCAGCTCGCCAATGCCGTTGGGCTCCCCGCGCCGAACTTTCTTGGAGCCAGCACAATTCTCCCGTCGATCGCCAACATCGCCAACTGGGAATATACGGGCTATCAGATGATCATCTATTACGCCGCACTCCAAGCGATCCCGTCCGATCTGGAGGAGGCCGCGTCGATGGATGGCGCAAGTGCTTTCGTCTATGCGCTGCGCGTCAAGCTTCCGCTGATCGCGCCGATGGTCGTCGTGACGATCATCTTCTCGATCATTGGTTCCCTGCAGCTCTTTTCGGAACCCTATCTGCTGCGAAATCTGGCGCCGCTCAGCATCACCAATTCTTATACGCCGAACTACTATGCCTACACGCTCGCCTTCGCCAACCAGCAATATAATTACTCGGCCGCGATGTCCTTCCTGCTCGGCGCAGTCACGGCTGTTATCTCCTATGCCTTCATGCTCATCGTCAATCGCGGAGGCAAGGCATGACCATTGTCGGCAAATCGAAGCGCTCGCCGTCGTTCCGTCGTAACCGTTGGATGCTCTCGGCAATCCTGCTCGTCATATGGCTCTATACGGCGCTGCCGCTTTTCTATGTTCTCGTTTCCGCGTCGAAATCGAACAACGACCTTTTCACCACCTTCGGCCTCTGGTTCGCAGCCGACTTCAAGCTGTTTGACAACATCCAGCAGGTCTTCAGCTTCCAGGACGGCATTTTTGCCCGCTGGCTGCTCAACACCATCGTCTATGCAACCACGGCCGGGATCGGCGCGGCACTGTTCGCCACGATGGCCGGATATGCGCTTGCGAAGTATGAGTTCCTCGGCAAGAGGCTCGTCTTTGCGATCATCCTCGGCGCCGTCATGATCCCGCAGACGGCGCTCGTCGTGCCGCTGTTCCTGTTGATGTCCAAGGTCGGCCTCGTCAACACGCCCTGGGCTGTCATCCTGCCTTCGCTCGTCTATCCGCCCGGCGTCTTCCTGATGCGCGTCTATGCCGACGATGCGATCCCGAACGAGCTGCTCGATGCCGGCCGTGTCGATGGCGCCGGCGAGCTCCACATCTTCTTTTCCCTGGCGCTGCGTCTGCTGATGCCGGGTTTTGCAACCGTGCTGATCCTGTCTTTCGTCGCGACCTGGAACAATTACTTCCTGCCCTTGGTCGTGCTGAGTTCGCCGGAATATTTTCCGGTCACGGTCGGCCTTGCCCAATGGTATGCGACGGCGACAGTCGGCTCGGGCGGCGGTGCCGCACTCTTCACACTCGTGCTGGCAGGTGCGCTGATCAGCATTGTTCCCGTCATTGTAGCTTTCATCGTCATGCAGCGCTTCTGGCAAGGTGGCCTGGGTGCTGGCGGCGTCAAGGCGTGAAGCCGCGGAGAGACAAACATGGCCGTTATCGAACTGAACAACATCCGCAAATCCTTCGGCGCCCTGGACATTATTCACGGGCTTGATCTGCGGATAGAAGACGGCGAGTTCGTCGTCTTCGTCGGCCCTTCCGGCAGCGGTAAATCAACGCTGCTGCGCCTCGTCGCCGGTCTGGAAGAGGTCACCTCCGGCCAAGTCCTGATCGGCGGCGAGGACGTCACGGAGCTCGGGCCTGCGGACCGGGCATTGTCCATGGTCTTCCAGTCCTACGCGCTTTATCCGCATAAGACGGTGCGGGCCAATATGGCCTTTGGTCTGGAGGTCGCCCGCACGCCAAAGGCCGAGATTAACCGGCGCGTCCAGGCGGCTGCGGCCGCGCTGCGGCTGGAAAGCTACCTCGATCGAAAGCCCAAGGAACTATCCGGTGGGCAGCGCCAGCGCGTCGCAATCGGCCGTGCCATTGTTCGCGACCCGGTGGCGTTTCTGTTCGACGAGCCTCTTTCGAACCTCGATGCTGCACTGCGCGCGGAAATGCGCATCGAGATCGCCAGGCTGCATCAGCGCCTTGGTGCGACGATGATCTATGTCACCCACGACCAGGTCGAGGCGATGACGCTTGCCGACAAGATCGTCGTGCTCAAGGACGGCGCCATCCAACAAATCGGCTCACCGATCGATCTCTATGAGAAGCCGGCCAATCTCTTCGTCGCGCAGTTTCTCGGCTCGCCGAAGATGAACGTCTACGATGTCGAGCCAGTCGCTGGAGGACTGAAAATCGCTTCCGGTGGCATGCTGTCGCTGCCTTCCGCGCCGGCCCAGGCTGCCAAGCTTGGTGCCCGACCCGAGCATATTGGCATCCTGGAGCCCGGACATGGCAATCTCGAAGGCAGGATTGACGTCATCGAACGGCTCGGCTCCGACACCTATGCCTATGTGGCTCATGATGGCTATCAATTGACGACTGTCCGCCTGCCGGGCAACGTTCATCTGAGCGTCGGCCAGCCCGTCAGTCTCGCCATCGATCGCGGCCAACTGCATCTGTTCGATAAAGACGCCCAAAGCATTTCCGGGAGCCGCTAGGCCTATTGGGTTGTAGCCATTCCGCCGGGCGTCATGGTGACGGCGTCCTCGGGTATGCCGGCATCCCGTCTGGGTTTTGTTCGGCGTTGTGGTGCTGGCTGCCTTGATCCTCAGCAATGTCGATCTCAAGGTGGGTAGCGGCGGAGGAGTGCATTGAGGGCGGGAATTTATGCTCGTGCGCTGAGAAGCGGCCGTAGCGCATCCACCAATTCAGTCTTGCCTCGATAAATCTCGCCTACATCGCTTTCCGCATCTATCCTGCCGGCATTGTGTGCGACATAAAGCTCGACCAGCAGCCCTGCATAGTCCTCGGAAAGACCCGCTCGTATCAGTACGGTCCGCCATTCCGTTTCGGGCAGCGGTAGGGCGACGACATCGCGGCCGGCCAGCACGCCGATGGCCGCCGCGATGTCATTTGGCGTGTAGCGTCGCGGACCCTCGGCGTGGACGATTCTCAGTTTCGCATCCTTGTTATCCAGAAGCAGTTCGGCTGATATCGAACCCACGTCGAAGGCGGAGACTGTGGGGAGCAGCTTGGTCAGCGGGTGGTAGAAGCTCGGCAATCGGCCGCTCTCGGCAGCAGCCTTTGCTAGACGTGACCAATTCTCCATATGCTCGGCCGATCGCAGGAGGATAAGCCTGGAAGGCAGCTTTCGCAGCCGCGCCTCCAACGCGTGAAAGATCAAGGTGACGCCTGTGCCGGAACTCCGCTCCGCGCCGTAATCGGAGATAGCGAGGACGAGCTGAGGTTTGGCTGCCGCCAAAGCCTCGCCCAGTGAATCGATCAGTTGCAACATTCTCGAATGCGCATGCTCCGCGCGAATATCGACCGGGCAGATGACCTGGACGGCAAGGGCGTCATTCATTGCCGCGGCCAGGGCCTGACGATCATGCAGGTCGGCAATGGCGATCTCGCAGCCGAGGTCGGAAAATTCCTGCGCTTGCGAGGGATCGCGCAGGACGGCGCGGACCGGCGCCCCGGCCTTGCGTAGGGAGGCAATAGTCGTGCGGCCAATTTTCCCGGTGGCGCCTAGAATGACGTGCATCGTGTCTTCTCCTGTTCGTCTCCCAGCAAACCTAGTCCATTGGCGCTCATCGGTTCGCGCATGTTCGGATGGTCTATTGCAGGTTCGGACAACAATCGATGTCAGGAATGCATTCGGGTTATCATGCCGGGCGTGAGCCCGAGAATGCGCCGCATCCAGTGCGCCATATGGCTTTGGTGGGCAAAGCCGGTTTCCAATGCGACCTGGGCGACGGGCATGTCCGCTGCCATAAGAAGCAATCTGGCGCGCTCGACACGGCGCGTCAGGACATATTTATGGACCGGCATGCCGAAGGTGGCGCGAAACAGTGGTTTCAAATGCGATACGCTGAGCCCTGCGATTGCGGCCAGATCGGCAAGGGACAGCGCTTGATCGATGTGGTCTTCGATGAATTCCGCGAGACGTCGTTGTTGTCGGCTGGTCAATGTCGCGCGTGTGTCGGCCGGCTCGATCCGCTTTTGCCCGTCGCTTTCCACCAGGCGTATTGCGAGAGCCATGCCCAGCATGTCCGCATAGGTCCTATCGGATGGTATGGTCGCCTCGATCTCCGCCTTGATGGCCCAGGCTATCGACTCGATCCGCGGATCACGAAGCTGGAATTTCGGTGCCAGCGAAACGGTTTCCGGATCCCGGCCGAGCTCGCGGGCGGCGGCACTAAGGAGTTCCGGCCCGACGTTCAGCCGCAGAATGGTGCAATCGCGATCATCTTCCCACCAGCCATCCTGTCCCGCGGGAACGACGTCGATATCGCCGTGTTTCTGCTGACGGCGATAATGCCGGCCGTCGCACTGGCAATGCGCATTCACGGCTCGTCCAAAATGAATGCCCAGCCGATGCGTCTGCGATCCGGGCACATGCGTGCGGCCAGCCCGAATATGCAGGAACTCCGCCTCCAGACCCGTCCAGCCGCGATCCCTGCTGGAAAGAAGGGTACTGGCGGCATTGGGGTTGTTGAGCCGATCCATGATTTCGTCTTCCTGCTAGATCCGACGTCCACAGTCTGGGGCGATCTCGATCCTCGATTATAGAGAAACCCGCGCATCCGGTCGAGCCGCCTTGATGAAAGCGATAGGCTCGGCTGTTCTGTCCGGGCATCGCCCGGGCGACGTGATATCGCCGGGCATGCATCCAAATACCCTGTATCGCCTGAGGCCTATAGTTGCTTGCGGCAACAGACGTCACCTGCTTCATGACCGCGACGGACTTCTCCAGACCCTCGAGGCTGTTGAGAAGCACGTCCTCATGCTCAATCGAAAGCCATACCCATGGGACATCCCCGCTATCGAAGCATATTTTGCCGTTTGAGATTTATACGGCCGTCGATATTTAAAGTGAAACAAGGTGGCATGGTGCACACTCCTTGATCGCTGGCCAATTTCACGATGCCTGCCGGCCCCATAGCTCCTTGGGATAGCGAGGTAGTCAAGCTATAGCTCGGTTAACGCCATCAACTCGCCCATCCGTTTCACGATGTCATCCAGCACGGCGATGCGCTGCCCGCCCGACGGGCGGATCGCAAAATAAGAGACTTCTATGCTCGGTTCGAATGGGATGGCGACGGTGGCCGCGCCTGCCGAACGAAGGCTCGTCTGATCGACGATGCCGACCCCCATGCCGGAGGCGGCAAAATAGCAGCAGTTCAGCATGGAGGTTTCCATCGTGCTGGCCGGCTGCTGCTCCTCGCTTGAGAACGCTCGGTCCAATGCCAGCCTGAGCGGTGAATTCCGGCCGGGGATCAGAACACGCTCCTCCTGCAGATCGGCTGGAGTGATGACCTCTCGGGATGCCAGCCTGTGGGCGGGAGCCATGGCGGCCACAGCATGCGAACTATGCAACAGAATTGCGTTCTTATCCGCCATTCGCGGAGAGCCGAAAACGAAGCCGAGATCGTATCGGTTGTTCTCGACCATATCCCAGATATGCCGGCTGTTTTCGACGTCGATCACCAGGGGCAGATCGAGGCGGTTGCCGATCACGTCGATGAGCGCCTGATGCAGATAGGGCCGGACCAGCGATGTGACGCTTGCGATGCGCAGGACGATGTTCTTGTGTTTGCGAATGTCGTCCGCAGCCTGGGCGATTTGGTCTAGACCGAGATAGAGCCGTTCGACCTCGCGAAAGAGCTGGGTGGCCTCCGCAGTGGGCCATAGCCGTGTGCCCTGGCGCTCGAAAAGCGTGATCTCGACGATTTGCTCCAGATCTCGGATCAAGCGACTGACGGCGGGTTGGGTAACATTCATGGCTTCGGCGGCGGCCGTGATGCCGCCCGTCATCATGACGCTTCGAAAGGCTTCGACCTGCCGCGGCTTTAATCGCACGAGAGCGATCCTCCATAACATTTAGGCATGAAGGGTGTACTAAATGCAATTTTTCTTTTGCGAGTAAAGGCGTTATTGCGGGAACCATCCGCCGGGAGAGAGCGGATCGCTGAATGCATGGGAGGAGCCCCAAGATGAAAATTCCGAGTCTGGCAGCCGTTTTGGTCGCTTCTGCCTTCATGTGGCCCATCGCGGCCGAGACCAAGGACCTGACCATCGGTCTCGCAGCATCGACAACGTCGATGGATCCGCAATTCTATGTGGTCGGTCCGAACAGCGCGATTGCGCGCAACATCTTTGACGGACTGGTCAATCAGGATGCCAAGCAGCGTATCCAGCCGGCACTGGCGGTCTCCTGGAAGACGATCGACGACACGACATGGGAATTCAAGCTGCGCCCGGGCGTCAAGTTCCACGATGGCGGTGAGTTCACGGCGCAGGACGTTGTGGCAAGCATCAAGCGCGTGCCCTTGGCTTCGAAGAACAGCCCGAGCTCGTTCATGCCCTATGTCAAGGCGATCACCGATGTGACTGCCGTCGATCCGCTGACGGTGCGCATCAAGACGGACGGGCCGACGCCGCTGCTGCTCAACAATCTCAGCCGTATCGCCATCCTGCCGGCGAGACTGGAGCATACCACCACCGAGGAGCTGAATACCGGCAAGGACGTGGTCGGAACCGGCCCGTTCAAGTTCGTCTCCTGGACGCCTGATGACAAGGTCGTCGTCGAGCGCAACGACAGCTATTGGGGCGAGAAGGTGAGCTGGGACAAGGTGACGTTCCGGGTCTTCAAGAACAGCAGCGCTCGCGTCGCGGCAATGCTGTCGGGCGATGTCGACATGATCGAAAGCATTCCGACTGCCGACACCAAGAGGCTCCAGACGGCAGATGCACTCAAGGTCGTCAGCGTTGCCGGCAATCGCCTGATCTATCTTCATATGGATCAGGCACGCGAGGAATCGCCTTTCGCCAAGGGGCCGGACGGCAAGAACCCCCTGCTCAAATCAGAGGTGCGACGGGCGCTATCCTTGTCGATCAATCGCCAGGCGATCGTCGATCGCATCATGGACGGGCAAGGCGTGCCGGCCGGCCAGGTCGTTCCGGAAGGCTATTTCGGTTATGATCCGAACATCAAGGTCGATCTCTACGACCCGAACAAGGCCAAGCAGCTTCTTGCCGATGCCGGATACCCGAACGGCTTTTCGCTGACTTTCCATGCATCCAACGACCGTTATCCGAACGATTCGAAGATCGCGCAGGCGATCGGCCAGTTCTTCAGCCGGGTCGGCATCAAGACGGAGGTGACGACGTTGCCGGGCAGCGTCTACTTCACCCGCGCATCGGCGCTCGAGTTCAGCTTCATCATGGGCGGGGCCGCCGTGGAAACCGGCGAAGCGTCCGGCGTGCTCGGCCCGATCCTCGAGACCTATAGCGACAAGGCGGGGCAGGGAAATCGCGGCCGCTACTCCAATCCGGAGTTCGACAAGGCTCTCGGCGAAGCCCGCAACACGCTCGACGACGGTAAGCGCGAAGAGCTTCTGAGGAAGGCAACCGAGATCGCCATGAATGACCTTGGCGTCATCCCCGTCTTCTATCTGGCCAACACATGGGCGCTGAAGAAGGACCTTTCCTACGAGGGGCGTTCCGACGGCTACACGCTTCCCTATTACGTCAAGCAGAATTGAGCTTCGGAGAGGCTGCGCATCATGTCGTTCACCGGCGTTTTCCCCTATCTTGTTTCGCCCGTCGATCCATCCGGCGCGGTCATGGACGGAGTGCTGACAGACCTCGTCGATCATCTGATTTCCGCCGGCGTCCATGGCCTGACGCCGCTCGGCAGCACGGGTGAGTTCGCCTATCTGACCCAGAAACAGCGGCTCAAGGTCGTGCAGACGGTCATATCAGCCAATCGTGGCCGCGTGCCCGTCATCGCCGGTGTCGCCTCGACATCGACGAGAGACGCTGTCGCCCAGACCGAGAGCATGGTCGAGGCAGGGGCGGACGGCATTCTCGCGATCCTAGAGGCCTATTTCCCGATCGATGACGATGGTGTCGAAGCCTATTTTACCGCGATCGCGCAGGCCGCGGGCGGACGGCCGGTCGTCATCTATACCAACCCGCAGTTCCAGCGCTCGGACTTGAGCCTGCCAGTCATCGAGCGGCTGAGCCATGTCGACAATATCCGTTACATCAAGGATGCGTCGACCAATACCGGACGCCTCCTGTCGATCATCGAGCGTACCCGCGGTCGAATGGAGGTGTTTGCCGCCTCCGCTCATATTCCGGCCTGCGTCATGATGATCGGCGGCGTTGGCTGGATGGCAGGTCCGGCCTGCATCGTTCCCCGACAGAGCATTGCCCTTTATGAGGCTGCGAAATCAGGCGACTGGACGAAGGCGATGGAACTGCAGCGCCCGCTTTGGCGCGTCAACGAGATCTTCGCCAAATATTCGATCGCCGCCTGTATCAAGGCTGCGCTCGAGCTTCAGGGCTTTGCCGTCGGCGCGCCGATCGCTCCGCAAAAGCCGCTTGGCGAAGCGGCGCGCGCGGAAATTGCTGAGGTCTTGCGCGATGTCGGCGCTCTCTAGGCGTCGGATTCTTATAGAGAGTATGAAGGTTTTTCCAGGATGGTTCCTATCCCGATCATCATAGACTGCGATCCGGGCATCGACGACACGATCGCTCTTCTGACGGCGTTCGTCTCTCCCGAACTCGACATCCTCGGCATCACCCCGGTTTGCGGCAATCAGCCGCTTGAACGGACGGTTCGAAACGCGCTGCAGGTCTGCGAGCTCGGCGGCAGGACCGACATCCCCGTTTACGCCGGCTGCTTCAGGCCGATGTTGCGCGAGCCGATCTATGGCCAATTCCACGGCAAAAGCGGGCTTGGAAACACCAATCTGCCCGAGCCGACCAAGACGGCCGAACCCATCTCCGCCGTCGATTTTCTGATCGAAACGCTGAGCGCGGCCGCCCTTTCGGGCCGGCGCATCACCATCTGCTGTCTCGGGCCGATGACGAACCTTGCGATCGCGCTCCGCATGAAGCCTCAGATCGCCAAGGGGGTCGAGCGGATCGTCATGATGGGCGGCGCCTATCGCGAGCCCGGCAATCGAACGATGACGTCGGAGTTCAACATGTTGGCCGATCCACATGCTGCCCATGTGGTGTTCTCGAGCGGCATTCCGCTGGTGGCGCTGGCCCTCGACGCCACCCATCAGGTGATGCTGAAGCCGGAGCATGTGGCGCAATTCGCAAGCGTCAGCGGGCGCATTTCCGAAACGCTAGCCGAGTTGATGGCATTCTGGGATCGCAACGACGTGCGCCGCTATGGATCACGGGGCGGCCCGCTGCATGACCCGCTTGTTATCGCCTATCTCCTGGCGCCGCACCTCTTCCAGACTGAGCGTGCCCGCGTCTTCGTCGAGCATGAAAGTGAATTGTGCATGGGACAGACCGTCGCCGATTGGTACGGCAAGAGCGGGCTTGAGCCCAATGCTGATATTGTCACCAAGGTTGATGCCGAAGGTATCATCCAGTTCTTTCTCGACCGGCTGTCCCGCTACGCCGAGAAGGTCGTCGCATGAGCCGGCATCGGATCATCATCGATGCGGATCCCGGCGTCGATGATGCCGCCGCCATCCTCATGGCGCTGGCATCTCCGGAGATCGAGGTGCTTGGCATCTCGGTCGTCGCCGGCAATGTCGCGCTCAAGGATACGGTTGCCAATGCCTGCAAGATCGTCGGCCTGTCGGGGCGCAAGGATGTGGACGTCCATGCCGGGGCATCCGGCCCGCTCGTCAGAGAGCAGGTCTACGGCAAATATGTCGAGATCGGCTCCTTCGATGACGAGCTCGTCGTATCAGGCGATATCACGCCGTCGGACGAGCACGCCGTTCGTTTCATCGTCCGCACGGCCCGCGCGGCAGCCCGGGCAGGCGACCCTATCACTCTTTGCGCCATCGGGCCGCTGACGAATGTCGCGCTGGCGCTGATCCAGCATCCGGATGTTGCCAAGGGCATCGGCCGGATTGTCTCGATGGGGGGAGCGTTTACCGCGCTCGGCCATCGCACGCCCTGGGCGGAATTCAACATTTATGCCGATCCGCATGCCGCCGAGATCGTCTATGGTTCCGGCGTTCCACTCGTCGTCATGCCGCTTGACATGACGTTTCAGGCCTTGTTCACGGCCGAGCATGTTCAACAATTTCGTGAGCGGGGCGGGAAGGCGGGTGCCGCGTTGTTCAATCTTTTTTCGGCGTTCGATCGCAGCGATGTCAAGCGTTTCGGGCGTCCTGGCGGTCCGATGCATGACGCAACGACGATTGCCTGGCTCTTGCGACCGGATCTGTTCAAGAGCCGTAAGGCTGCCGTCGGCGTTCAGGTCACCGGGCTGACCATGGGCTATACCTATGCCGATTTCTATCAGAAGACGGATCGCACGCCGCAAGCCGATATCATGACCGATGTGGACGAGACAGGCTTCATAAACCTGCTGATCGAGCGCATCTCGCACTACGGGAGCGCTTCACCTCAGCCCAACCCGCCGGGAGGGCGCAAGCCATGAGCGGCTATCTCATCAGCCGATGCCTCCAGACCGTCCTCACACTTTTCGTCATGTCGATACTGGTGTTTGCCGGGCTTTACCTGGTGGGCAATCCGATTGATGTCTTGCTGAGCCCGACGGCGACACCCGCGGAACGTCTGCAGATCATCCAGTCTTTCGGCCTCGATAAGCCGGTCTGGGAGCAATATTGGCTCTTCCTGACGCGAGCGCTGCATGGCGATCTCGGCAATTCATTCGTCTTCAACCAGCCGGCCCTGACCCTCATTCTCAATCGCATGCCGGCGACGCTCGAGCTTGCCTTCGTTGCCCTCGTGATCGGGCTTGTCGTCGGCATCCCCCTGGGCGTCTATGCCGGACTCAAACCGAAGGGACTGATTTCGAAGTCGGTGATGACCCTGTCGATCCTTGGCTTCAGCCTGCCGACCTTCTGGATCGGCCTGGTGATGGTGATGGTCTTCAGCGTGTACCTCGGCTGGTTGCCCGCATCCGGGCGAGGCCAGACGGTATCGGTCCTTGGCGTTCCCCTTAGCCTTTTCACGCTGGATGGCCTCTCCCATCTCATCCTGCCTGCCCTCAACCTGGCACTGTTCAAGATCTCGCTGATCATTCGGCTCACGCGGGCGGGCGTGCTTGAGACCATGCAGCTCGATTTCGTCCGCTTTGCGCGGGCCAAGGGCTTGCCGGAGCGCCGGATCGTCACCGTCCATGTCCTCAAGAACACGCTCATCCCGTTGATCACCGTGATCGGTCTCGAACTCGGCTCATTGATCGCCTTTGCCGTGGTAACGGAAACGATCTTCGCCTGGCCCGGCATGGGCAAGCTCATCATCGACGCCATCGCTGTGCTCGATCGCCCGGTCATTCTCGCCTATCTGCTCATCACGGTCGTCATGTTCAGCGTCATCAATCTTCTGGTCGACATTCTCTATTCGGTCGTCGATCCGCGCGTTCGTCTTGAAGGGAATTCGTGATGAGCCGGAACACAAAAGACGCAGGTTCGATCCATGCCGGCGGACAGGAACGATCGTCGCGTTCGCCGCTCGCGCGCACCTTGCAGGCCCTGCTGCATGACAAACAGGCGCTTGTCGGCCTTATCATTGTCGTCCTCTTCGTCGCTGCGGCGGTTCTTGCTCCCCTCATCGCACCACAGAATCCCTACGACCTGTCGCAGCTCGATATCATGGATGGCCGGCTGCCGCCCGGCTCGCAAAGCGCGAGCGGACTGCTCTACTTGCTCGGCACGGACGATCAGGGTCGCGATCTGGCGAGCGCCATCCTTTATGGGCTTCGCACCAGCATTCTGGTCGGCGTCACCAGCGCCGCCGTTGCGCTTGCCATCGGTGCGTCGATCGGCCTGATGAGCGCCTATGCCGGCGGGCGCGTCGATGCCTTCATCATGCGCGTCGTCGATATTCAGCTGAGCTTTCCGGCGATCCTGATTGCGCTGATCTTCCTTGCTATCCTAGGGCAGGGCGTTGACAAAATCATCCTGGCGCTGATTGTCACCCAATGGGCCTATTATGCGCGCACGACCCGCGGCTCGGCATTGGTGGAACGCAAGCGTGCCTATGTGGATGCTGCCCGCTCGATGGCGCTCCCTGGCCGGCGTATCCTGTTCCGGCATATTCTGCCGAACTGCCTGCCACCCTTGATCATCGTCGCGACGATGCGCGTCGCCTATGCGATCATGCTGGAGGCGACGCTGTCCTTCCTCGGCATCGGTTTGCCGGTGACGCAGCCATCGCTTGGCCTGCTGATTTCGAACGGCTTCGAATATCTGTTGTCGGGCGACTACTGGATCAGCTTCTTCCCCGGCCTTGCGCTTCTTCTGCTGATCGTGGCGATCAACCTGATCGGCGATGCCTTGCGCGACATCCTTAATCCTCGTCGGGAAGGCTGAGAGATGACCAATCCGATACTTTCCATTTCCAATCTCAACGCGTCGTTCCGCGTCAATGGCGACTGGAAGAACGTCGTTCGTGATGCCAGCTTCGACATCGGTGCCAGGGAAACCGTCGCCGTGGTCGGGGAATCCGGTTCCGGCAAGAGCGTCACGGCCATGTCGATCATGCGGCTTCTGTCGCCGGGCAATTCGCGCGTAGCAGGCAAGATTGAGTTCGAGGGCACCAATCTACTCGACCTTCCGCTGGCGCAGATGCAGTCGATCCGTGGCAACCGTATCGGCATGATTTTTCAGGAGCCGATGACGAGCCTCAATCCGGTGCTGAAGATCGGCAAGCAGATCACCGAGGTCCTGGTCCATCATCGCGGCATGTCGCATTCGCAAGCCGAATCTGAAGCCGTCCGGCTGCTGGAAAAGGTCCGCATTCCCTCCGCCAAGTCGCGTCTCGGCGAATATCCGATGAATTTCTCCGGCGGTATGCGCCAGCGCGTCGTCATCGCAATCGCGCTCGCCTGCAGCCCGAAGCTCCTGATCGCCGACGAGCCGACGACGGCTCTCGACGTGACCATCCAGGCGCAGATCCTCGAATTGATCAAGACACTTCAGGAAGAGGAGGGCATGTCCGTCCTCTTCATCACCCATGACATGGGCGTGGTCGCCGAAATCTCCGACCGGACGGTCGTGATGTATCGCGGCGACGTGGTCGAAACCGGAACGACAGAGGAGATCTTTGCCGCCGCGAAACACCCCTACACCCGCGCGCTGCTTTCCGCCGTGCCGCAGCTCGGCGCCATGAAGGGGATCGAGCGGCCGCTGCGTTTTCCTCTGGTGGATATGGCGACAGGTGAAATCCAGCCGGTGAAGCCGACTGAGGATACGGTCAGGCGGGGTGAGGCACCCATCCTCAAGGTCGATCATCTTGTCGCCCGTTTTCCGATCAGGAAAGGCTTTCTGCGCAGGACGGTCGGTCGCATCCACGCCGTCGAAAATATTTCCCTGGAGTTATTGCAGGGCGAGACGCTGTCGCTGGTGGGCGAGTCCGGCTGTGGCAAGTCGACGACGGGCCGTTCGATCATCCGGTTGACGGATCCGACGTCCGGTAAGATCCGGATCGACGGCAGGAATGTCGACGGCGCGGGGACGTCGGAACTGGCAAGTATTCGCCGCGAGGCGCAGATGATCTTCCAGGATCCGTTTGAAAGCCTCAATCCGCGCATTCGCATCGGTGCGGCGATAGCCGAACCGATCGTCACGCATGGTCTGGCAAGCCCGGCCGAGGCCAAAGAGCGTGTCGGCGATCTCTTGGAGCGTGTCGGCCTTTCCGCCTTGATGGCGGATCGTTTCCCGCATGAATTCTCCGGCGGCCAGCGACAACGCGTCTGCGTCGCCCGGGCGCTTGCGCTCGAGCCGAAGCTGATCATCGCGGATGAATCCGTTTCCGCCCTGGATGTTTCGGTCAAGGCGCAGGTCATCAACCTGATGCTCGATCTGCAGGAAAAATACGGCCTCGGTTATCTCTTCATCTCACATGATATGGCCGTCGTGGAACGGATCAGCCATCGCGTGGCGGTCATGTATCTCGGCGAGATTGTCGAGATCGGCCCCCGTCAGGCAGTCTTTGAAAATCCCCAGCACGACTATACGAAACGCCTGATGGCGGCTGTCCCGATCGCCGATCCCTCCCGTCGCCAGAACCGCCGCATTCCAGACGGGGAGATCAAGAGCCCGTTCCGCGCCGTCGATTATGTCGTACCGCAGCGGCAATATCAGCAAGCTGGTGACGGACATTTCTTCCAGGTTGCGTGATGATGTAACCGCGCATTTTAACGAGATTCGGCCGCCCTCCACCTCCTGTAGATCTCGGAAAGGTTGCAGATCGGATGGGTGAGAAGCTCGCCTGCCATTTCGTTGGCTATGGAGAGAAAGCGGAAAAATCTCCATATTCTTCGGCTCCATCGCGTCCGCTTGGCACGACCTGCAACCTCATGAGGCTAACGTCCGCCTGAGCGCAATGTTCCGGTTTGATCAAATCGGATGCTGTGGCTGTCTGCGCCGACCGACAGAACGGAAAACAATTAGCAGCCAGCCCAGCCGAGCCGCGATGGGACACAGAATTAGGGGAGACAACGGGAGAAGGGCTTTCGCCCTAATCCATTGCGGAAATCGCGCAGCCGGTCAGTCCGAAATGATTGCCACCGCGCGGGTCCATCCGGCTGATGCATTCTCGATCTTCACGGGAAAGCAACTGAGAATAAAGCCGGTCGAAGGCAATGCCTCGAGATTGTGCAGCTTTTCGATGTGGCAATAGCCGGTATGGCGGCCCGCCTTGTGCCCTTCCCAGATGAGGGAGGCATCGCCGGTTTCGGTATACTTCCTGGCCGTATGCACAAAGGGTGCATCCCAGCTCCAGCCATCCGTGCCGGTCACACGCACACCCTGATCGAGGAGATACATGGTCGCCTCGTAGCCCATGCCGCATCCGCTCGCGACATAATCGGCCTGGCCGAATTTGGCCCCGGCCGATGTATTGACGACCACGATTTCGAGTGGGCTGAGCTTGTGGCCGATGCGCTTCAGTTCAGCTTCGACATCGGCGGCCGTCGCGACATAGCCATCGGGAAAGTGACGAAAGTCCAGCTTGACGCCGGGTTGATAGCACCATTCCAGCGGAACCTGATCTATGCGCCAGGCCGGCTCTCCATGGTTCATCGTCGGGTGATAATGCCACGGGGCATCCAGATGCGTTCCATTGTGCGTTGAGAGCGATACGTGCTCCACCGCCCAGCCGGCGCTGTCAGGCAGGTCTTCCGCCTTAAGGCCGGGAAAGAAGGAAAGGATCTGATTCAGGCTCTGGCTATGATCGATATAGGTGATCGCCGGAATCTGGATCGGTGGATCCGCCGGGATATCGTTGGCGATCGGCACCGACAGATCGATAATACGTTGGGTCATGGGTTACCTCCTCCGCTTGATGTGGTCTGCCGTCACTTGCCGCGCCGCACAACCTTGTTCTTCAGAACGCCGATCTTTTCGATCTCCAGTTCGATGACATCGCCGTCTTCCAGAAAGATGCCGGTTTCAAGGCCACAGCCATTGCCGATGGTGCCGGAACCGATGAATTCGCCGGCATGAACGGTCTCGCCCTGCGACATGTGCGCCAGAAGTTTCTCGAAGCTGAAGAGCATCCCGGCCGTCGTGCTCTCACAACGCAACTCACCGTTCACACGCACCGAGGCCTTGAGTGAATAGGGATCTGCGATCTCATCCTTCGTGACGATCCATGGCCCGAGCACATTGGCACCGTCGAAGCTCTTGCCCTTGGCAGGCCCGAGCCAGCCGGGCATTTCCTTGGCCTGCTGGTCGCGGGCGGAGAAGTCGTTGAAGATCGTATAGCCGAAAATATGGTCGCGCGCATTCGCCACGCTGATGTCCTTGCCGGTCTTGCCGACGACAACACCGTACTCCAGCTCATAATCCATGACCTTGGAATAATCAGGCCAAACCACGGTGTCTTCCGGCCCTGCAACAATCATCCGGTTGGTGATGTAGTAGATCGGCAGGAGCTTGTAGACGTCGGCAAGCGGCGGCAGCGGTTCCGCATCAAGCGCGGCAATGGCCTGCTTGTCATCACCCAGGGCCAGTCGCCGTATGCCGCGCGACGATTGGCGGATGTGGGTCTCGTAGCTCATGCCGTCACGCATCTGGGTGGGTTTGGGCAATGGCGATAACAGGCGGACATCGGCGATCAGCGCCGAGAGAGCAGCGTCGCCGACATGCCTCTCGAACAGTTCCGAAGCGTCAGCCAATGCGGCATCACCGCCCTCGATCAATGCGATCATGGATGTGAAACGATGCAAATCACCTATGCCGCTTTTGCTGGCCGCGGCATGTAGGTCGAACACACGCTTGTTGTCGGCATGCACAATTCCAATGCTGATATCGCCAGCGGCGGCTTGATAGGTCGCAAGCTTCATCGGCTCTTTCTCCTCCAAATTTTATACATGACTTGAGATCGTATATATTTTATGCTTTTATCGATATATGAAACCGCCCCGGTTGGGAAGCAGGTTTCTTTGGGAGGAGAAAACATGAACTCGATTTCGAAGGCTGCGCTCGCCGCCGGCCTTGCCATTGTCGCTTGGACGGGAAGTGCGGCAGCCGAGACGAAAATCAATATCGGATGTACGGCGACCACCGACTGCGCATCAGCCGCGGTCGCGTTCGAGCAAGGCATCTTCAAGAAGCACGGCCTTGATGTCTCGATGACCCTGATCGGCCTCAACTCCAATATTCCGGCAGCGCTTCTTTCAGATTCTGTGCAAATCGGAGGGCCGACGCCGACCGTGTTCCTGCAGGCCGTCGATGGCGGGCTTGATCTCGTCGGCGTGGAGGGCGCCAGTTCGACAGCTCAATCCACCTACGACACAGTGGGCGTTCTGGTCGGGCCGAATAGCGGCATTGCCAAACCGGCCGATTTTGTCGGCAAGAAGGTCGGCGCGCCGGGCATAGGCGCATTTCTTCAGGTGCTGTTCTCCAAATGGCTGATCGACAATGGCGTCGATCCGAAGCAGGTCAATTTCGTCGAGGTCACCTTTCCGACCATGGGCGACACGCTGAAATCGGGCGCCGTCGATGCCGTCGTAACGGCCGAGCCGATGATGTCGCGCATCATCGAATCGAAAGTCGGTACCAATGCAGGATACTTCCTCAAGACGATCCCCGATGGTCGACCGGCCATCCTTTATGCGGCCACACGCGAATGGGCTGATGCCAATCCCCAGTCGATCGCGGCGTTTCGCGCGGCAATCGGCGAAGCGGCCAAGATCGTCAATGATAATCCCGATGCGGGGCGCAAGGCGATCGCCGACTTCACCAAGATCCCGCAGACCATTCTGTCGAAAATGAAGCTGTCCTTCTCGGATCCGACCCTCAATCAGGAACAGCTCGACTGGTGGGTCGCCACCATGGACCAGCAACATATGCTGCAGGGAAAGCCGGATACGGCTACATTGATTCAGAAATAGCCAGGGAGTGATGAGTGACCAAGTTGTTTGGAAACGCGGCCGAGCTTGCAAACTCCGAGACTCTCAGCGAAAGGGCTGCGGCAGTCTTGGAGCACGATATTCTCGCCGGCGTGTGGCAGCCGGGGGACCGACTTGGCATTCAGGCTCTCTCCGAGCGCTATGAGATCGGCGCGACACCCTTGCGGGAAGGCTTGTCGCGCCTGGTGTCCCGCGGTCTCGTTTCCGCTGTCGGGCAGAGGGGGTTCCGCGTCGCAAGCGTTTCCGAAGCAGATCTGGCCGACATCACGCAGGTTCGCATCCTCGCCGAAACCGAGGCGCTTCGCCGCTCGATGCGCGACGGTCTGGATGATTGGGAGGCGGGTATTATGTCGTCACTGCATCGCCTCGTCCGTTCGGTCGAGCGTGACCCGGAAACCATGCGGGAGGGATCGACGGAATTCGACCATCTGCACAAGTCGTTCCACCGCTCGCTTCTCGAGGCTTGCGGCTCCGAGCGCCTGCTGAGCCTCCATGACGATCTCTATTATCAGGCCTACCGCTATCGGCGCACGATGATGAGCCGCATCGGGCATCACCAGGGCTTCATCGAGCAGCACAGGCTTCTGGCGGAGATCGTGCTTTCGAGAGACGCCGAGCGGGCGGAAGCCGAACTTTCCGCCCATCTCCATCAGACGCTGGAAATCGTCTACCACGGGCCTACGCCTTTGGCCGGGAAGTAAAAACACATGGACGCCATGACAACTGGCAATGCAGTAATCGGCTTCGAAGGGATCAGCCTGGCTTACGGCGACCGCACGATCATCTCGGACCTGTCCCTGACGATCCGCCGCGGCGAGATCGTCTGCGTCATCGGCCCGTCGGGTTGCGGCAAGACCACGGCCCTGCGTATGGCGGGCGGCCTGGTGCGCCCGAATGGCGGTAGCGTATATTTCATGGGCCAGCCGCTCACTGCACCACGGCGCGACGTGGCGATTGTCTTCCAGGACTATGGAAAGGCCCTGCTGCCGTGGCGCACCGCAGCATCCAACGTGGCGCTTGCGCTGGAGGCGGCGGGTTTGGCTCGCGCCGAGCGTATGGATCGCTCCTATGCCCTGCTTGCCAAGGTCGGTCTGGCCGGACACGAGCAAAAATATCCGACCGAAATGTCGGGCGGCATGCAGCAGCGAATCCAGATCGCACGGTGCCTGGCGCAGGATCCTTCTGTGCTGCTGATGGACGAGCCGTTCGGCGCGCTCGACGCGATGACGCGCCAGGGCCTCCAGGATGAAATGCTGGCGCTCGTCGCTGAAACCGGCACCACTGTCCTATTCGTCACGCACGACCTCGAAGAGGCCGTCTATCTCGGAGACAGGGTCATCGGCCTGCTCCCGAGACCCGGCCGCATCGGCATCGAGTTGCGGGTGGATCTGCCCCGGCCACGCAATCAGCTTGAAACCCGCGAAATGCCGGAGTTTCTGCGACTGCGCCGGACGCTGTTCGATTTCATCGAAAGGGCCGAGAAATGAAGGCCACGTGGTGGAAAGGGTTGCTCGTCCCGATGGCCTTGCTCCTCCTGGGTGAGGCGGCCATGCGCATCTGGGGATCGACATCCCTGTCGCTGGCGGCGCCGAGCGATGTTGCTCTGGCGCTGTGGCGAGGTATTGCCGACGCCTCGCTCTTGCTGGCGACGAGCGATACCTTGATCACCGCCGGCGCCGGCCTCGCGATCGGCGGATTGATCGGTCTGACGCTTGGCATCCTGTTTGGTCTCGTCACAACAGTCGACCGGCTCATGGAAGTCAGCGTCGAAATGATCAGGCCGATACCTTCGGTGGCAATATTGCCGATCGCGATGCTGGTCTTCGGCTTCGGCTTTCGCATGGAAATCGCCATCGTCGCCTTTTCCTGCATCTGGCCGATGATGCTTCTCGTCCGCTCCGCCATGGCGGGTATCGAGCCGCGCCTGCTGGAAGTAGCGCGCACGCTGCGCCTTTCCACCTGGCAGCAGCTGTGCAAGATCGTGTTGCCGGCCGCCTTGCCGCGCATCATCGTCGCGTTTCGCCTTGCGGCAGCTATGGCGCTGGTCGTTGCCGTAACGGTCGAAATCGCCGTCAATCCCCTCGGGCTCGGCTATGGTATTCTGGTCGCGCAACAAGGCCTTCAACCCGCTGTCATGCTTGCCTATCTGGTGTGGACCGGCCTGCTCGGCTGGGCCATGAATGCCTTGCTCTCGTTTGCGCAGCACCGCTTGTTGGGACGGGCGGCCATGGTTGGAGTGATCGCATGAGAGGATCGCGCCTTCTCTCTCTTTTCGCCAGCCTTGTGGTTGCAGCTCTCTTTGTCTGGCTCTGGCAGCTTGCGGCCGATCACCGGCTGGTGAGCCCGGTGTTCCTTCCCGGACCCGACCGCACATGGCGAGCCCTGATTGCCGGGTTCGATCACGGCGACCTTGGCGTCAAGCTTCTCGCCACTGTCGAGCGCATGTTCTGGGGCTGGTTGATAGCGTCGTTTGCAGGTGTCGCCCTTGGTGCCGTCATCGGCAGCTCTCCCGCACTCCACGCCTACCTTGCCCCGATGCTGGAATTCCTGCGCCCTCTGCCGGCCTCGGCCACCATCCCCGTTGCGATCGCGATCTTCGGCCTGTCGGATGGAATGGTGCTTGTCGTCATCGCTTTCGGGGCGATGTGGCCCGTTCTGCTGGCCACCATTCATGGCTTTTCGGTCGTAGAGCCGCGCCTTTACGAGGTAACGCGGGCACTCGGGTTTTCGCGCGCAAAGGTGATATGGAAGGTCGCGCTGCCCTCCGCATCACCCGATATTCTGGCCGGCATGCGGCTTGGCCTTACCGTCGCGCTCATTCTATCGATCGTCTGTGAAATGATTGCCGGGCGCAATGGACTGGGCAACTGGATTCTTCTTGCCGCACGCTCGTTCAGAGCGCCGGACCTCTATGCGGGTGTGATCCTGCTCGGCGCTCTGGGATATGCCACGTCCGCTTTGATCGCGGCTTTCGAAGGGCGGCTTCTGGTCTGGCGATCGAAGGGGCAATGAAGTCACCAAGGCGTGGGGCTATGAAAATGCGCAAAGTACGTCTCACCGCCTAATTCAGCCCTCGAAGCCAAATCTTTCACTGTCGAATTTATCCTCGGCAACCACGGAAGCACTGTGCCCGGCGTCTACTGCATCTGCTTCCATGGGGAGCGGAGCACTGACGAGATCGGGAAGCGTCATTTCCATCGCAATGCCCGGAGGCTGCAAGGCCCATGCGACAAGGGCCCCGGTGGACATGGTGCCGACGCCGGCCGATACCTCCTGTGCGGCGGAGGTTGGCAGATCCGCCATGGGCTGCATCCGCGCCATGGCATCGTTCAGCGAAGCTCCCGGGCGATCCGCAACGAGCAGTTTGCCCGCATCGTTGCGTCCCACCACCAGGCTTGCAAAGGCCGTGGGGACGGTTTTCTCCGGGGCGGATGTGGGGGTCACGACGATACTGTTCGGTCGCGAGGTCGGCAGTGGGACAGCGTAGGACGCGAGGTCGGCAAAGGGTCGAATTTCATTCTCTTCTGCTATCCGTTTGCCGAGTTGAAGCTCCAGTCCATTGCTGGCCCGGCTTCGAGGCGTCGGCAGCATGGCGGTGACAAGGCTTCTGCCAGCCAGAGGGTCAGAGGAAGTCGCCGGCGCATCGGTGTCGTCGTCTTCATCCGCAATGGCCGCAATCTTGCTTCCCGTCAGCCGGACGCGCTTCTTTGATTCCGCAACCGCGACTTCGTAACCCGGCAGCGGCCTGCCATCTGCGGGCAGATGCATGGTCCGCCCCGTTGGAAAGAGCCGCGCGAGTTCCTGGCGCGACATTCTGGGCCAGGCACGGACATTGCCGACGTCCAGATGCACAAATGGCGATCCGGATGTTGGATAGAAGCCGACGCCGCCGACCTGCATCTGCATGGCCACTGAGCGCAGGGTCGCGAGCTTCACGCCCGGTATGTAGAAGTCCATCGCCTTGCCAAGCGTGTGCTGGCTGTGTTTCGCGACACCGGAACTCCGCGACCTGTTTCGCAGCATGCTGTTTGTCGAAGGCGAGCGATAGGCCGAGACGACGTGGATGGGTTCCCTTGCGCCACTGCGGCGATAGACTTCCCAGACCAGATCGAGCAAATCCGGATCGATCCTGGTCGGCTCGTTCTTTCGCCAATCGCGCAGGAAGCGGTTGATCTGCGCCAGGCCCTTCGGATCGAATTTGCCGCCGCGCTTGAAGACGATGGTCGCCCTTTCGCCGGTATGCGTGAAGAAGAGCTTGAGCGCTCGGTCGTCGGCCGCTGCCTGTGCAGATCCCGCTAGAGCGCCCAGCACCAGCATTGCGATCAGCGCCGCTCTGCAAGCGACGAAGGACAAAGCCATGGCTAAAGTTGTCGTCGGAATGGAAAGGATCGCTAGGTGCACGGATACGACTTTCGCCCTTGGTAAAAGACACAGGAAATCAGAGGCGTCGCGTCTGCGACATCGCTTTTCCCTCCAATTATGGTCAATAAATTCCTAACGGATGGTTTATGGCCAACAGACGCGACCTGAACCGTTGGCTTGGCGCTGCGGAACAGGCTGGTTCCAGCCCGAGCAGCATCAGCGTGCTTGACCAATTGGGCCTAAAGGTGACCTCGCGTGACTCATGCCGAGGCGGCGACTGCGCTTACTCGGCGGGCAGTCGCGCGTCAGGCCGGCGGGCGGCCGATGTCAGGAGCCGCCTTGCGCGGATGGCGGTCCATTGCTGGTCGATCAGCACGCCGATCAGGATAACGCCGCCCATGACGGCGAAGTTGAGCGAGGAGGGGATGCCGAGAAGATTGACGAGGTTCTGCAGCTCCTGCAGCAGGATCGTGCCCAACACCACGCCGATCAGAGATCCTTCGCCGCCGCGCAGCGAAAAGCCGCCCAGCACGGCCGCCGCGATCGCATAGAGCTCATAGAACTGCCCATGGCTCGCCGGCGAGATCGAACGGGTGTACATCGCGAAATAGATCGCGGAGAGCGCCGTCAGCACGCCGCATATGACATAGGCTATCATCACCATCTTGGCCGTACGAATGCCGGAATATTTCGCGGCTTCCTCGTTCTTGCCGATGGCGTAGAGATAGCGTCCATAAACGGAGCGATGAAGGACGATCCACATGACGACTGAGATGATCACGAGTGCAATGAAGGTGTTCGGCACGCCGTAAAATCGGCCGGCGGTCAGGAATTCCAATGCGGGAAAGTTTTGGCCGAAGGCGAAACCCGCCGTGCCATCAGCGGTATAGAAACGCGCCGCGCCGCGATAGATCAGCAAGCCGCAAAGGGTGACGACGAAGGGCTGGAGGTTGAGCCGTGTAATGAGCCAGCCGTGGATTGCACCGAAAAAGCCACCGAGGATCAAGATTACCGGCAGCGCAATGGGCCAGGGCATGTTCTGGACGGCGACGAAATCGATGAAGAGTACGCCGAGGAAGGCGATAAGGGAGCCGACGGAGAGTTCGATCCCGCCGGTGATGATCACAAAGGCCTGTCCAATCGACAATATTCCGAAAAGACCGATGAGATTGGACGTGTTTGCCAGGTTGATCGGCAGAAGGAAGCGCGGATTGATGATCGCGACGACAACGCCGACGGCGATGATCAACAGGAGCAAGCCCAGATCTTTCTTACTCATCCTATATCCATTCGATTTGGCCGCAGCCGTTAGTGTATCGCCTTGCCGACGGCCAGCAAAAGCACGTTTTCCTGACTGAATTTATCCTTGTCGAGAATCCCGGCAATCTGCCCCTCATGCATGACCGCGATACGGTCGGAGACGCCGATGACCTCCTCCATGTCGCTCGAGATCATCAGGATCGCCACGCCGGCGTCGGCGAGTTTGCGCATCAGGCCGTAGATTTCATTCTTTGCACCGATATCGATGCCGCGCGTTGGCTCGTCGAAGATCATCACCTTCGGGTTCATCGATAGCCACTTGGCCAGGACGACCTTTTGCTGGTTGCCGCCCGAAAGCGTTCCGGTGCGGGTCGCCATGGAAGGCGCCTTGATGCCGAGCCGCTTGCCCTGGATTTCCGCGGCGGCATTTTCCCGCTCCGACGAAACCATGTACCGAGGCGCGTGAACGGGAAGATTGGGCAAGGATATGTTTTGCGAGATCGGCAGATCCAGAAGGATGCCGTTGAGCTTGCGGTCCTCCGGCACCAGGAAGATGCCATTGGCGACCGCTTTCGTCGAAGAGGTAAGCGTCACATCTTTTCCATCAAGCGCCGTGGAGCCGCCATAGCTTTTGTCGATCCCGAAGAGCACGCGAGCGAGCTCCGTTCGGCCCGATCCGACAAGGCCCGCGAGCCCAAGGATCTCTCCATAGTTGATGGCGAGATCGACCGGCCGGGCCGGATAGGCGGCAGTGCGGATGGCCGTGACCTTCAGCGCGACATTGCCCGGTGCCCGGTGGGCTTCCGCGGTGCGCGCGGTCAGTGCCCGGCCGATCATCAACTTTACCATCCGGTCGTGATCGATCAGGTTTTTGGGGAGCGTCCCCGCGAGCGTCCCGTCTCTCAGAACGATGACACGATCGGCGACGCGTTCGACCTCATGCAGGCGGTGGGAAATGAAGATGACGCTGATACCATCTGCCTTGAGCGCGGAGATGACGGCAAGAAGCTTTTCCGTCTCGGCAAGCGGCAAGCTGGATGTCGGCTCGTCGAGGATCACAAGCCGCGCGTTGATGGACAGCGCCTTTGCGATCTCGACCATCTGCTGTTGAGCAAGCGATAGCGAGGCCACCGGTGTGTCCGCCGAAAAATTCGCACCGACGCGCTTCAAGAGCGGCGCGACCATCATGCGCAGGCGGCGTCGGTCGACAAGCTTCAGAAGGCCGCCGCGCAGCGGCTCGCGGCCGAGGAAAATATTGGCTGCAACGTCGAGATTTTCGAACAGGTTGAGCTCTTGATGCACAAAGGCAATTCCGGACGCGATGCTGCTCTCAACGCTAAAGGCGGCATGTTCAGCTCCGTCGAGCAGAATGGTTCCGCGATCCGGCTTCACGACGCCACCCAAGATCTTCATCAGCGTCGATTTGCCAGCACCGTTCTCGCCGACGAGCCCGATCACTTCGCCGGGGCTGACATCCATCGAGAAGTTGTCAAGCGCAACGACGCCCGGATAGGTCTTGCCGATGCCCGAGAGGCTGAGAAAGGGTGCCGTCGTTTCTGTTGATACCAATGTATCTGATCGTTGGTTCATAACGGATATAGAGCCTGCAGGATATGCGATGCGGCTTGAATGCCGATCTCAGCTTCGCGTGCGATCAAAGTGTAACAGCGCCGGATCAATGGCCGGCGCTATTACAGGAGATGATCTTCAGTTGCCGGCCATCGCCTTCAGATTTGCGGCATAGGCGTCGACGTCATCCTTGCCGATGATCTTCGTCGGGATGATGATCAGCTTTCCATCAGGAATACCCGATTTGTCACCCTTCAGATAGGCGGCCATCAGTTTCATGCCCTGATAGGCCCACAGGTAAGGCTGCTGCACCACCGTGGCGGCAATCGTGCCTTCCTTGACACCGCCGAGCGTGATCGGATCATCATCGAAGCCGACAACGGTGATCTGACCGAGCTTGCCAGCTTCGCGCAGCGCCTCGTAGATGCGTGGCGTGTTGTAGGAATAGAAGCCGACCATGCAGGTTACATCGGGGCTGGCAACAAGCGCATCCTCGACGTTCTTCTTGGCTCTGGTCTGGTCGATATCGTCGCCGCGGACGTCCGTCAGTTCGATCTTCGTGCCGGCGATGCCGTCCTTCATGCCCTGGATGCGCTCCTTGGCATTGTCGGCACCGAGCAGGCCGACGAAGCCGATGCACTTGCCGCCGTTCGGCATGGCCTTCTTGGCGATTTCGGCAGCCTGCTTGCCGGCATCGATATTCGACGAGCCGATATAGGCGACGCGGTTCGTATCCGGCGCATCGCTATCGGTCGTAAACAGGGCGGTCTCCGAGCCGATCTTGTTCAGGCCATCCGTCGAGGTCTTGGGATCGACAGCCGAAACCATGATGCCCTTGACGCCTGCCGAGACCAGGTCTTCCATCAGTCGCTGCTGGATCGCGACGGAAGACTGCTCAGGATATTTCAGTTCCAAGTTGAAATCCGGCAGTTCCGCCTGTGCCTTCTTGACGCCGGCTTCGGCGGCCTTCCAGAAGTCGGACGCACCGTTGACCACGAATGCCAGTGTCGGCTTGTCGGCGGCGTAGGTCGCCGTGGCCATTGCACAGCTCAGCATCAGCCCTGCCGCAAAGGCGGCAGCACCACGTGTTACGTATTTCATGACAATCCTCCCGTAGACCCGTTAGCGGGATCCAGTTGCAACTCGCGGCAGACCGGTCCTGAACCCCCTCCTAGGGCCTCTCGCAAGCGAGACACGGCACGTCCAACCACGCGGTCAACGGTATACAACTAATTTCGATTAGTAAATAGTATTACTTTAACGGCCATGTGGCATTTCATCCGACGCTGCGGCGCAAGTGTCGTTTTCCATCCAGATTTTGGGCAAAAAACGGCTTTGATACGTCGTCAAGTCGCTATTCTACCCTTCGACAGTTGCCGAAAACCTCTCACTGGTGCTAATAAAAATTAGCGCGCGGCAAGGCGGTGGGGAAATGTCCGCCAGTGTCGCTTCAGGGGAGATGAGACACCGTCATGAAAAGGACAACCGCTGCAGACGGTGAGCAAACGGCCGACGGCGACACAGCGCCGAAGCGGAGAGGCCGCCGGCTGGGCAGCAGGGTCACGATGACAGACATAGCCAAGGCTGCCGGATGTTCGCAGGCGGCCGTGTCGTTCGTCCTCAACAATACGCCGGGCATGCGCCTGTCACAGCAGACCCGCGACAGGGTCATCGAGGCGGCCCGCCAGCTCGGTTATGTCGCACCGGTGTTTACCACGCCGCCGGCGCTTGCATCCCAGTCGAAACTGGATGGTGTCATCGGCTTTGCGGTCGACCAGCTTGCAACCAGTCCGGAGGCGGTCGTTGCCATAGAAGGCGCGCGCCAGGCGTCGTGGAATGCCGGCAATGTCCTGCTCGTCGCCCAGACGATGAGCGATCCGGTCATGGAGCCACGGGCAATAAAGGCCCTCAGCAATAGCGGAATATCCGCCCTGATCTACATGACCATATTCACCCGCGAGGTGGAACTCCCCGACTATTTGTACGACCTCAATATTCCGCTCGTCCTTCTTAATTGCTACACCTCGGATTATGCGTTTCCGGCGGTCGTCCCAAGTGAAATCGCGGGCGGCCAGACGGCCACCCGGCATTTGATCTCGCACGGTCATCATCGGATCGCGACGATCACCGGTGAGCCGTGGATGCAGGCGGCCCAGGACCGGCTGACGGGCTATCGCCGGGCCCTGGCAACGGCGGACATTCCATTCGACCCGGAGCTGGTGATCGAGGGCGACTGGTCGGCGAGTGCGGGCTATTCCGCGACCATGAAATTGCTCTCGCTTGCCGAGCGCCCAACAGCAATCTTCTGCCAGAACGACCGCACCGCCATCGGATGTTACGAGGCCCTCAAAGAGGCGGGGCTGCATATCCCAGAGGATATGTCAGTGATAGGTTACGATGACGAAGACATTTCCCGTCATCTCGTGCCTCCTCTGACGACCTCCATCCTTCCGCACATGGCAATGGGCCAATGGGCGATCGAACATCTTGAGACAGCGATATTGCCACGACAGCGGCGCTACCAGATTACCAAGCTGGAATGCTCGCTTGTCAAACGGGCGTCCGTCGCAGCCCCCGCCGGTGCGCATGCGATTGCTGGCGCAAGGGCGGTCAATCGCAGAGCGCGAAAGGTCTGATGAGTTGGCAGCTCGGCTTTCGTGGAAAGACGAGATCGCTCTCTATAATTGGTGAATTGTCTCGAGGCCAAGCGCATGGCCGGCCAAGCCACAGCATCGCTTCATCGGCAATCCTGAACCGCACGGCGACTTCTCCAGCGCATGCCATCGGCCGAAAACGGGCTCGAATTGGCAGAAACCGCACCCTCGGATCGATTGCCGAGGCCCGGTGCCGACTGCCATGTTGCAGCCAACGAGACGGGTCGCCCCGCAGCCTTTTCAGCACCTGGCAACCTCGATCTCGGTGTCGTTCAATCTTTCTCAAAGGAACCCATCGATGGCAGACGAACCGAAGATGATCGCGGGCATCGCTATGCCGGACAGCACAATGACAAGGGCCGCAACCGAGCTGGTGCGGGATACGGAAACGGATCTCCTCTACCACCACTCGCGTCGCGTTTTCCTCTTTGGCGCCCTGGCGGGCGATCGAAAGGGGCTCGATTACGACCCGGAACTTCTCTATATCGGCGCCATGTTCCATGACATGGGCATCATGGACAAATATGCCAGCGAGACGGAGCGCTTCGAGGTTGATGGCGCAAATGCAGCGCGGGCGTTCCTGACCTCCTATGACGTCTCTGAACGTGATGTCGATGACGTCTGGGATTCGATCGCACTTCATACCACTCCCGGAATCCCGCAGCACAAGAGACCAACCGTGGCGCTCGTGACTGCAGGGGTGGAAATGGACGTGCTGGGCATCGGTTATCATGACGTCAGCGATGGCCAGCGCGAAGAAGTATGCCGTTGCCATCCGCGCGGGCTGAAGTTCAAGCACGGCATCCTGACGTCCTTCTGCCTCGGCACGATCCGTAAGCCTGAAACGACGTTCGGCAACGTCAAGGCCGATGTGCTTTCCAAGATGGACCCGACCTACAAGCGCGGGGATTTTGTCGAGATGATCCTCAGTTCTCCATGGGAGAGCTGATCGCGCTTTACTTGCGGGCCTTGAACTGGTCTCGGTATTGTACCGGCGAGATGCCGAGATTTCTTGCGAAGACCTGACGCATGCGCTTCGGGTTGCGGAAACCGCATTCGTACGCGATCACTTTGAGAGGGTCATCCGTTCGCTCGAGCATGTTGCGCGCGGCATCGATGCGGGCCTTCTCGACGAATTCCGCTGGGGGATGTCCCGTGCCGGCAACGAATGCCCGCGCAAAGCTGCGGATGCTCATGGAGGCGGCAGTGGCAAGGTCCGCCACCGACAGCCGCTCTTTCAGATTGGACATGACAAACGCAGCCGCCACGGAGATCGGAGATTTCTCGTCCGAGAGGGTTTCCACATAGGGGCTGAACTGTGATTGACCGCCCTGACGTTGGGCCACGACCACCAGCCGTTTGGCGACCGAAAGCGCCAATGCTGATCCATGATCGTCGCGGATCAGCGACAGGGCAAGGTCGATGCCGGCAGTCACGCCGGCGGACGTAATCATCGACCCGTCGCGCAAATAGATCCGGTCGACGTCGACATCCGCCTTCGGAAATGAAGATGCAAGACGCCGCGCGTTTTGCCAGTGCGTGGTAACTTTGCGCCCATCGAGAAGCCCGGCCGCTCCCAGGCAGAACGCCCCGGTGCAAACCGAACCGAAGATCCGGCTGGCGGCGGATAGGCGGCGGACGCAATCGATCAGGTTCTGCGGGAACTCGGTATCCGGAAGGGCAGGGCCACCCGCGATCAGGAACAGGTCGTAGGGTCCGGTTGCTTCGTCATAGGATAGATCCGCGACCAGCGTCATGCCATTTGATGCGCGAAGCGGAGATCGGTCGGGACCAATCAGCGTCACCTGGTATCCATCGTCGCCGGTGAGAAAGACGGTCGCCTCCGCGAAGACATCGAGAGGTCCGGCCACATCCAGCATCTGAACGCCGGGAAAAATCAACATTGCTACCGTACGCATCCGCATCCCCATCACGCCCCGTGGCCACGTTTGGGTGCGTAACGCCAATGTAAAATCGGCCGCAGCTAAAATGCCAGCATATTCATGATGGCCCGCTCAAGGCAGCCGCTTGCCGCTCGACGGCTCGAACAGATGCGCTTTCTTTACATCGATCTTGAGCGAGACGGATTGGCCTGGTGACACTGAGGGACGGTCCCTGACGGCTGCGACGATCGATTGCGCGCCGGCCTGCAATTGCAGATGCGTGTCGGAACCAGTCGGCTCGATGATGATGACCTTGGCCTGTGCTCCGTCTGCGCCGATGGCGATGTGTTCAGGACGAATGCCGAGTTGAACCGACTGTCCGATATAGGTGCGGGCGCTATCCGGCAGCGGCCAGTGCAGGCCTTCCGCCGCTTGCAGCTCTGCTATTCCATCTCGTTCCACGACGAGGCCGTCGATAAAATTCATCGACGGCGAGCCGATGAAACCGGCGACGAAGCTGTTGGCGGGCTCATCGTAGATGTCGAGGGGCGAGCCGACCTGCTCGATGTGACCGCCACGCATCACGACGATGCGGTCGGCCATGGTCATCGCTTCCATCTGGTCATGGGTCACATAGACCATGGTAGTGCCCAGGCGCTGGTGCAGTGTCTTGATCTCCGTGCGCATCTGCACGCGCAATTTCGCGTCGAGATTGGAGAGCGGTTCGTCGAAGAGGAACACTGCCGGGTTGCGGACGATGGCGCGGCCCATCGCCACGCGTTGACGTTGCCCGCCCGACAATTGCCGCGGGTAGCGATCAAGGAGCGCGGTGATATCGAGGATGCCGGCGGCGTCATTGACCTTCTGTTCGATCTCCTGCCTGCTGCAGCGCGCGAGCTTCAGCGAAAACGCCATGTTGTCGCGAACGGTCATATGCGGATAGAGCGCATAGGATTGGAATACCATGGCGATATCACGCTCATTGGGTTCGAGATCGTTGACGACGCGGTCACCGATTTCGATCTCGCCATCGCTGATGCTTTCCAGCCCGGCGATCATGCGCAGCAAAGTGGATTTGCCGCAGCCCGAAGGGCCGACGAGCACCATGAACTCTCCGTCCTCAGCCGCGACGGATACGCCATGCAGCACCTCGAGCGCACCGTAACGTTTGACGGCGTTGCGGATCGTCAATTTCGCCATGTCCTAAGCTCCCAAGAGTGTCCGCAGGCGCCTTAGCGCCCACCCATGCCCGCATTGAGGGCGATGCTGTTGTAGATGAGCTTCTGAAGGATGATCGCGAGGAAAATCCCGGGAAGCATGGAAAGGGTCGCGCCCGCCATCAGATAGTTCCACTGCGTGCCCTGCTGGGTCTGGAACATGGTGAGCCCCACCGGGAGGGTGGCATTGTCGGCCCCGGTCATTACGATCAGCGGCCAGAGAAAGTTGTTCCACTGCCCCATGAAGGTGAACAGCGATAGAAGCCCGATGGCTGGCATCGACAGCGGCACGATGATGCTGACGAGGATACGCAGCCGAGAGGCGCCGTCTATCCTTGCCGCCTCTTCCAGCTCCATGGGAATGGAAAGAAAGAACTGCCGCATCAGGAATGCGCCGAAGGTGCCGAAGGAGACCGGCAGGATCACGCCCGGGAAGGTGTTGACCATGCCCAGCCTGTTGACGATCAGAAACAGCGGGATGATGAGCATCAGCGGCGGCACCATCAGCGTGCCGATATATCCGAGCAACAGCATTTCCCGCCCCCTGAATTTCAGCCGCGCAAAAGCGTAGCCCGAAAGGCAGGACACCACGACGGTGATGACGGTGACGCAAATGGCGATGATGGCGCTGTTGAGGAAGAACCGGCCGAAGGGCAATCTGGTCCAGGCGGCTGCGAAATTGCCCCATTCGAAGACCTCAGGCAGGATGCGTATCGGTATCGCCATGACCTCGGCATTCGAGCGCACCGCATTGGAAACCATCCAGAAGAACGGAAACAGGAAGGCAATTGCGACAAGTGCCAGCGCGGCATGATTGAGAATGTCGAGCGCCAGCTTTCGGTGTGCCCTGGCTTTGGACTTAGTTGTCATAGTGCACCCATTTGCGCTGGAGCCAGAATTGCAGTGCTGTGAGCGCCATGATCAGCGCAAACATGACCCAGGCAATGGCCGAGGCATAGCCCATCTGGAAGTTCTGGAAGCCGCGCTGGTAGATGGCATATCCGAGCGTCGCGGTTGACGATCCCGGCCCGCCCTTGGTCATGACGTAGATCTGGTCGAAGACCTGCAGCGAGGTGATCGCGGTCATGACGGTGCCGAAGAACAGCGTCGGCGAGATCAGCGGCAGGCGGATTTTCCAGAACCGGTCCCAGGCTGTCGCGCCGTCGATGCGCGCGGCCTCCAGATAGGTTGCCGGCACCATGTCGAGCGCGGCGTTGAACAGCACCGTATTGTATCCGACGCCGGCCCAGATCGAGGTGAGGACCACCGCCTGCATGGCGAGCGTCCGGTTGCTGAGCACGCCCGCAAAAGGCAGCGAGAGCTGCGCCATCAGAGTGTCGAAAAGGCCGCCGCTGGTGAAGATCAGCATCCAGACGATCGCAACCCCGATGAGCGGGGTAAACGTCGGGAGAAAGAAGATCACCCGGAACCATCGCTGCCCGATCTTCAGGCTGGAGATCCAGACCGCCAATCCCAGCGATATGACGATGTTGAGGATCAGATATTCGATGGTGAAGAAGATGGTATTGCGCATGACCGTCCAGAATTGCGGATCGGTCGTGAACAGCCGCGAATAGTTGGAGAAGCCGACGAAACGCGGCGTGCCGAGCAACTGCCAGTTGGTGAAGCTCAGCACGATCGAAGCAAGGATCGGCAGGACGAGAAACAGCAGGATGCCGATCAGGCCCGGCAGCAGGAAGAAGAAGGCCGTCCGCCCCTCTCCAGCCCGAAACCATCGCTTTGTGCGCGCCTTTTGTCTTGTGGTCACCGTGGTGTGTTTGCCCAGCGTCATGGGCCTCTCCTTTCCGGCAAGGGGCCTTTGAGGCCAGGCCAATACGCCCGGCCGACGAGCGGCCGGGCGCCGAGGGTTACGGAAGCTGGCTCTGGATATCGGTCAGCACAGCCTTGGGCGCGGAATCCCCCGTCAACGCCACCGGCACATATTGCATCACGAGATTCTCGAACTGGTTCCATTTCTCGTTGATGCGGAAGGGTGTCGTGTGCGCGAACATGTATTGCAGCGTATCGCGCGTGCCGCTGACATTCTTGGCGGCCCCGTCATACCAATAGGTCTGCTGAGCAAGCCGGGCCGGTAGCGCCCGACCGGCCGACCCGAGGATTTCCGCCGCTTTCGGACCGGTCAGCACCTGGATCGCCTTGAAGGCGGCATCCTTGTGCTGGCTGGCTGCGGAAATGCCCCAGCCTGAGCCGGCGGTGATGAAGCGCGACGGGCCGCTTCCGCGTGGCAGAGGCGCGATGCCGATCTTGAATTTCACGTTGGCCTGGGCGGTGATCAGCGTCCAGGGGCCGTCGATATACATGGCGACGTTGCCCGACGCGAAACGACCGCTGGCCGCGGATGCGTCGGATGCGGACGCGAAGACGGGCGAAAGCTTGTCCTTGGCGGTGAGGTCGGCATATTTGCTGAACGCGTCGACGAAGCCCGCATTGGTCAGGTCGAATTCGTTGTCGGCATTGAAATATTCCGCGCCGAGAGCGATCGGGCCGGCAATGAAGTCGAAGGCCTGCGTTCCGTAACCGTAAGTCCCGTCCTTGGTCAGCGTCTTGGCCGCAGCCTTGAAATCATCGAACGTCCAATCCTTGGCCGGCTCCTTCAACCCAGCCGCGGCGAACTTGTCGCGATTGTAGAACACCATCCACGGACCGACATCATAGGGCAGGGCGTAGAGTTTGCTGTCATAGGAAAGCCCGGACATGATCGAGGTCTCGAAATCCCCCACCTTCACGTCGCTTTTCTTCACATAGTCGTCGAGTGGTTCGAGGATCGAATAGAAGTTCGGCATGCGCATGGACTGCATCGAGACGATATCGGCGACTTGGCCGGATGCTGCCAGAACCGGCAGGCGCGTCCAGTAATCCGTCCATCCTGAAAGCTGCAGCTTGACCTTGATATCGGGATATTGCTGCGTGACGAGATCGGCCAGCTGCTGCCAGAGCTGCGCATCGTTCGGTTCACCCCACATCTGCCAGGTGATGGTCACGGGGGCATCCTGCGCCTGCGCGCCGATACCAAGTAGGGAACTGGCCGCCAGGGCGGCGGCAAAGATCAATGTGCGTTTCATGATGGTTCCTCCTCCTAAATGACTATGGTCGTGATGACAGTCCTCAGTGTCCGGACTCTCCCCTCCGGTTTGGTCTTGCAATCCCCTTAAGATGCGATCAGCGCCTCCAGGTCGGCGATCATTGCGATCAGTTCCGTTCGTTGTCGCCGCCAGGCGTCTGGATCGTGTCCCGGTTCCAGAATGGCGGTCATCCGCTCAAGGAAATCGGGCGGCAGCCGCTCGAGTTCGGCTGCCATGGGCAGGTTCCAGCCATCGCCCGGATAGTAGGTCCGGTTGACGGCAAAGATGGCCTGCAGAATGGCATTGGCCAGCTTTCCCGTCAGCCCCACCAGGAATACGAGGTCTCGGCGGGCGACCTTGCTCTCGTAGTGATAGTCCTTGGCCCAGTAGCGCAGGATCTCCATATGTTGGCGCAGGACCGAGGCCCTGAGCGCCTCGGGATATTGCGCAAGCTGTCGCTTCCATCTCGCCAGCAGACCGCGCGGATCGGCGATGATCTGCTGGCTGGCTAGATCCGTCGGCAGGTGATAGCCCCAGATCGTCCACTCGAAATTCTTCGGCACCGCAATACCGGCAACCCAGGCGTCGAGATCTCGTTGCACGCCGGCATAGCGGCGCATCCAGATCCCATCCATCCGGATCCCCTTGGCCTGCCAGCCGCGCATGGCTTCGTCGAAGCGTTTCCACGAGCCGGTCTGCCTGAGCTCCGGCCCGCGATAGGCATCGGCATACACCCGGAAGTCGAAATCCGATTGCGCATCCGACCGCCCTTTGCCGCGAGATCCGGCCAGAGCGACGGCGCCGTCGCCGTCTTCGGCCAGATCGGTGATCAACGGCGTCATCGCGGCAATGAGTTCGGCTTCGCGGCTCATGACGGCACCGGACGGCTCCAGCTTGAGGGCACTCAATCCTTGAGGATCAGCTCGATCACCGGAACCACCACATTGGGCTTGAGGACCGGCAATTCGAGGGTGAGTATGCCCTCCCCAACGGCAACGCCGATGTTGGAATCAACGTCGGCATCCGGATCGAGCCAATGGATTTCACTGGCATCGTGCAGGAACTGCGCATATTTCACCTTGCGCCCCAGCCCCTCGATATGGATATGCCGGAACGGCCAGGTCTGGATATGCAGATAGAGCCGATTTCCCTTCTGGGTGAAGCGGCAACCGTTCGGCGCCTTGTGCGTGGAGGGACCGGCGCCGTAGATCGTGCGCCCGTTGAGATGCATCCATTCGCCATAGGTATCGAGCGCCTTGATGGCGCGAGCGTCGAAGGTGCCGCGTCCGGTTGGGCCGACATTCATCAAGAGATTGCCGCCGAGCGAAACCGTGTCGATCAGGATATTGATGAGCTGACCCGCATCCTTCCAGGTCGTCTCGTCGCGATAATAACCCCAGGAGCCGCTGAAGGTGTGGCAGGCTTCCCAGCGCACCGGCAGCCCGGCGACGGTCGGCGCGACACGCGGCGTATATTGTTCCGGCGTCACGAGATCCGGCATGTGATCTGCGTCGCGCGGCAGGTCGAGGCGGTCGCCGACGATGATGTCGGGCTGCAGCTGGCGCACCAGCTTCATCAGGCTTTCGCTCTCCCAATCGGCTCGGCCCTTGCCGGGCAGCCCCTTGTAGGTGCGGCGGGGATAGCTGAAATCGAACCAGATAACGTCGATCTTGCCGAAGTTCGTCAGAAGTTCGGTCACCTGGTCGCGCATATATTTGGCATAGCGGGAGATGTCGCGGCCTTCATTGAGTTTGGCCGCATCGGGATGGTTGCGCTGCGGGTGATGTCCGTCGACCGGGAAATCCGGGTGGTGCCAGTCGAGCAGCGAATAATAGAATCCGACCTTCAGTCCCTCGGCCCGCAAGGCTTCGACATAGGGTCCGATCAGATCCTTGCCGTAGGGTGTATTGGTGACCTTGTAGTCGGTGACCTTGCTGTCCCACAGGCAGAAGCCTTCGTGATGCTTGGCAGTCAGCACGACATATTTCATGCCGGCCGCGCGGGCGCGGCGTGCCCATTCGCGGGCGTCGTAGAGGTCCGGATCGAAGTTGTCGAAATACTTCTGATAGGCCTCGGTGGTGAATTCCTCGCGGTTCTTTAGCCATTCGTGCCGAGCGCCGAGCGCATAGAGCCCGAAATGGACGAACATGCCGAATCGGTCATGCGTAAACCACGCCTTGCCGTCGGCTGCATCAAGACCACCACTGATCGTTCCTGCGTTGCTCACACTATCCTCCCAAGATTTCCAGTTTGATCGAACCGGTTCGATTTAATCATTGATCCACTCCGCGCGGATGTCAAGACACTGTTGAAATCTTCTCTCGACATATTGCTTCGGCTGCTGCAAATGTTAGATTTATGACAGAATCCTGCATGAGAATATGCCTTCGATGGGAAGGCCTAAGGCGATAGAAACGGTTCGAAAAATCTGATGGCCACCATTCGCGATGTCGCCAAACTCGCTGACGTATCCGTGTCGACGGTCTCGCTGGCCTTGAGCAATCCAGCTCGCGTCAGCCAGAAGACCTTGGAAAAAATCCGCCACGCGGTCGCGGCGGTCGGCTTTGTTGCCGATCCGCTCGCCCAGAGCCTGGCGCGCGGACGCAGCCGCATGATCGGCTTTGTCGTCGGCAATGTCGGCAACCCGTTTTTCGGTGATATCCGGCGCGAGCTGGAGAACTACGCGCTCGATCATAGTCATTTCGTGCTCGTCACCGATTCCTCAGGCAAGACCGTGCGCGAAAGGGCCATGGTCGAACATCTGATCGGCCTCAAGACGGCGGGCCTGGCGCTTGCCCCCTCCGGGCATGATCAGGACTATCTCGACTTCATCGGCGGATTGAACGTTCCGATCGTCTGTTTCGACCAGAAGGTGGCGGGCATCGAACGAGACTTCGTCGGCTCAGACAACCACCTTGCCGGGGCGATGCTGACCGAACATCTCCTGCAGCTTGGCCACAGGCGCATCGCCTTCATCACCGGCCCGAGCCATATGCATACGGCGACGGAACGCTATCGCGGCTTCACGGACACGATGGCGAATGCCGGGGTGGAGGTGAACCCCAATTTCGTCGTCGACGGGCAGTTCACCCGCACCGCTGGATATGAGGCGGCGATGCGCCTGCTCATCCAGCCCGAGCGCCCGACCGCGATCCTCGGCGCCAACAACACGGTCGCACTCTCGGCACTGCAGGCCATGCAGGAATTGGGCTTCCGCTGTCCGGAAGACATTTCGCTCGCCATGATCGACAATGTGCAATGGAGCTCGGTCATCACCCCGCGCATCACCATGGTGGTTCAGGACACCTTGGCGCTCGGCGGCATCATCGCCCGGCGCCTCCTGCACCGGATCACCAACCCCCAAGGCGCTGTCGAACCACCACAGGATTTCGTCCTCACCCCGAAATTCGTTCCCGGTAATTCTTGCCGACGGATATAGCGCCTTCGTCAATGGGCGCGCGCAAAGTGCTTGATCGGTACGGCGTTATATTCCATGGAATATAACGCCGTACCGACGAGGATCACCTGTGCTGATAAGACACCTCTCATTCTTCGTGACGCTTGCGGAGGAAAAGCATTTCGCAAGGGCTGCAGAGCTTTGCCATATCACGCAACCGACCCTGTCGGCGGCGATCCGAAAGCTTGAAGACGATCTTCGCGTGACGCTGATTGCCCGCGGCAATCGCTACATCGGCCTGACACCGGACGGTGAACGCGCGTTGGAATGGGGACGGCAGATCCTGTTCGACTATGACAGCCTCCAGAAGGACATCACGGGATCGAAAAAAGGTCTTTCCGGCACGTTGCGGCTGGGTGTCATTCCCGCCGCGATGGCTTCGGTGTCGTTTCTGTCCGAACGGTTCCATATGGAGCACCCGGATGGGACGATCGATATCAGGTCGATGACGTCGCGCGCCATTCAGCATGGGCTCGATACCTTCGAAATCGACGGTGGCCTGACCTATCTGGAAAATGAGCCGCTGGAGAATGTGCAGCGACTGCCGCTCTATCACGAGAGATATGTCTTCGTTTGCCGCGCCGATCATCCTCTTGCTGACCGCCGCACACTGACGTGGGCTGAGGCCGTCTCGCAGTCGCTGTGCCTGCTGAGCGAGGACATGCAGAACAGGCGCATTCTCAACGGCATCGCCGCATCTGCAAGACTGACGATGAGGCCCTCCGTCGTCAGCAATTCCTTCCTGGCCGTCTGCGCGCACATCCGCAACGGCCTGTGGTGCAGCATCGTCCCCCATACGTTCTTCTACATTCTGGGCGACAAGGCCGATCTTGTTTCCATCGAACTTGTCGATCCGTATCATCGGCAGGCGCTGGGGCTGGTCATATCCGATCGTTCACCGCAATCACCCATGACCAAGGCATTGGTGAGGTCCCTGCAGGGAGCGGATTTCGATGCCGACTTCGAGCGATATGCGGCCGTCCCGCCGGCACCATCGACATCGTCTATCACACGGTAGAAAGCTTTCATTTGCCGGCAATGTGGTCGTGTGGGATCATGTTGCTCGTTGAAACGAGGTTCCGCTCGCACGGAACACGGCTTTAGGAAACACCGGCGACTGACCTTCTTCAGCGCAAGCTGATGGCGGCCAAATGTCTGACAGAACCGACATCTGAGACCGGCGCGTATTCCTACGCGTTTCCGGGGTGTTTCCGGCTGCCACAGCTGAGGAAACGAACATGGCAAAAGTAGTCTGCGTTCTTTATGACGACCCCATCGATGGCTATCCGACGTCCTATGCCCGCGATGATCTGCCGAAAATCGACCATTACCCCGGTGGCCAGACCCTGCCAACGCCCAAGGCCGTCGACTTCAAGCCGGGAACGCTCCTGGGCAGCATCTCCGGGGAGCTGGGCCTGCGCAAATACCTCGAGGCCAACGGTCACACCTTCGTCGTCACGTCCGACAAGGATGGTCCGGACTCGGTCTTCGAAAGGGAGCTGGTCGATGCCGATGTCGTCATCTCGCAACCCTTCTGGCCGGCTTATCTGACGGCCGAGCGCATCGCCAAGGCAAAGAACCTGAAGCTGGCGCTGACCGCCGGCATCGGCTCCGACCACGTCGATCTCCAGGCTGCGATCGATCGTGGCGTCACCGTCGCCGAAGTCACCTATTGCAATTCGATCAGCGTCTCCGAACACGTCGTGATGATGATCCTCGGCTTGGTCCGCAACTACATCCCGTCCTATCAGTGGGTGGTGAAGGGCGGCTGGAACATCGCCGATTGCGTCGCGCGCTCCTATGATGTCGAAGGCATGCATGTCGGCACGGTTGCTGCCGGCCGTATCGGTCTCGCTGTCCTGAAGCGGCTGAAGCCGTTCGACATGCATCTGCACTATACCGATCGTCATCGCCTGCCCGAAACGGTGGAAAAGGAACTGGGTCTCACGTGGCATGCCACGCGCGAGGGGATGTACGAGGTCTGCGACGTCGTCACGCTCAATTGCCCGCTCCATCCAGAGACCGAGCACATGATCAATGACGAGACGCTGAAGCACTTCAAGCGCGGTGCCTATCTCGTCAACACGGCGCGCGGCAAGCTGTGCGACCGCGATGCCATCGCCCGGGCGCTCGAGAGCGGCCAGCTCGCCGGCTATGCCGGAGACGTTTGGTTCCCGCAGCCGGCGCCGAAGGATCATCCGTGGCGGACCATGCCGCATCACGGGATGACGCCGCATATTTCCGGTACGTCGCTTTCGGCCCAGACCCGCTACGCCGCCGGCACGCGCGAGATCCTGGAAAGCTTCTTCGAAGATCGCCCGATCCGCGACGAATATCTGATCGTCGATGGTGGGAAGCTCGCCGGCACAGGCGCGCATTCCTACAGCGCCGGCAATGCAACCGGCGGCTCGGAAGAGGCCGCGAAGTTCAAGCGCACCTAACGAGAATAGGGGAGCGCGGCGGTGTATGCCGCGCTCCTTTCTTCGCCCAATCATAAATCGAGACGACCTCATGACCGAGATCAACAGCCTTTCGGAGCAGACCTTGAGCACGCGGATCGGCCGGCGAATGCGGCCGGCAATCATCTCAGGCGCCGGCGGCTTCCTGGCGATCTATAGTCTGTCGCAGCTCAGTTCGACGCTTGGCGTGCTTCTCCTTGTGGCGCCGTTCGGGGCGAGCAGCGTCCTGGTTTTCGCACTGCCGCAGAGCCCGCTTGCTCAACCCAAGAACGTCATCGGCGGCCATCTTATCTCGGCCTTCATCGGCATAGCAGTCTTCGCTCTATTGGGGGCGCAACCCTTGTCTTTCGCGCTCGCCGTCGGTCTTGCCATCGCCGCCATGCAGGCAACCGATACGCTGCATCCGCCGGCTGGCGCCGATCCGATCGTCGTGCTTGCAACAGGCGGGTCCTGGTCGTTTCTGGCCGTACCCATTCTGGCGGGGACGGTGCTGATCGTTGCAGCCGCCTATTGCTATCACCGTTTTGTTTCGCGCCGCCCCTATCTCAATTGAGAAGTAGCCCGTTTGCGGCTATGCGGAAGAGATGTCCCCGGTCTCCGACGAGGTGCCAAACGTGATCTCCAGGCCTTTCTGACTTATCGTAGCGCAGAGCCGTGTCGGCGACCGTACGCCTCATGCGATCCCCGGAGCCGCTGCAACCGCAGCCCTGCTCGCCGATCAATGCGGACTGAAACCGATGGTGCTCGGAGGGGCCGCGTCGTATCGGGTCGATGACTGGAGCGCCAGTCTTCCCGAGGCATCGGATATCCTCGGCCGTCTTCACGCGGCGGTCAGGCAAGCGCTTGCGGCTGGCGAGCTCCCGCTATTGGCCACCAATACCTGCTCGGCCAGCCTTGCGACACTGCCAGCCGCCGTGAAGGCGATTCCAGGCCTCAAGGTTCTCTGGGTCGATGCGCACGGCGATTTCAACACGCCGGACACCACCGAATCCGGCTATCTTGGCGGCATGGTGCTGGCGGCGGCCTGCGGCCTCTGGGACAGTGGCCAAGGAGCTGGCCTGGATCCAAAACAAATCCTGATCGCCGGCGTTCGGGATATCGATGCTCCAGAGAAAGCGCTTCTGACTGAGGCCGGTGTGGCGACCCTGCCGCCAGCGGCTGTCAGCGCGGACGCGATCCTGTCTTTCCTTGGTGACAGCCCGGTATGGATCCATATCGATTGGGATGCGCTGGAACCGGGCCATATACCTGCAGCCTACAAGGTGCCCGGCGGCTTGCTGCCGATGCAGCTTCGAGGCGTCCTTGCTGCAATCCCTCCCAGCCAGATTGCCGGTATCGAACTTGCCGAGTTTGAGGCTGTCGAAGATGAGGACGAACGTTCAACGGCGCTTGCAACGATGCTGGACATTGTCGAGTCGCTATTGCGCCCTCATGTTTTGCCGTAACCCAGGCATGAATGGCGGAGCGACATTGCCCACGGGCATGACGCGGCGCTGCTCGCTCCCGTCTAACTAGGCATCAAAGAAGTCAGATCGGCATCCGACGCAGAAGATATTTCTGAATCTTGCCGGTGGATGTCTTCGGTATCTCCGCAAACACGATGCGTGTGGGGCATTTGAAGCGGGCGATGATTGTTTTGCAGTGGTCTATCAGCTCCTGTTCGGTTGCTTGCCTGCCGGGCTTGAGTTCCACATAGGCAACCGGAGTTTCCCCCCATTTCTCGTGAGGCTTGGCCACAACAGCGGCTGTCGCAACGGCCGGATGCTTGTAAAGCGCGTCCTCGACCTCGATCGACGAGATGTTCTCGCCGCCGGAAATAATGATGTCCTTCGAGCGATCCTTGATCTGGACATAGCCGTCCTCGTGCATCACGCCAAGATCGCCCGAGTGGAACCATCCACCGGCAAAGCACTCGTCATTCGCCGCCGGATTCTTCAGGTAACCCTTCATCACCATGTTGCCGCGAAGCATGACTTCGCCAACGGTCGTTCCATCCGCCGGCACAGGGTTCATGGTTTCGGGATCGATGACATTCAGTTCGGAGAGGGCGATATAGGCAACTCCCTGCCGTGCTTTCTTGGCAGCCTGCTCCGCGCTGCTAAGGTTATCCCAAGCGGTGTTCCATTCATTGACGACAGCCGGACCATACGTCTCCGTCAGTCCGTAAAGGTGTGTAACTTCGAAGCCCGCATTGGCCATTGCCGCCAAAACCGCCTCTGGCGGGGGTGCAGCGGCCGTATTGAAGATGACCTTCTGGGAAAATGCGCGTCGATCGCTATCCGGCGCGTTGACCAGCGAGGACATGACGATGGGCGCGCCGCACAGATGCGTAACGCCGTGATCGGCAATTGCATCGAAGATCGGCTTGGCGCGCACCCATCGCAGGCAGATATGCGTGCCGGCCTGAACGGCGACCGTCCAGGTGAAGCACCAGCCATTGGCGTGAAACATCGGCAGCGTCCAGAGATAGACGGGATGCTTGCCCATGCCGGCGTGGATGACGTTTCCGAGCGATGCAAGCGCTGCACCGCGATGATGATAGACCGCGCCTTTGGGGTTTCCGGTGGTGCCGGATGTATAGTTCAGGGAAATGGCATCCCACTCGTCACCGGGCTCGGCCCATTCGAATGCCTCGTCGCCACCAGCCCGAAACGCCAGATAATCCATGGTCCCTATTGGCACGCCCTTCTTGAACGGTGCGTCCGCGGGAAATTCGGTGTCGTCGAAGCCGATCACCAGCGGGGTGACCGCGGCTTTCTCCAGCGCTTGCCGCATGACATCGGAAAACTCGGTATCCACGATGACGACCCTGGATTCAGCATGGTCGAGCTGGAAGGCGATTGAGTCCGCATCCAGCCTTGTATTGATGGAGTGCAGCACGGCGCCGCCTGCCATCGGCACACCGTAATGGGCTTCCAGCATCGGCGGCGTGTTGGACAACATCACGGTCACCGTATCGCCTTTTCCAATGCCGTGACGTGAAAGCGCGGAGGCAAGCTTCCTGCAGTTCTTCCAGAACTGCGAGTAGCTTACTCGCTGGCTTCCATGAATAACCGCCGTTCGTTCGGGAAACGTTCGGGCCGCCCGCTCCAGATAGGATATAGGCGTCATAGGGCTATGGTTTGCCTCGCGCCGACCCAGATTGTCGTCATACTTGTTCACTGTTGCGCTCCTCCCAGATTGCAATGAGACTAGACAGCCATCCGTACCCTCATGATACTTTGTGATGGCGACCGTCGCCCCTCCACCCCCAATCATGTGCAACATCTTCGCTTCGGGATGATATCTTCCGCAAGCATGTTACGATTGATTGTAGCGTCGATCTTAGTGATCACGCCCGAAGCCTTTTAAATCAAGGCTTTTCGCGAAAAATCGCCAAACGCTCAGCTCCAGTCAATGCCGCTCGAGGCCGGCGTCGAAAGCCTGAGCACGCGTCATTTCGGGGGGCTTGCGCAGTGCTTCCGCAATCTCGCTTTGAGCGATGTCGATAGGTGACGGCATTGCAGGCGCGGTCGGTGGCTCCATCGATTGCCATAGGAGCGCTCCTGAAACACCTTGCTTGATCGCTCTCGACCCGCCGATCATCGATCCCTACCTTCATCCCGATGCGATTGGGATGAAGGCGAGAGGGTCGGACAAGGACAATCAGGTAGCCGCCATTGTCATCTTAGTGCGTGCGGCTGCTGCCGGCGGTCTGTTGGCTGTCGACGATCCAGCGGCGGTGCGGGCCGAGCGCCAGCAGGAGCACTACGGACAGGAAGCAGCAGCCGGCGAGAATGTAGAAGCCGATATCGCCGTTGCCTGTGGCGGCATCGACATAGGCCTTGATCTGTGGCGAGGCGAAGCTGCCGAGATTGCCGAGCGAGACGATGAAGGCGATGCCGCTTGCGGCGCCGACACCGCCGAGATAGCGGGTCGGCAGGCTCCAGAAGACCGGCTGCGATGAGGCGAGCCCCGGCACCGCGATGCAGGCGGCGATTACCATGATCCAGGGGTTCATGGTGAGCCCGATCATACCCAGTGCAATGGTCCCGACCGTCAGCATGGCGATGCAGACGATGCGGTGATTGTCGTGCCGGTCGGCATAAACAGTGAAGAAGCGCGTTGCGATCAGGGCGCACAGCCACGGCAGACCGAGCAGCACGCCGACCCAGGTATTGACGCCGCCGCCCATGGCCTGCGCCAGTCGCGCCGGCAGGTAGAAGGTGATAGGGCCGACGCCCACCTGAATGAAGAGATAGATGCCGATGAAGGCAAGGACCCGCCAATCCTTAAGCACACCGAAGACGGAATGCTTCACCTCGGAGAGCTTGCCGCGCTCCTCTGATTCGATAACAGAGACGAGCGCCGTTTTTTCCTCCGCGGTCAGCCATTTCGCCTCGCTGGGACGGCTCGTCAGGAAGAACAGCGCCAGGATGCCGACGATCGTCGCCGACAGGCCTTCGACCGCAAACATCCATTGCCAGTTGGCAAGACCGAGCATGTCGTGATGAGTGAGAAGCCAGCCGGAAAGGGGTGCGCCGATGACTAGAGCCAAGGGCACGCCGAGATAGAAAAGGCCGGTCGCCCGCGCACGTTGTTTGGCGGGGAACCAGTAGGTCAGATAGAGCAATACGCCCGGGTAGAAGCCGGCTTCGCAGACGCCGAGCAGGAAACGGACGATGTAATAGCTCGTCGCCGTATGGGCAAAGACCATGCAGGCCGAGACGATGCCCCAAGTGATCATGATCCGGCTGAGCCAGAGACGAGCGCCGACGCGCTGCATGATCAGGTTGCTCGGCACTTCGAAGGTGGCGTAGCCAAGGTAGAGAATACCGGCCCCGAAGGCATAGGCCGCATCCGAAAGACCAGTGTCGGCCTGATAGGCCGTCTTGGCGAAGCCAACATTCGATCGATCGAGAAAATTCAGGATCAGCATCAAGCCCAGGAAGGGCAGAAGCCGGATGGTCGCCTTGCGAACGGCGCTTTGCAGCGCCGGATTTTCGTCTGTCATGTCACTCCTCCCGGAACGTGGCGCCTCGCAGCGTGGCATGCTGCTCGAGACCACTTTCCGTCCTCACATCGGACCCGGCAGGCCCGCCACCTCCATGCTGGCACCGCCATGACGGGTTGCCAGTTTGCATATACGCAGATTATATTCATCTGTGAAAAGTCAATAGGCGTTGTTTCGTGTGATCGACGCGCCTGGGAAAGCCATGAATCAAGAGCGCAGCGCTGTTGCGATGCTGCCAAATCCGCCAATGTTGCTTCTTGCGGGGGGGGTGATCGATTGGTTTTGATCGCTCACATGGGGCTGGTGACGAGCATCCGCGTGCGGGCACGGTCAAAGTCCTGGAACCCACCAGGCGTCCTGCCGAAATCGAAAGCTTGCCGGTGAGGGCGACGGTTTGGCGACTAGCCCAGCAGCCACCAAAACAGCGTTCCGAAGACACAAATGTACAACGCGATGAAGGCAACGATGCGGACGAGACCCTCGTTCACGTTGCCTTTTCCAACGATGAGTGTGTACCAGTCTTCTTGCATGATCGTCCCGCCTTGCCTTATTGCGCTTTAACGAAATTTCTGTCGTGCGGTCGCGCCGCCGTCGGCGTCTAGTGCGGCGAAATGCGATAAGCGCAACGGCGAGCGCCGTGTAGAATGTGCTCCTCACGTTCTACCGTGCAATCCTCGCCAAGGACATCGCGAAACACCGCCAGTTCCGATCTGCAGAAGCCCTGGCAGGTCGTTGCGGCCGCGCATATCGGACAGTGGTTCTCGATCAGGAGCCATGCATCGCCTTCATTCGTCCGACGCCATTCGGCCATATAGCCTTCGACGGATCGTTGCGCCGCAAGGGCTGCAATGCGTGCCTCCAGGTCATCGACGCCTTCGAGAGCGGCAGAGTAGACGACCCGCGTTTCGTCCTCCCTTGCGGTAATCAATTGGTCAAGCGCGGCCTCGCCGAGCGTGTTGCGAACCGCCTTGATCAGGCTGACGGCAAGCTCTCCATGCGTATCGGGGAAAAATCCGTGCCCGCGCTCCGTCAGCTCCCACTCCTGTTGCGGCCGACCGACGCCCTTGGCTTGAGAACGCGCTTCGACGAGACCATCCGCCGCCAGTTTGACGAGCTGCTGGCGCGCGTTCTCCCCGGTCGTTCCAAGAGCAGCGCCAAGCGCCGCAGAGGTTTGTGAGCCGCGCATCTTCAAAAGCGTGAGAATCCGCTCGGATGCGGGCCGCCCCTGGCGTTTCTCCGCTTCCGTATCGGTCAAGCTACCGGCGAGATGATATTCCAAAGCCATGCTTGGTATATAGTCGAGCCGCGAAGAGCCATCAATCCCGACAGGCGCTTCAAACTCGCTTTTGGAAAAATGGGTTGTACTGTGAGGCTCGCGCACCCTCTCCATCAGTCTGAGATCCAAGGCGAACTGACACCGTTGTATACGGAAAAATATAATGATAGCGGTTGGGCCTCTTCCAGGAGAATCCCATGCTTAAACTCGACCGCCTGATCCCTGTCGCGAAAATTGCTATTGCACTCGGCAGCATATTATTCTCGACGCCCGCCTGGGCTGACCGTGTGGTGACAGATCAGATCGGCCGCCAGGTGCATATTCCGGACACCGTGAACCGCGTCGTCATCCTGCAGCACCAGACCCTCAACATTGCAGTCCAGCTCGACGCGATGGACAAGGTGGTCGGCGTTCTCGACGAGTGGAAGAAGCAGCTTGGTGCCAATTATGTGCGTCTCGCGCCGCAGCTTCCGAGCCTCGCGACACCGGGTGGCCTCACCAAGGTCAATATCGAGGAGCTTCTCAAGCTCAAGCCGGATGTGGTTTTCGTCACCAATTATGCGCCGGCCGACATGGTAAAGCAGATCGAGGATGCGGGTCTTTCGGTGGTCGCGGTTTCGCTTCTCGATGTCCCGCCGGAAGAGGCGGTCAAGCTCAACCCAAGCGTCAAGGACGAGCCGGCGGCAATCGACGCCGGCTTTGCAACCGGCGTGCGGCTGATCGCCGATGTGCTTGGCCGCAAGGACAAGGGCGAGGAAATGATTGCGGTTACGAAGAAGACCCGCAAGCTTGTCGCTGACCGACTTGCGGATATTCCGGAAGACAAGCGCGTGGCCATCTATATGGCAAATCCGGACCTCACCACCTATGGCCATGGCAAATACACCGGTCTCATGATGGAGCGCGCTGGCGCCCGCAATGTCGCGAATTCGATCGCCGGCTTCAAGCAGGTGACGATGGAGGATGTGCTGATATGGAATCCGGCCGTCATTTTCGTGCAGGAGCGTTATCCGGCCGTCGTGGATGAAATCAGGAAAGCTGATTCCTGGCAGACGATCGATGCCGTCAAGAACGGCCGCATCTACCTGATGCCGGAATATGCCAAGGCCTGGGGCTATCCGATGCCTGAGGCGATGGCGCTCGGCGAGCTCTGGATGGCAAAGACGCTTTATCCGGAGCGTTTCAAGGACATCGACATGCAGGCGCAGGCGCAGGCCTATTACAAGGAATTCTACCGCACCGATTATCGCGCTGCGCAATGAGTGGTGAGGCCTTTCCGCGATATCAGCCACGCGTGATCATCGCGATGCTGGTGATCCTCCTGGTGGCGGCTGCGATCGCCGCCCTTGGCATCGGGCGCTACGACATCCCGTTCGCACGGGTGATCGAGATCCTTTGCGCGCGTGTTTCCGCGCCGGAGGTGCCGGTCACGCCGACGGAGGCGAACGTCGTATTCACGGTGCGCATGCCGCGCATCCTGCTGGCGCTCCTGGCCGGCGCCGGCCTGGCGCTGTCGGGCGCGACGCTGCAGGGTGTCTTCCGCAATCCGCTGGTCGGGCCGCAGGTGATGGGCGTGTCCTCAGGGGCTGCCTTCGGCGGCACGCTTGCCATTCTCCTGAGCTTTCCCCGTTATGGCCTGCTTGCCTCGGCCTTCGCCTTCGGGCTTTCGGCTGTCATTCTCGTCTACGCGCTGAACGGCATCGTCGCGCGGCGCAATATTCTGGCGCTTGTGCTGGCAGGTGTGGTGGTGAGTGGCTTCTTTGCGGCGCTGGTCAGCCTCGTACAATATCTCGCCGACACCGAAGACAAGCTGCCGGCCATGGTCTTCTGGCTGCTCGGCAGTTTCGCCACCGCCGACTGGGAGAAATTCTATCTGATTTCGGGACCGGTCCTGGTTGGCAGCCTGTTGTTGCTCGGCCTGCGCTGGCGCATCAATCTCCTGTCGATCGGTGATGAGGATGCCCGCGCCCTCGGTGTCAACGTCGAGCCGCTGCGTTGGCTGATCCTTGTGCTCGTCTCGTGCATTGTCGCGGCGCAGGTGGCCGTCAGCGGAATCATCGGCTGGGTCGGTCTTGTCGTGCCGCATATGGCGCGCATGCTCGTCGGACCCGATCATCGGGTGATGATGCCGGCCTCGCTGATGATCGGGGCGCTCTACCTGCTGATCATCGATACTGTTGCCCGCACCGCCACCAGCACGGAAATTCCGCTTGGTATCCTGACCGCGCTGATCGGCACGCCTGTTTTCGCCATGGTCCTGAAACAGACCCAGAGAGGTGTGCGTGATTTCTGATGCGGCCATGCTGCGCATCGAAAGGGCCAGCCAGTCCTATGACGGCGAGCGCTGGCAGTTTCGCGATCTCGACTTTGACCTGAGCGCGGGGGAGATCACGGCGATCCTCGGGCCGAACGGCCGCGGCAAATCCACCTTGCTGCGGGTGCTGGCCGGCCTTCTGAAGCCAACCTCGGGCAGCATGGAATTGAATCCGCGCACCGGCTTCGTGCCGCAGGAATTTGCCGGCTCTTTTCCCTATTCGGTGCTTGATGTCGTGCTGATGGGCCGCGCCCGCTACATCGCGCTCTTCCAGACGCCGCGCAAGATCGACGTCGACAAGGCGATGGAGGCGCTCGACGCCACCGGCATGGCCGACTATGCACCGCGCAATATCAACGCACTTTCCGGCGGCGAGCGCCAGCTCGTGCTGATCGCCCGGGCGCTGGCCGGCGAAAACGCGGTGCTGCTGCTCGACGAGCCGGCCTCCGCGCTCGACCTTAAAAATCAGGATGTGGTGCTCTCGCTGCTTGCCAAGCTGGCCGATCGTGAAAAGCTTGCCATCGCCTTTACCACCCACCAGCCCAACCATGCGGTGGCGGTGGCCGACAAGGTCCTGCTCATGCTCGATGGAGCGAAAACCGTGTTCGGCGCCACCGACGAGGTGATGACCGAGGCCAATCTCGAAGCGCTCTACGGCATCCCGGTTCGTTCGGCGAAACTCGGCAGCGGCCAGTTGGAGGAAACCGCTTTCGTGCCGCTGTTCCGGCAAAGAGACAGAAAAGGAAATCGCCCATGACCGAACCAGTCCATGTCCTGTCCGCCGGCAGCATGCGGCATGCCTTTCCGGCGATCATTACGGCTTTCGCGCATGCGACCGGCATCGCGGTCTCGCTGACACTCGGGCCTGCCGGACTGCTGCGTGAGCGGATCGAGGCGGGCGAGGCATTCGATCTCTTCGTCTCGGCCAACATGGCGCATCCGCAACGCCTCGCGTCAGCCGGCATCACCGAAGAAGCCATCTGCTTTGCGCGCAACCGGCTCTGTATGCTTGCGCGTGCCGATCTTGGTCTGACGACCGAGAATTTTCTTGCGATTCTATCCGATCCTCGGGTGAGGATCGGCACGTCGACGCCCGGCGATGATCCCGGCGGCGACTATGCCTTCGAGGTCTTCGACCTTATCGAGGCCAAACATCCGGGCAGGGGCAGGGCGATGAAATCCCGGGCGCTGCAATTGGTCGGTGGCCGCAATTCGCCGGCACCGCCGCGGGGCAAAGGCGGCGGCTATCTGATCATCGACGGCGCGGCCGATCTCATGATGAGTTACTATTCGAACGCTCGTCTCCTGGAGGCCGATCCGGTTTTCAGCGTCGTCGAGATCCCAACGGAGTTCCAGCCAACCATTGAGTACGGCGTAGCGGTCCGCAAGAATGCAGGTGCTCAAGCGAAAGGCCTGTGTGATTTTCTGCTGTCGCGGCAAGGGCAGGAGATATTGCGAGACGCCGGATTTGTTTCAACCGACCGATCCGAATAGCCTGCCTATGCGTCGAAATGCCCGCTGATGAGATCAAGCCCTGACGATGTGGATCCCGTAACTCCTCACGCTCTCATCTCCTACGATGTCCCTCATATGCAAGGGCACGTCCGATTCCACCGACCACCGGTCTTTTACAATAAGGTACTTTGGAATGTGATCGACGATGCCCGAGATGACCTTCTCGTAATCCACGATGATCGCTTCACGACCGATCAGACGATCGATCAAATTGGCATCGCTCGCTACGTGACCATTTTCGCAAAACCAATAGGATATGAGGTCTAGGTCCGAGCTCGACGGCAAATCTGGAGGCAGGGTCTGGTTGAGAAAGCTGAAACTGCCGGCGCATCCGGAATCGGCCATCACCGTTTGCGCGATATTCAAGTGCAAAGGCGATTGATCGACGAAGGTCAGACGCAGCATCGGGTTCGCGGCGAGAAACGCGAACGTCAATCCGAACACGCCCGAGCCACAGCCCAAATCGCGCACATTCTCGTATTTGGCCGGGTCGATATTTGCCGAGAGCAAAGCGAGGCAGCATTTGAGCGCGTTTTTAATTCCATACGCCCGTGTAAAAGTCTCAGCCTGCGTCTCGTGGTCAAATATGAAAATTCTTGCTGCGCTCTCGACTTCTTTTCTTAGCGCCAATGCCTCCCGGTTGGCGTTAAAGATTTCCGAGTTTATCTGTAATGCCGCTGCCAATTCAGCCAGCTCGACCGGAAACGTCTCCTGTTGCATTTTCACCCATCATTTTGTTTTAGCTCATGCCATCTGGTGAGCAGTGATAGCGCCGATGTATTGGCCCGCAGGGCATTTTAGATATGAATTCTATTATGCAGATCGAGAAATGAACTTCGCCTGATGTGACCACACCCATTCCACTCTCATACAACGAGACGGGCCTATTCTTCAATGTCGAGGAACTCGTCGCCGAGGCGGAGAAGAGAAGAAACATGGTGCGGCTTGTCGAGAGCTGCTTCAACGCGGCTTTTATCGATGGATGTTCTTGACGGCGAGCGGTTGTCCGACATAACTGGGGGCGACGGTTCCCCAAGGAAGACTCTACGGGGAATAATAGGGAACACGGTGAGGGCGACCCAAAGGGGACCTAGACCGTGGCTGCCCCCGCAACTGTAAGCGGATTGCCGGTCATCCCGGAGTGACCAGCTTGCTGGTCATCTCCCAGGGTCTTCGGACCATGCCACTGCGCGGAAACGGCGCGGGAAGGCAGATGATTGTCAGACATCCGCGAGCCAGGAGACCTGCCGTCAATCACGATCCAATCAGCCGGGCGGGGATGCCCGGAAAGGGACAGAGAATGATTGACCCGAGCCTTCGACACTATCCGGCACTCTTCGGTCTTGATTGGGATTTCCGCAACCGGCTGCGGTGTGCCTGAGCGCGGTCGCGCTGACGTCACTCAGTTTTTTCATCCCTATTGAGATCTTTCATGCGCCATTTTCTGACGACCATTACATTTGCGCTTGGCCTTGCCGGCTTCGCGGTTCCCGGTTTTGCAGCGACCCAGTATCCCCTCACCGTCAACAATTGCGGCCAGCAGGTCACTTTCCAAAAGGCTCCAGCCAAGATTGTATCCATCGGTCAGGGTATGACCGAGATCCTGTTGTCGCTTGGCCTTGCCGACAAGATCGCCGGAACGGCCGTCTGGGTCGGGCCGGTTCTGCCCCAATATGCCGAAGCCAACAGCAAGATCCCGCGTCTTGCCGACAATGATCCGAGTTTCGAAGCGGTCGTCGGCAAGGAGCCGGACCTCGTTGCCGCCGAATTCGAATGGCATGTCGGCCCGCAGGGTTCGGTCGGCAAGCGCGAGCAGTTTTCCGAGCTCGGCATCAACACCTACATCGCGCCGACCGACTGCGTTGCCAAAGTCAATGCCGCCGGCGGCGACGGCGTGCGCAAGGAGCTTTTCACGATGGACCTGATCTATCAGGAGATCGATGAGCTCGCGCAGATTTTCGACGTCAGGGATCGCGGCGATGCGCTGATCGCCGACCTCAAGAAGCGTCAGGCGGACGCCGTGGCGTCGATTGCCGGCGCCCAAGCCAAGAACCTGCCGATCGTGTTCTGGTTCTCGAGCAAGGAAGTCAACGGCGACGCCTTCATCGCCGGCAAGAACAGCGCGCCGGCCTATATCCTCAAGACACTCGGCGCCAGGAACGTCGTGACGACGGAGGAGGAATGGCCGCTTGTGGGATGGGAGACGATCGCCCAGGCCAATCCGGCCGTGGTCGTCATCGCGACGATGGATCGCCGGCGCTATGCGGCTGACGATCCCAACGTCAAGCTCGACTTCCTCGAAAAGGATCCGGTCACGAGCCAGCTCGATGCGGTCAAGAGCAAGCACTTCGTGATGATGAACGCGCAGTCGATGAACCCCACCATCCGGACCATCGAGGGCATCGAGACCCTGGCCAAGGGCATCAAGTCCTTCGGCCTGGCGCAGTAAATGCGCGGGATCGCAAGACGGCAGGAGTGGTGGGCGCTATTGGCGCTCACCATCGCCGCAATCGTGTTTCTGGCGCTCATGATCAGCCTTGCCGTGTCGATCGGCGAGATTTCCATTCCGCTGGCCACCACAGCCAAGGCTGTTGCGAACCGGCTGCTGGGGACGGATTTCGAGTTGAGCCGGATCCATCAGGGTATCGTCTGGGACTACAGGCTGAGCCGGGCGCTTGTGGCCGCCAGCGCCGGCGCATCCCTGGCGCTGAGCGGTGTGATCCTGCAGGCCATGCTGCGCAATCCGCTCGCGGAGCCCTATGTGCTAGGTATCTCCGCAGGCGCCTCGACCGGCGCGGTCTGCATCATGATCCTTGGTTTCGGCTACGGAATCCTGGGTCTTTCGGGCGGGGCCTTCCTCGGCGCGGTCGCAGCCTTCCTGTTTGTCGGCCTGCTGGCCGCAGGCGTCGGCGGCACAAGCGAGCGGATCATCCTGTGCGGCGTCGCCGGCTCGCAGCTTTTCAATGCGCTCACCTCCTATATCGTCACCACGTCAGCGAATGCCGAGCAGGCAAGAGGTGTCATGTTCTGGCTGCTCGGCTCCTTGAGCGGCGTGCGCTGGCCGGATGTCTATCTTTCGGGGCCGGTTGCCATTATCGGCTTTGCGGTTTGCATGGGACATGTCCGGGTTCTGGACGCCTTCGTCTTCGGTACCGATGCTGCGGCCTCGCTTGGAATCGCGGTGCGGCGTTCGCAGATCGTCCTTCTCGGGACGACGGCGCTCATGACGGCTGCGGTCGTCAGCATCGTCGGCTCGATCGGCTTCGTCGGTCTCGTCATCCCGCATGCGGCCCGTTTTCTGGTTGGTCCCAGTCATGATCGGCTACTGCCGGCGGCCGCGCTTGCCGGCGCGATCTTCATGGTCGGCGCCGATATCATCTCGAGGATCATCATCCCCCAGCAAATCCTGCCGATCGGTGTGGTCACCGCCTTGTTCGGCGCCCCGGCCTTCGCAATCATTCTTTATCGCGCCCGGAGGACGGCATGAGCATCGCGGTCGACAAGGTGACCTTCGCCGCCGGCAATACGCTGATCGTCAATGGCATCAGCCTGACGGTGGAAAAAGGAAAGGTCCTCGGTCTTCTCGGACCGAACGGTTCCGGCAAGTCCAGCCTTCTGCGGCTGATCTGCCGGTTGAGGAAAGTGCGCAGCGGCATCATCCGGCTCGGCGGCAGCGATATCGCGTCCATCCCGCGCGGCGATATTGCCCGCCGGATCGCGCTGGTCGAGCAGCAGGCGACGACGGAGACGCAGGTGACCGTGATGGACGTGGTTCGGCTTGGTCGGACGCCGCATCGTGGCCCATTGTCAGCCTGGAGTGCTCGTGACGATGCGGCCGTCCTCGATGCGCTTGGGCGCGTCGGCATGCAGGGCAGGGCGGCGCAGCTCTGGCAGACCTTGTCGGGTGGCGAGCGCCAGCGCGTCCATATCGCCAGAGCCCTTGCACAGACCCCGAGCGAACTGCTTCTGGACGAGCCGACGAACCATCTCGATATCCAGCATCAGCTCGACATTTTGGGACTGGTCTCGAAGCTCGACGTTACCTGCATCATTGCTATGCACGATCTCAATCTGGCGGCCATGTTCTGTGACAGCCTGGCCGTGCTGCAGGAAGGCGAGGTGGTTGCGGCCGGAGCTCCCGAAGATGTTCTGACGGAGGAACTGATCGGCCGGGTCTTCGGCGTGCGCGCCCATGTCCAGAAATCCTCCGTCCACGGCCGCTGCAACATCCAGTACATGACGGGTTGAATGCATTCGAACAGTCACAATGCCGCCGCGTTCCACCCGAATGGAGCGCGGGCTTGATGTTCGATTTTTGCATTGTTGTCTTTGCACGTCGCCCATGTCGTTTTCACCGGCGCCGTGCGCGTCCAGTCGTGGTTTGCTCATGATGTCCAAGGTGCCGCTGTGGGCCAGTCCAGCTGGCATGAAATCCCGGAATATGCTATTGGTGGAAATGCAATGGCTTCTGGCGTTACCAATTGCTGGATTGGCTATGGCGACCACGGCCGCATCAGGGCAGTCGTTGTTCGATGCGGTAGCCTCTGGCGACACGCATTCTGTAGAGCAGGCGCTGGCTGGCGGCGCCGATGTCGATGGCCGAGCTGCTGATCAGGCGACGCCGCTTATCGCTGCTGCCTTGGACAGCCAACCTTCTATCGTTGAATTGCTGCTGAGTAAGGGGGCTGATGTAACTGCGCGCAACTCCGGCGGCTTCACGCCGTTGCACGCGGCGGCCTATGCCGGCAGCGCCACGATAGCACGACAACTTCTCGCAAAAGGCGCTCCGCTTGACGATGCAGACAACAAGGCGGGCGTCACGCCTCTGATGGTGGCGGGCGAGCAAGATCATGCCGATGTTGCCGAGTTGTTGATCGTTGAGGGCGCTGACCCCAGGCACCCTGAAATTCATGGTTACTTGCCGATCACGCGTGCTCTCTGGAAAGGGAACAAGGATATCGTTCACCTTTACAAGCAACATGGAGTCATATGCCCGCCGGTAAATATTCTCGGTAGTGAAGATTGGTATCAGAAGTGCTTGAGCGACTGATTGGAGGACGATCATGGTCAAAATGGTCTCGCGCCGCAAAGACGCAAAGCCTATGCACTTTATTGAGATAGCGGCTTGTCTCGCCGTCATGCTGACTTGGGCGGTGCCCGCATTTGCCGACGGCAGGGTGAATACGGGCTATTTTGGCGGCGTTGCCATTGGCGGCTACGACACGGTCGCCTACTTCCTGGATAATCGGGCAGTCAAAGGGTCGGAAAAATATTCCTATAACTGGCTGGGGACGCCCTGGTACTTTGCCAGCGAGGAGCACCGCGAACTGTTCAAGAAAAATCCAGCGAAATATGCCCCGCAATATGGCGGCTATTGCGCTGCAGAGGTCGCCGGTTCCGGATCGGTCACCGTCAATATCGATCCGGAGGCTTTCACAATCGTCGACGGCAAACTCTATATTACCTACGACAAGGTGCACACTCAGGATTTTGCCGCTGATATCAGCGCCGTAGCGCCGAAGGCCGACGCGAACTGGCCGAAAAAGCAGGCTGAGCTGGCGCAGGATAATTATCGCTGAGGCGCAGGCTGGGTTAGTCCGCCGCAGTGAAATGGAACACCTTGGCCGAATTGATATAGGTATAGAATTTGCCCGTCCCGTCGTCGCTGAGGTAAACGGGGCCGCAATCGGGCCGCCCAAACATGTTCTCGCTCTGCTCGCACAGGAGGTTCCGATCGACATAGAGCTTGGCTGTATACATTCGTGTCATGGAGCGAAATCCCGCGTTGCCATCCTCTCCGATCTGTAGGATTGCCGGTTGACCGCCAGGTTCGAGTTGGCCTTGCAACGTGTGGCCGAAAATGAGGGAAGCGAGCGCTGTGCCATTCACCCGGTCCTTTTCGTCCGCAGTGAACCCAAACGGCCACTCGGGTAAGCCGGCCTGGCGCAGGGCGTCTATGATGAGTGCCAAATCCTGGGGGTTGCGAAAGTGGGCATAGCCGATCCGCCATGCAGCCAAAGACCGTTCGTTGAACGATTCAGATCCGGCTAGCAGCTGTAAGCCGTCGGCAACCGCTGCTCGCGCCTCTGGCAGGCGATTGGCGCGCGCGTAAGCCGCAGCGAGCACTATCCTGAATTCGCTGACTTCAGGTGCGTCGTCACGAACGCGTTCGAGGGTTTCGACGGCTCTGGCGCTGTCACCCTTCAGGAGAAAGACAAGGCCGGCAATTTCCCGGTCGATGGCGGAGAGATTGGGGTCGAGCCTCAGCGCCGATTCCACGGCCGCGCTCGCCTCGACGTGGTTGCTTGCGAACAGCTGAACGTAACCCAGTGCGATCTGTGCCGCCGCATCTCCCGGACTGAGCGCAACGGCGCGCTCCGCAGAGGCAATCGCTTCCTCGTAACGGCGATCCACGACTTGCATGATGCCGAGAATGGCGTAGGGCGATGAGAGGTCCGGATCGAGTTTCAAGGCAACGCTTGCCTTCTCATAGGCTCTCTTCCTCGCAAGGGCGCTCTGGATTATGTCGTTGAAGCTCGCGCGCCAGACATTGACGGTCGTGCGCGCGTCAAAAGCAAAGGCCTCGGCGAAGGAGGGGTCCAGCTCCTCCGCCTTGTCATAAAATGCGAGCGCCTGTTGCAGCCCGTCGCGCTTGCCGCTGCGCGCTGCCTGCTCGCCTCGCAGAAAGTTGTCGTAGGCCTCAAGATTTGCCGTCGGCACCCGCGACAGTCGCTTGGCTTCCGTAGCCGAAGGCTCTATGCCGAGCGCGCTTACAAGCTCTCGCCGCAGGTCGTCCTGAATGGCGAATAGATCCGCCGCGCTGCGGTCAAAGCGGTCGGCCCAGACGTTCTTGCCATTCGTCACGTCGACGAGCTGCACATTGATGCGGAGCTGTTCGCCGACCCGCCGAACGCTGCCTTCGACCAGGTAGCGCACGCTGAGTGCGCGCGCTGCGTCTGCGAGGACAACAGGCTTGCCCTTATAAGCGAAGACGGAATCGCGGGCGATGACATCCACGCCGGAAAGTTTGGCGAGGTCGGTGATCAGATCTTCCGTGATGCCATCGGAGACATAGTCCTCCTTTGGATCGCCGCTGAGATTGGCAAATGGCAGGATCGCGATCGAGGTCCGCTGTGGCGCTGCGGGGCTACGCCAATAAAACTGCGATGCAAAAGCGAACAGAACAATCAGCAGCGCTGCAATCCCAAGCGCCGACAGGACCGCGGTGCGGGCAATCGGCCGACGGGGCCTTGCGGAAACTTCTCCCGCCTTGCTGGAATCGAGGTGAACGCGGTAGACCCGAACCGGGTCTGGAATATTCTTAAGCCGCTGCTCGCCAAGATTTGTGAAGCCGACGTCAGCCTTGTGTAAGACGTGATCAAAAGCGGTGCCCGATATGCAAATGCCGCCAGGCTCAGCCAAGCCCTCCAGCCGCGCGGCAACATTGACGCCGTCGCCGTAAAGATCGTCGTCCTCGACAATCACGTCGCCCAGGTTCACGCCGATGCGGAAGCGAATCTTCCGCACTTCCGGGATAGCCGGATCGTGCTCGGCCATCCTTCGTTGGATCGCTACGGCGCACTGGACTGCATCGACCACGCTGGCAAACTCCACCAGCGCACCGTCTCCCATGAGTTTGATGATACGGCCTCGAAACTCCGTCACGGCAGGGTCAAACAGCTCGCGGCGGCAGATCTTCAGCCGTTCCAGCGTGCCGACCTCCTCATTCCCCATGAGGCTGCTGTAACCGACTACGTCAGCGGCCAAGATCGCGGTAAGCCGTCGCTCCATATCTGTGCCTTGCGCGATCCACGCTGGCTCAGGCATTTTTTTGGCAGGTCGCGCCTTTGGACGCTATTCCGGAAACCTGAATGTGTCCAGCCGGCATCCATCCGAACATCGAAGCGCGGCCCGCATACAAGCGTGCTTTCGACGCATCGACCGGCTGACAAAGGCCTGCTGCCGGCCGGGTGTTGCCGTTAGCGGCACTTGCTACACCAGACCGGAATAGTGTGGCTTCAGGAGAGACAATGCCTCGATGCGCCGAAGGTCTTCGGCCCGCCTATGCGCGTGCCCGCGTCGGTGCAGTGAAGGCTGCGATCGTCGCCTCGTCATGGCCCGCTTCGTCGAGGAGGCGCTTTGCAAGTTCTGTTGCGGGGCCACTCAAGGCGCCATCGGGCCGGATCAGGTGAAACGAGACGTGGTAGTCTATCGCCCTGTCGGAAACCGGCACCAGCCTGCCGCTTTCAATTGCCGCATCCGATAGCGGCGGTCGTGCCAATGCAATGCCCACGCCCTGAACGCAGGCATCGATGACGAGATTGTAGTCCTCGAACCGCCGATCCTGTCCGCGCGGCAGGTATTCGACGCCCTCCGGAGCGAGCCAGCGCCGCCAGCCCTCGATGTTCGAATCATGCAGGATCGGCATGGTAAGCAGCGATTGCGCATCGCGATTCTGCCCAAGCCTTTCCACCAGCGAAGGGGCCGCGATCGGAAAGGATCTCTCACGCCAGAGGGACATGGCGCGGACGCCGGCCCACGGTCCCTTGCCGCAGCGGATCGCGAGATCCGTTCCCTCGCCGAAGTCCGCCAGACGATGTTCAAGGATCAGCTCGAGATGAATGTCGTTGCCTTCGAGCTTCGGCAGGCGGGAGAACAGCCATAGCGACGCGACGGAGGGTGTGAGGGAAAGACGAACCGTCGCCTTGTTGCGCCGGGGAAGCCAGCGCTCGCCGCTGTCGCTGAGAAGGGCAAGCGCCTCTTCGGCGCGAGCAAAGAAGCGCATACCCTCCGGAGTGAGACTTACGCCGCGCGGCTGCCGGGCAAAGAGCCGTACACCGAGCCAGCGCTCCAACCGCGATATCTGTCTTGAGACGGCGCCATGGGTGATGCCGCCTTCTTCGGCAGCCGCCGAAAAGGAACCAAGGCGCGCCGCGCGTGCAAAGGTTTCAAGTGTATCGAGCGGCGGCAATGCTTGCGAGCTGTGAACCATGAACACAGCTGATCATTGATTGCGGTGCTTTTCAAGCACGTATTGGAGGCCTATTCCACTCCCATGCAAATGGATGGGAGTCGAGCATGAGCATGTTGACGAGCGACGTGGGGGCAAAGGGCAGGTTTGATCTGGTGGCCTTTTCGGCCGTTGTTGTCACGATCGTCTTCTGGGCTTCTTCGTTCGTCGTCATCCGCATCTGTCTCGGCCCGCTGACGCCGATAGAGCTTGCAACGGCACGTTATGTGACGGCCGGTGTCATCGCCCTTGGGTATCTGGCATTCAGATGGACGGTGCCGACAAGAGGGGATCTCCTGCGGATCTCGATTGCCGCAATCCTTTTCATCGCTACCTATGCGGTGCTGCTGAATACCGGCGAACAGACCGTTCCGGCGGGGCCTGCGAGCTTCATCATCAACACCATGCCGGTGTTCACGGCATTGATCGCCATGTTTGCTCTCGGAGAGCGTTTCGGCTTCTGGGGATGGATCGGCACGGCGGTTTCCTTCGGCGGCGTCGCCCTGATCGCGGCTGGAACAGGCGACGGGTTCAGCTTCGATCCGAACGCCATGCTGATCCTCGGTGCTGCTCTCTGCTCGGCCATTGCGAGCGTCCTGCAAAAGCCCGTTCTCGGGCGGCTGCCGGCATTGACGGTGACCGCCTGGGTGTTGTTCATCGGCTCCATTCCGCTTCTTCCGGCCGTGCCCGCCACCATCAGAGCCTTGGCCGCCGCGCCGGCGGACGTGAACTGGGGTGTTGCCTATCTCGTGATCTTCCCGACGGCGGTCGGCTATGTCACCTGGGCGATCGCCCTGAAGCGGCTGTCCGCTGCACGGGCATCCAATTTCCTCTACGGGGTGCCGCCGACAGCAACGCTCATCGGCTTCCTCTGGTTGGGAGAAACTCCCTCGACGATCGGCGCGATCGGCGGCGCCCTAGCGATCTTTGGTGTCGTCGTCGTCAATATGCGGCGGCGGAAGTAAAGAGTGTTGCGTAGATGACAGCCGGCGCGGTGCTGCATGTTTGCCTTTTTGCCGTTGCCGTTTCGGCAATGAAAGAGCCGCAAATCAGCGCTTCTTCAGAACGCCTTTGTTTGTCATAGTTTGGCTCTAGGCGGCCGCAGGGCGCGCCGCGAGGCGAACTTAATGGCTTATGTCATCACCGAACCCTGCATCGACATCAAGGACGGCGACTGCACCGTCGCCTGTCCGGTGGACTGCATCTACGAAGGCGGCCGGATGTTTTATATCCAGCCGGACGAGTGCATCAATTGCGGGCTCTGTCTTTCCGTCTGCCCCGTCGACGCTATTTTGTGGGATCAGGAAATGCCGGCGGAGCGGCTGTTCCTGCGGGATGTCAACCGTGATTTCTTTGCCGACGGAGTGACCGGCTGGGGCGCTCCCGGCGGCTGGGACAAGAGCCGAACGACCAGCCAGGATCATCCCTTTGTCGCGGCCTATCGCGGACCTTCTGAAAACCGCTTGTGATACCATGTGAGGAGCCTTCTCGTGACGCTGACCCGGATCGCCGGTGTGATTGCCGCCGTGCCAACCCCTTTTGACCATCACGGCGATATCGATGGCGAGGCTTTCATCGAGCATGCCCGCTGGTGCCTGGACAATGGCTGCGATTTTCTGAACGTGCTGGGAACGACCGGAGAGGCCAATTCCCTTTCGGCCTCTCAACGCAGCGCTCTCATGGCGACCGCGGTCCGCGGGCTGGATGGCGCCAGAATGATGGTCGGCACAGGTACGCCGGATCTGGAAACCACGGTCGCGCTGACGAGGCGGGCCTTCGACCTCGGCTTTGCCGCCGCTCTCGTCCTGCCGCCCTATTATTATAAGCCCGTGGACGAGGATGGGCTGTTCGCCTGGTTTGCCGAACTCGTGAGGATGACCGCCGAGACGCCGATCGCGATCTATCTCTATAATTTCCCGCAATTGACCGGCATCGAATTCTCGCCGGCGCTTTCGGCGCGGCTCGCACAGACCTTTCCGGAGCGGATCCATGGCGCAAAGGATAGCTCCGGCAATCTCGCCTATGCGCGCAAGCTTGCAAAGATCAGCGATTTCGCCGTCTTCCCAAGCAGCGAGGCGGCGCTTGCCGATGCCGATCGCGATGGCTATGCCGGCTGCATCTCAGCGACAGTCAATATCGACCCTCGCTCGTCGCAGCTGTTATGGCGTGATCAGGAGGATGCGTCGCTCTCCGAACGCGTTCGCAATCTGCGGCAAGCCATTACCGTCCATCCCCTCATTCCCGCGGTCAAATATCTCGTCGGCAAACGCAGTGGAAACGCGATTTGGAACAGGGTGCTTCCGCCGCAGTTGCAGATTACCGAGAGGGCTAGGCTCGAGAGCCTCGATGCACTGCGAATTGAAGCATCGATCGACGCATGACGCCATCATGGCTCGGTATCAGGAGATACCGGGCCAGGCTGCGTAATAGGCTCTCGTCGCTTCGGATAAGGCGCGAACGAGAGGGCGTTGCTGCTTGAGCCTTGGTAGATCGGTCTTCGCCTGTGCTTTCAATTCCTGCAGGGCGGCATCGAAATCGACGCCGGTCAATTGCCCGTCGCGCATCACCTCACGTCCCGAAACGATCAGTCCCTTGGCATATCTGGCGCTCATACGCGTCAGCAGGACTTCCGCCTCGTCGACATCATCGAACAGGGCGTCAGCGATCAGGGCCTGATAGTCGACGACGGTAAAGTCATCGGCGTCTTTTGCATTGATGACCTGCGCTCCGGTCTGGATGGCGGCGTCGAATAGCTGTCCGGCCGTCAACCGGCGGGTCAGTCCGCGGCCTCCATGCAGGAGATGGAGGAGCCGCATCTCCCGCCAAAGGTCCTGATCGTCGTCAAACCCGGTGCCGTCGAGACCGATGGCGAAGGCAGGGCCGCCGCTTTCGGCGATCGCAGCGACCGGCGCCACCCCAGAGCGCAGGCGCAGGTTGGCTGCGGGGTTGCTGACAAGCTGGACGCCGCGCTCGGCCAACAACGTATATTCGTCGGGGCGTAGTTGGACGCCATGCGCGACTGCCAGGCGCGTCGACAGGAAGCCGATCCCGTCGAGGTAGTTGACCACGCCTTCGGGAAAGCGTCGGTCGAGCCAGATGCGTTGGCGCGGACTTTCCAGCAGATGCATGTGGATGCGCCTGTTATGGACGGCGGACGCCTCCGCAATCGACTCCAGCAGCGCGTTTGAGCACCATTGCGGCCCGATGGGTCCATACTGCACGTCGACCAGCGAGCTGGAGTTTGCTGCCGCAACTGCCTCGACCGCTGCAAGTTGCGTGCGGATCGGCGCATAGGCCGGAATGGTCGGCTCCAACGCCTGCCAATCGCTTGCCGACAGGAAGGATTTGAGCCGTTGCGGCCCTCCGTCATAGGCCCAGGCATCGTGGTCGAGCAGCGGGCAGGACAGCGCAAGCCGAATGCCGATATCGCCGGCGGCCCGCATGACATCTTTTGCTTCGTCGACCAGACGGTCGACATTCAAAGAATTATGGCAATGCATGGTGGCGCCGACTCCGGTTCTGGCAAGCCGGCCGAAGGCGACGAGGGCCTCCAGATAAGGGTCCGTGCGCGGACGCAGTCTCAGACCCGGTATCCATACTTCCAAAGCATCGTCGAGGGCGTCGAAATCCAGCGTGCGGATACCGTAGCCGTGATCATGTGCGTTGACCGGCGAGGGCAGCACCAGATCGCCTGATCCGACGAGGGCGGATTTCAGCACCGGCGGCAGCTCCGCCTCGCTCTCGATCCTTCGCGCCGGCGCATGGCCGGGATTGAGCAGCAATCGCACCGATATCACCACTTTCCTTTATCTTCCGACCACGGCATTGATCTTTTCGCCGAATTTCGCCAGCTCCTCGCCCATCGCCTTGGCGACGACCTCGGTCGCGTGGGTGAGCTGGCGCCTGCGCGACACGACAATGCCGACCTCGAGATTGTGCAGTTTCGAGCCGGCGATCGGGATCGCGACGGCTTCTCCCGCTTCCAGCTCGCGCAGCAGGCCGAGCGGCGTGAAGAAGGCGACCCCTTCGCCGGAGAGAATCAAGGGCTTGAGCATCATCTGATTGTTTGTGGCGACCAGCGTGCGGCCAACGCGGTTGAGTGCGCCAAGCTCCACCGCGATCATCGAGCTCATGACTTCGTTGTCGAGCTGCAGCAGCATGTTGAACTGGGCGCATTCCTGCAAGGTCACTGACTTTTGCCGCGCGAGCGGATGGCTTCTGGAAACGATCACCATCAACGGCATTTGCACGCCATGGATGAGCTTCATGTCATGCGGACGGGCGAGATCGAAGGTCACGCCGATATCGACGTCTCCCTCGGCGAGGAAGCGGAAAATATTGTTGTAATTGTCAGTGCGGATCCGAAAATCCACCGCCGGATGCTTCTTGTGGAAGCTTGAGACGAATTCCGGCAGGAACTGAATGGCGAGGCTGTCGAGCGCGGCGATGTGGACGCGGCCGGTGCTCTTGCCGTGGAGATCGCCGAGATTGGATTTCATGATTTCATATTCGTGCAACGTCTCCTTGGCGTGTCGCAGCACGATCTCTCCCGCCGATGTCAATCGCAAACCATCGGAGAAGCGCTCGAATAACGGGGTGCCGAGCTCATCCTCCAATTTCTTGATCTGGCGGCTGACGGCGGAGGTTGCGACATGCAGCTCGTCGGATGCCTTGCGGATCGATCCGGAGCGCGCGACCTCGGCGAAATACTTCAGGATGCTGGCATGCATGAAAAGCCCTCGGCAATCTCGAAGCTATAGCATGCCTACCTGCCGCGCCAAATCGGGGCGCGCTTCTCCTTGAAGGCAGCGACACCCTCCATGGCATCCTCGCTCCTCAGCGCCTTGATCAGGGCCGGCGTCCTCAGGGCTTGCGCTTCCACCGGGCTCAAATGTGCGGTGCGGTTCACCGTTTGCTTGATCGCACGCAGCGACAGCGGCGCACAGGCGACGATATCCGAGACCCAGCGATCGACGGCGGCGTCAAGCTCCGTGGCCGGCACGACCTCGTTGACGATGCCATAGCCCGCCATCTCGTCGGCCGTGAATTGCCGTCCGGTCAGCATGACGGCCATGGCGCGGTTGAAGGCGATCTTGCGCTGCAGCAGGATCATGCCGCCATCGAGCGGCATACGGCCGACGCGCGCCTCCGGCAGGCCGAAGCGGGCCGTTTCCACCGCGACGACGATATCGCAGCCGAGCACCATCTCGAAGCCGCCGCCGAGCGCATAGCCGTTGACGCGGGCAATGACGGGCACGTCCAGCGAACGACGGAAGGCGAGGCCGCCAAACCCGTTTTCGCGTCCGACGGCCCAATAGTCGACCCCGGAACTGCCGCTGCCGCCCTTGAGGTCAGCGCCGGCACAGAAGGCCTTCTCGCCGGCGCCGGTCACGACAACGCAGCTGATGTCGTCGCGCTGCTCGATCTCCGACCAGATCGCCTCAAGCTCCGCCTCGGTCTCGGCGTCGACGGCGTTCATCCGGTCGGGCCGGTCAAGCGTCACGCGGGCGACCCGATCCTCGACTGAAAAGGCGACGCTCATGCCGCGTCTCCCTGGAGCTCGGAAAGCGACGCCAGTATCTCGTCATTGTGCTGGCCAAGTCGCGGCGGTGCGATCCGCACGGTCACTTGCGCTGAAGACATATCGATCGGCGAGCCGATGAGGCGGATCGGGCCGGCCGGCGTCTCGCCGGCTTCGAGGATCATCTTGTTGATGATCGTCTGTTCGTCCTTCAGCGCTTCCGGCAGCGAGCGCACGGGCGCGCAGAGGATATCGACGCCTTCCAGCCGCGCGATCCAGTGTGCCGTGCTGTTTTTGGCGAAATTGTCGCGGAAGATCGCCTGCAATTCCGGCCGCCGCGCCATCTGTGCGTCGAAATCCTTGTAGTGCGGGTATTGCGAAAGGTCCTCGATCTCCAGTGCTTCGCAGATGTCACGCAGCGGGTTTGGCTTGAAGGCGCCGACCATGACGATGGCGCCGTCGGTGGTCTCAAAGACGCCCGTCAGCGGGAAGGCGCCCCAGTTCAGATCCTTCTGTCGCATCAGATGCGTCGTGCCTTCCTGCATCTGCATGGCGATCATGGAATTGTAGAGGCTGACGGCAACCTGTTGGCCTTCGCCGGTCTTGTCACGCTGCAGAAGGGCGAGCAGGATCCCCTGGACGAGATGCATGCCGGCCGAATAGTCGGCGAGCGGCGTGGCATAGATTGATGTCGGATGGCTGCTGTCGGACTTGCGGCGCATGACGCCGGAGACGGCCTGCGCCAGCACGTCCTGGCCGCCCTTGTGCTGATAGGGGCCGCTCAGGCCGAAGCCGGTGCCGACGGCGTAGATCAGGCGCGAGTTGATCTTTTTCAGGTCTTCATAGCCGAAGCCCATGCGCTCCATGACCCCGGGCCGGAAATTGTTGACGACGACATCGGCCGTCTCGATCAGCGTCAGCACGGACTTTTGTGCCGCCGGATCTTTCAGGTCCAGCGCCAGGCTCTTCTTGTTGCGGTTCAGCGAGCAGAAGACGGGATTGTTGAGACCGTCCGGATCGGAGCCGAGCGACCAGCGGGAGAGATCGCCGATCTTGACCTTCTCGATCTTGATGACCTCGGCGCCATAGTCCGCCAGGACCTGCGTGCAGGATGGGCCAAGCATCACCTGCGTGAAATCGATCACGCGAATTCCGTCGAGTGGCAAAGTCGTCATTCTGCAGCCTCCAAATATGTTGCGTTCTCCGAGGGGATGTCGCCGGGATCGGCTCCCTGAGCCCGCATCTGCTTCTGTATTGCACTGACATCGGCCTTGCGGACGGTTGTTCCGGCATTGAGGGCAATCGTTGCCGCGACGCCCGCCGCCTCGCCCATCGCCATGCAGGGCGGGATTTCGCGGCTGGCCTTCTGTGCTTGCGGTGTTGCCGAATAATGCCGGCCGGCGACGATCAGCTGATCGATCTCCTTCGGCAGCATCGCCCGGTAGGGCGTGTAGTAGTCGCGGCCGCGGCAGACCGTATCGGCGAAGTGACGGCGCGACATGACGTCGTCCTTGGTGACGACGTAAGCGCCTTCCAGCTGTCGCGTCTGGCGCACGCCGGTCTGCGGTGCGAAATCGACGACATAGGCATTCTCGAAGCCCGGCATCTTCTGGCGGGCAAATTCGAGCAATTTTGCAATGCGCGAGCGGCCTTCGATCTCGGCCTTGGTCAGATCCTCGACTTTCAGCCCGCTCAGCGTCGGCATATGCGGGCAGTTCAGCCAGACGATGCCCGGCAGCGGGGTTTTCAGCCACCAGAAGGACCAGCAACCGCCGATCAGCCGCTTTGCCTCGTGATCGAGCACCTTGAAGGCTTCGGGTTCCTGCCGTTCGAAACGCTCCGCTGCTTCGGTGTCGACGCCGCCCCAGCGCGAAACCGTCGTCAGGATGAAATTGGATTCGATATGCGCAGCGCCGGCGCTGGCGGCCACATCCAGATCGCCTGTCGTGTCGATGACGACGTCGCCGAGAATGGCCTGCATGCCCTCCTTCGTCTGGCAGATCACGCCCTTGATCGCTCCATCCTCGACGATTGCCGAGGAGAACCAGCTATGGGTTCTGAGCTTGACGCGGGATTCGCCGATCATGTCGTAGGCGGCGCGCTTGAACGCGTCGGGATCGAATGCAGCCGAAAAGCAGATCGGGTGCGGCATCGCCTGGGTGTGGAAGTCGAAGAGACCCCAGCGTGCCCAGCGCTGCCAGGCCTCCGGCGTCTCCCTGAACTCGATCAGGCGGTCGCGATCGGTCGGCGTGACGCAAAGGCCCCAGACCTTCATCCGCTCGATCATTTCCATGCAGATGCCGCGCACGGTGATTTCGAGCTCGTTGATCATATCGTCGAGCACCAGCACCATGCCGCCGGCGGCAAGTCCGCCGACATAGGGATAGCGTTCGAGAAGCGTGACGCTGGCGCCGTTCCTTGCGGCTGATACGGCTGCGGCGATCCCGGCCGGGCCGCCGCCAACCACCACCACATCGGAGCGATCGACGACAGAGATATCCCGTGCAGGCTGATGAATAACCTGTGTCATTGGTGTTTCCTTGATGTTGTTTTTGAACGCTCAGTGTTGGCCGGTAGGTTTCCAGCGGACCATCTTTGCCTCGACGATCGACACGATGAAAAAGAGGATCACCGCGAGCAGAGCGGCAACCACCACCGTCGCGTAGAGAAGCGGCGAGCGGAAATTATAGGTCGCCTCGATGATGAGCGCGCCGAGCCCGAAGCTAGACCCGATCCATTCGGCCACGATCGCCCCCATGACGCTGCTGGTGGCTGCGATCTTCAGGGCCGCGAAGAGGAAGGGCAGCGAGCTTGGAAGGCGAACCTTCCAGAGGATTTCAGAATTGCTGGCCGAAAGCACCCGCATGAGGTCAAGCATTGCCGGACTGGCCGAGCGAAGACCTTGAACCATGTTGACCAGCGTCGGGAAGAAACAGATGAGGCCGGCGATGATGATCTTGGGGGCGACGCCGTTGCCGAAGATCAGGACGAGGATCGGCGCGACGGCGATGATCGGGATTGCTTTGACGAAGACGGCGATCGGATAGAAAGCCTTCTCCGCCGTGGCGCTGTGAACGAACCAGATCGCCAGCAGGATCGCGACGAGATTGCCGAAGACGAAGCCGAGGACGGCTTCGAGCAACGTCGGCAGGAGATTGCGTGTGAGAGTCGCGGCATTGTCGCGAAACGCATAGACGACGTCGACCGGCGCTGGCGCCATGAAGGTCGGGATCTTGAAGATCCAGATGACAGCCTGCCACAGCACGATGCAGCCGAGTGCGGCGAGGATCGCCGGCATGTTGGAAGACAGGACGCCGACCGTCGCATCGAGGAGGGCGACCTTGCGCGGGGCCTTGGCGATGCCGCCGATTTCGGAGTGCACGGCGTTGCTCATACGCATTCCTCCAGCAGCGCGCGCAGATGCGCGGTCACCCTGATGAAATCCACGGTGTCGCGCATGGAAAGCGCGCGGGGATAGGGGAGGTCGACCTTCATGAATTCCTTCACCCGGCCGGGATGTGCCTGCAGCATCAGCACATGCTGGCCGAGGAAGGCCGCCTCCGGAATGGAATGGGTCACGAAGATGATAGTGGTTCCCGTTTCGCGCCAGATGCGCAGCAGTTCCTCGTTGAGCTTGTCGCGGGTGATCTCGTCCAACGCGCCGAACGGCTCGTCCATCAGCAGGATGCGCGGCTTTGTCACCAATGCGCGGGCGATCGCCACACGCTGCCGCATGCCGCCCGAGAGTTCATGCGGCAGGGCGCTCTCGCGTCCCTTCAGGCCGACCAATGCCAGCAATTCCATGGGATCGGCATAGGAACTCTTGTCGTGCCTGCCGACTTCGAGCGGCAGGCGAACATTGTCGATGACGCTGCGCCACGGCAGCAGCGTCGCCTCCTGGAAGACGAAAGCGAAATCTCGGCCTTCGCGAGCCTGGCGCGGCGGCCGACCGAACACCGAAACCGAGCCGTCGCTAATGTCAACGAGATCGGCGATACAGCGCAGCAGGGTCGACTTGCCGCAGCCCGATGGCCCGAGCATGGTGACGAACGAGCCCTCGGGAATATCGACTGAGATATTGGACAGCGCGGTGAGCTCGTTGCCCTTGTCTCCGAAGCGGATGTCGAGATCGCGAATGGAGACGGCAAGCCTTGCCGTTTCGGCACGCGGCATCGGCTCCTTGATGGTGGCGGCGCTCGTCATTGTAATCACCCGATCTGCTTGCGAATGTCGGTCGTCGCATCGAGGATCGCCATCGTGGCGACATCGTCGACGGTCGGAACCGTGCCGGCAAACTGTTTCAGGTCGGCATAGGCCTTGATCTGAGCCGCCCAATTATCCTTGTTCATGGCACCCCAGCCGGTTTGCTTGGTGCTGTCGCCGAAGGAGAAGTCGATGACCGAATGGACTGCTTCCAGTTCGCTTGCCTTGTCGAGATTGGGATAGGAATCCACCAGCATGTCGACCGCTTCTTCCGGATGATCGCGAACATAGCCCCAACCCTTGGCGGCGGCCGTGGTGAAGCGGACCAGCACGTCGGAATGCTTGTCGAGCTGCTCGTCGGTCGTGTAATAGACGTTGGCGTAGAGCTGCAGGCCGGCATCCCAGAGCATCATGTCGACGCGATCATCCCCCAGCACCTTCAGCGCATTGGTATTCGTCACCCAGCCGGTCACCGCATCGGCCTGGCCCGTGATCAATTGGTTCATGTCGGAGCCCATGTTGACCATCTTCACCTTGTCCTCCGGAATGCCGTTCTTGGCGAGAAGGGCGCGCAACAGGATGAACGCGGTCGGCTGAGTGGCGATCGTCTTGCCGATCATGTCCTTCGGCTCGCGGATCGGCGCCTTTTTCAGTGAGAAATAGGTAAAGGGGTGCTTGCGATAACCAGCAAGAAACGCCTTGACCGGCATGCCGGCCGAACGCGCGAGCATGACAGACGGGCTGGAGGAAATCTGGCCGATGGTGGATTGTCCGGCCGCCACGCCGGCGACGCCATCGACATTCGGGCCGCCGGGCACGATGGTGAGGTCGATGCCCTGTTCGGTGAAGAAGCCCTTCTTCTGGGCCGCGACTTCGCCGATCAGGCCGTTGGAAGCGAGCCAGCCGAGTTGCATGCGGACCTCGGCGACATCGGCAGCCTTGCCGGCGCGAATACCGATGAAAGTCTGCGTCGCGGCGAGACCCCCGACCAAGGCAGCATTGGATAGGAAGCGGCGGCGATTCATCATGAATTGAGACATTCTGATAGTTCCCCTGTTGATCGGGCGATCGGACTTTTCGTCTCGTTATCCACCGATGGAGGGATGATGGGGGAATTCAGCGTTCTAATAAAGAACAATTATGCGGATTAATAATTGCCGAAAAGGCAACGCAAAGGGCAAGCGCGTCAGCCGACGTTTTACGTGTGCGAAGTCGGCGGGATGTCGCCAATGCGTTGCGTCACCACGCGCCGCGCAGGCGGCGAATAGGCCCGCAAATCTGGGCGTTCTTCAGGCCGAGAGCCTCTGACTCTCAGCCTTTGTCTGATCGACGCGGCCGCTATAGGGCAGAATGCGGCGCAGAACCTCCTGGGCGAGAGCCTGGGCATTTTGCCGGGCCTTGTCGAGATTGCTGACGCTTTCCGGGTCGATCGAATAGAGGGTCTGACCGTAGCCGAAGACTTCGCGATAAGCGGCGCGCTCGATGATGGGCGTGGAAAGCACATGGACCCGCCGGCTGGAGAGCAGTTCTTTCACCGACTGCAGCGCGCGCGTGGTGACCATCGGATTGACGCGGGTCAGCACCACCGAGTGCGGGATGCGAATATCGGCGCGATCTTCCAGATACTGGAGAAGCTCGATGACATTGGTGGCACCCTCCGCATCCATGGCGGATCCCTGGACGGGAATGAGCACATAATTCGAATAGCCGAGCGCCTGTGCGAGCAGGGGGGTGCGGGCGCCGGGCAAATCGATGAGAAGGAAATCGACCTCATTGCGCAGCTTGCGGGCATGCTGGCCAAGATTGGCGGCCGTCACATAGGGAATAACGGATAGCGAAGAGGGCGCTCTGTCGCCCATCCGCTCATACCATTTGGAAATCCACAATTGCGGGTCGGCGTCCAGCACAGCCACCGAAAAGCCCATTCTGACGAGCTCGCAGGCGACGATGACGACGGCGGTGGTCTTGCCGGCGCCGCCTTTCGTATTGGCAAAGGTCAGAACGGCCATGGGCACTCCGTGGGCTGGTCGGTCGGGCAACGCAATGGGGTAGGCGAGGGGCTGTCATGGCTTGCAAAGATGGTTACGCATTTATGGTTAACAAACCATTTTGAACGAGGCAGCGATCCGCCGCTGCTTTGCGATAGTTCACCCCGTCGGCCGTTGCGATCTCAGCGGCACGAGCTTAGCCGGAACGAGATCTCCGACCCGCCGGCGCCCTCACGGCGCCACTCTGGCCGTTTCGCCCGAGCCATATGCCTCCCTATGCAAAAGGGCTCGCAAAATGCGAGCCCTCGATTTCGCAATAAACGAATGATCAGTTATTCAGGAAATCCGGTGTAATGCGATCAAGTTGCTGTAACTGCATGATACCACGATTGCGATCAACGGCTGACTCTGGGACCCTTCTTGGTCCGGCAGGAGTCGATTTATTAGCACCTTTGGTGGACGGTAAATTCAGGATATTCGGTGACTTGAGAATGTAGGGAGTATTGCCTGGAGGCTGCTTCCCCGGGGGCTGGGCGTGGCTTTCCGGAATGGGCGCAACCACGATAACCCTGGTTGGTTTCGGCGTTTTCGGTAGCTCTGAGAAGGTGAAATCAATCGTCTCGATAGTCGTTCTGGTATGAGATGCTCCGTTGGTCGCGGTCCACTTACCATCGGCAAAGTCAGTGCCGATGCCCGCGCCCGTTGTGACGGTCACTCTCACCGAATAACTGAAGCTATTCATCTGCCGCTCGGTGTGATGCGAAACCTGGGATACCCAATCACGCAATTTGAAGTCAGTTACATCGACGTGGATGTCTTTGTAGGTCTTCGTTCTCGCGCATGCCTTTGAATGCCTTTCAAGCACGAAGACGCTGTATTCGACCTTACCGTTTCGATAGGCTTCACGCGAGGCACTGGCATTTGCTGAGTATAAAAGCTTGTGGACGCCTGCCGGCGATATCCATGTCAATGGATCGACGTTAGCTTCGTTGTTTGCGGTCACATTTTGAGTAATCGCATAAGTCGATGTCCAATTGGAGAAATCAAAACCGCCTTTGCTCTTGTTCTCCCCAAATACGGTTAGGATCTCGCACTCAACGATGTCTGCCAGCTTGTTTATACTCTCTGGTTGATCGTCCGGCATGCGGGGCAGCGTATTGCATCCAGCTAATCCAGCTAGAATTGAACAGGCTATTACTTTCGCCTTCATCGGATTCCCCTCCGTTTTCTTTACAAACAGAGCGTCGTCGCACTAAGATATTCTGTCCAGCGAATAATCAACCTTGCCGTGTTTTGCACAGCACAAAACGAACTTCTACGTTGCCTGCGTCAGAAGGTGTTCCAATATATCCCTTCTTTAGACCACTATAATTCCGGGTAGGCATGGCCACAGGAACAGCCAAAACAGCAGACGTCATCAATGCCGTTTATCGGCAGCCAGGATCTCGCGGGCGATCTGATCGAGCGCCACTGTCCGGTCGACGCCGCCATGGGCGATCGCTTCCTTGGGCATGCCGAAGACGACGGATGTCTCCTCGTCCTGCGCGACCGTAAAGGCTCCGACCTCGTGCATCTCCTTCATGCCGCGAGCGCCGTCGTCACCCATGCCGGTCATGATCACGCCCATGGCGTTGGCTGCAGCCGATCGTGCAGCGGAGCGAAAGAGGACATCGACGGACGGTCGGTGCCGGGAGACGAGCGGACCCTCCTTGATGGAAACGACATAGCGGGCGCCCTGCCGCTCCAGCAGCATGTGCTTGCCGCCGGGCGCGATCAGAACGTGGCCGCGCAGCACAGGATCGCCGTGTTCGGCTTCCTTGACCTCGACTTCGCAGAGGCTGTTCAGGCGTTTGGCGAAGGCGGCGGTAAATTTTTCCGGCATGTGCTGGACGATGACAATGCCGGGCGTGTTGGCCGGGAGTGCCACCAGCAGTTCGCGCAGCGCCTCCGTGCCGCCCGTGGACGCGCCCACGCAGACGATCATTTCCGTGGTCTTGGCCATGGCCCTGCCGCTCGGCGGCGGCAGCACGGCATCGGCTGTCAGCTTGGCAGTCGGTCCGCTGGCGGCAACCATGCGCTGGCGTGTCGTTCCAAGCCGGGCCGCGGCCGCGCCCTTGACCGTTTCGCGGATCATCGCGGCCGCCTCAGCCAGATGGTCGGCGGCCGCGATCTTGGGTTTCAGGATGACGTCGACGGCGCCGGCCTCCAGCGCCTGCATCAGGGTTTCCGAACCGGCCTCGGTCAGGGAGGAGCACATGACGACCGGGATTGGGCGCTGCGCCATCAGCTTGCGCAGGAACGTGATCCCATCCATGCGCGGCATTTCGACATCGAGCGTGATGACATCGGGAATTTCTTCCTGGATCTTCTTCGCCGCCACGAAGGGATCGGCGGCGACCCCCATAATCTCGATGTCCGGATCGGCCGAGAGCACCTGTGTCATCACTTGGCGCACGCTGGCGGAGTCGTCCACAATAAGCACGCGGATCTTTTTGGCCATGCGTCAGACCTTCCTGAAAACCGTGTTGGCGACCTGTTTCACTGGCAGATTGAGCCCACTGATCGTCTCGGAATGGCCAACATAGAGAAAGCCGCCCGTGACCAGTTTATCGCAAAGCCTGGACAGGACTTTTTCCTGGGTCGGCTTGTCGAAATAGATCAGGACGTTGCGGCAGAAAACGACGTGAACCTTGTCGCCGATGTCATAGGCCCGATCCATAAGGTTGAGACGGCCGAAGCCGATCTTCGCGCGTAATGTCGGATGGATGCGCACCTCGCCGCGTTGGGGGTCGCGGGCCTCCATCACATAGCGATCGCGCCTTTGTGGATCGACCGGATCGACCATCCCGATCGGATAGACGCCCCTGCGGGCAGCCTTGAGGACATCGGTGGAAAGATCGGTGGCGAGAATACTGTAGTTGGGTGCGCCATGGGCTTCGCGATAGTCCTCGAGCACCATGGCTATTGTGTAGGGCTCGGCTCCGACGGAGCAGGCCGCACTCCAGACGCGCAGGCGGCTGTGGCCGGCTGCCAGAAGCTCCGGCAAGGCGGAGTTTTCCAGATGCTCAAAATGCTTCGGCTCCCGGAAGAAATCCGTCTTGTTGGTCGTGACCGCATCGATGAGGTGGATGGCTTCGCGATCGATACCGCCACGTTTGAAAAGATAGTCGCAATAGTCATCGAGATCGATGATGCCGGTTGCCCTCAACCGGCGCCTCAACCGCCCCTCCAGCATGGTGCGCTTGGCGGGCGGCATCTTAATGCCGCTATAGTCGTAGATGTAGCGGGCAAGCTGGTCGAAGTTCCGCCGGCTTAATCCGTTGTCACCGTGGTCTTTGAGATCCTGGGCTGGCACTTTAACTCTCACTCAAATGGCGGCGAAGTCGGTAACGGTCCGACCGGCGCCTACGCCGATCAGCGAAACCGTATCGGCTGGCGAGAAGAGTTTCGCCAAATCGACTATCACCACGAATCCAGTTTCCCGGCGCACGACGCCTGCAATGTATTCAGACGGCCAGCGCACCCCGATATCGGGGGCGCGTTCGACCGATTGATGTTTGAAGGACGTGACCTCGAAGACCCGGTCGGCAACGAGGCCGAGGGTCAGCGCCTTGTCGGCGATTTTCACATCGATGACGAGGATGCGGGTATGCGGGGTCTTTGTCGTTCTGGACATGCCAAGACGCAGGCGCAGGTCGATGACCGGTACACCCCGGCCCCGCACGTCGCGGAGGCCAAGCAGATAGTCCGGCCCATGCGGAATGCGGAAGGCATCCTGATGATCCAGGATCTCTCTAACCACCTCGACGGGAACGGCAAAGCATTCGTCGTCGAGGCCGAACGTCACATATTGGGCTTCTGAGTCGGTCACAGCCATTTACGCGCTCTCCTTGAATTCAGCATCATCGGCGTCTGGCCCACCCATAGACATGTCGAGGGAGAAGCCTTTGAGACGGGCCTGCTGTGCGGCGACGCTGTTGTCGGTGCGGGCAGCCGGCGCCCTTGAAAGCGGCGCCTTGGCGGCAGGCTTGGATTTGGCCGGGCTGATCGCTTGATGAACGGGGTGGTGCGCGGCCTGGGCCTTGCGTGCATTCGCCTGATCGACCTTGAAGAAGGCGATCGAGGCCTGCAGTTCCTCGGCCTGGGCGGCAAGCTCCTCCGAGGTCGCCGACATTTCTTCCGAGGCGCCGGCATTCTGCTGCGTCACCTTGTCGAGCTGCTGGATCGCCTCGTTGATCTGCGAGGCGCCGATATCCTGCTCGCGGCAGGCAGCCGAGATCTCGGCGACGAGTTCGGCCGTCTTGCGGATGTCGGGAACGAGACGCGAGAGCATTTCGCCGGCCTCGGTCGCGACCGTGACGGTTTCGCCCGACAGGCTGGAGATTTCGGCGGCTGCCGCCTGGCTGCGTTCGGCAAGCTTGCGCACCTCGGAGGCGACGACGGCAAAGCCCCTGCCGTGCTCGCCGGCACGGGCGGCTTCCACCGCCGCGTTGAGGGCAAGCAGGTCGGTCTGGCGGGCGATTTCCTGAACGATGGAGATCTTCTCGGCGATGGTGCGCATGGCATTGACGGCGCGGTCGACGGCCTGACCGCTGACCTCGGCATCCCTGGCGGACTGGCGTGCGATCTTTTCCGTCTGGGCGGCGTTGTCGGCATTCTGCTTGATGTTGGCGGCCATCTCCTCCATCGAGGCAGAGGCCTCTTCGGCAGAGGAAGCCTGTTCGGTGGCGCCCTGCGAGAGCTGTTCGGACCCGGCCGACAGCTGCTGGCTGCCCGACGACACGTTATCGGAGGCGGATAGCGCATCCGTCACAACGCCGCGCAACCGCTCGACCATCGACTGGAGCGCCATGCCGAGCGTATCCTTGTCCGACATCGGCTGCGGCTTCACCGTCAGGTCGCCATTGGCGATCTGGCCCGCGATCGTTGCGGTGTTGCGCAGCCCCTCGACCATCGATTGGAGCGATATGCCGAGCGTATCCTTGTCCGACATCGGCTTCGGCATCACCGTCAAGTCGCCATTGGCGATCTGGTCCGCGATCGCTGCGGTGTTGCGCAGGTTTCTGGTCATGACATTGATGGTGTCGACGAGATCCTTGATTTCGTCGTTGGTCTTGATCTCGATATTCTGATTGAGATCGCCGATAGCAACGCCCTCCGCAACCGCCTGGATCTTCTTCAGGCCGTTGTTGATACCGAGCGCGATCCAGAGGGCGATGGCGGTAGAGAGCACGAACATGATGGCCAGCGCGGTCAGCAGAAGGTTTCGTGCGAAGGCATATTGTTCATTGGTCGACTCGTCGGTCTGATGCAGATCGGCGACGATCGCCTTGTTGACGGCATCGACGGCATCCAGAAGAACCGCGCTTGCCTTGCGCCCCTCGCCCATGGAGAGCTCTCCTGCCTTGCGGTTGCTTTCCTCCGTATTTTCGGTGGCAAGCTTAAGGATCTGGTCGTCGATCTGTTTCCAGGCTGGAAGCTGCCTCAGGAATTCCGCACTCTTGCTGGCAACTCCCTCGTCAACGCTCTGCGATAGTTTCTGCGCGATCTGCTCGATCGTCGCCTCTTTCGCATGAACTTCATCGATATAGCCGCTGATCGCCTGCGGATCGGTGTTGAGGATGGCGTTCTTTTCGTTGCGGATCGCATCGAGTACGGCGCTGGAAAGATCGCCGGAATTGCGCAGATTGGCAGCCGGGCCTTGGACGATGTCCGTAATGGCCGAATTGAGGGAGGACAGGCTCATGATCGCCAGAACCGACATGCCGGTCGACAGCACGATCAAAAAGCCGAAGGCGAGGGCCAGTTTGAATTTGATGGTAAAGCGCATCTCTAAAAGACTCCTGGGGATGGAGAGGTCCGATGGTTGAAGGTTGAATAAGTCAGACGGAGACCGTCTTGATGCGCGAAGACCGATACATTCACCCTTCCGCGAACCGGAGCCGGTTCTTGAGGCCTGCGATGCCATCCGCTGGCCTTTGATCCGGCGCCTTCCGGCGCCAGATCCTGTTGATGTCAGCTAGCCGCTCAGGCGCTCTGGCGAAAGTCATTGTCATCGGCGTCGGGCCCACCCATAGACATGTCGAGGGAGAAGCCCTTGAGACGGGCCTGCTGTGCGGCGACGCTGTTGTCGGTGCGGGCAGCCGGCGCCCTTGAAAGCGGCGCCTTGGCGGCAGGCTTGGATTTGGCCGGGCTGATCGCTTGATGAACGGGGTGGTGCGCGGCCTGGGCCTTGCGTGCATTCGCCTGATCGACCTTGAAGAAGGCGATCGAGGCCTGCAGTTCCTCGGCCTGGGCGGCAAGCTCCTCCGAGGTCGCCGACATTTCTTCCGAGGCGCCGGCATTCTGCTGCGTCACCTTGTCGAGCTGCTGGATCGCCTCGTTGATCTGCGAGGCGCCGATATCCTGCTCGCGGCAGGCAGCCGAGATCTCGGCGACGAGTTCGGCCGTCTTGCGGATGTCGGGAACGAGACGCGAGAGCATTTCGCCGGCCTCGGTCGCGACCGTGACGGTTTCGCCCGACAGGCTGGAGATTTCGGCGGCTGCCGCCTGGCTGCGTTCGGCAAGCTTGCGCACCTCGGAGGCGACGACGGCAAAGCCCCTGCCGTGCTCGCCGGCACGGGCGGCTTCCACCGCCGCGTTGAGGGCAAGCAGGTCGGTCTGGCGGGCGATTTCCTGAACGATGGAGATCTTCTCGGCGATGGTGCGCATGGCATTGACGGCGCGGTCGACGGCCTGACCGCTGACCTCGGCATCCCTGGCGGACTGGCGTGCGATCTTTTCCGTCTGGGCGGCGTTGTCGGCATTCTGCTTGATGTTGGCGGCCATCTCCTCCATCGAGGCGGAGGCTTCTTCGGCAGAGGAAGCCTGTTCGGTGGCGCCCTGCGAGAGCTGCTCCGACCCTGCCGACAGCTGCTGGCTGCCCGACGACACGTTGTCGGAGGCGGATAGGGCGTCGGCGACGACACCACGCAGCCGCTCGATCATCGCGTTGACATGCCCAAGAAGCTCGCCGATTTCATCTCTGGTGGTGATTTTGGCGAATTCCGTCAGATCGCCCTCGGCAACCGTCTGAACCGTTTTAACGGCGCGATTGATGCCCCTGTTGATCGAAAGAATGATCAAGATCGCCGAAACGAGCGCAATGATCGATGCCGCCGACGCTATGGCGATCAGGATCGACCGAGCGCTTGCATAGGCGTCTGCCGCATCCTGGTCGGCCTGCTTCAACCGGGCGCGTTCGGCATCGAATATCTGGGCCAATACGCTGTCGATCTTGGTGCTCGTTTCACGCGCCGCGCTGGACGAAATTTTGAGTGCCCCGGCACTGTCACCAGCAAGCATCATGGTGCGAATGCGGTCGTCGGCATCACGCCAATTGGCGTTAAGATCCTTGATCTGCGTCCAGAGAGGCATGTCCTGATCGGTGGTATTGTCGAGGATCTTGGCGAAATCGGCGTCAAAGGCCGTGCGTCCGGCATCGCTCTTTGCGATATAGTCCTTGGTCTCGTCGACCGAACCGGACGACAGCATGTTTTTCTGCTGCCGCAGCTGTTGGAGAACGGAGATATCCAGATTCTGGGCCAGCCGGAGACGTTCCGCGGGTCCTGACAGAGTATCGGACCAATTATTGTTGACCTGGCCGAGGGTTGTGATGCTGTAGATGGCCGTGCCAAGAAGCATGGCGATCACGACAGCAAAGGTTAAAAGCAGCTTGAGCTTTATCGTAAACCGCATTTGGTAGCCTCCTTGGTCTGTTAAAATTATGCCGTTGCTCTGACCGCACTTGCCCGCTGCGAAGAGAAGATCGCCTGCAAGTTCGGGATGATGATGAATTCGCCTTCGCGCTTTACGAGGGCGTGGATGTAATCGGCGCGCCAGCGCATGCCGACGATCGGCGGCGGCTCGCTCGCGGACTGCGGGAGCTGCGTGACTTCGTGAACCTTGTCGGTGCGGATGCCGATCAACGACGTCTCGCCGTCGAGCTCCAGCTCGGTCACGACGATGCGGCTGTCGATCGTGACATTGGCCGCCTCCATGCCGAAAGCGACACGAATGTCGGCAAGCGGGATAACCTTGCCGCGGAAATTGATGACGCTGCCGACAAAGGGCAGGCTGCCAGGAACGTTGGTTTCAGGCAACAGGTCCAGAATTTCCTGAACCACGACCGCGTCGATGGCAAAGGTTTCGCCATTGAGGCTGAATGTCAGAACCGAAAGTTCTTCAGCGTCCTTCCAGACGGTGCGATAGTCGGATTTCAAACCTGTCTCACTCATCCTGCTGCCCGCAATTGCGCCTCCTGATGTTGTCCGGCCGCGATCAGATGAGCGACATCGAGGATCAGAGCCACGTTGCCGTCGCCAAGGATGGTCGCGCCCGAGAAAGTCGAGACTTGGTCGTGCAGCTTCGACATCGATTTGATGACGGTCTGATGGTCGCCGATGATTTGATCGACGACGAGGCCGACCTGCTCGCTGCCGGTCGAGATGACCACGACCTTTTGGTAGGGGTCCGGTTCGGTGCCGGTGCGAAACAGTTCGCGCAGGCGAAGGAAGGGCACCAGCTTGTCGCGCAGCGAGATGAAGCTGCGGCCGCGCGAGCGCAGATCCTGCTCTACGGAGAGCTCGAGGCATTCCTCGACGGCGGTAAGCGGGATGACGTAACGCCCGTTGCCCACCCGCACGAGAAGCCCGTCGATGATGGCGAGCGTCAGCGGGATCCGCAACGCGATGTCGGAACCCTTGCCGAATTCGCTGTTAATATCGATCGACCCGCGCAGCGTCTCGATCGTCTTCTTGACCACGTCCATGCCGACGCCGCGGCCTGAGAGGTTGGTGACTTTCTCCGCCGTGGAAAAGCCGGGCTGAAAGATGAGCTGCAGCAGGTCCTTGTCCGAAAGCTGGGCGCCGGGCTGGATAAGCCCGTTGGCCTCGGCCTTCGCACGCACCTTTTGGCGATCGATGCCGCGACCGTCATCCCTGATGGAGATCACCACTTCGCTGCCGGTCTGGTGTGCGGAGAGGATGACCCGCCCGGTCATAGGCTTGCCGGCCGCGGCACGATCGTCCGGGCCTTCCAGCCCATGATCGATGGAGTTACGAACAAGATGAACAAGCGGATCGGCGAGGCGGTCGATGACCGTCTTGTCGACTTCCGTGGTTTCACCCTCGGTGACAAGTTCGATATCCTTGCCGGTCTCGCGGGCGAGATCGTGGACAAGACGGCGAAAGCGGCTGAAGAGGCTTGCGACCGGCATCATGCGCAGGACCATCATCGTGTCCCGCAGCTCGCCGGCCAGACGCTCGATCTCTTCCGAGACCGAGCGAAGACCGAGATCGGCGGCCGAATTTGCCATCTGGCTGAGGCGCGACTGGGCAATCACAAGTTCGCCGACCCGATCCATCATTTCGTCGAGACGCAGTGCGGGAATGCGGACATTGTCCGCCTGCTTTTGCGACTTTGCGTCGGCGGGCTGGGCTTTGCCTGCATCCGTTGGCTGGATTGCGGCTTTGGAGGGCTCGCTCGCCGGCGCCTGTTGTGGGCTCAAGGTGGCGGGCTGAGGGCTCGATGGTTTCGGAGCCGAGTGCTCCTTGAGCTCCATCGTCATCTCGTCCATCACGAAGATGAAGACGTCTTCGATGTCGGAGCGCGGTTTTTCGGTTGTGAGATGAACCGTCCAACCGACGTGGAGATCGCGAGGATCGAGGTCCTGAAGCAGCGGAATGGCCCCGATATCAGCCTCGATCCGGCATTCCCCGAGCTCGCGCAATTCGTCGAGAAGACCGAGTGGATTGGTGCCATTGGCCATGGAATTGGCTGGCAGGCTGAATTTCAGTTGCCATGCCTTGGCTCCGCCGGCGATCGCGCCGGGGTTGACGGCGGCTGCGACCGGCGTCGTGACAACGGGCGCTGCGGGCGCATTTTGCGAGGCAGTCGTGCCAACGGCATTGCGCAGCTTTTCCAACAGAACGGCGCTCATGGCCTCATAGTCGCCGTTCGGATGTTCAAGCAGCGCCTGCATGTGGCCCTGAGCGTCGAGAACGGCGGCCACCAGTTCCTTGGTGGCCGCAGCCTCGCCCTTGCGAACCCGGTCGAAGGCCGTTTCGCAATGATGGGTGAAGGCGGCCAGTTGATCGAAGCCGAACATGGAGCCCGATCCTTTCAAGGTGTGAAGCCCCCTGAAAACCGCATCAATCTGAGCCCTGTCGCTCAAGTCGCGCATCAGATCGAGAAGTCCGGCCTCGATCAGTTCCAGCTGTTCGGCGGCCTCTGTCCTGAAAACGGCGATCGGATCGAGATCATTCATCTGCCCAGCACCTTGCGCGCGATCTTGACGAGGGTATCGGGCTCGAAAGGCTTGGTCAGCCAGCCTGTCGCGCCGGCAGCCTTTGCCTGCTGTTTCAGGTCGCCGTCCGACTCGGTGGTCAGGAAGATCACCGGCGTTCCCATATAGGCCGGCAGTTGCCGCAGGCCGCGGATCATGGTCAGCCCATCCATGTTGGGCATGTTGAGATCGGTGACGATGAGATCGAAGTTGCCCGCCTTCAGCTTGTTGAGGCCGTCGGCGCCATCAACCGCTTCGGTGACCGAATATCCGGCGCCGGTAAGTGCAATGCGCGTGGTCAGCCGAATGCTGGCGGAATCATCGACGGTGAGAATATTTGCGCTCATGCTGCTTTTCCTTCTAGCCAGAAACTGTCTTGTTGCCGATCTCCGCTGAGGAGACCCGCCCGCTGCAGGACGGCGAGAAAATTGCCGTCTGCCGGCTTGTTCAATGCGATCGTCACACCGGCTCGACCGGCCGTTTGCCGGGCGGAAAGAAGCAGTTGCGGCAGGGTGAGATCGATGTCCGCGTTGCCATCTATGTCGATGATCAGGGACCGGCTAAGCGATGCCGATTCCTGAAGGTAGACCTGGATGATGTCCCTCACGTTGGTGATCGTCTTGATGGTCAGGGGACCGTGAAGATGCAGTATTTCCATTTGTCCGCTCATGCCGAACCCCGGGATAGTTGAAATGTTGGCGCGATTTTCGACGTCAGCTGCGGCGTCACGGGATCGCCGTCGGACAGCTGCAACTCGAAAAGACCCTTTATATCCACCCAGCGGCGGCAGAAGGCCGCGACGCAGGCGGGATCGAAATGCGTTCCGCTGCTGTTGACAATTTCGCCGAACGCCTCCGCGATCGGCCAGGCGGGCTTGTAGGAGCGCTTGGAGCAGAGTGCGTCGAAGACGTCGGCTATGGCGACGATACGGGCCTCAAGCGGGATGGAGGATCCTGAGAGTCCCCTGGGATATCCTGTCCCATCCCATTTCTCGTGGTGGCTTTCGGCAATCCTTTGGGCGGTCTGGATCAATTCGCTTGAGCTGTCGTTCAATATCTCGCTGCCGAATTCGGCGTGCCGCTGCATTTGGCGCCGCTCCTCGGCGCTCAAGGGCCCGGGCTTTGAGAGAATGGCGTCCGGCAGGCCGATCTTGCCGACATCGTGCAAGGCGCTGCCAAGAAAGATCGTGCGGGATTGGCGTGCGCCCACACCGAGTTCCTCGGCGATCATTCGCGCAACGATGGCGACCCGGTCCAGATGGTCTGCCGTCTCGCCATGGCGGGCGGCGATCGCCTTGGAAAGGCGCCAGATGATTTCCTCCTCGTGCCGTTCAACCGTCTTCATCGCCGCGTCGAAATCGCGCTGCAGGCTTGCCGCCTTGGCTGCGAGTGCCAGCCGTTCCTCGCCGATGCTGAGAATGTTGCGAACGCGTATCGTCAGCTCCGTCTCGTCGATCGGCTTGGTGAGGAATTCGGTGGCGCCTGCCTGCATCGCAGCCAGCTTGATGTCAGTCTCCTTGCGGGACGTGATCATAATGGTGGGAACATGTGCCGTAAGTGCGTTCTTACGGACATGGGCGATCATCTCGATGCCGTTCATGTCCGGCATCATGTAATCCACGAGAATGAGATCCGGCGTTTGATCGTCAAGCCGCTTGAGAGCATCGCTCGGGTGCAAGAACGACAGGACCTCGCTGCCGCTGATGGCTTCGACCGCTCGGCGAAGCGTGGCGACAACGGAAGGACTGTCGTCTATTACGAAGATGCGCATAGTGACCCCGCTAAGCGTCCGCGTTGTTACGCACGGATCGGCTCACGATTATCGGCTTGGATGTTTGGATGGCCTTTCGGATGAAAGGGCCGCGTCACAATGATTGTGAATCTTGGCTGTGATCACGAAATCGTTAAATGGCTAACGGTGTATTAAACTCGGGTTCAACCGGTGGGCGATTTTGCAATTAACTGCGATAACGTGATAGCATTGCGTTTTCCTGATATAAAATACACAGGAAAGCTTCAGCGGTGACGGCCGGTCCGTGTTGAGGACGGCGAGACGCCGTAGAGGGCGCGATAGCGCGCAGCAAAATATCCCATATGGCTGAAACCCCAGCGTGCAGCGATATCGGATATGTTCTCGTCTGCATTGCCGTGAAGCAGATCATGATGGATTTGCTGCAGCCGCAACCTTTGCACGTAGCTCAAGGGGTTCATGCCCAGGTTCTGTTGAAAGGACATCTGCAGGCCGCGGACGCTTTGGCCCGCATTCCTTGCGATGTCCAGCACGGTGAACTCGTCGCCCAAATGCGCCTGGATCCAATCCAGTGCCCGCTTCAAATTGCGGGGGCGCGCCGTCTGAAGTGCCGTCTTTGGGGCCGATCTTGGCCATGACTGCACGAAAATGGCAACAAGCGCGTCTTTGAAGAGGGACGCGCCGAGCGGTGAGCCGGCAAAGGGATGGTCGTCCGGATCCAGGAGGAGGTCAGCCATTCGATGGAGCGTTCGCACACCTTCGTCGCCGATGTCGGCCATCCTGTCGAAACGTCCGAAGAACAACTCAGGATCTTCGTCCGTCATATCTATCAGCGGCAGGCAGAGCGCGCGTGGTATCGCAAGTGCGATCTTGCGAGCGTCGCGCGAGGCTCTGAGCCTTATGAGGCCGTGAGACAGCAACATGAACGTCGTTCCGGCCGTTGCCGTGAACTCCTGATCCTCCGTTTCAACCTGAAATGTGCCGCTCTCGACGAAGTGCAGTTCTATGCGGTCGCTGTGGGGAAACAGATAACGGATTTCGTAACCCGTTTCGGAAAATATCTTCCAAGCCGTCATCTCCCGAATCATCGCGAGCGTGACGTCGATGTGAAAATTCGATGCTTCCGATCCCCGGTTCAGGGAAACCGATATGTTGGTTGCCCTCAGGCTTTCTTGTAGCTCCGCAGGCTCGCAGGACGACCATGCATATTTGTCGACGGCAATGTTCATCTTCGTTCAATCAGCTTCGACGGCTTGTTTGCGAGCTAAATCGCAAGCGGCACCGATGGCCTGCATAAGGCAATGGTGCTCTCAAGGTAACGTCTACTCCCCGGGTCTTGCCCAAAGCTTTAGCGCCAGCAGCTCGAAAGCCGAGGTTGTCGATCGATCCATTTCACACGTCATGTTAACTCCGTATTTCTTTGTTCGCCTTAGTTTGAGGTAAGCGGTCTTAGGCGGAGTCCAAAAGAGTTATGGTGCATGCAGCGACAAGCCGGCAATTTGCCCTTCCCGAGGATGATGTCATCGGCCGGTTGGAAGGCGCCCGGTTGCAGATCGAGCAGCGTTTTCTGGACGGCGGCGCCGTCCTCGTCACGGTGACCGAAGTTCTGGCCAAGCTGGTCAATCTGCTGGAAGACATCGGCGGCTCGCTGAAGGAGGAAAACGCAGCCGAAGCGACCGCCCGGCTGCTTCAGACAGTCGAACTGCTCAACAAGCTGCCGCCCGCGGAAGTTCGTCGTCAGGAGTGCGTGGTCTCTATTGGTCAAACCGGGCGGCTTCTCGCGACGCAGGTCCTCTCCATGGAAGAAACCCTGCGCTACCTCAGAACCTTTGCTGCGACGGCGAAAATTGCGGGTGCGAGAATTCCGGATTTCTCCAGTTTTGCCAGCGAGATCGTCGAACGCATCGAGTTCGCCACCGGCGAGGTCAAAGCACTTTCGGCACAGATCCGCGTGCTTGAAAACGGGATAAAATCGGCGGCGGCAAGCGAGGACGGCTCGCTCGGACAATATCTGGATGACATACCGTCCATCGTCCAGCGTCTCTTATCGAATGCACAGGAGATCCAGACCCAGCGCCGCGGTCTGTCGACATTGGCCGATACCGTTGCCGGTCTTGCGCGCCGAATTCAGAACAAGGTCGCCCACACCCTCTCCGCGATGCAGATCGGTGATATCACACGGCAAAGAGTTGAGCATTGCCAGGCCGTCTATTCGATCACGGATGCCTATCTTGCCTCCCAGGCGTCTCCCAATCTTTCCGCGACTGATCGCAATCGCATCACGGCTCTGACGACGACCCTCGTCTTCGAGCTGCTCAGCGAGACAACGGACGGTTTCAACCGTGAGACCGCAAAAATCGTCGACAACATCCGCAGCTTCAGGGACGATATCGGCACCCTGCTTGACCTCTATCAAACGATGATGTCGCAGAGCGGGCAGGACGGACGCAGCCCGATCAATTCGCTGCGCGGTGATCTTTCCGCCGCCCGGGCGCTCGTCGATCGCATTGATGTCGCCGCGGCCGGAGCAAGTCGGCTCAGCGAGAAGACGGGCGAGATGGTCAAGGAGCTGACCACGAGCATTCTGACCATTCAGCTCGTGCGTCGGGATATCCAATATATGGCGCTCAACACCAATCTGCGCTGCGGCAAGCTTGGCGAGGAGGGGCGGGCAATCAACGTGGTCGCCGGAGAGCTGCGCTCGTTCGCATCGCTTCTCGATGAAGACGCGGAAAAAATCCTTATCGGGTTGGGCAAGCTTGAGGGCCAGACTGCTGGCTTGAAGGACTGGCGGCAGAGCGATGACCAGGATAATGCGTCCGGTTCCGGTGCGCATATAGATGCTGCTCTCCTGCACATTACCGAAGCTGGCGCATCCATGGACATCAACGTGAAGGAGCTTCGCCGCTGTGGCGAGGATATGACCTCCAAGGTCGCCGAGGTCGTCAACAGCCTGGATTTCCGGGCGGGAATCGGTGAGACGCTCGCATCCTGCACGGAGGAGGCCGGTCGCGATTACTGCACAATCAGGGATCTGGTCGGGCTCGAAGCGCCGGTGGCTGCCATTTCGGAGCGCATCGCGAAGATTTATACGATGGCGGCCGAACGCGAGCTGCATGCGAGTGTTTTTGGCGTGGCGACAGCTCCGGCTACTCACGGACCGACATCTGGCAATGATGAGGAGTTGTTTGCTGAGGCTCTCTTCTGATCCGTCAGGTCTCGGAATCACCGAATACGTCCTGCGGCCGGGTCAGGAGTTCGACGCGCTCTTCCACTTTGCCGCACAACAGGACGATGATGTTGCTGAGAAGTAGATCCATCACCGCTGTTATGGTCGCCGCTCCGTCCCAGAGGGGCCGCGCGAGCCTGGGATGACGAGCGATCTTCCCGGTGAAAGGCGATGGCGCTTGCAACTTTTAGAGCGCGCGGTTCGCCATATGCCGACAGCTCAGCAGGCAAATGCCACAATCTGCGGACCTCAAATTCCGTCGTCCTTTTTAAGCTGTCGAAAATTATCGACTTAAGCATGTATTGGCTGCGAATTTTTCTAGCAATCCCGTGCAGCATATAGCTTAATGCGGGCGCCAGTTTTCTATGGGCGCGGCCAAGTTTCTGACGATATGGGGATGGCGAATGCCAGGCTTACCGCATGTATTGCCAGGAAAATTACTATCTAAGATTGTATTTTTACTGCAAATCAAAAAGACAGGCCTGACACGGATGAGAAGACCATTCATGAAGGCGCAATCGCCTCGGCTCCTCTACATTTCGTTGCCTCGAACCATCGGGAAATTACGCCCGAGACCATTCTGATGCCAATGGATGAGCCGTGAATTCGGTCGCAGTCCACTCAATCTAATCGCCATTAGCCCCTCACTCGCCGATGTCCTCGTTCTGAGAAGGGATGCAATCATAGTTGTTCAGATCGCGCTGAAGCGTCGAAGGGAGAGCTTACGTTCATGATGTCGCAGGCAAAAAGAAAGATCGCAATCATCGGAGGCGGCGTGGCCTCCATCACGGCTGCCTATGCGTTGACGGAGCAACCTGGCTGGCAGACGAAATATGACATAACGGTCTACCAGCGCGGATGGCGGCTTGGCGGCAAATGCGCCAGCGGACGCAATCGCGAGATAGCCAATCGAATAGAAGAGCATGGCCTGCACATCTGGGCAGGATTCTACGACAATGCCTTCCGTCTGATGCGCTCCTGTTACGATGAGCTTGTCGCAATGAAACTCAGGTCCCCGGAAGATCCGCTTGGGACCTTGGAGAAAGCGCTAAAGCCACTCAACGCATTCATCCTCGGCGAAGAGGCGGTGGGAGACCCCAAAGAGAAGTGGCGACCCTGGTATATCGAGTTTCCCGGCAACAAGCTGGTTCCCGGCTCGGGAGGGGTGCTGCCGCAGCCTTTCGATTATTTCAAGATGGTGGCCAAATTCCTGACGGGTCAAATCGAGAAGGTTGGAGATGCCTTACCATTGCCGCGCCAGGTGACGGGCGCTGGCGGCTATCAGTCTCCGTTTCATCAGCTCTTGGCCTATGCCCAGGCGATGCCGGCCGATGCCCGCTTGCACACGGGGCAGAATGGCAATGAGCTGAAGGAGATTCTCGAAGGCATCCGGATCTGGCTTGAGGGTATCAAGCCGGGGGAGTGGATCAATGATGATACGGCACGCCGGGTCTATTTCATCCTGGACCTTGGGGCGGCTTTTGCCATGGGAATGGTGGCCGATCAGGTCTTCATGCGCGGCTTCGATTCCATCGATGGCATGGAATGCTCGGCATGGCTTCTGAAGCACCATGCATCTCAGCAGGCCGTGGCATCGTCGGTATTCCGCAGTTGCTACGACTATGTTTTCGGATATCCGGGCGGCATATGCACGGACCGCGGAGTAGGCGCCGGCACCGCGATGCGCGGACTGTTGCGCCTGGCCTTTACCTACAAACAGGCCCTGTTTTTCAAGATGCAGGCGGGTATGGGCGACACCATATTCGCTCCATACTATCAAGTCCTCAAGCAGCGTGGCGTGAAGTTCTGCTTCTTTAATGCCATCACCAATCTTGCTCTGTCGGCATCACGCGACGCCGTCGCCCGGATCGACCTCGTTGAACAGGCACAGATCGTGTCCGGTTCCTATGAACCGCTTTTCGACGTCGCCGGTCTGCCCTGCTGGCCTTCGGAACCGGATTGGTCGCAGTTGGTCGATGGCGAGAAGCTGCGCGAGAGCGGAATAGATTTTGAATCGGAAAAAACGGCCGTGCCCGTTGGTGTTCCGAAGAGCCTCCACCAAGGCGTTGATTTCGATGACGTCATTCTTGGCGCATCGCTGGCTTCGCTTCCCCCTATGACGGGCGAACTCGCCGATGCATCCCCTTGCTGGAAGCAGATGCTTCAGAAAGTCGAGACTGTCGCGACCTGCGCCGTGCAATTCTGGCTCAACAAGCCCACGTCTCAGACCGGCTGGCCAGGCTTGGTCAAGGCCCACAATCCGTATAGCCCTTTCGATCCCAACACGTTGCAGACGGTCATGACTGGCTTTGCCGAGCCGCTCGATACCTGGGCCGATATGAGCCATCTGCTGGTCCGTGAGACCTGGCCGGATCCGGCTCCCCAATCGATCGCCTATTTTTGTTCGCCTTCGAGAAATGCCGACGTACCGGCGCCGTCGATGCAGGAGCAGGCCGGGAAATGGGCTGATGATTACCTGACGGCGATCTGGCCCGACACCCGCAACGCGGTGGGCAAGTTCGACAGAAACCTGCTCGTTTCTCTCAAAGGCCAATCCGAAGCCGAACGCTTCGACAATCAGTATTTCCGTCAGAATTTCTACGGCTCGGAGCGATATGTTCTCTCGGTGCCCGGTTCCGTGAACTATCGGCTGGCGCCGGATGAATCGGGATTCACCAACCTCGTGCTGGCGGGTGACTGGACGCGTTGCGGCATCAACGCAGGCTGCGTCGAGGCCGCGACGATCTCCGGTCTTGCCGCCGCCAGGGTATTTACGGGTTCGTTGGAGCCGATCTACGGCGAGTTCGATCTGATACTGGATGCACTGCCGACGCCAGCTGTGTTGTCTTCAGTCATGGCTCCCCATGCGGATTGGCCCCTCACGCCAGCCTTTCTACGCGGTTCGATGGAAGGTATTTTCAGTTTTCACGCTCTGCCTGAGGAGCAGGTGAAGCAGATGCTGCCGCAAGGTCTGGTGCTGTCGAGGCAATCCGTGACGCCTGCAAACACGCATCCGGTAACATTCCTGTTCAACAGGCAGACGAATGTGCGGGCGAGCTTCCTGCCGCAGATCCTCGGGTTCAAGACATATCTCGAGAACATCGTTGCCATCAATTGCGTGGAGATCGCAGGCGGTGACGGCACGGTCTTCAGCTTCCTGCCGGCATTGTTTCTCGACAATAGCATGGCCACCTATTCGGGCCGGCTCTTTTACGGGCTTGCCAAGCGCCTGGCAAAGAACACGCTGGATGGATCGACATACAGCACCACGAGCGAAGAGAACGCCCCGGTCTGGACGATGCGGTATTTCGATTATGCGCCGATTTCCCGGCTCGTCGAACTCGGCAATATCGGACTTGTCCGCGCCTTGTTGGATACGCCGATCCTGACCCCGCGCGGGAAGGGCGCCTGGCAGGCGATGGCTTTCGATTTCTCGGTCGGGTCGGCATTCGCCGTTCCTGTCGCGACGCAGCTTGATGTTTTCGCAACCAATGGCGTCGGGTTGCCGGCGGGGCGGTTTATATCGCCTCCCTTCAGCGCGCAGCCTGAAGAGAACGGTCTGCCCGGAGCGTTCCGTTGCTGGACCGACTGGACGCTCAGCAACCCCTTTGATTCAGCACGTGTCAAAGCCGTCGCTGCCGCCCAGAAGAATTTCGACTTCAATTGGCAGCAAACATGAGAGAATGAGGGCCATGTTGTCGCCCGAGGAGATACCGCATCTAACGATGGACCACGACCTGCGAGAACGTCGTCAGGTCACCGTCCTTTTTGCGGATATTGTCGACTACACAGGGCTTGCCCTGCGTTTCGACCCGGAGGATCTGCGAGATCTGCTCCAGCGATATTACACTCTTGCAAAAGAGGGGGTTGAGGCGTCGGGCGGCATTGTCGCGGAATATCTTGCCGATGGGATCGTCGCTCATTTCGGCGTTCCCATCGCCTACAAGGATGCGGCCGATCGCGCTGTTCAAGCGGCGAAGCACATCGTCAGAAAAGCCGGCGAGATACGCGGGGCAGACTATCGGCTTTCGGTGCGGGTGGGTGTGGCGACCGGGCTTGTCGTCGCCGAGTTCGACGGCACCAATTCCAAGATCACTGGAGCGAGCGGGGTTCTTGCCGCTCGCCTGCAGGCATCGGCCGATTCCGGATCGATCTATATCTCCGATCTGACACGTCGGCTCCTGCGGCGGGAAACGGAGGTCCGCTTCGTCGGGAATATGTCCCTCAAGGGTTTTTCGAAGCCGGAGCCCGTCTGGTGTCTCGATCTCGAAGATACAAAGCGAATGGGAGGCGATGGCTTTCCATTTTTCGGCCGGGACGCGGAACTATCGAGGCTGGCGCTGGCATGGGAAGCAGTCTTGCAAACCGGTCGCGCCAGTCCGCTTTGTATTCTTTCCGGCCGGCCGGGGATCGGCAAGAGCCGTATATTGCGGGAGCATGGCCTGCGTTGCCCGGCCGAGCAGAAGAGCATCGTGCTGCAGGCGGCCGAGCGGCAAAGCAATACGGCACTCTATCCTGTCGTGGAGTGGCTGAAGCTTGACGACCGGGTCTCTCTCGGAACTGATGATGCCGATTATTTGCGTGCGCTTTGCCAGCCCGAAACCGCTGTGGGATTGCATTTGAGAGAGGCGCCCGGCGCCATTCGCCAGGGGACATTCGATGCCCTATCGGCCTCCTTTCTCAGGATTGCTCAAGCCGGTCCGATACAGATCGTCATCGAAGATCTGCAGTGGCTGGATCATAGCACGCTTCAATTGATTGCCAGGCTGCTGACGGACCTGGACGACTGCCCCATCCAGTGGCTCGCCAGCGCCCGACCCGAGTTCATGGACGGCCCTGGAGAACTCCAGAGCGCGGTGCTGACCATCGGAGAGCTGAGCGCTGTCGAATGCCATGAGGCCGTCGTCAATTGCTGTGGAGAAGGTGTCACATCCGCTTTGGCGGAGGAAATCGTCGGTAAATCCGAAGGCGTGCCCCTTTTCCTTGAGCATCTCCTTCGCGAACTTAACGAAGGACGCATATCTGGCCATGAGACCGTACCTGAAACGCTCGTCGGAGCACTGGTCGCGTGGATCGACAGCACGGGACCGGCGCGACGTGTCGCCCAATGCGCTTCGGTCGTCGGGCGCTATTTTGACGAGACGATGCTTGCGCAGGTCTCAGGCCTCTCTCATCAGGATTTGAACTCCGACATCGAGCGCCTCTGCAAGGCGGAGATTTTCCGGCGGGAGAATACCTCTGCCTTGAGCTTTCGGCACGATCTGATCCGAGACGCGGCCTACAGCACTCTGCTGCGCAAGCGGCGAGAAAGTCTTCACAAGCGGGTTGCCTGGGTTCATACGCAGAGCAATCCCCATGTCGGCGACAAGGTCATGGCGGAAATCGCCTATCATCATGAGGCTGCAGGAGATCATTCTCTCGCGGCGGACTATAGGCATAAGATCGGCAGGTACACGACGGCCCTCGGCGCCTTTGACGAAGGCGAGAGCCAGCTCCGCCACGCTGTGAATCTGCTCGCGCTTGCTGCCCGAAACGGCCTGGATGTCGAGCATCAGCAGGCGAACCTGCTTGTCGATCTGGCTGCAAACCTGATGCAGACGCGGGGCTTCACCGATCAAGACGTGCTGGGAACCTATGTGAAAAGCCTGTCGCACCTCGAAAAGATCAATCGGGTTGACGGTGACAGCCTATCCATTTTCTGGGGTATATTCACATACCAGGTTCTGATCGGTCATACGAGGGATGCGGCCATGACCGTATCGAGAATGGAGGCCGTGCTTCATCGGCTGCCGGAAAGAGAAAGGCTCGCGGAGCATACGCTCTCCGTACTGGGAACCAGAAACGGGATTCAATTTTATTCCGGGCAGTTTCATGCGCAACTTGCGACGTTGGACAAGATCAAGACACACTATGAACTCGAGCTTCACGCACCTCTGGCGGCCAAGTACGGGATGGACCTTTTGGCGACCGCGCATGCATTCTCGCCTCACTCGGCAGCCATTACCGGACAGTTCTCGCGGGCACGCGACCTTGTTATCGAGGCGGATGCACATCAGTCCGTGCTCGACATTCCCCTCATGCTGCCGTTCATCGATATCTGGGGCGGGGTCGCATTAAGCTATCTCGGCGATTTCGATCTGGCATTGGCCCGCATGGAAAGAGGCATCGCGCTTGCCGATAGGCAGGGTGCCGCGTTCTGGTCGGCGACAGGCCGGATGTGGCAGGCAATTGCTGAGTTCGAAGCCACAGGCAATCCGTTCAGCCAATCAAAGATGGAACAGGCGCTTGCGCTCCAGAAACTCATGGGCGTCGGCATCGGCATTCCCTATTGGTCGGCAAAGTTGGCGGCTGCCTGTGCCATGAACGGCGATGATCGACGCGCGCAGGAGTGCATCAACGAGGCGTTGACAGGCTCGCCCGGCACTTCGGAAGGCGTGTGGCGAGCGGAACGCCAGAGGCTGGTAGGCTTCGTGCACGAGCGCGCCGGACGCCTGGACAAGGCAATTCACTTCTATCGTCTGGCTGCGCAAACCGCGGGTAAGCAGTCGGCGATATTATGGGAGATGCGCGCGAGAAGGGCAATTTCACACCTCGCGCCCCATGATGAATTGAACCGTCTCCGACTGACGATGCTTTCGGATGCGATCGCGCAAATCAATGCCCGAGAGAGTCCGGTCGCAGTTTCTGCAATGGTTTGAAACTGGCTGGACCGACGCCCCAGGTTACGCATCCGTAACCGTGAGCGCGAGCTGAAATTTTCCGCACGATATCTTTGATCCGATAACTGAAGTTGCGGAGCCTATATTCAAAAATCGCGGGAAAAGCGCATCTGGGACGCTTTGTGTGAGGCGCCGCACAGAGCGGAACGGCTGATCCCGATTTGCTGATGAAGTCAACCGATGCCGACGCGGCATCCAAACTTCATCGGATCTCACCATGTTTGAGCACGTCATACGCGACATCCGCCCGGCTTCGCCTGGCCTCGGCATGCCCTGGCTGCAGGAGCATGCCAGCCCCCTTATCGAATTGAACATTCCGCGCCGTTTCCTGTTCCTGGGCTTTACAGAAAGCAAGGCCCGGGAACTGCGCCAGATTCTCGAAGAGACGGAACACGCTGACCGCATTGTTTACGATGGAGGCGGTACGCCGAGCGTAGGTGCCGTAAGCCTTGTCGATGTTGGCGATGGCCTCTCACTCGACCTGTTCGGCCACACCCCGGCTGCCTCGCCCGCCATTGCGATCGTTGGGCGCGATCTGCCTGACATCGACCGGTTGTTTGCGTGCGGGTTCGTCGACTATATCACGTACCCCTTCAGCCCTCCGGAAATTCAACGACGCCTTTTTATCAGTTTAACGGCCATCCACGAGGCGACAGCCTCCGCGGGGATCGGCGGCGATCCTATGGTGCGAGCGGCATGCAGCTCGCTGGACGCCAACCTCGCCAATCCCGTGACAGTCGATGAACTGGCGGCCACCCTTGGGACCAATCGCAACACATTGAACAGGGCGTTCAACCAGGCATTTGGCGTTGGGCCGATGACGTGGCTGCGCCAGCGTCGCTGTGAAGTCGCGGCGCAACTTCTGCGTGATGGTTCAGAGAGCATTCTGAATATTGCGCTGACTGTCGGCTATGGCGATCCGAACAATTTTTCGACTGCGTTTCGCAGGCTCTACAACCAGGGGCCGATGGAGTTTCGCAAAAAATGTCAGGCGCAAAGAATTTAGGTACGGGCTCAAAGGCACGCCGCAACGATGCCGGCTAGTGTCCAATTGCTGGCGAGGGCCACGCGCTTCATCGAAACACGAGAGGATATATCGACAATGGTAACCGAGAACATCAGGCTCAATTTCAGGAACGGTTCGGGCGACACGAACAATTCCAGCATTCTCATTTTCCAGCAGAACGTCGCGGAATCCTTTGGGGAAATCGCCGTCGCCTGGAAGGTGATCAAAAACTGCGGGCGCCTCGACACGCATCCGTTCATTTTTCCGCTTCAATTCCAGGTTTCGGCCAAGGATAGCTGGGGCAACTACACTCCGCAGCTGACGGCCTATGACGGCCAGGCTTTCGACATGACCCTGGACAACTCCGGCGACGTGCTGGCACTGTCGAAGAACGGCGCTACCTCTCCGAACGAAGTCGAGGTGCGCAATCAGCTGAAGCAGGGCGCGATCAGCGCGTGCATCTTCAAGGATGGCAAACTGCTGGCGACCAAGACCAACATGGCTCCCGGCCAGAAGGCGGTCTTCCAGTTCCAGCCGCGCATCTATATCGGCGTCGTCAGCCAGGTGAGCGAAGGCCAGGTCATCGATTCCGCGATCATCAGCCAGGTGAACACCGAGATCAATCTCTTCGGGATCACCAGCGCCGACATCGTCATGACCGGCGGCGGCCCAGGCCCAAACTCGTCGCCCTTCGAATTCCACCTGGAAAACATCAACCAGTAAGCGCCCGTCATCTCGGCGAGATGACCATTGATCCGGGATACCAGACCAGCAGTCAGCGGGTATCCCGGTTTCCCTTTCATGAACAAGAGGACAGTCATAGCCATGAAAACGGAAACCAGCCTGAGGCTTTCTGGGGCGAAATCTGCTTTGGCCGCCACGAAGCCTGATAATACCGACGACCCGACCGACTCCGATTCCCCGATCGTGGACGACGGCACGGAAGATTCCGATGCCGCTGCTGCGGCCGGAGGTAGCTCCGACAACGCAATTGGCGGTACCGGCGACAGTGCCGCCGGCGACGATCGTGATCGCTCCAAGCTTCACGCAACGATCACAAAAAGCTGGACCTCGGGCGGTATTGCCGGAACCGACAAGGACAGGGTCACCATCACGGCAACCTATCCTGCCGTCCAGGACAAAAAGACCGGCGCGGTCAGTCTCGGCGCAAAAAGCTTTGCCCTGACGATAACCAACCTGGACACCAAGGCCAGCTCGACGATCCAAAAATATCTTTTCTCGAACACCGATTGGACGGAGATCCCGGCTCCTGAAAAGCCTGAACTCGCCGAGAAGTTCCATGTGAAAGGCAACGTCAAGATCGATGTGCAGACCTCGGGAAAGATGATGCGGGTGCGCTTCCATCTGGACACGGGAATCCACCTTTCGGACATCGGCTATATTTTCGTGCTGGATATTCCGGAGAACACGAAATTCATCGACGATGAGCAGAGCGAACCGTCGTCGTAGCCGCCATGCAAACCTGGTTGACCTACGAGAATGGCTCTCTCAATCCGCATGTCAGCCGCGTGGGTGTCTTCTGGGATGTATCAGGGATGCTGCCCGGCACCATGCCGGTCCTGTGGGCGGCGATCGAACGGTGCCGTTATGGGTGGCATCACCCTCTCTGCATCGGCTGGGAACCGGCATTCCTGATCCGTGACAGTTACGGCAACGAATGCCCGCTCCAGCCGGGCCATGGTAACCCTGACACGGGAACCAGGATAGACGGTCCGCACGGTTACGGATTGAAATCGGGGCTCCTTCTGAGCCAAGGCACGCCTCGCCCCGATCTGTCGCTCTGCATCTGCCGGAACAGCCGGCCGATCGCTGAATTGCCGCTCGACCGTGCAGGGTCGTGGGCCGTGTTCATGCCGGATCGCTTGAAGTTTCAGATCGACTGCCGCGTCGAATTGCGCGGCCGGGTCACTGACGCCTGCGGTACGCCCTTTGCTCTGAGCGGGCTGCATGCCCTCAAGGTTCAGCTTCGCGGCGGCACGCCCGGACCGCGGGCCACGCCACTCACCTTTGTCTCATATCGTGCGGAATCGGCCTGATCCGATCCGCATCTGAAACGGATAGAAAGGATAGTCCCATGCCTGATCTGCATTTTGTCTATACCATCGTATTTTCCCGTACGGCGCAGCAAAGCGTTCGGTTCATCTGCTTCCAGAAAAGAGCCAAGGGGTACTTCTTCTCCGGCAAGGGGGGCGCGATCATACCGGGTGGCCAACCCTTGAAAGGCGCGGCAAAGTTCGCCTTGCCGGGTGGGGAATTCGAGGGCGGCGACTGGGATAAGGACGCCGATGTTTACTCGGAATGCCAAAAGGAATTCACCGAGGAATGTGGGCGACAAATCAGTTTCGCGACCCACGACGAGGTCGTCACCGAAGGAGTCGGGGACGATGACGAGGTGATCCATGCGCTTGCCTATTTGCAGCGTTGGGGTGTGAATATACCCACCCGCAAGGGCACTATCAAAGGCTATGCCGCGATGTACATTCAGGTGGCGGATAACCAGCTTAAGCTTGTCGCCGACTATATCGGCGTCTGCTTTAAGCAACGTGACCAGGCCGTCGAAAAAATTCTTAAACAGGAGTGGGGAGCTCGCGATTACGCGAAAATTGCCCAGACATTTCCCATGGCGCCGCCGGATGATGAGCTGGATTTGGCAAACCCGGCGATCCGCGAGATTGCCCAGGGTGGCTTTGAGAATAATCAGTGGATCCAGACCCTCTCCGGGGATTCCGACACCGACTGGTTCGCCCAGATCATCAAGGGTCTTGAAACCATAGACAGTTGAGGGATGTCATCATGACCGGCCACACTGAGATCCAGGAATGGCGCGACATCCCGCATAAGGACCAGAACGAAGAAATCGTGATCCGTTTCCGCATCTCCTATGAGGATGCGGGTCGCCACTCTGTGCAGAATGTCGCGGCCGAGATCTTCCGGGCGGTTTTACCGCTCGAGACATATGTTGTCGAAGGCTTACGCTTCGATCACGAGACCCCGTTCCGCGTCGCGTTTTCGGGTGGCCGCAAGGTTCATGGCTGGTTGCGCTGGCGCACCGGGCTCGACGTGCAATATTCGCAGCAGATCATGGGCCGGGTGGAAATCGAAGAGGCCGATGACATCTACTACTGGAACTATATCGGTTTCATGATCTGCTTTGGCAGCACGCGGCCGGTCCCGCCTTCGCCGCCTGTTCCTCCGCCGGATGATGATCTGCCGGTGCCTGGACCGCTGCCTATCCCGGATCCCGCGGAAGGCATGGCGATCGCCGACGCGCATCTGGAGGCCGGCGAACTCTTCCCCTTCGTCTATATCAAGCCCTGGCCAAAGGTGGCGACCAATCTCGTCGATCAGCGGTTCATGGCTGTGCCTGCGGCCGCGGCCGCAAGCGCATTCTATGCGAAGTTGAAAGGCACCGATCCGGCAGCCAAGCGCGAGGCGGCTGTTGCCTTTATTGACGACACGATCTCGCCGGAGACGAACGGCACCCCAAGCGATCCGTTTGTGACGCCGACGCAACCGCTTGCGAAACCATACGCCAGCTTCCGTCATTTTCCGCATCGGCTGAGCAAGGACTGCACCTATGCAGGGCTCGACAACTGGGTGACGGAGACGTTCGACAGCTGGGAGAAACTGGCCAAGGAGCTGCAGTCGACCGAGGCCCAGGCTACGCTCACCGATATATGGAACTCGGCGATCGCCCTGATGATTACGCTCGGCTATGATCATACCTGGTTTGCCGATTTGATCCGGCTGTTGCAGGTCACGCATCTGATCAACTGGGTGCTGGCCTTTAAAGCGGCGCATCCGAAGGTGGATGAAGATCCCGCGCCAATACCGTCAGACGCGGCGCTTTCGCGCGTGCTCAACGCGGTGATGATCCTGCCCGATGATATTTTCCCTGTCGATCCGCCTCCGGCTCCGGCCGATCCTCCTGCCGTTCAGCCCTATGCCGTCGGCGCCATCCGCACCGTGCACTACCGACCGGGCGGCTATGCGCTCGGAGATATCGAGCGCATTGAAACCGTGATCGCGGGAGAAACCCGGCAGGAAGTACGCCGCAATTTGCGGCGTACGGAAACGGTCGAAGACGACCAGACATTGAGTGACAGCACCAGCAATTTCGGACGGGATACCACGACTGCCGACCTGATCAATCAGGTGCAAAAGACGCTGTCGGACCGTGTTTCGACCACGACGATCAACGATTATAAAACCGACTACGGGCAACCGGACGCCAATTCCATGAAGGTCACCGGCAGCTGGTGGGTGCAGGATCAACCGGCCGGCGGTTACCTGCAGGATATTTCGAAATTTGCGCGGGATGTCATTGACCGTTCGGTCAAGGCTTTGCGCCGTGAATCGGTATTGCGCCGCAGCAGCCGCGTATTCGAAGAACTGGAAACCACGCAAACGCGAACCCTGTCCAACTCCGGCAACAACGGCAATCTTCAGGCGGTGTTTTGCTGGGTGAACCGAGCATACGATCTCCAGACCCGGGCCAGTCAGGACAGGCTGGTGTTTGAGATGTTCGTCGATGATCCCGGCGCGCATCTGGCCGACGCGATTTCGCAGTATCATGACCTCAGGCTTGTCGCGCCGCCGTCTCCGGCCTCCATGGGCATAACGTCCTATGCCAGCCTGTCGCCGGAACCGGTCAAGTCCGGCTCGCCGCCGGCGTCGGTCTATTATCTCGATGCCTTCCAGGCCTATGGCATTGCCCCGGACGGGCCGCCGCCGCCGGCTCTTCGCGTGATCAGCAATGGCTTTAAGTCCCGAAATCCGTTGTCGGACGCGGAACTGGACGTGCCTGACGGTTATAAGCCCGTCACGGCGACCGTCAGCATCAGCAGTTTCATCGCCAATCCCACGGCGCAGGTGACGATGAGCGGCGTCATCCTGACGGCGGATCAGACCGGCACGATCACAACTTTCAAGGGGGATCTGACCGTGGCCTCCGCGCAATATGCCGACCGGCTACGGGCATCGATCCTGTGCAGTGCGCCGCCGAAGACATCTTCCGCAGCGAGCATGGCTTCCGGCAAAGAGGCCGGGTCCGGGCAGGGCGACGCGCCGGCTCCCGACACCTCTCCCGCGGAAGGGGCAACGGAATTCGATAGTTACTATGCAACGAGCATAGAGGTTCAGTGCGCGCGCAGCGCCGCGACGCTGGCCAATTGGCAAATGGCGACCTACCAGAGAATCCAGGCTGCCTACCAGGTGGCGATGGCAAACTATCACGCCGCCCTGACGGAGCAGAAGAAGGCGCTGGAGGCCGACAATCCCAAGCTTCTGACGCAGATCGTCCAGGAGCAGATCGTTCAGGCGGCCATCGCATTGTTTGCCCGCACAACGCTTGCGAGATCAACGGATGCCGCGGGCAAGGCCGCATCCATCAATTTCGAACCGCGTTATTTTCAGTTCCTGCGCCACGCGTTCGACTGGGATGGAATGGCGATCGAGCTGATCCAGGACCCTGCTACGGACCCCTATCTCAGCGACGGACAGACCGCGTTGATCTCGCTGTTTTCGCCCAGTCGCTATCTGCGGGACTTGCTGCGCGCCAAACGGGCGCATTTGTTGCTGTCGGTCAAACCCGAGGCGGCAAGGATGGTGCTGCTCGCATTCCGGACAGGTCAGATCTGGCCCTGCGCAGAAGACCTGACCCCGTGCATGACTGCGGATACGAGCGCGGTCGATCTTCTGCTGGAGCAGCCGGACGAGCCGTCCAAAACCATCCAGGACAGTTGGTCGATCACCGTTCCGACCGCAATGGTCGCGCTGTTGAATGACAATCCCTTCAAATGATCGCAGGAGCGACGAATGCTGCCACCTTCGTTTATTCCGCCTGTTTTTCCAGGAAATTTTCCCGGGCAGGAGCCGCGCCACCAGTTCTTCCCGCACCCGCGTCCTGGGGTTCACGATGGCGTTCCCATCGGGGCGATCATTATATTTCCTGGCGAGCTCCTGCAGCAGACACAAACGCTGACATCGGCCATGACGGATCTGCGCTATATGCCGTGGATGATCTGTGACGGGTCCAGCCTGCTGAGGACCGAATATCCGGAACTTTTTCGGGTGATCGGCGATCTTTACGGCGCGGATGGAAACGACAAATTCAAGCTGCCCGACTACCGCGGCTATTTTCTGCGTGGCGTGGATCTGAAGAAGTCGTTGGACAAGGATGACCGCACGCCGCCACCCGGTACGGCCGTCAATCCGCAGGGCGTCGGCTCGACCCAGAAGGATGCGTTGCAGGATCACAAGCATAAGTTGAATATGACTGCTATGTCCGTTACGCCGCAAGAAACACCACCGGTGAATTTCGAAGTGGCCGCGACTGACCCGTTGTCGCATACCGACACTATTTATCCGGAGGGTGACGTGCGCGTCAGCAAGACGGAAACGCGGGCCGTCAATATCGCGGTGAACTGGCTGATAAAGACAAAGTAGGGCGATCCGGTCGCGGTGCGCCTGTCACTGTTCGCTGAGCAAGGCGTTCGGCTGAAGGATCGTCAGCTTCTGCCGCCCGGCCTCCAGAATCCCGGTTCGCTTCAAGGCGGAGATGGAGCGGCTGACCTCTTCGCGACTGGCGCCGATGGACCCGGCGATTTCGGCATGGGTCGGAAATTTTGCCAGCTGCCCATTCGGCTTGAATGCGCCGCTTTCCAGCGCCATCCGCGCCAGATAGGCCTTCAGACGCTTATCCACGCTTTGGCTGGTCAGTTGGTAGCTGTGCCTGGTCAACCTGCGGATCCGCTCGGCCATGTCAATCATGATCCGCTGTCGCACTAGGGGTATCGTCTCGAGCAGATCCAGAAATGCCTGTCGTTTCATGATGATCAGGCAGGAATCGGTTTTTGAATAGACCGAAAGGGAACGCTTACCGCCATCAATGGCTGACAGTTCTCCGAAATAGTCATGAGTGTTCAGCCGCGTGAAGATAAGCTCCCTGCCATCCTGATCGAGATAGAGAGCCAACAGCAATCCGGAGCGCAGAAAATAGACATCGCCGCTCGTATCGTCCTGGTTGAACACGATCTGGCCCGGCGCATAGAAGCGGGTCCGCAAATCGCGGGCGTCGAGCACGACGCTTTCGCGGGCTACGCCGGCAAACAGGGGGCAGCCGAGCAATTGACCAATGTCGGTCACAGTGTCCTTCCGCAATTGTCCAAGTGGTTGAATTTGCTGTGAAACGCCAAATGAAGATGCCTGCTTCCGATGATCGAAGGTGATGTCGCGTCGCTACGGGAAATGTCGCATTGACGCGCGTTTTGAAAGCAAAAAGCACCTTCGAATCTATTTCAAAATTGCATATTGAAAAAATGAGACTGTGGTTGGGAGCATTATGTTTGAGCCAGAGAGGCACTCTCCACTATCCCATATTCTATGAGCCGGCGTTATAGGGCACGTGCCTCTGGCGAAGAAAATTTTCTTGAAACCTTAGGTTTCGCGCAAAGCCTAAGAGCGGGCTTGAATGCGTTATTGCCGGACCTGTTTTGCCTTGCGGGGAAATGACGCCAGGTTCACCCACTCTCTCCCTTCGCCAATGTTCCGCATCCCTCACTTCGAATGGTGCGAAGTCGTACGCCAGTGGCGTCCCGTAAAAAATGTCAGTCGCAAAGAATTCAGGTACCCGCGCAAAGGTAAGCCGAGATGACAATAGGTAGAATTTAAGTGTTGGCGATGGCCAAAGGTCTCAACACACACTTAGAGGGTAAGTTCATGATGCTACCTGAAAACATCAAGCTTGATGTCACCAATCGCTCTGGCGAGACGAACAACTCCCGCGGAGGCTACTGAAATGATCGCTATAAACCAGCCGCCGCGCTCTCTCGAGGTGGAATTGCCACTGACGACGCTACTTAATGATTACAGCGTGCAGTTGAAAATAAGAGAGCAAACTGTCGCAGTCAGCCTGGATCTCAGCGGTGGCCCGAGGGAAGTTCAGAGCGAGCCAATATCGGTGGGTTCTTTCGATGGCGTGCCGATCATGGCGCAAATTAGCTTTCAGTATGATTACAACGTCGATGAGGACGAACTCACCATCCATGGGAACGATGACCGGACGGAGGATCAGCTCCGGATCACGGCCTTTCTGCAAAGCGCACCGGGGCAGCTACCCGACCAACGCGTGGAGTTTAATGCAAGACCGAATGATGCCGGGACAAACCAACCTGTTACCAAGCTTTGGGCCGACTATGTCGCGAAAAATACAACGCTTCATCAGCGGTTGATGGATATAGCCCACCGCTGCAATGAGATACTGGTTGATGCCGCCATAGAGGCCGGCGTCGGCCGTGTCGTCGAGCTCGGGACAGCCCCTGTCGTTACGCTGGACAATCTCGACGACTTCAAGCGCATGTATGGCAGGCCGATAGTGGCAGAACCTCCCACCGACAGGACCGCCGAGCTCGCCGAGATCCAGGAGCTTGTGCGCTCCACCTATGTTGGAACCGTCACTTGGGCAGACAACGCTGATTTTGCCAATGTCAGAGGTAGCACGCATGATCCGAAGGTGGACGGATTGTCGTGGATCGCTTTGTGGGAGGAGAAATGCAAAGCGACGGCTCACTATTGCACCTCTCATAACTGGTTCAGTAACGATCACACTCGGCCATGCAACGGTGTTCTCATTGGCGGACATGTGATCACAGGGCAAGAGTCGTCACGAGAGCACAAGGGCGCGACCGTTTATATCTATCCGATATGTACGAGGCACAATGCGAACAATAACTCGTATATGCATGTTGTCTATAACAACAAGGGTGTTCAATTGAAGTATTGGGAATAATTGATCCTATATACTTCTTTGAACTGAGAGCCGGCGGGCGATGTCGGAGTCCCACACCGTGGAAAGAAACCTCCGGACTTGGATCGGCAAGTGATCCAAGCCCGGACCAGCATTGCAACGCCAGCCCGTATCGATCAAGTTGCGCGATCTGAAGAGATCATCCGATATGCTTGCGCCGGAGATCGACGTCGTGTGTGAGCGGGCTGGTTCCTTGTTTCTGTGCATGCCCGTAGGTTAAGGCTGACTTATTCCAGTATCCCTACGAAAGACAGACGCCTTCTTGGCACGACCTTGACAATTCCGGCGCAAATACCCGGCAAAACCGTTCTCGCCGGGTATTTGCTTGAATCAGAAGACATCGAGCGTCGTCTCGCCGCCGGCGAACGGCCGTGATTTCGCTATCGGTCAGGCTGCGCACAGCCTGAAATACGGCCTGCTCAAGCTGCGATCGTCTGGTCGTGGCGAGGCCTGACGATACAGTCGGCGATCTCGACGGCTTCGTCGCGTTCTTCGGCGTGGCGCTGACCCCATCGGCAAAGAGCGAGCAGAATCGGCTCCAGGCCCAGCCCGAGTTCGGTTGCATTGTATTCGACGCGAATCGGAACGTCGGGGAAGATCTGCCGGTCGACCAGCCCATGCTCCTCCATTTCCCGCAATTGCTGGATCAGCACCTTCTGGGTGATGTCAGGCATCATGCGCTTCAATTGCGAAAGCCGCTTCGGCCCTGAAAACAGGTAACAGAGGATCACCGGCTTCCAGCGCCCCGAGATGACCTTCAAGGCGCGTTCGACAGGTAGTTTCGGCAGTTTCTTGATCGGCTCCGGCATGGTCACTTCCTGGTGGGTAGGGCACGAAAGGGTGTGTATCTCGGCGGCGAGGCTTGCTGCTAAAGCCAGCCTCACATCATTTTAAGGTGAGGTTGCGATGCGAGCTGTTCAATACAAGCGTTTCGGCGGGCCGGAGGTGCTCGAAGTTGTCGAGGTGGAAACACCAAGGCCGGCTCCCGGCGAAGTTCTGGTGAAGGTCCATGTTGCCGGCGTGAACTTCTTCGAGGCGCTGATGCGCGCCGGCCGTTACGCGGTCACCCCGCCACTTCCGGTCTTTCCCGGTGTCGAAGTTGCCGGCGTTGTCGAGGCCCTGGGGGAAGGGAGCGATCTCCACATGCTGGGTGCCCGCGTCGCAGTGCCGCTCTTTGCCACGGGCCGCGGGGCCGGCGGCTACGCGGAATATATCGCCGTCAATGTTGAATCTTTGATACCGCTGCCCGACGCGCTCGCCTTCGAAGATGCGGCCGCCTTGATGGTTCAGGGGTTGACGGCGCTCCATTTGATACGCCAGGCGCCGCCGGCCGGCAGGGTAGTGCTGATCCACGCGGCTGCGGGCGGTGTTGGATCGCTGCTCCTGCAACTTGCCCGACGTGCGGGGGCCAGCCGCATTATTGCGACCGCAAGCAACGCGGAGAAGCGGGCCTTGGCTTGTTCGCTCGGGGCCGATGCGGCAATCGACTACACAGTCGATGGATGGCAAAACGAGATAGGCTCTCAGGCCGCTGGAGCGGATCTGATCTATGAAATGATTGGCGGGAGCGTCAGCCGCGCTTCGATCGAGGCTTTGGCGCCGGGCGGCGAGATGGTGTTCGGCGCCATGGGGCGTTTCGAGCTGGACACTGCCGACATCGAACGCATGCTCGGTCTCAATCAGTCGCTGAAAGGTTTTGCGCTCCTGCCCTTGTTGACGCCGGAAAACCTGCGGCGAGATCTGCTGGAGCTCTTCGATCTCGCCGCCAAAGGCGAGCTGACCGTCGTACAGGGCGGCCGCTTTTCACTGGAGGCCGCCGCTGAAGCGCATCGCGCGCTCGAAAGCCGCAAAGCCAGCGGCAAGATCGTCCTGGTCCCTTGAGGGTGGCCTGATGCGATGGCTGTTGCAGCGGAGTAACCGGCAAAGAGTAGCAAACGAATTCGTCGTATCTTGACGGTAGCGATGCCGGCTGGTGCCCGGAGGTCCCCTCTGGCGACGGATGCGAGCGAGCGGGCGGCATCGCGGCAAAACATCGAAGGCCGTTGTCTTCTGTAGGTTGAGTTTTTTAATCGATTACTCAACCTGATCTTAAAGATTGTGCCTTATAGCGTGAACCATGGAGGCGATGTCACGTCGGCATGATCTGGATTTTATCAGGGTCGCAGCATTCATGCTGCTGATCGTCTATCATGTCAGCCTGATGTACAACTCCAGGGGCTTTCTGCTGAAGGCACCGGACAGCTCTTCCATCTTTGACATCATCCATCTGTGGACCCACCCTTGGCGCATGTCGCTGCTGTTTTTGATCTCAGGCGTCGTCACGGGGATGTTGCTGACGCGGCAAACTCCCGAGGTGCTGAGGAGGGCGCGAACGAGGCAGTTGCTGGTTCCGCTGCTGGTTGGTGTGCCGTTTCTGATCCCTCCCCAAATGTATGTCTGCCTGAATACCAGCCTGGGGGTCAACATCAGCCTCCGAGACGTCTTCTGGCACTATCTGACCCTGACGCCCGTTCCGCTGCCCGACGGAAGTGAGGTCAATCTCTTCTGGATGCAGCACCTGTGGTACCTCGCCTATCTCTGGACCTATACCGTAATCCTGACGCTTGTCGTATCCGCCTGGCCGAAGTTGCTGCCCCTCGCGAGCGATCGGCTGACGCCACGGCTGGCGGGCAAATGGATACTGATAATTCCCGTCATGCTGTTCATCTTGCTCAGGCTCGCGCTGCGACCGGCCTTCCCCCCGACACTCAATATCCTGACCGACTGGTACAGCCACAGCGTCTATCTGATGTCATTTCTGTTCGGCGTCGTGATGGCCATGCGCAGCGAATACTGGGAGGCGGTCGTCGACATGCGAAAACCCGCGCTGATACTGACGTTGGGTTGTGCGGTGCTTTTGGCGATGCTCTTTCCGGGCCTGCCTGCCGGCGCGCCTGACAGGTGGCAGGCATTTGCAGGAAGGGTGCTTGCCGGCACCTTCCAATGGTGTGCGATCGTCGCAATTCTCGGATATGCAAAGATCTGGCTGAATTCGGAGAACGCCGTTATCCGCTATCTGAATAGGGCAGTGCTGACCTACTATGTGCTTCACCAGACGGTCATGTTGGTTATTGCCTACTGGTTGCGTGAGCTCGGGTTGATGTCCGCCTCGTCTTTCATGCCGATTGTGGTTGCGACGCTCGCCATCTGTGCGTTGTGTTACGAACTGAAACGACGCCTGGAAATCTCCTGGAAAGCCAGGATCCGCGCTGGCATTGCCTGACGCATGGATGTCTCGATATCCACGCCGGGTCTGTGTGAAGTCCAGACAATATAAATATATAAAGATTTGTTTATATCTCTTGAAAATTTCGCTCGGTTGATGAGAAATCATCCCGTCATGGTTCCCTGGAGCAATCTGTTTGCTTCAAGGCTAAGAGGGAATCCGATGCGCCGACAATCGGCCCCGACGTCGACGACATCCACTCGCCGCGCATTCCCGAGGTCAAGGAGATGACCGATCTTCTGTTCTTGGCGCGAAAGCGTCTTCAGGACTTAGCCACAGGCCTTATCAACATCTTAAATGAAGGATCGGTGACGGAACCTGTTGACGCAAATTTAACCTCGTCTACTATATATAGTGTTCGAGGTTCCTTCGATTCGCAAGGATTGGAGGCTAAGATGGGAATACGGTCGACGAGCATGATGCTCATCAAGCCGTAGCTGCCCCCGCAACTGTGAGCGGCGAGCATTTGTTCTGCATGTGCCACTGAGGAATATATGCCTCGGGAAGGCAAGAGCAAATACTTCGACCCGCAAGCCAGGAGACCTGCCTCGAGCAATAGCGTCCACGGGCGGGGTGTCCGGATGGCGAGTGATGGCTTGCGGCATGTCGCCGTTGCCGTCGCTTTCCCCGAATGGCCCGCAAAGGTTAGTTCGGGGTGTGAAGTCCATGTCTTTGAGTATCCTTATCTGCCTGCGCGAATGACGGCCGCCTGAGCGTCCGGCAGTCGGCTGTGCCCGCCGCCATTTTTCAGATTGCCGAACGGGTGTCGCTCGACGCCCGGACGATCTTGCACGCCTGTCATATATACGAGGACAACCATGAGCATTACCGTCTACAGCAAGCCTGCCTGCGTCCAGTGCACCGCGACCACCCGCGCCCTTGACCGTCAGGGCATCGATTACACCATCGTCGATGTGTCCACTGATACTGAAGCCTACGAGCTGGTGCAGGGTCTCGGCTATCGTCAGGTCCCGGTCGTTGTCGCCGGTGAGCAGCATTGGGCCGGCTTCCGCCCCGACATGATCAGCTCCCTCGCCTGAGGAGGCGGGCGGTGGGCGAGATCGTCTATTTCTCCAGCAGATCTGAGAACACCCATCGGTTCATTACCAAGCTTGCCTTGCCGGCCGCTCGCATTCCGCTTGGCGCGGGAGAAGAGCTTCGAGCGGCCCGTCCTTACGTTCTCATCGTCCCGACCTATTCCGGCGAAGGGGGCAAGGGTGCCGTGCCCAAGCAGGTGATCCGCTTCCTCAATGATGCGGATAACCGTTCAAACATCCGCGGAGTCATCGCCGCGGGCAACAGCAACTTCGGGGCGACCTTCGGTATCGCCGGCGACATCGTCTCCACCAAATGCCAGGTGCCGTACCTTTACCGGTTCGAGCTTTTGGGCACGGAAGAGGATGTCGCGAATGTCAGACACGGATTGGAACGATTTTGGACACGCTAAGCTCTTCTTTGTCGCGGGACGCAGGCGAAAAACCGCTTCACGCTTTTTCTCATCCCGCGAACGACCGGCCATCGAAGGTCACGGAAACGGCATTGGACTATCACGCCCTCAACGCCATGCTGAACCTCTATGACGAGCAGGGTAAGATCCAGCTCGACAAGGACCGGCTGGCGGCCAAGCAGTATTTCCTTCAACACGTCAACCAGAACACCGTCTTCTTTCATAATCTGCGGGAGAAGCTCGATTACCTCGTGACCGAGGGCTATTACGAGCAGGAGGTGCTGGATCAATATGCGTTCAATTTCGTGCGCGATCTCTTCGATCACGCCTATGCGAAGAAGTTCCGCTTTCCGACGTTTCTCGGCGCGTTCAAATATTACACCAGCTACACGCTGAAGACCTTCGACGGAAAACGCTATCTGGAGCGCTATGAAGACCGCGTCTGCATGGTGGCGCTGGCGCTGGCGCAGGGCAGCGAGCAGCTTGCCCGCGACATGGTCGACGAGATCATCTCCGGCCGCTTCCAGCCGGCGACGCCGACCTTCCTCAATGCCGGCAAGAAGCAGCGCGGCGAGCTGGTCTCCTGCTTCCTGCTGCGGGTCGAAGACAACATGGAGTCGATCGGCCGCGCCATCAATTCGGCGCTGCAGCTTTCAAAACGCGGCGGCGGCGTGGCGCTGTCTCTCACCAACATTCGTGAGGCCGGCGCGCCGATCAAGCACATCGAGAACCAGTCCTCCGGCATCATTCCGGTGATGAAGCTGCTCGAAGACTCCTTCTCCTATGCCAATCAGCTCGGAGCCAGGCAGGGGGCGGGCGCCGTCTACCTCAACGCTCATCACCCTGATATCATGCGTTTCCTCGATACCAAGCGCGAGAATGCCGACGAGAAGATCCGCATCAAGACGCTGTCGCTCGGCGTGGTCATTCCCGACATCACCTTCGAGCTCGCGAAGAACAATGACGATATGTACCTGTTTTCGCCCTATGACGTGGAACGCGTCTATGGCGTGCCGTTCACGGAAATCTCGGTGACGGAAAAGTACCGCGAGATGGTGGCCGACAGCCGCATCCGCAAGAAGAAGATCAAGGCGCGCGACTTCTTCCAGGTGATCGCCGAGATCCAGTTCGAGAGCGGCTATCCCTACATCATGTTCGAGGACACGGTGAACCGCGCCAATCCGATCGCCGGCCGCATCACCATGAGCAATCTCTGCTCGGAAATCCTGCAGGTGAGCGAAGCGAGCGAATATAGCGACGACCTTTCCTACACGCACATGGGCAAGGACATCTCCTGCAATCTCGGTTCGCTCAACATCGCAGCCGCGATGGACAGCCCCGATTTCGGCAAGACGATCGAAATGTCGATCCGCGCGCTGACGGCAGTATCCGACATGAGCCATATCTCGTCGGTGCCTTCGATCGAGAAGGGCAATGACGACAGCCACGCCATCGGCCTTGGCCAGATGAACCTGCATGGCTATCTCGCCCGCGAGCGCATCTTCTACGGCTCCGAGGAAGGCGTCGATTTCACCAACATCTACTTCTATACCGTCACCTATCACGCCATCCGTGCCTCTAACCTGCTTGCGGTCGAGCGAGGACAGAGCTTCAAGGGCTTCGAGAACTCGAAATATGCGTCCGGCGACTATTTCGACAAATATACCGAGCAGGAATGGGTGCCTGCGACCGAGCGCGTGGCCGAGCTGTTCGAGAAGGCCGGCATCGCCATCCCGACACAGGAAGATTGGGCGGAGTTGAAGCAGGCCGTGATGAAGGGCGGCCTCTATAACCAGAACCTGCAGGCCGTGCCTCCCACAGGCTCGATCTCCTACATCAACCACTCGACCTCTTCGATCCACCCGATCGTCTCCAAGATCGAGATCCGCAAGGAAGGCAAGATCGGCCGCGTCTATTACCCGGCCGCCTTTATGAGCAACGACAACCTCGATTACTATCAGGACGCATACGAGATCGGGCCGGAAAAGATCATCGACACCTATGCGGCGGCCACCCAGCATGTCGATCAGGGCCTGTCCTTGACGCTGTTCTTCCGCGATACGGCGACGACGCGCGACATCAACCGCGCCCAGATCTACGCCTGGAGGAAGGGTATCAAGACCATCTACTATATCCGCCTTCGCCAGATGGCGCTGTCCGGCACTGAGGTGCAGGGCTGCGTTTCCTGCGCCCTCTGATTTCCGGTTTGAAAAGGACATTCCCGTGAACATGCAATTCAAGCCGGTAAGCCGTATCCGCGCCATCAACTGGAACCGTATCGAGGACGACAAGGATCTCGAGGTCTGGAATCGCCTGACCGGAAATTTCTGGTTGCCGGAAAAGGTGCCGCTGTCGAACGACATCCCGTCCTGGGCGACCCTGAAACCGGAGGAGCAGCAGCTCACCATCCGCGTTTTCACCGGTCTGACCCTGCTCGACACCATCCAGAACGGCGTTGGTTCCGTGAAACTGATGGCCGATGCCGCCACGCCGCATGAAGAGGCGGTGCTGTCGAACATCTCCTTCATGGAGGCCGTGCACGCTCGGTCCTACTCATCGATCTTCTCGACGCTCTGCTCGACGCCGGATGTGGACGATGCCTATCGCTGGTCGGAGGAAAACGAATTCCTGCAGCGCAAATCGACGTTGATCATGGAGCAATATTCTTCCGGCGACCCGCTGAAGAAGAAGGTCGCCAGCGTCTTTCTCGAAAGTTTCCTGTTCTATTCGGGCTTCTATCTGCCGATGTTCTGGTCGAGCCGCGCCAAGCTCACCAACACCGCCGACATGATCCGCCTCATCATCCGCGACGAGGCGGTGCACGGCTATTACATCGGCTACAAGTTCCAACGGGGGCTTGAGCGGCTGCCGGAGGAGCGCCGGCAGGAGATCAAGGACTTCGCCTTCGACCTCCTGCTCGAACTCTACGACAACGAGGCTAGATATACCGAGTCACTCTATGACGGCGTCGGCCAGACCGAAGACGTCAAGAAGTTCCTCCACTACAACGCCAACAAGGCGCTGATGAACCTTGGCTACGAGGCGCTGTTTCCTGCCGAGGCCTGTAAGGTCAATCCGGCGATCCTCTCGGCGCTGTCCCCGAATGCCGACGAAAACCACGACTTCTTCTCCGGCTCCGGCTCGTCTTATGTGATCGGGAAGGCCGTCGCGACCGAAGATGAAGATTGGAATTTCTAGGACTGAGTGATCCGCTCGCGCGGCGTCGGGGATCGCCCTGACGCCGGCGATGCGGAAAGCCTACTCGGACGCCGGTTTTCCGGCGGCCGCGCCCGGCAAGCCGAAAGCCTGTTGGAAGTAGTTCCGAAATGCCTGCATCGCAGGCGTCAAGGCGTTACCCGCACGCCATGCAAGTCCGACATCCATGGCCGGCACGGTTTCCTGGATGTTGATCGTCTCGATGCGGCGGCCTTCGAGTGACCACGGCCGATACACCATGTCGGAAAGGATGGCGACGCCTTGATTGTTCGCGACCATGGACCGAACGGCTTCCACCGATGACGTGCGAAGCGTGACATTCGGCTGGTAGGGTGTCTTGCTCCAATATTTGAGCGATGACTGGGCGGCTTCGTCCACCGTCAGCATGATATAGGGCTCTTGCGATATTTCCTGCAGACCTACGCCCTTTCGCTGCAGCAGGCGATGTTGCGCCGGAACCCAAAGCCTGCGCACTGAGCTCAATAGCGTCTCTGTCGTGATCATCGGATTGAGAATGTTCGAGGTGAGCAGCACGGAAAGGTCGTAGCGGTTGGTCAGCAAGCCTTCCTCGATCGATTCCCTGTTCAGTTCATAGAGCTGCACCCGCAGTTTCGGGAAGAGCCGGCGTATCCGCTCGATATGCATCGGCAGGAAATAGCCGATCACCGTGTAGGTGGCCGCGACGACCAGTTCGCCCTCGACATCGGTGTTGATGAAGTTGAGCTGCATCGCCTCGTCGATCTTGGCGAGGATCTCATAGGCATGCGACAGGAACTGCCGTCCCGACGAGGTCAATTCCATCCCCTGCGCCGTGCGGGCGAAGAGGGGAACGCCGACGATCTGCTCGAGCTCCTTGATGGCGGCGGTTATGGCGGACTGAGAAATGTTCTGGCTGATCGCCGCCTGGGAAACCTGCCCATATTCCGCTGTCGCGACGAAATAGCGAAGCTGGCGAATGCTGAGAGCCACTGAACCATCCCTCCAATAAATTCAGATTACTGCACTGCAAAAATGAATAATGCTGGTCAAAACTGCATCATGTTCAGGAGCAATTTTTGAGCATGCCTTGTAAGTATATATTTTATCGCGATTTTTTCCGCATCACTCTGGCGTATCATTATCATATTTTCAGATATTACTGCTCAAAAGAATCTATTTTTCAAGCCTCAAATTAGACCCTACCGTACGGATGAGGAAGGCCCCCGCCAAGGGATGGCCCTCGGTGCTGACGTTACCAATGAGGATTGCGGGTTTGAAGCGAGCGGTCGATATCAACTGCGATATGGGGGAGGCGTTCGGCCGGTGGCGTATCGGCGATACCAGCGATGAGCATCTCATAGCGCATATAAGCTCCGCCAACATAGCGGCCGGCTTTCATGCCGGCGATCCCAATCTCATCAACGACACCGTAAAACTGGCCGCCGAACACGGCGTCGCGGTCGGCGCGCATCCGGGATACAACGACCTGCAAGGTTTCGGGCGCCGAAAGATCTCGGGCAGCAACAAGGAAATCGTCAACGACATCGTCTACCAGGTCGGCGCGCTTCGCGAATTCTGCAGGCGTCATGGCACCAGCATGCAGCACGTCAAGCCGCACGGCGCGCTCTATATGGAGCTTGCGGCCAATCCGGAACTGTCGGACGCTTTCATCGAGTACATGCGCACGACTGCGCCCAATGCCCCCATTTTCTGTATGGGGAACTCGGCGACCTACGAGGCTGCCAGACTATTGGGCCATCCGGTCGTCAGGGAATTCTACGCCGATCGCGATTACGACGACAATGGCTGGATCGTCTTTACCCGCGATGCCGGCCGGCCGGATCCCAAGGCGATCGCCAGAAAGGTCTTGCGTGCCTGCACAGAAGGAAAAGTGCGCACCGTCCAGGGAAGCGATATCGCAATCGAATTTGAATCCATCTGCTTCCATTCCGATACGCTCGGAGCATTGGATATCGTCCGCGACATGCGCGAGGCGCTGGTGGCCGAAGGAATCCGGATCACGCCCGTTTCCCAGATATTAGAACAGCAAAAATGAGGGGCTATCATGAGCAAAGCTGAAATCAGATCACCGCTGCCCGGCACCTTTTACAGGGCCTCGTCGCCGGACGCTCCTCCGTTCAAGGCCGATGGTCAGGACGTCGCGGAAAGTGACATCGTCGGCGTGATCGAAGTCATGAAGACCTTCCATGAGATCCCGGCGGGGCTTTCCGGAAAGAACATCACCTTCCTCATCGACAACGAAGAGCCGATCATGGCCGGCCAGGTCATCGCGGAGGTGGAACAGTGACGATCAGCTCCGTTCTCATCGCCAATCGCGGCGAAATCGCGGTTCGGATCATCAAGGCCGCCAAGGCCCTTGGTATCCGCACGGTGCAGGTCCATAGCGCAGCCGATGCCGACATGCTGGCGGTGCGGCTGGCGGACGAGGCGGTCAACATCGGACCGCCGGCGCCGAAGAAATCCTATCTCAATATCGAGGCCGTCATCGCGGCTGCCAAGGCCGCGAATGTCGATGCGGTGCATCCCGGCTACGGCTTCCTATCGGAGAATGGCGATTTCGCCGATGCCGTCGCGGCGGCCGGCTTGACGTTCATCGGCCCGAGTGGCGATGCCATTCGCCTGCTCGGAGACAAGGTGGCGGCGCGCGAGGTTGCCAAGCGCGCCGGCGTGCCGACCGTGCCCGGCAGCGGCGGGCGCATCTCCGATCTCGCAGCAGCTCACGAGATTGCCAATCGCATCGGGTTCCCGGTGATGATCAAGGCCGCCGCCGGCGGTGGCGGCCGCGGCATCCGCATGGTCGAGTCGCTTGCGGATCTCGACAAGCAGTTTCCGCTTGCCGCGGCTGAAGCGCTGGCTGCTTTCGGCGATGGCGGCCTCTATATCGAGAAAGTCATTTCCCGTGCGCGCCATGTCGAGGTGCAGATCTTCGGCGATGGCGAGAATTTCATCCATCTCCATGAGCGTGAATGCTCGTTGCAGCGCCGCCGTCAAAAGGTCTGGGAGGAGGCGCCGTCGCTCCTTCTGCCGCAGGTCGTGCGCCAGAAGCTCTGCGATAGTGCCGTCGCGCTGGCAAGAGAGGTTCGCTACAAGGGCGCCGGCACGGTCGAATATCTCTACGACGAAGATAGCGGCGAATTCTATTTCATCGAGGTCAACACGCGCATCCAGGTCGAGCATCCGGTGACCGAGATGATCACCGGCGTCGATCTTGTCCAGGAGATGTTCAGGGTTGCCGGCGGCGCGCCGCTTTCCGTCACGCAGGACGATATCCGCCCGCGCGGACATGCCATCGAGTGCCGCATCAATGCCGAGGATCCCTTCAAGGGGTTCGCGCCGGCGCCGGGGCTTATCGGGCGCCTGGTGGTTCCCGAGGGAGACGGCATCCGCTTCGATACGATGCTCTACGAAGGATATACCGTCCCGCCCTTCTATGACTCCCTGCTGGGCAAGCTCATTGTCTGGGGTGAGACACGAGGCGAATGCCTGATAAGACTTGGTCGAGCGCTCGACAACCTTGTGATCGAGGGGCTGGCGACGACCATTCCGCTGCATCAGGCACTCGTGCGCTCCTCGGCCGTGCAAATTGCGGCCTTCCATACACGCTTCCTTGAGGGGTGGCTGGAAACCGAATTCTCTCCCAAAAACCATATTCGATCGGAGGTCGCCTGATGGCCGCGCGCTATAGCTTCGGAGGGGATGAGCATCTCTTCATCGAATGCAGCGATGAGATGTCGCTGGACGCCTTCTTCAAGAGCCTGTCGATGGCAACAGCGGTGCGGGAAAGCCAGATCAAGGGCGTCACCGAGATCTGCCCCGCCAACGCCTCGTTCCAGGTCAAGTTCAACCCGGATATCATCAAGCCCGACGACATTCTGAAGGAAGTCAGGGCGATCGAGGTCGATGCGGAAAAGGCCGAACCCGTGCTCAAGACACGGATCGTCGAGATCCCCGTTTTCTACAACGATCCCTGGACCAACGAGACTTTGATGCGCTTTCGCGAGCGGCACCAGGAACCTGAGGGCACCGATCTCGATTACGCCGCCAGGATCAATGGCTACGATGCCGTCGGCAGCTTCATCGAAGCCCATCACGGCTCGCCGTGGTTCGTCTCCATGGTCGGCTTCGTCGCCGGCCTTCCCTTCATGTATCAGATGGTCGAGCGCCAGCGGCAGATCGAGGTGCCGAAGTATCTGCGCCCGAGAACCGATACGCCGCGGCTGACCGTCGGCCATGGCGGTTGCTTCGGTTGTATCTATTCGGTGCGCGGCGCCGGCGGCTATCAGATGTTCGGCATCACGCCCATGCCGATCTTCGATTCCAGCCAGACGACGAGCTATCTCCGCGACTTCATGGTCTTTTTCCGCCCGGGCGACATCGTGAAGTTCAAGCCTATCGACCGTGCCGCCTATGACCAGGCGGTCGATGACGTCGACAGCGGCAGGTTTTCGCCGCCGATCCGCGAGGTCACCTTCGATCTTCGCGAATTCCAGAAGGACATCGACGGCTACAACACCAAGCTGGAGGGTAGGCTCTATGCCCATTAAGATTCTACATCACGGCGTTTCCACCAGCGTTCAGGATCTCGGCCGCCCGGGCTATTTTCATCTGGGCATTCCGATGGGCGGCGCCATGGATCGCTATGCGTTGCGGGCAGCGAACCTTTTGGTCGGCAACGACGAGGGTGCCGCCGGCCTCGAGGCCGTCTTCATGGGGCCGAAGCTCGAGTTCACGCAGGATGCGCTCGTTGCCGTCACTGGCGCGGACATTCCCGCCAAGCTCAATGGCGAACCGGTCCCCGGCTGGACTGCCTTCAAGGTGAGGAATGGTCAGGTCCTGACCTTCGATTTTCTGAAGTCCGGCGCCCGCATCTACATCGCGGTTGCCGGCGGCATCGATGTGCCGATCGCCCTTGGCAGCCGCTCGACCTATCCGATCGGCGCGCTCGGCGGCTACAAGGGGAGGGCGCTTGCGCCGGGAGACGAACTGCCGGTCGGCCAAGGCGGCCTTCAAGGCGAAGGGCGCACCATTGCTGAGGAGCTGCGCCGCAAACCGGGAATGCCGGCGGAACTTCGCGTGCTGCCGGGCCTCTACTGGGACAGGCTGACTGACGCGGCGAAGGCGAACTTCTTCGCCGACACTTGGAAGGTGGCGCCGGAGGCCGATCGCATGGGCTATCGCTTTCGCGGCGGTCGCAAGATCGAGTTCGTCGAGCGCAAGCAGTCGTTCGGAGCCGGTTCCGATCCGTCCAATATCGTCGACAGCTGCTATCCCTATGGCTCAATCCAGATCCCGAGTGGCACGGAACCGATCATCCTGCACCGTGATGCGGTCTCGGGCGGCGGCTATTTCATGGTCGGCACGGTGATTTCAGCCGACATGGATCTGATCGGGCAACTCCAGCCGCATACGCCGACACGATTCATCGAGGTTTCGATGGACGAAGCCTTGGCTGCGCGAAGGGAGCGGGCCTCGCTGCTCGATAAGCTCAGATCCACGTTTAACTGAGCATCTGCCCGTTTCGGCTTCTGAACTGCCGATGGGTGCGTCATCCAAGAACTCGCAAGACGAATACACCGGCCCTCAAACAGGGCCGGTATTTTCATCGTTGCACAACGAGGCCGTAACCCGCTCTTACTTGTTCAACGCATCCTTCAGCGCCTTGGCCGGCGTGAAGGCGAGCTTCTTTGCGGCGGCAACCTTGATGGTCGCACCGGTCGATGGATTGCGTGCTTCCCGTGCCGGCGTGTCCTTGACCTTGAACTTGCCAAAGCCCGGGATCGACGTCTCGGCGCCGGAGGTTGCAGCTCCGGTGATGGCGGCGAAGACTGCTTCGACGACAGCCTTGCTCTGAGCCTTTGTCAGCTTGTGATCTGCGGCAATCTTGTCTGCGATTTCGTTGGTGGTGGTCATCATGCTTCCCCCGGGTTGTTTACGGTTGAATCATTTCCATCGTAATCGCCCAATGTCACGCGCTGCCCGGGTCTCAGAGGGCTCATACACCGGCATTTCCACAATTTCCGATGGGGAGATGCCCATTTTCGGGCTTTTCCCCTACTGGTCCCAGGAGATGCGGTGCCGATTGTTGTTCTGTCGCAAACACCGCGCTCTCTCCGCTTTTGCTGATTCTCCCCCGGGCACGTGCCACGGCGGTCTCGCCAAAAGGCATAATCTGGATGGACAAAATGATGGATCCATCACGTCCTGAACCGCGTTATGCCAGCGATACTGGTCATGGGGCCGGTGACGGTATAGATGCCTGACAACGACAAATAACGGGACAAGCAATGGAAGACGCGATCAAGATAGACAACCGCGGCGACTTCGGTCTGTGGGCCATCGAAGTTGCAAAGCAGATCGTCAGCGAGCAAGGTTTCGCTCTCGCCAAGGCAGCCCGAGACGGCACAGACGAAGATGTTCGCGTCGCCGGCGGCGCCCTTGGGCAGGCGATCACCAACGCGCTCATGGAAGTCTATGACGGTTTGCTCGATGGTGTGGATGAAGGCTAGGCGAGCGCGCTAGCATCTCGCCGCCAGCGCGGGGCGGAATGCTCACGCATCATGGTCGAAGCGCGGGTGGAGCCGGAAAGTCGAGAACGCTATTCGTGTAGGTTTCGACCAGCGTGCTGAATGGCGTGCCATCCGGCAGCTTCAGCACCGCGCGATGTTCGAGAAGAAACGGCGGCAGCGCAAGCTGTCCCTTGCCGGCGGTTGGCAGATCGGGTTCCATCTCCCAACCCTCGGCAAGAGGTGACCAAAGCAATTTTGCCGACAGGTTCGTACGAGTGAAGTTGAGAGACTGAACGGCTCGCCCAAAGGCGATATCGGAGGTGTTCAGTGCCTCGTTCATGTCAGCCGTCAGTTTTGCCGGGACATACCAATTATCGGCTTCCGACAGAACGCGATCGCCACAGGCCAGACGAACGCGGCGATAGGCAATCGGAGCATCCGGCCCCACAGCCAGCAGCTCACGGATATGGGCATCGGCCGGCTTATCCTGCCCATGCACGCGCTGCGCCAGGATCTTGGAGCCTGCCGGCGCAAGCTTATGCGCGGCACACCAGCGGTCGAGCGTTAAAGTGGCGCTGGCATTGCTGAGGAGATTGGCATTCAGCGTCTGGAGGACCGCAAGGGCTTCCAGACGCGATGTCGGAGTGTCGGGCCATTGCGACGGAGCGGCTGAATCCTGAGCCATCAAAGCGTGGGTAGCCAGCATGACGGCCGCGGAGCCGGCCAGAGCTGCGATCCGGACGAATGTCGAAAGGCGGAAAGGCATGGGAAAGGAAATCCTCTATATGAACATGTCTTATCGATCAGAATCTACGCATCCAACGTCTTGAAAGGCCATGCTTGCAAGCTCAATGGCGGCATAGATGGAGAGGGCTTTTCCGGCGGCAAGGCCCAGGGCCAACAATGGTCTCGATCCTGGCAATGAGCGGAGCAGTGCAGCGAGCGACCAGATCCACGACCGCCGGCGTCGACCGAGGAACCCGGAAGCCATATCGACTTGCAGCCTATGGCGACCGGCGCGCCATAAGGGCAAGCGCGCTTCCGAACACCACCAACATTCAAGAGCGCCCGAATGCCAAAAGGACCGGGATCGCCATCGGTGGCGACACACCGGACAAGGTTGCTTTTCGCGACTGTGATAACGACGCAGCCTTATCGAATGCGCGTATTTTTTGGCGGCCCTGCCCCTGTACCAACTTACAATCGCAATTTGGCATCCCCATATGGTCGGCAGATTGTCTTTCTGCCCAATGACAGGAGAACCAATGTTCAGTGCAGTTCCGCGTTTCGCCAAGATCGCAGCCATCGTCGCCCTCGCTGCCGCATCGTCCTTTGCGAGCTTTAGCGACGCTGACGCTCGCCGTGCTGGCTCCAGCGGATTCGGTAGCCGCGGAACAAGGACCTTCGACACGCCTGCCATTACGCGGACAGCGCCGACCCAGGCCGCTCCGATCGACCGGACGATGACACCCCAGACGCAGACAGCGACGCAGCCGCCGATCAACGCGCAGCCGCGTCCCGGCCTTTTCGGCGGCTTCGGCGGGTCGATGATCGGCGGATTGATCGCCGGCGGCCTGCTCGGCATGCTGATCGGTCATGGTTTCGGCGGCGGCTTCGGCTTCCTCGGCATGCTGCTGCAGATCGGCCTGATCATCGCGGCGATAAGCTTTGCCATGCGGTTCTTTGCAAACCGCCAAAGAACCAACTATGCGGGATCGGCGCCGGGCACATCCTATAACATGAACAGCATGAATACGTCGCAGCGCCCCTCCTTCTCGATCCCGCCGATCGGCGGTGGTGGCGCGGCGAACGCGAAGCCGGCGGCGCGGCAGGCCAATGACGAGATCGGGCTGAAGCAGCCCGATCTCGAACGCTTCGAGCAGCTTCTCACCAAAATTCAAACGGCCTACGGCTCCGAGGATTACGCCACGCTGCGCCAGCTGACCACGCCCGAGGCCATGTCCTATCTTGCCGAGGAGCTCGGCGAGAACGCGACCAACGGCGTCCGCAACAGCGTTTCCGATGTTCGCCTGTTGCAGGGCGATATCGCCGAAGCGTGGCGCGAAGACAATGCCGAATACGCGACGCTCGCCATGCGCTATTCGAGCATTGACGCGATGGTCGATCGTACGACGGGAAAGCTCGTGGATGGCGACGATCGCAATTCCTCGGAAACAACCGAGATCTGGACCTTCGTGCGCAGGCCGGGTTCGGACTGGAAGCTCTCCGCTATCCAGGGAACCGGGCCTCGCGGCGCCTGAGTCTGACTTTGGCAGAAGATTGTCCTCGCGAAAGATCGAGGGCAATCGACCGGCGTTCTCTTCTCGGGATAGCTTACGGTCTCGTGCCCTTTGCGTCTCATCTCAACGACAATCGCCACTCAGTAATTGTTGGCGCCGAAGCCGATGTCGTCGGCTTGGCGATTGCGGACCACATGTCGTGGAGTGCGATCCGATTGTCGAACTCGCTGCGGACACTCCTGCTTCTTGGCAAGCGGTGAGCCGAATTAGGAAGACGGGCCTCATCAGGCTCGTCACTTTTAGAATCTCTCAGGAACCCAAACGAGGCAAATGTGGAAACGATACCGCATCTGTCTTGACTCGTTATGCCCGTTCTCTACTGTAGTATGGAAACGTTACCATACTGGGAGGAACTGGATGAAGTCCGCGCGGCTCAACCGCCTTTTTGGCGTGTCCGGAAATTGCTTCGACGTCGCCATCGATCATGGCATGTTCAATGAACGGACCTTCCTCGCCGGCATCGAGGACATGAAGACCGCGATCAAGGTGATTGCGGATGCTGCGCCGGATGCTATCCAGCTGCCGCCGGGTACAGCGCCTCTGCTGCAAGCAATCCCCGGCAAGCATCGACCGGCACTGGTCTTGCGCACGGATATCGCCAACATCTATGGCAATCCGCTGCCGTCAGCGCTGTTTTCCGAAATGATCGACCGGGCGGTGGAGCAGGGCGTGGCGCTGGATGCGGCCTGCGTCGTCGTCAATCTCCTAATGTTGCCGGACCAGCCCGAAGTCTATCGCGCCTGCGTGCGCAACGTGAACAGCCTGAAGCGTGAATGCGAGATCTATGGCATGCCGCTGATGGTCGAGCCGCTGGTCATGCAGGACAATTCCAAGGGCGCTTATATGGTCGATGGCGCGATCGACAAGATCCTGCCGCTGGTGCGTCAGGCGGCCGAACTGGGCGCCGATATCATCAAGGCCGACCCGTGCGACAACGTCGAAGAATATCACCGAGTCATCGAGATCGCTCAGGGTCTTCCTGTGCTGGTGCGCGGCGGCGGGCGTGTTTCTGATCAGGAAATCCTGAGCCGCACCAAGCAGTTGATGGGGCAGGGCGCGCGCGGCATCGTCTATGGCCGTAACGTCATCCAGCACCAAAATCCTGCCGGCATGACACGCGCCTTGATGGCGATCGTCCACGACGCGGCTTCCGTCGAGGAAGCCTCGCGGCATCTCGCCTGACGCATCCTGGGAGGAATGGACATGACAAGGGTATTCCGTTTCGGCGTCATTGGCTGCGGCCTGATGGGGCGTGAATTCGCAAGTGCGGCCGCCCGCTGGCTACATCTTGCCGACGTGAAGGCGCGACCGGAAATCGTCGCCGTCTGCGACACCAATGCGACGCTGCTCGACTGGTTCAGGGATCATGTGCCGACCGTGCGCCAGTTTACCGGCGACTATAAGGAGCTTCTGGCCAATCCAGAGATCGACGCGATCTATTGCGCCGTGCCGCATGTGCTGCACCAGCAATTCTATATCGACATTCTGAAGGCCGGAAAGCATCTGCTCGGTGAAAAGCCATTCGGCATGGATGCGGCTCAGAACCGCGAGATCATGGCGGCTCTCGTCGAGCACCCGGAATTGCTGGTTCGCTGCTCGTCGGAAATGCCTTTCTTCCCTGGTGCACAGAAGGTCATCGCCCTCGCGGAAAGCGGCGAGATGGGCGACATCCTCGAGGTCGAGGCGGGTTTCCTGCACTCGTCCGATATCGACCGGCAGAAGCCGATCAACTGGAAGCGCATGGCTGAGATCAACGGTGAGTACGGCTGCATGGGCGATCTCGGCATGCATGTCCTGCACGTGCCGTTGCGGCTTGGCTGGCGCCCGACCACGCTGCATGCGCAACTGGTCAAGAAGGTCACCGAGCGTCCTGACGGCAAGGGCGGAATGGCGCCTTGCACCACCTGGGACAATGCCACGATCAGCAGCCGGGTGCGCACGGCGGATCAGGATTTCCCGATGGTGCTCAAAACCTGGCGCATCGCGCCCGGCGAATCCAACACCTGGTACATTCGTATTCTCGGCATGAAGAAGAGCGCCTTCTTCAGCACCAAGTCGCCGCGCCAGTGGCAGTGGATGGATTATACCGGCGGTACGCAGGCCTGGAGCACCGAGGACCTCGGATATGGCTCGCTGTTTCCGGCAATCACCGGCAAGATTTTCGAGTTCGGCTTTGCCGACGCCATCCAGCAGATGTGGGCGGCCTTCGTCGATGAGCTGGCAGGCGGGAACGCCAACGGCTTTGGCTGCGCCACCCCGGCCGAGGCACAGGCGCATCACGCGGTTCTGACGGCGGCGCTCAGATCCGGCCGTGAGAACATCGTGGTGCCGGTCGACTATGAGGGGGCAGCGATCTGATGAAGCGCTCAGAGATCAACGCCGCATTGCGGCGGGCGACCGAAACTCTTGAACACTGGCATTGGTCCCTGCCGAGCTGGGGATATTGGACAGCGGCGGATTTCGCCGCCGATCCGCAGGCGACAGCCTATCTGCGTGCCCATCAGCTGGGCTGGGATGTCACCGATTTCGGCTCGGGCCGGTTTGCAGAATGCGGTCTCGTGCTGTTCTGCCTGCGCAACGGCATCGTCGGCGCCGAGGGTGAGCGGAGCTATGCTGAAAAACTGCTGTTCGTCGAGGAAGGCCAGGTAACGCCGACCCATCGTCATGCGGCGAAGATGGAAGATATCATCACCCGGGCCGGCGGCGATCTCGTCATCGAATTCGCCGCGGCCGACGCCGAAGGCAATGTGCTGAAGGACGATGTCACCGTTCCGGTGGACGGACTGCCGGGCAAGCTCGCGGCATGGGAACCGCTGGTTCTTTCACCCGGCCAGAGCGTGACGATCCGCACCGGGCTCTATCATCGTTTCTACGGCAGAAAAGGCGGCGGCCCGGTTCTCGTCGGCGAAGTCAGCCAGGTCAACGACGACAATAGCGATAATTTCTTTCTGGAGCCGATCGGGCGCTTTGCCGCAATCGAGGAGGATGAGCCGCCTCTCAGGCCCTTGTGGAACGAGGCAGGCTGATGATGCGGACAGGGGAAGGGGAGGAGGTTCGCGGCAGCAAAAGGCAGAAGACGGGCGGCATCGTTTGCGCGGGAAATTTCATCGTCGACCGCGTTCACACACTGTCCTACTGGCCCGAACAGGGCAATCTTTCCCACATTCTACATCAGGATCTGGGTGTGGGGGGCGGAGCCGCCAATGTCGTCACCGACCTCGCCTCGCTCGGGTTTCCCGGAAAGCTGGCGGCAGCGGGATGTGTCGGCGCCGATATTGACGGAGAGATCGTCAAGTCGCGCCTGATCGATGCGGGTATCGATGTCGGTGGGCTGATGGTGCTGTCCGACCGGGCGACGGCGCATACCCATGTCATGAATGTGCCGGGTGAGAACCGCACGTTCTTCTATCACGGCGGTGCCAATGATGCGGTCACGGATGCGCTCGTCTTCCCCGAGGTCTTCGCGAGCGCCGGCTACCGGCTGTTCTATCTCGGTTATCTTATGCTGTTGCCTGGTCTCGACCGGCTCGATCCGGATGGCCGCTCGGGAGCGTCGCGCCTGCTCGAAGCCGCCCGTCGCGCGGGCCTTACGACCTGCGTCGATTTCGTATCGAGCGAAGATCCGGAATTCGCAGCCAAGGTCGGCGCTTCGCTGCCATATTGCGATTTCCTGATCATCAATGAGGTGGAGGCGGGTCGCGCAACGGGCGTGACCGTGCGCGACGCGCGGGGAGACCTGATCGAAGCGGGAATTCTGACGGCCGGCGAGCGTCTGCTTGCGGCGGGCGTGGCCAGAGGTGCCGTCATTCATGCGCCGGAAATCTGCTTCTGGTTTGCGCCAGATGCCTTGCCTGTTGTCACACGTTCGCGGCCCGTCGATCCAGGCGACATCGTCAGCACCGTCGGTGCCGGCGATGCGTTTTGCGCCGCCGTGCTTTACGGCCTGCACGAGAATTGGCCGGTCGAGCGCATCTGTGCCGTTGCCCACGCCGCCGCCGCCCGCTGCCTGGGAGGTGCGACGGCGACGGATGGCATCCCCGACATGGCGGTCCTCGTCGATGATGCGAAGGAAATGCATCCGGCATAGAGCATCGCTCATGAGGTCATCAGCATTGTTGGCAATTGGTGTAGTTTATCGTGACGATTGGCGCATCATGCGGCGATGATCAATGGAATCTGAAGATTGGAGGCGAGGAATGAGGGCTGTCCGCTTGGAATCGATCGGGTCCATGATCATGCGCACCGTTGAGAAGCCGGTTGCCCGACCCGGCGAGCTCCTCGTCCGCGTCTTGGCTGCCGGCATCTGCGGCTCCGATCGGCACATGTACAAGGGCGAGTATCCGACAGCGCTCCCCGTGACGCTCGGCCACGAATTCTGTGGCATCGTGGAGGAGGTCGGCGATGGCGTCTCGTCGTTTGCCGGCGGAGAACTCGTCACCGTGGACCCGAATATCGCCTGCGGCACCTGCCAGGCCTGCCGGCGCGGGCGACCGAACCTGTGTGCAAGGCTGACGGCCATCGGAGTAACACGGGACGGCGGCTTCGCGGAATATGTGGCGCTGCCGTCTGATCAGGCATTCACGCTGCCGTCCGATCTCGATCCCGTGCATGGCGCCTTCTGCGAACCGCTCGCCTGCTGCATTCATGCCATCGACAAGGCAGACATCCGACCAGGCGATAGCGTCGCCATCCTGGGCGGAGGTGTGATCGGCCTTCTCGTGGTGCAATTGGCATGCCTGGCCGGGGCAAGCCAGGTGATCCTGATCACGCGACAGCTATCGAGGCGCGAGACGGCGTTGCGTCTGGGCGCTACGCACACCTTCGATCCAGCATCTTCGGACACGGTCGCTTCCGTTCGAGATGTTACCCAAGGCGGCGCAGATGTCGTCATCGAGTGTGCCGGTGTCGCCGACACCTTGCAGACCGGTCTCAGGATGGCGCGACGAGGCGGCACGTTCGTGCTGTTCGGCGTGACGCCGGCTGGCATTGAAGTGCCCGTTCTGCCCTTCGACCTGCTCGTCAACGAGGTCGATATCAGGCCGGCCTATCTCAACCCGTTCACGCATTCCCGTGCCGCGGCAATGGTCGCGAGCGGAGCGCTGGAATTGGACTCCTTGGTGACCAAAGCCATAGGTCTCGAAGAGGTTGCAGACGTGGTCGGCAGCGCGCCATTGCCGGGCGAGATCAAGGTCATCGTCCGACCCTAGCTTTGGGAAATCACCGGCCTATCTTGCCGGTCAGCTACACGCCGCTCGCCTCAGCCGCGGACAGGTCCCGTGGAGTCGCGTTCGATCAGCGTCACGGGGATCTTGACGATCATGCCCTGTCGCGGCTCGTGCCCCGCCTGCTGCTCTTCGATCAACGCCTTCAATCGCTGCGCCGCCTGCTCACCGACCTCGCGGATCGGCTGTGCGACCGTGGTCAATCGGGGAAAGACATAGGCGGCCTCCGGCAAGTCGTCGAAGCCGATCACTGAATAGTCGCGCGGAACAGAAAAGCCGCGATCCTGGACCGCATGGATGACTGCGATCGCCGAAATATCTGTTGTGCCGACGATCGCCGTCACTTCCGGCCGGGACGTGAGCAATTCGCGAGCAAGCTCATAGGTTGCCGCAAAGCTATGCTCCTCCGCCATCGTCACCACCGCGGGCGCGATCCGGTCCTTCGCCATTTCCGCCCTCATGCCCTCAAGGCGAAGCTGGACGGGCTGGCTATGCGCGGGTGCGCCGACGATGGCGATCGACCGGTGGCCGAGACCGATCAGATGGCGCGCCATCAGCCGCCCGCCTTCCTCGTGATCGGCCATGACGGCATCGTTTGCGATACCACCCAGTTCGCGGTCGATGGCGACGATCGGAATATCGGCATCGCGCAGCGCCCCGAAATGTTCGATGCTGCCGAAGGCGCTGGCCACGATGACGCCGTCGACGCGCTGGGACAGCAGCATGGAAATGTAGCGCGCCTCGTGTTCCATGTTTTCCGCCGTGCTGCAGATCAGCGTCTGGTAGCCGTGCCGGAACAATTCCTGCTCGATGGCATGGGCGAGAATCCCGAAGAAAGGTACATCGATCGACGGCAGCATCAGCCCGATCATCCGGCTCGGCGCACCCCGCAGCATGCGGGCGCCCTTGCTCGGCGTGTAGTTCAGCTTGCGGATCGCCGCTTCCACACGTTGTCTGAGCTCCGGGGAGGCATAGCCGCTATTGTTGAGCACGCGCGAGACTGAAGAGACCGATGTTCCTGCAAGCTTGGCGATATGTCTGATGCTGGTCGTCACTTGCTCGCATTTCTTTGTCTGGCGGTGGAACATTCGCCCGACGGGCTGTAGACGTTCAACTCTATGTCGGCACCGACTAAATCACTGGCGGCACGTCGCATCAAGCGCAATAGGGGCGATCATTGACAGCGATCGGCAACGTCGGCGTCGATCCTATCAGGCATGAGCAAAGAGCCTCAGGCTCTTTTATCACGCGTAAACATCCTTATCTCAGCGCTACGGCAATATCTGTTGGGGCGCGAAGTGCTTTTTCATCCAGATCGACTTTCATTCGGTATCGTCCTGCCGGCCCAACCGAGAACCTCCGCCGATGTCGAGTTCGATGCCCAGTTGAAGCTCGCAAGCCATGCGGACGAATTGGGTTTCGATGCGCTCTGGGTCCGGGATGTGCCGCTGAACAGCGAAAGCTATCCGGATCCCGTCGGACACGCCGATCCCTGGGTCTTCCTTGGAGCGTTGGCGGCGGTCACATCGAACATCGGCCTGGCGACAGGCGCGATCGTTCTGCCTCTGAGACATCCTCTGCATATTGCCAAGGCCGCGCTTTCGGTGGCGGCCCTGTCGCGAGGGCGGTTCGTGCTTGGTCTCGGGTCGGGAAACAGACCGACCGAGTACGAGGTATTCGGGAAAGATCTGGAGAAACGGAAGTCGATCTTTCAGGAAAATTGGGAGCGCCTGGCTGCCGCGCTTCGCCCGAATCAGGAGATATTGGACGAGAACGGCCAGGTGCGAAGAGAATTCGCCGTCAGACCGAGGTTGCAACAGGCACCCATTCCTTTGGTGGCTGTCGGTTCTTCGTCGCAATCGCTCGAATGGATCGCTCGGCACGCGACCGCATGGATGACATATTACCGGCAATTGCCCGTCCAAAGGGACCGGCTGACGCTTTGGCATAATGCCCAGGCGAAAGTGACTACGGAATTCCGCGGCTTCGGCCAGTCGATGGTGCTGGAGCTCGTCGATAAGCCCGATGCGGCCTACGAAGAGATAAATCTCGGTGGCAGAACGGGCAGGCAAGGGCTGATCGGCGCGCTATCGGCCATGCGCGAATCCGGCATTCATCACGTCGCGTTCAATCTCGTTTCGGGAGATAGGCCGCCAGGCGACGTCATGGACGAAATCGCCGGGGACGTGATGCCTGCTTTGGTCTAGACGGCGCGGCGCGGCAGACGCCATCCATCGTCGGCAAGGCATTCGAGAGCGCCGGACTGCCGGTGCTGGCATTTATAAGATTTTTATATCTTCTGCATTCCCGCCGTCTCGAACCTTAATGCGGTTTAGTCGCATATTGTATGGCGAAGATACACGCTAGGTGATCTTCTCTCTGTGCGGAAAGAAAAGAGGCGCTCTTACCAAGGGCGCCCTGTATCATTTTCGCAATCAACAAGAACAATCAAGGAATCGCGATCGATGATGGACATTATTCTTGTCGGGATCGGCGTTTTATTTTTCCTCCTCTGTGTCGCTTACACCAAGGCCTGCGACAGCCTCTAGTCGGAGAGACGGCAATGCTTCTCGATTACATTCTCGGTGGCGGCGTGACACTTTTTCTCACCGCCTACCTGATTTACGCTCTCATTCGCCCCGAGCGCTTCTAATTCCATAGCGCTGGATAGGGAAAGTTACCCGCATGACCTTCAACGGATGGCTTCAGATCCTAATTTACATCGGGATCCTTCTTCTGCTCGTCAAACCGCTCGGCGGTTACATGACGCGTGTCTTTACCGGCGAGCGCACATTTCTTTCTTATGTCCTCGGTCCGTTGGAACGGGGACTTTATCGTCTCGCCGGCACGAATGAGCGCGAAGAGCAGCACTGGACGACCTATTCGATCTCCATGATTCTGTTCAGCCTCGCCGGCTTCTTCGTACTCTATATCCTGCAGCGGTTCCAGGGGAGCCTGCCTTACAATCCCGCAGGCATGTCCTCGATCGGCCCGGAGCTTTCGTTCAACAACGCCGCGAGCTTCGTAACCAACACCAACTGGCAGAACTACGGCGGCGAAAGCACGATGTCCTATCTCGTGCAGATGGCCGGTTTCACTGTCCAGAACTTCGCCTCCGCCGCGACCGGTATTGCGCTCGCCATTGCGCTGATACGCGCCTTCTCGCGCGCTTCCGGCAAGGCGATCGGCAATTTCTGGGTCGATTTGACCAGGGCGACGCTCTATGTACTGCTGCCGATCTGCATCGTCCTGACGCTGGTGTTCGTCTATCTCGGCGTGCCGCAGACGCTCGGACCCTATGTCAACGCCACAACGCTCGAGGGCGCGCAGCAGACGATTGCCGTCGGCCCGGTCGCCTCGCAGCTTGCCATCAAGATGCTCGGCACCAATGGCGGCGGCTTCTTCAACGCCAACTCCGCTCATCCCTTCGAAAATCCGGATGCGATCTCCAATCTGATCCAGATGCTGGCGATCTTCGCGATCGGCGCTGCACTGACCAACGTCTTCGGACGCATGGTCGGCAATCAGCGTCAGGGCTGGGCAATCCTCGGCGCGATGGGCGTGCTCTTCATCGCCGGCGTCATCGTCACCTATTGGGCTGAAGCTGCCGGCAATCCGCTGGTGCATGCGCTCGGCGTCCAGGGCGGCAATATGGAAGGCAAGGAAGTCCGCTTCGGCATTACGCTGTCGTCGCTCTTTGCGGTCATTACCACGGCGGCGTCCTGCGGCGCGGTCAACGCCATGCATGGCAGCTTCACAGCAATCGGCGGTATGATCCCGTTGATCAACCTGCAGCTCGGCGAAGTCATCGTCGGCGGCGTCGGCGCCGGTTTCTACGGCATCCTGATGTTCGTGATCATCGCCATCTTCGTTGCCGGCCTGATGGTCGGGCGCACGCCGGAATATCTCGGCAAGAAGATTGAGGCCAAGGAAGTGAAGATGGCGATGCTCGCCGTGCTTTGCCTGCCCTTCGGCATGCTGATCTTCACGGCGATCTCCGTCGTGCTGCCGTCGGCAGTAGCCTCCATCGGCAATCCCGGTCCGCACGGCTTCTCCGAAATCCTCTATGCCTACAGCTCGGCGGCGGCGAACAACGGCTCGGCCTTCGGTGGTCTCTCCGGCAACACGCCCTGGTATAACGTCACCCTCGCTATCGTCATGCTGATCGGCCGCTTCCTGGTCATCGTGCCGGCGCTTGCGATTGCCGGTTCGTTGATCACCAAGAAGACGGTCCCGGCTTCCGCTGGCACCTTCCCGACGGATGGTCCGCTCTTTGTCGGCCTCTTGGTCGGCACGATCCTCATCGTCGGCGGCCTGACCTTCTTCCCGGCGCTCGCGCTCGGACCGATCGTCGAACATCTGTCGATGATCGCAGGCCAGACCTTTTAAAGGATTGATGTCATGAGCGGTTCGCTTTTGACCAAGCTTAGAAAAGTCATCGATCCACGCCCCTTCGACAGGGGGCGTGGCCCAGCCGGGACGACCTGTGCCTCTGACGCCATTCTCTTGGCGATGGTCACCCTGTTCCTCGGCCTCGTCATCTTCGGATTCTTAATCGGCTGATCGGTGCGTTCCGATCTGACGTTTTCCTCTTCACGCTGGAGCCTCTTATGAGCCAGTTAAAATCAGCGAGTATTCTGGATTCTCGCATCCTCATTCCGGCGGTCGGCGCTGCTTTCCAAAAGCTGAACCCGCGCACGCTTGCCAAGAACCCCGTCATGTTCGTGGTCGCCGTCGTTTCAATGCTGACGACCGTCCTTTTCCTGCGTGACCTTGTCAGCGGCGGCGGCAATCTCGCCTTCTCCCTGCAGATCAATATCTGGCTGTGGTTCACGGTGCTGTTTGCCAACTTCGCCGAAGCTGTTGCCGAAGGCCGTGGCAAGGCGCAGGCGGATTCGCTGCGCAAGTCGCGCACCGAAACCCAGGCAAAACTTCTGAGCGGCAACAGCCGGACCGACTACAAGATGGTGCCGGGCACCAGCCTGAAGGTCGGCGACGTTGTTCTCGTCGAGGCCGGCGATATCATCCCGTCGGACGGCGAAGTCATCGAAGGCGTGGCCTCGGTCAACGAGGCGGCGATCACAGGTGAATCGGCTCCGGTCATCCGCGAATCGGGCGGCGATCGCTCCGCCGTGACAGGCGGCACGCAAGTGCTGTCGGACGAGATCCGCGTACGGATCACGGCAGCAGCCGGTTCGACCTTCATCGACCGCATGATCGCACTCGTAGAAGGTGCCGAACGACAGAAGACGCCAAACGAAATTGCGCTCAACATCCTGCTCGCCGGCATGACGCTGATCTTCGTGCTTGCTACGGTGACGATCCCGAGCTTTGCAGCCTATGCCGGCGGCTCGATCCAGACGGTCGTGCTCGTCGCCCTGTTCGTGACGCTGATCCCGACCACCATCGGCGCGCTGCTGTCGGCCATTGGTATCGCCGGCATGGACCGCCTGGTGCGCTTCAACGTGCTTGCCATGTCGGGCCGCGCCGTCGAAGCCGCTGGCGACGTCGACACGCTGCTGCTCGATAAAACTGGCACGATCACCCTCGGCAATCGCCAGGCGACCGCCTTCCGCCCGGTCAGGGGCGTCAGCGAGCAGGATCTGGCCGATGCGGCCCAGCTCGCCTCGCTTGCCGACGAAACGCCTGAGGGACGCTCCATCGTCGTGCTCGCCAAGGAGAAATATGCGATCCGCGGCCGCGACATGACGAGCCTGAAGGCAACCTTCGTACCCTTCACCGCCCAAACGCGGATGAGTGGCGTCGACCTCGATGGCTCCTCGATCCGCAAGGGCGCCGTCGATGCGGTGCTTGCCTATGTGGACGGTGCCGCAAACAGCGGAACCGATGGTACGGCTGTCATCTCGCGCACCACGAGCGAGACGCTTCGCGAGCTGCAGGCAATCGCCGACGAGATCGCCAAGGCCGGCGGTACGCCGCTTGCGGTAGCCCGCGACGGCCGCCTGCTCGGTGTCATCCATCTCAAGGACATCATCAAGGGCGGTATCCGTGAGCGCTTTGCAGAACTGCGCCGCATGGGTATCCGCACCGTGATGATCACGGGCGACAATCCGCTGACGGCCGCCGCCATCGCCGCGGAAGCCGGCGTGGATGACTTCCTCGCCCAGGCGACGCCGGAAATGAAGCTGGCACTGATGCGCGAAGAGCAGGCCAAGGGCAAGCTCGTCGCCATGTGCGGCGACGGCACCAACGACGCCCCGGCACTTGCCCAGGCCGATGTCGGCGTCGCCATGAACACCGGCACGGTCGCCGCGCGCGAAGCCGGCAACATGGTCGATCTCGACAGCGACCCGACGAAGCTCATCGAGATCGTCGAAATCGGCAAGCAGCTGCTGATGACCCGCGGCGCGTTGACCACTTTCTCCATCGCCAACGATATTGCGAAATATTTCGCGATCATCCCGGCGATGTTCATCGCCTTCTATCCGCAGCTGAAGGCGCTGAACATCATGGGGCTGGCGACGCCGCAAAGCGCCATTCTTTCGGCCATCATCTTCAATGCCTTGATCATCGTTGCGCTGATCCCGCTGTCGCTGAAGGGTGTTCGCTATCGCCCGATTGGCGCCGGTGCGCTGCTCAGCCGTAATCTGCTGATCTACGGCGCTGGCGGTATCATCGTGCCCTTCATCGGCATCAAGGCCATCGACATGGTGATTACCGCCATCGGCCTCGTTTAAGGAGCTTTTCCATGCTGAAACAAATCAGACCGGCCATCGTCATGATCGTGGTCACCACTGCCGTGACAGGCCTTCTCTATCCGATCGCCATGACGGGCGCCGCCCAGGCGCTCTTCCCTCACCAGGCAAACGGCAGCCTGGTGGAAAAGGACGGCAAGGTGATCGGCTCGACCCTCATCGGCCAGAACTTCGCCACCGACCGCTACTTCCATGGCCGTCCGTCGGCGACAACCGCCGCTGACCCGAATGACGCAACCAAGTCGATTGCCGCACCCTACAACGCGGCCAATTCCGTGGGCTCCAATCTCGGCCCGACCAGTGCGAGCCTGATCACCCGCATCAAGGGCGACGTCGCCACCTTGCAGGCGCAGAACCCGAACATGCCGGTTCCGATGGATCTGGTGACCACATCAGGCAGCGGTCTCGATCCGGATATCTCGCCTGATGACGCCTACTTCCAGATCCCGCGCGTCGCCAAGGCCCGCAACATGGATGAGGCCAAGCTCCATACGATCGTCGATGCAGCAGTCGAGGGGCGCGAGCTTGGGGTTCTCGGCGAGCCAGTCGTTAACGTCCTGGCATTGAACCAGGCGTTAGATGCTTCTATGACTCAGTAAGACCAAAGGGTTGAGGCGGCGATAGTCGCCTCAACCTCAGTGCGTCACGAAAGAGTAATTGATGCCAGACGATAGTCGCGACACCTTGAGCAGGCCTTCGCCCGATGCGCTTCTCGAAAAGGCGCGGGCCGAGGCACGCGGGCGGCTGAAGATCTTTCTGGGTGCTGCGCCCGGCGTCGGCAAGACCTACGAGATGCTGATCTCCGGCAGGGCGAAGATCGCCGATGGCGTGGATGTGGTCGTCGGCGTCGTCGAAACCCATGGCCGACGCGAGACGCAGGCGTTGATCGAGGGCTTCGAGATCATCCCGCGTGTCAAGGTCGACTACAAGGGACGGGCGCTCGAGGAGATGGATCTCGACGCCATCCTGAAACGCCGGCCGCAGCTGGTGCTGGTCGACGAACTTGCCCATACCAACGCGCAGGGCAGCCGCCACCCGAAACGTTATCTCGATGTCAAGGAACTGCTGGACCGTGGCATCGACGTCTATACGACGCTGAATATTCAGCATGTCGAAAGCCTGAATGATGTTGTTTCCCAGATCACCCGCGTCCGTGTGCGCGAGACCGTGCCGGATTCGATCATCGATCTCGCCGACGATGTCGAGATCATCGACCTGACGCCCGACGACCTGATCAAACGCCTGCATGATGGTAAGGTCTATGTGTCGAATACGGCTGAGCGGGCGCTGACCAACTATTTCACACCCGGCAATCTGACGGCGCTACGCGAGCTGGCGCTCAGGCGCACGGCGCAGCGCGTCGACGATCAGCTGCTCACCCACATGCAGGCGCATGCGATTTCAGGCCCTTGGGCTGCAGGCGAGCGCGTGCTGGTGTCCATCGATCATCACCCGCGCTCGGCCTCGCTGGTGCGCTATGCCGCGCGCATGGCCTCCCGCCTGCGCGCGCCCTGGGCTGCGGTCTATGTCGAAACCAACCGCTCGATCAACCTGACGGAGCCGCAGCGCGACACGATCGCCGCAACGCTGCGACTGGCCGAACAGCTCGGTGGCGAGGCCATCACCATTCCCGGCCGCGAAGTGGCCGAGGAACTGATCCGTCATTCCGCCAGCAACAATGTCACCCATATCGTCATCGGCTCGCCGAAACTGGGGTCCTGGCGTGATTGGTCGCGCCGCTCGGTTTCCTATGATCTGATCCGCAAGGCCGGCGAGATCAGCGTCCATGTCATTTCCGGCAACGATGCGGATGCCCAGGCCGCCAGCCGCGGCGTCCGGTCGGCGCCTGCTCCTACCCCCTTCCAGTTGCACGGCTATGTGCTGGCAACGCTCTATGTCGCCGTCGCGCTTGGTTTCTGCGTCATCCTCGATCAGGTGCTCGACGTGCGCAATCTGGCGCTCGTCTTCCTGATGGCGGTCCTGGCGACCGCGGTGACGCAAGGGCTGCGTCCGGCGCTTTATTCCTGTATTCTCGGTGCACTCGCCTTCAATTTCTTCTTCCTGCCTCCGCGTTACACGCTGACGATCAGCGATCCGGAAAGCGTGCTCGCCTTCTTCTTCTTCCTCGGCGTCGCTGTCATCGCCAGCAATCTGACGGCGACCGTGCAGCGGCAGGCGTCGGCCGCGCGCCAGCGGGCGCGAACGACGGAAGATCTTTACCTGTTCTCCAAGAAGCTCGCCGGCACCGGCACGCTTGATGACGTATTGTGGGCGACGGCTTTTCAGCTGGCCTCGATGCTGAAGCTGCGGGTCGTGCTGCTTCTGCCTGAGAGTGGCACGATCGCGGTCAAGGCCGGCTATCCGCCAGACGATACGCTCGACGACGCCGATATCGCCGCGGCGCGTTGGGCCTGGGAGCACAATCATGCGGCCGGTCGCGGCGCCGACACCTTGCCCGGCGCCAAACGTCTATACGTTCCGCTGCGCACCGGCCGCACCGCCGTCGGCGTCATCGGTCTCGACAGTGATCGGCGCGACGGGCCGCTCCTGACACCGGAACAGCAGCGGCTGCTCGATGCCCTGGCCGATCAGGCGGCGCTTGCTATCGAGCGCGTGCAATTGGTGGCGGACGTCGACCGGGCAAAGCTCGCCGTCGAGGCAGACCGGCTGCGCTCGGCGCTGCTGACGTCGATTTCCCATGACCTGAAGACGCCGCTCGCCGCCATCCTGGGTGCTGCCGGGACGCTGCGTGACTATCTTGAAACGCTGCCGCACGAGGATCGTGTCGATCTTCTGGCGACTGTCATCGATGAATCCGAACGGCTGAACCGCTTCATTGCCAACCTGCTCGACATGACGAAGATCGAGTCCGGTGCGATGGAGCCGAACTATGCGCTGCACTATGCCGGCGATATCGTCGGGAGCGCCCTTCGACGGGCCACGAAGATGTTGGGTCGCCATCGCGTCGAGGTGCAGATGCCGGTCGATCTGCCGATGGTGCGGGTCGATCCCGTGCTGTTCGAGCAGGTGCTGTTCAACCTGCTCGACAATGCCGCCAAATATGCGCCTGAGACCTCGGCTATCCGCCTGGAGGCATGGGCCGATATCGACAACATCGTTTTCAGGGTCATGGACGAGGGGCCTGGCATCCCGCCCGCCGATCTCGAGCGCGTCTTCGATACCTTCTACCGCGTGCGCAAGGGTGATCAGGTGCGGGCTGGCACCGGTCTCGGCCTTTCCATCTGCCGCGGTTTCATCGAGGCCATGGGCGGTACCATTGCCGCCGGCAACAGAACGGATCGTCAGGGGGCGGTCTTCACCATCCGCCTGCCAAGACCAACGGATATCCCGAAGCTGGATGAATTGAAATGAACACGACTGCCGTCAAGATTCTCGTTGTCGACGACGAGCCGCCGATCCGCAAGTTGCTGCGCGTCGGTCTCGGTGCCCAGGGCTACACTGTAAACGAGGCGCAGAATGCCGCCGCCGCCCAGGCCTCCGTGGACGAAGACCGGCCTGACCTGATCGTGCTCGATCTCGGACTGCCCGACAAGTCCGGCCAGGATCTGCTGATCGAATGGCGTGAGGATGGCATGCAGATTCCGGTCGTCATTCTATCGAGCCGCACCGATGAGGCCGGCATCGTCAAGGCATTGGAAAGCGGGGCGGATGACTACGTCACCAAGCCCTTTGGCGTCAACGAGCTTGCGGCGCGCATCCGCGTCGCGCTGCGCCACCGACTGCAGCAGCAGGGCGAAAAGGCGATCTTCCAGACCGGCGGCCTTTCGATCGATCTCGTCAAGCGCATCGTCAAGGTCGAGGGCAAGGAGATCAAGCTATCGCCGAAGGAATACGATATCCTGCGTGTGCTTGCCCAGCATGCCGGCAAGGTGCTGACCCATCAGTTCCTGTTGAAGCAGATCTGGGGGCCGGCGGCGGATGTGCAATATCTGCGCGTCTATGTCCGCCAGCTCAGGCAGAAGATCGAGCAGATTCCCGATCAGCCCCACTATATCACCACTGAGACAGGCGTCGGCTACCGCCTACGCGAACCGGAATGAGGCGAAGGATTCGGTCCTGCGATGAGGCGCCCTTGTCCTGACCGATGTCGCGATGAACACCACTCCAGCATTATCGATTGTCCGACCCCCTAAGAGCGACCATGGCCCTTTCCACTATCATCCTGCCCGAGCATGTCTTCATCGGGATGTCGGCCCCGACCAAATGGCGGGCATTGCAGATGCTCTCGTCAAAGGCGGCTAGCTGTTTCGGCCTTGACGAGGGCACGGTCCTTCGGGCGCTGGAAACGCGCGAGAGGCTCGGAACAACCGGTATCGGCAATGGCGTTGCTGTTCCGCACGCCGCGATCGCCGGCATGACCAGGCCGCGTGGCCTGCTGGTCCGTTTCTCTCATCCCGTGGATTTCGAGGCCATCGACGACATCCCGACCGAATGGGCCTTCGTGCTGCTTTTCGGGGAAGGCGCGCGCAGCGACTATCTGAACGTGCTTTCCGCAATTGCCAGGCGGTTGAGAACGGAGGGTGTTCTGACGGCGATGCGGCAGGCAAAAAGCGCGGACGAACTTTATTCCGTTTTCATGTCCGACTCCGTCGCCTGATACCGGTGATTGTGGAGCGTTGTAGCCAAGCGAGAATGTGATTTCATTTTTCCGGATTCTATGGGATGCTGTTCTCTGGAATTCCCCAAAACGGGAACGGTCTTCGTTACTTTATACGACCAAGTTGATAGGGTTTAAAGACAAACGAAGGGGGTTCATCCATGCAGACGATAAAGCTTTCCCGGCTTCTCGCCACCGCAGTTCTGATCGGCAGTTTCTCGATTGCGGCGGTTGCGCCGACATGGGCTGCGGACAAGACGCTTCTGAATGTGTCCTACGATCCGACGCGTGAATTATATAAGGATTTCAACGCCGTCTTCGCTGCGAAGTGGAAGAAGGACACCGGCGAGACTATCAATATCAAGGCTTCGCATGGCGGTTCCGGCGCGCAGGCCCGTTCGGTTATCGACGGTCTCGATGCCGATGTCGTCACCCTGGCGCTCGAGGGTGATATCGATGCGATCGCCAAGGCGACGCATAAGATCCCCGCGGACTGGAAGACCAAGTTCCCGAACAATTCCGTTCCCTATACCTCGACCATTGTCTTCCTTGTGCGCAAGGGCAACCCGAAGGGCATCAAGGACTGGTCGGATCTGGTCAAGGACGGCGTCGAAGTCATCACGCCGAACCCGAAGACATCGGGTGGCGCGCGCTGGAATATTCTGGCGGCATGGGCATGGGCCAAACAGGCCAATGGCGGCGACGACGCAAAGGCGCAAGAGTATCTCACGCAACTTCTCAAGCATGTGCCGGTTCTCGATACCGGTGCGCGCGGCGCAACGACGACCTTCGTCCAGCGCGGCCTCGGCGATGTCCTGCTTGCCTGGGAAAATGAAGCCTACCTCTCGATCGACGAACTCGGTGCCGATAAATTCGAGGTCGTGACCCCGTCTTTCTCGATCCGGGCTGATCCGCCGGTCGCAGTCGTCGATGGCAATGTCGACGCCAAGGGGACCCGCAAGATTGCGGAAGCCTATCTGAACTATCTCTACTCGGATGATGGTCAGAAGATCGCCGCCAAGCATTATTACCGGCCGATCAAGCCGGCAGCGGCCGATCCCAAGGATGTCGCCCGTTTCCCGGCTTTGAAGCTCGCAACGATTGACGATTTCGGTGGATGGGCTAAAGCTCAGCCGAAGTTCTTCGACGACGGTGGCGTCTTCGATCAGGTCTACAAGCCGGGAAAATAAGTCTGAATGCAATCCATAACCCGCAAACGGTGGCGGTTTCGGCAGCCGAGTGTCATTCCGGGCTTCGGATTGGCACTCGGCGTTACCTTGGCTTGGCTCATCTTTATCGTTCTCATCCCGCTGTCGGGGTTGCTGTGGAAGAGCAGCTCTCTTGGCTGGGAGAAATTCTGGGCCCTGGCTCTTGATCTGCGCACGCTTTACGCGCTGCGCATGAGTTTTGGCGGCGCCTTCATCGCGGCGCTCGTCAATGCCGTCCTCGGCCTCATCCTGGCCTGGGTTCTGGTGCGTTACCGTTTTCCCGGCAAGCGCGTCATCGACGCCATGGTCGATCTGCCATTCGCGCTGCCGACAGCAGTCGCCGGTATCGCGCTGACGACGCTTTATGCACCGACCGGCTGGATCGGACAGTTTCTGGCGCCGCTCGGCATCAAGATCGCCTTCACTCCGGTTGGCATCGTCATCGCGCTGATTTTCGTCGGTCTGCCCTTCGTGGTGCGCACCGCGCAGCCGGTCATGGAGGAAATCGACCGCGAAGTCGAAGAGGCGGCTGCGACCTTGGGAGCGACCCGTTTCCAGACGATCACCCGGGTATTGTTGCCGGGACTGGCACCTGCCGCGCTCACCGGTTTTGCGCTGGCTTTTGCGCGTGCTGCCGGCGAATACGGATCGGTCATCTTTATCGCCGGCAACAAGCCCTATGTCTCGGAAATTGCGCCTTTGCTTATCGTCATCCGCCTCGAGGAATATAATTACGCGGCGGCAACGGCGATCGCGACGGTGATGTTGTTCATCTCCTTCACCATGCTTTTGATCATCAATCTCACTCAGGCGTGGAGCAGAAGGAGGTACGGCTATGGCACATGATCTTTCCGCCGCCTCCGGTGTGGAACATCCCGTCATCACCGAAAGCCGGGTCGCGCGCATTATTTTCGTGGTGATCTCGCTCGTCTTTCTGACGCTGATGGTGCTGTTGCCTCTGGCCGCCGTATTCGTCGAGGCTTTCCGCAAGGGCATCGAGGCATTTTTCGATGCCTTGGTCGACGAGGAGACCTTTGCGGCCATCCGGCTGACACTGATCGTCGCCGGCATCAGCGTGCCATTGAATCTCGTCTGCGGCGTCGCTGCCGCCTGGGCAATCGCCAAGTTCGAATTCAAGGGCAAGGCATTCCTGACGACTCTGATCGATCTGCCTTTCTCTGTCTCTCCGGTCATATCGGGTCTGGTGTTCGTGTTGCTGTTCAGTTCTAACAGCACGCTCGGCCCCTGGCTGCAGAGCCATGGTATCCAGATCCTGTTTGCGGTTCCCGGTCTCGTCCTGGCGACGATGTTCGTGACTTTCCCCTTCGTCGCGCGTGAATTGATCCCGCTGATGCAGGAGCAAGGAAACGCGGACGAGGAGGCGGCGCTCTCGCTCGGGGCCAATGGCTGGCAGACCTTCTGGTATGTCACGCTGCCGAATATCAAATGGGGTCTGCTTTACGGCGTGCTGCTCTGCAACGCCCGAGCCATGGGTGAATTCGGCGCCGTTTCTGTCGTCTCGGGTCACATCCGTGGCGAAACCAACACCATGCCGCTGCAGGTCGAGATTCTTTATAACGACTATAATTTCTCGGGGGCGTTTGCCGTTGCCACGCTGCTGGCCATGCTTGCCCTTGTCACACTTATACTGAAGACGTTGCTGGAAATGCGCTATAGCGAAGAGATCGCAGCCAGCCGGCGTCACTGAAGGAATTTTTGATGGAAGTTCGCGTTCAAAACCTGCGCAAGGAATTCGGTCGCTTTCCCGCATTGCATGACGTCTCCCTGGATATCCGTTCGAGCGAACTGATTGCGCTTCTCGGGCCGTCCGGTTCCGGCAAGACGACGCTTCTGCGGCTGATCGCCGGGCTGGAGACGCCGACGGAAGGCCAGATCTTTTTCGGCGAGGAGGATGCCTCGCGAAAGACCGTGCAGCAGCGCAATATCGGCTTCGTGTTCCAGCATTATGCGCTGTTTCGGCATATGACCGTGCTGGAGAATATCTCATTCGGCCTCAAGGTGCGCTCTGCATCGCGTCGCCCGCCACGCGCGGAAATTCACCGGCGTGCGACGGAACTGCTGGAATTGGTGCAGCTCAACGGGCTGGAGAAGCGTTATCCGGCGCAGCTTTCTGGCGGACAGCGGCAACGTGTAGCGCTGGCGCGCGCCATGGCGGTCGAGCCAAACGTGCTGCTTCTGGACGAGCCTTTCGGCGCTCTCGATGCTCAGGTGCGCAAGGACTTGCGCAAGTGGCTCAGGGAGATCCACGATCGCACCGGTCACACGACGGTTTTCGTGACCCACGACCAGGAAGAGGCGTTGGAGCTTGCCGATCGGGTCGTGGTTCTCAACAAAGGCGCAATCGAGCAAGTCGGCACACCGGACGAGATCTACGATACGCCGAATTCTCCGTTCGTTTATGGTTTCATCGGCCAGTCCAACCGCGTCAAGGTGCGCATCACCAGCGGCGAGATATGGTTCGAGGACAGGCCGCTCGGTTTGAGTACGCCGCACGAGCCGGATGGCGAGGCCTATCTCTATTTCCGTCCGCACGATATCGAACTTCATGAAGGCGATGGTGGTGCAATCGCCGGCCTGCTCGTTGGAAGCCGGCGTGTCGCCGGCACGCGCCATCTCGAAATCAATATCGGCGCCAGCCACGATCATATCGAGATCGAGCTGCCGCCGAACAAGGCAGATGCTCTCGACCGCAACCGCATCGCATTCAGGCCGACCCGTTGGAAGCTGTTTCGCAACGGCAGTTAAAATCGATCGCGGTGCTGATAATTCCGCCTCAGTCTTCGGGGTGAGCGGCTGAAGCAAAGCCGCCGCCCTGAAAGATGACGGCCGGATCGTTCGGATCTTCCGCCGGTGTCTTGGCGAGAATTTCGGCCCGCCAATGGGCAGCATTGTCCTGCGGTTTCCAGCCGAGGAAGGCGGCATTGCCGTTATCCCACCATTGCTCGTCATTGTCGGAGACGCCGTAGACGATCGTATGTCCGAGCCGGGGGGCTTCGAAGGCGCGTCCGCAGAGGGAGAGAAAATCCCGGACGCTGAACCAGGTTGCCAGCATGCGCGTGTTGCGCGGCTCGGGAAAGCACGAGCCGATGCGCACGGAGAGCGTTTCCTGGCCGAACTTGTCGAAATAGAGGCTCGCCACCGCCTCGCCGAACACCTTGGAAACGCCGTACAATGAATCGGGTCGTGTCGGCACAGTGTTGTCGATGCGCTCGTCGCGGCGATAAAAGCCGATCGTGTGGTTCGAACTGGCAAAGACGATGCGCGGTCTGCCGGCAGCGCGGGCAGCCTCGTAGAGATTGTAGAGGCCGACGATGTTTCCCTGCAGGATCATGTCGAAGGGCTTTTCAAGCGAAATCCCGCCGAGATGAATGATACCGTCGACACTCCTAACCAATTCCTCGACCCCGCTGCGGTCGGCAAGATCGCAGGCAACGAAGCGTTCGCTCGGGCGAAGGTCGTTTATGGGCGTGAGATCGGACAGCACGACAGTCTCGGCAATCTGCGACAGAAGCGGCCTGAGCGCCTGGCCGACGCCACCGGCAGCGCCAGTCAGCAGCAGAGTTTTCAGCATGATTTCCTCCCGGATCGGTCTAGTCGGTGGGGACGTTATAAGATGGTCTTTCGGCAGTCACCATATATCTGCGGAGTGCCTATGCAAAAGCGAGGAAGGCCGGAATGTGGTGTTATATCAGGCTGATCGCCGGGAATGTTTGATCAAGCAAACTGCGACGCCGGCGATCTCTAGGCAGTGCGCGAATGCGCCGCGGCTTCACCGTCCAATGTCTCCAACCTGATCACGGCCTTGATGGGCAGATGATCGGACGCGATGCGCGCCAATGGCGAGTCGTGGACTTCGACCGCCGAGATCATGCCGCGCCGGTTGGCCATGATGCGATCCAATGCCAGAAGCGGCAGCGCCGCGGGGAAGCTCGGCACGGCCGGAGGCAATGGCCCAAAGGCGGCCTGGAAGGTGCTGAGCGACGAACGGTCGCCGAGCCGCCATTCATTGAGGTCGCCAAGCAGGACTGTCGGGATTGAGCCGCCGTCATTCATCAGCTCGACGATCAGGCGCGTCTGCTGGGCACGCGATCGATGCAGCAGGCCGAGATGCGCGGCGATGATCCTGATGCTTCCGCCACGCGCCAATTCTATCTCGGCAATCAAGGCGCCGCGCGGCTCCAGCCCGGGCAGCTTTATCTGATGCACGTCGCGCACAGTACCCTGCTTGAACAGCACGACATTGCCGTGCCAGCCATGCGCCTTGGTGACGCCGGCGATCGGCACGGGAATTAGCCCGGTCTCGCGTTCGAGCCGGCGCAGATCGAGCAGGCCCGTGCGTTCGCCAAAACGCGTATCGGCCTCCTGCAGGCCGATGACGTCGGCATCGATTTCATGGATGACCCGGCTGGTCCGCTCGGGATCGAAGCGTCGGTCGGCGCCGACGCATTTATGAACATTGTAGGAGGCGATCAGAGTGCCTTCTGGGCGGGCAGGGTTGCCGGCTTGCTTGGGGCTCGATTTGCTTCTGCTCTTCAGGCTTTCCAGGATGCTCGCACGGAGACTTTCTTTCTTTTTCCGCATTTGTCCGTCGACCGTTCCCTTGACCAGACCACGCCGGGCGTATCGGTAGGAGTATAGGAAGCGAAGGCTGGCCTTGTCATGTAAAAAGGCCGCGACGAACGGAGATTGGCCGAGAGGGCCTCTATCAGAGATAGGGCGAGCCGAGCCAGAGGATCTTCTCGATCAGCCTGACGACAAAAGGCCGCGCCCGGAGCTTTTCGAGGTCTACCGGTTGCGCCGTTTCGAGTATCGCGCCGATATGGGCGTCGATCGTGCCGGCAAAACCGCGGTCGATGACCTCCAGATCAACTTCGAAGTTCAGCCGCAACGAGCGGGGGTCGAGATTGGAGGAGCCGACATAGGCCCATGTGCCGTCGATCGCCAAAAGCTTGGAATGGTTGAACGGACCTTCGGCGCGCCAGATACGGCAATAGTTCTTCAGCATCTGGTCGAACTGCGCCGTCATGGCGCGGTCCACGAGCACGAGATTGTTGGCTGTCGGCACGACGATATCGACCTCGACGCCACGTCGTGCTGCCGTCACCAGCGCGCTGATGAGCTCCCGATCCGGCAGAAAATAGGGCGACATGATGCGGATCGACTTGCGTGCGACCGAAAGCGCGCCGATGAGCATCTTGTGGTTGGTTTCGACGCTGCGATCGGGGCCGGACGTGACAACCCGCATGAAGACCGGCGCCCCCGGCTCGTTGGATGGCGCTGCAATCCGCCACTCGTTCCCACTCAAAACTTCGCCCGTCGTGAAGCGCCAGTCCTCGGCCGCCGTGTTGAAGAGATCGGCGACTGCAGGCCCCGTCACGCAGAAATGCATGTCGCGGGCGCAATGGTCGTTGGCGAATTCGCGCGTGAAGCCCTGGCGGATATTCATGCCGCCGGTAAAGGCGATCCGTCCGTCGATGCTCAGGATCTTGCGGTGGGTGCGCAGATTGGCATAGGGCAATCTGAGCCCGATGATGACGTTGCCGTTGAAGACGTCGACGTCGACGCCGCCTTGGCTGAGATAGCCCATGATGCTCGGCACGGAATAGCGGGCGCCGACGGCGTCGATCAGCACGCGAACGCTGACGCCGCGTTTGACCGCTTCAATCAGCGCGTCGGCGATGCGCAGGCCGATGGGGTCGCGGTCGAATATATAGGTTTCCATGAGAATGCTGCGTTCGGCGCCGTCTATGGCGGCCTTCATCGCCGCATAGGCCGCATCGCCGCTCGTCAGCATTTCGATCGTATTGCCGGTGCTCATCGTGTAGCGGGTCACGCGATCGCCGAGCGTCTTCATCGAGCCGAAGCGTTCGCCGAAATTGCGCCGCACCTGGGCGTCGTCTGCGTCGAAGCTGGCAAGGTCGCCGTTCGCATCCTTGCGAAACAGGGCGTCGCGCTGCGAACTCAGCGAAGCGCGGCGGATGCGGTTGATACCGGCGAACATGTAAAGCAACGCGCCGATGATCGGCGACAGGATGACGACGCCGACCCAGCCGATTGCCGCTCGCACATCCTCTTTCGTCATGGCCGCATGAATTGCCGCCGCCGCGCCCATGGCAATGGAAAGGACGGCAAGAATTTGGCCCCAATGGGCAACCAGAAGGTCAAACATGGCACGAGTATATCTTTGCCCGCGAAAGCTGCAATCTCACCAGCCTTGCCGATCCACTGTGTCCGGCCGATAGCAGTGCGAAAAGCTGTCGTATTAGATATTTTTAATTGAACAGCATTCTTGCTGCCTTCATATTGATGGTGCTTCGGCTGCTTCGCTACCGTCCCCCACGGTACTCATGTTTCTTGTGCGAGGCGCCACTGCGGTTCGAGAGTCGAGACTCGCGGAATCGTGCCATGGCGTTGTCATGGCCATGGTGTCTTGGCTGCTCGGGGGAGGCAAGAAGCCCGCATTTTAAGAACGGGCATTGGTCATCAACCATGTTCAATGATGCGAACGGAGGACAGCAGATGTTGGAATCTCGGGACGAATGGATCAAGAAACGCGCATATGCGATCTGGGAGGAGGAGGGCTATCCTTCTGGTCGCGATGCCATGCATTGGGAACAGGCGAGCAGCGAGCGCATAGCGCTTGAAAAAAGCGCCGGCAAGGATGTCAAGATCGGCGCCAAGTCCAAGGCGAAGCGCAAGGCGGCGATTGTCGTGGCTATTGCAAGTGAACCTGCGCCCAAGCCTGCCGCGAAACTGACATCGAAGAAGGCGGCGGTAGCCAAGGTATAGAGCAGGCGTGCTCTTCTCAAGAATGTGGCGGGGACAAGAGCGGCTCGATGCTCAGCATCGGGCCGTTCGCTTTTTAAAGCTGCGGCGGCAGAAATATCTGCAACAATTTCGGCAGTTTGCGAGCCGGGCGCGAAACAGATGTCACACATCGGTGCTATTGGACGGGAAGGGAGTTTTGCCATGCGCAACAGCTGCATCGATTATCTGGAAATCGTTGTTCCGACGATCGTCGTGGTGCGTTGTCCATTACCCTTTGTCGGTTGTGCCGAGGTGACGCCATGACGTCGCTGCTTGTTCTTGCCAGCCTCTATCTTTTGGCAGCTCTGGTGGTGATCCTGATCATCGACCGATCCGTCGGCGTGTTTTTCCCCGCATCGGCCAAGCGACGCGTCACTCCGCGGAATGGCCGGCGCCTGCCGCTACTGCCGACGAGCCGTGATTCCTCCAGTTAGACATCGGAACCTTTTCCGTGACGATGGGTTGGTCTTCTATCCGCAACGAGGAGAAAGACCATGCCACGAGGAGACAAATCCGCCTATACCGACAAGCAGAAGCGCAACGCCGAGCATATCGAGGAGGGCTACGAAAGTCGCGGTGTTTCCGAGGATGAGGCCGAGCGGCGCGCATGGGCGACCGTGAACAAGGAAAGCGGTGGCGGCAAGAAATCCGGCTCGGGCCGGGGTCATCCTGAAAATCATGAATCGTCGGAAAAGGGAGGCAGGATCGGCGGACGTGCTTCCGCAAAGCGTCCCGCCGCTGAGCGCTCCGCATCCGCAAAGAAGGCGGCCGAAACCCGCAAGCGCAACGAACAGCGCGTTCATCCGTAGCAGCTGCCACCGACTTAGCCGCCTGGTCCGCTGTCGGATTACTGTACGACCAATCAGGATCGTAGTATCGCTGAGCCGTCGCGCCAGGCCCTTTCATTGTGGCGATTGGCAAAATATTACGGAAGCGGGATGATGAAAGCTCTCACGGGACAATGCAGGTGCCGAGCCGTCACTTATGAAGTCGCCGACGAATTTGCTTATGCCGTGAACTGCCATTGCTCGAATTGTCGGCGAACGACTGGGTCGGCGTTCAAGCCCCTGGCGGGCATCGAGATTGAAAAAATCAAAATAATTGACGGCACAGAGAACACCATGTCCTATGGGGACGAGGCTGCGAAATACATGCACTGTGGGAAATGCGGCTCGCTGTTGTATGCGGTCGTTAAGAATGGAACTTACGCCCATGTCACCATGGGGACGCTTGTGGATACGCCAAGTATCCGCCCGACTCACCATGTTTTCGTAGGCTCAAAGGCCGAGTGGTTTGAAATCACCGACGATCTTCCACAGTATGACGAGTGTGATTGATCACTGCGTGCCCGATGGGAGAGAAGCCGAATGCCTTATGAGCTTTACTACTGGGACGGCATCCAGGGCCGCGGCGAATTCGTGCGGCTGGCGCTGGAAGAGGCCGGCGCGGGTTACATCGATATTTGCCGTGGTCCGGCTAGCAAAGGAGAGGGAACGCCTGCCATGATGGCTATCATGGGAAGCAGGTCGGACGCTAGCATCCCATTTGCTCCGCCGTTTCTGAAGGACGGCGATCTGATCATTTCGCATGTGGCGAACATCCTGATGTATCTCGGTCCGATACTCGGTCTCGCGCCCAGGGATGAGGCGCAGCGTCATGTGCTGAACGGTCTGCAACTGACGATCACCGATCTTGTGGCCGAGGTGCACGACACCCATCACCCCATTGCCACCTCGAAATATTATGAGGATCAGAAGGAAGAGGCCAAGGCCCGGTCCGCTGAATTCATCGACAATCGTATCCCAAAATACCTTGGCTATTTCGAGCGCGTCCTGCAACAGAACCCGCGTGGGCCGGCGCATATTTTCGGCAGCGGGCTCACCTATGTCGATCTCTCGCTATTTCAGGTCTATGAGGGATTGCGTTACGCCTTTCCGCGCGCCACCGTGCATCTGGCTGACTGCTATCCGCATCTTGCCGCTCTACACGCCGCTGTCATGAAACGGCCGAATATTGCTCGCTATCTTCAATCCGACCGTCGCATTGCCTTCAACGAGGACGGCATCTTCCGGCACTATCCGGAGCTGGACAGGAGCGAGGCGTGAGCGAAGGAAGGCTGCTGACGTTATTCTTTCCAGTCTGCTGGGGCATATGGGCATTGATCTGGTTCGTGGCATCGTTCGGCGTCAAGAAGGCGACGCGGCACGAAGATCCATGGTCGCGACTGTCGAATACCGCCCCGATCTGGATCTGCGCCTTTCTGTTGGTCGTGCCTCCGTCCTGGCTCGGTCCCCTCTCGCTCCGGCTCGTCCCGCGAAATCTGACCTATTACGGCATCGGCGCTGTGCTAACCGTCATCGGCCTCGGCTTCGCCGTCTGGGCGCGCTATCACATCGGCCGTAACTGGAGCGGGGTGATCACGGTCAAGGAGGATCACGCGCTGATCCGCACCGGCCCCTACGCCATCGTCCGCCATCCGATCTATTCCGGCCTGATACTGGCCATCCTCGGCTCAGTGCTCGCTCGAGGCGATATTGCTGCCTTGCTTGCTTTCGCCTTCATGCTCTATGCCGTTCTGCGCCGCGTCAGCATCGAGGAACGTTGGATGAGCGAGACCTTCGGCCGAGACTATGCCGACTACAAGGCCAGCACGCCGGCACTGATTCCTTTTGTCGCGTGACGCTAGGTCTTCAGTGGTGAAGCAGCATCGAAAAAGTCGGCCCAGGGATCTGCGCGATGCTCGCCCAGGCGTTGGGCAGCGTTTTTCACGGTAAAGGACGCAGGGCCGATCTTATCGGTCAACTCTTCCCAGGCTAACGGCATCGAAACCGGAGCACTCGGCCTTGCGCGCGTCGAATAGGGCGCGACCGCGGTGTTGCCGCGGCCGTTGCGCAGGTAATCGATGAAGATGTGGCCGGTTCGCTTCGCCTTGCTTGCGACCGACAAATATGTCTGCGGGCTATCGGCACTCATGGCGTGCGCCATTGTCTCGGCCATATCCTTGACCTGCGGCCAGTCTGCCTTGGGTTTAAGGGAGGCGACCACGTGCAGGCCCTTGCCGCCCGAGGTCTTGACGAAGGAGGTAAGCCCCAGCGCAGAAAAACGCTCCCTTATTTCCTTCGCAGCCGCGATGACCTTGGCCCAGTCGACATCCTCGCCGGGATCGAGATCCATGATGATCATGTCGGGTTTTTCCCAATGATCGGTGGTGGTGCCCCAGGGGTGCATTTCCAGCGCCGCGGATTGGACGAGTGCCGCAAGACCGTCGAAATCAGCGATCATCAGCAGTTTGGCACCGCCCTTATCCTCGGGATCGGCGATTTCCTCGATATGCGGATTGATGCCTTTCCAGGCGTGTTTCTGGAAGAAGCGCGGCCCGCCTATGCCATCCGGACAACGCAGCAGCGCCAGGGGACGATTGACGACGAAAGGCGCCATGCGCAGCCAGGCCAGTGCGTAATAGTCGACGAGATCCTGCTTGCTGACGCCGTCGTCAGGCCAGTAGATCCGCTCGGGATGCGTCAATTGAACGGAGGTTTCGATCCGGTTCTCAATGGGCGTCTTTGCCATTCGCATGCGCTCCATCTTCTTTCGGCGCGAAAGCCGCGCCGAGCAAAGATTACCATTGCCCGGCGCGAAAAGTCGATCACCTCTAGCGCTTTACGGCATGAGCTGGCCGCCATTGACCTCTATGACCTGGCCGGTGATGTAGCCGGACAGTGTCGGAGAGGCCAGAAACAGATAGGCGCCGACGCAATCCTCCGGAGTGCCGACGAAGCCCATGGGAATGGTCTTGCGCTGCAATTCCATCTGTTCGTCGTTGGTATAACGCTCGTGGAACGGCGTTGCGATCACGCCCGGCGCCACCGCATTGACGCGGATCTTGTCGTTGACGAATTCCTTGGCGTGACCGTGGGTGATGGTCGAGACGAAGCCCTTGGAGGCGGCATAAAGGATCGCGCCATTGCCGCCGCCGTTGCGGGCGGCAATCGACGTGGTGTTGATGACGAAGCCGCCCTGCTTCTTGAGGTGAGGGTGGGCGGCACGGGTCGCCGCAAGTACCGAACGGGCGTTCAAGTTCATCACGCGCTCATAATGCTCGTCGCTCATGGCCGAGGTCGGCAGTCGTCCGAGCATGCCGCCTGCATTGTTCACCAGGCCGTCGAGGCCGCCAAGAGCTTCAGCGGCTTCACTGACGACGCGTTCCGTCTCGCCATCCTGCGAGACATCGCCCTGGATCAGATGAACTACGCCGCCGCTGGCCTTGATTTCGGCAGCCAGCCGTTCGGCCGGTTCGCGGCTGGCATTGAAGTGAAGGCCGACCTTCATGCCCTGCGCGGCGAAGGCGAGTGCAAGCGCCGCCCCGATACCGGTCGAAGCGCCGGTGATCAGTACACGCTTGCCGGCAAGATCGGGAATACGAATGGACGCAAGGGATTGCGCAAGTTCTGTCATGACGACTCCTCCTGAACATCAGATAATCATATGATGAAATCAGTGCAGTCTTAGCAGGCACAGCCGCGCCAAGGCAATCGGGGGGGCACCGACAAAAAGACGCGGCGCTTCACTTGCGAACTAACATCTCCAGCTTTGGGGAAGGCGGGCAAATAATCTTGTTGCCTGAAAATTTCTCCCATCGAGCATAAGAAGAGCACAGCACTCAGCCGCGAATCGATCTGGCGTTACGGTGCCACGGCGGATAAGGAAGATGGCAATGGAGTCGAGCGCCTGGTCTTCATTCACAATGAAGCGATGGCGACTGCGGCTTTCGACAACAGAGAGAGACCGAATATATCATGAGCAAGAACAAGCTGATCCGTTTCGACATTGCCGATAGTCAGGCCGGCGGCCAGCGGCGTCCTTTTGCCAAGGCCGTGCGTGCCGGGGATTTCGTCTATGTTTCGGGTCAGGTTCCCACGATTAATGGCGAGGTCGTGGTCGGCAATATCGTCACGCAGACCGAGCAGGTCATCGCCAATATCAAGGAAGTCCTCGCCCTTGCCGATTGCACCCTTGAGCATGTGGTGAAGGTCAATGTCTGGCTGGACGACGCGCGCGATTTTTCCAGCTTCAACGCGGTCTTCCAGAAGCATTTCATCGACCATCCGCCGGCGCGCTCGACGGTTCAGTCGCCGATGATGGTCGACGTAAAGGTCGAGATGGACGTCATCGCCTACAAGCCGCTCGACTGAGCTGGCGCCCCCTTGATTGTTCAGAGGCTCCGTTTTGAGGTGTGGCGTCCAAAACGGAGCTGTCTTGCAATGAAGTGATTGCGGTGCGCGCGACTGCGGCGCCGCAATCCGGATCCCGGCCAGAGTCCTGATCCTGGATGATTTCCCGATTTTCATGATTGCAATGCCGGTTGCTCTCCTATCCGGCCTTGACGACGCATTCTGATACTTGTCTGCGGGCAACAATCTGTTCCTGGGCGTTTCCCCCGTTGAACAGCAGCCCAAACCGGCCAAGCCGTGTTGCCGGCAATACGGCCGGCGCGGGCCGGGCCTGCCAGTCTCCCCATACTTCTTGATCGTAACAGATCACCGCTCAGCCGGCAGCGGCTGCGCGCGAATGCTCATGCCATCGCCTGTTGATTTCCAATCAGCGGATTGACGTCTGTTCAAACTCACGATTAAATCAATTTGATTGACTACTCGAAATAAACGAGAGGGAACTGAAAATGGGAATGAAGAAAAGCAGATTGCGTAATCTTTTGCACCGGGCTCCATGGCTTGCGACGGCGGCATTGGGCGCCACGCTGGCATTTGGTTCGGGTATCGCCTCGGCCGCCGAATCCGTGCTGACGATGCACATCGAGGAGCAGACCAGCTGGGTCAGTAACTTCAATCCCTTCGATTTGGCCGGTCGCCGCCAGAGCACGATGGATTTCATCTATGAGCCGCTGGTTATCTTCAACGCCAATGACGGCGGCAAGCCGGTCTGGCGTCTGGCGACGAGCTACAAGTTCTCCGATGATCTGATGTCGATCACCTATGATCTGCGTCCCGGCGTGAAGTGGTCGGATGGCCAGCCGCTGACCTCGGCCGACGTGAAATACACGATCGAACTGATGCTGAAAAATCCTGCCGTCGACACCGTCGGCGTTGGCCAGACCGTTGCTTCCGTCGAGGCGCCTTCGCCGACCCAGGTAAAGATCAACCTCAAGGCCGTGAATTCGGAATTCCCCGAATCTCTGGCCGACCTTGCCGTCGTGCCGGAGCATATCTGGAAGGACATTGCCGATCCGGTCGCCTACAAGAATGAGAAGCCCATCGGATCCGGGCCGATGACGGAAGTTCGCCGCTTCACTCCGCAGGTCTATGAACAATGCCGCAATCCGAACTACTGGGATGCAGCGTCGCTGCATGTGGATTGCCTGCGCCTACCGCAGATCTCGGGCAACGACCAGATGCTGGCGCTGCTGCCGGAGGGCACTGTGGACTGGATCGGCTCGTTCCTGCCGCAGATCGACAAGACCTTCGTGGCACTCGATGCTCAGCATAACGGTTACTGGCAGCCGCCCGCCGAAACCGTCGCCTTCGAGATGAACTACAAGTCCACGAATGTCGGCAACCTCGAAGCCTTCAAAGACCTCAACTTCCGCCACGCTTTCAGCCTGGCGATGGATCGCACGTCGATGGTCGATATTGCCGGCTTCGGCTATCCGGTCGTCAATCTGCACGCCAGCGGGCTGCCGCCGCGTTTCGAATCGTGGCGCAACAAGGCTGCCGAAGGCGACAAGGATGCCTTCATGGGCTTCGACATCGACAAGGCGAACAAGATTCTCGACGATGCCGGTTACAAGAAGGGTGCCGACGGCTTCCGCACGACGCCGAGTGGCAAACCGATCGTCTTCCCGGTCATCGTGCCAAATGGCTGGACTGATTGGATCGACGCCGTGCAGATCGCGGTCGAGGGGCTGCGCGCCATCGGTATCAATGCCTCCGTCGCCACGCCTGAATACGAGCAATGGCGCAAGCAGCTTCTCGATGGCAGCTTCGATGTCGTCATGAACTCGCGCGCCGATAGCGCCACACCGTTCCAGGGCTACTATCAAAGCCTGTCGACGGCCTATGCCGGCCGCCTCACCGTCGCTGCGCCTCGTTACTCCAACCCGAAGCTCGACGCACTCTTCGATCAGTATCGGAAGTCGTCCTCCGATGACGATCACAAGAAGATCTTCAACGATATTCAGGTTCTGATCGCCGACGACTTTCCGGTCGTGCCGGTATTCAACGGCCCGACCTGGTATCAGTATTCCAGCAAGCGGTTCACGGGCTGGGTCACCGACAAGGACCCAGTGATGAACCCGGAAAATCACGACAACAATCGCATGCGTCTCATGCATCTTCTGCGTCTGAAGCCGGTCCAATAAGACCACAGCAAAGGAAGCGGATATGCGTATTTCAAGCCGGCGCCTAGGCGTCTATGCGGTGGCTTTGGCCTTCGCGATTGTCGTGAACTTCATCCTTCCCCGGCTTATGCCGGGGAGTCCCGTCGACGCCATGGTGGCCCAGCTCGGGCCACGGGCAACGCCCGCCGCCGTCGAGGCGATCAAGGCGCGCTTCGGCGAGATCGATCAGCCGATCATGATGCAGTTCGTCGACTATCTCAAAGGCCTCGCGACGCTCGATCTCGGCGTTTCGGTCAAATACTATCCGCAGACCGTGGTGCAGGTGTTGAGCCGTGCCACGATCTGGACGGTCTTCCTGGTGGTGACGGCGATCATATTTTCGCTGTGCCTCGGTGTCGTGCTCGGCGCGATCTCGGCATGGCGCCGCGGCGGGCGGTTCGACACTGTCGTATCGCCTCTCTCTGTCATCATGTTCTCGATACCGCCCGTGATCATAGCCCTGACGATCCTGTTCGTCTTTGCGGTATCGCTGCGCTGGTTCCCTGTGGGGTATGCCTATGATCCCAATCTCGATCCGGGCTTCAATTTCACATTCGCCGGCAGCGTCTTCATGCATGCCATCCTGCCGGTCCTGACGCTCTCGCCCTTCCTCATCGGCGAATTTCAGACGACCATGCGCTCCTCCATGATCGTCATATTGGGGGAGGACTATGTGACCATGGGGCGGGCGAAGGGGCTAAGCAACCTCGCCGTCATGTTCAGTTATGGTGCCCGCAATGCTCTCCTGCCCGTACTGACCAACCTGGCGCTGATGCTTGGTGCCGTCTTCGGCGGCTCGATCGTCACGGAAATCGTCTTCAATTATCCGGGTCTCGGCCTGACGCTGTTCACCGCCAGCGTGGCCCGAGATTATCCCGTCATTCAGGGCCAATTGCTCCTGATGACAATGGCGACCCTCATAGCGAACTTCCTGGTCGACATCATCTACGGCCTCGTCGATCCGAGATTGAGGGAGGGGACGTAATGAGCTTCACACTACGATCGATCCTCGCTCAGAAAAAGGCTCTCGTCGGCTTCGTCATCATTGCTGTGCTATGCTTGATGGCGATTTTCGCTCCTGTCATCGCGCCGGGCGAGCCTGGTGCACGCGTTGGCCGTTCGCATCAGGCGCCATCGGTCGAGCATGTCTTCGGAACCACCAAAATGGGCCGCGACGTCTATCGTCAGTTCGTCTGGGGTGCCAGGAGTTCGCTTTCGGTAGGCTTTGCGACCGGTATTGCCATTACCGTCATCGGGACTGCCATCGGTCTTATCGCCGGCTATGCCGGCGGCAAGACGGACGCGGTGCTCGATCTCGCCACCAACGCCGTGCTCGTTATACCGAACATGCCGTTGCTCATCCTGCTCGCCTCCTTCGCAGGCACGGTCGGGCCGATGACGATCATGACGATCATCGCCTTGACGTCATGGCCCTGGGGCGCGCGCATGACGAGGTCGCAGACGATGGCGCTGCGCAATCGCGATTTCGTCACAGCCGCCAAGATGATCGGCGAGCCGGCGTGGCGGATCATCTTCGTGGAAATTCTGCCCAATCTGACGCCACTGATCGGCATCAACCTTGTCGGCAGCATTATCTATGCAATCGTCGCGCAGACCACGCTCGAATATCTTGGCTTCGGCGATCCGCTGAAGGTCACGTGGGGCACCATGCTCTACAATGCCCAGAATGCCTCGGCGATTATGGTTGGCGCATGGTGGGACATTGCAGTTCCCGCCGCCGGTATTGCGCTTACGGGCCTCGGCCTTGCGCTGATCAACTTCACCTTCGACGAAATCGCCAATCCGCAATTGCGCTCAGGACCGGCGCTGACCCGGTGGTTCCGCCTGACTCGGGCTCGCAATCGGATGATGAGGGCTGGCCAATGAGCGACAATCTGCTGGAAATTGAAAACCTCAATATCGACTATCTGGTCGACAAGGGCGACTTCCGGGCGGTGAAGAATGTTTCATTCAACATCGGCCGTGGCGAGATCTTCGGTCTCGCCGGCGAATCCGGTTGCGGCAAGAGCACCATTGCCTATGCCATAACCCGGCTTTCCAAGGCGCCGGCCTGGGTCAGCGGCGGAAGCATCCGCCTGGATGGACAGGATCTACTGCGGATGCCGGAGACCGAGCTGCAGAAGATCCGCTGGAAGCGGATCGGCATGGTGTTTCAGAGCGCCATGAACTCGCTCAACCCGCTGATGCGGGTGGAGGCGCAGTTTCACGACGTCCTGCACCGCCACACTGGATGCTCCCGCCAGGAATCCCGCGCTCGCGCCGAGGAAATGTTCAAGCTGGTGGGCATTCCCCCGCATCGCGTCAGCGACTATCCGCATCAGTTTTCCGGAGGCATGCGCCAGCGCATCGTCATTGCCATCTGCCTGGCGCTCAGACCCGAACTCATCATAATGGACGAGCCGACGACGGCGCTCGATGTCGTCGTTCAGCGCGAGATTCTGGAGCAGGTTCTCGACCTCCAGCAGACCTACGGTTTCTCGGTGCTGTTCATCACCCACGACCTGCATCTGATGGCGCAGCTTTGCGGGCGTATCGGCGTCATGCTGAAGGGCGAACTCGTCGAAGTCGGTGACGTCACGCAGGTCAGCCAGGCGCCCGCTCATGAATACACGCGCAAGCTCTGGAACGCCATTCCGCAGCTTCCAGGCAACGTCCACCTTTCCGGAGCTTTGGTATGAAACCGCAGACACAGGCATCGATTGCCGAGCCCGTCATCAGGCTCGAGAACATTCAGCGCGATTTCGGCCCCGTGCAGGCGCTCAAGAGCGTATCCTTCTCGCTCTTCGCGGGGCGTGCGCTGGCACTCGTCGGCGAATCCGGTTGCGGCAAGACCACGTGCGCCCGGATCATCGCGCGGCTCGACAGGCCGACCGGCGGCAAGCTGTTCTTTCACGGGCAGGATCGCACCGCACGCGGCTCCGCCAAGGACGAACGGCTATACCGCAAGGATGTCCAGATGGTCTTCCAGGACCCGTTCTCCTCGCTCAACCCGGCCTTTACCGTCAATCATCATCTGTCGCGTCCGCTGCAGCTGCACGGGCAGGACAAGCCGAAGGCCGAGCGCGACGAAGACATAATGCGGCTTCTGGAAAGCGTCGGTCTCGATCCGGCGCTGACGCGGCAGAAGTTTCCGCATGAGCTATCGGGGGGTCAGCGCCAGCGCGTCAATATCGCCCGTGCCCTGGCTGTTTCACCGAGCATTCTGGTGGCCGATGAGCCGACTTCGATGCTTGACGTCTCGATCCGCAAGGACATTCTGGAATTGCTCGCGCGGGTGAAGCGGGAAAACGACCTCGCCATGCTCTACATCACGCATGATATCGCCACGGCTGCCCATGTCGCCGAGGAGATCGTCGTGATGTTTGCCGGTCAGATGGTGGAGTGGGGCGACACGAGTACGGTGCTCGCCGCTCCGAAGCATCCCTATACCCAACTGCTGCTGTCTGCGGTTCCGGATGGTGGGCGCCGGTTCGTGACCGGCGGCAGCGCCCGCTTCCTTGAGCAGGCGGAGAAAATCCGCGCGCTCAGCCGTCCGATCTCGACCGTGGTCGAACAGCTCGGCGCCAATCATTTCATGCGTGCGCTTGTCGCACCGAACTAGGGGGATTTCATCTTGGATTATCTGGTCAATCTATCGACCCTGCCGGTAGATACACAGTCGCCCGAACGCATGGCGAAGGCAGGCGTCACCATCAGGCGGGCACTGCCGCCGGAGCTGAGGCTCATTGTTGGCTGGGTCGGCGAACAATTCGGCCAGGGCTGGGCAAGCGAGACGACCGTGGCGTTGACGCGTCAGCCGCCGACCTGCTTCATTGCCACGCGCAATCAGGAGCTTGTCGGCTTTGCCTGCCATGAGGCGACGGCACGCGGCTTCTTCGGTCCAACTGGCGTTGCAGAAGACGTTCGCGGTCTCGGCATCGGCCGCGCACTGCTGTTTGCCTGCCTCAACGATCAAAAGGCCATGGGCTACGCCTATACGGTCATTGGCGATGTCGGCCCATCGGAGTTCTACGAGAAAACGGTCGGCGCGGTGCCGATCCCCAATTCCGCGCCCGGCATCTATGCAGGCATACTCAAGCTTTGAACGATCCTTTAGATAAAGAGAGAATACTCATGTCGATACCGCGATCCCTGGCTCTGCGGCTGGAAACAACCTGGAACCCGCCGGCTGACGGCAAGGAATTTTCCTATGTGTTGCGGCTCAAGAACCTTTCATCCGAGCGGCTTTCGGGCTTCTCGCTTTGTGTCAGCGGCCCCGGCCGCGTCGATCCGGCCGGCATCGTCGAAGGTGCCACGGTCTCCAAGCGGCTGTCCAACTTCACCGAGTTCCGGCCGCCGGAAGGTTTCGTGCTGGCCGCCGGCGAGACCTGGACCATCACGGTCCGTGCGCTAAGCTGGCAGTTTCGCCACTGGAATGATGGCGCCAATAGCGCCTATCTCGCATTGCCCGATGGCACCACGGTTTCACTTGGCACGGAGCCGACGCGCACATCGTCAAGCAATGCGCCGTTGAAGCGCGGTGCGGAAATCTACCCGGTGCCGGCCAATCCGCCGGTGCCGTTGTCGATCATCCCCTGGCCGAACCGCGTTGCCGTTTCCGCCCGCCGCCCGCTGCCGGCAGGCTTTGCCTTGAAGGCCGCCGCGCCGGAAGCGCAGGCTGCCGCGGAAAGTTTCACGGCCCTTGTCGAGCATCTCTTCTCGGCCGAAGGTCTCATCCGCTCCGAGGCGGAAGGGGCAGTGCCGGTGGACCTGCACCAGGTTGAAGGTCTCGGTGCCGAGGGCTATAGGCTAGTGTTCTCGCCTGAGACCATCACGGTCGAAGCGAGTACACAGTCCGGCTTCGTCTATGGCCTGGTCACCATCGGCCAGATCTGGCGCGGCGCGCGTCTGCACCCGCAGGCATTCCATTTCCCGGCAGGTGGCGAGATTGTCGACGAGCCGGCCATGGGATGGCGCGGCTTGCACCTCGACGTCTCACGCCAATTCTATGCCACAGCCGAAATCAAGAAGCTGATGGCGGTGCTTGCCTGGAACAAGCTCAACCGCTTCCATTGGCATCTGTCGGATGATGAATCCTGGCGTGTCGAGATCGACGCTTATCCGGCACTGACGGAAATTGGCGCATGGCGTGGTCACGGCCTGCCGCTGCCGCCGCTTCTCGGCTCCAGCCCGGCTCGCACCGGCGGTTATTATACCAAGGCGGCGGTGCGTGACATCGTCAACTATGCCAAGGGTTTCGGCATCGAGATCCTGCCGGAAATCGATATACCGGGCCATTGCTATGCCATGCTGCAGGCAATTCCCGAGCTTCGCGATCCGAACGAAGCCGGCAGCTATTATTCGGTTCAAGGTTTTCCGGATAATTGCATCAATCCGGCGCGCGAAAAGACCTACGAGGTTATGAAGACGATCCTCTCCGAACTGATAGAGCTCTTCCCGTTCAAGACGATCCATATCGGTGCCGACGAAGTGCCGCTGGGCGCCTGGTCCGGCTCGCCGGAGGCGCTGGCGCGGCTGCGCGAACTCGCTGGTGATGAAATTGCGGAAGCACATGCCAAGCGATTGAACGTCATCACCAATACGCATGGCGCCGATGACATCCATGGCTCCGGCGCGGCATTCCTTCAAGCAGAGTTCCTGGAACGTATCCAGGCATTTCTCGCCGAAAAGGGCTGCGTGACCGGCGGCTGGGAAGAGGCGTCCCATGGCGACAGGATCGACAAGGACAAGAGCTATCTCTGCAGCTGGCGCAATGTCGAAGTCGCGGCCGAGCTTGCCGGGCGCGGATACGAGATCGTGGTTTGCCCGGGGCAGGTCTATTATCTCGACATGGCGATGCGCCCGGATTGGGACGAGCCCGGCGCAAGCTGGGCGGGCCATTCGGATCCGGAGAAACTCTACACCTTCGATCCCGTCGGTGGCTGGACGGACGCCCAGAAAGAAAAGCTTCGCGGCGTTCAGGCCTGCATCTGGTCGGAGTCGATGACTGATCGGGCCATCTTCGACCGGCTGGTCTTCCCACGTCTCTCGGCGCTTGCCGAAACCGGCTGGACGAAGCCATCGGCAAAATCCTGGGAGCGGTTCAAGGCGCTTGTCGGCACGATGCCGCTGCTCTACGGCCTGCATCAACACTGACGCATAATCGTCAGGCGCGGCAACTGAGTCGCGCCTGACAGCAGATCAATGATTTCGCCGTTCATCACATCTGCTGGACGGCGCGATGGATGATCGGCTTCTGCAGGACATCGAACTGCGGGTTCGTTTCCGAAAAGATCGGCAGGGCGGCGGCGCCGAGAATGGCGGTATCCTTGCCGGTCGCCCCGACCATCACGCGAGGAATGCTGCGCTTTTCCATCGGGTTCACGGGGATATGAAGCGGCTCCAGACGAGCCGCGAGCTGTGTCATCAGGGATGTAGGCGCGCTGCCGCCAAGCACGATTGTCTGTGGATCGAAGGCAAGCTCGAGAAAATCGATCGTCTGGCGCAGCGGCTGTACTGCCTGTTCGAGCCAGACTTCCAGTCCGCGGCTGTTGGCTGCGATCATCGCATCGAGATCGTCAGGCGAAAGCTCCTGGGCGTCTTCGATGCCAAGATATTCGTAGGCCACGGACGGCGATACATAGCGATCGAGGCAACCGCGCTTGCCGCAGCTGCACAGCCTGCCTTGCGGCTCGACGATGATATGGCCGATTTCGCCGGCATTGGCGCGGCTACCCTTGTAGAGATGGCCATCAAGGAACATGCCGGCGCCGATGCCGCCATCGCCCGCCAGAAAGAGATAGACGAAGCTCCCAAGGCCGCGCGCGACGCCGTAAAGCCGTTCACCGATCGCCGCGGCGGTCGCATCATTCTCGACAATGACAGGCACTTTGATATGCCGCTGCAGTTCGCGGGCTACCGGGAAATCCTGCCAGCCCGGCAGGTTGAGCGGGCTGAGCGATGTAACGCCGCCATCCGCATAGCGTCCGGGCAAGGCGATGCCGGCGCCGAGCAGTCGGTCACGATCAAAGGAAAAGGCCTCCAGCAAATCCCTGACGATTGCGGCAAGCACCGGCATCGCCTCGGTCGGCCCCGGCCTGTCGACATGGCGCTCGATGCGGGCGCGAACCGAGCCGGAAAGATCCGTGAGTACGCCGGCGGCCCGTTGGCGGCCGAGTTCGAGGCCGATGGAATAGGCTCCATTCGGGTTGATAGTATAGGGAATGATCGGCTGGCCACGGGCAATTCGCTGAGCTTCCATCGGGATCAGCAAATGTGAGCGCGCCAGCTCCTCGACGATATTGGACACGGTCTGCGTTGTTAGTGCCGTCATTCGGGCGATCGCTGCGCGTGACATCGGTCCGTTGGTGCGGATGGCCTCGATCACGACACGCCTGTTATGCGATTTGGCCTGTTCGAGATTCGTGCCTGAAATGGTCTTCATGAGATGATCGGAAATTTCTGGATCAGCGTTCGGATAGCGTTGTTGCTTGTCACGGGCTGCTGTTGCGTGACGGGGAGGGCGGGGCGTAATTTGCCGTTGTTCGCCCGGTATATAGCCACTTTCCATTCTTTTATCGATTGGTTCAATACGCGACGGATCAATGGGCGAAAGGTTAGCTCGTGCGGGAGGGCTTTTTCTGCTCCATCGGCGATCGGAGAAGCCTTTGCCGCGAGCTCTTACGATTCCCAAGCAGCCACCAAGAAACTGGCCGGCGCCGCTAAGACGAGGCTCGTCAAGAAGTGCATGGCCGACGCCGTCAGCGGCTGATCGCTGGATCAGACACATGGCTTCCTGTGCCTGATCCAGCGCCGGTCTGATTGATTGCCCCTTTGGCAGACGAGGGATCATTCCGTAGTCTGAGGCCGATGGGGCTCCATTTTTAAAAGCGGTGATTATAATCGCCCGGCTCGATACTGATCGACGACATTCCTGCAGGCCCGAATGGTCAATGCCATGACGGTCAGCGTGGTGCCGGCGATGCCGCTGCCCGGGAAGGCGGAGGCATCCGTTACGATCAGGTTGGGAACGTCCCAGCTCTGATTGTGGGCATTGAGTACGGAGTCCTTGTTTGAGGTCCCCATGCGCGCGCCGCCGGTCTCGTGGATGGCTGCCCCCATGCACATGGTCTTGCGAAACCACTGTCGGAACATGAAACGGCTGAATGGATCGGCATCGGGAAAGGCGCCACGGCCCATTTCCCTGAGACCGGTGGGCGAACCGATGAATTCCAGCTCGCCGCCGACGCCGCGCACCATGTCGATCAGCACCTCTTCCTGTCGACGCAGCAGAGCATGTTCCTCGTCGCCCATGATGCAACGGATGTGGGGGACCGGGATGCCCCAGGCATCCTTGCGTCTTGCGTCGAGCGTGATGCGATTGTCGGCATAGGGCAGCATGCGGCCGAAGCCGAAGAACGCCAGCCGCGCGGGCTCGTCGTCCGGCGTCGGTGCCCGGCCGATGCTGCCCTGATAGTCGAAATCACCACGGCCCGCGTCGCCTTCCCCGAAACGCGGAACGAAGATACCGCCGGAAGGATTGTAGAAGGGGTCCGTTGGAGCCGAGTCGTCGACCGCCCAGCCCTTTGCCGTCGCAAAGGAGCCGAAGGCCAGGCATGGCAGCTGATCCATGAAAAAGCGCCCGAGCATGCCCGAGCTATTCCCCAGTCCCTGGGGATAGCTGGCGGTCGCCGAATTGAGAAGCAGTCGCACGCTTTCGATCGGCGATGCCGAAAGCACCACGAGGGCTGCGCGTGCAGTCTCGACCTTGCCGGTGACGCGATCGATGAATTCCGCACCCGTTGCCCGCTTGCCGGATTGATCGGTCGTGATGCGGCGCACGATGGCGTCGTGGCGGATGGTCAGCCGACCGGTTGCCAATGCCTCGCGCAGGGGTTTTGGCGTGCGCTCGGCATCCGGCGCGATATAGCGCCAGGAAACGACGTGACGCTCCGGCCAACGTCCCTCGACTTCCGTCTTGAAGGTTTCTTCGGCAGGCGTCAGCTTCGCCGGGTGGGCGTAGACGCCATCAGGCAGGGTCTTAACGTCGTCCGGATTACCATAGAGCCCGAGGCTGGATTCGACCTCGGCGTAGTAAGGCGCAAGTTCGTCATAGGAAACTGGCCAGTCGACACCCTTGCCGGTCTTCGACCGAATCTTGAAATCATCGTCTGTCCAGCGCAGCAGCACGCGGCCGAAGCTGTGCAGTCGGCCGCCGCCCTGACGGCCGCGTATCCATAGGAACGGCGCGTCCTTCGGGGTCGTGTAGGGATTTTTCCGGTCGTTGACGAAGAAATGGCTGAACCGCTCCGTAAAGAAGGCTGCGCGCGCCTGGATAGGCTGGCCCTTCAGCGTGGCGCGTGCCCGCTCCCAGATATTGATGCTGCTGGCGGGCGCCTTCTTGCGGTTCGGGTCGAAATCCCTCGGCGTCACCGCGGGACCGGCCTCCAGCAGCAATACCGAAAGCCCTTGGGCGGTCAATTCCTTGGCGGCGAAGGAGCCGGCGGCGCCGGAGCCGATCACCAGCGCGTCATAGATAGTCTGAGACATGAGTCATTTCCGTATGCTGTGAAAGCGATTTTAAAGGCGGGCGCCATCGGCGTCGAAAAGGGAGGCTTTGGCGATATCAAGCCCCGGGGCGATCGCCGTGCCCGGTTGGAGGACGGCATCGCCCATGATGCGATAGGAGAGGCTTTGGCCTGCCCAGTCGAACCACAGCACCGTGTCAGCTCCCATGGGCTCTACGACCGAGACGATGCCCGGAATGGTGGGCCAATCGCTTGCCACACCCTCCGGCGCGATATGTTCCGGCCGGATGCCGAGCGTGGCGGGACCCGCCTTGATGGCAGCCAAAAAGGGATAGCTGGTCAGATCAATGACAAGGCCGTTACTTTCGAAGACCGGCGTGCCTGACCTCAGAACAAACTCGCCCTTGATGAAGTTCATCGCCGGTGCGCCGATGAAGCCGGCCACAAAAAGATTTGTCGGGCGATGGTAGATCTCGGATGGACTGGCGAGCTGCTGGATCACGCCGTCCTTCATGATGGCAATGCGATCGGCCAGCGTGAGCGCTTCCACCTGATCGTGCGTCACATAGATCATCGTGTTGCCGAGGCTCTGGTGCAGCTTCTTGATCTCGACGCGCAATTCGTTGCGCAGCTTGGCATCGAGATTGGACAGCGGCTCGTCGAACAGGAAGACATTCACTTCGCGCACCAGGGCACGGCCGATCGCGACGCGCTGGCGCTGGCCGCCCGACAGTTCAGAGGGTCGGCGGTCGAGCAGCTTGTCGAGATGCAGAAGCGAAGCGGTGCGGGCGATGCGCGCCTCGATCTCGGCCTTGGGAAGGCCCGCCACGCGCAGACCGAAGGAGAGGTTCTTGCGCACCGACATGCGGGGATAGAGCGCATAGGATTGGAACACCATGCCGATGCCGCGATCCTTCGGTTCGGCCCAGGTGACGTTCTTGTCCGATATCCAGATCTCGCCGTCGCTGATGTCCTGCAGGCCGGCAATGGAGTTGAGCAGGGTCGACTTTCCGCAGCCGGACGGCCCCAGCAGCACCAGGAATTCGCGCGGGGCAATGTCTATCGACATCTTCTCGATGACGGTGTGATCGCCATAGGCGATCTTGAGATCCTTGACTGACACGGCCGGCTGCATGGCGTTACCCCTTCACGGCGCCGGCGGCGACACCACGCAGGAACCAGCGGCCGGAGAAGAAATAAATGGCGAGCGGAACGACGGCAGTCAGGATGGTGGCGGCCATGTTCACGTTGTAGGCGCGCTCGCCCATGGTGGTGTTGACGATGTTATTGAGCTGCACCGTCATCGGCAGGTTGTCGCGCCCGGCAAAGACCAGGCCGATCAGGAAGTCGTTCCAGATGCCGGTGAACTGGAAGATGGAGGCGACGACGACCATCGGCACCGCCATGGGCAGCATGATCTCGAAGAAGATGCGCCAGAAGCCGGCGCCATCGACGCGCGCGGCCTTGCAGAGCTCTTCCGGGATGGCCACGAAGTAATTGCGGAACAGCAGGGTCACCAGCGGCAGACCGAAAATGACATGGACCAGAACGACGCCGGCGACCGAATTATAAAGGCTCAGATTGGCGAGCAGCCGCACCAGTGGATAAAGGAAGATCTGATAGGGAATGAGGCCGCCGGCCATCAGCAGATCGAACAGAAAGTTTGACCCCCTCGGCCGCCAGAAGGAGAGGGCATAGCCGTTGATCGCGCCGATGAAGACGGAAATGGTAACCGCCGGCACGGTGATCTTCACCGAATTCCAGAAGCCGATGCGGACGCCCAGGCATTGCGTGCCCATGCAGGCTCCCGACCAGGCCGTCTTCCACGCATCGAAATCGATTGTATCAGGCAAGGCGAAGATGCGGCCCTGGCGGATCTCCTCCATCGTCTTCAGCGATGTGACGAGCATCGTATAGAGCGGCAGCAGGAAGAACAGCGCCGCAAGGATGAGGAAGGCATAGAGCCCGATCTGGCCGGCCGTCGGCCGCGAGGGTTTCGGGCCGCGGGGATGAAGGATTGCCATCAGTGCGCGCCCCTTCTTCTGGCGCGCATGTAGAGCGCATAGCGAAACGGTGCGACGGCCATGACGACGGAGAGCACGAGCACCGTGGCGCCTGCGCTCGCCAGACCGAGGTTCTGGCGTTCGAACAGATTGTCCATGATGAATTTTGCCGGCACTTCCGTCGAATAGCCGGGACCACCGCCGGTCTGCGCCACGATGAGGTCGTAGGTCTTGATGACGCCCATGGAGAGCAGCATGCCCGATGCGGCAAGCGCCGGCCCGAGTTGCGGCAGGATGATCGAGAGATAGATGCGCCAGATCGGAATGCCGTCGATCTGCGCCGCCTTCCATTGCTCTTCGCCGATGCCGCGCATGCCCGAGAGCGCAATGACCATGACGAGGCCGGCGCCCTGCCAGACGCCGGCGAAGACGACCGTGTAGATCGCCATGTCGCGGTTGACGATCCAGTCGAAGACGAAGCTCTGCCAGCCGAGCGCCCTGACCGTGGCCTGGATGCCGAAGGTCGGGTTCAGCATCCATTGCCAGATCAGACCGGTGACCACGAAGGACATGGCATAGGGATAGAGGAAGATGGTGCGGAAGACGCTTTCGAAGCGGACCTTGCGGTCAAGTGCTGCCGCCAGCACAAAGCCGAGGGCGAGGCAGCCTCCAACATAGAGCACGCCGAAAATCAGCACGTTTTCCAGGGATGCAAGCCATCTCGACGTCCGGAACAGCTTGGCATACTGGGCAAAGCCGACATAGTTGGACGATGGGAAGATCGTCGAATCCGTAAAGGACAGGCGCACCGACCAGACCATCGTGCCGATATAGATGAAGATCGCGGCAATCCACGTCGGCAGGAGGGCATAGGTCGCAGCAAGGGGACGTCTGCGCTTGGCTTGCATCAGCAAACCCTTTCAAAAGGAATGAGCAGAGCCGATCGGCTGTCTTACTGCCGATCGGCCCGTTACGAGGCCCTACTCGAAGATCGCGAAGAACTTCTCGGCACCGGAGGCGCTATCCTCGGACGGATTGGTCCAGAACTCGTCGACGAAGTCGTTGAGCGCGCCGGCCTGCTGCGGAGAGAGGATCAGGGCTTGGTCCGGCACGATCTTGCCCGCACTCATCAGTTCCAGCCCCTTTTGCGCACATATGTCGAGCTTCGACTTGTCGACGTCGGTGCGCATCGGCACGGAACCTTTTTTGAGCGAAAATTCGACCTGCACGGCTGGATCCATCGCGACCTCCGCGAGCAGCGTCTGGCCCTTCTGGGATGCCGCATCGGCGATCTTCGGGAAGGAGAAGGAGTCGGCGACATAAACCATGCCCGGCGATTGCGGCGCGAGCATGCAGCCATAGTCCTTGCCCGGCTGCTTGCCGGCGGCAACGAATTCGCCCTTGGCCCAATCGCCCATGAATTGCACGCCGGCCTTGCCGGTGATGACCATGGCGGTCGCGTCGTTCCAGTTGCGGCCGGCCGCACCCTCATCGACATAGCCACGCAGCTTGCCGAGAATATCGAGTGTCTTCTTCACACCCTCGGTGGATGCGTCGCTCTTCTCCTTGTCGGCATAAATCTTGAGAAAGCCGTCGATGCCGACCTGGGTCAGCAGGATCATGTTGAAGACCTTGGATTCCTGCCAGGATTGGCCACCCCAGGCGACCGGCAGAACACCAGCGGCCTTGAGCTTGTCGAGAGCGGTGAAGAATTCGTCCCAGTTCTTCGGCTCGTCGCTCACGCCGGCCTTGGCGAAGGCGTCCTTGGAATAGAACACCCAGCTTTCGCCATGGGCGTCGCTGGGTGAAAGATAGACCTTGCCGTTATAGGAGATGAGATCATAGATCGATTTCGGCAGGACCTCGGCCCATTTGCCCGCTTTCGCGACGTCGTCGATCGAATTCAGAAGGCCCTGATTGACGAAATCGGTATTGGCAAGGCCGATCACGGCTTGCTTGGCAGCCGGCGGATCGCCCGCGACCAGTCGGTTCTGGAAGGCGGCATCGGCCGCTCCGAAACCGGCAATGGAGGAGTCCTTCCAGACGCCGCCGCGCTTTTCGAATTCTTGGCTGATGACGCCGAGGGCGGCGGCCTCGCTGCCGGAGGTCCAGGAGGTCATGACCTCGGCCTGCGGCTTGTCTTCGGCATAGGTCGGGGTGGATGCCGCAACGAGGGCGGCTCCCACCAATAGCAGTTTCATTCTGTTTTTCATCGTTCCACCTTTTCAAAAAGGCCCTCTTTGCGGGGCCGTTTGGTCTTTAGATCATTGGTATCAGCGATAGATCGGCAGAAGCGCCTGCCGCACGAGCGTCAGCCCGTTTGCGATGTCGCCGACCGGATCGGGCGCGGCGTCGAGCTCGAGGATGGCCCAGCCTTGATAGCCACGGTCGCGCAGGAGCCTGATCCAGCCCGGCCAATCGACGCGACCGAGGCCGAAGCCGCAGAAATAGGGGCGATGGCGGTCATGGATGTGCTCGTCGATCACGGTATCGGCCGGCATTGGCCCGAGCGCGTCTTTCCAGTGAGCGATGATGACGCGCTCATGGTGGCGGTCGACAAGTTGCAGCGGATCGGAGCCTGCGACGATGATATGGGCCGTATCCGGGCACATATGCACATAGGCGGGATCCGTCAGCAGCATCAGCAGATCGACATCGCGCGCGGCTGCGAAGATCGAGTGCGCTTCGGTGTGGAGCGCCAGCCGCACACCCTTGGCGTAAAGGGTGGCGCCGAGGCGATTGAGGAAATCGGCGATCTTGCGCGCCTGCTCGAAATCGAAGAACCGAGCAGGCTGCGCGCCGAGGGTCTGGCGAAGCGGCGCACCGATGACCATGATGTCGCTGCCGCAGGCCTTGAGGAACTCGGCGTATTTCTCGGCTTTTTCGATGATGGCGGCTTGCGCGGATGCTTCGGTGAAATCGCCGGCGGCTTCGAGCTCAGCGAAGAAACCGCTCGCCAGCGTCAGCCCACGCTTGGAAAGCTCGGCGGCGAAGGCTTCGACCGAGCCATAGGTCTTCGTCGCATCCTGCCAGTTGAACGGCGAGAAGGTCAGCTCCACGCCGGTGACGCCGGAAGCCTGCACGGCATCGAGAATCTTGTCCCAGAAGGCGCGCGGCTCGCTGCGGGACAGGGCGATGATGCCATCATAATCTCTAACGCCCCAAAATCCGGGGTGGAAGAAAGTGACGAGATCGACGCCAAAGCGAAGCCGTTCCGTTGAGGTCATGAGACTATCCGTTCCTAAGCATGGAAGATCGTTCGCGGAGCTCTGCTCCGCAGCAAATAATCCTTAATGATTTCAATGCACTGCAATTGGCAATCGTTTGCCGTGCCTAGATAGTAGACAAGTCGTTTTTATATGCAAGCGGTTTTTGGCAATCGTTTGCTAAAGCTCTGGGATTGCCGTAGCATCCCGCGCAGCAGGCATCGGGAAGGACGTAAAAAAGTGAAAAATAACAAGGATCTGCCCGTGGAAGAGCATTCCGGACCCTTGATGGCGGATGTCGCCCGGCTGGCAGGGGTCGCCATCTCGACGGTCAGCCGGGCGCTGGCCAATCCGGGCCGTGTGAATGAAAAGACGCGCGCCAAGATCGACGCCGCCGCCAAGCACCTCGGCTATACACCGAATGCCATGGCCCGAGGCCTTCGCGTCGGAAAATCCAATGTCGTCATGATTGTCCTGCCGGGTTCGCTCTACTATGGCGTCTCACAGGTCATTCCGCAGGTTCTCCAGGGCATCAACCGGTCCCTGAGCCAGAATGGCTACCATCTGATGATTGCCAACCTCGATCGTGACGAGACCTCGGAGCGTCACATCCTGGATCTGGCCTTCGGCGGCACGGTACGCGGGGCCATCATTCTCTCCTCCGATCTGCCTGTTGATGGCGGCCGGTCGCTCAAGGATTCGGCCCTGCCGATCGTTTCTCTCCTGTTCGACATGAGCCATGCGGCTCTGCCGAGCGTGGTCACCAATGATCGGCAGTCCGTTCGGGAAGCGACGAGCGAACTGATCGCTCTCGGCCACAAGCGGTTCCTTTATCTTGCCGGGCCGGTGGGCAACTACCATGACAACGAACGTTATCTTGGCGTTCTTGAAGCGCTCGCCGCGGCAGGACTGTCCGAAAAGGCAGTCGTCAGGTCCGGAGGCACCCTTGATTATCAGCACGGCTTCCAGATCGGCGTCGCCGCGGCCGCCGAATTCGCCGATCTCACGCAGAAGCCGACGGCCGTCATTGCCACGAGCGATGACATGGCCATTTCATTTATGAGCTGCGTCCAACGAACGGGCTGGAAAATTCCGGAGGATCTTTCCATCGTATCGTTCGACGGAGCGCCGGTATGCGAATATTCCTCTCCTCCGCTCTCGACGATCGAACAGCCGGTCGAGGAGATGGGGCAATTGGCTGTGAGCTTGCTGATGGAACGCATCGATGCGCCGGAAAGGGGAGCGGCGGCGCGTCACGTCATTTCGAGCAAGCTCATTCGGCGCGAAAGTTTCGGCCCGGCACGGCCGAGCAGCTAACGGCCGCATCTCGCTCCCCGTGCAATAAATCGCTGATATTTGAGGGGCGAGATATCGGAATCCGGCTTGGGGCATTCCTTTACCATCGGGCTCTATAATCCGGTATAGATGCTAATTTCGAAAGGCCTATACTGGATAAGATGCTGGGCACGGAAATCGTCGCATTCCTTGAAGCATGTCCGATGGCGGCGCTTGTGATCGACGCCAGAGGGGCCGTCGTCTTTACGAATGCCGAAGCTCGCAATTTCTTTGGCATTGGAGACCAGCCTCACACCTCCGTCATCTCGGATCTGCTGCCTGACTGGCCGCTGGTTTCGGCAGCATCGCAGCAGCTTATCGTCGCCGGCAATGGCCATGGACGGGACTGTCACGTCAAAGTCATGACGTGGCAATCGGCCTCTGACGTGATGACTGCGGTTCTTATCGAACCGGAGACCGAAGAACGGCGGGCGGCTTCGGTGGCGCGTGAGGCGAACCTGCGTCTTCGATATGTCATCGAGATGTTGCCGGAAGCCGTTTGCGTCTTCGATGCCAACGACCGTTATGTTCTCTGGAACGAGAAATATGCGGAGCTCTACCCGGACATTGCGGATTATCTCAAACCCGGCGTCGCTTTCGAGGACATATTGAAGGTGAGCCTTGCGAGCAACCGAATGCGGGAGGTTGTCGACGACAAGGAGGCCTGGCTGCGGCAGCGCATGCGGAAGTTTCGTCAGCCCGTTTCACAGGAAGAGCAGCAGCTGCGCGACGGACGGTGGCTGCGGCATGACGACCGGCGCACTCCCGATGGCGGCGCCATCGGCACGCGGGTAGACATCACCGATTTGAAACAGCGCGAGGAATGGCTGCACCAGCTTTTTGACGCCAATCCGATGCCCATGCTCCTGTGCGACGGCAGCAGCCTTCAAATCCTGCAGGCCAATCGAGCCGCATTGGATTTCTACGGTTTCGGGAAAGCGACATTGCTCTCCTGGAGAGCATGCAACATGCATGTCGAGAGCGAGACCGATCGATTTGCAAAGGCGCTTCTCGAACTTGGTGGTGACTGCGAGGCCAGAACGGTCTGGCGGCAAAGAATAGCCGATGGCAGCGAGCGCCATGTGCTGATCTATGTTCGCGTGCTGCACGAAGGCAAGGAACGCCGCCTTCTGTTGACCGTTGCCGATGTCAGTGACCGAATCCTCGCGGAGGCGGAAGCCAACCGTCTCGCCGAGCACGACATGCTGACCGGGTTGCCGAACCGGATGCGCTTCTACAAGGCCCTTGGCGAAGCATTGAGAGCAAATGATGGAAAGCGAGTCGCCGTTTTCTGCCTCGATCTCGACGGCTTCAAGCCGGTCAACGACACATTCGGGCATGCCGCAGGTGACGATGTGCTCAAGATGGTGGCCGAGCGTCTGCGAGGTGCCGCGAGGGGCAATATGGTCGCGCGGCTCGGCGGCGACGAATTCGCCATCCTGATGGAAGCTCATGCGGGAGATGTCGCCGAGCTGGCACAGGGCTGCATCGCTGCTTTCAAATCATCCTTCCTCATCGACGGTGTCCCGGTCGATATCGGCATCAGTGTCGGCGTTTCGGTGGCACCTGCGGAGGGTCAGGATGGACAAGCCCTGGTTCGGGAGGCCGACCATGCCCTCTACAGGGCCAAAGCCAATGGGCGGAATACCTGGCAAATGGCGTCCGACGGCTATCGGCATCGCAATGTTCCGAGACGTCGAAGGTGAGGTTGGCGGCGCTCGCATGCGGCTCTTGAACTTGGCCCGGCGACCCCTCATCTGATTAGCAACTGTTTCAATCTGTCGAACTGACAGCCTCTCGCTTTTTCACAGTTGCTGCCGGTCCTCGTAGCGACGCGCGTCCGCGTCGGAGGAGTTTTTCATGGGATTCATTGATCGCGACATCCAGCCCTCATCCGATGCCGGGCTGCTGGATGCCTATTCTCAATCGGTATCGAGTGCCGTCGATGTCGTCGGTCCGGCCGTCAGCCGGATCGAGCGATTGGGCGGCGGGGCCGGGCATGGCTCCGGCTTTGCCATCTCGCCGGATGGCCTCGTCGTCACCAACAACCATGTCGTAGACGATGCGAAGGCCGTCCGCATCAAGACCCCTGAGGGCGCGACCATCGAGGGCAGGGTGCTCGGCCGCGATCCGGACACCGACCTTGCCCTGATCCGCGCCAATGACTGGCCCGGCGCATGGGCTCGGCTTGGCGATTCCAAGACGCTGAAGCGCGGTCATATCGCGATCGCCATCGGCAACCCGCTCGGTTTCGAATGGACCGTCACGGCCGGTATCGTATCGGCGCTCGGCAGGTCGATGCGCGCGGCGAGCGGCCGGCTGATGGAAGATATCATCCAGACGGATGCAGCACTCAATCCGGGTAATTCGGGCGGGCCGCTGGTGTCATCGGCGGGCGAGGTGATCGGCGTCAATACGGCCGTCATCCAGGGCGCCCAGAGCATCGCCTTTTCGGTCGCCTCGAATACGGCCAAGCACGTCGTCTCGGAGATCCTGCGCTTCGGTCACGTCAGGCGTGCCTATATCGGCATCGCCGCCGACACGGTGGAACTGCATCGGCGGATTGCACTGGAAGCTGGCGTCGCGCACTCGACCGCCGTGCGGCTGCGGCGCGTCGAAAAGGACAGCCCCGCAGAAAAAGGTGGCTTGCAGGAGGGCGACTACCTGCTCGCCATCGATGGGCATGCCGTGTCAGGCATAGACGATGTCGTCAGGCTTTTGGATGGCGACAAGATCGATACAGAGATCGAGGTGCTGATCTTCAGCGTCGGTGGCTTGATCGAGCGACGGCAAGTGAAGCCGTCGGCTCGTCCTGCGATCTAACTGCCGATTGCTATCCTCTGCCGACCAATGGCATTTTCGTCGCCATGACGGTCATCGAAAGCACGTTGGCATCGAGCGGCAAGGTGGCCATGTAGACGACGGCGCGCGCCACGTGTTCGGCGGAGATCGTCGGTTCGGCGGCGACCTCTCCGTTTGCCTGCAGCACGCCGGCGCTCATCCGTGCCGTCATGTCGGTTGCCGCATTGCCGATATCGATCTGGCCGCAGGCTATGTCGAAGGGGCGGCCATCGAGCGCCGTCGACTTCGTCAGGCCGGTGATGGCGTGCTTCGTGGCCGTATAGGGTGCTGAAAGCGGGCGCGGCGTCGTCGCTGAGATCGAACCGTTGTTGATGATGCGGCCGCCGTGGGGCACCTGGTTCTTCATCAGCCGGAAGGCCTGCTGGGTGCAGAGGAATGCGCCGGTGAGGTTCGCTCCGACGATGGCGTTCCACTGTTCGAAGGTCAGTTCCTCCATCGGAACTGCGGGCAGCCCCATGCCGGCATTGTTGACCAGAAGATCGAGGCGGCCATATCGGCTGGCAATGGCATCGAAAAGGGTGCGGACGGATACCGGATCGCTGACATCGGCAGCAACCGCGAAAAATTCCGCGCCGGTCTCCTCCGTAAGCTCCGTGGCGGATTTTTCAAGGACATCTGCCCGCCGCCCGGAGATCACAACCTTGTAGCCGGCTGCACCGAGTGCTTTTGCCATGGCGCGCCCGAGACCCGTGCCGCCGCCGGTCACCAGCGCTATTCCATTGTGCGTGGTAGGTGAAGCCTCGGTCATGCAAGCCTCCCGTCCAGTTCGTCTTCGATGTGAACCTGCAAGATCTCGTCGAAGCTCTGCTCCGCCTTGAAGCCGAGATCGCCGGCCCTTTGCGCATCGAACTGTGTCGCCCACCCGGCGACGATCCGCTCGATCACCGGATCCGGTTCCCGCCGGATGAGGGCGACCGCCTTGTCGCCGGCTACCCGTCGCAGTGCGTCGATTTCATCGGAAACGAGCGCCGACAGTCCAGGCATGGTGAGATTGCGTCGCGGCCCGATCTTCGCAGTATCGAGCGTTGCGGCGTGCAGGAAGAAGCCGACTGCGGAGCGCGGGCTTGCAAACCAATGCCGCACAGTGTCGCTGACGGGCAGAATGGCCTCCTTGCCGACCAGCGGCTCGCGCAGGATGTTCGAGAAGAAGCCGGAGGCGGCCTTGTTCGGCGCACCGGGACGCACGCAGATGGTGGGCAGCCTGATGCCGATACCGTCGAAAATGCCTCGCCTGGAATAGTCAGCGAGCAGAAGCTCGGCGATCGCCTTCTGCGTGCCGTAGCTTGTCAACGGCGCGGTCAAGAATTCATCGCCGATAACCTCGGGGAAGGGCGTACCGAATACGGCGATGGACGACGCAAAGATCACGCGCGGCGTGTACTCAGTCTTCAGGCGCTGCTGGCGAATGGCTTCGAACAGCGCTCGCGTGCCATCAAGGTTGACGGTGTAGCCCTTGTCGAAGTCCGCTTCCGCTTCGCCGGAAACGATGGCGGCAAGATGGAAGATCACGTCGGGACGGTCTTCGATAAGCTTGGCTGCGACACCGGCATTCGCGAGATCCATAGTAACAGCCTTCGAAACGGCCTTGAGAGCTTCCGGTACCGGCGGCTGGATCGCATCGGCGAGCGTCAGGCGATCGATCGACTGTCCGAGAGCCTTCGGCTCGGCTGCTATCCTGTCGACAAGCTTGCGGCCGATCATGCCCGCAGCGCCCAAAATCAATACAAGCATTTCGGCTCTTCCTCCCAAGGGGCTGGTGTCGGTCTTAAAGATAGTCACCGCCGTCTCCTCGCCAATCCCCTTGCATCGGCCCAATCGACGGCGGTCAAAAACGGTTCAGATATGAACTGCTGCCCTCATCGATACGCCTGTAGCCAGGCCAGGCCAGCTTCCGTAGTGGTTGCCGGCCGATATTCAGCCCCGATGGGCCTGTCATAACCGAGCTTTTCGATAAAGCGCAGGATATAGCGGTAGTCGATTTCGCCGTGGTCCGGTTCGCGGCGATCCGGGACGGCGGCGATCTGAATATGGCCGATGGCGTCCAGATGCGCCTGCAGCCTATGCGTCAAGTCGCCCTGCATGATCTGAATATGATAGCAATCGAACATCAGCTTGATGTTCTGCGCTCCGACCGCGGAGATGATGTCGAGCGCCTGCTCCATCGTCTGCAGGAAGTATCCCGGCGCATCGCGTTGGTTCAGCGGTTCGATCAGCACGTTCGCTCCGACCTTGCCGGCACGCTCGCAGGCATAGCGCAGATTGCCAATGAAGGTGCTCCGTGCCTCTTCGCCACTGCTCTTTCCAGCCATCACATGCACGTTTCGCGTGCCGGTGGCGGCGGCATAGTCGAACGCCTGGTCGATCGCCCGGCGTGCCTCGTCCTCGCGGCCCGGCAAGGCCGCCAGCCCATTGTCGCCGGCCTCGACACGACCTCGGCTGGTGTTGAGACCAAGCATGGGGAGGCCGGTTTCAGTGAGCGCCTGACGCACGATCTCGGCTGATGTGTCATAGGGATAATGGCATTCCACCGCGTCGAAGCCGGCGGCCTTGGCGGCCCGGATCGCGTCTGGAAGCGAAAGCTCCTGCCAAAGGAAGCCCAGATTGGCGGAAAAGCGCAGCATGTTCAGTCCCACTCCACATCATAGGTGCGAACCAGATCGGCAATTTGTGCGTCGGTCAGCAGGGAGGGATTGGCCCCCCGTGTCAGGATGGCAAGTTTTGCCGTCTCTTCCAATTCCTCGATGGCATAGATCGCCGCCTCCAGATCCTTTGCCGAGACGACGGGTCCGTGCGCCGCCAGCATCACGGCGCTGCGTTTGCCGGCAAGGCCGCGGATCGCATCGCCCATGGTCGGGTCACCCGGCATGAAATAGGGCAGGAGTTTCACCTTGCCGAGCTTCATGATCGAATAGGCCGTGAGCGGCGGCAACATATTGTCGCTATCGATATCGGGCAGAACAGACAGCGCGACCGAATGGCTGGAATGGAGATGCACGACCGCGCCCGTCTTGTCCGGTCGGGTCTCGTAGAAGGCCGCATGCAGCGGCATTTCCTTCGTCGGCTTGTCTCCGCCGATCAGGCGTCCATTGCCGTCGAACAGCGAGAGGCGTGAGGGGTCCAGGCGCCCGAAGGAACTGCCTGTCGGCGTCACCAGCAGGCGACCGTCGCTGAGGCGCGCGGAAATATTCCCGGAAGAACCGGCGGTGAGGCCCCGGTCGTAAAGCGATTTGGCCATCAGGCATATCTGCTCGCGCAGCTTGGCTTCCTCGCTCATGCCGCCTCCAGCCGGGTGAAGGCATCCGTGAAGAAGGTCTCGCCGCCGAAATTGCCTGATTTCAGCGCAAGTGCAATCGTCTCGCCCTCCACATCCGCGAAGGTCCAGGGAACGCCGGGCGCTATTTCCGGGCCGATCGTCAGATGGGTAACGCCGAGAGCCTGGGTGATCGCACCCGAGGTCTCGCCGCCGGCAACGACGAAGCGGCGTGTGCCGAGGCGGAAGGCTTCGTGAGCAATCTTGGAAAGCGCGTCTTCGACCACCTGGCCGGCCTTATCTCGCCCCAATTGCTCCTGCGCCTGGCGCACTTCGTCGGGCTCGGCGGTGGCGTAGATGATTTTTGCAGCGTCAGCGGGTTGCTTCTGCAGCCACTGGCAGGCTGCCGCCGCACCTTGTTCCGCAAGGGCGATAGGATCAAGCCTCAGGCTGATACTGTGCGCCGCATAGTTGGCGACTTGCTTGCGTGTCATGGCGGAGCAACTTCCCGACAGGACGATCTGGCCGCCCGCGACGTTTGGCAATGTTTGGCGGACCTTAGGTGGTGCCGCAAGGCCTTGCTCCACGTACAGCCGCGGAAGCTGGCCGGCGATCGCGCTGCCGCCGGTCAACAGGGGAAAATCCACCGTGGCGGTGGCGATCGTGCGCAGGTCATCATCGCAAACGGCGTCGACGATCACATGCTGCACGCCGTCTTCCCCGAGCCGCAGCAGCCTCGCTCTCAGCGCCGCTGGACCCTCGGAAACCGCGATGCGGTTGGCGAGACCGGCCGTACCGCGCACCTGCGGCGTCAGAAGCCGCACCAGGCTCGAATCACGCATCGGCGTCAGCGGATGGTCCTTCATCGGACTTTCCGAAAGAAGCTGCTCACCGACGAACAGATGGCCCATGAATATGCTGCGGCCGTTTTCGGGAAAGGCCGGGCAGTAGATTGCTTGCCGGGCGCCGGTCTGTGCCATCAGCATTTCCGCGATCGGACCGATATTGCCCTCCGGGGTGCTGTCGAAGGTCGAGCAATATTTCCAGAAGAACCGGGTCGCGCCCGCGTCTTTCAGCCATTCCAGCGCCTGTCGCGCTTGCTCCACGGCAGTCTGGACCGGCGCTGTCCGGCATTTCAGGGCGATGACTTCGATGACGGCTGCATCGTTGTCGTCACGTTTCCTCTGCGGCACGCCGATCCGCAGCGACACCGGCAGTCCGCTGCGCGAGAGGAGCGCGGCAAGGTCCGTCGCTCCGGTAAAATCATCGGCGATGCAGCCGAGCAGGAGTGCCATGCTCTAGTTCTCCATGCCCGGCAGGATGGCGCCGCTCTTGCGGGCGAGGATCTTTGCGACGGCAGCGTCATCCTCGAGGCCGAGACCTGCTTCGGAAGCCTCGACGAAGAGGCTGAGCGCGGTTGTTGTAAGCGGCGTGAGGGCTCCCGCCCTTTCGGCCTCGGAGGCGACAATGCCAAGGTCCTTGACGAAGATGTTGACCGCCGAGCGTGGGGTGTAATCACCCGAAACGATGTGTTCGCCCCGGTTCTCGAACATCCATGACGAGCCCGCCGAAACGCTGATCACCTCATAAAGCGTCTTCAGGTCGATGCCGGCCTTGGCGGCAAGCGTCATGGCTTCGGCGGTTGCCGCAATGTGCACGCCTGCGAGAAGCTGATTGATCATCTTCACCTGGGAACCAGGGCCGGGCCGATCCCCCAGCCGGAACACCTTGGCCGAAATGGCGCCAAGGACAGCGGATGCTCGATCGAAGGCCTCTTGCGGGCCGGATGCCATGACGGTGATCTCGCCCGCCAGCGCGCGAACATGACCTCCGGAGACCGGTGCGTCGATGACCAGCATGCCGGCTGCCTCCAATCTTTCGGCAATTGCCGTCGTGGCGCTCGGTGCCATGGTCGTGCAAAGTAGAAAGACAGTTGACGGGCGTGCAGTTTCCACCGCACCGTTCGGCCCGAAGAGAACGTCTTCGACTTGCTTGCTGTTGATGACGTAGACGAGGACTACATCGGCCGTGTCCACTGCCGAGGCCGGCGTGGTGCAGGCGTCCCCGCCTGCTTCCGTGAAGCGCGTGAGGATATCGCTGCGAACATCGCATCCCCGTACAACAAAGCCTGCTTTGAGAAGGGATATCGCTGCGCCCCAACCCATCGATCCCAGTCCGATGACGGCTGCCTTCACTACGTCCTGCACGGCGCTACCTCTGCAAATATCAATAATGTTACCGATACCGGTATCGATACCATGGCCAATCTCCTCCGTAATTGTCAATAGACGGCAGTTTGCATTTTGGTGGAAACATCCTATGAAGAAGAGCGGCGCCAGCCAAGGTGCGGCTTGTCATCGAGGGCTGCTTGGGCATGCGCAAACCCACTCTGGAAGAAGTCGCGATCGAGGCAGGCGTCAGCAAAATGACGGCGTCGCGCGCCCTTCGCGGTTCCGCCGATGTCTCCAGGGAAACCCGTGAGAGGGTCCTCAAGGCGGCGACGCGGATGAGCTATGTGGGCAACAGGCTGGCGCTCTCGCTTTCCTCGCAACGCACCAATCTGGTCGCCGTCGTCGTGCCCAGCATGTCGAACATCGTGTTTCCCGAAGTTCTGGCTGGCATTTCCGCCGGGCTGGATGGTTCCGGCATGCAGGCCGTGTTCGGCATATCCGACTATGACGTCGCCAAGGAGCGCGACATCATCCGCGACATGCTCTCCTGGCAGCCTTGCGCCATCATCGTTACCGGTCTGGATCAGCCGGAGGAGACGGTGAGATTGTTGAAGCATGCAAACATTCCGGTCATCCAGCTTATGGATCTCGATGGTACTCCGATCGATTTCAATGTCGGGCTGTCGCATGGCGGGGCGGGCGAGGACATGGCAAGGGCACTCGTTGGGGCCGGCCGCAGACGGTTCGGCTATGTCGGCAGCGCACTCGAAAAGGATCTGCGCGCGGGCAAGCGCAAGGCCGGCTTCGAGCGTGTGTTGCGCGAGCACGGCCTGCACTTCGTGGACCAGTCGATCGATGACGCATTTTCCTCGATCGCCTTGGGCAAGCGGCTGACGACGGCCATGCTCGCGGGCGTTCCCGATCTCGATTGCATCTATTATTCCAATGACGATATGGCGAGCGGCGGATTGTTCGCCTGCATGGAGCTCGGCGTTGCTGTGCCCGAAAAGATCCTGATTGCCGGGTTCAACGGGCTGGATCTCGTCAACTCCCTGCCGTCGCCGATTGCGACATCCCGCTCACTAAGACGCTCCATGGGCGAGGTTGCGGCGCAGCTGGTCCGTCAGGCGGTGGCGGGCGATCAGGATGCCTTCCAGAAAACGGTTGCGTTCAAGCCTGTGATCACAGGAATTGACGGCTACGATGATGCGGCGGACGAGTCGGAGAAGGCTCGCTTGCTGCCATGATCAGCATGGTATGATCCCGGTCGGGCTCGGTTGTTGCTTGAGCCTTTGTTAGGTTGATGGTGATACTGGCACTACGTCACCTTCTCAAACAGAGGATATTTGAGAATGCATCGCCCCCAACAATTGCTTTTTGCCCTTACCTTCACTGCCATGACAGCCGTTTTATCAAGCGTATGGGCTGCCGGCTTTGAGAACATTATCGTCTCGACGGAGAAAGATGCCGACACGACGCAGGATAGCTTTGCCCCGGATACGCCGAAAATCTTTGTTTCGGCTGAACTCGCCGAGGACGTCCCCGCCGGAAGCAAGGTGAATATTGCCTGGATCTCCGTCGATTCCGGAGGAGCCGCTCCGCCGAACTACAAGATCGATGAGGTCAATCTCGACATCACATCGATGATCAATCACGTCAATTCCGCGTTGACCAAGCCGAACAGTGGCTGGCCGGTCGGGACATACAAGATCGAATTCTCTGTCAACGGCAAGCCGATGGAGTCGGTCGATTTCGCCGTCAAATAGGGCCTGGGCTATTTACGCCTGCAGTATATGCCTGCGCGTCAGCTCCTTGAGCATGTCCACGTCGCCTTTCTCTATCGCGTCGACCATCAGCTGATGTTCGTGGCCCGACTGCTCGATGCGGGCGCGGGTGCGCCATTGCGATACGGGCGCCGATGACGTCCGCTGCCGGATCTCCGTGATTAGTTCGACGAGTTCCTGATTGCCGGCGAGCGCCAGCAAATGCCGGTGAAAGGCAAGATTGGCTTCGTAGAGCTCAAGCATGGTGCCGGTCAGCACCAGCTCGTCGAAGCGCGAGGCAAGCGCCCGCAAATTCGCGACATCGTCTTCGCCGGCGTTTGCGACGATCCGGTCGCTGACCGCCGTTTCAAGGATGACGCGGATGTCGCTGACTTCCTGAGCGCGGCGCCCGTCCTGCTCGTGCACGTGATAGCCGCGATTGGGAACATGCTCCACCAGCCGCTTCTGCACCAGCCTGTCGAGCGCGCGGCGCACTTCCGGCCGCGTACAGTTGTATCGTCGTTCGAGATCGATCTGCTTCAGCCATGTTCCGGGCGGAAGCCTGCCGGCGAGGATATCCTGGAGAATGAGCTCGGTCACATCCGGCGTCTCCGCCTCTTTTGCTCGCGCTGTCGCTTCAGCTTCCAGCGAATTCATGTAGCTCTCCCAAGCCTCCCGATTTCCGCGATGACTATCATAGGTCCAGGCTCATCAACAACGACGTGCCCGTTGTCGCTGCCGAAAAAATATTCATGCACATCTCTTGCGCACCCATTTCAATTGGCACATAAATTGGTGCCAATTTGATATCCATTACATGAGGCGGATGCAAGTCCATGCAAAATTCTGATGCGGTCTGGGAAATCGTCGAGAGAAAACGCGCGGCGTTCTTTGCGCTCAGCGATCGGATCTGGGGTATCCCCGAGACGAATTATCTCGAATATCAATCCGCCGAAGAACATGCTCGCATGCTTGAGAGCGAGGGCTTTCGGGTCGAGCGCGGACTTGCCGGCTTGCCGACAGCAGTCATGGGAGAGGCAGGCGAGGGCGGACCGGTTATCGCGATACTGGGTGAGTTCGATGCGCTGCCGGGATTGAGCCAGGAGGCCGGGATCGCCGAGGAGCGCCCCTTGATCAGCGGCGGCAACGGCCATGGCTGCGGTCATAACATGCTCGGCTCCGGATCGATGCTGGCCGCCGCCGCCGTCAAGGATTTCCTTGCCGAAAACGGTCTGAAGGGCAGGGTGCGCTATTATGGTTGCCCCGCCGAAGAGGGCGGTTCTTCCAAGGGCTTCATGGTGCGGTCCGGCGTCTTCGATGACGTCGACATCGCGATTTCATGGCATCCGGCAGCCTTTGCCGGCGTCAACAATCCGATCTCGCTCGCCTGTAACGAGCTCAACTTCCACTTCTCCGGCCGCGCGTCGCATGCTTCTGCTACGCCCCATCTTGGACGCAGTGCGCTCGACGCGGTCGAGTTGATGAATGTCGGTGTCAACTACATGCGCGAGCACATGCCGTCGACGGCGCGCATTCACTACGCCATCACCGATGCGGGCGGTGCGGCGCCGAACGTCGTGCAGGCGCGTGCGACGGTCCGCTATCTTGTTCGCGCGCGGACCTTGCCGGAGCTTCTGTCACTGGTTGCGCGGGTCAGGAAGGTTGCAGATGGCGCCGCGCTGATGACCGAGACGACCGTACGCAGCGAGATCATCAGCGGCGATGCCAATCTGGTCGGCAATACGCCGCTCGAGGAGTGCATGTTTTCGAACCTCGAGCGTCTTGGGCCGCCGGTGTTCGATGATGCGGATCGCGAGACGGCGCGTAAATTCCAGCAGACCTTCAGTGCTGAGGATATCGCGGCTTCCTATGGTCGTTTCTCGCTGAAGCCGAAGAAGGGCCAAGCGCTCTGCGAGGAGATTTTCCCGCTGAATGCCGGTGATGGAACTCTGGTCGGCTCCACGGATGTCGGAACCGTCAGCTGGGTCGTCCCGACGGTCCAGATGCGCGGCGCCACCTATGCGATCGGCACGCCGGGGCATTCCTGGCAGCTTGTCGCCCAAGGTAAGTTGCCGGTGGCGCACAAGGGAACCGAGCATGCAGCCAAAGTGATGGCGAGCACGGCTACCGACCTCATCCGCAATCCGCAGCTCATCGAGGCCGCCAAGGCCGACCACAAGGCGCGGCTCGAGGGCACGCCTTTCGTCAATCCGATCCCGGACGACGTCAAGCCGCCCCTCCCGGAGACGGCCAATGGCTGAGCTGGCCCTGAAGCCCGATCGCGAGCGCCTGATGGCGCATATCACAGAGTTTGCCCGCCGAGTGAAGCTCTCGGGGACGCCTGAGGAGCTCGAAAGCTTTCGGTACCTTCAGTATCAGATGGATAGCTACGGTTATCGGACACAGCTCTTGTCGCATGACGCCTACATCAGTCTGCCTGGCGCGACGAAAGTGGAGATCGACGGCAAGAGCCTCCGCTGCATTACTCATTCCATGTCGGTCTCGACATCCGCGGCCGGAGTGGCCGGCGCTCTCGTTTATGTCGGCGAGGGTAGCGAGGCGGATTTTTCCGGCAAGGCCGTCGCCGGGAAAATCCTTCTGGTGGATGGGATCGCGACCGAGGAAGTGGCAGCATTTGCAAGCGCCGCCGGTGCTCTCGGCCAGCTTCATATCAGCCCGAACGAACATCTTTATGAAATGTGCGTGTCGCCGGTCTGGGGCAGCCCGTCGCAACATACGCGCGCCAATCTGCCGACGACAGCCATCTGCACCGTTGCCAAGGAAGACGGTGATCGCTTGCGCATCCGGCTTGCGAGCGGCGAAAAAGTGCAGGCAAGGCTCACGGCGGAGGTGGATACCGGCTGGCGCAAAACGCCGCTGCTGGTTGCCGAGCTTCAGCCGACCGGCGAGGATACGCCATTCGTGCTCTTTTCGGGGCATCATGACACCTGGCATTTCGGCGTCATGGACAATGGCGGCGCCAATGCGACGATGCTGGAGGCCGCCCGTCTACTTGCCCTTCACGCGGCTGATTGGCGACGTAGCCTGCGCATATGTTTTTGGTCCGGTCATTCGCACGGCCGCTATTCCGGCTCGGCCTGGTATGCGGACGAATATTTCGACGATCTCGATCGTCGTTGCGCCGTTCATGTGAATGTTGACTCCACCGGCGGCGAGGGGGCAACAGTGCTCACCAATTCCGGCGTGATCGACGAGTTGCGGCCCTTGGCTTCGGACGTGATCGAGCGCGTCACCGGGCAAAAGCACGCCGGCAGGCGGCATGGCCGGGCTGCGGACCAATCCTTCTGGGGTGTCGGCATCCCCTCGATGTTCGGCAGCCTCAGCCATCAGCCGCCCGGCCCGGTCAAGATGCTGACGGCGCTCGGATGGTGGTGGCATACGCCACATGATACGGCCGAGCATATCGACCCCGATAATCTGAGCCGCGACACACAAATCGTCCTCGAGGTCCTGTGGCGGCTCTTGACGTCGCCGGTTCTGCCTCTGGACTACACGGCCTATGCCGCAGCGCTCGGCGAACAGATCACGCGCCTGCAGACAGGGCTTGATGGCCGCATCGACATTTCCGTTTTGGCAAAGGCGGTCAACGAGCTGAACGATAAGGCGAGAGCCATCCTCGAGGCAGGTGATGTCTCTGTCGACAGGGCTGAGAGCATCAATGCTTCGATGATGCGTGCCGCGCGCCATCTGGTGCCGCTGAATTATACGAGCGGCGAGCGCTTCCATCACGATTCCGCCCTGCCGCACCCTGCCTGGCCTTCACTGGAGGGGCTGCGTGCGCTGGCCTCATTGCCCGTCAGATCGCCCGAGACGGCCTTTTATGCTGTTCACGCGCGCCAGGTCAGAAATCGTGTTGCCCATGCGCTGAGAGAGGCCAATGCGGCACTCGGATCGGCGCTGAACGACTGATTGCCAAATGCAATAACCGGCTGCGCAAAGTGGCTGTAAATAAAAAGGGAACTGAAAATGAAGAACAAAAGCCTGCTTGCCGCCGTATTCGGGGCGATCGCCGTTCTGGCTCCGCTTGCTGCCGACGCCAAGGATTGGACGCATGTGAAGGTCGGCATCGAGGGTGCTTTTCCGCCCTGGAACCTGATGGATTCCAGCGGCAAGCTCGCCGGCTTCGACGTCGATCTCATCAACAGTCTGTGCAGCCGCGCCAAGGTCGACTGCGAGCTGATCGCCGGCGAGTGGAATGCGATGATCCCGAGCCTCGATGCCGGCAAGTTCGATCTTGTCATGACGCTCGGCATCAACGAGAAGCGCAAGCAGGTCGTCGACTTCACCGTTCCCTATGCCAGCGGCGTCGCGAGCTTTTTCCTTTTGAAGGATGGCCCAGTTTCCGCGCTGCCGATGACAGGCGAACGGCTGAACCTGAACGACAAGGCCAAGGCCGATCCGGTGATGGCGGATATCGGCAAGGCCTTGAAGGGTAAGACGGTCGGCGTGGTACAGTCGACCAGCCAGGAGCAGTTGATCACCGCCTATTTCGGCTCCGATGTCACCGTGCGCGCCTATAAGAGCTCCGGCGAACGCGATCTCGATTTGAAGGCGGGCCGTGTCGATGCCGGTTTCGACAGCGGCGTCTATGAGACCTCCGTCCTCGGCAAGCCGGGCAATGAGGATCTGATGATGTCGGGCCCGATGGTCAAGGGCGCGATGCTTGCGACGGAAGTGGCGCTTGGCATGCGTAAGGGCGAAACCGATCTGAAAGCCAAGTTCGATGAGGCCATCAAGCAAGCCGCCAAGGATGGGACGATCAAGCAGCTCTCGGAAAAGTGGAGCAAGATCGATCTGACGCCGACTTTCGACGCCAATTGAGTGTCCTCGCCAGACATCATCCCTAGCTGAGGCTTAGACAATGATACGATTTGCCAGAATCTGCTCTTCCCGGGCAGCCCCATGAACCAGCCAGGCATATTTGAACTTGCCGGCTTCGGCCCGGACGGCTGGGGACATGCCCTTCTCGCCGGGGCGTGGATGACCATCCTCGTCGCGATTGCCGGCTATGCGGTCGGCGCCTTCATCGGGACCTTCGGTGCCTGGGCGAAGATTGCCGGCAATCGCTTTGCGCGCACCGTGGCCGATGCCTACACGACCGTATTGCGCGGCATTCCCGATCTGCTGGTCATCTACCTCTTCTATTTCGGCGGAAGCGCTGTCGTGACGGCAGTCGGCAAGCTTTTCGGGGCGGAAGGCTTCCTTGGCTTTCCCGGCTTCCTCGCCGGCTCGCTTGCCGTGGGCGTCACCTCGGGAGCCCAATTCACGGAGGTGCTGCGGGGCGGGTTCAAGGCGGTGCATCCCGGTGAAATCGAGGCGGCTATTGCCTGCGGCATGCCGCGCGGGCTGCGCCTACGTCGCATCATTGCGCCGCTGACGCTGCGCCACGCGCTTCCCGGCCTTGGCAATGTCTGGCAGGTCGTTCTGAAGGAATCGGCGCTGGTATCAATCACCGGCGTTGCCGAACTCTTGCGTCAGGCCCAGGTCGGTGCCGGCTCGACCGGGCTTCCATTCGATTTCTACCTGATTGCCGGCGTGATCTATCTGATGATCTCGACCCTTTCGAGCCTCATCCTCCAACAGGCCGAGCGGCGTTTGTCGCGCGGTGTGAGGAGGCGCTGATGGATTGGCAATTCCTTGAAGAGACCTTCGTAAGTCTCGTCGGCGCGCTCCCTCTGACGATCGAGCTTGCCGTGACATCGATTTGCCTCGGCGCCATCCTGGCGCTGCTGCTGGCGCTGGCGCGTCTCTCCGGCATCGCCGTCCTCGATTGGTTCGCGCGCCTCTATGTCTTCGTCTTCCGCGGTACGCCGCTGCTGGTTCAGATCTTCCTGATCTACTATGGCCTCGGCCAGTTCCCCGCTATACGACATAGCATCTTCTGGCCATTCCTGCGCGAGCCCTATTGGTGCGCCGTCCTGGCCTTGACCTTGAACACCGCCGCCTATGCCAGCGAGATCATTCGCGGCGGCCTGCTCTCGGTACCGCACGGGCAGGTCGAGGCCGCTCGTGCCTGCGGCATGCATCGCATCATGCTGTTTCGCCGCATCGTGTTGCCGCTCGCCATTCGTCAGGCATTGCCGGGTTATGGCAACGAGATGATCTCGATGGTCAAGGCGACGTCGCTTGCCTCGATCATCACGCTGATGGAGGTGACCGGTGTTGCCGCCAAGATCATCTCGGAGACCTATCGCGCAATCGAAGTCTTCGTCGTCTCGGGCGCCATCTATCTTCTGATCAATTTCGTGCTGACGCGTCTCATCCAGCTTGCCGAATACAGGTTGAGCCCGCACCTGCGCCCCGCTCCTTCCAGTACTCGCTCCACCACCGAGGCAGTTGCCGCAGGAGATCCTCAATGATGGCCATACCAGTCGCACTCAGCGTGCGCGACATGCACAAGAGCTTCGGGCCGGTCGAGGTTCTGAAAGGCATTTCACTCGACGCCCTGGAAGGGGACGTCGTCTCCATTCTCGGCTCTTCCGGTTCGGGAAAATCCACCTTCCTGCGCTGCATCAATCTTCTGGAGACACCCGATTCCGGCGAAGTGACAGTGGCCGGCGAAACGATCCGCATGCAGAGCAACACCCGCGGACCGCATCGCCCGGCGGATGGAAGGCAGGTCGACCGCATTCGCTCCCAGCTGGGAATGGTATTCCAAAGCTTCAATCTGTGGTCTCACAAGACCATCCTCGAAAACATCATCGAGGCGCCGATTCACGTCCAGCGCCGTTCGCGCGCAGAATGCGTCGAGGAAGCAGAGGCCTTGCTTGCCAAGGTTGGCATTGCCGACAAGCGCAACTTCTATCCCGCACATCTGTCGGGCGGCCAGCAGCAACGTGCCGCCATTGCCCGTGCGCTCGCCATGCGGCCGAAGGTCATGCTCTTTGACGAGCCGACGTCGGCGCTCGATCCCGAGCTTGTCGGCGAAGTTCTGCGCGTCATGCGGGCGCTTGCCGAGGAGGGGCGCACGATGCTCGTCGTCACGCATGAGATGGGCTTTGCGCGTGATGTCTCGAGCCGCGTCATCTTCCTGCATAAGGGCGTCGTCGAGGAAGACGGCAGGCCACAGGATGTCTTTGCCGGCTCGCGCTCCGAGCGCTTCCGCCAGTTCATCAGCAAATGACCAGTCAAGCTCAATCAGAAAAGGGGAACTCGATAATGAAATACCTTACCGGAATTCTCGCGGCCGTGATGATGGTCGCCACACTTGCCGTCTCGACGGTCGTGCGGGCGGAGGAAAAGAAATGGACGCATGTGACGATTGCGACCGAAGGCGCTTTCCGGCCATGGAACTTCACCAAGGCCGACGGCAGCCTGGATGGCTATGAAATCGAGCTGATCAAGTATTTCTGCGACCATATGAAGGTCGAATGCACGACCGTCATCCAGCCCTTCGACGGCATGATCCCCGCGCTCAATGCCGGCAAGTTCGATGCCATCATTTCGGGCATGTCGGCAACCGCCAAGCGCGAGGAAGTCATCGCCTTCAGCGATTCCTACGGCACGACCGGCCAGACGTTCGCGACACTGAAAGATTCCACGCTTGTCGGTCTGCCGCTGAAGGGCGAGGTCTTTTCGCTGGCGACGGACGAGGCCGGAGCGGCTGCGGCGGTAAAGCAGCTCGAGCCGATGCTCAAGGGCAAGACGATCGGTGTGCAGACGGCATCGATCGCCGCGACCTTCCTCGACAAATACCTCAAGGGTGTCGCCGATATCCGCGAATACAAGACCACCGAGCAGCACGATCTCGACCTGAAGGCCGGTCGCGTCGATATCATCATGGCGTCGATGGCCTATCTCTCGACGGCGGCTGCAAAGCCGGGCAACGAGGACATGGCCGTCACAGGCCCGCGCTTCCAGGGCGGCCTTCTCGGCCGTGGCAGCTCTGTCGGCCTGCGCAAGGAGGATACGCAGCTGAAGGCGATGTTCAACGATGCGATCGCCGCCGCGAAGGCCGATGGCACGATCGCCAAGCTGTCACAAAAGTGGTTCGGCTTCGACGTCACGCCGAAGTGAGGCTTTCCATGGTGGGGTGAATGCGATGAACCTGACGGCCGGTTATGGCCGTCAGGCCGTTACTCCCGCGACCTTTTCGGCGATATATCGGTTGCGCCGCCGTACATTTCGCAACAAGATTTCCCATAAATTTCACGGGTCAGAAACATTCGGAAACAGTCGGGGCCAAATGATCGGATAAATCAGCAACGCAGAGAGATCACCTTTGTTGCGGAGTCCGATCGCCGATGCTTCTTCCAAATCCATGGCAGCGAGAAAAGCTGAGCCATATCGTTGTGACGACCTTTCACGAGAAGGGTTATCGCGACTACGGCAAAAAATGCATAGAGACATTCCTCACTCACTGGCCGCAGGACATCTCCCTCGTCGTCTATGCCGAGAATGTCGAGATCGAGGAGAAGGATCGCCGCCTTCTGGTGTTCGATCACGATGAAACCTTGCCGCGGCTGCGTGATTTTCGTGAAGCCTATGGCCGAAACCTGCAGGCTAACGGATTTCGCCCCTCGGCCAATGGCTTGGTACGCGATTTTCGTTGGGATGCCGTTCGGTTTTCCAACAAGGTTTTTGCGGTCGCCGATGCCATCAGGCGCTATCATACCATGGTCGATCAACTGATATGGCTCGATGCCGATACGGTCACCCATAGGGACATTCCAAGGAACTTCATCGATAAGATCGCGCCGCGCGGAAACCAGCTTGCCGCCTATTTGAACCGGAGGATATATCCGGAGTGCGGATGGGTGGGGTACAACCTGCGCCATCGCGAGATATTGACCTTCGTCGAACGTTTCGAAGGCGCCTACACGTCGGGCTATTTTCAGACCCTGAAGGAAAGCCACGACAGCTTCGTCTTCTGGAAGGTGCTCCAGCAGATGGAGGGCGACGGGGAAGCCCGTTTCAAGCCACTCGGTTCGAACCTGACGAAGACCCATGTCTTCATCAATAGCGTTCTGGGCAGCTACATGGATCACCTCAAGGGCGACAGAAAGCAGGACGGAAAGAGCCGCAGGAGCGATCTGAAATGGAACCGGCGCGAGGCCTGGTGGCAATGATGGTGGATAATCGCGACTGCGACGGGCTCCGCATTTTGTAGGTAGCTACTCCATACGGGCGAGTTGCCATTATCTCGCGCAAGCGGCTAATCTGAATAGAATAAAGAATTCGGAGATTCATGTACGACGATTCGATTCTGCCGGCAGATGTCGCCGTGGTGCTGGGGTTGATGTGGAACATCATCGCCCCACTCGCCGCCTTTTGGGCCACGGGAAAATATCCACGCATGCGTTTGGTTTTTCATGGGCTCGCCTGCTTCGTTGTCCTGCTCTCCCCCTTGACGGCGATGATCCTCGGGTTGCCGGGTCTGCTTCCCGAGGAGGAAGAAAGCCCAGGAGCGCGTTTTGTGTTTTTGCCGCTTATCTTTGAGGCGGCAGTCATCCTGCTGCTATATTGTTTGGCTGGAGCAATGCTGCTCTCAAAATCGGTTCATTCGGCGATTGCGGACTGGCGCCGTAGCGATCAATCCCCTTAAACCGCCGCGGAAATCATCGCGCGCATCTTCAAGCCCCGTCGCATGACCGCTCGCCCGGCAAGGGTCACGAATAAAGCGATCGTCTACTCTCTATGTGATTTGGGTTGGATCGATGCTCTTGCCGCGCCGTCAGTTATGTCGACACGAGGGATCGTCAGAAAGGCCTCCAGCGTCTGTACGATGCTGGTCGATCTGTAGGATATCGAGTCGACCTCGGAGCTTTGCAGGATCAGTGAGCGGATGCGATCCATGAGAGCGGCATCCGGTTCTTGGCCGTCACCCACCATTTCGACCTTGATATAGACTGAAGACATAGACCCCCCGTCGCTGTCCTATCGTTTATTTCCTACCACTCGCAACGTGTCCATCAGGCGTGGACTATCACCATATCAGCAATTTATCATATTGCGAATAGACCCCAGTATGCCATGGTACGGTGCGGCGATTAAGCGACGCTGAATTGCATTCTCATGCCGGGGGCTATTCTGTTGAGATCGGTTAATTTGACTCTAGCGCCATGATGCGCCCCGACTAAACTTTATCCGGCGGCAATCGCGTTCAGGCAGAGTTCAGGCGAACCGTCGTATTGCTGCCTCCGTCTAATGGACAGAAAATGGGGGTAAGGGAATGTTTGAACGTTTGATACGACTCTCTCGCGTCGCCCTGATTGGGCTCGCCGCGATGCAATTGATGACCTCGGCCGCAACGGCGCAATACTACGGCGGCGACGATGACAACGGGCCGCCGCGTTGGCAGCGTGACCAGGGCCGGGATTGGGATCGCCCGCCAAGAGGCTGGGATCGTGATCGCGATCGGGGCGGCTGTGACCGGGGCGAACTCATGCGAGCCGCGCGTGCAGAAGGTTTTCGGCGCATCGATTCGGTTCAAAGCGACGGCCGACGCATAGTCGTTCGCGGCTGGAATGATGGTGGGCCCGACCGCATGGTCTTCGCCAACCGGCGCGGTTGCCCGTCTCTCAATTGACGCTCAAAGTGTGCTGTAAGCTGGAGCCGATGGCAAATCGGCTTCCGCTTACCTCCGCACTGACATCCGCTTTCGACTGGCTGCCAGCTGCTCATCAAGGCTGAGTGCTTCACGATTTGAGCGGCCTATCTGCAATCCCGTCCAATAAATGCCGGGCCATGCAGCAGGGCGGAAACGGTTTTTGTCCACGTTTTTCTGTTCAGCCCTCGGGCTGTCGCTTTGGTTAGGCGATAGCGAATTTTGTTTTCGCGCGGTCCGTGCTGCGGTCATGCTCGGATTTGGCCGGCGCGTCGATGTGGTCGACCTTCTGCTTGATCATGAAATGCCAAGAGACACCCCATGGATCCCGCACCTGGCTGCATCGCTCCGTCGAGCGGCCTTTGCTAAGCGCATCCCGCAACCGGTCTGCCTCAGCTTGCGTTTCGCATTCGATGGTAATCGAGGAGTCGTGGTCGGAGAAATCGAGCAGCCCCGCCTCGAAGCCCATAAATGCGCGATTGCCAAGCGTGAAGCCTGCGAACTTGACGCTGCCGGCCGGTCCGTTTGGATCGCCGTTTAGAATGTTCGACACCCACCCGATCGACGAGCCCGGGATCAGCGAGGTATAGAGTGCGATCGCCGCTTCCATGTCCCGTCGAAACCAGAGATGTTGTCTAATCTTCATCGGATACTTCCTCCTTCGTGACCCGGCCTGGATGGGTACGCGGGCTGAGGGAAAGCGGTCGTTTAATTATAATTCATGCCGCCGACGAGCCGCTTTCTTGTTGGTTTTGTTGAGCGGCGGCGCCGGCGGCATGACAGAAGAGTTACCGGGACCCGTGCGCGCTCACCCCTGCGACGCGCGGACGGCTATGCAGAACTAATTTCCTGTAACTCTTCCAGCAAGCGCCATGACGTAGTCGTCTGCTATATCTGCCAAGGTCAGAGCGACCTCCGGCTCGTTCCAGCCTGCGGCAAGCACCACCTGCACGAAATCTCGAAATGCTACTGCAAGGACTTCCTCCCGCTCGACAGCGCGGTAGGCGTCGGTGGTGGAATGTTGCGGCCTGCTGATCTGTATTGTCTGACGGGCGGATACCATTAATATGCTCCCCAAAGATCGTTTTACTGGACGCAGAGTACACTCATTATGTACTCAGCTTTTTTTAGCTGCACGGTTATTCTGCTTCTTTTTTAATGGGTTACGCGTAGCCTGTCGTTAGCCACGCATCCGGAAACTTGCAGCAGCGTACATTTTCGCAATTACTTAACTATGATTCGGAGGCTTTGCAGGGAGGCGGTCATCAATGTGCGCGCTCATGCCGCCCGAAACATCGGCGCATCCGATGAATTGATGATTTATATGAGATGTCCGCAGCGTTCAGCGGCTGTGACCAAGCGTTCTCAGCCATTCTTCGAAAGAATGAGCCCCCTCATCGTCTTGCGATAGCGGGAATGGGCGGCCGAGATAGGGCTGCGAGATAAGATTCCTGGCCTCACGCGGGCTATAGCCGAACTCCTTGCTGAAGGCGCGGCTGAAATGCGCGGCGGACGAAAAGCCGACTGCATAGGCGATGTCGAGGATCTGCTGCCGATTGGAGGGGTCGCTGAGCGCGGCATGCGCGGATAGAAGTCGGCGGCGCTGAATATAGTGATGCACACCGCCATCCTGTTCGAAGACCTGATACAGTCTGGTGCGGGACATGCCGAGCTCGCGGCATATCTGCTCCACCGTCAGATCGCTCGCGACAAGATTGCGCTCGACGAACCGCCGCACTCGCTCCATCAGGGCAAGAGTGCTGTGGTGTTCAGTGTCGGCAGACTGTGCCGCCGAAGCTGCAGCGCCAGCCCAAATCATCCCACGCACGGTTTGGACAACATGGGGCAAATCCGTCGCTATAAAGTTTGGAAGATTGGCTACGATACTATCGAGATATTCGATCAGCAGCTGGGTGAAGGTCCCCGAAAGGGCAGTATTGTTTTTGATCTCGATTGCGGCAGGGGCGTCGGACAGCAATGCGCGCGGCAGAAAGAGCGACAGAGTTTCGGCGTCGGTGGAACGCCCCCGAAAGGGGTGTCCCAGCGATCGCAGTTCGACTTTGCCCGGCTCGCCTTCGCTGACATACCCATCCACCTCGGTCCATGTCCGGCCGCTGCGCAGCACGGAAACATGCCAGTGATCGATAAGATCTGCTTTTACCTTCGCTTGCGAGCGCATGTAGCTGTGGGCAAGTGCACTGTGCTCAACGATCAACATCCCGCCCAGATTCCATGCCGTGTGGTCGGCGGCAAATTCGGTTTCCCGCGGGGCGTTGTCTGGAAGCCGAGTGTCCACGACGGGTGTCATATAGGCCCGCCACGCGGCAAATTGTGCCTCCGGTTCAAGATCATGTGTGGAGAACAGCAACGGCTTCAGTACGGAAGGTGCCTGTGACTCTTCGCTGCCAACTTTCGGCGGACGCGGAAAGCGACGCCTATCGCGCGGCGAGGTCTTGGTCTCCTCGCTCAGCACATCTTTCTTGGTTTCGACCACGGGAGATTCTTCTTCGCGTCGAAAGTCAGGCAATCTGGCCTCCCCAAATGGCATCAGGACAGAACAGAATCGTCATTGTGAATCCGCATCCATTGTTTAGCGCAAAATCGCACTCTGTTAAATCGGAGGTCGTCCAAGCCTGTTCCGGGTCGTCGTTTTCGCAGAGGCAGCCTGCCGTAAGTTGTGCTGAGGCCTCGTATATTACGCCGCCTACACATTCATTTGTTGCGCACTTTGAAAAAAACAAGGCTGGAGGGAATGTTAGCGTATCGCTCCCACAGGGATTGCCCGAAGGTTTCGATAGGTCAGCCCGATTCGATGCCGTCTGCTGCCAGCTAAAGAATACTTACATGTCGACCATATTGCCGCCAAACGGGAGTGATGCATTCACAGACGCGCTTGTCGTTAAGGCCGACATGCCGGCTACCTGCACCTGACGCGAAGGCATCTGACATATGAAGATAGATCGGCGCTCCTTCCTGATCGCAACAACCCTTGCGATGATGTCCACGAGGGTGCGGGCGGCGTCTTCAGATCCCAGCATCCCGCTATGGCCAGGCCAGCCTCCGGGCGGCGGCGGACCATCGGGTCCTTCCGAAAGCGATGGCAAGGGCGCCGTCAGCAATATAGCCGTGCTAAGCCTTGAGGTTTTCGCGCCCGCACGCGCGAACGGAGCCAGCATTCTTATTGCCGCCGGCGGCGGCTATAAGCGCATTGAGATGGAAAAAGAGGCTTATCCGGCAGCCCGCTGGCTGACGAACCGCGGCATCACCGCCTTTGTTCTGAGCTATCGCCTGCCGAGAGAAGGGTGGAATGAAGGCCCGCTGGCACCGCTTCAGGATGCACAACGCGCCCTGCGCATCATTCGAAGCCAGGCGGAGCGCCGTCGGCTGGATCCCTCGCGTATCGGGGCTCTCGGTTTCTCGGCCGGCGGTCATCTGATCGGTCTGGCGGCGACGCAGTCGGCCTTCGCGTCCTACCAGCCGATCGACACGATCGACCGCCAATCCGCGCGTCCCGATCTGGCGGCGCTGATCTATCCGGTCATCACGCTTGATCCGCCCTATGACCACACCTCCGCCCGCCGATCATTGATCGGCAGTCATCCGGATGCGGAAGCCAGCGCGGAGTGGTCGGTCGAGACGCATGTCCGCTCCGGCTGTCCGCCAGTCTTCCTGGTGCAGGCCGAGGATGATCCGATCTCCAATCCGGCAAACACGCTCATCATGGCGGATGCCTGCCGAAAAGCCGGTGTTCCGGTCGAGCTGCATCGGCTGCCGAGCGGCGGCCACGGCTTCGGCATGGGAAAACCGGGAACGCCAAGTGCTGCCTGGCCCGATTGGTGGGAGCAGTGGCTGCGCGGCAATCGCTTTTTGTCATGAGGAGCCGTACGGACGGCGTTTGCGCTGCCGATGTTTCCCGATGCAGCAAAGGGCGCCTTTCGCCGCCCTTTGCAAAGCCGGTCTGAAACTATTCCGTTTTTGTTGTGCCTTCGAGCGGGCAGGCGGAGTAAGGTCGCCATCATCTTCTTGAGGCATGGATGATGGACCACAAGCGCCACAGAATACGCGAGCTCGGTTTCGCGCCCGGTCATTTCGAACCCGGCCCCCTGAACGCGATCACCGATGTCCTCGGTGTGCATGTCGGGCATGTCACATGCCGGGAAGGCGAACGCACACGCACCGGGGCGACCGCGATCCTGCCGCATGGCGGCAATCTCTTCCAGGACAAGGTCCCTGCCGGACTTGCCGTCTTCAACGGCTTCGGAAAGTTTGCCGGTGCCACACAGATCATCGAACTCGGCGAGATCGAGACGCCGATCGTCCTGACCAATACGCTGGCCGTCGGGCGAGGCATAGAGGCTGTCATCCGCCACACACTCGCTCAGCCGGGTAACGAAAAGGTCGTGTCGGTCAATGCGGTGGTCGGCGAGACCAACGATTCGCGTCTCAACGATATTCGCGCCGCCCGCCCGAGCGTAGATGAAGTTCTGCTGGCGATCGACACCGCGACATCAGGGCCGGTCGAAGAGGGTGCGGTCGGTGCCGGAACCGGAACGGTCGCTTTCGGCCTGAAAGGCGGCATCGGAACGAGCTCGCGCCTCGTGCCTGTCGGCGCGGAGACCTATCGGCTGGGCGTGCTTGTCCAATCCAACTACGGCGGCCACCTCATTGTCGCCGGGCGCGATTATGCCGCGCTGGCGGAGCACGACAGGGACGGTTCCATCGTCATCGTGCTCGCGACCGATGCCCCGCTCTGTCCGCGCAATCTCGAAAGGCTGGCGCGCCGCTGCTTCGGCGGGCTTGCCCGCACCGGCGCGGCGCTGAGCAATGGCTCAGGCGACTACGCGTTGGCCTTTTCGACTGCAGAGGCTGTGCGACGTATTCCCGAACGCCGCAAGGGCGCGAGTGTGATCCCGACATTGGGCAATGATGCCGTCTCGCCGCTGTTCGAAGCCGCGATCGAAGCTACCGAGGAAGCAATCCTCAACTCCCTCGCTATGGCGACGGAGACCAAAGGTTTCAACGCCGCGACCGGCAAAGGCTCGGTTGTCGGCGCCATCAGCCTTCCCCATCCAGGTCATCGCTGACCGCAATTTTCTCATTTCGCATCATACGGAGTTTCCATGTCTGCCCCGACGATCCGCACCGTCTATCTCAACGGTGCCTTTTTGCCAGAGAACGAGGCGCATCTCTCCATCTTCGACCGGGGTTTCCTGTTCGGCGACGGTATTTACGAAGTCACCGCCGTACTGGACGGCAAGCTGATCGACAGCGCCCTGCATATGGCCCGGCTCGAGCGCAGCGTGGGCGAGATCGGCGGTCGCCTGCCTATCACGACTGACGAGATCGTGGCGATTGAGAAGCGTCTCGTGGAAGAAAACCACCTTACCGAAGGGCTCGTCTATCTCCAGTACACGCGGGGTGCCGAGGATCGCAATTTCTTCTACTCTGAGGATCTGCAGCCGACCCTCGTGCTGTTCACGCAGGCGAAGACGCTCGAGCATGTCGCTGCCGTCGAAAAAGGCCTCAAAGTGAGGTCCATGCCGGATCAGCGCTGGGCGCGGCGTGACATCAAGAGCGTCTGCCTGCTGCCGCAGGTGCTGGCAAAGCGCGCCGCCAAGGCAGAAGGCTTCGACGAAGCCTGGCTGGTCGAGGATGGCATGGTGACGGAGGGTGCATCGTCGACGGCCTATATCGTGACGCGTGACGGCCGCATCGTGACGCGCGCCAACAGCCACGCGACCTTGCCTGGCTGCACCAGGCTTGCCGTGCTGGAGCTTGCGCGCGAGGGGGGATTGGTGCTGGAGGAGCGGCCCTTCTCCGTCGAAGAGGCCAAGACTGCCGCCGAAGCCTGGCTGACGAGCGCATCCAACTTCATCGTCTCGATCACCAATATCGATGGCGTTGCCGTCGGAGACGGGATGCCTGGCCCGATGTTCAAGCGCCTCCGCACGCTCTACATGGAAAACGCCCGGCGCACCGCGATCTAAGCCTGGCGCAAGGATCGTCCGGTCGTCAGGGCTTGTCGAGCATCGACCAGATACGCCCGACGATCGGACGGCGATTCTCGCGCGAGCGATAGAGGCGGATTTCCACCTCGATATTCCATTTGGAATCGGCGGCATGCACCAGCCGGCCATCGACAAGTTCGGTGTTGACGAGGCTTTCCGGGATCCAGGCAAGCCCGAAGCCGGCTGCGGCCATGCCCTTCAACCCCACAGACATGCTGCCGACATGCACCCGGTTTTCGGCTGGCAGCCGCTCCCCGAAGGCGCCGGCCACCAGTTGCCCGAAGAAGGACGTCTTCTGGTAGCTGACATGGCAGAAGCCGGGTTCGAGGCGATGCAGCGGCGCGCCATCGGCGCCCGCGGCGCTCACCGGCAGGATCGTTTCCCGGCCGAGTGTGTGATGTTCGAATTGCGGATCGAGCAGCATCGGCACATGCGGGTGCTGATAGGTGAGCAGGAAATCGCATTCCCCATCGATGAGGGAATTCAGGTTTTCTTCCATGGTGCCGGAGTCCGGGCGCAGATGCGAGACGACAGGCCCGATGCGCGCGTTGAGCCGGCTTAGCCAGTCGGGGAAAAAGGTAAACGAGAGGGTGTGCAGCGCCGTCAAGGTCACGGTGCGCGCATCCGTGCCGTCTTCATACTGAAGGTTGCGCCGTGCTTGATAGAGCGCCTGTAGTGTCTGCTCCGCCACGGGTACGAAACGCTCGCCTGCGGCAGTCAGCCGGGACGGATAGGTAGCCCGATCGATCAGGCTCGTCCCGACCCAGCCCTCCAGCTGCCGGATGCGGCGGCTGAAGGCCGATTGCGTCACATGGCGCTCGTCGGCGGCCTTGGAAAAGTTCAGCGTCCGCGCCAGCGCCAGAAAATCTTCAAGCCATTTGACTTCCACTCGAAGCTCCCGAAAGAAACCGGCTGTCAAAGCCGGCTTCTCCTTGGCCCGAAAGGGCCGGGAATGCAATCAGCCGGCGCGGCGATATTCAATCATTCGTGCTCGGGCGAGCACCAGCTCGAGCCTATCCTCGGCTAGAAGGTGGAGGCAGACCCGCTTGGTCCAGGGACCGTCCTTGAGGGTGAACAGGAAGCGTCCGGAGCCCAGCGCCTGCAGGGGCATGCTATGGCGCACCGGGCCGACACCCATGATGACGCTGCCATTGTCGATCTCGAAGCTGGCGCCTTCCGAAGAGTTCCAGACACCGGATAGCGAAGCCGGCACTTCGTGCTCTCCGACAGGCAGGAAGCGGCGCTGCGCATGTCCGACTTCCCCGACGATCGCGTCGTCCCCCATCGTCAGGCGCATTGGCGAGGAGGCCGAGCGCGAGGAGACCCAGGATCCCTCGTCCTCATAAACCGTTTCGTCGGCATCAAGATAGGTCACCGTGCTGCCGGAGACCTTTATCCACCACGGGCCGCTCTCTGTCACATAGATGCCATCGCGAAGGGTGGACGAGGGGCGCGGCAGGGCTTCGTCCATCAACGCCGCCATGGACTCGATCGCGATCTTGTAGCCGTTGGTGTCCTCGCGGTTCGATACCACCGCAAAGCCGGCTTTCCGAACCGGATCGAGCAGGAAGTAGCTTTTGTAGCCGGGATGGGAGCCGCCATGGCCGATAAGAGAGCGCTTGCCCAGCATGGTACGGCGCAGGCCGAGGCCGTATCCGCTCGGCCTGCCATCGGCGAGCTGCCGCGATTCCGACAGCTGGTCGAGCACTCCGGCAAAAGGCCCTTCGCCGCGAAGTAATCCGATCAACCATTTGGCGAGGCTTTCGCCGCTGCCGGTCATGCTGCCGGAGGCGGAAATATGCAGGCCGGCGGCCGAAAGCTGCCAGCGCTCGCCGTCACGCCAATAGCCCGGAACCAGGCCGACGACGGAAGCGTTCCATACATCCGGCGCATCCAATACGGCCTGGACCTGCGCGCCAAGCCGGTGAACGTAGTCGCGAAAAAAGACGCCCTGGCGCTCGAGCGCCGCTTCTATAAGCCGATAGCCGGTATTGGAATAGGAGATCTCCGTGCCCGCCTCGTAGTTCAACCGCGTCTGGCGGGCGAGGAAATCGAGCAACGGACCTGCTTTTGTTTCCGTATAGACAGACAGCCCAAGCAGCGACAGGCATTCGCGCGTGTCAGGCAAGCCTCCGCTCATGTCGAGAGCGCGGCCAACAGTGACATCGCGAAGGGGCGCCTGCAGCTCGGGCAGATGCTGTCCGAGCGGGTCGCCGAGACCGATCTTATCGGAATGGGCGAGCACCATGGCGCAGAAGGCGTGCTTCGTCACCGAGGCATAGCGGACGACGCTCTCAGCGGTAAAAGGAGTGAGCGTCGAGAGGCTTTCCACGCCGCCAGATTCGGCAAAACGAATGCCGTTCGCATCGAAGCCGATGACGGCTCCGCCCGGTTCGTCCTTGCCCCAATTCTGCGTGAATCCAGCTGCGCGTGCCTGCGCGGCCTTCCAGTTTCCCGTTTCAGACATGCATGCCTCGCAAATGCAGATTAGACCGGTTCCGTTTCCTCGAACTCGATGCTCAGACGGCGCAGTTCCTGCGTATGAGGATGGGCGACGTTGCCACGCCGCAAATCGTCGGCCGTGACCTGCTCGACCATCTGGCCATCGATCATGACGCCGACGTCGGTGCAGAGATGAGCGATCACGCCGAGATTGTGGCTGACCATCACGTAGGTCAGCTTTCGCTCGACCCGCAGATCGGACAGCAGGTTGAGGATTTCGGCCTGAACGGAGACGTCGAGCGCGCTCGTCGGCTCATCGAGCAGCAGGATCCTGGGCTCGGCGATCAGCGCCCGGGCGATGGCGACGCGCTGGCGCTGGCCGCCGGAAAGCTGGTGCGGATAGCGGAAGCGCGCACTTTGCGGCAAGGCCACATCCGAAAGGACGGCGGCAATGCGTCGGTCCACATCGCCCATGCGGTGAACGAGCGGCAACTCGCTCAGGATACGGTCGATCGTCTGGCGCGGATGCAGGGAGCCGTAGGGGTCCTGGAAAACCATCTGCACCTTGCGGAAGAAGTCCGGCGTGCGGCGCTGCGGAGCAGCTTCGCCGCCGAAGGCGATGCGTCCCATCCAGCTTGTGTTCAGGCCGGCCATGGCGCGCAATACGGTCGATTTCCCCGAGCCGCTTTCGCCGACGATGCCGAAGCTGCCGCCTTCGTCGACCGTGAAGGAAACGCCCTTGACGACTTCCCGCTCACCGAAGCGGATGCGCAGATTGTCGATCTCTATCGTCATTTCAGCCACTCCGGATCACGCTCGAGAATGGGCAATCGCTCTTTCGGATGGGTGAGCGAAGGAATGCAGTTCAGCAGTCCGCGCGTATAGGGATGGGCGGCGGACAACAGTTCCGATGCCTTCAGCTCCTCCATGATCCGCCCGGAATACATGACCACCACCCGGTCGCAGAAATGCGAGACGAGCGGCAGGTCATGGCTGATCAGCATCAGTCCCATGGAGCGCTCGGAGACAAGCTCCTCGATCAGCCGCAGGATTTCCGCCTGCACCGTCGCGTCCAGCGCGCTTGTTGGCTCGTCAGCAATCAGCAATTCCGGATCGGGAGCGAGCATCATGGCGATCATGACGCGCTGGCCCATGCCGCCTGAGACTTCATGCGGATAGGAGGTGGCAACCGCCTTCGGATTGCGGATCTTGACCTGCTCCAGCAGATTGGCGGCCGCTTCCACCGCCTCCCGGCGGCTGCCGCCCTTGTGCGTGCGCCATGACTCGGCAACCTGATTGCCGATGGTCTTCACCGGGTTAAGCGAATATTTCGGGTCCTGCAGGATGAAGCCCGCCCGTTTGCCGCGAATGGTGCGCATCTGCTTTTCGCTGGCGGACACTATGTCGATGCCGTCGAAGGAGAGCTTGTCGGCTTCGATGCGCGTCTGCCTTGGCAGGAGCTTCATCAGCGCGCGCGCCGTCAGGCTTTTGCCGGAACCGCTTTCGCCGACGATGCCGAGCTTCTCGGCACCCAGGCGCAACGATACGCCCTTGACGGCGGGGGCAAAGCCGGTTTGCGTCTTAAAGCCGATGCGCAGATTGTCGATCTCGACCAGCATGGATCAGTTCCCCTTCGGATCGAGCACGTCGCGCAATGCATCGCCAAGGAAATTGAAGGCGAGCGAGGCGAGGAAGATGGCGATGCCAGGGATCGTTGCGACCCACCATTGCTCGAAGATGAAGCGCTTTGCGGTCGCGATCATCGCGCCCCATTCCGGCGAGGGCGGTTGTGCGCCCATGCCGAGGAAGCCGAGGCTTGCGGCTGTTATGATGATGGAGCTCATGTCGAGCGTGACGCGAACGATCAGGCTGGGCATGCACAAAGGCGCGATATGGCGCATGATGATGCGCCAGGAAGAGGCGCCTGTCAGACGATAGGCGGCAATGAAATCGGCACCGCGCACGGTCAATGTCTCGGCGCGTGCCAGCCGGGCGTAGGGCGGCCAGGCGGTGAGCGCGATCGCAAGCACGGCGCTTTCCACGCCCGGCTTCAGCGCGGCGACGAAGGCAAGCGCTAAAACCAGCCGGGGGAAGGCGAGAAAGATGTCGGTCAGTCGCATCAGCGCCGTGTCGACCACGCCGCCGAAATAGCCGGCGATGCAGCCGATGGCGAGGCCGATCGGCGCGACGAGCACCACCACGGCGATGACCATGCCGAGCGTGACGCGGCCTCCATAGAGCAGGCGCGAGTAAATATCGCGGCCGAGTTCGTCGGTGCCAAGCCAATGGGCTGGGCTCGGTCTGGCAAGCCGGTTGGCCAAATCCTGGGCGGCTGGATCATGTGTGGCGAGCCACGGTGCGAAAAGCGCAAGCAGGATGAATAGCAGGATGATCGAAAGGCCGATCATGCCGAGAGCGTTGCCCTTCAACCCCAGCCAGATGCGATACCGATCGCCCCAGGCTGCCTGGCGTCGGGAGGTGGGGGACTCGTCGAGTGCCCAATTGCGGAAGGTTGCAAGCATCATCGCACCCTCGGGTCCAGCAGGCGATAAAGGAGATCGGCGACGAGGTTCAGCCCCACATAGATGATGCCGATCAGGAGTGTAGTGCCGATGACCGGATTCATGTCGCCGTTCATCAGCGAGGCGGTCAGATACTGGCCGATGCCGGGCCAGGAAAAGACTGTCTCGGTCACGACGGCGCCTTCCAGCAGGCCCGCATAGGTGAGCGACAGCACCGTCACCAGCTGCACCGCAACGGTCGGGAAGGCATGCCCCCAGATCACCCTGCCGAGCGACAGGCCCTTGGCACGCGCGGTAATCACGAATTCGCCCTTCAAGGCGTCGATCATGAAGGCGCGCGTCATGCGGGCGATATAGGCCATGCTGAAATAGGCGAGGATGCAGACCGGCTGTGCCATATGGGCGAGCGCATCCCAGAAGGCGTCGAGGTCGCCGGCAAGCAGCGTGTCCACGGACAGCAGTCCGGTCACCGGTGTGATCATTCCGTCATAGATAATGTCCTGCCGCCCAGGCCCCGGTGCTATGCCGAGCGCTGAATAGAAGATCAGCAGCGAGATGAGGGACAGCATGAAAACCGGAATGGAATGGCCCGCGAGGCAAACCACGCGGATCGCCTGGTCCGTGATGGTTCCCTGTCGAACGGCCGCCCAGACGCCAAGCGGAATGCCTATAATGGCGGCAAGAAGAAGCGCTGCGGTCGCCAGTTCGAAGGTCGCGGGAAAGAAGCGGGCGATATCCTGCGACACCGGGTTCTTCGTCAGCACGGACATGCCGAGATCGCCATGGAGGAGCTGGTTCAGATAATGCAGAAACTGCACCGGCAGCGGCTGGTCGAGGCCCATTTCCGCCCGCACGCGTATGACCACTGCCTCCGGTGCATTGTCGCCGACCGCGGCAATAACCGGATCGACCGGCATGACGCGGCCGATCAGGAAGGTGACGACCGTCAGCCCGAGCAGCGTCAGTACGATGCTGCTCAGGATGGCGGAGAAGGATTTGAGCCGTCGGGTCAAGCCTTGCCAGTCTCCTGGTAGGAATTGGCTTCCGAAAGAGCGCCGAGGCGGAAGCCGGAGACGGCCTTGCGGCATGCCGCTGTCTTCACCGTCTGGAACATGAAGGCGAAGGGGCTGTTCTGCATGTGCTCGCGCTGGAGCTCTTCATAGAGCGCGATGCGCTTGGCCGGATCCTTCTCGTCGCGAGCGGCTTCCGCCTTGGCGGCGAAATCGTCGTTCTTGTAGCGCGAGCGCCACAGGAAAGGCTTGCTCTTGGCGTCGTCGGAATTGTCCTTGTTGATGGTGAAGACTTCGCCGTTGGAGTTCGGGTCGAAATAGTCGGTGCCCCAGGCGGAAAGCGCCATCTCGTGCTGGCGGCCTCGCATCTTGGTCAGCACCTGACGGTTTTCGGCCGATTGCAATTTCACGCGAATGCCGATTTCGGCGAGGTTTGCCTGGATGGCCTGGGCGAGGTCCGGGTAGGGCTGGGCGGCGTAGTGATCCATCGTCACATCGAAACCGTCGGCAAGCCCGGCTTCGGCCATCAGCGCCTTCGCCTTTGCCACGTCCTTCTGGAACGGCGTGTCGCTGATCGCCGCGGGGAAGCCTTCCGCCTCGAAGCTCTGGTGGACCTTATGGGTCAGCGGCACGATGTTTTCCTGCATACCCTTGTAGTCGAGCGCCCATTTGACGGCCTGCCACACCTGTGGCTTTGCCAAGTTCGCGACACCCTGGTTGAGGGAGATGAGCACCAGCGAGGCGATGCTTTTGGTGACCAGCGTGAAATCGGCATCGTTCTGAATGGTGCGAAGCTGCTCGGAAGTCAGATCGCGGGCGATATCGGCATCGCCCTTCTTCAGCATCAAAAGCTGCGAGGCGGGATCGGTGACGTGACGCAGGATAACGCGCTTCAGATCGCCCTTGTGGGGGCCGTGCGGGTTGAGGGTGAGCGACACGGATTCGCTCGCCTTCCAGGCCTGAAGCTGGAAGCTGCCCGAGCCGGCGCTGTTCTTCTGCAGCCAGGCATTGCCCATGTCGCCATTTGCCTCGTTGGCAAGCACGACCTTCTTTTCAACGACGGCGGCGATATTGGCAGAGAGGCAATAGAGCAGGAAGGCGATCGCGGTGGGTTTCTCGGTCGTCAGTGTCAGCGTTTCGGCGTCCTTGGCGACGATCCGGCTTTCGACATTCTCCGCGGTGAAGCCGAACTGGTTGATGATGAAGGCGGCGCCCTTGTTCATCTTGATCGCGCGCTGCAGCGAGAAGGCAACGTCATCAGCCGTCACCGGCGCGCCGCTGGCAAAGCTTGCCTTGGCGAGCTTGAAGGTGAAGACCTTGCTGTCCGCATCGGCTTGCCAGGATTCCGCCAGCACCGGATCGACCTTGGAGGGATCATCGGTGTTGGGACGCACCAGCTTCTGATACATGTTGCTGATCACTTCGCCGCCGACGGCCTCGAAGCTTTCATGGGGGTCGAGGCTCGTCATGTTGTCGAGCTGCTGGGCAACGACAAGCACGTCTTTCGGCGTTGCCGCAAATGCCGTCTGTGCAAGATCGAGATAGGACAGGAAGGGCAGCGTGGCGCTGCCAATGAGAAACTGACGTCTTGAAACCATGCGAAATCCCCTTTGACTCTTTTGGCAACAGCTCTATGCCAAGCATGGTGAGACTTGGTACGGTTCTGTCGCTATCGTATTTTCGCTAGCTTCTCTAACAGCGCGTCTTGCGAGCGACTAATTCCGTTTTTCGCAGACCTTATGCGCGGTTTGCATTTGCCCATCCTGCCGAGCTTGCCTAGGCAGGTATCGATGACCTTTTTGGAATGAAACATGACACAATCCTCGATAATTCCAGTATTCGACGGCCACAACGATGTGTTGCTTCGTCTGCGGCGCGATGGCCTCAATTCCGTCAGCGCCTTTCTGAATGGCGAGAATGCCGGCCATATCGATCTGCCGCGCGCGCGTCGCGGCGGGCTTGCAGGCGGGCTTTGCGCGGTGTTCATCCCATCTCCGGATCAACCCCGAGATGGGAATGGCGATTTTCCGGCTCCCTCGCAGCCCCAGGCGCTGAACGAGACTTTGGCGATGTTTCGCCTTCTCCTGGCGATCGAGGCTCAATCCGACGGTGCGCTAAAGGTTTGCCGCTCGGCCGGCGACATTCGTAGTTCCATCGCCGATGGCCGGTTTGCCGCTGTTTTTCATATCGAGGGGGCAGAAGCGATCGCGGCCGATCTCGATGCGCTCTATGTCCTTCATCAAGCCGGGCTGCGCACGCTCGGTCCGGTATGGAGCCGGCCGAATGTCTTTGCTTATGGCGTGCCTTTCCGCTTTCCCTCGACGCCGGATATCGGGCCCGGCCTCAGCGACGCGGGCAAGGATCTGGTGCGCGCCTGCAATGAACTGCGGATCATGATCGATCTCTCGCACATGAACGAACAGGGCTTCTGGGATATCGCGCAATTGTCGAATGCGCCGCTTGTCGCCTCGCATTCCAATGCGCATGCGCTTTCTCCCCACAGCCGCAACCTCACGGACAAGCAGCTCGATGCGATCCGCGACACCGACGGTCTGGTCGGCATTAATTTCGGGGTGTTGTTCCTGCGCGACGATGGTGTGAGAAACACCGATACATCCCTCGATGTTCTCGTTCGTCATATCGTTTACATAGCCGACCGGATCGGCATCGAACGCGTCGCACTCGGCTCCGATTTCGATGGCACAACCATCCCGCAATCGCTTGGCGATGCCAGCGGCCTGCCGAAGCTGATCGACGCCCTGCGCGCGCATGGCTTTGACGATCAGGCGCTCGGAATGATTGCCCACCAAAACTGGATCCGCGTGCTCGAACGCAGCTGGGGCGCTTGACGCTGGAAGTAAGGCTCTCAGCTCACCCTATGTCCGAAATAGGGAAGGCGGCCCGGCGGTCTATCGTTCGACCAGATTGATCGGCAGAGGATGCATCGGCCGCAACGTGACCTTCATGACCGGTTTGGGCGAAGGCTCGTCCGGACCGGTCACGCGGAATCTTTGCAGCAGGACGGCAAGGATCGCAACGGCTTCCATCATGGCAAAGCCATTGCCGATGCAGACGCGCGGGCCGGCGCCGAAGGGCATGAAGGCATAGCGGTGGCGGCTTTTTGCAGCCTCGGGCTCGAAGCGCTCGGGGTCGAAGACCAATGGCTCTTCCCAGATTGACGCGTGACGATGCACGGCATAGATCGGCACATAAAGGATCGTGCCGGCCGGGATCGTATAGGCGCCAAGGGTAAATTCGCGCAGTGCCGCGCGCGAGATGATCGGCGCCGGCGGGTAGAGCCGCATCGCCTCGGAAAAGACCTGTCTCGCATAGGTGAGTTTGCCGACATGTTCGGCGAGGAGCGGGTCGCCCTCGGTGACAGCGGCTATCTCGTTGAAGAGCCTCGCCTGGCAGTCAGGATATCGGGCAAGGAGATGGAGCGTCCAGGCAAGGCCGAGCGCCGTCGTTTCGTGTCCGGCGGTGATGAAGGTCATCAGATTGTCGATGATCTCTTCATCGTTCATCATGCGGCCCGTTTCCGGATCGGCTGCGCCAAGCAGCATGGAAACAAGGTCGCTGCGCTCGATGCCGCTGCGTCGCCGTTCGGCAATAACAGTCGCAAGGGTCGCGCGCAGGAAGGTCACGGCCGCCTTTGCCTTTTCCTTGCCGGGATGCGGCATCCACTCTGGCGCACCGAGCAGGCCCAGCGCAAATTTCCAGCCAGTCGGCTTGAGATAGTCGGTGATGTTGCGCTCGACCCTGTCGACGTCGATGCCGTCGCCGCCCGACATCATCGTCTCGACGATAATGTCGAAGGTCGTGCGCATCATTTCCTGGCAGAGGTCGAGAGCGCTGTCTTTATGCGTGAGCCAAAGATCGCGTCTGCGCTCGGCGGCTGCGATCATGGCCGGCTGAAGTTCGAGAAGCTTTTCGTGACGAAAGGCACCGGCCACGGATTGACGCTGCCATTTCCAATGAGCGCCATCCGAGGTCAGGATGCCATTGCCAAGCGCTGGGCCGAGCAAACGGCGGACATCTTCGCCCTTGCCGAGCGCATCAGCATTCCGGACGAGCGCTCGGTAGATCAACTCCGGATCGGCGAGATAGACCCGCAATTTTCCACCCATCCGCGTAAAGACGAGTGGCTCCGAGAAGATCTCGGACGGCAGCGCATCAAGGGGATTGCGGATCAATGAAAGAAGCACATGCGGCATCGAGCGCGGCGTGAGGGGAAATGCGCCCGGCGATGGATCGGCCGTGTTTACGCGTGCATTCATCCTTCGACCTCCTTGTTCAGCTCCACGGATGCCTGTAGATCAGGATTAAGGCATTTACCTTAGAACAGGTAAGGTGAATACCTTAGGCATTCAAGAGGAAAAAGCGTGTCGAAAAACAAAGGCAAAAGAACGGAGCCGACAGCACGGCCAAGTACGCGCGAACGGATACTTGTCTCGACATTATCGCTCTTCAACCAAAAAGGCCCCGAGGCAGTGACAACGGCGGAAATCGCAGAGGCTGTCCGTATCAATCAGGGTAATCTCTACTACCATTTCCGCACCAAGGAGTCCCTGGTACTGGCCCTGTTTTCCCGGTTCGAGGCTGATGCGCTGGCGCTCGTCGCCGAGGCGGATGCCGTGCCCGCGCCTGACTCGAAAGCCTATGCCGGCTTTCTGCGCAAATGGTTCTCCCTCGTCTGGACCTATCGCTTCCTCTTTCGCGACCTTCCGGGCCTATTGGCGACCGCGCCGGGATTGAGGGAGCCGATCCTGGCTGTCAGTGCCGGCATGCGCCTTTCGGTCGATGTCATTTTTCAACGCATGGAAGCAGCCGGTCTCATCAGCGTCGCCGCGGATGACCGGAAGCCGCTATTGGCCAATGTCTGGATCGTCTCAACCTATTGGGCCGTCTATCTCGGGCTGCAGGAAGGCGTTCGCGACCTCAGCCCGTGGCACGTCCATTGGGGGCTGAGCCAGGTCGCGAGCCTCTTGCGTCCCTATCTTTCACCCCAGGCAAAGGCCGATCTTGAGGATATGCTTTCAGAGCCCTTTGCCTGAGCTCTGAATACCGGCATAGCTGGGTGGTCTCGCGAGCTTAAGATGCGCGCGCAACAGCATCGCGGAGATTGCGATAGCCGGTCGCCGGATGCGGTGCAACAAGCCTCGGTCCGCTGCCGCCGAGTTTTTCCCGCAGTGTTCCCGGCCGGTATTCCGTCTTGTAAACGCCGCGCTTCTGCAGCTCGGGAACCAGAAGATCGACCGCATCCTCGAAGCTTTCGGGCGTCACGGCATAGGCCAGATTGAAGCCATCGACATCGGTATCCTCGATCCATTCCTGCATCAGGTCGGCGACGGTCTGCGGCGAACCGACGAAGACCGGGCCGAAGCCGCCGATGCCAACCCAGTCGGCCATCTCGCGCACCGTCCACTCTTTGTTCGGATCGATCGTCGTGAAGGTCTCGACAGCGGATTGTACAGCGTTGGTATGGCGATGACGAAGCACCTCGTCCGGAGAGAACCGGCCGAAATCGATGCCGGTCCAGCCGGAGATCAGCGTCTGAGCCCCCTCAAAGGAAGCATATTGGCGGTATTCGTTGAACTTGCGCTGCGCTTCGGCGTCGGTCTCGCCGAGGATCACGGTCTGGAGGTTGAAGGCGAGAATTTCGCGCGGGTTGCGTCCGACACGCTCGGCAGCTTCGCGAACATTGGCGACATAGCGCTTCAGCACCGGCTTGGAGGGCGCTGCCACGAAGATGCATTCGGCATGGGCGCCGGCGAAATCCTTGCCGCGGCTGGAGGCGCCTGCCTGGTAAAGCACCGGCGTGCGCTGCGGCGACGGTTCGCTCAGATGAATACCGGGAACGGTGAAATGCTTGCCGGAATGGCGGATGGGATGCACCTTCTCCGGCCGCGTGAAAATGCCTTTTTCCCGATCGCGAACGACCGCATCGTCCTCCCAACTGCCTTCCCAGAGCTTGTAGCAGACTTCGAGATATTCTTCCGCCAAGCCGTAGCGGTCATCGTGCTGCGTCTGCGCCGACTGGCCGATGTTGAGAGCGCCGCTGTTCAAATAGGAGGTGACGATATTCCAGCCGACCCGGCCCTTGGTCAGGTGGTCGAGCGTCGAGATGCGTCGCGCGAAAGTGTAGGGATGTTCGAAGGAGAGCGAGGCGGTCAGCCCGAAGCCGAGATGTTCGGTCTCGTAGGCCATCGTCGGAATGAGCTGTATTGGGTCGTTGACCGGCACTTGCGCGGAATGGCGCAGCGCCGCGTCGACATTGCCGTTCAGCACGTCGTAGACGCCGAGCACGTCGGCGATGAAGAGCCCGTCGAACTTGCCGCGCTCTAGCGTCTTTGCCAGATGGACCCAATAATCCATATCCTTGTAAGTCCAGGACTTGTCGCGCGGATGGCGCCACAGGCCCGGGGACTGGTGTCCGACGCAGTTCATGTCGAAGGCATTGAGCCTGATTTCGCGGGTCATGTTGCTATTCCTGCATGATATGGATCGGCCGCACTCAGGCGCCGACGGCTTTCTTGTTGACGAAGCTGAAGGCGAGCACCGCAAAGATCAGCAGTCCGGTGCCGACCTGCTGCCAGTAGAAGTTCAGGCCCGTCAGAAGCAGGCCGTTGGCGACGATGCTCAAAAGCAGCACGCCGAGCACCGTGCCGGCGACGTTCGGCCGCCCGAGCGGCGAAAAGGTCGTGCCGATGAAGGTTGCGCCGATGGCGTTCAGCATGAAGCCGTTGCCGGAGGAGGGAATGTAGACGGTCACCGTCGCCGTCAGGATCAGCCCGGCAAAGGCGGCGATGATGCCGGCGAGAATGAAGGTGGCAGCGACATGGGCTCTCAGCCCAATTCCCGAATAGCGCACGGTGCGCGGCTGGATACCGATCGCCAGAACCACACGCCCGAAGCGCATTCTCGCAAACAACACGGCAGCACCGGCGATGATGACGGCTGCGATCAGAAGTGGCACGGGGATATTGCCGAGCGTTCCATGCCCGATAAAACGAAATGCCTCGGGCACGCCGGATGGCGGCAAATAGACCGGATTGCCGCCGTCCGTCAGCAGCTGCTGGATGCTGCGGCCGATGAACAGCGTTCCAAGCGTTGCCAGGAATGGCGATACGCCGATCCCGGAAATCAGCACTGCGTTGAACGCCCCGACCAGCGCCCCGGCGCCAAGGCCAGCCAGAGCAGCCAAAGGCACCGGCACGCCAGCCAGAATGCTGGAAACGAAAGCAAAGCTCGCAAAGTCGACTGCTGTCCCCACAGAAAGATCGATGCCACCGGCCGCAACGGCAAACGTCATGGCGATCGAGACGATGGCGAGCAGCGTGAAGTTATTGACGAGAATGCTCTGCAGGTTGCCAGCACTCAGGAATGTCGGCGCGACCGTCGAGAAGAGAGAGAAGACAGCGACAAGCGCGACGATAAGGCCATATCGGGCAACGCCTGCGAGCGGTCGTCCTGAAGCAGCGGTAGCGGACATGGTCAGATCTCCCGTTTGCGCAGCAAGGTGGTCGCCGAGACGACGATCAGGATCAGCAGCCCCTGAACACCGCTTACCAGCGTGCTCGGCAGGTTCAGAAGCTGGAAACCGTTGATGAGGAAGCCGACGAACAGGGTCGAGATCAGCGTTCCACCGATCGTCGGCACCAGCCGGCGCGAGAAGACCGAGCCGAGCAGGGCCGTTACGACGACCGGCAGCAGCATCTCGCCGGAACCGGTCGTGCTGCCGCTGAGATAGGATACCGATAGGATGCCGGCGATCCCGCCGCAAAGTCCGCTGGCGACGAAAGCGCCGGCGACCAGCTTCTTCAGCGGCAAGCCGGCCGCGCGCGCGGCTTCGGGAAATTCGCCGACAGCGTAGAGGCGCAGGCCGAGCGGCGTATATTGCACGATGGCCGTGACGATGATCGTGAAGCCGATCAGGACATAGGCGAGGATCGGTATGCCGAAGCCATCCGAGGCCGAAAGGACCGTCAGAAAATCGGTCGCGGCGGGAAGAACGGTATTCTGGGTCAGGACCAGTTCCAGGCCGGCAACGACGTTCATGACAGCCAGTGTCGCCAGCAAGGGCACGATGCCCGCCAGCACGATCGCCAGCGCGTTGACGGCACCGATTGCAAGTCCTGTCGCAAGCGCACCGGCGCCTGCAGCAAGATCGTTGAAGCCCAGCTGGATCAGCGTTGCGTAGACCGCGGCGCTCAGGCCCATATTGGCGGCAAGCGAGAGGTCGATGCCTCCGGTGACGACGTTGGAGCCGCCGGCGATGAGGACGATCGTCAGGCCGATGGCGAGAACGCCCGAAATGGCCGATTGGCCGAGCACGTTGCCGATATTGCCGACGGTCAGGAAGTAGGGTGCCGTCAGCGCGAAGATCACGAGGATCGACACGAAGGCGAGCAACGAGCCGAACCGCAAGGTTGCGGCTGCAAGCTTGCTGCCCGATGGCAGCGATCGCCCAGGCGGAGCCTCGGGGAGGGAGGCAAATTGGACATCAGCCGACATGGCGCAATCCTTCCACGGCGCCGGTCGATGCCGACAGCACTTCATCCGTTGTGGTCTGTGAGGAAATGAGCTCGCGCGTGAGGCGGCCGCGGAACAGCACGAGGATCCTGTCGGTAATACCCACGAGTTCAGGTAGGTCCGACGACAGCACGATCACGCCGGCGCCGCGTGCGGCAAGCTCGCCGATGAGCGAGTAGATCTCCACCTTGGAGCCGATATCGACCCCGACGGTCGGCTCATCCAGCAGATAGATTTCCGACTTGCGGCTCAGCCATTTGGCGATCGCTACCTTCTGCTGGTTGCCACCCGAGAGCGTGCGAACCAGGGCTTCGCGCCCGGACGTCTTGATCTGCAGGCGTTTGATGAGATCGTCGGTATCGCTGCCCTCGCGTTTGCGGTTGAGAAAGCCGAAGCGCGTGTAGCGGGAAAGGCTCGAAAGCGTGATGTTTTCGCGCACGCTGAGATCGAGGCCGACGCCGTGGCCGCGACGATCCTCCGGCACCAGCGCCAGCTGATGGTTGACCGCCTCCACCGGACTGCGCGGCTTCAAGGCCTTAGTTTCGATTTCGATCTCTCCGCTCGTCGCCGTCTGCAGCCCGAAGAGGGTGCGCACGAGATCCTTTGCCCCGGAGCCGAGCAAGCCGGTGATGCCGAGGATCTCGCCGCGGCGCAGCGTGAAGTTGACATCGTGGAAGCGGTTGGCTGCCGAGAGATTGCGGACTTTGAGAATTTCAGCGCCGAACTCCACCTGCCGCTTCGGGAACATCTCTCCGATATCGCGCTCGACCATCAGGGTCGCGATCCCGTTGGCCGAGGTCTCGCTCATGGGCAGGGAGGCGACGTCGACGCCGTTGCGGAGCACCGTGACGTCGTCGCACAGGGCCTCGATTTCGTTGAGATAATGCGAGATGTAGATGATGGTCACGCCTTCGCTGCGCAGGCGGCGGATCAGGCGGAAGAGGATGTCCGCCTCCTGCCGCACCAGGGCGGCGGTCGGCTCGTCGAAGACGAGGAGCTTCGGCTGGTGCAGCAGCGCCCGGGTGATCTGAACGATCTGCTGTTCCGCCGTCGAAAGCTCGCTGATCAGTGCATTCTTCGGCAAGTCGACGCCGAAGTAATTGGCAAGGATCTCACTGGCGCGGCGCTGCATCGTGCTGCGGTCGATAAAGGGCGTGCCGCTAAGGCGCAGCTCCCTGCCGAGAAACAGTGTCTCGCCTACTGTAAATGTCGGAACCAGTAGCCGGTCCTGGTGGATGAAGTGAATGCCGAGTTCTTCGCACAGATGCGGCGTCAGCCGATCATAGTCTCGGCCTTCGATCTCGATGCGGCCCTCATCGGGCCTGTGCAGGCCGGCAAGAAGCTTGATCAGCGTCGATTTGCCGGCACCGTTCTGCCCGACAAGCCCATGCACGGTGCCGCGCCGCACGGTCAGCGAGGCGCCGGCCAATGCCTGTGCGCCGCCGAAACGCTTCACGATGCCGTCAAAGCGGACGACATGGTCCCGGCTATCTGCCGCAGGCGCTGGCTCGGTTGCTGTCATTGGAAAAAGCCCTCGCATTAAGCGGGGCGATGCGGCGAAAGCCGCATCGCCGGTTCATATGTCAGCCGATGCCGAGCTTCTTGACGACGTCGGAGACGTTGCTCTTGTTGGCCAGGAGGGCAGGCACGTAGGTCTCGCGCGGCAGGGTCTGCCCCGCCAGTAGCTTGGCGACGTTGCGGATGGCGGTGCGGCCGATTTCTGCCGGTTGCTGCGCCGCATCGGCGCCGGCAGGCGAGTTCGGATCGGCGACCAGCTGCAGCACTTCCGGGCTGCCGTCGACACCATAGGTGCGGATCTCCGTGCGGCCGGCGGCGGCAAGAGCCTGTGTGGCACCCAGCTGCGGAATATCCCAGGCCGACCAGATGGCCTTGATCGAGCCCTTTTCCGGATACTTGTTGAGGATCGCGGTGATCTGGGTGAAGGCGTCCTGAACCGTATTGGGAATGACGTCCCGCAGCTCAGGCTGAATGATCTTCACCTTCGGGAAATACTTGACGACATTCACAAGCTGATCGTAGCGGATTGCGCAGGGCGTGACGCCATAGAAGCCGTTGAAGGCGATGATATTGCCTTCGCCGCCGATATCGGACACGAGCTGCAGCGCCAGATCCTTGCCGATGCCCCAGTTGTCGGATGTGGTGTTGTTGATCGAATTGGTGGAGCCGACATCGACGGTCAGAACGGGAATACCCGCGTCCCGCGCCTTCTTCAGCCAGGGGTCGATGACGCTCAAGGTGCCGAGGATCTGGACGATCGCATCCGGCCGTTGAGCGATCAACGTCTGCAATTGCGACACCAGCTTGCCGTCGTTGCGGCCGGCATCAACTGCGATCGGCGTGCTGCCCAGCTTCTTCACTTCATCGATCTGGGCATTATAGGCCTGCAGATCGAAGTAGTGGTCGGTTCCGGTCGCGCTGATGGCGATGCGCTTGCCCTTCAGGGACAAGGCGTCGTCTGCCGCCGCTGCCTTGCTTGAGATCAGCCCGGCAGTCGCCAGGGCTGCGCCGGCGGCGGTCAGTTTCAAAATGTCTCGGCGCCCAAGGCCGGTCGTTTGCTTATTGTCCATTAAAGAATCCTCTCTAGCAATAGAGCATAAAATAGATAGATTTAGACGCATTACAGAGGAATGGTTTTCCAAAACACGAGTGGCCGGGGAAATTTCCGTGGGCCGCTTCCGGGCCTCAGCGATCGGGGTTTCTGCCGAGCCCGTAGGTTAGCGCCAGTGCACCTACGAGAACGGCACCCTTGACGAAATCCTGCGTATAGTACGGGGCGTTCAGCATGGTGAGCCCGTTCAGCAATACGCCGACGAATACCGCTCCGACGATTGTGCCGAGCACGTTCGGATGTCTGAGGTTGAGGACGGCGTAGCCGATCAATGCGGCCGCGACGGAATCCATCAGCAGGGAGCCGCCGGAAGAGACGTCGCCGCGTCCGACGCGGGCGGCAATGACGATGCCGCCAAGGGCTGCGAGCACGCCGGAAATCACATAGGCGAATGTCTTCAGCCGCGTTGTCGACGCGCCGGCGAGCCGGGTGGCGAGTTCGTTGCCGCCGGTGGCGAAGAGCAGCCGGCCGATGCGGGTCCGCTCGGTCAACACGAAGAGCACGATGGCGACGACCGCCATCAACACGACGGCGACCGGCAGAATGGAAAAGAGATTATAGCGGCCGATCAGAAGGAAGGATGGATCAAAGGCGCCGGTCGCCTTCGAGCCGTCCGGCAGCACCATGCCGGTCGAAATCGAGCGTCCGGCCGTCGGGATCAGTTGCAGGCCCGAAAGCAGGAACATCACTGCGAGCGTGGCGAGCAGATCCGGCACGCGCAGGCGCACGATGAGGAAGGCGTTGACGAGGCCGATCACGGCGCCGAAGGCCAGCACCAGAGGCACGGTTGCGAAAGCGTCCAGGTGCCAGACGATCATGGCATAGCTTGCCGCCATGACGCTGGAGGCGGCAATCGCCCCGATGGACAGGTCGAAGCCGCCGACGGCAAGGGTGACCGTGACGCCGGCGGCGAGGATGGCAACCACTGACACGGCCTGCAGGATGCTCATGAGATTGGCGATCGTGATGAAGGCGGGCTGTGCCACGGTAAAGCCGACCAGCATGGCCACGAGCAGGAGGAACACTGCGCTGGCGCGGAGATGGTGGCCGATTACTGCGAGGCGGCCTTTGACGCCGCGGCCGTCTTGCGCAGCCGCAGCCGCAAACCTGTCGTCGTCGATCGTTGTCATGCAGAAATGCCCTCAATAGCTGCGGAAATGGTTTTGTCGCCTGCGACAGGGCGCAGCACATGGCGATCCATCGTCAAGATGCGATCGGCAACCTCGTAGGCTTCCTCCGGGTCGGAGGTGGCAATCAGCGTCGCGCGGTCGCTGCGCGCACGGATCGCCTTTATGATGTCCTGCCGCGCGCCGACATCGACCCCCTGAAAGGGTTCGTCGAGCAGCAGCAGCGGGCTCGGTTCCGCCTCCCAGCGCGCGATAACGACCTTCTGCTGGTTGCCGCCGGATAAGGTCCAGATCGAGGCTTGCGGACCCGCCGCCTTGATGCCAAGGCGCGAAATCGCCTTTTCCGCTTCGCGCCGCTCGCGGCCGCCGAGCAGGAAGCCATGGGGATACCATTTATCGAGATGCGGCAGGCTGATCGTCGCAGCCAGGGAGGAGCCCGGCCACGCATCCGGCATGAGCGAAGAGCGATGGCGATCCTCCCCTGCCATGGCGACGCCGGCTGCGACTGCCTCGCCGGGCGATCGGGGCCGATAAGCTCGCCCGTTGAGCAGCATATCGCCACCGGCCAACCGGGCGGTGCCAAAGATCGCCGCCAGCAACCGGCTCTTTCCGGCCCCGAGCACGCCCGTCACGGCAACCACTTCGCCAGCATGAAGTCTGAGGTCGAAGGCTTCGCTTTGCGCAAGTAGCCGCGCGCCGCGCATTTCAAAGACTGCCGGGCCTGTCGCCTGCCGCACATCGGGGCGCGCGCTATCCAGCCTGCGGCCGATCATCGCTTCGATAGCGGCCGAAAAGTCGATCGGCCGAGAAAAGCTGCCGACCACCCGTCCGCCGCGCATGACCAGCGCGCGATCGGCGATGGCCTCCAGATCTGCCGTCCGATGCGAGATATAGAGAACCGCAAGACCCTGAGCACGCAGCCGCAGGAGGACATCGAAGAGCCTCCGGCTTTCGCTCCCCGAGAGACTGGCGGTGGGTTCGTCGAGGATCAGCAGCTCCGCCTTGTTGGCCAAAGCGCGCGCGATTGCCACGAGCTGGCGGTCGGCAGCCGAGATATCACCAAAATCACGATCGAGCGGCAGAGAGAAGCCGGCTGCGTCCAGCATGGCTTTGGCCTCGCGCCGAACGCTCTTGCGCGAGACGAAGAAGGGTGTTCCACGCTCGGCAAACCGATTGAGCAGCAGAACATCGGCGACGGTCAGTCCGGCGGGACCGACGAGATCTGTCGACTGATGGACGGTGACGACACCCGCCCGAGCCGCTTCGGAAGGGCTTCTCGGCAAGAACGGTTGCCCGTTGAGCTGGATCGTGCCGCCGTCTGCGGCAAACACGCCCGACAGAATCTTGACCAGCGTCGATTTTCCAGCGCCGTTGGCGCCCATCAGCGCGACGATCTCCCCGCGCTCGATCGCAAAGCGCGCGGCATCGACAGCGCGTGTCGAGCCGAAGCTATGCGTAATATTGGAGACGTCAAGAAGCGCCATTCAGAGGGACCCGGGTTCCTGTTCGAGCGCTGATACTGCGCCGCATGGCCACTGGATTTCCAGGCAAGCCCTTGCCGTCAAGGCCCGCCGAGGCGAACAAAGAATCTCAGAAGGCCGCGAAAATCGGATGATTTACTCTACTAAAAAGATAGAGATTATATCTAATAATTTCATGCGTCGCAGGGTTGGCCATTCCGTCAGACGACGCTTCCGATTGATCACGAGGATCGCGATGATGAAATCCCTTCTACGGCTTGCCCTGTCAGCCGCCATTCCGCTCTTTTTCACGCAAGCCGCAATGGCCGGCGGCGTGAACGGCGCTCCTGCACCCTTCGACAAGGGCGGCGTCAAGATCGCTCTCATCAGCTATATTTCCGCCGGCGATTTCTTCCAGGCCTATCAGGCCGGCGCCGAAGCCCAGGCCAAGGCGCTCGACATCGATCTGCGCGTCTTTCCGGGACGTCAGGATGCCGCCGAACAGCGTGAGCAGATCCTGCAGGCGATCAATCTCGGCGTTTCCGGGATCGTCATCGATCACGGCCTGCCGGAATCCCTGAGCGATGTCGTGCAACAGGCGCTCGACAAGGGCATCAAGGTCGTCGCCTTCGACGTCAATCTCAACAATCCGAAGATCCCGCAGGTCGAGCAGAGCGACCACGAGCTCGCCGATACCGCCTTGAAACAGGCCGTCAAGGATAACGGCAATAGTTTCAAGGCGGGCTATGTCTATGTCGCAGGTTTTGCGCCACTCGACCGCCGCAACGAGGTCTGGGAGACGTTCAAGTCGCAAAATTCAGGCGTGGTTGAAAAGGCCCGCTTCGGCAATGTCAGCGATACGACGGCAACCTCCACGGCCGACCAGGCAAAGGCGGCGCTGACGGCAAACCCCGATATAACTGTCGTCTTTGCCCCCTATGACGAGTTTGCCCGCGGCGTGAAGCTCGCCGCCAACGATCTCGGCATCGCAAGCAAGCTGAAGATCTATTCGGCTGACGTTTCCACCGCAGACATTCAGGAGATCATCGAGCCGGGCAGCCCGTGGGTTGCGACCGTCGCGACCAATCCGGCCGTTGTCGGCGCCGTTTCCATTCGCGCCGCCGCCCTGCAGGTCGCCAGCCAGGATGTTCCGCATCAGATCACCGTCAAGCCGACGCTTTTGACCCAGGAGGGACTGCGCGCCGCCGGTGTCAAGACGATCGAGGAACTGGCGCAGAAGGTTCCGGCCTTCAGCACGAGCGATGCGGCGACCGCCAGCTGGATCCCGGACAAGCTTTTCTAAGCTGCCTGTCTCGATTTGTCGGCGGGGTCACGAGACCCCGCCGGCTCATGTCATAGAATCGGAGTGATATCATGAGCCAGTCCAACGTTGTCTTCGCGAGCAATCGGAATGCCACGCGAGAGGATCTCTTTGCCAGGGCCGAGGAAATTACGGCTGACCTTTCGAAACGCGCCGCTGAACTCGACCGCGAAGGCCAGCCGCCGCTTGGCGAAATCGTCAAGCTGAAGAACGCGGGATTGCTGAATGCGCTGCATGCGCCGCAGATCGGCGGCGGCGGTCTCGATTGGGTTGATGGCCTGCGGCTGGTGCGTATCCTTGCCCGCGGCGAAAGCTCCATCGGCCAGCTTCTCGGCTATCATTTCGTCAACAGCCAATATGTCTACTGGGCCTTCGACGAGGTGCGCGCACAGGAGCTCGGCGGCAAGACGGTCGCCAACAGCCTCTATTGGGGCGCCGCCGTCAATCCGCGCGATCCCGGCCTCGTGCTGACGCGGCGCGGCAGCGGCTATGTCCTCAACGGCCGTAAATCCTTCTCCACGGCGGCCCACGTCTCCGATTATATCAACGCCAATGCCACCCTCGACGACAAGATCGTCGGCTTTGCCGTGCCGACCAATCGGGCGGGTTACAAGGCCAATGACGATTGGGATAATTTCGGCCAGCGCCTTTCCGACAGCGGCAGCGTCGAATTCCATGATTTCCCTGTTTATGAGGAGGATCTGGACGAGGTAGCAACGACGGGCGGTGCAGCACCCGTGTTGGCTACGTTTAACACGCCTCTCATTCAGCTGGTTTTCGTGAACTTCTATCTCGGGACCGCCGAAGGCGCATTGCGCGAGGCGGTCGATTATGTCCGCACGACGACGCGGCCCTGGGTGACCTCCGGTGTCGAGCGGGCGGCCGACGATCCTTACATCCTTGAGCGTGTCGGCGAGCTGACCGCTGCCTTGAAGGCGTCTGCGGCTCTAGCCGATAGCGCCGCCGCTGTCGTTCAGGCCAATCTTGCCAAGGGCCATAAGGCGACCGCGCGTGAACGCGGCGAGGCCGCGGCCGAAGCCTATGCGGCGAAGGTCCATGCCACGCATGTTTCACTGGATGTAACTGCTCGCGTTTTCGAACTCACCGGCGCGCGTTCGACGGCCGAGAAATATCGCTTCGATCGTTTCTGGCGCAATGTGCGGACCCACACGCTGCACGACCCCGTCTTCTACAAGGCCAGGGAAGTCGGAGAATTCGTTCTCAACGACACGATCCCCGAGGTCAGCCTCTACAGCTGAGTGCACATGGTTATGAGGTATTTCACAGTGTGAGCGAAGGGCTGTTTAACAGAGAGTGTTACAGTGCTTCGTTCATTCCTCGTGCTTCTCTGATGCGGCCTGCTTACGCCGGCGGGCCTCATTCAGCTGGCGAATAGCTTCGCATGTGCCAGACCCACGATTCCATCGTCAGACGATCGCCAATCCGATTCTTTTATGCCATCCAAATAGAGCCGAATTCGGCAGGTCAGGCCAGGCGGCCACAGTTCCCTATATCATCTAGGGGACCCCTAAAACTGATTGCCGAATCCAAACCGGAAGTTTTCGACTTTATCATAATCTTGCTTGAGAAATGGCACCGCGTAGCTGAGATTGATGACGCCAAACGGGGAGGACCACGTTAAGCCAACCCCCGCCGAGGCACGGAGTGCAGAACTATCCTTGAGTATGTCTCCGTAGAGGTCAGCCTGGTTTCCATAGAGCGTCCCGCTGTCCACGAACACAGAACTGCGAAGACCTATGTCCTGCGGCATTCCAGGTGTGGGCATGCTTGCCTCTGCAGAAGCCGTGAAATACTTCGTGCCGCCCAGAGCGTCCCCATCGGAGGTTCTGGGGCCGATGCCAGCGTCTTCGAACCCTCTGATTTCGCTCCCCCCGATCATGAATTGATCGAAGATGTTCAAATCCTTGCCGTCCGTGGACACGACGTCACCGGCACCGACCGTGACCGAACCAATGATGTCTTTCGAATCGGAAAGGGTTTGGTAGTAGCGGGCCTTCCCACTGATCTTATAGAAGTTGGAGTCGCCGCCGAGGCCGGCGAATTCCTGCGTGAGCTTGGCGATAAAGCCCTCACGGGGCAGGTTTTGGTCGTCGAGCGTATTGTAGGTAAAGGTCTGTGAAACGGTAGATTGGGTCCATGGACCGTTATTGATCAGATTTTGATAGGGGGCGGAGAGATTGTCCTGCCAGTCATTTTCGCCCGTATATGTGATCACCTTGTAATTATAGCGAAGGGTGGTCGCAAAGTTCTCTGTGATGGGTGCCGTAACTCGCAGCGAGAAGCCTTCCTCTCCATAGTCGTAGTAGTCGCTGCTGGTGGTGGTGCTCTTGAACAGATCAAAGCCAGCTGCCAGGCGCTCTCCGAGAAAATACGGTTCCGTAAATGAGAGATTGTAGGTCTGGCTTCCGCTTGTACTCGCTCCCGCGGCAATCTTGATATATTGACCGCGGCCAAGGAAATTCTTCTCTTCCACCGAAGCCTCAACCAGCGGCCCTCCATTGACGCCAACGGCATAGCCGCCGCCAATCCCGAATGATCCGGTCGGCTGATCTTCGACATTGACGACGATGACCACTCTGTCCGGAGCACTGCCGGGAGCCGTCTTTATGTCGACAGACGTGAAGTAGCCGAGCGCATCCAAGCGATGTTTGGCTCGCGTGATCATCAACTCGTTGAAAGCGTCGCCTTCGTTGATATCGAATTCGCGACGAATAACATAATCCCTGGTCCGGGTGTTGCCGCGGATTTCGATGCGCTCGACATAAGCGCGCTCTCCCTGATCCACCAGATATTCTACGGAGACGGTGCGATCCGTTGGATTGCGATTGCCGCGAGGTGTGACATGAGCAAAGGGGTAACCGGCCTCTTCGACCCGCTTCGAGATCGCGTCTATCGACTTCTGGATATCCTGAGCATTGTAGGTATCGCCCTTGCGCGTGATGATCAGGCTCTTCAAATCGTCCGCTTTAATGCCATCAACGGATGAGTTGATGGAGATATCGCCATACTTATATTTCTGGCCTTCATCCAGCGAGAATTGGACGTTGTAGGCGTTGGATTCCGTGTCCAGCGTTGCGTCGGCAGAGATAACCCTGAAATCGACGTAGCCGTGATTGTAATAGAATTTACGCAAGGCATCTTCGTCGGCAGTTTGTTTCTCCCTGCTATAGATATCCTTGCGAGTAAGAAATGAGAGAAAATCCGATTTCTTGGTGCTGATTACGGCAGACAGACGGCTGCTGCTAAATGCAGCATTCCCCGAAAAGCCTATCTTGTCTATCGTCGTGCGCTTTCCCTCATTAATGACGAAGGCCAGATTCACCCGATTTTTCGCGATATTAAAGACCTTGGTCGTCACCTGAACGTCATTGCGACCAATTGCTACATAGGCGTCCTTGATGGTGTTAACGTCTGCCTGGGCCTGGGCTTCGCTGTAGGGCTGCGCGGCATGCGACCCTACCATCTGCTCCAATTTATCTGTTTTTATTTGCCGATTTCCGTTGAACACAACGGCGTTAAGCAAGTTGTTTTCTTGAACCGAAACAACAAGGCTTTGTCCTTTCACCGATATGTGCACATCGGAAAAATAGCCGGTAGCATAGAGCTGTTTGATGGACTGCTCGATATCTCCTTCCGAAAAGCTCTTGCCGGGAGATATCGTTATGTTGTCGGTTACCGCTTCGGCCCCAACCCGCTCTATCCCCACGACCTTTATGTTAGAAACAACAGCTGCTTGCGCAGATAACGGTATGAAAATCAGAGCAAAACCCGTCCCGATGAGTGCGAAGATTGCAATTTTTGAGCTCAGTGGTCTTGGCTTTGGATAGCGCGAAGCCGAATTCATTTATGCTTCTTACCTTCTCGTAATTTGTAAGCAGCTGCTGACGTTCCACCTGATAAATTTTGCTTGAGCTGTCAGTATCGAGGCTATCAATCGGCATCACAGATCGTTTATCAGCTCTCTCAGTGCCGCGGTGTTAAGTGATGTAAATTGTGTTGCTGGCTCGTTTCGATCTGCCGATCGCATCCTATGTAAGTCAGCAGATTTGATTGCGGCTGCACCCTTGTGTAGGTGCAGCCGAGGCCACGGAGCATTGAGCGATGAGGCGTTGGAAGGGGGACGCCTGGCGGCTTTGTTCAATCGCCGCCGAACTTGACGTCGCCCAGGGTGCGGAACGTGATGTGGGCCATTATGGCCCAGTCGACCCCGGTTGTGCTCGATGTGTCCCGCTTCCAGGTATAGTCCAGGCTCGCTGTTGCACACTCGTCGGAATAGGTGACGCCAAAGTCATGTTCACTTAAGTCTTTGGCGCGCACGTCATAACCGAGCTTTGTGTTTACCGACCATTCGTCCGTCAGCTTTAGCTTTGCCTGAGGCTGGATTTCATCTTCATCAGTGGGAATATCGTAGTCGGGTTGAGCTCTTAGATGTGTGTAGGTTATCTGAGTGCTTATAATGGGATTGTCGTAGCTGAGGGTTACGTCGCCGCGCTTGAGTGCATAGTCATCATGATCGAACCGATCTGAGGTCGAAAGAGAAACACCCTTCGGCAAGGTGATGCCGAAATAGGACACATAATCTGACCGCGCATATTCGAGCCCGGACTCAAGACCGGCACCCACCAAATCGGATGTCGCGAACGAGTTCATGCCCGCAAGCTGATAAGATTGGCCAACGATACCGTCCAGCTTGTAGCCGCGTTCAAAGCTTCCCGTATAACGCATGCCGACATTGGCGCGCGTGCCGCCCTCGATCCGGTCGAAGCCCGAGAATTTATCGCGATCGAAGAGATTGGTCGCATCGAACACGAAGCTTTGGGCATCTTCGTTCGGCAGTTGACCTGCAAGCTGTTCGTTAGGGCGAACATAGATTTGCGCGATCGGCTCGAAGACCTGCGAGGAGTTCTTAGTCGTCACCAATATCGGATACTTCGCCTCAAGGCCGGCGGTCGGCATGTCGCGGGCAGCGAAGTTCTCGCTGTCGTAGGTTCCTGCGTAGGAATAGGACGCGCCAAGCGAACCTGGCGCAGCCATTCCGTTGTCGATTGTGTCGCCGCGGGCCGCAAACAGCGGCGTCAGTTCCAAACCCTGAGGCGTTACAAATGAGCGTTGCCACTGAACCTCTGTGCTAAGACGGGTATAATCCCCCGAAAGACCAAGGAAGCGGTCGGTATTGTCTGGATTGACCACGACATCGGCGGCGCTGCGCGTGATATTCGTGAAATTGACTGTGGCCGACAGCTCGCCGCCCGCGACGGGTTTGGGGGCAATATAATGGTAGTCGATGACTGGATAGACCACCGCCTGCTGCTTTTGAGCGGTGCTGCTCGTCGTCGCATCCTGCTCATCGTAATAGGCGCCGCGCATATCAAAGTAGTTCTGCTTGCCAAGCCCGGTCAGATAGGCCTGGTTCGTATGCGTGCTTTGATTGAGGCCTTGAAGATTGTATGTCCGCGCGAAATTGTTATCGCTCTGCGCCATGACATCCCAGCCGAAAGTCCAGCGGGGATTGATCCTGAAGTCTCCCTTCGACGCAACCAGTGTCCTTAGCTTGGCGTTCGCATCGCTGGTGCCGGCCGTGAACAGCGATGGATCGGCTTGGTCGATGGCCGCGGCCCTCAGGACATAAGACCCGTTCTCGAGCCGTTGACGGAATTCGGCCTGGAGCAGGACCCCTTGACTGGTGTACCCGGTCGCGGTGATCGTCGCGTCCATGCTCGGGGAGATGACATAGTAATATGGGATGGCGACGCCGAAGCCGAGATTTTGGGAATCGCTGAAGGTGGGAAACAGAAAGCCTGATTTCCTCTTGACGGTGTTATCAGGCACGGTCATCCAGGGAACATAGGCGATTGGCTGTCCAAACAGCTCGAGCCTTGCATGCTCCAGCCTTATTGTATGCGTTATTCCATTCTGAATAATCCTTTCAGCTTTCACCTGCCACAGGGGAGATCGCCCCTGCTGGGAGCAGGGAGCGCAGGCTGTATAGACGCCTTTGGTCAGGATCACCTGAGATCCACCAACACGATTGCCTTTTACCGCCGCCAGCCTGGTGTTATCTGGCATTTCGACCCTTAATGCGGTCATGAAGCCGTCTGCGAAGCCGTTGGTCACATCCATGCTGTCGCCGTATGTCCGATTTCCGTCGGGCGAAAGCAGCTCGACATTTCCGGTCGCGACCATCCGCTTGGTGGTTTGATTGTAATCGACGCGCTGGGCTACCATCCTGTAGCCGCCATAATTGATCTGAACGGCGCCACGCGCGGTAACGATCTGGGTATCCTTGTTATAAATCAGATCGTTGGCTTCGAGGATCATCTTTGCGTCCGCCGGAACCTTGATGTTCATCGCGGTGGGCAGCGCTGGTTTCTTTTGAGCGGCGTCTTGAGCATGGACGACTGCCGCCGTGCCAGCAACACCCGAGGTGATCGCAATTGTGGTCGTCAAAGCTACGCAAATATTCCGGGGACGTCTGCCGCTTGCGCGCGTCAAAATGCTGTACTCCTCAAGAAGCATGCCGGTCGCCCAAGCCGGCGGGATTCCGATGCCGTGTAATTTATCGAGACCAACTGGATGCTCGGTGGGGAAGCCGGGCAGCCAACTGTCCCCGGCGTTTTGATGGCGAGATCAAGTGCGTTGCCAACGATAATACCGGTGTTGCCACCGTGCTGCTCGCGGCTGAAGCGATGCCCAATCAGCGCATTCTTTTGCTTGGGCGTGATACGCAACAAACGGATTGATCATTGACCGCAGCTAGTCGGCGCAAACACAGTACTTTCGCCATCGGAATGTTCGATTCTTTCTCGCCGGTCACTACAACGGCGAGAAACGGCGTTTTGCAGCTATCGGAGCGCCGCCGTGCGGGCCTAGGTCACCACACGAGAGTACGCGAAGCTGCAGCACGTTTCGCAATGCAAACCCTGGAAGCGCTATGCCAACCTTCATCTCAAGGAAACTCCTGTGTTCTCGACAAGAGATAACCGAAGCGCTGCTCCGCGTGGGTTAAGTTATGTTAATTGTGTTTCGCCATGTTTCTGGTTTTCTCACTGAGTACAGTCGCGCGAGCGATCGGTCGGCGATCAACTGCGCGCCGGTCATGACGCTATCGCATGCGGCCATAAGCTCGACAAAATTGAGTGTTCGGTCCTTGTACTAGGAGCGTCGATATCTCTGTGATCATCGATACGTCCGAGCGAGATCAGCAAAACTTCGCGGCATCTCCCTAAAGCTTTAAAAGCGCTGGAACTAACTTGAACCGTGGCAGTGGTATCGATGAACACTAGCAAGCCTGTGACCAAGGGACAAAAGCAGTCGGTCCTGTTTGTGGAGGACGATCGCGAAATCGCACGTTTGTTGTTGGCGGTACTTGCCGAGAACGGCTTTCAGGGTAGTTGGGCATCCTCATCCGACGAGATGGATAAAATGCTCGATGACAATCCGCCGGATCTCATCGTTCTCGATGTCATGCTGCCCGGGGAGAGCGGATTGAGCATTTGTCGGCGGTTGAGGGCAGTCTCGTCCGTTCCGATCATCATCCTGACCGCTCGCGGAGAAGACGTCGATCGGATCATCGGATTGGAGATTGGCGCCGATGACTACGTCACGAAGCCCTTCAACTCTCGGGAGCTTATCGCGCGAATTCGCGCGCTGTTAAGGCGTTCGCAATTCAGTCATCCGCCGAACGATCCATTTAGCGCCGCCTTTTGTTTTCACGGGTGGCGCGTGGAGCCGGCGCAGCGTCAACTATTCAGTCCCGACGGCGCCCGCGTGACGCTCACAAGCGCTGAATTCGATCTTCTTTTGGCGTTCTGCCAGAACTCGGGACGCGTTCTTACCAGAGAGCGGCTTCTTGAGATGACACATAGTGGCCTTGCCGGCCCGATTGGACGTAGCGTTGATGTTCACATAAGCCGGATACGCCAGAAAATCGAACCCGATTTGCGATATCCGACGGTGATAAAAACGGTCCGATTGGGAGGCTATATTTTCACGCCAGCCATTGAAATAGTATGATGGGAAGGCTTCGATTTCTTAACCCAAAATCCATCGTCACACAGATCACCGCAGTTGTCTTGGCCGCAGTCATTCTTGGAATTCTGTGCACATCTGCCGCATTCTTCTTGCTTACTTACGGATGGCGTTCCGAGGTAAACCCGAGACTTGCGGCCGCCGCTACGGCCGCGCGGATCGCCACCATATTGGAAGATGCTCGTGGAAGCTCTTCCGTGGCCGATCTGAAAAAAGTCCTGGAGGTGTCGCATTGGCCGGAAATGAAAATGGAAATTGTACCGAGCGCGACATCCCGCTCGGCCTCGATTCCAGCGCCCGCGACGGGCAAAGATAATTTCATGGAGGATGTGCGAGACGAGCTTCATGCGCATTGGGGCCTGCCGCAATCGGATCTGATGATGTCCTCTCTGACTTCCATGGTTGTCAAGGTCGATGACCGCTATGCCTTGGTTTTCCAAGGCTCTTCCCTTCCTCCCATGCAACGGTTCATCTTCATCCAGGTGGGCTTTGCAGTCGCCACGATCACAGTCGTGATGCTTTTCCTGGCCGTCTACGCAATCAAACGACTTACCGCGCCATTGTCATCAATCGCGGCCGCAGCGCATTCATTGGGCCACATCTCTGCTCGCGTCGATCCGATTAATGAAGTCGGCCCCGAAGAAATCAATCTGGTGGCTAGAGCGTTGAACCAAATGCACGGCCGCCTACAGTCATTGATTGAAGAGCGGACTCGAATGTTGACCGCGATAAGCCATGACCTGCGCACTCCGCTCACACGCTTGCGCCTTCGAATTGAGCGTCATGTCCATGCTGCCGAAGTGAGAGGCATGCTTGAGGAAATCGAAACCATAGACATCATGATCTCGGAAACCCTACTTTATCTTCGCGAGGGGAATGACAAGAATTCCAGATACCTGGTGGATATCCCAAGTCTTCTTCGCACCATTTGCCATGATTTTTCAGACATTGGATATGATGTGTCATATGACGGGCCGTCGCGATTGGCATATTTCTGCGAAGCATCAGGCATAAGACGGGCAGTATCCAATATTGTTGATAATGCAACGAAACACGGATCGAAGGTTATAGCATCATTGGCGGTCACCGGAGAGACGGAGTTCGAGATCAAGGTCTCCGACGATGGGCCTGGAATTCCGGAGGAACTTCAAGAGAAGGTTTTCGAACCCTTTTATAAGGGCGACGATGCCAGAGGCCTCGTGGGAAGAGGCGGATTTGGCTTGGGTCTGTCCATCGTTCGAGACGTAGTATCACGCCATGGCGGAACCATCTCGCTTTCGAACAACAACCCATCGGGTCTCATTGTCCAGCTGTGCTTCGACCGATCGCCGGCGACAGCGAATGTCGCGCGCACTGCGTGATACTACATGCATAGAAAACCACTTGTTGGCCACGATACCTGCTGGATAGCCCTGCGGAACTGCTCAGTTCCGAGACGGAAAAACAACTCTGGCAATGAGGCCGGTCGGTAGCCTGTCGATCAGTTCCAGCGTTCCCCCATGGGCCTCGACGATCTCCTTGACGATAGAGAGGCCAAGACCCACGCTTCCAGGCCGGCTGGATCGCGACGGATCGAGCCGAACGAAGGGCTCCACGACATCCCGCAGCCGGTCTTTCGGGATGCCGGGACCGTCATCGGCGAGCTCGACCACGATGGTGCCAGCTTCGAGCGATGCCGTGACGAGGATAGTCTCGCCGAAATGGATCGCGTTCTCGATGAGGTTGATCAAAGCCCTGTTGATCGCGTTCGGCCGGCAGAAGATCGGCATCTGTTCGGGGCCTTCATAGGAGATGATTGCGCCCGTCTCTTCATATTCGTCGCAGAGCGTCGACAGAAGCGCGCCGAGATCCAGCCATTCCTTGTCTTCCTCGTCGAAATTGCCACTGAGAAAGGCGAGCGCTGAGGCGACCATCGACTGCATCAGGCCGATATCACGCAGGAGCTTGTCGCGCATGAGATCGGTTTGCTCCGTTTCGAGCTGCAGGCGCATGCGTGTAAGGGGTGTGCGCAGATCATGGCTGATGGCGGCCAGCATGCGCGTGCGATCATGTATCGAACGCGTGACGCGCTCCTGCATGAGGTTGAAGGCGCGTGCCGCGCGCCTGATCTCCACAGGCCCCTCTTCTTCGAGAGGCACAACGGCGACGCTGTGCCCGAAGGCATCGGCCTTGGCAGACAGGCGCCGCAGCGGGCCGATCACGCGCCACACTGCCCATGCCGACATCGCGGCGACAGCGACGCAGAGGAAGAGGAGCGCCGAGATGACCGGAAAGGCAAACCGGCGCGGCTCCTCAGGCTTGTCGACACGAATCTCAAGCGCTTGATTGTCCAATTCGATTAGAATTTGGATTCTGGCCGCGGGATCTCCGGATTCACATAAGCGCGACGTGATCTTCGGTATATTGCTCTGAAGCTCGGACCTGAGCACTGTTTCCAATTTGCGTGTGTCCGCCGTCAACGTCTCGCAAACAGCGGGTGCCTGCGTCAGCTTGATCGACATATCGGGTCGTTGGGCAGCGGCTATGATAGCGCTGCGCTCGCTCTCCGGCACCGCCCGAAGGCTATCGACGAGGTCGGCTGTACGATAGACGATCTGCCAGGGCCACGGCGGAGGCGGCGGTGCGTCGGGATAGAGTACCGACAGAAGGGCGAGGAACAACAGAAAGGTGATCAGCGAAGAGCCGGTGATGATTGCCAGTATCTGCCCAAGCGTTGTTGCGAAGAAGCGGCGCATCATTCAACCGTGACATGGGGCTGAAAGAGATAGCCGTCTGTTCGTACAGTGCGGATCGGATCGGCAAGGAGGTCGTCGCTTGCAAGCTTGCGGCGCACGCGGCTGACGAGGAGATCGATCGATCTGGTCGATATGGCAAAACCTTCGCCACGTGTGAGATTGATCAGTTCCGAGCGGGAGAGGACCTGCTGCGCATGCTGGCAGAAAATAAGGAGCAGATCGGTCTCCGCCCCCGTCAGAGGGATGCGCACTCCGGCCGGCGAGCGGAGAAACCGGCGGTGCGGATGGAACGCAAAGCCGGAGAAGCGCAGCACCATTTCCGATCCGGATCGCTGCGGTGCGCCGTCGGTAATCGATGCACGCCGTAAGACGGCGCGAATGCGGGCCAAAAGCTCGCGCAGGTCGAAAGGCTTGGATACATAGTCGTCCGCGCCCAATTCCAGCCCGATCACTTTGTCGATCGGCTCTGAAAGAGCGGTCAGAACGATAATGCGCGGCCCATCCGAGGACCGCAGCCGCCGGCAAAGAGCGAGACCGTCTTCCCCGGGTAGCATGACATCGAGCAGGACGAGATCGATTTCGCCATCTTCCAGAATGTCCCACGCGGCTTCGGCGCTCGCGGATACCGAAGTGACAAATCCCCTGTCGCGCAGGAATCCCGCCAAAGGCGTGCTGATTTCCGGGTCGTCCTCAACGATGAGGATGTGGGTCGCAGTCAACGGATCCTCGGCCAGTCGTTTCGCGGGGCTCCGCAAGAGCTTCATTCGATGTCTTCAGACGACCATCCCGGACAGAGCGATCCGGAGAGCCGCTGGCATCGCCCGCGTCTCATTCTCAATAAGTGCGATGGTAGGCGAATGCAATTCCGCAAATATGTCAATCTCTACACAATGTATAAATATCTATATTACCAATAAGTTAGTTGATCCAAGGCAGTCATCCGCCTCCATATTCTTTCGCAATCGCACCCATTCCGGGTCCGGCTGTTCTTATCATTGCGATCGGTCATGGATACACGAATTGAACCCTCTCCAGCGTCGGACGCTCCGATCCAGTCGAAGCGACCAAGACGTCGCCGTGCCTGGCCGTGGTTCCTGCTCCTCGTCGTCGCCGTCGCAGCGCTGGTGGTCTGGCGTCAGCCGTGGAAGCCTGCCGGTGCGGGTTACAGGCCGCACGGTGGACCGTCCGTCCAATCGGTGCAATCGGTCGGCACAGCTACCGCAGCGAAGGGTGACATTCCGGTCACGCTGACATCACTGGGCACGGTGACCTCACTCGCGACGGTGACGGTCAAATCGCAGATCAGCGGCTATCTCACGGAAATCAATTTTCGCGAGGGGCAGACCGTGAAGAAGGGCGATCTCCTCGCCCAGGTGGACCCGCGACCCTACCAGGCGGCGCTCAACCAGTATGAGGGTCAGCTCGAAAGGGACCAGGCGCTGCTCGACAATGCCCGCCTCGATCTGCAACGCTACCAGCGTCTGATCAAGCAGGATTCCACATCGGGCCAAACAGTCGACACGGCGGCAGCCACCGTTCGGCAAGATGAGGGGACCGTCCGCTTAGACCAGGCGCAGGTCGACACCCAGAAGCTCAATCTGACCTATTGCAGGATCGTCTCGCCGGTGGACGGCCGGGTCGGCCTTCGGCAGGTCGATATCGGCAACTACGTCACTGCCTCGGACACAGACGGCATCGTCATCGTCACGCAGACGACACCGATCTCGGTGGTATTCACGCTGCCGGAAGATAGTCTGCGGCAGGTCATGAAGCCCTTGCAGAGCGGCGCGCACCTCAGCGTCACGGCCTATGACCGGACCGGTACGGAGAAGCTGGCCGAAGGTGCGCTCGAGACCATCGACAACCAAATCGATACAACCACCGGCACGGTGAAATTGCGGGCGATGTTCGACAACGCCAATGGATCTCTGTTCCCGAACCAGTTCGTCAACGTCACATTGCTCGTGGACACGTTGCACGACGTCGTCACCGTGCCGACTGCGGCAGTTCAGACAGGCACGCCCGGAACCTTCGTATATCGAGTGAATGCCGACGACACGGTCTCGCTTCGCAAGATCAGCACCGGCGCATCGGCCGATGGCCGCGTCGCCGTGCTATCGGGTCTGGCGGCAAGCGATCAGGTGGTGGTGGATGGCGCCGATCACTTGAGCGACGGCGCCAAGGTCAGCATTCCAGCCGCTGCCCCTTCGCACGAAAAGAGTGCCAAACCGGCGACGGCGACAACACCGGATGCGGGACGATGAACCCATCCCGTCTTTTCATCCTGCGCCCCGTCGCGACGACATTGCTGATGGCGGCACTGCTGATGGTCGGTATCGTCGCCTGGCGCCAGCTGCCGCTCTCCGCGCTGCCGACAGTGGAATACGCGACGATCCAGGTGCAGACCTTCTATCCCGGAGCGAGTCCGGACGTGATGACCTCGGCGGTCACGGCGCCGCTCGAAAAGCAATTGGGCCAGATGGCCGGGCTACGCCAGATGTCCTCACAGTCATCGGGCGGTGCATCGGTGATCACGCTCCAGTTCGATCTTTCTGTCTCGCTTGACGTCGCCGAGCAGGAGGTCCAGGCCGCGATCAACGCCGCCAACAGCCTGCTGCCCGATGACCTGCCGGCTCCGCCTGTTTATGCCAAGGTAAATCCGGCCGACACCGCAATCCTCACTTTGGCGATGACTTCGCCGACGCTGCCGCTGACCGAGGTTCAGGCGCTTGCCGATACGCGTCTGGCGCAGAAGATATCGCAGCTTCCGGGCGTCGGCCTGGTGACCTTGAGCGGAGGCCAAAAGCCGGCCGTCCGCGTTCGCGCGAATATCCGCGCCATGGCCGCCTATGGGCTGAACATCGACGATCTGCGCACCACGCTCGACAATATCAATGTCAACACGCCGAAGGGCACGCTGGACGGACCGCACCGGTCCTACACGATCGATGCGAACGACCAGATCTCGAAGCCGACGGATTATCTCAGCACGGTGATCGCCTATAAGAACGGTAGACCGGTGCGGCTCTCCGATGTTGCGGATGTGATCCACGGTCCGGAGAATACTGAGCTCGGCGCCTGGATGAACACCACGCCGGCCATTATCATGAACGTGCAGCGCCAGCCTGGCGCCAATGTCATCGAAGTCGTCGACAGCATCAAGGCGATGTTGCCGCAATGGGAGGCAGGGCTTCCGTCTTCCGTCGGCATCGCCGTGCTGACCGATCGGACCACGACCATTCGCGCCTCCGTCCAGGATGTGGAGTTCGAGCTGACCCTGGCGGTTGGCCTGGTCGTGATGGTGATCTTCCTGTTCCTGCGCAATCTGCGCGCCACCATCATCCCGAGTCTGTCAGTGCCGCTGTCGCTTGTCGGCACTTTCGGTGCGATGTATTTGTGGAACTTCAGCCTCGACAATCTGTCGCTGATGGCGCTGACCATCGCGACGGGTTTCGTGGTCGATGATGCGATCGTCGTCATCGAGAATATCAGTCGCCACATCGAAGCGGGCTTGCCGCCGCTCGAGGCCGCGCTGAAAGGCTCCAGGGAGATCGGGTTCACCATCATCTCGCTGACGGTCTCGTTGCTTGCGGTGCTCATCCCGCTCCTCTTCATGAGCGATGTGATCGGACGGCTGTTCTATGAATTTGCCGTGACGCTGGCCGTTACCATCGTGCTTTCCGCGATCGTGTCGCTGACGCTGGTGCCGATGATGTGCGCGCGGCTGTTGCGCGGCCACTCATCCGGGCCGGCGCAGCTTTCGAAAGTACAGCGCCGAACCTGGTTCGATCGCCTGCTTCAGGGCTACGACTGGGCACTGAAGCTGGCGCTCGACCACCAGTTTGTGACGCTTGCGATCGCGACTGCAACGGTCGTCCTCACCGCCTGGCTTTATCTCGTGGTGCCCAAGGGCTTCTTTCCCATCCAGGACACTGGGGTCATTCAGGGCATCACCCAGGCGCCTCAGTCGATCTCCTTCGCGCATATGAACGAACAGCAGGTCGCCCTGGCGGAGGCCGTGCTCAAAGACCCCGATGTTGTCAGCCTCTCGTCCTTCATCGGCGTGGACGGCAGCAACACGACCCTCAATGTCGGCCGTATGCAGATCAACTTGCGGCCGAAGGATCAGCGGAGCGCTTCGGCAAGCGAAATCATCCGCCGCCTGCAGCAGGAGGTGAGCGGGGTTGCCGGCATCACGCTCTATATGCAGCCTGTACAGGATCTCACGGTCGACACCCAAGTCAGCGCGACCCAATACCAGTTCATTCTCGACAATCCCTCGCTCGACGTCCTGAGCGCCTGGACGCCGAAACTGGTCGCGGAGCTTCGAAAGGCGTCCGTACTCGCCGACGTGACGAGCGACCTCCAGGACAACGGTCTCTCCGCGACCATCGAAGTCGACCGGGCGACGGCCGCCCGCTTCGGCATCACGCTCGCAACGATCGACAATGCGCTCTACGACAGTTTCGGACAACGGATCGTCAGCACCATCTTCACCCAGTCGAACCAGATGCGGGTCATCCTCGAAGCCGATCCCAATCTGGACAAGGGGCTTGCGGCACTCGACTCGATCTATCTGCCGTCAGCGACCGCAGCCACCGGCCAGGTGCCGCTGAGTGCCATCGCGCATGTCGTCATCAACCATAAGCCGATACAGATCAGCCATCTCGCACAGTTTCCCGCAACCACGATCTCGTTCAATCTGGCGAGCGGCGCCTCGCTCGGCAGCGCCGTGACGGCGGTCAAGAAGGCGGAGCAGGCAATCGGGCTGCCGGAAAGTTTCGCGACCAACTTCCAGGGAGCGACCGAGGCATTCCAGTCGTCATTGGCAAACGAACTCTATCTCGTGCTGGCCGCCGTTCTCGTCATGTATGTCGTTCTCGGCGTCCTCTACGAGAGCTTCATCCATCCGCTGACAATCCTGTCGACGCTTCCTTCGGCCGGCATCGGCGCGCTCCTCGCCATGGAGGTCACGGGGGCTGATCTGGACATCATTGGGATCATCGGGATCATCCTCCTGATCGGCATCGTCAAGAAGAATGCAATCATGATGATCGACTTCGCCATCGCGGCGGAGCGAGACGAGGGGCTGACGGGGCGCGAAGCCATCCACCAGGCGTGCCTGCTGCGCTTTCGACCGATCCTGATGACGACCATGGCGGCTCTCATCTCGGCGGTGCCGCTGGCCTTCGGGTCTGGCAGCGGCTCGGAACTTCGCCAGCCGCTCGGCATAGCGATGATCGGCGGCCTGGCCGTCAGCCAGTTGCTGACGCTCTTCACTACGCCTGTCGTCTACCTTGTCCTTGATCGTATCGCGGGGTGGTTGCGCCAACGCGGGATCGGAACCCTCGAGCCCGAGCGAGGCGTGTCGTGAACGTCAGCGCTCTCTTCATCCGGCGACCGGTCGCAACGATCCTCATGACCATCGCGATCGGCGTCTCGGGCTTGCTCGCTTTCGGTTTTCTTCCGGTGGCGCCGCTGCCGGCGGTGGATTTTCCGACCATCCGGGTGCAGGCGCAGATGGCGGGCGCTAGTCCGGACACGATGGCGGCGACGGTGGCGGCGCCCCTCGAGCGGCATCTTGGCTTGATTGCCGATGTCACCGAGATGACCTCGCAGAGCAGCCTCGGCTCGACGAACATCACCCTGCAGTTCGGCCTCGATCGCGACATTGCAGGCGCATCGCGCGATGTCGAGGCGGCGATCAATGCGGCGCGCGCCGATCTGCCGAGCGCACTCAAGAGCAACCCGACCTACCGCAATTTCAATCCCGCCGATGCGCCGATCCTGATCCTTGCCTTGACCTCGAAGACCCTGAAGCAGGGCCAGCTCTATGACAGCGCGGCGACGGTTCTGCAGCAGAGGCTCTCCCAGGTGGAGGGCATCGGCAATGTCGATGTCGGCGGCAGTTCACTGCCGGCGGTGCGTGTGGAGCTCAATCCCGGTGCCCTGTTCAAATATGGCATTGGCCTGGAAGACGTGCGTGCGGCGCTGTCGGCTGCCAACGCCAACAGCGCCAAGGGCTCGATCGATGATGGCGACCGGCGATACCAGCTCTACGCCAACGACCAGGCGCTGCGCGCCGCCGATTACCGCGACCTTGTCATTGCCTGGCGCAACGGTCGGCCGGTGTTCCTGCGGGACGTGGCGGAGGTCGACGATTCGGTCGAAAGCCTCCGTAACCAGGGCTCGAGCAATGGCGAGCCCGCCGTCCTGCTGCTGCTGTTCAAGCAGCCCGGCGGCAACATCGTCGACACCGTCGACCGTGTGAAAGCGCTTTTGCCGCAATTGCAGGCAGCCTTGCCCGGCGGCGTCAAGCTCACTTTATCCGGCGACCGCAGCAGCACGATCCGCGCCTCGCTGGCACATACCGAGCAAACGCTGATCATCGCCGTGATCCTGGTGGTGGTCGTGGTCTTCGTCTTTCTGCGCAGTCTGCGAGCGACCCTTATCCCGGCAGTCACCGTGCCTGTCTCCATTCTCGGCACATTTGGGGTAATGGAGCTGTGCGGCTATAGCCTCGACAACCTCTCGCTGTTGGCGCTGACCATTGCGACCGGCTTTGTGGTCGACGACACGATCGTTGTTCTGGAGAACATCACTCGCCATCTGGAGACGGGCGTGTCGCGCTTCGAGGCGGCGCTGCAGGGCGCCAAGGAGGTGAGCTTCACGGTCGTTTCGATGAGCGTCTCGCTGATCGCGGTGTTCCTGCCCATCCTGTTGCTTGGCGGCATCGTCGGACGGCTCTTCCGCGAGTTCGCGGTCGTGCTGTCTATCGCGATCGGGGTCTCGCTCGTCCTATCCCTCACGACGACGCCGATGATGTGCGCTCTTCTTCTCCGTCGCGGCGACCATGGCGGGCCCGGACGCGTGGCTCGTCTGGTCAATGGCGTGTTCGACGGATTGCAGCACCTCTACGATCTGTCCCTCCGGCGTGCCCTCGCCCATCCCTTCCTGGTTCTCCTTACGCTTCTCGTTACGGTCGGGCTGAACATCCTTTTGTTTGTCGTCGTGCCTAAGAGCCTGTTTCCGCAGCAGGATGGCGGTCTTTTGATGGGCGGCATCACGGCGGACCAGAGCATTTCATTTCAGGCGATGCGCACCAAGCTGGCGCAAGCCCAGGCCATCGTGCAGGCGGATCAGGCTGTCCAGACCGTGACGGGTTTCACCGGCGGCCGCGGCACCAACCAGGCGCAGGTCTTCATAACGCTGAAGCCGCTGGAGGACCGCGATGCTTCGGCTTTCCAGGTCATGGCGCGGCTGCGCCCCAAGCTTGCCGCGATTCCCGGCGCCCAACTGATGATGTTCCCGATGCAGGACCTCTTCGTTGGCGGTCGCATGAGCTTTGCCCAGTATCAATATACCCTCCAGGCCGACAGCACGCCCGAGCTTCAGCAATGGGCGGATAAGCTCACGGCCGCCATGAAGCAAAGTCCTGTTCTCGCCGATGTCAGCTCGGACCAGCAGACGGGCGGCCTGGAGACAAAGGTCGTCATCGACCGGCCAACAGCGGCACGCTTTGGCGTGACGCCTGATATCATCGATGAGACACTCTATGACGCCTTCGGAGAGCGTCAGGTCTCGACCATCTACAAGGCGCAGAACCAGTACCATGTCGTCATGGAGCTGGCGCCGCGCTATCTTCAGGATCCCGATTCCCTCAAGCTGATTTATGTCAGCACATCAGGCGGATCGGCGAGCGGCACTTCCGCCACCAACGCTGTTTCCGGGACGGTGACGAGCAGCAGTACATCCGCGACATCCTCCAGTTCATCGGCAAGTAATCAGGCGACCAACTCCATCGCCACCAGCAGCGGCGGCAGCGCCTCGAGCGGCGCGGCGGTCAGCACCAGCAGCAGCACCATGATCCCGCTGTCCGCCTTCGCGCGGCTGGCTGCGGCAACCACTCCCGTCCAGGTCAACCACCAGGGTCAGGCGGCCGCGACGACAATCTCCTTCAATCTCGCGCCAGGCTACAAGCTCGCGGATGCGACCGCGGCTATCCAGCAGGCGGTTGGCGACATCCACATGCCGACCTCCATTCACGGCGGCTTCGCAGGCTCGGCCGGGGCATCGCAATCGACCATCGCCACCATGCCTCTCCTGATCGGCGCCGCGCTGCTTGCCGTTTATGCGGTGCTCGGCATCCTCTATGAGAGCTACGTACATCCGCTGACGATCCTCTCCACGCTGCCGTCGGCTGGCGTGGGAGCCGTGCTGGCGCTGCTCCTGACCGACACTGAATTCTCCTTGATTGCCATGATCGGCGTGTTCTTGCTCATCGGCATCGTCAAGAAGAATGCCATCATGATGGTGGACTTCGCGCTCCAGGCCGAGCGCACCGAAGATCTATCGCCCGAGGACGCGATCCGGCAGGCGAGCCTGATGCGATTTCGTCCGATCATGATGACGACCTGCGCGGCGTTGTTCGGCGCCGTACCGCTCATACTCGATCATGGCATGGGCGCGGAGCTGCGCCGCCCACTCGGCATTGCCATCATCGGCGGCTTGATCGTCAGCCAACTGCTGACGCTCTACACCACGCCGGTCGTCTATCTCTACCTCGATCGTTTCCGGCATCGTTCGCTCAGGTTCTGGCGCCGTGTGTTTCCGGGGTCGGTCATTACAGGAGCCGCACAATGAAGTGGATCGTGACCACCGGCGCGCTGTGCGCCGTGTTGCTGGTGCTTCAATCCTGTATGGTTGGACCGAATTATCTCAGGCCCGATGTCGCGACCCCGGTTGCCTTCAAGGAGGCGCCGAAGGGATGGAAGATTGCCGATCCGAGCAATGGCGCGGACCGGGGGCCGTGGTGGAGCGTCTACAAGGATCCGCAGCTCAACGAACTCGTGCCGCAGGTCGCGATCAACAACCAGAACCTCAAGGCCTATGAGGCGGCCTATCGGGAGGCGCAGGCCGTCGTGCGCGAAGCGCGCTCGAACCTGTTTCCGACCGTAACTGCAAGCCCCAGCGTCACGCGTGCGGGCAGTTCAGGATCGGCCGCAACCACGCAGACGCTTGAGGCAAGCGGGAGTTGGGACCTCGATCTCTGGGGCAAGGCGCGTCGTCAGATCGAAAGCGACCAGGCGGGGGCGCAGGCAAGCGCCGCGGAGCTGGCCGATCTGACGCTTTCGGCCCAGGCGGAGCTGGTGACGGATTATTTCGAGCTGCGTTATCAGGATTCGCTTGCCCGTCTGCTGAACGACACGGCGAGGGCCTATGAACGCAGCCTCACGATCACGCAGAATCAATTTACGGCAGGCGTCGCGGCTCGTTCGGACGTGATTACGGCCCAGACACAACTTGCGTCGACCCGCGCCTCCGCCATAGCCGCGGGACAATTGCGCGCGCAATATGAGCACGCGATCGCGCTCCTGATTGGCAAACCGCCGTCCGCGCTGACGATTCAGCCGGCCGCATTGGCGCAATCGGTGCCCGAGATCCCACTCCAGGTTCCGTCTTCGATCCTCGAACGCCGCCCGGATATCGCCGAGGCCGAACGCACCGTGAAGCAGCAAAGCGCGCTCATCGGCGTGGCTGTGGCGGCTTTCTATCCGACCATCAATCTCTCGGCCGTTGCCGGCTACTCGGGGGCGGCGCCGTTGATCTCGGCCGCAAACGCGGTGTGGTCGCTCGCGGCCAGCGGTAGCCAGACCCTGATCGACGGCGGCGGACGCTCCGCGGCCGTGGATGCGGCACGTGCGAACTACGACCAGAGCGTCGCGAATTATCGCCAGGCGGTGTTGACGGCGTTCCAGGATGTCGAAGATCAACTGTCGAATCTCCGCATCCTGAAACAGCAGGCCGTCGCGCAGGACCAAGCGGTACGGCTCGCCCGGCAGGCGGTTACGATTTCGCTCAACGAGTATCAGGCCGGTACATCGGCTTACACCGCAGTGGTCACGGCCCAGGCGACCGCGCTCTCCAACGAAGAGGCTGCTCTGCAGATCCGCGAAAACCGGCTGGTGGCCAGCGCCAATCTGATCAAGGCGCTTGGCGGCGGCTGGAACGTATCGCAGCTAGTTCATGAAGCGCAACGATAAGGACTATGCGTTATCGCTGTTAAGAAGGTCGATTTTGAATATTGGTCTGCGAACGGGGAGCAAACCGCCGCGTTGCGACGGAGAGCTGGGAGGAGATTTTGGCAATTCTTGAAAGGTACTGGCCTGATATTGCCGCGACAGTAAATCGACCAAAATGCGTTTAAACACACGGGGGTCCAGTATTCACAGTCCGGGTGCTCAGGTTAATCCCAGAATAGTCGCCCGTTCAAAATCTTGCCTTGCTTGAATTTTTGTCGCTTTCGTGCAATTAGTGCGAGTATAGGTCGATTATTTCGAGCTTGAGGACTGTACGATGTCGGGGAGCGGGCAGGGGGCACGACCGGTTGCGACGGCACTTCTTCTTAAGTTGCGCGGCAATAGCGGCTTTGGGATGTCGATGGAGGCACGAAACCTCGCCCAAGGCGGTGAGCTTTTGCTTGAGGTCGGCACCGAAAATACGGACATCGGACTAGCTGGTTCCGGACCGGCACAGTGGATTCGTGTCAATGCCGACGACAATCCTTGGGATCAAGCGCATGCGATGATGCGCGCCGGTTTCGCAGTGGGGAGCGGCGATCTGCTTGCCGCAGAGCCCGATTTCGAACAGCAATGGGCGGCGCTACCTCCGAAATCCAACCGGTGCACAGTCAATCCGCAGAACGATAGTGGCGGCCGTGCGGTTGGCCCACATGACGGGTGGCATCTTGGTGCCGGCTTTAGCGGCCTTGCCGATGCGCGTGGCAGCGTACCCGACGCTGCACAGCGCCAGGTTCTCATCGCTCATGTCGATACCGGCTATGATCGCAATCATGATTTCAAGCCAGCCCACATCGACACGCATGAGCATAATTTCGTCAAGGGCGAGGGGACACCTGGCAGTGCGCAGGATGTGACGCCGAATGGCGTGATGAACAATCCCGGTCATGGGACCGGAACGATCGGGATCCTCGCGGGACCACAAATCGGCGGCGCGCCAGGCGTGCGGGTTCTTCCAATTCGGATCGCCGATTCCGTGGTGCGTTTCCGTACCGGCACGATGGCACAAGGTTTTGATTATGCCCTGTCGCAGGGTGCCCATGTTCTGTCGATGAGCATGGGTGGCCTGGCTTCGGCAGTTCTCGCCGACGCGGTCAACAAATGCTATTCTGGCGGCCTGGTCATGGTGACGGCAGCGGGCAACAATTTCGACGGGCTGCCGGTGCGTTCCATCGTTTATCCCGCCCGCATGCGCCGGGTTGTCGCCGCTTGCGGCATTATGGCAAACTTCAAACCCTACACCGATCTGCATTTGGGAACGATGGAAGGCTGCTATGGCCCGGCCAGCAAGATGCTGACCGCCTTGTCAGGTTTCACGCCCAACATTCCCTGGCCGGAAATCGGCTGTCCCGGTGTCATCGATGAAGACGGACAGGGTACGTCGGCGGCAACGCCGCAGATTGCCGCCGCCGCGGCACTTTGGATCGCCAAATACATGTCGCAGCTCATCGCCATGCCTGAGAAATGGAAGCGCGGTGAGGCGGTACGGCAGGCGCTTTTTCGCAGCGCCTCGCTTGCCGGACGTGGCAAACCAGATCCCAAGCTCGGATGGGGCGCTATTCAAACTGGAGCACTACTTGATGAGCTTCCGTTGCCGCAGAGCCAATTGACGGCGGCGCCATCCGCAACCGCAAGCTGGGCCTGGCTCAAGCTTCTCACGGGCGAGGGCGTGGGACTCGCCGTTTCCGGCGTCGAAGCCGCCAACCGTTTGCTTGGATTGGAGCTCACCCAGATCACTCAGCTGGATCCTACAGTTGCAAAGGTTCTCGCCGATCCGGATGCCGATCAAGTGCCGAGAGCGAGCATAAGGAAGTTCCTGGAGGCGGCAGAGGCTTCCGAATTGGCATCAACTCCGCTGAAGAAGGCGCTGGGTGCCGCCCTATCGGGAAAGATCAAGGCACTCACATCTCCCAAGGCGCCACCGCAGACGCCGCCTGCCTCCGCGACGGCAGTGGCACCCAATCCCGTAGCTGCACCGGAGCGCCGGCGGTTGCGAATATTCGCGATCGATCCAAGCCTTGGCGGTTCACTCAATTCCTACGAGGACCAAATCGCCACCATCGATGTGCGGAACGAACGCGATCTCGCGGCGGGACCTGTTGGCGAATATATCGAGGTCGTCGATATCGACCCCGCCTCGGACCGAGCCTATCCGCCTGTCGATCTCAATAATCCGAATCTTCTTCTGCAAGATGGTGCCACGCCCTCCGAGGGCAACCCGGCTTTCCACCAGCAGATGACCTATGCCGTTGCCATGCGCACTATCGAGCATTTTGAATTAGCGCTGGGTCGCAGGGCGCTTTGGGCATCGAAATGGTCGGGGCGCACGGGCGATCCCAATGTCTTCGTGCGTCGCCTTCGTATCTATCCGCATGCGCTTCGGCAGCAGAATGCCTATTACAGCCCCGATCACAAAGCGCTGATGTTCGGTTATTTCCCCGCGAATTCACGTGTGTCCGACCTGACGCCGCCAGGCACCATGGTGTTCACCTGTCTGTCGGCTGACATTATCGCTCATGAGACAACTCATGCGCTGTTGGATGGCCAGGCCCGCACAATGCGGGAACCATCGAACCCCGATGTGCGTGCGTTTCACGAGGGCTTTGCTGACATTGTGGCGTTGTTCCAGCAGTTCACCTATCGAGATCTCGTTCGCCGAGAGATCGCCCGCGCTCGCACCGATCTCTCGGCGTCCACCATGCTCGGTAAGCTTGCACCGCAATTCGGTGAGGGCACTGGCCTGGGCGGCGCCCTGCGGCGCTATCCGGATCTGCCCTCGCAGATCAATTATGCAACCACCTTCGCGACGCATGCACGGGGTTCTCTTTTGGTGGCCGCCGTATATCAAGCCTTCCTCGCCATCGTCGAGCGGCGAACGGGAGACCTGATCCGACTGGCGACTGGAGGGTCGGGTGTTTTGCCCGAAGGCGCCATCCACCCCGATCTTGTCAATCGGCTGACGGACGAAACGTGCAAGGCAGCGGCGCATGTGCTCAAAATGTGCATCCGCGCGATTGACTACTGCCCCCCTGTCGACATCACGTTCGGGGAATATTTGCGGGCAATCATTACAGCCGACCTGGAAGAGGTGCCTGACGACCGGTACGACTATCGGGTCGCCTTTCTCGAAGCCTTCCGGCGGCGCCAGCTCCTGCCCCGAAGTTTGCGAACGGTGTCGGTCGAGACATTGTGCTGGCGCCAGTGGGCGGGTGCCCAGCCGCCGTGGCTTGCCCCAACCATTGCCCAGTTGAACATTGATGTCACCGCCCACTTTTCGCGTGAGAAAATATTCACCGTGAGCGAGCAGCGATGTGACATGCTGCGGGCGGGCATCATGAAAACATTGACCTCACAAGCCAGTTGTGATGCGCTTGGACTACAATACAAGCTGCCATACTTTGCATCGCTCGCCGCCAAGGGCTATGCGAGCAACACGACCTTCATGGTGGACAATGTCCGTGTTGCGAAGAGGGTTCGCAGGGATGGTGAACTTAGCGCGCAGCTCATCGTCGTCGTCCGGCAAAGACGGCCCGAAGCGGTGACTGTTGGCGGCCCCGGAGACCAGTCGCAAAAATTCTGGTTTCGAGGCGGCGCGACACTCATCATCGATCTCTTGGGTGAAGATGGGCCACGCGTCCGATATGCCATCCTGAAGCCGATCGTCAGCCCAAGCAGGCTCGGACGCGAACGCAACTTCAGGATGGGCGATCCCGGTGACGCCCTGCGCTCCATGTATTTTGCCGGCAATGATTTTGCCGAACGCGAACCGTTTGCCATCATCCATCAATCGAGGGACGAAGATGAGCAATCTCACGATTGATGTTCGTTGCTATTGCCAGGGCTTGGGTGATTGTATGCTGCTCAAACTGCCGGCCCCAGGCGGCAAGCCATTTTGGATCCTGATTGATTGCGGCATCCACAGCGCTACCAGCGATGGATCTGCTAAGATGCGTGACGTCGTCGCCGATGTTATTGACCAGACCAACGGTCGGCTCGACGTCTTGGTCATCACTCATGAACATTGGGATCACCTCTCGGCGTTCGTGCAGGCGGCGGATCTGTTTGTTGGACTCGAAGTTGGCGAGGTCTGGTTCAGTTGGGCCGAGAATCCGAGTGATCCCGACGCTCGGAAGCTTGACCGGTTCAAGGCGGACGCCACCTCGGCTCTCGCGACCAGCGCGCTACGCCTCGCAGGGGCGCCTGGCATGTCCGAGACCGCCAGCAGTATTGATGCCCTGCTCGGCTTTGTTTTTGGCCTCGAGGGCGAAAAGGTGAGAATGGCGCGCGAGAATGCGAGAAGAATGTCTCCTGTCGTCCGCCATCTTGACCCCGGTACACTCGCGCCGCTGCCAAAGGTGCCCGGCATTCGTGCCTACGTGCTCGGACCTCCCCGCGATCCGAAGCTGCTCGGTATTGAAGACATCATTTCAGAAACCTATGCCATCGGTGCCGGTGCGCCATCGGTCGCGCCGGTCGCCAATGGACTAAACCTTAACGACGGAACGCTCAGGATTGACGACGATCCAGCCGCACCGTTTGATGGAATGGTCGGGACGCAATTGTCAGCACTGAGGCAAGGTCAATGGCCGCCGGATGCTGCGACGGCCTCCTTCTTATGGGAGCGCTATTTCGGGCCGGACACGACGACAGGCGCCGGCAACGATCAAGCCTGGCGGCGTATTGATTACGACTGGCTCACGACTTCGCTTGACCTTGCATTACAGTTTGACAGCAAGACCAATAATACCAGCCTGGTGCTTGCCTTCGAGATTGTCGAAACCGGTCGGGTTCTTCTGTTTGCTGCCGATGCGCAGGTTGGAAATTGGCTCAGCTGGTCGACGGTTAGTTTTCCTGCCGAAGCCGGCCGCCCCGCAATTTCCGCCGATGATCTGATCCGCAGGACTGTTTTCTATAAGGTTGGGCATCACGGCAGTCGCAATGCCACACGCGTGGCCGCGCTCGAGAAGATGGATCGATCCGCATTGGTGGCGTTCAGCCCGACCGACGAAGCCCTAGCCGGAAAAGTACGCTGGAAGGATTTTCCGGCGCCCAAGACATCCGAACGGCTGCAGGAGTTGACCTCCGGGCGTTTTATTCAATCCGATGCGAAATGGGTTCACGATGCTGCGTTGCCAAATCCGATTGCTAAAGGCGGGGCCCTTCAAGCGGACGTCGTTCGTGGGAAAGCTGGAAGGGTTTCATATGTCGACCTGCGGCTTGCATGAATAACAAATCCGGCACGAGCCACCCGTCGAATTCGAGCGACAACAGAAAGCGTAACCCGATATCGTCTACAAGACTCGGGGCTATTTAGTTGCAGACGTCATAAAATAATCGCGTCGTTGGTTCTTGTCCCCTCAAGGCTGCGAGGCTTCTTCGCGCGCTTCAACAAAGGGAACCACGTTCGTGTGTGCACTGTGGCTTGCAGATATGCGGTTAGGCTGACAACTGAAAATTCCTACAATGACAGCAGGTTGGGAGCGGCCCTCGCCGCTGGCCTATGGGGCGTCTCGCAGGGCACCGTGGTGGTTCGCTCTGACATGGAGGGATCGGCATCGATGAGAGCGGTCAGGAAATCGATGACGATCTTGACGCGTTGGGGAATGTTCCGGCGCGAGGGGTAGACGACGTAGATCGGCAGCCTTGCCGGGGGGAAATCCTCCATCAAATGGATCAGCCGGCCGGCGGATATGTCAGGCACGGCGATGATGTGGGAAAGGACGGCAAGGCCGGCGCCCGCAAGGGCGGCGCGGTGGATGGAAAGGGCATTGTCCGCCACCAGCCGCGGCGATATCGGCACGGCGATATCCTCGGATCCATCGGAGAAAAGCCAGGTGCGGCGGTGGCTGCCCCTGGTGTAGCAGATGCAGTCATGGGCCGGGATATCGGCGGGGACCTTCGGCGGAGAGCGGCGAGCGACGTAGGACGGGGCGGCGACGAGGAATGCCGTCGTCCAGCCGACGCGGCGGCAGATGAGGCTGCTGTCGGCCACCGCGCCGATGCGCACTTCGAGATCGATGCCCTCTTCGATGAGATCGGAGGCCTGCTCCCGGAAGGCGAGTTCGAGCGACAGGTTCGGGTGCGCGCTGAGCAGTTTCACCAGCCGGTCGCTGAGGAGAAGGCCGAGGGGAGCGGGCAGGGCGAGCTTCACCTTGCCTGATGTGCGCGTGCCGTCAGGGCATAGGGCGTCGCCGAGATCGTCGACATTGCCCAAGATCTGCAGCGCGATCGGCAGCACGCGCTCGCCTTCAGCCGTCGGCGACAGGCCGTTGGTCGTGCGGTGCAGGAGCCTCGTATTGAAGTGGCTTTCCAGCGCCGCAACCTGCCGCGATACCGCCGGCTGCGTCAGATTGAGATCGGTGGCGGCCGCGGAAAACGAGCCGGTTTCCGTTACCCGCAGAAATGTCCGCAACGCCGAAACGATATCCATTTCGCTGTCCCCCATACTTTTGGACATAAGCCTTATGCACGCAGCATAGGCCGGGAGGACTTTACAGTCCAGCAATTAAGGATATTTTATATCCATGAGGATGATCAATATCCTTAATAGGAGAGAGACGATGACCCAGCGTTTGAATTATGCCCAGCAGTCGCCAGAATTGTTCAAGAAATTCATGGAGTTCAGCATGGCGCTGAAGAACAGCGTGATCGAAGACAAGGTCCACGACCTCGTGCAGATCCGCGCTTCGCAGATCAACGGCTGCGCCTTCTGCCTCGACATGCATGTCAAGGAAGCCAAGATTCACGGCGAGACCGAATTGCGCCTCTACCACATCGCTATCTGGCGCGAATCCAATCTGTTCGTGCCCCGCGAGCGCGCGGCTCTTGCATGGACTGAAGCGCTGACGAAGCTGCCGGAAGGCGGCGTGTCCGACGAAATCTATGAGCGCGTGCGCGGACAGCTTTCGGAGAAGGAGATTTCCGATCTCACTTTCCTCGTGATGGCGATCAATGCCTGGAACCGTGCCAGCATCGCCTTCAAGGCGGTACCGGGCTCGGCCGACAAGGCCTACGGCCTCGACAAGGCCGGCCTGAACTAATCCTGTCGCCCCGAGCACCCATCAAACGATGCGTGTCCGCACGGGTGGCTGCGAAGACATCTCATGAAAACCGTCATTATCGGTGGAACCGGCTTGCTCGGTTCCAAGACCGTGTTCCACAGGAGACAGACATGACCGTAGACAACATCTCCCATCCCCGTAAGCCGGCCAAGGACGAGCTGGTTCCATCACGCTACGCGGTGCGCGTCGGCGAAATTGAGGTGCTGGTGATCAGCGATGGAGTGCTGCCGCTCCCCACCACGATGTTGGCACACAACGCCGACCCGACCGTCCGGGCGGCGTGGCTGAACGACATGTTCCTGCCGCAGGACGCTTTCGACTGGTCGCTGAACGTGGTCGTAGTGCACAGCGGCGGGCAGACCATACTCATCGACGCTGGACTAGGATTGGACCCGAACCTGAATTTGCCGCGGGCCGGACAGTTGATCAAGCGACTGGAGGCCGCCGGCATCGATCTTGCGGCCGTGACCGACGTGGTGCTTACCCACATGCACATGGACCACGTCGGCGGGCTGCTCGTCGACGGCGTGAAGGAGCGGCTGCGTCCGGACTTGAGGATCCATGTGGCGGCCGCCGAGGTCAAATTCTGGGAGGCGCCCGACTTCACCTACGTCTCCATGCCGCCAGGGTTCCCGGACGCGCTTCGGGCGGCCGCCAAGCGGTTTGCGGAAGAATACCGCAGCCAACTGCGGTTGTTCGATGAGGAATACGAGGTTGCGCCGGGTGTGATCGTCCGTCGCACCGGCGGCCACACCCCTGGGCACAGCGTGGTCCGCCTGGCGTCCGGCGGCGATCGACTGACCTTCGCCGGCGATGCCGTGTTTACGGTCGGGTTCGACCACCCCGACTGGCACAACGGTTTCGAACACGACCCCGAAGAGGCGGCTCGTGTTCGGGTCCGTCTTTTGACGGAGCTGGCGGCGACCGGCGAACAGCTGGTGGCCACTCACCTGCCATTCCCCTCCGTCGGCCGGGTGGCGGTCGATGGCGACGCCTTTCGCTGGGTACCGGCCTTCTGGGACTACTGACGCTTGTCGGCCGATAAGACATACGCGGCCTGAACCACAACCACCATCCAGAAACGAATGGACAATGCGGCGCGCGCTGAGCGGCCGCGAATGGAGAAGCTTATGAAAATCGTCATCATTGGCGGAACCGGCCTGATCGGTTCAAAGACAGCCGACCGCCTTAGCAAACAAGGTCATGAAGTCATTGCCGCCGCTCCAAACACCGGCGTCAATACGATCACCGGCGAGGGACTAGCCGAAGCACTCGCTGGCGCCTCTGTCGTCATCGACCTCGCAAACTCGCCGTCCTTCGAGGACAAGGCCGTGCTCGAATTCTTCGAGACCTCGGGCCGCAACCTGCTTGCCGCCGAGAAGATCGCCGGCGTCAAGCATCACATCGCGCTTTCCATCGTCGGCGTCGATCGCATACCTGACAGCGGCTACATGCGCGCCAAGGTCGCTCAGGAAAAGATCATCCGGGGGGCCGGCATTCCCTATACGATCGTCCACTCGACACAGTTCATGGAATTCCTCAGCGGCATCGCCCAGTCCGGCACGATCGGAGACACGGTGCATCTGTCGCCGGCCTACGTCCAGCCGATCGCCTCGGACGATGTGGCTGACAACATGGCCGCCGTTGCGACGGCCGAGCCGATCAATGGCATTGTGGAGATCTCAGGGCCGGAGCGCGTCCGGCTGAATGAGCTTGTTGCCCGCTACCTGAAAGCAATGGGCGATGCCCGCAAGGTCGAGGCAGATCCGGAGGCTCGCTACTTCGGCGCCAAACTGGATGATGGCTCGCTCGTTTCCGACAACAATCCGCGCCTCGGCCACATCACCTTCGAGCAATGGTTCGCCAAGGCAGGCCGGCCGAAGTGACCTGCAATCTTTGATGTAACCCCGCGTGCCGGGCGGTTCAGCCGCCTGACATGCTATTCACCAAAAGGAGATCGAGATGTTCAGAACGCAACTTATCGCACTCAGCATGCTGCTCGCCGCCGCAGGCGCCGCAAAGGCAGACGACAACCACGCCGCCAAAGTCAGCCTCGTCTACGAGCACGAACTGCCGAACGTTCCCGGCAAGAGCATCAAGGGCATTCTCGTTGAATACGGGCCGGGCGGCTTTTCCGAGGGTCATACCCATCCGAGCTCGGCCTTCATCTATGCCACGGTTCTTGAAGGAGCGATCAAAAGCCAGGTCAATGACGGCCCGGTGAAAGTCTACCACGCCGGCGAAAGCTTCTCCGAGATGCCGGGCGACCGCCACGGCGTCAGCGCCAACGAAAGCAAGACCGCGCCCGCCAAGCTGCTAGCCGTCTTCGTCGTCGATACCCGCCAGAAAGAGCTCACCTATCCCCTCAAGAAGTGAGTGCTGAAAGCGCGCCGCACTGGCTTTGGGCCGGTGCGGCGTTCTTTCAAGCGCAGGAGAGGAGCTCGCCATGTTGCAATTGCTTCCCGATGTCTTTGCCAATTCATCACTTACCTCGCTGATCGGCGTCGGCCTTGCGGGGATCCTCGTCTGGCATCTGATCCCGCGTGCGTCGGCCTATACCCGGCTTGTGGTGCAGATCATCTTTTTCGGCGTCATGACCGCCATTCTGCTGAACGGCGGCATCGCCCCCAACAGCTTCGAGGGCTATGGCGCCGACGATGCCCGTTCGCTCAACGTCATCCTGGCCAAATCCCTCTGGTGGCTGCATCTCTCATGGGCGGTGATCGGTTTCGTGCGCATCTATCTGGTGCTGGAGGGGCGCCCGCGCGAAGCTCGCCTGCTACAAGATATTGTCGTCGGCCTGGTCTATCTCTGCGTCGCCCTTTCCGTTCTCGCCTTCGTCTTCGGTGTGCCGATCGGAACGTTGGTCGCGACCTCGGGCGTCGTAGCGATCGTGCTCGGCCTTGCCTTGCAGAATACGCTCGGCGACGTCTTCTCCGGCATTGCGCTGACGATCGGCCGTCCCTATTCGCTCGGCGACTGGATCGTGCTTGCCGACGGAATTGAAGGGCGGGTGATCGCCAGCACATGGCGCTCCACCCACATCCTGACCGGCGCCAACAATATCGCCATCCTGCCGAACAGTCTGCTGGCCAAGCTTGCGCTCACCAATGTCAGCCAGCCCGACGAGACGCATCTCGTCACCATGACGTTCCGCGTCGCCCCGACCAGAATGCCTTCGATCGTCGAGGATGTGATGTGCACGGTTCTTGCCGGCTGCAACACGATCCTTCGCGAGCCGCCGCCTCTTGTGGCGCTGAAGGGCGTGGACGCGACCGCGCTGGAGATCGAGCTGCAGTTTCGCGTGACGAGCTCGTCCGTGCGCATCAGGGCGAGAAACGAGGTCATCGATCTCTTCTATCGTCACTGCAAATCGGCGGGATTGCTGCTTGCCATGCCGCCGGCCGCCGCCACCCTGATGGCGGCACTTCCGACCGAGGAGGCGGCAAAGCCGCCGGAGGTGGCGCCCCTCGATCTCATCCGGGCGATCCCGATCTTTTCAAGCCTGACCCCGCAGGAACAGGAGAGCCTGGCGGACGCGACCGTCACGCGCGAATTCCACAAGGGCGATGTCATCGTGCAGAAGGGGCAGATGCTGCCGTCGCTGATGATGATCCGCACGGGGATCGTGACGATGCGCGAGGAGGGACGGGAGCTGAAGCGGCTTTCGCCCGGAGACTTCTTCGGCGAAACCGGCCTGTTGGCCGGTATGGAGGAGGCCTTCACGCTGGAGGCGCTGACGCGGGTGGTGGTCTACGACATTGGCCAGCCGGCCTTCGAACCGTTGTTTGCGGCGCGCCCCGCTCTTGCCGAGGAGATCGCCGCCCATCTTTCGCTGTACACCGGGCATCTGTCGGACCACGCGTTGCCGCATGAGCGGGAGCGGCGCGCGCTGACGATCCTGAAGGCGATGCGAATGATCTTCGGCCGTTGAAACACACCACGGATTTCTTACCCGGCGCGCTGCAAAACCCACTCGAAGGTGTTTTTCCAGATGTCGGCCGGGACGTCTTCCGATAGCGTGTCGACGAGGTCTGCGAGGCTAACGCTCTTCAACGTGTTGCGCCAGGCCTCGTCGGCCTGCCACATGATGCGAGCAACCGAGCAGGGCTTGCTGTCGCAGAAATCTTTCGGACGGCAGGGATTGTTTGCCCGGATATTGGAGCAGGTGAAGGTGCGCGACTTCCCTTCCACCGCCTCGACGATATCGAGAAAGTTGATCTCCGAAGGTGACCTTGCCAGACGATAGCCGCCGCTCGGCCCAAGCGTCGTTTCGACCAACGATGCTTGCGACAGGCTTTGCAGCGCCTTGGAAAGATATTCCTTCGGCAGGCCATGGAGTTCGGCCAGGGCTTTCGTGGAAAGATACCGCCCTGGCGGCAGACCTGCGAGAATGGCGCAGCAATGCAGCGCCCATTCGACCTGACTTTTGAGGATCATTCTGGCTCACTCGATGCCGGCCGAGCGCCGACGCTCTTTATTAAGGACAATATATATCCGCAAATGAAGTGGCTGTAAATTGAATGTTTGTCAGAGGCAATTGAATGGGGTTGCGAAATGCGAACACCTGACCATCCTAGTCCTTCACCGGCTCGCCGAGTGTGTGCATCAGGCGGTTCGCCCAGCCGAAGATTGCGGCGGAAAGGACAAGATCGAGACGTTCCAGCTCGTCGAGACCGACGTCGCCAAGGCCCTGCGCGTCGGCCGCTGTGGCCTCCGGGGGCGTCGTCGACAGCCGTGCCGAGAAGTCGAAGATCGCCTGCAGGTGCTCGTCGAGCGCCGCGTTGAGACCATCTGTGAACACCGCTTCGATGACGTCGTCCCGCTTCGTCTGGTTTGTGAAGCGGGAGGCGTGCACGGCGGCGCAGTAGACGCAACGGTTGACGACGGACGCAGCGACGGCGCCCAGCTCGCGCTCGCTCGAAGCCAGTCCGTCCTTCCCGTACATAATCAGGTTGAACAACGGCGAGCGGACTGCGAGGGATTCGGGATCGTGCGCCAGCGTGAGGACATAGGGCGAGATGCCCTTGTTGGATGGCGTCGCCTGCATGGCCGACCGCTGTTCTTCGGTAGCAGTCTCGAGATCGACGGGGACGACGTAAGGGTTCCAGCGCGGGACCGTCGTGGTGAAGGTGTGGACGACCTCGCTCATTTCATTCCTCCAATAAGGGTCATGCCGGCGATCACGCGCACCTGGTAATTGACGAAGGCGGCCAGCTCTGAGAGCCGGACGATATCGGCGTCGGTCACTCCGACTTCGCGCAAAGCCTCGATATTGCCGCGTGTCGCCTCGCGTGGCGCGACGGTCAGCATGTCGGCATGACGGACGATTTCCGCGGTACGCGGGTCGGAGACGTTCGTGCCGGGCGTGGCCAGTAGAACCGTGTCGGGTTCGCCCGCGCGATCAACGAGGGTGTCGTAATGAGCGGCAAGCGCTTCGTTGCCATTGTGCCGCGCCATGCGGGCAGCAAGCGCGGCCCTGAGACCGTGCGACAATCCACCGGGATCGCGCGGCAGCAGCACGGCGTCATGTGCCGCCTGGCTTAGGCGCAGGATTTCCGCGCGTTTCTCCATGGCGTTGGCGAGCGCGGAGCCCGGCTTCGCGGAGACGAGGGTTTCGATGATGTTCAAAACGGGCTCCTTGGTCACTCGGCAGGCATTCAATCTAGGTAGGCGCGGCACCTCATCATGTCAATCGCGAATGATTATGTGCAAAGGATGCAGAATTATTATCTAATGACGATCGCCAATTGAGAATTGTCATGCTTTACTGACATGAAGGAGAGTGTTCCATGTCGATTATGCATTCTAACTCTTTTGATATTCGTCAGCTCGAAGCATTTGCAGCCGTCATGTCCGCAGGAAGCGTGACGGGCGCCGCACGCCTGCTCGGGCGATCTCAGCCGGCGGTCACCCGGTTGATACAGGATCTGGAAGCGGACATCGGCTATGCTCTTCTGCACAGGAGTGGCCCCCGCATCGCGCCGACGGCGCGGGGTCTCTTGTTCCATGCCGAAGTCGAGCGGCATCTCTCGAGCCTCTCCCACATCAGGGAGCGCGCGAACGCCATCGGGCTCGACGAGCCGGCCTCGCTGACGATCGCGGCGACGCCATCGCTCGCGACGGGCGTCTTGCCTCAAGCGATCGCGGCGGTGGCGCCTGGGCTGATCCCGCGCCATCTTCACGTACAGGCGCTCGCAGCCGAAAACGTCGTCCAGGCCGTGCTCGCCCGCTCTGCGGACTTCGGCATTTCGAGCCTGCCGCTGGAACATCCCGGCCTCGACGTCCACTGGGTCGCCGACGCGCCTTGCGTCGTCGCCCTCGCTGCGGACGATCCGCTTGCCAGCGACGACGTCGTTCGTCTCGCCGATCTCGCCGACCGCCGCATCATCACTTTGGCGAACCCGTATCGCCTGAGGCATCGCATCGACGAGGCTCTGGAAAAGGCGGGCGTTGTCCCGCAACAGATGATCGACGTCAACGCTTCGATCACGGCCCTTACGATGGTCCGCGCCGGACTGGGAGTTGCCATCGTCGAGCCCGCGACCATCGTCGGCGTGCCCCTCGAAGGCACCGTAATGCGCGTGCTCGACCACAACATCCCATTCCTGTTCGGCGCGATCTCGCCTGCTGCATCGCCGATGACCCCGGCCGTCACCGCCATAATCGATGCCGCCCGTGCGGTGGCGCTGGCGATGCCTGGCTGCCGGCTGCATGAATCGGGCGGTGTCGAGGCCTTGGCCGACACCGTGTATGGACAGACCCCGCTGCCTGAAGGAATTCCGACATGAGCGACCTGTCCTCCGTCCCTCAAGGACTCGACGCCCTCGAGGCGCGCCTGAAACAGGATCTCGCCTGGCTGGAGCTGCCGGCCAAATCCTGGGTTCCGCTCCGCGTCGTCGATGGCCGCCCGGTTGTCGACGTCGTGATCATCGGCGGCGGCATGGCCGGGCTCGTCGCTTCGGGCATGCTGAAGAGGCTCGGCGTCGCCAACCACGTCGTCCTCGACAAGGCGCCCGCCGGACACGAGGGGCCGTGGATCACCTTCGCCCGGATGCGCACCCTCCGCTCTCCCAAGCAGTTGACCGGACCGGCCATGGGGCTCCCGGCCCTCACTTTCCGCGCCTATTACGAGGCTCGCTACGGCAGCGACGCGTGGGTCGCTCTCGACCGGGCGCCGCGCGAGGTCTGGATGGACTACCTTGTCTGGTACCGTAGGGTCCTTGACCTTCCGGTGCGCAACGGCATCTCCGTCGACGCCGTCCTCCCGCGCAGAGACGGCATGTTCGATCTGCTCTGCAGTCAGGACGGCCGGACCGAAACCGTCGTTGCCCGACACGTGGTGTTGGCGACGGGCCGTGACGGCCTAGGTGGTCCCTACGTGCCACCCATCGCCGACGGCATCGATCGGAAGTTCTGGGCTCACACCGCCGACCAGGTCGATTTCGCTGGGCTGAAAGGCAAACGCATCGGCGTTATAGGCGCAGGCGCGTCCGCAATGGACAACGCAGCGACCGCTCTCGAGGCCGGAGCGGCTCGCCTCGACATGTTCGTGCGCCGCAAGGAACTGCCCCGCATCAACAAGTTCACCGGCATCGGTAGCCAGGGCGTGGTGCATGGGTTCGCAGGCCTTCCCGACGAGTGGAAGTGGCGGTTCCTGAGCTACGCCATGGGCCAGCAGACGCCGCCACCACGGCCGAGCGTCCTGCGCGTCAGCGCGTTCCCGCAGGCCCACCTCCATCTGGAAAGTCCGATCACGTCGCTGGAACAGGAGGGCGATCACCTTGTGGTGGTCACGCCGAAGGGTCGCCATCCCACAGACTTCCTGATCTTCGGTACCGGCTTCAAGATCGAGCTGACCAACCGGCCGGAACTCGCCGCAGTCGCGCCTCACATCCGTCTTTGGCGGGATCGCTTTCCGACGCCCACAGACATGCGCAACGGCGAGTTCGAAGCCTCGCCCGACCTTGGCGACGCATTCGAGTTCCTCGAAACGGAGCCCGGCGCATGTCCTGCACTGGCGAGGATCCACTGCTTCAATTTCCCTGCCACGCTGAGCCACGGCAAGCTGACCGGCGACATTCCCGCGATCAGCGAAGGCGCCGATAGACTGGCGCGCGGCATTGTCCGTGCGCTGTTTGTCGCTGACCGCGAGCGTCATTTCGAAAACCTCAAGGCCTTCGACACGCCCGAGCTCCTTGGAGACGAATGGGCCGGCGACGAGAGCGAAATGCTTCCCGAACTATCCTCCGAAAGGACACCGACCTGAAATGCTTGAGATCAAGAACCTAAAGCTGTCCTACGGAAGTACGCAGATCCTGAACGGCGTCGATCTCTCGGTGCAGCGCGGCGACGTGGTGTCGATTATCGGTCCGAGCGGGACCGGCAAGACGACGCTGCTGAAGTGCATCAACCACCTCGCCAAGCCCGCGTCCGGGACCATCGCGTTCGATCAGATCAAGATGGACTTCCAACGCCCAGACAAGAACGCGATCCAGGCGATCCGGCTCCGGACGGCCATGGTCTTCCAGCAGTTCAACGTCTTCAAGAACATGACGGTCATTCAGAACGTGATGGATCCCCTTGTCGTCGTCCAGCGCAAGTCGAAGGACGAGGCCCGCGAGATCGCCCGGCGCGAACTTGACCGGGTAGGCCTCTCCGACAAGCTGGACAACTATCCTTCCCAGCTCTCGGGCGGCCAGCTCCAGCGGACCGGTATCGCGCGTGCACTGGCGGTCAGGCCGGACGTGATGCTCTTCGACGAACCGACGTCGTCGCTCGATCCAGAGCTCGTCGGCGAGGTTCTGAAGGTGATCAAAGACGTCACGTCGTCGGGGATCACCTCGCTGCTCGTCACCCACGAGATGCAGTTCGCAAAGAACATCTCCAACCGCATCGTCTTCATGGACCGGGGCGTCGTAGCCGCCGAAGGCACCCCGACCGAGATTTTCGACACGCCTCCCAATCCGCGCCTCGTCCAATTCCTCAGTTCCGAACACTCCCTCCAGTAGAGAAAGGATGCCTGACATGTCTTCCATCAGCTCAACCTCTCGCCGTGGCTTCGGCCTTGCCGTAGCCTGCGTCGCCTTCGCCCTGGCAACCGCCGGCGTATCCCATGCCGAAGACGTCCGCACGATCAAGATCGCGACGGCCGCCGAATCCAAGCCGCTGTCGTGGGGCGCGATCGGCGTAGAGCCACAAGGCTACGAACCCGACGTCCTGAAGGCGATCAACGCCAAGCTGCCGCAGTACAAGTTCGTGATGGAAGGCGCCGCCGATATCGCGCAGGAAACCGGCCTTGCCACCGGAAAGTACGACATCGCGACCGGCGGCTATTATCGGGCGCCCGCGCGCGAAAAGCAGTTCCTCATTCCGGAGAGCCCGATCGGCGCCAGCCTGATCAAGATCTACAGCCGCAAGGACAGCGGTATCAAGGAGATGAAGGATCTGGTCGGCAAGAAGATCGTGCCCGTCACGGCCGGCGGCGGCATCTACAAGTTCGCCACGGCGTGGCAGGAAAAGAACCCCGACACCAAGATCGAGATCACAGCATCGAGCGCCGGCGTTCCGTATCCGGACCGCCTGAAGGAAGTCGAGAACGGCAAGTACGACGCCCTCGTACTGCCGTCGAACCTCGGCGAGCAGACCGTCATCGACCAGCAGAAGCTCGACATCAAGGCGAGTGAGCCGGTCGCGATCAACAACACCTTCATCCTGATCCACCGCTCCGAGGAGAACCAGGCCCTTTCCGATGGCATCGACAAGGCTCTGAAGGAGCTCAAGGCCGATGGCACGCTCGCCAAGCTTTCGCAGAAATGGTTCGGCGAGGACATCACGACGTATATGAAGTAACGCCTCGCCGCGAACTGACGATCAAGGCTGAAATCGCAAGAAGGAGTGTTCCAAGGTGGACCTTTCCATAATGATCCCCGAGCTGCTCAAGGCATTGCCGCTGACGCTCGCGATCACGTTTACAGCCATGATCGTCGGCTTCTGCCTGGCTTTGATCGCAACGACGCTCCGGGTTCGCAGGGTGCCCGTGGTCAGCCAGCTGGCCGATCTCTACGTGTCCTATGCCCGGAGCGTTCCGGTCGTCCTCCAGTTGTTCGTGGCCTTCTACGGGCTTCCATTGGTGGTCGGCCTGTTCGAAGTCGAGGACTTCATATCCCCGAACGTTGCCGCCATGGTCGGCCTCAGCCTCTATCACGGGGGCTACCTGTCCGAGGTTCTACGGCCGGCCTACCTTGCCGTGGAGCGCGGGCAGCACGATGCGGCCGACAGTCTCGGATATACGTTTCGTCAGAAACTCCTCCGTGTCGTCGGACCACAGGCGGTGCACATCGCCCTGCCGGGTTACGGCAACTCCATCATTTACCTAATCCATAACGTCGCGCTCGTCATGTACATCGGCGCCGCTGACGTGATGGCAACGGCGCATCTGGTCATGGAGCGGGACTACAACCAGTATCAGTTCGAGACCTACCTCGTGCTGGCGGTGATCTATTCGCTGCTCTGCCTGGTGGCATGGCTCGTCGTTCGGCTCTTCGAGAAGCGAAACTCCAAGTTCGCGCCCAACACCGCGCCCGCCAAAGCCACCATGATGGCAAGCGTCTGATCGAATAGGAGGTCTCACATGTTCGATTCCGAAGTCCTTCTCCCGGATCTCTGGGACATCCTTGGCGCGGTTCCCGTGACGCTCGCCATGGCGCTCGCGATCTTCGTCCTCTCCACGATCGTCGGCAGCCTGTTTGCGATGGTGGAGTATCGGCGGATTCCCGTTCTGCGGGAACTGGTCGTCGCGTACAAGGTCGTCTTCAAGGGCGTTCCGATGGTCATCGTGATCTTTCTCGCCTACTACGGCCTTCCACCGGCGCTGCAGTTCCTGAGCTCGCTGGTCGGCGTGGACTACAACGGTCACTCGACGCCGAACTGGGTCACGCTCGTTGTCGCCCTAACTCTTTGCGTCGCCGCTTTCCAGGCGGAAGTCGTGAAGGGCGCCCTGAATTCATTCGACAAAGGTCAGGCAGATGCGGCCTACTCGTTGGGCTACAAGAAGAGCCAGCTATTCCGCCGGGTTATGTTGCCCCAGGTCATCGTGGCAGCCATCCCGGATCTCGCGAACTCGATCATGGTCATCATGAAGGCGCTGTCCCTTGGGTTCGCCATCGAGGTCGTCGATATCTTCGCGCAGTCGCAGTTGACCGCCGCGTTGAACTTCTACTACCTCGAGGCCTTCCTGATCGCCGTTGTTGTCTACATGGTGATCGCCTACGCCGTGACACGCGGCGCCGACAGGGTGGAAGCCGCCCTTAGGGTACGGACCTAAGGGTCACCTCGTTGCAACTCACTAGATCGGAATCCATTCAGATTGTATCGCGGCCTCCGACAGAGAAGTAGGGACACCCTATGGGGATCGGAACAGGGCCTTTCAAATTCTATTCTAGTGACCCCTGATCATTCCTCCGTCGACGCGGATCTGCGAACCGGTGACATAGCTCGCCTGTTCGCTGGCCAGGAAAACGGCAACGGCGGCGAATTCTTCCGGTCTGCCGTAGCGACCTGCGGGAATCGTTTTCCGCGACGCTTCCCGCACGGCATCGAGAGACTTCTCGTTCTTTTCCGCCTGCAGATGGTCGAGTTCGCGTACCCGGTCGGTATCGATGCGTCCTGGCAAGATCATGTTGACGGTGATGCCGTGACCTGCCACTTCGCCGGCAAGCGTCTTCGACCAGCCGGCAACAGCGGCCCGGACGCCGTTCGACAAAGCGAGGTTCGGAATAGGCTGCTGGACACCCGATGAACCGATGGTGATGATCCGGCCCCATTTTCGGGCGATCATTCCTTCCAGAACTGCGTCGGTGATCTCGAAGATCGAGGCGGCCATGGCATCGAAGGCGGAGAGCCAGCTTTGCCGTGGCTGGTTGATGGCAGGGCCGGCTTTCGGTCCCCCGGAATTATTGACAAGAATATCGACGCCACCTTGCAGGCGCAGTCGTTCCTTGAGCACCGCGACCGAGGAGGGATCGGTCAGATCGACCGCCATGCGCGTGATGGAGGGGGAGGTTTCGCCGCTTTGCGTCGTGCGGGCTGCTGCGAGCACATCGACGCCCTCTGCTGCCAGTCCATGCGCAATCGCAGCGCCAAGACCGCGGCTTGCCCCGAGAACTAAGGCTTTCTTGCCTGAAATCTGCAGATCCATCAGTTCAGTTCCTCAAGCTTGTGCTGCTGGCGCGCCATGAGACGTTCCACTTCCTGGACAGAGGCGGCATTGAGGGCGGCGGCGGGCCGGCGCTGGGCAGCACTGGCGATGGCGCCACGTTTAGCGAGCACATATTTTCGGACGGCAAGCCCCAGGCCCGGTTGCTGTTCGTAGCGCATCAGCGGTAGATAGGCATCGAACAGGTCCTGCGCCGCTTCCAGCTTTCCCTCTGCATTGAGACGGTAAACATCGACCATCATTTCGGGGTAGCCAAAGCCGGTCATCGCACCGTCGGCGCCGCGGCGCAGTTCCTCAGTCAGGAACATGCCGCCATTGCCGCACAGAATCGAGACGCGGCGGCATCCCTTCGCTTCGTCATCGCGCAGATCTGTGATCTTCTGCAGACCGGGCCAGTCTTCGTGCTTCAGCATGACGATGCTCGGATGTGCTTCGAAAATCGTCCTGAGCGTTCTCGACGCAATCTGTACGCCCGTGGAAAGCGGGAAATCCTGCAGCACCATTGGTACCTCGGTGCCAATGGTTTCGACCACGTTTCGATAATAGGCCACGATCTGATCGTCGGTCTTGAGTGATGACGGTGGTGCAACCATCACGCCGGCAGCGCCCATATCCATGACCGCTTTGGTCAACTCGTGGATGGCGGCAAGGCCGGGAGCGGAAACGCCGACGATCACGGGCTTGCCGTCAGAGCAGCGGAGCGCCTGTCGGGTGACGTCGATCGCCTCATTTTGCGTCAACTTCGGGGCCTCGCCCATCATACCGAGGATCGTCAGGCCATCGGCACCCTTGTCATAATAGAAGTCGATCATGCGATCGATGCTGGCATGATCGATCGCGCCGTTCTCCTCGAAGGGCGTGACGGCGATGACGAAAACGCCTTTCGTGTCGGATGTGATTAGCGGCATCTCCTGCTCCAATTCTGGCGGAATACGTGAATGAGAGAGCTCGGTCGGCGATGGTGCGTGCCAGGGAGCCGCAGCAGACAAGGTTTGATCTCGGCGCTAAGCCGATGGCGATCGCTCATCGTCCAACCCTATTTTACGAATAGCTGTCTCGGAAAATTAGTGAGCCTCTCATAGCCGTTGTCTGTGATGACAATCGTCTCGGACATGCCGAAGCCGCGAGCCAGCACATAGGTATGAAAGGTCTGCCCAGGCTCGAATGTCCAAGCGCTGCTGGGAGCGGCCTCCAGCGGTTCGCCGCCATTCGGCTGCAACAGAAGACCAACTGAATAGAAGGTCTTGTTGGTATAGGTTTCACGCAGCCCCGCAGACAACACCCCATTACGATAAATCGCGTCGGGCACGCTTGCCGAAACACCCGGCCGCACCTCGCGAAGAGCAGCGTCTTGAATGCTGGTCAACAGCTCGACGACATGCTGATCGTCATCCCGAGCCGGGCCAATCCTGATCGGCCGCATGAAACGCGCGTGATAATGCCTCACATTTGGTGTGGTTTCGATCTGGACGATATCGCCAGGTTCCAACACACGGTCGGAATATCCGCCATGAAGATGAAAGGCGCGTTCACCGGAGGACATGACGCCCGGACCCGGCAGATCGCTGCCGGCGCGGATCATTGCCGCGCAGATCTCGGCTGCCATCTCGCGCTCGCTGATGCCTGCACCGGCACTGTCGATTGCAGCCTGCATACCGGCTTCGGCGGCGCGGGCAGCGCGGCGTTGATAGGCGATTTCAGCGGGCGATTTGATGAGCCGCATACGCGGCGTCAGATCGCTCTCGTCTTTCCATTCGACATGCGGCAGCGCGGATTTCAGATATTCATAGCGACCGGCTGAGAGTGGCCAAGCCGAAAGTTCGATACCAAGTCTCGCAGATCTTCCGATGCGGCTCGCAATTGCCTCGGCCGCGACCTTCATGCGATCGTCGCTGTCGGACCACATGATCCGGTCGGAAAAAACGCAGGTTGCGTCGAGATAATATTCCTCGACATCACGGCAGAACAGGGTTGGCGCGCCTTCCGCCGGAATGATGGCGAACTGAAGCGTGCTGTAGGCGCGGGTGAAATAGCCGGTGACCCAGGTTACGGTTTCCGGCAGGAAGGCGATCAGGCCGTCCAGTCCCTTCTCTCGCAGAGCCTGTTGGACGCGATGCAGGCGTGCGAGAAATTCCTCTCGTTCAAACCAATAGTCAGGCGTCGCCATGGCCGGGTTTCCTTGTATCGATCGTTGCATATCTCAGCCGTTCTGAACCAGTTCGGCGAAGCGGGTGAGCATGGTCTTGGCTTCTGCGGCCTCATCGGCCTGGGCCTTCAAGATCTCGATATCGGCACCATCGGCTTCCATGCGAGCGCGGTTTTCCTCAAACCAGATTGGGGCCTGCGTGCGTGTTATCTCAGGATGGCCCTGAATGCCCCAGATCTCAGCATCGCGATATCGCCAGATCTGGTTGGGGCAGTCGTCCGAATGAGCAAGGATCGTCATATCCGGGTGATCGGCCCGTACCTCGTCATTGTGCCAAACGAACATGCGGAGTTCGTCCGTCAGGTCCTGGCAAAGCCTGTCGGCGCCGGCTGCTGCTGTTAACGGCAGGGTCTTGTAGCCGATTTCGCAGGTGCTCCGGCGGAAGACCTGATCGCGGCCGCAAAGGGCCGAAGCGAGAATCTGGCTGCCGAAGCAGATGCCGAGCATCGGAATTGCGAGCTCCGCGGCCTCCCGGATCAGATCATGTTCGCGCAGAATGAAGGGCACGTCCTCATAGGCACCATGCGGGCTGCCGGACAGAAAGATGCCGTCGTAACCCTTCAGCGAGCCCGGGAACTGGCCATCATAAGCCCAATATCTGTCGACCTTCAGGCCCCAGGTCTCGAACCGGTCATCCAGTTTGGCAATCGACTGGAACTTGCGTCCGTTGCCGAGATAGAGAAGGCGTTCCGCCATGCTTCGTTCCTCATTTTCGATCTCTTCGTATCGATGACGTGCAGATCGCGTTTCAGAAGATGTCCGGGGTTTTCTGGATCTTGATGCAAAGACACGGCATCAAGCGATTGCCGCCGCCCCTTGCGATAACAGCTTCAGTGGCAGATCGAGACATAGGGCCGAGATGAGGCGTGCTGCCTCGGCAAAATCGGCCATCTCCATCTGCTCGTGGGGATTGTGACTTCCATGGGCGTTGCGGATGAACACCATGCCCGTTGCAACGCCGGCGGCGGCGAAGACGGCTGCGTCATGACCCGCGCCGCATGCCATGGTTTGCGTTTCTATGTCGAGCTTCTGCGCAAGATCGCTTAATGCGTTGACGAGATCCTTATCCATCCTGGCGGGCGTGCTTGCTGTGAGACGTCCGAGTTCGAAGCGCACTCCATGCTCAGCTTCGATCTTGGCTGTTATGCCGGATACGATCGTTTTCATGCGATCAAGTGTCTGCGGCTCCTCGCTACGAACATCCAGCGAAAAGCTGAGATGGCCGGCGATCTTGCTGAATGCGGCCTCGGCCGGATCGGTGGAGAATTGACCGAAGGTGACGACGAGATCGGCGCCTTCCCGTGAAAGCTGTGCCCAGGCGGCGTCCAGTTCGACGACGAGAGCGGCGGCGGCGCGGACCGCATCCTGTCGATATTCGCGCGGCGTTGCGCCCGAATGCGCATAGGTTCCGACACATCGCGCCTCGCGGTAGCGGAAGGAGCCGCGAATGCCGGTAACAATGCCAACAGGCAAACGGCGCTCTACCAGAACGGGACCTTGCTCGATATGCGGCTCGATGAACAATGCGATTTTTGTGGTGTCAAGAAACACGTCGCCGGCGCGAAGTGCGGCGGTGTCACCGCCGGCTGCATCGATCGCCGCGCCGAGCGGGATCTGATCGGAGGATCGCTTGACGTGATCCAGCTCCTCGGCGCTCAGCAGCCCGAAGGCTGCGCGGCTGCCGATATAGGATGCGCCGAACCAGGTGCTTTCCTCGGCCCGGATCGCCATGACGGTGATATCTCGCGTTGGGCGGATGCGGGCACCGACATAGCCCGAGAGCACCGAAAGCCCCAGCAATACGCCGGCCGCTCCGTCGAAATTGCCACCCATGGGCACGGAATCGAGATGAGAGCCGATGAAGATCGCCGGCCCGGCCTCGCGGCCCTTCATTGTCATGTAGAGGTTGCCGGCCGCATCAGTGGTAACGTCCAGTCCCAGTTTTCTTGCTTCGCGCCGCACCATGTCATGGGCGATCTGCTCGCCGAGCCCATAGGATGCGCGCGTGATCCCCCGATCTCTCGACGTGCGTCGCCGCAACTCATCAAACAGGCGTTCGGCCAGGCCGATATCGACCGGCGCCCGGATATCGGTATCAGGATATTGATGGGCGTCGCCATGCGACCGAATGCTCATGTGCGGGTCAATCTCTTGATAATGCTGTCTTTCACGTGCCCAAGGTGCTGCCGCATGGCTTGCGCGGCCTCTTCTCCCCGGCCATCACGCAAGGCCCCGATGATGTCCAAATGCTCCTGGCAGGTCGCTTCGAAGCGTTCCGGCACGCTCCTGAGGTCGAATATCTGCGTCTGTCGCCGCAATGTGCGGATGATCTGCGCAAGTTGAGGATTGCCGGCTGCATCTCCTATGCCGCCATGCAGCCGATCGTCGACATCGCGAACTGCGCTTCTGTCCGGTTTGCTTTGCCCCAAGCGGCCATCTTCCACCAGCATTTGCAGCGTTTCGCCGAGGCTGTCGAGCAATTCGACGGGCATGTTTCCGGCGGCAAGACGCGCTGCTTCCGGCTCCAGCAACAGGCGGATCTGCAACGCATCCATGTAGTCTTCGATACGCATCTGCTTGACCTGAAGCCCACGGCTGCCTTGACGGATGAGCAGGCCTTCACCTTCGAGCATGAGAAGTGCATCGCGAATTGGCGTGCGAGACATGTTGAGGGTCTCGGCAAGGCGACGCTCCGTGATCATCGTTCCCGGTGGTGTCATGCCCGACATGATCAGATTGAGGATCTGCTCGTAGGCTTGCAGCGCAAGCCGCTTGTCCGTTTCCATTAGCATTCTTGTTATTTCCTCCCGTCTACACGCGGCGTTGGTCTTTTGTCTGGTGCCACATGAGCTGCCTCTTGTCATCCATGTGCCGGTGGTGCCGGAGTCCGGTTCGCGGGCCTGATTTCGCTGATTTTGAAAATATGTATTCCAATGGTTGACGAGTGGTATACCAAACAATAGGGTGATGCAACAGCCGCCTTTGGGCAGCGATGGCAAAGGACATGTCTGTGGTCATGATTGCGGAGCCCAACTTGCCGTTTCCCCGTAGCGAACATCTTGCGCGGCAGGATCGGCTGCGTGTGGAACTTGCTGAGACCGGGTTCGAAGCCATGTTGGTCTTTGCCCAGGAGAGCATGTACTGGCTGACGGGTTTCGACACAGGTGGCTATGTCTTCTTCCAATGCCTCGTCGTTCCGACGGATGGGCGACCGCCGATCCTTTTGACCCGTCGTCCCGATCTCGCGCAGGCACGTCAAACCAGCATCATCGAGGATATTCGCATCTGGTGGGACGCAGAGGATGCCAATCCGGCCTCTGATCTGAAGGCCATCCTTGAAGAATTGGGGTTTGCCGGCAAACGGATTGCGATCGAGCTTAACACGCATGGCCTGACCGGCTGGAACCTTTGGCGCGTTCAGCAGACGATCGGGGACTGGTGCCGGCTGGAAAACGACGATCATCTCATCCGCAAATTGCGGCTCATCAAATCTCCGGCTGAGATCGCCTATACGCGGCGGGCGGCCCAGATCCTCGACCAATCGTTGACGGCCGTCATTGAGGCGGCACGCCCTGGCATTCTCGATAGCGATCTGAAGGCGGTCTATCTGACATCGATACTGGGGCAGGGGGCCGACATGCCGCCGAATGCGCCGCTGTTCAATTCCGGGTCGCGCGCCGTGTACGGACGCGGGGTTTCTGATCCGCGCCGCATTGAGCAGCACGATCAGATTCTCGTCGAATATCCGGTTGCTTACCGTCGCTACAATGTGAAAACAGAATGGACGATCCTGTTCGGCAAGGCTTCCGACGCACATCGCAAGATGTACGACGTCGGTCGGGAAACCCTGCGCCGGATGACGGAGGTTGCCCGTCCCGGAACGACGCTTGGCGAGATCTTCGATATCTATGCCGATGGCCTCGACCAAGGCGGCTACAAGCGCGCCCGCTATGGCGCCACGGGCTATTCGGTCGGCTGCACCTTTGCTCCCACGAGCATGGATGTGCCGCCGATGATTTATTCGGGCAACCCCACCGAATGCAGGCCAGGCATGACCCTATTCTACCATGTCATGAATGGAGACAGTGATACCGGCCTTGCCATGGGAGTCGGGCACACCCTTCTTGTGACGGAAGGGGCGCCTGAAGTGCTGACTGCTCTGCCGGAGGATCTGACTGTGATCACCTGATCCTTAAGGCGCATTGGCAACGGGCGATCATAACAAGAAAACCACCGCTCGAGCCGAATACCAACCAACTTTCAAGAGGGCGAAATGACGAATTTCATGATTTCCCGTCGTGCGGTGGTGAAGGGACTGGCCATGACGGCACTCCTGCCAGGCATCGATATGTCGAGCGCCATGGCCGCGACCCCGAAGTCCGGTGGCACCCTGAAGATAAGCCACTCCACCCGTATCGCGACGCTGAACGTTTTGAACCTGTCGGGTCCAGCGGAATATCCTGTGGCGGATATGTTGTATTCGGGGCTGACCCGTATGGGGCCAGACAATAAGCCCATGGCGGACCTCGCAGAGCGCTGGGAGGGTAGCGCGGACGCGAAAAGCTTCAGCTTCTATCTCCGCAAGGGCGTCACCTTCCATGACGGATCTCCTTGTACGGCCGAAGATGTCGTGGCCACCTTCAAGACGATCCTTGACCCGAATATACCGGCCGCCGCCCGCTCGGTGCTCAACATGATCGACCAGATCGAAGCTGTCGATCCGACGACAGTACGGTTTACGCTGAAGAGCCCGTTCGCCGATCTGCCGATCTCAACGGCGCATGCGAATGCCCGCATTCTCTCGAAAGCGACACTGTCAGGTCCTCGCGAAAAGCTGGAAACGACCGCCAATGGTACAGGGCCATTCAAGCTTGCGACCTATGACAGCGAGCGCATGGTGCGCCTCGTCAAGAACGAGAATTATTTCATCAAGGGAAAACCCTATCTCGATGCAATCGAGATGCAGCTTTTCCCGGATCTTGCGGCCGAAAGCGCCAATCTCCTTTCCGGCAGTACCGACGTAATGCTGACCGTCCAGCAGGCGGATTTCGAACGTATTTCCCAGTCGGCCGGCATCAAGGCGCAACGCATTCCCTCCGGTCGCTTTGTCAACATCACCATGCGCCAGGACCAGAAGCCGTTCAACGACGTGCGCGTGCGTAAGGCGCTCGCTATGGCTATCGATCGGCCGACGCTTGTCGACATCGTACTTGAGGGCTTGGGACGCCCAGCTTACGACAATCTGCTCTCGCCCGAATATCAGTACGCAATCAAGACCCCGGAGATCGCCTACGATCCTGCGGCTGCAAAGAAGATGCTGGTGGAGGCAGGTTATCCGGACGGCATCAAGATCAAACTCATCGCTTCCAATCGTCCGGCGATACGCACTCAGGTGGCGATTGCGGTCAAACAGATGGCGCTGCCTGCGGGCTTCGATATCGAAGTCGAGGTCATGCCCCATGACACCTATCTCGCCAATGTCTGGATGAAGGGCAACTTCTACATGGGTTATTGGGGCATGCAGGCGACGGAGGATGCTGCCTTCAACCTGTTGCTGACGTCCAATGCATCCTACGAAGATACTGCGTGGAAGAACGTCAAATTCGACAAGCTTGTTGCCGACGCGCGCGAAACGCTCGACCCGGCCAAGCGTGGTGAACTCTACGCCCAGGCGCAGGAACTGATGTTGGCGGAGACCCCCTATATCGTTCCGATCTTCGAGGACATCCTGACCGCAAACGGCAAGGGCGTGGGAGATTGGACGATCGCGCCCCTCTCACGCTACTTCTACGCTGAGAATGTATGGCTCGATAAGGCTTGATGTCATGAGCTGGGGCTATCTGATCCGGCGCTTGATCGCCGTTGCCTTGGTGCTGGTAATCGTCACTTTCGCGGTTTTCGCAATCACCACGATTTTGCCGGGCAACGCGGCGATTATGATTCTGGGCGAATATGCCACTCCGGACGCCATTGCCGCTCTGGAGCGGCAGTTGCGGCTCGATCAACCCTGGTACATGCAATATCTGGGCTGGGTCACAGGCGTCCTTCATGGCGATTTCGGCACATCTCTCAGGCTGTCTGTGCCGGTGACACAGCTTGTCGGCGGGGCATTGCTGAATTCCGCGCTGCTGGCGGTGACCGCGCTTGTCGCGGTCACCATCACAGCAATTCCCTTGGGTGCATTGGCAGCAATCAAGCGTGGCACGATCATCGATCTTGCACTCAGCCTGTTCAGCTATCTGGGCACAGCGCTGCCCGAATTCGTGACTGGGACTTTGTTGCTCGTTTTCCTGGCTGCGCCGCGCACAGGCCCTTTTCCGGCAGGGGGCTTCGTTGCCCCCTGGGAGGACCTTGCGGGTTTTGCCGCCCACGTGGTTCTTCCGGCGGCCACACTCGGCCTTGTCCTCTTGGCGCATGTTGCGCGGCAGGTGCGTTCGGAAATGTCCGAGGTATTGTCGTCCGACTATATCCGCGCGGCGCGGCTAAAAGGATTGCGTGAGCGGCGCGTTATCCGGCGCCATGCTTTGCCAAACTCGCTCGCGCCTGCAATCGCCGTCATTTCGCTCGACATTGGCTACCTGCTCGGCGGCATCGTTGTGGTTGAGGAGATCTTCGCCTGGCCCGGCCTTGGCCGGCTATTGATCTACGCGCTAGAGAACCGCGACCTGCCGGTGATCCAGGCTGTCACCCTGTTGTTAGCAACGGTGTATGCCCTATCCAACCTGCTCGCCGACATCGTCATAGCCTTGCTCGATCCGAGGGTGCGCTATGCGTAGCTTCATGTCTTCCCCCACTGCCGCTGTCGGGACACTGTTGCTTCTCTTCACCTGCCTCGTCGCGTTGCTAGGCCCTTGGCTGGCGCCCTACGATCCGCAGGTCTTCGATCCTGTCGCTCGCCTGCAAGGACCCTCAATGGCGCATTGGCTCGGAACGGATCAGTTCGGACGTGATCTCTTGTCACGCGTCCTCAATGGCGCGCCCGCGACGGTTGCTTTCGGTGTCGGCGCAACGGTTCTCGGGGTTGGCATAGGTGCGGTCATCGGTGTTGTGGCAGGCGTCTTCGGCGGCTGGATCGACAGCACGATCATGCGCATTCTGGATGGTTTGCTTGCTGTCCCGGACCTTCTGTTCACCCTGCTGATCGTCACGACGCTGGGCGGCGGTATGGGGCATGCAATGCTGGCGGTGGCGGTGGCATTCGCGCCAGGTATGGCTCGTATTTCACGCAGCGCCGTCCTCTCCGTTCGCACCCGTGATTATGTTCGCGCCGCCGTCGCGCGGGGAGAGCCTGCCATTTACATCGTATGCTGCGAAGTCCTGCCGAACGCATTGAGTCCCATCGTGGTGGAAGCCACGATCCGCGTTTCCTTCGCGATCATGATCGGCGCGACGCTCGGCTTTCTCGGCCTTGGCGCGCAGCCACCGAGCGCGGAATGGGGCCTAATGGTCGCTGAGGCACGTCAGTTCATGTTCCGCAATCCCTGGTGCGTCGCTGTTCCCGGCCTCTCAATCGCCCTTGTTGCGCTCGGCTTTAACCTGTTCGGCGACGCCCTTCGAGATAGCCTCGACCCCAGGAGGAGCCATTGATGACGGCACCGGCCCCCATCGCAGAGGAGATAGCTTCCGGCAAGCCGAAGCCGGCACTCGCAATCCTCGACTATTCGCTTTCCTACAAGACGTCCGAAGGCTTGGTGAATGCACTCAAGAACGTAGACTTGAAGATCGAGAAAGGTGAAACTGTTGGTCTTGTCGGCGAATCTGGTTCCGGCAAATCGTCCATGGCTTGGTCGGTCATGCGCTACCTGCCGTCGAACGCCGTTGAGACGGGTGGTGCCATCCGGCTGGCCGGAGAGGAACTCCTGGATTATACGTCGTGGCAGATGGCTGATATCCGTGGCAGCCGGATGTCGATGGTGTTTCAGGATCCCTCGACATCGCTCAATCCGACCATTCGTCTCGGCGAGCAGGTCGCCGAAGTGCTGATGCGTCATCAGGGTCTGACGAAAGCGCAAGCCTGGCGGGAGGCCGAGGCGGCACTGGCTCGCACCGGTATTACGCGGCCGAAGGAGATGCTGCGCCGCTATCCCCACGAAGCGTCCGGCGGTGAAAAACAACGTGTGGTCATTGCGACCGCCTTTGCCTGTGAGCCCGAACTCATCATCTTCGATGAACCCACCACCGCGCTCGATATCCTGACGGCGCGACAGATTCTCGATCTCTTCAATCAACTTCGTGAAGAGACGCAGGTGTCTGCACTTTATATTTCCCACGATCTGGGTTTGGTGTCGCGTGTTGTGGACCGCGTTTGCGTCCTCCATAAGGGCGTCATTGTTGAAAGCGGACCCGTTGACCAGGTCTTTCGGCGCCCCGCAGCCGGTTATACCCGTCAGCTTATTGGTGCAGTTCCGAATCCGGATCGCTGGATAGGCGTTGACGCCCCGGCAAATCCGCAGGATCTGATCCGGCTTGAGAAGGTCGGCGTTCGTTACGCCAAACCCTCGTTTCTGCAGAGCCTCCTCAAGCGTGAGGAGGCGAAAGAGGCGACGCTCTGGGGCGCGAAGGACATCGATCTTACCATAGGCAGCGGTGAGTTGTTGGGGGTGGTCGGGGAAAGCGGTTCCGGCAAGTCGACGATTGCCAAAGTCCTGGCTGGCCTGCAGGATTTCGAAGGTAAGCTGCATTTCGGCGGACAGGCCCTCACAAGGAGGCGGGAAATCGACCGGCACTATCGACGCCGCGTGCAGATCGTCTTCCAGCATCCCGACGCTTCACTCAACCCACGTCAGACGATCGGCCGCATCCTTGCCCGGCCGCTGAAACTCTACGGCATTGTTCCGCGCGAGAAGATTGCCGCGCGGATCGGTGAACTGTTGGAGATGGTGCGCCTTCCGGCGGATTACGCGAGGCGCTATCCGCATCAGCTGTCCGGCGGTGAAAAACAGCGCGTTGCAATTGCGCGCGCATTTGCGGCCGAACCCGCATTGGTCATCTGCGACGAGGTGACAGCCGCACTCGATGTCTCGGTTCAGGCGACGGTGGCTGAATTGCTGGTGAAGTTGCAGAAGGACACCGGTGCGGCCTGTCTCTTCATCACGCACGATCTCAATCTGATCCGACAAATTGCCCATCGTATCGCCGTGATGCAACATGGAGTGTTGGTCGATCTCTTCGACCGTGGCGAAGCCAGATCCGAGGCGCGCCATCCCTACACGAAAGCCCTCATGGATGCCGTTCCTGTGCACGAGATGGCCGATGCGCGCTGACGTGGAGCGTATGTCGCACGCCGAGCACTGCGGATTTATCCATTTCGGGTCGTTGTCGGTAACGTTCTAAATGGCCCTTTCACCATGATCGATATGTGCGAGTTACAATGACGATGTATGTGCCTCAAGAGTTTTCTGCCCGCACACCGGGCGGCAGAGACGTGGTTCTCAAATTCGAAGCAAGCGAGTTTGCCCGCCGCCTTGCAGCCACGCGCAAGCGCATGCGCGAGCGCGGCCTGGATGCACTTGTCGTCTTCGCGCAGGAAAGCCATTATTGGCTGACGAGTTACGATACGGCTGGATATGTCTTCTTTCAGGCGGGCGTGATCCTAGCCGATGACAGTCCCACGATTCTACTCACGCGAACGCCGGATCTACGCCAGGCGACCGTCGCCTCGCTATACGACGACATTCGCATCTGGTTGAATGCCGAGGATGCCAATCCCGCGGAGGATCTGCGGTCAATCCTGGCGGAAAAGGGGTTGAAGGGTAAAAGGGTCGGCGTCGAATATGCCACCTATGGCCTGACAGGCGCCAATGCCCACTTGGTCGATGGCGCCCTTGCGGGCTTCTGCTCGGTCGAGGATGGGTCCGATATCGTTCGTCAGGGGCGCTTGGTAAAGTCTGCCGCCGAACTCGAACATGTACGTGCTGCAGGCAGACTGGCCGATGCAGCCGTCAAGGCCGCGATCGAAGCAACGCGATCCGGCATCCCCGATACCGTGCTGAGCGCCGCCGCGCTCACGGCGATGCTCTCTGGCGGGGGTGATATTCCCTCCGGTGGCCCGCTGGTCAATTCAGGACCGCGTGCGCTCTATGGACGAGGGATCGGCGGGCCACGGCTGATCGAGGCGCAAGACCAGATTCTCGTCGAGCTCGCAGGCTCGCACTGCCGCTATCACGTCTGTATCGAGCACACGTTGGTGACGGGAAGGCCCGATCCCCGTCAGCTCGATATGATGAAGGTCGCCGTCGATGCGCTTGAGCAGGTCAAGGATGCCGCGCGGGCGGGAGTTGCGCTCGGAGCGCTGGATGATATCCACCGCAAAGTACTTGATGATGCCTGATTTGCCGGCGCTCGTTACGCCGCTTGCGGCTATGCGCTGGGCTGTACCTTCAAGCCGACCTGGATGGATGTACCGCCGATGATCTATTCCGGTAACCCGCTCGTCATGACACCGGGAATGGTGTTCTTCGTGCACATCATGATCCCGGATGCGAGCACCGGCCTGGTCGCCGGCGTGGGGCAGACTTTCGCCATCGCCGATGGCGCCCCGGAAGTCTTCAGCGATTTGCCGGTGGAACTCTACTGTCGATAAGGGGTTGATGGCGGAGGTGATGAAAGCCTCGGCGGCTCGCGATGATAACCCTTATGGAACGAGCGGGCGGGCAAAGGGAGAAACTTCAACCCCTTCCGCGGCAAGGGCGTTGCGCAGCGATCGCGCCATTGCCACTGCGCCAGGAGTATCGCCGTGGACGCAGATTGTCGCCGCTTCGACCGGCAGCTTGCGGCCACCGATGGTCGGGATCTCTCCATCACGAACCATGGACAAAACCTGGTCTAGGCTTTTCTGCAGATCATGAATGACGGCGCCTTCGCGCTGCCGGGATGTCAGCATGCCGTTGTCGTCATAGGTCCGGTCGGCATAGACTTCGCATGCGATCTTCAGGCCAGCTCTTTCGGCAGCTTTCATGGTCTCAGAATAAGGAAGGGTGACGAAGACGAGAGAGGGATCAACAGCCTTGAGGGCGCGGGCGCAGACATCCGCCAGGACAGGATCTTCGGCCGCCATGTTGCCGAGCGAACCATGTGTCTTCATGTGGCTGATCGGCCAGCCGAGTGCGCTCGCCATGCCCTGGATCGCCGCGATCTGGTAGATCAGCTGCGCCTCGATATCCTCGGGACGTTCGCCGGAGATGCGGCGACGGCCGAAACCGTAAAGATCCATGAAGGAGGGATGTGCGCCGATCGAAACACCCGAAGCCTTGGCGGCGAGAATTGTGTCGCGCATGACCACCGGATCGCCGGCATGGAAGCCGCAGGCAATATTGGCGGTCGTAATCAGTTCGAGCATCGCCTTGTCGTCGCCGATCGTATAGGCGCCGAAGCCTTCTCCCATGTCGCAGTTCAAATCAATCGTTGCCATGCAGGTTGCTCCCAGTCGACTATTCCGGCCCGATACGGCAGCGTATTTCGTTGCCGTTCTGTTGCATTGCACGAACTTTGTTCATATCATCCGCCTGTAGTTGACATACAGTTGGTATACTGAAATAGCAAGTCCGATGAATTTGGAAAACGCACCGATTTTGACGAGCAGTGCTCTGTTTCCGGTTTGCCAGATTGACGGAAGGAGGGGTGTCGGCGCAATGGCCGAAATGTTCCCACGCATTCATGCTTGCGGCGACAGCATGCTGTCTGTCGAGCTCGCCGATCATATCGACGAGGCAGTCAACAGGCGCGTCATCGCGCTCTTCGATGATCTGAGCCGGAATCCCGTCGCCGGCATCGAAGAAATGGGTCCGACCTATCGTTCGCTCAGCGTCATATACGATCCGGCGATCATCCGTGGGGAAAACCTTATCGATGTGCTGCAAAAGCGACTGCAGGCTTTGTCCGTGACAGATGTATCCTCGCGCTGCTTCAGCGTGCCCGTCGTCTACGGTGGCGCCGTCGGGATCGACCTCGACGAGCTTGCTCGCATGAAGGATATGACGACGGTCGAACTCGTCAATCTGCACGCCAGCGCCGAATATCGTGTTTACATGATCGGCTTTGCACCCGGTTTTGCCTATCTCGGCGGCCTTCCAGACGCCTTGCATACGCCGCGGCTGGCCGCGCCGCGCCAGCGGATCGAGGCAGGTGCCATCGGTATAGGCGGCAAACAGGCCAGCATCAATTCAGTGCCGGGGCCGAGCGGTTGGCGCTTTATCGGCCGCACGCCAGTCAGGCTTTTTGATCCTCATCGAACACCGCCTTTTCTTCTCAAGGCCGGAGATCGCATCCACTTTCGTCCCATTGGTGAGGCCGAGGCGGTGCACCTCGATGCAATGGTCGCCGCTGGCCAGACTGTTCTGGAGCCGGAGGAGAGATGAAGCATTTGCGGATTCTTCAAGCCGGGCCGATGTTGACGGTTCAGGATCTCGGCCGCAAGGGATTGCTGCATGCTGGCGTCTCCGGCTCCGGTCCGATGGATGCGCCATCCTTTCGCATCGCCAATGCATTGGTGGGTAACACGCAGGACATGGCAGCTCTTGAGTTTGCGAGTGCCGGAGGCACGTTCGAGGTCGCCGAGCCGGTTCGTTTTGCCGTTACCGGCGGCGACGTGGATATCCGGATCGATGGCTCTGCGATGCACCCATGGGAGAGCCACAATCTCTTTCCCGGGTCTATCCTCCATATCGGCGGCCTGCGATCGGCCGTATGGGGATACCTCGCCTTTTCCGGCGGCATCGATACGCCCTTGATCTTGGGTTCTCGCGCCACGCATTTACGCACCGGCCTCGGTGGCCATGAGGGACGCTGCCTGCGGGCTGGCGATCTTTTGCCGATCGGCTCCTTGGATGCCATGCCGCTTCTTGCTCTTACAAAGCCGTGGCGCAGGTCCAATCGCCCCATCAATGTAGTGGCGGGACCGCAGGGTGATTATTTCGACGCGCTCACCTGGCGCAGATTCCTCGGTAGCTCATTCGTCGTGTCCTCCAGTCGCGATCGCATGGCGCAGATGCTGGATGGGCCGGCGATTGCTGCATGCCGAGGTCACGATATCGTCTCGGACGGCACTACGCTCGGATCGATCCAGGTCCCAAGCTCCGGCAGGCTGATCGTTCTGATGGCCGAACGCCAGACGACCGGCGGCTATCCGAAAATAGCGACTGTCGCCTCCGTCGACGTGCCGCGGCTGGCGCAGACGCCAAGCGGATTGGCGATCCGCTTTCGCTTGATTTCCCAAGCCGCGGCAGAGGCGCTGCTTGTCGCAGAGCGACAGGCTCTGCAGGACGTGATTGTGAGTCTTTCCGAAAAGACCACGCCAATGAGCGTCGCACAAGAGGTAGCGCTATGACACAACCGCTTGCCAAACAGGCCTACACCAAGATCATCGAAATGATCCTGTCGGGCGCGCTTATGCCGGGGGATGCCTTGCAGGAAGCCAAGCTGGGCGGGGCACTAGACATGTCGCGTACGCCCGTTCGCGAAGCGATAAAGCGCATCGAGGCCGAAGGACTGGCGATGCAGGATGGACGCTTCCTCAAGGTGCGACAGCTTTCGGGTGAGGAGGTAGAGGAAATCTTCTTCCTGCGCCAGGTGCTCGAAGCCCATTCCGCTCGCGTAGCCACAGGACTTGCCGCCGGTCAACTGGACGAGATGGCCTCGCGCGTCCGCCGTCTGCAGCTGGAGGGGCCGGGAGACGGGGATGAACAGCGTGGTGTCGACGACGATTTTCATCGCATGCTGGCTGCGGCAACGGGCAGCAGGATGATCATCGCAACCATCGACGATCTCCGCCGCCGCACCTGCATGTTCGACCACACGCAGGTTCCGGATCGCTTTCTCAAGGGGTGCGCCGAACACCTCGAGATTATCGCCGCGCTGCGGGCCGGCGACGGCGAAACGGCTGGCCGGCTGATGGCCATGCATGTCGCGAATGCGCGCGACGCCATTCTGGCGCGCTTGAAACCGTCCGACGAAGGGTCCGATCGATGAAATGTCTGATTGTCCAACCGGTTCATGCCGACGGCATTGTGTTGCTCAGGGAGGCAGGCATCGAGCCGGTATTTTGCTCGTCTGCGGACATGGCAACGGTCGCCCGAATGATCCCCGGTTGTGAAGCGGTGATCACCAGGGATGCCGGCCTTTCCGCTGCCGCGATCAATGCTGCCGATGCGTTGCGCGTTGTCGTCGTGCACGGTGCCGGTCACGATGCGGTCGATAAGGAAGCGGCAAGCGAACGCGGCGTGCTTGTCTGCAATACGCCGGGTGCCAATGCGCGTTCCGTGTCGGAGCTTGCTCTCGGCCTTGCACTGGCGGTCGCGCGGCGTATCCCGGCTGCAGACCGTAGCGAACGAGCAGGCATGAGGGGTTTTCGCGAGATGGAGACCTTCACGGAATTGTCCGGCAAGACGACTCTCATTGTCGGTTGGGGCGCAACCGGCGCAGGGCTCGGCCACATGCTGAGGGCCGCGTTCGATGCACGCGTTCTGGTATATTCGCCTCGCACAGCCGACGTGGGGGGCTTCGAACGGGTGGAAAAACTCGAAGATGGCCTGGCACAGGCGGATCTGGTCTCGCTGCACACCCCATTGCGGCCGGAGACGCGCGGACTGATCGATGCAAGAGCGCTCTCGCACATCAAGCCTGGCGCCATTCTCGTCAATACCGCAAGAGCGGGCCTCGTGGATGAAACGGCGCTTGCCGAGGCCATCGCCTCCCGGCGGGTCGCCGGGGCTGGACTTGATGTCTATTCCCACGAAGCGACATCAGGCCTCCTTGGCCAGTCGAACCGGGTGATCTTTACGCCGCATCTCGGTGGTGCAACGCTTGAGGCCCTGCGTCGCGTGGCCATTGGCTCGGCTCGCAATGTGCTGATGGCCCTTTCCGGTGAACGCCCGGCGACGGCGCTCAACGATCCGGTGCGGACTGACGCATGAGCCGCATTATTGAAGATACCATCGATCGGCTGCTCGATCGCATCAACGCCATTTCGGAGCCGGGGCCGGGCTTTACGCGTCCATCCTACAGTGCGCTGGAAACCGCTGCCCATCGCGTCATCGCTGAGGAGGCGGAAGCCCTCGGCCTGAAGGTGAAGCGGGACGCTGCGGGCAATCTCTTCGCCCGGCTGCCGGGCAGGGACCGCACGGCCACTCCTCTCTATATTGGCTCGCATCTCGACACCGTGCCGATGGGCGGCGCCTATGACGGGCCGGCCGGCGTTGCCGGCGCCATGGCTCTTGCCGCCGCCTTCGTAGATAGCGGCATGGCGCCGCCCGTCGATCTGGTGGTGACCGTGACGCGCGCCGAAGAGAGCGTATGGTTCCCGGTTTCCTATATCGGCTCTCGCGCTGCACTTGGGCGGCTTTCGGCCGAAGACATGAAGGCGGTCCGGTTCGATACCGGCCGGGCGTTGGCCGATCATATGCGCGAAGAGGGTGGCGATCCGGAGGCTGTCGTCTCCGGGCCGGGGCTCGCACCCGCACGCTTCGTGGAGCTGCATATCGAGCAAGGACCCGTTCTCCATGAGGCAGGCGAGGCCTTCGCCATCGTCGACGGGGTGCGTGGCGGGTTGCGCTATCGCGTCGCCCGCATCAACGGTGTCTGGGCTCATTCCGGTGGTGCGCCGCGTGCCGCGCGTTCCGATGCCGTTTTTGCCTTCGCGGATCTGGTGGTCGCGATGGATCAAAGATGGGGTGCGATATTGGAGGAAAAGCACGACCTTGCCGTGACGGTCGGCCGCGTCGATGCGGCCAGTTCCGAACATGCCTTTGCCAAGGTGCCTGGCCGGCTCGATTTCTGTCTCGATCTGCGCAGCGATGACCCAGCCGTTCTTGAACGGATGGATCGGCTGGTGAAGGCTGAAATTGCGTTGATCGAGCAAGCGCGCGGCGTTTCCTTCGAGCTTGGCGTTCAATCACGCAGCCAGCCAACGAGGCTTTCGGTGCAACTCGGCGACGAGATATACGAAGGTGCCCGCCGGCTTGGCTTTTCGCCACGCAGGATGCTGTCTGGCGGCGGCCATGATGCAGCCGCCTTCGCCCAGGCGGGCTGGGAGTCGGTCATGGTGTTTCTGCGCAACTGGGATGGCAGTCACAATCCCAAGGAAGGCATGGAACCTGCCGATCTTGCCGCTGCAGTTCGGGTGCTGCATGCGGCTTGGATGAAGAACGGGTAGGAGAGTCTATGAGCGAGAAGGAAACATTGGCCCAGCAGGCCTATCGCGATGTCAAGCAACGTATCCTCGCAGGCGCTTTCCCTGCAGGCGATGTCCTGACTGAAAGAGCCCTTGCCCAGGAATCCGGCATTTCGCGCACGCCGCTGCGTGCAGCCATATCCCGGCTCGAAAAGGAAGGTGTCGTTTCGCGGCTCACCAATGGAGCATTGATGGTGCGGCCCGTCACGGTGGAGCAGCTTCTCGAAATCGTTCAGATACGGCGCTTGCTCGAAGGCGCAGCAGCAGCCAGGGCTGCCGGGCGATCCATGACGCCGGCACTGGAGCAGTCCCGCGAGACGATGCGCGCCTATGCGCGGGGAGGCGACGTGGCATTCGATCAGTTCTGGCTCGATGACGACGTCTTTCATCTGGCCGTCGCGGAAGCTGCCGGTCTCAGCCTGCTTCCGGCCATGATCACGGAAATGCGCGGCATCGCCCGGCGTTGTACGATCACCCGTACCCATGACCGCTTCGACCAGCAGGCGCGTGAGCACCTCGCCGTTATCGACGCCATCGAAGCGCAGGATGGCGAGCGTGCCTGCGCCGCCATGCAAACCCATTTCGACAGCGTCCGTAGCCGATTTTTGGGCTGGCTCGATCGACACTGATGATGGAGATTGTGATCGCATCAAATGCATGAATTCGCAGAACTGCGCGGCCGCGAAGCTGCTTTCGCCGAAACGGAATTCGCCGAAAGGCAGTCGCGGGCCCGTGCCGCCATACGGGCGGCCGGTCATGAGGCACTCGTCGTTACCGGACCGGAAAACATCTACTGGCTGACCGGTCGGCAGACGGCTGGCTATTTCGCATTCCAGGCGCTGGTCTTGCCTGTCGAGGGCAACCCCTGCCTCCTCGTGCGGGAACTGGAACTGGTCGGATCGGTCGTCAACACATGGCTGCTGGATATCCGCACCTACCAGGACGGCGAAGATCCGGCCGCGGCATTGGCAGGACTTCTGAAGACACTGGGCATCTCCCATCCAGCCATTGAACTGGGGGGCTGGTTCGTGTCGCCGCTCATGGCCAACCGGATTGCCCGAGAAATTGGTCACGGCGACTTGATAGACGGCTCTGCGCTTCTGCCTCCGCTCAGAATAGTGAAGTCGAAAGTGGAACTGGACGCGATCAGGACTGCGGCGGGCTATGCTCAAGCGGGCCTTACTGCTGGGATTGCCGCTTGCGACGCCGGCGTGGACGAGAACGCGGTTGCGGCCGCCATGCTGGCTGCCGCAACTGAAGCCGGATCGGAAGCCATGGCGATGGAGCCTTTGGTTTCTTCAGGGCCGCGCAGCGGTCTGCCGCATATGACATGGCGCCGACGAAAGCTGATGGCGGGCGATCCTGTCTTTCTTGAGCTGGCGGGAAGCCACGCCCGTTATCACGCCGGCTTGATGCGCACGGTCTGGATCGGTCATCCGCCCGATGAGGCACGTCGGATGATGGACTGCGCGCTTGCCGCCCTCGAGGCTGCCCTGGCGGCGATCCGATCCGGCGTGCCCTGCAGCGTACCGCACGAGGCGGCACAGAGGGTGATCGACGCGAAAGGCTATCATGCTGCTTTTCGCAAGCGCATCGGATATTCGATGGGGGTCGCCTTCGCGCCCGACTGGGGCGAAGGTGGAATTCTCAGTCTCTTCAGCGGCGTATCGCAATTGATCGAGCCGGGCATGGTCTTCCATCTGCCTGCCACTTTGCGAAGCTTTGGTGTCTGGACCGTCGGAGCTTCCGAAACCGTGATCGTTACCGAAACCGGGGTCGAGCCGCTCTCAACGTTGCCGCGGGACCTTGTCGTTCGATAGCGGGGCGGGGTCCAGCTAAGCTTCAGGCGTAAATGCTACCACCAGAAGCTTGGCGATTTGGTGAGGAGTTCGTTGCTGTCTTCGCCGATGATGATGATGTCCTCGAAGAAGGCCGCGCCGACACCCTCAAGCGAGAGAAAGGCTTCCACGCCGAACACCATATTCTTCTCGACGAGGTCCTGCGGTAACGACATGCTGGTGGAGATGCGCGGCAGTTCGAATCCGAGCCCGATACTATGGCCGAAGAAGGGGAAGTTCTTCATGATCGGCGAGACGGCGCCGCCGAAAGCTGCCGTCATGCGATCGCCCTCCGCTGCCACGTCGAGAAGCCTCGCACCCGGCCGCATCATGTCGGACAGTGCGTGCACGATGCCAGCGACGGCCTCGATCAGCCGGCACTGGTCGTCATTGGGTCTGCCACGAACGCCCGTGCGGCCGGGATCGAGATAATACCCCTGATAGAAGGCTGCGTGGAGTGTACCGGTGACGATGTCGCCCGGTTGCGGCGTATCGGCACTGTAACCGGTCAGCGGAAAGCGCTGATCGAAACCGAGCGTATCGCCGTGATTGCAGCCGATCATTTGGAGGCGACCGCCCAGGCGCACCACCTCGCGGGCCGCCTCGGCGGCGGCGTCTCGTTCGGATAGTCCGCTTGTCAGTCCTTCCATGAGCCGGTTTAGCCCGATAGTCGCAGTCTCGCCGGCGATCCGGAAACAGTCGAGTTCGCGGGGACTCTTGATGCGTCTGACGCTGCGGACGAGATCATCTGCCTCGATCCATTCCACCTGCGAGGCCCCATCGACGAGCTGGCTGTAATATTTGACCGGGATGAAATTCGTCCCGACCAGCGCAACACGGCCCGTGATGCCCCGCTCGACCATTGCCTTGGCAATGCTGGCAAAGGGATGGTTTGAGGAGCGCACGTCGGTGATGGAGACGAGATTGCTGCGCACTTCCGGTTCGTCGATGTGCAGCTGCGGCGCTTTGCCTTGTTGCAGAATGACGCCGGAAAAAGAGCGTGCCGACCAGATCAGCGAATCCATGCCGCCGCTGATTGCATAGTGATTGGACAGATAGAGGATGTCGCCGCAATTGTCCGTCGTCCCGCCGCCACGCCCGAAAATCACGGCCGTCTCGAAGCCACGCGCCTTCATCTCTGCGAAAACACGCGTCCAGCGCGCCTCGTATTCATCAAGCGGAAAATATCTGGCCACGGCATGGTTCCTTTGGCGGGGAAGCGTCTTTTGACACTGATCGGTTTGAAGGCACGAAGCTCTTTAAATTTCGGTACACCAACTGTATTCAGCGGTCAACGGATGCCGTTAAGGCTCGTGTGGGTGCCGTGGTCCATCGGATGTGCTCGGCCATCCCTCTTGGCCTTTAATGACTATCTTTTGCGCAATGAGGCTGATTTTTTACGCATAACGCTAATCATTTTTGCAGTAAATCGTTGAAAAATAACCTTGAATTCCATTGGTATACCGAATAGGTTGAATTTGAAAATCAGTGGTCGGGCGAACCAACCACAAGAAGCCTCCAGCTCTGATGAGGCCTGTGCCCGTCGAAATGCGAGTTTTGCATCATGACCGAATGTTCTGAAATCGTCCCGGCCAGTCATGGGGGCGCCTTTACGATGCACACCGGCCAATTCGCCGTGATCACCAATATTCATGGTAACCAGGTCGTCGACACCTGGGCCATATCGGCCGATGATCCGAGCGATGTCATGTCGATGGACCATACCCGGTCGGTCAACAGTAACATCTTCTTCAAGCAGGGCATGTCGGCCGTAGGCACCAGCCGCCTCAAGATGCTGACGCTGGTCGAAGACAGTGCGGCGCTGGCGCATGACACGCTTCTCTGCCCCTGCAATCCCGCTCTCTATCATGAACTCGGTTGCGACGGGGGACATCGCAGTTGCTCGGGCAATTTTCACGAGGCGCTTGCCGAGAAAGGCATCGTCCCGTCGTTCACCCCGGCATCGCTCAATCTTTTCATGAATGTGCCCGTCCGGGGCGATGGCGCCGTCGAGCGCCTGCCTCCTGCATCGCGGCCAGGTGACCGGATCGTGCTGCGCGCCGATATGGATCTCGTTCTGGTGCTCTCCGCATGCCCGCAGGACGTCACCATCATCAACGGGATCGCTCGCACGCCGAAGGATGTTGCGGTTGATATCCTCTGCCAATTGCCGGCGGGGGGCGAATGATGCCGGAGCCGATTCTGACCCTGCGCGATATCCGAAAGAGTTTCGGGGACAATGAGGTGTTGAAGGGAATTTCGTTGACCGTCACGGCGGGCGAGGTCGTCTCGATCATCGGCGCAAGTGGTTCGGGCAAGAGTACCTTCCTGCGCTCCATCAATGCGTTGGAAATGCCGCAATCCGGCTTCATGGATTTCGACGAGCTTTCGTTCGACTTCCGCCGCGAGTCCCGTCAGTTCCCGACGCCGGCACAATTGCAGGCGCTGCGGCGACGGGTGGGCATGGTGTTTCAGAGCTACAATCTCTGGCCACACATGACGGTTCTGGAAAATGTCATCCATGCGCCGGTCAAACTCCTGAAGATGCCGCGCTCGCAGGCGATCGAGGAGGCCGAAGCGCTGCTGTCGCGCATCGGGCTTTATGAAAAGCGGCACAGCTATCCCTCCCGACTATCCGGCGGCCAGCAGCAACGCGTCGCCATCGTCCGTGCTCTGGCGATGAAGCCCCGACTGATGCTGTTTGACGAGGTGACATCGGCGCTTGACCCGGAACTGGTTCACGAGGTGTTGGTATTGATGGCCTCGCTCGCGGCGGAGGGCATGACCATGCTTCTCGTCACACACGAGATTGCCTTTGCCCGAGACGTTTCTTCCCGCGTTCTCTTCTTCGACAAAGGCGTCGTTGCCGAATCCGGGGCGCCCGACATCCTGCGCAATCCGCAAAGCGAGCGGTTGCGACAGTTCCTGCATCGGATTCTGCATGATCAATTTGGCTCCCTTGGCATGGATGCATCCAACAGGGAGGTGCTTTCATGAACGAAGCTTTTTTTGAAGAAATCAAGCTTTATGGGCCGGGTTTTGTCGAGGCCGCCTGGACTGTGCTCTGGCTGACGGTAGCAACCATCATCTTCAGTTGGATCTGTGGTCTCGCGGCAGCCCTGGCGCATGGATCGAAATGGCGCGCCGCGCGCATGGCATCGGCTTTCTATGTCTGGTTCGTTCGCGGAACGCCGACCCTCATCCAGGTTTTCATCATCTATTTCGGATTGCCGGCCTTTGGCATCAAGCTTTCTCCCTTTGTCGCCGGCGTCCTGTCACTCGGGATCAACAGTGGCGCTTATGTCGCGGAGATCATTCGTGGCGGCCTTTCGGCCATTCCGCGCGGGCAGACGGAGTCGGCGCTCGCGCTCGGCTTCAGCCCGGCAGAGACCATGCGCAGCATCGTCCTGCCGCAGGTTTTTCGCATCATCCTGCCAGCCATCACCAACGAGTCGATTTCGACGTTGAAGAATACCTCACTGCTCTCGACGATCACGGTGGTGGAACTGACCCTTTATGCGCAGACGCTGATTGCCGCGACGTTCCGCCCGTTCGAATTCTACATCACAGTTGCGATCATCTATCTCGTCCTGACTACCATTCTCACTCAGCTTTCAAGCTGGCTGGAGCGGCACTATGCAGCCCAGAGCTAAATAGCAACGGTCCGTGGCCATGCGCACCCGGAAGATTTATGCGCCGTGAGGCGAAGACGATACCTCAACTAGATCAATAAAAGGGAACAATGAGCATGAAATTCAAATTGTTTGCATTCGCTGCCACGATGCTTGCTGCTGCCGTCTTCGGTAAGATGCCGGCTTCGGCCACCGGTCTTGAGCTGCTGGAACCCGGCAAGCTGCAGGTCGCGACCGAAGGCACATTTGCACCTTTTAGCATGCGTGCTCCCGACGGCTCGCTGGACGGCTTAGAAATCCGCGTGATGAAGGAAGTGGCCAAGCGTCTGGGTCTCACCTACACACCTGTTCTTATCAAATGGGATTCGCTACTCGTCGGCTTGCAGGCCGATCAGTATGACGTCATCAGTGCATCTATGGACATCACACCGGAGCGTCAGAAGAAGGTAACCTTCGCCAACGGCTGGCTGGAATCGGGTGGTCGCATCATCGTTCCCAAGGGCTCACCGATCAAGAGTGCTGCCGATCTGAAAGGTAAGACAGTCGGAGCGCTCGTCTCTTCCACTTTTGCCAAGATCGCCGAAGAAAAGGGAGCCTCCGTCAAGGGCTATAAGGCTGAAGCCGATGCCATGCAGGATCTCGTCAACGGAAATATCGATGCGACGATTACAGATTCGATCGCTGGAGCCTATGCGATCAAGAACGCACATATGGCCCTCGAGATGACGGATGACTACGTCAGCCATATCCAGAAGGGTTTCGCTATTAAGAAGGGCAAGCCAGAGCTCGTGAAGGCTATCAACAAGGCTCTTGCGGATATGGTGGCCGACGGCACTTATGCAAAGCTGACCACGGATTTGGTTGGCTTCGATCCGGCGCCGAAAGACCCCATCAAATCGGTCGAGTAGGCAGGAGGCCGATGCACTAGTGGGCAGGCTTTGGCATGTTGGCGTCAGATGCCGGCATACCATTCATAACCACGATCCTCCCAGAATCCGCCATTACCGCCCCAGAGGTCGTTGAACCGGTCGCGTATCTCGATGCGCATGACGTATTTGGCATGCTTATAGCCAAGATGGCGCTCGACGCGCAGGCGTAAAGGCGCGCCGTGTTCGACTGCCAGATCCTTGCCGTTCAGCGAATAGGCAAGGATCGATTGCGGGTGGAAGGCATCGATCAGGTCGATACTCTCATAATAGCGGCCGCTGCCGTCGAGCGTCTGCTCGAGTTCGTCGGCACAGTAGAAGACGGCGTAACGCGCACCTGGTTTCAAGCCGGCACTCTGCAGGATCAGCCCAAGCGGCACGCCCTGCCACTTGCCGATGGCGCTCCAGCCTTCGACGCAGTCGTGGCGCGTGATCTGCGTACGGGAGGGCAGCTTCTTCAGGTCCGCCAGTGATAATTCCATCGGCTTGTTGACCAGGCCGTCGATCTTGAGCCGCCAGTCGACAAAGTTCGTCTGTGCCATTTGGACGTATTCGGCACTGCCGGGTTGGGTCGAGCCGTTGGGGTGGAAGCTTGGCGATATATCGGCCTCCGTATACTCCGGCGCAAGCGCCTGCGGCGAGACGATCAATCGCTGGGTGCCCATGGTCAGACGCTCGGCCATGGCCAGAACCTGCTGGACGTTCTGGTTCTGCACGACGTCATCGCAGCCCGTTAGACCAATGGCACCAAGGCCGGCTGCGGAGCCTATGAGAAAGCGGCGACGGGTAAAGATCGAATTCATCGCTTTGTCTCCTCGTTGGTGATGGCATAGCGGCCGGTCACCATCGAACGCATGTTGTTCCAGAGGCCGGAGAGGATGACCATCGCCACATGGACAATGACGAACAGCACCAGGCTCCAGGCGGTGATGAAATGGATGCCGCGGGCCGATTGGCGGCCGCCGAAGATGTCGAGGAGGAAAGGATAACCGGCATCCATCGCTGGCGACATTGTCAGTCCAGAGCCAATCATCAGCGGCAACAGGATAAAAATGACAATGAGATAGGTCAGCTTCTGCAATGCGTTGTAGCGCCGCGCCTTTTCACCTTTCGGAAAGCGCAAGCGAGCATGGTCCTTGATCTCGTGCCAGATGTTGCGCGGCGCAATATCTTTGGCCGTCGGTACCAGATCGCGGCGGAAATGGCCGCCGATCAGGCCGTAGAGTACATAGAGAAGACCGTTTATGACGAAGAGCCAAGCAAAGAAAAAGTGCCAGCGACGGCCGGTTGCCAGATCCTGAAAGCTCGGAATTGTCGCCCAAGCAGGAAAGGCGCGCGGTGTCATCTCGCCGTCAACCATGGAGGCGCCAAGAATGCCGGTCGTCGTAATCGACAGGCTGCCTATGCGCAGTCGGCCGACAACATGGTCGCCGTCTTGGTCGCTTGCAATCTCGAACCAGGACGGGTCTTCGACCGCGCCGTAGTTACCCCAATGCAGTTGCGGATCGGCGTTGAAGATCTGCATGCCGCTCATCAGCAACAAGGTCAGACAGAGGACGTTGATCCAGTGGGTGATCCGGGTCAGGATCGAATGCCGGCGGATGAAGATTTTTGCCGGGCGCGGCGGCGGCGCGGTGTCGATCTGCTCTATACTGGCCATGTTCGTTAACCCCGATGATGCCGACTAGAGGCGGCTCGTTCGATTAGGATCGATCGGCGCGATTGTCTCTCACGCAGTTTACCCGACCGCTGTTTGCGGTCGGGCAGTATAATAGCCTTTGTGAAGCAGATCACATCGGCGGAACGACGCCGTTGATGCCCACCACAACGCGGTCGGATTCGACCATGTTATCGCCCGTCGTCGTGCCGTTGATGATGACGCCGGCGCCCGGTTTGATATCGTCCTTGGTGGCTTTGCCAAAGGTTACGACCGGCGTGCCCGGCGGGATCGAAATCTTCTTCTCTCCACCCTTGTAGGTGAGTGTCAGGGTTGGACCGTTGACCGACGTCACGGCGCTGGCAACCGTCGCATTGGTCATCGAGCTCTTCGGCTTCAGATCCCAGCCATAGTCGCCTTCGCCGGTGCCTTTCATGGCGGCCGGGAAGATCAGCACTTCAAGTGCGCCATTGACGCCGCTCTCTGTCGGCATCGAGGCGATGCCGACGAAATCGCCAGGCTTGATGTCTGTGACGGCAGCATTGACGATGCCGTTTACGGCCCAGCCGGACTTTAACATGATCGTGACGTCCTTGCCTTCGCGCGACTTGACCATCAGCGTATCGCCGCTGAGGCTTTCCACAACGCCGCGAACACGGGCCTTGTCGGTAGCGTGTGCGGACACTGTGGTCAGTGTGCCAAAGGCAAGCGCCACGCCGATGATCTTCATTTTCGATAGCGACATTCTGCTCTCCATATCTTCCATCATTTGGTATGTGATCCCCGCCCGGCCATCAGGGCACAGTGCGTGGGAGCGATCGCTTTGGAGAAGCCGACCAGCTTGCAATGGCGTCCGACTGACGAAAGCAGCTTGATCTTCAATTCCGTTCCCTCATTCGGGGCTCGTTCGATTGTGTTGCAGCGATCACGCTGATGTGATCACGATAGAGTCGATAAAAAATCGACCGAGCGTGTAACAAGTCGCCTCAGGCAGCGAATGACGGGTCGTGAATGACTAAATCCGTATCGGAACAGGTCCTGAAGGGTTTGATGCTTCTGTCGCTTGACGGCGATGAAGCTGCATATAGGCGTTTGCTCTCTATTCTTCGGGATCTACTTCTAACGTTTTTCCAGAGGAGGCTTGGGCCCAACGCCCGAGGGGACGCCGAAGATCTGGTGCAGGAGGTGCTTTTGGCGGTTCATAGCCGGCGGATTACCTACGATCGTGAAAGGCCGTTTACCGCGTGGTTCTTCAGAATCGCGAAATACAAGCTGATCGACCACTTCAGGGCAAACGGCAGGAAGAACGACGTCGAAGTTGCATTGCAGGACGAGGCTGCAGCCGAGTTTCGAGAGGAAGCGCTGTTTGCTCATCTCGATGTCGATCGGCTCCTCGATCAGTTGCCAGTCAAGCAGCGAGAGCTCCTAAGGCAGGTAAAGATCGCCGGAAAGACGGCTGCTGAAGCAGCAACCGATACGGGGCAGTCGGAAGTAATGGTTCGTGTCAGCATTCACCGAGGGATGCGCGCGATCGGACGCAAGCTGGGTTTTGCCAATGACGAAGATTGATGATCTCATAGAGACTCTGGTCAGTGACCTTACCCCCGTACGCCGTCACGCGCTGCGGATGCGGCTTGCCTCCGCTGTAGCTGTCGGTGTAATCGGCGCGACTGTTGCCCTACTCGCATCGCTCGCCTTTCGTCCGCATCTGCACCATGTGACGGTGGCTGCCTTTTGGGTCAAGTTTCTATATTCGGCGGGGTTGATGGGCGCGACGATCATTGCACTTGATCGCATTGCTCGCCCTGACGGCTTGATCGGCGATATGATCCGGGTTTCGGTGGCAGCGTTTACCGTCATTGCGCTATTGGCGGTCGCCCAGCTCGCCCTGTCGCCAGCGTCATCTTATCCGGGTTTGATTTTCGGATATTCGGCGCTTTTTTGCCCGTTTCTGATCTTTGCATTCGGTCTTCCCGCATTCTTTGCCAACATGTGGTTTTTGCGTCGCGCTGCCCCCCTCAATCCGGGGCTTGCCGGTTTTGTCGCTGGCGCGTGCGCTGGCGCGATCGGTGGGTGGGTGTACTCGTTGGCATGTGTCGAAAACGGCATCCCTTTTATCGCAATCTGGTACACCCTTGGCATTCTGCTGAGCGGGCTATTGGGAATCGTTGCCGGCAAACTCAGTCTGCGCTGGTAAGAGCTTAATCAAAGTAGCAATCGAAAGTGGAGATGCTGCTGGCCTGTATATCAATCCGATTTACATGTTGATCTCCATTGCTTTGGCAATCGGAGCGGTTTCCCTTGCGATCCTGAGGGTTAGGCACGCGCCGGGGTCGTGATCTTGGTTGAGCGTGAATCAGCGTCGAGGATTGGTTCAGACTCAATCTCGGTGAAGTTGAAGCGAGTGTTGTTCGCCAGACGTATGACATCCGAGCCTATCAATCTGGAAAAATTGCAGGGCCCACGGTTCGAATTGGTTCAAGGCGAAGAAGTCTCGTAAACACGATCTGATGCCGATTGCGATATAAAAGCTGGCATTGCCGGATCGTTGCGGTAAAACACGCCAATGACCTTCGCTATTGACTTTGACTGTCAAGCCTGCGGCGCTTGCTGCTCGTTTTCGCCCACTTGGCCAAGATTTTCCACAGAGACGGAAGCTGAGCTCGACGCTTTACCGACGCGTTTTGTCTCGGAGGATCAAGGAGGAATGCTGTGTCACGGCGCGCGTTGTTCTGCTTTGGCCGGCCGCGTTGGTTCGAGCACATCATGCTTGGTTTATGATCTTCGGCCAGATGTTTGTCGCGCTTGCGTTCCGGGAGATGGAGCGTGCCTGGAGGCCCGCTCGTCTTTTGGGCTCGACTAGCGGAGGCGATCGCTCCGGCAAAATAAATCTTCCCAGCCCTGTCGGAATCCCCTTCTGTTGGCCGTCCTTGGAGCATCAACCGCTTCAACCCGGAGGAACATCGTGGAAAGCGCTCAATCGGCGTGGCAGACCGCCGCCATTCTCATCGCCCGCCTGATCTTCGCCGCCGTCTTTCTGATGGCAGTCTCGTTCAAGTTCATGGATATGGGCGCGACCGCCAGCTACATCGCCGCCGCCGGCTTCCCGTTTCCGCTGTTGCTGGCCTGGTGCGCGGCGATCCTCGAAGTGCTGCTGGTCATTGCCTTTCTGACCGGCGTATTCTTCACACCGGCGGCCATCGTTGCAGCCGTTTATGTCATCTTCCTCGGATTCTCATTCCACGGCCCGTCGCACTGGGCCGGCAACCAGGCCGAATTCGGCTTCTTCGTCGACCACTTTACGTTCGTAGCCGGTCTGTTCTTCGCCGCTGTGCATGGACCGGGGAGCGTGCTTGCCGTCAGAATGGGCCGGCCGTGAGCGGACGGATCTCGTGATCAATCCGGAAGTCATTGCCAAAAGGCGAAAGGCTCTCAGCCGCATAGGGGCGGCGGAATGAGCGTTGACCATCGGCACGAATGCCAGGTCCTGACTGTCGCTCGAACTGGTTGACGACGCCGTGGCTCCAATCAGCTTTGACAGATGTGATCTCAGGCCGTCGGTTCCAACCCCATCAAGGTAGCGCTTGTTTCGGGTTCCAGAATTGACGTTTTGGCTTCGCGCCAGGCTATCCATAGACCGCCCTGCAGACAGCCTCGCATTTGTCGAGGTCGAGCCAGCCATTCGTGCGGATGCCCGATTCCATATCGATCCAATAGAGGTCGCCGGTGGATGCGCCGATAGCAGCGATGATGGCGGCGACATTTTCGGACCGGATGCCGCCGGAGTAGCCGCAAAACGGTCCGTTTTTGGGAAGCGTCGGCCATGCCTTTGGCGCAGCTCCGGTGCCGAAAGACGTATCAAACAGCCAGTCCAGGCGAGTTTCATCCGGAAAGGCCTCCTTGCATTGAAGCATGGTTCGCACGCCCAACCGCCGACCGAAGCGCCAGGTATTGTCAACCTGCGCTGGCGAACTGCCGGAGAAGCTGTGATTGACCTGAATGCGTTGAAAGCCGGTGAGGTCGAGCGATACGGTGTCGGGTGCATTGGCGATCTTCGATGCCTCGCCCCCGCAGACATGGGCGGCGAGCCGCAGGCTGCCTGCGGTCAGAAAGGCTTTGCGTGCTTCCGCATCCGGAAACAGGGGTTTTTCCTCCTGCGCATCATCGACAAGCATGCCCCATTCGATCGGATAGCGCGCCGAAAGGCTCTGCAAATCGCCGATGAGTCTTGTGTCGTCCAATCCGGTGAAAGCGATAAAGGCTGGGGCCTGAGCCATGGATGTTCCTCGATTTATTGCTCATGCGAGCATGTGCTCGTGCAAGCAAGTTTTTCCTGATCATATTGGTACGTACCAGACATGTCAATTTGGTTGCAACTGGCTATGGAAAGGCGGTGTCATGATTTTTTATTGACATACTGGTACGTACCATATAGTCATAGCCAATGGTCACTTCGGAAGTGGATGCGATGGCTGACTTGTTGGACGAAGCAGGCGATGTTGAACTGACGGGACCGGCTGCGACCCCGTCAGACGCGCCGCTTTACCGGCAATTGGCTGCGAAGCTGAGGGCGGAAATCGAGAGCGGCTCCCGAGGGCCGAACGAGCTTTTACCTTCGGAGCGTGATATCGCGGTTCACTATGCAATGAGCCGCGACACAGTGCGCAAGGCCGTCCGGCTTCTGGAAGAGCAGGGGCTACTCTATAGCGAGCACGGCCGGGGAACATTCGTCGCGCCGTCGTCGGTCAGGGAAATGTCGCGATTTCTCGACAGCTTCTCGCAAGATACCGAAAAGCGCGGTGGTGTTGCCGGTCAGGTGATCATCTTCGTCGAGCAGGCGCCGGCCAACCTCGCGATTGCGGGTGTTCTCAAGATAGAGCCGCGGCAGGCGATCACGCGCGTAAAGCGCATTCGCACCATCGATAGGGCTCCGGTCGGCATTCACGATGCCTATCTGGCGCTTCCGCCGGGCGCCACCTTTACGGCGGAAGATCTGGTTCGGGCGGGCTCGCTATACAAGCTGCTTGGCAATCGTTTTGGTCTAAACGCGGCGGAGGGCCTCGAAAGTCTGAGTTCGGTTGCGGCCAATGCCGAGGATGCGAGCCAGCTTGGCGTAGCCATCGGCGCGCCCCTGCTCTTGTGCGAGCGCATCACGCTTTCCGAGCGCAGGCAGCCGATGGAATATTGCGAGATGAAATACGTGTCGAGTTATCGCTACACGACACGCGTCAACAAATTCAGTCAAAAATAAAAATAGAGCAACCTCAGAGGGTTACATTATGGGAATGATCAGATTGGGCGCCGCTCTGCGGCGCGTGCGTGCTATTGCTTTGTCTGGCGGCATGGTCCTTGCGGCGATGACGGCGGGTCATGCGGAGGACCTTAACCGCCCACCGCAAAACATCGTCTACTTTGTCAACGGCACGCTCGGCGACAAGTCCTTCTTCGACTCGGCCGAGCGCGGGATCCAGCGCGTCAAGAAGGAGCTGTCGGTTTCGACCCAGACCGTTGAAGGCGGCGTCGATCCGACCCGTTGGGAAAGCGCGATTATCGACCTCGCCGAAGGTGGTGACTACGATACGATCGTGCTCGGTACCTATACGATGGTGCCCATGGTCGAGAAAATCGCGCCGCAGTTTCCCGATATCCGCTTCATCCTCTTTGACGGCGCGGTGGACTATTCAAAATGCAAATGCGGCAACGTCTACTCCATCCTCTTCCGGCAGAACGAAGGCGCCTATTTGGCTGGTGTCCTTTCCGCGCGTCTGACGCAGGCGGGAGTTGCCGATATCGCCGCCGGCAGCCCATTGGGCACCGTCGGCGCCATGCAGATCCCCGTTATCGATGACTTCCTGGTCGGCTACGAGGCCGGAGCCAAATCCGTTCTGCCTGATGTCAAGGTGTTGAAGCAATACGCCAATTCCTTCAGCGATCCGGCTACCGGCAAGGAAATCGCCAAGGCGCAGTTCGGCCAGGGGGCCAGCATCGTCTTCCAGGTCGCCGGTGCGACCGGACAAGGTGTCATCGAAGCGGCGGCCGAAGCCGGACGCTACGCCATCGGTGTCGATTCCGATCAGGCCCTGATCTACGAAACCTCCCGTCCGGATACTGCCAAGCGCATCGTCACATCCGTCATGAAGAATGTCGACAATTCGGTCGTCCGCTCGATCACGTTGATGAAGGACGGCAAGCTGCCGCTGGGTACGGCGGAATCGCTTGGCCTGAAGGAGGGCGCGATCGGTCTGGCAGACAACAAGTTCACTCAAGCTATCGTTCCGTCGGCTGTCATGAGCGAGGTCGACAAGGTCAAGGCTGATATCATTGCCGGCAAGGTGAAGGTTCCGACCGCCTTCTGACCGGGTGTGGTCTCATCTCTTGCGAGGAGCTTCTTTCGATGGAGCATCACCCTTCTGGCGCCAACAGAATGGCGCCAGCCATAGAGCTGCGCAATGTCAGCAAGCGCTATGGCAACGGCACCTTGGCGAATGAGGACGTTTCGCTGACGATCGAGCACGGAGAAATCCATGCGATCTGCGGCGAAAACGGTGCTGGCAAGTCGACGATCATGAAAATGATTTATGGCCTGATCCAACCGAGCGTCGGCACAATCCTGGTCGATGGCATCGAGCGTCATTTCACCCATCCAAGCCAGGCAATCGCCGCTGGTATCGGCATGGTGGCGCAACATTTGAACCTCATCCCCTCTTTCACCATTGCGGAAAATGTCGTGCTCGGTCAGGAACCCGTCGGGCGAGGCGGGCTCCTTGACCGTGACACGGCCACCGCTGCGGTCCGGCAATTGGCGAAGTCCTTCGGGCTCGATGTCGATCCGGCTGCACGGGTGGGGGATGTTTCCATTGGGATGCAGCAGCGCACCGAGATCCTGAAGACCCTTTATCGCGGCGCGCGGATCTTGCTGATGGACGAACCGACCGCCGTTCTTACACCACAGGAGACGGACGAGCTTTTTGTGGCGATCCGCCGGCTGGTTGCGTCGGGCGTCACGGTCGTCGTCATTACCCATAAGCTTGCCGAGGTGAAGGCGATTTCCGACCGGCTGACGGTGCTGCGCGATGGCCGCGTGACCGGGCATGCCGATACCGCCAACATTGATCACAGGACCATTGCCGAAATGATGGTCGGCCGGCCGCTGGCGCCGCAGGTCGTCAAGCGTGTAGACACAAGCGATCGGCAGCCGCGCGTGCGGGTGCGTCAGCTTGGTTATGTCAACGCGCAGGGCAGCGTGCGCCTGTCCGATATCAACTTCGATGTCGCGGCCGGCGAGATTCTCGGCATTGCCGGGGTCGAAGGCAATGGGCAGAATTCGCTGGCGCGTGTACTGAGCGGGCTGGCTGCGCCGCATGCGGGAGCGGGCGACCTCGATGGCGCGACCTTTACCAGCCGGGGCGTTCGGGCCGCGCGCAAATCCGGTGTGGCGACAGTTCCCGAGGATCGTTTGACCGAGGGTGTCGCGGTCAATCTCGACATCGAGAAGAACATCGTTGCGACCACCTATTACGAACCGTCCTTCTCCTCCTTCGGCTGCTTGAAGACCGGTGCAATCGGCAAGTGGGCTAAGGGTCTGATTAAGCAATTCGAGATCAAGACAGCCTCAGCCAAGACGCCGGTCGGCGCGCTTTCCGGCGGCAATATGCAAAAGGTGGTCATGGCGCGCGAAATATCGGGCGAGCCGAAGTTCCTCATCGCCGCGCAGCCGACGCGCGGCGTCGATGTCGGTGCGGCCGGCTCACTGCGGGACGAACTGGTGGCGCTGCGCGACCGCGGCGCGGCCGTGCTGTTGATCTCAGCCGACCTGGAGGAGGTCTTAAGCCTTTCCGACCGGATTGCCGTACTCTTCAAGGGTGAGATCGTCGCACATTTTCGTGCCGACACAGCCGACCAGCGCGAGATCGGCCTTTATATGACCGGGCTGAAGCGCCAGCCGCAGGCGGCAGCGACGCTCGACGCCGTCTTCGCCGCCGGTCCACAGGAGGCAATCGCATGAGTGCATCGCCAAGCTCTGCCTCTGGCATCGGCGCCCAGATCGTGCGCCTCATCTTCGTTCTCGCCGCCGCCCTCGGCTGTGGCTTCGTGCTGACGGCTTTGGTCAGCGCCGAACCGTTAAAAGCCTATGGCGCACTGCTGACAGGCGCCTGGCCGGATTTCGGCTGGAACAGCGCGGGACAGTTTTCGGTTCGCCGGATGACCCGGCTGGGCTCGTTGCTCGAAGACGCAACCACCTTGACGCTGCTCGGCCTTGCCGTCGCCATTCCCTTTCGCGCCCGGCAGTTCTCGATGGGTGCGGATGGTCAACTTTTTCTCGGAGCGATTGCTGCCGCTGCCGTTAGCCTGATGCTCGGTGGCCCGGCGATCATTGTCATTCCCGCGGCCTGCCTGGCGGCAATGACAACCGGCTTCCTCTGGGGCCTGCTGCCGGGCGTGCTGAAAGCCCGCTTCGGCGCCAGCGAGATCGTCACCACCTTGATGCTGAATGTCATTGCCGTTCAGTTCTATCGCCTGGTCATCACCTATTGGCTTCGCGATCCCTCCGCTGGATTCATCACCACCCCGCCATTGCCCGCCGCCTCTGTGCTGACAGCGCTGCTTACCCGTACCAACGTGACGGTCATGGGCTTCGTGGCCATCCTGGCCGCCGTGGCCGCATGGTTCCTGATCAAGCGGACGACCGCCGGCTATGAAATCTCCCTTGTCGGCGCGAACCCGCGATTTGCCGAACAAGTTGGTATCCCCGTGAAACGCGCCACGGCGCTCTCCATGGCATTTGGCGGTATCTTCGCGGGCCTTGCCGGCTTCCATACATCGAATGCGCTTCTGAAAGCCTTGCCAGTCGATCTCTCGCCGGGCCTCGGCTTCGAGGGCATCGTCGTAGCTCTGCTTGCCCGCAACAATCCGCTCGTCATCCCGATCGTGGCGATCCTCTATGCCTATCTCCGGGTCGGGGCGCAGGTGATGGAGCGCAACTCCGACGTCACCCGCGAGATGGTCATGATTATCCAGGCCTTCATCATCCTGTTCGTCATTGCCGAACGTTTCGGCCCGGCCCTGCTGACGGGCTGGCTGCGGGCGCGATCATCGGCGAGGGCCGGAAAGGAGGCGCGCGCATGAGCACCGAACTCATCCTGTGGGGTACATTCCTCGGAACGCTACTTGCTGCCATATTGCGGGCCTCCGCCCCGATCATCCTGTCCGCCTTCGGCGGCCTGATTTCCGACCTTGCCGGCAGCATCAACATCGCGCTCGAAGGCATCATGCTGGTCGCCGCCTTCTTTGGCGTCATCGCCTCAGCCTACTCGGCAATCTGGTTTCCCGGTGCTCCGCACTGGCTGCACCCGTGGATGGGTTGCCTCGCCGGGCTGACCGCCGGTGTCATAATTGCTGGGTTGCTCGCGGTATTTCACCTCGAGCTTGGCGCCGACATCATCGTCGCCGGCGTCGGCATCAATATCCTGGCCTCGGGGCTTACGGTCTTCCTGCTCGTCTCGATCACCGGCGACAAAGGGTCCACCGCGACCTTGACCAGCTACGCCTTGCCGTCGCTGCATATTCACTTCGTCGACACTATCCCGATCATCGGGACGATCCTGAACGGCGACGGCTTTGCTGGCCACAACATTGTCGTCTACGCAGCACTTCTCGCCACGCCGTTCTTGTCGCTATTGCTCTATCGCACCCGTTTCGGGCTGAGACTTCGTGCCGTCGGGGAGAATCCGGATGCGGCCCTTGCCGCCGGCATCTCGGTCAAGCGCGTGCAATATGCGGCGCTGTTGCTCAGCGGACTGCTGGCCAGCCTTGGCGGCGTCTTCCTGAGCATGGGCTATCTCACCCTGTTTCAGGCCGACATGACCGGCGGCCGGGGCTTCCTGGCGCTTGCTGCCGTGTTTCTCGGCGGCCGCCGGCCGCTCGGCACGTTGATCGCCGCCGTCGTCTTCGGCGCGTCGACCGTGTTTGCTGCGCAGCTCGGGAGCTACAATGTTCCGAGCCAGATTGTCTTCATGATCCCGCCGGCACTGACCATCCTCGCCTTGGTGTTCTTCAACATCCAGCAGAAGCGCCGGATAGCCAGACGGATCACGCGGGCTGCGAGTGCTTTGCGCCCCGCCTGATGCCGAGAGCTTTCACAAAATAAACGATAAGAAACGGACCAGGGATGACAACAAACAAGTATTACGATCCGATCCTCGCCTCCCTTGCGCTCGCCGGCATCGGCGATGCGCTCGGCGCGCCGACGGAGCTTTGGGGAATAGACGAGATTTTCGCGCGTTACGATGGCCTCGCTGATCGGTTCGAGGAGCCGACGCCGGATACGTTCGCGGGCGCCAACAGTGGTAAACGCGGTGAGGTCACGGACGATGCCAGCCAGATGTATTATCTCGCCCGCGCCTTGGTGAAGGCGGGCGGCCGTCTCGATCAAGCAGGCTGGATCGCCTGCCTGCTTGACTGGGCCGAGACATCGCCAAAGGCCGGCTTCATGGGCCCGACCACAGCGGCGATTGTCGCCGCCTTGCAGGCAGGGGAAGGCCTTGATCGCGTCGGCGTCGTCGGTACATCCAAGCGTAAGCTGACGACCATGGGCAACACCAATGGCGCCGCCATGCGCGTTGCGCCTGCCGGTCTTGTGCATCCCGGCAACATCGCCGCAGCTTGCGAACAGGCGCTGGTGACCTGCCTGCCGTCTCACGATACCGACGTTGCCATTGCGTCCGCCTGCGCAATTGCCGCCGGCGCGGCCATGGCCCTTGTGGAACGCGACATCGATGCCGTCGTCCAAGCGTGCCGCAAAGGTGGCCTGATCGGCGCGCGGTTGGCGGTCGAGCATGCGCGCGTGCCGCCCGGGCCGCGTTTTTCAACCCGGCTAGATATGGCGCTGGAGATTGCAACACGCGCGACGGACGACCGTCAGTTCCTTTATGATCTCGATGCAGCCATCGGCGCGTCGATGCTCGCATGCGAATCCGTACCGGCCGCGATCGCCATCTTCGCTTATGCCAAGGGCGATCCGCTGCGCACCGTGGCGCTGGCGGCAAGTGTGGGCAACGACACCGACACCGTCGCCACCATGGCCGGTGCGATGGCGGGCGCCATGGCCGGTACGGCAAAACTGCCGCAAACGTTTTACCGCGAATTCGTCGCGGTCAATGATGCGGAGTTCCATTTACAAAATCTCGCGGCCGGACTGGCCGATATCGCCTTGGAGAATAGCAGCGATGGCTGACAGCAGCACCGAACTCGCGATCTTCTTCAGGGAAAACGCGGACCGCACTTTCGATGTGCTCGCCTATGGCGATCCGAACATCGACTATGTCTTTGAGACCGTGCGGGTGCCCCTGGCCGACGAAAAGCTCCTTGGCCGCCGTCTTGGCACATTTGCCGGGGGTACCGCCGCCAATGTCGCCTGCGCTGCAAGCCGCCTGGGTGTTCGCGTTGCGGGCTATGGACGTGTGGGCGGTGATGCCGAGGGTCAACTGCTGCTGACAGCCAACGGAGAGGCCGGCGTGTCGAATGCATTCCTGCGCGTCGTCGAACAGCCGACGGCAGCGGCAACGATCATTATCGACGCTTCCGGCGAAAAGGCGCTCGTCTATGCGCCGATGCCGGGCGAGCCGATGGACGAGGCGGTATTGTCGGCTGCACTTCGGCAAAGCCGGTTGCTTTACGCCATGCCCTATGACCTCACCGAGTTCCGGCAGATCACGGCCCTGGCACATGCTGCCGGCGTTGCGGTCGCCATCGATATCGAGGCAGCCGTCGCGCCGACCCGCGAGCGCCTCGATGCCCTGCTGGAATGCTCTGATATCGTCTTCATGAATGAAGGCGGCTTTCGCGCCACGTCCGACGCGGACATCTCAGTTGAAACCATTCGTCCGCTTCTGGACAGGGGTCCGCAATTGATCGTCGTCACCATGGGCGCCGCAGGCGCTATCGCCTGCAGCCGCACCGCATGGGCCGAACACCCTGCTTTTCCGGTCAGGATGGTCGACGCGACGGGCGCTGGCGACTGTTTCAACGGCGCTTTCCTGGCCGCTTGCTTTAAAGACCGTACGCTTGAAGACAGCCTCGCTTTTGCCTGCGCGGCGGCAAGCATCGCCGTGTCGGCAGTCGGCGCGCGAACCGCCTTACCGACGACGGAAAACGTCGAGAGTTTGATTTCGGGTCAACCAGTTGGGAGAGCATGAGGTATTGATGATGTAGACGCCCGCGACGGCGCCGATGTGTGGCAAAGTGGGATTGGTTGAACCTACATTGGAGCTGGGCGTCATAAGCGAAGTTCGTACGATTGGTTTGGATCTGGCGAAGACTGTATTTCGGTGATTTCACATTGTTTGTGGCTTAGCGGTCCTTGGATAATTCATTGAGGTATGAACATGCCCGCCGTCAGCTGTAAGAACCATCTTTTCCCACCGCAGATCATTGCCCGTGTGTGGTTCGGCGTTGACGGATGACCTCGTGGTCACCGCGATTTAGTCCCTTGAAGTTATTGGTGAACTTTAGAGTCGAGTGTGGTCACGATCGGCGCCGATCGTGACCACACTCTCTAGCTCGATAATTATATTATAACAGATAGTTGTGCTCGTTCCTGGCGGGGTCGTTCTTCAAGGCCTGTTTACACCCAGGTCCGAGGTAACTGCCACCGTTGAGGCGTTGCATCTGCCGGCAACGTATCCTTTCGCTGGATTCGTCCGTCTTAGCTGTTGAAGGGCGGTCATCCTCGACATCGCCCTCCTAAACGGATTGGAGCGTGGCAATGGAGAGCAAGCAGAGTTTGGCGAACAAGATATACTTCGAAACGCTCGCGGAGGCTTGGCGCAGCGGTAAAGAATTGCCGCCGGAAGTCTCCGAGTGGTCTGTTTTGACGGCAGAACCGGGCGGCGTCGATTACGTCGAGACGAACCTTAGCGACAAGACCGCGCTGTGGGTTCAGCCAAAACTGGCGGACAAAGATCGGGTCATGCTTTACGTGCACGGCGGTGGCTATATTGGAGGATCGATCTGGACCCATCGCAAGATGGTCGGGCACCTCGCCAAGGCGATTGGCTGTCACGCTTTGATCGCCACTTACGACTATGCGTTTCAGAGTAAGTTCCCGCGTCAAATCGAGCAGGCCGCGACCGCGTTCGAGTGGCTGGCCGAGCAGGGTATCGAGCCGAAGCACACTATAGGTGCAGGCGATTCCGCTGGCGCAGGCCTGATCATTGCGGCCGCGATGAAACTCCGAGATGCGGGACGTCCGCTGTCGGCCGCGATCCTCAGTATCTCTGGCTGGCATGATCTGTCGGCGAGCGGGCTCTCTTACGAAGCTAACCGCGAGAAGGACGCCTTCTTTCAGAAGGCGACCGTGGATATGCTGGCATCGCAAGTACTCGGAGGGGCCGATGCCCGTCATCCATTCGCCAGCCCAATCTTTGCCGATCTCAAGGGCTTGCCGCCGATCTATCTGCAGGCGGGCGAAGACGAAACCCTGCTCGACGACAGCCGAGCGCTCGCCGACCGTGCGAAGGCCGCCGGCGTCGAGGTGCGCTTAGAGGTATTTCCGGGGATGCTGCACTCGTTCCAGATGATGGCTGGCCGTGCTCCCGAAGCCGACGACGCGATAGAGCGGTTTGCACAATGGGTCCGCCCCAAGATCGGTCTGACCGGAACCGCGGCAACACGCGGTGAAAGTCAGGAGGTCGCATGACTCGCAAATTGAAAGTGGGCAAGCGTGCATTTGAAGACGCTGACCATGAGCTCTTCCGTGTGAAGCTCGTCGATAGACATCGCTTCAAGAATGGTGTCATGGTCCTCACCCATGTTCCTCAATGACGCTAGTAGGTGGTAGGTGAAGAACATGCCTGAGCGACCGATCGGCCTATTCGACGCGCGGTATCGAGCCTTCCTCGAGACGGTGTCAGGCGTCCGCGCCCAACTGCATCGCTACTGCGCCCGTATGACCGGCTCACGGCTCGACGGTGAGGATATCATGCAGGAGACGCTGTTCGAGGCCTACACGAAGATCGAGACCCTCGATGATGCCCGCAGGCTAAAACCCTGGTTATTTCGCATCGCTCACAATCGCTGCATCGACTTTCTGAGGCGGCGCGATGCGCGCGAGCGTGCGGAGAGCGCCTATTCGGACGACATCGGCGTCGTCGCTGCAGCGCCGGCGACGACCGATGCACATCGTGCCATCGAACGGCTGGTTGGCCACCTGCCGCCCAAGGAGCGCGCCTGCGTCCTCCTAAAGGATGTGTTCGACTATTCGCTGGAAGAGACCGCAGAACTCGTGGACTCGACGGTTGGCGGCGTCAAATCCGCGCTCTCCCGTGCACGGGCGAAGCTCGCCGACTTGCCCGCTGAACCTACCGGCGAACCGAGCCGTCCGCTTGATCCCGACACCGCGCAGCTTTTGCAGCGCTATGTTGACCTCTTCAACCGCCATGACTGGGATGGCGTGCGGGGCCTCACCAGCGCCGATGCTCGGTTGCGGGTCGCCGATTGCTTCGACGGCCTGCTCAGAAGCTCTCCCTATTTCGCCGAATACGAGCGAAACCCAGAGACGTGGACCATGGAGTTCGGGGCGATCGACGGAGAGCCTGTCCTGCTCGTGCTCTTCCTGCGAGGCGACCAGTGGGAGGTCGCGTGGCCGGTTCGTGTCCATGTCGCCGGCCGCGTCATCGACCGCATCGAAGACTATTATGCCTGCCCGTGGGTCATAGGAAACGCCTCGGAGTCCGATTTGAAACTCATGACTGGGCCAATCGCCTTGCGAGGAGCATGACGAAGGCGGCGTAGAGGAAGGTCTCGAACAGGCGCTCGCGGCTATGCCGCCGCCGGATGGCCGAGGTCCACATCTGATCTTCCAAGCGGACTTGGAAAACCGCTTGGAATCACATCGAAACCCAGCCATCCACCCCAAATTCGAGTTTCAAGACAGAGTCTTAGCGAGGTTCGTAACCTATTGATTTATCAAGTGTCTACTTGTGCGCTGATTATTTCGGCACGTATCCTGCCGACAACGGAATCGATGAAAGCCGAAACGGCCAATGGCAGGTGAGCCCGGTTGGGGTAGACGACGCTCATGCCGAGATTGCGACGCATGTATTGGGGCAACACCGGCACCAGTCGGCCAGCCGCGAAATCGGCCGTCCCCAATATCGGTGTTAACGCGATGCCGAGGCCTGCTATCGCCGCCTTTCGGATCGCTTGCGCGGTATTCGCCATCACGCGGCCGGTGACCGTCACGTCCTCCTCGGTGCCGTCGGGACCTTGGAGACGCCAGGTCGCATAGTCCCGGGCTTGTGGCACAAACAGACAGTCATGGCGGGTCAGATCCTGCAATGTGGCTGGCGTTCCGCGCGCGGCGAGGTAGGAGGGGCTGGCGACAAGTCCGATCGAGCTGGTTTGGATCTTGCACATAACATAGTTCGGCCCATGCGTTGCGTTCCCTCGGAAGGCGACATCGATGCCCTCTTCGATGAGATCGACGGTAGCGTCGCTTAGGACGAACTCGATGCGCACTTGCGGGTGGGAGGTCAGGAATTCGGCCACCCATTCCATCCTGTAGAAATCGAAGAAGTCGGCGGGCATCGTCACACGTATCAGCCCCTTGGGTACCCGTGCGCCAGCAATCAGATCCTCTCCCGCTTGTTGCAGTCCGTCCACGGCCGCGGCGCTGTTGCTGTAGAGTTCATGCCCGGCATCGGTGAGTTTCAGCTTCCGGGTCGATCGATGCATCAGCCGGGCGCTGAGTTGCTCTTCCAATTCCTGAATGCGCCGGCTGACCGTATTGGCGGGGATCCCCAGACGACGTCCGGCCTCCGCGAAACTGCCGAAGCGAACAACCTGTACGAACAGGCCGATGTCATTCAGGTCGAGCATCGTCGATATTCCTTCCAAAAATGGGGGAGTTAAATCCGATATCTCCATCTAGTCAATCAAATGTGCTGAGGCCACTTTTAGGAACAGCGGGAATTGCACTCGGTCCCGCCGGTTCGATCAAAGTGAAGGAAGCAACCCACATGTCCAAGAACCCACATATCGGCATCGTCATCGGCTCGACGCGAGAGGGCCGCTTCAGCGAGCGGGCGGCCGCATGGTTCCACAAGATTGCGGCTCCGCGCACCGATCTCAGCGTCGAACTCGTCGACCTGCGCGATTACCCGATGCCATTCTTCGATGAGCCGGCTTCGCCGGCCTGGATGCCACCGAAGGATCATATTGCAGAGCGCTGGGCGGCGAAGCTGGCCGAGCTTGACGGGTTTGTCTTCGTCACACCCGAATACAATCACGGATACAGCGCAGTGCTGAAGAACGCACTGGATTATGCCTTTCAGCAGTTCAACCGCAAGCCGGCCGCCTTTGTCGGATACGGCGGCGTCGGCGCTGCACGCGCCATCGAGCAACTGCGCATGGTTGCCGTCGAACTTCAGATGGCGCCGATCCCCAAGTCTGTGAACGTCGGCATGACCGAGTTCCTTGGCATCTTGCAGCAGGGCAAGGATTTTGCGGATTTTCCACATCTCGAACAGGCGGCAGTCGCTTTGCTGGATGACCTGTCCTGGTGGAGCCGCACGCTGCAAACCGGGCGCCAAGCTGCGTCCGCACAGGCGTCCATTGACTGATCGTTTTGGGGCCGCCGCTCGGCCCAAAAAGGGCTCATGCCAAGCGGCGGCGGCTCGCCAAAACGGGTCGAATGAAAGGAGATTGGTCATGAGTCAAAAGCTTGCGGTCGTCGTCACGGGAGCCACGGGCCAACAAGGTGGCGCGGTGGTGAAGAATCTGCTCGGGCGCGGTCACGAAGTTCGCGCCATCACGCGCAATATTGATTCCGCGAAGGCGAGGGCGCTTGCATATGCGGGCGCCACGCTTGTCCGCGCGTCACTCGAAGACACCGCCGCGCTCACGAAGGCGCTCGAAGGAGCGACCTCCCTCTTTGCGATGACGACGCCATTCGAAGGAGGTCCGCAAGCCAAGACGCGACAAGGTATCTTCGCCGCGGACGCAGCCAAGGCTGCAGGCGTACACCTGGTCTTCAACTCGGTCGGCTCCGCCAATCGACAGACAGGCGTCCCGCACTTCGACAGCAAGTACGAGGTCGAAAAACACATCGCCAAGATTGGCGTGCGCGCCACGGTCCCGGCGCCGGTCTATTTCATGGAGAACCTCTATTTCGGCAAGGAGCAGCTCGCGAAGGGCATCTACGCCACGCCGCTCCCGCCGACGAAGCAGCTCGCGCAGGTCGCCGTCGCGGACATCGGGGCCGTCGCCGTTCGCCTCCTCGAGGCCCCAGGCCGCTTCTCAGGCAAGCGATTCGACCTCGGGGGCGACGAACTCACGGGCAACGACGTTGTGGCCATCCTTTCGCGCGTCACCGGTCGCCCGTTCACCTATTTCCGGGTCCCGTTGGACGTCATTCGCCAACGCATGGGTGAAGACGGCGCCAAGATGTACGAATGGTTCGACCATATCGGCTTCACGTTCGATCGCGCAGCGCTGCGTCGTGAATTCCCCGACGTCTCCTTTCACGACTTCGAGTCGTGGGCGAAGTCGCAGGATTGGAACACGCTTCTCCAAGGCACCTAGGACGACCATACGTCCGCCAAATTCCCCAACCCATGAATGAGGTTATACCAATGAGCCGGATCCCAACCCACACAGTCGAGGACGCCCCTGCCGCATCGCAGCCGCTCCTGCAAAAGATCGTCCAGTCCATCCCGATGGGGCGCCCCGCGAACCTGCATGCCCAGATGGCGCATTCTCCGGCGGTCCTGACGGCGTACACATCGCTACGCGCCGTGCTTGCCGAGCACACCACCTTCGACCCGAAGGTGGGTGCGGCCCTGACTCTCGCGGCTGCGGCCGGGGTCGGTAACAACTATATGACCCGTATCGCCAGTCGGCTCGCTCAGATGAATGGCTGGACCGAAGAGCAGGTCACTGCCTTAACGACGGGCACCTCGACAAACGACGCCAAAATCGATGTGCTGGCCGGCCTGGTCAGGGAAGCGGCTGCCAATTCGGGAAACGTTACCGACGCCACCTGGAAAGCAGCTCAGCTCGCCGGCTGGAACGATGAGCAACTGGCTGACGCGTTTGCTTATCTGGGAGCCACGGTATTCACGGCATACTTCCTCAACTACGCACAAACCGACTTGGATCTCTGAGCGCATCAAGTGGTCTGCGGAAGGTCATTCCTTCGACCTGCTGGGCAAAGGCTGAATGAAACATCCCATCGCCATTTAGGATGATATTGCATCGGTATGGAGGTGACGATGGAAAAGCCCGCATCCAACGGCACCACGAGACTCGGATATTGGCTGTTTGACCCAGATAGGCTGACAACCGTGTAGATATCTTCTTCCGGCAAGCTACTTTGACAGCCTGGCGTTCAGAAGTCCTGCCAGACGAAGACCACCTGTCGCGAGTTGCTTGTCGAGGATATCGCGTACCGCGGTTTGATATTGCGGCCCGACATGGATATTGCCATCTGGGCCTTGCGGCGGTGTCAGGCTATAGACCGTTTTAGCCATCATGTGACATTCGTTTATCCATTCGGTTGCGAAGTTCGCATCAGTCGGCGGCGCTGCGATGCCGGGGACTACGCTGTCTTCGAGTCGCTGGACATATGATCCCCAGCTCCATTCGGCCGCGCCGATCAGATAGTCGTCCCAGACGGCATGCAGCTTTACCGTCCCGACGGGCAGGGCGCTGTGGTCGGGTGCGGTGAATTCCATCACGACAGGAGTGGTATTGCCGCCGCCGTCGCCGTTCTTTTCGCCGCAGTGAAGTGGCTGTGTGGAATCCCCGACGAGATGGATGAGCAGAAGGAGATCTCTGCGGCGAACGGAGGCGTCACGGGCCTTGTCCGCGACTGAAACCGCAAGATCATTGAGTGCAGACACCAGGCATCCGGTGTGAGGGCAGTCATCTGATGAATATTGGTCTTTCGTGATGTCGATATCGACGAAGTGCCACGGCTTAGTAGCCTTTCCCTCCGGCGTATTTTTGTAGTCGTCAGCCCAGCTTGCAATTGACGCCATCGACTCCGATCCAAGCAGATCTTGAACTGCAGATGCCGTGGATGAGCTCAGATGCCGCATCACGATTTCCGCGATGATTGAGTGCCCGCGATCACCCCAGGCGAAGGCATCGCCGGCGCTGAGCAGGGCTAACACCGATATCGTAATCGTTGAAGGCAGGGATTTTTTCATGCGAAACATCCTCTTCTGGAATACGAGATTGGTGTATGTCGAGGTTGGTCATAAGTGCTGCGATCCTGGCTTTGGATGGAACGAACCAGTCTGGTGTCGATCCAACATCGCAACCAGCCAATTGCGCCTGTTGTAGACTACGCACGGTACCTTGCTCGTCGGCAACACCGCTCCTAGCCGAGGTGCATGCCGGGGCCGTTTCCATGCAAGCCTTGGCTGGAAGGCCTCGGTGCGAACTCAATGGGCGGAGCAGAGCGGTGCGAGGCCATCTTTGCTGGATGCCTGCGAGAATTCGTCAAACTGAAAGCTGAAGGTTCCGGGAATACGAAGGCGGTAGGTTCCGAATTTGAAATACGGACCTTCCAATGCGAGGGGCGTGTCCTTCTTGAGCGTGGCGCCGAGATTGCCCCGGACGGAGACGATCTTTTGGCCGTCAGCCCAGATATCGATCTCTCCTTTTCCTTTTGGGCCGTATTCGTTGTCAGTACGCCCCGGCTTGATACGATACATCATGTCGACCCAGCCTTTGCTTGGATCCGGCAGCGCTCTGTTCGCTTCGGGTATTATTTCGATGTTTGCATTGCCAAAGTACTTTTCCGGCTCGGCTACGAAGGAAAGAGCGCTGAACTGGGAGACCAGGGAGCTATCGTTCAAGCCGAGCGTCTCTGAAAGCTTTTTACCTTCAGCAGGATTGCTATTCGGACGAAGGGTCTTCAGTAGGTCCTCCGTGAAGAACTCATCCGTAAGACCGGGCTGTGTTTTTGCCAAAAGGTCCAGTGACTGCAAGGATTTTACCGCGCTGACCGCACGTTCGTCGTGAGGATCGAGTTTTGCCAGGAGATTCTGGGCCGCGACGAGGCGGTCGGGATCACCTTCCGCCTTTGCGACGACGCGTCGGATTTCGTTATCCTGGACCGTGATATGGAAGACGCCGTTGTCAAAGCGCTGCGCGATCATCGGACTGTGATCACCGGGCCCCTTCCATTGCCCTATGACGGATCGTGCGCTCCCACTGGGCGGCACGTCCCCCTTTATGCGGAAGCTGAATGCATACCAGGTCTCGTCTCCGAACGACGGCCAAGATGCCTTTGCCGTTCGCAGCTCGGCACGCTGGCAATCGTCCTCACATTTGATCCCGTTGTCTCCGTCGCGCGTGATGATCTCGATAGCCGAGAAGCCACATCTGCCCGGCGCTATGAAGCCCATCTGCTCCGGGAATATCTCCTGGGTCGTCCACTTCGACGTGTTCAGGGGCCCTGAATCGAAACTATCCTGGAGATCCTTCGCGGATGAGCCGCCAGCCAAGAAAGCAAATGAAAGGCATAGTATCCGCCTGCGCACCAAGCTCTCCCCGTATTTGAACGAATGCGCTGAATTAGAACTCTATCAGATGCCCGGGAAAGTTGAAGTGACATATCGTAATTTCTTGATTAGGTATTTGTCAGTCAAATGGCCTGACACCAGCCTTTTCAGGCGAAGCGGATGCTTGCTGCTCCGGCAGAGCGATCCGACTTCGCGTCACTGGAGCCGGCTTGTGGTGAGAATTGAGTTGGCTATGTCTAGACTACGGGTGTCCGCGGTTCGCATCCATCGCACGTGGCCTATTGTTCCCAGATTCGAAGCCCATCAAGGCGAGCATTTTGCAGCCGTGCCTCTACATGATCGAAAGGCGTGGCACGGATGACGCCGGCCCGATTCCGTTAGGGAGAAAAATCCGAACCCGCGACGAGCATCGATATCATCGATCCATTCCTTTCGAGGAATACGGAAGAGGACCGGGTTCTGCTCCCTGAGCGCGCGCGTGGGGGGATGGCAGGGGTAAGGCCATCCGGGCACAACAAAGGGCGAAAAAATTCTTGGTATGGTTGAGGATACGTGAATTGAATTACACGACTATCACGATCAACAACCGCAAATGTTGCAAAATAAACACGCCTCCCTAAAAACGAGCGCGAGCTATTATCATGTGCGCACTACTTATCGCTGTATCGATTGGAAGTCTGCTATTGAGCTGATCAAGCCGATGATCGGCCGCGCCTTTTCGGGCGCCTTTTCATGAATTTGATGATCTGTCGATGAGCAGGGGCCGCCTTGCTCAATCCAATGATTTTGACTTTGGGAAGGTTTGCATGGCGTCTGCAGCTTTGAGTTACATGTTTTCGATCCAGAACCTAGCGTCCGCGATACTCATGTCATCTGTCTTATATGCTTCTTCCGGCATGGCTCAAGAACAGCCGGGGGCAGGGGTGGTAGCGCCGACGAATGCGGGCACCCAGCCGAATTCCGCCGGGGCGGCAAACGGACAACAACAGCCGGCACCACAAGCCCGCGTGCAGAAGTTCGAGGACTGGTACTATCGCTGCGTCGACGGCAAGGCGGCCGATGGTTCGGCGATAACGAATTGCGAAGTGGCGCAAATCGCGACGGTGAAGCAGGGCGAGCAGGACGTCAACATTTTGACCTTGGCGATCGCCAAAGCGCCTGCGACACCCGCTCCCACACAGAAAAGCGGTAAGGCGGCGGCAAATGATCTCGTGCTGACGGCGCTCGTGCCGCTCAACATGTATCTGCCCTCGGGCTTGAGCATCGACGCGGGGGACAAGCCTGTCGTTCAGCTTGCCTATCGCAACTGCAACCAGGCCGGCTGCTGGTCGCAGCAGAAGCTGGATGCAAAGATGGTCGCGGCACTTACCAAGGCGACAGAAGGCACCGGTCACGTGCAGATGATGAATGGCCAGAAGGTCAACATCAAATTCTCACTTAAAGGTCTGTCGGCGGCGCTGGATGCGCTGCAGAAGTCTGCCTCCAACTAACGCGGCGGCAGGTTAAGCTCATGATGTCGGCATGGCGATCGGCTATCGCCCGAGGTGGTCCCAGCTCCACAGTGTTTTGCGTCACGCTGCTGGCGGCGGTCTTGGCTGCGTCGATGGCATCAGCCCAATCGCCAAACGACGATTTCGCACGCCGTCAGGCACAGCAGGCCGAGCAGCAGCGCCTCGAGGCCTTGGGCAGGATGACCCCGAAATCCTCTCCGGCCGAAGCCGCGCAGCCGGCTGCCGGGGGTGGCCAGAAGGCCGGCTCCTGCTTTGCGATCACGCATGTCGAAGTGGAAGGGGTCAAGCAGTTCAAGACCGCCATGATCGGCAAGATCACAGCGCCCTACACGAACCGTTGCGTCGGTGTCGGCGAGATCAACACGCTGTTGCGAGACTTGACCCACCTCTATCTCGACAAAGGCTTCGTGACCTCGCGCGTTTACGTGCCGGCCCAGGATATCGCCAGGACGAAGACATTGCGGCTGGTCGCTGTCGAAGGCACGCTGTCCGACATCTATGTCAACGGTAAACCGGCCCCCGGCTCCGGCATGCTCGCTACCGCCTTTCCAGGCATGAAAGGCGAGGTCGCCAATCTGCGCGACATCGAACAGGGCCTCGACCAGATCAATCGCCTGAGCTCCAACAGAGCAAAGACCGCAATGCTGCCGGGTCAGGCCAACGGTACATCCATCCTCAACGTCGAGAACAAGCCGGATCATCCCTGGCACCTCTCTTTCGGCAACAGCAATCTCGGTCAGGAGCAGACGGGCTATTCCAGGACGTCGACCTCCGTCGGTTATGACAATCTCTTTGGCCTCAACGATCAGTGGAACTTTGGCTACGAGCGCACCGGCCCGGATTATCCCTGGCGGAATGATGGTCAGGGCAGGAGCAACAGCTATAGCGGCAATGTCAGCCTTCCCTATGGCTACTGGACATTGTCGCTGAACGGCTCCTGGTATGGCTATGACAGTTCGGTTCCAGGGAATTTCGGAACGCTGCAAACATCCGGCAACAGCAAGCAGGTCGGCATTGGTGCCGACCGCGTGATCTTCCGCGACAAGGATTCGATCACCACCCTCAATAGCGGCCTGACCTACAAGGAAACCAACAACTTCCTGCTCGGCAACAAGATCGAGGTCGGCAGCCGCAAATATACGACCGGCGATCTCGGCATTTCGCATTCGCGCCGCATGTTGGGAGGGCTTTGGGTCTTCGACCTCTCCTACAGTCAGGGGCTCGATCTCTTTGATGCCGTCGCGCCCGGCGATACTGGGGCGGGGGATGCCGATCCTCGCTTCTCGAAGTTCAGCGGCACGATCACCATGACGCGGCCGCTTCAGATTGCTGACCAGCGCTTCGAGGTCAATTCGATCGTGACCGGACAATATTCCCCCGACAATCTGTTCGGGGCTGAACAGATCTCGCTTGGCGGCTATTCAACTGTCCGCGGCACGCGCGAGACCATGCTCTACGGCAACAACGGCTTCTTCGTCCGCAACGATCTCGCCTGGCGCACGCAGCCCTTCACTGAGAATGCCGCACTTGCCAAGATGTTCGGCGAGTTCCGTCCCTATGTCGGTCTCGACTACGGGCGGGTCGCCTCGCAGGCGCGCTATCGCATCGATGGCGGCGACATGTTCGGCTGGACTGTCGGCGCCAAGCTCGCCGGCGGCCATGTCAATTTCGATATCGGCTATTCGGACATATTGGGCGGCACGGTTGAGAAAAAGAATGGGGGACTGCTCTTCGTCAGCTCCTCCTTACGTTGGTGATTATAAATTTAAGAGGAAAATCATGGATTTGTTCATTCGGAAAGATAACAAGGCGGCCTCTACGATATTGCGCCCTGTAGCTGCACTTGTTTGTTGTGCAATCATGCTTTCGAGCTGTGGCGGGCGTGAGGCGCATCCGATCGCATCAACTAGTGCCGGCGACAGCGGGATCGATTGCAGCGGCATATCCCGCGAGTTCGCAGCCAATGAACGACAGATCCTTGCAACCGTCAAGGAGCGTTCACAAGCTCAAGGCAAAAACGTCATTCTAGGCGCCACCGGCGTTCTCCTCTTCTGGCCGGCTCTATTCTTCATGGATCCCAAATCCCCAGAGAAGGTCGAGATCGACGCCCTGCGCAATCGCAACCAGGTGCTGACGGACCTTGCCCGCTCGCGAAAGTGCCCGGCACCCAAGTCGCAATTGGATGAGATCTACAAAAGGCTCGACGGTGGCGTGAAGACGGCACCGGCCAAGAGAGACGGTTGAGGCGGCATGATGATGTACATGCGTTTGATGTCCGATATCGATGACTTTAAGGGGCGGTTGAAGCGATGCGTGTCTTGCATCATCAGCATGCTTCTCGTGACGATGCTTGCCTCTTGCGTCACCGCCGATCCGCGGCTGATTGCCGCCCTGCAACAGAGCTCGGTGCGCGAAATCCGCATCGAGACGGCGCCCGACGTGAAGATGACAGGCCTTTTCACAGAAGGTAAACCCGACCCGCAACTCTCCACAGTCGTCAGGGTGCTGAAAGGGAGCATGGAGAAGGAACTGGTCGGCCTACCCGGAGGTCCGACGCGAGCGCGGCTGGTCGTCACTCTGCATGTGGTCGATTTGGCCACCAAGGCGGGACGTATTCTCATTCACAGCGACAGCAACATTGCAGGAACGGTCAGGCTGGAAGACGTCAAGACTGGTCGCCTCATCGCAGAAACGTCCGCCGTAGCCGGTAATGGCGGCATGCGCGGCGAGGGGCTTGGCATAGTCGTGGCCATGGCTGTCAACGCAGCTTCGGCTGCGGGACCCGACGATATTCTGGCGCAACGGCTATCGACTGCATTCACGCAGCAGGTCAAGCAGTGGTTGCTGACGAAGAAGTAGCGCTGAGAGCGTCTGCCGCGGCGGGCTTCGTCTGCGGCAAACGACATAATTTGTTCGGAATGCATTTACCTCGAACACACGCCGAAGTTGACTTTTGTCTGAGGACCATGGTCTCGCTCTCGGCTACTTACCACAACTGCGGCGAGATTTGCTTGCCGCGCAAACAGCAGTGAAGGCGTGTAATGAGTAGGAAGGTCATGCTGCGTGGATCGGCGGTCACAACTGGGGGTACCGAAAGGACAAACAGTTTCCTGCCGCAGCTCGCGAGCCTTGTACACAAGTTGCTTGCCGTTACCCTCAGCACGCTTCTCTTTCTGCAGCCGGCGATTGCCAACGCCCAGTCCGTCTCTGCGGCTGGATCGGCACCATCAGCCAATCAGCCGAGCGTCGGTGCAGCGCCGAACGGCGTGCCGCTGATCGATATCGTCACGCCGAACGCGGCGGGTCTTTCGCACAACAAATACGACAATTTCAATGTCGGCACTCCGGGCCTCATCCTCAACAACTTCAATGGCGAGGTCGGCACGTCGAATCTTGGCGGCGTTACCCCCGGTAATCCCAACCTCAACCACTCCAGTCCCGCCTCCGTCATCCTCAACGAGGTCACCAGCGGCAATCGCTCGGCGCTGAACGGTCCCACCGAAGTCTTCGGTGGTAGAGCCGATGTGGTGATCGCTAACCCGAATGGAATCACCTGCAACGGCTGCGGTTTCATTAATACGCCGCATGCCACCTTGACGACCGGTGTGCCCAATATCGGCGGCGACGGAAGCCTGACGGGCTTCACCGTCAATAGCGGCGATGTCACCTTCGAGGGAGCCGGCGGCAATTTTGCAGCTGCTCCCGGCGCCGTCGATCTGTTCGACGTCGTCTCGCGCAACATCCATGTGAATGCTCCCGTTTACGGCAAGACGCTGCGGCTGACGGGCGGCGCCAGCAAATATGATTACGCCACTGGCGAGGCGACGGCGCTGACAGCAACGTCAGGCACGCCGGAATACGCCATCGACGGCTCAGCCCTTGGCGCGATGCAGGCGGACCGCATCAAGATCGTCGTCACCGAGAAAGGCGCCGGCGTCAACATGAGCGGCGACATGGCCGCCAATGCCGGTGAACTGTCACTGTCATCAGACGGCAAGATCTCGATCGGCAATGCCTCGGGTAGGGATGGTGTCACTGTCACCTCGAAGCAGAAGATCTCAGCCGCCAAGGTAACCTCGAAGCAGAAGGTGACGGTCCAGGCAGACCAGGGCGTCACGCTGCAGTCGGTGGCGGCCGATAGCGATATCGTGCTGTCGAGCGGCACGGACCTCTTGAGCGTGGCCAACGATACCAACAGCGCTGCCAGCGTGCAGCTGACGTCCGCCGGCGGTATCTCCGCCGGCAACGTGATCGCCGGCAGCGCCGCCTCGCTTTCGACCTCGGCCGGCAATGTCAGCCTGACGGGCGCTGCCAGTAGCAATGGCGCGCTGTCGATCACCGCGGCATCCGGTGCGATCTCGGCTGCCTCGCTATTGAGTTATGGCAATATTGGCCTAAACGCCGGCCTCGACATCGCCGTCTCCGGCAATGTGTTTGCGCAGGACAAGATGGCAGCCACCGGCCGTTCGATCTCGACCGGCATGATCGCCTCCGGGCTCGATATCGCCGCAACGCAGGCGGCAGCGAACGGCAAGACCGTGCTGGCCAACGCTGCAGACCTGCAATTGACGGCCAATGGCGGTGCGATTAGCACGGCCGGTCTGTTGTCGTCAGGCAATGTGACGGTCAACGCCGCCTCGCTCTCCGCCGACAGCTTGACGGCTCATGGCGGCGTCGACATCAATGCCGCGGCCGGTACGACAACCGCAAGCGGTCGCGTCGATGTCGCCGGCCAGTTTCTCGCCTCTGGTGACGTGTCCATCAATGGCCAAGGCATTCAGGCAACGACAATCGCCTCCGGCGTCGACTTCGCTGCCACCGATGCCGCTAACGGCATTCTCGTTCTCGATCCGTCCGGCACACTCGATTTGAAGGCTGGTACCGGCAGCATCGTTGTCGGCACGCTGCTGTCGGGCAGCAATTTCAACGCCCAGGCGGCCCTCCTGCAGGCAAATAACGTTACAAGCCACGGCGATATGAGCCTCGATGGCGGCGTCAATGTCGCCAATCAGTTGCTGAGTGCCGGCGACGTCACCATCAAGGGCAACGCCAATGGTGTGAACGTCGATCTTCTCGCCTCCGGCGTCGACTTTGCCGCGACCAAGGCTGCCGGCGGCAATATCGTGCTGACGCAGAGCGGCGATCTGACCGTCAACGACGGCACCGGCGCCGTCCAGGCAGGAACCATCCTTGCGGCCGGCACTATCGATACCACGGGCCAGACGATCACCGCCGATGCGATCACGGGCCATAAAGCAATCACGCTGTCCGGTGCGACCACTATCAGCGGTCAGATCCTCGGCGCCGGCAATGTCAGTGTCTCCGGCCCGAGTATCGCGGCCGACGCCATCGTCTCCGGAGTCGATATCGCCGCCACCGATGCGGCTGGTGGCAGGATCGTGCTTGGTCCGGCCGGGGCCGGCAATCTGACACTCTCCGCCTCGGGCTTGCTCAGCGCCGGCACGCTGTTGTCTTCAGGCGATTTGAATGCCAGTGCCGCAACCATCACGGCAGGCAATATCTCGGCTCATGACGACATGACGCTTGGTGGCGTCATTAGCGTTACGAACCAGATTCTCGGCGCTGGCAACGTCTCTATCACCGGTCAGAGCCTGTCAGTGCAAACCCTCGTTGCCGGCATCGACTTTGACGCCACGGACGCCGCCGGTGGCAATATCGTGCTCACATCCAGCGGCGACCTGACGGTTGCGGTCAACGGCGGCATCGCGGCTTCGACTATTCAAGCCGCCGGTGCCATCGATGTGAGTGGCACCGCTATCACTGCGGATACTGTCACCGGCCACAACGACATTACCATTTCCGGCGCAACCAGCACGACGACCGGAAGCGGTCGCGTGGATGTCACCGATCAAATCCTCGGTGCCGGCGACGTCAGCATCTCCGGGCCAAGCATCAAGGCCGGCGCCATTATTTCCGGTGTCAACTTCACGGCGACGGCTGCATCTGGCGGCGGCATCGTGCTCGCCAGCAGCGGCGATCTGACGCTTACCTCGGCCGGCAATATCGATGTCGGCACGCTGCTGTCAGCCGGGGATCTCCGTGCCTCCGGTTCGACTATCACCGCTGACAATGTCACGGCTCATGGCGACATGACACTCGGCGGCGTGATCAGCGTCACAGATCAGATCCTCGGGTCTGGTAATGTATCGATCACCGGCCAAAGCCTAGCGGCTCAGACGCTTGTCGCAGGCATTGATTTCGGTGCCACCAATGCCGCCGGCGGCAGTATCGTGCTTGGCCAATCCGGCGATCTGACAGTTTCGGTCAATGGCGCCGTGACGGCGCCAACTATACAGGCAGCCGGATACCTCGATGCGAGCGGTGGCACCATCACTGCGGATGCCGTTACCGGCCATAAGGACATCACGCTTTCCGGCGCTATCGGTACGACGGCCGGGAGCGGGCGCGTGGATGTCAACGGTCAAGTCCTTGGCGGCGGCGACATCAACATATCCGGCTCCAGCATCACCGCCGGCGCCATCGTTTCCGGTGTCGACTTCGCCGCGACGGCTGCTTCTGGCGGTGGCATCGTGCTCGCCAGTAGTGGCGATCTAAGCCTTACCTCGACTGGGGTCATCAATGCCGGCATGCTACTCTCTGCCGGCGATCTCAGTGCCAGCGGCACTACCATCACGGCTGATAATATCTCCGCCCATGGCGATATGACGCTTGGGGGCGCGATCAGCGTCACAGGTCAGATTCTCGGCGCCGGCAACGTATCGATCACCGGCCAGGGTGTCTCAGCGCAGACCCTCGTTGCCGGCATCGACTTTGACGCAACGGATACCGCCGGCGGCAATATCGTGCTGTCGCCGAGCGGCGATCTGACAATCTCGGTCAACGGCGCGGTGGCGGCCTCAACCATGCAGGTGGCGGGCAGTCTCAATGCGAGCGGGGCGGCCATCGCGGCCGATACCGTTACCGGCCACGGGGACATCACCCTTTCCGGCGCGACCGGCACGATGACAGGAAGCGGTCGCGTGGACGTTAGTGGTCAAGTCCTCGGCGGCAGCAACATCAGCATCTCCGGTTCCAGCATCAGGGCTGGCGCCGTTGTTTCCGGCGTCGACTTCGCCGGAATGGCTGCTGCTGCCGGCGGCATCGTCCAGACGACAAGCGGCGACCTAACGCTTGCCTCGACTGGGATCGTTAACGTCCGAACACTCCAATCGGCAAGCGCGCTTTCGGCGACGGGCACCACCGTCACCGCCGATGCTGTCACGGCTCATGGCGACATGACCCTCGGGGGCGCGATCAGCGTCGGCGGCCAGATTCTCGGCGCCGGCAACGTTCTGATCACGGGCCAGAGCCTGTCAGCGCAGACCCTTGTCGCCGGCCTCGACTTCGATGCCACCGACGCTGCCGGTGGCAATATCGTCCTCGGCCAAGCTGGCGACCTGACGGTTTCTGTCGGCGGCGGCATTGCGGCCTCGACGATACAGGCAGCCGGCGTCATCGATGCAACCGGCGCCACTGTCAGCGCCGACGCGATCACCGGTCACCAAGACATCACGCTTTCCGGCGCGCCCGGCACGACGACCGGAAGCGGTCGCGTGGACGTTAGTGGTCAGGTCCTTGGTGGGGGTGATGTCAGCATCTCCGGTTCCAGCACCCAAGTCAGTACCATCGTCTCTGGCGTCGATTTCGTCGGCACGGCTGCCGCCAATGGCAACATCGTGCTCGCCGCGGGCGGAGACCTGAATCTTTCCTCGAGTGGATCTATTGACGCCGGCACGTTGCTTTCGGCTGGTATTCTTCGTGCCAGCGGCTCGACCGTTACGGCGGACAGCCTTACGGCTCATGGCGACATCACGCTCGGTGGCGCAATCAGCGTCACAGATCAGATCCTCGGATCTGGCAATGTATCGATCACCGGCCAGAGCCTGAAGGCCCAGACTCTTATCGCCGGCATTGATTTCGACGCCACCAATGCCGCCGGCGGCAATATCGTGCTTGGCCAAACCGGTGATTTGACCGTGTCGGTCAATGGCGCCGTAGCAGCTCCAACCATGCAGGCAGCGGGCGTGATCGATGTCAGCGGCACGTCTGTGTCCGCAGGCTCGATCACCGGTCATAAGGATATCACCCTTTCCGGCGCAACCGCCATAGATGGTCAGGTCCTTGGAGGCGGCAGCGTCAGTATCTCCGGCTCCGCCATCAAGGCCGGCGCCATCGTCTCCGGTGTCGATTTCGCTACGACGGCTGCTTCTGGCGGCGGCATCGTGCTCGCCGGCAGCGGCGATCTCAACCTAACCTCGTCCGGCAATATCAATGCCGGCACACTGCTCTCCGCCGGCGATCTCAGTGCCGATGGTTCGACCGTGACCGCGGGCAGCCTTACGGTTCATGGCGACATCACGCTCGGCGGCGTCATCAACGTTACAGACCAGATCCTCGGGTCTGGCAACGTATCGATCACCGGTCAGAGCCTGAAGGCCCAGACTCTTATCGCCGGCATCGACTTCGGTGCCACCACTGCCTCCGGCGGCAATATCGTTCTTGGCCAGACCGGCGATCTGACAGTCTCGGTCAATGGTGCCGTTGTGGCATCGACCATGCAGGCGGCGGGCGTCATCGATGTCAGCGGCACGTCTGTCACCGCAGACTCGATCACCGGCCACAGGAATATCACCCTTTCCGGGATGGCAGCCGGTGGTGTGGATGTTACCAATCAAATCCTTGGTGGCGGCGACATCAGTGTCTCCGGATCAAGCATCAAGGCCGGGACGGTCGTCTCCGGTGTCGATTTCGCCGGGACATCCGCTGCTAACGGTAACATCGTCCAGACAGCAAGCGGCGATATTTCGTTGACGTCATCGGGTAGTATCAGCGCTGGCACGCTGTTATCGGCCGGCGATCTCAGTGCCGCCGGCTCGACCATCGGCGCTGATGTCGCGACAGCCCATGGGAATATCACGCTCGATGGCGCGACCAGCATTGGTGGCCAGATTCTTGGCGCCGGCAATGTGCTGATCACGGGTCAAAGCCTGTCCGCCCAGACCGTCGTCTCCGGCATCGACTTCGAGGCCACCACTGCGTCCGGTGGCGATATCGTGCTTGGTCAGACCGGCGATTTGACGGTGTCAGTCAACGGCGCCGTTGCGGCGTCGACCATACAGGCAGCTGGCGCCATCGACGCAAGCGGCGCAACCATTACTGCGGATGCCGTCACCGGTCACAAGGATATCACTCTTTCCGGCATAACCGGCAACACGACCGGAAGCGGTCGTGTGGATATCAATGGTCAGCTTCTTGGCGGGGGCGATGTCAGCATCACCGGCTCCGGCATCGCCGCCGGCGCCATCGTTTCCGGTGTCGATTTCGCCGGAACGGCTGTCGCCGGCGGCAATATCGTGCTCGCTGCCAGCGGCGATCTGACGTTTGCCTCCGCCGGCAATGTCAGCGCCGGCACGCTGTTGTCGGCCGGTAATCTCAGTGCCGCCGGCGCGACCATCGTCGCCGATGCCGTCACGGCGCACGGCGCTGTCACGCTCGATGGCGCGACCACTGTTAATGGCCAAATTCTCGCCGCCGGCAATGTGCTGATCAGCGGGCAGAGCCTCACCGCCCAGACCGTGGTCGCGGGCATCGACTTCGATGCCACCAATGCGGCTAGTGGCGATATCCTGCTTGGCGGGACCGGCGACCTCACGGTCGCAGTCAGCGGTAACGCCAAGGCATCGACGATCCTTGCTGCCGGTACTGTCGACGCCAGTGCCAATACGATCAGCGCCGATGCCGTCACGGCTCGTGGCGATATCACGCTTTCCGGTACGACCAGCACGACGACCGGAAGCGGTCGCGTGGATGTGAATGGTCAGATTCTCGGTGCAAATGACGTTAGCATCTCCGGGTCGAGCATCACGGCCGGCGCCATCGTCTCCGGCGTCGATTTCGCCAGAACGGCTGCGGCCGGCGGTAATATCATCCAGACATCAAGCGGAGACGTCCGGTTAAGCTCCGCCGGAAACATCACACTCGGCACGCTTCTGTCGGCCGGCGATCTTACCGCCGAAGGCGCCAATTTCACGGCGGGCAGCTTGACCGCCCATGGCGACATCGACCTGAAGGCCAGCGGCACGACGACCGCAAGCGGTCGCGTGGATGTTAGCGGCCAGGTGCTGTCGGCCGGCGACCTCGCCGTCAACGGCAATAGCCTCAGCGCCGGCCTCCTCGTTTCCGGCGTCGATTTTGCGGCAACCGAGGTGAGCGGCGGCAATATCGTGCTCGCGCAGTCCGGCGCCATGGACCTTACCGTCTCTGGTAACGCCGTCGCCGGTACGATCCTGTCGGCGGGCGATTTCACGGCGAAAGCGGCAGATCTCACGGCCGATAGCATCACCAGTCACGGCAAAGTCGGCATTCTCGGCGACGTCGATGTGACGAACCAGATTCTCGCGGCTGGCAATCTTACGCTCAATGGCGGCAGCATCACCGCGCCCGTCCTGATCTCCGGTATCGATTTTGCTGCCACCAATGCGGCCGGCGGCAATATCGTGCTGGGCCAGACCGGCGCCATGAGCCTCACCGCGACAGGCAATATCGTTTCTCAGACGATGCTTTCGGCCGGCGATGTTGCGATAGAGGCGGCCGATCTTTCGGCTGACAGCCTGACCGGACACGGCAATGTTGGCATTGTCGGCAACGTCGATGTGAGCAATCAGGTCCTTGCGGCCGGTAACCTCACCATCAACGGCGCTAGCATCAGCGCGCCGATCCTGATCTCCGGCATCGACTTTGCCGCCACCAATGCCTCCGGTGGCAATATCGTGCTCGCATCGTCCGCGACGATTGCAGGCAATCGCGCTGGCGATATGAGCCTTACCGCCACCGCAGGCATTGCGACATCGACCATGCTGGCGGCCGGCGTGGTCGACGCCAACGCCACCACGATCACTGCCAACGCTGTTACCGGGCATGACAACATCACGTTTGCAGGCGGCAGTAGCGTCAACGTCACAGGCCAGCTGCTTGGAGCGAGCAACGTCTCGCTCTCCGGCCAAACCGTCCAAGTGGGTCAAGCCATTACCGGCGTCGACTTTGCTGCCACCGCGCAATCGTCGAATGGTGCCATCGTTCTCGGATCTGGTGGCAACCTCGACATCAATGCGGGAAGTGCCACGGCGGGCACGCTGATCGTGGCAGGCGGCCTCGATGTGGCGGCGAGCGCCTTTACGGGCGGCAACATCACAAGCCACGGCGCAGTCTCGATCGGTTCGTCCAGCAGTCCTGGCGCGGTTGCGATCAACGGCCAGCTCCTCGGCGCAAGCGACGTCTCGGTCACCGGATCGGGCATCAGCGGCAATGTCATCGTCGCCGGCGTCGATTTTGCCGCAACCAGCCAATCGGCAACCGGCAATATCGTCCTCGGCCAGGCCGCGACGATTGCAGGCAATCGCGCTGGCGACCTCACCTTGAAGGCCACGTCTGGCAACGCAACCGTCAACAGCCTGATGGCGGCCGGCAGCATCACGGTCAATGCGGCAAACAATGTCAGCGCTAACGCCGTCGCCCATGGCGACCTGACGATCGCCGCCGGCAACGCCATCACGCTCACTGGCCAGTCGCTCGGCGCAGACAATGTCAATCTCGCTGCTCGGTCGATCACCGTCGATACGCTGGTGTCCGGCGTCGATTTTGCCGCCACCAATGCGTCGTCCAACGGCAGCCTCATGCTGCAGCGCTCGGGCACCATGACGCTTGCCGCTTCGAACGGCAGCATCAATGCCAACTCGCTGCTGTCGGGCGGCAATCTTTCCGCCACCGCCACGCAAAATATCGGCTATTCCAGCCTGCAGAGCCTTGGCAACGCCGCGCTCACGGCGCCTGGCACCATCGCCTATACCAGCACCACCCGCGTCGGCGGTAGTCTAACGCTTAACACTGGTGCGCTGGATCTTTCCGGCGCCAGGGGCAGCCGCATCGTCGGCGGCGGCACGCTGATCGTCAACGCGTCCTCAGCCAACCTCTCAGGCAGCAATCTCGTCTTCGGCGGCCTGGCGCTCAATCTTTCCGGCAGCGCCGATCTCACCAATGCGCAAGTCAGCACGGTCACCAATGCCGGCGGCTCCGGCGATATCTCCATCTCTGCCGGTGGTTTGACGACAAACGCCAATACCGAGCTGCTTGCCGCTCGCGACCTGACGCTTACCCTGCCGTCGCTCGGCAATACCGGGCAATTTGCTGCCGGCAACAACATCACCTTCAACATTGCCGGCGACCTCGCTAATACCCCGAGCGGCCTCGTCTTTGCCGGCAACAACGCCAACCTCTTCGTCGGCGGCACGCTCACCAACAACCAGGGCGCCATTCTGTCCGGCAACGGCCTTGTCATTGCGGGGCCTGGTGGCGGCCAGCGCAATGGCGCCGTCGTCAACATCGCCGGTCTCCTTCAGTCCGGCGGCAACATGTCGATCCTGACCAACGGACTGACCAACACCACGACCTCCGGACCGGCGATTCAGCGCAATGTGCAGGTCTCCAACACCATCCTCAGTGCCTACGACCTTATCACTAGGACCTATGAGTGCCAGACACGCTGCGGCACCGGCTCGGGGCAGCACGAGCCAACATATGGTTGGACCCAGACAATCGACCAACTGGTCAGCCAGATCGTCTCGGAGGATCAGCTGATCAGCGGTGCCGGTCCCTCCGCTAAGATCCGCGCCGGCGGCGCCCTCACAATCAATGCCACCAATCTGACGAATGCCTACAGCTCGATCAAATCCGACAGCGATATGGTGCTCACCGTCGCGGGCACGCTCACCAATGATGGCGCGACGCTGAACCGCACGACGCAGACGGTCTGCGACAGTGCCACGCCCTGCCAATATTATCCGGATGTCATCTCCTCTGATACCACCGAGGGCGGGCCAGATTGCAGCGGTCCCAACCGTCCCTGCATCGGTAGCAACGACCCGACACTCACCTATTCGGACAACCCCAACGGTAATCGTGACGCTTCGAGGGACCTCGCCGCCGGCACGACGGTGACGGTGCAAGCGATCGGCGCCATCTCGGGCGTCATCCAGGCACGTGGAGCGCTTGCCATTAATGGTGGCGGCGCTGTCAACAACGTCGCGTCCAATGGTTCGATCGCCGGTCAGGTGGCAATCGACGCGCCCGCCACGCAGAGCAATCCGCTGGGCGCCTTGAACAGCATGACGGCCGGTGGCGCCTTGTTCAACGTCAACGCCGCGCTTGCGGGCGTCGCCTCCAATGGCGGCGCAACCGTTGGCAGCGGTCCGTCGATTGCAGCCAGCGGCCCGACGATCGGTTCCGGACCGGCAATCAGCGGCAACAACCTGATGGCCAGCGATGGCGCCTCGATCAGCGGCGGCAGTTTGACGGCAAATGGCAGCGCTTCGATGACCGGCAACGGGGTGACCGCTGCTACCGGTACCTCGATTAGCGGCAGCAGCCTGACGGCAGCTGGTAGTGCCTCGGTGACTGGCAACAACCTCACGGCGGTTGGCAATGCTTCGGTCAGCGGCAATGGCCTGACAGCAGCCGGCGGCACGTCGATCAGCGGTACCGGCGTGACGGCTGCCAACGGTCCTTCGATCGGTTCGAACAATCTGACGGCTGGCGTCGCCTCGGCCAATCCCAACAGCCTGATGGGCAAGCTCACCGCTGCCATCGGCAACAGCGGCAATCTTGCCCAGGTGCTGCAGGTGAACGGCGCGCAGCTTGCCGCGCTCGCCAAGCCGCAATCAGGCGGCGTCGGCGGCACGGCGCCGGGTCAGGTTTTCCTGTTCGAGACGCGGGCGGCCTTCCTCGACGTATCGAAATTCTACGGCTCGGGATACTTCATCGACCGGATCGGCTATACGCCCGAGACCCAGGTTCCCTTCCTGGGGGACGCCTATTTCGACAACCAGCTCGTCGACGAGCAGATGCGGCAACTGGTCGGCGACGGCCTCGGTGCCGGTTCCTTCATCCCCGGCGACAATGCCACCGACCAGATGAAGACGCTGCTCGACAATGGCGTGGCTTACGCCGAGGCAAATGGTCTTGCGCTCGGCCAGGCGCTCAGCCCGGAACAGGCCGCGTCGCTGACCCAGTCCATGGTGATCTACCAGACCGAGATCGTCGACGGCGCACCGGTGCTCGTCCCGGTCGTCTATCTCTCGGCCGCCGACCGGGCGAAGACCACCTCCGCCGCCGCCATGTCAGGCAACACGGTCAGCATCGACGCAGGCTCCGTCGACAATTCCGGCGCCATCGCCGCGGCCGACGGCATGACCATCAACGCCACCAACATCAAAGCGAACGGCGGCGCGTTCCTTTCCGGCGGCGATATGAATCTCAACGCCACCAGCGGTATCACGCTCGCCGCGCAGACCATGAACATCGGCGGTCAGACGGTGGTCGCCGCCAATGGCGGCATAACAGCCGGTGGCAATCTGAAGGTCGATGCCGGCGCCGGCAGCTTGACGCTTGCCGGCACCAAGGTGACGAGCGGCGGCTCCGCGCAACTTTCCGGCCAGACCGTGACGATCGGCGCCGTCAAGCAGGACAATGGCGGCGTCCAAACGCTGGTTGGCACCACGGTGACGACGGGCGGTAATCTGAGCATTGCCGGCACGAGTGGCGTCAACATCATCGCAAGTTCCGCCAAGGTCGGCGGCGACCTGTCCGTCCTCTCCTCGAACGGCGCGGTCAACATCATCTCCGCCGGTGTGGAGAACACCGTTGTCAGCAAGGATCGGCTAAGCCTTGCTCAAGGCGGCACCGTCACCACGACCACCAGCCTGACGCAACAGGGATCATCGCTCATCGCCGGTGGCGCCATGCTGGTGTCTGGCAATCAGGGCGTGCTGATCGGCGGCTCGTCGCTCGACGCCAAGGGCAATCTCGGCATCGTCTCGCAGAACGGCAATATCGCGATCACGGCGTCTCAGGACCAGACGACGAGCCAGTCGAAGACGATCGCCGGCGCTGCCAACGACTACAAGGGCGGCCAATCGTCCTCGACCTCGGTGACCAGCAGCGGCTCGTCGATCACCTCGGAGAACGGTAGCGTCACAGTTGAGGCCGACGGCGGCAATATCAGTGTCATCGGCTCGGATCTTGCCGCCAAGGGCGGCTCCGCCAACCTCATCGCCAAGGGCGATGTCACCATAGGTGAGGCAACCGACACTGCCTCGTCTTCCAGCCAATCCGGTTCGAAGAAGGCCACCGAAGCAACGACCACGGCAGACGGCTCGTCGATTTCGGGCCAGACCGGGGTAAATATCGCCTCTACCGGTGGCAATGTCACCATCTCGGCATCGCAAGTCGCCGCCGGCGACGCCACCCATACGGCTGACGCCAATATCCAGGCCGCCGGCAACATCGTCATCGCTTCCGGCCAGGATACGGACGAGACCACGTCCGACAGCAAGTCGAGCGGCTTCCTGTCTTCCTCGAAGACCCACACACATACCTATGACGAAGACACCGTCGGCTCCTCCATCTCCGCCTCCGGCAACATCACCGCCAATGCCGGCGGCGAGACCGTCGTCTCCGGCTCGGATATGGCTGCGGGCGGCAATCTCAGCCTCTCCGGTTCGACCGTTACCGTCATGGGAGCGGAGGAAGAGCACGAGAGCGACAAGCAGACCAAAAAGTCTGGCATCGGCGTCGGCTCCGGCGGCGGGTTTATCTCGATCTATGGATCGAAGGATTCGAAGAGCAGCCAGAGTGAGACCGACAATATCGGCTCGACGCTCTCGTCAGGCGGCACGACGACGATTACGTCCACACAAGGCGACGTCAACATCTTCGGCTCGTCATCGCATTCTGGTGACGGCACGGTGATTTCCTCGGCGCGCGACGTCAACATCGCGCCGGGTGCGGAAGATCAATCCTCGTCCAGCGAGACCAAGCGTTCCGGCTTCGGCATCAACTTCTCCTCCGGCAGCGGCAGCGTGTCGATCGGCATCGGCGTCGGTACTTCGGAAGAGAAGCGTTCGAAGGACGCCAACATCAATGCGGTGAGCTCGCTCGACAGCGATGGCGGCATCACTATCCTTGCCAACCGCAACATCAACGATCAGTCCGGCCAGATTGCCGCCAATGGCGCGGTCGACCTGATCGCAGGCGACAGCGTCAACATGCTCTCGAGCAACGACGTTACTAATGCTTCCGAGATGCAGAAGAAGAGTTTTGCCGGCGTCAGCATCACGGTGTCGTCATCGCTGATATCGGCCGGTCAAAGCGCCGCGCAAGCAGCCGATACCCTTTCGAGCGACAACAGCGTCTACGGCATCGCTCCCGCGGTGCTGGCCGGGGTCAATGGCTACAAGGCCCTCCAAAGCATCATTCCAAATCCCGATACTGGCAAGACCACCGGCAATTTCGCCTCGATCTCGATCACTGCCGGCTACAGCTTCAGCGAAAGCTCGTCGCAATCGACGAGCTCAATTCCGGTTCCGCCTACGATCAGCGGTAGCTCGGTCACCATCATTGCTCAATCCGGTGATGTTGTCGGCCGTGGTGTACAGATCAACGCTGGTGTCGGCAAAGACGGCCAGGCCACGACGGCGTCCGATGATCCCAACAACGGCAATGTGTTGATCTCGGCGGCGGGCAATGTTGATCTCGAAAGCGTACAGGCGACCAGTGATAGCAAGAGCAGCAGCAAGTCGGGTAGCGCCAGCATCGGCTATAGCTGGAACCTAGGGGCTCAACCAAGTGCCGGCTTTGCCGCAAGCGGTAGCTATGGCAGTGACAAGTCCAACGGCAGATCGGTCACGCAAGTCAACACCAATGTCAGCGGCACCGGCACTGTGAATGTCATTGCCGGTGATACTTTGACCCTGGCGGGTGGGGTGCTCTCTGGCGATACGGTCAATGCCAGTGCCGCGAACGGCATTGTCATTGAAAGCCGCCAGGACATCGCAACCTATGACGAGAAGACGCAGAGCGCCTCCCTTAGTATCGGACCGAGCCCAAAGGGTTCAGTCATTGGTGGGGGTTATAGCCAAGGCACAATCACTGGAGACTATGCCAATGTCTCCCAGCAGAGCGGCATCTTTGCCGGTTCCGGCGGCTATCATGTCAGCACCGATGGCACCATCGAACTTATCGGTGGCTTCATCGGCTCGACTGCCGATCCGACGAACAACGATCTCTATGCTAATCAGATCCTCTATTCCAACATCGATAATTCGATGTCGGCGTCATCAGGTAGTTACGGCGTAAGCCTAATCGGTCCAGGCATCCCCATCCCTGTCGTGGCTCAGCCGGCAAGGCAGGACGATCATGGCGAAACGCTGGCAACAATTACACCCGGCAACTGGAATCTGACGAATCAGAGCCAGGACCTCTCTGCTCTCAACACCGATGTCTCCAAGGCCAGCAGCACCGTCGACCCGTTTGATATCGACAAGCTGAAAGCCCAACAGCAGAGTGCCGCGGCATTGTCACAACTTGCCAATACGGCGATTGGTTCGCTCGCTAACCAAATGCACTGGGAAGAAGGCAGTCCCGAGAAGGTCGTCCTACATGCGGTAGCAGCCGCAGTCGTCGCGCAGCTTGCTGGCGGCAGTCCCGCCCAAGCGGCGGCGGGGGCGGGAGTAGAAGAGATCGCCAACGGCATTTTGCAGAGCGTCCTGGGATCCGATTCGTCTATCAAGCTCAACGATACTGACAAGATAGCAATTAGTGAATGGGCGGCAATGCTGATCGGCGCAGCGGCCGGTGGAACGCAAGGCGCGGCTGCGAGCCTGGATAACTACAACTACAATTATCTGTATCACCAAGAGGCGCTCTATCGGGAAAAGGCGAAACAACAACTTGATGAATGCAATCAAGAAGGCACGACATGCTCTGACAGCAAGATTGCATCGCTACAGGAGCAGATCGGCTATTGGGATCAGCTCGACACCCAACGCGACACAAATTTAATCGATGCTTGCACTGCGAACCGGACAGGGTCTGCCTGCGTTGCCGCTGTCACTGATGCGTTAAAGGCGGTGGAATATCTCCGCGATCCCGCGGATCCGCTGATGAATCCGTCGACGGTAGCGCCCGGTGGCTATGCCGATATGGAAATGCGCTTGGTCAATGGCCGGTTCGGCGGTTTGGCGAACCAGGATGTTGCAACGGCTGTTTATGCCGAGCGCCTTCAGACCATCGCGCTACTGAGCCAATACCAGGATTCTGTTCAGGCGGCGCTTCAGGGCTATGTCAATCAATCCATCATCAATGCCGCCGTCGCAGTCCTGACTTTTGGTGTGACAGAGAAGTTCAACCAGAACGGAAATAGCGTCGGTGGATCAAAAGGATCGGCGACCGACACTCCAGATGGAGGAAGCGACGTTCCAACAAACAATCCTCCGAAAACAATTCCCTATACTCCGGAGGGAAACATGACGCGCCAACCCGACGGAACACCTCTATGCGGTGTTGCTTGCTGCTGCATGGTCGTTAGCGATGCTACAGGAAAACCTCTTGATCTATCGTCTATTTTTAATCAGTTCTCAGAAATCCGGCAGGGTGGTGTTAACGTACTAGACATGAGTCAAGTGCTTGATAACAACGGCGTTAGCAATTCGCTGTTGTTGAAGATAACACAATCTGATCTCAATGCCGCCTTGGCGGCTGGGAACGAAGTTATCGTGCAAGTTCCGGCAGGCACAGGCTATCATTTCTTGATCGTGGATGGAGCGAAAACCGTAGACGGAGCGAATTACTATTTGACGCGTGATCCATTCACGGGTCCGCGAGGAGTTCTCTCCGACTTGTTGGGGTCAGCGTTGTCAGGAAACGCCATAATAATTAAGGGAGCAAAATAATGAATGTGAAAGAAATAATACAGAAATTTTCGGAAATTGAAGCTGAAACGGTCAATGTAACCGGATGGCTGACGCTGGTGCGCGGCTATCTTTATTTGCTTGATTTCGAGGATGTCGAAGCATCTAACCGCGTGACGTCAAATTTTAACGAAAACTCATTAGAGTTTGTGGCAAGGTTGAAAATAAATAATAATGATATTGCTTACGTGATAAGAGATTGCATTATGCCACTAGGAGGTGGGTACAGCTTTATATTTCACCGTTCACGTATGAGCGGAATATTGTCTAAAGGCGAGAAGGAAACGGTTGAGATAAGTCCTTTGACGTTGGCGATAGAAGACAGTATCGGTGAAGAATATAAGCAAATAAAATTGGACGATGAGACCATATCGTCCGCTAAGGCAAAACACCAGAATCTGCCTATTGGAGAAAAATCGATTAATATAACGGGTGATTGGCTAGATTGACAAAGTAACAACCGGAAGGGCGATGTCACGTTGTCAGCCGTTTAACGGTTTGGCCTGGAGTGCGAAGGCACGCTGGTTAAAATGGTACCATCGACCTCAACGGCGGCATCATCGCCTCGACCGCCGACCCCAAAAACAACGATCTGACCGCCAACCAGATCCTCTATTCCAACATCGAAAATTCGATGTCGGCGTCCTCGACCAGCTATGGCTTCAGCCTGATTGGCGCAGGCATTCCGCTCCCCGTCGTCGGCCAACCGGCCAAACAGAGCGATAGCGGCGCGACGCTGGCAACGATCACGCCCGGCAACTGGAACCTCACAGGCCAGAGCCAGGATCTTTCAGGCCTCAATACCGATGCCTCCAAGGCGAGCAATACGGTCGATCCCTTTAACATCGACAAGCTGAAAGCCCAGCAGCAAAGCGCAGCGGCATTGTCGGTGCTTCTGAACATGGGCGTCGGCGAGCTTTCGACGCAACTTGGCTTTGCCGAAGGATCTCCTGAGAAGGTCGCCTTGCATGCTGCCGTCGGCGCGATCGTCTCACAGCTGGCCGGCAGCAATGTGGGTGCCGGCGCTCTCGGCGGTGCTGCGAGCGAAATCGCCAATGGCGTGCTTCAGCAGGTCCTGCAGGCCGATCCCAACCTCACGGATGCCCAGAAGAGCGCTATCACACATTGGTGGCGGCAGCCGTCGGCGCGGCCGCCGGCGGAGGCACAGGCGCGGCAGCCGCGCTCGATAATGTCAACTACAACTACCTGACACATGAGGAAAGTAAGGAGCTGGAACGCGCCGAATTGGCCTGCCGAGGTGGCAGCGATAAGGATTGCACTCGCCAATATGAGCTTCTCGATCTCTCTCAGGCACGTGACGACCAACTGCACGGTTGTGTTGGAAATTCATCGAGCGAATGCGTCAAAGCCAGAACGGATCTGCGCATTGCAGCGGCAAAATATGTGGACGCCGCTCTGACAGGCGATGGCGAGTATCTTTCGCCAATCGGAGTATTGCAAAGGCAGTGGGCGTTTTTGCAAGCTTACGAATATGCCGACGACAGCGATCTCGGCCAAATCGCCGATGCCGATCGTATTGCAGCTAATTTGAAGAAATGACGAAGCAAAGGCGCTCCTTACGGCGTCGAAGAGTGACTATGCCACAGCGCTTCGCCTTGGAATCCTTTACGGCGTCATAACGGTCGGCGCGAATGGAACGTCTGGCAAAGGCGGGACATCCAACCATGCTCCCGGTAGTGCGGAAGCCTCTCCCGCCGAAGGTGGTTGCTCATTCGATGGCTCCACGCTGGTCAAAACCGTAGACGGATTTACGGCCATCAGCGAGGTGCGCCCAGGGAGGACATTGGTTTGGTCGCGCGATGAACAAGGCAATGAAGGCTATAAGCTAGTCCTAAAGCGTTTCCTGGATAAACATTCTGAGACGGTCTATTTAACGCTGCAATCCGAAGGCGGCCACGTAGAGCAGACGATCACCACCACCACGTTGCATCGCGTCTTCGCTGTTTTGCCGCAGGGCGCCTCCAAGGCCGCGCAAATTGCGATCGATGGACGGTTCTATTCTGGGCCAATCCGCGACGGTGTTTGGATTGCCATTAAGGATCTGAAACCTGGCGACAGAATGCTGGATGACGACGGCTCTTGGTCTACCGTCGTTTCTATGCGCATCGAAGCCAAGTCGCTCGATGCCTATAATCTCACCGTTGCTGACTACCACACGTACTTCGTCAAACAGCCCGCGAATGATAACGCCAAGCCGGTCTGGATGCACAATACTAATTGCCAGATTCTTGGCGATTCTGTTTTAGTCGTCCCCAACAACGGCTCAAGCAAGGTTTACAATCGAATCCAACTTACCAGCTTCGGCGAAACAGTTTATGACGGCGCACTCGATCTTAGGCCGACAATGAATGAAATTAGCCAAAATGCTGGCTCAAACGGCGCCCACGAATACTTGAACAATAGTGGACTTCTCCCAGGATCAAGGGGATCATCCAACAACTACACTACATACGTTGTAAATATCCCCGGTATCGAGAGTTCACCTGCAAGGCTTTTATACTCATCTGATGGAAGTATTCGGTTCACTCCGAACCATTACGAAAGCTTTATAAAGGTAAAGTGAAGATGATATATTATAATCAGTCGCCCGATCCCGCGGAGAAATATGATCTCATCGTGAGAATCGATAGAATCGTGGAGCGCGATGAAGAGCTATTTCAGCTATTTTTTGACCAAGGAGTTCTGCCTGACTATTTTGGTTGGAGCCTCGATGCCTTGCAGGACAGTATTTTTCTCTGGCGGACGAAACTCAACAAGAAGAAGATACTTGTAGATTTCGTCGTGAACCTCTCGACGCCCACTCGTACAAATAGGGTGCTGTATCAGTGCTTGCGTCGGCAAATCGAAATTTGGAAAAACGAAGATGGTGTCTTTGATGTTTATATCAGACACGATCCAGATGGTGGGATCAGAAAAAAAGTCGAAAACTCCGGAAAGGTTCTCACTCAAGCAGAGTGGCAAAATAGAGTTGCTAATCGTACCAAACGACGCCATTAAATTTATATTCTTCATCACGTTGATCAAACAGCAAACACCGGGATGGGGCACTCTTCTGTGTAAATCGATTCACGCTTTGGGTTCCGGGCGGCGATTGGCAAGCCGTTACGTTGATGATTAACAAGGACGGCAGCGTTACTACCAAGTTCGAATACCCGGAAGAAAAGGTCTGACACTCATCTTGATGCGTCTGTCGACAGTCATGAAGGGCTTAGCGCAGAGCTTTCGAGCAGTTCGCAATGCGGATGATGCCTGCCGAATATTTGAAACAACATTCCGAGCATGCACCGTCAAAATCGAAAGCTGCTGTTACGCGTTGCTGGAGAACGGCCAGTCGTTATTGCGTTTGAGAGAGCCTGAGGTGGGTTCAAGGATGAAGTGCAACATCGGTCGAACGATGCCTGGTCATGCCAGCATGCTCCGCCGCAAAGCTTAAGGCGACGCTACCATCAAGCGTGCGGCGGCAAGGGAGCACCGGCGAGTTTCGTCTTGATCCAGTCCGAAACGCGATGATAGCGCAGGGTGAGCTTAGGTCCATAGTTCATGTAGAAAGGCGCTGACGTCAGCGGCTCGAGCTTGAGCGAAAGATCCTTCTCCGGCACGCCCCTGGCCCATTCCGAAAGAATGCCGCCAAGCATGCTGCCCGTCGGCACACCGCGGCCGGAAAGACCGGTCAGCGCCACAACGCCGGGTGCCAGGTCATAGAGGCGCGGGACCGTGCGATATTGCATGTCCAGCTCGCCGAACCAGAAGTATTCCCAGCGGATCTCCTGTTTGATCTGCGGATGCAGCCACTTCAGCCGATCGCTCATGACTTGCCGCGTATATTCCATGTCGCGGCCACGCCGACCCATTGGAAACATGGAGGCGACGATCCGTCCTTCGGCATTGTATTTGTAGACATAGATATCGCCGCGGCCATCGTGGATGGTGGTGTTTCGCGGCAGGATCGATTGGCGCTCGTCATCGGAAAGCGGCTGGGTAGCGGCGACGAAGACTTTCTGGATTTTGAATGTCTGGTCAAGTTTCGGCCAGCCGCCCACGGTGTAGGCGCCTGTCGCGAAGATCACCTTGTCGGCGATGACCTTGCCCTTGGCCGTGCTGATCGCCCATCCGTCGGCCTGGCGCTCGCATCCGGCCACCGGCGAGTTGGTGTGGATGGTGCCGCCTTCCTGGATCACCGCCCGCGCGAGACCTCGGGAATAGCCGAGCGGGTTCAGATGCCCCGCCTCCTCATGCAGCCAGCCGCCATGAAAGCGCGGACTGCCGGTGATAGCCGCCACCTCGTCCTTGTCGAGCGCCCGCGTCCGGGCGCCGACAGCATTATAGGTCCGCACCTTCTCCTCGATCGTCTTCATCGCGCCGGGGTAGGGGGCGCCCATGACATAGCCGTTCTGCTGCCATTCGCATTGGATCTGATAGCGCTGGATCATGCTGGAAACGCGGTCATTGGCGCGGGTCTGCCGGGCGATCAGCCGCTCGGCCCAGGGCTCGCCCAGCATCGAGCGCAATTCGGGCAGGCTGTAGTGGGTGAAGGTCGGCGTGCAATGCCCGGCATTGCGGCCAGAGCCGCCGAAACCGACTTCTTCCCTTTCGAGAAGCACGACGCTGATGCCGCCGCTGGCAAGCTCAAGCGCCGTCGTCAGTCCGGTGTAGCCACCGCCGACGATGCAGACGTCTGCCTTGGTTGTGCCTTCCAACTCTGTCGTTTCGGGAGCCGGCGGTGCCGTCGCGTACCACAATGTCGTCTTAAACGGCGAAAACTTGGTCATGGTGGTTTTCTCAACTCAGGTCGCTGCGGGCATCGAGCGCATCGCGCAAGCCGTCGCCGATAAAATTGAAGCTGGTGACGGCAAGGGTGATGGCAACGCCGGGAACGATCGCCAGCCACGGGGCACTGGCCAGATATTGCTGGGCACCGTTCAGCATGTTACCCCAGCTTGGCAAGGGCGGCTGGATGCCGTAGCCGAGGAAGCTGACATAGGCCTCGAGCAGAATGGCGCGTGCCACCGTCAGGGTTGCCGCAACGATGATCGGGCCTATCGCATTCGGCAGCAGCTCGCGAAACATGATCCAGCCGTTGGAAAGGCCGAGCATGCGGGCCGCCAGCACAAAGTCGCGTTCGCGCAGTGATCGCACCTCTGCTTCAACGATGCGCGCGACCTCCATCCAACTCGTCACCGCGATGATGACGGTGATCATGAAGGGGCTCGGCTTGATGAAGGCCGCGAGTGCCAGCAGCAGGAAGATGCTGGGGAAGGACAGGAAAGCATCGACGAAGCGCATCAGAAACATGCCGAGGCGGCCGCCATAATAGCCGGCGACGACACCGATCGTGGTACCGATCAAGGTGCTGAGCACCATGGCGAAAAAGCCGACCAGAAGCGAGATGCGGCCCGCCATGAAAAGGCGCACGGCAACGTCGCGCCCGAGCGGATCGGTCCCGAAAATATGGTAGCCGGCCGTAAAGGGCGGCGCGAAGCGGTGGCGCAAATCGATGAAAAGCTCGTCATAGGGAAGTAGCGACGGCCCGATCAGGCAGGTAAGGATGATGAGCGTGATCATGGCGACGCCGAGGAGGGCGAGCCTGTGGCGAGCGAAACGGCGCAGCGTGCGGTTCTGCCACCAGTGCGTATGCGCTAATACGGGCGGGGAGAGGCTGGTGGGGGAAGAGGAAGACATGGCGTTTCTCCTAACCGAGCCGGACGCGCGGATCGACGAAGGCGACCAGCAGATCCGCGAGCAGATTGCCGATCAGCGCGAAGACTGCCGAGAACATCAGGAGGCCCATGACAACGGGATAATCGCTGTAGCCGAGACTATCGAGAAAGAGCCGCCCCATTCCCGGCCAGGTGAAGACGGTTTCGGCCACCAGCGCGCCCCCGAGGATCGTCGGCAATTGCACGCCGGCAAGCGTGATCATCGGCAGCAGAGAATTGCCGACGACATGCCGCAACAACACGCGTCGTGGCGACAGGCCCTTGGCGTTGGCGGTGCGGACGAAATCCTGGTTGATGACATCGAGCGTGGCGGTCCGCATGTAGCGGCTCCACACAGCGATGTTGACGAGGGCAAGCACGAGGCTCGGCATGATCAGATGGATCGCATAATCACTGAACGAGCCGTTGCCGACCGTGTACATGTTGCCTGCCGGCAGCCATTTCAGTTTCAGCGAGAAAACATAGATGGCGACAAGGCCGAACCAGAAGGTCGGGATCGACAGCGCCACCATGGCGCCGATGGTGGCGCTGTAGTCGAAGATCGAATAGCGCTTGGTAGCACCCTTGATGCCGATCCAGGTGCCGAGCACAATCGAGATCGCCATCGAGGTGCCCATCAGCAGCAGCGTCGCGAAGAGGTGGCCGAGAATGATCGACAGCACCGGCTGGTTGTCGCGATAGGAGTGGCCCCAGTCGCCCATCAGCATGTGCCTCAGCCAGTCGAGATACTGGATGGGCAGCGGCCGGTCGAGACCCATCTGCGCGGCGATCCGGTCGAGCGCCTCCTTGGTCATGCCCGGCGTCAGCGTATATTGCGACAGCGGGCCGCCGGGTGCGAGGGTGAGAACGGCAAAGCCGATCATCGATACGAGCAGCAGCAGTATCAGGCTCTGCCACAGGCGACTGAGGAGATAGCGAAGCATGGCATTCGTCTCCGATGGTGACGAGATGGGAAGCGGCCAGCCCTCCGACCCCCAACGGATCGAAGGGCTGGAACGGGACGATTAGGCCTTGGCCCAGTACCAGGTGCCGACGTTCCATGTGTCGATGCGCACGTTGACGTTGGGGATGACGTTTTCAACCCCTACCTTGTGCCCGCGTACGGTCGCATATTGGAACAGCGGCAGGAAAGGCAGGTCGTGGCGCATGATCTCCTGGATCTTCTGGTAGACCTTCTTGCGCTCCTCCGGCACGAAGATCTGGCCGCCTTCAGCCAGGAGTTTGTCGACTTCCGGATTGGCATATTGCCAGGAGTTCTGACCGGCTCCTCCCTTGGCGGTGATCGCGGTGGAGCGGAAATAATCCGAGGTGTCGGGATCGGAACCGGTCTGGAAATTGATGCCGACGACGACGGAATCGAACTTCGACATTGTCCAATAATCGCCCCACATGACCGCCGGCGGCAGGTTGGAGATGGTGAGCTCCACGCCGATATCCTTGAAGGTCTGCTGCATGAACTGCTGCACTTGCTCACGGATATGATTGCCGGCGGTGGTGGAGTTGGTGAAGGCAAGCCTGACGCCGTCCTTCGCGCGGATGCCATCGGCGCCGGGCTTCCAGCCGGCGTCATCGAGGATCTTCTTGGCCTTGTCGGTGCTGAATTCCTGCTTCGGCAGGTCCGGATTGTAGTAGAAGGACTGCTGCGGCATGTAGCTCTCGGTCGGTGTCGGCAAGCCGTAATAGAGCGCGTCGATGATCGTCTGCTTGTCGATCGCGTAATAGAGCGCCTCGCGTACCGCCGGGTCCTTGAACTGCGGCCGCTCCATGTTGAAGCCGACGGATTCGACGGTGGCGGCTGGAACGACGGCGACGGCCTTGCCATCCAGCCCCTTGGCCTCGTCATAGTGATCCGGCGTGATCCATTGCAGGCCGACGACGTCGATGTCGCCTGTCTTGAACTGGGTATAGAGCACCGTCAGGTCGGGAATATATTTGTAGACCAGGGTCTCGAGGTAGGGGCCGTCCCCGAAATAGTCGGTATTGGCCGCAAGCGTGATGTGATCGCCGGCGATGCGTTCGACCCACTTGAACGGGCCGGTGCCGATGGGCGCGTTGTTGAAGGGCGCGCTGTTCTTGTCCTTCTCCGCGCCGAGGACATGTTTCGGCACGATGAATGTGGCGGCAAGGATCGACGGGTAGGGCGCGAACGGCTTTTCCATCCGCCAGGTGATTTCCGTCGGCGAGACGACGGTGAGATCGCGCACCAGTTCGTGACCGGTCTTGCGCCAACTGCGGAAATCCGGATCGACCATGAGTTCGAGGGTGAACTTGACGTCTTCGGCGGTGAACGGCGTGCCGTCATGCCATTTCACGCCGTCGCGCAGCTTGATCTTCCACTTAAGGCCGTCGGCCGAGATGCCGCCGTTTTCGACGGTCGGGACTTCGGTTGCAAGTGCGGGAGTGAACTTGCCCTCCGGGGTGACGTTGAAGAGCGGATCGAAGACGCTGAAATGGATACCCTCATCGACTTCGATGTGTATCAGGTGCGGATTGAAGACGGTCGGCTCCTGCGAAAAGCCGATGATGAGCTGGCCGGTCGGCTTGGCGGGCGGTGCCGCGAAAGCTTCACCGCGGCCGAGAATATTGGGCATGATCAGCCCGGAAGCGCCGAGCGCCATCATGGTCAGCGCCTGGCGGCGGGTGGGTTTCAGGAGGATAGTGTCGTTTGCGTCGGACATGTTGATTCCCCTTTTTGTTGGTAGGACTTTGGCTGTTCTTCTCTCTTGTTGTTTTTACTGTCTTCTATTGGCGGGCAGGTCAGAAACCACTGATCAGTTCGATCTTCGAACCGTCGTGGAAGCGGGAGAAACGGAAGTTCTTGCGGTCAACGATCGGCGGCTTGCCGGTGACGATATCGGCCATCAGCCGCCCGGCCGCCGGGCCGATGCCGAAGCCGTGGCCGGAAAAGCCGGTCGCGATGTGGAAGCCTGGAATGCTGTCGATCGCGTCGATCACCGGCACGGCATCCGGCGTGACGTCGATATAGCCGGCCCAGCGCTGGGCGATCTCGGCCTTTTCGAAAACCGGGAAGGCTTTCTTGAGATTGGCAAGCGCCGTGTTCGAAAGCTGGGTCGATGGCTTTGGATCGAGGACGCGGCAATATTCGAACGGGCTTGCCTCATCCATCGCCCAGCGGTCGGGAATGCGGACCTCGTCAAGAAAGCGGCCGGAGAGGCGGAAATTCAGCGAGCGCCATTCCTTTTTAAGCGCCGGAAAGAACTTGCCGGCATAGCGGAAAGACTTCGGCACGATGTCAACGATGTTCTCGTGACCGGAGGCGATGGTGTAGCCGCCATCCTGGCGCTTGCGCAGAGCAAAGCCGTTGGCCCAGATCGCCTGCTCGGGACCGCCTTCCAGCGGCTTGGTGCGCAGTACGGAGTTCATCACCTTCAATTGCGGGAGGTCGAGCCCGAACATGCCGGCAAACAGGCTTGACCAGGCGCCGCCGGCGAGAACGACGGCCTTGCAGGCGATCGGGCCGCGCTCGGTGATGACGCCGGAGATCCTACCGCCCGCCGTCTCGATGCCGCGCACGGCACATTCAGTGAGGATCGTCGCACCTTTGTCGCGCGCGGCTTCGGCGATCGCCGGCGCTGCGCGTTGTGGTTCGGCCCGACCGTCAGCCGCCGTAAAGAGCGCGCCTTTCAGGTCCAATTGAGAGCCCGGAAAAAGACTCTTGAATTCAGCTGAACCCACCATGCGGCTTTCCAGCTGGTAGCCCTCGAGATTTCGGTTCCATCGCTCATGATCCGCATATTGCTTGTCGTCGGCGCAGGTAAAGACGATGCCCGCCTTCCTGTAGCCCGTATCGCGGCCGGTGCGGGTGTCGAGCGTGCTCCAGATGCGCAGCGCTTCCGCCATCAGCGGCACCTCGCGCGGGTCACGTCTGGAAATGCGCACCCAGCCCCAGTTGCGGCTCGACTGCTCCTGGCCGATGCCGCCCTTTTCACAAAGCGCGACACGCAGACCGCGCTCAGAAAGTTCGAGCGCTGTCGAGGCGCCGATGATGCCGCCGCCGATGACGACGACGTCGACTTCCTTGGGCAATTCCGCATCCCCGTGGACGGGGACTACATAGGGACCGGGCATGCTCAGTAAGACTCCTCTAGCTGGCAGTTGATCGCAAACTCCGCGACGCTTGCTTCGTTCGGCAGTTCGATCAGCATGGAAATGATGCGGGCGAGATCCTCAGGGTTTGTCATCTCGCTATCGGCCTTGCCGCTGATGCCGCGGGCCATGTCGGTCGCAACAAAACCTGGGCATATGGCCGTGGCGCGGATGCCGAGATCGAATCCTGCGTGGCGAAGGGCATGGGCGAGAGCGACAGCTGCGAATTTCGATACGGCATAAAGCCCGGATTTAGCGCTTTTGACCCGCTTGCCGGAGAGCGAACCAACGATGATGACGCGGCCCCGGCCACTTTCGGACAAAGCAGCCCAGGTGGCTTTTGCCAGACGCTGCGGGGCTTTGACATTGACCTCAAGCAGCTGGTCCATGTCGTCGTCATCAGCCTCGATGACGGTCTTGGGGATCATGATGCCGGCATTGGCAACGACCGCATCGATGCGTCCGAACACATCGATCGCCGCGTCGTTCCAGCGTATCCCGGCCTGCGTATCAAACGCGTCATAGGCAAAGACATGGACGCGGACAGGGTCGGCCCAGACGGGCATTTCCGGCTGCCGCATGCCAAGCGAAAGGCGCCAGCCGCGGGCGGCCAATTCTTGCGCCAGGGCAGCGCCGATGCCGCGGCTTGCACCCGATATCAAGGCGACGCGGTCCTCACTCATAGGCTTCTCCAGTATTCGGCTCGTCATGACCGCTCCAGGATGCGCCGATAGGTCCGGCGCAAGATGTCGAGGACCACGTCATGTTCTTCATCGGTCATGTCCGAAAAGAATTCGCGGGACTGCAGCGTCACCAGCCTGCGCACGTGGACTGCAAGCAGGGCACCTCTGTCGGTGATGTAGAGGGCTTGGGCGCGGCTATCCTCCGGTGCGATTTTTCGCTGCAGGAGCCCATGTTCCTCCATCTGATCGACAAGCCGCCCCATTGCCGAACGGTCCTTGAGAATCACCTGGGCGATCGTCGAAGGGCGGATGCCGGGGTTTCCATCGACAAGAAAGAGCGTGGTGATCTTCCCTGTACCCTGGGCGACATCGAGGCCTTCGAGCTTCTCGTCGAGATCGCGGGACACGGCGATGTTGAGGCTGCGGATGTAAAAGCTCAACGTATCCTCAAGCACATCGATGTCGATGTCCTTAACGGAGGCGGGGCCATTCTTGGTCGGTGTCGTCATGGCACGGAACTCGCGAAGGCAACAGAAATCCACGCCCGCAATCCGTCAAGGAAGGGGATATCGCTGACATCAGCGGCAATGGATCGTTTGGACTTTCAAGGACATGAAACGTCGGATAGTGGACAAATGCAACTAATTTTTTCGACGCAGGTATAAATTTTAGTCACAGGAAGTAATTGCCTATTTCATAAGCGTGACACGCCGTGGAAAAGGCGAAGTGATCAGAAACAGCCCATTCTACATCGGCAGTGGCAAGGACCCGGACAAACGAGCCACCCTAGGCGCTGGCTTCCCAATCACCGCCGGGAATAGCCGCGACGAGGCGCTGCGTATAGGCGTGAGCCGGCGCCCGGAAAATCTGCGATGGTGGACCGTATTCGACGATCTCACCCTTGTACATCACCGCCACCTCGTCGCAGATCTGGCTTGCAACGCGCAGGTCATGGGTGATGAAGACCATCGCCACCTTGGTATCCTGCTGAATCTCGGCAAGAAGCTGAAGGATCTGCGCCTGAATGGAGACGTCGAGCGCGGACACGGCCTCGTCGGCCACAAGCAGCACAGGGTCGAACATCAACGCCCGCGCGATGCCGATGCGCTGTCGTTGGCCTCCGGAAAATTCGTGCGGAAAGCGATCATAGGCGCCCTCGTCGAGGCCGACGCGTTTGAGCAGCCGCAATGCCTTGGCCTTGGCCTCCTGCATCGAGATCGCGTGCGCCATCGGCCCGATCGTCAAAATCCGACCGATCGTATGGCGGGGATTGAGCGATGCAAACGGATCCTGAAAGATCATCTGGATATAGGGTCGCAGCGGCCGGAACGCCTGGTCGGACAGGGACGCGATATCGCGTCCATCAAACAGAATCTTGCCGCCGTCCGAGTTCATCAGCTTCAGGAGCACGCGGCCGAGCGACGACTTGCCCGAGCCGGATTCACCGACGACTCCGAGCGTGCGGCCCTTGCGAATGGAGAAGCTGACATCGTTCACCGCATGCACGATCCGCGCTTTAGAGAAAAAGCCGCCACCGCTGCGATAGGTCTTGTTGAGGTTTTGTACCTCCAGCACAACAGGCGTGTCGGTGGCCCCCTCGCGATCCCTAGCGGTCATTCGCGGAACGGCGGCGATCAGCCGCTGCGTATAGGGATGGGTCGGCGCCGTCAGGACCTGCAATGCCGGCCCCTGCTCGACCAGATGACCCTTTTCCATGACGATAACCCGGTCGGCAATTTCAGCGACGACGCCGAAGTCGTGGGTGACGAACAGGACGCTCATGTTCTTGCGCCGCTGAATCTTGCGAATGAGATCGAGAATTTGCGCCTGAGTCGTGACATCGAGCGCCGTCGTCGGCTCGTCGGCGATCAGGATATCGGGATCAAGCGCCAGCGCCATGGCGATCATCACCCGTTGGCGCTGGCCGCCAGAAAGGCGGAAAGGATATTGATGCTGCAGCATGACAGGGTCGGGCAATCCAACCTCAGACAACAGCTCCTGTACCTTTTCCTGTCGGCTCGAAGGGGTGCCGACCTTATGGGTCTCAAGGACCTCAAGGATCTGATCGCCGATAGTCATCAGGGGGTTCAGCGCAGAAAGCGGATCCTGGAAGATGATAGATACAGCCCGACCGCGCAACCCCTGAAGCCTTTTCGGATCAGCGCTCAAAAGGTCAACGCCCTGGAATAGGATGCTGCCGCTCGTGACCCGGATGACCGGTGCTAGCAGGCCCATGATGGCGTTCGCCGTTACCGATTTGCCGGAGCCAGATTCACCGATAATACAGAGAATGTCGCCCCTGTGCAGATCAAAGGAGATATCCTCGACCGCGTAGGCGCGCTCCATGTTCTTGGGAAGGCTCACAGTCAGTCCCCGCACCGAGAGAACCGGATCGCTGGAGGCAGCGACATTTTGGGTATCGGGTGGGGCCATAGAAAGCTTCCTTGCTCTGAACCGGGGACAACCGCTGTCTCAGCGAGAACTCGTGATTAACAGAAGCAAGAAGGATGCCGGTATTGCCGGACGTGATGCAAGCAGAGAAATTTCTTGAGCGGATATTGGCTTTCACAACGTCTGCGGCATTTCGCAATCGTCCTTTGGACCTTCACGCGCTGTCGACATTTCCTAATGCTTGCCGGCTTGAAGGATTGGGAAAAGCCGCTGACCATCAATACCGATAGGGCGCCAACCCATGGCATAGCGATTGGCGACCTCAAGAAGGAGGGCAAGTGCCCGCAGGAGACCGTGCATCGACAGGTGAAATATCTCAACAATCTTGTCTAGGCCAATTATGGACATGGGTTGGGATAATCACCTTCGTCGCATGATGACGACCTTCTTCATGACGATGCAGGTAATTGCTCATCGAAAAACAAGTAAATCGCCGCGATTTTGCCGTTCCTCGCGACAATGAAATCCGTCCCAGCATATGCTGGCGGTGCGCCGGGTGCGCCCGAAACCCACTGGACGCGCCCGGCCTGATCATGAAGAACTTCCGGTGCCCGCAGGATAGTGTATCGGAAGCTTGGATGAGTGGCGCGGATCACTCCCGCGATACGTGCGATCTCCTCGCGGCCGCGGTAGATGCCGTTCGGTTCACAAAACATGGCATCGTCCGTGAAGATCTCGTCCACGACGGTACGACGACGGGCGTCATCGCCCTCGCCGAAGACGTCGTGAAGATTGCGGATAAGCAAGGTGGCTATATCATAGGACATGGCAGTTCTCCGGTAAGAGGATGGATAGCGATCAGATCTGGACCTGGCCGCCGTCGACGAAGAGTTCGACGCCGTTGATGAAGCTTGCGTCGTCGGATGCGAGAAATAGTACCGCCTTGGCAATTTCCTCAGGCCTCCCGATCCGGCCGGCGGGGATGAGGCTAGCGAGATAGGTCTTCGTGCCTTCAGCTTGATCGCCGCTGCCGAAGAGTTCGTTGAGGCCGGCTGTGTCGGTCACGCCGGGACTGACCACGTTGACCCGGATGCGACGGTCCTTCAGGTCGAGGATCCAATTGCGGGCGAAATTGCGGATGGCGGCTTTCGTGGCGGAATAGACGCTGAAGGCCGGGGTGCCGGAAATGCTTGTCGTTGAAGAGGTGAGAATGATCGAGCCGCCGTCCCTAAGTAAGGGCAGGGCCTTCTGTACTGTGAACAGCACTCCCTTCACGTTCGTATCGAAGGTCTTTTGATAGTGCTCTTCCGTAATGGCTCCGAGTGGAGCGAATTCGCCGCCTCCGGCGTTGGCGAAGACGACATCGATATTGGAATGTTTCTGCTGCACAGCGTCGTAGAGGCGGTCGATATCGACGAGACGGCTCATGTCGCCCTGTACGCCTGTGACGAGACCACCGATTTCCTTGACTGCAGCGTCGAGTGCATCCTTGCGGCGACCGGTGATGAACACCGAGGCCCCGTTCGCTGAGAAAGCCTTCGCGGTGGCCAGGCCGATGCCGCTCGTGCCGCCGGTTATTACCACGACGTTGCTTTCGAACTTGTACGTCACTGTCTTTCTCCTTTGTCGCGGCTCTTCAGTCCGCTAACAAAGAACATGCCAGCAGAACGCCGATGCAAATAGTCGGCAGATGCGGTACCCACCGTTCTACAGGAGGAACGATGATGCGGGCTGACCTGAATGATCTGGTATATTTTGCCGAAGTGCTAACCCATGGCGGCTTTGCGGCGGCCGGCCGCGCGCTGCGCGAGCCTAAATCAAAACTGAGCCGTCGTGTCGCCGGCCTGGAAGTACGGCTCGGAGTCCGTCTGATCGAACGATCGAGCCGGCGCTTCAGGGTGACGGACATCGGCCAAAGCTTTTACGAACGTTGCAAGGTCATGCTGGTGGAGGCCGAGCGGGCTGAAGCCCTGGTGGCCGAGGCACAGTCGGAGCCACACGGCGTCGTGCGCATGAGTTGCCCGACGGGGCTCATCGAGGCCATCTCGACGCTCGTTGCGCAGTTTCTCGACCGCTACCCTAAGGTTCGTCTGCAACTCGTCGCCATCGATCGTCCGGTCGATCTCATCGAAGAGCGGATCGACGTTGCGCTGCGTGTCCGGACCTCGCTCGACAGCGATGCTTCCCTCACCATGCGGTCGTTGGGAGAGTCCATTCGTATCCTTGTTGCCAGTCCACAGCTTGCGGGCAAGATTGCCGATGTCGAGGATCTTGGGCGGTTCCCGACGCTTGCGACCAACGATGATCAAGGAGATATCGATTGGCATCTGACAACCGACGACGGCCGCACGCACGTTCTTCGACATGCGCCGAGGGTTGGATGTACCGACTTCTCGGCGGTGCGTGCTGCGGCGGTCGCAGGATTGGGTATCGCGCTCCTCCCTGACCACACATGCCGGCAGGCGCTGGAGGCAGGTTCGCTCATACGCGTCCTGCCAGCCTGGAGGGGAATGCGGGGACAGGTGCATCTGGTCTTTACGACGCGGCGAGGCCTTCCTCCTGCCGTGCGAAAGTTCATCGATAGCCTCGCCGCCGGATTTCCTCGCGACGCTCTGACACGTTGAGGGCGCGCTATTCTATGAGGAAGAGCCCAATTAAGTGCCAAACGACCCCGACTCAAATTCTTCGAGCTCAGCAATCGGGGCGTAGTACAGGTCTCCTCGGGCGGGCGTTGCTGAAGAACTCGGGAAAGCCATGCCATCGGATAGGTTGTGTAGAATGTTCTTCGTGAAGATTCAGTGAGAATACTGGTGGTAGAATACACCCGATCTTTGGCCAAACCCAATCCGACAATAACTCGGTCTACACCGTTTATACTCAGAAAGGATGATGGGTATCCGGGGATATCTATGGTAAAACATAGATAATCCTGGAGGGTGAGATGTTGTATCTGCGCCATGCCGCGACCGTTGTGCTGAGCGTCATGCTGCTCGCGCCGTTGTCTTCGAAAGCCGCCGAGAAGGTCGGCCAGGCTGTGCTGATTAACACCGAAGTTACGGGCGCAGGCGGTCCGCTGGCAGTCGATGATCCCGTCCACCGGGACGAGCAAATTCGTACCTCCATTTCGGGCCTTGGACAGTTCACATTTCGAGACGGCACGAAATTGGCTGTCGGAGCCGGCTCGTCTGTTGTCATCGACAAATTCGTTTTCGATGACTCGGGCTCAGTCAAAAAGCTTACCATAAAGGCCGCAAAGGGCACTTTTCGCTGGGTGAGCGGAAATTCAAACTCTTCGGCGTATCAAATCGTGACGCCCGCCGGAACGATCGGCGTGCGCGGGACCGTATTTGATTTTTATGTCGGGGCTAACGGCACGACGGCGGTTGTTCTTTTGAGTGGCGCCGCGCAGTTCTGCGGCGCGGGTGGCTGCCGGCAGTTGAAGCAGCAATGCGACTGCGTTGTTGCTAAACGCAATGGTGAGATAAGCGATCCTCGCCGGGTCAACCGCGACATTCTCAAGACGCTCGGCAACCAGCGAGCTTTGCCGTTTCTGTCCGGGGATCAACAACTTTCGGGACGAATGGGTTTTGGCGGCAGCTGCGGTCTGTCGACGGCGATGAAAGATCGGCCCAACGGGATATCTCCACGCAGCGTTCCGGCAAACAATCCTGCTCCGGCACAGCCCAATACGCCTAGCGTACCTAGCACGACGGAATCGCCACGCGCCGAGGCGCCTGCTGCTGCTCCGCGGGAAACTCCCAGCACGCCGAATGTCCCAAATCCGCCAAGCACGCCCGACAAACCTGACAAGCACGACGGCGATGAAGGCAAGCATCATCATGACCATCATCATGGCAGAGGCGACCACGGATGGGGTGATCACAACGGGGGCGACCGAGACAGCGATGGCCATGACGGCGATCATGGCGATCACGACGGCGGGCACCACCGTCGGTAGCGCAGGAGGAGTTGCGGGCGACGGCTGCAAAATCAGCTAAATGTCGGCCGCTTTATCTGCGGGCTCGTCGACGAAGTGTCCGGCTCGGCGCGAAATCTGGCCGTAAAACTCCTGCAACAGTCCTGTCGTCGCGACCTGCGCCTTGAGTTTTGCGGCGCCGACAAGTTTGCGGCTGCTCGTCGACCGTGTTCGCAGGGCAGCGACAAGCCGCCTGTGCATGGCCTGCAGTTCGACAAAATCAGCAGATTTCGCCAGGCGCGCATCACCGACCACCGCAAAGAGTTCGGTTCGCATACTCTTACCCTTCAGCGTCAGCGCTCCCGCGTCGAGTAGAGCGCAATCTGGCAGCAGGCTTGCTGTCGGTTCGGATACCAGAATGTCGAAATTGATGTCCTTGCAGGCAGATTCGATACGCGCGGCGATGTTCACGGCATCGCCGACTGCGGTGTAATTGAAGCGTGTCTCGGCGCCCATATTGCCGACGCATGCAAGCCCCGTATGTATGCCGATCCCTATTCCGACCTGCCGCGCGTCTCCGAAACCGAATGCATCGCTGTTGTTGAGGCGGGCGAGCGTTTCCCGCATGCCCAGGGCTGCATGCACGGCCTTGCCGGCATGGTCAGGGACATCGACGGGAGCGTTCCAGAAGGCCATGATCGAGTCTCCGATGAATTTGTCGAGCGTGCCTTCGTTGACGATGACATGGTGGCTCAGCGCATCGAGCAGTGTGTTCAGAAACGCGACGACGGCGCTCGGTGTCATCTCCTCGCTGATCTGGGTGAAGTTTCGCACATCGACGAACATGACGGTCAGCTCGCGCTCATCTCCTCCAAGGCGCAGGGCATTGCGCGTATGCTCGATGCGATGGAGCAGCGATGGTGAGAGATAGTGGCCGAAAGCCCGCCGCACGTCGCGCCGTTCCCGATCGATCACGAGAAAGCGGAATCCCGTCGCAGCGAAATGCGTGATCGATCCGGCGACGATCGGTGCCAGCGGGTCGAAGAGAAGCCCCCCATAAAGGAAGGCAAGCCAGGAGGCCACAAGGGCAAATGAGGTAATCAGCAGGCCGCACGCAAGTGCAACGGCCGGATTGACGAAGGTGGTGAGGATCACCAGAAGGCCGCCCAACACGGCGATGGACAGGATTTCAAGCCCGTCTGCCCAATCCGGCCGGGAAAGGAAGCGGCCTGAAAGGATCTGCTCGACGATCTGCGCATGGATGGAGACACCCGGCACGTTTTCACCAAGGGCCGTTGTGCGGACATCCTGGAGCCCGGAAGCAGAGGTTCCGACGAAAACGATACTGCCTTCGATGGCGGTTCTGATATCGGCGGAGGCGTCTCCGGTCGCGAGTACCTTGCTTGCCGAAATATACCGTTCCGTGGTGTCGGGGCTGACATAGAGCCAGAGCTCTCCTGTCGCCGTTACCGGCACCACGAAATCCCCGATCTTGACCCGGGTCAGTGTATTCGGCGTGTCCGGTGCCGCGTCGAGTACGTAGGTGGAGGCCCCCTGTGCGACACGGAGCGCTTCGAGCGCAAGATTGGGGTAAAGCTGCTTGCCGTCGCTGAGGAAAAGCGGAACCGCGCGCACCACTGCCGATGATGCACCCGGATTGAGGCTGATATGACCGAGGCCGGCGGCATTGGCTTCCAATTGCGGCTGCAGCGGCGTCGCGGCCTTGATTGCGGGCGGCGCACCGAAGGGGCTTTCGCCGGTATAGGCAAAGCCTGCCTTCACCGATGGCAGATAGTTTCCCGCATTGGAGAGGCCGAAGCCCAGCACCACCGGCCTTCCCGATAGCGATCGGGAAAAAATCTCATCATTATCCGGTAGCTTGCCCAACAGTGAGGGATCAACGCCGGTGACATCGCGAACGACATTGCGAGGCGAGAGGCGGTCGGGCTCGGCGAAGAGGATATCGAAAGCGATAGCGGACGCGCCCATATCGGAAAGCCTGTCCACAAGGGCGGCAATTCGGTTTCTCGGCCAAGGCCATTGACCGAATTCGCGCAGTGACGCTTCGTCTATGTCGATGACCCGGACAGGTTGGTTCTCGAAGGTCCGGGGCACCAGGCGCTGATACTGGTCAAATGTCAAATCGCGGGCGAGCCTTAGCAACTCAGGATCGCTTGCCCGCAGGATCGTCAACGCTGTGACGATAACCAGGCCGATAACGACGCCAATTTGCTGCGCACGCGTCACCATTACGGTGTCAGCCCCTTTGCCTTGCATCTCTTGGCAATAAGTAGCGATTCGAAGAAATACAAAAATCTATTGGTCTGCTGCTGCGCCAAGGAAGAATATGCTGCCTTGTTCTCGGGAACGATGCAAGAGAATGCCGCCACTACCGGAAACGGCTTGGTGGAGCGCCATTCCTGTCCTTGACCCGTCGGGAAAAATGCGCCGGGCTCCGGAATCCGCAGCGATGGGATATCTCGTCGATTGTCAGGCTGGTGGACTGCAGCATGTGGATACCCGCATCCAGCCTTCTCTCCCACAAGTAATGCATCGGCGGCACGCCGAGATAGGTCTTAAAAAGATGAATAAGGTAGTTCGCGTTGGTACCGGCGAGGCTTGCGAGCTTTGCAACCGTCCACGATCGTGAATATTCACTGTCGAGCGCCTTTTTTGCCACGATAACCGCCTTCGGCAACGGCCTCGTTCGCCCCGCAAGCTGGGTACCTCGGATATATTCCGCAAGGATCGTCCGGCCGAGCGAATTGCGCATATGGTTGGTTACATCATGCTCGGGCGGGGAATCGGATTCCTGCTGCAAGGAAAGAGCGCCGGCAAAGAGTGATGGCATCAAGGGAGGAATCGGCTGGGCGGCCGGCAAATTTTCCAGTACCGACCAGTCCTCCTCCGACAGCGCATCCGGGGAGAAGTGGCACCACATTGTCTGAACCTTTTGGTCGGTGTTCGACAACGCGTGGAGATCGACGTGATACGCCTGCAATGTAGCGCAGGGCGCATGCACGACACGCACACGGCCGTCGACGATGAACCGCACCGACCCCTTCATAATGAGCGACACCTCGACACGTGGTTCGCCGAAATAGGTGCCGGCAGGATTGCTGTCGCTTGTCGCCTTATGAAAGTGAAAATTATAGTCTCGACTTAAAATCTCCATAACTTGATCCTGCCTCCAAAAAACCCGCATCCGAAGCGTCGAACCCGGCTGCGTTCGTTCGGCTCGCGGGCCGGTGTGAGAATATGGGTTTGCCTGCTTACGATGGCGCCTCCATATCGATAACACGCAATATTCGTGCCTAACTCGCCACCCTCCATCTGAACGCCGAGCCCGCCTGTCTCACTGGGGTGGGACATTCGCGCCAGGCGCACAAGTTAGTCCGCATGTAGCGACCGAAGCCTCCCGAGTGTCGGAATACGCATATCTTCCTGAGTTCCAATCAACTTCGCGGAGCCGCAGTCATGGCGCCCGCCTTTTCATGGCGATATCCAGTTTCATCGCGCTCGATAGACAGCAAGAAGCTGCCAACGCGACGTCGAAAGCAGGGGAACGATAGGCAATGACAGGCAATGTTTTTTCGGATCAGGAGGGCTCAAAACTATCGGCCCTCAATCGATATTTCCGCATCGAAGAGCGAAATTCGTCGATATCCCGCGAGGTCGTAGCCGGTCTCACGACCTTCGGCGCGATGAGCTACATCATCGTGGTCAATCCGGCGATCCTGTCGGCGGCGGGCATGAATATGCATTCGCTCATCATCGTCACGGCCCTCGCTTCGATGGTGGGAACCCTGATCATGGCGCTTTGGGCCAACCTGCCGATCGCGCTCGCCCCAGGCATGGGATCCAACGTGATCTTCGCACAAGTTGTCGTGCTGCAGATGGGAGTGTCCTACCAGACTGCCCTCACCATGGTCCTGATCGGCGGGATCCTGTTTACGATCCTGTCGCTCACCCGATGGCGTGAGCGGATCGTCCGCGGCTTTCCCGAGTCGATTCGTCTGGGCATACAATGCGGCCTCGGCCTCTTCATCGCCTATCTCGGGCTCAAGAACGCCGGCTTGGTGTCTCTGGCCCATGACCGTCTTTCCTTTGGCAATATCGCCGAACCGGCTGTCATGCTTTCACTCGTCGGCGTGCTGGCGACGCCGATATTATTGGCATTGCGGATACCGGCCGCCTTTCTGATCTCGATTGCCGCTCTGAGCTTTATCGGTCTTTTCGTCACGGCCCATGGCGCGCCACTGACCGCTTTTCCTGATCGCATCATCGATTTTCCGATCATTCCGAAAGAGCTTTTCTTCGCCTTCGATTTCCATGATTTCTTCACCCACTTCTGGCTCGTTCTGCCGATCACGCTCTACTTCTTCATGTCCGATTTCTTCTCCGCGACAGCCACGCTGATCGGTGTGACGCGCCGCGGCAAGATTATGGATGAGGACGGCAACATCCCGAGCGCACGGCAAGCCTACGCCGCTGACGGCTTCGCCTCGATTATCGGGGCCGCGCTGGGCACGTCGACGGTCGTGGCTTACGTGGAATCGGCCGCGGGCGTCGAAGCAGGTGGCCGCACGGGTCTGACTGGCATCGTCGTCGCAGTTCTCTTCGGCTTCTCGCTTTTCCTCTGGCCGCTCATCGGCATCATTCCGGCCCAGGCGACGGCTCCGGCCCTGGTGATGGTCGGCGTTCTGATGATGGAAGGCATTCGCGATCTGGACACGTCTCGTCCCGAGAATGCCATTCCGCCTCTTTTGATCCTGCTGATCACGGTGGTGACCACCGACCTGATGATGGGCCTGGCGATAGGATGCTTCGTCTACTCGCTGATCGTGCTGGCGATGCGTCAGTGGCAGAAGCTCACGACTATGCTTCTGACCCTCGATGTCATTTTCATCATCTACATCATTATCGCCCATCGGGCATTTTAAGGAACGCATGTGATGAGTCTTCCAGACGATCTCATCCTGAACGCAAAGGATGACATTGCCGTCCGCCAGGATCTAGTCCTCGTGGCGCTGGGCAAAAGGCCGGCGGATTTGGCCATCCGCGTGGGCCGCTTGCTGAATGTTCATACCCGCATGTGGGCCTTGGACCAGGAGATCGTCGTCAAGGGACGGCGCATCGCCTGGGTTGGCCCTGCCGGCCAATACAAGGGAAAGGTTTTCCGTCGGGTGCATTATCCGGACCTGTCGGCGGTTCCGGGCTTCGGCGAAGTGCACAAGCATATCGAAAGCACTCATCTGACGCCTGAATATGAAGCAGCCCTTGTCCTGCCGAGAGGCAACACCTGGACATGCGAGGCGAGCCATGAATTCGCAAATGTCGACGGCCCCAACAATACGGCATTCTGGAAGACGGCCCGCAGCCATGGCGTACCACACAAGGTCTTCATCCAGCCTGGCTCCGCGGTGCCTCCGAGCGGATGGGAGAGCACCGGCGGCCATTACGGCTATGAGGAGCAGCGCGGCTTCCTGACGAGAGACCTGTCCGTGGTCAGTCTTGACGAGGTCATGGATTGGCCGGCGGTCTGGGATCCGCAAAACCCCGCCTATGAGCGGATTTGGGGAATGATCCGCGCAACGGTCGAACAGCGCGGCGTTGTCGAGGGACACGGTGCAGGTCTGGTGGAGGCGCATGAAACGAGTGCCTTCGCCGCATCCGGCATCTCGTCCGACCACGAGATCTGGAGTTTCGAGGACGGGTGGGAGAAAATAAACCGGGGCATCTTCATCGAAATCCGCCCCTATAATTTCCCCGAGGTTTTGCCGGGCCTCCTTGAGCGCGGCCTTCCCGATTGGTCCAATATCGCCTTTACGACGGATGACCGCAGTGCCTCGGAAACACTGAGAATAGGCGCGAGCGACTACAATCTTCGTTCGGCGATCGAGCACGGCGTCCCGCCCGAAACCGCCATTCAATGCGTCACGCTCAACCCGGCGAGACATATGCGCATCGACGCATGGGTGGGCAGTATTACACCCGGCCGCTACGCGGATCTCGTGCTGCTCGATGACGTGGCGTCCGTTTCCATCTCAGCCGTTTACGCAGACGGCCTGCTCGTTTCCGAAGGCAAGCAATATCTCGGGCCGCAACCCGACATTTCCTGGCCGGAATGGGCGACCGGAACGCTGAACATCGGGCGCCTCCTGAGCGCCGCGGATTTTGCCGTTCCGGCTCCCGGCGACCGCCGCAGCGCGCAGGCCGCGCTCCTGCGTCCCTTTCACTGGAATCAGGATTTTCTGACCACGGAACTGAAGGTTGAAAACGGTGAGGTCCAGCGGGATGTGATGCGGAAGATTACGAAATTCGCAATCATCGACCGCTATAGCGGCAACGGAAAGCTGGCATCGATGTTTTGGCTGGGCTGCGGTCCGGCGGATCCGGACACTGCGGTTGCCTGTTCCGTCGCCCATGATTCACACAATGTCTGGACGGTAGGCTCCTCCGACCGTGCGATGGCGATGGCCGTAAATCGCCTGCAGGAAATCGCCGGCGGATGGGTGCTGGTGCATCGAGGCGAGATCGTAGCAGAGGTCCGCTACGAGATCGGCGGCCTGATGACGGCGCGCCCGGCCGAGGAACTTGATCGAGAAATGCAGCAGCTATATTCAGCCGCGGAAAAGATCGAGTGGATGTATGAGCCTTCCGCTACCAAGATCTGGAAGCCAGGTTTCCCGGAAACCCTCATATTCGCCACCCTGACCTGCCTGCCCTGGCGCTGGGTATTCGTCGCACCGAGCGACCAGATGCCGTCGGGACTTGTCAACGTCAACACAGGCCAATCGCATCCCGTCGTCTGGTAAACTGAAAGGCGAGTATGGACCTGGGAAGCGGATCGATAGAACAAAGTAGTGATTTGGTCACTGGTCGTTTGAGGTCAGTCTTCACACTCAACGGCCTGCGGTCATTCGCCGAGGCAAACGAGGCTGTGTTCGATGGCCACACGCACGGAATCCAGGACGGGAACTCCAAGTTCCAAGGAAAGCATCGGCGCGATCGATGAGCCGGCCAAATTCGTGCAGAGAATGAGGATTGCGTCGACGGGAGTGCGCGCCACCTCGCGCACCATTTCGGCGATGTCATCCGGCACGATTGCCGCATAGGCGGTATTCTCCGTCAGGTCGCAGCGCACGGCGGCCGCCACCTCTATGCCGATGCCGGAATAGTTGGCGATGATGCGCCTTTCGAGTGCTTCGACATAGGGCGTCACCAGCCCGATCTGTCGCGCGCCGATCCGTTGCAAGGCCTCGTTGATCGCGATGACCGCCGTTGTGGTGCGAATGCCGGTTCGTGCCTCGATAGCGGCGACCCATTGCAGATCACGGTCGAAGCCGAGCCAGCTCGCCGCCGTTCCATTCCACAAAATGAGATCGACAGCGGCGTCGGCCAGAAGATCTGCAGCTGCGAGGACTGGTTCGATTTCAAACTGCTGAAGTGAGGATGCATCGTCGGAGATCTGGACCACCCGCAGGCGTGAGACATGCGACGTCACGGAGCCGTTGGCCGGCAAGAGTTTTACCGTCTCCGGCTCCAGCACCGTGTTGGAGGAGGGCGCCAGCATGCCCAGCCGCTTGGGGTGTCGCTCGGTCATCGCAGCACCTTCAGACAATCGAACGGCGGGAGGCGATCCCGCCATCCACCGTCATGATCGTACCGGTCGTGTAACCGGAGCGGAAGGAGGCGAGGAACACGATCAGATCCGTAACCTCATGGACATGAGCGGGGCGGCCCAAAGGATAGGTAAGGGCCAGTTCTCCAAAACGGGTTTCGTCGCCCAGCACATCCCTGGCCCGCTTTTTCAGCATGTTGTAGATCCGGTCTGTATCGACAGGGCCGGGATTGACGCCGACCACGCGGATGTTGTCGTCAAGGCTTGATCCGCCGAGCGCCCGGGTGAAGGCCATGAGGCTTGCATTGCCCATGGCGCCGGCGATATAGCGAGGGTCTGCGATCTCGCCGCCATTGCCGATGTTGTTGATGATCACGCCGCCGCCGGCAGCCTTCATGCGGGGATAATAGAGCCGGCAGAGATTGATATAGCCGTAGATCTTCAGTTCCCAGCCTTCGCGCCACTTTGCTTCATCGATGTCGAACAGCGAGCCGGACGGAATGACACCGGCATTGTTGACGAGGATATCGATATCGCCGACGGCCGTGGCCAGGCGCTCGGCGGCGCCGGGTGTCGTCAGGTCCTCGGGGAAGAGATCGACGACCGCATCGGGAAGGGCTTCGACGATGCCGGCTTTGACGGACTCCAGCCTGTCGACATTGCGGGCCGTCAGCCGAACCGCGCATCCTTCCTCAGCAAATGCCTTGGCAAGGCCCGCGCCTATGCCTTGCGACGCGCCGGTAATCAGAACGGTCTTCCCGTTTAACCGCAAATCCATTTTGGGCTCCTGTGAAAATCTTGTGAGAGGGCCGCGACCGGTGCGGCGTTTATGGGTGCCCGTGGCCTAGAGACATCGTCTAACGCTTCGCGGCTCGTTCGAGGTCGAGATGGTCCCGCAATGTCGAGCCGGTGTAGTCGGCTCGAAACAGACCGCGCTCCTGCAGGATCGGGACGACCAGATCGACGAAGTCGTCCAGGCCCTCGGGGAAATAGGGCGGCATGACGTTGAAGCCGTCGGCGGCGCGGCTCTCGAACCATTGCTGCAACGTATCGGCAATATGTTCGGCCGAGCCGCAAAGGACCCAATGGCCTCGGGCCGCGGCCATCAGATTATAGACATCGCGCAAGGTCATATTGTCCCGTCGGGCCTTGGACAGCATGACGCTTGCAAAGGAATGGTAGCTGTCGGGAAGCGGAATGTCCGGAACGGCGCCATCGAGATCATATTGGCTCATGTCGACGCCAAATCGGTCTGAAAGCAGCGCCATGGCATTGGTCGAGGAGATGAAGCCTTGCAGTGTTTTCAACTTGTCGAAGGCTTCGCGATCCGTACGGCCGACGACCGGCATAACGCCCGGAAGTAATGTTACCTCGTCCGACTTGCGGCCGAATTCCGGCAAAAGCGCCTTGAAACCTGCATATTGCCTTTGCGCCTCGGACATATCCTGCACCACGGAGAAGACGACGTCCGCCGTGCGGGCCGCAAGCTGCTGGCCGGGAGCGGAGCCGCCCGCCTGCAGAACGATCGGCTGGCCCTGCGGCGAACGGCCGATGTTCAATGGCCCCTTGACGGAGAAGAACGCACCCGTGTGATCCAGCGACCGGACCTTCGCCGGGTCTATGTAGACGCCGCTTGAGCGGTCGGCGACGATTGCATCATCGTCCCAGCAATCCCAGAGACCCTTGACGACATCGATGAATTCGCCGGCGATCGCGTAACGTTGGTTGTGGTCGGGGTGTTCACGGCCGAAATTCGCTCCGGAGACAGCATTCGCAGTGGTGACCGCATTCCAGGCAGCCCTGCCGCCACTGATATGATCGAGCGAGGCAAATGCCCGCGCGGTGCTGAACGGGTCGCTGTAAGTGGTGGAGGCGGTAGCGCCAAGGCCAATATGGCTTGTCGTTATCGCAAGGGCGGCCAGCATGGTGAGCGGCTCCAGCCTGGCGGTGTAGGACGGATGGGCGCCAGGATCCGCATAGAGATTGTCGCCCATGAAGATCAGATCGAACTTGCCACGCTCTGCCGACGCGGCAATGGCCTGAATGGATTTCATATCCTGAAAGCTGTCAAAGGCACCGGGATAGAGCCAGCCCGCGACATGGCTGCCCGTTCCCAGAATGAACAGGCCAAGATGCATCTGTCGTGTCATGAGCCGTTGCCTGTTGCTTCGAGGAAGGAGAAGCCCATCGTTCGGGCATGATAGTGAAGGCCGCCATCCTGCACGATCAGGAACATTGCCCGTTCATCGCCCTCGTTATGATGTGAATGCGGCTCGGTCGCCGGTGTCACCAGCGTTGCAAAAGGCGACCAGTCGCAGCGCAGGCCGCCGACCATCGAATAGGCGCTCTCTCCCTGGAGGATGAGGGTGATGGCCGCGGAATTATGCCGGTGCAGGCGCTGATGCTCGCCGGCCGGGACCGTATTGAGCGACAATGTCAGCGACGGCATGATATTGCGGCTGGCTTCCTGTCGCATGGACGAAAAAATCAGCGCTATGCCGGAGGTCGTCTCGTTCTGCCCGGCCTCCACAACGCGTTGCAATTGTCGTGCGATTTCCGCTGCGGGATAATGCACGGCTTCGATAGCCGCCGTCGCGGCATCCGGCGGAACCAGGTGCTCGAAGGCTAACTGCGGTTCGTTGCTGACCAGCCACAAGACGGCGCCGTCCGGACCCGCGGCAAGCGATGTATTCGGTCCGCCGGGTGTCAGGAACACGTCGCCCGCGGCCCAATCGAAAAGCTCGGTCCCGGTTTTGGTCGAGCCCGAACCCCGGATGACATACCAGATGACACCGCTGGCGGCGAAAGCTGCGGGAAGGGTGTCCCCTGGCGCGATCGCTGCGTACTGCGCGAGCATCAGGGGCGTCGTGGCGGCAAAGGGTGCGGCGATCACTACCGACTGGTCGCAGGCAAAAAGCGTCGTCGTCGTTGCCGCAAGGGCCAGCGCTGCTTCCTCGCGAAAAGTGGATGCTGGCACTGCCGGCAGTTTGACGTTGAAGGCATTGCCCGAATTGAAAAAGCGCGCCCGGGCGGCAACCGGCTCCGCTGTGGTGGCGGGAAGCTGTACCGGCATCGAGGCCATATCTATTTTCAGCGAAGTGTCCAGGCCGTTTGTCATGGTCTTCTCCTCGTTTGCGGGTCAGAGCGCCGGACGCCGCAAATGCCATTGGGTCACGCCCTGATAGGCATGTGCCGAACGGCAGAGCAGCGCTTCGTTGAATGGCTTGCCGACAAATTGGAAGGCGATGGGGGTGCCGGCCGTGCTGGCGCCGCAGGGTACAGTGATGGTGGGATAGCCACAGACATCGAAAGGGGCAGTGAATGGGCCGATGGCAAGGATCGCCTCGGGATCCTCGCCCAGTGACGCCATATAGTCGAGCGTTGGACCGGCAATTGGCAGGCCGGGCACGAGCAGCATGTCAATTCCGGTGAACATGGTGGCGATCCGCCCGTTGAATATGCGGCGATCATTGAGGGCTTCAGCCATCGCCAAGCCACTGAAACTGTTGCCGCGCTCCAGAAGAGCTGCGAGTCGCTCGCCATATTCCTGCCGGCGCGCCGGATATGTCTCGCGATGGGCGAGGGCAGCCTCGACCGCGCACTGCACCGCCCAGCCGTGCAGGACGGCTTCGGATTCGGGAAAGGTGACATCGACGATGCGGGCGCCGAGCGCGCCCATGGTGGCCGCAACGGCCTCAATCGAATGAAGAACCTCTTCCGTCGCGATCCGGCGAAGAAAGGCCCAATCGACGCCGATCGTGATGCCGGCCACACCACCATCGATGTCGGCAAGGTAGTCGGGTACGTCGACCGGTGCGGCTGTGGGGTCGGCGGGATCAGGGCCCGCGATGACCCCCAGAATGGCAGCGGCGTCCTTTGCCGTTCGCGCCATCGGGCCGACATGATCAAGGGATTCAGCAAGAGGGAAGACGCCATGGCGGCTCACCCGTCCCCAGGTCGGCTTGATGCCGACGAGCCCGCAGCAGGATGATGGCAGGCGGATCGATCCCCCCGTGTCCGTGCCAAGTGTTGCGTAGGCAAGCTCGGCTGTAATCGCAACGCCGGATCCGCTCGAAGAGGTTCCGGTCCAGTGCGCGGCGCCGAAGGGGTTGATGGGCGGCGCGATCGTCGGGTGATGATCGGCATAGACGCCTTCCGTCGCCGTCAGCTTGCCGAGCATCACGGCGCCCGCAGCCCGCAGCCTGGCCGTGGCGGTCGACTCATGAGGCGGCTGCCAATCGCTATATATCGAGCTGCCGAGACCCGTTTTTATATCGGTCGTGTAGAAGACATCCTTCACGGCCATGGGGATACCGTGCAGGGGACCGCGCCAGTGTCCGGCCTTGATCTCCGCATGGGCATTTTCAGCCGTCCTCATGGCGGTTTCGGGCGCGACTGCGACATACGAATGAAGCGTACCGTCATAGGCCGCGATACGTTCGAGCATCAATTCGGTCAACGTGACAGGTGAGAGGGCGCAGCTGCGGACACGGTCCGACAAAGCGGTAAAACTTTCGGCCCACAATCTGTCTTCCGTCATCTTGCCCATCTCCGCAGGCTGGTGCCATTCTCGTTATACATAAAGAAGCTCTCAAAATAATCAACGCAAAAATATTAGGCAATTTTGGGTAAATTTCAGGCTAAATCGGCGTTACGACACAGGTGACTTCCAGGTTTCCGGTCCAAGGCTGGTATAAAATCAATGATTTTGAGTTGGCATGTATATTGCTTTTACATTTCTGCATACAGAAACGGAGAGCGATCATGAGGGCATCTATAAGAAGTGGCTTGCTTGCAGCGGCGGTTACCGTCTTTGCTGGATTGATTTCCATAACACAGGTCTCGGCGGCCGAAGCGGTGTCGGTCCGCCTCAAATGGGTGGCCCAGGCGCAGTTTGCCGGCATCTATGTCGCCAAGGCCAAGGGCTTCTACAAGGAGGCCGGTATCGAGGCGACGATCAACCCCGGCGGCCCGAATATCAATGTCGAATCCCTCGTCGCCTCCGGTGCCGACACGTTTGGCATCGCCAGCGGAACGGAGGGCATGCTCTATGCGCGCCAAAACGGATTGCCGCTCGTCTGCATCGGTATGTCGCAGCAGATGACACCGTTTGCCTACGTCACCTACAATGGCACCGGCATCAAATCGGTCAAGGACTTCAAGGGCAAGAAGGTCGCCACCTGGTTTACCGGTCCGCAGTTCACGCTTTTCTCGGTGCTCGCGCATGAGGGGATCGCCAAGGATGACGTGCAGATCGTCTCCCAGCCTTTCTCGATGCAGCCATTTATCGACCATCAGTATGATGTGGCGACCGTGACGCTTTACAATGAGCTCAATACGCTGAAGGAGCAGGGCATTAACGACATCCGCCTGTTTCTCCCCGACGATTCCGGTGTGACGACGCAGCAGGATGCCATCGTCACCTCGGAGAAGGTGATCAAGGAAAAGCCGGAGCTCGTGCAGGCGTTCCTGGCCGCGACGTTGAAGGGCTGGAAATATTCCTTCGAACACAAGGCCGAAGCGGTGGATATCGTGCTTGCCGCCGGTTCAGGTCTCGAGCGCAAGCATCAGGAACTGATGCTTGACGAAATCGAACACGTGATGACAGCCAAGCTCGGCAAGACCGAGGGTCTCGGTGCCATCGATCTTGCTTCCATCGGCGCGGTGCAGGACAGCCTTCTCGAATACAAGGCGCTCAAGGCCAAGGTGGACCTGAAGTCAGCCTTCGATACGTCCTTTTGGGACAAGGTCCCGGCGGCGGACAAGAAGCTCTGAGCGCGCACGGAATGGAAAACGGGACGATGGATCAATCGATGATGCAAAGCCAGCCGGAAGCTCCCCATCGTCCCGCGCAACTGCAACTCGTCAACGTCTGGAAACGCTTCGGGGAGGGCGCACGGCAAACCGTAGCCGTTCGCAATGTCGATCTTTCCATCGCGCCGGGCGAGTTCGTCACGCTGATCGGCCCGTCCGGTTGCGGCAAGTCTACGCTTTTCAACATGATTGCGGGCCTTTTGCCGCCGGATCCGGATGGATCGATCCTGCTGGCGGGTCGGACGCAAATGGATGGCGCATTGCTCGGCAAGATTTCCTTCATGCCGCAGCGGGACTTGCTGTTTCCCTGGCGAACCGTGCTCGACAATGCCACGATCGCGCTGGAGATCGAGGGAATGTCACGCAAGGCCGCGCGACAAAAGGCTGAAGCGCTTTTTCCCGATTTCGGATTGCAGGGCTTTGAAAAACACTATCCGCATCAGCTATCCGGCGGCATGCGCCAGCGGGTGGCCCTGATGCGGACATTCCTGTTCGAGCGCGACCTGATCCTGCTTGACGAGCCGTTCGGCGCGCTTGATGCCTTGACGCGCAGCATGATGCAACGCTGGCTGCTCGACATATGGGCCCGCCATTGGCGTACGGTTCTGTTCATTACGCACGATATCGACGAAGCGATTTTCCTTGGCGACAAGGTCGTGGTCATGACGGCGCGACCCGGCACGGTCCGTTGCGAGGTGAAGGTGAACTTGCCGCGCCCGCGCGACGCCTCCATCCTCACCGATCCGGAGTTCATGGAGATTAAGAGGAAGCTGCTCGCGATCGTCGAGGAAGAGAGCATGAAGAGCTTTGCGACGGCGGCAGCGACATGAAGGTCCGGGTCGTCGCGAGTTCTCCATTCACTGCGGTTTTGATAACGATGGGCGTCTGGCTGGTCGCCGTCCCGATATTCGGGATCGAGCCGCGTTATCTCCCGGCATTGCCGGATGTATTTGCCGATGGGGTCTCCATCTGGCCCGATCTGGTTTCAGGCTTCGTGCGCACATTGTTGGAGACCGTGATCGGTTTCATGCTCGGCGCCGCGCTCGGCATGATCTTCGGCATTGTCTTTGCCTATGTCCGGATCGCCGAGCGTGCCTTCTTCCCCATCTTCGTTGCGCTGCAAACAGTTCCCGTCATCGCATTCGGGGCGATTGTCGTGATCTGGTTCGGCAATACCATCCAGTCGAAAATCGCGATCGCGCTTTACCTCTCCTTCTTCCCTGTGGCCGTCAATACCTTGCGTGGTCTGCAATCCGTCGACCCGCAGCGGTTGGCCCTCATGCGCAGCTTCGGGGCGACGGAGACGCAGCAATTCCTCAAGCTGGCACTTCCGACGGCGCTACCGACCATCATGGTCGGGCTCAAGCTCGGCGTATCCCTCGGTCTTGCAGGAGCCATCGTCGGGGAATGGTTCGGCGATACGGTCGGCCTCGGCGTCATGCTGCTGCAATCGCTCTATTTTGAGCAGGTGCCGCGCATGTGGGTGCTGATCATTGCGAGCGGCCTGCTCGGCTCGACGCTCTATGGAGCGCTTGCATTGCTGGAACGGAAATTCATCTGGTGGCGTCCCGAATGACCAAATTCAATGGCCTCGCTCCAGTATTCATCGCGCTCGCCGGACTGCTTCTCGCCTGGCAGTTCGGCGCCTCACTTCTTGACATGCCGGCCTATATCCTGCCTCGGCCGCTCGACATCGTCATGGGCGCTGTCGGCAAGGCTCACCTTATCGGCGACGCTTTGTTTGTAACGCTCCTCGAGGCATTGCTCGGTTTTGCCGTCGGTGCGGCAATCGGTTTGGGGCTGGCGGTTGTGATGATCCTGCTTCCGCCGCTCGAACTCAGCCTGCTGCCGCTGGTCATCGCCATCAATTCCGTGCCGGCAGTCGCCTTTGTCCCGCTGGCATTGATCTGGTTCGGGCTGGGCATGGCCTCGAAAGTCGCGATGGCGGGGCTTGCGGTCAGTTTCGCGGTTCTGCTCAATGCGCTGGCGGGCTTGAAGCGCCCCGAGACGGCGGCTGTCGATCTGTTGCGCAGCTTCGGGGCGGGACCGCTCGGCATCCTCTGGCGATTGCGGCTGCCGGCGGCGATGCCGCATTTGGTCACCGGCTTGCGCATCGGGCTTGCCCGCAGCACCATCGCTGTGATCGTCACCGAAATGCTGGGGGCCTATGCCGGCATCGGGCAGCTCATTTATCAATCAACGGCTCAGATCGACTACGTCACCGTATGGGCCGCCGTCTTCGCCGCGTCGCTGGGTAGCCTGATCCTTTATGGGCTCCTCGTCGCAATCGACCGCAAGCTAATATGGTGGAAATGACCATGGCATCGACTTCTCCGCCGCTCGAAGCGGCAACTGCGTCGCTATCCGAAGCAGAGCTTCGCATCCAGCTGGCGGCCTGCTACCGTCTCGTTGCCCATTTCGGCATGGATGATCTGATCTACAACCATATCTCGGTCCGGCTGCCAGGCCCGGAGCATCATTTCCTGATCAATCCCTACGGATTGCTGTTTTCGGAAATCAATGCCTCCTGCTTCGTCAAGATAGATCTGGATGGAAACAAGATCGGCAAAAGCGATCATCCGGTGAACCGGGCCGGCTTTGTCATCCATAGCGCGATCCATTCGGGCCGCGAGGATGCGATCTGTGTGCTTCATACTCATTCAGAAGCGGCGACCGCCATTTCGGCGCTGGAAGAGGGCCTGCTGCCCGTCAGCCAATTCGCGATGCGCTACATGGGGCATATGGGCTTGCACGATTATGAAGGTGTTGCCATCGACACCGACGAACGGCAGCGGCTAATCGACGATATCGGCCCGCATAACGTGCTGGTGCTGCGCAATCACGGCGTCTTGACGGTGGGGAGAACCATCCCCGAAGCCTTTATCCTCATGTATTATTTTGAAAAGGCGGCTCGCGTGCAACTCATGGCGCAGAGCGCTGCAAGCGCCGGGTCGCGCCTTGCCCTGCCAAAGGCGGAGGTCAGCGACAAGGCGGCCATGCAATTCCACGATCATCATGGCGACATTCTCGCTCCCGGCGCCCGAGAGTGGCCCGCATTCATCCGGCTGCTCGACCGGATCGATCCGTCCTATCGCGATTGATATGATCTGCTTATCTATGCGAAGTAGAGTCGATGGGACCTGCTGCGGATATGCAATCGTAGCGGCAAGAAATCTTATTCTAAAGACGGGAAAAATGGCATGACGGGGCAGGAGACCGGATCGGTTCTATTGACGTCCGACGACGGTGACGTGCGCGCGGGCGGGGGGACGCTTTCGGACGAATTGCGCAACCGTCTGGAGGAGATGATCGTCAGTGGTACGCTCAAGCCCGGCGAACGCCTTGATGAAGTGGAACTTGCGGCCCGTTTCAAGGTCTCGCGAACGCCGGTCAGGGAGGCGCTGAAAGCATTGAGCGCGACCGGCCTTGTCGACATACGCGGACGGCAGGGCATCACGGTCGCGATCATTTCGATCCCGATCCTCTTGGAAATGTTCCAGATGATGGCGGTGCTCGAAGGGTTGTGCGCCAAGCTGGCGGCACGCCGGGCGACAGTCCCCGAGAGGGCGGCGCTGCGCGAGATTCATGCAAGGTTGATCAACGCGCTTTCGGCTGGCGATCCGGACAATTTCTACGCCATCAATTCCGAATTCCACGAACTGCTTTACGATGCGGCGCATACGCATTTTCTGGCGGGCCAGACCCGGGCGCTACGCCGCCGCGTGGCAGCCTATCGCCGCTACGTCACCTACCAACCGGGCCGCATGGCGGCGACGATCGGCGAACATGAGCGCATCCTCGATGCCATCGAGCGCGCCGATGCCGAGACTGCCTTCAAAACCGCCAGCGAGCATGTCAGTCTGCTGGGCGATGACATGGTGGATTTTATCGCGGCCCTGCCGGCTGCCTTTGTTCAGGAAGGCTGAAGACGTTCCGTCAGCCGAAACCGTGTTTTTCCAGAACGGTCATTGCAATTGAATTGAAGGCATCCGGGCTCTCAAGCATCGGAAAATGGCCCACATCATGCATGACGTGCAGATCGAGACCGGCTAGATCGAGGTCGGTGCCACCACGAAGCATGGCGGAGTTGATGGTGGCGACCGGGACATCCAGAAGCGGCCAGCGTGTCTCTATGTCCCATTCCAGCAAGGATCGCAAAGCCGTCAGCGCGACGTGCCTATCGCAATGCGTCATGATGTCGATGATCTCGGTGACGATGGCCGGATCCGTTTCGGGTGTCGTGATGTTATGCACCATCTTGGCCATTGTGGCTTCAAAATGCACCGCGAATTTCTGAACCCGCAGCTCGATCTCATCGGGGGGGCGTCGCTGATAAAATGCTGCATCGGTGAAAGTATCAACGCCGAGCATAAACTTGCAGCGCCCGGCAAGACGCAAGCCGGCCTCTATAGCGATGGGACCGCCCATGGAATGGCCCATCAGGACGAGTTCCTTCGCTTGGAGCGCGTCCGCCACAGCGACGACGTTTTCCGCAAACCTGCCAATGCCGAGCCGCCGTATGTCTACCGGAGGCGCCGAAAGACCGTGCCCTTCAAGATCGAGCGTCACCACCCGGAATCGGCTGGCCAACTGCGATATTTGGAAACGCCAAAAAACGTGGCTACAGCACCAGCCATGAAGCAGGAACAGAAACGGCCCCTTTTCTCCGTGCACTTTGAAGTTGTGGATGGGCATTCTGCCGTGACCCCGCTTGCATCGATGAAAACAGCTTACACAACTTCCAGATCGGCACCGGGATCCCGTGTCGTTTTACACCACAATTCCGGCCTGCTTACTATTTGCTTTCTGAACGCGCGTATCGTCTAAACTGAAGTCCCAATCTACTGGTCAGAGGTTCAGATCCCTTCAAGGCAACCGTTCAAAATCTAGTTTTCGACCGATCCATCGCAACAGAGCTCGTTGAGATGACAAGCCCATCAGACTGCGTGATAGGCGGCGATGATTGCGGCAACCTGTCCCGAATCCAGCGCTTGCAACTGAGCCGTAGTGATCGCCAGGAGTTGATCACGGCAACACAGCTGCAGGCTATGAACACTGATCCGGTAGCAACCGTCATTGCGGCTTATCACGTCGCCTAATCCAATCGCACAGCGACTGCCGTGCATCTTTTATGGAGAGCCTAACAGCTCAAATCATCGGTTTTGTTGCAAACTTTTCACCGGATTTGCAAACCTGTCTGGTCAAGCCCTAAATTTGGGTTGAAGATGTGCAGGCAGGCTGAGCTTCCCGATCATGGTCGATTTCAAAGGCAATCACTACCCGAAAGTAGGTGATTTTATACGCTGTGTTTTTCTACGTCAGATATTCAGTTTCTTACCGTGATTTGGAAGAGATTATGACCGAGCGCGGCGTTGCCGTTGACCACGCGACGCTGAACGGATGGGTTGTGAAATATTCGCCCTTGATTGCTTGCCGGGCCTAGCGTCGAAATTCGGCAACCAGTAGCTTTTGGTGCGTGGACGAGACCTATGGTCAAAGGCATGTGGACGTATCTCTACCGCGCGGTTGATAAGCACGGCAACACCCTCGATTTCATGTTGTCTGAACATCGTGATGACGCAGCGGCCACCGCCTTCTTTGTCAGCGTGATCAAGAACAATGGCTGGCCCGAAAAGGTAGTCGTCGACAAGAGCGGTGCAAACCTAGCAGGATAGCAAAACATGAACTGGCTGCCGCTGTTGCAGGGATGGTTCTGGTTGATCGAGATCCTGCAGGTCAAATATCTGAACAACATCATTGAACAAGACCACCGGTTTATCAAGAAGCTGACCCGCCCGATGAGAGGCTTCAAATCCTTCCAGTCTGCGTCAGCAACACTGGATGGCATCGAAGTGGCGCATATGATCCGCAAGCCCCAATTTCCAACCAGTGGCCAATCGGCATTTCAGCAATTCGCTGCACTCGCTGCATAATTGTGTCCGGCGATAGCTGTTTCTGCGGCCTTCAAAAAGTTTGCGACAGAGCCCATCCTGATCACGAGCAATTTGCCATTTGACGATTGGGCGGAAACACTGAGGTCCGAGCGCCTGACCGGCGCTCTGCTCGATCGCATCACCCACCACGTCAACATCCTCGAGATGAATGGCGAAAGCTATCGTCTCGCTCAAAGCCGCGCCAGAAAGGCCGGCTAAGATCCTTCGAGAAATCGCCACGCGCGCATGACACCCCGCTCGGGCTACGCCCTCCCGGCCGTCTCATGCGCGCGCAAACCGTGGCCGACTTTTACTCCGCCGCGTGGCAGGGTTTTGCTCCGCCGTTGACACGTCTCTGAAAGCTTTTTGCTTTCCGCGGGGTTGTTATTCGGGCGAAGGGTCTTCAGTAGGTCCTCCTTGAAGAATTCATGCGTAAGACCGGGCTGCGTTTCTGCCAAAAGGTTCAGTGACTGCAGGGATTTTACCGCACTGACCGATCCGTCGATCGCGCGGATGCGTTGAATTCTTCAATCCCAATATTGCGCAGTTGTTCATATTCGGGAGCGCCGGGAAAGAGCTTCGCCAGTTTTATGAGGCCGCCCAGCAAGAATGCCCGATCAGCATCTCCTAGGCCCGCTCTCACGACCATTGCACCTAGCAAAGCCTGCTGACGCCTCTGAGCCATTTGCTCAGCCGACATGCGGATGTTCCTTAGTCGTTCCAGACCTATGATCCGCTGGTTGAGACGTTTTAGAGGTGGTGAGAGTGGTCTCTTTTGTCTGCCTGCGAAATCGAGCGGCAATCTCGTTAAAGAGTGTGTCGATCTGCGTGTCGGTAATCTCCATCTCGGCCACGCCCGACTTTGTTGCCGCACGTGCAAATCGTTCGGCCGACTTAACTATCAATAATCTCTTACGTTCCATCAGCGCCTGAATTTGAGCGTCGAGATCGAGAACCGACGATTTTGAAGTCATATTAGCCACATCCCCGTGTTAGTGAAGCAAGCCGGATGCCATTATACTGACTAGAATAAGTTAGTAAAATGGATTATTTTGATCCGATAGAAATCCGTCAGGCGAAACAAATCCCTCGGGTTGGTAGCTCGAGGAGCTAATTGACGGGTGCATACTGAACTAGACGGAGAAACGACTATTGCCGATCATGTTTGTTAGGGCACAACTGATCAGTCGAGGCGCTGGACGTTGCGTGATTGCCGCCGCCGCCTATCGCCATCGTAGCCGGATGATCGATAAACAGACGGGTATAGCCTACCGTTCTCGGGGCGATGCCGCGGAACTGGTGTATGAAGAATTGGCACTTCCTGCGGACGTGCCGAGTTGGCTATGCAACGCGATCGACGGCCGATCTGTGGCGGGCGCCAGCGAGATTCTTTGGAATGCGGTTGAGGAGTTTGAGACAAGAGTAGATGCCCAGCTGGCGCGCGAGTTGATCATCGCACTACCGGAGGAACTGACACACGAGGAGAACGTGACGCTGATGCGCGAATTCGTGCGCGATCAAGTGACAGCGCGCGGCATGGTCGCCGACTGGGTCTATCACGATAAGCCGGGCAACCCGCACGTCCATTTGCTGATGACCTTGCGGCCTCTGGCGGAAAATGGATTCGGGTTGAAGAAGGTGGCGGTCATCGACGACGACGGTCAGCCGGTGCGCATGCCGGCGTTGGATGCCTCCAAGAAGGGCAAGCAGGTCTATCTGAGATGGGCCGGAGACAAGGAGACGATGAAGCAGTGGAAGTTCGCCTGGGCCGAAATGGCGAGCCGGCATTTGGCGCTAGCCGGCCATGATGTCCGTCTCGATGGCCGCTCTTATGAGGAGCAAGGGATCGGCGGACTTGCGCGGCACCATCTTAGTCCGGCCAAGGCAGCGTTGCAGCGACAGGGCGCACAGATGTTGTTTGCACCCGCCGAACTTGCGCGGCGGCAGGCCATGGCCGAGCGGTTGTTGAGGAATCCCGAGCTGTTGCTGACCCAGCTTTCCAACCAATATTCCACTTTCGATGAACGCGACATCGCCAGAGCGCTCAACCGCTACGTCGACGATCCCGCAGCCTTCGCAAATATCCGCGCTAAGCTGATGATGTCGGATGAACTAGTGCTTTTGAAGCCGCATCAGGCAGATTGGGAGAGTAGCACGGCGACAGAACCTGCAGTCTATACAACGCGCCAGACGTTGCGCACCGAATGGGAGATGGTAAAGTCTGTAGAGGTATTGGTAAGAAGCGGCGGCTTCGCGATTGGTGCGAAACGGGTACGTGCCGCAATCGAACGACTTGAACACCGTGATCCCAATCTGTCGTTCCGGTTGGATGCTGAGCAAGTGGATGCGGTGCATCATGTTACCGGAGACAGCGGTATTGCAGTCGTCGTCGGCCTTGCCGGTACCGGCAAGTCAACACTGTTGGAGGCTGCCCGTCTTGCTTGGGAAGGCGATGGTCGGCAGGTGATCGGGGCAGCGCTTTCCGGCAAGGCGGCCGAAGGGCTGGCGGTGAGCTCCGGCATCCAGTCACGCACGCTTGCTTCCTGGGAGCTTGCCTGGAGCAAGGGCCGTGATCTGCTTGGGTCTGGCGACGCGCTCGTCATCGATGAGGCCGGCATGGTGTCATCGCGTCAGATGGCGCGGATGCTAAGGGCGGTAGAGGAGGCTGGAGCCAAGGTGGTACTGGTCGGCGATGCTATGCAGTTGCAGCCGATCGGGGCCGGGGCCGCCTTCCGTGCCGTCGCCGAGCGCATCGGCTTTGTCGAACTGTCCGATGTGCGCCGGCAGCAACAGCAATGGGCCCGCGCTGCATCGAGGCAGTTTGCCGGAGGCGCGGTGGAACAAGCGCTCGATACCTACGCCGCCCAGGGTCATATCATCGAGACGCAAAGCCGCGACGAGGCGATCGACAGGATCGTCGCCGATTGGTCGCAGGCAAGGAAGGAGCGTCTGGAACACCGCCAAATTGATCGCAAACAAAGTGCTATTCGGGGCCAGACGGAAGCTGTTCTTCACAGCCATGCTCATCCAGATCCTCATCTAAGGGGCGACCAACTCTTAGTGCTGGCCCACACCAATGAGAGCGTGAAGCGCCTGAATGAAGCATTGCGTTCGGTGATAAAGGAGGAGGGGGCTTTGAACCAACCTCGCTCATTCCGGACCGAACGGGGTATGCGTGAGTTCGCCATCGGCGACCGTGTCATCTTCCTGGAAAATGCTCGCATCCCCGATCCTGGCCGAACAAAGCCGACGATGCAGCCGGTCAAGAATGGCATGCTAGGCACGGTGATGTCGACGACGGATCGGTTTGGCGCTACACTATTCATGGTACGCCTCGACAATGGCCGCAGGGTCGTATTCGGCGAAAGTCATTATCGTAACATCGATCATGGCTATGCGGTGACAATCCATAAATCGCAAGGAGCGACGGTCGAGCGCAGTTTCGTGCTGGCGAGCGGCATGATGGACCGCCATTTGACCTATGTGGCGATGACCCGTCATCGTCATCGCGCCGACCTCTATGCAGCACGAGAGGATTTTGTGCCGCGGCGGCGATGGGACGGAAAGACACGCGTCGCCCATGACGCTGGCATGACCGGCGAACTGATCGAGACTGGTCAAGCAAAGTTCCGCGAGGGGAAGGAGATTAATCCGTCGCCCTATGCCGACCTCAGGACCGACGATGGCAAGCAGCATCGACTTTGGGGCGTCAGCCTGCCAGCAGCCCTTGCGAAGGGCAACATCGCCATTGGTGATAGCATTACGCTGCGAAAAGACGGGATGGAGCCCGTCACGGTCAAGGTACCCGTTATCGATGAACAGACGGGTGTGAGGCGCTATGAGGAGCGGCAGGTCGAGCGCAATGTCTGGACGGCAATTCGGGTAGAGTCTGCTGGGGAACGACAATCACGGATTGAAAAGCAGAGCCATCGGCCGAAACTGTTCAACGAACTCGTCGAACGCCTTTCGCGCTCGGGCGCCAAGTCGACGACACTCGACTATGAGGCGGAAGACGGCTACCGGCGATACGCAAGGGATTTCGCCCGCCAGCGCGGGATCGTTTGGCTGGCGGACAAGGCCGGTGCCATCGAGGATGCCGTCTACAGACAACTGGCCTGGTTCGCGGAAAAGAGGGAGCAGCTTGCTGCTCTCTGGGAACGGGCGGGCAGCGCGCTATCGTCCGCTATCGAGAAGGATCGGCGTATGATCTATGACGACGCAAGGCACGTTCTGCGAGATATCGACTCGGCGGATGGTGTGGTCAGCGCGTTAGTGCGTAGGGAGCAGGGACATTCATCGACCACTCCCACCGCAGCGAAGCAGCAAACCTCGCATTCAACTGATGCCTCCATTCCACCAATAATTTCCGCAGTGACCGAGTTCAGGACGTCGATCGAGGAGGAGGCGCGCGATCGGACACTGGCTGCACCTCTCTATCATCAGCAGCGAAAGGCCCTGACGCAGGCCGCGGAGCGTATATGGCGTGATCCGGCAGGCGCGGTGCAGACGATCGAAGATCTCATCGTCAGGGGTCTCGCACCCGGTCGGATTGCCGCTGCGGTCGACAGCGATCCCGCCGCTTACGGGGCGCTGCGTGGCTCGGGCAGGATGTTGGATCGGTTGCTGGCTGCCGGGCGCGAGCGCAGGCAGGCGATCGAGGCTGTTGCAAACGTCGCGACGCGCCTCACCTCGTTGGCTTCGGCCTATGCGTCCTCGTTCGAGACGGAGCATCAGGCGGTCGAAAACCAGCGTCGGCGCATGGGCATCGTCATTCCAAGCCTGTCGCAAGCAGCCCAACACGAACTGACGCGAATGATGGCAATGGTGGAGCAGAACAGACAGCTATCAGCGGAGACGATCGCCGGGCTCGATCCGAAAATCCGCGATGAATTTGCCGCGGTTAGCAGTGCGCTTGATGCTCGCTTCGGACGCGGCGCTGTCTTGCGCAACGACAACGATTTCGTCAACCTCGTGGCTCCAGAAATGCGAAAGACATTCGGCGCAGTACGAGATAACTTTAAAATCCTACAACAGGTGGCTCGTCTCGATGAAAACCAGAGGATTGTTTCAGAGCGCAAAGCGCGGATCGCGGGTCAAGCGCGGACCATTGAAAGATAGACGTGGGGCAATGGGTAGCCATGCCTCATCATCGAGTCCGAAGAAAAAGTACTCTTGGTGCCAAACAGGTGACCAAGAGCAAAGCGGAGTCTTCGATGGGGATCTAAAAGCCACAGCCTCGGCAGCGTTTTGAGCGCATGTAAGACTTGGACTGCTAACGCCGCCCCATTTTGATCGCTGCTCGGTTATCCGCTCGACGCTGGTTGATCAGGAGGCTGGTTCAAAGGCCGGTGTGATCGACGCTCTTGAGACGAGCCAGAAAGAAGAAGCGACGCTCGCGGAAGAGACCGGCCAGCTCGAAGAGGCAAAAGCGTCGCTGGCGGTCACGTCCAGCGATGGAGAAAAGACTGTTCGAACCTTTGTTGCCGACAATGTTCAGAAAGCCGGGGATGCATCGCGACAGGCCGACGAACTGGAGCGCCAGCTTGTCAAGGCCCGCAAGCGGCGGGAATCCATGACGATCACCACGCCGATCGATGGCACGATCCAGTCGTCCTCGATCAACACCGTCGGGAAGGCGGTCACGACAGGTGCCGAACTCATGCGCATCGTGCCAGACAATTCGGCGCTGGAAGCGGAAGCCTATATTCCGAACAGCGACATCGGCTTCGTATCGGTCCGGCAGCCGGCGGTGGTCAAGATCGAGGCGTTCCCGTTCACGCGTTATGGCGTGATCCATGGTCGTGTGACGGCTGTCGCCACCGACGCCATCCCGGAGCCGGATGCCAATCAGCTCGAAGGTGATCCGACCAAGCAACTGCAAGCAACCGTGCCGACGACGAATGTGCAGCGGGTTCAGAACCTCGTCTTCCCCGTTACCATCAAGCTCGACAGCAGCGTCATGAACGTCGACGGCAATTCGGTAACACTGTCTCCCGGCATGGCCGCGACTGCCGAGATCAAGACCGGCAGGCGGCGGATCCTCGAATATCTGTTCTCGCCGATCGTCGAGGTCACGTCGCAGGCCATGCAGGAGCGGTGAATCGAATCCGCTTGTTAGCGAATCCAATTGTTCCAGCGTTGAAGCAACATTGCAGTATTGGCGTTGATCCAGTCCGCATCCGGCACGACAATGTAATCACGAACATCCTCAGCGCTTGGCATGGTCTTTCTAACCTCCTCAGGGATCAAAGCAGCCGCCTCGATGCTGGGAGGAGTGCAGGACAGAATAGTGCAGACCTGCGCCTGAGCTTCGGGAGAGTTGAGCCAGAAGGCAATCAGTTTCAGTGCATTGTGGTGATGGGGCGCACCTTTGATCAGTGCGATGCGATCGCCAACCAGAAAGGATGCCTTGTAGGACCAGCCAATGGGCAGGCCCTCAGTTTGCATCGCCTTTGCTCGCGTCAACCAGATCTGGCCGAGTGAATAATCGCCGTTGCGGAAACCTTGCACGCTCTGATCGCCAGTCTTCCACCAGATCGAGACAGCTGGGCGGATTTGATCAAGCCTCTTCAACGCGCGATCGACATCGAGAGGAAACAACTTGTCTCGAGGCACGCCATCGGACAAAAGGGCAGCTGCCATCACCCGCCAGGGATCGTCAAAGTTGGGAAACGCACGCCCACCCGGAAATTTCTTCGTATCCCACATATCCGCCCATGTTTCCGGCAGGGGATCGCCGGCCTTGCCAACCCGATAGGCCAGCAGAGTGGCCGTCGACTGAAGAAGAGCGCCGCCGGCCGCACAGGCGTGAGGTCCAAGATCCTTGCGGTCGATAAATTGGCGGCAGAACTCGGTGAGATCCTCCGTGACCTCACGATGCGCCTTTGAGGCTGCCTGTATCTCGCCGTCAAGGTATAGATCCCAGGTGACGTTGCCTGTCTTTACCATCGCACTGGCTTTGGCGCGCATTTCAGCATTGGTGGCGACAACCGTCACAACCTCGATGCCTGTCGCCTCGGTGAATGGGTCGAACCACGCCTCTTTAAGGGCCTGGTCATACGCCCCACCGGTTGAGGCGATGATGACTTGTTCTGCAGCTGTCGCCGATTGTGGAGGAGCAAGAAGCCACAGGAGGCTGGCAGCAGCATAGGCTAATCGCCGGAGTTGGAATTTACGTGTCGAATAGCTTTTGGATGACATGGAATGTTCTCTTTGTGTGTGTTTTGAATTTGTTGGCTTCGGCGTCATTGCCCGGCTTTGCGGGCGGTCAGCAGGTGGGTCGTTCCCATCAGAAGCAGGGAGACGGCGACGAAAACCGCAGACGCAGCGGCAATCACCGGCGTCAGATTGAAATCGATGTCTTCGAACATCTTCCGACCGATCGATTTTCCGCCGGTGTCCGAGATGAAAAAGGCGACAGTCGCTTCGTCGAATGATGCAAGGAAAGCGAAGACGGAGGCAGATGCGATGCCGGGCGCAATATTGGGCAGCACAATTCGAAAGAATGTCTGCAGCCGGTTTGCGCCACAGCTCAACCCCGCAAGCTCCAACATCGGATCGAGGCGCTGGAGCGATGCCGTAACCGTAATAACGACATAGGGGATGGCAAGCACGGTATGCGCGATCAGAAAGCCGATAAAGCTTCCAGTAAGCTGCAAGGGTGAGAAGACCAGATATAGGGCAACGCCGAAGACGACATGCGGAACGATCATTGGCCCGACCGACAGGACCTGCAGCGCGTTTTTGAAGGGTAGATCCCCCCGGACAATGGCAAGCGACGCCATGGTTCCTATGATGGTGGCGCTTGCGGTTGTCGCAATTGCAATCCTGACACTGAACCAGGTCGCCGCCATCCAGTCCGGATCACTGAAATAGACCTGATACCAGTGCCAGGTCAGTCCCTGCGGCGGGAACTGAATGTAATCGGTTTTGCTCAGCGACATCGGGATGATGAGCAGCGTCGGCAGAATGAGAAAGAACAGGATGCTTCCCACGAGCACGCCAGCACCGATGAGCGCTGCTGCCCTACCAAGAGGATGCAAAGCCGCGAGCCTGAGCCTGCCGGTCGCAGCGAAAAGCGGTGGCAAGGTGGAAGATTGATCAATGAACACTGCTGAATCCTTTGCTGAAGGAAAGCGCCTTGCGAAATACGACGATGAAGACGATCGTCATGGTGAGAAGAGCCGTCGACAGGGCGGCGGCAAATGGCCAGTCGAGTAGAACAGTGGTCTGCTGGCCGATCAGGTTCGCCATCAGCATCGAACCCGGGCCTCCGACCAGAGCGGGTGTGATGTAAAAGCCCAACGCAAGAACGAAACACATGGTTGCGCCGGCAAAGACACCTGGGAGGCTGAGCGGCAAGGTCACGAAGAGGAAGGCCCGGATCGCCCCGGCTCCAAGATTGCGTGCCGCTCGGGCATAGTCCTGTGGGAGCATTTGCAAGGTGGAAAAGATTGGGACAATGACGAAGGGCAGGAGCACATGCGTCATCGCCAGCACGACGGCACCTTGCGTGTAGAGAAGCTTGAGCGGTCCATCCGTCAGGTTTGTCGCGACGAGTAATGAATTGACGATGCCGTGACGCTGAAGCAGCACGATCCAGGCATAGGAACGGATGAGAACCGAGGTCCATAACGGAATGAAGACGCATGCCGCAATGACCAGGGCCAGCCTTCCTTTGAGACGGGCCATGGCAAGGGCGACGGGGTAGCCTATGAAAACGCAACTAACGGTGACAGCAGTGGCGATTCCCACGGTATTCGCAAGAACGGCCGCGTAGAGAGGATCATCCAGAAGGCGCCCGTAATTGGCGAATGGGCCTTCGGTAAAGCTGAGGGTGATCAACTTGGTCAAGGGATAAAGGAAGCCGATCGCAAAGATCGCCAGAAGCGGCAAGACCAGCAGCCAGGAAGGGATGGCTGCATAGTGTCGTGCAGAACCGGGCCGCATCCATCTGGCCGGTCGTAACTGGTTCGTCGCGGTCGAAGGGGAAGCTGGCAAGGTCATGCGGCACACCCTTCCTTGATCGGGAAGGTTTGCAGCCTCGTTTCATCGATCAGGAGGTTGACACTGCTTCCTTGTTCGAAGGCCGTCGCTTGTCCGGCGGGCATCTGCACCCGCAGGACAACGCTGGGCAATCTTGTGAGGCGGACAAGCAGGATGTTGGTCGAGCCGAAGAAGACAGATGCCTCCACGATGCCGGCAGCCGTACTGTCGCGATTTTGGCCTGATGGTGTCAGACTGATATGTTCGGGCCTGATGGCAAGGTGAAGCGGTGAACCCTTTACCATATGGATGGCACTGCCATCCGAAACGGTTGGCGCCCTCAATAGGACGTCTTCTGCTACCTGGAATACATGTTTGCCGTTCTCGGTCCCGACATAAGTACCGGGCACGAAGTTCATCACGCCTATGAAGTCAGCGACGAAGGCGTTGGCAGGTTTGCCGTAAAGCTCGGCAGGCGTTCCGATCTGCTGCAGTTCGCCTTGCCGCATGACCGCAACGCGATCGGACATCGCCAGAGCTTCATCCTGATCGTGTGTGACATAGACAACGGTCGCGCCAAGTCGCTGCTGTATGCGTTTGAGCTCGAATTGCATCGCCTCGCGCAGCTTCTTGTCGAGTGCGCCAAGTGGCTCGTCCATGAGAATGATCGGCGGATCGAAGACCAGCGCTCGGGCAACTGCGACACGCTGCTGCTGCCCGCCCGATAGTTGGTTCGGATAGCGATCCCGGTATTCGGACAGTTGAACGAGTTGAAGTATCTCCTCCAGTCGCGATTTAAGCGGCGCTCCCGAAAGCGCGCGGCGCATCTTCAGCGGAAACGCAATGTTCTGCCCTACCGTCAGATGCGGAAACAACGCGTATTTCTGAAAGACCATGCCGATATCACGACGGTTGGGTGGCAGAGGCGTGACGTCTTTGTCGCCAATGCGGATCGTCCCCGCGGTCGGCATCTCGAAGCCGGCAATCATGGTCAGCAGCGATGTCTTGCCGGATCCAGACGGACCGACGATCGAGACGAACTCGCCCGGTTCGATCTCCAGACTTGTGTCTCTGACAGCCCAGATGTCTGCATAGCGTTTTTGGAGTCCCGAAAGGATCAATCTACGGCCAATCAAATCATTGCCCTCCTTCTGTTGAGTGAGAATTCCCCATTTTTTGTCGCGCAGCCTTAGCCATCCGCGAACGGTGCTAGCCTCTTTCTGGCAGCCCGGCAGATCGCTTGAATGCAGAATTCATTGAACCAGCAGCCCCGTGACAGTCACAAAGCGGGCTGCTAAAGCTTTTTTTGATGTGACAATCGCTTTGCGAAAACTTCACATAATCTTTTTGTTGCATCAAAATATTAGCCTGTCAACAGCGGGAACGGAAAATGATATTAGAACTGGGAGAAGGTGCAGGTTTGGATCGGCAGGCTAGCGGGTTGGGAGATACCGCATATCGGGAAATGAAGGAGCGCTTGATCCGAGGTGTCTATGAGCCTGGCTACAAGATGACGGTTCGCGCCGTCGCTGAGGAGCTGGGGATCAGTTCGACGCCTGCTCGCGATGCCATCAATCGCCTGATCGGTGACGGCGCACTGGTTTACGCCGGTCCCAAGACGGTGATCGTTCCCGTTCTCAGGGAGTCGGATTTAAAGGAGATAACCTCGATCAGGCTTGCTCTGGAGGGTCTTGCGGCCGAGCGAGCGGCGTTGCACGGGGCGGATCAAGATATTGATAAATTACGACAAATTCAGGATGAGATCAATTCGGCTCTGGAGGTGGGTGACTACACGACAGCGCTTCGGCACAACAAGGAATTTCATTTCTCGGTCTATCGCATGGCAGGCCTTCCTCATTTAGTCTCAATGATCGAAGGGCTGTGGCTGCGCATCGGTCCGTCGCTCTACAACCTCTATCCGGAGTTTGCCGAAGAGAAGTACGGCGTGCGCAATCATGAGATGGCAATGGAGGCGCTCACTGAGCGTGATGGCGCCGCTTTGAGAGCCGCCTTCGAGAGCGATATCCGCGATGGCTATCGTAGTCTGCGGCGCGCGGCGCGGGGAAATTTGCGCTCTTGAGGCCAAAATTTTGATGCATTGACTTGACGGCGAGTAATTTTGTTGCAACAAAAATATAAAGGCGGTGCAAAGACACGCGTCTGAACTTGCAACAGAAAGCCTCCTATCATGTTTACGGATAAAGCTCAGGGACGAGGCTGGTCGGCTATTCGAGCCCGATCAACTCATCTCTTTCGCCGGGGGAAAGGCGTTTTTCCGGCTGGTGTTACACGCTCCACGATCGAGAGGGATCCCATCCCGATTTACGTCGCCAAAGGCGAGGGAGCCTATGTTTGGGATGCGGACGGCAACCGTCTGCTCGACCTCAACAACAACTTTACGACATTGATCCATGGCCACGGTTTCGCACCCGTCACGGAGGCCGTGGAAAAAGTCTTGAAAACGGGCACATGTTTCGCCAATCCCACGGAATATGAGATCGTGCTCGGCGAACTACTGGTCTCGCGCATACCGGCGATGGAAAAGGTGCGTTTCGTCAATAGTGGTACCGAAGCCGTCATGTTTGCCATCAAGGCTGCGCGGGCCTTTACCCAGCGATCAGCAATTGTCCGCTTTGCAGGTTCCTATCATGGCGCCTATGACTGGGCCGAGGCTGGTCAGGGTGGCGTGATCGCAGACGACGCTTCCGGTAGAAATTTGCCTAAGCTCGGTTATCCCGGCGCGCCGGAATCGATCACCGATGATGTCCTCGTGCTGAATTTCAACGACTCGGCCGGTATAGAGCCGGCAATTGCTCCAAGAGCAAACGACGTCGCTGCCATTCTCATTGATCCGATGCCGAGCAGGGCAGGCCTCCTGCATCCGGCGCCGGACTTCATCGCCGCAGTGTCTGCCGTCGCCCGCAAATACGGCATTCTTGTCATTGCCGACGAAGTTCTCAATTTAAGGCAGAGTTTTGCCGGTGCTTCGGCCCGCTATGGTCTTGAGCCGGATCTGATCACCGTCGGCAAGATCATCGGCGGCGGCTTTCCAGTGGGCGCCATTGGTGGCCGCACGGACGTCATGGCTGTGTTCGGCGCCGACGATGAGGCGCCGCTCGTTTCACAAGGCGGTACGTTTTCGGCCAATCCCGTGTCCATGGTTGCCGGAAAGGCTGCAATGGAGGCCATGACGCTTGAGGCCTTCGATCGCCTGGAGCGATTGGGGGATGGTTTGCGCAAGGGGTTGGCGCATGCAGCCCTGAAACGGGGCGCGCCGTTTTCAGTTTCCGGAGCGGCGTCCTTGTTTCGCATCCATCCACGGGTGATCGCGCCGACGAGTTTCCATGTGGCGACAATGACACCGGAGGAGAATGACATCATGCGGGCGCTCTCACGACATTTCCTGGCATGCGGGATTTTGCTGCCGTTCGGGGCCGCTGCATGCCTGTCAACGCCGATGTCTGATGCCGATGTCGAAAGCATTGTCGCAGCATTTGACGATTTTCTGGAAAAGAACAGCAGAACGGGTTGGGAGGGACGGCAATGAAGGAGACCTCAATGACGGATACGGTCGCGGACCGGATTGCAGAAGCGCTCGGACGTCACGGTGTCGAGATGATTTTCGCCCAGAGCCTGCCGTCGGCGCTCATCCTTGCCGCCGAAGCGCGCGGCATTCGACAGATCGCCTATCGACAGGAGAACATGGGCGGAGCCATGGCAGATGGCTATGCGCGCACCTCCGGGAAAGTCGGGGTTGTTGCCGCGCAGAACGGTCCGGCCGCGACATTGCTCGTGCCTCCGTTTGGCGAATGCCTCAAGGCGAGCATTCCGGTTGTCGCATTGGTCCAGGATGTTGAACGCGATCAGACGGACAGGAACGCTTTTCAGGACTTCGATCAGATTGCGCTGTTCCAATCCTGCACCAAATGGGTCCGGCGCGTCACGGTTGCCGAACGGATAGACGACTATGTCGATGCGGCGTTCACTGCCGCCACCTCCGGCCGCCCTGGCCCCGTGGCCTTGCTGCTGCCCGCAGATCTGTTGCGTTCGCCGGCGCCCGTCACCGAGGCATCCCGCACCAGCAATCTCGGACGGTGGCCGCTTGATCGAACCCGGCCATCGGATCACGATATGCAAACAGCCGCTGAACGGATCGCCAGTGCCCGATCTCCGGTCGTCCTTGCTGGCGGCGGTGTTCATTGCGGTGGGGCGGCAGAGGAACTGGCACGTCTACAGGATGAGGCAGGCTTGCCCGTCTTCACCACCAACATGGGGAAGGGCGCTGTCAGCGAACTCCATCCGCTGTCTGTCGGCGTCCTCGGCTCGCTCGTCGGTCCTCGATCCCTGGGGTTCTACAGCCATGAACTCATGTCGGACGCCGATCTTGTCGTCCTGGTCGGCACTCGCACCAATCAGAACGGCACTGATAATTGGCGACAGATACCGGCCAAGGCAAGCGTGATCCATATCGACATCGACCCGACGGAAGTTGGCCGTAATTATGAGGCTCTCCGACTTGTCGGCGATGCCCGGGAAACATTGGCGGCGTTGCGCCGGTCGCTTCAAAGCTGCGACCTCTCGCTCAGGCAAAGCTTGCGCGCGCCTCTCGAAGAGCGGATTGCTTTATTTTGGCGACATTTCGATGAAGCGCGCCATGCTCAGTATGCCTCGGTCAATTCTCCCATTCGTCCGGAGCGGGTCATGGCTGAATTGCAGCCCTGGCTGCAGCGCGATATCGCAATCGTCGCGGACGCCAGCTATTCCTCCATGTGGATTCTTGGGCAGCTGAGGGCGCCACGGGCGGGCATGCGTTTCATCACGCCGCGAGGCCTAGCCGGACTTGGATGGGGTTTCCCGCTTGCGCTCGGCGCCAAGGCTGCCGAGCCGAAACGTCCGGTGGTCGCGGTCGTCGGCGACGGCGGTTTTGCCCATAGCTGGGCCGAGCTCGAAACGATGATGCGGATGCGTTTGCCGGTGACCATCATCGTGCTCAATAATGGCATTCTGGGTTTCCAGCGCGACGCCGAGACTGTGAAGTTCAGCCAATATACCTCCGCATGCCATTTCGCCGAAGTCGACCACGCCGCGCTTGCGAAAGCCTGCGGATGCCCGTCGATCCGCATCAACGATCCGGCGGCACTCGCTGCAGCTCTGAAACGTGGCATCGAAGGAAATGAACCGCTGCTCATCGAAGTGATGACGGATCCAGAGGCACATCCACCCCTGTCGCTGTTCGCTGAGATGGATCGTGCCGCATGACTCCGGCTCCCCGGCAAAAGCTTGCTGTCGTCACCGGCGGCAGCTCGGGGATCGGCTTGGCAACCGCTGCAAGCCTGCTCGAGCATGGCTACAAGGTGGCTATTTTCGGCCAGCGCCGGGACCATGTTACAGCCGCAGAGCAAATGCTTTCGGCGCGGTTCGGCGCAGAGAATGTCTTTGCACGAGCAGTCGACTTGAACGTGCCCGCTGAGATACAACAGTTCTTCCATGCGCTGGAGCGCGCATGGGCAATGCCGGATATCCTCGTCTGCAACGCAGGAATATCCCCCAAAAGTGCCGGCGGTCCGACATCGTTCGCACGGATCACCATCGAAGAGTGGCATTCGGTTCTCGCGGTCAACCTGACCGGCGCGATGCTTTGCTGCCAGGCGGTGTTGCCGCATATGATCGATCACGGCTTTGGGCGCATCGTATTCGTTGGCTCGATTGCAGGGCGCACAATTCCAAGAATCTCTGGGGCCGCCTATGTCGCGTCGAAGTCGGCGCTCGCCGGCCTTGCACGATCGCTGGTAGCGGCCTCTTTCGGTCACGGAATGACCGTCAATCTTGTAACACCTGGCCGGATTGCAACTGAAATGGCAGGGCCACCAGACAGTGAGATCAATAGGGCCACGATGGCGCGCATTCCAGTCGGACGCATTGGGACGCCGGAGGATGTTGCGGCAGCCATCTGCTTTCTCGTCTCGGAGCAAGCCGGGTTCATCAATGGCGCGATCCTTGATGTGAATGGCGGTGAGTTCGCTCCGCTATAAGGCAAGCTGGAGAAAGAGATATGGATTTTCGCATTCTTATCCATTCGCACGATGCGCAAATGTTTCTGCTTCTGCAACATCTCCTCGCAATTGAAGGGTTTCCTGCCGCACTCGTGCGCACTTTGGACGAAACGGTGCGCGCACTGCGTGACGATAGCGTGCGAGTCGTCATCATTAACGGCGCGACCTCTGAAATGGAGCTTGGGGGCTTGCGATCTCTTAAGATTGCACGGCCTGAAATCGCCATTGCTCTTCTTTGCAATGAATTCGACAAATTGAGCAATCCATTGCTCGAAAAGGATGGTGCCGATCTTGTTTTAACGCGCCCCTTCGATCCGGTTCGTCTCATCGCATTTCTTCGCAGCCTGAGGTCGGATGCCCTGATCGAAAAAAGCGGCGTCTTGGCGGAGGCCAATGTGCTTCACTACGCCGATCTCGAAATGAATTCAGCCACCGCAAAGGTGCAAAGGAATGGTCGCGATGTCCCATTAACCGCCTTGCAGTTCCGTCTCCTACGCCATCTCCTGCAAAATCTTGAAGCTGTTCAAAGCCGTGAGGCGCTGATTGCTGCAGCATGGCCAGCCGACGCTGATGTTGAGCCACGGACGGTGGATATTCATATAGGTCTTATTCGCAGGGCACTTCGGACGTTGGGGCCGGATCTTATTCGTACTGTTCGGACGCGTGGCTATGCGCTGGGTATTCAAGATCATTTGGAGAATTGGAGTTGTTGAACAGGGGATCGAGCTGTAGCGCTCGGGTGTATAATATCGTAAATATGATGTGTATTTAAATAATAATTTGGAAATGAAATATAATTTTAATTTATATAAAGTGTAATCAATGTAATAATTGATATTATTTCATCACCATCGATAACCAGTACCTATCGATGGTTAGAGGCACGGCCAATTGCCGTATGACCAACGGAAGCAATGGCTATTTTCGATTCACTATTGCGAAAGAACAGTGTTATATCATATAGTTAATAAAACATAGATTCGGAAACTTTGTCTCCCGATCGGGTAAAAGCGGCAGATTTGTTGGCGGTGCCAAAGAGGGACGCGATTGTGCCGTGGATGCTACTACACCATAATCGGTGATGGAGCATAAGACGGCATTGGGACCAGAGGCGTGGATAGCGACTTTGGTGCGTGGATCGTTAATCGCGTTGGCTTAGGTGATCGGCAAGCGCAACAACCGGTCCTTCGCAACGATGCCTTTCAAGCACAATGCCGCCCATCGCCATCGTATAGGCAAGATGATGTTCAGGGTTACGAACTGGTCGGAATACGAGGCAGGCCTTCGCCGGCGCGGGAGCCTGACGCTTTGGATGACAGAGAAGCGCTATCGTCGTGGCGAGCACCGAAGCGCACGACACGCGGTGGCCAGCCGCGCTATTCCGATCTGGCGATCGAGACCGCCCTCACGCTGGGCCTCGTGTTCGGCCTGCGGCTTCGCCAGACGGAGGGTTTGCTGACATCGGTGCTGAAGTTGATGGGCCTGGATCTCGCCGTCCCCGATCACACGACGCTGAGCCGACGAGCACGGACATGGCGATTGGCCGACAGCCGGCAAGGCCGCAGCGCTCCGACAAAGGAGCCCGTTCACGTTCTTATCGACAGCACTGGGCTGGAAGTCTATGGCGCTGGTCAGTGGCTGGAGGAGAAGCACGGCGCCAAGTCGCGTCGGAGCTGGCGGAAACTGCATCTGGCCTTGGACGCCGAGAGCGGCGAAATCATTGCTAATGTCCTGACTGATCAGGATGGCGGCGATCCCTCGCAGGTCAAGCCCTTGCTCGACCGGATCGGTGTCCCCATCGGCCATTTCACAGCCGATGGTGCCTATGACGGCATCCCAACCTACGTCGCTGTCGCCAAGCACAGCTCCGATGCAGCCGTCATCATTCCACCTCGGACCAACGCAGTCTACCGCTCGAATACAGGGATCGAAAGCCAGCGCGACCGGCACGTCGCGGCTATCAACACGGACGGGCGAATGAAATGGCAAGCCGCCACCGGATATGGCAAGCGTTCGTTGGTCGAGACAGCCATCGGCCGCTACAAATCCATCATCGGCGCCCGATTGCGGGCGCGGTCCTTCAAAGCACAACAGACCGAGGTCGCCATCGGCTGCGCCGTCCTCAACCGAATGCTGGCATGCGCACGCCCGAAATCCGTCCGGAGCAACGCAGCCACCGCATAAACAACGGCATCAAAGAATGAAGTCCGAAAACTCTCGGATCCCCGCACCAACGCTACCAAAAATTGTATCGAAATTTCGGTCAACTAAAAGGCCCCAACGGCCTTGTCGCGCCTAAACCCCAATCCTGTCGACCAATGCGTATAAGAAAGTCGATATATGGAGACTTTACCACGGGATTTCAGGCGGGTGACAACGGAGTGGTCAAAGGCCCGATACGCATCAAGGCGACCGATGATCAACCAATCGCAGGAATCGTTGATTGCAAGCCCCGCACCACGCCCCTTTGCGAAGCCGCAGGCCTGCCTACGACGCCGTGATGTGACCGGTATCTAGGCAAGCATATTCTCGATTTCCCGACGCTGCAGCATGTGTTTATCGGGATTTTGCTGCTTCAGCTTCGCGAGATTGAGCAGCTTCCACCGTACTGCCGGCAGTGCCGCCGCCTGCGGCAGCCCGATGACTTCGAAATCGGGCTCCGCGTCATGGAGAGTAAGCAGGAACCGCATCGCCTTTTCATCCAGTCTTGCAAGCAGATCACCTGTCAGGCGCGCTCTTGCGTCTTTCAGTTCGATCAGGCTGACGGGTTCGATAGTCATGCCTTCGAACTCTTTCACGAACGCTTCTTCGAGTTCAGACAATGACGGCCTGATCAGCTCATGCGGGGGTCGGCCAGAGCTTGCGACGTAGATGAGGAAGGTGCGAAACAATGCATCGGTGAGCCCTTCATTATCATAGAGCAGCTTCACGTCGAACAGATCACGCGGGTGCTGACGGTCCACGGCGGCATGAAGCTTGCCACCAAACAGATCCTCGAAGGAGACGACCTGCATTTCGGCAAAGCCAAACGCCTCGGCCACCCCATCCGTTACCGCCCGCAGTTCTGGAGGGTGCACCGTTCCACGCGCGACCGGCGAGGTCTCGATCTTGATTTCGGTGGCGCCCTGCCGGACCAGGACCCGCGTGTCATTGTTGCCGCCGCCAGCGATACGCTGCACTTCGACACCGCGAAGGTTTTTCAGCAGATCGTTGCGAATGCGGTCAAGCGCGGCGTCGATACCGCTGAGCGTCGTTTCCCGATCCTCTATGGGTAGGTAAGTGAGGTCGATGTCGACCGACAAGCGAGGCATATCCCGGTAGAACAAGTTGATGGCCGTTCCCCCCTTGAGGGCGAAAACATCCTGCCGTGCGATATAAGGCAACGTCCGAACAAGCAGTTCGACCTGCCGCATGTAGCGATCACGCGCCATCTGTATGCTCCTGTTGTACAAGGTCCGCAGGGACCGTAATGCGATAAATCGGGTGAAGCCGGCCGCCTGGAACAAGCGCCCGATCGCCGCTTCCCATATCGATCTGCGATCTGTCGATATGCTTGAGCCACGCATGCGCGTGCTTGTCTGCATAGACGAAGAAGAGGCGTTTCACC
>NZ_JAFEVL010000070.1 GCF_016901135.1 Martinezella lusitana | reverse complement strand
TGTTTCAGATTCAGCTTGCCAAGCGGGCGGACGCCGTTCCGCTCACCCGTGACTACATGATGAACTGGGAGCAAGCCCATAATAGGCCCGCAACCTCGCGCATCCGGGCGGCGGAATGAGTGGCTAAGTCCCTGCTGACCGCGTTCTCCGTAGGAACTCCAACGCCATTGTCGCTCACCGACATCGACCATTGCGCGTTGTCCGAGTGATAGCCGACGATGATCTTGCCGCCACGATGACCAGGGAAGGCGTGTTTGAGAGCATTGATCACCAATTCCGTGACGATGAGACCGAGGCTGCACTCCGCCCTCGGCTATCGATCGCCAGCAGAATTTGAAACCCAACTTGCCCAGCAGGCGGCTTAGTTTGAAGCTCGTCGCTGGTCCAGCCCGAGGGGTTCACACCAACCCGGCTCAGTTCCGCGTGGAAATCAACATCCGGACACCTTTACTCACGCAGACGCGAGGGATCAGTCACCCGAAAGCATCCTGGCCATCGCGTCAGCGATGGCATGATCGCTGTAAGGCTTTGAGAAGAATCGACTTCCCTCAGGAAGGCTGCTCTCTTGGAGGATTGCCCTGCCGGAAGCAACAATCAACTTGACCGG
>NZ_JAFEVL010000005.1 GCF_016901135.1 Martinezella lusitana | reverse complement strand
AGATGTCCTTTGATGGTTGGGGCTTATGCTTCGTCGGTGGAGATTTTACCGGTGAAAACCGAGAACGGCAGCACGGTATCCGGCTTCGGATAAGTCGATGGGTAGCGAAGCCCAGCTACCCTGCTCTTGTCCATTTTTTCGATGCTGACAGAGTTGGATTGATTACCACCGAGAATATGGAAAAAATTCTGGTCATGCCCGATGACGAAGAAAACGTGGCCACCCCCGTTTCGCGTTGCCACCCCGATCGCACCCATGACGGGCTTGCCCTCGGGGATTTCGATACCGAACTTCAGCCAGTTCAACGCCCAATAGGGATTGGTGATCATCGGCTCATGGGGGAGCGTGACCGCGATGCATGTTTCCACGAAGTCACCGCACCACGGCAATTTTGAGGGGTCGCCGACCGTTGAGCCATCGCTCTTCAGAAAGGCGGATAGCACTTTGTTGTCGCGGACCTCGTTCAATCCCATCTTGGTCTGCGCCAAGGCTACCCATGGAGGAATGGAAAGCGCTGCGCTCGATATGCCTAGCGCAGTGAGTGTCGTCGGCCCAAGCGTACCAGGATATTGAACGGACAGATTCTTGTCGGTCTGGAATTTCGTGATTGCGGCGATCGTCATGCGGCCCTGAATGCCATCGG
>NZ_JAFEVL010000014.1 GCF_016901135.1 Martinezella lusitana | reverse complement strand
CGGGTGAAGCCGGCCGCCTGGAACAAGCGCCCGATCGCCGCTTCCCATATCGATCTGCGATCTGTCGATATGCTTGAGCCACGCATGCGCGTGCTTGTCTGCATAGACGAAGAAGAGGCGTTTCACCTTCACGCTACGACATTGGGCAAGTAGCGCCGTCAACAATTTTGGGCGTAGATTGACCATTCCCTGAAACATCATGTCGATGCTGTGAAAGCTCTCGTTTTTTGGTAATTCATCGAGAACCTCCAATATTGCCCGCTCGGCCGATGACATTTTGATAGGCCATCGCCACGGGCTCATGGCCCGCTCCTCATCTGGATCATCTGACAAGCTGAATTCGCTGTTCTCGATGCCGCCGGTCTCTTCAAGGAATAGTCCATGACCTCGCCGCACGAATCTGGCATCGGTTGCCAACGTCATAAGCCAGTCGGGGATGTCCGAGCCGTAGAGGTACACGCGTGTATCGCCGCCAAGCTGCAGGTAGTGGGAATGGCCGCGCAAACCAACCGCGGTTAAGCCTCCGACGTGGAACTCATGTCCCATGATCCATTGCGCGGATAATAAAGGAATCTTCCAGCCCGTCCTGGCTTCCGACGTTTCTCTTGCGGAGAATGGGCGGCGGTAGACGCCTTTCGCGATCCGCTCGAGCCAACCCTGTTTGATATACGCCGATACAGATTGCCGTGAGATCGCATGCCGCGC
>NZ_JAFEVL010000026.1 GCF_016901135.1 Martinezella lusitana | reverse complement strand
TCTTTGAGATAGCGATAACGGAGCGCATCCTTGCGAAGCTCACGAACGCCGTTCGGCATAATCGAAAGGCTGGTGTATTCGTTCCAGCCAAGCTCTCGGCGGATCTCGTAGAGCATGCTGGTCTCGCCAGCCGCCTTCTGCATCTTGCGAAGCAAATCGACTTCGCCCTGCAGTTCTTCGATCTTTGCCTCAAGCGTTTCGATGACTGCGCCGCGCCGATCCATCTCGGATGCGATCTCATCGATAGACGCTGGGCGCTCTGTCGTGTGGACGCTCATTGCGCTTCCTCCAAGCCAGCCTTGACGCGAGCTGCGAAGTTAATCGCCTCGGGCGTGGCGAAGACCGATCCCCGAGCGACATGCTTCGATGCGATGCCAATGGCCGTCGTCTTACTGGTCAGCCCGGTATCCGCCATGATGTCCTCAAGGACACTCTCGACCCGGACGCGCTCCATGGTGATGCCAAGCTCAATTGCGTGGATGGCTGTCGCCGGGAGTTTGAATTCATTGGCAATCTCTTTCGCCATCTCGGCTACGGAAAGGATGCGATCAAGATGAGAGGTCATGCCGCAGTCTCCCGCTCGTCTGCGCCCATTGCCTCAATGATGCGTTGGCGTGTCTGCGAACGAGGCTCGCGACCGTCCCGGAGCTGGAAAACGAAAAGCGGATCACCAGCGAACTTCTTGCCGAATTGGGTTGGCGTCATCTCTCGATCGG
>NZ_JAFEVL010000039.1 GCF_016901135.1 Martinezella lusitana | reverse complement strand
CCGTAACTTCATCAAGGGCCTTTGCAGCAGAGTTTCTGACATCGTCTGGAAGTTCATAAATGGAACTCATCGCTCAAACTCCCCCACCGCAATCATTGATCCCGAGATGAGCAACGAGATCCGCCGCCGCATCCGCGATCTTCCGCTCCGCTATCACCCGGTCCCCGATCCTCTCGACATACTCATGGTCGGACAGCGGCGCACACGCCTTCTCTGGCGAGGGTCCGGCTGCGCCAAAGGCTGCATTCGCGCCGCTGTCCGATTGGAAATGTGGATGGGTTGGAACGACGTAGAGCTGCCATGCAATCGGCGTCTCGCCCGTGGCAAGGCCATCCCATGCGCCGCGCTTTTCGTTCCATCGGGTGACGGAGACCTTTTCGCAACGCGTGGCGAGCCAGATGCGGCGGTCGAGTGGGGCGGCGGTGAGATCGAGGCTCCAGATCATTCGCCGTCCTCCGCAACAAGTTCAGCTTGGCGGATGCGACGAAGCTCGATGTCGGCATCAATCCACTTATCGAACGATCCCCATGCCTCATGCGGCTTACTCTGTTGGAACTCCCAGCCGATCGACCACTCAGCAGGTTGCTCATGCGTCATCGCATAGAAGGACGAGCAATGATCTTTGAGATAGCGATAACGGAGCGCATCCTTGCGAAGCTCACGAACGCCGTTCGGCATAATCGAAAGGCTGGTGTATTCGTTCCAGCCAAGCTCTCGGCGGATCTCGTAGAGCATGCTGGTCTCGC
>NZ_JAFEVL010000071.1 GCF_016901135.1 Martinezella lusitana | reverse complement strand
CCGACGTTGTTGCATCGATCTGGTGGCTGCTGATATCAGGCGTCCGTTTTGGGACCCAGGATATTTCCGATGCCGCATAAGTTCAATGCCGACCGACGGGACAAGATAGCCAAGCAGAAGCTTAAGGTCACGAATTGGGCGGCATATAATGAAAGCCTTCGCCAACGTGGCGATTTGACCATCTGGGTGAGCGATGAGTCGCTTTCTCTTTGGTCTGCTTCGCGCCGGAGATCTCGGGGTGGCCAGCCGAAATACTCGGATCTTGCGACTACGATGTGTCTGACCCTACGCGTTGTTTACGGGCTACCACTGCGCCAGACGCAGGGCCTGATACGCAGTATCGCGACATTGATCAACGTGACAATCATGGCGCCTGACTTCTCCACCCTGTCACGCCGGAGCAAAGGGCTGGCATTGCCCTCAACGAGGCCCGGAACCAGAACATCGGGGCCGGTTCATCTGGTGGTGGACAGCACGGGTTTGAAGGTCTTCGGTGAGGGCGAATGGCTGGAAAACAAGCACAAAATCAAGGTGAAACGCGCAAAAGATGGCGCAAACTCCACGTTGGTCTTGATCTTGTCAACGGTGAGATTGTCTGCGCGGATCTAACCACGGATGATGTTGGCGATCCAACCGCTTTGCCAGAGCTTCTGGATCAGATTGATGGCCCAGTTGCCAAGTTTATCGGTGATGGCGCCTATGACGGAGCTCCGACCCGTGATCTTCTGCTAACACGTCTTGGCGAGATCGTGGAGATCATTATTCCGCCTCCTAAG
>NZ_JAFEVL010000063.1 GCF_016901135.1 Martinezella lusitana | reverse complement strand
GGGCACTGTAAACTTAACGCTCTGAAAACAAGTTCTGGGAGTGAGGCTTTGGTTCATGCGGTGTGAAGACGTGCGATTTGGTGCCAAGTATCCAAGGCTGCTGCTCGCAGTTGGCGATGGTGATTGGATGGAATGTCTTGGCGGGGAACGTGAAAGAGGTTGGCAATCGGGTCGTGGATGGAAACGAAACGCTGAAGCTGTCGCGCTGACTTGAAGCGCTTCATGATCCTCTCCCGTCGTCGGACGGGTTGATGAGAATTCTCCGCCCGATTGTTCAGGCCCTTGTGCGAGCGATGCTCGACGCCTGGCATGATCTCCCGCTTCGCCGCACCGTAGGACCGGAGCCTGTCGGTGATCATCACACGCGGCGAACGGCCTTGCCCTTTCAGAAGCTTTCGCATCAAGCGCTTTGCCGCCTTGGCATTGCGGCGGCTTTGCACCAGCACGTCGAGAACAAAGCCGTCCTGATCAACGGCGCGCCAAAGCCAGTGTTTCTTTCCACCGATGGTGATGACAACCTCATCGAGGTGCCATTTGTCGCCGAGCTTGCCGGCTGATCGCTTCCGAATATCGTTGGCAAAGTGTCTGCCGAACTTCTCAGCCCAGAGTCGCACGGTCTGGTGAGAGACGATGACGCCACGAGCTGCCAGCATATCCTCGACCATCCGCAGGCTGAGCGGAAACCGGAAATAGAGCCAAACGGCATGGACAATCACCTCCGCTGGAAATCGGTGGCGACGATAAAGAGGATCACGGGTAAATCTGGTCATCCCACCAGATCCCACAT
>NZ_JAFEVL010000002.1 GCF_016901135.1 Martinezella lusitana | reverse complement strand
CCGCCTGGAACCGGCGTGATGGCAGCAGCGACATCCGAAGCCTCTACATAGGCGACATCACCGACCAGCCGGCTCTTGCCCTCGCCGCGCTCCGGAGCGGCAATGCGGTTGATGCCGACATCGATCACCGTCGCGCCCGGCTTGATCCAGTCCGCCTTGACCATCTCAGGACGCCCCACAGCCGCCACCAGGATATCGGCAGTGCGGGCAACGGCCGCCAGGTCCTTGGTGCGCGAATGCGCCGTCGTCACCGTCGCATTGGCATTGAGCAGCAATTGCGCCATCGGCTTGCCGAACAGGTTGGAGCGGCCGATGACCACGGCATTCAGCCCCGATAGGTCCTCGCCATGAATGCGCCGCACCAAAAGCATGGCGCCGGCCGGCGTGCAGGAGATCAGCCCGGTTGCGAGATCACCGGTGGCAAGCTTGCCGGCATTGACCACATGCAACCCGTCGACATCCTTCTCCGGCCGGATCGACTGGATGATCGCATCGGAATCCAGATGCTTCGGCAGCGGCAATTGCACCAGGATGCCGTGGATGGACGGGTCTTCGTTCAAGGACTGTACCAAACCAGCGAGTTCTCCCTGCGTCGTTTCCGCCGGCAGGGTGTGCTGGATGGACTTGAAGCCGCATTCCTTGGCCATCTTGCTCTTGGAGTTCACATAGGCGTGGCTGGCCGGATCGTCGCCGACGATGACAACGGCAAGCCCGGTCCTAACACCGGTCTCCGTCTCTAGCCCGCCGGCGGCAACCTTCACCGCCTCGATCACCGAAGCCGCCGCAATCTTTCC
>NZ_JAFEVL010000009.1 GCF_016901135.1 Martinezella lusitana | reverse complement strand
CCGTAACTTCATCAAGGGCCTTTGCAGCAGAGTTTCTGACATCGTCTGGAAGTTCATAAATGGAACTCATCGCTCAAACTCCCCCACCGCAATCATTGATCCCGAGATGAGCAACGAGATCCGCCGCAGCATCCGCGATCTTCCGCTCCGCTATCACCCGGTCGCCGATCCTCTCGACATACTCATGGTCGGACAGCGGCGCACACGCCTTCTCCGGCGAGGGTCCGGCTGCGCCAAAGGCTGCGGCCACGCCGCTGTCCGATTGGTGATTGGGATGCGTTGGAACGACATAGAGCTGCCATGCAATGGGCTCGTTGCTTCCAACCGTAAAACCTGCCCATCGGCCTTCGCTCGTCTTGGTCTCCGGAATCCAGTAGGACCGGTGGACTTTCCCGTCAGCAGTCGCCAGCCAAACCGGCGCGACGTGATGCTCGATGATTTGCTTTTCAACACCCTTGACGGTGCGCGTGACGGAGACCTGAGTTCCGAGCGGGGCGGCGGTGAGATCGTGGCTCCAGATCATTCGCCGTCCTCCGCAACAAGTTCAGCTTGGCGCAGGCGACGAAGCTCGATGTCGGCATCAATCCATTTATCGAACGATCCCCATGCCTCATGCGGCTTACTCTGCTGGAACTCCCAGCCGATCGACCACTCAGCGGGTTGCTCATGCGTCATCGCATAGAAGGAGGAGCAATGGTCTTTGAGATAGCGATAACGGAGCGCATCCTTGCGAAGCTCACGAACGCCGTTCGGCATAATCGAAAGGCTGGTGTATTCGTTCCAGCCAAGCTCTCGGCGGATCTCGTAGAGCATGCTGGTCTCGC
>NZ_JAFEVL010000003.1 GCF_016901135.1 Martinezella lusitana | reverse complement strand
ATAAAGCCACACCGCGTGGGCAATGATTTCAGCGGGAAAGCGATGGCGACGATATAGCGGATCACGATCTGTCATCGCCCGTCATCGCACTTCAAATTCCACGTTCCGTTAAGTTGACGATGCCATCTCGTTGCTTCGGGGATCGACACTCAGATTGCTGCCCGGCGGACCGCTGTATTGGAGAGACTGGTCGCAGATTTTCGCCGTTGCGCCTCGGACCTTACACTACGGTTTCACGCGGTCCGGATGCGCTGCCTGGAAGGCAGGCAGCTCGGCGCACCGGCCATCGATTTCAACGATGCGCTTGAGATCAGTCACATCAACTCCCCAGCGACGGGCGTTATAGACTTGCGGGACAAGGCAGAGGTCCGCCATCGTCGGCCGATCTCCAAAGCTGAAATCCCCGTTGAATTCGCCGAGCATCACTTCCAGCTTGCGAAGTCCATCCGCAATGAAATGCTTCATCCATTCTTCGCGGGCGCCGGCCTTGTCCGTTATAGTCATGACATAGGCTGCGACATGCGTGTTGCATATCGGATGGATGTCCATGGCGATCGCGTAGGCAAGCGCCCGCACGTGCTGGCGGCCTGCACTATCCGCCGGCATCAAACCGCACTCGGGCCGAAGCTCCGCCAGATATTCGATGATGGACAGCGACTGCGTCAGCGTTCTCCCATCGATCACCAGCGTCGGTACGAGCCCCTGTGGGTTGAGCGCCAGATAGTCTGGCCCCCTCTGTTCACCTTCCAGCAAGTTGATCGATACGGTCTTATGGTCAATCTCGAGCATGTTGAGCGCGATGCGGACGCGATAACTCGCCGATGATCGCCAGTAGTCGTAGAGAACGACCTCATTCATTGCAGCTCCGATCCTCCATGTCTTTCGACGGTCTGCTCGATCGCTCCGAAGATCGAATGCCCGGCACGGTCGTGCATCTCGATGCGGACCTGATCGCCGAACCGCAGGAAGGGAGTCTTCGGCGATCCGTTTTCGATGGTCTCGATCATCCGGATCTCGGCGATGCAGGAATAGCCGGCACCACCGCTCTCGACCGGCTTGCCCGGCCCGCCCTCTAGCTTGTTGGAGACCGTTCCCGAGCCGATGATCGTTCCGGCTACAAGATCACGGGTCTTGGCGGCATGGGCGATCAGCTGGCCAAAATCGAACGTCATGTCGACGCCGGCATTCGCCTTCCCGAATGGCTTGGCGTTCAAGGTCACGAGCAAGGGGAGATGCAGCTTGCCGCCATCCCAGGCCTCTGCGAGCTCGTCCGGCGTCACGGCGACCGGAGAGAATGCCGATGCCGGCTTGGACTGGAAGAAACCGAACCCCTTTGCCAGCTCTTGCGGAATGAGGCCGCGCAGCGACACGTCGTTGACGAGCATCACCAAACGGATGGCTTGCCTGGCAAGCTGCGGACTTGACCCCATGGCGACGTCGCCGACGATAACGGCGACCTCGCCCTCCATGTCGATCCCATAAGCCTCGTCGGCCGCCACGATCGGATCGCGTGGTGCGAGGAAGCCGTCCGAGCCGCCCTGGTACATCAGCGGATCGGTCCAGAAGCTTGTCGGCAACTCGGCACCCCGCGCCTTGCGCACCAGTTCGACATGATTGACATAGGCAGAACCGTCAGCCCACTGATAGGCCCGCGGCAAAGGCGATGCGGCGTCGTGTTCATGGAACCTCATCGTCGGCTGGGCGCCCGTCTCGATACCCTCGGCAACCTGCTGAAGTCTAGGCGCCACATGCTCCCAGTCGTCGAGGGCGGCCTGCAAGGTGCGGGCGATATGACCGACCTCGGAGCAGCGGGTCAGGTCGCGGGAGACGACGACGAGCCGGCCGTCCCTAGTGGAGTCTTTCAAAGTCGCAAGCTTCATGTGCTGGTTCCACCGTCAGAGGATGCGTGGCCGGTCTTCACTTGATGCCCGGCGTGCCGTCGAACCTGCGCTCCAGGCCGTCCCAGCACTCCAGGTAATTATCCTGCAGCGTTTCCAGCTCCGCCGCGTATTTCGTCACCTGCTGCGGGTACCGGGTCTCGAACATGAAGGCCATGGTGTTATCGAGCTTCACGGGCTTGAGTTCCGTATTGGATGCCTTTTCGAAGCCCGACGCATCCGGTCCATGGGGAAGCATCATGTTGTGCAGACTTATGCCGCCCGGCACGAAGCCCTCTTCCTTTGCATCATACTGACCGTGGATCAGGCCCATGAACTCGCTCATGATGTTGCGGTGGTACCAGGGCGGACGGAAGGTGTGTTCGGCCACCAGCCAGCGCGGTGGGAAAATCACGAAATCGACATTCGCCGTGCCTGCTGCTTCGGTCGGCGCGGTCAGCACCGTGAAAATCGAGGGATCGGGGTGATCGAACAGGATCGCGCCGACCGGGGAGAATGTCCGCAGGTCGTATTTGTAAGGCGCATAATTGCCATGCCAGGCCACCACATCGAGGGGGGAGTGGCCGATGTCCGTGACATAGAATTTCCCACACCATTTGACATGCACGCGGCAAGGCGTTTCCTTGTCCTCGAATGCTGCGACCGGCGTCTTGAAGTCGCGTGGGTTTGCCAGGCAGTTCGCGCCGATCGGCCCGCGATCCGGCAACGTGAATTTCGCGCCGTAATTCTCACAGATATATCCGCGCCAGACCTTCTGGTCGCCGATGCGCAGCACCTTGAACATCATGCCGCGAGGGATGATGCATATTTCCAAGGGCTCGACATCGATGACACCCATTTCAGTGAATATTCGAATGGCGCCGATCTGCGGGGCGACCAGCAATTCGCCATCGGCATTGAAGAAGTAGTCGTCAACCATGTCCTCGTTGAAGACATAGGCATGAGCGGCCATCCCTGTCTGGGTCAGGACATCGCCCGCCGTCGTGATCGTCCGCACCCCTTCAAGGAAGGTCAGCTTTTCGTCAGGCACCGGCACGGGACCCCAGCGGAGCTGGCCGAGCGGAAGCGAATGATCGTCCAGGCAAGGCGCCGATTTCCAGAGCGGATAGGAAGCATTCGAAAAGCGGCGGGTATGGCGCACGCTTGGACGAATGCGATAGAGCCAGGATCTTTCGTTCGTCCCGCGTGGTGCCGTGAAAGGCGAGCCGGAAAGCTGCTCGGCATAAAGACCGTAGTTGCATTTCTGCGGGCTGTTCTGGCCTTGCGGCAAAGCGCCAGGAAGCGACTCGCTTTCGAAATCGTTGCCGAATCCGGGCATGTATTTGAGGTTACTTGCCGCCAGAGCCTCACGGTCGGAAGTCTTAGATATCGTCTGGTCCATCGCTCAATTCCTCCCGAAAACTGAGGGCGACCCAATGCAATCACCGGGTCGCCTGGAGATCATTCGGCCGCCGTGCCGATGACACCGCGCTTGATCTGATCCGCCTCGATCGACTCGAAAAGAGCACGGAAATTGCCTTCGCCGAAGCCCTCGTCGCCTTTGCGCTGAATGAATTCGAAGAAGATCGGGCCGATGACGGTTTTGGAGAAGATCTGCAGCAGGATCTTCGTCAGGCCGCCATTCACCACACCTTCGCCGTCGATGAGAATACCATGCTTTTTCATCCGGTCGATGGGCTCGTCGTGGCCGTTCACACGCTTATAGGACATATCGTAGTAGGTCTCCGGCGGACCTGGCATGAAGCGCAGGCCATTGTCGGCGAGCCTGTCGGTGCCTTCGTAGATGTCTTCCGTTCCGACGGCGATGTGCTGGATGCCCTCGCCCTTGTACTTCTTCAGGAACTCCTCGATCTGGCTTGTGTCATCCTTCGATTCATTCAGCGGAATGCGGATCTTGCCGCAGGGAGACGTGATCGCGCGGCTCACCAGACCGGTGATGCGCCCGTCGATATCGAAGAAGTGGATCTGCTTGAAATTGAACAGTTCGCGATAAAATGCCCACCACTTGTCCATGTTACCGCGGAAGACGTTGTGCGTGAGATGGTCGAGATAATAGAAGCCGACACCTTCGGGATGCGGATTCTGCTCGCCGAGCCAATCGAACTCGGCATCGTAAGCTGATCCCTTTTTACCATAGGTCTCGACGAAATAGAGCAGCGAACCGCCGATGCCGACGATCGCCGGGACATCGAGCGCCTTGTCATTCCCTTCATAGGGAACGGCACCTTTTGACACGGCGTGGTCGAAGGCGTGCTTGGCGTCAACGACCCGCCAGGCCATCGACGGGGCGGCGGGGCCGTGTTCTGCCACAAAACGGGCGGCATGGCTGCCCGGCTCGGCATTCAGGACATAATTGATATCGCCTTGACGCCAGACGGTGATGTCCTTCGTCTTGTGCTTGGCGACGGGAACATAGCCCATGCGCGTGAAGAGCTCGCGCAGTTTCTCGGGCTCGGGGTGAGCGAATTCAACGAATTCGAAGCCGTCGGTGCCGGCCGGATTGTCGGCGGTGATTTCCGACGGCGGCGCATCATGCGGAAAAGGACCCATTTTCTCCTCCTCAGAGATGGTACTTTGACTATGCAAAGTATGGCCCAAAATGCGCGCAAAGTGCTTGCATTCTCAATGCAAAACGAAAATATTATACACAATCTGTGAGCTTTTTGAAAGTTTTGCGCAATGGATGAACCGCTCGATAAACTGGATCTGCGTCTTCTCGAGGAGTTGCAGAAGGATGGCAGGCTGACGAACAACGAACTGGGTGAGCGCATCGCACTTTCGCCGTCGCAGTGCTCACGCCGGCGCACCAGGCTGGAGGCGGAGGGCTATATTCGCGGCTATCAGGCCAATCTCGATCGCCAGAAGCTGGGTCTGGACATGCTGGTGGTCATCTCCGTGACGCTTGCGACCCACAACCGGGACAATGCCCGCCGATTTTCGCAATTGATCAACGGGCTGCCGGAAGTGCTGGAAGCCTATGCGCTGACGGGCGAGATGGATTATCACCTGAAGATCGCGACCCGCGGGCTCGCCGGCCTCTCGAGATTCGTCAACGACGTCCTGTTGCCGCACGAGTCGGTGCAGCACGTAAAGACTTCCATTGTCCTCGACACACTCAAGACATTCGAAGGGTTCCCGGTTCTCATGCAGCACAGCTGAATTGGCGGCGTGCATCCGGCGCTACAGGCGCTAGATCGGCAGTTCGGTCGAGAACTTCAATTCACGCAGCACAAAGCTCGACACCACCGTGCGCACACGCCGGTTGCGCAGGAGGTAATGGGTCATGAAGGCCTCGTAGCTTTCCACATCCCTCGCCCTGATCTTCAGCATGTAGTCGAAGGCGCCGGACAGGGCATAGCATTCCATGATCTCCGGCCGCTCCGATACCACCGAGGCAAAAGACGCCACCGTCTCCTCGTGGTGATCCTCCAGCGTTACATGGGCGATCACGCAGAGCTTGAGATCGAGTTTGCCGGGATCGAGCAGCGTCACGCGCTTGCGGATGACACCATCCGACTCCAGTTCCTGGATCTTTCGCCATGTCGAACTCTGCGACATGCCGGCCTTTTCCGACAGGTCTGCCAGCGAAAGACTGCCATCGGCCTGGATCGATTGCAGAAGCTTGCGGTGAGGATTCCCAGATTCTTTCATTTTCGCGCGATCCTTGAGAAAACTTGCCAACATCATGCCTATTTTCGCCGGAAAAGGAAAGAATTTCCCGCGAACTCGGTTCATAATTGGAAAGATATCGCAGCCTCTGGGAGGATCGAGCTATGGTCAAGGAAAGCAGCTACACCGCCAAATTGCCAGGCCCGGATGGCTTATACGCCTACACCGCCGAAGAAGATGCGATTTGGGGCGAACTCTACGGGCGTCAGTTAAAGCTGCTCGCCAATATGGCTTGCCGCGAGTATCTGGACGGCGTCAAAACCCTGGGGCTCAAGCCGGACAAGGTGCCGCAACTGCGCGATGTCAACCGCCGCCTGAACGAAACGACGGGCTTCGGCGTGGAAGGCGTGCCGGCGCTCATTCCGCCTTCCCGCTTCTACGAGCTCTTGTCGCAGGGCAAGTTTCCGCTCGCAACCTTCCTGCGTCGCCGCGAGCACATCGACTATATCGAGGAACCGGACCTGTTCCACGAGGTCTTCGGCCACTGCCCGCTGCTGACCAACCAGAGTTACGCCAATTTCGTAAGGCATTTCGGCGAAACCGCCGTGCGTCTCGGCAAGGGCTATTCCTGGCATCTGTTCCGCATCTTCTGGTTCACTGTCGAGTTCGGCCTGATCAATACGCCGGAAGGCCGCCGCTGCTTCGGCGCAGGCATCGTCTCCTCGCCAAGCGAAGCGAAAGCGGCAATGGAGGGCAAGTCGTGCGAGTTTCGGCCGTTCGATCTCTTGAGCGTGCTCAGAACGCCCTACCGGATCGATATCGTCCAGCCGATCTATTACGTCATTGATAGCTTCAGCGATCTTGAAGCGATCGTCGATGAGGATATCGAAGGCCTGATCCTCAAGGCGAAGTCACTGGGCGATTTCGCGCCCGCCTTCGAAGCCAAGGCCTCGTAAGCCGCTGACGACAAGGATCGGCAGCCCACCTTCCGGCTGCCGATTGTCCAAGACGCATCGTTAACCATGTCCTAGACTTCTCGCTTATGGGCGAGAACGAAGTCGTGGTTGACCTCCCAGAATTTGCCCGAGAATTCTAGCTGTTTCGACCGTGCTTGATCTTCCGTCAGCCTGAACTTAGCGAGCAGGCTCTCCTTCACGCCGAAGACCGCATCCGAATGGATGTAGGGATCATCCGGATCGAAGATGTGGGTCGTCAGCGTTTCAAAACCATCGGCCGAGATGATGTAGTGCAGATGCGCCGGCCGGTACGGGTGACGGCCGAGCTGGGCCAGCAACTGGCCGACCGGTCCATCATCCGGGATCGGATAGTATTTCGGCTTGACCGCCCGGAACCAGTAGGTGCCATCCGCTCCGGTTCGGAATATCCCGCGCAGATTAAAATCAGGCTGAAGACCTTTCTGCTGGACATCGTAGAAGCCCTCGTCATTGGCCTGCCAGACATCAATGACCGCATCCTTGATAGGGTTACCCTCTATATCCAGGATGCGGCCGGAGATCACCATATCCTCGCCCTTGCTATCGAGGCAGATATTGGCGCCCATCGGCAATTCCGGCGCATCGGCGACATGGAACGGACCCAGCACGGTGCTCTCGGATGCGCCCGTAGGCTTGCGGTTGTTGATGGCGTCGACCAGCATCGACACGCCAAGCACGTCCGAAAGCAGGATAAATTCCTGACGCCACTCGTTGCACATCCCGCCCGTCCGGGTGAGGAAGAGGATCGCCTCCATCCACTCTTCCTGGGTCGGCTCGATCTGCTTTACCGCCTCGTGAAGCTTCTGCGTAACGACCGACATGATCTCCTTCAGCCGTTCGCTTTTGGCGTTGGCGTTACGGCCGGTCACGACCTCGACCGAGTTTTCCTCTGTGAAATACCCTTTTTCATGCGCTTCCATGATCAGTCACCGATCCAAAATGATGTTCAACACGCGGCGCAGTTCACCGACAGGATCGGCGATGGTGCCGTCACAGCGCCAGGCGACGTGATGATCCGGACGAACGAGGATGGCGCCCGAATCTCGGATTTCACGCGCCCGCGCCCAATCGCCGGTATAGTCCTGCCATTGCTGCCGCGGACCGATCTTGTGCGCGATGAGCTCTATGCCGAGCTCCTTTGCAAGCGCCCTTGCCGCCGCAAGCCAGGCATCGCCGCCGATGCCGGTCAGCACGGTAAACCGTCCATGGCCGGTAATGTCGAGCGTCGACACCTTTTCCCCGTCGGGGCCGAAGAGCCAGGCATGCGGCAGGCGTGCGCCTGGCCATGTCGTCGGCTGATAATGCAGCTCCGCGTCCTTCTCGAAATCGGGCTCCGGCTGCCCGTCGGTGACGATGGCGTCCGACCGGTAGCGCTGGTTCATTTCGACACCATGCGCGTCGAATTCATAGACCTTGGCCGCAATGGCCTCGCGGATCTCCTTGCGCTGCCGTTCGGCGTCGGGCGTGTCGTCACAGCGGGCATCCATGTTTTGCTGCATCTTCACCGGATCGACGGAGTCCAGAAGGCCGCACGCCCTGAAGATCGGCCCGAATTCCTCGATCGACTTGTTGGCGCGGGTGACGATCTGCTTGGCGACCGGCGCCCGCTCCGCTTGATAGCTGTCGAGAAGGCCACGGCCCGCCTGCCCCCTGATCACCATTGCCAGCTTCCAGGCGAGGTTGAAACCGTCCTGAATGGACGTGTTGGAGCCTAGGCCGTTAGAGGGAGGATGGCGATGGGCGGCATCGCCCATGCAGAACACCCGGCCGTTGGACATGGCGGTGGCGTACATGTTGTTGACGGTCCAGGTCGACACGGATTTTATCTTCGGCTGCAGGTCGGCAACGCCGGTGAGGTCGCGCACCACCCTGATCGCAAATGCTTCGTCGACAGCCGGGGGCGGTTCGTTGATGTCATAGCCCCAGACGATCAACCACTCGTGCCAGGGCCGCACCATGCGCACGAGGCCCATGCCGATGCCGCCGACATCGGCTCCCGGCTGCAGCACCCAGTAAAGCACCGAGGGACGGCGCGAAACATAGGGCGAGAGATCCGCCTCGAAGAGGATGTTCATCGAGCCCGCGACCCCCATCTTTCCCTCGAAGCTGAGGCCGGCATGCTCGGCAACTTTGGAATTGCCGCCATCGGCGCCGATCAGAAACTTGGAGCGCACGGTGACCTCGTTCCCCGTCAGCCGATCGAGGCATGTCGTGGTCACGCCGTCCTCGTCCTGTACGTGGCTCAGATACTCCGTCGACATGCGCGCCTGCGCGCCACGCGAACAGGCGGTCTTGAAGAGGAGCGGCTCCATGAAGGTCTGGGGCAGATCGTTCATATGGCTCGGCGATGAGAGCTGGTGTTCCGCCTGCGAGAGCGGATGCGTGCCCCAGCTCTTCATGCGGCCGATCTCCTCGCCATTGATCGCCGTGCAGAAGACGTTTTCGCCCATCAGTTCCTGTTCGGTCGCGAACATATAGGCTTCGTCCTCCACATCGCGGCCCAGATCGCGCAGAACTTCCATGGTGCGCTGGTTGGTGATGTGCGCTCGCGGCGTGGTGGCCAGCCAGCGATAGCGGTTGATCACCAGAGGCTCCAACCCGTAGCTGGCCAGCAATGCGGCCGTCGCCGAGCCGGCAGGCCCCGTGCCAATGATGAGAACGTCGGTTGTGATGTCAGCCATTTGGCCCTCCCTTTGCTGATTGTGCGAGCGGTCTGCCCTTCAAGACACGGCGGACCGGAAAGAGTTCGATGCCGGTGCGCTCGCTGACCAAGCCCCAAAGGCCGCGCGGCGCAAACAACATGGTGGCGATCGCGAGTGCACCGAGCAGCAGCAGGTACCAGGACCCATAGCTTGCGAGCGCATTCTGCAGGAAAAAGAATAGGATGACGCCGAGGATCGGCCCCTCGATCGTTCCGATGCCGCCGATAACAACGATGAAAAGCACGTAGGCGGTCCAGTCCGTGAGCGAAAAGGCGGCATCCGGGGAAATCCGGCCCTTCTGCAGATAGATCAGGGCACCGACGATGCCTGTCAGAAAGGCCGTGGCGAGATAGACCGTCACCTTCATGCGCCTGGCATCCACACCCAACGCGCGAGCGGCGGTCTCGTTGTCGCGCACGGCCGCCAGGCCGAGGCCCTGCTTGCTTTTGAGCAGGCGATAGACGAAGCCGATGGTGACCGCGACCATGATCAGCGCCAGCCAGAAGGTGAGGGCATCGGCGGCAAGCGCTGCCTTCATGCCGAACCAATCCTTGAGCAGCGCGATGCCGGCCATGTCCCTGGTCGCCTCACGCGGTAAGGAGGTTCCCGTGCCGCCGCCGAGCATCTTCCACTGCGCAAGCACCAGCCGCCCGACTTCCGCGATCACCCAGGTGCCGATGGCGAAATAGGGTCCGTGCAGGCGAAACACGAAGAAGGCGGTGGGGATGGCGAGAAGTGCCGCAACCACACCGGCCAGTAGCACCGCGAGGATCGGGTCCAGGCCGAGAAGGATGACAAGTCCGAAGAGGGCATAGGCACCGCAGCCGACGAAAAGCTGCTGCCCGACCGAGATCAGTCCGGCATAGCCGGCAAGAAGGTTCCAGCTTTGCGCGAGCGCCAGCATGGTCAGAATGAAGAACAGGTCCTGCAGCACACCGCGCGATACCAAAAAGGGCGCGAAGGCCAAACCCGCAAGCAAGAGCAGAGCGACGCCCGCGAAGCCTGTCGAAAGCCGTGTGCCTATTTCGGTGCGCCAAGGGGTTTGGGATCCATCTTCTGTCATCATTGTTTCGAAACCTGACGTCATGGGGCCCTCAATCGACCGCTCGTGGGAAAAGACCACGCGGCTTGCAGACGAGTACGAGGAGAAAGGCGATGTGACCCGCCAGGATCTGCCACTCCGGATTGATGGCGGCACCGAAGGTCTGCGCAACGCCAAGGATAATACCGCCGGCGAGCGTCCCCCATAGCGAGCCGAGACCGCCGATGATCACGGCCTCGAAGGCGTAGATCAATCGCGACGGTCCGGCGCTCGGATCGAAATTCGCGCGGGTTCCGAGATAAAGTGCGGCGATCGTCACGACGACCATGGCGATCCCGGTCGCCATGGCAAAAATCCGTTCCGGACGGATGCCCATCAACCCTGCCGTCACCGGATCATCGGAGGTTGCCCGGAACGCGCGGCCGATCGATGTGCTGTAGATCAGGCGGTTCAGCACGAGGATGACAAGGATTGCCGAGGCGAATGTCAACAGCGGCATGAGGCCGATATTGAGGCCGGCAACCGGAATGGAGGCCGTCTCCAGTGCGCCGGCCGACACGCGGCGGCTGTCGGCACTGAAGCCTTCCATGAGCCCGTTTTGGATGACGATCGAGAGGCCGAAGGTGACGAGCAGCGGCGGCAGGATGTCCTTGCCGAGGGTGCGATTGAGAAGAAGGAATTGCACCAGCCAGCCGATCGCGAACATCAGGGGTGCTGCGATCGCGGCGGCGAGGAACGGATTGACCCCAAGCATCGAGACCAGCACGAGGATGAGAAAGGCCGCAAAGACGATAAGGTCTCCATGCGCCAGATTGACCAATCGCATGATGCCGAACACGAGGCTGAGCCCAGCGGCAAACAGGGCATAGAGCCCGCCGAGCAGAACGCCTTGGAGGATCGTATCAACCCAGTTCATGTTGATCAGCTCCGAAATAGGCGGCGTGGATCTGCGCGCGGTCGAGTTCTCCGGGGCGGCCGGTCAAGGTGATCCGGCCTTCCATCATGCAGTAGACACGGTCGGACACGGCAAGCGCCTGGCCGATATCCTGCTCGACGATGACGATGGCGGCGCCCGTAGCGCGGATGCGGGGGAAGGCCGCATAGATATCCTTGATGACGACGGGCGCCAGACCAAGGCTCAGCTCATCGCACAGCAGAACCTGCGGATTGGACATCAGCGCCCGACCGATCGCCACCATCTGCTGCTGGCCACCGGAAAGTGCCGTCGAAGGATTGTGCCGCCGCTCCTCAAGGATGGGAAAAAGCTCGTAGACGCTGCGCAGCGTCCACGGTCCGTCGACCTTGCGGCCGTATGTTCCGATCAGCAGGTTCTCCTCCACGGTCATGGAGGCAAACAGCTTGCGCCCTTCCGGAACGAGAGCGATGCCGCGAGCCATGACGTCGGGCGCAGAAAGCGCTCCGATCGGCTCACCTTTGTAGATCACCATCTCAGGCTGGTTGCTGAGAACGCCGGCGATCGATCGCATCAACGTCGATTTGCCGGCGCCATTGGCACCGATGACCGCGACCGTTTCACCGGCATCGAGGTACAGATCGACGCCGAAGAGCGCCTGGAAATCGCGGTAGAAGGCCTTGAGGCCGGCTATCTGCAGAAGGTTTGCCATCACACCTCCATGCCGAGATAGATTTCGCGGACGTCGCGCGAGTTCATGATGGCGTCGGGCTCGCCGATGCCGATCATCCGCCCGAAGTTGAGCACGAGCAATCGCTCGGCCACCGCCGTCAGCGCATGCAGCACGTGTTCGATCCAGATGATCGTCACACCCCGCTGATGAACGCGTTTGATCGTGGCGATCAGCTGCCGGCATTCGCCATCAGTCAGGCCGCCGGCGATTTCATCGAGCAGGAGAAGCTTGGGCTTGGTCGCCAAAGCACGCGCCAACTCCAGTCTCTTCCGTTCCAGCAGGGACAGAGAACCGGCAAGATTATTGGCCTTGCCGATGAGACCCGTGTCGACGAGGACATCGGCGCAATAGGCTTCCACCTCCCGCTCCGAAGTTCGCGAACCGAAGGCGCCGGCGACCAGCAGGTTTTCATAGACCGTCAACCGCTCGAAGGGCTGCGGGATCTGAAACGTGCGCCCCATACCGGCAAAGCACCGATGCATGGGAGGATCACGCGTCACGTCGCGACCGTCAAATTCGATCGATCCGCGATCAACAGCAAGATTGCCGGTGATCAGATTGAAGAGTGTCGACTTGCCCGCGCCATTCGGTCCTATGACGCCCAGGGCCTCGCCGGCCTCGACCGAAAAGCCGATGTTCTCGGCGACCACGAGTGCCCCGAAAGACTTGGATACGTCGTTCAGCTCAAGCAGGGGCATGGCGCTCCTCCCGATTGCTGTTGCCCCACCACGTCGAGCGTAGGGCAACGGGTTTGATGGCGGCGCGAGATCACGTCAGGGCTTCCAGCTTGCCGCCCAGGGGCACGTTGGGCGCCAGGCCGTTTTCGACCACGACGAGGTCATAGCCGCCATCGGTCTTCAGCCGCCATTGACCGCCGACCAGCGGCGTCTTGGCGACATTCTTCTGGGCGAACGGCGGCAGCTTGTCGCTTCCCCAGGCGATCGGTCCGACGAGCGTATCCAACTTGGTCTCGCCGATGGCTTTGGCGACGGCATCGCCCTCGCCCACATCCTCGGCCCGCTTCATCACATCGACAGCGAGCTCGAAGAGCGCATGGGCGAAGCCGATTGGCTGCGTCCATGGACGGCCGGTCGCCTGGGTGAAGGCTGCAGCCACGTCGGCGGCCGTTTGCCCCGTCAACGACGATTTGAAGGGATGGCTCGGCGTCCACCAGACCTCGGTCGAGAGATTATGGCCGGCATTGCCCAATGCCGCCACCGTCTGCGGGAACAGGAGCGCCTTGCCGATCGACGCGATCTTTGGCTTGAGACCCTGCTGCTTGGCCTGGTTCCAGAAGGTCGTCAGGTCGGGCGGAATGAGCACGCCGGTCAGGATATCGGTCTGGCCCTGCTTGAAGGCGTTGATCTGCGCGGAAAAATCATCCGTCAGGTTCTGGAAGCGGCCGGTGTCGGTGAGGCTGTAGCCGAGCTTTTCCAGCACGGGCGGGAAGCCCACGACCTTGTCGCCCCAGGCGTTGCCGTCACCATCATTGGGGAAGAGGCCACCGACCTTCTTGTTGGTCTCGATCTGGCTCCACATGCCGGTAAAGACGGCAATGATGTCCTCAAGCCCCCAGAAGAAGTGATAGGCATAGTTGAAGGGCTTCCAGCTCGACGGGTCACCCGGATTTCCCTGCTGGCCGATGAACCAGGGTTGCCAGGGCGCCACCGTGGAGATGCAGGGCATCTCCTCCGCCTCGCAGGTGGTGGACACCGGATTGGTGGTTTCCGGCGTCGACGAGACCAGCACCAGGTTGACCTCGTCGGTGACGATCAGTTCCTTCGCAACGGCAGCCGCCCGATTGGGATTGGATTGGCTGTCCTTGACCACGACCTCGTAGCTGAGGCCGAGCTTCTTGGTCGTCGCGATAAAATTGTCGATGACGAACTTATCGGCCTCGCCGAAGCCGGCGAGCGGCCCGGTCTGCGGGCTGACATAGCCGAGCTTGATCGGCTTCTTCTGGGCAATCGCCGGCGCCGCGAAAGCGGATACCGCAATCGCGGTGCCGCCGGCAGCCGTGGTTTTCAGAAAATCGCGTCTGGTAAACATGTTTCCTCCCATGATCCCCTCTCCTCCCAAAGAGCGCGCCTGCGGCGCGGATCGTTTCCTACCCCGGGCGTTTGCCTTCCCAGGCTTCCTGCAGCATTTGACGGATCGAGGCGCGATCGACCGGCCTCGGGTTCCAGTAAGGATTTTCCATTGCAGCCGATGTGGCCCTGTCGAGATCCTCCTCGCTGAGGCCGACAGCCTTCAGGCTCAAGGGCGCGCCGATCGACTTGGCAAAGTCCCAGAGGCCACCGCCGATGGAACCGCCAAAAAGCTCCGCCGCCGGGGCAAGCTCGCTGCGCGCGGCATGCGCATTGAAGGCTGCCGTATGCGGCAGCATGACAGCATGCGTCTCGGCATGCGGCGTGTCGAACAGGCCGCCCAGCGTGTGGCAGATCTTATGGTGCAGGGCCATGCCGACGGCCCCGAGAACCGAACCGCACAACCATGCGGCATAGAGCGCTTCGCTACGCGCAGAAGCATTCTTGGGATCATCGACTATGGCCGGTAGGCTGGACTTGAAAGCCCTCAGCCCCTCGATCGCCATCAGGCTCGAAATCGGATTGCGATCCTGCGCATAAAGTCCCTCGACGGCATGCGCCATGGCGTTCAGCCCGCTCGTCACGCTCATGATGACCGGCAATCCATGGGTCAGCAGCGGATCGTAAATGACGATCTCCGGCAATATCCTCTCATGCCGTACCGTCGTCTTCACACCCCGCTCGGTCTGGCCGAGGATGGGCGTGACCTCGGAGCCGGCATAGGTCGTCGGCACCACGATCTGGAGCAGATCCGTGCGATAGGCGATGGCCTTTCCAAGGCCGGTCGTCGAACCACCGCCGAGCGACACCACACAATCCGCCTTGGCTTCGCTAACGGCTTCCATCGCCCTCTCCGTCACGTCGACCGGCGTATGCATGACTGCGCCGGCAAAAACCCCGGCCGAGAGCTGCCCCAGGCTCTTCGAAAGAGCCTCCGCGTCGGCGCGCTGTTGCGGCGTGGACAGGACCAGTGCACGCTGACGGCCGGATTTCTCCACCCAGTCGGCCACGCTGTTGCTCTTGCCTTCGCCAAAGACGATCCGGGCAGCACTTCCGGCATAGGAAAATTCGCTGATCATCGCGGCCTCCCTGGTTTTGCCCTGACCATGACGAAGGTGAAGTCGAGCATCTTCGTCGACGCGTTATCCGTACCCGCGACCCGGAAATCCCGCAGCAATTCGGGCTTCACGCCGAACAGGGCATCCTCGCCTAGATGCGGATCGTTACGATCGTAGACATGCGTGGTGATGGTCTCGAACCCCGCGGCGCGAACGACGAAATGCAGGTGCGCGGGCCGGCGCAAGGGATAGCCAGCATTGGCGAGCAATCTGCCCACCGGCCCGTCGTCCGGCACGCCATATCCCTTCGGCACGATGGTTCGATACCGGATGCGGCCATCAGGATCGGTGCGAAACAGGCCACGCAGATTATACTCGGGCTGCAGGTCGGGCTGCTGGTTTTCGTAGAACCCTTGAGCGTTCGCCTGCCAGGTGATGACTTCGGCGCCGGCGACAGGCTGGCCGTCAAGATCCTGCACACGTGCGGACACGGAAAGGGGCTCGCCCACACCATCGAGCGAGATCGAAGCGCCAGGCGCGCGCTCCGGGGCATCATCGCGGAAGAAAGGCCCCCGAACCGTATTCGGGGTCGCGCCTTTCGGCCGCTTCGAGTTGATTTCCTCGACCAGCGCCGAGGCACCGAGGAGATCTGACAGCAGCACCCATTCCTGTCGGCGCTCGTCGCTTGCGTGGCCAACCTCTGTCAGAAAGGCAATCACCTTGCGCCACTCGTCCTGTGTCGGCCGGAATTCCTTGATGAGGTCGTGGACATGCTCCACGACAGCCGCCATCAGCTGAGCCAGCTGATTGCCTCTTTGTTGAGGAAGGCGCCCGGCAAAGACCTCCGACGAGGTCGCCTCGCTAAAAATCGGCATATCGGCACTCGGCGACATGCATCTCCTCCCACATACGCAAGCCTGATTGATTGCAGGCTAGCACCAGGAGGTGGGAGCGTTGATGATTTCTTTCCGCTATAATATAACGGATTGTTATGAAGATCGACGAACGCCACCTTATCCAGCTTGCCGCTGTGGTTAAAACCGGCGGCGTCACCGAAGGCGCGGCCCTTCTGGGCCTTGCCCAACCGGCCGTGTCGCGCACGCTTTCGATGCTGGAGCAACGATTGGGAGAGCCGCTCTTCATCAAGGGCAGGCGACCGCTGCAGCCGACGGCGCTTGGATCGTCGCTCGCCGAATACGGCTTGGTCATGCTGGCGGCCTCCCGCAAGGCGACGGATTTGGTAGAGAGCTTCCGCGTCGGCAAGAGCGGCGTCGTCCGCGTCGGAGGGACCCCTTTCTTCATGGATGCGCTGATCGCCGGACTATGCGCCGAATTCCAGACGACGCATCCGGATGTGCGGATAGAGCAGTCCTACGGCTATTTTGCCGATCTCAGAGCTGCCCTCAAGGCCGACCAGATCGACCTCGCCATCTGCCCCATCGATATTCTTGATGAAGGCTCGGGGCTGGAATTCCAGCAGATTTTGCCCGGTCGCAACGTCATCGCCTGCAGGGTAACCCATCCTCTGCTGCTGAAAAGAAAACTTCAGCCGGCACAGCTTCTTGACTATCCTTGGGTCGCCCCGCCGCCGGGCAGCCCGCTGCTGGCCGACCTGCGCGCGCTGCTCCTGTCGTTCGGCGCGACCGAGATCAAGATCCGCTATTCCGGCGGGTCGCTGATGGGGGTGATCAACTATCTGAAAGCTGCGGACGCTCTGACAGTCATGCCGCACAGTGTGGTATTCGCCCAACGCAAGGACAAGAGTATCACCGCGCTGCCGATCAACATTCCCCACCCCGAGCGCGCTCTTTCCATCCTGAAACGTATCGATGCGCCGCGCTCTCCTGCGGTCGACCAGTTCGCGGACTTTGTCCGCTCGGGCTTCGAGACATTGAGGCACCTTATCAAGCGCCATGAGGAGTCCGTCGTCTGGGGGGTGTAGCGCGGCAAGTCTTGGCCCATCCCATCCCGCGCGCTAGCATCTCATCGAAATCTCTTTCCTGACGTGAACGCGTCTGCCGCGCTCACAAATGATTGCATATTGTATGCATTCATTGGATGCACGGTAGGTTTCATTTTTGGCAGGATTTTGCCCCATATTTGGCCATGTGTCAGATATATCAAATTATTGATCGCATAATTGAATGCATATTACATTCGTTTGACTGTAATTTAGGCAAAACGGATATTGGCACGGCGCTTGCAATTGACTGGCTGTACCCCCGCGACGGGGCCTGACTTCAAACACAGGAGCCATTCATGCCCACAATTACCGCACCCGCCCATGCTGACGGAGATTTTCTCGTCGACTACGAAGAGAAGGTCTTCGAGGACGTTCAGGCCAAAGAGGGTGAGAAAGCCCTCATCACCTTCCACACCGTTGCCTTCGAAGGTTCGATCGGCCTTGTGAACCTGCTCCAGGCAAAGCGCCTGAAGCGAAAGGGCTTCGAAACATCCGTTCTTCTCTACGGCCCGGGCGTTACGCTCGGCGTGCAGCGCGGCTTTCCCAGGCTCGGAGCCGAAGCCTTCCCGGGCCATCTGAACTTCAACAACCAGATCAAGGGCTTCATGGAGGAAGGCGGCAAGGTCTATGCATGCCGGTTCGCGCTCCAGGCGCTCTACGGCCATGGCGAATCCTCGCTCATTCCGGGCATCAGGCCGATCAGCCCGCTCGACGTTCTCGACCTCATCCTGATCCATCGCCGCGATGGCGCCTTCATCCTCGACACCTGGACGCTCTGATCCGCCGGAGGCGGAGCGCCGCTTCGCCTCCCTCGTCCCAACCGATGGAGTCCGCCATGGAGAAGAAACCGATCGTTCGCGCCGCCGCCGCGCAAATCGCGCCGGACCTGACCTCGCGGGAAAAGACGCTCGCGCGGGTTCTGGAAGCAATCCGGGAGGCCGCATCGAAAGGTGCGGATCTCATCGTCTTTCCGGAGACATTCGTTCCCTGGTATCCCTATTTCTCATTCGTGCTGCCGCCGGTTCTCTCCGGCAAGGAACACCTGCGCCTCTATCAAGAGGCGGTCACCGTGCCTAGTGCTGCTACGGAGGCGGTCGCCGCCGCGGCCCGCGAGCACGGTATCGTCGTCGCGCTCGGCATCAACGAGCGGGATCATGGCTCGCTCTATAACGGCCAGCTCCTCTTCGATGCCGACGGCACGCTCATCCTGAAGCGCCGCAAGATCACACCGACCTTCCATGAGCGGATGATCTGGGGCCAGGGCGACGGCTCGGGCCTTACGGTCGTCGACAGCCGCATCGGGCGGCTCGGGGCGCTTGCCTGCTGGGAGCATTACAATCCGCTCGCCCGCTACGCGCTGATGGCCCAGCACGAGGAAATCCACATCGCTCAGTTTCCGGGTTCGATGGTCGGGCCGATCTTTGCCGAGCAGATGGAAGTGACCATCCGCCACCATGCGCTGGAAAGCGGATGCTTCGTGGTCAATGCCACGGGTTGGCTGACCGACGAGCAGATCGTCTCGATCACGCCCGACCAGACCCTGCAGAAGGCGCTGCGCGGCGGCTGCATGACGGCGATCATCTCGCCCGAAGGCCGGCATCTCGCCCCGCCGCTCACCGAGGGCGAAGGCATATTGATCGCCGATCTCGACATGAGCCTGATCGTCAAGCGCAAGCGGATGATGGATTCCGTCGGCCACTACGCCCGCCCCGAACTTCTGCATCTCGCCATCGACAGCCGCGCCACGGCGCCGATGGTCGCCTCCCCCAATTCTTTCGAAATCGCACCCGCAAGGAACAATACCGATGGACACGACGACGCGTCTTCCGACCGAAATCCTGATCAACGAATTACAGTCGTTCGGAGCCAGGCTGGTTGATCCGAAAGCGGGCCACGAAAGCCGCCGTGGCGGCGCCGGCCCGTCCGACCACAAGCCGATGACGATCGACGGCATGACGGTCATGGTGCCCGTGCACACGGCGCCGGCTTTCGAGAGCCCCTATCTCGTCGAGCGACCGGACGAGAGCGGCAGGAGCCGCATCAGTCGCGACGGCCGCGTGCTCGGCGAGGTCTCCTTTCCGCTGCGCCCGCGCTTCTACGAGCAATCGACGGCCGACGGCGTTCCCTATTCGCAGATAGCCGTGCTGCACGGCCGCGACGTGCTCGCGACCACGGTGCTGCAGACCTGCATCCGCTATCAAAGCCGCACGAAGACCTGTCAGTTCTGCGCTATCGGCCAGTCACTGGCCGCCGGCCGCACGATTGCCCACAAGACCCCGGAACAGCTTGCGGAAGTGGCCAAGGCGGCCGTCGAGCTCGACGGCGTCAAGCACATGGTCATGACGACGGGTACGCCAAAAGGGCCGGATCGCGGCGCGGCAATCCTTGCCGACAGCGCCCGCGCCATCAAGGCCGCCGTCGACCTGCCGATCCAGGCGCAATGCGAACCGCCCGAAGACGACGCCTGGTTTGCCCGCATGAAAGAGGCCGGTATCGATGCGCTCGGCATGCATCTCGAGGTGGTAACGCCCGAAATCCGCGCCCGCATCATGCCGGGCAAGGCGCAGGTGCCGATCAGCAAATACATGTCCTCCTTCAAGGCTGCGGTGGAGGTCTTCGGGCGTGGGCAGGTCTCGACCTACATCCTCGCCGGCCTCGGGGATACAAGCCAAGCCATTCTCGATATCTGCGAAAGGCTGGTCGCAATCGGCGTCTATCCCTTCGTGGTGCCGTTCGTGCCGATATCGGGCACACCACTCGAAAGCCATCCGGCGCCCAAGCCGGATTTCATGCATTCGATCCTCGGCCCTCTCTCGAAAATGCTGGTCGAAAGCGGACTGAAGGCGACCGACATCAAGGCCGGCTGCGGCAAATGCGGCGCCTGCTCGGCCCTTTCCACCTATGAAAGGATGCTGACCAGATGATCTTCGAGCCCTTCGCACCCTACCAGGCCGGCGAATTCCAGGTGAAGTTCGCAACATCCGCATGGGAGCGGCGGGAAGCGCATGCGTTGCGCCGCTCCGTCTTCTGCGGGGAGCAGAAAATTTTTAAAGGAGACGATCGCGACGCGATCGACGATCATGCGATCCCGATCGTAGCACTCTCCATGATGGGGCCGGTCGCCGACAGGCTGGTCGGCACGGTGCGCATTCATCAGGCCGAGCCCGGTCTGTGGTGGGGCTCGCGGCTCGCGGTTCACGAGGATTTCCGCAAGATTGGCGCGCTCGGCGCAACACTCATCCGGCTCGCCGTCTCCTCCGCCAATGCGATGGGCTGCCACACCTTCCTCGCCAATGTGCAGGTTCAGAACGGCTTGCTGTTCCGCCGCCTGCATTGGGACGTGATCGAGGAGTTCGAGATCTACGGCAAGCCGCATCTGAGGATGAAAGCCGACCTTGCCTGGTATCCTCCTTGCCCGACGCCGGAAACGGGATTCGTCGCCCTGCCGAAGAAGGCGGCCTGACCATGGCGGCGATCGACATCAAGTCACTCGCTGGCCGGCTTGCCGCATCGAACGGCATTGCTGCCAAGGCGGATATCGGCGCGGTCACAGCCAGCCTCGGACTTGCCGGCCAGCCTGTCGCCGTCGGTGATGACTGCGCCGCGCTGCCGGATGGCGACGGATATCTGCTGTTTGCCATCGAAGGCTTCATGAACGAATTCGTGGCCGCCGACCCCTGGTTTGCCGGCTGGTGCAGCGTGATGGTCAATATTTCCGATGTTGCCGCGATGGGCGGACGTCCGATCGCCATCGTCGATGCTGTCTGGTCCGATGGCGAGCGAAGTGCGGCCCCGGTGCTTGAGGGCATGCGCGCCGCGGCCAGAACCTTTGGCGTGCCGATCGTCGGCGGCCATACGAATATCCGCACCGACCGCAGCCAGCTGTCCGCGGCCATTCTCGGGCGGGCAAAAAAGCTGCTGACAAGCTTCGACGCGAAGGCCGGCGACGTGCTCATCGCTGCTATCGACCATCGCGGCCGTTACCGCGAGCCGTTCAACAACTGGGAAGCGGCGACGGATGCCCCGCCTCAGCGGTTGCGTGGCGACCTGGAAATCCTGCCACAGATTGCCGAGGCGGGATTGGCGCTCGCCGCCAAGGACATCAGCCAGGGCGGCATCATCGGCACGGCGATCATGCTGGCGGAATGTTCCGGCGTCGGCATCGAGATCGACGTGTCAGCTATCCCACTGCCGGCCGACGTGACGCTGGAGCGATGGCTCGCGACCTTTCCGAGCTTCGGCTACCTGCTTTCGGTCGCACCCGGAAAGGCCGAGGGCGCCATCCGCCGCTTTACCGAGCGCGGCATCAGCGCCGCCGCCATTGGCAAGGTTCTCGCCGGCAGCGAAGTGACGATCACCGACGGCACGGAGCGCGCCGTCATTCGCGACCACGCCGAAACGCCGTTGCTGCGGCTTGGACGTCGGGAGGATGCCGCATGACCCGCGCTCTGCGCATCGCCATGCTGTCACACTCCACCAATCCGCGTGGCGGCGTGGTGCATGCGATGCAGCTTTCCGAAGTCCTGACTGCGCTTGGGCACGAGGTCGTTCTGCATGCGCCGGATGCCAAAAGCACCGGTTTCTTTCGCAAGCCGGCCTGCAGCACGGCATGCATCCCCGTCGCCCCCGCGCCGGGCGACATGACGGGCATGGTGGAGCAGAGGATCGCCGACTATGTCAGCTATTTCGAAAAGCCGACGACCCGCAGTTTCGATATTTTCCACGCCCATGATGGCATTTCCGGCAATGCGCTGGCGACGTTGTACGAGCGTGGATTGATCCCCGCCTTTGTGCGGACCGTCCACCACATCGACCAGTTTGCCGATCCGCGTTTGATGGCGCTGCAGGATCGTTCCATCGACAAGGCTCACCTTTTCTTCACCGTCAGCGCCGCATGGCAGCGCATTCTCAAGGGCCGCGGGATCGAAGCGACGGTCGTCGGCAACGGCGTCGATAGCGAACGCTTCGCCCCCGGCTGGAGCGGTGAACAGGCGGCCCTGCGCGACCGCCTGAACCTGCCGCCAGGCCCGACCTTCCTCAGCATCGGCGGCATCGAGGCACGCAAGAACACGATCGGCATCCTCGACGCCTTCCGGCAGCTTCGCGCCGTCCAGCCCGATGCGCGGCTCGTCATCGCAGGAGGCGCCTCGCTGCTCGACCACAGCGGCTATCAGGACGAGTTCCGCTCCGAGCTCGCGCTGCTGCGCGATCACGCCGCCGCTGTCCATGTGATCGGCCCGGTTGCCGACGAGGACATGGCCAATCTCTACAGGCTGGCCGACGCGCTTGTCTTTCCCTCGTTGAAGGAAGGGTTCGGCCTGGTCGTGCTGGAAGCGATGGCAAGCGGCGTACCCGTCGTCGTCTCCTCAATCCCTCCTTTTACTGAATATCTCTCGGGCGATGACGCGATCTGGTGCGATCCTAAACATTCGGCGTCGATCGCCGAGGCCATGGCGCTCGCTCTGATCCCGGAGATCCGCAACCGCGTCATCGCGCGCGGCTTGGAAGTCGCCAGTCGCTTCAGCTGGCGGCGCGTTGGAGAAGCGCATCTTGCCGCCTATGCGGCATTGAAGGAGAGCGCCCATGCCTGAGATGCGTTTCGTCATTGCCTGGCCCGACGGCCGCGAAGAGACCTGCTATTCGCCCTCGCTGATCATCCGGGATTTTTTCGAGGAAGGCGGCGCCTATCCGATCCGCGATTTCCTCGACCGCAGCCGCAAGGCACTGACGATCGCCAGCGATCGGGTCGAGGCGAAATACGGCTATCCATGTTCGCTCGCACGCAACCAGCTCGCCCGCCTCGAAGCGGCCGGAGCGCTTTTTCTCGATGACGCCGATGCGCGCGTCCGCTGCCAAAACTTCATTCTCTGAAAGGAACCAGCCATGACCTTCCCGCTCAAGCCGCATTATAGTGCCGTCGTCATCGGCGGCGGACAGGCCGGACTTTCGGCCAGCCATTATCTGAAAAAGCACGGCATCGATCACGTCGTCTTCGAGAAGAAGACCGTCGCCCACAAATGGAAAGATGAGCGCTGGGACGCTTTCTGCCTGGTGACGCCGAACTGGCAATGCCAGCTTCCCGACCATCCCTATGACGGCGACGACCCACACGGCTTCATGATCAAGGACGAGATCATCGCCTATGTCGACCGTTTCATCAAAAAGGTGGATGCGCCGGTGCTTGAAGGCACGACGGTCAGCCTGCTCGAAAAGGCTGATGGCGTCTTCAAGGTGGAAAGCTCTGCCGGCACGGTCACCGCGGATTGCGTCGTGCTCTCGACCAGCCTTTACAGCCGGCCGGCGACCCCGCGGGCTGCCGAACGCCTCCCGGACGATATCCAGCAGATCCATACCGTCGACTACCGCAATCCCCGGCAATTGCCGGCGGGCTCGGTCATCGTCGTCGGCTCCGGTCAATCCGGCTGCCAGATCGCCGAAGACCTGCATCTTGCCGGCCGCAAGGTGCATATGGTGACGGGCAACGCCCCGCGCTGCGCCCGCTTCTATCGCGGCCGTGACGTGGTGGACTGGCTCGCGGATGTCGGCCAATACGACATCACGGTCGAACATGACGGAATGACCAAGAAGAAGCACGATACCAACCACTACCTGACCGGCCGAGACGGCGGACGGGATATCGATCTGCGGAAATTCGCGCTGGAAGGCATGTCGCTCTACGGCCGTATGGAAGCTATCTCCGGTGGAAAAATGCTCTTTGCGCCGAACCTGAAGGCCAATCTGGATAATGCCGACCGGGTCTATAACGGCATCAACGGGCTGATCGATCGCTATATCGCCGAAAAAGCCATCGATGCGCCGCCAGCCAGCGTCTACACGCCGCTCTGGGAGCCGCCAACCGAGCCGAGCGAACTCGACTTTGCGGCCGAAGGGGTGACGTCGGTCATCTGGGCGACGGGTTTCGACCCCGACTGGTCCTATGTCGGTCTGCCGATCTTCGACGGCACGGGTTATCCCGTGCAACGGCGCGGGGTCACCGGCATCGGCGGCGTCTATGTGCTCGGTCTACCCTGGCTCTGGACCTGGGGGTCCGGGCGCCTTCTTGCCGTCGGCAAGGATGCGGAGCATATCGTCGATCATCTCGCCGGATACCTCGAAGGCAGCCAGCCGGTCCTCAGACAAGCGGCCGGGCGCTGATCATGACCATCGCCGTCCTCGATGCCCAGCCGCAGACGCCCTCAGCACGCGCGCTGATGGAGCGCGCGCTCGATCCATATGTCCTTCTCGGCATGCCGCATCTGACACCGGCCGGACTGTCCGAGACCTGGCTCATGAAGGAACTGGGCCACCGGCACTGGCTGATGCTGGCGCGGCATCTCGGCATGGACAATGCGGATTTCCGCACCGCTGACGGCCGCGAGGTCTATGCCTCGATCTGTGCGACATCCCTGACCGGCGCGACGCTGCGGCTTGCGCGCGCCAACGATGTTCTGGCCATTCGCTCGTCCCTGCACCGGATCTCGCGGACCCAATATTCGAGCCGGCATCATCTCAGCATTGGTGGCCGCGGCATCGCGGACGTCGAGCTGATCTCCGCCTTCGTCCGACGCGGCATCGAAGGCGACAATCGCTCTCTGGTGCGCGTCGAACATGCTCGCAGCAAAGGCGATATGCTTGCGACAAGCGAGCTTGCCGCCACGGCCGCCGCCTTTCGCCGCGACACGGCGGAAACGCATCTCGGCATGGCGCCTGCGACCGGGCGGCACCTGAAGAGTTTCAGGTTCAAGCCATCCATGGCAGAGGAGTTCAATGGCGCCGGTCTCTTCTATTTCGCGGAATTTCAGGCGCTCATGACACGAGCGCTGGAAGCGTGGTTTCCAGAGCAACGCCTGGAGGTCGTGCGGCGAGACGTTTTCCTCAAAGGGAATATCCGAGCTGGGGACGCTATCACCATCGAGTTGAGCGTCGTGAGACCTGACGATACCGGCGTCGCCTGCCGTCTGCTACACCCAGACGGCACGGAGATCGCGACCTTGTTCGCGCTGCTGCGGGATAGTTAGCCGTTGCCTATACACTGGCCCGCATTCAGCCGTTGCGATAGGCCCATTCGGATAGCGCGCTCATGCCCAGTCGCTGCAGGAGCTCATAGGCAACCCGGCGGTTGAGGGGATTGTGCAGCCGGATCACCTTCGAGCCGAGGAAATCCATCTCCGCGTGCTCGAAGGGCTTGAGATGTAGCGCCTCGCTGATTGCAGCCTGATAGAAATCATGAAAATCCCGCCGACAGACATAGGTCTTGTACTTCGTCATGCAGAAGGCAGAAAATGTGCCGCTGTTTCTCCGCAGGAAATCCGAGACGCCGATTGTCACCTCCGGCCAGGCAGGGTTGAACGTGTCGTCGAAGGCAATGATGCCGTGATCGGCCAGCACGCTTTCGGCCAGATGGCTGTCGGCAAGCACGTGGCGGAGCAGATGCCCGCCATCGATGCTGAAGAAGCGGACCTGACCGATCTTGTCGATGATGGCTTGCGGATCGAGCCTGGTGCTGTCGCCGGAGATGACGAGCTCTTCGTCGACAGGGATGCCCAGCGATCTGCCATTATCGAGAAAGCGCTGATATTGCGCATCATCCTCTTCGATGTCGAAGAGGTCGATGGCAAGTACGTTACTGTTAGGCGCACTGATCTTGCGCAGCAGAAAATAAGAGCGCCCATAATAGACGCCGATTTCCGCAAGGCCGCCGAGCAGATTCTCTTGCCTTTGCCTTCCGATTAACGACAGGAAGACAAGGGCGTCAGGCGGATCGATATAGCCATCGATTCTCTGAAGATCGCGAAACACAAATTTTCGAACACTCGACTCCAAAATCCAAAACCCCGCTGGTTTCTGTCACGCATCCAGTCGCTTGCCGCACACGCTTCGACACTGATCGATCGAGTGAGAAACGCGCATATATGTCCCCAGGTCTCGCTTGAGAGCCGCATGATCACGGCGCCTCGCGGTGGCTGCGGCCTTCGGAAGCTGGGATGAGATTGAGCCAAAGCGAGCGCCACTACCGAATATTCCGCTTTTCTGTCGCTTAGCGGATAGTAGTGCGCTAATTGGATAGTCCCGACGGGTGCCTCAGGGCCTATAATCGGTCAGCCGAGGCTACGGCACCTGCACGATGCGGCCACTGCCTCTGATTTCCGAACGCCGCAGGATCGGGCGCCCGAACAGCTCGACATTGCCGCTTCCGGAAATCGAAACGTCCGCATCCGCCTGAGCGGTCATTTGCGCGTCGCCGCTGCCCCGAATGTCTATCTGCACGGATTTGGCAGTCAGGTCCTTGAGCCGCGCCGCGCCCGAGCCGGAGATGTTCAGGCCGACCGTATCGGCGGTTCCGGTGGCGGCAACGCTGCCGCTTCCCCGGATGCTCAGCCGCAGCTGCGGCTGATTGATCTGCGACAAGGTAAGATCGCCGCTGCCGAGCAGTTTCCAGTTTGATATCGCCGGCCCCGACAGGCTGACATTGAGCTGAGATTCAAGCCAGCCCGGATCGCAATCCAAGCTCAACCTGCCGCCTTCCATCCGCACATGGTCGATAAGCGCTGGATCGCCGCTCACGACAGCTTCCGCCTTGTCCCCCGGCTGATAGCGGACCGAAGCCGGCAGATCGATCACCAGATTGTCGGTGGCGGTGAAAGGCAGGGTAACCTGCTGGCCGGTGGATGTGGCTGATCCGCAGCTGGATTGCCTTGCACCCCACAAATGCCTTGCGTCGGCCCAATCCCGACCGGAAAGCCCGATACCCAGCGCCAGAAAGACGATTGCACTGATCGATCCCGCTGTCGCGACGAATGCCAACTTGCCAATCATTGTCCAGCTCCTTCAACGCAATGTGATGAAATGTTCAAACGCTGTTTGGTCCGGTTGGGCCAGGCGGAAATGCAGCCGGGCATAATGGCCGAGCATTCGTATGCCCGCGCCCAGTCCCATCAACAGCAAAGCGCCGCCGCCGAGCAGGCAACTCACAAGTCCAGCCCCGATGAGCAAGTGGGCTATTGTTCCAATCATCGGCCCGCCAAGGTGGAACAGCAATGTGGTGAAGATGATCTTCACACCGACCGCGCCGATGGCCGCCAACGCGATCGCCAGGCCGACTGCAATGAAGATCGTGACGATCAGCAGCGGCAGCAGGAAAAGGATGTCGACGATCGCAAGGCCGGCCAGCGCCATCGCGGCCGCCAGCAGGTTCGACACGCTCCAATGGGCCTCGAAACGACGCAGCCCCGCTTCGGCGCGCAATTCCCTGGCAATTCTGGCCGGGTCGCCCAACGCAGCGGCGACGTCCTGCTCGCTCCGGCCCGAAGCGTCGGATTCGGCGAAATGGGCGGCGTAGTCCGCAATAATATCCTCGATCTCTTGAGGCGGCAGACCGGCAAGCCCCAGTCTCAGCGTGCGCAAGAAGGCGTCCCTGGTCATGGCAAATCCTCAAGAAGTTTATCGACTGCATCCGCAAAGGAGCGCCAGTCGCGGCGATGAGCTTCGAAAACCGTCTGGCCCAGCGGCGTGAGCCGGTAATATTTCCGCGGCGGCCCGTTGGTCGACTCGACGATACGGGTGGCCACCAGGCCGTCATTCTGCATCCGGCGCATCAGAGGATAGATCGTGCCTTCCCCCATGCCGACGGCCGCGACCAGGGTGCTGGCGATTTCATAGCCATAGCTTTCGCCCCGCGACAGCACGGCCAGGACGCATAGATCAAGGGCGCCCTTTCGCAATTGAACTTGGATCGAGTCGGTCATGAATGCCTCGGATTTACAGTATGTATATAACAAGCTATCTGTTTATGCAAGGTAGCAGTTCGGCCTCCCGAAATGGCCGCAAGCAATTCCGAGGTGGTCGCTGATGGCAGCCTCCGATCGTTGCGGGTGCGATGCCGAGCCTACCGATGAGCACTTCTCGCTAACGGAGCGATCACATGATCCGCCTGAGCTTCATCCTTGCCGTCTTTCTATGTTTTACGACCTCGCTGGCGCATGCCGCCGGCTTCCAATTCATCCAGATTCCCGCCGATGGCCGGCTCCCGGCGCTGAGCGGAGGGGTCTGGTATCCCTGCGTCCGGCCGACAAGTGAGGTGAAACTCGGCCCCTTCGTCATGTCTGTCGCCAAGGATTGTCCGGTCGCGGGTAACAAGTTGCCGCTTGTCGTCATCTCGCATGGCAGAGGCGGTACGTTTGTCGGTCACAGCGACACGGCCCAGACACTGGCGGATGCCGGCTTTGTCGTCGTCGCCATCAATCATCCCGGCGACACCGCGTTGGACAAGAGCCGCACTGACGACTTCTCGGTCTTCGTCGAGCGGCCGGCCGACATCAAGCGAGCGATCGATTTCATGCTCGGCCCATGGCCGGACTCGGCAAAGATCGACACGGGGCACATCGGCATGTTCGGTTTCTCGCGCGGCGGATATACCGCGTTGATCGCCATCGGCGCCAACCCGCATTTCGGCAAGCACCTGAGGATGTGCGAGGGCAACGATAGCCCGCTTTGCGATCAGGTCCACAAGGGAGAGCTCCCTGACCTCGCCCATGATCCACGCATCAAGGCCGCCGTGATCGCCGACCCGCTCAGCATCTTCTTCACGCCCGAGAGCTTCAAGTCCGTGAAGGTGCCCGTCCAGCTTTGGGGCTCGGAGCGTGGCGGCGACGGCTTGACGCCGGAAAGCGTCGTCGACATAGCCAGCGAACTGCCGATAAAGCCCGAATTTCATGCCGTGCCAAATTCCCAGCACTTCGACTTTCTGCCTCCCTGCCCAGCCGAACTGGCGAAATCCGCGCCAGTCATCTGTGCCGATGGACCGGGCTTCGATCGCGCCGAATTCCACAAGGAGCTCAATGACGCCATGCTCGCCTTCTTCCGCAAGCATCTGGCGGGCGCGCAGCAGCCCTGATGCGGTTCGCGCGGCCGTGCATCATCCTCGCCCTCTGCGGCAAAAGGGGCGCGGCCGCCTGTCCATTTTCTGAATAACAGCCCCAACCGTGGCACGCTGATCCCAGGGTGCCACATCCGAACTCTCGCTTGACAACCGGCAATCCTGGTGTTTATTGATACGTATCACTAATACGTATAACTAGGCGATCAATGACGAACGGCCGAGCAACGCAGAAGGATGTGGCAAAGGCGGCGGGGGTTTCCCAGGCCACCGTTTCCATGGTTTTGAGTGGCGGCGGCGCATCGATCCCGGCCGAGACCTGGGAACGCATCACCAAGGCCGCGAAAGACCTCGGTTATGTACCGAACCGCTTCGCGCAGGCGCTCAAGACGAGCCGCTCGATGACCATCGCCTGCATCGTGCCCGACATCACCAACCCGTTCTATCCGTCCTTGATCCGCGGCATACAATCGATCGCCGACGGACTGAGCTACGACGTCATCACCGTCAACACGGATGGCACGCCGGAGCGTGAGCGTCACTTCCTCGATTGGGCGCGGCAGGGGCGCGTCGACGGCGTGATCGGCGTGTTCTTCACGTTGAAGGCCAAGGACTTCAGTCCACTGGTCGAAGCGGGTGTTCCCGTCGTGCGAATTGAATCATCGAAGAAGCGCGGCGGCGAGATCCCGGTGGACGATATCTATGTCGACAGCCGTGCGGCCGCGCAGGCGGTGACGGAATATCTGATCGGCCTCGGCCATAGGCGCATCGCGCTTGTCGCCGGTCGCGGTGGCCCGCAGGCGCACCGGATCGAAGGCTATCGCATGGCGCTTACAAGGTTCGGGCATACCGATCATGTCGTCATCGACGATGAATTCTCCGAAATGGGCGGCATCCGCGCCGCGGAACGCATTCTCGGTGGAGAGTTCCAGCCAACCGCCATCTTCGCCGCCAACGACCTGATGGCAATCGGGGTCATGCAGTCGCTTCGCGAGCGCGGCATCCGCATTCCCGAGGATATCGCCGTCGTTGGCTTCGACGACATCTCGGCCGCCAAGCTCGTCACCCCGACGCTGACGACGGTCGCACAATTTCAACGGCAAATGGGAGAACGCGCCGCACAGACGCTGATGGATCGCCTGTGCGGGGCAAGGACTGGTGCAGGCACGGCCGTCGAAATGCCCTTCGACCTCATCGTCAGGGGTTCGACAAGCGCCGAATAAAAGCAAAATGGAGGAGAAAACCGATGCACAGACGTACAGCTTTGAAGGCGGGCCTTGGCCTTGCCACGTTACCGCTTTTGTCCCGCTTCGCTTTTGCGGCGGATCAGAAACCCGTATCCTTCTGGTATGAATCCGCTTCGCCGGAAAACCAGGACAACCTGAAGAACCTGTTGGTCGATCCGTTCAATGCGGCACACCCGGAGGACCTTCTGAGCATTGATTTCCGCGGCTCGGACCTCGACAAGCAGTTGCGTGTCGCCATGCTGGCCAGCACGGGTCCTGATGTCGTTTTCACCGCCGGCCCGAGCTATGTCGCTTCCATGGCTCAGGCGGGTCAGTTGTTGCCGCTCGACGACTACGCCAAGAAATACGGGTGGAACGAGCGCCTCTTGCCGCTCTTCCTCGACTTGGGTCGTTATAACGGCAAGCTCTATGCACTCGCCAAGACCTATGAAACGCTTGGCCTCTTCTACAACAAAACCTTGTTCGGGCAGAACAAATGGAAGGTGCCGACGACGATCGCCGAATTCGAGGCGCTTGCCGACGAGATGAAAGCCAAGGGTCTCGTGCCGTTCGGCGCCGGTAATGCCGATTGGCGACCCGCCAACGAGCATTATGTCTCGATCGCCTTCAATTCGATCGCAGGGCCTGAGAATGTCTACAAGGCGTTGACAGGTGCCATTCCGTGGACCGATCCCGCATTCGTGCATTCGATCGACAAGCTCGCCGAGTGGTGGGACAAGGGCTATTTCGGCGACAACTACTTCTCGCTGACGCTCGAGCAGGCCTTCGCCCAAGTCGCCACCGGCCAGGCCGGCATGGCGCCCACCGGCACCTGGAACTTCACCAGCGTCCAGACCTATTTCCCGCAGAACAATGCCGAGCCGGGCTTTGTCGGCTTCCCAAGCGAAAAAGGCGATCCGATCTTCGCACTCGGCATCGGCTCGACGCTTTCGATCAATTCCAAATCCAGCAATGCCGATGGTGCCGCAGCCGTTCTCGACTTCATGTTCTCGGACGACTACTACAGCAAGATCAACTCCGTCTGGCAGGGCGAATGGAACCTGCCGCTGGCGGATCTTTCCAAGGTCAAGCTGTCCGACAAGGTGTTGCCGCTCTACGAAGAAGCCATGAAGGAACTGTCCGTTGCCGTCAGCGCGGGCAAATACGGCTACACGACCTGGACCTTCCTGCCGCCAGCCACCGACACCTATCTGGTCAGCGGCATGGAAGAGGTCTGGCTCAAGAAGACGACCTCGGCCGACTTCCTCAAGAAGCTCGACGAAACTTTCAAGCAGGAACGCGATGCCGGCAAGGCACCAGCGGTCCCGCCGCGCGTCTGACCTGAGCGCAGCAGGGTGGCGCAGGAGGCGCCGCCCTTCCCCGGAGGATAATATGCATCGACTCTATCTCGTCCCGACGATGATCATCAACGTCGTCATCGTCCTTGTTCCGGCTTTGCTGACGGTGGCGCTCGCATTCTGCAGCTGGGACGGTATTTCGACTCCCACCTTTGCGGGCCTCGACAATTTCCGGGCGCTCGCAGCCGATCGCGTCTTCTGGCTGGCGCTCGGCAACAACATTATCTGGATGCTAGTCTTCCTGACCGTACCCATGCTGATGGGATTGTTGGCAGCCTCGATGCTGCTTGTCGTGCGCCGCGGCAGCAACTTCTTTCAAGTCGTCTATTTCCTGCCTGTAGTCATTGCCACGGCGATTACGGCGCGCGTCTGGCAGGGCATGATCTATAGCCCGGTTACCGGCGTATTCGGCCTTCTCAAGAAATATGGGCTGCCGATCCCCAATCCATTGACCCAGCCGCCTATCGCGCTCTTCGGCGTCGCGACCGTCGACCTCTGGCATTGGTGGGGTTTTCTCTGCGTGATCTTTTTCGCAGCGCTCCGTCAGGTGCCACAAGAGCAGATCGAGGCCGCCCGTATCGAAGGCGCTACCTATTTCCAGATGATGCGCTACGTGCTGCTTCCCGGCATCAAGCCGACCATCATGCTGCTGATGATCATGACGGTCATCTGGTCGCTCCTCGCCTTCGATTTCGTCTATATCCTCACGCAGGGCGGCCCGGCCTTTTCGAGCGAACTGCTTTCGACGCTCGCCTATCGCAAGGCCTTCTATGATCTGAACGTCGGGCAGGCGGCAGCCGCGGCGCTGGTCATCAGCCTGTTCGGACTGGTCGGCACGTTCTTCTATGTTCGCATCCAAACCAAGGAGGGCGAGCAATGAGGCTTGTCGAAAGCCGCCTGACCCTCTGGATCTGCTACATCCTTCTGGGTCTCTTCGCCTTCATCGCATTGTTTCCGATCGCGCTTCTGGTGCTCAATTCGCTGAAACCGGCAGCCCAGATCGTTCAGAACCCGCTCGGCCTGCCGCAGCCCATCCGCTGGCAGAACTTCGCCAATGCCTGGAACCACGCGAAATTCTCGAAGACTTTCGTCAATTCGCTGATCGTGTCTGGCACGACCATCGCGCTCGTCTGCTCGACGTCGTCGCTGACTGCCTATGTGCTCGCGCGCCGCAAGATCAAAAGTTGGAAGATCTTTACCTTTTATCTGCTGGCGACCACGACGGCGCCGATCCAGCTCTACATTTTCCCGCTCTATTTCGGTTTCGCCAAGCTTGGCCTCATCAACAACGTCTTCGGCGTGGCGCTGATCTACACAGCACTTTACAGCCCCTTTGCGGTGATGCTGCTCAGGACCTATTTCATCGCGGTGCCCAAGGAGCTTGAGGAGGCCGCGATCGTCGACGGCGCCACGCACTGGCAGGTCTTCTGGCGGGTGATGCTGCCGATCGTCTCGCCCGGCATCCTCACCGTGGCTCTGATCATCGGGCTGAATTCCTGGAACGAGTTTCTGATCGCCACGACGTTCCTGCAGAAACAGGAGAACGTGACCGCCGTCATCGCCTTCTACCTGCTGTCCGGCCAGTACAGCTCCGACTGGGGCGAGATCATGGCCGCCGCCCTCATCATCGTCGTGCCTGTCGTTGCCCTCTTCGTCTTCATGCAGAAGCGCTTCATCGAGGGCATGGCTGGCGGCTCGGTCAAGGGTTGAATGAATTTCCACGAATACATGGAGTGAATGATGCAACTTCCGAACGACTATCTCGAACGCGTCTATGCCGGCGTCCTGGGCAAACTCATCGGCGTCTATCTGGGCCGTCCTTTCGAGGGATGGACCTACCAGAAGATCATGGAGGAACTCGGCCCGATCGAGTATTACGTGCATGAGCGCTTGAACCAACCGCTTGTCGTGACCGACGACGATGTGGCCGGCACCTTCACCTTCATCCGCGCCCTTGAAGATTATGGTATCAAGCCCGACCTCTCGGCTGAGGAGATCGGCAAGGCCTGGCTCAACTACATCGTTGAGGAACGGGCGATCCTCTGGTGGGGCGGCAACGGCAATTCCACCGAACACACCGCCTGGCTCAATCTCAAGAAGGGCGTGCCCGCGCCGCATTCCGGCTCGACCGCCACCAATGGCCAGGCTGTTGCCGAACAGATCGGGGCGCAGATCTTCATCGACGGCTGGGCCATGGTGGCGCCCAGCCAGCCGGAACTGGCGGCCAGGCTTGCTGAACAAGCCGGCAAGGTCAGCCATGACGGCGAATCCGTCTACGCCGCCATGCTGTGGGCCGCGATGGAGGCCGAGGCGTTCGGTTCTTCCGACATCGATCACCTGATCGATACAGGCCTGAAGCAAATTCCCAAGGAGAGCCTGATCGCCAGGCTGATCGCCGACATAAGGGAGTGGCATAAGGCTCACCCGGATTGGCACGACACACGCCAGAAGATCCAGGACAAATACGGCTACGACAAATATCCTGGCAACTGCCATGTCGTGCCCAATCACGCGCTGATGATCATGTCGGTGCTCTATGCGCCGGATGACTTCCAGAAGGCGCAGATGATCGTCAACACATCGGGCTGGGATACCGACTGCAACGCCGGCAATGTCGGCTGCCTGCTCGGCATCATGAACGGGCTCGACGGGCTTTCGGAAGGTCCGGATTTTCGCGGCCCGATCGCCGACCGGATGCTGATCTCGTCGGCTGATGGCGGCAATTCCATCAACGACGCCGTCCGCCAGACCTATTTTCTGGCCAATCTCGGCCTGCAGCTGGCGGGCCGCCCATCCCTTGAGGCGCCAAAGAACGGCGCGCAGTTTCACTTCTCGCTTCCCGGCAGCCAGCAGGGCTTCCGCGTATTGGGCGGTCTCGATGCCGCAAGTGCCGTCCGTGTCGGCAATGTCGAGTTCGAAGGTGGCCGCGCGCTGACTGTCGACTACGAGGCGCTAGGCCCGTCACAGGCTGTCGTCGTGACGACCCCGACCTTCTCGCCCCGCGAAATGCTTGATATGCGGACCTACGACCTGATGGCGACGCCGCTCGTCTATTCGGGCCAGAAGGTAAAGGCGCGTATCAAGGGTGATACGCGCAATCGCGGCGCGGTCGCGGCGCGGCTGCGCATCCGGGTCTATGATGAACACGACCAGCTCCGCGACATCGACTCCACGCCGGTGAAGATCGAACCGGGCGTCGAAGCCCTGCTCGAATGGATCCTCCCCGACACGGGAGGCCAGCCGATCGCCGAGCTTGGCATCCTGGTGACCGGCACCGGCAAACGTGCCGATGGCCGGCTGATCGTCGACTATATAGGCTGGGATGGCGCACCGAACCTCACGCTCAAGCGCCCGGCCGGCGACGGCGATTTCTGGCGCATGGCCTGGGTCAATGGTGCAAGCTTCTTCTCCAAGCGCTTTCCGGCAGCCTTCCGTATCGCGCAGAATCGCGGCGAAGGCATCATCATCCACGGCACGCGGCAGTGGACCGACTACCAGGCATCCGGCCAGGTGATGATCCATCTCGGCAATTACGGCGGTCTCGCCGTGCGCGCGCAAGGGCTGCGCCGCTACTACGGCGCCCGCGTCACGCGCGATGGCAAGATGCAGATCGTCAGGGTGCGCGACGAGGACACGAAGGTGCTCGCCGAGACCGAATTCAAGACCGAATTCGAGAAGCACATTGCGATGAAGGTCACAGCGCAGGGCGCCCGCATCACATTCGAGGCCGATGGGGTATCACTCACGGCAGAGGATGCATCCGTTGATGCCTTCCGTGATGGCGGCGTCGGGCTGCTGGTCCATGAAGGCGCCCTGTCGTCCAACGAAATCCGGATCGGAGGGGTTTGATGGCGACTGTCACCATAGATAAGGCCCGCAAGGCCTACGGCGCCGTGGAGGTTCTCCACGGCGTATCCACCGATATCGCCGACGGCGAGTTCGTCGTCCTCGTCGGCCCGTCCGGCTGCGGCAAATCCACCTTGCTCAGGATGATCGCTGGCCTCGAAGACATCAGCGGCGGCACGATCAGCATCGGCGGCCGCGTCGTCAACCATCTGCCGCCCAAGGAGCGCGATATCTCCATGGTGTTCCAGAACTATGCGCTTTATCCGCATATGACGGTTGCCGAGAACATGGCCTTTTCGCTGACGCTTGCCGGCGCGCCGAAGGAGGAAAAGCAGAAGCGCGTGGCGCAGGCGGCGCAAATTCTTGGCCTCACCGAGCTGCTCGGGCGTTATCCGCGCCAGCTTTCCGGCGGCCAGCGCCAGCGCGTTGCCATGGGCCGCTCGATCGTTCGCAATCCGCAGGTCTTCCTGTTCGACGAGCCCTTGTCCAACCTCGACGCGAAGCTCCGGGTTGCCATGCGCGCCGAAATCAAGAGCCTGCATCGCCGCCTTGCCACGACGACCATCTATGTCACGCATGATCAGGTCGAGGCGATGACCATGGCCGATCGCATCGTTGTCATGAATGGCGGCCGCATCGAGCAGATCGGTCGACCGCTCGAGCTCTACGACAATCCGCAGAGCATGTTCGTCGCCGAGTTCATCGGCTCTCCGTCGATGAACCTGCTGAAGGGACGCTTCGACGGCGACGGTGGCCAGCCGATGTTCAGGATGAACGACGGCACCCTGTTGCCGCTACCCGACGGCGTTTCAAGGCCCAGCGGCACGGAGGCGGTCTATGGCATCCGGCCTGAATACTTCACCATCTCGCCGACGGGCATAGGCATTCCGGCCCGCGTGGTGGTCGTCGAGCCGCTAGGCCCGGAAACACAGGTGACGGCGACGGTGGGTGAACAAACAATCGTGACTGTATTCCACGAACGGCTCACCATTGAGCCCGACGACACTATCTGGCTGCAGCCGCGGGCGGAGCGGGTCTGCCTGTTCGACACAAATGGACGCCGGCTAACCGACGCCGCCACGGTCAGAGATTTACAGGACACGTGAGACGGCTAGTCAATTGTGCAATGGCTCTTGCGGGCGCGAGCGCGCAAAGCCATCCCCGCTCATCGTAAACATGGCACCTGGTCAGCTCACGGCCATGATCCCCTGCCAGGCGCTGTACGCCGAAAGCACGGTTTCCATCTGTGCGGTATGACCGGCGACAAACGCCACACCATAAATGGTCTCGTCCGGATATTCGGTGATCAGCGTCATCGGCACGGTATGGCGATCATCGACACTGGCAAGGCACGGGAAGCCGTTGATGATGCGAAAGCCCGTTTCGCCGGCATGAATTTCATAGAGGGCGATTTGACGGTTGTTGTAGTCCAGCAGCCCGGGGATGGTGTTGAGGTGCTTGGTGACCTTATCCAGAAGCTGTTCGGCTTGAACCTCCCAACCGGCATGATAGCGGGCAATCAGGAAAAAGCCTTTCGGCAGCGTCCACATGGCGAAGTTGCGCGGCACATAGCCGGACAGCGGACGCGTCCACTCATGCGAGGGGTAGCCGTGCAGATTGACATGCAGCAACGCGCCGCTGAGCCTTTCCGCCTGGAAGCGGATTTCCTTCTCGTAGAGATGCGGACTAGCATTCGCCGGCGTGCGGTACTCCAGGTCGTCGCCCAGGGCGGTATAGCGCGCGGCATGGTGCATATGGCGCGGATTATCTTTGCGCAGCCGCTGGTGCAGCGCATATCCGTCCGGGTTTTCCAGCGGAGAAACGGTGAAGTGGGCGCCTTCCAGTCCGGCAAGCCGCCGGGCGGCGCGCAGCGCACCGGCGCCCCCTGTGGTCTCGTTGGCGTGCTGTCCGCCGCTGATCATCACAGCGGCGTCGTTGCCCTCAATGTACCGTGCTCTCACCATGCGGCGGGAGCGCGTGGCAGCCTCAAATGACAAGCCGCCGACCGCCGCAAGCTCGGTTTCGATCTGTTGCGCCGCCAAGGGTTCCTGAGCCGCCTCGATCTGCTGTTGCGCGCCATCTGAAAAGCCCGAGGAAAGCGGCCGCGTTTCGATCCTTATCGAGATATCTCCCGAGGACTGAATGATTTCCGGAACGATCTGACCCGGCTTCAGCCCACGGTCGCCGAGCGGCCGGCCGGACTTCTTCTGGAAGAATTCGAGCAGCGAGAAGTAAAAATCCTCATGCAGCGCTTCCCTGAGGCTCATGACTTCATCACCGACCGGTAAGGCTTCATCCGTGGCCGGCAGGGCGACGCGGATATTGAGCTCCCCGAAATAAGGTTCCGCCGTGCCCCACTCATGGTGGGTCACCGCCTCGATGGCGTCTTCGAAAAGCGTTTGGTAGTCCGTGGTGAAGTGCGCGCCCGCGGCACCATCCTCCGCGATGAACCAGCCGGTCGGAGAGACACTCGTTTCGCCCGCAGCGTCGATATGCACCCGATTGGGCACCAGAACCTTCACAAGACGCTCGCCATCGGCGGCAGTTTTCAGCAGAACGTCATAGTGAAACTCGCCATCGCTTCGCGCGATAAAGTCGATCTTGCGATCCCCCACCATGGCCGCAAGCGGATACGCCTCCAACCGGAAGCGGTTTTCCGGAGCATTGGGGTGTACGGGATAGTGAATCTCGATCGCTTCGACACCCTCGAGACTGATCTCTTCCAGAAAGGCATGAAGCAGCGGCTTGTAGGCGCTGCGGATGCGCGCGCGCACGCCCTTCTCGGCGAGTGTTATTTCCGCCTCACGGCGGCTTTGCCGGTCGTCGAAGGTCCAGGCCTCTATATTCTGACCTGGTTTTGCGTCCGCGACGAGCCGCGAAAGTGTGCGCTCAAAGCCTCTTTCGAAAATCACGGTCATGATGTCTTACCTTGTCGTTCTGCCTGTCGGGTCGAGGCTGTCTCGCAGCCAGTCACCCAGTAGATTGAGGCCGAGCACCGTGAGCAGGATGGCAAGGCCGGGGAAAAGGCTGACCCACCAGGCCGTCTGCAGATAGGTGCGTCCGTCCGCTAGCATGCCGCCCCAGCTCGGGATGGTCGGATCGACACCAAGGCCGAGGAAGGTGAGGCTGCTTTCCAGGAGGATATTGTTGGCGATGTTCAGCGTCATCAGCACGATCACCGGGCCGATGAGATTGGGCAGCAGGTGCTGGAAGATGATGCGCCAATCCTTAACGCCGATGGCGCGTGCCGAGAGGATGAATTCGCGCTCGCGCAGGCTCAGCACCGAACCGCGCACGAGCCGGGCATATTGCACCCACTGCGACACGATCAGGAGGATGATCGTGTTGGTGAGGCTGCCGCCGACGATGGCGATGAAGGTGATCGCCAGCAGGATGAAGGGCATGGCGAGCTGGATATCGGCGAAGCGCATGAGGATCATGTCCCAGACGCCGCGATAGTAGCCGGCAGCAAGACCCACCAGCACGCCGAAAACGACGCCGCCGATCACGGAGGTGAGACCGACCAGCAGGGATATTCTGCCGCCGGCGACGACACGGGCAAGAACATCGCGCCCGAGCGGATCGGTGCCGAACGGATGGGCCAGGTTGGCAAAGGGCCGGGCGAGCCGGGCCAGCAGATCGATCTTCTCCGCGCCGCCGGGAAAGAGCACGTCCGAGAAAAGAGCGGCAAGGCAGATGATAACAGTCAGCGACGCGCCGAATATGAATTCGAAGCTGGAGAAGCGCGAACGGCTAGAGGTCGTGGCGGCCATGGGCGGTTACTCCGTGCGGATACGGGGATCGACAAGCCCGTATGCGATATCGACCAGAAGATTGACGCCGACAATGAACAAGGCGAGCACCGTGATGACGCCCTGCAGCACCGGATAGTCGCGGGCGGCAACTGCGTCGAAGGCCAGTGTTCCGAGGCCGGGCCAGTTGAAGACGCGCTCGATGACGACGATGCCGCCCAGCAACCCGCCGAACTGGATGCCGAAATAGGTGATCAGCGGAATGGCGCAATTGCGCAGCGCATGCTTGTAAAGCACCTTGCTCTCGCTAAGGCCCTTGGCGCGCGCGACCATGATGTATTGCGACTGCAGCGTCTCCAACATGGCGGTGCGCACCAGCCGCACATTCGTCGCCGTCAGGATGACGGCCATGGTCACGGCCGGCATGACATAGCTCGAAATCCCGACCATGCCGCTCGGCGGCAGCCAGCCGAGGGTGATCGAAAACAGCAGGACCATCATGAGCGCCAGCCAGAAATTCGGAAACGACAGGCCAAGCAGCGAGAGGACACGGATGATCTGGTCCGCGGTCTTGCCGCGCGCCGTCGCGGCCTTGATACCGAGCGGGATGGAGAGCGCGATCGATATCACCATGGAGATGAAGGCGAGCAGCAAGGTGGCGGGCAGGGCATCGGCTATCAAGCGCGAGACGGGCGTTCCGCCCGTGAAGCTGCGACCGAAATCCAGCGTCAGCAGACCCTTCAGGAAGGTCAGATATTGGACAATGAACGGCCGGTCGGTTCCCAGCGCCGCGCGGATGCGCGCCAGATCGTCTTCCGTCATGCTGCCGCCGCCCTGAAACATCATCAACGCTGGGTCGCCGGTGAGGCGGATGGCGAATGAGACGAGAAGCGTAATGGCGATCACGACGAAAATCGCCTGCAGCAATCGCTTGATGAGAAAACCGGCCACGTTCTTTCCCCGAAAGTTCCTGGGTGGACGCCGCCAGCTGATCCGGCGGCGTCACGCTTCGCGATTATTCGACTGTGACCTCGTTCAGCTTGATGCGGGTGTCCGGTGCGGGCACGAAGCCCTTCACCCGCTTGCTGACGCCATAGATCGCATTGGTATTATAGAGTGGCAACTCCAGCGCTTTGTCGGCTACATATTTGCCGATGTCCTTGAGGACTTTCCCGCGCTCAGCGCGGTCGGTGAGCGGGCGCTGAGATTCCAACAGCTTGTCCAGCGCCGCATCCTTTTCGTAAGGATTCCACTTTTCGCCGGAGTGATACATCGAATAGGCGGTATTATCGTAGTCGAAGGTCCAGCCGCCCCATTTCTGCTGGAACATCGCGCCGGTCTTGCCCTGCGGGATGATGTCGTTCAGCAGAACATTGGTCTCATAGGGCTTGAGGGTGGCGGTGAGGCCGACCATCTGCAGGTAGCTCGCCACCACCTGCGCCACTTCGTTCATGGTCGCATCATTGCCGCGAATGTCGATCTGGATCGCCGCGCCAGGCTTCACGCCGGCTTCGGCCAGCAGCTTCTTGGCACCTTCCGGATCGTAGGCAAGCGGCTTCAGGTCGGGATCGTAGCCGAAGGACAAAGCATTCTGGAAGCTGACGATCTCGGTTCCCTGTCCCGCAAGGATCGACTTGACGATCGTCGCCCGGTCGACGGCCATGATAATGGCCTTGCGCACGCGCGGATCGGCCGTGATGCCGTCGCGGGTATTGAAGCGCAGCGCATCGACCGTCGGGCCGGGAACGCTGGCGATTTCCAGCTTGGAATCGCCCTGGATGACTGGGAGCATGCCGATCGGGATGGTCGGCGGAATGACGAGATCAACGCGGCCGGCCTGAAGTTCGGCAACGGCCGTCGCAGGTTCGCTGATGAAGCGATATTCGAGCTCGGAAATCTTCGGCGCACCACCCCAATAATCCGGGTTGGCCTCCAGCTTGATGTTCACCTTCGGCGTATAGGAGACGAATTTGAAGGCGCCGGTGCCGACGGGGTTGAGGTTGAAATAGTCCTCGCCCTTTTCCTTGATGTATTTGGGCGGGACAATCATCGCGCCATAGCCGGCAAGCTTCGTCAGCAGCACCGGATCGGGCGCCTTCAGCTTCATATCGACAGTATAGTCGTCGATGTCGTCGACGCTTTCGATCGCGGTGTAGTTGGAGCGCTGCGGCCCCTTGGCGCCCTGCTCGCCGAGCAGGCGATCGAAGGTGAACTTCACCGCTTCGGCATTGAAGGGCTCGCCGTCATGGAATTTGACATCGTGGCGCAGCTTGAAGCGGATGCGCTTGCCCTGATCCAGCTCTTCCCAGGATTCGGCAAGGCCAGGTACCAGCTTGAGATCCGGGCCGCGATAGGTCAGGCCGTCGAAGATATTGGTCGATACGGCAGCCCAGGCGACCAGAAACGTGTCGATCGGATCCCAGCTGCCGGGATCCTGCGGTGACGCGACCGTCATCTTGCCCGCAGCAAGCGCCGGCGCGGCGCTGACGGCAACGCTCGACAAGGCAAGCGCTGTCAGAGCAGTTTTCAGTCCCCATTTCATCTTTTTCATTGAATCTGCTTCCTCTTCAGATCGTTGCTGTAGCTCAAAGTTGTTCAGGCGCTTCTAGCGATAAAGTGGCCCAAATTGATTTCCTCGCGCGCGAGGATCGGTGGCTCGTCGCCGACGCGGCGAACGGGATTTGGGATTTCGCCCTCGATCAGCGCGGTCTTGCGCTCGATCGTCGGATCGGCGACCGGCACGGCTGACAGCAGTCGGCGGGTGTAATCGTGCATCGGTGTTTCGAAGACCTGCCGCCGGCTACCCATTTCCATGATTTGCCCGAGATAGAGCACGGCAACCCGGTGGCTGATCTTTTCCACCACGGCCATGTCGTGGCTGATGAACAGGTAGGCAAGTCCGCGCTCGGCCTGCAAATCCATGAATAGATTGATGATCTGCGCCTGGATCGACACGTCGAGCGCCGAAAGCGCCTCGTCGGCGATGATGAGCTTGGGATCGGAGGCAAGCGCGCGGGCGATGCAGACGCGCTGACGCTGGCCACCGGAGAATTCATGCGGATAGCGCTCCGCATGCGCCGATGTCAGGCCGACGCGCTCCAGAAGCTCGTCCACCCTGCGGCGGACCTCCTTCGTGCCGGAGATGATCCCATGCGTATTGATCGGTTCCGCGATCGAGAATCCGACCGTCTTGCGCGGATCGAGCGAGGCGAAGGGATCCTGAAAAATATACTGGACGTCCCTGCGCAAGCGGAAGCGCTCTGCCGCCGACATCGCGGCAAAGCTCTTGCCGTTGAAGGAAATCTCGCCGGACAGCGCCTTCTGCAATTGCTGGATCGTGCGGCCGATCGTCGATTTGCCGGAGCCGGATTCACCGACCAGTGCCAGGGTTTCGCCCGGATGAATGTCGAAGCCGACCTTCTGGACGGCGCTGCATCGATGCGTGACCTGACCGAACAGATTCTTGCGGATATCGAAGCGCACGAATAGGTCGCGCACGGACAGCAGCGGTGGCACGTCGTAGCGGGCGGTATTCTGCACCCGTTCCTCGCCGACGATTTTCGGCTCGCCGTTCTCGAGAACGGTCAGCGGCAGGCGTTTGGGAAAATCCTCTCCCGCCATGCTGCCGAGCTTCGGCACTGCTGCAAGCAGGGTGCGCGTATAGGGATGCTTCGGATTGGCGAAGATCTCGCGGACCGGGCCTTCCTCGACCTTCTTGCCCTTCCACATGACAACCACGTCGTCGGCCATTTCGGCGACCACGCCCATGTCGTGTGTGATGAAGATCATGCCCATGCCGAGGTCCTTCTGCAGGTCTCGCATGATGTTGAGGATCTGCGCCTGGATGGTCACGTCGAGCGCGGTCGTCGGCTCATCGGCGATCAGCAGCTTGGGACGGCAGGCAAGCGCCATGGCGATCATGACGCGCTGGCGCATGCCGCCGGAGAGCTGATGGGGATAACGCCTGAGCAGCGCCTCGGCATCCGGCAGGCGGACCATTTCGAGAAGGCGCTGCGCTTCGGCCGTTGCCGCGGATTTGCTCATGTTTTCATGGAGCAAAAGGACCTCGCAGATCTGATCGCCGATCGTGAAGACGGGGTTGAGCGAGGTCATCGGCTCCTGGAAGATCATGGCGATCTCCTTGCCGCGGATGGAGCGGACCTCCTTTTGCGAAACCTTGAGCAGGTCCTTGCCGTTGAAGACGATGCTGCCGCTCTCGAACCGCGCGCCCATCATGTCGGCAAGCCGCATGATCGAAAGCGACGTGACCGATTTCCCGGAGCCGGATTCACCCACGACCGCGACTGTTTTGCCCGGCGCCACGGAGAAAGAAAGACCCTCCACCACACGGCTTTCGCCGAAACGCACCGTCAAATCTGAAACAGAGAGAAGCGACCTGGCCGGGTCCTTTGCGATCGTCATGCGCTCACCTCAGCATTGACATCGCCCTGCGGCATCGCGACGCCGAAGCCCGCACCGAGACCACCGTTGAGATCGCATGTCAGCACGTCAAAACTCCCTGCCGTCTAAGGGTGGAAACCCCACGACATCGTTTTCAAAAGCCAAATGTCTAATGCTCATTTCCGCGAGGCGTTCCCATTATTTTTGTTAGGGCACGGGATAACATCAAACGACAATCTGGTCTATATTGTTGAACAATTTTCATACTGCAAGCTGGAATTTGGTGCGGGCTTATGCAAGATCATCCAACGGCGCGCGCATTTCCATCAGCTTGCAGGTTTGTAAAGCGACTCATAGCTTGACGGAAAGCGCAGGATTAGGCTCGCGGTCGCTCCCCAGCAACTGCGAGCGCGAGGGGACCAAATGAAGCAGACAAATCTTGCGAGTCTTGAGCCGCCGCCAGGCGCACAGGTTACGGAGGCCGGCCAGACGGTGGCGGAAGTAACTGCTGCGCGCATCAGGGATCAGGTGATCTCCGGAGCCTTGTCGCCAGGCAGCCATCTTTCCGAGGCGACCTTGTGCGAAGAATTGCAGATTTCACGCAATACGCTGCGCGAGGTCTTTCGGCTGCTGACGAAGGACGGCGTGCTGCGTCATGAAGCCAATCGCGGCGTATTTGTCACCACACCAAGCATATCGACGATCATCGATATTTTCCATATCCGCCGCCTTATCGAGTGTTCCGCGCTTGCGGGCGCGCACCATCGCCATCCCAGTGTCGGCAAGATGCGCGAGGCTGTCGACGCGGCGATCCGGCATCGTGACGCCGGTGAATGGCTGAGCGTCGGCAGTGCGGATATTGCCTTTCACGCCGCTATCGTCGAGCTTGCGGATAGCCCTCGGCTTTCCGCCTTTTATGCGCAGATCTCGCTCGAGCTGCGTCTCGTTTTCGGCTTGATACGTGATCCGGAATATCTGCATGGCCCCTACGTGGCTCAGAACGCCATCATTCTGTCCCATCTTGAAGAGGGTGCGGCAGCGAGTGCTGCCGAAAAGCTGGAGAAGTATCTATATCAGGCGGAACGATTTATCCTGGCCGCCTATTCCAGAGCCATGCCAGGCTGAAAACCCGGCCACTGAGATCAGCGGCTCTGGTTCAGACGTTGAACTTGCAAGAGATTGCCCGGCCATTCCATAGGTCCTGCTTCGCTTTGAAGCGAAGCTATGGGCACGTCGCCGATGTCGCGGCGCCCATGCAGCCAGCGTTTATCGGTTCACACTAATTTTCAGCCATCGCATCGATGTAAATAGAGGCTGATCCCGGGCATTTATGAACGGATCCGCGGCCGGATGCGATGAGGCGGCGGCTGAAAAATCGTGCCCAATAAAGGCAATCACAACCGTGGAATACGCGGACCAAAGCGAACACGCCGATCCCCGCTTCATATTGAAGACGCTCACCAATTCCGAGTGACGATGGCAGATCTGCCATCCAAGATCATATCGCCGATGAATGTCGCCAAGCCTCCCAAGGAAAGATTTTCATGCTGAAAAGTGTTTTCACAAACGCCAGATCACGAAAATAATTTACATGATGTGGCATGATTTTACACTCGCCACGTTGACATCGGCGGCGAAAACCGCATCATTAAGAAAATAAATTACACTTTGAGCGGTCGACCGGGTGAACAGCACAGCTACAAGCTCCTTACAAAACACAGGTGGCCGTCACGGGTGCGTGTCAGCCATGACCATGCAATCGATCGCGGGGTGTCGCGGTACGCCATATGCGAAGTCAGGCCGCTGCCTGCCCTCGCGCCCCAGGACGAAAACGAGTTCGGATCGTCACTAATGCGCATTTTCACAGCCTCGCTTGCCACCGAGACGAACACCTTTTCGCCTGTCCCGACGGACATGCACGCCTTCAAGGCAGCCTTCTATGCCGGACCGGGCGAGCATCCCGATACGCCGACCCTGTGCTCCTCCGTCGTTCCGATCCTGCGCCGTCGCGGCCGCGCGGAAGGCTTCACTGTCATCGAAGGCACGTCCTGCTGGGCCGAGCCGGCAGGCCTGATCCAGCGGCAGACCTATGAGACGCTGCGTGATCAGATTCTTGGCGAACTGAAGGCGGCGCTGCCCGTCAACGCCGTGGTCCTCGGACTACATGGCGCCATGGTCGCGCAAGGCTATGACGACCCGGAAGGCGATTTCCTGTCGCGGGTTCGCGCCATCGTCGGGCCGGATGTGCTTGTCGCTGCCGAATTCGATCCACATAGCCACCTGACCGCCCAGCGCGTCGCCAATCTCGACATCATGGCAACCTTTCTGGAATTTCCGCACACGGATTTCGAGCAGCGTGGCGAGCATGTCGTCGAACTGGCCCTGCGGACGCTGCGCGGCGAGATCAAGCCGGCGATCTCGACCTTCGACTGCCGCATGATCACCATTTACCCGACCAGCCAGGAGCCGATGCGCTCCTTCGTCGATCGCCTGAAGGCGATGGAAGGCAAGGATGGCATCCTGTCGATATCAGTCATTCACGGCTTCATGGCCGGCGACGTGCCTGATATGGGCACGCGTATTGTCGTCGTTACCGACAATGACGAAGCCAAAGGGGATGCACTTGCGCAATCGCTCGGTCATGAACTCTACGGCCTGCGCAAGCGGGTGGCGATGCCGATGTTCGACACCGAGACCGGGCTCGACCGCAGCATCGAGCTGCGCGCGACCCACCCGGAAACGCCCGTCGTCGTCGCCGATGTCTGGGACAATCCCGGCGGCGGTGTGGCAGGCGATGCCACCCACATTCTGCGCCGGATGATCGAGCGCGGCTTTGACAATATCGGTGTCGCGACGATCTGGGATCCGATCGCCGTATCGTTCTGCCATGCGGCCGGCGAAGGGGCGCAGCTTGATCTTCGCGTCGGCGGAAAATCCGGTCCGCAGGGCGGCGAGCCGCTCGACCTCAATGTCACGGTCGAGCGTGTCTTCGACGCCGGCTGGCAGAGTTTTCGCAACAGCCGCGTCACGCTCGGCAGCGCGGCTGTCGTGCGCCCTGTCGGCACGTCGATCGACATCATACTGATTTCCAGCCGGACGCAGACCTACGAGCCGGACATCTTTTCCAATCAGGGTATCGATTTCTCCGGCAAATCTTTTCTGCTCGTGAAGTCGACCAATCATTTTCACGCGGGATTCCAGCCGATCTCCTCGGAGATCGTCTACATCGCCGCACCGACCTCCTACCCGACAGATCCGGCAACGACGCCCTACCGCAAGGCAAGCCTCGAGCTTTGGCCACGCGTCGCCGATCCGTTGGGCCTCGAAGGTTGAAATCGGGCCGGACGGGAACCGGCCGCAGGCATGCCGACTAACGAACATAGGGAACACGCCCGAAGGGCGGCAAAAAGGGGATGATGATGAAAAGCGCATTTGTTCTGATCACGCTGGCCATGCTTGCCGGCACCAGCAATCTGGCGATCGCCCAGACCTCGGATGGGGTCTTGACCGTCGCAACCATCGGCGAATTGCCGACCCTCGACGCCATGCAGACGCCGACCGACATCGTGCTGACGGTCGACCAGCATATTTTCGAGACGCTCTATACCTATGACGCCCAGTGGAAGTCCGTTCCGCTGCTGGCGGCTGCCATGCCGACGATTTCCGACGACGGCCTCACCTACCGCATTCCGCTGCGCGAAGGCGTCAAGTTCCATGATGGCAGCGACTTCGACTCCAAGGATGTCGTTGCCTCGCTGAAGCGCTGGATGAACGTCAACTCCAAGGGCAAGCAGGTTGCCACGATCATCGACAGCCTGACGGCCGACGGCGATCACGCCGTGATCGTCAAGCTCAAGTCGCGCTATGCGCCGCTGCTGGCCACTCTATCCCAGTCCTCGATCATTATGCCCTCTGAAAAGGTCGCCGATACCCTTACCGATTTCGTCGGCACCGGCCCCTATATGCTCAAGGAGCGCAAGCCCGACCAGTATACGCAGCTCGTGCGCTTCGATGGCTACAAGTCGCCCGAAGGCGAGCCGAATAACTACGCCGGCAAGCGCGAGGCCATCGCCAAGGAAATCCGTTTCGTGCCTGTGCCGGACGCCAATACCCGCGTCGAAGGCCTGATCTCCGGACAGTTCGATTTTGCCGACTCCCTGCCCGTCAGTGCCTATGAGCGCATCGAAAAGAGCGGCAACGCCAAGCCTGTCATCTTCGAGGATGCCGGCTGGGTATCGCTCAACATGAACATGAAGCAAGGCCTGCTGGTGAAGAAGCCGCTGCGCCAGGCGGTGCAGGCAGCACTGAATTCCTCCGACATGATGCTTGCCGCCTTCAACGACCAGCGCTTCTTCAGCGTCGACGGCGCCTTCTTCCCGAAGGGATCGTTCTGGCATACCGACGCCGGTGTTGTTCGCTACGGTGAAGGCGATCCCGACACGGCAGCAAAGCTGCTGAAGGATGCCGAATATGACGGCACGCCGCTGCGGCTTTTGACCAGCCGTCAATATGAATTCCACTACAAGATCGGCGAGGTCGCCAAGGCCTATCTGGAAGCCGCCGGCTTCAAGGTCGACATGCAGGTCGTCGACTGGGCGACGCTGACCACCCGCCGCGCCGATCCCAAGGAATGGGACATCTTCATCACCCATTCCAACTTTCCCGGCGATCCGACGACGATCAACACGATTACGGACAGCTATCCGGGCTGGTATGTCTCCGACCAGAAGACCAAGGCTGTTTCAGCCTATATGGACGCGACGAGCGACGACGCGAAGCAGAAGGCATGGGAAGGGATCCAGACCGTGATCTACGACGATGCGCCTCTCTACAAGGTCGGCAACTTCAATGCCCTTTCGGGTATTTCCGCGTCGATATCAGGCTATACGCCGACCTATTGGCCGCATTTCTGGAACGTCACCCCGAAGAAATAAGGCTTAAAGCACATGGCAAAGATCGCCCAGGCGCTTTTGAGACGTCTCGGAGGCATGGTGATTGTGCTCGCGCTTGTCGTGACGGTTGTCTTCGTCATCGTCCGGGTCACCCCGGGCGATCCGGCGGCCGTCATGCTCGGGGCCGACGCCACGCCGCAGGACATTGCGCAATTGCGGGCCAAGATGGGGCTCGATGCGCCGTTGCTTGTTCAATACGTCCAGTTCGTATTGGGCCTGTTGAAGGGCGACCTCGGGCAATCGATCTTTCTCAACCAGCCGGTCACGCAGGCGCTGGCCGCGCGCGCCGAGCCGACCTTCTTCCTGACGCTGTTCTCCATTCTGATCGCCACGGCGATCGCGCTTCCCGTCGGGATCATCTCGGCGGTCAAGCGGGGAACGATCTTCGATCAGATCGTCGTCGTACTCACCATGGTGGCGGCGAGCGTGCCGAGTTTCTGGCTCGGCCTGATGCTAATCCAGATCCTGGCGGTCGGACAGGGCTGGTTCCCGGCCTCTGGTTATGGTGGCCCCGACACCGATTTCCTCGAGCGCCTACACCACCTCATCTTGCCGGCGATCACTCTGGGCGTCGTCAATTCCGCGATGATCACGCGCTTCACCCGGGCTGCCATGCTCGACGTGCTCGGCGACGACTATGTGCGCACGGCCCGCGCCAAAGGGGCGAGCGAAAGCCGCGTCATCCTGAAGCACGCATTGAAGAACGCGATGATCCCGATCATCACCGTGATCGGCCTATCCATCGCCATGCTGGTTGCCGGCGCGGTGGTGACCGAAACCGTCTTCGGCCTGCCTGGTGTCGGCAATCTGGTCGTTTCCGCGGTCCTGCGGCGCGACTATCCGGTGATCCAGGGTGCGCTCCTGGTGGTCGCGGCCATCTACGTGCTCATCAATTTCATCGTCGACATGCTCTATATTCTCGTCGATCCGAGGGTCCGCCTATGACGGCCGGCTCTTTTACCCTTCCATTTACATCAAGCCTGCGGCGCCTCTTCGGCAACCGCGCCATGCTGTTCGGCGCCATTATTCTGCTTGTCGTCATCCTTGCTGCGATCTTCGCGCCCTGGATCGCGCCTTACGCTCCGAACAAGCTGTCGATCGTCAACAAGCTGAAGGGACCGTCCATGGCCCATATCTTCGGCACCGACGAATTCGGCCGCGACATCTTCTCTCGCGCTATTTTTGCGGGCCGCATCTCGCTGCTCGTCAGCCTCGGCGTGGTCTGCATCTCTACCGTTATCGGCGTGTTTCTCGGCGTTATCGCCGGATATTTTCGCAGGCTCGATGCGCCGATCTCACGCCTGCTCGATGCCATGATGTCGTTTCCCGACATTCTTCTTGCCATCGCGCTTGTCGCGGCACTCGGGCCGTCGCTGGTAACCGTCATCCTGGCGCTCGGCATCACCTATGCGCCGCGTCTCGCCCGCATCGTTCGCGGCTCGACCCTGGTTCTGAGGGAGCTGCCCTACATCGAGGCGGCCATCTCGATGGGTCTGCCGACCTGGCAGATCCTCTGCCGCCATGTCCTGCTCAATCTGGCATCGCCCATTCTGGTGCAGGCAACCTTCGTCTTCGCCTCCGCCATGCTGGCAGAAGCAAGCCTTTCCTTCCTCGGCGTCGGCGTCTCCTCAGACATGCCGACCTGGGGCACTATGCTCGCCTCCGGCCGCGAGTTCATGGATAACGCACCCTGGCTCATGGTCTTTCCCGGCCTCGCCATCGTCTTCTCCGTCCTGTCGCTGCAATTGCTCGGCGACGGCCTGCGCGATCTGGTCGATCCGCGCCTCGCAAAGGAGAGCTGATCATGGCCGACAAGATCCAACCGGTTCTATCCATCGAAAACCTGACGACCTCGTTCAAGACTGCCGAAGGCTGGCGCGCGGTTATCCGCAACATCAATCTGCAAGTCAGCGCCGGAGAAACGGTCGCCATCGTCGGCGAATCGGGATCGGGCAAGAGCGTCACGGCGCTGTCGACCATGCGCCTGTTACCTCCCGGGAAAGCGCGATGCGAAGGCAAGATCTACCTCGCGGGCAAGGATCTTCTCGCTGTTTCGGAAGCGGAGATGCGCTCGGTTCGCGGCGGCTCCATCGGCATGATCTTCCAGGAGCCGATGACGTCGCTCAACCCGGTTTTCACCATAGGTAACCAGATCGCCGAGGCGCTGGTGCTGCACCAGAACCTCTCGTGGAAGGCGGCCGAAGCCGAAGCCTTGCGGTTGATGGAGCGCGTGCGCATTCCGGCGGCAAAGACACGGCTCCACGAATATCCGCACAAATTCTCAGGCGGCATGCGCCAGCGCGTGATGATCGCCATGGCGCTCGCCTGCCGCCCCAAGCTGCTGATTGCCGACGAGCCGACGACGGCGCTCGACGTCACCATCCAGGCCGAAATCCTTCACCTCATCCGCGAATTGCAGCGCGAGGAGAATATGGCTGTCCTCTTCATCACGCACGACATGGGCGTGGTGGCCGAGGTCGCCGACCGCACGGTCGTCATGTTCCGCGGCGACATGATCGAGACCGGCGTCACCCAGGACATTTTCGCGGCCCCCAAGGAAATCTATACGAAGTCGCTGCTGGCCTCGATCCCGCGCCTCGGCGCGATGGGCGAGGCCGAGGCACCCAGGCGCTTTCCGGAAGTCGACGCAAAGACCGGCGAAGCCTCGGAAGGCCGCGAGATGAAGCCGGTGGCGCAGAGCGTTGCGCCGATCCTCAAGGTCGACAATCTCGCCGTGCGCTTCGACCTTCCGAACGGCCGCATCCACGCCGTCGAAGACGTTTCGTTTGATCTTCGTCCGGGCGAGACGCTCTCGCTCGTCGGCGAATCCGGCTGCGGCAAGTCCACGACCGGGCGCACGATCATGCGCCTCATCGAAGCGACGGCCGGTTCTGTCGCCATCGACGGCAAGGACGTGACCAAGGCTGGAACGAAAGAGCTACGGGCCATGCGCCGCATGGCGCAGATCATCTTCCAGGATCCTTTCGCCTCGCTCAACCCGCGCATGACGGTCGGCGCGGCTATCATAGAGCCCATGCTGTCGCACAGGCTGATGGGCAGGCGGGATGCGAAGGAGCGCGTGGCCGAACTGCTCGATCAGGTCGGTCTGGCGGCTGAAATGGCCAACCGATATCCGCACGAATTCTCGGGCGGTCAGCGGCAGCGCATCTCCATCGCCAGGGCTCTGGCCCTCGACCCTAAATTCATCATTGCCGACGAGGCGGTGTCGGCACTCGACGTTTCCGTCAAGGCCCAGGTCTCCAACCTGCTGCTCGATCTACAGGAGAAGCACGGCCTTGCCTATCTGTTCATCTCGCACGACATGGCCGTCGTCGAACGGATGAGCCATCGTGTCGCCGTGATGTATCTCGGCGAAATCGTCGAGATCGGGCCGCGCGGCGCTATTTTCGACAATCCGCAGCATCCTTATACCCGCCGCCTGATTTCGGCCGTGCCGATCCCTGACCCCACGCGGCGCGGCTTGCAGCCACCGTTGCAGCGCGAGGAGATCAGGAGCGCGATCCGGCCTCACGACTATGTGCCGCCGCAGCGGACCTACGAGGAGATATCGCCCGGCCATTTCGTGCAGGATACCGCTGCCACTTGGACGGAGTGAGATCCGCAGCCGGCTAATGTCATATCCGCGGGATATTCACACGGAGTATTGACGTGACCGGCTCGACCATCGATGACAGCACAATGCCTCATGAACATCCGTGGCTTGGGCGCCCTGCTCAAAGGCCGCGCCCGCGTTATTTTGATCATTCACGCCATATCGCGCCCACATAGCGTCAAACTTTTGAGGGACTGGAAGTTCATGAGACATCTTCCATGTTTGCTGGCCATCCTGCTTGTCGTTTGCCTGTCCCCGTTTGCATCACCTGCGCGCGCGCAGGGATTTGTTCGTGCCGACCATCGGCAGATCGTGGACGCTCAGGGCAATCCGTTGATCTTGCGCGGCCTGAACCTCGGAGGCTGGATGGTCCAGGAAGGTTACATGATGGGGCTGCCCAATCTGAAGGCGCAGCATATCATCCGTGACCGCATTTCGCAGATCATCGGCAAGGGGAAGACCGAAACATTCTATCAGTCCTGGCGCGACAACGCCGTGACGAGAGCCGATATCGACGCGATGGCCAAGTGGGGCTTCAACAGCGTGCGTCTGCCGATGCATTGGAATCTATTTATCAAAGATACGCCCGGCAAGACTGCAAAGGGCCGGATCGTCTGGAACGAAGAAGGCTTTCGGCGCGTCGATGCTCTGATCGCCTGGCTGAAGGCCAACGGCATGGTGTTGATCCTCGATCTGCATGCGGCGCCCGGCGGGCAGGGCCATGACATCGCGATTTCCGATCGCGATCCGCACAAGCCCTCTCTCTGGGACAGTCCCGAGAACCAGAGGAAAATGATCGCGCTCTGGAGTGAGATCGCCCGGCGCTACAAGGATGAGCCGACCATTGCGGGCTACGACCTGCTCAACGAGCCAAATTGGGGATTTCAGGACAAGAACGATAAAAACGGCTGCCGCGAAACCGGCAACGAGCCGCTGCGCGATCTCTACGAACGCACCATCCATGCGATCCGCGCGATCGATACCAATCATATGCTGATCATCGAAGGCAATTGCTGGGGCAACAATTACGCCGGCCTATTACCTATTGCCGATCGCAACACGACGCTGAGCTTTCACAAATACTGGACCCCCACGACGCAAGAGTCGATCGAACCTTTCCTGAGACTGCGCGAACAATACGATATGCCGTTATGGAACGGCGAATCCGGCGAGAATAACAACGACTGGTATGCGCGTGCCGTCGCGCTGCAGGAAAAGAACGGCATCGGCTGGGCCTGGTGGCCCTTGAAAAAGATAGGAGCGGGCAACCCGCTCGAAATCAAGGCTGGGGCGGATTACCGCCGCTTGTCAGCCTATCTTCGTGGGGAAGGCGAGAAGCCTCCGGCCAAGGTGGCTTTTGCCGCTCTTATGCAACTGGCAGCCGACAGCCGTTTCGACAGAAATGTGTATCATCAGGACGTGGTCGACGCTCTGATGGGAACCTCGCATCGCGATAAGACGATGCCGCTGCGGGCGCAATGATAGGAATACGTCTCTGTGAAGATGCGGCAGCACTTTGCAGACCGTTCTTATGGTAGCAATCAGATCGCGCTGCGCACCCGCTCCCAGGCATTGGCGAGATGACGGCCGAGAACCTCGGAAAGCCGCGCCTCATCGCGTGCTTCCAACGCGGCTATCATCTCCTCGTGCTCGGCGACGGCGGCCGCCCACTTTTCCGGACCTTCATGCCCGATGAAGCGGATGCGCTTCAGGCGCGTTTGCAGCATTTGCTGCATCTCGGCCAGGGATGCATTCTTGCTCAGCTTGGCGATCGCCGTGTGAATGGCTTGGTTGAGCTTGTAATATTGCAAGCGGTCACCCGCCTGATAGCAGCGGATCATCTCGTCGTGCAGGGCACGAACCTGTGCGATCTCTGCATCGCTGCCGAGCTGACAGGCGAGCTTGCCGGCCAGTTCCTCCAGCGTGCGCAGCACGATCAACATGTCCTGGACATCCTTGCCACTGAAACGCTTGACGATCGCACCTCGGCTGGGAACGAGCTCGACAAGGCCCTCGCTTGCCAGAAATTTGATGGCTTCGCGCAGCGGCGTACGCGAAACGCCAAGCTGCTCGCCCAGCTGACCTTCATGCAGGCGCATGCCGGGCTCGAGAATGCCCTCGATGATCATGTCGCGCAGGTGGCTGACAATCGTGTCGTGCAGCACGGTGCGCTGGATGGGGCCGGGACCGCCTTCGACTTTCCGATCTAAGCTGCTGACGTCATCCATTCTCGGTTCCCACTTCCGTCGCCCGTCGCCGATCGATGTGAGTCGGCACCGGGCTGCGATGGTTTGAGCATGGCAACACGGTATGACCGCGTCAATGTAAAATGCTGCATACAGAATATAAAAGACTTGATACAGAATTTTGGACATCCTATGAGAAACAACATCAGGCATGACGAGGAGGACGATCATCATGACAATCAAAGGCGCAGCCGAAACGCGCCCGGTTATCGCACTCGCCATGGGCGATCCCGCCGGCATCAGCCCCGAGCTGACAGCGCGCATCCTTGCGCTCGATGACGTGCGAGATGCAGCCCACATCATCGCCATCGGTGATCGCCGCATTCTCGACGAGGGTGCGAAGACGGCGGGCCTTGCCCTTGAGCTGCAGAATGCCTCGCTCGACGATATCGGCGATGCAGGCGTGGACCGTCATGTCTTCGTCGACCTGAAGAACCTCGATCCGGCGGAGGTGACGCGCGGCGAAGCGACCCTTGCAGGCGGCAGGTTTGCGACGCAGAACTTCCGCGAGGCACTGATGCTTGCCCATTCGGGGCGCGCGCAGGCGGTTTGCTTCACGCCCTTCAACAAGAAGGCCATGCGCTTCGCCTATTCCGGCTATGACGACGAGATCCGCTTCGTCTCCGACGTGCTGGGCTTCACCGGCAAGGTGCGGGAGTTCAACGTTCTGGAAAAGGTCTGGAACGCCCGCGTCACATCGCATATTCCGCTGTCGCAGGTGGCATCATCGCTGTCGATAGCCGGCATTCTTGACGAACTGGACCTCGCACACGCCTGCCTGAAGAGCGCCGGTTACGACAATCCGAAGATCGCGGTCGCGGGCATCAACCCGCATGCGGGCGACGGCGGCAGCTTCGGCATGGAAGAGATAGACATCATCGAACCGGCCGTCGCTGCGGCCAAAGCCCGGGGCTATAACGTCGAGGGGCCCTTCCCGGCCGATACCGTGTTCCTGCGGGCGCTCAAAGAGGGCTTCCAAGCTGTGCTTACCATGTATCACGACCAGGGCCAGATCGCCATGAAGCTGATGGGCTTCGACAAGGGCGTGACGATGATGGGCGGCCTGCCCTTTCCGCTCTGCACGCCGGCGCATGGCACGGCCTATGACATCGCCGGTAAAGGCATTGCCGATGTCGGCGCAAGCCGCGAAGCAATCCTGCTGGCAGCACGCATGGCCAGACGTGCATCGGCCCTGTCGGCCGTCGCCTGACGGGCCACCAAGACCGATCGGAGTTCAAAACGGCCGGCGAATTCATCGCCAAGGCAAACGAGACCCTTGACATGAGGATGGGCGGCAGCCAATCGAAGGGTCTCGACCAGATCCTGACTTCGGTGATCAACGACGGCACGGGCGCCAAGCCCCGGGACATTGCCTTCAAGAGCGGTGGCTAAGAGCTATGTAAGAATTTTTTCGTTGCCTCGCGCTACCATCCACTTCGACATCGAGGTGAAATAATGGTCGTTCTGGACAACGGATTTTTCTCAAGCTTTGACTGCGGCCAACGGATGGGCACCCAGATTAAACATCAGCTTTGACCACGACCCAACATGGCTGAGCAAACGGCCTCTCAAAGAGACCTATCTGATAGCCACGCAAGCCGGCAAACCAAGACCGATCTATATCCATCTCGCAGGACGCCCCGTTTCAGCCGAATTGAGCGAATTGGCACCGAAGGCAATGGCCGATTACTTCCGCTATCGAGCAAGCCTCGGCTTTCGATAGGCCCGGTAGCCGCCCGCCGTACGGTAGCGCTAAATGTTCTTCTCCATAAAGCCTTTTCTGCGGCTTGCGAGCATCGATAGCCCCAAGTGGCCTGCCGGATTCAGCTGGTCTTATTTGCGCCTTTTTGGGCAACGAATTGTGGCACGGAAATGCACGGAGCAGATTTGATGACGGGCCTGTGATGACCGCTGATATCTTCGATTCTTGTTAGGTCTCTCTTCAACAAAGCGATGCACAATTATGAATGCTGAATCTTAAGTCATAGCAGCCAGATTGGCGGGACAGCAGCTCGCGATGGCGCCCTGTATTCTGCAAGATGGCTGTAATGGTTCGATCGTCGCTGCTGCCTTTGGCCGGTGGCGAGGCAAGCAAGTTCAAAAGGTTTTAACATGGGATCTGATCCAGTGCGGTTGAGAACTGCCCTTCGAAGCGTTGCCAAGTCACTCGGCTTCTGCTTGCTCGCCTTCTCGGCATCAACGCCATCAATCGCAGCGCAGCGACAGTCGGACATTCCGGCATGGTTGAGCGCCTATATGGGCGAAGGTGACGGTCAAATCGCGCAACCGATCCTGCAAAGGGCGCGCGCGCTTTACATGCGAAAGGTGAGCGAAGGCAAAGTCAGGAATCCCTGTTACTTTGCCATGGATGCCACGCGCCCGAACGATCCCGGCGATGGCAAATCGGGAGGCCGTTTCTACATCGTCTGTGAAGCCACCCAGACGTTCCGTGTGGTTTCGTCCGGACACGGCAGCGGCCGTGATTTGAAGGGCGTCGTGGATTTCGGCAACGGGCGGATGTGCGCCAGGAACTTCGGCAATGCGATGGATTCGAACCTGACTGCCGGCGGCTCCTATATGACGGAAGAGACGAAAACGACCTTCAAGGGCTACTATCCAATCTCCCAGACGAAGGATGCCGCATATCTTCGCACCTTCCTCCAGTTCGATGGCGAGGGCGAGACCGCAAATGCGCGGCAACGCGCGATCGGCGGACATGCAGCCGCAAAGGTCGCCGGCATATGCATGAAGAAGGATCCGCAAAGCCCCTACGCCAACCGTGACGGATACGTCCCCCTTGGAAAGCTGGTCGAGTATGCAGGTGGGCGCAGCGATGGTTGCACGAGCTGGGCAGCGTCGGACGCGAGCCAGATCATCTCCATGGTGAAGGACAATCCGACGACGCTCTACATCTATCCCGAGTCAGCCGATATAAATGCCGTTGCCAAGGCCGTGGCTGCCGGTCGTTCGCCATCGAAGGCCGGATTATACTGGAACGATTCCTGTCTGAAGGCAATCGGCGCTCCGAAGTTTTGGCCAAAGGAAACCCTGGAGCCGATCATCGTTCAGTACAAACAGGATCATCCGGCACCGCCGTCGCGGCCAATACCGATCTGCCAGTAGTTCTGATGTTCGTCCCGTGGCGAGGCTGTCAATCGGATGCCCTGCATCGATACGCAAGGCGACGTCGTTCTCCTGTTCGTGAACTGCCCGAAACCGACCGTGCGGTTCTCGAGGCATGGATTTTTTCTGTATCTTGACATCTGGCTGGGCTTCGGGCGCGGATCAGAGCTGACAATGGGCTCGCAGTTGAAATGTGTGGACATTTGCCGGCAAAAACGGCATAAAAGTGCAGGATTTGGTCGGTGCATGTAGCCTTTCTTACCTATAATTGGTCTCTGCTACTGTATTTGGCCCACTTGGTAGCCAATTGATTTTATTGGTACAAACCCTCCAAGTAGAAGCTATAACATCCTTTCTTACCGCCACGTCTGCATAGTCCATACAGGGTCGGCTGCCGAGCTGACCGACTTTGTGGATCGGATAGGCATTTCAGGTGTCCTCTCAACCAGACAGTCCGGGCTTTTTTTGTGCGAAAACGGATCCTCAGATCCGCCGTCGGCGAGACTTGCGGTGTTGAAGACGGGGCATGACTAAGCCACCTTCTGTGTGGCTGAAGCTGCATTTGCGCGTAGAAGGCTCATTAACATAGGACCGATCGCAAATTCTCCCTTTTGCGTTCGCCGCGTCAGATCACGTAGGTAGGCACCAGCCGATTTTATGTGGGAAGCACGTTGGAGGATGCAGGCGATCACGGTGGCGGTGTTTTCCAGCCCCATGACGGCACATGCCTCCTGATAGGCGGTGGGGCTGATATCAAGCATCGATTTCACGATCACAGAAGCGGCCAGTAAATCGCGCCAGCCGTTGATCTGGCCGGCTGGACTGTAGGCGGCAATTTCGGGGCAGGCTCGTAGAACGAGGTCCAGCGGAAATGATTTCAGCTCCGTGCAAGCTACACCTACGCTTTCCGAACCATGGCGTGCTGGCATCTGAGGCCTTGCTTGGCGTACGGCTATGGGGGCGTCAGCGCTGGTTGAGGTCGGTTGCGGCTGCGTATCAGGTTCGTTCAGGCGTGCGGCTTGTGTTGCTTCAGATTCAGTTGAAGATTCGGAGTCTGAATTCTGTATGTGGCGCTCATTTTGATAGGGATTGCCGCTTAGTTTTATTGCTTTTACGTGTCTTTCCAATCGGTTGACGATTTCACCGTGCAGAAGGCCAAGCTTTTGGAGCAGAGTTTCCAATTCTGCTGCGCTGGGCGAGCGTGGAAGGCCCTCGATAAGGTCGCGAAAGCCGGAATGGGCGGCTTCCCAGTCGCCGTCGACCTGCTCGATGATCGCCGTCTGGATCAGCTTTGTGATGTCGCGTCTGTAAAGGCTGATGCGTTCGCGTAGACCCTGAGTGTGCAGCCGCTCGGCGACGACTGCGGCAGCGAGGTGCTCGATCTCCTCGGCGCGATGGAGAAGAGGCGCCAGTGAGAAGCCGTAGGCCTCGTTGACGTCCCCTGCCCTGCTTCTGCGAGCATAGCGCTTGCCGTTGGGGCTGTCCTTGCGCACGAGGAGGCCGGCATCGATGAGCGCAGCGAGGTGACGTCTGATCGTTTGCTCGGCCATGCCATGGGCGCGCAGAGACAATTGTGCGTTCGAAGGAAACACGACCAGACCGGCCTCATCCGAAAGCTCATTCTTCGGGTAGAAGCTCAAAAGCGCATTGAGGACGGCGAGCGCTCTATCCGTTATGCCGAGCAGAGGCTTGGCTTCGCAGAGCGCGCGATAGATTTTCCATTTGTCGACGGACTTGGTGGGCTCGACATTGCAAGCTCTTTTCTGAGCTAACAACATGCCAAGCGTCATCGACCGCCGCCCGAAAGGCGTCGTCACGTATTCAGCTTCCATTTTTCCTTCACCTACGTTGAGGCAAAAGAAATCCGCTCATCAAAACGATGCCAAAGACTCTTGACTGTGATTCGGGGAAATGCGATTCTTGATTTGCTTAAGATCAGAGAAGGGCTTCCACGACGGCGTCGTTTGGGGGCCTTTTTCTTTTGCGGTTACGTTTCCTTTCCTTGCTGAAACTCATTGAAGAGAGCCTGTAGCCTCTCCTGTACGAATTGATCGAAACCGGGTGCTGCCTTGCTGTCGAAGACGAAGGTTGCCCGCGCCGGTGTTCTCTTAAGCGTGACAGGCACGCCGGTTATCTCTGATGGCGCCGCAGGTGGCTTCGCAGACACAGGCTTGCTGGTCGCCAGCGCCATTGCCTGCTGGAAGCGTTCATCGCTCGACAGCTTTCGGCAGTTGTCCGCGGACAACTCGGCGACGATCGGTTCAGATGCAATGCTTTCGAGACGCTCTCCGAGCTCCAGCCACCGTCGGCGACCAATCTCGGGAGCTGGTCCGATCACGCTGATAAGGGCCAGAGGCACCTGCCTGGTAACGATCAGCATTTTGGAGAGCGCAGCCTTGTCCACGCCCAGCGCGGCCATGATGATATCCCTGCCAAAACCGCGTTGCTCGAGCCGCAGCGCAAACAAAGCCCGCTCGACATAGGACAGGTTCGTGCGCGCACTGTTTTCCTGGCCCTGGCTCACGACAAGCTGGTCGTCGGTGAGCTGCCGCACAACGGCGCGCACCTTGATGCCGAGCTCCTTTGTTGCGGCCAGTCGACGATGCCCGTATGCGACCTGATAACGTCCCTTGGCTTCCGGATGCGGGCGCACGAGGATGGGAACTTGCTGGCCGTGTTCGCGGATCTGCTCCACGAGTTGGCCAAGTTCAACGGGATCTATCTCAAGGCGATCGGTGACGAATGATCCGTCGATAAGGTCAGGATCGATATCGACGATCGTTTGGCCCTCGGCTAGCTGCCGTTCGAGATCGCTGGCGCGCTCCATCTTTTCCGTGATGTTTCCGAGCGTCCTGGTGATGCCACCCACCGGACCGCCGCTTCTCTGCTGCGGCAGGAAGCCGGCGATAGGGCGATTGTCCTTCGCTGCAACGGCATCGGCGCGCCCCGTATTCGGAGCTGAAATCTCAATCAGGTTCTTGCGCGCCATCTATCTATTTCCTTCCCCATGTTGAACGGATGTGCGTCTCGATCTCGCCGTTCACGAGATTGAGGGAATCCAGAGCGCGGTCGTAGGTGCCCCTCGTGAACTGGGCTCGTTCGACCTCGTAAAGGGTTTGTTTCGTGACGCCAGCATCGGCGACAGCCGTCGATTTGACCATGGCGTTGTGGAGCATGCGATTGCCGAAGATCGCCTTCATAAAGCCGGTCATCTGGCTTTGCGGCCCGTCATTGGGCTCAAAGCGGGTGACGAGATAGCGCATCCAGTCGTAGCTGGTACGCCCGCCTGCCCTTTCGACGACGGTCATGAGTTCGCTTGTCATGGTCAGGAACTGCGACATGGACATCACATCGAGCATCTGCGGATGAACGGTAATCAATATCGACGTCGCTGCGCAGAGCGCCGACATCGTCAAAAAACCGAGCTGCGGCGGGCAATCAATGACCACGACATCGTAAAAGCTTTCGATTTCGGTTAGAGCCTCGCCGATGCGTGCAAAGAACATCGTCTCGGCTCTGCCTGCCGCCATCGCTCGCGGTGTTTCGTGCTCAAACTCCATGAGTTCGAGATTGCCGGGGATCAGGTGCAGGTTCGGCGTATAGGTCGACCGAACGATGTCGGCGATCGGGCGGGGCTCCTCATAGCGGATGGCGCCATAAAGCGTCTCGCCTTCGCCGACATCGAGCTCAGGCTGATGTCCGAACAACGCCGAGAGCGAAGCCTGCGGATCGAGATCGATGGCCAGCACCCGATAGCCTCTCAGCGCCAGATATTGCGCGAGATGGGCGGCTGTCGTTGTCTTGCCGGAACCGCCCTTGAAATTCATCACCGAGATGATCTGGAGTTTTTCGGCTCCCCGGCGCCAGGGCACATATTTCGGGGTGCCGTTCCGTTCATCGAGAACTTTGCGGATTCGATCCATATCGTCGGCGGTATAAAGCCGGCGTCCGTTTGCAAGCGGATCCGGTCCATGGCCCTCGGCAGCGATCTGGCGAAGATAACCTTCTCCAATGCCGATGAAGGCGGCAGCTTCAGCCGGCGAAAATGTCCGCATCGTCTTTTGCGATTGAGGCGGAAAGAGTTTTGCCTGGTGTTGCTGGAGCTGATAAGACAGCTCTTGCGCATCTGTTGCCAGAAGCGTCGGAAGATGCTCTTGGTCGTCTTGGAGTACGAGACTCGGCTGCATGGCGGTTTTCCCAATTAACTGCGCAATTGTTACAGAAAGCTGCTTAACTACGCAGTTACAATATGCCCCGATTCGTTGCAGTTTTACAATTGCTTAATCAAATAGCGACTTTTGGCCGTTTTTTTTACTCATCTGACATGTTCGGGCCTGTTCCTGGAGACGGATTCTGTGTCCGGCGGATCTGGTTTGGCTGGCGTTTCAAGCCGGGCCGGCTCTTCGGGCAGGGCGCAAATTGGCGGGGAGTAGTCCGCGGACTACTCCCGGACGTTGGACGCCTGGCAGCGCACGGAGGATGTGTCAGATCGGCGAGTGTTCAGACATTTTGAGCTGTGATGTCCTGGCCGCGCGCAGCCGGTTGTCCGCGGACTACCTGATCCGCATTTGGAAAGACGACCGCAGCGAAGAGATTTATTGGCCGAGCAATGCCTCGTTCTTTTGACTGATCCGAAGGTGCAAAAGAGGTCGATCGATCGGCAGGTGAATTAGATCTCAATCGCCAACACCTGCATGCCGGACACGTGCCGAACGTTCCCGCGGCTATCCACTGCGAGGTACGATCGAAGGAATTCAGGGTGGGATTGATGGTGTCAGCGCGGATGGTGATCCGCGCTAGCGTACCAAGCGATCGGAGCGCTTGCCACTGCGAAGAAGCGCGGCGCGGATCAGTTCCGATTTGCTCAACGCTGGCGGCGGCGGAGCGGGTTGCTCCTGAGGTTCCGCTGCTTTGACGGGCATCTGTTTCAACGCGGTGAGGCGCTGCCTCGCGGCAAGCCTGTCTTCCGGCGACAGTGGCTCGATCGGGTTGCCGTCGATATCGTGGCGCATCGAATCGGGTTGGGCGCTTGCAAAGTAATATTGCTTGGAGTGGAGAAATGCGCTCGTGGCGCGACGGAGCGCCATGACCGGCGTGTCCGGCTTCAGAAGAGGACGAATCTCGGTCCAGAGGCCAAGTGCAAAAGGACGAATGATCTCGCCGGGCTTGGACGGCAGGATATCGATCGGACGGACCAGGAGGGTGTTAATCGCATTTGCTTTTCTAACGTCGAGCTCCGTTGCAACAATCGGGTCTCGACTGATCGTCCAGGGTTCTTCCATGAAATCGCTCCTTTGTATCGAAATCCAATACGGATCGATTGTGAAGTGATTTTGACGGGGCGGCCAACAAGCTTGTTTTCGAACATGACCGCCATGCAAAGCCAATGACCATATATGGAAGCGCAGGGCGCGCTGCAAGCTTTTGCGTTAACAGGATTTTTATAGTTTGGCGGATAGCTTGCGCCCAGCCGCGAAGGGTATTGTGTACGCGGCGCGTCTTTCTTTCCAAAGTCGCGCGAGCTGCCGGAGTTTTGCCGCGGATCCCTCGCCCGCCGAGCACCCCACCATCTGCCGACGCCAAACATGTCGAGCGAGGTACTTTCGAACCCACCTTCCGAACTGACGGGCCTCGCCGACATTGACGGCGCGTCGAGCCATGATCCATCCGCGCTTCTCACGCTATAAATATCGGGCTCGGTTCATGTGTCGCGAGATGGAGAGCACACATTATCGCGCCGGGGGGCGGACCGATACGGCGATCTGGATGGGGATGGTTTCAACAGGGTATGTCCGGCGACGTGCTCTTCCGGTGTTACAGGCTTTCGCGACGATCCAGGCAGCGATAGCCGTATGATTGGCTTTATTGTCCTTGATCGAGCCCGTCTTGCCGCCGCCGAAGTTGATTCTCAAACGGGGAGCGGCGCGGGGGAGGTGCGATCCTGCAGCTTGTCCGGCGTGGGGTCTGCGTCGGTGAAATGCTCGACGCGCAAATTGACGAACTCCGTCGCCGCCGGCTTCTCGGCGAATGTTGGCCCAATCGCATGCTCGCGGATGTCGGTAAGCCGGTTTGCATCGCAAGTGACGGCAGGCTCCGTCGAAAAATGTGAAGACATCGGCCGTGGCTAGTTTGCCCTTGCAAGGCCCGCCTTGGCTCGTGGCTGCTGTTGCGATACAGAGGGCGGCACAACCCGCAAAGCCAAAGGCCGAATTGGCTTATCTATCTTCTGGAGAGAAGCATCTTGAATATGAAAGCGTTCTTGTCCCTGGGCGTCGCCTTCTCGCTCTCGCTCGGTTCGTCTGCCTTGGCGTTCGATAAGTCAGCCTTCTTTGATGCCGCGCTCTGCAAACCGCCGTACACGACAACTTCGGCAACGGAAATGTACAATGAGGCCGGAAAACTCGCCAAGGCCGATACATCACTCCTGACGGCGGCCGTTTACAAATTGTCCGCGGACTTCGGCAAACAGGGCTTCAAGACAAATGAACTCATTTTCGCCGGTTCGAGCATCGGCGTGCTGATCGAAGGCTTGCGGGCGGATGACCTCGCCAAGACCTATCATCTGAAATCGGATAATCTTGGCAGTCTTCTGGGGTCGGCTTCAAAGTCGTATGCGCGCATATTGGCGAAGGCTGATCAGCCCACCAGGGAAATGGGGGTCGTGTCGATCATAGCACGCGAGTCGGCGGCCTTTCCGGGCAAAACCCTGCTTGCGTGTGAATTCGCAACGCACGAAGATCTCGAAGCCATGAAGAAACTCCGGGCGAATTGACCCTGCTGTCGCGACGTGTTGGCTGCCTGCTGTGCCCCCTGCAGCGAAGCGGTCTGCAGCACGCGAACTCCAGGGGTCTCACGATCCATTCTGCTATCGGAGGGCCTGTTAGGGGCTAGGTGCCGACACTTGGTACCTATCGATAGTGATAGGCGCGTTTGAGAACTGTATGGATGACGGAAGCTAAAGGTGGTTTGATTTCAATTTCAGGAAACTCTGTGCTTAATTCATATGGTTGATACGGAGAGTATCTGGAAAACCCGATGTGGATTTTGGGTAAAGAGGTGTCGGATGTCGCTTTCACCTGCCGATTTCAATTGAAGCGCTCAGCTGGAAAGTGGAAGCGCTATTTTGACCCAGCGGCTCCAATCCGAGCCGGCGAGGAGCCTCCTCAAAGCCCGAATGCTTTGGTGAGGCCGATGCGCAGCGGATGCCTGGAATATCTTTCGGTACGCTCCGTCCCAATGAAATCGATCCACACCGCCACCGCCGGTCGGAAAAATGGCGCGGGTCGGCATCCTTGCGTGGCCGGTCACGCCGCCGAAGATAGGACTGTGCCAGAACCGATCTACCCGGTTGCCGGTAAGATCGATGCGGTATGAACGATAACAGCCAATGACGCGGCATCTTTGATGCCGTCGCCCGAGGCCTCGAACTCGGCAAGTTCTATTCCAGCAATCTACTTCTTCGGGATCGCTTCGAAGACGGTTCGCAATGTGTCCGGACAGAGACCGTCGGGGATCACATAGGCTGCCGGTGCGTAGTTGGCCTCAAGGGCATGGTCGCCTACGTCCGGTGCCTCGCGTCGGATGTCAATCGATGCTGCTATTTTCCGTATTGCTCTAATCAACCTATCCTAGAGCAATGACCATACTATGCACGCGCAAAAGGCGTTCTAGTCCTTTGAATCTATAGGATCCTGTTGATTCAATCTGAAAGCAGGATGCCCTCGTGCGAATGGATGAATTGAAATGCCGCTGCGTTAGGCCGCTCTATGTGTGTCAGGCGTGTGACGTAAGAGATCAATTTCTTTCGTCCGGCCCAAAAGACACAAGGGGGCGAGTTTCTAATCTTATGCGTCTTATACTCGTCAATGATGTTTCCACCGTTCGCGGTGGCGCGACCAAGGTGGCGTTGCAATGTCTTGAGGCAAGCAGGGATGCGGGTCTGACTTGCGCCATACTGGTCGGCGATGACGGCGAAGGCCTCAAGCCGCGGTTCGCCGGCATCCGGACAGTTGCGCTTGGCGAGCGTCCCCTTCGGGAAGGTCCGACTTTCACCGATGTCTTTGCGAAGAACTACAACTGGCGCGCCTACGAGGCGATGGAGGGGTTGCTTCAGGAATCGCAGGAGGAGACCGTCGTGCATGTACACGGCTGGTCGCAGATCCTGTCGCCGTCGATCTTCTATGCGCTTGCCAAGCACAAGGCCAAAGTCATCGTCACGGCGCATGATTTCTTCCTGAATTGTCCGAATGGAGGCCTCATCAATTTCCACAGCGGCGATGTCTGCCATATCAAGCCGCTGTCCGCCGCATGTCTGACGACCAATTGCGACAAGCGCAATTATTTCCACAAGCTCTGGCGCTTCCGCCGTGCCTTGACCCAGCGGGGTGTCGGCGAAGAATTCTGGGGTCGCATCGGCATCGTGCTGGCGCATGAAAACATGGAGGCGCATCTCCGCTCCGGTCCTTTGCGGCATTTCACGACGCTGCGCACGCCGACGGAGCCATTGACGCAAGGACCGGTAGAAGCGTGGCGCAACCACCGCACCGTTTTTCTCGGCCGCATGTGCTGGGAAAAGGGGGTACGGACGCTGGCGGATGCGCTCAACAAAACGGGAAGGACGGCGACGCTCATCGGGCGCGGACCGTTGCTTGAGGAGATGCAGCACGCGCTGCCGCATTGCTTCGTACCCGGCTGGCTGAGCGATGAAGAGGTAGCGAGGCTCGCGGGCGAAGCGCGCGTTTTCGTCATGCCGTCGCGCATGCCCGAGCCTTACGGTCTGGTCGCGGCCGAAGCATTGATGTCCGGCATCCCGGTCATTGTCAGCAGCAATGCACTGATTGCGACGGAAGTCGAGAGCAACGGCGCCGGTCTGGTCTTCGAGAGCGGCGATGCGGATTCGCTTGCCGAGAAATTGGCGGCGACTGATGACGACCAGCTGATGCGAAGGCTGAGCGAGGGTGCGTTTGCCCTTGGTCAACGCATCGCGCCGAGCAGAGCGGAATGGGGGCGCCGAATGGTGGACATCTATATGGGGCGCAGCGATTTTCTTGCGCATTAGTGGGGGGATGGACAATGGCACGTGCTTTGGTGACGGGCGGCTGCGGTTTCGTTGGCCGACATCTTATCCGGCGGCTTCTTGCAGAAGGGCTGGATGTCGTCTGCGTCGATCCGCTGGTCATGGGGACGGGCGCGCTTCATGCTGATCTGTGGCAGTGTTTTGCGCGCTCCCGCTTCACCTTTCTCCAGGAGGATTGTCGCACTTTCTTTGCCCGCCCGCCGGAGCATTTTGACTATGTCTTCCATCTAGCCGCACTGGTCGGTGGCCGCGTGACGCTGGAGACGCGGGCGCTCGATGTCGCCGAGGATCTGGCTGTCGATGCGAAGCTATGGCAGTGGGCGTCACGCGCCAAGCCGGGGTCGGTGGTATTCTTCAGCTCCAGCGCGGCCTATCCAGTGTCGCTGCAGACCGTCGAAAATCATCGGCTGCTGTCGGAGGACGTGATCAATTTCGACACCGCTGTCGGCATGCCCGACCTCAGCTATGGCTGGGCGAAACTGACCGGCGAATATTTGATGAAGCTCTATGTTGAGCGCTACGGCCAACGGGCCATAGCCTACAGACCGTTCAGCGGCTACGGCGAGGGTCAGGATCTCGCCTATCCTTTCCCGGCGATCTGTCGCCGGTTGCTTGCGGAAAAAGGTGCGGCAGAGGTTTTCGTTTGGGGCTCAGGCCGTCAATGCCGTGATTTCATCCATATTTCCGACTGCATCGAGTTCATCTGGCAGACGAAGGACTTGCTTCCAGATGGCGCCAGCCTCAATCTCTCGACCGGCATTGCTATGTCCTTCATCGAATTGGCCGAGGCCATCAGTCGGCAGATCGGCTGGCAGCCGGCCGTCACCGGCCGGTCGAACCATCCCGAAGGTGTTTTCTACCGCTGCGGTGATACGGCCCTGCAACGCTTCTACGGACTGACGCCGCTGGTCAGTCTGGAAGAGGGGATTTCGCGGACGCTGGAGAATCTGCGAGCAGAGCAGCCGCCATATGCGCTAGCCATCTGAACGGGGCCTCACGACAGTCTCCGTGGGTCCAGAAGGGTGATCGCGCTACCGATCCGCAGGCCGGCCGCGCCCCGCTTGCAACCGCAAGCGGCATGTTGTTGGCATCAACTTGATTGGGACTGGAAATTCATCGCGGAAACCAAGCTGCCGGAGAGCTTTTCGTTGAGCGGGAAAGCTGAGATAAAGGGCAAGCCGATGCTCTTCGATGTCCAACCCACGATTGAAAGTGCATTGGCTGCCGGTTCGTAAAGCTGCGCTAGTTGCCAAGATCGCGCATCGATTGACGCCACGTCCACCCGCCCCGACGCGACTGCCTGAACGGATGTCCGATGCGAGCCAGTTTTGATCAACGCATCGAAAACCGACATGCTTTCTCCGAGAGCTTCCAAATCCCTCTTCAGGGCCAGATATCCCGACATGGAGTCGGTGCTGTTAAAGCCGAAGCGCAGTCCACGGATCAGATATAGTTTGAGCGCGGACTCACGGCCCGCCGGAGCAACGACTTGAAGACCGCGCACGTCGTGCCGTCTCATCACTATTGCGCTCGAATAATACGCCCCGTCCCCGCCTTCCACGTTGGAAAAGTCTTGCTGTCCAATCACGCGGACCTGACGCTCCAATCCAAGCTTCATCGGCCCCCAACAGGTCTGTGCGAACAAGAGCTGGGGGTGTCTCCAAAGCCTCGAAAGATCAAAATCTCCCGGTTCATGTCGAGCGCCATTTTCCACGTCATGAAGCGCTGAGTTACTACGTGCCAGCGCGATTGGCGCGTCGATGCCGTTTTCCAGAAAGACCTTGCGAAGCCTTTTCCATTCCTGGTCGACTTCAGCTTGGCGTTCAGGCCAATCGTACATTGGCAAGGCCGCTATATAGGCCATCAATCGATCTTCCCAAACAGATCCAGCTCGTCCGAGGATGCGTCTGGAAATACAGATTTTGCATTCGGGATTCGCGTCTGCTGCGCGCCATCCCCTGCGTCTCGTCGAAGGACCGGATGGATCACCGGCTCTTTTGCCCTGAAGGCGAACTTCCTGAGAATGGCGGAATAGTTCCGAAAGACATAGTAGCCATTCATTTCGTGCCATTCGCCTCGCCGTTCCGAGTAGATGGCCGGTAGCCTGTACCACGGAACCGTGGGTAGCTTGTGGTGGACGAGATGAAGATTATTGTTCAGAAAAAGCAGGGAAAGAACCGTTCTCTCGATGATAATCGTACGTCCTTCCGGGGTCTCCGACCATTGATGCTCGCAATAGGACCGGATCTTTAGCACGGAAAGTCCGACGTAGGCCGAAATGCAATAGAGCCAGATCGGTATGCCGAAAAAATGCTGCACTGTCGCTACCACACCAGCTAGTCCGAGCATATGCAGTATCCAGGCGGTTCGGATTTTGTCGTCCGACCCCACCTTTTTGCTCTCCGAAATCGCGAAGCCAACGACCGACAACGCGGGACCGATCGTCAGTCGACCTATGAAGGTATTGTTCCATGCGAGCAAGATCTTCATGATTTCGGACAGCTGAGCCCAGGATCGGGCGGCGGTATAGTAGCTCTCCGGATCATCGTAGGGATCCGTCAGTCGTTCGTCGTCGTGGTGTTGCAGATGGCGGGCCTTGTAGCGCCGATAGGGGAAAAACAGTCCGAGAGGAAAGAAAACCAACATCTCGTTGACCAGTCGGCTCCGTGTCGGATGTCCATGGAGCACCTCGTGCTGGAGCGAAGAATGAAGAACGATCAGCACCGGAAATAAGCACATGACACAAATTGGCGCGAGCGGATAAAGCAGCAAGCCAAGAGCAAACCAGGCGACATAGCAGAAAATAAGCAACCCAAACGTGGGCCACTCGACTGCCCATTTGCGCCGTTTCGAACGAGAGTTGCTTCGGGTCAAAGAACCGTTCCTTGATCAATTTCTCCCGATATTTCGCATCTCCGCATCGGACGTTTCAACGCGACGATTGCGATAAATTGTTGATTTTGTGCACCAAATTTATACAATGGTGTATAAAGTAAACGACGGGTGGCCCGGTGGACAAACGAGAACTTGCGCACATCTTCCAAGAGCGATTGAAGATCCTTCTTGCACGTGTCGGCACAAGCCAGTCCGCATTTGCAGCTCTCGTTGGGATTGATCGATCAGCAATGTCTCAGTTGCTCGACGGTCAGTCGACCCGTCTTCCAAGGGTTGAGACATTGCTTAACATTGCCGAGCGATGTGCCGTTTCCCTCGACTGGCTGGTCGGCGTTAGTCACGACGAGGGAATTACGGGGGAGATGAAGCCGAGCTTCGAAGTTGAGGAGGGTGACGCCGAGGGGCGCGGGCTACTCTCGAAGTGGCATGCGGAGGCGTCCGGCAGCAAGATTCGATACGTTCCCCAGCGTCTACCGGATATCGTCCGAATTGAGCAGGTCATTGCTTACGAGACAGATTTCATACGCCACAACTACGAAATGAAGTTCAGCGGGACGACGTTTCCCCTGGATTTCAATCGTAAGCCGGGAACGGATATGGAAATCTGTATGCCAATCGAAACGCTTGAGGATTTTGCCCGCGGAAACGGGATCTGGAAAAGCCTGTCGAAAGACATAAGAACTGAACAATTGAACCAGATGGCAACGGTGCTCGACGAGTTATACCCTTCTCTTAGACTGTTTCTTTTTGACGGACGCCGAGGCTTCTCAATCCCATACACCGTGTTTGGCCAGCTTCGCGCGGCGATCTTCCTTGGAGAAATGTATCTGGTGCTCAACGCGCCAGACTCCGTTTTGTCGATGCAGCGGCACTTCGACCGCCTGGTGCGAATTGCGTCGATCAATCCCCACGAAGCCTCCCGTTTCGTATCTCAATTGAGCGTCGAATAGCCGTCTGCTTCAAGTGTCGATCAAACGTTCAACGGACATGACGGCTAACAAAGCGAGCGACATAATCGTCCGCGGGTGCCCCCAAGATTTCTGCGGGGGGTCCGACTTGGATGAGCTGCCCGTCTTTCAAGATCGCGATCTTCGATCCAATGCGGATAGCTTCATCCAGATCGTGGGTGATGAAGATGATCGTCTTTCCCAGGCCCTGCTGCAATTGTAGAAGTTGATCTTGCATATCGGCGCGAATGAGCGGGTCGAGTGCACTGAATGCCTCATCCATCAAAATGACGTCGGTATCGGCAGCAAGTGCTCTCGCCAAACCTACTCTTTGCTTCATCCCACCAGAAAGCTGTTGCGGATATTTGTTCTCGTAGCCCGACAATCCCACAGCCTCGATCCAGCGCATACCAATCGGTCGCGCCGCACTTTTTGAGATGCCCCTAACGCGTTGGCCATAGACGATGTTCTGAAGCACCGTCCTGTGCGGCATCAGGCCAAAACTCTGAAAAACCATACTTACGCGATGCATGCGGAACTGTCGAAGTGCCGGAGCGCCGAGCTCAAGAATATTCTCGTTGTCGAACAAAATCGCGCCGCTTGTCGGCTCAATCAGCCGATTTACGTGTCGGACGAGCGTGGACTTGCCGGATCCAGACAAACCCATGACTACAAATATTTTGCCAGCTTCTATATCGAGGCTGATATTGTTAAGACCCACCTGGCATTGCGTCTGTTCAAGAATTGCGGTTTTGTCGAACCCTTGCTGCAGCAAGGCCAAGGCCCGTTTGGTATTGCTGCCGAAGATCTTGGTGACGTTGCTGATCTTAATGTCACCCATGGTTCGTCTCGTCTGTTCGAAATTTGCCGAAGCCTTGAGTGATGCGATCCAGCACGATGGCTATGATCACGATGCCAATGCCACCCTCAAGACCCTTGCCAACATCCAGCGTTTGAATGCCATTCAACACCTGCTCGCCAAGCCCGCGTGCTCCGATCATCGAGGCGACAACCACCATGGAGAGGGCCATCATAATTGTTTGATTGAGCCCGGCCATGATCGTCGGCCCTGCCAGAGGCAACTGTACGCCCAGTAAAATCTGGGCTGGGCTCCCGCCGAAAGCCATCGCAGCCTCCACAACCTCCTTGTCGACCTGCCTAATTCCGAGATCAGTCAAGCGTATCAATGGGGGTACCGCATAGACGATCGTTGCGAGGATCGCCGGTACCTTTCCTAAGCCAAACAGCATCATCGCCGGAATGAGATATACGAAACTCGGCATTGTCTGCATGACGTCCAGGACGGGAAGGGTGACGCTGCGCACCAATCTGGACTTGGCAATCAAAATACCGATTGGAATACCGATAATCATCGATGCGATCGACGCAATCACCATGAGCGACAGCGTCTGCATCGTCAAATCCCAGAGGCCCAGCATCCCCACAACAAAAAGTAGAACGCCCACGACTATGCTGAAAGAAATTGTCCGGGAGCTGCGCCACGCTAATATCATGAATGCGGGAATGATGATCCACCACGGCAATCCTCGGAAAAGCCATTCAACGGCAAGGAGGGTCTGCAGGATGACACCGGAGATGCTCTTGAAAATGGAGCCGTAGTTCACCACCAGGTCTTGGATGGCGTCATTGATCGGCATACGAATTGAGAATCGAAGGGCTTCAGGAAACATTGCGTGCTGTCCATTTATGTAGACCGACACGCGCCTTTCAGCGAGTATCGGTCTACAATATTATAGATATGGGCAATCCTGGTCGGGGTCGCTGATCGACTGGCATCCCCTAGTTGAGGGTTGCGTCGATCTTTGCCTTGGCCTCGACTGTAACCCACGGACCCCAAATGGCAGATTTGGTCTTAAGGAACTCTGCGGCAGCCGCACTGGCGTCGACCTTCTTGTCTGCCATGAACGCAAGGCTGGCGTTCAAATCATCAAGCGGGAACGTCGCTTTTTCGAGGATGGAAATTACCTCAGGCGCTGCTTTCGCAAACTCCGAATTCACGCCGTAAGAAACATTCGCGCCGGGGAACGAGCAACCTTCGTCGCGTTTGCCGTTCGGATCAGCGATCTCTTTCCAGCAAGCCTGGTTGTAAGCTGGTTCCTCAAGCTGAACGAACTTGAATTTGCCCATGAGCGCAGTTGGAGACCAGTAGTAGAACAACAAAGGTTGCCCCTGCAGATAGGCAGAGCTGATCGCCGCGTCGAGCGCGGTACCTGTGCCAGGTCGGAAATTGACGTAGGAGGCGCCCAGTTTGTAAGCGTCAATCCTCGCAGTGTTCTTGCCTTCACAGCCCCAACCCGAGGGGCAGTTGAGGAATCGCCCCTTTCCGGGCTCTTCCGGGTCTGCAAAGAGTGCAACATATTTGGGGTCAGAGAGCTGCTGGATGCTTTTAAGATCGGGTGCCGTCGGCTTGATGCCGCGTGCGGGGTCTCCCTTGACGACGTATTCGGGAACGAACCAACCTTCGCTCGCGCCGACAAATGTCTTGCCCACCGCCATCACCGTGCCGGCTGCAGCAGCCTTGTCGAAGACCTGCGAACGCCCTACCCATTCCTCTGCGAATATCTGAACTTCATTATTGGCTGTAGCCTGCTCCAAGGTCGGACCATTTCCTGGGATGGAATCGACCTTACAGCCATAACCCTTCTCAAGAATTTGCTTCATGACCTCGGTGATGAAGGCGCCGCTTTCCCAATCGATGCCAGCAAAGGTAACTGTCTTTCCGCCGCCGCAATAAGTGGCTGCGTTTGCATGTCCGAAAGACATGCCCAACAGTACGCTCGCGACCGCTAGCGAGTATTTTATCGTTGTTTTCATTTTTTCCCCTTTCTTGCGCCGCCGGATCAAATGACGTTCGCGCCACATTGCTTCACAAAATCCTGCCGGTGAGCTCTTCACGGCTCTCGCCAAGGCGGTTCTTTTCGGGGAGATACCCCTAAAAACTTTGGACTTTCATTTGTGGTCGCATTCGAGGAAGCAGTGTTGCAACGCGATAATCTTTGTAAAATGATGATATCGCGCAGCAAGAACCAACATTGGTGTGAATAGTCACCATTGAGATGTTTACCCACATCGTATGGTGCCTATCGCTCTTGGATCCTGGGCCACAACTCGCAAACGGGTTTCGTGACCGAAGAGATGATGATTCATAGAGGCTTTGATTTGGAGGCCTTTTGCGACGTGTCGACGTTTCAATCCGACCGATGTCGAGCGGGCGATTCCAGCCTTTGTTGCGCGACCTGCTTCGGACAGGGCCTCAATGCGAGCTGGCGTTTGTCGATACGCATTGTCCCGAAAGCCTCATGTCGGGCCACGGTCCCGCGTCGCCGCAACCGGGATGAGATAAGCAGGGCAAAGGTCTTTCGGCAGAGGTGACAGGCGGCGCAGCATGCCCAGGTTGACCTCCAGAGAACGCGACAAATGCGTCGCCAGTATCGCTACCGCCAGCTCGACATCTTCCACACAGAGTGCTTCATAGATCTGAATATGCTCCGATATCATCAGCGCAACGTCCTGTGGGTTGCGATAGTCTGCGAACGTCGAGTGCGTCGCGATCAAGACGCGTTGGCTGCGGCGCAGCGCGTTCAACAGGATCGTGTTCGGGCAAAATTCCAGGGTCCGGATGTGGAGATCAGTCTCGAGTTCCTCCAGTTCGATAGGGCGAATTGCCCCTTTTGAGGCCGACCGGATCCGACCCAGCTTTCGACGCAGCTCCTGGCGCTCTAGGTATGGTGCCGCCTGCCGCAGGGCCTGCGGCTCCAGAAAAATGCGCATCTCGTAGTGATATTTGAATTCGGCTGCGGACAATGGCCCGGCATACCAGCGACTGTTGCTGTCCTGCTCCACGACTCCAGCCCGTTGCAGCTGGGTCAGCACTTCATGCGCAACGGTTCGGCTAACATTATAGTGCTGGGCAAGCGCCGTTTCATTCAGAAGAAAGCGGCCATAGGCGAGGCAGGTCGCCACGGCGTGTTCGACCTCGGGATAGATTTGCTCACGGCGGTTGATCGGGCGCACCGCCGCCTCCGCTGACAGGATGAGACCGCCCTCGGCCAGCTCGATGCGCAAAGGGTCGCCTCCGGGCACGATGAATCCCCTGCCTTCCAGCGGCTTGATCAGGCCTTCCCGAAGCAATCTCGTCAAAGCAACGCGCGCGGGCACGCGGCTGACGTTGAAGGCGCGCGCCACGCTGGCCTCTCCCAGAACCAGTCCGGCGCGGAGCACGTTACGTTGAATGTGGTCGCGAAGAACGGCATGGATCGCCAGATAGGCAGGTTCACCGCGGCCACCTGCGGACGAGGCGTCCTTTGCCGTCGGTCTGGTCACGCTCATCCTAGGTCCGCCAAATCTGGTTTACCCAGGCGCCGATGCGCGCAATCAGCCGGCGCGCTTCCGGGGTCGTTGCACCCATATTGAAGAAGCCGTGGGTCACGCCGCGCCATTCGACATAGCAGACGTCGTTCCCAGCCGCGATCAAACGCTGTGCATAGGCGCGACCCTCGTCGCGTAGCGGATCATGATCGGCGGTGACGAGCAGCGTTGGCGGCAGGCCGGACAGATCTTCTGTCAATAGGGGCGACACACCGGGATCGTCAGGCGTGGCGCCAGCCGACAGATAGTGCGCGATGTACCAGTCCATGGTTGTCCGGTCGAGGAAAAAGCCGCTGGCAAATTGATCGCGGCTGGCGGTGTCGCCGGTCAGATCAGTGGCAGGATAGACAAGAACTTGGCCATCGAGCGCAATATTCAACGGACGCGCGCGGATCGAAAGAACCGCCGAAATGGTGGCGCCGGCACTGTCGCCGGCAACGATGATCCTCTCAGCGCTCAATCCCTTCGATGGCCCGATCGCGCGAAGCCACTGCAATGCGCGTTCGGCATCTTGCAGAGCGGCCGGATAGGGGGCTTCCGGTGCCTTGCGATATTCGACCGACAGGATATTCGCTCTGGCCGATTTTACGAGCGAGCGTAAGGGCCCGTCATGCGTATCTAGGCTGCCAAGCACCCAACCGCCGCCATGGAAGAAAAGGACGGTGCCGGCATTGTCGTCTGATCGGTAGAGACGGGCTCGAAGATCGCCGGCCCGGTCGGTGATGACGAGATCCTCCACCGCATCGACGGCGTCCTTGTCGCCCCAAGCAGCAGTGAGCCACGCCTCGGCGGCAATACGTGCCTGGTCCGGTGACAGGCTTTCGGTTCGCGGATCGCCCGATGCGTCCTCCTTCTCCAGCATGCGGCGCAATTCGGCTCGCAGTCGCGACCGATCCGCTGGCCCGCCATACTCTGCCATAGGTTCCTCCCAATAGGCCCATCGCCACCCCGAGTGGTTCTGGTAAAGCGTGAGCCGCAAAAAGTCAATGAATGAACATTGCATGCATTATACCATTATGCTACCGATAGCCATGGCGCGCTGTATTAGAGGAATGCAGCCGGCCTATACGGGAGGAAATTTCATGAGTATCCGCAACGTCCGCGGCGTCTTCGCCGTCGGCCTCGCCTGTTCTGTCGCGCTTGCGCCGGCGGCAGGTTTTGCGTCAAGCAACAAGATCGCCTTGGTACCGGGCGGTCCGCATCCTTATTTCGGCGCCTGGGAACAGGCCGAGAAGGACGCCGTCAAGGACTTCGGCATCGGTTCGGCGGAGTATAAGGTTCCGTCCGAGTGGAAATTGCAGGCGCAGACCGAACTTCTGGAAAGCCTTGCCGCGCAGGGTATCAATGCTTTCGGCTTCTTCCCCGGCGATCCGGTCGGCATCAATTCGACGATCTCCGAGTTCAAGAGCAACAACATTCCGGCGATAGCAATCGCCGGCTGCGCCCAGGATCCGACAGACACGGCTTTCTGCTTCTCGACCGATGTCTATCAGGCTGCCTATGTCGGCACGAAATCGCTCATTCAGGCCATGGGCGGCAAGGGTGCCATCGTTCATCTTGCCGGTCTTCTTGTCGATCCGAACACGACGCTGCGTGAGCAAGCGGTTGAAAAGGCCGTTGCCGAAACGAACGGCGCGGTGACGCTGTTGCAGACCGTCGGCGATACCGATGACCAGGAGAAGGGCGACCAGAAGGTCAATGCGCTCCTTGCCTCCAAGAAGGATCAAATCGGCGGCATCATCACAACGGCCTACATCTCATCCGTCGTCACCGCAAAGGCGCTGCGAAACCTCGGAGACAAGCGGATCAAGATGGTCGGTATCGACGACGACAAAATCGTGTTGGACGGGATTCGCGATGGTTTCGTGTCAGGGACGGTTGGCCAGAACCCCTATGGCCAAGCCTATATCGGCACCTATGCTCTCGACTTGCTTGCCAGCGGATGCGCAGCCAAACCGGACGCTCCGTGGATCAAGACGCCGCAGACTGCGCATTTCATCGATTCGGGCACCGTTTTCGTCTCGTCTGCCAATGTCGATACCTACAAGGATGACCTGAAGGCGCTGAGCCACAAGATGCAGGCGTCCTTCAAGGACACGTATCTCTCCTGCAAATGACTGAAAGAGGCGTGCGATTCCTGCCGCGGGATCGCACGCTTATTCGACCCCGGATCAAAACAGAGACAGAAGCAGGATGTCCACGCCAGAAGTCGCCACGGGCCAACCAAAGAGCGCGCGTCCCCTCAGCATTCTCATGCGTGGATCGACCCAGCTCGGCCTTCTCCTGATCCTCATTGTGATGTGGATCTTTTTCTCCAGCCTTTCCGCCGGGTTCTTGTCGCGGTTCAACCTGAATTCGCTCTTCCGCTCCGTTGCGGTCGACGTTGTTGTCGGTTTCGCCCAAATGGTGGTTCTCGCGACCGGGGGGATGAACTTGTCCGTGGGCGCAATCGGTGTCTGCACCGTGATGGTGAGCGGATATTTGCTGCAGGTCATTGGACTGCCCTTGCCCATCGCGATCATCTTGACGCTGGCGGCCGGTGGTGCTCTTGGTTGGCTCAACGGCTTTGCAATCGCGCGCACCGGCGTGAACAGCTTTGTGGTAACGCTGGCAAGCGCAAGCCTGTTTTCAGGCGGCATGCTGATTTTGACCAAGGGCGTACCGCTCAATGGCCTGCCCCCCGCACTTGGCCTTTTTGGGCGAACCAGTTTCGGGCCTGTCCCCGCGCTTGTATTTGTCGCGCTCGCCATCGGCGCGCTCCTCTATTTTCTCTTTACCCACACGACCTTCGGTCGGCAGATCCTGGCCGTCGGCGCCAGTGCGCGCGCTGCCGAAATGTCGGGAATTGCGGTCAGCCGTGTCATCATTCGCGTACACGTCCTCTCAGGCGTCCTGGCAGCCTGCGCGGGCTTGATGCTGACCGCGCGCCTGGCTGCGGCGATGCCGTCCGTTGCCGGCGACGACTGGTTGCTTCCGTCGTTCCTGGCACCCGTTATCGGTGGCACTGCTCTTTCCGGGGGCATGGTGTCGGTGGTTGGCACCGTTCTTGGCGCGCTTCTTGTCGCGACGATCCGCAGTGGCCTGCTCGTTCTGCAGATCGGGGGCTTCTGGTTGCAGCTGTTCCTGGGCATCTTCCTGCTCGGCGCCATTCTCCTTGAACGCTACCGTGCAGCCCTTGCCCTGCGCCAACAGACGAGGCACGCATGAATCGGTTCCTGTCCCTGGCTGTCCGAACCCAGTGGTCCGGCATTTTTGCAGCCGTTCTCATTGGTATCGCAGCGCTTTCGTTAAGCGCGCCGGCTTTTCTGACGGAGTTTAATTGGTTCGTCCTGCTGCGCAGCATCTGCGTGTCGCTTCTCGTCGCCTTCAGCCAAATGGTGATGTTGGGAGTGGGGCAGCTCAATCTTTCCGTCGGGGCGCTCGGCGGGCTTATCGCGATCGTCACTGGCGGCCTCATGGAAGCCTGGGGTTGGCCAACCGTGCCCGCGGTTTTGGCAGCACTTGGCGTCGGAGCCGCCGCAGGTTGCCTGAACGGCTGGCTGACAGTCCGCACCGGCATCAATGGTTTCATTGTGACGCTTGCGACAGCCTCCGCTTTTACCGGTATCAATCTCGGCATCACTCAAGCGGTTCCCTTCTACAATTTGCCAGCGGATTTCGTCGCATTCGGCAATGGGCGGCTGGGCCTTTTCCCGCTGCTGCTCATCGTTCCGATCATTGTGACGGTGCTGCTGGTGATCTTTTTTGCAAGGACCGTACAAGGCCGCTATCTGCTCGCAGTCGGAGGCAATAGCCACGCCGCCGAATTGTCGGGAATTTCTGTAAGTCGGGCGATCATGTTCGCCCATACGCTCTCCGGCCTCCTGGCTGCGGCGGCGGGCGTGCTCGCCGTGGCGCAACTCGGGTCGGCGCAGCCGACGATCGGCGCGGACTGGTTGGTCATTTCTTTCGCCGCACCGATCATTGGCGGCGCGAGTCTCGCGGGCGGCGCGATCTCGATCACCGGCACGGTGATTGCCGTGCTCCTGGTCGGTCTCATCCAGAATGCGATGGTGCTGCTTGCCGTCGATCCCTATTGGGTGACGTTCCTGCTCGGGGCTTTGATCCTCATTGCGGTCTGGATCAATCGCTACCGGGCAGTTCGGGTGGGAGAAGACTGACATGCCGCTTATCCTGGATCATGTCGAAAAGTCGTTTCCGGGCGTCCGCGCATTGAAGGGCGCCTCGCTTTCGCTCGTGCCCGGCGAGGTGCATGCCCTCATGGGTGAAAACGGCGCCGGCAAGTCGACGCTGATCAAGATCATCACCGGCGTCTACCGACCGGATGAAGGGACGGTCGCGCTCGATGGCAAACCGCTTTTCCTGTCATCCCCACGTGATGCCATCGCCCTTGGAATTTCTGCCGTTCATCAGGAGCGCAACCTTATTCCGCGGTTCTCCGTCGCCGATAACATCCTTCTTGAAGGCATGCCGGTCAAGAACGGTCTGATCGACGTCAAGACCGCATATGCGGAGGCGCGCAAGCATCTGAAGATGGTCGGGCTGGACGTCGATCCAGCCATCGAAGTGCGCCGGCTCAGCGTGGCGCAGATGCAGATGGTGGAAATTGCCAAGGCGCTGAGCCACGAGGCGAAAGTCCTGCTCCTCGATGAACCGACGGCGTCGATCACCGATGCCGAAAGCGAGACGCTGTTCCGTTTGGTACGACAATTGCGCGACCGCGGCACCGCGATCCTGTTCGTGAGCCATAAGCTTGAAGAGGTGCTGGCGCTCTGCGACCGCATAACCGTGCTGCGTGACGGCGAAACAACTCTTGCCGGCGCCCCGATGGCGACCATGACCAGACAGAGGCTGATCGAAGCCATGATCGGGCGCGCGGAGCGTCCGGTAATTGCGCGCACCGGTCGTCCACAGGCCGGAACGCCGAAACTCGAGGTGCGTAACGTCTCCACGGCTGCCGGCCACGAGCGGATCAGCTTCAAGATCCAGCGCGGGGAGATCGTCGGCATTTACGGTCTCGTCGGCGCCGGCAGAACCGAATTTGCCCGCGCCCTTTTGGGCAAGGAACGACTGACGGCAGGCGAAGTGCTGATCGATGGAAAATCGGTCAAAATCCGCTCCGTCGAAGAGGCGATCAAACGGTTCCGGCTCGGCTATGTCAGCGAAGACCGCAAGCATGAAGGCGTCGTGCTCGGTCATTCAATTCGAACGAATGTGGCGATGACGGTTTGGGATCGGATCGCCGGTCGCCTGGGCTTTCTGACTGCACGCGCCGAACGGCAGGTCGCCGCGCCGCTCGCCGCTCGCCTCGAAATCCGCACGCCAAATCTCGAGCAACTGGTCGGCAATCTGTCGGGCGGCAATCAGCAGAAGGTTTCGCTTGCCAAATGGCTAGCCGCCGATGTCGACCTCCTCATCGTCGACGAGCCGACGGTCGGGATCGATATCAAAGCGAAAGCTTATATCCACGAGCTTCTCAACGGCTTGGCAGACAATGGTATGTCGGTCCTGCTGATCTCCAGCGACATGCCCGAAATGATCGGCCTCGCGGACCGCATTCTTATCATGCATGACTTCAAGATCGTCCATGAGCATCTCAACGACCGACGCTATGACGTTGCAAGCGTCGCCATCATCGCGGCCATTCATGCCGCTGAATCTCCGGCATGAGACCTGCCGGTCACCCGCGATAAAGTGAGACCAGGTGCTACGAAGGGTCCGCGCCTTCGATGAAGGCTCGCAACACGGCGTCGAGATGAACCCTCATCAGCCGGCTTGCCGCTTTGGCATCGCGCCTCGCGATGGCGTCATAGATCGCCTGATGCTCCCTGGCTGTCTTGACCGGTCGGTCAGGCCCGACGAGCAATTCTTCGAACCGGCGAAACAGTGGTTTTGCCCTGAATTCCCAAAGCGACGAGACCAGGACCTGATAGGCTGGATTGCCGCTTGCACGGGCAATTTCGATGTGAAATTTTCGATCGCCATCGCGATACTGAACGGCCCTGGCGGTGGGCGCCTGGGACTGAAGTTGCATCGCCTGTCGCATGCGCTCGAGGTGCTCTTCGGTATGATTGATGGCGGCCATCTCCGCGGTCTTCGGTTCAACCCAGCGACGGGCTTCCATCACCTGGATAGGCCCAATATCGACGATCGGCTCTTCATCCTCCAACACCTGAGGGCTATAGCCCGGCTGCGATGCGTCCAGCACTTGAACGCCGTGGCCATGGCGGATCGAGACGCGGCCGACCATCTCCAGCGCGATCAATGCTTCGCGGACCGTGGTTCTGCTGACGCCCAATTGCTCGGCAAGCTCCCGTTCGGCCGGCAGGAAACTGCCGACAGGAAACAGGCCCTGATCGATGCGCGTCGTCAGCAGATCGGCGATCCGCCGGTATAGCCGCACGGATTCGATTTGGGGGAGCCGAGTGTCGGTCGGCCGATCCGCGTCGGTGGCGCTCAGCTTGGCGGTGCGTTTCATCGTCTCTCCCGAGAGCTTGTGATCCCACGCGGATGGACGCGCGAGTCTTGCTGATATGCTCACATCGTAATAACAGCAAATCCCGAGAACAAGCCAAGCCCGTTTCGCCGGCCAGTCTCATTGTCGGCCGCGGCCGATGCTTGGCGCTCCACGCCTCACGCCGCCTCGCGGGAAACCACCTCCAGCAGGCTGCGCTTGTCGAATTCGATGCTGGCCCGATCGGCGACGATCATCCCATTGCGCATGCAGACGATTCGGTCGGCAATACCCAAGAGTTCTTCGAGATCGGACGACGTGACGCAAATCGCCAGACCCTTGTCGGCAAGAGAGCGGATCAAGCCATGAATTGCCGCCTTTGCGCTGACATCGACGCCACGGGTGAAGTCGCTGAGCAACAGCACCTGAGGTCTTGCCTCGAGGCACCGCCCAAGCAGAACGCGCTGCTGGTTGCCTCCGGAGAGGCTGGCGACAGCATTTCTAAGAGCGCTTCCGCGAACTCCAACCTGCTGCAAGCGTTCGACAGCGATCCGCTCCAGGCGCAATCTGCTGAGCAGCTTGAATGGCTGCATCCTGGCAACGACAGCGGCTGCAATGTTGTTTGCAACGCTATTGTCCAGCCACAGACCATCGAGCTTTCGATCCGGCGGCATGTAGACGACACCCCTCGCAATCGCCTGCAGCGGGTTCTTGAACGTGACCTGCCGGCCATCGACGACAATGCGAGCCGAGGTTTGGATGATACCGCCGAAGGCCTCCAGCGCTCGCGATACACCCGATCCCTCCAATCCGGCCAGGCCGACGACCTCTCCGGGGCTTAGTGAGAAATCGATCTTTGCGAAGCCGGGCAGGGGGCCTGAAAATGCCAGCGCCGTTCGCTCTTCGGATCGCCGTGACGGTCGTGGCTTTTCCTCCGCGAGTTGCCCGACCATGGCGTGCGTAATGAAGCTGATGTCGGTGTCACGGGTGTGCCAGCTTCCGACGAGACGGCCATCTCTCAGCACGGTGATCCGGTCGGTCAGCGCAAGGACTTCGTCCAGCCGGTGCGAAACAAATATCACGGCCGCATCATTGGCGACGATCGCGCGAATGGCCTCGAAAAGCCCCGCAGCTTCCGGCTGGGATAGCGAAGACGTTGGCTCATCCAATATAAGGACCCGCCCGCCTGCGCAAAGCGCCCGCCCGATCTCCACCAGTTGTTGATGAGACAAGGGCAGGTCACCGACCCTGGCGCGCAGGTCGACCCGAGCGCTCAGCCGCTGTAAGACCTCATCCACCTGTCGACGCCGCCGACGCGCCGAGATCCAGGCGAAAGGCGCCTTCGGCAGAACGCTTGCGTAGATATTTTCCTCGACGGAGCGGTCCGGAAACAGCATCAGTTCCTGATGCACAACCATCAGACCTGCACGCCGGGAGGCTGTCAGCGAGCCGAGCGCTACGGGAAGACCAGCGACGGTCAGACTGCCGCTGTCCGGGGGTAGGGCCCCGGATAGCACACCGATCAATGTCGACTTGCCCGCGCCGTTTGCGCCCAGCAGCCCATGAACTTCGCCGGCCTGTACGTTCAACGAAACGTCGTCGAGCGCCTGAAAGGCGGCGAAGCGCTTGGAAATGCTCCTCGCATCGAGAAGGGGTGAGTCAGCGCCGATCATCCGCGGAACCGGGCCTCGCGCTCGAGATACGCGGCGACATTGTCCTTGGTGACGATTTCGTTGGCCACGTAGTAGTTGCCACCCGGTAGAGTGAGTTTGGGAGCCCCGAGCACGGTGCGCTGATAGCCGTACATGATGGGCAGGTATCCCTGCAGATAGGGTTGCTGACCAACTGTCGCGTCGATGTGGCCGTCGCGGATAAGTTCCAAGGTCTGGTACAACAGGTCGGTGCCGACGATTGGCAGTTTGTGCCCTTGATTTTTACGCACGAGCCCTGCAGCGGCCGTGTCGGGGCCGCAGAGCGGCATGACGGCGGCCAGATCGGGATGGGCGCGCAAAATGTCCTGCATCGTGCCCAATTCGCTCGCCATGTCAGCCGGATTGGTGTTGTAGACGCCGACATCGTCCAGGCCACCTTGCTTGACGCCCTGCCGCGCACCCTGGATGCGTTGATCCAGGCCGAGCGAGCCTGGAGCGCAGTTGGTCATCGCGACCTTACCCTTGCCTCCGGCCAGCTTGGCCAGCAATTGCCCCTGCACGACTGCTGCGCCGACAAGATCCTGTCCGAAATAGAGCTCGCGGCTGCTGCTGGGCGCGTCGTTATTGGCCGTCAGCACCAGCACGCCCTGTTGCATGGCTTTCTTGATGGGTGCGACCCAGGCGTCCGGCTCGAAGGAGATCACGACGATGACCGAATAGCCGGTATTGGCAAGCTGCTGAAACTGGGCGATCTGGTTGACGGTGTTGCCATCAGGCACGCCGGTCCAAAGCATGTCGATGCCAAGCTGTGCCGCAGCGTCCTCGGCGCCTGCCTTTGTCGGCGCAAAATAGGGGTTGGTGGTCCCGGCGCAGGATACGGCCATCTTGATCGGCTGCTTGTGATAGGATTGCACCCAGCCTTTCCAGTCGTCAGCCGCATGCGCCGTGCCGGCGCCGGCAAACGCTCCGGCTGCGCCAGCGGCGGCCGTCAGGCCGACGAGCTTGCCGAACTGCCGGCGGCCGAGCATCCCTGAATTTTTGGAATTGGTCATGTCTCTACTCCCTCTTTGAGATTTCCGCCTGCTCTCTCCTCAGGCGTTGCGTGAAGTGTCTTTTCTGTTGGTGGCCCAGGTAAGCGTCATGGCGGCGATCAAGACCAAGCCGGCTACGCCCTGCGTCCAATTGGGCGAAACACCCCACAACACGATAAGATTCTGGATGATGCCGATGACGCAAAGGCCGAGAAGCACGCCGAGGATCGATCCGCGTCCACCGGTCAGCTTGACGCCGCCGATGATGGTCGCCGCAAGCACGCTCAACTCGTAGCCCGTTCCGGCCGTCGGTCCGGCCGTATCAAGATAGGCGACCGAACAGATACCCGACACGGCGGCCATCAGTCCGGAAAACGTCAACACCAGAATGCGCGTGCGCTCTACCTTGAAGCCAACCAGATAGGCGGCGCGCGGATTGCTGCCGATAGCGAGCAGGCGATAGCCGGAGGACGTCCATCGCAAGGCAAATTCGCTGATGATGGAGACAATCAGGAAGAGTATCGTGATGTAGGATATCTGTGCCACCGCGCCTTGGCCGAACCAATCGAAGAAGACCGGAAGCTCCGGCAGGCCACCGACCGGCGAGCCATTGGCAAGTGCCAAGGCGATGGCGCGATAGATGCCAAGTGTGGCGAGCGTGACGACAACGGCCGGCACCTTGATCGCTTGCGCCACGGCGCCGTTGATCAATCCGCAGGCAACTCCGACCAGCAACGTCGCCGCGACGGCGGCGGCGAGCGGATATCCGTTTTTCACCAGCAACGCCATCACGACCGCACAGAGCCCGAATGTCGAGCCGACAGAGATATCAATCTCGCCGGCCATCAAGGTCAGTCCCACGCCGATACACAAAAAACCGAGGAAGGTGATGTTCTGCAGAACCCCGGCGAGGTTGGTGAAGGTCAGGAAATAGGGGTTCGTGCATGCGCCGATGACCACGAACAGCGCCAGGGCCAAGACGATTCCCAATTCGTCGAAATTCAGCCGTCGCCAAGATCGATGGCCTTCCCCGTCATGCTTCACATCCGTCATATCCGTCATGTCTTCCCGGTTTCCTCCCAGGCCCTTCATTTTGGTCTAATGGTTCAGTGGTCCAGCCATTTGACTCTTAAGTTCGCGTCTTGTCTTTGTCAAACGCTGGCGTTCGACGCGTGCACATGGTGAAATCAAGTCAATGACAGGGAGACCCACATGAGTAAGCCGACGCGCACGTTCATCGACGGAGGATGGACCGGTTAGGGCCGGTCCTCATCACTCGCCGGATAGAGCAGCCCTTCGAGCACGAGGCCGCTGTTACCGAATGAGGATCGGGCGGATCCACGAGCCGGTCGCGCCGGTGATCTTGATCGGCAACGCCACGAACAGGCCCTCAAAAACTCCCCTTGCGGACAGGTCTTCGAGAAAGACGTTCTCGATCAGATGGACACCGCGATGAACCAGCATCGCGACATGCGTGGTATTCGCTGGATCGGCGAAGGGCAGGGGCTCGGTGCCGGTCGTATCGGTGCATAATACCGACATGCCGGCTTCATAGAGCCAAATCGCCGCGTCGCGTCCAACCCCCGGTTCAGCTGCTTGAAACGCGGCCTCGTCTCCAAAGTCCTGAATCTTGCCCGTCCGCACCAAAACGATGTCGCCCTTCCTGATGGCGAGCCCGGTCCGGTCGAGTTCCTGGCGTATATCCTCGACCGTCACCTCGTAGCGGTCGGGCAATCGTGCGAGGCCTTTCAATGCGGGAATGTCGAGCAAGATGCCACGCCCGACGATCGGTGGAACCGTTTCGATCCCGTGACGCTTCCAGCCACGGTCATCGCGCGAAGATGCTGCGGTATGGCCGCCGTAGATCTCGCCCTTGTCCTGGATATGGACGAAGGCATCGATATGCGTGCTGATGTGCAGCGGGCCATGAATTGCTTCCAGGCAATATTGGAACGGGGAGGCTGCGCCGGTCACTTCCGGCGTGTGGGTCATGGCCATCGAGAAGCGGACGAAGTCCGGATTGTGCGGAATGGTGGAATCGATCGGAAGGCCGAGATCGAAGATTTCGCCGGCCGCGGCAAGTCCCAGAGCGGATTTCACCGTTTGCGGCCCAATCCTCGACAAAGCTCCGATGGCATCGACGCTACGGTCTGGTTCATGCTGTGGTTTAGTCATGTCGCGCTCCTTTCGTTCGATAACTGGACGAGCGACAGGACGGTCGCGTCGAGAGTGCCAGGTAGGCGAACGGTTTGACCAAGTTCCATTATCCTCAAACGACGGCTGAAGGCGGGATACGCGCCTTCATGAAATCGGGTCGTGCCGCATGCTCCGTGATGTGGACGCGCTGCGGGATGGCCGGCCCGGATCGCTTGCTCAGCAGGCTTTGCTGTAATCGGCTATCGCCTGCTCCGTCAGCGTGCAGCCGGCGCCTGGAGCTTCGGGGCGAACATAGAATCCTCCCTCGACGCGGATGGGCTCGACGAAGCAGTCCTTGATCCAGGGAATGTATTCGAGCATCGACGTCGCCGGGTGCCAGTATGAAAGATGGACGTGGACCTGGCCCATGTCGCCGACATGGGCAACGACCGGCAGCCGGTGCGAATGGGCGTTGTGCGCCACCTGAATATATTCGGTAATGCCGGCAAGCCGCGTCACATCCGGCTGAACAAATTCGACGGCGGCGGCATCAATGAAGCTGCTGAAGGCTTCGGCTGTATAAAGCTGCTCGCCCAGGGCAATCGGGATCGAGGTCGACTGTGCAAGGGCCGCGTGCGACCTGATATCGTCATACCACATGGGCTCTTCGAACCAGAAGACATCCAGCGCCTCCGCCCGTGCGCAAAAGCGCTGGCAAGTGGGCAAGTCCCACTTGCCATTGGCATCCACCGCAATGGTGACGTTGGGGCCGACCGCGTGGCGCACCGCCTCGAAGCGGTCGATGTCGATCATCGGATCGGCATGTCCGACCTTGATCTTGAGACGTCGAAAGCCATCATGTTCGATCGTGCGCTTGCATCCATCCACCAGCTTGTCCTTGGACATCGAAAGCCAGCCGATATCGGTGTTGTAAGCTTCGAGCTTGTCCACCGTCGCGCCGCCGAGCAGTTTCCATAGGGGCAGGCCAGCCTTCTTCGCGCGCAGGTCCCACAGCGCGATGTCGATGGCCGCAAGAGCAATATGCGTGACGCCGGCACGACCAACCCATTGTATTGCCGGGTAGCGCGCGAGTTTCAGCCAAAGCCGGTCACCATCGGCGGCGTCCTCGCCCAAAAGCAAGGGTGCATAGCACCCGGAAATGCAGGAGGTGATCAGTCTGTCGGAGGCGAGGTGAGCATGCGTGCCGGTAAAGCCGTAGCCCGCCAGGCCGTCTTCCGTAACCAGTTTTACACCGACGATGCCCCAATGGCTGATGGTATGGGTTGAATCCGAGATGGAGCCCAGATTGATCGGAGCGTGCAGGATGAACGGCTCTATAGATTTGATTTTCATAACGATTCCATAGCTCGAAGACTGTGAACGATGCTTCCGCTGACCGCCGACAGCCCGGCTGAGGGTCAGGCACGTGTCGTTGAAATTGGTCCAGCCACAAGACCATTAGTCCACGCTACAGTAGATTGTCAATCGCTCCCGCCGTCCACGATCTGGAGCTTGCGCTTCGGTTCGCAAAAGCTGGTGTTGAGCGGAAATTGGAAACTTCCCTCCCAAAGGCGATAACGCGTTGACGCCGGTGAAGACAGGATCTAAACAAATAATTGTCCAGTGGCTGGACCAATATAACGGCATTCTGCCGATGCAATCGAAATCGGACGCGGTGCAAGGAGGAAGATTGTGATCAAGAGATTGAGGTTTCGCTTCATCACCATCGCCGTCGGGGAGGAAATCTTCAATGTGGTCCGCAAGGGAATGAACGACGCGGCTGCGGCGATGGAGGTCGACGTCGATCTCGTCGGAACGCGTGGCGTCGACAGCGAGGAACTCGTGCGGCTGACCCGCCAGGCCATTGCCGATGGTGTCGATGGCATCGTCCTCAATATTACCGAGAGGGACCGGTTTACAGAGGTCATCGCCGACGCCAAGGCGCGATCGATACCGGTTGTCGGCTTCAATATCGACGCCGGCAGGGGCGCGAGCGGCAATTTGAGCTATGTTGCGCAGGATCTAAGGGCGGCCGGCGAAACGCTTGGCCGACGCGCCCGCTCCGCCTTGACATCCGGGGATCGCGTCATCGCGACGCTGCATGACGATGGCGTCTGGGCGCTCGAGCAGCGCCTGGTCGGTATCCAGTCCACTCTCCGTGACCTGGATCTTCAATGGAAAATCGTCACCACCGGACAAGATCCTGCAAGGGGAGCCATGGTGCTCACCGAGGCCCTGGCGCAATTTCCGGCCCGCGCGCTTTTCGGCACGGGACAGGGCGATACCGAAGCATGCGGCCTTGCGGCGCGCGTGCTTAAGGATGCTGCTCCCTTTGTTGCCGGCTTTGACTTGTCGCCCGGTATCGTCGATCTCATCGCCGAAGGCTTCATCGCTTTCAGCATCGATCAGCAACCCTATGTCCAGGGCTTTTACCCTGTCGTGCAACTGGCTCTTTATCGGCGCTACGGATTGATGCCATCCTCAATGGATGCGGGAGCGGCTGTGATCGACAGATCGGCAGTTGAAAGCGTCAGACACTTCAGCCATCAGGCGATCCGGTGATCGCCACCTTCTCTCGTTTGCGAAAATCCAATTCAAGGTGACGTTCATGACCCTACCATCCATTGACCGCGAATTCGAAGGCAAGACCGCCTTTGTCCTTGGAGGCAGCTCGGGCATTGGTCGTGCTTCAGCCGAACTGCTCGCCGACCGCGGCGCGCGGGTCGTCATCGTCGGTCATGCCGAGGACACACTCACCGTTGCCGCTGAACTGTCCGACAACGGCAAGCGCTCGGTGATCGGCATTCATGGCGATGGCAGCGATAGCGGTTTCGTTCGCTCTGCAGTGGACCGCACCGTCTCCGAGTTCGGCAGCCTCGACATCATCATGTGCTCGGCCGCGATCCATCCCCTCGGCAATGTTGTCGAGACCGACGAGGCAACGTGGGACCGGACCTTTGCCGTCAACGTCAAGTCGATGTATTTGACCTGCCATTTTGGCGTGCCTCACATGATCGAAAGCGGCGGCGGTTCGATCATCACGGTCGCCTCCGTCCAGGCAACGTCGAACACGCCGAATGTCTGCGCTTATGCGTCCACGAAAGGCGCAATCGTCACCTTCACCCACACGCTTGCGATCGATCTGGCAAAGCACAAGATCCGCGCCAATACGATCTGCCCCGGCTCGATCATCACGCCGATGCAAGAGCATTTTGCCCGTGGCAATGGCGAAGGAAAGTCGATTGAGGACATGTACAAGGTGTTTGCCCGCCCGGTTCCGCTTCAGCGTCTTGGGGAGGCTTGGGAAATCGCCGAACTCGCTGCTTTCCTGGCGAGCCCGCGCTCGGGTTTCTGCACCGGTTCACAGTTCACGGCGGATGGTGGATTGCTCGCCGGCCTGAGGATTTTTTGAACCGAAATTGCAAGGCGTTTTTGCAGGAGGAAACAATGCGTCGCATCGACTGCCACATGCATCTCTGGACGCTCGCCATGGAGCCCTATTATTCGCTCTGGATGACGCCCGAGCTTGAGGTCCTCTATCGCGACTATAGCGTCGGCGACGCACTGCCGCTGATGGCCAAGAACGATGTCGAGGGCGTCGTGCTGGTGTCCGCAGCCAATTCAGTCCATGAGACAGCCTATCTGATGGGCCTTGCCGACGGCCACGACTTCGTTCGCGGCGTGGTGGCCTGGATCGATCTGCTTGCACCGACCCCCGCCGCCGATCTTCAAGCCTGGGCTCGGTTCAGGAAACTCAAAAGCATCCGGCCCTATTTGCAGGATCTTCCCGAGGACGACTGGATACTGAAACCAGAACTTGACCCTGCCATTCGCGCCATCATCGATCTCGGGCTGCGCTTCGACGCATTGATCAAACCGCGTCATATCCTCAACACGGTGCGCTTCATTGAACGCTACCCCGACTTGCCTGTTATCGTCGACCATATGGCCAAGCCTGAAATTGCCAATGGCGGCCTGGCGGCGTGGCGTCGCGATATGGAGCACTTCCGCGATCTCCGGCACGTTCACTGCAAGATTTCCGGCATTCTGACCGAGGATGGCCCGGATTGGACCGCCGAACGCGTCAGGCCCTATATAGAAACGGTTCTCGATATTTTCGGGCCGGATCGATTGGTGTTCGGCAGCGATTGGCCTGTCGTCAACTTGGTCGCCGACTACAGTCGCTGGATCGAGACGGTAGCGGACGCGATCCGCACATTGCCGGGGGCGGATCAGCAGAAGATCTGGGCGACAAACGGTGAGCGGTTCTACGGACTGTAACCGCTTCGAGAACGGACATGATGACAGCCGCCGTCGAACGCACCGCTATCGCAGGGGCTTTCGATCGTGCGACGGTACGGCCCTCGCCGTCGTGCTGCGGGGGCGGCTTATCGAACAATGTCATATGCTGCAGGCATGTGTTGCCGCGGGACGTCGCCGTCATCATGCAGGCTGCCAACACCGGCCTGACGGGCGGTTCGACGCCAAACGGTGACGACTACGATCGGCCGACAGCTGCATCTTGCCTTCGATCCTGACAGCGGAGACATTCTCGCATCCGAACTGACGACCGAGCACGTTGGCGACGAGACCGCGCTGCCAAGCCTTCTCGGACGTGTCGACGCACCGGTAGATCGGTTTCTGGCAGACGGCGCCTATGATGGCTCTGGCGTTTCGGATTGCCTGGCCGCCGCTTTCGGATACGAAGTCGATGTCGTCGTCCCGCCTGAACCGCATGTCCGACCTCGGACGGGCAAACTACGAGCGTGTCCGCTGACAATTTGCTGAAAGGCTAAATGCTGATTCCGATCTGATCCGTGCAACACGGTCCCTTGTGATGAAGAAATGCGAGGTGTCCTTTACGATTGACGCTCATACGACCTTGGGAAGCTCTGCAACCAGGTGATCGATGAAGGCGCGGCGTGAGAGGCATGACCACTTCGTCCTTGCCTTCTTGAGTGGCGGAGCCGCCACGTTGGAGCGATCCCGGCCCGCATCATGAAGGGCTATGCCGCCGTCGATTCCTCCCGGACATTCAGTGACACGAAGCACGAGGTCGGCGTTCTGCGCATGCCACTGAAGATCCGCCGAACCTTATTCGGCCAAACAAGACACAAGCGATAGGACGAATGCGAAGATGATACTCAAAATACTTGCGGGAGCGGCAATGGGACAAAATCGGGCACAGGCGTCCTAACCGCCGCAGAGTTCTCCAAGAGGAAAACACCAGCTGACGCCATATTCCTGCTCAGACTTCATTCCGAGAGATTGAGAATCGAGCAGGAGGACGAGGATGGCAATCGCAACCAATGAAGACAAGAAGGCGAAACCTTTGCCGGCGCCGAACAGCGATTTCTACCAGCTTGTCGACGTCTTGACCCCCGACGAATTGGCTGTGGTCAAGAAGGTGCGAACCTACATGGAGACCAGGGTCCAGCCGATCATCAACAAATACTGGTCCGACGACGCGTTTCCTTTCGAGCTGCTGCCTTCGTTCAAGGAACTGGGGATAGGCGGCCTTGGGTATGAGGGCTACGGCTGCGCCGGCGGCAGCCAGAAGCTGTTCGGCTTCGTCGCAATGGAGCTGGCCCGCGTCGATGCTTCCTTTTGCACCTTCTTCGGTGTGCACAGCGGTCTCGCCATGGGCTCGATCTATCTCGACGGTTCGGAGGAGCAGAAGCAGAAGTGGCTGCCAGCGATGGCGCGATGGGAAAAAATCGGTTGCTTCGGCCTTACCGAGCCACTGGTCGGTTCGGGCACGAGCGGAGGGCTGACCACGACTGCGAAACGCGAGGGCGACACTTGGGTCCTCAATGGGCAGAAGCGCTGGATCGGCAATGCGACGTGGTGCGATGTCTCGATCATCTGGGCGCGCGACCTCGACGACAATCAGGTGAAGGGTTTCATCGTCGAGAACAAGACGACACCGGGATTCAGCGTTGAGAAGATCGAGCATAAGATCGCGCTCAAGGTCGTCCAGAATGGCGTCATAACGCTGAACGACGTCCGCGTACCGGAAGCGAACCGCCTGGAGCAGGGCAACTCGTTCCGCGACACCGCGCGCGTGTTGCGGATGACGCGCTACATGGTCGGCTGGGCCTCGACCGGTGTCCAGATGGGCGCATTCGAGGCAACCCTGAAATATACGCAGGAGCGTCTGCAGTTCGGCAAGCCGATCGCTTCGTTCCAGATGGTCCAGGATCTCCTCGCCAAGATGCTTGCCAACGTGACCGCGTGCCAGTGCCTGATGGTCCGCCTGGCGCAGATGGATGACGAGGGCAAGCTTGCCGACCACCACGCGTCGCTGGCGAAAGCGTTCTGCACGGCAAAGTCCCGCGAGACCGTTTCATGGGGCCGCGAGCTCCTGGGCGGTAACGGCATTGTCGCGGACTACAATCTCGCGCGCTTCTTCGCGGACGCGGAAGCGCTCTACTCATACGAAGGCACCTATCAGATGCAGAATCTGATCGTGGGCAAAGCCATCACCGGGTTTGGTGCATTCGTCTGAGCAACGGCGAGCCGGGATCTCCGCCATCCCGGCTCGCGCCGCTTCCCAATAGGAGATTCATTATCATGGCTTCGGAAAACGCGGGCCTGACGCTCGCAAACGTCCTCTATGAGAAGAAGGGCGGCATCGCCTACGTCACTGTCAATCGCCCAAAGGTCCTCAACGCGCTGAATACGCCAACCTGGTCGGACTTGAGAAAGGCCTTCGAGGATGCCCGGGACGATGCCGCGATACGCGGCGTCATTTTGACGGGTGCCGGCGACAGGGCTTTCATCGCCGGCGCCGACATCAGCGAGCTCGCGCAGGTATCGGCGTTCGACGCTGAACAGTCCAGTCGCTTTGGACAGGAAGTGCTCGATCTCATCGAGAATCTCGGCAAGCCTGTGATTGCAGCGGTGAATGGCTTTGCGCTCGGCGGCGGTTGCGAGACGGCGATGGCCTGCACCATCAGGATCGCGGTGGAAGCGGCGAAATTCGGCCAGCCGGAAGTCGCACTTGGATTGGTGCCCGGTGGCGGCGGAACGCAGCGGCTGCCGCGGCTCGTCGGGAAGGGCCGCGCCCTTCAGCTCATCCTCTCCGGGGAGATGATCACGGCGCAGGAGGCCTATCGGATCGGGCTGGTCAACGAGATCGTTCCGGCGGCCGAGTTGATCCAGCGCGCCGAGGCGATCCTTACGAGAATCGCTGTCAACGCTCCCATTGCCGTCAAGTTCGCGCTCGAGGCGGTAAACAAGGGGATGGAGACGAGCCAGGGTCAAGGCCTGTTGCTCGAAGCCTCCTACTTCGGGCTCTGCGCCGCAACCGAGGACAAGAAGGAGGGCACGACTGCCTTCCTCGAAAAGCGCGCTCCACAATTTCGCGGACGCTGAAGAAAACTCGACCCCGCACGGCAATTCAGAAAGGCCAACCCATGGCAGACGACAATATTTTCTCAGGACTGAAGGTGGTGGACCTGGCGAGCTTCATCGCCGGTCCGGGTGCCGCGGTGATACTGTCCGATTTCGGCGCCGACGTGATCAAGGTCGAGCCGCCAACCGGCGACACCTGGCGGATTGGCTACAAGATCCCGCCGCAGCCTCGCGCAAAGGACAATTATCCCTGGCATCTCAACAATCGCAATAAGCGCGGATTGGCGCTCGATCTGAAATCGCCCGAGGCGAGGGAAGTTCTGCGGCGGCTGGTTGAATGGGCCGACGTTCTGATCGTCAACACACCGCATCCCGCGCGTGAAAAACTGAAGCTCGGCTACGAGGATGTCGCGCCGTGGAACCCGCGCCTGATCTATGCTGATGTGACCGGCTATGGCGATCATGGTCCCGACGCACAGCTTCCGGGATTCGACATTACGGCCTATTGGGCACGAAGCGGCCTGCTGTCTCTGACGCGAGACGCGGGTGCCCCGCCGACGCTCCCGGTCGCGGGCAGCGGCGATCATTCGACGGCTGTCAGCCTCTATTCGGCAATCGTGACCGCGCTCTACCGGCGGGAACGCACGGGAAAGGGTTCGTACGTCACGACCTCGCTGCTCGCGGCCGGCGTCTGGGCCTGTGCAGTCTCAACTCAGGCGGCACTTAGCGATGCCACGTTCTTCCCGCTGCATGATCGCGCGAACCCGCCGAATGCGACCTTCAATGTCTATCGGGCAGCCGATGACACATGGTTCGTGATCGTACTGACGCCCGACAAATGGCCGGCTCTGGTCTATGGAATAGGCCGCCCGGATCTTTTGACGGATGCCCGGTTTGCCGACCCCGCAAAGCAGGGCGCGAATTCGGCGCAGCTCACCGCGATACTGGATGAGACCTTTACCGCGCAGCCCATGGCGCATTGGAGTGAGATCTTCGAGCAGGCTCACCTTACCTTTGGCGTGGTGCATGCACCCAGCGAAGTGATCAAGGACCCGCAGCTCAGAGCGAACGACATCGTCGTTCCACTCTATGGCGCTGGCGGCAACCTCAACTTCACGATCAGCAGCCCTCTCCAGGTGCATGGCATAGCCAAGGTCCCGGCCACCCGGGCTCCGGAACTCGGCGAACACAGCGAGGAGATCCTCAAACAACTCGGCTTCGGCGCCGATGAGATCGACGGCCTGCACGCCAGCGGTGCCGTTCCGAAAGCACAAGGGCACGCCGCATAGAGCGAGGTGGCGCAGCCGCCCCGGTCTTGCCTAGACATTACCAGGCGGACGGAGACATGAAGACGATGGATGAGATAGTTACCGAACGCTTCGAAGGCATACTTCGCGTTGAATTGAATCGTCCGGAAAAGCGGAACGCGATGACGTCGAGCATGTATACCAAGCTCGCGGACATCTTCTCCGACGCGGCCAAGGACGAGAGCATACGTGTCGTGCTTTGGCACGGCGCGGGGAATGCATTCAGCGCCGGCAACGATGTGAAGGACTTTCTGGAGCATCCTCCCGGCCCAGGCGAATCTCCGCAGTATCGGCTCATGAACGCATTGGTCGATTTCGACAAGCCGCTGATTGCGGCCGTGCAGGGTGCCGCGATCGGTGGCGGAACCACTATGCTGTTGCACTGCGACTTCGTCTACGCCGGCGAAAGCACCAAGTTCCAGATGCCTTTCATCAACCTCGCTCTGGTGCCGGAATTCGGCTCGAGCTGTCTGGTTCCACTTACGATCGGGCACATTCGCGCAGCTGAGCTGATTTTGCTCGGATTGCCGTTCGATGCCATGCGGGCTGCAGAGTTAGGATTGGTCACGCGAGTCGTGCCGGATCAGAACCTCCTGCAGGTGGCGACCGAAACGGCACGAAATCTGGCGGCGAAGCCGGCCGGTGCGCTGCAGGCCTCCAAGCGACTTCTGAAGCGTCCTCATCTCGAACAGATCAGGGCGGCGATCAAGGCCGAGAACGAGGCGTTCAGCATACAGGTTCGTTCCGAGGAGGCGAAGGAGGCACTGACCGCTTTCCTGGAGAAGCGCCCACCTGACTTCACCAAGACGGGGAAACCGGCAGCGGCCAGCTAGAGCCATTGCCGACTAACGAGCCTGCAGAGATGCCGCGGGAACATTTCGGCATCCAGGTCTGAGTTGTGAAAGGAAAGAGCTATGACTGAGGTTTTCGCGGCGAAGCCGTCTGGCCGCAAGGTAGCGGTTGGCCGACTGTTCGTTCTCGAACTGAGCGGTGGTCGCATTCATTCGATGAGCCCGGACGGTTCCGACCGGAAGGTCATCGTTGCCGACTGTCATCTTCCCGATGGCATCGCTGTCGATGTCGAGGCCGGCCACATCTACTGGACGAATATGGGGGTGCCCAACCTTAATGACGGTTCCATCGAGTGCGCCGACCTCGATGGAAGCAATCGCAAGGTCATCATTCCCCAAGGCGTCACGTTCACGCCAAAGCAGCTTCACTTCGAGAAGCGAACTGGCAAGCTCTATTGGTGCGACCGCGAGGGCATGCGGGTGATGCGTGCAAATCTCGACGGCACGAACGTCGAGACGCTGGTGAGGACGGGTGAAGGCGAGGACGACCGTCGCGACGCCACGAAGTGGTGCGTCGGAATCACTGTCGATCCCAAGCGCGGACAGATCTATTGGACACAGAAGGGTTCGGATAATTCCGGCCTCGGCCGCATCCTCCGCGCCGGCATAGAGGTGCCCAATGGCGAGGACGCTGTAAGTCGAACCGACATCGAAGTATGGTTCGACAATCTGCCTGAACCGATCGACCTCGAGCTCGATTTGGAAAGCCGGATCCTCTACTGGACGGATCGCGGCAACCCGCCGCTCGGCAATACGGTCAACCGTGCCTCAGTCGATGCGCCGGTCGGAGATGGCCACGCGCCTGAGGTCATCGCCGGCGATCTGATGGAAGGTATCGGCCTCGCGCTCGACGTTTCCGGCGATCGGCTGTTCGTCACCGACTTGGGTGGCTCCGTCTATTCTGCAAGGCTCAATGGCGCCGAGAAGCGTGCATTTCTCTTTGCCCAAGGCAATCTGTCCGGCGTCGCATACGCCGAAATTCCCTCAAAGGAGAATTGATCATGGCTGGCAACAGGCCGATCTCTCAGGTCACAATTATCGGTACGGGTGTCATCGGCGCGAGCTGGGCCGCACTCTTCCTTGCAAAGGGGCTCGATGTCGTGGCGACAGACATAGCTCCTGACGCGGAAGCTTCGTTGAGGCACTTCGTCTACGCGGCCTGGCCCGCGCTCGAAAGACTGGGCATCACTGCCGGCGCCTCGCCACTCCGGCTGGTCTTTACGCCTGACTTGGCAGAGGCCGTGAAGGGCGCCGATCTCGTACAGGAGAACGGGCCCGAGCGGATCGACTTCAAGAAAAAGCTCTACGGTCAACTCGACGAGCTGCTGCCACCCGATGTGATCATCGCGTCGAGCTCTTCCGGCCTGACGATGAGCGAGATCCAGTCCGGCTGCCCGTCTCATCCGGAGCGCTGCGTCATCGCGCATCCGTTCAATCCGCCGCACTTGATCCCGCTGGTCGAGATCGTCGGCGGAGCGAAGACGTCCGAGGAGACAATCCGCCGCGCTTCGGAATTCTATACGGCTCTGGGCAAGCAAACGGTCCGCCTTCACAAGGAGGTGCCGGGACATGTTGCCAACCGGCTGCAAGCTGCCCTTGCCCGGGAGGTGTATCATCTGGTGAACGAGGGCGTTGTCAGCGTCGCTGATGTCGATACCGCGCTCTGCTGGGGGCCGGGGCTCCGCTGGGGAATCATGGGCCAGGTCCTCCTCAACCATCTCGGTGGTGGCCAAGGCGGCATGGAGCATTTTCTCGAACAATTCACCGGCCCCATGACGGCGTGGTGGAAGGTCCTCGGCTCGCCGCAGCTAACCCCGGAACTTCAGGAAAAGCTGATAGCAGGCGTTCATGCCGAAGTAGGCTCGCGCTCGATCGACGACTTGGCGGCAGAACGCGATGAGGTCCTGCTTGGGCTTCTGGAGTTGCGCAACAAGGCGGCTGGACAGGCCAAGTAATCGAAAAGAAGTGGTCGCATCGCCTGGACGCGAGCCGCGCCAGATTGAAGGTCTGAAAAGAAGAGGCTCGCCGTCATCAACGACTCGGCCGGCGGGCCTGCCATCGAGCGTTGAGGCGCGACATATCCTAAGGACGCCGCCATGGCCGGAAAGCCTATACCAGTCACCAAGTCTGCCTATCAGTATCCGCTGCTCATAAAACAGCTGTGGCATACGCCGCTCCAGCAGGCGCCCGATCAGGAGATCGTCTATCGTGACACGAGGCGCCTGACTTACCGGCAGTTGCGCGAGCGCGTTGGACGGCTTGCATCCAGCCTCGCCAGGCTCGGCGTCGTTGCCGGCGATACGGTCGGCGTGCTGGATTGGGACAGCAATCGTTTTCTGGAGGCCTACTTTGCAGTTCCGATGATGGGAGCTGTCTTGCAGACGGTCAATATCCGTATGCCGCCGGAACAGATCGCCTACACGATCGATCACGCGGGCGCGTCAGTCCTTCTTGTCAACGACGATTTCGTCCCGGTTCTGGAAGGTATCAAGCAGCAGCTGCCTAACGTGAAGACGCTGATCCTGATGTCGGATCGGGCGGTACCCCAGGCCGGCGGGCTTACATTCGCCGGCGAATATGAGGACCTCCTCCTCAGCGCATCACCCGACTACAGCTTCCCGGACTTCGATGAGAACACTCTTGCCACGACGTTTTACACGACCGGGACAACGGGTTCGCCGAAGGGCGTCTACTTCAGCCATCGACAACTCGTGCTCCATTCGCTCGCCGAAATGGCTTTCCTCGGCACCGCTGCGAAACAGGGCCGGTTTTGCCGCGACGACGTCTATATGCCGATCACCCCGATGTTTCACTCGCATGCCTGGGGGCTTCCGTGGACGGCGACACTTGCTGGCGTCAAGCAAGTGTATCCGGGTCGCTACGACCCTGCCTTCCTCGTCAAGCTGATCAAGACCGAAGGCGTAACCTTCACGCACGGCGTGCCGACGATCCTGCAAATGCTGCTTGGCGCTGCCACGGCGGCGAATACCGATCTCGCCGGCTTGAAGATGATAGTCGGAGGATCGGAACTGCCGAGGGCGCTCGCCAGGCAGGCGCTCGCGCTGGGCGTTGATGTCTATGCCGGCTACGGAATGTCGGAGAGTGCTCCGCTGCTTTGCCTGGCGCAGGTGAAATCGGCCGATCTCAGCGGTGACCTCGAGAAGGAGCTGGATATCCGAACCAAAGCCGGCATGTCAGCCCCACTGGTCGATATCCGTCTGGTCGACGCAAGACTGAACGACGTGCCTCATGACGGAAAAACTCGTGGAGAAGTCGTCGTGCGTGCGCCGTGGCTCACCCAAGGATACATCGATAATGCCGAGGCGTCCGAGCAGCTGTGGGCTGGCGGCTACTTGCACACCGATGACATCGGCATCATCGAGCCGAGCGGCTATCTTCGTATCGTCGACCGGATCAAGGATGTCATCAAGACCGGCGGCGAGTGGGTGTCATCGCTCCAGATCGAAGATCTCGTTTCGCAGTGCAAGGGCGTGTCGGAGGCCGCCGTCATCGGCGTCAAGGACGACAAATGGGGCGAACGGCCGCTGGCGCTCGTCGTCAGGGATGCCCAGACGGGCGCCGATCTCAGCGACACGCAGATAAAGGCGCATCTGAAGTCTTTCGCCGATGCGGGGGTGATTTCAAAGTACGGAATCCCCGACGTTGTTCTGTTCGTCGACGCCCTCCCCAAGACAAGCGTCGGGAAGTTCAACAAGAACGCACTCCGAGAGAAATACGGCTCTCGCTGACTCCGCACCTGCCGACCGGCGTTCTCGAACCGAAGTTGATGACGCCATCGGAATTCAGAGAAATGCAAGATTGTCGCATACCCATACAAGCAGCAGGACTCCGGCCCGCATAGCCTTTTCACGCTGACACCGGCAGCGGATGGATCGTCTGTTCTTGAGGGACCAGGAAATGTTGAAGGGTTTTGCAATTCCGCGGTCGCCTCTGGGGATTGCCGCTCTGATACCGCCGCCGCCTTGGCACTTTGCGGGCGAGGTTCTGGCCGTGGAGTATTGGAGTGACCCGGAGCTGTCGGCATATACTCTGCCCAGAGGGGTCGAGCCTGACGCGAAGAGCAAGGGCCACGCCGTCGCGCTCTTCACCGAGTATCAGTTTACAGCTCGGAATGAGGAACACCTCGATCCGGCGCGCTACCAGTGCCACGGATTTCTCGTTCTCCTGGACGCCATGTGGCAAGGCTCACCGATTGCCTGGTGCCCTTACGCCTTTGTCGACAATGATGCCGCGTTGTTGAGAGGCTGGATCTGCGGCTATCCGGAGAAACTTGGTTCTGTTCACCAGACCCGCACATTCGCTGCCGGCAGCCCGGCCTCGGCGCCCCTCGCCAGGAACAGCAGGTTTGCCGCCTGCATTTCCTCCCATGGACAGCTTCTGGCACAGGCGCGCGTCACGCTGCGGGAAAGGCTCAGTCATCTTGTCGGCCTTCTTGATCGCCCGATTGTGACGCGACGGTATTTTCCAAGTCTCTCGGCCGGCAGGCTCGAAACGCCAGCCGTTGATGAGCTTGTTCGCTGCATCCTGGAAAATGTGGTGATCACGAACATATGGGTGGGCGAAGGTGCGCTCGCTTTTCCTGAGACCTTCGGTGAAGAACTGGACATTTTGGCACCGATCAAGGTCGGGCGCGGGCTCCGATTCTCATTTTCGTATTCAGTCAGCGGCTGCAAGATTCTGGCAGACTTGACCGCCTAGCGGCCACCGCCTGCCTTGAGGGGCGGCGGTGCCATCCAGTCTGTTGGTCAATTTCCTGACTTAGCAGCAGAAACCGACAAGCCGACGCATGCCAATCCAATCTAGTTGCGGTCGATGCCGATAATATCATCGCCAACTTGAAGCACACGGGGGATGGAAATGCTGAAGGGCTTTACCCTTCCTAAATCGCCATTCGGCCAGGCTGCTTTAACGCCGCCGCCGCCCTGGCACTATTCAGGTGATGTCATAGGGGTCGAATTCCGGACCGATCCGAGCGCGACAGCTGCGACTTTGCCGAACGGCCTTTCTCCCGATCCGAAATCGAACGGCCATGCTGTCATGATGTTCGTGGACTGGCAGTTCACCGCCCAAGACGACGAATACCTTGACCCCGCGCGCTATCGGTATCGGGAGGCGTTCGTGCTGCTCGACGCCGTGTATCGGAACACCCCGGTAATGTGGTGTCCTTACGTTTTTGTCGACAATGATGCAGCGCTGGCGCGCGGTTGGACACAAGGTTTTCCGAAGAAAATCGGCAGCATTTTCCAAACGCGTAGCTACGCAGCCGCAAGCCCCGCGGCCGCGCCGATTGCTCCCGGTGGACGATTTGGAGCGAGTCTCTCCGCGCACGGGCAGCGCTTGGCAGAGGCTCGCATCACATTGCAGAAGCCCGTCGAAGACGGATTGTCCCTTCTCAGCCGCCCGACCGTCTTGCTGCGCTACTTTCCGCGCTTGGCAGCCGGATATCAGGACAAGCCAGCCGTCAATGAGCTAACGATGGCGATCACCGACAATCTGACTGTTGCTGATGCATGGATCGGAGATGGCGAACTGAATCTCCCGGAGGTACACGGTGAAGAGCTGCATGGTCTTGCGCCGATCGCCATCGAGTCAGGATTTCGCTACTCCCTGTCTTACTCCGTCACCGATCTCAAAATCCTTGAGGATCATACATCTTGACGCTCGGCAAAACTGATGCCCCGGACGGTGCTTTTCGTGCCTGCAGATCGGGAGCGCGCATCATTGTCATCAAATCTCAGCCATCTGACAGGCATCGTGGGAACGGTGATCTGGGGCTACGGAGACTTGCTGCATTGACGGCCGCGAGAATAGGGGAAAAAGATGCGATCGACAGGACGCGTTGCGCGTCGCGGAGGGCGTTGCGATGAGTGAGCAGTTGCAGTCACCCGAGGGTGGATCCGATATCCCCAAGGAAGCATCGGGAGGCTCCAGGCCTGTCACAGGCGGCAGTCCACCCGGCCATCGTCCCTCTCGGGCCGCTGCCTTCATCGTCATCGTGACAGTGGCGGTCATTGTCGGGCTGTCCCTATGGTATCTGGTGCAGCCGCAGCCTTTGCTGGTGCAGGGCGAAGCGGATGCCACCCGTATCGACATCGCCGCCCGCGTCGACGGCCGTGTCGGTGAGCGACCCGTGGAGCGCGGCCAGAACGTGGCTGCGGGGCAGGTTCTGGTCGAGATCGACAATCCGGAGATCCTGAGCAAGCTCAAGGACGCGGAAGCACAGAAGGCGATCGCCGTCGCCGATCTTGCCCGCATCGATGTCGGCATCAGGCAGGAGATCGTCGCGCAGCGCAAGGCGGAGATCGCCTCGGCCGATGCCAATCTGACGCTCGCCCAGCAGACCTACGACCGCACCAACGAATTGGCAGGCAAGGGTGTCGCCTCCACGCAGACGCTCAACGAAGCGACCGCATCCCTCGACGTCGCCAGGCGCAGCCTCGAGCAGGCAAAGCTCGCCTATGACGAAGCGGTCGCCGGCTATACGAAGGAGGAGCGCGGCGTCGCCCAGGCCAGCGTCGACAAGGCGGCGGCGGCGATCGCCACGCTGAACACGCAGGTCAACGAAATGACCGTGAAGGCGCCGGTCGGTGCCCAGGTCTACCAGATCGGCGCGGAGCTCGGCGAATACGTCTCGCCCGGCGTGCCGCTCCTCTCTCTGGTCGACCTCAACGATGTCTGGCTGAGCTTCGACCTTCGGGAAGACCTCGTGAAGGGCCTGAAGGTCGGCGACAAGCTCGAGGTTCGCATTCCGGCCCTCGGCGACCGGTTGGTTCCGATCGCAGTCAAGACGATTGCGACGCGCGGCGAATATTCCGGCTGGCGCGCGACCCGCGCCACCGGCGACTTCGATCTGCGCACCTTCGAGGTACGGGCCTACCCGATCGAGACGATCCCCGAGCTTCGCCCCGGCATGAGCGCCTATCTTCAATGGAGTGGGGGACGCTGATGCCGGGACGCGGTTCACCCGGTCTGCTCAGCGTCGCCACGCGAGAAGTGGCCTGGATCCGGCGCGACCGGGTGGCGCTTTTGCTCGTGGCGGTGATCCCACTTTTGGCCGTTTTCATCCTGACGGCGACCTTCAGCAATGCGGTGGTCCGCAATCTGCATGTTGATGTGGTCGACATGGACCATTCCGGCACGTCGCTTCGCTTCATTCAGACCATCGACTCGGCTCCCTCGGTCGCCGTGGCACGCCGTTCGTCCGATCTCGATGGCGCAATGCATTCGATCCGCTCGGGTGCCGCGATCGCTGCCGTCTATATCCCGCCGGACTTCGAGCGCGACATCTTTGCCGCCAAGCGCCCACAGATCGTGATCTTCTACAACAAGCAGTATTTCTCGCCCGGCAATATCGCGTCCGGCGGGCTGCAGTCGGCGATCACCGCTGCGGCCGCGACCTTGCCCAAACCGCCCGGCGGGAGCGCAGGCTTCACGCCGGGTCCACTGGTGACCGAACAATATGTGCTGACCAATCCCGCCCTCAATTACGTCCAGTTCCTGCTCAGAGCCATATTGCCGACGGTGCTCCATGTTCTGACCGCGGTTGCCGGAGGTTACGCTGTCGGCTCCGAATTCGGTTCGCGCAATGTTCGGGAATGGCTTGCTGCGGCCGGCGGCAGCCCGCTCACGGCGCTGATCGGCAAGCTTGCTCCCTACTTTGCGATTTTCATTCTGTTGATGGCCGTCGGCCTCGGCGTCATCCACGGCCTAAATCAGATTTCGTTCCGGGGCGATGCCATTCTGATGGGAGCCTCCGCCATCCTGTTCGTCTTCGCCTATCTGTCGCTCGGAGCGCTGCTGCAGCTGCTGGTGAGGAACCTGCCGCTCGGGCTGTCGCTGACAGGCTTGATCTGCTCGCCGTCCTTCGGTTTTGCCGGTGTCGGCTTTCCGGTTCTGGCCATGGGCGGCTTCGCGCGCGTTTGGGGCGATGCGCTGCCGCTGCGCTGGTACATCCAGATCCTGTTCGACCAGGCCGCCCGCGGCGTTCCGACCTATGAATCGGTGAGACCCTTCATGGCGCTGGCAGCGCTTATGGTCGCGTATTTCGGCCTTGCCTGGCTGAGATTAACCGTCATCGCCCGCAGCCCGGACAAAGTACCGAGAATGGAGGCTCCGCCGGAGGCCGCACCTTCCGGAATCGTCGGGGCATTCGCCACGGAGTACAAACGCGTGCTCCGCGACAGCGCCGTCTTCGGCCTCATCGTGCTCGCCCCGATCATCTACGGCGTGTTCTATCCGCAACCCTATCTGGGACAGCTTGTCCGCAAGATACCCGTCGCGGTGGTCGATGACGATTCCACCAATATCAGCCGGACCTTGATACAAATGCTCAATGCCGACGAGGCGACGCAGGTGGCGGCCCGGCCCGTAACGCTTGAAGCGGCGCAGGCAGCACTCGCCCGGCGGGAGGTGTTCGGCATTGTCGGCATTCCGGCGGGGACAGAACGGGATGTGCTGAAGGGGGAAAGCGCCCGACTGCCGATCTATGTCGATTCCACCTATTTCCTGCTTTATAATCGGACCCTTCAGGGCATAACGGAGGCGGCGGCAACCGTTTCGGCCGATCTTGCGGCCGGCAGTGCGCGAACCGACGGGAGCCTGTACCGGGCGGCGCTCGTCAGAAATTCGCCGGTCGAGCTTCTCAATCAGCCGCTCTTCAATCCGACCGGCGGCTATGCGAGCTATGTCGTGCCGGCGGCCTTCATTCTCATCCTGCAGCAGACGCTGCTGATGGGCTCGGCCATGCTCGGCGGCGTCGCCTTCGAGAGAGGCGGACATCAGGCGCGCGGCGGCCGCGGCCGGCCCACGGCGGTGCTCGGCCAGGCGCTCGCGCATCTGCTCCTCGCGCTGCCCGGCTTTGGGCTCTACCTGATCATCCTGCCGCACATCTACGGGTTCTCGACCAACGGACGCTTCCTGGACATGCTGGCGCTTTCCATCCCTTTCATTCTGTCGGTGAGCTTTCTTGGACAGTTCGTCGGCTCGTGGTTCACTCATCGTGAGAGCGCGGTTCTGTTGTTCATCGCCATCAGCCTGCCGCTCTTTTTCCAGGTCGGCGTCGCCTGGCCGCTTGAGGCAATTCCCAACGCGGTCCGCATCGCAAGTCAGGTGCTGCCGAGCACGTCTGCCATCGATGGCCTGGTGCGCGTCAACCAGATGGGAGCGTCGCTGACAGATGTGTGGAGTAATTGGCAGAGGCTGTGGACGCTGGCCATCGTATATGCGGCGCTCGCCATGGCGTCCGGTGCGGTGGCCAAGCTTGCGGGGAGGCAACAATGAAGGCTAGAGCGGTTCACCTGTTCGCGTCCCGCACCCGGACAATCTTCCTGACGGCGTCCATCGTCGTGGCAGCGATCGGCGGTGGCGGCGCGACCTTCTCCGGCGACAATGGCGAGACGAATGACGCTGTCCCCGGCATGGTCCAGCGCACCGAAATCCGCATCGCGCCGGAGGTCGGCGGGCGGCTCCTCAACGTTGCCGTTCAACCGGGCCAGCATGTCAAGAAGGGCGACGTGCTTGCGACCCTGGACAGCCCGGAACTGGCGGCAGCCCTCGGCGAGGCGAAGGCAGCGGCCGCCAGCGCAAAAGCGGACCGGGATCACGTCTATGCCGGCGTGCGGTCTGAAGAAGTCGCCATGGCGGAGCAATCCGTGCAGACCGCCGAGGCGAACCTGCTCCTCGCTCAGCAGCAGAACACACGGGCCACCTCGCTTTTGGCGAAGGGCTCCGGAAGCCGGCAATTGCTCGACGAGACGACCGCACAACTCGGCAAGACGCAAGCCGACCTCGACCTGAAGCGCGCGGAGCTGAAGGCGGCAAGCGCCGGACCGACGAAGGAGGAGCTTGCGCTCGCCGACGCCAAGGTGGCGGCCGCACGGGCGGCAGTGGACGAGGCGCAGATCGCGTTCGACAAGACGACGCTGAAGGCTCCCATCGATGCCATCATCCTCATTCAGGTGGCCGAGCTAGGCGAGGCCCTTACACCCGGCAAGCCGGTGCTCACGATCGAGCCCGTTGGACAGCGATGGTTCGCCTTCACGCTCCGCGAGGATAAGCTCAGAGGCCTGGTGATTGGCAAGACCGTCGCCCTCAAGACCAGCGACGGGCACAGCATCGACGCCCGCGTCAGCGAACTGAGGCCGCTCGGCGAATTTGCCACGTGGCGGGCCGCGCGCGCGGTCGGCGACCACGATCTCAACAGCTTCTGGCTGCGCCTCGATCCGATGGCCGGAGATCAGGGCCTGGAACCCGGAATGACCGTCTGGCTGCCTTGACAAGTGCGGTTTCATACCTTGCGCATTGAGGTTTGACTCTTCTGGCATCCCAGGAAGCACCGGTTCTCACTCAAGATTGCATAGTGGGCGTACAACTGGCCGAGCTCGGGCTTGTGCGCCTGTTGGCATGCCTACACGGTCCGAAGGCTGACGACGTGGCCAGCCGCGCGCGGCAGAGAGCCAGGCGCGCGAGGCGGCCATACGACCCGCTGCGCGACCTGCTCAAAAACCAGCCGCCATCAGCGCCTTCCACGACTGCGTCGAGAGTGACGACAGGTGATGCCAAGCCTGCAACTTCCCTGCAAACGACGGGGAGGCCACCGCTTCCATGACTTCACGCCATTGGGCACAGGTCGATCTTTGATGCCGTCGACGTTAACGCATTTAACAATTCAGAACACCTCTTAACAAGCCAATCAGGGCCTTTTGGACCATGGTCTCCCGCGTCCGACTTCGGGCACGGGATATTTGGCGAGGTTTCGATATGCAAAGGCTACGCGCTGAGGATGTCCATGTTTCGTCTCCAACCGATCTCGAATTTGGTTCCCTGGCAAATAGCCTCGCGCTGCTCCTTGAAGCAGCCAAAACCGAGCTCGAGCATGATCATGAGGCGGCAAGGACATCGCTGGCCACCGCATCGTCCATCCTCCAGTCGGAAGTCGAGCGCCGTTCGCACGCTAAGGGCGGCAGAACAGGTGGATTGGCGGGCTGGCAGATAGCGCGTGTCCGATCCTTCATCGACAAGAACCTGCATCGGGCCATTCACGCAAGTGATCTGAGTGCCGTCGCGCGGCGAAGCACGGCACACTTCTCGCGCTCGTTCAAACAAGCGTTCGGAGAGCCGCCGCATGCCTACGTCGTGAGGCGGCGGCTCGAGGAGGCCTGTCATCTGATGTTGACCAGCTCGGCGTCGCTGAGCGAAATCGCTCTTAGCGTCGGATTTTCCGACCAGTCACATTTGTGCAAGCACTTCAGGCAGGCCCTTGGTCAAAGCCCGTCCAACTGGAGGCGCGAACGCGAGACCCTGGGGACGCCGCTGGCTCCCGTGCGCGCGGCGCCGATAGCGCGGCCTAGATCGGAATGCATAAGGTTTTGATTGACAGTCAATTTTGCCAGATGCTTATTGCGCCAAGCGGACGACGAGCCCGTCGCCCAGGTTTTGGCGGAGCCTGTCATGGCGGTTGAACAGCCGGGCACACAGAGTGAAGCCAGGGTTCTGTTCGGTCCATTCGAGCTGAATCTAAGCGAGCGCTCCCTCACCAAGGCGGACGAAGTGATTCCGCTCGGGGCGAGGGCGTTTGACATTCTTGTAACCCTCATCGACCGAGCCGGCGAGATCGTCAGCAAGAACGAGTTGATTGCCAAGGTGTGGCCCGAGGTGGTTGTCGAGGAAGGCAGTCTGCGTGTTCACTTGTCGGCCTTGCGCAAAGCGTTGGGCGATGGACAGTTCGGTCGCAAATATATCACGAACGTGCAGGGACGCGGCTATTCTTTTGTCGCGCCTGTCGCGCGTCAGGGAACCGAAGACCATAAAACGAACCTCTTTACCCGAGGTTCGAACCTGCCTGTTGCGCTTGGCGGGATGATCGGTCGTGATGACGTCGTTCTCCAGATCAGCAGCCGCCTTGGGGCGGAGCGGTTGATCACAATCCTAGGCGCAGGCGGCATCGGCAAGACCACTGTCGCCTTGGCCGTCGGACATGCAGCGTTGACCGACTTCTCTGGCGCGGTCTTTTTCCTTGATCTTTCAGTGTTGAGGAGCAAGGAGCAGGTCGTCGCTGCCATATCTTCCGCCGTGGGGGTTGCTGCGCAGCCCGGCGATCCCGAAGAGGTATTGTTGGAATTCCTGCGCTCCCGAAGGGCTCTCCTTATCCTCGACAGCTGCGAGCATCTCATCGAACAAACCGCAGAGATCGTCGATCGCATATGTCAATGTGCGCCGGGCATCTACCTGCTGGCCACCAGCAGGGAGGCACTGCAGACCCCCGGCGAGCGCGTGTTCCGACTTCAGCCCCTGGATTGCCCGCCCCAGCAACCTGGACAGACTGCGGATGAGGTTCTCTCCTATTCAGCTGCACGGCTGTTCATGGAGCGGGTCAGCGCGCGGGGTGTTGATCTGGCCCTCGGTGCCGAAGATCCCGCCTTTGTGGCCGAGGTGTGCCGCAGGCTCGACGGCATCCCGCTGGCGATCGAGCTTGCCGCCAGAAGGGCAGCGGTTTTCGGCGTCCGGGACACTGCGGTAAGACTGGCCTCACATCTCGACCTGCAGAAGCTCGGTCGACGAACGGCAAATCGACGGCATCAGACGCTAAGGGCGGCGCTGGACTGGAGCCACGATCTCCTTTCCGAGATCGAGCGCGCTGTTTTGCGGAGCGTGGCGATCTTCGTGGGACGCTTCACGCTGGAAGCGGCGCTGGCAGTGGCGGGCCAGGAAGGCACCAGCCGGCCAGGCATCGCTGACGCGGTGGGTAGTCTCGTCGAGAAATCGCTGATCGAGGCCCGCATCGACGCACAGGGAGCATCTTATCGGCTACTCGATATGACGCGCTCCTATGCCTTGGAGAAGCTGGTCGCGAGCGGTGAGCATGACGCGATTGCGACCCGGCATGCGAACTACTCGATCGAGCTGCTGGAGGCCAACAGCCCAGCCCCGAACAGCGCGCAGCTGGTGAAAGACTATCTCGGAAGTGTCCGCGCCGCCCTCGAGTGGAGCTTCGGTGCGGGCGGCAGCGACGCGTTGGCCATCAGGCTGGCAGCGGCTGCCGGGTCGTTGTTTCTGTCCATGCCGCTTCTCGCTGAGTGCCGAAGCTGGATGGAAAGGGCGATCGATCGAATATCCCCGGAGTGCGATCTGAACCAGCAGATGGAGGTTCATGCGTCGTTTGCCTTGGCGCTGATGTTAATCGAAGGAAACAGCGAGAAGGTCCGTGGTGCCTTCTATACTGCGCTTGGTTTTGCCGAGCAGTGCAACAATCCTTGTCAGCAATTGCGTCTGCTCAGCGGTCTCTCGATGTATTTTCTGCATCTCGCCGACGCAGCCGGCGCTCACGATGTCGCTTCTCGAGGCGAAGCCATCGCTAAAAAGACCGGAGATTGGGACGCCGCGGCCATGGCCAACTGCATGCTCGGAACGGCTTACTATCTTTCCGGTGACCAGCCGCTGGCACAGAAACATCTCGAACGAGCGTTGCGCGACCTGCCCGACGAGGCACCGTCAATAGCCAGTCAGTATATGTTCGATCCGCGAGCCCAATCGCTTATGTGCCTTACTCGCTCACACTGGTTGAACGGCAACGTCGATCAAGCCGTGCGCTATGCAGAAACGACCATCGAGGAGGCCGGCAAATCAGAGCATCCGATCACGCTGATCAGCGCTCTCGGGATGATGATGTCGTTGTATTTCTGGATCGACGATTTGCTGCAGGTCGAGCGCAACCTCATAAAGTTCGAGCACATCTCGGAGCAGACATTGTTCGGCCCGTATCGGGCGGTCGCACATGGGCTAAAGGGCCTCTACCTGATACGCACTGACCACACATTGGAGGGAATGCGGTATCTGCGCGACACCCTGAAGAGGCTTGCGGTTAGACGGTACAAGATGCTGGTATCGGATTTCGCCGCGGAGCTGGCCGTCTGCCTGGCAAAGCAGAACGACCGCGAGCAAGCATTGGCTCTCCTCGACGGGGTGATCGCCAGCTATACCGAAGTTAACATGGTCATCCACCTGCCGGCGCTTTTGCTGACGAAAGCCCTGGTGTTTGTCCAAGGTAAAACGCCTGATCTCAAATCGGCTGAGGAATATTTTGAGAGATCGATGGCCTTGGCGCGGAAGCAATCGGCACTTTCATACGAACTGAGAGCAGCATTGCAACTCGCTCAGATCTGGATCGCGAACGGCGAAGTCCAAAGAGCCCGTGATCTCATCGGCCCCATCTACGGCCGGTTCTCCGAAGGTTTTGAAACCCCCGATCTCATTCGCGCGCGAGAGTTGCTCAATCCTTCTTGAGACGTGCGCCGACTGCACCGCATCGTTGCTTGTCAGCTTCGATGGGTGGAAGCTTCCATCCTATAACAGAGGTGGCAAATGCCCGGAGGCGGCTGGCCTTTCACTTGAGATCATATGGATGTCAGCAAAATGCAAAGGCGAGCATCTCGGCTCGCCTTGCTTCCCATCATCCAAATTGCATCATGGTCGATCAGATTAGGCGACCGGCTTTTCGCCCTTCAGATGGCGCTCCAGGAATGGCAGGCTATCCTGCCCCCAATAGAGCTCGCCATCATATCGAAATGTAGGAAACCCAAAGACGCCGGCAGCCTTGGCGACATCATAGTTCGATCTCCAGATGCTTTGTATGTCGTTCCGCTGCGCCCTCTCTTCTAGGGCAGCCCCGTCAAAGCCGGCGGCATCTGCGATCGTCTTGCGGACTTCAGCATTGCCGATATCCTCTGCCCCAACCCAGAAGGCTTCCTGCAAGGTCCTCGTCAATGCGAACCAATCTTGGCCCTCATGCTGTGCGGCAAGGACGAGAAAGGAGGCAGGCGTCGGGTCGGATAGCCGAGCTCTGTCGTTAAGATTCAGGGTCTTCCCCCGTAGTGCGGCCCAGCGCTTCAGATCGGTGTACCAATAGGCGCGCCGCGCTTCGGGCCGGTTGCGCGAAGAGATGGCACCGTTCTCCTCGACCAGCGGAATGATGCAGGGCCGGATTTCGGCTGAAAAGCGTGCAGCCAGCGCGCCGAAAGGTTCAAGTCCGATGAACGCCCAGGGGGAGCCGATGCCGAAGAAGTAGTCGATGGTCTTTGTCATTTTCCGTTTCCATTCTGAATTTCCTGGAGCATCACGGTCCCGTCGAAGACTGTCAGCGCGCAATCCCTGGCGATCAGAACCGCATTGGGATCACGCCCGACGGCAACTGTCGCGAGCGCACCTTCGTAGAGAAGAGCCAGATGCAGGGCCGGCCGATCCGATCCCGCACCCGCCTGGGCCATGATCGCGCCGAAGATCGTGCGAACCGCATGCTTGTGCCGGCGCGCAACCGCCACCACTCGCTCGGAGTCGCCGTGTTCGGCGACGGCCAGCGCGAAGGCGCAACCCCTGAACTCTTGACTGTCGGCCTTCTCGAACAACCTTTCGAATATCAATGCCAGCCGTTGTCGCGGCTTTTCGACAGTCGTCATCACGTCGTCGAGCGAGGCCATGACCCGCTCATGCCGCTCACTGAGATAGGCTGCCACCAGATGATCCTTCGACGGGAAATGGCGATAGAGCGTTGCCTTGGCAACACTCGCTTCCTCTATGATCCTGTCTATGCCGACCGCGCGGATTCCTTCGCGGTAGAAGAGCGCGCCTGCAACGGCCAGGATCTGTTCGGGTATGGATGTTCTCATCATGCTTGCTGCTGCGCTTTTGCTGGGTCGGAATTGAAGAGACGCCGCGCTCCTGAGCGTCGATCGGGAAGAGCGCACATGGATTGCCTCATGCCAATCGTCTGCCGGGAATCGCTTCGATCAGTTCGCGCGTATAGGCCGCTTCAGGGGCACCGAAGACCTTATCTGCCGGTCCCTGTTCCACGACCTGGCCACTTCGTAGCACCACGATGTGATGGGCGATCGCCGACACCACTGACAGGTCATGTGACACGAGCACGTAGCTCACTCCCAATTCGCGTTGAAGCTCTCCGAGCAGATCGAGAATCTGCGCCTGAATCGAGACATCAAGTGCCGAGACGGGCTCGTCGAGGAACAGCAGTTCCGGTCCGAGCGCCAAAGCGCGTGCAATGGCGACACGTTGCCGTTGACCGCCGGAAAGTTCACGCGGAAGTCGATTGAGCGCGAGTCTCGGCAAGCGAACCTGGTCGGCAAGCTGCCGGGCGCGGGCCTGGAGCTGGGTCGATTGGCGTATGCCGAAGGACTGCAGGGGCTCGACGATGCTCTCGAACACCGTATAGCGCGGATCGAGGGAGGCAAAAGGGTTCTGCTGCACGAGCTGGATGCGCTGGCGCAAGGGCCGGAATTCGTTCCAGCTCAACCGCGTGACGTCTTGTCCTTCGAAAAGGACGTGTCCGGATGTCGGCCTTTCAAGCCCGAGCGCAATGCGCAGCGATGTCGTCTTGCCGGAGCCGGACTCCCCGACGATCGCCAGCGTCTGACCGGCATGGACGCTGAAGCTCACCTGATCGAGCGCCTGGAACGGTTGCCTGGATCTCCGTCCGAACCAGGAGGTTTCACCAGGCAGATCGAAGACCTTGCTGACGGCTTCGAACCGAAGGATCTCGCTGGCAGGAGGCGCGGCTATGGAGCTTTTCGCCGTGGGGACCTTCTTGAATGCCGGTGCGGCGGCGACGAGAGTGCGGGTATAGCGCTCGACCGGCTGGTTGAGGATCTCCGCCGGGCGACCCTGTTCGACGATACGACCGGCCTGCATGACAAGAATGCGATCGGCGCGTTCTGCCGCCACACCGAGATCATGGGTGATGATCAGCATCGAAATGCCACGGCTCTTAACCAGCTGCTCGAGGTGATCGAGGATGCGTCTTTGCACCGTGACGTCAAGCGCGCTCGTCGGCTCGTCGGCGATGATCAGCTTCGGCCGACCGGCCATGGCAATGGCGATGAGAACGCGCTGGCGCATTCCTCCGGAGAGTTCGTGCGGATACTGCCGGGCGCGCAGCAGCGGCCGGTCAATGCCCACCTGCTCGAGTAATTCCACCACCTCGGCATCAAGCCGTCTGCCCTGCGGGCCGCGCGCGCGCTCCACCGCTTCGCCGATCTGGCGGCCGATGCGCATGGTCGGATTGAGGCTGACCGTCGGGTCCTGCGGGATAAGGCCGACAACGCGGCCGCGCAACGTTCTCCACAGGGACTCGCCTGCACCGCTTACATCCTCGCCATCGATGCGGATCGATGCGGCCTCGACCCTGGCATTGTTTGCGAGCAAGCCGATCAATGTGTTGGCCAGCGTCGATTTCCCCGAACCGGATTCGCCGACGATGGCGACGATCTCACCGCGCGCAATGGTCAGATCGGCCTCTCTCACCGCCGTGACGATCTCGTTGCCCGAGCGATAGCTGACGTTGAGGTCCTTGAGTTCGACGATCGGTTCCTGCGATGGCGCGTTCATCGCTCTACCTCCTCAAGCGTGCGGGAAATGTGGTTGAGCGCAAAGACGGCCAGCGCCACGAACAAGCCCGGCAGAAGCGATAGCCACGAGGCGGTGACGAGGAACTTGCGGCCGTTGGCGATCAGTGTGCCCCATTCGGCAGCCGGTGGAGCGGCTCCGAAACCGAGGAAGCTCAGCCCGGATGCGACGAGGATCGCGACCCCGAAATCCAGCGTGGCAAGGACGATGACGGCGCCCAGGCAGTTCGGCAGGATATGATTGACGAGAATGCGACCCCAACCAGCGCCGCCCAAGCGGGCGGCTTCGACATAGGCGAGCGTTTTTACGCGCATCACTTCGGCGCGCATCGTCCGGGCAAAGCCCGGCAGGATGCCGAAACCGACCGCGACGGCGACAGGCAGGGTGCCGAAGCCGATGGCGGTGACGATGGCGAGCGCGAGGAGAAGTCCCGGCAGCGCGAGCAGTACGTCGATCAGCCGCATGATGCACGCATCGATGCGTCCGCCGAAGAAGCCCGCAAACAGTCCAAGGCTCGAGCCGCCGATGAAAGCGATCGACACTGCAAGCAGCGCCGCCTGCACCGAAAGACCTGCGCCATAGATGACCCGGGTATAGAGATCGCGACCAAGCTCATCGGTGCCGAACCAATGGGCGAAGCTGGGCGGCCGCAACTTTTGAAGCGGAGCGGTCGCGTATGGGTCGAAGCCGGTGAGGATAGCGGGCGCGACTGCTGCAAGCAGAATGAAGAGGATGAAAGCGAGCGCGAGCACAAAGCCCGGACGGCCACGCAGCATTCGCAGCGCCTCGCTCCAACGGCGCCAGCGGGCGGATCGGATCGGCATGTCGTCGCCTTCCGGCGCGTGGCGAGGCACAGGCCCGACTGCGACCAATTGCGGAAAGTCCTGAATGGCCATGGTCTCAAACTCCTTCAGACGGCTTTGCCGACACGGGCGATACGCGGATCGAGAAGCGGATAGAGAAGATCGACGATGAGATTGACGATCACGAAGGCGGCTGCCGAAACCGTGACGATGGCCAACACGACCGGAATATCCTGTCGCAGCACCGCCTCCTGGGCGAGGCGGCCAACGCCGATGCGCGTGAACACCGTTTCGACCAGCACTGCGCCGGAAACCGTGTTGCCGACTTGCAGACCAATGAGCGTCAGGATCGGAAGGGCGGCATTGCGCAGCACATGACGGCGCTGGATCTGTCCGCGTGACAGCCCCTTGGCTTGCGCCGTGGCGATGAAGGGTTCGGCCCAGACGTCGTCGAAGCCTCGCATGAGAACCTGGGCATAGATGGCGGCGCTGGGAATGGCGAGCGTCACGGCGGGCAATATCAGAGAGGCAAAGCCCTTGTTGCCCATGGCCGGAAGCCAGCCCAGCGTAAAGGAAAAGATCTGTATCAGGATGAGGCCCGTCCAGAAGACCGGTACGGAAAGTCCGAGTGCCGGCAGGCGCCGCAAGGCTGCTTTCAGAGGCCGCCACCGCAACCATCCTGCTACATAGGCAAGGCTGAAGCCGCCCAGGATTGATAGCGTCACCGCCAGCCCGGAGAGCATCAAGGTCTGCGGCAGGCGCTCGGCAAGCAAGGCGGCCACGGAATTTCCCGTCGCAAGCGAGGTGCCGAGATCACCATGCAGAAGATTGCCCAGGAGATGGAAGTATTGCTCCACGACGCCGCGATCCAGCCCGTAGTGATGTCGCGCCTGCGCGATCTGGTCCGCGCTCAGCGTATCGATGTCGATCCCCGAGGCCGTCAGCATGATCGTCAGGGCATCGCTCGGCAGCAGGTAGAGGATCGCATAGGTGACCGTATAGGCGCCCCATAGAACGAGCAGCGCCTGAGCGATGCGGCCGATGATATAGGTCTTCATCGCTTCCGCGCTCCTAGCTCAGGCTTCGCCGAACCAGATGTCGTTGAAGAGCGCAAAGCCCTCCGACGTCCACTGGAAATCCCGCACCTTTGGTGCTGCGACCGCCTGCCAAAGACGCTCGTAGATCGGAAAGGCGACATTGTCGTCGATCAGCACATCCTGAAGGCCGGCATAGGCTTTCGCTCTCTCTTCGCTGGAGGTCGTCTGCAAGCCGGCGTCGAAGAAGGATTGCACGTTCTTCAGCGTTTCCGGCGGATAGGCGTTCTTCGAGAGCGCTGAATTATTGGTGTAGCGCGGGTCGAGGATCGTCTGGAGGACGACCGGGTCGGCGCGGGTCATATAGGTTGAATGCAGGTCGTAGCGGGCACCGGCCACGAAGGCCTGGAATTCGCCGGCGACCAGCACTTCCAGCTTCAATTCGATGCCGACCTGCCGCAATTGATCCTGGATCAGGACGTCGCCCGCGCTCTCGACCGTCTGCAGCGGCCGAATAAGCGTCAGGCGCTTGCCGTCCTTGTAGCGCCAGCCATCATCGCGCTTCAGCCAGCCGGCCTTATCAAGCAGTTGCGCGGCGCCATCGGGATCATAGGCAAGTTTGGCCGATTGCGATTTGAAATAGGGTGTGGTGACATCATAGGGGCCTTGAACGACGGGGAAATCCGCGCTGTAGACCCCCTCGGCAAAGGTCTTGCGATCGATCGACTTCTGCAGGGCGGCCCTGACCTGCGGATCGCTGAGGATGCGCCCCTCGCTGACATTGGGATAGAGATTGAGGGCCGGGCCGGGCAGCGATCGGCTGAGAACCTGTGCGTCGGCGCTGCGGAATTGCGCAAGATCCGGTTCGGAAAAGGGATCGCGCGGCCAAAGCAGATCCAGCTCTCCCAGCAGGAACTGGCCGTTCCGGACGCTTTCCTCCGGAATATATTGGATCTCGATGGCAGCGAGATGGGCCTTGCCGCGATTGCGTGCCGCCGCCGAGGGCCAGGCATAGTCATCGCGGCGGACGAGCTTGATGCCGACCTGCGGCTTGTAGTGCTCCAGCACAAACGGCCCCGTGCCGATGATGGCGCCTTGCGACCGCTCCTCCGCCGTGCGCTGATAGGATTCGGGGGCAAGGATGGAAAGATTGGTGGTGGATGTTGCCTGGAGAAAGCCGGCATTCGGCTTCGAGAGGTGAATGCGCACGGTGTGATCGTCGACGACATCAGCGCGGTCATAGCCGGCAAGATAGGTGCGGCCGAAGGTTGCGGGAACACTGGCCGCGAAGGCCTTGTTGGAATCGAAGGCAGTGCGTACGGCTTGCGCATTGAACGGGCTGCCGTTGGAGAAGGTCACATCTTTTCGCAGTGTAAATGTGTAGCTCAACCCGTCTTCGCTGATCTGCCAGCCGGTGGCGAGCCAGGGGATGATTTCGCCTGTCTTGGGATTCTGGTCGGTCAGCGATTCCGCAAGATTGCGCAGCACGACCCGATGTTCCAGCCAATAGACCTGGAACGGATCGATGCTGACAAGATCTGTGTTGTCGCGGTGGAATGCGATGTGCAAGGCTCCGCCTTCGGCTGTTGTTTCCGCGGCACTCGCCCCGGACTTGCCGAACAGTGGCAGGTTTACGGCCGACAGCGCGACAAGCGCGCTTGCAGACTGAAGCAGGCGGCGGCGGGTCGTCACTGGTGATGAAAAAGATGTCATGGCGGAAACCCTCAACGTGTTTGCCGATCAGCCGGCTTTGAGAATGGAACTGGAGACGGGTGTCGGAACGCTCGCCGTCGCCTGGGATGGTGGTTGCCCGCGTGCCAGCGCTGCGCGCCCGAGAATGGCGATTGCGGTGTCTTCCTGCGGCGCGTGAACGAGAACGGACTGGATGTCGCGGAAATGCCGCTCGATGCCCAGATCGGCGCTGAGGCCGGGATTGCCGAGCGCTCCGAGGGCAAGATGCGCCGCCTTGAGGATCTGGCGTCCGGCCAGAAGACGGGCGCGAATGAGGGTCTCGGGATCGTCGAGCCGGTAATCCAGCGCATTGAAAATGATCTGGCGGGCCCCGGCAACGAGAAGATCGATTTCGCCGGCCAGCGAAATGAAGCGCTCGGTCCGGGCGATCGGATAGCCCAGATTGGACGGAACGCGTTCATGAGCGAAGCGGACGAAGGCATCTTGTGCTGCCTCGGCGGCACCAAGATAGATCGCGCTTAGCGCCAGCGTCATGCCGGCATGGGCGCGATTGTCCTGCGCGCCGCTGCCGGCATCGACGAGATCGAGCACGTCTTCGCGCGGCACCTCGACGTCGGTGAAATGCACATCGTGTGAGCCGCTGGCGCGCATGCCGAGGCTCTTCCATGTCTGGATGACCTCGATCCCGGGCAGGGTCGCCGGCACGACGAAGGTGCCGACGCGTTGCGGCTTTTCGTCCGTGCGCGCCCAGACCAGGAAATGCGTCAGCCCGAGCGCGCCGGTGACGAAGCGCTTACGGCCGGTGATCGACCAGCCGCGCGCCGTGCGTCGTGCCAGGGTTTCGGGCAGGCCACCGCGCGCAGGCGAGCCAAGATCGGGTTCGACGCGTGCCGCATTGAGCAGAATGGGCCGCTCCTTGGCCTCCGCCAGCAGGCGTCGATAAAGATCCTCGGGCCATCGGCCACGTCCGGCCTCGCTCAGATGGGTGAAAATCGTCATGGCGCTGATCAACGCTACGGACGGATCGCCACGTCCGAGGCTGGCAAGGATCCGGCCAACTTCGGGCAAAGACGCGCCGGCGCCACCGAAGCGCTTACCGACTGTGCTTTCGAGAAGCCCGCTCTCATGGACGGCGTTAATCCCGACCCAGGGAAAGTCGCCGGTGGCATCCACCGTCGGCGCAGCGTCGGCCAGCTGCTGGATGACATCAGTCAAATCGATCGTGCTCTGGGACACCTGGAAAAGCCTTTCCGATTGAAAGATGAGCGGCAGCCGGCACCGGCCTTCACCATGCTCTGAAGTCTGGTCCGAATATCGGGGTGAGGAGGGTTAGGCCCGCCGCCTCTGGGGCGGAGGGCTCACCGGATGTATGCTTTGTCTTCAGGCGACCTGGCGCTGACCTTCTGCCCGCTCTCGCAGGCCCGACCTGACCAGCGGAAGAATGTAGCGGCCATAGTCGATCGCATCGTTGAAGTTATCGTAGCCGCGGATCGAGATGAGATCGGCACCGAGATCGACATAGTCCAGAAGCGAGTCGGCGATCGTTTGCGGTGATCCGACAAGCGCGGTCGATGCTCCGCGGGCATTGGTCGCCGTCACGGTCGGATACCAGAGCGCCCGGTCGTGGATGTCGCCGCGCGCCGCGATCTCAAGCAGGCGCTGCGAACCGGCATTTTGCGGCGCCGCCGCAGAGGCCGGTGCTTTGCCGAGACCCTTGGCGCGGTTTTCCTTCAATGCCTCGAGCACACGGTGTGCTTTCGCCCAGGCCAGTTCATCCGTCTCCGCAACGATCGGCCGGAAGGTCACCCAGATACGCGGTCGATCGCTGCGTCCGGCGCGCTTGGCTTCGGCATGGATGCGATCGATCTGCTGCCGCGTCTCGGCGAGCGGCTCGCCCCACAGCCCGAAAATATCGGCGAGTGCTCCACCAATGCGGTAGGCATCGTCGGACGACCCGCCGACCGACACCGGAATGGTGCCGCTGATCGGTCGGACCGCGTTGCGGAATTGCTTGAACTGGTAGTATTTCCCGTCGAAATCGAAGGGTTCTGCCGATTGCCAGGAACGGCGCAGAATGTGGATATATTCTTCCAGCCGCTCATAGCGCTGTTGTTTTGTCAGAAAGTCGCCTTCGCGGGCCTGTTCCTCGTCGCTGCCGCCGGCGATGAAATGAACGACGACACGCCCCTCGCTCAGTTGGTCGAGTGTTGCGAGCGCCTTTGCCGCCACCGTCGGATAGAGTGTATTGGGGCGCAACGCGATGATGATCTTTAAGTTCTTCGTGTTGGCCGCGACCGTCGCGCCGATCGTAAAGGGATCGAACGATGAAGAATCGTAGGGGATCAAGGTATAGTTGAAGCCGTACTCATCGAGTGATCGCGCATAGCGCACCAGAAACCGGGGATCTATTGCTGGATTTGGCAATGGATCGATTTCGGTCGAGGGGTTCGGGAACGTAACGCTGATGAATTCGGTCGGCATTGTTTTTCCTCTCTCGCGCTGTCCAGCACATCATGCCTGAACCTTAGAGGAGCGCACTGTGAGAGAGAAAGACCTGTCTTTCTGTAATCTACTATTTTTATAGAAATTATTTTCTATTGCTGCTTGCCCGGCGTTTTCACACCCAGAATCGAGATCGATGATTGGTAAAATACATTGTCGATATGGTCCGCTGCCATACCGGATCTGAACTGGCGCTGGCCTGGATCGCATGATCGCCTAGGCCAGTTTGAAGGATGAAACGTCGGCAAGCACCCCCAAGGCGTTCAATCCTAGATAATTTAATTTGGTTTTCGCCTACAATCTCAGCCGTGCTGCCCACCTTGTATGACAAAGTGCGGATCATCGATCCTCTCTTTCGACCCGCATTCGCCCATTACATTGCGAGATAGGCCTGCCGGATATCCTCGCGGCTTTCGAGTTCGGCAATGGTGCCGGAATATCGGATTGCGCCTTTTTCCAGAATATAGGCGCGATCGGATATCAGCCGGGCGAAATGCAGGTTCTGTTCCGACAAAAGGATGGATAGCCCCTCGCGCTTCATCGTGAGGATCGCATCCGCCATCTGCTCGACGATCTTGGGCGCCAGCCCTTCGGATGGTTCGTCAAGCAGGATCAGATGGGGATTGCCCATGAGGGTGCGGCCGATCGTCAGCATCTGCTGCTCGCCGCCGCTCATGTTGCCGGCCGGCCTCCTGCGCATGTTGCCGAGGTTCGGGAAGATCTCGTAGATGCGCTCGGGCGTCCACACCGCGCGCTGGTCTCGGCCCGCCTGCCGTCCGACTTCGAGATTTTCCTCCACCGTGAGGGCGGTGAAGATGCGCCGGTCTTCCGGCACATAGCCGAGCCCCCGGCGGGCGATGTCGAACGGAGGAAGCCTGGAAATATCCTCTCCTCGAAACCGGACCTCCCCCTGTTTCGACATGAGCAGGCTCATGATCGATTTGAAGGTCGTCGATTTGCCGGCGCCGTTGCGGCCAAGCAGGGCGATCACCTCGCCCTCGGCGACCTGCAATTCCACGTCGAACAGGATATGAGCGGGTCCATACCAGCTATTGAGACGGGATATTTCCAGCATCAGCCCTCCGATCTGTTGGCGTAAAGCAGGCCGGAGCCGAGATAGACGGCCTGGACGTCGGGATTGGCCCGGATCGCCTCGGGGGCTCCTTCCGCGATGATCGTGCCGCGATTGAGCACGAGAATCCGCGACGCATGTTCGAAGACGATATCCATGTCATGCTCGGTGAAGAGAACGCCGATCTGTCTTTCCTCGACAATCCGGGCGGTCAGTTTCATCAGCTCGATGCGCTCCCGCGGGGCCATTCCGGCGGCCGGTTCGTCCATCAGCAGCAGCTTCGGATCGCCGGCCAGCGCGATGGCAAGCTCGAGGCGCTTGACGTCGCCATAGGGAAGCTCGCGACAGGCGCGATCGGCCTGGTCGCCAAGACCGATCAGGCCGATCAGCTCTTCGGCCTTGCGGCGAAATTTGCGGTCCAGGCGCCCGAAGAAGCCGGTCCAACCGGAAAGATGTCCGGCATGGGACAGGATCGCCACCTGTACATTCTCGCGAACGGTCATGGACAGGTAGACTTCCGCGATCTGGAATGTACGGCCGACGCCGAGGCGGAAGATCCTGGCAGGCGAGAGGCCCGATGTCTTGACGCCGTCGAGGATCACCGATCCGGCATCGGGCCTGATCTGCCCGTTCAGCATATTGAAGCAGGTGCTTTTCCCGGCGCCATTCGGGCCGATAAGCGCCATCAGCTCACCACGGGTAAGCGAAAAGGAGACGTCGGTGACCGCTTTGACGCCCTGATAACTCTTGCTCAGATGCGATACCGACAGAAGCGGTGGGGTCATGGCGCATCCCCCATTTTGGCAGCCGGTTGCGAAAGGGTTTGCGGCAGGATCTGAAGCCGTTGCTTGCGAGTCCCCAATATTCGGCCCAGCGTTCCGACGATCCCCTCGGGAAATGCGACGACCAGGAGAATGATGAGGCCGCCGAGGATCATGCGGGAGAGATCGGTGTTGCTCATCAGCCAGATCGAGGCGGTCTTGTAGACGATTGCGCCGACGATGCCTCCCGATACCGTACCGAAACCGCCGAGCAGGACCATGACGAGCCCGTCGATCGACATCGGAATACCGAGCACCTCAGGAAAGACGCTTCCCTTCTGAAAGGCCAGAAGCGAGCCGGCAAGCCCAGCAAAGAAGGCCGACACGACGAATGCGGTATGCTGGACGGTGCGGCGCGGAATGCCGGTTGCCGCCGCGCGCTGCGGTGAATCCCGAAGTGCCCTCAGGGCATGACCGAACGGCGCGAAGGTCAGATACCGGATGCAGCCGACCGATAGGACGACCGCCGCGAGCGTCAGCCAATAGAAGGCCTTGGGCCCGCTTGCCCAGTCGGACGGCCAGACGCCGACGATGCCGTTGTCGCCACCTGTCACGTCGACCCACTGGTAGGCGATCGACCAGAAGATCTGCGCGAAGGCCAAGGTGAGCATGGCAAAATAGATGTTGGACAGCCGGACGCAGAACCAACCCGAGACGAGGGATATGGCAGCGGCAACAACGGGTCCGATGAGGAGGGCAAGCTCCATCGGCGCACCGAGCCACTGGACCGATAGTGCCGCCCCATAGGCGCCGAGGCCGAGGCTCGCCGCATGACCGAAGGAGTCCAGCCCACCCACCGACATCATGAACTGAAGGCTGGTGGCGAAGATCACGGCGATCAGGACTTCGCTCGCGACACCGAGGCCGTAATTGCCGAGCACCAGTGGCAACAGGATCGCGCTGAGGATGAGTATGCCGGCGGTAGCACGGCTGCGCGGGCCAAGTGGCCGCCACGTCGTCCTTGCCGCATAGCCGGCGCGGGAGGCAGGCAGGGGCTTGCCGAAGAAGCCCCAGGGACGCAGGACAAGGACGACGGCCATAACCACGAACATCAACGCGAGGGAAATGCCCGGAAACACCAGGATACCGAAGGCGTTCAGCTCCGAGACGACGATGGCCGCCAGGAAAGCGCCGCCGATGCTGCCCAGCCCGCCGATCACCACCACCACGAAAACCTCGGTGATGACGGACAGATCCATGAAATGCGTGACGGCATCACGCGGGATTTGCAGGCCGCCGCCGAAGGCAGCCAGGAAGACGCCGAGCGCGAAGACTCCGGTGAAAAGCCATTTCTGATTCACCCCGAGCGCGCTGACCATGTCGCGGTCCTGGGTGGCTGCGCGCACCAGAATGCCCCAGCGCGAGCGGTGCAGCAGCAGCCACAGCATGCCGAGAACGGCGGGTCCGAGAGCGATGAGCACGAGATCATAGGCTGGAAAGGGCCGGCCGAGAATCTGGACGGCGCCGGACAGTCCGGGTGCCCGTGGCCCGACGAGGTCCTCCGGTCCCCAGATCAGTCGCACGCCGTCCTCGACGACGAGGGTGACGCCGAATGTGGCCAGAAGCTGCAACAGTTCGGGAGCACGGTAGATGCGTCGCAGCAGCAGGATTTCCAGCAGAGCACCGCAGACCGCGACGATGGCGGCGGAGACAAGCAGCGCTGCCCAGAAGCCGAAGGCGCTCTCCCAGCGGGTCGTCAGGCTATAGGCCAGATAGGCGCCCAGCATGTAGAAGGCGCCATGGGCGAAATTGACGATGCGGGTCACGCCGAAGATCAGCGATAGTCCGGAGGCGACCAGGAACAGCGAGGCGGCATTGGAAAGCCCGGTCAGGAACTGCAGAAGATAAAGGTCCAACGTAGGCTCCCTGCCCATTTAACAAGGGTGGCATTCGATCCACGGAGCGAACGCCGGCGCGATGCGTTATGACGAAATGCATGTCCGTTTTGCCGGCGGAAGGGCATGAAGCCGCGACCGCCGGTCTTTGACGGTTCCGCTAGGGGCGGAGCTTGGCGGCGTCGGCCTCGCTCGGCAGGAATTCGCTGCCGTTGTGGTACTGGAAATCGACCATCACGCCTTTCCCGTCCTTGAGAGCGGTCTTGCCGATGAAGGCGCCGAGCGTTGATTGGTGATCCGCGGCACGATAGGTGATCGGACCGAACGGCGTGTCGACCGAAATACCCTTGGCGGCGGCAATCAGCGCGTCCGTGTCGGTCGACTTCGCCTTGGTCAGAATGGCGGCCATCGACTTGACCAGCGAATAGCCGACCACCGAGCCGAGGCGGGGATAGTCGTTGTAGCGCTTCTGGTAAGCGTCAAGAAAGGCCTTGTGCGCGGGTGTGTCGACGGAATACCAGGGATAGCCCGTCACGATCCACCCTTCCGGCGTATCGGTCTTCAGCGGATCGAGATATTCCGGCTCGCCGGTCAGGAAGGAAACGACCGAGCGGCCCTTGAAGAGATCGCGGGTCGTGCCTTCGCGCACCAGCTTCACCAGATCGGCGCCGAACTCGACGTTGAGGATCGCATCCGGCTTGGCGGCCTCGATGGCCTGCGCCACGGAACCGGCATCGATCTTGCCTTGCGGCGGCCATTGCTCGGCGACGAACTCAACGTCTGGCCGGGCCTTCTGGAGCAGTTCCTTGAACACAGCCACGGCGCTTTGTCCGTATTCATAGTTCGGTGCGATGGTCGCCCAGCGCTTCGCCGGCAGCTTGGCGGCTTCCTGCGCCAGCATGGCGGCCTGCACGTAGTTCGGCGGGCGCAGCCGGAAAGTATAGTCATTCCCCTTCGACCAGATCATCGCGTCGGTCAACGGCTCTCCGGCCAGGTAAAAGACCTTCTTCTGCTTGGCGAAATCAGCAACCGCCATGCCGACATTCGAAAAGAAGGAACCGGAGATCATGACGACCCCTTCCTTTGCGACCAGCTCGTTGGCGGCTGTCAGTGCGTCGCCGGGCTTGCCGCCGTCATCCTTGGAAATGATCACGAGCTTGTCGCCGTTGATGCCGCCCGCCGCATTGATCTCGTCAAGCGCCAGCTGCCAGCCCTTCTTGTAAGGGTCGGTAAACGCGGGAAGGGCAGAATAGCTGTTGATCTCGCCGACCTTGATCTCGCCGGCCATCGCTTGTGTCCCGGCCGCCAGACAAAGGGCCGTACCCATAATCGCAAAAAGTCCTCTCATTTCCGTCCTCTCTGGATTGATCTGTTTTGATTCTTGTTATTACGGCACGTCATCGGCGGCATCGAATTTCGAGCGCGTGCAATCGCGATCCATAGCTTGTCGCCTGAAGGTATGATCTGGTGTGTTCACTATAAATGCAAGATCTTTCTGTGTGTATTTTTTAGGCAAAAATGCGCAAAAATCCCGCATTTCCAGCTTGCCAATCGTTCCAAGAACGTGGAAATTCGCGTGTACACACTAATCTTGGCAGCGGATGGCTGATGTGAAGCACGATAGGCCGGATACGGACGACTATGATGTCACGCAACAAGTGGGCCACTTGCTGCGCAGGGTGTATCAACGTCATCTCTCCATCTTCCAGGAAAACGCCTCCGATCCCAATCTGACCTCCGTGCAGTTCGTCACCCTCTGTGCGCTGCGCGATCACGGGCCCAGTTCCCAGACCGAACTCGTGAAGGCCACGGCCGTCGATCAAGGCACGATCAGGGGCATCATCGAACGACTGTCCGCACGAGGTCTAATCACGACTTCCGGGGATGAGCAGGACGGACGCAAGATCATCATGTCCCTGACGCCGGCCGCGGAGCAGCTGCTGGAGGAAATGATACCGGCCGCCCGCCTCATCAGTGAGTTGACGATGGCTGACCTCAATCCCGCCGAAAGAGTGGCCCTGCTTTATCTGCTGCGCCGCATCCTGAACTATCATGATGACAAATCATCGAACGCGCCGGAGAAATAGACCGGTAGGAGATGCCATCGCTCGATAGCATCTCCTTTTTTCAGGCCAATCGTGATCGCAAAGCCGGCCTCAATTCGAAAAAGCGGCGATGCCGGTGATGGCGCGGCCGAGGATGAGGGCGTGGATGTCGTGGGTTCCCTCATAGGTGTTGACCACTTCGAGGTTGACGAGATGGCGGGCAATGCCGAACTCGTCGGAGATGCCGTTGCCGCCGAGCATGTCGCGGGCGGCGCGGGCGATGTCGAGCGCCTTGCCGCAGCTGTTGCGCTTGAGGATCGACGTCAGCTCCACAGGCGGATGGCCGTCTTCCTTCATGCGGCCGAGACGCAGGCAGCCCTGCAGGCCGAGCGTGATCTCGGTCACCATGTCGGCGAGCTTCTTCTGGATCAGTTGGTTGGCGGCAAGCGGCCGGTCGAACTGCTTGCGGTCGAGCACATATTGCCGCGCCTTGGCATAGCAATCCTCGGCAGCACCGAGCGCACCCCAGGCAATGCCGAAGCGCGCCGAATTGAGGCAGGTGAACGGGCCTTTGAGGCCGGAAACATTGGGCAGCAGGTTTTCTTCCGGCACGAAGACATTGTCCATGACGACTTCGCCCGTGATCGAGGCGCGTAAGCCCACCTTGCCGTGGATGGCCGGTGCCGACAGTCCCTTCCAGCCCTTTTCGAGGATGAAGCCACGGATGACGCCGTCCTCGGTCTTGGCCCAGACGACGAAGACATCGGCGATCGGTGCGTTCGAAATCCAGGTCTTGGCGCCGGTGAGGCTATAGCCGCCATCGACCTTCTTTGCCCGCGTCACCATCGAGCCGGGATCGGAGCCGTGGTTCGGTTCGGTGAGGCCGAAGCAGCCGATCCATTCGCCAGTGGCGAGCTTCGGCAGATATTTCTGCTTCTGTGCTTCCGAGCCGAAAGCATCGATCGGCACCATGACGAGCGAGGACTGTACGCTCATCATCGAGCGATAGCCGCTGTCGACCCGTTCCACCTCGCGGGCGATCAGGCCATAGGCGACATAGCCGAGGCCGGCGCCGCCATACTCCGGCGCAATCGTCGGCCCGAGCAGGCCGAGCTCGCCCATCTCGCGGAAGATCGTCGGATCGGTCTTTTCATGGCGGAAGGCTTCGAGCACGCGGGGGCTGAGCTTCTCCTGCGCATAGGAATGGGCGGTGTCCAGCACCATGCGTTCTTCATCGCTCAGCTGCTCCACCAGCCGGAACGGATCGGCCCAGTCGAAAATCTCGCGGCTCATGCTCTTGTCTCCCAGATCTTTCTTTTCTCGATCGCGGCTAGTCTATGCCTTGCGGCTGGCGCGGGCTCGTTCGGTGGCGGTCGTATCCGAATGGCAATCCGCCGTCACGACAACGCCGAAGAGATCGAGCGCTTCCGCCGTCGTATAACGACCGAGCCGCACATCTTCGCTCACCGCTTTTGGATCGCGTGTCAGCGGATCGCCGTAGCCGCCGCCGCCCGGCGTGCCGACGCGGACGCGGTCGCCGGGTTTGAGCGCGATGTCCTGCGCCTTCGACAGATGCTCGGGTGTCATGGCTTCGCCGTCGCGCCAGACCGTGACGCTGTTCGTCCGCCCGTCGCTGCCGCCAAGCGCGCCCTGCGGTCCGAAACGACCGTGATCCATGACGAAGCTTGCGGTCGCGGCACCGCGCCTGAGTTCGATCTCGTAGTCGAGACCGAAGCCGCCGCGATGCTTGCCGGCGCCGCCGGACCCTTCGCGAAGGGCATAGCGATGGTAAAGCACGGGGAATTGCTGCTCCATGATCTCGACCGGCGGTGCCTTGGAAATGCCGATGGTCGAGCAGCCATTGGCGAGCCCGTCGTGATCGCTGTTGCCGCCGTAGCCGCCGCCGGAAATCTGGTACATGACGTAGCCGCGCCCGCGCTCCGGGTCGTGGCCGCCGAGCGCGAAATTGCCCGAACTTCCGGCCGGCGACGCCGTCACCCGATCAGGCAGCGCTTCGACCAGCGCCGCAAACACCGCCTCGGCGATGCGCTGGCTGACTTCCGCAGCGCAGCCGGAAACCGGGCGCGGATAATGGGCATCGAGGAAGGTTCCCTCAGGGGTCTTCACCTTCAACGGTTCGAAGGCGCCGGCGCTAATCGGAACGTCGGGGAAGATATGGCGCATGGCGAGGTAGACGGAGGATAGCGTCGTCGCCAGCACCGAATTCATCGGCCCGGCGCAGGGTTTCGACGACCCCTCGAAATCGAAGGACAGTTCATCGCCTGTCGCCGTGATTGAAAGACGGATTTCGAGCGGTTCGTTGACCACGCCGTCGCTGTCGATATAGGCGACGGAACGATATGTGCCTTCCGGGATCAGCCGGATATTGGCGCGCATCTGCTCGGCCGCGCGGCGTCGCAACTCGCTAATCGCTTGGGCGACCGTATCGTCGCCGTAGCGTTCGAGAATGCGCACCAGCCGTTCCTGCCCCACAAGAAGGGCTGCCGCCTGGGCCTTTACGTCACCGATGCGTTGTTCGGAGACACGGATGTTCGAGCAGATGATCGCATAGATCTCGGTGTCGAGCTTGCCTTCCTTGAAAAGCCGGACCGGCGGCAGGCGCAGGCCCTCCTGTTCGACGGAGGTGGCCGACGCCGAAAAGCCGCCGGGGACCGCGCCGCCTGTATCCGGCCAGTGACCGGTGTTCGATAGCCAGCAGAAGATCTCGCCATTGCGATAAACGGGCATCGCAAAACGCACGTCCATCAGATGCGTGCCGCCGAGATAAGGGTCGTTGACGATATAGATGTCGCCCGGTTTCGGCGCCGCTGCCTTGCCGGAGGCGATCATCTCGATCAGCGTGCGCGTCGAATATTGCATGGTGCCGACAAAGACCGGCAGACCGCCGGCGCCCTGGGCGATCAGCGAGCCGTCCTCGGCCGAATAGATGCCGTCGGAACGGTCATTGGCCTCGGCGATGACGGGCGAGAAGGCGGCGCGGGAAAAGGTCAGGTCCATTTCGTCGCAGACCTGCTGCAGGCCGGATTGGATGACGCTCAGCGTGATGGGGTCGATGCTCATTGGCCGGCTCCGATCGTGATGATGATATTGCCGTCGTCGTCCTGAGTGGCGACGTCGCCGGGCTCGAGAATAATGGTCGTGTCCATCTGCTCGATGATCGCCGGCCCCGATATAGTCGCCTTGATCGGCAGGTGATCGCGCCAGTAGATCGGCGTCTCCCGCCAGCCGTCGAACCAGACCGGCCGCATGCCGGTCTGCGCTTCGCTAAGCGTTGCCTTGCGTCCGGCCGCATCGATCAACATGGACAGATCGATCTCGGTGCGCCGGCCGATGACCGAGGTGTTGACGTTGACGAGGCTGGCGCGGATTTCCGGAAGCTCGACATGGAAGCGGTTGAAGTAGGCTTCCTCGAATCGGGCTTGCAATTCGGCCCTGGTCGGCATTGCGCTCGGCAGCGGCACGCGCAGCAGATGCGTCTGGCCGATGAATTGCATATCGACGGAGTAAATCTCGCGGATCTCGCGAATGGCGACCGCTTCCTTGCCGATCAGACGACGCCCTTCCGCCGACTGCCTTTCGAAGAGCGCGTGCACCGCGTCCATATCGGCGACATCGAGCGGGCGGTTGACCGTATTGACGAAATCGTGCCGGAGATCGGCAACGACGCAGCCGAGCGCGTTGGTGATCCCCGGACGGGACGGCGTCAGCACCCTTGGAATGCCGAGCTCCCGCGCGATCGCGGTCGCGTGCAGCGGGCCTGCTCCGCCGAAGGAGAACAGCGCGAAATCGCGTGGATCCTCGCCGAGGCTGACCGAGACCATGCGCACGGCGTCCGCCATGCGGGCATTGGCGATGCGGATGACGGCCGCTGCGGCCGCCGTGGCGTCGAGCCCCAGCGGACGGCCGAGCTTTTCCTCGAACAGGTCACGAATGTCGTCGATGGAAATGCTGCCGGGAACCGAGTTGAGCCTGGAGGGGTTGAGGCGGCCGAGCAGCAGGTTGGCGTCGGAGATGGTCGGCGTGGTGCCGCCGCGGCCATAGCAGATCGGCCCCGGCATGGCGCCGGCGCTTTCCGGGCCGACCTGGAGCAGGCCCGCGGCGGTGATCTTGGCGATCGAACCGCCGCCGGCGCCGACGGTGCGCACATCGACCATCGGCACATGGATCGGCATGGCATATTCGATCTCGATCTCGTTGGAGACCGCCGGTTCGGCGTTGCGGATGAGGGCGACGTCGGTTGACGTGCCGCCCATATCATAGGTGATGAGATTGGGGATGCCGGCGCGCCGGCCGGTATAGGCCGCTGCCATGACGCCGGAGGCGGGGCCGGACATGACGGTCTTTGCGGCCTCCTTGGCGACGTGGCGCGCAGACACCATGCCGCCATTGCCGTTCATGACGAGAACGTCGTGCTTGTAGCCCTTGGCGGCGAGCTGGTCGGCGAGGCGCTCGATATAGCGTGCGAGCAGCGGCTGCACGGATGCATTGACGGCCGCCGTGACGCCGCGCTCGAACTCGCGGCTTTCGGACAGAAGCGCATGGCCGAGCGTGATATTGCCGTTCGGCCAGATCTCGGCGGCGATCTCGCCGGCGCGCAACTCATGCGCCGGGTTGGCATAGGCATGCAGGAAGTGAATGACCAGCGACTCGCAATCCGTGTCCATCAGGGCTTTCAGGGCAATGCGGAGTGCCTCCTCGTCGAGGGGGATCAGCACGTTGCCGGCGGCATCCATGCGCTCGGGAACTTCGAGCCTGAGGTCGCGCGGGATGATCGGACGAAACTCGCCCTTCATGCCATAGGGGTTCGGGCGAGTGCGCCGGCCGAGCTCCAGCACGTCGCGAAAGCCGTGTGTGGTGATGAGACCTGTTCGGCAGAGGTTGCGCTCCAGAACGGCATTCGTGGTGGTGGTGGTGCCATGCACGATCAGGTCGAGCGCCGCGACATCGGCCTCCGCCGCATCCAGTGCGTTGAGAACGCCGAAAGCCTGATTGTCGAGCGTGGTCGGCGTCTTGGCGAGACGGACCTTGCCGGAGACCGTGTCGAAGAGCACGAGATCGGTGAACGTGCCGCCGACATCGATACCCGCGACCTGCGATTGTTCAGGTGTCAGGCCCGATGGTTCATTCGGAGAAGACTGAGTCACGACTGTTCCCATTATTGTTTGTATACAAATGAATTTATGGACCAGATCGAACCGCTGTCAAGCGCCACGATCTTGGAGCATGCCCCTAGCGTAGGCCATCCTTGCCTTCGACATCCGACGCCTTCAGCCCCCCGACGCGGGCAAGCGGCCGGCCGCTATCCGTAAGGGCGACGGCCACCATGATTTCCGCCGGACGCGGCGCGTCGGCGAGGCTCACCTCCATCCCGTCGAAATGCGATCGCACATAGGCGGCATCCTTGTGCCCGAGCGGAATATCGAGGGGCCGGCCGGGGCCGCCGCGCTTTTTTGAGGAGGGCACCAGCGCGGCGCCTTTTTCCACGGCCTCACGCAGCGGTTTGCCAAGCGATGGATGCAGCAGGGCGGCCGCATGTTCCAGCTCGCCATCCTCGCCGACCAGCGCCGCCTTGCCATAGCTTTCGACCTGCGCCGGCGAAATCCCGAGCGCCTCGACGCATTTGCGGCCAAGCAGGCCGCCGAGTTCCGCGCCGATCTCGATCAGCGGCGTCAAATCCTCGACATAGCGGCCGGCGAAGGGATTGGCGATGACGGCCACGGCGGCAGCCTTGCGCGTCGGCGGCGAGATGGTTTGACCCATTTCGGTCAGCGTCTCCTCGACGAAGACGGTGATCTTGCGGATGTCGGCGCTCAACGCAGGCCGTCCTCACCCTTGATGTCCTCGGCCTTGAGGCCGCCGCTGCGGGCATGGACGCGCGGACCGGTGGTCATGACAAGCACGACCGCCATCTCATTGGCGCGCGGACCGTCCGGCACGCCGACTTCTATCGAGTCGAAATGGCTTCGCACATAGGAGGCGTTGATATGGGTAACCGGCACGTCAAGCCGCGTGCCGGGGCCGCCGACCTTCTTCGAGGAAGGTACGATCGCCTTGGCGCCACCCAGCACTTCGCGCATGGCGTAGCCGCCCGGCGCGTGCCAGAGCGCGCCATGCTCCAGTTCGCCGGCCTGACCGACGATGATGCCCTTGCCATATCCTTCGACGTCAGCGGCATTTCCGCCGAGTGCGGCGACCAGCCGGTTTGCCATATCGAGGCCGAGCGGCTCCAGATCCTTCATGAAACCGGTGATTTCCTCATGATAGCTGCCCGCGAATGGGTTCTCGATGACCGCGACGATCGCCCCCCGCTTCAGCGGCTTTGCGACGGGCTTGCCGCCTTCGTGATAAATCTCCTCCACGATGGTGAGGAACTTGCGGATCTTGACGTCAGGCATTGGAAAACCGCTCCATGGATTGATCGATTGAAAGAGGCGAGGCTGTAAATGGCCGGGCTGCGGCCGGCATGGCGAGCAGGCCCTGGTTCCTGAGAAAGAGGCCGGCGCGATCGATGAGGCCGAGTGCGATGAAGCGCTCCGCTCTGGCAAGGCCACAGGAAAGTGCCATGTCGATTTCTGCATCGGTCAGGGGGCCGCAGCCGGTGACGACCAGGCGCTCGCCGAGATCGCTGTCGTCGACGACGTCGATGGCGCGCGCCCGGCTGATGGCGGCATGGCCGGGGAGATCGACGGCATTGGCAATGAGCGTGACCGCCGCGTCGGCTGCCGCCGCATTCGCTGCCAATACGGTCACCGAATCGGCAATGCCCATCGACAGGCTGCGTCCGCCGCGTCCACTGGTGGCGATGCCGCGTGTGGGGCTGGAAGCATGGAGAGCGAAATCGCCGAGCGAAATTCCGTCTTCGCGCGCCATACGGACATGAAACTCCGCATCGCCTTCAAGATGGATGGCAATGTCGCCGCCATTGTTCACATAGGCGCGGGCAGGGCGGTCGTCCTTGTCGAACGCGGCCAACATCGCCGCCAGGATTTCATCGGCGACGGCACCGGCAACTGCCGCCATCGGTGTGATGAAATGGTCAACAGCAAACGGCCGGACCGCGGTGACCATGTGTTGGGCGACCGAGCCCTCGGGCATTGGGCTGTCAATTTTGGCGGGAGCGCGGAGCAGGGGCAGTTCGCTCACCAATTCGTCAAGGACGGTCTGGAAACGGGCAATGGCGGCAGTGAAGGCGCGGACGCGCCGTTCGGCTTCGCCCATGCCTGTAGCGGCGCCGTCATTGACGCCAATGATGAGATCGATCGGTCCGTGCTGCAGATGCAGCCGGCCGTTCGGATCGCCATCGAGATATCGGGCAATAGGCCGCGACATGCTATCGCTCCCTTTGCCGTCAGGCGCCCCATCGGAAGTTTCGGCTTGCAGTCGGCCAAGGCCCCTGACCGATCGGCGTGACTTTACGCTCGGCCATTTCCAGCGCCTGCTCGATCGGCATGACGGCGTCCATATGGCCGCCGAGTGCGCGGTAATCATCGAGCCGCATGGTGAATTCGATCGGCGCGACGAGCGCGGGCGTCGGCACGTAGCCGAAAGCGTTGCTCGGCATTTGCGTCACGTCGGCCATGACGGTGATACCGCCGCCCGGCCAGACATAGGCTGGTACGCCGCCGCAGGAAACATGGGTCAGCGCTTCCTTGACGGAGCGCGTCAGGCGGACGGGGTTCGTGGTGACACCGGCCCGCAGGCTGCCGCCCGCACCGCCGATGAACAGGACCGAGGTGAGGGCCGGCTCGCAATTTTCCGCGATGATCTCGACCGATTCCTGCAAGGCTGCGGGAAGGATTGTCTGCAGTTCCGGCCGCAGATTGTCGTCGAGAATATAATAGCCGTACTGCTCGCCGGTGGTCGATACCATCAGCATGCGCATGCCCGGCCAGGCCGTTTTGGGATCGAAATCGCCGAGGATCGTCAGGGGGTCGGAGATGTTGGTGCCGCCCCAGCCGATGCCGGGCTCGGCCACCTGGAAATAACGGCCGGGAGTCGAGCGCCGGCCCTTGATGCGAATGCCGGTGGCTGGCACGTCGAGCAGGCGTCCGGCCTGGTGTTCGGAGAGCACGCCGGTGATATGGTCATCGACAACGACGACCTCATCGACATGGCCCATCCACTGCTTGGCGAACATGCCGATGGTCGCCGAGCCGCAGCCGACGCGCATGCGGCTTTCCTCGACATCGTTGATAATAGGTGCAGCGCCTGCCTTGATGGTCAGGCTGACCCCGCCGTCGACCTGCATGTCGACGGCTTCGCCATTACAGAGTTTCAACAATGCGTCGCAGGTAACGCGGCCTTCCTTCTTCGAACCGCCGGTCAGGTGGTGCACGCCGCCGAGCGACAGCATCTGCGAGCCGTATTCGCCTGTTGTGACATGGCCGATCGCTTCGCCGTCGACCCGCACGGTTGCCGTTTCCGGGCCGAGAAACCGGTCGGTGTCGATCTTCACCTTGGCGCCGCAATAGCTGAAGATGCCTTCGGTGACGACGGTCACCATGTCGACGCCGTTTTCCTGCTGCGACACGATGAAGGGTGCCGGCTTATAATCGGGATAGGTCGTGCCGGCGCCGACGGCGGTGATGAAGCTTCTGGTGGCGTGGACGATGTCGCCATCCCATTCGCTCTCGCCCGGCTGGGCCAGGAACGGCACGACATTGCCGCCCTCGGAAATGGTGTTCTCGATGATCGTCAGCGGATCGACGCGGATCAGCTCGCCGCCGACATTGGCATAGCGATCGCAGGCGCCGGACCGGCCATCGGAGATGTAGCACATGACGGGACAGGCATCGCAGCGAATCTTGCCGTTTGCGACGCTTTCCACGCGTTGCTTGACCATGGCACTCTCCTTTTAACGCGGCCGCTTGTCCGGTGGTGCTGCCATCAGCCCATGGACGGATATTTGACCGTCATTGTTCCCAATTTTTCATTTGTATGCGAATGAGTATCAGCCGGTCTTTCGGTCCTGTCAAGCGAGGGCGGGGAGCCCGGGCAAAAATGCTGTCATCGGCATGGATGGACTTTACCACCGCCCGCGGCCGGCCCTGTTATCGGCCGGGCTACGGCGTTGACAAATATGGTCTTCAAAGTAGACGCTTGCGACCTCGAGCGTTTACATCAACGCACAATGACGCTCTAATCTTTTGAATCTAGAACAGCTTATCCACATCGCAACCATATGCGCAGATCCGGGGCGGGACAAATGCAGAAATCGCGTGAAGACAGACAATCCGCCGCACCCGAATACCATGTCGATCGGCAGGTCGGGTTCTTTCTCCGGCAGGCGAACCAGCGGCATGTCGCGATCTTCGCCAATGGCATCGGCGACAAGCTGACGACGACGCAATGGTCGGCGCTTTCGAAGCTCAAGGAAATCCAACCCTGCTCGCAAAACCAGCTCGGGCGCGAAACGGCGATGGATGTCGCGACCATCAAAGGGGTCGTGGACCGCCTGGTGAAGCGCGGTTTCGTTGCCACCGCGCCGGACCAAAATGATGGGCGCCGGGTCGTCCTGTCGCTGACCGAAGATGGCCTCACGGTCATCGCCGCGAATGTTAGCGCGGCGGTCGCGGCGACCGAGGAGACATTGGCGCCGCTCACCTCCGGCGAGCGGATGATGTTCCTCGAACTGCTGCAGAAAATCTGCTGAGCGGCTGCCGTTAAGCCCTCGATCCCATCCTTCCGTCTTCGATTGTGACGAAACTTCGCGGTCTCGGCGGAAGGAATGGATTGCGCGATAAAATTCATTCGTGTACAAATGAAATAAATAACGAAGACGAGGGAAGACGGATGAGCTTGTCAGCAGAGGAAGCAGTCATCACCGACGGTCAACAGACGGGTACCACGCCGGCCTTTCCGGTGCCCGCCAATGTCTTTGTCCAGACGGTGACCGAGGTACGGCATTTCACCGACCGGCTCTTCAAGTTCCGCATCACGCGGCCGGCGGAATTCCGTTTCCGTTCCGGCGAATTCATCATGATCGGCCTGCCGAATGCCGAGCGTCCCGTTTTCCGTGCCTACTCGATCGCCAGCCCCTTCTGGGACGAGGAGATCGAATTCTATTCCATCAAGGTCCCGGGCGGCCCGCTGACGGAGCATCTGCAGAAAATCGTGCCCGGCGACACCGTGCTGATGCGCAAGAAGCCGACCGGCACGCTGGTGCTCGACGCGCTGATCCCAGGCAAGCGGCTCTACCTCCTGTCGACCGGCACCGGCGTCGCGCCTTTCGCAAGCCTGATCCGCGATCCGGAGACCTACGAGAAATTCGAGGAGATTGTTCTCGTCCAGACCTGCCGGGACGTAGACGAACTCACCTACATCACGGAGATGGTCGAGGCGCTGAAGGACGACCCGCTGATCGGCGAACTCGTCGGCGATCGCCTTCGTCTGCATACGACGACGACGCGTGAGCCCTTTGCGCGCATGGGCCGGATCACCGACCTTTTGACCAGCGGCGAATTCTTCGAACAGACTGGCCTGCCGCGCATCAATCCGGACGAGGATCGCGGCATGATCTGCGGTTCGGCGGCGATGCTGAAGGATACCAAGGCTGTTCTGGAATCCTTCGGTCTCATCGAAGGCGCCAACAATGCCCCGGCCACCTTCGTCATCGAGCGCGCCTTCGTCGGCTGAGCGCATCGATCAGGCTCGAAACCGTAGAAGCGGTTTCGAGCCTTTCCTATTCAAGCGTGGGATGCGGCAGCGACCAGTTCGGCCGTGGTCCGAAATTCGACCTGCTCGGGCATGCGCGACAATATATGTTCGATGGTTGCCGCATGTGACAGCGGCGCCGAACTGCCGATCGCATCGCTCGCGACGATGACATGAAAGCCGGCATCGATCGCGTGGAACAGGCTCGCCAGAACGCAGACATCCGTCTCCACGCCGCTGAAAATTAGCGTATCGACACCCTCGGCGATCATGCGCCCATGGAAACCCGGCGCGCCGAAAACGGAATAGGTGGTCTTCTCGATCACGTTCCGAGGCTCAGCTAAGGCCGCGAGCGGGGCGACCAGATCCTGCATCGCCGGATCCATCGTTCCCGTCGTCAGCATCGACCAGCGCTCGTAATAGGTCCGCCACCGCCCCGTTGCGTGGCTTGGGGCGGCAGGGACCATGAATTTGGCAAACAGCGTCCGGCCGGCAAAGGCGCGTGTCAGGTCAAGCACGTTCGGTAGGATTTCGGTTACCGCCGGCGTATGCCAGACCGTTTCTTCGGCAAAAAGCCGCTGCATGTCGATGACGATATGGCGGGAATTGTTGAGAGAGGGTGTCGTCATCTTCAGTCCTCGACGGCAATGGTGTGGTCCGGCGACCAGACGAGGGTCACGTCCGTTCCGCTTGCGAGAACGGTGCCATCGCGATTTTGCGCGAAGAGTTTCAGCGAGGTTCCATCCGGCGTTACGAGCGCATAGGTGAGTGCCGGGCCGGCATAGATCACAGTCTCTATGCGGGCCTGTAAGACGTTGAGACCCGCTTCAGGCGATGTACCCACTGGGAGGATCGACATCTTTTCAGGCCGGACGGCGAGCGTTGCGCTGCTGCCTGTGGACGAAAGTGGGCCATGGCAGCGCACCAGTGTGCCATCGGCGAGCTTGACGCCACCATTTTCAATCGTGCCGTTCAGAAAGTTGGAATCACCGAGGAACTGCGCTGCGAAACGCGTTTTCGGGCGCTCATAGACCTCCGCAGGAGCGCCGATCTGGACGATACGGCCGCGATCGAGGATCGCGACCTTATCGGAGAGCGTCAGTGCCTCTTCCTGGTCATGGGTGACAAAGATCGTTGTCAGCCCGGTCTCGCGCTGGATGCGAAGCAGTTCGACCTGCATCTCCTGCCGCAGTCGCCGGTCGAGCGCCGAGAGCGGCTCATCCAGCAAGAGGACGCTCGGCTTGATCACCATGGCGCGGGCAAGCGCCACGCGTTGCTGCTGCCCGCCAGAGAGCTGCTTCGGCTTGCGATCGCCGAAGCCCGGCAGCCGTACCATTTCCAGGGCGCGATCGACCTGTTGCCTGGCCTCCGCACCGCGAATACCGCGCCGCGCCAGGCCGAAGGCGACGTTTTCGGCGACCGTCATATGCGGGAACAGCGCATAGGACTGGAAGACCATGCCGATATTGCGCGCCCAGACCGGTGTCGTCGTCACGTCCTGGCCGCCGATCGCGACCTTGCCGCTGTCGGGTGTGATGAACCCGGCGATGATACGCAAAAGCGTCGTCTTGCCGGAGCCGGAGGGACCGAGCAGGCTGGTGAAGGATCCTTCCGTGAAATCCGTCGAGATGTCGGCCAGCACCGGTGTCCGGCCGTAGGTCTTGGCGACCGATGATACTTCAACGTTTGTCACTGACGCCTCCGGGCCTGGCAAAGATCGCAAAGACGAGGATGGCGGCCATCGAACCGATCAAGAGGATCGTCGAGATGGCGTTGATCTCTGGCGTGAAGCCCTTGCGGATCGCCGAATAGATTTGCACCGGCAAGGTGGTGAAGCCGGGTGTTGCGAGGAAATAGGAAATGACGAACTGGTCGAGCGAAACGGCGAAGGCAAAGAGTGCCGCGCCAAGGATGCTCGGGGCAAGAAGTGGGAGCGTCACCGAAAAGAAGGCATGGATCGGTGTCGAACCCAGGCTCATGGCCGCCTCTTCGAGATCGGCGCGGATCGTTTGGAAGCCGGTTCCGACGACGAGAACCACGTAAGGAATGGCAAGCGCCACATGGCCGATCAGCAGTGCGTGCATGCCGCGCCCGATGCCGGTCCAGAAGAAGAAGACGAGCATGGCCGTTCCGGTGATCAGCCAGGGAATGGCGATCGGCGGCAGCAGCATGAGTTGCAATAGCGTTTTCCCCTTGAATGTCCGCCGGGCAAGCGCCACCGAGGCCATCGTTCCGAGGATTGTCGAGACGACAGCCGTGATGACGGCAATGACGATGCTGTTGATCCCGGCTGAAATCAGCTGGTCGTTGCTTGCAAGAGCGACATACCATTTGGTCGAAAAGTGAAACGGCAGCTCATAGAGCGAGGACTCGTTGAAGCCCATCGCCATCATCACCACGATCGGCAGATAGAGGAAGACAAGGATGGCAAAGAGATAGAAGCGCGCAAGACCGATCATGCGACAGCCCCGCTGCCGCGCCGAAGCACGCCCGAAAACGTCGCGAAGATCGCAAGCACGACCGCGAGCATCGTGAAGGATAACGCTGCACCCAGCGGCCAGTTGAAGGCTTGGGTGAACTGGTCCTCGATGACCGTACCCATGGTAACGCCGACGCGGCCGCCGAGAATGCGCGGCTCCATGAAGGAGCCCAGCACCGGCACGAAAGTCAGCACGGCGCCGGAGATCAGACCGGGTGCCGCCATCGGTATGAGGATGCGGAAGAGAATCGTCCACCAGCGGGCGCCGAGGCTTGCGGCGGCCTCGATGATCGCATCGTCGATCGTGACCAGTGCAATATAGCAGGTCAGGATCATGTAGGGCAGATAACCGTGCACGAGGCCGACCACGATGGCCGGTCTGGTGTAGAGAAAGCCGATCGAACCGGCTCCCGGCCAGACCCAGTGCAGCACATCGTCGAGAAAGCCGCCTTCGCGCAGCACCATCGTCCAGGAGAAGATGCGCACGAGACCATTCGTCCAGAACGGCAGCAGGATCAGGATCAGCAAGGTTTCGCGCGTCCGGCCGATCGTGGCGCGCGCGAGCGCCAGCGCCGCGAAGAAACCGAGGACAGCGCAGGCAAAAGTCGTCCAGAAACCCATCAACAGCGATGTCCAGGCGATGCCCAGAAGATAGGGCTGCGTGGAGAAGACCTGGTATTGCCTGAGCGTGAAGACGATCGGGGCCTTGCCCATCGGTGTCGCATTCATGAAGCTGAACACGAACATCGTGCAAAGCGGCAGGAGAACCGCGATGAAGAGCCATCCGTAGGTGGGCAGCAGCAGCACGAGCGTCGCGAGCCAACCGGGTATGCCCGGCCGGGCGCGCGGACCTTCCAGCCCGCGCGCGGCCGATGCAGAAACTGCCTCAGGCTGCATAGAAGGCTTTCACTTCCTGCCAGAGGTTATTGAAGGCTTCGCGGCGATCGTCGGGCAGGGCCGACTGGATCGTCATCGTCTTCAGATATTCCGGCTTGTGGATCAACCGGTTGAGATCGTCGGCCGGCAGTTTTTCCATGGCGGCGGCATTGGCCGAAGCCGGCGCGCCGACCTTGGTTGCCCATTGGAAATAGAAGTCAGGGTCGATCATATAGTTGATGAAGGCAAGGCCCGCATCCGGATTGGTGCTCGTCGCCGGAACCGACAGGCTATCCAGCCAGCCGATGCCGCCTTCCTTCGGAACCACGAATTCGACCGGCAGCTTGCTGTTGCGCTTGGAGCGGACGGCAGCACCCGACCAGAAGATCGAAAGGTCGAATTCCTTGGCAGCGAATGCCTTGTTCCATTCGTCTTCGCTCGACCAGAGCAGCTTGATGTTCGGCTTGAATGCCTTCAGCTTCTCGGTGACGACGGCGAGGTCCTTCGGATTGTTCATGTCCTGGCCGGACAACAGCGCGCCGATCGCAACGCCGGTGACGGCATCGTCGAACAGGGCGACGCGGCCTTTATGGGCGGGGTCGCCAAGCGCTGCATAGCTGTCCGGCTTGGGCGACCCCTCGGTGATGGCAAGCGAGGTGATGCCCCAGACCCAGGAGACGCCGTTGGTCTTGCCGTCAAGCTGCAGGTTGGCATGGTTCTTCAGCTCCGGCGACAGGCCCGATGCATTCGGCACCTTGGAGAAATCGATGGGAGAGATGAGACCTTCGCTCGCAGCTTGCTGCGAACGGGCGCTATTGATCAGCACCACGTCGTAGACGCCCGGGTTGGTCCTGAGCTTCGTCAGCATTTCCGGCTCGGAGCTGAAATAGTCGTGAACGACCTCGATGCCGGTCTTTTCGGTGAAGGCTTTGAGAGCCCAGGCTTCGTCGGTGCCGTAGCCCTGCCAATTGAGAACGGTGATCTTGGTGGCGGCGCGCGCCTGGCGCGGTAACAGGGACGATGTAGCAGCGGCGAGAGCGCCGGTGCCGATCAGGCCCAGAGTTTGACGTCGTGTGGTGTTCATCCTGATGTTCCCCTTTTTTCTGACTTTTGGTCCATTTGCCGATGTTTGTGAAGGCTTCGTCTTGCTCGCAGTCCTAGCGGATATCGAAACGGATATGCATCAGTGAAGTGGAAATCGCCGGCTTTCTCGGAACGCGGCTGATTTCCGTATAGTTTCTTGAACAAAAGAATACATCCCGGAATTGATCGCCAATTCCAAGGTTTTCGCATCTGGCGCGAAATAAGTTCTTCGGTCGTTCCCTATTCTTTTTTGTTTGTATACAAACGATTAATGCGGAGATATTGCCTTGTCAAGCACAGGCTGCGAGTTGGCGTGATCTAGGCTTCATTTTACTTGTCGGCGATGCCATAGGTGAAATTCCCGGGCTTTGTCCGCTGCGGGAAGAGTGACTACAATACCGGTGTCGGCTGCGCGCCATTGGGCATCCATCTCGCCAAGTTTCACCGCCACGACCTCGCCTGCACCGATCCCGGCGAGATGCAGTTCCGCCACGCTCTGCGATGTGCTTTCGATGCGGCAGGAAATGTAGCCATCCCCAACGACGAGATGGGTGAACCGCCCAAGAATATTTGTCGACAGGAACGGGACACCATCGCGCATCACCGTCAGCGTTCCGTTTTCCGCGCTGACATGGATACGTCCTGCGGGTGACAACAGCGGACCAAAACTTGCGTCAGTGCCGTTGTTGCAAAGGCTCCAGCCGTTCCACGGGTCGAAGCCGCAGAGCTCCTCGACCGCCATCAAGGGAAGCAGCGCCGCCCAGATGTAGAACGGATCGGTATCGCCCTGATCCATCGCCTCGCCGGTCGTGGCATTGTAGTTCTCGGCGGCGATGCGCCGGTCCCGCCAGGATTGCATGAAGAGATCGTAGCTTTGCTTCGCCAGATGGCTGGCCTCGGCATCGAAGCGATAACGCTTGAGCCCGAGCCATACCATGAAGTTGACATTCGGCCAGATGCGGCCGCGCCAATAGACATTTTCGGCAAAGGCCGGGTCGTCGCGCGTGGCATTCGGCAGCACGAAGGCGCCGCCGAAGGTCGCGGGATCGGCAAGATGTGCCAGGAGGCGGGAGGCCTGTTCAGCGCTCGCCGCGCCGCACATCAGGGGATAGAAACTCGTCGGCGACAGCGAGCGGACGAAGCCACCCTTGCGCTGTCGATTGGCGAAGATGCCGCGATCGGCATCCCAGAGATGCTCGCGGATCAATTGCCGGCTCCGGTCTGCGAGTGTCGCGAACTCATCGGCCTCTTCGGCGCGGCCGAGAAGGGCGGCCATGTGGGACAACATTTCCGCGTCGAGCGCCAGTGCGCAGTTCAATCCGAGATCATAGGTCGAGAGGGTTCGGGTGACGGGATCATAGACGGCCTCGTCATGCGTCGCGGAATTGTCCATTCCGGTCTCGTTGCGGGCGCCGAAGATCGTCCCCTTGTAGAGCCCTTCGCCGACATCGCTGGTGCCACAGGAGATAAGTCCGAAACCATCGGGATCGCGATGGCTTCGCCACCAGCGCTGGTTTCTCGCGAGCGCCTCGTAGCTCGCCTCGATCATCGAGCGTTCGCCATTTCTCAGATACAGCAGCCAAGCAACAAGGCTGCCATGCGGCGGCTGGCTGCGGTCGACCCAGGCGTCGTTCGAGGTGACGATGCAGGCGATGTTGCCTTGCGGTGTGGCACCGGCAAGCGCCGTCGCCATGTTCTCGCGGGCGAGATCGGTGTCGACGACACCAGCCAGCAGGGCGGCGAATGTCTGATCATTGTACCAAACGGCGAACTCGCCGAGGTTCCAGATGCGGGTGACGGCGGTGTAGGGGCGGTGGTTGACCTTGTCCCAGATCGTGTTCCAGCCGACGACATCGCGTACCGCATCGAGCGCGCCGGCAAATTGTCCGTCATGCGGAGAAGGCGCCGGCCGGGAGGCTGCTTCGAGGCAGGCGCGCGCGTTCAATATCGCCAGCTCCTCGCTGTCGGCGATCGCAGCGGCGTAGGCGCCTTCGCGCATCATTTCCATGTTGAAGCGAAGACCGAGTACCGGTGCGCTGTCGCTGCGGGTCGCGGTATAGAAATAACCGTTGGTCTCGAAGTCGGCGCGCAGGGCATCGATGCTGTCATGACCGCTCACCTGGATCGCCGGTGCGCGGGTGACGATGGCCGCGAAGCGGCGATCGATCTTGACGATGGCGGCGCCCTTTTCCGCGTCGTAGCGAACCACTTCCCCGCCATCGGATGATACGGCCAGCGTTAGCCAGAACCGCGTCCCCCACTCACCGAGCTGAGGCGCTTCCCATTGTCCCTGGATGGCGAAAGGATCCGACGCACTCGCCTGAAACCGTATCGACGTTCCGCCAAGCTCCGTTTCGAGCTCGATCAGACTATTGTCGATCGTGTGGCGGCCGAAACGGACGGGATCGTGGCGCGGCTCAATGGCGCTCGCCCGTCGCGCGCGCGTCGAATAGAGCACCGGCGTAATGCGCAGGCCAAGCGGCAGGAACGTCAATTCCGCCGGGCGGGACGACCAGCTATTCCAGGCGCGGGCAAGTGGGATCGTGACGTGGCCGGGCATTGCATTCATTCCTTCACACTGACCGGGGCGTAGAAAAGCAGCCGCGGCGCTGCCGTCAAGCCGCTTTCGTCGGGCCAGGCTGAGCCGGCATAGGGCGTTCCGGCATAATAGCGATTGGCGGCCGTGTTGCTGACTGCAAGCTCAAGATCATGTAGGCCTGCGGAGAGGTGACCGAGAGCGATCCGAAAGGGCGGAAAGCAGCGCATGCCGGCATCACGCCCGTCGATCCGAACCGTGACGGCCGTCGCCACCGAGGGGAGATCCAGGATAATATCGGCGGCGGCGGCGAGATCGAATGTAAGGTGATAGCGGCCTGTGCCGGAGAAATCCGCAAAGCCCTGCACCTGCCAGCCTTCATCGACATTGATCGCGAGAGCATCGCCGCCTTCCGGTGTCCTGAATGTCCAGCCGCGCTCGAGAGCCACCGCACGCAATGGCTTCGGCTGTTTGAACAGGGGCGCGATTGCTCCGGATGCTGCCGGACTTTCGCGCAGGCGAAGACAAGCAAGCTGCTGCGGCTCGAGGGTTATATCCAGGGATGCTGCCGTTGCGATCGGCGTGCGCGTTCCCTGTGCCGCGTCCCAGATGTCGTATTCCACGCCAGTGCCAAGCGATATCAGCAGGTGGTCCGCGTCGTTTCCCTCATTGAAGAGCACCACGCGCCAGAAATCCTCGCGATCACGGGCGATGTGACGGCCTATTTTGCCGGAGAAAGATATTGTCGGACCTTGCGCCGGCAACCGGCTCAGCAGTTGGGTGACCATCTGCGCATCCGGTTCGGCGTCGAGATGGGCTGTCGAGCTAATTGACAAGCTTCCGTCGCATGCACATTCCGGCACCTCGCCCGAGGTCCACAACTCTCCACCCGCGGCAACAAACTCACCGAGTATGCTGGTTGTCCGAACGCTCCCGAGAACTCTGACGGCTGGCAGGACGAGGGCTGCAAAACGGAGACCGTTGACATGCAGCTGCCCATCACGGATCTCGGCATTTGCCAGGCTTTCTTCATCGATCACCATGTAGTCGCAGCCGTTTTCGGCAAGAGCCTCGCACCATCTACCGAAATGTCGGGCGTGTGCGTGGCGCGGTCCTTCCGCCCATGCCGTGTGGAGCGGATAGAAGAGCGCGATGGGCGCAAGCGGTGTCGTATCTTCGAGGAAAGCCGAGAGCCGTGCGGTCTCGTCGGCAATGGCGGCATGATGCGGCCACCAGGGTTCGAAATTCAGGCCGGGCGCGAAGTCGAATCGCGGATTGATGAACAGCCTATCGTCATCATCGTGCCCGTCGGTCTGGTAGAGCGCGTGCATCAGCACCTGGCGGGCGCCAAGCAGATGCAGCCGTATCGATTGCGCGCGCAGCGTTGCCGGCGTCAGCTCCCATTGCCCGGCGCCGCGCCGCTCGGTGCGGGTGGCGGTCGCGTAGAGTTCGACAATCGTGCGCGAACGTCCGTGGGCGCGGGCAACGGAATCGCCGAGCTTCGGTGCGAGTTGTGCCGCGAAATTATTGGCATCGACGGCAGTCTCGTCACGCAATGCGTCGAGGCCGAAAAAGTCGACAGCAGGGGCGACCCGTGGGTCGATCGACGAGAAGCCGCCATTGAGCGCGAAGCCGCCGACATGCGGCAGGATCTCATGTCCGGTCAAGGACAGGCCATGCCTTTCCGCAAACGCCTTCAGCGGCTGGAAAAAGCCATCATACATTAGCCGGGTATAGGTCTCATAGAAGAGGCAGCGCAGCCGTGCGGTCGACGGACCCAGGTCCATCACCAACGACAGCAACACAGTGCCGAACGCGGTTCCGCTTGCCGTCTCGACCGCGGCTGCCAGCAGCGGCGCATAGAGCGGGCTGTTGCCAAGGTTGCCGGTATGCTGGCGCCAGCGATAGAAGCCGGGACCCGGCTGGTCGAAGAACAGGAATTCAAGCGGCTTCGGCATCAGCCTGCCGAGCGCATCCGCATAGGGTTGGAGGCCGACGTCCACGAACCGTTGGCCGGCTTCCGGCAGAAGATAGTTGATGAGGCGAGAGGTTAGGCAGAGCGCCGAGGCGAACACCGTCAGCCTCCATCCCTTCGGAATTTGGCCATCGTAAGAGAAACGGCAGCCCTCGTCTGTCCCCACAATGCGAACCCGATCGGTCACGTCTAGGATCAGGTCCGGAGACGGAGCATCGACGGGATGCAGCAAGGCGGCGACGTATTGCCAATCGCCGAAGCGCGGTACACCGCCGTCATATAGCCAATCGGCAATATCCGGGCCTAGCGCGGCCGCAAATGGCGCTTTGATCCCGTCGATTTCGCCCGCGGGCGTCTCCACGGTTGCCCAAAAGAGATGCCGTTCGCGCAAGTGGTTCGCGCCCTCGACCGTGCGTCCGCCGGCCTGGCCGCTGGTCCAGTTGTAGTCATCGTAGAGACCGGCGGTGAGGCCGAGGTCGCCCATAATCGCGACTGCCTGCGCATAGGCCCGCAGAAAGGCAGGCGAGAGGTAGACCGAGCGCGGCAGCGCAAGGCGCGCCTGGATGAGGATCGTGCCGTAACCCTTGTCGCGAAAGTCCGTCAGTTGCGCCCGCATCTCGTCTGGAGTCGGCAGGCTATGCCAGAACCAGTAGGCGGCTGGACGGAAACGGGATTGCGGAGCTGCAAACCAGTCCGGCGCTGCCTGCTCAGTCCTTTCCATTTTTCCGGCCTCCTCCATCATGCGCATTCACTCCCACCTCAATCCATCGGCTGGGCGGCGCGAGCGCGTTCGATGGCGGCACCAAGATCCTGCCAGGCAGGCCTATCGGGGGCGAAGCGGGCGCGGAGATAGGTGGCAAGGTCGGTCAGCTGGCGATCACTCAGGCTTTCGCCATAAGCTGGCATCGACATGATCTCGGCGGCATCGGCACCTGCCTTCTGGGCAAGCAGCGCCGGAGCTTCCACCCCGTGCATCATCGTCAGCAGGACATTGTCGGGACGGTCAGCGTGCAGGTTGCTATTGAAGGTGAGCGATCCGAGCGGTGAGGTCTCGGTGTGACAGGCTGAACAGGCACCCTCGAACAGCCTTGCTCCCACCGGCGCGATCCGTGCCGCCATCGCCTCGGCCGTCTTTGTGGCAGCGAGCGCGGTCGTCTGTTGCGCCACAGCACCCTCTTCGGTTTGGCCGGAGAAACTTGCCAGATACGTCGCCATGGCCTGGATATCGCTGTCGGGAAGGGGAGCAAGCGCCTTGACGACCGCGCCCATCGGCCCGCCGGCGCTGCCATGGCCCTTGGCGGTACCGGTGCGCAGATAATCGTAGAGAGCGGTTTGGCTCCAGCCGACGGGGGCAAGACCGGCACCGTTCAGCGCCGGTGCATCCCAGCCCTCCGCGACACCGCCCGCAAGATGGAACTCGCCCTTCTTTTCGGCGCCGAGCGCGTTGCGCGGTGTATGGCAGGCGCCGCAATGGCCGAGGGTTTCGACGAGATAGGCGCCGCGGTTCCAGGCTTCACTTTTCGTTGCGTCCGTCGGTACCGTCTTTCCGCCCGTAAAAAGCATGTTCCAGCCGGCCAGCAATGGCCGGATGTTGAAGGGAAAGCGCAAGGCGTTGTCCGCGGTCTTTGTGGCAGAAGGCGCCTGCGTCATCAGGAAGGCATAGAGCGCCTGAAGATCGGCATCGGTGGCACCGGCAAAGGACGGATAGGGATGGACGGGGTATAGATGTTTTCCATCACGGCGCACGCCCTGTCGCATCGCCCGTTCGAAGGCTGGATAGGACCAGGCGCCGATGCCGCTTTCGGCGTCGGGCGTGATATTCGTGGCATGGACCACGCCGAACGGCGTGTCGAAGGCGCGGCCGCCGGCAAAGGGTGTTCCGTCCGGTCCGGTGTGACAGACATTGCAGGCACCGACCGCCGCCGCCAGCCGTCCGCGTTCGATCGTGGCGGCGCTGTAGGTGCCGGGGTCCGGTCGCGTGATCTCCGGATAGGCCCCGCGCCAGGGCGAGGCGGCGAGAATGCCGCCGGCAAGCACGCCTGCGACGATGCCGCCTGCGCCCGCGAGCGTTGATCCGCGCCGCCACCATGGTTTCTTGACCGGTGTCGGCGGAGCGAGTGCCGGATGTGTTTCGCCAAGGGCTGCGAGTACGCGTTCCGGTGTCAGCGGCAGTTCGCGGAACCGGATACCGGTGGCGTCGAAGACGGCGTTGACGATGGCTGCAGCCGATGGGACCGAAGCGGATTCACCGGCGCCACGCGGCTCTTCGTCCTGCCGCAAAAGCATTAGCACGTCGATCTCGGGCACTTCCGGGAAGGTGATGATCGGATAGCCGCCCCACTCGGCGCTCTCGACCGCGGTGCTGGAGAAATCCACCTTCTCCTTCAACACGCGGCTGGTGGACTGGATGACATTGCCGTGGATCTGGTGACGCACGCCATCCGGATTGATCATCATGCCGGAATCCTGGCCGACCGTCACGCGCGTGACCGCGATTTCGCCGGTCTTGCGGTTGACGGCGACATCGGCGACCCAGGCCGACCAGGCAGCCGGTGTTCCCGGAAACTTGCCGTGGACATAGAGCGCGTAAGCGAAGCCCCGGCCATAGAGCAGGTCGCCCTCGCCGCCCATCGTTCCCGGCTCCGTGCGCGGCGTCCAGCCGGCGCGCTCGCTCACCGCATGGACCAGATCGACCGCTCTTGGATCCTTCAGGTAGCGCAGCCGGTATTCGATTGGATCGACCTTGGCCGCGAAGGCGAGTTCGTCGATATAGCTTTCATGCGCGAAGCTGTTCGGCATGGCCGAGACGCCACGAAACCACGACGCCCGCGCGATCGGTGGCATGTCGTGCACGGCGATGCGCATATTGCTGAAAGCATAGGGCGGGATCGCCGTGCGGTCGCCCATATCCGATGTTGCCGTGATGTTCGAGGTTTTGCCGGTCAAGATCAGGGCAAGCGTCGGCGACAGGTTCGACGGATAGCGCGTCTCGAAATCATAGGCCGCCGGCCCGCCTTCGAGATCGAGCCCGCCGCGCACATCGATCACCTGCGCGGCGCCCTTCGGTTCCCAGCCGTGCTCCTGTTCGCGGGTGAGCTGCACGCGTACCGGTCGGCCGACTGCGCGCGACAAAAGGGCGGCATCGGCTGTGACGTCGTCGGAACAATTGCGCCCGTAGCAGCCGGCGGCCTCCAGCCGCTCGACGAGAACAGCTTCTTCCGGCATGTCGAGGAGAAGCGCCAGATCACGGCGCATCGGATAGGGATTTTGTGTTCCGGACCAGACGACCAATCGCTCCGGGCGCCAATCGGCGACGGCGCAGGATGGGCCAATGGAACCGTGCATCTGATAGGGCCACACATAGCTGCGATCAAAACGCGGCGACGCGCCTTCGAGTGCGCGCTCGACATCGCCCTGATCGGCTAGAATGCGCTTCTTCGCCGGATTGTCGCGCAGCGCCTGCTCCGGATTGTTGAGGTCGGGCAGAAGTGGCGGATCGCGCCATACGACCTCAAGCCGGCGCGCGGCCTCGGCAGCGTTTTCCTCGCGCGTGGCGACAACGCCGACGAAGTCGCCGATCGCCACGACGCCGACCAAGCCGGGAATATCTGAGATCGAGGCCTCGTTGACGGAGATTAGGCTATGGCCGACATGCGGGCCATGGTCGAAGCCGACATAGGGCGGGCGGACGACGCGGCCATGCAGCATGTCCGGCACGCGGACATCATGGACATAGGTCCATTGCCCCGTCGCCTTGGCGGCGATGTCGTTGCGCGGCTGGGGCTTGCCGACGATCCGGTAGTTCTCCACCGGCTTTAGCGGCGCGGTGACGTCGATGGCGATCCGCTCATGGCGCCCGGCGATCAGCTCGCCGAAGGTGATCGACCAATTGGCCGGTGCTTCGGGGTGAATGATGCCTTCTTCGACCGAGAGTGTCTGCGGTGCTACGCCATATCGAAGGGCAGCTTGTTCGAGGAGCCATTGCCGCGCGGTTGCCGCAGCCTGGCGCAGCGGTATCGCCGTCACCTGGATCGTTTCGCTGGCGATCGTCGCACCCTGATCGGGTGCCGCCGTCGTGCTGCCGAGCACCATCCGAACCCGCTCGAAAGGCAGATCGAGCTCTTCGGCGACGATCTGCGCCAGAGCCGTCCGGATGCCGGTGCCAAGATCGACATGGCCATTGAAGGCGCTGGCGGTCCCATCGGGATGAAGGGCAAGGAAAATGTCGGGCTGGAGCGCGCCGCCCGGCTTGACCACCAGCAGGATTTCCTCAGCTTCGAGATAGCGGGTGCGGGGCGTTTCTTGCGGCGCGGTCATGGCGCGTCCTCCGCGATCACCGGGGAGGGGAGGGCGGCCATCAGTTCGCGGGCACGCCGGGCGGCTGCGAGGATCTCGATATGCGTGCCGCAGCGACAGAGATGACGGCTGAGGGCTGCGCGTATGGCGGTCTCGTCCGGCTGCGCGTCGCGGAGAAGCAGGGCCGTGGTCGCGATGATCATGCCGTTCAGGCAATAGCCGCATTGCGCGGCCTGTTGCTCGATGAAGGCCTGTTGCACCGGATGCAGCTTGTCCTTTGTGCCGAGACCCTCGAGGGTGACGATGGCGCGTCCCTCGGCGGCGGCGACTGATATCGTGCAGGCCCGCACGGCGCGCTTGCCGATCAGCACCGCGCAGGCGCCGCATTCGCCGAGGCCGCATCCGTATTTCGGCCCGTTGAGACCGAGATCGTTGCGCAGGATATAGAGGAGAGGCGTTTCGGGAGGCAGGTCGAGCGTGTGGCAGTGCCCATTGACACTAAGAGCGATCGGACGGGTCTTCACCGCAGCTCCCTTCCTGACGTGAAAGCAATGGAAGGGCTCGCCGTTCCCTGCCGTCCCGGAGCAATCCCGCCAGTTGCAGCGGATGGCAAGACGCCACGCGAAATCGGGCGGTCGCAGCCGCGCTTTGTCAGGATTGTCATAGGCTCTGTTCCCAAGGGTCTTGGCCGCCCTTCGTTTGTATACGAATGATTGCTGTGGGGTGGCCGTCTGTCAATGGGCAAAGCTTGAAAACTATAGGACGGTGATGTCGTGTTATTTTTGGCGCGGCGGAGCGGCCGATCAGCTTGTGAAAGCCGGCCCGGCCAGCAAAGCTGGCCGCGGGCGTCCGATTCGAAGCATCGTCACGCTTGGTCCCGACGACGCAGTCGCCATTCCCACGCGGACACCACTGGCAACGATAGCACTTGAGCTCCAAGCTTTGCTTACGAAAATGTAAGAATATTACCGCCTTGGGGACATAATATTCTGCGAAGCTTGGGAACGTTCGATGTCCCGCATCTTTCGCCGGTAGGAGCCGATACAAGCTGCGGGGATCAAAAAGGAGTAGCGGCATTGGTTCGCCTGAGCATCGGGCGGCGTCATCTTGGATTTCCCGCAGAAACGAGAATAGGCCCATGATCAAACTACTAAGGATGTCTGTTTGGATCGTCGGTATCTCGATGGTGCTCCTCGGCTCGCATCTGAGTGCGATCCAGCTGACGGATAATTTCGACGAGGTGGTGCCGGGTCAGCTCTATCGTTCCGCCCAGCCTTCCCAGGCCGATATTGACGACTATGTGAAGCACTATGGTATCCGGACCATCATCAACCTTAGAGGCAAGAGCGACGCCTTTTGGTATAAGGACGAGATTGGTGCCTCACAGCATGCCGGTATCTCCCATATTGATTTTGCGTTGCCACCGTCTAAGGAAGTAACGCCAGCGCAGGCCAGCCAGCTCATCGCAATTCTACGCGATTCACCGAAGCCCATCCTTGTTCATTGTGAAACCGGTGCCGACCCCACCGGCCTCGTGTCGGCCATTTATCTTCGGCAAATCGCGGGTGTTGACGAGAAAAAGGCGGAAGGGCAACTGTCGATCCTCTATGGTCACTTCGGGATCCCCTATCTTTCGTCCACCTATGCGATGGACAAAAGCTGGGAACAGCTTGAAAAAAGCTTTGGACTGAAAAGCTAGGATCAGGTTGTTTGGTGCTAGATATTTGCAGCGAGCTTTATGGCGCTTCTCATTCCGGCGGGGCTATGAGTTTATTCATGAAGCTCCCTAACCGGCCATGGTTTCCCGTTTCCAGAATATTTTTACGCTGATCCGAGCGTTGGTGGTTATCCCATTTGCCGATCTTCGGTGCTCGTGGCGGGCGGGCCTAATAGGCACCCTGTGAACCCTCTTTTGTTGTGCACTCGGCTCTCGTCACCATCCCGTTGAGAAGCAGATCAATGTGTCCGTCGATGAAGGCTTTTACGTCGCGAGGCTTTCGATCGGCGAACAACATGTACCAAAAGCTTAGCATTATCGCAGGACTGAGGGTGAGTTCGGGTATTTGCAAAGCAGCAGAAGCCCGCAGTTCGCCGGCGGCTACTCCCTCTTCGAAGAGCTCTCTCGCTGCATCGAACATTGGCGCGATGGTTTCCTCATAATGGCGATCAACCACATGCGGAAACCGCGACCCTTCTGATATGATGAAGCGCAGCATTTCTCTCGATCTGCGGTCGAGGACGATCCGCTCGTAAAAGAAATTGAAGAAAGCCTTGATGCGGTCCGCGTAGGGGCCGGTGAGCGTCTTCAGTTGAGCTCTTATGTCGGTAAATGGAACCGCCATGTGCTTGAACATTGCTTCGAAAAGAACCTCTTTCGTCTCAAAATAGAAATACACCGTTCCCTTGGTCACTCCGACCCGAGCAGCGATATCTTCGACGCGGGTTGCCACATAACCGTGGGCAACGAACTCCTCAAAAGCGGCGTCCAAGATCTCCAACGGCCTTGCAGCCTTTCGCTGCGCGCGCACCCCGAGCTTTTTTCTCTCCGCCATTACCCCTCCGATAGGCATTCCAATGCTGATAAGAAACTATCTCATTGACTAATCGGTTAGTCAAGTTTATCTGTCCGAAAACGCAAAGTGGTTCGGTGTTCGATCGGGGCCTTCATGGGAATTTCCAGAAATCTAATCTGGCTGGCGACGTCGGCAGCCATTCTTTCGTCATGTAGCGAAAAAAGCGGTGATCAGTCCGCTGCCAGTCGGGAAGTGCGCACCGTGAGCGCCGAGCTCTCCAGCTATGCCTCCAATACGGCAGTGACCGGCGAGGTCAGGGCGCGGATTCAATCGGAATTGTCTTTCCGCGTCAGCGGCCGGATCATTGAGCGATCGGTGGACGTCGGCTCCGAGGTCAAGGCCGGTCAGGTTCTGGCGAAGATCGATCCTCAGGAGCAGGAAGCGGATGTCGATGTCGCAACGGCGAGCCTCCATTCGGCCGAAGCCCAGCTGATGCAGGCCAAACTTGCCTCGGATCGCCAGAAAAGTCTTTTCGCAAATCAAGTGACAACCCGCGCCAGCTATGACGCGGCGCAGGAAGCGCTTCTGACCGCGCAAGGCACGCTCGACGCGGCGCAGGCTCAGCTCGGCACCGCCAAGGATGCGCTTTCGTTCACGGAGTTGCGGGCAGATGCCGACGGTGTGATTACGGCACGCAATGCGGAGGTCGGGCAGGTGGCACAAGCCGCCCAGTCGGTGTTTACGCTTGCCCATGACGGACCGCGTGACGCGGTCTTTAATGTATTCGAATCGCTGTTCCTTCAAAAGTCGAAAGCGGATGTTCAGGTAAGCCTTCTGTCCAGCCCCGCAAAACGGATATCGGTGCCCGTTCGCGAGGTGTCTCCCACAATCGATTCCGCCACGGGCACGATCCGCGTGAAAGTGGGCCTCGATAAAAGCGGCGACGGCATGCCGCTCGGTGCCGTGGTCGTCGGCACATTCACGGCGCAGCCACGCCCGGCAATCCTGCTGCCATGGAGCGCAATGACCTCGAGCGGCGGCAAGCCTGCCGTCTGGGTTGTCGATCCCTCCAAGCAGACGGTCTCGATGAAGAAGATCGATGTCGCCGAGTATCAAACGGGCAAGTTCGCCGTCAGCAGCGGCCTGGAGCCGAAGGATCTGGTCGTCGTCGAAGGAGGCAAGTTCCTCCGGCCCGGGCAGCAGGTATCGGCCACACCGGAGACGAAATAATGAATAGACGCTCGATCATCGCGATCTCCGCAATAGCCGTCGCCCTTGCTGCCTGCGAGCAAAAATCCGATGCTCCACCGGAGAAAATCCGCCCATTGCTGTCGGTCTTGGTACAGCCGCAGGCGGCCGTCACTCTAAAGCTGGCAGGCGTCGTACAGCCCCGCATTCAAACCGATCTCGGCTTCCGGGTACTCGGCCGCCTCATTGCCAGAGACGTCGGGGTTGGAGACGTCGTCACCAAGGGACAAGTCGTCGCCGCCATCGACCCATTGTCCCTCCAGCTTGCGGTCCGCAGCGCGCAGGCCGATCTTTCGAACAGCCAGGCGCAATTGGCCAACGCCTCTACGACCGCGCAACGGCAGCAGGCGCTTGCGGACGCCAAATCCGGCAGCGAGGCAGCTCTCGAGAGCGCACAGCAGGCAGAGAAAACCGCCAGCGCCGCCGTTGCCAAGGCGCAGGCCAATCTTGCAAAGGTGGAAGAACAGCTTGGATATGCACAGTTGAAAGCCGAGTTCGACGGTGTCGTCACGGCGACATCGGCGGAAGTCGGACAGGTGGTGTCCGCGGGCGATACCGTTCTGACGGTCGCCCAACCGGACCTCCGCGACGTGGTCGTGGATATTCCGGAAGCCGACATGCAGGGCCTGAAGATGGGCTCGCCGTTCGAGATCGCCCTTCAGCTCGACACCACCATTCGCGCCAGCGGCACGGTTCGCGAAATAGCTCCGGAAGCCGAGGCGGCAACCCGCACGCAGCGTATCAAGATCGGTCTGAACAATCCGCCGTCGGCCTTCCGGCTCGGCTCGATCGTCACCGTCGCGGCAACGACCGATGCCTCGCCGACAATCTCCGTCCCGCCGCCGGCAATTCTGCAGAAAGATGGCAAAGCAAACGTCTGGGTCGTCGATCCGGAGAAAAAAACGGTTTCGCTGCGCCCGGTGGAAATCGCAAAACCGGATGGCGACGAAAGCCCGGTCACCGTTCTGTCGGGGCTGAAGCCCGGCGACCGCATCGCGATAGCCGGTGTCAATCACCTCTCCGAAGGCCAGCAAGTCAGAATTAATCAGGAGACGACCCCTTGAAGACGTTTAACCTTTCCGACTGGGCGCTCGAGCATCGCTCCCTCGTCTGGTACTTCATGATCGTCTTCATCATCGCCGGGGTCTTCTCCTACGTCAGCCTGGGACGCGAGGAAGATCCGAATTTCACGATCAAGACGATGGTCATCCAGGCCCAATGGCCGGGTGCATCCGCCGAGGATGTGACGAAACAGGTCACCGATCGCATCGAAAAGAAGCTCCAGGAACTGCCGTCGCTCGATGTGACGCGCAGTATCACGACCGCCGGACAGACGATTGTCTTTGTCGACCTCCTGGCAACAACGAAAGCGAAGGACGTCTCCGGAACCTGGGTGCGCATCCGCAACATGATCGCCGACATCAAGGGCGACTTCCCGTCCGGCGTCGTCGGCCCGTTCTTCAACGACCGGTTCGGTGACGTCTTCGGCAACATCTTCGCCTTCACCAGCGACGGCCTTTCGCAGCGGCAGCTGCGCGACCGGGTCGAGGACGCCCGTTCGAAGATCCTGACTGTACCTAATGTCGGAAAAGTCGACGTCATTGGCGCTCAGGACGAGGCAATCTACCTGGAATTCTCGACCCGCAAGATCGCAGCTCTCGGCATCGATCGACAAGCCGTGATTGCGACGTTGCAAGCGCAGAACGCAGTGACGGCGTCGGGCTTTGTGGAAGCTGGCCCCGAGCGCATCGCTTTGCGCGTCGGAGGGCAGTTTACGTCCGAGGAGAGCCTGCGCGCCATCAACCTTCGCGTCAACGATCGCTTCTTCCCGCTGACGGATATTGCGACGATCAAACGCGGCTATGTCGATCCGCCGTCTTCGCTCTTCCGTTTCAACGGCCAGCCGGCAATCGGTCTGGCGATCGGCATGAAGGACGGATCGAACCTGCTGGAGTTCGGCAAGGCTCTCGAAAAGGAGATGGGCGTCATCGTCGGCGATTTGCCCATCGGCGTCGACGTTCATCAAGTGTCCGATCAGCCGGCCGTGGTCGATGAGGCGGTATCGGGCTTCACGCGCGCACTGTTCGAAGCGATCGTCATCGTTCTCGCCATCAGCTTTATCAGCCTCGGGCTTCGCGCCGGTCTCGTGGTGGCGATCTCGATCCCGCTGGTGTTGGCGATTACCTTCCTGGTCATGGCCTATTCGGGAATATCGCTGCAGCGCATCTCCTTGGGCGCGCTTATCATCGCGCTTGGCCTTCTCGTCGACGATGCGATGATCGCGGTGGAAATGATGGTGGCGCGGCTGGAATTGGGAGACGACCTGCGCAAGGCAGCCACTTACGTCTACACTTCCACCGCCTTTCCGATGCTGACCGGCACCCTGGTCACGGTCGCAGGCTTCATTCCGATCGGCCTTAACGACAGCGCCGCCGGCGAATTCACGTTCACGCTATTCGTCGTCATCGCGGTTTCTCTTCTTGTCTCCTGGATTGTGGCGGTCCTGTTCACGCCGCTGCTCGGCGTCAGCATCCTGCCGAACACGATGAAGCAGCATCACGAGAAGAAGGGCAGGTTCGCGTCGATCTTTGCGGCCGCGCTCGATCTCGCCATGCGCTTCCGCTACGTCACGATCATCATTACGGTTGCCGCTTTTGGGCTTTCCGTCGCCGGAATGGGCTTCGTCCAGCAGCAGTTCTTTCCGTCTTCCGACCGGCCGGAACTCGTAGTCGACTGGAATCTGCCGCAAAACAGCTCGATCGGCGAGACGAACCGCCAGATGGCGCAGTTCGAAAAGGACATGCTGGTCGGAAATCAGTCGATCGACCATTGGTCCACTTATGTCGGCCAGGGCGCTCCGCGCTTCCTGTTGTCGTTCGATGTTCAGCCCGCCGACGTTAGCTTCGGCCAGACGGTCATCGTCACCAAGGGGCTGGACGTCCGTGACAAGGTTCGGGCCGATCTTCAGGCCTATCTCAACAAGACCTTCCCCGGAACGGACGCATTCGTAAAGCTTCTCGATATCGGCCCGCCGGTCGGCAAGCCCGTGCAGTACAGAGTGAGTGGCCCGGACATTCAGACCGTCCGCGATCTTGCGCAGAAGCTTGCGGGCATCGTCAGCACGAACCCCTCTCTCGCGGCCCTGACCTTTGATTGGAATGAGCCCGCACGTGTCGTGAAGGTCGATGTTCTTCAGGACAAGGCGCGGCAGCTGGGGGTGACGTCAGAGGATATCTCAACGGCACTCAACGGTATTGTCGAGGGCTCCAGCACCACGCAAGTCCGTGACGACATCTATCTCATCGATGTGATCGGCCGTGCCCAGGGATCGGAACGCGGATCGATCGACACGCTGCAGAACCTGCAATTGCCTGGCTCCAATGGCAAATCGGTGCCGCTGTCAGCGGTCGCGACATTCCGCTACGAGCTCGAGCAGCCGGTTGTCTGGCGGCGTGACAGGGTGCCCACGATCACGATCAAGGCCGGCGTCGTCGGCGCGATCCAGCCCGCAACGGTCGTCACGCAGCTGGAGCCGAAGGTGGCGGAGTTCGAAAAGACACTCCCTGTCGGCTACTCGGTCGTCGTGGGCGGCGCCGTCGAGGAAAGCGGCAAGGCGCAAGGCCCGATCGCCGCGGTGGCGCCGATGATGCTGTTCGCCATGGCGACGATCCTGATGATCCAGCTTCAGAGCTTCCACCGCCTGTTTCTGGTCTTCGCCGTTGCCCCGCTGGCACTGATCGGCGTCGTCATCGCGCTACTGTCGAGTAACGCGCCCATGGGGTTCGTGGCGATCCTTGGTATTCTCGCGCTGATCGGCATTCTGATCCGCAACTCGGTCATCCTGATCGTGCAGATCGAGCATCTAAGAGAGAGTGGCGTGCCTCCCTGGCAAGCCGTGGTCGAGGCGACCGAGCACCGAATGCGGCCGATCCTTTTGACCGCAGCGGCCGCCACGCTCGCGCTGATCCCGATATCGAGGGAGGTGTTCTGGGGACCGATGGCCTACGCCATGATGGGCGGCATCGTGGTCGGCACCGTCCTGACGCTGCTCTTCCTGCCGGCGCTCTATGTCGCGTGGTTCAGGATCAAGCGCCCGTCACGCGATGTGGGTGAAGGCGTGCCGCAGACTTGACGAAGCATAGCGCACCGCCGGTCCGGACGGCGGTGCGCTGGCAATTTCATGTCGCCTATCAGGGGAAGAGCGCCAACTCGCGTCATCGGCACTGGATATGATCCAAGCAGGCGACATGGGAGGCTGAAGCTAAGCGAGAACGGTGTCGGCAAGGCTGTTGAGCAGCCGACATCGGTACAATCCACGAAAATAATCATTTTATCGGATTTCAGCACAATGCAGTTTCTCGCCTCCTTCCACCGTTTCCCACATTTGCTTTTCCCATTTGGCATCCTTCTCATCCTCGGTGCATGCGCCGGACGTCCGGGGCCTGAGGTTCTCAAGGTCGTCTCGGCAAAGAACGCCAGTACACAAGAAGTTACGCTCTACGCAGCGACGACCCGGACAAAGGACAAGGGAAACGACAACGGATTTTCAGTGGGACGCGCTGATGATCTGAACTACGCCAAATATACGATATCGATCCCGCCGGATCACAAGGCTTCGACGATCGAATGGCCAAAGGGTGCGCCGAATGCAAAAACCGATTTCGTTGTCACCTCTCAAGGCGCACTGACGGCACCGGTCTTTGACAAGGATGTGGCCGCCCAAAAGATGACGCACCGGCCCGTCGCCATATTTGTCCATGGCTATAACTATACATTTCAGGAATCGCTCTTCCGGTTGGCGCAAATGGCAGCCGACGCAAAGATGGACGTGGTTCCGGTTCTATTCGCATGGCCGTCGCAAGGGGCATTGACGGGCTACATCGCCGATCGCGAATCCGTACTCTATTCCCGAGATTATCTCGCCTCGCTTCTGGTCTCGGTCTCGGCTGATCGAAACAGCGGGGATATCATCCTGTTTGGGCACAGCATGGGTGGATTTTTGATCATGGAAACCGTGCGGCAGCTCAAGCTCGAAGGCCGGGACGATGTCCTGTCGAAGCTGCGCATCGTGCTTGCCGCACCTGACATCGATGCCGACGTCTTTCGCAGGCAGATGGACGTGATTGGCAAACTGAAAATACCGCTAACCCTGCTTGTTTCGAAAGACGACCGTGCGCTTGCCGCGTCCAGCTTTCTTGATGCCAACCATCCGAGGGTAGGTCGTCTGGATATCGATGATCCGCAAATCAGGGAAGCGGCAGTTAAGTTCGGAGTTAAGGTCATTGACATCACTTCTGTCAAAGGGTCCGATGGGCTTGGCCATGATCGTTTTGTGAGCCTTGCCAAACTTTATCCGCAACTGGCATCGCTCGATGAGCCGGCCAACCGCAGATCCGCTGGACAGGTCGGCGCCTTCATTTTCGACACGGCGGGAGCCACGGTCGCCAGCCCCTTCAAATTGGTGAGCAAGGTGGTCAATCCGCAATAGGTGAGTTCCTTGATTTTTATGCAGGCAGGGGTCGTTTGCGGGAGGGCGAAATACGGCTCTGTTGTATAAATTCGCACCAGACATGGATGCCGGATACTTATGCTGCAACCGTCGAGCGGCAACTTGATGTTGCGGTACGGCGCCAGCGCGGATCAGGGCTCCGACTGGACCGATAGAGCAGATGGGCTCACGCTTTCCCGAAAATGCTTGGTCGACCGGACACGCGGTGTTCGGCAATGAATGAACACGCAGTGTGGCGCTTGACAGATCCACGATTGTCAAACAGGATTAGTAAAGCGATTTACTAAAGCGGTTTACAAGACCATGGCGCATGAACGAGCTCCCGGTTTGAAAGATGTGGCGAAAGCCGCCGGGGTATCGGTGACCACTGTCTCGCGCATGCTGAATGGTTCACTCGATCTGCCGGCCGCAACCAAGCAACGCATCGACGAAGCGATCTCCGCCCTAAAATATCAGCCCAACCCTCATGCGCGTCGTTTGAGCCGTGGCCGTTCCGATACGATTGGGCTCGTTGTCCCCGACATCGCGAATCCTTTTTTTGCCACCATGGTTGCCGCCGTCGAGGAGGCAGCCAACGATCTGGGTCTTGCGGTCTCGCTGTATGCGACCCTCAATCGTACTGGGCGTGAAGTCGCCTATCTTCGGCTGCTTGAGCATAATCATGTTGACGGCCTTGTTTTCGTGACCAACCATCCAGACGACGGCGAACTGGCGGCACTCATCAATCGAACCGGGAAGGTCATCGTTGTCGACGAGGACGTGCCGCTCGCGATGGTGCCCAAGCTCTTTTGCGACAACTTGCAGGGCGGTTATCTCGCGGGCCGTCACCTGGCTGAATTCGGGCATCGTAACGTGCTTTTTGTCGGAGGCCCCGATGCGATGATCAGTACGCAGCGCCGCTTCAATGGATTGCGCAGCGGTCTGCAGGAGCGGTTTGGCGAAGCATTTTCGATCCGGCGCTACAGCGTCGAATATACGGTCGCTTGCGGTCGGGAGATGGCACGGCGTTTCCTTGAGGAAGGATCGCCTGCGACGGCCATTTTTGCCAGCTCGGACGAAATCGCGATCGGCATGATCGAAGTGCTGCGTGAACACGGCATCTCCATTCCCGATGATCTGTCGATCATCGGTTTCGACGATGTCAGCCCCTTGCATCTCTTTGCACCGCCTTTGACGGCGATCCGCCAGCCGGTGCGTGCCATCGGCCGGCGTGCCCTATCCCTTCTTCTAGAAACAAACTGGCAAGAGAGCGAACAGCTCGCCACCGAGGAACTCGTGCCAGTCGAAATCGTCGTGCGGAATTCCGTTGCACCGCCGTCGACCGATAATAAGCAACGGTAACAATAAGCAAAGATAACCAAACCAGAGGATGAGAACATGATGAAACAGATCAGACGTCGGGCGTTCAATACCGCGCTCGCTTTCACCGCCCTTGCCGGTGTCGCCATGAGCGCATCGCTTGCTCACGCCGCGGGCAAGACCTATGCGCTGGTACAGATCAACCAGCAGGCCCTCTTTTTCAACCAGATCAACGAAGGTGCGCAGAAGGCGGCCGATGCATCGGGCGACAAGCTCGTCATCTTCAACGCCAACAATGACGCCGCGGCGCAAAACAGCGCCATCGAGACTTATATCCAGCAGAAAGTGGACGGCCTGATCGTTGTCGCCATCGACGTGAACGGTATCATGCCGGCCGTCAAACTGGCCTCCGACGCAGGTATTCCGACCGTCGCGATTGACGCTATCCTGCCGGAAGGCCCACAGAAATCGCAGATCGGCGTCGACAACGGCAAGGCCGGTGCCGACATCGGCGCCCATTTCCTCGACTACGTGAAGAAAAACATGGGCGGCAAGGCAAAGGTCGGAATTGTCGGTGCCCTAAACTCCTATATCCAGAACGTTCGTCAGAAAGGCTTTGAAGACGCCATCAAGGGCGATGGGATCGAGACGGTTGGCGTTGTCGATGGCCAGAACATCCAGGACAACGCGCTGTCCGCTGCCGAAAATCTCATCACCGGCAATCCCGACATGACGGCAATCTATGCAACCGGCGAACCGGCTCTTCTTGGAGCAATCGCCGCCGTACAAAGCCAAAGTAAACAAGATAGTATCAAGGTATTTGGCTGGGATCTCACTGCACAGGCCATCGCTGGCCTCGATGCAGGCTACGTTGTTGCCGTGGTTCAACAGGATCCGGCAGGCGAAGGCAAGGCGGCCGTCGAAGCGCTTGCCAAGTTGACGTCCGGCGGCAGCGTCGAAAAAAGCATCTCGGTGCCGATCACGATCGTGACGAAGGAGAATGTCGAGCCGTACCGGGCTGTTTTCAAATGATCACAGAGAACCGGCCTGTTCATGCCGGAGCCGGGGAGGCGCAAGTCTCCTCGCAGCCTCCCGGCCGATCGATGCCGACGCCGGCCGTTTCCTTGCGGGGTATCCGCAAGACTTTCGGCTCGCATCAGGCGCTCCGCGGCGTTGATCTTGATCTTTTTCCCGGCGAGTGCCTCGGCCTTGTGGGCGACAATGCCGCGGGCAAGTCAACGCTTACTAAGATTATCTCCGGCACTTATCTGCCGGATGAGGGGACGATTTCATTGAACGGCGAAGAGGTTCGCCTCTCCGGTCCGGCGGACGCTCGCGACCGCCATATCGAGATGGTTTTCCAGGATTTGAGCCTTTGTGATCATATCGACGTCGTCGGCAATCTCTTCCTCGGGCGCGAGCTGACCAGGGGGCCGTTCCTTGACCGCAAGAGAATGTTGGTCGAGGCTCGCAAGATGTTGGATGCTTTGGAAATCCGCATTCCGCGCCTTTCGGCCAAGGTCGAGAAACTGTCCGGCGGCCAGCGGCAGGCGATCGCGATTGCGCGCGCCGCCTCTTTCAATCCGCAGGTTCTGATCATGGATGAGCCAACATCGGCTCTGGCCGTGGCTGAGGTCGAGGCGGTCCTTTCCCTGATCAATCGGGTCAAGGCCAAGGGCGTCTCCGTCGTCCTCATCACCCATCGCCTGCAGGATCTCTTCAGGGTCTGCGACAGGATCGCCGTCATGTACGAGGGCACCAAGGTCGCCGAGCGCGATATCGGCAGGACCAATCTCGAGGATCTCGTTAAGCTCATCGTCGGGGGAGAAGGACATTGACCCTCTATACCGAACGCGCCAAGGGTTCGCCGCTGGCCGATTTCTTCGGCGAGCATGCCCAGGTTCTATCCATCGCCTTTTTCTTCCTGGCCTGCCTCGTCTTCTTTTCGCTGACGACGACGACCTTCATGACCGCAGGCAATATTCTCAACATCGTGCGCCAGGCCGCCCCCATTCTCATCGTGGCGATCGCGATGACCATGGTCATCGTCACCGGGGGCATCGACCTGTCGGTCGGCTCCATGCTGGCGCTCATAAATGCGGTTGCCGCGATCACGCTCGCCACGGGCCTGCCCTGGCCCATCGTGTCGCTCGGCATGCTCGTATTCGGCGGTATTATTGGCCTGCTGCAGGGCTGGTTTATTGCCTATCAGGACATTCCGGCCTTCATCGTCACCCTGGCCGGGCTCTCCATCCTGCGCGGCGTGGCGCTCTATCTGACACAGGGCTATTCGATCCCCATCAATGACGTCCCGGGCTTCTTCTACATGGGGCGCGGTGAACTGGCGGGCTTTCCCGTGCCGGCGCTGATCGCAATCGTCATTGCGGTCGTCGGCTATGTCGTCATTGCGGCCACGAAATATGGCCGGCAGATCGTGGCGGTCGGTTCCAACATGGAGGCGGCTCGCCGTGTCGGCATGCCCGCCAAGTGGATCGTTGCCTCGGCCTATCTGGTATCGGGCGTTGCCTCGGCGCTGGCCGGATTGTTGATCGCGGCGCGTCTCGGTTCCGGCTCGTCGAATGCCGCCGTCGGTTTCGAACTGCAGGTGATTGCGGCGGTTGTCCTCGGGGGTACGTCATTGATGGGGGGCCGTGGGACGATGATCGGCACGGTCCTCGGCACCATGACCATCGCCGTCATCGGCAACGGCCTGATCCTGATGCATATTTCGCCCTTCTTCACCCAGATCGTCACCGGTGCGATCATCTTGGTCGCCATTTGGCTCAACACTCGCATCTTCACCACCAATTTCCGGTTCGCCCGCAAGAGGAAAGCCTGACATGAAGATCGACGAGCTTTCGCCAGGTCATGTGCGCTCCGGCATGGTGATGACCGTGGGTGGACCAATTCCGGTGTCCGACCTCGGCCTCACGCTGATGCACGAGCATATCCTCAACGACTGCCGCTGCTGGTGGCATGCGCCGAAGACGCCCGAACGGCAATATCTCGCCGAAGGCTTCGTCTGCATGGAAATCTTGAGCGAGCTTCGGCAGGATCCCTTCGTCAACAAGCATAATATTACGCTTGATGATGAAAAGCTTGCCATTCAAGAACTTGAGGACTTTGCGGGGCTTGGCGGCCAGACCGTCGTCGAGCCTACCTGCCAGGGCATCGGCCGGGATCCGCTGGCGATGCGGCGCATATCCAAGGCCACGGGATTGAACATCGTGATGGGGGCGGGCTTCTATCTCGGCTCCTCGCATCCGGTAAGGGTCGCCGCCATGTCGGTCGGTGATATCGCCGACGAGATCGTCCTCGAAGCTACGGTCGGGGCCGACAATACCGATGTCAGGATCGGCCTGATCGGGGAGATCGGCGTCTCCTCCGACTTTACCGCGCAGGAGGAGAAGTCGCTGCGCGGCGCGGCGCAGGCGCAGACACGCACCGGCCTGCCCCTGATGGTGCATTTGCCCGGTTGGTTCCGTTTGGGCCATAAGGTTCTCGACATCGTCTCGTCCGAGGGCGCTGATCTCAGGCATACCGTCCTTTGCCACATGAACCCGTCGCATGACGATCTCACCTATCAGTCGGAGCTGGCTGCCCGCGGCGCCTTCCTCGAATACGACATGATCGGTATGGATTTTTTCTATGCCGACCAGCAGGTGCAGTGCCCGAGCGATGAGGAGGTGGCCCGCGCGATCGTCAAGTTGGTCGAGATGGGCCATGTCGGCCGGATACTGCTGTCGCACGACGTCTTCCTGAAGATGATGCTGAAGCATTATGGCGGCAACGGCTATGCCTATATCCTGCGCCACTTCCTGCCGCGATTGAAACGTCACGGCTTGGATGACAAGACGCTCGACATTTTCATGCGCGCCAATCCGCGGTCGGTCTTCGAAGCGACGATCTAACCATCAAGAAAAATAGAAATGGAAACATCATGACGAAGAAGGTTCTTCTGGTCGGCGAAAGCTGGGTCAGTTCGGCGACGCATTACAAAGGGTTCGACCAGTTCGGAAGCGTCACCTTTCATCTCGGTGCCGAACCGCTCGTCAAGGCTCTCGCCGGCAGCGAGTATGAGCTGACCTATATGCCCGCGCACGAAGCGGTCGAAAAGCTGCCCTTCGAGATGGCGGGACTTGATGCCTATGACGCCATCATCCTCTCCGATATCGGTGCCAACTCTCTTCTTCTACCGCCGGATGTCTGGCTCCACTCCAAGACCGTGCCGAACCGCCTGAAGCTGCTCAAGGCCTGGGTCGAGAAGGGCGGCGGCCTGCTGATGGTCGGCGGCTACTTTTCGTTCCAGGGGATTGATGGCAAGGCCCGCTGGCGCCGCACCGCCGTCGAGGACGTGCTGCCGGTCACATGCCTACCCTATGACGACCGCGTCGAAATTTCGGAAGGGACTACGCCCGTCATCGAAAAACCGGATCATGCGACCGTCACCGGCCTGCCGAAGGAATGGCCTCTGCTCCTGGGTGTCAACGAGGTCGAGGTGCGTGAACGGGCCGACGTCGAAGTCATTGCCCGCCTGCCGGACGACCAAGGCGGTCATCCGCTGCTTGTCACAGGCAAATTCGGCAATGGCCGCACGGCTGCCTGGACCTCGGATATCGGACCGCATTGGCTGTCACCGGCCTTCTGCGAATGGGAGGGCTATGGACGCCTTTGGAAGAACATTCTCGGTTGGCTGACCGAGAGGTCGTAGGCTCAGCCGCGGGCAAGAATGTCGGCAAGCTCCTGGCGGCTGGGGAATGCGGATCGTGTTCCCCGCCGGCTGACGGTGAGGGCGGCGGCGGCGGTCGCATGGCCGATAGCCCTGATGTCGAGCACGGAGTTTCTCAGCGCTGCCGAGGCGAGGGCGACGGCCATGAATGTATCGCCGGCGCCGGTCGTGTCCACGACATCAATGGCGAGGGCAGGGACGGTTGCGACGATTTGGTTTGCATGTGCAAGGATCGCACCTTCGCCGCCGAGCGTCAGGACGATCTGGGCAACACCAGCTCCGGCAAGGTGGCGAATGGCGTCCTCGCCCGAGGATCCGGTCAAGCTTTCCGCCTCGCCTTTGTTGAGGAAGGCGATGTCGATCAGTGGCCAGAGGTCGGTGAAGTAGGGTCGAAGCGGCGATGGGTTGAAGGCTGTCGTGATCCCGCGGCGCCTTGCTTCGCTAAGGATGCCTCGGGTGACATCCTGGCTGAGGTTGCCTTGCAACACGACGAGGTTGCCGGCTGCGGCATCGTCCAGCGGCGCAAGAGCCTCGGAAAGGGACAGCGCTTCGGCGGAAGCCGTGGTGGTTACGATGGCGTTTTCGCCGTCGGGAGTGGTGAAGATGATGGAAAAGTCGCTGGAGCGGCCGGGATTGCTCGATAGGCAGGTATGCAGAGCTTCTTCGGCAAGATGGTCGCGGATCGTCTGGGCGCGAAAATCCTCGCCGACGGCCGTAACGAGCGTCGTGGAAAGGCCGGTCCGGCTCATCACGACTGCCTGGTTGGCACCCTTGCCGCCTAGGTCGCGGGTTTCCTCCCGACCAAGGATCGAGGCGCCCGCTTCGGGCATCGACAACACGGATATGGTTTCGTCGATGGCGACGTTACCGATGACATAGGCACGCATGGCACACCTTCGGAAAGGAAAGAGAAATGCAACTGATATCTGACAGAGCTTCAAGCGCCATAAGGGAAATATTCGGGACTGACAAGGCGCTGATCGGCATGATTCATTGCCCGGCCTTTCCGGGCGCGCCGCGTTATCGCAGTGCCGCGATGGACACAATCTATGACACCTGCATGCGCGATGCGGAAGCGCTTGTCAAAGGTGGCATGCATGGTCTGATCATTGAAAACCACGGCGACATTCCCTTCTCCAAGCCCGAAGACATCGGACACGAGACGGCCGCCTTCATGTCTGTTATCACGGATCGCATTGCCCGCGCCGTCGGTGTGCCGCTTGGCATCAATGTGCTTGCCAATGCGCCTATCCCCGCCTTCGCAATTGCCATAGCCGGCGGCGCGCGCTTCATCCGCGTCAATCAATGGGCCAATGCCTATGTGGCCAACGAGGGCTTTATGGAGGGTCGTGCAGCCGAGGCGATGCGTTATCGGTCGCTACTGCGCGCCGAGCATATAAGGGTTTTTGCCGACAGCCACGTGAAGCATGGCGCGCATGCCATCACCGCGGACCGGACGATCGATGAATTGACGCGCGATCTTGCCTTCTTCGATGCCGACGTGGTGATTGCCACCGGCCAGCGAACGGGCAATAGCGCGACGATTAAGGAGATCGAGGAAATCGGCGCGGCAACGCATCTGCCGCTGCTCGTCGGATCCGGCGTCACCAAGGACAATATCGTTGAAATTCTCAAGCGTACGAACGGCGTCATTGTCGCTTCGTCGCTCAAAGAGGAGGGTGTGTGGTGGAACCCAGTCGACCCAGCCCGCGTCGCCGCTTTTGTGGCTGCTGCGGCACCCGGCCTGGAGGCGTGAGCAATCATGATGCAAAGCCTTTCCGAACAGATGCTCGATGAAAACCGCGACCTATTCGATGCGATGGTTCATCATCGATTTGTCGAGGACATCAAGGCCGATCGTCTGCCGATCGAGGCCTTCGAGCGCTATCTTGTTTTCGAAGGTGCCTTTGTCGATACCGCGATCGCGATCTTCGCCTATGCCACCGCCAAGGCCGGGACGATGGCACAGAAACGCTGGCTGATCGGCGTGCTCGACGCTTTGGCCAATCAGCAGATCGCCTATTTCGAAAAGACCTTCGTCATCCGTGGCATTGATCCGGCCAGCTATGACACCAGCCGCGAAGATGTCGCCGCCTTCCGCGACGGGATGCTGTCGATCGCGCGCAATGGCGGTTTCTTCGATACGATTGCGGCAATGTTTGCCGCTGAATGGATGTACTGGACCTGGTCGACGGCAGCCAGCAGATGCACGATCAGCGATCCGCTTCTGAAGGAGTGGGTTATGCTCCATGCCGAACCGGCATTCGAGGCGCAGGCGCGATGGTTGAAGACCGTGCTGGACGAAGCCGGCGAGATGGTGGATGCCGCCGAGCGCAAGCGCCTGAGCATGATCTTCGGCCTGGTTCAACGCCTGGAGATCGATTTCCATGAAGCGGCCTATTCATAGAAGCTCGGAGATGACCTGGGGTTAGCAATTAACAGGCCGCGGTTACTCAAGGCGAGGCACTTCGAGACGTCGTGGGCGGGGCAGATTTGGCGGGTGTTCATGCCGACGACATCCACGCCATTTGTGGACCTGCGCAGATCTAGTGGTCGGGGCGCATATACGACTGTGGTTCAAATCGGCCCGATAATTCCAGCGCTTCCGATCAGTCTGCTCGCCGCCAGGTAATCATGGAGCTGGTAAGATAGTTCCAGCCTGCACCAATGACGGCTCCCGCCAGGCCGGCGAGCCACCATTGTGGCTCCCGGCTGTAAAAAAGTGACGACACTCCGGTCCCCGCGAGAACTCCGACGCTGCAAAATGCCGCGAACAACATCAAGCCTGTCACGAATCGCACGCCGCGGCGGCGTCGATCTCTGTATGTGAGGGCATTGTTGAACGTGTAATTCGAGATGACTGCGGCCAACATGGCGGCAGCCTGGCTGACCGGAAATGCCAGTCCACCCAGCAGCAGCAACCGCAAGATGGTCAGGTGAACGACAACACCGCTAAGGCCGACCAAGCCGAACAATAGCATTCGCGAGGAAATAATATCGCCGGACCATTTTGCGACGAGGAGCCCAAGATACTCGAATACCACCGATGCATCGAGTTTGCTCTCGCCGTGAATCCTTGGCCGAAACACGTATGAAATCTCCCCAATTTTCAAGGGAACGGGCGATGACGCGATAATATCCAGCAGGATCTTGAAGCCTTGCTGCGAGAGCTTCGGAGCAAGCTCGTCGATCAGCGCGCGTTTGACCATGAAAAACCCGCTCATCGGATCGGACGTCTCGATCTTCAACAGACGCCTTGCAATCCGGATGGCCATCTGACTTCCTACTTGGCGGATGCCATTGAACCCCTCAGCCGACGAGCCTTCCTCGCCATATCTCGTTGCAACCACCAGATCGGTCCGATTGCTACGCATCATGGCAAGCATGGCCGCCAGCCGCGTTTCATCGTGCTGAAGATCAGCATCCATAACGGCAACGATAGGCGCCGACGTGGAGAGAATGCCTTCTAGGCACGCGCCGGCAAGCCCGCGCCGATGGATCCGTCGAATCCCTCGGATACGCCGATCGCTTAGAGAAAGGCTTCGCACGACATCGACGGTCTTATCGCTTGAATCGTCATCAACGAAAATCACCTCCCATGCGATACCGACGAGCGCAGCCCGAAGGCGCTCGATGAGCGGGACGATGTTTTCACGTTCATTGAAGGTGGGTATGACGATGGAGAGCTCAAAGCCCTCCTGCCGCGGGATTTCGCTCTTTATGATTGCCAAATCCCCAGGCCATGCGCGGATGGGAGCCAAACGAAATGAAGTCATAAGGGTCTAATATTCCTTGGAAGGAAGGGCGAGTTCTGTCGACGAATTCGCGGAAGGTTCGAGCCGAATACATACGACCGCTTCAGCGGCTCATGAACCCAACTTGCCTCCACGAATCTTCGTCGCCCATTGGCTCGCCATGACGCCTGAGCGACTTCGATCCAGACAATATGTCACGATTACCTGACAATACTCTGAATTTGCGTTGAAATTCGGTATCTACCCACTCATAGCACATGTAGCCGGCTCCGGAAATGTCTAGCCTCCAGAGGACGAGGCGCATTGCGTGCCTGCATTCTCGCAACGACCAAGATTATAACCCACGCGATAATAGAAGCTCCCGACGACGACGCCATTTTTTCGCACGACCTGCTCTTGAATGTCGGTCAGACGTGAGAAGTATTGAGGGATGTCGTCTTGCTGCAACTCGTTTCGTTTCAGAGCAACCAGCACTGCTGTATTTCCTCGCACCGTTTCGGCCGGATGCCAGAGGTCATACATAAGACTGCTGCCACCAATGGCGCTCTGCCCTATTGAATTATCTTGAACGCGCTGTGCTTGGCGCACATAGAAGGCCATTTCGCTGGCAAGGAAGTAGTTGTCCGTACCGATCAGCACGACGGGAGCTGTACTCTCCTCGGCTACCTCGGCCTCAATTGCGCCGACCGCCTGGCCAAATTCGCTCCACGCGACCGGTAATGTGCGGATGTTATGAATGTAGCCGACGCCGGGAAAACCCAGAACCACGTAATGAAAAAGCGCCGCATAAACAGCCGTTGTGATTCCGATCGTCGGTATCCATGCGCGTCTCAGGTGCCTTCCCAGCCACCGGTCTTCTCCCGCTGCTCCGGCAAGCAAGGATGCGACGAAGGGAAGGACCGCGAGCCACAGAGGACCGGTCCAATTCGGCTTGTTCTCATGGAAAAGGCTGAAGAGAACAAATACACTAAGCGGGATAAGTGTGAAGAGGAGAATGAAAAGCGCCCTGGTCGCGCCTGGTCGCGATCGGACTGCAGAGACATTCGCCTTCAGGCTGGCGGCGGCGGCAATGAGGCCGGTGGGCGTCAATAGAACAGCGGCACTGACGATGAGAGACGGCAAAGTGAATTGAAATGCCTCACCCACGCGTCTCGACCCCTGGAATGCGAAGGACATCCATTGGTGCGTTGCATTCCAGTAAACGACTGGCGAAAATAACAAGGCCGAGACTGCAGCGGCAAGGTATGGCTCTCTTCGACCAAGCCATCGCCGCGATCTCGGGTCGATCAGAACGAATAGTAATGCTGCAGGCCCCAATAGCAGTATCGTGTACTTCGACAGCAGGCCTATACCAAACGACACGCCAGCCCCGAACCAAGCAAGATGCTTCTCACCAAGGAGAGCTCGCTCCAGAAAAAATAGCGTGGCCACCCAGGCTGCGGCCAGCGGCGCGTCTGGCATCATCAGAAAGCCGGTCGAAAAATAAAACGGGAGCACGGCAACCAACAGTGCGCAAGCTATTGCCGTCGCCTTGTCGAAGAGATTCCGCGCGAGCTGGAAGGAAAAACCAGCGGTCAATAGCCAACACATATATGCGCCGATGCGAACACCGAACTCGTTATCTCCAAAGAGCGTGGTTCCCAGCCAGATCAACCATGCGACCATCGGCGGATGATCAAGATAACCGATGTCTAGATGCTGCGAATAATTCCAATAGTAGGCCTCTTCAGGCAGAAGGTTGGCGAAACCGAGAAATACGAGGCGCAGTGAAAGAAGATAGATAATGATGCCAACCGCGGCGAATAATTTTCGCCTTTCAACAGGTACGGTCGACCATAAGAAAAGCGTGTCACCCAGTAAACCAATGGCAGCGCTTGCAAGCACCACAGAGGCGCCGGAAAGAAGGACCGGAAGATTGAGGGTTGTCATTGCGACAACAAAGATTCCGCCTCTCAGACTGAGCGTCAAAAGCCTCAGGAAAAGGAAAATTGCCAACTGCTGTGAGCTGGAGTTGCTGTCCACAGTGGGATCGATCCGCGCCAAGATCCCGGTTGCGATGCAGACAAAATATAAGAGAACACTACAGGCGAAGCTCAGAACGTGAGCTTTCATCGGGTCGATGCCAACCCGGATCAGCACCACGAAAGCCATAAAATCGAGAAGCGCGCAGATCATGCCAACAACAAAAAGGCGCATGACAGCGTGCTTGTGTGTGGCCCCAAGAGCCTGAACCTGTCGCACGATATTATCCGATCTCAATTTTCTCTTGTTGTCGATGATCCGGCGTGCCCGAGGGGTATCTCTAGCCAGCGATGTCGCTGGATGGGCAGCGGACAAGAACAGCCTTATGCGTCTCTCGGTCGTGCCGAAGGCCTACGAGCTGCCATCGACGCATTCACTTCAAAGACGTATGTTTAGCTTCCGTGGCTATCGCACAGTAGCACCGTTTACAAGCTCGGCCTGCGCCTGTCTTTTGTCCCGGGCCTCGACATCCTCCCAGCTCCTATCCATAGCATAGGCGGCTGAAACCACGGGGATGCCCACGTGTCCGTAATAGAAAGATAGTTGACCTTCGGCTTTATCCTCATCCAGCCCGGCAATCTTCCTGACATAAAGTGCTGCCGCCAAACCGCTGCGATCAGAACCCGAGAGGCAGTGAATAAGGATGGGTTTTGGGGCCGAGGCCATCAACTCGACGAGCCGCTTCGCCTTTTCAGGCGAGATGGTTTTCGAGGCCGACATGCCAAAATCGATATGCGCTATGCCGAGGCCCCGAGCCGTCGTGACTTCGTCGTCATACCATGCGGCACCTGGATACGTTCCGCGCAGATTAATGACTGTCTTGATTCCGTATGTCTGGATGTAAGAAGCGAGTTCGTCGGATGTTGGCTGAGCCGAGCGGTAAAGTTGGCCATCAATCACCGAATGAAAGTTATCGGTGGCCTGTAGAAGGCCAGCATAAGCCGCGCAGCTCGCGCCCAGAATTCCGATGGCGCCAAGGGCGGCGAGGACCACCTTGCGAAATACAGTCATTGCTCGTCAGCCGTTCCTTCTGCGAAGTTTCCATGACATGCCGGAAGAGCCTGACAGACGCCTGAACAATGGCGGCGCAAAAACGCGAAAAGCCTGTCAGCATCTGCGGACGAGACCTATGCTGATTGGGTTGCTGATTGGGCGCACAGCCGGCACCCGCGCCCGGTAGCGGGCTGATCCGATGCCTCAACGGAAGCGTCGCCTTAACCTGTACAGAGAGACAGAATGGGCAGAGTTGTGGATCTGTTTATGGAGGCAATCGACGAAGATGAAACGGCTCGATTCTCGTTTCGAAATGGCCTTCGCCGCCGCCCACATTTGTTGAAGCCGCGCCATCGCGCAGTGGAAGGGCCGTGGTCACCACGCGTGCTTGATTTCGAAACACACACCTTGTTCGATCATCGATAAGACCCGGCCGAGATCAGGCCTGTTTGCTCGCACCATCCGAAGTTGTGTTTGCGATAAGCGAGAGATAACGCTCCATGGCCTTCCTGAATTTTGCGTCCCAGACGCTCTCAGCCAAAGGTAGGTTCCGATCCCTGATCGCCTCGTAGAGCGAAACGACATATTTTTCGGCGTCTCCGCGACGATCGGTGTAGACGATACCCAGCAAATTGTTGAAGCGTCTGACATCACCGGTCAGCTCTGAAAAATAGCGAATGGTGCGTTGTAGTCCCGTTGCATCGATAATCGCCTGCTGAAACTCCAGGTCGTTGCTGACGGTATCGGTCTGATCCTTCAAATCGGCGAACTTGACGGCGTTGTTGGCCAGCTTCTCGATCCGCTTGAGGTCATCTGAATTGAGGCGCCCTTCTTTCGATAGAAGATAGGTGAGGGCGATCTTTCCAAGGGCCATCCGGATATCATAAACCTCGACGACGCTGGCTGCATCCAAAGCGCTGACCACCGCGCCGCGATTTCGCCGGAGTTCGACAAAACCCTCGCGTGCAAGCAATCGCAAGGCTTCCCTCACCGGATGGCGCGACACGTTGATCATGTCGGTGAGCTGTTGCTCGACCAAGCGATCGCCGGGCTTCAAGGCACCGGCGATGATTGCTTTTCTGATCTGTTCCGCGGCGAACTCCGCACTTTCCATGATGGTCATCGCCGCCAGCATGTTCGCGGAACCGTCCGATTTAGCCAAGATTCGCCCTCCTCATTGTCATGAGGGTATGTATTATAACGTCAGCAACTTGTCGATTGTATACAAACGCAATCCCGATGTTTCCAAGCCATGCTAGAGCGAAATGACAAGGTGCTTCTGGGGAAGGTTCCCCGCGCCTCTATATGCGGTGATTTCGATCTCGAACAGATATTCAGGCCCGCCAAGAGGGCCACAGCTCACGCAGCTTGCGGGATCGATGCCTTTGAATTTCTCGCCCATGTAGGCCATGACGTCCGGAACATCTTCCTGGCGTGGAATGAAGATCCGCCGGCGGACAACATCTGCAAGACTGGCACCGACCGACGCCAATGCGCCTTCGACATTCTTCATCGCCTGTTTGGCCTGTTCGATGGCGGTGTCAGGCATGGCTCGGGTCTTGTAGTCTCGTCCGGCTGTGAGCGACATGAAAATCCAGTTGTCGAGCGCGACGATCCGCGAATAGCCCTCCTTGTCCTCCAGAATGCTGCCCGATTTCACTTTGACAATTTCGCTGCCCATGATTCGTCCTTGGATAGGGATGTGCGTATCGGAGCCGGGAGCGCGCAGTGTTGCTGGCGGCTCCTGGTGCCGAAAGGCGCTGTTGAAAGGTTGAGGTTTCCGCGGGCCAACGACAGGCCAAATAAGGCGTTAGATCGAGATTCCGCCGTCGATCACGACCGTATGGCCCGTTATCATCCGGCCCGCGAAACCAAGATAGACGATCAGTTCCGCGACCTCATCCGGGGTGCAGAGCTTCTTCAGCGGCGTTGCAGCGATCGTGCCGTCATGTCGCTCCTTCGACCATTCGATGGCCCAGGAACTGTCCACCGAGCCCGGCGCCACGGCGTTGACGCGCACATCCGGTGCGAGCGCCCTCGCCAAATTTTTTGTCAGGTTGATCACCGCGGCCTTGGAGCCGCTATAGGCGATGGTGCTTGCCACTGAGCCGAAGCCCGCGATCGAGGCTGTATTGACGATAGCGCCTTTGCTTTCCTTCAAAGCCGATGCCGCAGCTTTGGAGCAGCGAAAGACGCTCATCAGATTGACGTTCAACAGGTTGGCCCACAACTCCTCAGTGATGGATCCGAGATCTTCGATCGGTACCGGAAGCTTCACGCCAGGGGTGCCCGCATTGTTGACGAGCAGATCGAGATGGCCGAGATCGCTGATCGCCTTCTTGACCATCGCTTCAGCCTTGTCGGCATCGCCTACATCGCCCGGAGCAGCGACAGGATCATAGCCTTCCTTGCGCAATGTCTCGATGGCTTCTGGCCCGCGGACATCATCCGGAAGGTAATTGATCGCCACCCTGGCGCCGCCTCGGCTCAACATCCGTGCGGTCTCAAAGCCGATCCCGGATGCACCGCCCGTTACGAGCGCGGTGCGACCTTTAAGGTCAAATGAAATCATGGTGCAAATCCGATCAAATTCTAACGTTGCGTTGCATGAAAGTGCTTAGGCGGCCGATATCCTGCGGCTGCGGTCAGAGGGGACGCGGTTCTCGCGCCGTAGGAAACGTTGGGTCTGTTCCTGGGAGGGATTGTCGATTACTTCGGCCGCCGTCCCAAGTTCGCAAACCTCGCCTTGATGTAGAAAGGCGACCCGATCCGCGGATTCCCGCGCGAAGCCGATATCGTGGGTGACGACGACCATCGTCATCCCCTCCGACTTCAGCAGCCGCATGGTTTCGAGGACCTCGCCGACGAGTTCCGGATCGAGAGCCGACGTGACTTCGTCAAACAGCATGTAGGAAGGCTCCATCGCGAGTGCTCTTGCGATGGCCAGCCGCTGCTGCTGGCCGCCGGAAAGCCTTGATGGCAGCGCATTGGCCTTATCCCCGAGCCCGACATGGTCTAGATGCTTGTGGGCAAGTTTGCGCGCCTCCGAACGGCTACGCTTTGCGACCACGCGCGGTGCCAGCGCCACGTTTTCAAGGGCGGTCAGATGCGGAAAGGCATTGTACTGCTGAAAGACGATGCCGAGTTTGCGGCGCAGGGTGTTGATGTTGGTCTTCGGGTCATGGACACTGATGCCATCGACGATGATCTCACCGCCCTGGATCGGTTCCAGGCCGTTGATGCATTGCAGAAGCGTCGATTTTCCGGAGCCGCTTGCGCCTATCAAGCAAAGAAGCTCGCCTTTTTCGACCGTCAGGTTGATGTCTTTCAGAACTGTCAACGGACCGAAGATCTTGCGGACGTTTTTGATCTCGATCATACGAGGACCCTTCTTTCAAGTTGGCGGCTGTACTTGGAAACCGGATAGCAAATGAGGAAATAGAACAGCCCTGTTCCCAGCAGCATGAGCCAGGTTTCGTGGGTTCGGGTCATGAGCATCTGGGCGGTGCGAGTGAATTCCAGATAGCCGATGACCCCTGCCAGCGAACTGTCCTTGATCAGGCTCAGGACCAGGCCGATCCAGGACGGAAGCCCGGCGCGAAAGCCAAGAGGCGCCGAGATGTGATAGAGTTCCTGGAAGTAGTTCATTCCCAGGGAACGAGCACCCAGGCGATACTGAAACGGTACGGATCGCAGAGCGTCGCGAGCGACTTCGGCCGTCACCGCTGCCATCCAGGCTCCGAGCGCAACGGTGCCGAACCAGAATGGCGAGGCGCTAAAGCCCATGAGCGACAGCATGCTATTGGCCAGGATCAGCTGAATGATCATCGGCACGCTGCGAAGAATGTCGATGAGCGGCGTCGTGAGCAGGCGAATGATCAGCGAAATCGACCGCAACCATCCAAGGACGATACCAAGAACCGTGCCGAGCAGCCCCGCCGCAATGGCGATCTTGATCGTGTTGATGGCTCCCAGCAGCAGAAAGTAAGCGTCGGACCAGTGCAATCCTTGATTTGCGAATTGAAACTGCATCAGGTCCTCCCGTACATGAGCTTGAAAACGAGATGTGCCGAAAGCTGCAGGGCCTTTGCGATGACGTAGTAAAATCCGGCCGTCACGATGAAAAATTCGAATGTGCGAAATGACACGGATTGCGCATATTGGGCCGCACCCGCCAGTTCCCGCAGGCCAACGAGCATGCCGAGGGACGTGTTGAGCATTCCCCAGATACCCTGCGTGACGAAGGCGAGGAAAATGATCTGGAAGACTTGCGGGAAGACGACATACGCAAAGCTCTGGAAGCTATTCATCCCGAGAGACCGAGCCGCGGAAAATTGCTGGCGAGGGATCGCGGCAATGCCTCCCCGGAATATCTCGGCCAGATAACCCGCATTGTTGAACGATATCGCGGCCAGCACCGAGATGTAGCTCGATATGTTGATGCCGAGCGCGCCGAGGCCGAAATAGATCATGAAGACCTGGAAAAGCACCGGCGTGTTGCGTGAAAGCTCAACCCAGGCCGTCGCAATTCGATAGCCGAGGCCCGTTTCCCTTTGACGCGCGACCGCCATCGGCATCGCGATAAGCGTTCCGATGACAAACGACAGTATCGTGATCTGAACGGTCACCCAGGCGCCGGACAGGAGCTGCGGGAAGGCATCCCAAACGATGGACCAGTAGAATTGATAGCCAAGCATGGCAGTGCCCCAATGTCCATTGGCAGGGGCTGCCTGCCAATGGAGGTTCGGTTGAACTAAAAGTCGATGCCGTTGGCGTGCAGCGACGGCACCGGCCCATTGCCGAAATACTGCTTGTACACTTCAGCGAAGCGGCCGCTGACGCTCTGCTGCCAGACGAACATTTTTGCCCAGTTCAACATCTGCTGGTCATCGCGACGTACGGCGATGGAGACCATGTCGGAAAGCGGCGCTTCGCCGGCAATAACGAACTCGGGGAACTGCCCGCTCTGTGCAAGAGCGTTGAATACACCGAAGGAGACCAGAATGGCGTCGACCTTGCCCTGTTGCAAGGCAAGATAGGCTTCAGCATCTGTCGAATAGCCGGTGTAGGTGGCGCCCTTGTCCTTCCAGCCATTTGCAAGTTCTTTATTCAGCAACTGCTCCGGGGTGCTGCCCACCACGCCGCCGAGCTTCTTGCTGCTCAGATCCGCATAGGCCTTGATACCGGTGTCCTTGCGCGTGACCACGCCCATGGTGTTGTTCATGTAAGGCTGCGTGAAAGCGACGGTCAGCGCGCGCTTCGGCGTTGGCGTCGTTGACGCAATCAGCACGTCAATACGATTGGATACCAGCGCTGGAATGCGATCCGGCGAAGGGGTTTCGACGATCTCAGGCTCTGCCCCAAGGGCTGCCGCCATGTCCTTGCAATAGACCACGTCGAAGCCATCCGGCTCGTTGCTCGTATTGCGAAAGCCGGCGGGCGGGCTGTCCAGCATAATGCCGCAGCGCAGTTTTTTGCTCTGAACAATCGTGTCGAGCGCGGACTGCGCGTAGGAATGCGCCGACAGTGTCAGGCTGAAAGCGGCAGCGAGCATCGCAGTCTTGAGTATAGTGTTTTTCATGTCATTCCCCTTTTTTTGATATGTATTAGCAACTCAGTTTCTGACTTTAATAAGCCTCCGACTATCTCCCGTCTGACGGTCGAGCTTTTCCGAGCTCAACCGGCTTTGCGTTGCGCTATTTCTTGAACGCCAATATTTGCGATCGGGCCGACCGCCTGCTCGACAAGCGGAAGAACCTCTTTTTTGAAGCGGTAGATCGACTTTTGCGCGCGCTCCAGTGGCATGCAGCCAAAGGAAAAATTGCAGGTGTAGTTGGACGGATTGAGGCGCTGGATATTGTCGACGATCTTTTCAGCGACCGTGTGCGGATCACCGACGACCATGTTGTCGGCATATTGCTCAAGCGTAAATTCCCCTGGATAGGGTTCGTTGCGGACAAATCCGGCTTTGTCCAACGGCAGATCCGGCTGGCGCAGAAAATGTGCCATGCGCCCAACGTAGCGGGCACGTTCGCCGGCCTCCAGCGCTTCGGCACGGCTGTCGGTGATGTTGACGTACTGCATGATGGCAAGTGGCTTTGCCGCAGGATCGTCTCCGATCGATTCCCAAGCTTTGTTCAGCCCATCAGCCATCTTGTAGAGAGCCGGCGACCCAAGCGTGCTTGCGGCAATGAAAGGGGTGGCGCCCCATTTCTTGAAGCGGCTGAGAAGCTGGGGGTGGGAGGACGTCACGAAGATCGGCGGCAACGGCTTTTGTTCGGTCTTGATCGCAAACGACGTCTTTGGAACCGAGATGAATTTGCCCTTATGTTCCACCATCCCGTTGACGAGGGCCTGCTCGATGATGTCCCAATATTCGAGAAAGATATCGACCTTGTCGTCGAGGACGACGCCATAGCGATCGAACTCGTATTGCTGGTATCCGGTTCCCATGCCGATAACCAGCCGGCCGCCGGATTGCGTATCCGCGACCGCGATCTCCTGGGCAACCCGCAGCGGGTTGTAAAGAGGAAGGACGATGACGCCAGGCCCGAGCTTGATCTTCTTTGTCCAGCCCGCGGCGTAGGAGCACATCATCAGGGGTGAGGGGGAGCTTGAATAGTTCGCGAAATGATGTTCGGCGAACCATGCGATATCGAAATCGAGCTCTTCCGCTGTTTCGACCATTTTTCTGGTATCGCGCATGACGCCGAGGGCGCCATCGGGATGATCCCGCAACGTCATCAGGTTGAACAGACCGAGCTGCATTACAATTCTCCTGGCTTTCGGTAGCGCCTAAGCGGCGTCATTCAGCAGCAATGGCGCACAAGCCACGTAACCGCCGTTTTGGTAAATCAACGGATCAACACGCTCCGCAAAGCCTGCGGCGATGGCCCGCCCGATCACGATTTGATGGGTGGAATAGGCAACGGTCTGATCGACCTCACAAAAAAGATTGGCTTGGGCATCCGGCAGGTAGGGAACGCCCTGGGCATCTTCCGCCCAGCCGCCGACGAGAAACCGTTCGCTCGCGGGGACGCCGCCGCTGAAGCGCTTCGAGATTTCGACCTGCGACTTTTGAAGAACGTTGATGCAATAACGGCCCTCCGCAAGCAGCGGATTGATGATCGATGCTCCGTTGTTGATGCAAGCCAAAATGGACAGGGGCTTGAAGCACAGCGAGGTGACCGAGGTCACCGTAATCCCGAACCGAACTCCATCGTGCCGACATGAAATGACGCAGACCGTTGCTGCGAGACGTCGCATGGATTGGCGGAAATTCTCTTCGTGCTGGTCGCTCATCAAAGCCATCTCCAATTCGATGGCTGGATGATTGCGGATTATCTACAATCTGTCAATCGTCATTTTCTTGCTTGGCAAATTGCTCCGGAGACGGAGTGGCATTGCCAGATTGTAGATCATCTGCAATATTGTAGCTATTGTCCGCGACATTTTGCGATGCACGAGCAAACTGCGCCGGTCATATCTCGACCAAATCCGCGGCGACTGGCCGTGGCAAATACAGGCGTCTAGGTGGGAGAGGGAAGCATCATGTCATTGGATCTGGCTGGCAGGACAATCATAGTCTCAGGCGCTGCCGGCGGCGTTGGTCGCTCGGTCGTCAGCAAGCTCGCGGCAATGGGCGCGCGCGTCTGCGCAACGGATCTGTCGCCCAACGTTCTGGAGCTCGCAGCGAGTGGTGCAGGCGAGGTGGTTTCGATCGTTGGCGATGTCACGAAATCAGACCATGTGAACGCCATCTATGAATTTGCAGAAAGTAAGTTTGGGCCTGTCGACGGCCTCGTCAGCAATGCGGGCTTCATCATTTCGAAGTCCGTCCATGAAACCTCCGAGGACGAGTGGGATAGCGTCATGAACGCAAATGCCAAGTCCTTCTTTCTGATGGCCAAGCGAGCCCTCCCATCGATGATGGAGCGTCGCACGGGGACGATCGTCGCTACCGGATCTATCTCCAGTGTCGTAGGGCTCCCCTCACAGGCAGCCTATTGCGCCAGTAAGGGTGCTCTGCTGCAGTTGGTTCGGCAAATGGCCGTCGATTACGCCTCGGCTGGCATTCGGATCAATGCGGTCGGGCCTGGCTCGATCAACACCCCGTTCCTGACGAAATATCTTCAAGGTTTGGACGATCCGGCCGCCGGCGAGGCGAATATCAAGTCGGCTCATCCTCTTGGGCGATGGGCTGAACCTGAAGAGATAGCGGACGCAATTGTCTATCTTTCCGGATCCGCGAGCTCATTTGTCACCGGTCAAATTCTCATGGTGGACGGCGGATACACTGCGCGATGATTGCCGACGGCTAAAGAAGCTTTGAGAGTATCGCAATCTCTATAGGGGAGCGATCGCTTGCACGGAATGCCCCGGTGCCTGCAGTTGGCGCCGGGGCAATTCCATATGGTCAAGGAGAGATCAGCCCTTGTGAGTGCCGACCGCCGCCTGCTTGATCAGATCAGCGACGGCGCCCGGGTTTGAGACGTAGATGGCATGGCTGCCGGCAGCCTCTGTCGTGACGGCCTCGGCGCGGCCGGCCATGGCGCGTTGCGCTGCCGGAGGGATCATCTTGTCCTCGGTGGCAACAAGATACCAGCTCGGCTTTACCCTCCAGGCCGGTTCAGAGACCTTGCCCTCGAGCGCGGCCAGACCCCACGGCACCTGGGAATCGCCCATGAATGCGGCGAGATCAGGCTGAACATCTGCTGCGAAGGAGGCAGCGAATTTCGACCGATCCAAGAAAAGGAAGCCGTCGACAGGCGGAACGATCGGGGGGACTGGATCGCCGGGTTGCGGATTGGCGATGAGCGTGGCGACTGACTCGCCCCGGTCCGGTGCGAAAGCGGTGATATAGACCAGTCCGGCGACTTTCGGGTCGGTGCCGGATTCGGTAATGACGGCACCGCCGTAGGAATGACCGACAAGGATGACATCGCCCGCAGCAGATGCAATGGCGCGCCTGGTGACGGCAACATCATCCGCCAGGGACGTTGTCGGGTTCTGCGCCACGATCACTTCGTATCCATCCTTCTTGAGGAGCCGGTAGACGCCCTCCCATCCGGACCCATCGACAAAGCCGCCATGGACGAGGACGACCGACTTGACCTTTGCATTTTCCGAAGCATTCGACATTTGAGTTCTCCTTTGGAATTGTATTTGACGTGGAGTTGTTTTGACGCCCTCACTATGGGCGAATGTTTCGGGCCTCGCTTTGAGGTGGCCTTCAGGCCGTTTTGATTTTACCTTCAGATGGCTTTGATTTTACCTTGGGACGTTGTTACGGTGTCGGCGGCCCGCCGATAGCGGCGTGACACCGGAACATCTAAGTTGCTGTATCATTTTGAGGATTTCGCAATCGACCAGGACAGGCGCGAATTGCGTCGTGGCAGCGAATTGCTTCGTGTCGAACCGCAGGTGTTCGATCTTTTATGTTTCCTGATCTGCAATCGCGACCGTGTCGTCAGCAAGGACGATCTCGTCAACTCTGTCTGGCAGGGGCGCATCGTTTCCGATGCCACTCTCAGCAGTCGCATCAATGCCGTCCGCAGCGCGCTCAACGACAATGGCGAGGAACAGCGGCTCGTCCGCACGATCATGCGCAAGGGCATCCGTTTTGTCGGCACCGTACGCGAAGAGCACGGCACAGAGGCGGCGATAGCGGCGGAAAAACCTTCTCCTGGATTGGGCCTGCCGGACCGCCCATCGATCGCCGTGCTGCCGTTCGACAATATGAGCGGCGATCCGGAGCAGGATTATTTCGCCGACGGGATGGTCGAGGATATCATCACAGGCCTCTCGCGCATCAAATGGCTGTTTGTCATCGCGCGCAATTCCAGCTTCACCTACAAGGGCCGTGCAGTTGACGTGACCAAGGTCGGTCGGGAACTCGGCGTGCGATATGTGCTCGAAGGCAGCGTGCGCAAGGCCGCGAACCGCGTCCGCATCACCGGTCAGCTCATCGATGCGGAGGACGGGAGCCATCTCTGGGCCGAGCGATATGACCGCGACCTCACGGACATATTCGCGCTGCAGGACGAAATTACGGTCAGCGTCGTTGCCGCGATCGAGCCCAGCGTGCGCCGCGCCGAGATCGAGAGGATCAAGCGCAAGCGACCCGACAATCTCGATGCCTATGATCTGCTGCTTCGCGCGATGCCGCACGTCTACACCTTCATGCCTGACGGAGCTGCCGAGGGGCTGCCGCTGCTGGAGCGGGCGCTTGCCATCGAGCCGACCTACGCGCTCGCGCATGGCTTTGCGGCCTGGGCGCATCAGAGCATCTTCGTGCGCGGCGGCATGCGTGCGGAGAACCACGAGAAATCGATCCGTCATGCTCTTGCAGCAATCGAACACGGGCAGAGTGATGCCATGGCGCTCGCCCTTGCGGGCTTCTCCATCGGCCTGCTGGCCCATGACCGAAAACTGGCCGACGAGGCATTCGAGCGTGCCTTGGCGTTAAGCGCCTCATGTGCCTTCGTCTATTCATTCGGTTGCGTCCCCGTGGCCTACGGCGGAGACGCTACGCGCGCGATCGCATGGGGCGAGCGTGCAATGCGCCTTAGCCCGCTCGATGCCATGAGCTGCATTCCGCAGGGTATCATCGGATTCGGAAATTTCCTGCTCGGCCGGCATGAGGAAGCGATCGTGGCAGGCCGGCGGGCAGTCCAATTGAATCCGGGCTTCAGCATTTTGCACGGGTGGCTCGCAGCGCCACTTGCCGCGCTCGGCCGGCTCGAGGAGGCAAGAGCCGCAGGCGAGCGGTTGCTGGCATGCGACCCAAGCTTCACCATCAGCCGATGGTCATCAGCGGTTGGCATTGCGCCAACGATATCCGATACCGTTGTGGATGCCATGCGGCTGGCAGGATTGCCGGAATAGCTGCCAAAGGCTTCGGCTACGGTTGACCTGACGGCATCCGCGTCTGATCACCGGATCAGGTTGCTCGATAGGACCTTGTTTCGAACGAAGACCGGTTCCATGCCATTGCCCAATGGGGAAGCCGTAACGGGCGCGAATGCATGACTTCGCTGACACACATCGTTCGATCAATGATGAGACAGCGTGACATTGCTCGGATGCCTCTAGGCGTCTGTCCTGTTGCCCAGTATCTGTATTTCCAGCGAAGTGTCCTGGAAGACCTTTCAAAACGAGCAAATCTGCCACATGTACTTTGTATCGCCGATCATCCATTTTTGCACTGAAATGGACGGCAACCATCCCATTTGGGACAAAGTGACCTGCGACAACTGAGGTCAATAAAGGTTGACCTCACTGGAGATGGTTTCGAGGCCCCTCGATATGGTCGTGGCATAATAAATCAGTTATCGTGAATATGACCGAGACAATCGTGCTCGATCGGAAACGGAGGCCTGCTGATGAGGTTTGACTGGTCCGGTTTGCGTGAGGGTGGTCGACATCGACACGACCTGCTTCGATCATGGTGCAGCCAACGTCGCCTTCAGCGGGCGGGGGATGTTGTTCTGCGGTGCCTTTCAACGCACAAGCGTTTGCCCGCTCGACCCCGCCTACCCATGTCACTATCGACTGTCATGCAGGCTCTGAATGCAGCTGGCGGTGTGCTCGCGACCGCGCCGGCGGAGAGGCGTTTTCCGTGAGACGCACCAGAGCCGATGCCAATCAGATCTCGTCCCCTCCCGTCCCTGAAGAGTAGAGTTTGCAATCATGATAAAACGCATGGTGATCATGCTGATCGTCATAGGCCTGATCCTGGGCGGGATTTTCGGCTTTCAGGCATTCAAGAACCGCATGATTGCGGCGTATCTGGCTAATCTCAAGGCCCCACCGCAGACCGTCTCGACAATTACGGCTGCTATGAGCCCATGGCAGACGACACTGGAATCCATAGGCAGCTTCAATGCCGTCCAGGGAGCCAGTCTTTCGGCTCAGGTCCAGGGCATCGTACAGAAGATCGGCTTTCAGGATGGCCAGGACGTCAAGAGCGGCGATCTCATCGTGCAGTTGCTTGCCGATCAGCAGATTGCCACGCTGCAGCAATTCCAGGCGTCGGCGGCGAATGCGCAGATCGCTTATGACCGCGATTCCAAGCTGATCAAGGCGAACACCATCGCGCAGAGCCAGGTCGACAGCGATCTGGCAACCTGGAAGGCCGCGCAGGCGCAGGTCGCCTCCCAGCAAGCGCTGATCGATCAATATTCGATACGCGCGCCCTTCGATGGGCACCTCGGCGTCAGGCTGGTCAGCCTCGGCCAATATCTGGCGGCCGGAACCGCTGTTGTGACCCTGCAGTCGCTCGACCCGATCCAGTTTGATTTCTCGATGCCACAGCAGGCTCTGTCACAATTGGAGGTCGGTCAGGCGGTGACTGCAACCGTTGACGCCTATGGGAGCCAGACCTTCGACGGCAAGATCACGGCGATCAGCCCGCTGGTGGACAGCCAGAGCCGTAATCTCACGATCCGGGCAACCTTTGCCAATCCCGGCCGCAAGCTTTTGCCTGGCATGTTCGGCAGTGTTTCCGTGGTGATCGGCGAGCCGCAAAGCTATATCTCCCTGCCGCAGACCGCCGTCACCATTAATCCCTATGGCAATGTCGTCTATATCGTGACCGACAAGGGCAAAGGACCGGATGGAAAGCCACAGCTCATCGCCAATCAGAAATTCGTCAGCACAGGGCAGGCGCGTGGCGATCAGATCGCAGTGACCAAGGGGGTGAATGCGGGTGAAATCGTAGTCACATCCGGCCAGCTGAAACTGAACAACGGCTCGCCTGTCATTATCAACAACGCGGTGCAGCCGTCGAACGATCCCAATGCAGATCCCGCAAATCCCAACTGAGGCGTGACGATGAATATCACCGACATTTTCATCCGGCGCCCCGTTCTTGCCCTGGTGGTGAGCGCGTTGATTATCGTGATCGGCTACCAGTCGTTCCGCACGCTGACCGTGCGCCAATATCCACAGACTCAGAATGCCGTTGTTACCGTGACAACGACCTATCCGGGCGCCGCTCCCGACGTGATCGCCGGCTTCATTACGACGCCGCTCGAAAACGCGATCGCCCAGTCCAACGGCATCGACTACATGACCTCTACGAGCACCAGCGGTACGTCGACCATCACCGTCAACCTGCGCCTCAACTATAATGCGGATGCGGCAATGACGGAAATCAACGCCAAGGTGTCCTCGGTTCTCAATCAACTGCCGACGGGTACACAGCAGCCGATCATGTCGGTCTCCATCGGCCAGTCGATCGACGCGATGTATATCGGCTTCCGCAGCGATGTTCTGGCAAGCAACCAGATCACCGACTATCTGACGCGTGTGGTCCAACCCAAGTTGCAGGCGGTCACGGGCGTTCAGACCGCCGAAATTCTTGGCGGCAGAACTTTCGCTCTCAGAGCCTGGTTGAAGCCCGACAAGCTGGCCGCCTATGGGTTGACCGCCGGCGATGTAGGGACCGCGCTTGCAGCTAATAACTATATCTCCGGTATCGGCACCACGCGCGGCCAGATGACTCAGACGGTGCTTACCGCACGGACCGACCTGCATTCGGTCGACGAATTCAAAGAGATGGTGGTCAGGCAGATCGGCAGCTCGATCGTGCGCCTGAAGGATGTTGCGTCCGTCGCGCTCGGATCGCAAAACCCCGATGTCCAGATCGGATTCGATGCGCAGAACGGTGTCTTCATGGGCATCCAGATCGCGCCGACGGCCAATCTGCTCGACGTGATCAAGGGTATACGTGGGGTGTTTCCGGATATCCAGTCGCAGCTGCCGCAGGGGCTCGAAGGCTATATCGTTTACGATTCTAGTACCTTCGTCACCCAGTCGATCGACGAGGTCGTGAAAAGCCTGCTCGAAGCTCTGGCGATCGTCATTTTCGTGGTGTTTGCGTTTCTGGGTTCGCCGCGTTCGGTTGCCATTCCCATCGTCGCCATACCGCTGTCGCTGGTTGGTACCTTCGCGATGATGCTGATCTTCGGCTTCTCGATAAACCTTCTGACCTTGCTCGCTTTGGTGCTCGCCATCGGTCTTGTGGTCGACGACGCCATCATCGTCGTGGAAAATGTCAACCGCCATATCGAGGAGGGCGCCGCACCGATGCAGGCGGCGCTAGCCGCCGCGCATGAGCTGGTCGGGCCGATCCTGGCCATGACCGTGGTGCTGATCGCCGTCTATGTGCCGATCGGCTTCCAGGGCGGCCTGACCGGCGCTCTGTTTACGGAATTTGCCTTCACCCTGGTGGGCGCTGTGACCGTCTCCATGATCATTGCGCTGACGCTGACGCCGATGATGTGCTCGCGCATCCTGAAACCGCATCTGACCGACCGCAGTGGCTGGGAAGAGCGTGTCTCGGATTTCATCGACCGCCGCTTCTCGGAGATCCATCGTCCCTATGTGCGCATGCTGCATGGCAGCCTGAACACGATACCGGTGACCCTGCTATTTGCCGCGATCGTCCTCGGCAGCATCTACTTCCTCTATAGCAGCGCCAAGAATGAACTCGCCCCCAATGAGGACCAAGGATTTCTGGCCGCACAGGTGACCAATGCTCCCAACGCGACGCTTCAACAAAAGCTGCTCAATTCCGATCAGGTCACCAAGATCTTCCGGAGCTTCCCGGAGACCGACAAGACCCTGCAGGTTGAAGTGCCGGGCACCTCGTTCGAAGGCATGGTGCTGAAACCCTGGGCCGATCGCAAGCGAACGGCGGATCAATTGCAGCCACTGGTGCAGGCCGACTTGGCCAGCATTGCCGGCGGTCAGGCGGTGGTCTTCCAGATACCACCGCTTCCCGGTGCCAGCGGTCTGCCGGTGCAGTTCGCCATCGGCAGCACAGGCGGTTTCGATCAGCTCAACGAAGTGTCCAGCACCTTCCTGCAGGAGGCGCAGAAATCCGGCGAGTTCATCTTTCTGACGAAGGATCTCTACGTCGACAATCCGCAATATTCGATCCAGATAGACCGCAGCAAGGCATCGGCGCTCGGCCTGTCCATGAATACCGTGGGTGCGGCGCTCTCTTCCATGCTCGGCGGCGGCTACGTCAATTATTTCAGCATCGACAACCGTTCCTACCAGGTCATTCCGCAGGTGGAGCAACGCTCACGTCAGACCATCGATCAGATCATGAACTATCCGATCGCAAACGTGAACGGATCGAAGATTCCGCTTTCGGCGATCGCTACGGCGAAACTCCAGGCCACTCCCCGCTCGGTTGCGCATTTCCAGCAATTGAACTCCGCCACCATCTCGGGCGTGCCGGCACCGGGCGTTGCCGTTGGCGATGCTCTTGATAGTCTCAAGTCGATCGCGGCGCGCACGCTGCCGCAGGGTTATACGGTCGACTATGGCGGCCAGTCGCGCCAGTTCGTGCAGGAATCCAGCGGCATGGCCACCACCTTCGCGCTCGCGCTGATCATCGTCTTTCTGGCGCTGTCGGCTCAGTTCAACAGTTTCCGCGACCCGCTGATCATTCTCGTCTCGGTGCCGATGTCGATCGCAGGCGCGCTCGCCTTCATCAGCCTTGGTATCGGCGGCGCGACGATGAACATCTATACGCAGGTCGGGTTGGTCACGCTGATGGGGCTGATCAGCAAGCACGGCATCCTGATCGTCGAGGTGGCGAACACGTTGCAGGCTGCAGGAAAGTCCAAGCGCGACGCGATCGAGGGCGCCTGCGGCATCCGACTGCGTCCGATCCTGATGACGACTGGCGCCATGGTCTTGGGCGTGGTGCCGCTGATCCTGGCTACCGGCGCTGGCGCGGCTTCCCGCTACAATATGGGGTTGGTGATCGCAACGGGGCTGGCCATCGGTACGTTGTTCACGCTCTTCGTGGTGCCTGCTGTCTACATGCTGCTGGCTGCTGACCACCGCAAGCAGGATGCGTCCGAAACAGAGCCGGCTCCCGCGCATTGATGAGGGCCGTATGGGGAGTTCGTCCACGTCATCGCTCCATTGGGAAGTGACGAATTTGATTAGATGTGGATATGTGATGAACATGGATGATCAGGCCCGCACGTACTGATGTGGGCGTGAACGCGGTGTGTTTTTATAAAGGAAAATGCTTCCTAGGCCGCGAAACATTTCTGATACAGTTGCGGCGCGCATTTCTGTTGAGTGGCAACCATTCTTTGCAATTGGGTGGGGCACATGAAGCTGGCTTTCGAAGCAATCTTTAGACGCGAACTGGATGTCATCAATTTCCGCCGTCAGTCACTTCAAAATGGCGGTGCCAAAGCTCATCGTGCTGAGCGAGCGCCCAGGGAGGATAGCCGCCGGTTTCATATCCCTCGTCACGCGGCAAAACTGTCGCAGGACCACGTTAGCGCGGACAAGCGTGGCACAGTGCGAATGGAGACGGGCAGCAACCTGACGGGACTTTCGTTTTCCGGTGGTGGTATTCGTTCGGCCGCCTTTTGCCTGGGCGCTTCACAGGCGCTGGACTCGCTCTCGCACGACGGTGAACCGCGCGTCCTCGACGCCTTCGATTATCTCTCCACAGTGTCCGGCGGCGGCTACATCGGCACCTCGATCGTTTCAGGCATGATGCAGGAGCCTTATACGTTTCCCTTCGCCAGCAAACTCGACGCTCAGGAAACGCCGGAAATTCAACATCTGCGAAACTATTCGAACTTCCTCGTCCCGAACGGATCGATCGACTATCTGACCAGCGCCGCGCTTTTGATGCGCGGATTGCTCGTAAATGCTTTGATCGTCTTGCCGGTCCTGCTTTTCCTGGCGGTGCTGACCGTTGCCTGCAACCCGCGGTCAATCGATCTTGGGCAGCCGGATATCTTTGGCTTTCCGCTCGACCGGCTGCCGCTCGTCACCGTCAGCGGCATGGAAGCCTTCACGTTGACGGTCAATGTTCTGATCGCCGTCTTGATCCTGATGTTCGCAAGCGCAATCACGACCTCCCTGACCTTTCAGACAAGCCAGTTGGCGGCGCGCGAAAGGCTTGGGCGGATCCTCGGCTGGCTGGTGGCGGCCATCGCCTTTGCGCTTCTCATCGAGCTGCAGCCACTGATCCTCGGCGGTATGTTCGAAAAGACAGATGCCGGTTCGGTTGCGGTTACCGGCCTGGAGGACGGCAACTTGAAAAGTGTCCTTCTGGTAGTCGCGCATGTCGTGCCTGCGCTGACAAGCGCCCTGATCCCAACGGCCATTGTTCTGATCGGCGCGGCGCAGAAACTGGCAAACATCGCAAAGTCGACGCTCGGGGAGGCGACCTGGACGGCGACGCTGCAGAAATATGCAAGCCGCATCGCGCTCTATCTCTCGGCTATCGTCGTGCCATTGCTGTTGTGGGTTTCCTATCTCTACCTCAGCTTTTGGGCGATAACGCCTGCGATTGGTGCGGCCGGCGCCAATCCGCCTGCTCCCGTCGCTCCGACATGGCTGTCCGACGTCTCTGTCCTTGTCGCGCAGTGCATCCCCGCGATCGGCCGTCTGGGAGCAATCGGCTCGCTCTACCTATGGATTGCATTGGGGCTCGCTTTCGCCTGCCTTTTCATCGGCCCCAACTCCAACTCGCTCAACCAGCTCTATCGGGACCGTCTTAGCCGAGCTTTTCTGTTTGAGCGCGCACTCCTTAAGAATAACAAGCCGTCGGTCAATGTCGACGGCTGGAAGTTTTCTTCGTTGAAACCTTTTGATGCCGCAAGCGACGGCTGGTCCGAGGGGGCTGCCTATTCTCCCTATCTTCTCGTCAACACGACGATCAATTTGATCGGATCGAAGAACCTCAACAAGCGCGGCCGCAATGCCGACAGCTTCATCTTCAGTCCACTGCATGTCGGCAGCCAAGCAACGCATTATGTGGCGACCCAGGATATGGAAGACACAGTGCCGTCGCTCACGCTCGCAACGGCGATGGCCACATCCGGCGCCGCCGCCTCGGCGAATATGGGCAGCCATACCATCCGGATCCTGACCTTCAGCCTTTCCCTGCTCAACGTCCGTCTGGGCTACTGGCTTGCCAATCCGGCAAGGCTCGACGCATTCGGCCATTGGTGGAATCGATGGTGGTCGAATTTCGGCACGTGGTACTTTGCCAATGAAACCGCCGGCCGTTTGGACGAGAAGAAGTTGAATGTCTATCTGACCGATGGCGGCCATATCGAAAATCTCGGCATATACGAACTGCTGCGCCGACGCTGCAAGGTTATTGTGGCCATCGACGCCGACGCCGATCCAAGCATGACCTTCGAATCCTTCGTCAAGCTTCAGATCATGGCACGTATCGACCTTGGCGTCCGCATCGAGCTTCCGTGGCAGGATATACAGAGGAAAACCCTGAAAGTGGCTGAGGATTTGGCATCGAACGTCGCCCCTTCGGTCGAATCCGCGGGACCCCACATCGCCGTCGGAATCATCGAGTATGGCGAGGACGAAAGGGGCATATTGCTCTACATCAAGTCATCGCTGACCGGCGACGAGAACGACTACATCATGGACTACAAGAGGCGGAACCCAACGTTTCCACACGAGACGACCCTCGACCAGTTTTTTAGCGAGGAGCAGTTCGAGGTTTACCGGGCGCTTGGCTTTCACGCCGTCCAGCATTTCTTCAGTGGCAAGGACAATTTTGCCCGGCCTTCGGCTTTCCAGGCCGGCTGGATCGATGAGCTTGTCGCAGCGCTTGCATTGCTCAATATTCCACCGGCGATGCGAGAGGCTTTCAGCGCCCGGCTTTAGAAAAGAACAGGACGCGGCCGTGTGTACTCGTTCGCCATGAGGGCCTGTCGTAATCTGAAGTTGAATTCCGCTACGAAATGGGCGAATATAACGGGAATAGTCTGTAATGGGACGAGATGGATACATCATCCGCCCGGCTGCATTTTCGTTCGATAGCATATTTCGAATCAGCTGCTTGAACGTCCGCCCGTAGGGCGTTGCAAAGCTACGCAGTAGACCGCTTTCAGATCGTATTCTTCTAATATTCATTACGGCACTTGAAGCATAGGAATAGCAGTATTCTGCATGCGCAATTCGGCGGGAGGCTAAACACGCCCAGTCAATCTGGGTGTCCGTGGGGAGGGCATTCTCGATGAGAGTCTACGAGGCGATCGTGAAGGCACTGGAGGGAGTGGGGGTCGGCGCCGCCTTCGGTGGAGCGGGTGAAAATGCCGCCGGCCTGATGCTTGCCCTCAAGCATTCCTCAATCCGGCCCGTCATTACGCGCCACGAACAGGCCGCCTCATTCATGGCTTGCGGCTATGCCATGCATTCGGATCAGTTGGGGTTTTGCTTCGCGACGGCGGGACCGGGCGCGTTCAATCTGTTTTCCGGATTGGCTGTCGCCATGTCGGATTCATATCCGGTACTGGCCGTTTCCGGCTATGCTTCCCTCGACTGGAAGGGAAAGGGGGCTTTGAACGAAACCTCCGGCACCAGTCGCACTCCAGATTCCCAGGCAATGTTTGCCGCCACCACGAAGAAGTCATTCTTGCTGACGGATGCGGCCAAGACCTGCGACGTCGTCGAGGAGGCGGTCAACCTGGCCTTCGACGGCCGCCCTGGCCCGGTTCACATCCATGTCCCTGAAAACCTGACGCATCATGGCGTTTCCGTCGACAACTTTCGCGCCATCGATCTCCGGCGACGTCCGGTGATGCCGGAGTCCAAGCGGGTGAGCGAAGTGGCCCAGCTTTTGGCTGATGCCGTTGCCAAGGGCAAGCAGATATTGGCGTTGATCGGCTTCGGCGCCGTTCGCAGTGGCGCCGGGCCGGAGCTGAGGGAACTTCTGCAGCGCTATCAGATTCCGTTCGCAACGACGCTCGATGGAAAAGGCATCATCTCGGAGCGTCATCCTCTCTCCGTTGGCGTGTTCTGCGACAGCGGCCACAGCGCCGCCTGGAAAGCTTTCCTGCAGGCCGATGTCATCCTTGCGGTGGGGAACTCCTTCGCACAGCATGCCACCTTCAATTTTCGCGATGATCTTCTCGCCGGCAAGACGCTCATCCATATCAACATCGATATCGGCGAGATCGACAAGGTCTACAAGGCCGATGCTGCCATCATCGGCGATGCAAAACTTGCGGTCGCGGCGCTCAACAAGGAAATATGGCCGAAGGCCGCGGCTGTGGCATCGAGGCCCGCCGAGGGACGCGATTATGACGCGGAGCGGATCGTCCATCTCCTGGATGAAATCCATCCCGGACAGCTTGCGCAATCCGTGTCCAAGCGTTTGCCCGACAATGCCATCGTCCTTGCGGACGCCGGCGCGCATCTTGCCTGGCTCGGCTATTATCTGGAGCTGTCGCCGGGACAGTTTTTCCGAAAGCCCGGCGGATTCGGGCCGATGGCGGGACATGTCAACGGCGCGCTTGGCGCCAAATGCGCCAATCCCGACCGTCCGGTTATCGTCGGTTGCGGCGATGGATGTTATCTGCTGTCGGGCTTCGAGCTTCTGACCGCCGTTCAGTACGACATTCCTGTCATCTGGATTATTTTCAACGACGGCGAGTTCAAGCTCATCAAGCTTTATCAACTCGAAGCCTATGCGGAATCGGCCCTCGTCGAATTCGGCAATCCCGATTACGTTGCCTATGCCAGGGCTTGCGGCGCGCAGGGATACAGAGTCGAGACAATCGAGGAATTCGAAAGCGCCTTCGACGAGGCGCTGGCGCTGGGCAAGCCGGCAATCATCGATGCCCACATCACCAGGCTCGCGCTGCCGCACTACAGCCCTTCGCCGAAAGGGCTTCTTTCCGGCATCGCAGAGATGGTCGAGGATCGGATTTTGCCGGGTCGCAGTGGGCAATAGCTATTTTGGTCGTCGGCGAGACAAGCCGAAATGAGCAGGCGTTTCCTGGTCGCGTAGCGGACGGCGACGGGAAACGGGGGAACGTCCGCCTCTTTTGTATCCCATGCAGTCCATCGATGCGATGCGCCGAGGGCCATTGTTCGATGCGTTCACGGAGGGCGAACGGTAATGGCGTGGAGTGAATCCTATCAAGGAGATGTAGAGGCCGAGCGCCTCCTGTTTGAGCGCCTCGCTCAGGATATGATGCGCGTGCAGTACAAGACGCGCGCCTATGCCAAGGCCGCCGACATTCAGCGCGCCTTTCACAGCAAGGCCGTCTTTGCCGCGCTGGACGCTGAACTGACCTTCGTAGACAATCTGCCCGACGATCTGAGAGTGGGTTTTGCCGGGCCTGGTAAGAGCTATTCCACGATACTGCGCCTGTCCAATGCCAGCGGCTACGGTCAACCGGACTATAAGCCCGATCTGCGTGGGTTGGCGGTGCGGATCAATGTCTCGGACCAGGAGCAGCACGATCTCTTGGCGACCAACTTTCCGGTTTCACATGCCCGCGATGCCAAGCAATTCGTCGCTTTCGCCAAGGCGACGGCGGGAGGAGGTTTAAGCCGGCTCCTAGGTGTCATCGGCCTCGCCTTCACCTTCGGACCCTCGGAAACCCTGCGGATGATCCGCAACGTCACCACCGGCCGCAACCGGAAAGTCCGCAGCCTGGCGCTCGAGACCTTCTGGAGCCGCGGTGCGATCTGTTGGGGCGACAAGCTGGCCGTACGCTATCTATTCCGTCCTGCACCGAATGCGCCGCATGCTCCCGATCCGTCCGAAACCGATCCTGGCTATCTCTCCACCGAACTCGCCCGGCGGCTGGAAGTTGGAGACATCCATTACGAACTCTGTCTCCAGCTTTTCGCCGATCCGAAGTCAACGCCAATTGAAGACACGTCCATCGAATGGACGGAGACCGCCTCGCCTCCGATCAAGGTGGCAGACCTCAAGGTCAGCAAACCGACGACCGGCGAGGCCGAAGCCATCGCCAATGCCCGCCTTGTCGACGAACTGGCTTTCAACCCCTGGAACACGACCGACGCCTTCAGGCCGCTCGGCAATCTCAACCGGGCGCGCAAGGTGGTCTACGATGCCAGCGCCGCCTATCGCCACAGCTTCCGCTGGACAAGCCCGGTGCCCTTTCGCAACCGGCTGGCAGGAAGGATAGTGCGCCGTGCCTTTCTGATCATCAATCGCTACGTCGCCTGGCACCGACTGTCGCTGCGGCTGAGCCTGCTCAATCTCGACGCTTTCCGCTATGTCTTGCGTGAAAAGAACCTGATCGGAACGGACCCGGCCGAAGCGCCGCCGATCGCGCGCCCGACGCCGCCGGCGGCGATTGCCGAAGGTGAGCGGCAAATGCGGACCTATGACGGCACTTTCAATGATCTCTCGTCGCCGCAAATGGGCGCCGTCGGCTCGACTTTTGGCCGCAACCTAACACCGGTTTTCGCGCCAGAACTGTTCGACACGCCCAATCCAGTGGTGGTCGCGCAGCAACTGATGCATCGCGATACATTCATTCCCGCTCGCTCGCTCAACATCCTCGCTGCCGCCTGGATCCAGTTTCAGGTCCATGATTGGGTCAGCCATGCCCGCCATCCACTTGGGGAAAAGGACGTGGTCATTGGCCTCCCCACCGGCATGAAATGGACCAGCGAGGTCGGAGGCAAGCCCGAAGACGTCATGCGAATTGCCGGAAACATGGAGATAGGTGGTTATGCCGGCAAGCCACCCATCTATTTCGGCAACGCCGCCTCCCATTGGTGGGATGGATCCGAGGTCTACGGCCCTGACAGCGAGAAGGCGAAGCTGTTGCGGGAGGGGCCAAAGATCCGTCTCGTCAACGGGCACCTGCCGGTCGACGTTCATGGCTTTGAGGTTACCGGCTTCAACGAGAGCTGGTGGCTCGGCCTCAGTGCGATGCACACCTTGTTTGCGCGCGAGCATAATCTGCTGTGTGATGAACTGCGCCGCCAATATGGCAATTGGGACGATGAGCGCGTCTATCAGACGGCGAGGCTGATCGTCTCGGCGTTGATCGCCAAGATTCATACGGTCGAATGGACGCCGGCGATCCTTGCCACCAAGGCGATCGAAGTCGGTCTCTCCAGCAATTGGAACGGTCCGCCCGCCAATGATTGGCTGACAAAGGCAGGCCTGTGGCTGGTAGACGAACATGCGTCCACCGGCATTCCGAAGACGATGCCGGATCACCACGGCACGCCCTATTCGCTGACGGAGGATTTTGTCACCGTCTATCGCATGCACCCGCTGCTGCCCGATGACTATTGCTTCTACGACCACAAGACAGGCGGCAAGATCGCAGACAAGAGTTTCATGGATATACAGGGCCCAGGCGCCGACGACATCATGCGGCAATACGGCCTTCGCAACACGCTCTATTCCTTCGGTACTGCCCATCCCGGCGCGATCACGCTGCACAACTTCCCTCGCGCGTTGCAGGCTTTCACGCGCGACAACGAGATTATCGATCTTTCCGTTGTTGACCTCGTGCGCACACGGCACCGTGGCGTGCCGCGCTACAATGATTTCAGGGCCGGCTTGCACCGGCCACGGATCAAGAATTGGGAGGAATTGTCGACCAATCCGGAAGACGTGCGGCTGATCAAGGAAATCTACGGCGATATAGACCGTGTCGACACGGTGGTCGGCCTATTTGCGGAGCCTCCTCCGACCGGCTTCGGTTTCAGCGATACCGCATTCCGCATCTTCATCCTCATGGCATCGCGCCGGCTGCAAAGCGACCGCTTCCTGACGGTGGATTTCCGCCCGGAAGTCTATTCGCCCTTCGGGATCGACTGGATCGCCAATAATGGCATGACGAGCCTGATCCTGCGCCACTGTCCTGACCTCGCCTCGATGGTGCCGCGCAATGCCAGTGCCTTTGCGCCCTGGCGGCCGATCCTGCCGGGCGGCGAGAAGCAGGATCTGGAAAGGAAGGCATCATGACCAACATATTCGGAGCCGATGGTTCTTCGCCACCAAACGCTGCCGCAACGGAGACTTCGACCGGCAATCGCGGTCTCGATGCGCTTTTCCGCCGGCCGCTCATCGAGGCGATATGGCGCCGCCGCACCCATCGCGTCAGCCAGGGAAGTTCCGTCCTTGCCGGCTCGATGAGCTATCAATCGGATCAGCCGCGCGAGCCTCTTTCGGAACTGGAGGAGGCGGTGCTGATCGCCATTACCGGTTCGACCGGGCTCACCATGCCGGACCGGCCCTTCGAGGACCCCGCCACGCATCAGCCGATCATGGCCAAGCCGAACCTCACCATGGAAGGCCGCACCGCCGGCAGCCCCGACAATGCCCAGGGTACGCATTTCTTCATGATCAACGACAGCGGCACCTATTTCATCCGCAAATTGCCACCACCGCCGGACGGTGAAAAAGCGCTGACGCCGGAGAGATTGATCGCCCGGGCGGCAGAGGCGAAGGTGCGCATTCTCGATCACCGCCTCGATGTTCCGGACGGCAAGCGCGCCTTTCCGGCCTATCTGGATTCCAATCGTTTCCTGTCGAACCAGCCAGGCACGACGATCTTCCTGCCGGTCGTCGACCTCTCCCGGCAATATATCAATGGCATGATGTATCTTCTGACCCAACCGGACGGTGCCCGGCCGGCCATCGTCGACGACCGCAACTTCTATCGGCTCGCAGGTGTGAAGCGCTGGGTGGACAAGGGCTTTCTGAACAAGGATATCAAGGTACCGCTCGGCGTCATCGGTTCGTTGCGCACGCAGATCGAGGCTGATCTTCTTCTCCAGAATATATTCCTGACTGCCGACGCCATGGGGCTTGGCGCCTGGATCCATGCTTCCATCAGCCCGCCTGTCCTCGTCGGCGACCCGAAATTCCTGAAGACCTATGGTGCGATGCTGGGCTTCGACGTCGTTACGCCGCGCTGGCGGCTGATGGACATCCTGCGGTGGCAGATTCCTTTGCCGCGTTATTCCAATCTGCGCAGCAACCCGATCGGACTGCGCTACAAGGGCGAGCACCTGATCAAGGGCATGTCGCCACCCTATTACGACAGCATGGCCGAGGCCGTTGCCGCCGTCATCGAGGAGAAGTTCGGGAAGAACGGCCTTTTCAGCGACCAGGCCCTGTTTGCCGAAATCTACAAGGACGATTATGGCAAGCGTTATCTGGCGGAAGCGGCCGTCTACAACGACGACGTCATCAACTGCGCACGCGACATCTGCACCTACATTTACGAGACGCATGGGCGGTTTCCGGCGCATTGCGACGCGATCCACGTGCCTGGCGTCTGGCTTCAGGCGCATCATGTCGAACTTGGCTACTACGACCGGTACTTCAAAAACGGGCTGACAGACGCCCATCGCTCTCATCGTCAAGACTGGCACTAGAGAAAGGCGCATTCTCGCGCTTGATTGAAATATGCCGAATATCTGGCGATGTAAAAAGTGATTCGAAGTACAAGTGATAGTTTTATATAGTGCTTTTTTCACGCAATATGGGGAGGTCGGGATGAACGACTTGTGCGTGATATTAACAGCAGCCTCGATGTTAGGCTCCGGTTTCTATGCAGGCGTCGCCGGCGCCCATGAATTTAGTTCCGAATATTTTGTTTTCGCTGATCCGATGGTGGAATCGGGTTCCGGCAGTGACGGTCTCGCCACGCGGCGACTTGCGATTGCCGCACAGACGAATGATCGCAAGATAGAGAACGACGGCGACATTCATGGCGAATGGTCAACGGGACGCGCAATTGCCGATAACGAATCCGGTCGCAAACCATTTATGTGGCCCTGGGCATCGTCGCCAACCCAGGACAACTCGATCAAGAAAAAAAGGCAGTGGCACGGAAACCGTGACAATGACGCTTCTGGTAGTCGATCGGGCAATTCAGGCAGCGGTAATATGGGTGGTAGCAGCACGGGCAACGCTGGCAATATGGGCAGTGGTAGCACCAATGGCAGCAGCAACACAGGCGGCACCGGTAACATGGGCGGCGGCGGCAGCGGAAATATGAAGTGAGGTAAAGCCGGCGTTTGGCGGAGGCCCGGGTGGCAAAGCGAGAAAGATCGGCAGCTATGCGCAGGATGGCTGTCTCGATCGGGAGCACGCGGACAAGCTATTTGCGTTGGTCGACGTCGTTCACGGAGCGGGCTTTTGGGGCATGAGTGAGAATTGGGCGATCTGCATAGGGATAAATCGCTACGATAATTTGAAACCGCTCGAGTTCGCTCAACAGGATGCTGAAGCGATGAGCGATTTTTTTCGCGCTTCAGTCCATTTCAGCCAGGTTTATTATCTGGCTGAGGACGCGCCGCCCCTCCCTTCGGATTTCGGAAGCCCGCTGCAATCTCGTCCGACATTCGGCAATCTGATGCGTTTTCTGCGCGTGCGTTTCGAACAGCCCTTCCTTCGGCCAAGTGACAATCTCTGGTTTTTCTTTGCCGGTCACGGACGGCGAGAACGGGAGCAGGACTATCTGCTGCCGATCGACGCCGATCCCGGCAATGTCGAGGAGACAGGAATTTCGGTGCAGCACGTTGCCGAGCGACTGAAGCGCTGCGGCGCGGACAATGTTATCCTGCTTCTGGACGCTTGCCGCAATGAGGGCGCACGCGACGGGCAAGGCCTTGGTCTCGACAGGCAGCAGGGCGCCGTTACCGTCTGCTCATGCAGCCCTTCGGAATTCTCCTACGAGATTGCCGAACTTGGTCACGGTGCCTTCACCTATGGGCTGCTCGAGGGGCTCGGCATGGAAGGTCCGCAAAATTGTGCCACCGTCGAACGGCTCGACAACTATCTGAAATTCGCTGTCCCCGACTTGTGCCGCAAATACGGCAAGCCTCGCCAGACGCCCTCGACCTTCGTCGAGCCGCTTGCCAAGCGCCACTTCATATTGCTTCCGGCGCGTGCGTTACCCGAAGATTTGGAGCCGCTGAAACTCGAAGCACTGGAGGCCGAAGCGAATGGCAGTCTCGCCGAGGCCGAACAATTGTGGTGGCGCATCAACGCCGTTGCTCCGGCAGATGCGCAAACCAGAGAGGGCATCAGGCGCATCACCCTAAAACGCAAGCCCGATGAACCCGACGGCCCACCCGTTACGGTACCGCGACGGACGCTTCTTTACGGGATTGGTGCGGCCAGTCTTGTTGCCACGATCGGAGCGGGGGCATGGGTTGCCCGGAACCGGGTGAAGCTGCGGCCCTCGCCGATGCGCGCCGAAACGGTGCCGGTGACGACCGTCAATGACGAGGGCACTCTGTTTGATACCCGTTGGGAGACGGTTGAAACCTTCAATCAGCCCGTCGACGCGGAAAACGCCATCGAATTCAGCCTGCTGCCGGCCCACAGCTTCAAGATGGGTTCGCCTGACGGCGAACTGTTGCGGATCGGCAAGTTTGAGCAGCAGGTCGATGTTACCGTCGGCCGCATCGCGGTCAGCCGGACGACGATTACGCAGCGCATGTGGCGTGCTGTGATTGCTGCCTATCACGAACAGACCGGTCTTTCCCTGCCGATGGCACCATCCTCATTTCCGGGCGACGACCGCCCGGTGGAAACCGTTACTTGGCAGCAGGTGATGGAATTCTGCGCTAGGCTCTCCAGATTGACCGAACGCGTCATCCGATTGCCGAGCGAAACCGAGTGGGAGCGTGCCTGCAGGGCAGACACGTTGACGGCTTTCCACTTCGGCCCCACACTGACCCCGGCGCTTGCCAACTACTGCGGTACGGGCGGCGCGGTCTGCGGAATCAGCTTCGGCGAGAACGTCTCCCGCGCCAGCTATGCCGACGTTGCCTATCCCGATGGGGCCTATGCCAAAGGCCCGCGAGGCACCTTCTACGGATCAACGAAGCCCGTCCGATCCTACCCACCCAATCGTTATGGGCTCTTCGAGATGCATGGGAATGTCTGGGAGCATTGCCTCGACAATTGGAATCCTGACGTGAGATCGATACCGCATGACGGTCGGCCCTTCATCGATGCTGATTCCTCAACGCGCGTTCTTCGCGGCGGATCTTTCTCGCATAATCCGGCGATTTGTCGCTCGGCATATCGGGACTGGATGAAGGAGACGCTGGCGGGATGGGAGGGGCGTGTCGGTTTCAGGGTGGTTTGCGAGGTCTGAGCCACGGGAATAAGGTTTTCTCGAGCATGTCCGATGACGGATGAACAAGGAGCGCCTGACATGAACAGAGAAATTACTTTTATTACCGACGCAGCTCCAACACCCGGCTTTGCAACCGGACCCATCGTTGGTGACCGAGGTGCGCGGGGTGGCGATGACGTCGGCGGCGGTTTCGGCTCCGTCCTCGGGTCGCCGTTGAAAGTGGTCAGACTTGGCGCCGACGCGCTGAAAGAGCAGATGACCAATCTGCTTGAGGTGGTTCAACATGTCTTCGATCAGTCGCCGAGCCGGTTGGGATTGATGCTCGACGAAGTCGAGCTCTCAGTGGAGATCAGCTCGGAGGGGGAGGTCCGTGTGTTTGGCAGCGGCGGAAAATTGGGTGGCAGTGGCGGGATCAAATTGGTCTTCAAAAGAGGAGAGCCTGCCGTTGCCGTGCAACATCCGGTCGGTGATGTTGGAGTTGCGAAGAGCAATCCCCAGCCATAGCGACAATGGGCTTGTCGAGCTTGTCCATCGAAGGGCGCCTGCCTGATTGCCGCGATGTACAGATTGTCGGGATCGTCACGCGCAGTGTCGGTGCCCTCGAACATGCCGATCGAGGTTGCATTCGGGATGCCAGGATTGGAGGCCCAGCGGCCATTGTCAGCAACGGTCGACCAGATGCCAGCCGCCGGTTCCAATCCTTTCAAGGCCACCACAGAATATCTCTCATGCGAGATAGCCCTCGACCAATGGCTTCGCCAGTCGACCTGCGGTAAGATGTGCCGGAGGGGCCATCGCGGTCAGCGGGGAGGGGCATGGAGCGCCGTCTTGCAGCAATTCTGATCGCTGACGTCGCAGGTTACAGCCGCCTGAGCCAGATCGACGAGGAAGCGACGCGCCGCAGCTTCAAGGCCGACCTGGATGATCTCATCGAGCCCAGAATCGCCGAACATCACGGCCGGCTGGTCAAGACGATGGGCGACGGCCTGCTCGTCGAGTTTCATAGCGTCGTCGACGCCCTGCAATGCGCGATCGCGATCCAGCGGGAGAAAGCGAAGCAGAACCCGGCCTCCGGTGACGCCATACCGCTGCGGTTCCGCATCGGGGTCAATCTCGGCGACATTATCGTTGAGGGCGAGGATATTCATGGCGATGGCGTAAACATCGCCGATCGCATGCAGACGCTAGCCGAACCGGGCGGCATCGCCATCTCCGGCACGACATATGATCAGGTGAAAACGAAGATCGATGCCGATTTCTTTTCGCTCGGGAGGCAAAAAGTCAGGAGCATTGCCGAGCCAATCCGGGTCTACAGAGTCGTTTTAGATCCGGCTGCGGCCCGCCGGTTTCCGCGATGGTCCAAGCGCGTGCGCCGCGGCGCGATCCTGGCCATCGCACTGTCTCTGATTGCCGGCGGCGGCGCTTACCTCTGGCAGAGGCTGGATATCGGTGAGACGCCTGCATTCGTCCGGCGCTTCGCCTATCCTCTGCCAGATAAGCCTTCGGTCGCCGTCCTTCCTTTCATCAACGTCAGCGGCGATTCAGAACAAGATCATCTGGCCGAGGGGCTGACGGACGATCTGATTACCGAACTTTCCAAAGTGTCGGGGCTGTTTGTCATTGCTAGGCATTCGGTCTTTGCGTTGAAGGGCAATGCGGGCAAGACAGCGGAGGTGGCAGCGGAGCTCGGCGTACACTACCTGCTCGAAGGCACGCTGCAGCGGGCGGGGCCACAATTGCGGATCAACGTCAAACTGATCGACGCGCTGACAGGGCTTTCCATGTGGGCGGAACGCTACGACCGGCAATATGCGGATCTCTTTGCAATTCAAGACGACGTGACCGGCAAGATCATCTCGGCGCTGAAGGTGGAGCTCAGCGACGGCGAGCGCACGCAGATCGAGAAGATCCCGAGCGATAACCTCGAGGCCTACGACTATTACATGCGCGCGGAGCACGAGGGGTTGCTCTACAGTGACGTGGAGACCTATCGCCGGACGCTTTCTTATTACCAGAAGGCGATCGATCTCGATCCGAATTTTGCCGACGCGCATGCCGGGATCGCACGCGTCGCGGTCGATGTCTGGCGCAACGATTACAATTTTCTCTGGTCGGCGGCGGTGGCGCGCAAGATCGCTTATGACGCGGCGGGGCAGGCGCTGAAGCTCGACCCGAACAATGCGCGCGCTCATACCGTGCTCGCCTTGTTGCAACTGGTCGACGGGAGGGAGTCCGAAGCCCGAGAGTCGGCAAACCGGGCTGTGGCGGCCCAGCCGAACAGCGCTGAAGCTGTAGGTAACTTGGCACTGATCCTGTCCCAAACAGGAAACCACGACGAGGCCATTGCCGAAATCGATCGGGCGCTCAGGCTCGATCCGTCGCCATCGCCGAGCTTCCAGCTGCTGGCGGGCATCGTTCTCTACACGGCGCGAGACAATGGCCGTGCCGTCCCTCTCATAGAAGCGGCGCGCGACGCATTGCCGAACGTCGAACCGGCGCGCGAATATCTGACGGCGGCTTATGGCTTTGATGGCGACCGGGTGCGGAGCGCGGCGGAGAAGACCAAGCTTCTGGAACTCTTTCCGGAAAGCAATCTCACCTATTACGGGTATCTCTACGACTACTGGCGTCCAGCCGAACTGGAACATCACCTGACCGGGCTGAAGGCTGCGGGCATTCCGGCATGGCCTTTCGGATTTGTCGGGAACGATGCCGATCAGCTCGACGAGAAGGCGCTGCGCGATCTAATCGACGGAAAGACCTGGGCCGGAAAACACAAGAACGGAACGGCCTTCGTCCAGTATTTCGACAAGGCAGGCAACACCGCCTACAGGAGCGCCAATACCAATATTACCGGCACGGTCGACGTCAAGGGAAACAGGCTGTGCGAGAGGTTTAGTGGTTACTTCCTGGATCGCATGGTCTGTGGGCAGGTCTATCGGAACAGGGACGCCGCACAGCCCGACGCCCAATATGTCCACGTGACCCCTCAGGCACTGATGTTCTTTTCGCCGGCGCCATAAGGGTCATTCTGCCGGCATGTGCTGCCAGTCCTTTTGCATTTTGTCCGAGATCAGCGTGTTCTGGACTTCCGACCAGTGCTTCTTGGAGTCGACGACCTTTGTCGGCTTTTTCTCGAAGCCATCGGCGGCGCCCGGATCATAGCTCAGGTATAGCTTGCCATCGATGATGCGCCAGGCATTCGGATCGATATTGGTGGTCACCGTGCCGAACGAAACGCCGTCTGCGCAATAACCACCGTATTGCGGCGCGTATTTGCCGGGATCGGCGATGAACAGGTCACGATTCTTGGCGCTGGCGAAATGCCACTCTGCACCCAGCCAGCGGTGCGAATAGGCCGCAGATCCCGCTACGGCCTTGTTTTCAACGAAATATGCTACCGGATCGTATCCCTTGATCGCGACGTCACCGAAATAGCCGGTGTTGACCGGCTCCTCGGCACAGACCGGCGCGGCGAAGGCGATTGCCAGGCCTGCGAAGATCAGCGCGGCGGGTCCTGTCTGTTTGCGAGACATGTATAGGTCCTCCCTTTTAGGGCAGTGAATGTGGCGCTATTGGCGCTTGGTGCATTCGGCAAAGAGCCAGTCGCCGACGAGATCAGCCTTCTGGCAGACCGCTCCGGCTTTCAGCAGCAGTGCGACGGTATCCCAGTGGGACCGCCATCCGGCCTGGGTCAACGGCGTGTAGCCGTTACGTTCCTTCGCTTCTAGGTCGGCCTTGTGCACCAACAGGAAGGCCACCACATCGGTTTGTCCTTCCTCCGCCGCAGCATGCAGCGGCGACATATGATAGAAGTTCTTATCGTCATTGACTCTAGCACCTTTCGACATGAGCAGCTCGACCACGTCGAGATGTCCGCCGTAGGCGGCGGCGTGCAGCGCGGTAAGGCCGCCTTTGTTGCGGCATTCGATATCGGCGCCGTTTTCCAGCAGCAGCGCGACGATATCCTTCTGCCCGGCGAGCGCAGCAATTAGCAGGGGCGGTTCACCAGACTCGTTCGGTGCGGCGATATCAATGCCGGTCGCGATCAATTGGGCCACGCGTTCCCGATCGCCGGTCCGGGCGGCGTCATGCAGCGGCCCTGCATAGACGAGCGGCGTCCAGAGTAGAAGGCATGCTATAAATCCGCTGACGACCCTCATCGCATACCCCGTCCAACAGGACGGCCTCACCGGCGCGAAAGAACATAACGTATCACGAATATGTCATCATAATCAAGAAATCGCGCAAACGCGAGCTTAGACAGTCATAATGTGGAGGCGTTGCGGGCGTCACTACTTAACGTGCTGCAAGAAGAGTTGAGATGGAGACATAATCGAGCACGGGCCGCATTCCTGAATTAAAATGGCGCTGCTTGATATTACAATGTTGAAACGGCTGCGCGGAAAAATGTCTGATATTTAGACTGATTCTGAGGGAGCGCAGCCACCACCAATCTTTCTTCGGCTCATTGGTTCCATAAATCATTGTTATCCCAGGAAATCGAGATGACGGACCGTCGGTTCGGTTCCCATCAAGGCGAGCGAGGCGCTTACCTCATAGCCGTCTCAGCCCTCGGCGAAGCGCGCCGACGCAAATTCGTTGAAGCTGTTGACGAGGCCATGTTCGTGTGGGCCGACATTCGCTCTGAAAGCTTTTGCGCCCTCAACCAGGATCTCGTCGGCATCCGTTGCGAGTATCGCCATCGTCTCTTCGATGAACTGGTCAAGCGGCATGGCTTCCGCAGCCTCGCGGCTGTTCATAAGATCCGTACGCACCCAGGGCGGGGCAATCTCGAGCACGCGAACGCCGGAATTTTTCAGGAGAAAGCGTTGCGACAAGGCATAGGAATGAAGGGCGGCCTTTGTTGCCGAATAGACGGCCGTGACCGCCATCGGGACAAAACCGAGCACGGAACTTGTGTAAGCAATGACGGCGTCGTCCTTGCTTTTCAGATGCTCGATCAGGGCTGACGTCATGCGGATTGATCCGACGAGATTCGTGATGACGGTATCGACCATGAGCTTGTCGTCGACCGGCCCGGTAGCTTGGTCCGGCAACATAATGCCGGCGTTGTTGATGAGGACATTGAGATCGGGATGCGCGGCGATCAACTGAGAGGCCACAGCGCTGATGCTGGCAGGATCGGTGATATCGAGTTCGACCGCGGTCATTCCGGGGTTGGCGGCGACAACCTGATCGAGATTGGCGCGGCGGCGGCCGGAAATAATCACCTTGTTGCCGCGCTTGTGAAACGCTTCGGCGAGGGCCTTGCCGATGCCCGATCCACCGCCGGTGATGAAAATGGTGTTGCCTGAGAGTTTCATGGTTTTTCTCCGTGAACGACGTGAGTTGAGATCGTCAGTTGGGGAACCTGTCGCCGAACATCGGCAAGCCGCTGAGGGACTGAGCCTCGGTCGCCTCGTCCTGAAGCACATCCCAGTGCTCGGCGAGTCTGCCGTCCTCCATGCGCACGATATCGGTGGCGATCCATGCGGCGGGCCGGCCGTTGCCGGAGAAACGCCCGTGCGCGATCACGTAATCGCCTTCTGCGACGATGAGCTGGTTTTCGTATTTCAGCGTGTCCGGCAGGGTGCGGACCAGGTTGAACAGGCCATCGCGGCCGGGAGCGATATGGGCGCTGTGCTGGATGTAGCGATCCGACCAATAGCGCTCAGCGGCGGCGTAGTTGCGCTTGTTGAACAGCACATCGAAAGCTTCGAGAACCAGCGCCTTGTTCTGCTCCGGTGTTGTCTTGGACATGATGAAAAGACCTCACATTGGTGTCATGCAAGGTAAACATCGTCCATGCGTGCTTCCGTCGGTAGCCACCGGATTCCGCTAATTTCTATGCATGCGACGCATTAATCGACGGATGGGTGTGCCACTGTCAGAGCCCGCGGAGGCAGGCTCCCAAAGTCAGATCGTTCCATTGATTGAGGTGCGCCGGAAGTCGGCTGCAAGGTGATCGATGGCAGCCCGTGCCGCTACGCGCGTGGCGCGTCCCATCGGGAAATAGGCGTGGACCGGAATGCCGGCCAACGTCCAGTCGGCAAGCAGACGCACCAAGGTACCCTCCTCGAGCTCGCGGCGACACGCCCAGCCGCTCGTCGAGGTGATGCCGAAGCCCGCCACGGTCGCCGCGATGGCCCCTTCGTTCTCGTCGGTCGAAAAATGCGGCTCCAGCTTGATTGCGGATTCCTGGCCATTCAGCTCAAATCGCCAGGCTGTCGGAACTGCCGCGGCCGTGCCGCCGACGATACGGTGTTGCACAAGGTCATCGGGCGTCTCAGGCACACCGTGGCGTGCGAGATAGTCGGGAGAGGCCACGATGACGCGCGGGATCGTGGCGATTAGCCTGGCGGTTGCCGTAGAGTCGGGCAATCGGCCAAGCCGTATGGCGACATCGACCGCATCCTTGATCAGGTCCTGCCGGCGGTCGCCGAGCTGGATCTGGATGTGCAGATTTGGGTGCCTTTCGGCGAACGAGGCGAGGCGGGGAATGACATCGCGAACGCCAAAGCTGGTCGGCGTGGTCAACCTGAGCAGTCCACGCAGCTCACCACCTTCGCGCACACTTTGCTCGGCGTCGTCCAATGCCGAGAGGATCGGCTCGATCCGCGCCAGAAATTCAATGCCCATTTCTGTCGGCACAACGGCCCGCGTGGTGCGCGTCAACAGCCTCGCGCCGAGCTCGGCCTCAAGATCGGCAACGATGCGCGAAGCCTGAGATTGTGACAGGCCGCATTCCCGCGCAGCAGCCGAGAAGCTGCCCAAACGGGCAACTCGCGTATAGAGACGAAGTGCGAAATTATCCTTGATCAAATACCGCAAACTCCAGCCCCGGCGTGTCGGTCACACCAGGGAATGCTACTCATGTTATTGGAGGTCTGCAAAGATTCGAACCCTTTCCTCTGCTGAGTACTTCCTGGTTCCGCCGAGCATCGGCTGCGTTGCATGATATCCATGCGGCCATTCGAGCGTGAATGAGACCGGAGATTTGCGTATGATCGGCTCTCTTGCAAGCAACGCCAACATATCGGTCGTCAACATCAGCTAGACACCCTGCGATGGCCGCGATGCATTCGTTCAACCTCCGAAGAGCGGTTAGACCACCGCCCTCATCGACGGACAAGTGGAATCTGGAGATTGGTCGGTCGGTTGTGCTCGGTGTCGAAACCACGTCCGTCGACGTTCCTCGCACCCCAAAACAGCATGTCATGCGACAGGTACACGAGGTCGTATTCCATGAAGTTTTTGCCGGCAGTCAGACCAAAGGGCACAAAGGTCTTGCCGAAAATGCTCTGTGCGTGGCCGACCTCCCATTTTTCATAGGTCTGGGTCGCCACCTGGTTCAAGAGGTCGGCTGTGACCATCGCCGCAGAGTCTGCAGAGCAGTTGGCGCATACGGCACATATATTTCGGGGCTGGATTCGCCGGTTGACCGATCTTCTTCGTGAGGGCGGCGTTTCGGACAAGGAGGCACACGCTTTTGCGGTGATGCTGGTCGCCTCTGTCGAAGGCGCTGTGGTGTTAAGCCGAGCCGAGAAGTCCCTTGACCCTTTCGAGACCGTGGCACAGCAATTGATGACGCAGGCACGTGGCCTCGCTTCACAAGTACGATCCACAGGCATCTGATGCAGAGATCGGAGCACGGATTCGGGACCAAGAGCGACGTCAGCACGGTGGAAATGACTAGGCGTGGAAGTTCGGCCGTGCGCCAGAGTCATTATCCTGTGGAGGGCGGCCGGCTCCTGCCGCAATGCGCACACGTTCCTCACTAGGATCTCTATGCTCTCGCGAATCGCTTCAATGTTCGTTCCCATAAGCGGCAGGCGATTGCGATTGAGAATGCAATTGATCCAATGGAGTCCTTCATGGCCGACATCCGCACACCAGTTTCCGAGGTGATACCGAAGATTTCCGTCGTCGGTGTCGGCGGCGGCGGCGGCAACGCAATCAACAATATGATCGCGGAAGAGCTTCAGGGCGTCGAATTTATTGCGGCAAATACGGATGCACAGGCGCTCGCGACGTCAAAGGCGAGCAGGCGCATTCAGCTGGGTGCGCAGGTGACGGAAGGTCTCGGCGCGGGCTCCTTGCCGGAAATCGGGCGAGCCGCCGCTGAGGAATCCATTGATGAGATCATGGATCACCTTCAGGGTACGCACATGTGCTTCATCACGGCCGGAATGGGTGGCGGCACCGGCACGGGCGCTGCCCCGATCATCGCTCAGGTCGCACGGCAGGCGGGGATCCTCACGGTAGGCGTCGTCACCAAGCCCTTTACGTTCGAAGGCAACCGACGCATGCGCACCGCCGACGAGGGTATCGAGCGGCTGCGCGAAAGTGCGGACACTGTCATCGTCATTCCCAATCAGAACCTGTTTCGCATTGCGGATGCCACGACCACCTTCGCCAATGCTTTTGTGACCGCAGACCGGGTCCTATATGCCGGCGTCAGCTGCATCACGGATCTGATCATCAAGGAAGGCCTCATCAATCTCGACTTCGCAGATGTGAAATCCGTGATGCGTGGAATGGGTCGAGCGATGATGGGAACAGGCGAGGCGACGGGGCCTGGCCGTGCATTGAGAGCCGCAGATGCCGCCGTTGCCAACCCGCTTCTGGATGACATGAGCATGAAGGGCGCGCGGGGCGTGCTGATCTCCATTTCCGGCGGGACTGATATGACGCTGTTCGAGGTCGATGAGGCCGCCAGTCGCATACGCGACGAGGTCTTCGATGATGCCGATATTGTTGTTGGAGCGATCTTTGACAGAAACCTCGATGGCGTATTCAGGGTATCGGTCGTTGCCACCGGTCTGGATGGTTTCGCGGCGTCCGGTAATCAGTTCGGGGGGCATCAGTGAGCCCCTGCTCCACCGCCGGGTGAGGGCTTGCGGGCAAAGAGGACGGCGACCGCCGCCGTGGCCAACAGTATTCCAATCACGGCGAAAGTATCGCTGAAGCCCATGATCAGCGCCTGTCGCTTAACGATGCTGCCGAGAGCGACGGTCGCCTTCTGTGCGGCAAGGGCATGATCCGAGACGCCATGCGACAGGAAATAATTGGTCACCTGCGTCAACCGTTCCCGTACCTCGTCGCGTGACAATGTCACCGACTGGCCGATGATGTTGGAGTGGAACTGTTCGCGCTTGGTGAGCACGGTTCCGAGCGTCGCCGTTCCGACAGCGCCGCCAAGATTTCGCAGCATGTTCGTAAGACCCGATGCGGCGGCGGCGTCAGCCGCGGCGATACCGGCGGTCGTGATCGCCGTAATCGGGGTGATGACCATGGCCTGGCCGATGGCGCGCACGATATTCGGGATCCAGAACTGATCGCCGGCGGTATCGGCCGAAAGCGTCACGTTCATGAAGCAGCTTATCGCGAAGATGGCGATGCCGAGGAAGCCGATATAGCGGACGTCGAAGCGCTTCATCATCATCGGAACCAGCGGGATGAGGATGAGCTGCGGCAGCCCGGTCCAGGCAAGCACGTTGCCGATCTGCTCGGCATTGTAACGCTGCACCTGGCCGAGATATTGCGGCAGGATATAGACCGAGCCGAACAGAGCGAAGCCGACCAGGACGTTGACGAGAACGCCGATGCCGAAATTGCGCTGCTTCAACAGCCGCAGCTTCACCAGCGGGTTCTGGACGGTCAGCTCGATCCAGATGAAGGCGCTGAGCGAGACGACGGCGATGGCGCTGAGCTTCAGGATGAAGGGCGAGGAAAACCAATCATCCTTGTTGCCTTCCTCAAGCACGGTCTGCAGCGCCGAAAGTCCGATCGCCATCGTCGCGATGCCAGCCCAGTCGCCCTGCTTCAGAAGACCGAGCCGCATCGGCCCTTTATCGAGCGTCAACGCAAGGGCAATCGCCATGATGGCGCTCGGCAGGGCATTGATGAAGAAGATCGTCTGCCAGCCGTAGTTCTCGGTGAGATAACCGCCGATAGTGGGGCCGATGGCTGGGGCGACCGTGACCGAGAGGGCAAAGAGGGCAAGCCCGGTCGGCTGCTGCGACTTGGGCAGCTTGGTGAGGATCATAGTGAAGGCCATCGGGATAAGCACGCCGCCGGCAAAGCCCTGCAACCCGCGCAACACGATCATCGTGCCGAGATCATGCGCAAAGGCACAGGCAATCGAGAACAGCGGAAACAGGATCGAGTTTACGAGGATATAGCGACGAAACGAGAAGACGTTGCTGAAGAAGGCCGTCAGCGGAATGACGACGATCTCGCCGATCAGATAGGAGGTCGATATCCAGGCGCCGTTGTCGACGCCCGTGCCGATGCCGCCTTCGATATCGAGAAGCGAAGCATTGGTGATCTGGATGTTGAGGATAGCCATGAAGGCGCCGATCATGCCGGCGAGTACGGCGATCCATTCTCTGGTGCTGGCCTTCGCACTCGGCTGCGGGACGGCGGTGGCTGCGATGGTGGACATGGTTCAATACTCCTCATCCCTCACCGTTCACGCGCCGTGGCTCTGGTCGGCCGTCTTGATGTCGATGCTCGGCTGTACCGACATGCCGGGGCGCAGATCGCCTGATGTGGCGCTGTCGGCGTCAAGGACGATCTTGACCGGGATACGCTGCACGACCTTGGTGAAATTGCCCGTGGCGTTATCCGGCGGCAGCAGCGCGAATTCCTGGCCGCTGGCGGGCGCCAGGCTGTCGACATGGCCGTGATAGGTTCGGCCGGGGAACATATCGACTTCGATATCAACAGGCTGACCGGCATGCACGTCAGTCAACTGGGTCTCCTTGTAATTGGCGATGATATAGGCGGCTGATGTCGGCACCACCGACATCAGCTGTGTGCCTGCCTGCACATACTGGCCGACGCGAAGCGTGCGGTTGCCGACGACGCCGTCGAGCGGTGCGGTGATCGCCGTATAGGATAGATTGAGCTCAGCCTGGCTTTGGACGGCCTGGTCATGGGCGAGTGTTGCCTTGGCCTGCGCCAGTTGCGCCTTCAACAGATCGACCTGCTTGGTGGTGGCAGCAAGCGATGCCGTATCGCGATCGATCGCGGCGCGGGCGGCGGCGATCTGAGACGCGGCCTGTTGTGCGGTTTGCACTGCAGCGTAGCCATTGACCGAAAGGCTCGCGTAACGCTTGTCGTTCTGCTCGGCAAAGGTCTCGTTGGCCTTGTCGACATCGACGGTTGCCTGGGCGGCGGCGATCAACGACTGCTGCATCTCAAGAGATGCCTGCTTGGCCTCCACATCGGCTTGAGCGGCGGCGACGTCGGCCTTGGCCTGATCCAGCGCCGTCTTGAAGTCGCGGTCGTCAATGCGGGCAAGCACCTGCCCTGTCTTGACCGTCTGATTGTCGCCGACGACGACATCGGCGATGTAGCCGGAAATCTTTGGCGCAATAGCGCTGTTGTCAGCCTGCACATAGGCATCGTCGGTCGATACCTGGAAGCGGCCGACCGTCCAGTAATTATGACCGTAATAGGCGGCGGCCGCGATGACGACGAGCGCAGTGGCTCCGAGCAGGAACGACTTGCCCCGCTTCGCCGGCGGCTTTTCCTCAGCGGCGATACGCGCCAGTTCGGCCGATACATCCGGCTTGCCGGCGTCCATGGTCGGGGTTGGAGCCTCGGCGACGGGTGCCTGCTTGCCGGCATTCAATACATGAACCTTGTTTTCCACTGCTGTTTCTCCGGATAGGCCGATCGTCTTGGGAGGGCGGATGGGCCGCGAAAATTCTCGGTCGCATATTTAGGAAACTTGATGTTTTCCAAAATATGCGCTATAAAATGGAAGTCAATAGGAATTTGGAAAATCAACATGGTCGAAATTCAATTAATTGAGAAGCGGTCGAGAGGCCGTCCCCAGATCCGCTGCGACGACGACACCAAAAGCCTGATCATCGAGGCCGCTGACGCTCAATTCCGGGAAAATGGCTATGCGGCCGCGAGCATCAACGCGATCGCGCAGACGGCCGGCGTCTCGACGAAGACGCTCTACAGGCTGTTCCCGACCAAGGCGGATTTGTTTTCCAGCATCATTTCCGATCGCATCAATCGGTTTTTCCTGGCACTCGACCAGTCGACACTCGCGACGATGGATCTGCGGCAGGGGCTGGAGCGGCTGCTGACGACCTACGGCATGTTGACGATGTCGGACGATACAGTCGACATGACGCGTCTCGTTATCGCGGAATCCGACCGATTCCCCGAGATCGCCACAAGCTTCTATGAAACCGCTATCGTCGGTTCCAATGCTGTCATGGAGAAATGGCTGGCAAGGCAAGCCGAGCGCGGGCTGATCAAGCTCGAGGATCCGCACATGGCTTCGGGCATGCTGCGCGGAATGATGATCATGGAGCCGCAGCGCGCCGCCATCCTGCGTCAACAGAAGCCGCCCGGTATCGAGGAGATCGCCCAGCGCGCGCGAATTTGCGCCGACATCTTCCTGAAAGGATGCCAAGTCTGACCGATTGGACTTCGCCTTGTCCCGGAAACCGCTTCACGCTTGTTCGAAGCGATGCCTTGTCACCGTAAGAAGTTGCCTCAAACAACAAAAGAGCGTGCCAAATAGCAACAATACGCCGCCACGTTTGATATAATCTGCGACGCAAGGTTCGTGAAACCGATGGAGGAGACGTCTCATGACTGCGCCGCACCCGCCGAGAACCCATATCGGCAATCATGCCCTGCATCCCGAAACACAGATGCTGAATTACGGCTATGATCCCGAGCTCTCCGAAGGTGCCGTCAAGCCGCCGGTCTTTCTGACTTCGACCTTCGTCTTCAAGTCCGCGGAAGACGGCCGCGATTTCTTCGACTACGTTTCAGGCCGCAAGGAGCCGCCGGCGGGAAGGGGGGCGGGGCTCGTCTATTCGCGCTTCAACCATCCGAACAGCGAGATCGTCGAGGACCGTCTGGCGGTCTACGAGCGCACGGAAAGCTGCGTCCTGTTCTCGTCGGGCATGTCGGCTATCGCGACCACGCTTCTTGCATTCGTCCACCCGGGGGATGCGATACTGCATTCGCAGCCACTTTATGGCGGTACGGAAACTTTGCTCGCCAAGACCTTCGCCAATCTCGGCGTTTCCGCCGTTGGCTTCGCGGATGGTGTCAACGAAGCATCGGTGCAGGCTGCGGCAGAGGAAGCCATGGCCAAGGGCCGTGTCTCTGTCATCCTGATAGAAACGCCGGCCAATCCGACCAACAGCCTCGTCAATGTCGCGATGATCCGCAGGGTTGCCGACGCAATCGGCGAGAAGCAAGGCCATACGCCGATCATCGCCTGCGACAACACACTTCTCGGGCCGGTCTTCCAGCGGCCGATCGAACACGGGGCAGACATCTCGCTCTACTCACTGACGAAATATGTCGGTGGGCACTCGGACCTGATCGCCGGCGCCGCGCTCGGCCGCAAGGCGGTCATGAAGCAGGTGAAGGCGCTGAGAGGCGCGATCGGCACGCAGCTCGATCCGCATTCCTGTTGGATGCTCGGGCGCTCGCTGGAAACGCTGCAGATCCGCATGGAGCGCGCAAACAGCAACGCAGAGGCCGTGGCCAATTTCTTGCGGGAGCATCCCAAGGTCGAAGGGATCCACTACCTGTCTTACAGCGACCCGAAATCTGCGCTCGGCCAGACATTCGCCACCCAGTGCACCGGCGCCGGCTCGACGTTCTCCTTCGACATCAAGGGCGGCCAGCCGGCCTCGTTCAAGTTCCTCAATGCGCTGAAGATCTTCAAGCTCGCTGTCAGCCTCGGCGGAACGGAGTCCCTGGCCTCCCACCCGGCGACGATGACCCATTCGGGTGTGCCGGTGGACGTGCGCCAACGCATCGGCGTGCTTGAATCGACGATCCGGCTTTCGATCGGCATCGAACATCCCGACGACCTGATTGCCGATCTGGCGCTGGCGCTTGACGAAGCTTGAAGAACAGGGCGGCCTAAGGCGCCGCCTCCGCCACTTGGCGCGTTCTAGTATTGCCGGAGCAAAAAAGGGGGCGTCACGAAGCGCGACTATAGTGCTTCTGGCCAGGCAGGCCTGTGAGCTGGAATAGCTCATCCGACCTCTGTGGCTGTGTCCATCGAGACATTACTATTTGCCGCCAATATTTCCCGATCGTTGCGCACCTGCCTGCAGATCCGCCTCATCGGCAAGAATGGCGGCGGCCTCGTTCAGCTGGACGTCCTTTGCGTTCTTGCGGGCTTTTTCAATGGCAATATCAGCACTCAGGCTGCGCTCGTTTGCCTGCAGGCCATCGTCTTCGCCCGTGTCCACACCATCGTTTATCTGCTCGCGCGACTTCAAACGCTTTGCCTGAGCGGTCATTTCATTGCGGCGTTCGGTTTCATTGAGCGAGATGACCTTTTTCTCACGCTGCGCCTTCAGTTCGCCGATGTCTTCCACAAAGCGTTGGAAATCCGGATCGTTCTTTATCCGAGTATCGTGGCGGCTTTGCAGCTGCGGCAGCAATGTCTTTATATCACCGTCAGGCGCATAGTTCGCCGGCTTGACCTGCGTCCACGGCAGAGCATTATCATAGCTCGCCTCACCAAAACTCTTAGGGTCGGAAAGAGCCGGCAAGCTGATGTCGGGCGTCACGCCGCGCAGCTGCGTCGTCCCGCCATTGACACGGAAAAACTGGGCAACCGTCAATTTCAGCTCGCCAAATTTCGGCTTGATGTTGTGAGCCACCTGGTCAAGATTGACCACGGTCTGCACGGTGCCTTTCCCAAAACTGGGTTCTCCGACAATCACGCCTCGACCATAGTCCTGTATCGCTGCGGCAAAAATCTCGGACGCCGACGCCGAGCCGCGATTGATCAAAACGCCAAGCGGACCAGTCCAGGCAGGCACGGGAAGATCATCGCTCTCCACGTCCACCTTACCGCCTGCATCGCGTTGCTGAACCACCGGGCCTTTGCCGACAAACAGACCTGTCAAATCAATCGCTTCGGACAAGGAACCGCCGCCGTTGTTGCGCAAGTCAACCAGAACGCCGTCGACATTGTCTTGCTTCAGTTCAACGAGAAGCTTGGCGACATCGCGGCTTGCGCTTCTATAGTCCTTGTCGCCTTTTCGTCGTGCTTCGAAGTCTTCATAAAACGCCGGCAGAGTGATCACTCCGATTTTACGAGTGGCGTCGCCATCCTTTACCGAGAGGATGGTCTTCTGGGCGGCCTGCTTTTCGAGGCTGATCTTATCGCGCACGAGGCTGATGAGGCGATGTTTGCCATCCGGTCCGGCATCCGCCGGCAAAATGTCGAGGCGCACGACAGAATCTTTTGCACCCCGGATCATTTGTACGATTTCATCAAGGCGCGTCCCCACAACTTCCTTTATCGCGCCGTTCTCGCCTTGACCAACACCGGTAATGCGGTCACCGACCGCAAGCTTGCCGGACAATTGCGCCGGGCCGCCGGGCACGAGCTCACGGATCGTCGTGTAGTCGTCTCTTTCCTGCAATACCGCGCCGATACCAACCAGCGACAGCTTCATGGAAATATCGAACTCAGCCGAAGCGGTTGCGCCGAAATAGTCGGTATGCGGGTCAACCGACGTTGTATAGGCGTCCATGAATGACTGGAACACGTCGTCGCTCTTGTACTTGTAGGCGCGCTCGAGGGAGTTTTCGTAGCGTTTGTCAAGCGTATCGCGAATAGCCGCGTCGGCTTTGCCTGCCAGTTTCAAGCGCAGCCAGTCGCTCTTGACGCGCTTGCGCCAGAGTTCATCGCTTTCCGCTTCAGATTGCGGCCAAGGCTCCTTGTCGCGCAGCAAGGAATAGTCTTCCTGTACGCTGAAATCGAAACCCTGCTTGAGCAAGCTGCGCGCGTAGTTCATGCGGTCGACAACGCGCTGCTCATATACATTGAAAATGGAAAATGGGATCTGCAAGTCTTCCTGGTTGATGGCGTCATCAATCTTGGCGCTGTCGGCCATGAACTTGTCGATATCCGCCTGCAGGAAGAGGACACGGTCCGGATCGAGAGACTTGATGAACCGGTTCATGATCTTGGCCGACAAGGCATCGTCAAGCGGAACCGGCTTATAGTGGAAACGCGTGAGAAATTGCGCGCTCAAATGAGCTGCTTGCGCCTGCTGCTCTAGCGGCGCCAAAACTGGCGGCGAACCGGTTTCAAGAGCATATGCCGACGGGGCAATTGCCAGGAACATGCAGAGGAAACCATATTGTATACGCATTAAGCTTTGATCCGATTGTCGACGTTGAGTCTTTAATGTGTGATGTTCGTGGAACAATTATGGTTCTTTGGCAACTAGACTGATCCTCTCCGTCTGCAAAGATTCCGGAATGTCTCCGCGCGCGACGTGGATTTGAGGATCGAATTGGTTGCAGAGGTCATCGATAAGACTTTTCAACCTTGGCTTTGAGATGGTGATCATGCGCCGATCTGGTTCGAAATTATCGAGGAATGAAAACCGCAAACGCGATCGCCGGAGCGACGGGGACGCCACCTGACGAGCGCCTCGTCAGATCTCCATTACTTCTTCGAAGGCCTCCGGAAAGTTTTCCCGCGCCAGCTTTTCGTTGATCACGAGCATCGCATCATAAGAGATCGGATCGAAATCCTTGTCGGCCGCCACCACTTCACGTGCAAAGAGCAGGTTCAATCGGGCAGCGTCCAAATTGCCACGCGCGAAAGGCTCGGCCCCAAAATAGTGCCAGAGCGCATGCAGGAATGCTGCATCGACGCGGTGTTCCGAAGAGCCTGGTCGGGCGCGACGGGGTAGGGTCTTGATCGGGGTAACGCCCTTGGAGTTCGCGCGGCGAATGGTGAATTGAATGCCCGTTCCCGGCATGCCGGATGGAAAGCCGCGGTACTTCGTCATCTCTGGAGGCTTGGCCATCGCTCATATTCCTTCATCGCTATAGAACGCGTCGGTGTCTTGTCCGATGCCCGGGCAAGCCGATGGAGAGGGCTGCAGGGCCGCTCTCCATTGCAATCGCCATCTCCCCCGTCAATCCCGTAGTCACGTTGTTGCTTGTCACCGAAAGGAAGTCTAGTTCTTGTTCCCACAAAAGTCTCGACCGCTCGCTTCCCCGATCCTGTTGATTTTGGCTAGGAACTGACCCGGCGCTGGAGTGAACCCCTCCGGCTGGACCATCGGAGCCTTCCAAACCAAGTTGCCGCCACTTTTTGTATTCTATGAAGCTTATATGCTTCAATTCTGAAATCCGCGGGCGTCATACGCACCGAAGCCGGCTCTCAGTTTAAACAGTAACCGGCCGGCACTGTTCTCAAATTAGGTGCGAGATCAAACGTCTGAAATCATTGGCGTGCAATTCTCACGGTCAACCGTAAAGCGACAGCTGGGTGTCGGCCCAAGCGTAGCGAGTTTTCGCTTGGGCCGATGCTCAGGGCATCGATGAGGTCAATGCGGTGTGCCTGGATCGATGGGTAGGAGCGCTTGACGCCCTTTGTTGCATGACCTGGGAACCCGTGATGAGCCAACTTGGCGAAGGCAATGAGCCCTGGTGCCGGCGCGTTACGCAGCCGGCGCCAGCTGCTGATCGGCCTGAAAACGCGCCCACGCGATCCCATCGTCGAGCGATGTCGCCCGGTAGGATAGATCGGTGCCGCCGGAAAATGCAGCCATGAATCGGCGGATCTTGCCATAGCTGTTGTCCAGCACCGCGTGCGGCCGTCCGAGCAGCAGAGAGCAGATATGGACATGAAGCCGGTCGGTGACGATCGCGCGACCACGGGAGATCTGTCGGATGCCGCGGCTCAGCCGGTTATGCGCCGCCGCGTCCAGCTTGCGCAGCCGCAATTCGGCCGGCTTAAGTGCCAGCAGAGCCGTCGCCGCGCCGAGGGCCTTGGAGACGCGCACGCGCCTGGCGGATTCGGTGGTCCAGTCCTCTTTCGGAATATCGGGATAAGCGGAGAGGTCGGCATCTCCCACTTTCTCGAGATCGGATCTCAGCATGGCAAGCACGGGAAATTCCGATTCCGCCGGCTGGATTGGTCCGATGCTGAAGGCCATGTCCGGGCAAAGGCGCACCTCGCAATCGAAATGCTTCAGGGCAAACTCCTGGGATTCCACGTCGCGCACCAGCAATACGAAGTGCTTATGGCGCCCGATGACGCGGGCGCTCTCTTCCAGACGCGCCTGAGACTTGTAATGGATGGATTGCGGGAACTGAATCACCTGGCGATCGGGAAACCGCTCCAGCACCCGTTCGCGGAAGTCCTGATGTGCGTCCCAGATGTCGCCGAAGTTACCGCCACCATGAATGAAGATCGGGCCGGTTGGCATGGTGCGCTCGAGCTGCTCGGGCGAGAAGTCATCGATCCGCGACACATAGGCCGGCCGCTTACGGTGTCTGTTCTGGAGATAGGCCATTTCGCCCAACCAGATGGCAGAGTCGCCGCAGTTGCGGATGTCCGGAAAGTCGAGGATCGCCAAGGGCTCGTCATCGCTGATGTAGTCCTTCAGGCAATCGTGGATCGTGTTTTCCAGTTTCGTGATCAGGGTTCGATTTGATTGCAATGTCATTTCCCCATTCCCCCATTCAGACGACAAGGCGGTCCGGCCGACATCGGCCGCACATTCTTCAGGCAAGGCGTAGTTTCGGCAGCACTTTGCCGAGGATGGTTTGAACCTCCGTTTCGGGACCGGCCGGTCGTCTCATCAACGTCCACAGCAGTAAGGTCGAACCGCAATAGAGCAGGCCGCCAAGCAGGATCAGTATTCCGAGGTGCGTCACGAGCACGACCTTGTCATCCGTAGGCGCCAGATGGCTCGAGGCAAGCGAGACACCGGCGGCCATCACCGCGACGCTTACGAGCGCCCGAAGGTTCACCGACAATTGCTTCAATACGGTAATGCCGGTGAAGCGCCGGACGAGCATCATGTTGACAACGGTGCTGAACAGGCCGCTGAACACGCGGCCCAGGATGACCCCCGGAAGGCCGTAAAGCATCAGACCGGCGATCATGATCGGCACCCGCAGGCAGAACATCTGGGTATCGCGAACGAAGAGCACCCGCGTCTCGCCCTTCGCCATGCCGAGCGGCTGCACCAGCGAGCCGAGCGTCTGCAGCGCAAAGACCGAGGCAAGTGACTGGATGATGAAGATGACCGGCGTCCACCTGTCGCCCAGCGCGAGCCTGACCAGCGGTTCGGCGGTCACCGCAACGCCGATGCCGGCCGGAAGCGCAATGGCGGCGACCAGCGCCTGCACACGCTGATAGGCGGCGGCGAGCCTGGCCGGATCGTTGTGAATGCCTGCAAAGGCCGGATATATTGTTTGCGTGAGGGGCGCGGTCGCTTCCCGCGTCGGCATCATGGCGAGGTTGCTCCCCACCGAATAAAAGCCGAGCTGGACCCCGCCGAGCATCTTGCCGACCAGCAAATAATCGAAGCGCCAGTTGAGTGTACTGACGATCTGGCCGGCGGTGAGCCAGGCGGAGAAGGAGAAGAACTCCTGCATATGCTGAAAGGTGATCCTGGGCCGGAACGGCAGCACGAGATAGGAGACGATGACATTCGTTGCCTGGCTTATGAGTGTCCCGACGACCAGCGCCCAATAGCTTTGATAGATGACTGCTATCGCTACGGAGGCGACGAAGCCGGCGAACTTCTGCGAAACGGCCAGCACGAATTCCTGCCAGAAGATCAGATCGCGCTGGAGCATGATACGGCGCGGATTGGTGAGGCCACCCATCAGCATGCTGACGCCAAGTGCCAGCATGACGCCTGTCAGCCTAGGCTCGTCGAACAGGACGGCGGTAGGATAGGCAAAGATCGCGAACAGGATACAGATCGCCAGCCCACGTGCGGCATTGAGGGTCCAGGCAGCGCTGAAATGGGATTCTTCCGGCGCCGCATGACGAATGAGCGCTTCAGAAAGCGAGAGCTCGGTAACGGTCGTGACGATCAAAAGTATCGTCATGCCCAGAGCGACCACGCCGAAATCGGAGGGTGCGAGATACCGTGCCAGTACGAACGTGCTGAGGGTCGCAAGCCCGTTCACGATCGTCCGAGACAGGCTTAACCACATGCTTCCCTTGACGAGCCGTCCGGTAATGTTGGCCATACGATATTAAAGTTCCCACTGCGCTGTGATGCGATCACACCGTTTACCCGCACAAATATTCCTTGCCGTACCATCCCCTTAAGGGCTGGAACAGCGGGCAGAATTACACGGCCACTGTGAAAGGGGGGAGGACCCCGGCGTCTCAGCGGGAACTAGTTCGGAGAATCCGTATGTCAATATTTCCGGTTCATTTTCGCATCATTTTTAATTCATCTTCGCATCATCTTCGGATCACCTGTCCATGTCGCCTGGCGGGACAGCGCCCGCAGCGTATTGCCGCCCATGCATTCGTCGACGAGGTGGCGCAGAGTCTCGGCATCCTCGTCTGTGCCGACGAAATCAGCTCGTCGAGATAGCCCCGCACGCGCTGCGGAAGCCGCGCGGACAGCCCCCGGTCGGTGCTCCCGACGCCTGGGATTACCGGCCAGCCAGCCGTGCGCCTTGGCTGCCAAGGCGCACTTAGTCGACTGTTATTGCGCCAACATATCGGCGAGCGCATGCCGCATAGATGTGCTCGAGATACCGAAAAGACCGCCATAGGGGAGATCAAGATCCAGGATGACAAACATGACGCTCGCGACCGAAACGATGGCGACAGCGACAATCGAGCCTGCGAGCAGATTTTTGGGGGCTTGAAGACCGAAGCTTAGAAATACGAGCATAAGCCAGAAGATCAGGACTCCCAGAAACGGCGCGGAAAGCGAGCCATGCGCGTCTTCTATGACGGTCCATCGCCCCGTCATGAGATTGTTGAAGACCTGATGGCAACGTGTCATGAGCGCCTGATGGAACGGATCGGCGGGCTGCTGGCGGGCAATGCCGAGCCCTATGGTGTTCAGAATTGTCCCGAGAGCCGGCGCTTCGCCGATCAACGGCAATTTTGATATGTCAGGGTAGGCCACCTCCGGTGGATTTGGTTCTCCGGGCCATGTGCTGGCAATGACGGCGGCTGTGTAGCTGTGCAGAAGTTGTCTTTCGTTGTCCAATGCGGAGCCGTAGTTTCTCAGACAAAGGTCCATTTCCGCGAGCCCGGCGGCGTAGTGGTTGCGATCATGGGAGGCCGCTGTGTATGCATTGAGTTCCGACGCCAACAGCAAGCTCATCACGAGCGCGGCAAAGGTCACAAGCAAAGCTGTTACAACTCGAAGAAAGTCTATTGTCTCGCTGCCGCGGTGCGGAGCAGGCAATCTGGTGCGCAATACCGAGCCGGCTGTGGCGCTAATCATGAGGAGAATAAATAAAGCCAGCGTCCAGACTGCTTCGCGTCGCATCGAATACTGCTCCAGCTGTGTCTGGCCGTCGACTATGACATGTATTTCGGCGGAGCGGGAGTACAAAAGCTTTGTGATCTTTTCGCTTCGTCGCGTGGCGCTGTTGTAGTAGCCGGCGGCCTGTCGCACCGATCGGCTCTACGCTGCAACGCGCGCAGCCTTGGAGACCCGACGATAGGGTTTCAGAGGAAATTTATCCGGAAAGCGACCTCGCGGTGCTCGTATCTCATCGTTGTCGAAACAACGGCGCCCTCAATAGGAGGCAATCACGTTCGTCCCGAAATCCGGCTCGACGCCGAGTATCGGCGCCGCGCGGCTGATGATGTCGTGAACCATCGGCGCGGCCGTTTCGGCGGCGAGGTTCAGGTTGTGTAACCCCGTCAACGGTTGGTCGATGAAGGCCAGGACCACATATTTCGGGTTTGCCATGGGAAAGGCGGCTAGGAAGGAATTGAAGCTGAGCTTATGCGAATAGACGCCGTGGATCACCTTGTTTGCGGTGCCGGTCTTTCCACCGACATGATAGCCGGGGACGTCAGCAGACCTACCGGTGCCCTGCTCGCCGTTCAGCTTGAACAGATATCTGATGGTGTCGCTGGTGCTCTTCTTGACGATCATCGTTTCGGTCTTTTCCGCCTCTTCCTGCGTGCGCGGAAGGAAGGTAGGCTCGATCAGCTTGCCGCCGTCAATGAGGGCTGCGCCGGCGACGGCGGTCTGCATCGGCGTGGTGGCGACGCCATGACCGAACGCTATGGTTATAGAGTTGAGCTTCTTCCAAACTCTTGGCTGACTCGGCGCTTTCACCTCGGGCAGTTCCGTCTGCATCTTTGACAACAGTCCGAAGCGGGTCAGATAGGCCTTCTGGTCGCTCATGCCCACCTTGTCCATCATCTTGGCCGTGCCGATGTTCGAGGAATAGCGGAAGATTTCCGGGATCGAAAGAACACGCCGTGGCACGTCGCGGTCATCATGGATGGTGAAGCCGCCGTAATGCAGGGGAGCGCTGGCGTCGAAGGTGTCCGTTAGCTTGACCGTACCCGTGTCGAGGGCCAACGCGATCGAGAAGGTCTTAAACACCGAGCCCATCTCGTCGGTGCCGTTCGACATTCGGTTCAGCCAACCCTTGTCGCCGTCGGCCTGCGGATCGTTCGGATCGAAATCGGGGGCCGAGGCCATGGCCAGCACTTCGCCGGTGTGGATGTCGAGAATGACGGCGCCGGCCGCCTGACTCTGGTAGCGGCCGATCGCATCCGACACCACGTCGTGGACGATGTTCTGAACGCGCAGGTCCACCGAAAGTCGCACAGGCTGCAGCGAGTCTTGGCTCGTCAAGCCGGTGGAATCGAGATCCGAGAGGCCCTGCGTGTCGAGATATTTCTCCATTCCGGCCACGCCATGATTGTCGATATCGACATAGCCGAGGATGTGGGCCGCGGTGCGGCCGCCTGGATAGAAACGTTTGATTTCCGGTCGAAAACCGATTGCCGGAATGCCGAGTGCCAGAATTTCGCTCTGCTGCTTCGGCGTCAATTGGCGCCGTAGCCAAGCGAAGTGCGAGCGGTGGTCGGCAAGCTTTTTATAGAGGGATTTGCGGTCGATATCGGGAAAGACCTCGGCTATTTTCTCCACCGCCTCGTCCGGATCGACAACACGGTTCGGCTCGGCAAACATCGACACGGTGCGGATGTCAGTCGCGAGCAGCTCGCCGTTTCGATCGACGATATCGGGACGTGCGGCTGTCACATGTTCCGCCGGGATCGATGACGTGTCGTCCCTTGGCCCCATGCCGAAATTGATAAGTCTGGCGAAGATCACGACGTAGATCATGATCAGCCCGCCGCTGAGCATCACGATGCGGGCTTTCGCAAGCTTGGCATGACCTTTGGTTTGCACGGAAGGGCGCCCGCGCGATTCGGGGCCGAAGGTGAGCCTGACGAGGCGGCCGCTGTTTGCGCTTAAAGCATGGATGATCGACATTACCGATTTATTCGCGAGAGCTGGAAAAGCGGATGCGCCTTTCGATCAGAAATTTATAACGTTAAGATGGTTAACAAGAATCTAATCTTGATTGTCCGCGCTTTGGACCACTGGAAAGCCGTGACCGCCATGCTTGGTGGCAGCCGGAATCTCGGCAGCCGTCGAGACTGCTGCCCGATCTACCACTTCAAACGCAAGCCGACATTGCCTTCGAACACACGTTGATGCTCGCCGCTGACGTCGAACTTGTAATCGGCCGTCGCGAAGGCGCTCCACGATGTGTTGAAGGCATAGACCACGCCACCCCCAAGCTCCACAGATGTTCCTTTGATGGTGGTATTCATCGGATCCGCGCCGAAGCGCACGGTGTCCGTCGTGTCGAAGTTGTGCCAGATATTGGTCTTCAGATAGGGTTGAAGCAGACCGCTGGAGGTTTGAAAGCTGCCCTGCAGGCGTGCGCCTATCCGCCCGGTCCAGCTTGTATCCGTGCCGAACGAAACGGTTGAATAAGCGTCATGCTTGTCGTCGAGCGAGATGTCCTGCCAGATCAGCTGCGCCTGTGGCTCGAGAGACCAGTCGCTGGCGAGTGCAATCGGATAACCACCTTCCAAGGAAGCGGTGACGCCGCTTCCTCCAATGTCGATTCCGGTGCCGCCGATCGAATTAGCGTCGCCGTCGAACCAGGTGCCCATCAACACACCATCGAGATACCAGCCGGAGGGGCCGATATGCGTCCAATAGGCGCCAAAGCTGTTTGCATCGAGGTTGAATTTGCCGGTCTTTACATTGTTCCAACCAACCGCCTGACCGGTGACATCGGCCCTGAGATTGGCGTAGCCGTAGAACAAGCCGGCGATGTCACGGTTGCCATTGTCGCTCTCATGGCTGAGGATATCCAGGCCGGTTTGCAGGCCCCAGAGCGATCCGTCGATCGACGGTGATACGGAACCTGCCCAGCCCTGATCGACATGTTCGCCAAAAGCACGCCCCCAGGCCGTCGAGACATTGTCGCTCGGCGTCAGCACGCTCTGGTCGCCGCGGCGCTCGTGAAACGTTCCCAATGTGGTCAGTGTTGCGACCTGTGCCGCCGGCGGAACGGCCGTGTAGGTTGCCACCTCCGGCCGGATGAGCGGGATGACCGCAACCTCGATGCCGCCGATGTTGACGATCTCGGGGGAGATCGGCGTCGCGCCCGGATTTGGCGGCGTTGGCGTCGGATCATCGGGCGTCGCCAGCGGCGGCTGGATAACCGATGTTCCCCCTCCAGGGGGTGTGACCAGAATGGGCACCTCCGGATCGGGGTTGGCTGCTGTCGGGACTGGGGCAACATAGGCAGAGCGCAGATACCAGCTGTCGCTTGTGCCGGCACTGATGCCTCCCTTGAAGAGGTAATAGTCGTAGGCGCCGGCAGCGACTCGCCCGTTTAGATAGAAGGCGCTGCTGCTGGCTGTTGCGCCGTTTGTTGCCTGGACGACATTGATGCCGTCGAGCATCGTTGCCCCGCCACCGCCGCCAAAATTATTGACCGTAATCGCCGTAGTACCCGATGCCGCTCCGCCATTGATCACCAGTTTATCGGAAGCTGACGCATCGTCGCCCAGCACGGTATTGAGGAGGAGCGTGCCGCCGGAGCCGACATAGTTTCCGACGACGGTAAGGCTGTTCGTTGCCTGAGAGCCGCCATTGGTCAGGTCGATCACGCCCGAGTTGGTGACCGTCACGGCAGGACCGCCCGGATAGGGAGTGATCGAGGGGTTGTAGCCGCCACCGGCAAGCAGGCTGGCACCGGACGAGACCGTCACATTTCCTGTCAGGTTACGCTGCAGCTGAAACGTGCCGTTCTGGATGAAGCTATCGTGGAAGTCCCCGGTTCCGGCCCAAGTCCAATCGGTGCCGGTCATATAAAGCGTCTGGAAATTGGTGAATGCGTTGTCGATCACGCCCTGTCCTTGAAGCGTGACCGTGTTGCTGCCGCCGCCGCCATTGGCGGTTCCAATCATCCTGGAGCCGGTTTGAAGGGTCAGGGCAATATTGCCGTTGCCGCCACTGATGGCAAAGCCGTTGCCGCCACTCAGCAGACCCGCATTGGTGATGGCGGTCTGTCCGTTGAGCGTGCGAATGGCGGGACCCTGGTCGCTGATGATCTGGCCACCGGCAAGATTGATGATCGTCGCTGTGAACGTCGAGCCGAGCGTGTTGGAGAATACGCCGTCCGACGGGAGCCCGCCTGAGGCTGCACCGCCGCTCGCATGGATCGTGCCGCTGTTCACCAGACGACCGTTGCCGCCCTGAATATAGACCGTCGGCGCGCTGTTTCCCGTCGTGGTCAGAGTACCCGTGTTGGTGACCGTGCCGTTTGCGCCGAGAATCGACACCGCACGCGCATTGCTGCCGCTGGTTGCGACCGAACCGTTGTTGATGATGGTGTTGTTCGGGGAGCCGCCGCCACTTTGGCCCCAGCTCGCCGTCATGCCATAGGCAGAAGGTCCTGTCGTCGTGATCGAACCGTTGTTGACGAGCGTGTTGCCGCTGCCGTCCGCAGCCATGCCGTCATTGAATTGGCCGGTGTTGCTGATCGAGCCATTGTTGGTGATCGCGTTGTTGCTGCCGGTGCCTACCATAGCCGCGCCGCGATTGAGACCGCTGCTGCCGGACCCGGTGAGGGAAATGTTGCCGCTATTGACGATGGTGCTGGAATCGACCACACGAGCGCCGGCATTGGCGGTCGGCGTGCGAACGATAGTCACGATCGCTCCGCCCAGAATGTCGATCGTAACATTGGAGCTTCCAGCGGCGCCATAGACCCCCGTAGTGACCGGATTGGGCGAGGTCGTGTCGCAGGTAGCCGTTTGGCCACTCGTCGGGGCGAAGCTGCTGCACGCCGCCCATGCCATTTCTGGCGAAATAATACTCGCTCCCAATAGGAGTGTAGCCTTGAGACAAGTGTAGGCAAATCTCGGAACTGAATTGGTCATACGGTGCACGCCCCCCATACTCAAATGCACTTTCGGCCGACGTTTTGGCCTCCCCCATCGAACTAAAAGCATGGCCGAAGATTCGTGGCAACTAAAAAAGCCACGTCTAATTTTATGAGTAAAATGCACTTCTTTGGGATGTGAGTGGATCGGGATCGGCAACCGGCCCGTGCTATCGGACCTGCTCGGCTACGTCCTTTTATGCAATGCGGGGCTGTGACGATCCGCTTCAATCAGGTGGCAGGTGGGTATTGAACCTCAGCGTAGCGTTGTGAGCAGTCCCAAATCTTTGGCGCGATTCTCGAGCATCTCCCCGCAACAGATACCATTGGCCGGTGTCGCACCCGCTCAATCATCGAGGGGCTTAAGCTGTCCGAAAGTGATTTCATTTCGAGATTTAAAATGGCATTCAAGGACCGCCCTGCCGCGATCAACACGGTTGTATGATCATGAATTGTACGCTCAAATACGTTGTCATCCTTTTGTCCGCTCAATTCATCTTTCCGCCGGCAGGTGCTGGACCATTGAAGGATCCGACCCGGCAAAGCCTTGATTCTTGCCTGCAGGATCCGAAAAATGATTCGACCGGTGACCAGACTGCGTGTGAAACGAAAGCGCTTGCATCGTACGATAAACGGATGAACGTGGCCTATTCGAAGCTCCTGAACGAACTTCCAACGCAGGCCGGGCAAGACCTGAGAGCCGCTCAGCGCAGTTGGATAGCCTATCGGGATATGGAGGCGCGGGCTCGTGGAAGTCTGTTTGCCACCACGCAAGGGAGTATGTACGCCCCTATGCAGGCTGATGCCGAAACTGATCTGACCCGGGACAGGGCGTTGCTCCTCGAGAGTTATCTTCGCGTCTTGGATATTGATGGACGCTGATGAGGCACCCCAAGCCAAACCATTGAATTTTCATCCCTGCACCAATGCCCCTTGCAATGGGTTGCATTGATAAACGGCCGCAATTTAAGGCAGACACAAATCTGTCCGCGCAGGAACTGACTGACGGACCACCAAGAACTGAGCCAGCTCGAGATCACTTTGCAATGGGCTGCGGGGCGTCGCTCGATTTGGAAGGCGTGCTCGACATGCCCGTGCGGACATCGAGCCGCGCCAGGCGCACGTCCAGGATAGAGGGATCAACGTGCTCGCGCACGTGCTGCAAGACCTCGGACAGCGACAGCATCATCTTTCGTACGAAGGATTGGGTTTGTTCGCGGTTGCCTGACAGGATCAGCTTAAGAAGAGAAACGTGGTCGGCGATCATCGAATGCATGGACGACGACTGCGCGACATGGACGTGGAATATCCACCCTGTACGGCGGTAGAGCGTCTGCAGCGGAATAAGTGTGTTGGCGAGCAGAGGCTCGCCGGATGCTTTCAGAATGGCGCCGTTCAGCAAGCGGTCCGTTTCGTTGAACCGGGCGAGATTGAGCTCACTCTCCGATGCTTCAAGATCAGTGATGAAGCGCCGCAATACCATCTGGTCGTGCGGTGTGGCGCGCTCACTGGCCAGCCCACAGGCGAGGCTTTCGATCTCCGTCCGCAGCGGAAGCAGCGTTCTCTCCTGCGCAAGATTGACCGGGGCAATCAATAGGCCTGAACGAGGACTGACATGGACCAGTTGATTGCTTGCAAGGCGTTTGACCGCGTCATGTACCGGCGTTCTGCCAAGCCCTGACTTCTCCTGTAGCTGCTGGATCGTATAGCGTGCTCCGGGCGCGAGTTCGGAGGATATCAGCATGCTTTCGAGCCGATCGTAAGCTTCATCCGACAGGCTGCGAGACGGCCTCTCCGAGATTTTTCGCACCATCCTGTGCCGTCCTCATAGTGCTGGTCGCGCTTCGTCGTTGCACGACTGATATTGACTCGCACGATATAACAGGATTATTCAGCAATGTGAAATTTCAGATTATAGTGTTGATATTTTATGGGAGGAGAACATGAATATGAGTCACTTGACGGTCGCTCACGCGATGCGGCGGCCATCCACAAATCGCCGCTGGTGGATCGGCGGACTTCTGGCGCTCGGCGTTCTGGTCAACTACTTCGACCGCGTAAACCTCACGGTCGCGTCCCCGCTTATCCAGGACGAATTCAAAATCGGCCCGGCCGAGATGGGGATTCTGTTCAGTGCCTTCGGGTGGACCTACGGCTTCCTGCAAATCCCTGTCGGTGTGCTGCTTGACCGTTTCGGCGTGACGAAGGTCATGCGCTGGAGCACGTTCTCCTGGGGTATCGCCTCGGTTATCACGGCCTTTTCCACGGGCATGTCCACGCTTTTTCTCTCGCGCATGTTGCTCGGCGTTGCCGAAACTCCCGGCTTCCCGGCAAATTCGAAGGCGACCGGTTACTGGTTCCCGAGGCACGAGCGCGGGCTTGCGACTGCGTTGTTCGACGCGGCCGCGAAATTCTCCAACGTGATCGCTATCCCGCTGGTCGCTTTTCTGATGCTCCATTTCGGCTGGCGCGGCGGCTTCGTCGCCACGGCGATCATCAGCTTCGTCTTCTTCGGCCTGTTCTGGATGTTCTACCGGGATCCGAGTGCCGACCGGCATCTGTCGGACGAGGAGCGCAGCTATATCAAGGGCGGCGGTGCGTCCCAGGAAGGCGAAGCTTCGGCAAACGCGGTCGGGCTTCTCGGCTACCTCCTGCGCAACCGCAAGGTCTGGGGCCTGTCCATCGGATTCGCCGCCTATGGCTATGCCTTCGCGCTCTTCATCTTCTGGCTGCCGGACTATCTGGTGAAGGAGATGCATATGGACATCCTGAAGTCCGCAACCTTCACGACTATTCCGTGGATATTCGCCACCATCTCCGATCTTCTGATCGGCGGTTGGCTGATCGACCATCTGATCCGCAAGGGGCATGACGAGTCCAAGGTGCGCAAGACGATCATCGTGCTTGGCATGTTGATGGGTCTTGCAGTCGTCGGTGCGGGCCTGACATCGCATCCCTATTGGGCGATCTTCTGGATTACGGTCTCGTTGAGCGGGCTCGCCGCTGCTGCGCCGGCCGGCTGGTCCATCCCGTCGCTGATTGCGCCGAAGGGTGGTGCGGCGACGATCGGCGGCATCATGAACTTCTTGAACAGCGTGACCGGCATCGCCGCGCCGATCATCACCGGCTTCATTGTCGGCGCCACGCAATCCTTCAGCCGCGCCTTCATCCTGGCTGGCGTGATGCTGGCAATCGGCATCCTCTCTTACGTCTTCATCCTCGGCCGTATCGAGCCGATCCCGGAACCGACGGCTTGAGCCATTTCCAAGACACGAAAGGACATTCCATGAAAATCACCAATGCGAAGGTGATCGTCTGCTCGCCCGGACGCAATTTCGTCACCCTCAAGATCGAGACCGACGAGGGTATCTATGGCATCGGGGATGCGACGGTGAACGGCCGCGAGCTTTCCGTTGCCTCCTATCTGCAGGATCACCTCGTACCCTGCCTGATTGGCCGGGATGCGTCGCAGATCGAGGATATCTGGCAGTATTTCTATAAAGGCGCCTACTGGCGCCGCGGCCCGATCACGATGGCGGCGATCGCTGCCGTCGACGTGGCCCTGTGGGACATCAAGGCAAAGGCGGCAAATATGCCGCTCTATCAGCTGCTCGGCGGCGCCAGCCGGACGCATATGTTGACCTACACTCATGCCAATGGCGAGACGATCGAGGAAACCGCCGACAAGGTAGCGGAGTTCCAGGCGCAAGGTTGGAAAGCGATCCGCGTGCAGGCCGCCGTTCCGGGCCTCCCCGTCACCTATGGCGTCGAAAAGGTCGGCTCGCTTGCCCAGGCCGAGGACAGGCCGCGCGAGACGCTTTGGGATACGCCGACCTATCTCCGCTTCCTGCCGAAACTTCTCGATCATCTGCGTGATCGCTTCGGCTATGAACTGCACCTGCTTCACGATGTCCATCACAGGCTGACGCCGCAGGAGGCAGCGGCACTCGCCAAGGAAGTGGAGCGCCACAAGCTGTTCTGGCTGGAGGATGCCGTTCCCGCCGAAAACCAGGAATCCTACCGGCTGATCCGGCATCATTCGACGACGCCGCTGGCGCTTGGCGAGGTGTTCAACTCCATTCACGACTGCCGGCAACTGATCCAGGAACAGCTGATCGACTACATCCGCACGACGCCGCTGCATGCCGGCGGGATCACCCACGTACGGCGCATCGCCGATCTCGCCGGCCTTTACCATATCCGCACCGCCTGCCATGGCGCGGCCGACATGTCGCCGATCACCATGGGTGCGGCTCTTCATTTCGACCGCTGGGTACCCAACTTCGGGATCCAAGAATATGCCTTGCATCCTGCCGAGGCGAAGGATGTTTTTCCGCACGAGTGGCATCTGAAGGATGGCTATCTCTATAGCGGCGAAAAGCCTGGTCACGGCGTGGATATCGATGAGAAGGCGGCTGAGAAATATCCTTACCGCCGTGCCTATCTGGATGTTGCCCGTCTATCCGACGGCACGATGTGGAGCTGGTAGGATGATTGCAGACCGACGGGGCGGTGCCCCGCCGGTCTGCCTCATCCAGACTGAATAGCTAAAATCTTTCCAAGGGGTCATCGAGCTTGATTTCAGTTGTTTCGCTCGCCATGCACGGGAGAGCGTCATGGCTGTTTTTCCGCCAGATCGGCAGGATCAGGCCCAGCTCTGCCAAACATGCCCCTAATCACCGCTTCCGAGACGGCATGCAACGCTGCACCGACCAAGCCGCCGAGAAAGACCTCGGTGCCGCGATAAAGGCCGACCATGAAGAGAGGCATACCCGGATCTGCCGTCAGGAACACGATTGGCCCTGTCCACATGCAGACCCTAACCGCGGGATAGCGGCGGGCGACGATGGCGCAGAGCCCGACGGCAAGGGCGATCTGTACTGCCACATCGGCGCCGAGCGGAGCGGTGAGGCTGCCAACGGCCACGGCGACGACGATGCCAATCACCGTGCCGATCAGCCGCCAGGCCATGGCGCTGCGCGTTTCGGTTAGCTTCTCCTGCGAGACGATGATCCCCGACATCGCCGCCCATACCGGATGCGGCAGGCCGATAACGGACGCCAGCATGTAGGAGAATGTCGCTGCAGCGGAGCAGCGCAGTACGAAGGCTATATGCCTGGCGAGTTCCAGTCCGGTCACGCGCCGCTCTCCTGTCAGAGCCTGAGATTGGTTTTGGCGAGTTCCACGACCTCGTCGCCCCGACCGTTGATGATCGCTTTCAGCATGTAAAGGCTGAAGCCCTTAGCCTGTTCGAGCTTGATCTTCGGCGGCATGACCAGTTCCTGCTTTGCCGTGACGACATCCACGAGCACCGGGCCGCGATGCGCCAACGCCTCGCGCAGCGCGCCCTCGAGATTGCTGGAGTCCTCAACCCGGTACGCCTTGACGCCCATCGCCTCGGCCATGGCGGCAAAGTTCGGGTTCTTCAGGTCTGTCCCGGTATCGAGGAAGCCGCCGGCCTTCATTTCCATGGCGACGAAGCCCAGCGAGCCGTTGTTGAAGACGACTATCTTCACCGGCAGCTCGAGCTGGGAAAGGGTGATGAAGTCGCCCATCATCATCGTGAAGCCGCCATCGCCGGAGAGCGACACGACCTGCCGGTCGGGCGCAGCTGCCTGAGCACCGATGGCCTGCAGCATGGCATTGGCCATCGAGCCGTGGTTGAACGAGCCGAGCAGGCGGCGCTTGCCGTTCATCTTCAGATAGCGGGCCGCCCATACGGTCGGTGTGCCGACATCGGCGGTGAAGATCGCGTCCTCCGACGCGATTTTGCTTATCAGCCGCGCCAGATACTGAGGGTGAATGGGATTGCCCTTCGCCGACGGGACGGCCAGATCGTCGAGTCCCTTTCGCGCCTCGGCATAATGCTTGCGGGCGGCATCGAGGAAGGCATGGTTCGGTCGATCCTTAAGGTGCGGCAGCAGTGCTGCGATTGTCTCGGACACGTCGCCGACAATGCCTTGGGTTAGTTGAGCCCGTTTGCCAAGTGCGCCTGGGTTACGGTCGATCTGAACGATCCTGGCATCCTTGGGATAGAAGGGACGATAGGGGAAATCAGTTCCCAGCATCAAGAGCGTGTCGCAGTTCAACATGGCATGATAGCCCGACGAAAAGCCGATCAGTCCGGTCATGCCGACGTCATAGGGATTGTCCCATTCGACATGTTCCTTGCCGCGCAGGGCATGAACGACCGGCGCGCCGAGCTTTTCGGCCAGCGCCACCACCGCGTCATGGGCACCGGCGCAGCCGCTGCCAGCCAGGATCGTGATGGCGTCTGACCCGTTGAGCAGCGCCGAGAGCCGACTGATCTCTGCGTCCGAAGGGAGAATGCGTGGCGGCTCCAGTTGCGCCCAGCCTGTTTTCGCGCCCGCGGGTGCATCGGCGAGCGCCACGTCACCGGGAATGACGAGCACGGCCACGCCATTGCGACCGATGGCCGTGTTGAGCGCCCTGTGCAGGATCTCCGGCATCTGGGCGGGATTGGATACCAGCTCGCAGAAATCGCTGCATTCGCGGAACAGCTCCTGCGGATGGGTTTCCTGGAAATAGCCCAGACCGATTTCGGAGGACGGGATATGCGCGGCGATCGCCAGGACGGGCACATGGTTGCGCTGGCAGTCGTAGAGCCCATTGATCAGATGCAGGTTCCCCGGTCCGCAACTCCCAGCGCAGACAGCAAGCTTGCCGGTAATGGCAGCTTCCGCGCCGGCCGCGAAAGCGGCGGTCTCCTCATGGCGCACATGCATCCAATCGATCCGGCCGAGACGCCGCAGGCTGTCATTGAGGCCGTTCAGGCTGTCGCCCGTCACTCCCCATATGCGCTCGACGCCGGCTTCCGCCAAGGTTTCAGCCAACAGATCGGCAAGGGTCTGCGTCATGGAGTTGCTCCTTCGGTCGTGAGGCGGGGCGCAGATGGCTTTGTGCGCGCTATCTCGCCGGGTGGATCTCCATTTGAGAATAGCGCGGATCCGCGTTGGAGAAACGGGGCGAGGCGGCATTTTTCTTCGGGGCTTCAGCGCCCGAGTTGGTCATGATGGCGCAGCCGCCCAAGAAGCTTGTCCTCATCGAGGAGGTAGATGTGAGATAATCGCCTGCTGCGGCTAAGCAGTGTTTGGAGCGATGCCACTTCACAGACAGTGATCCGTCGCTGCCACGATCCTGGCCTGGCGGTCGGCATCGAACAGACTTTGGCCTAAAAAACGATCATCCCTTATCGAATACGCGGAACCAATGCGTTGAATGCATAGGTGCAGTGCGGGATTATCTCTGTTTTAAACCGATTGAAACGCCTATATTCCAATCATCGAAACGACGCCGGGGCCAAACAAGGTTGCTGACGTCAGAAAGCCTCAGGAAAGGGGATTATCATGAACGTAGCACGCTCTTTCAACAACTGGCGCAAGTTCCGTCAGACTGTTAACGAACTCGGTCGCATGTCCAGCCGCGAACTGCAGGACCTCGGCATCGATCGTGCCGATATCCGCAGCGTTGCTCGCGCATCGATCGCGCGCTAACTGTATAGTCTTTACGACTGCTCGACGCCCGCTGATGACGCGGGCGTTTTTGCGTCAGTCGCTCCTGTTGGAGATCGGTTTTCTCCTCCTTCTGCCCTGAGTTTTCCGACTTGTGTTTTTTGCATAGCTGCAGTGCAGCATAAGCTATATGAAATCTCGATGACTGGGGTATGGTTGGCTCTATCGAAGTGATGCACCTCCTCCCGCAGAGCTTCGAGTTTCAGACGGCCCACTCCTCCTCCCAGGGACGTCTGTAGGAACAGCGGCACTCCTCCTCCCAGTCGCTGTTCGGTTCTTTTCGAAAAGCCTGCCGCACCTCCTCCCGCGGCAGGCTTTTTCGTTTTGGGCTATGTTTCCTTGTCAGAAAGCATTCAAGGTTAGCCCCGCTGGGAAGGCACCTAACGACTGGAATAGATCGGATATGCCGGGCAAACGTTCCAAGCCAATTTGCCGTCTGTAGTTCCAATCCTTTGCAAGCATGGAACTTTCTGCAAATGGGTCGGCAGTTCGAGCCCCTTCAAGCCGCCTGGGGCAAAGTCACATCCGTCGAGATTGCCTTCAGCGCGCTAATTTTACGATGCCCGCCTGCGGGACGGAGATGGTTCAGAAGATGCGAAAGCGGCAGCGCAGGTACACTTAACCGCACCCGCTCTCGTTCTTTGCAACAGGGCCGGGAGGGGCTTTCTGATGGGCTTGCCTCCCATGATTGTCTCGATCGATTTCAGACCGGAAGGGGCTTCTCTTCCCCTACTTCCCGGAACCCCGTCGAGAGCGCTTCGATTAGCGAGCGCTTGCCCAGCGCGTCCAGCATTGCCGCTCCTGCCTTGATCGCCTGCTGCCATCCAGGTCCCCGCTCCCATGCTTCGATATAAGCGAGAGCGAGTTCCGAGGAACGTCTGGTTTCGGCGAGGGCTGCAAATAGTGTCCCGGCTTGCCTGATGTCCTTGTCCCTCTTCAAAGCGTTGATGCCGTCGGTGTAACGGCGTGAGGCCACGATCAGCTTGTGAACCGCGTATCGCGACGGATCAGGGACAGTCACGGGGATGCCGCTCTTGTGCAGCATCACAGTCCTGACCGGATCACGAATGAGGAAGTCGAGGAATCGCAGCGGATCCGCGCTCGCCCCACCGAGTGCCGGCATCTTGGTCGGATGATCCAGGTATTCATCCGGTCCTCGGTTCGAGGTCAGGAACTCGATCTTATATCCTTGCCTGTTCGCGAAGCTCGAGGAAGCTGCGGCTCCCGATCGATGCGGGATCGGTCGGAAGGATTGATCGACCTGATGGAGCAGGTCCAGAATAGGGGGCAGAGAATCTTCGACTTCGTGGCTGATAGCGTGATCCTGTGCCACATCGGTGTCGCCAGTCATGAGAGTGGAGCCGGGGAGGCGAACGGCGAGGATCCCGGCGTAGGTCTGGTATGCGACGGTCCCTATCAAGACTGCACGCAATCGGAACAGACCTCCTGCCGCCAGAGCCTCGATGATATCGCCAGACATCCGATCAGGCGCAACCATTCCTCCTTCGCGGGTGAGGGTGGAGACCATCCGACGCCTGGCGCGGAAATCATCCTTCTCAGCTTTGAAGGCCTCGACGCGAGCCGCGATCTCTGGATCGTCTGCTGACCCTACATAGCGACGTGTCCTACCTCCGCTGCCGTCTGGAATGTCGAAATACCAATATCGTCTCTGCTTTACCGTAACAGGGGTGAAGCGGCCGTGGGGGGGGAAGTCCATGGACCATGCCGCATCGAGCGAACGCTGCCCCAGCTCGGCAAGCATCGTCTGGTACATCAGGTCTATCTTCTTCACTTGCATGGCGACGCTCGACTGTTATACCTTTTCTCCAAAAGGGTATAACAGTCGAGCTTTAAGGACAACCCCAAGGAGTTCTGTTGCAAATTCCGGCGGTGCCAGTTTGCGAATGCTCCTGGCTCGATCCACCATCCCGATCACATCAATTCGCCGCCGCTATTGCTCTTTCGATATAGATTTCTCGCAGCCGTTTGCTGACGGGGCCGATAGTGCCTTCGCCGATGGTGGTTCCGTCGATCTCGAGGACAGCGGTAACGAAAGATGTGGCAGAGGTGATGAAGGCCTCCTTTGCGTTCAATGCTTCCTGGATGGTGAAGGATCTTTCCTCCAACGTGTATCCGGATTCCGCGGCAAGTCGGAGAACGGAGGCTCGGGTAATGCCATGCAGGATATCGAATGAAAGCTTGCGCGTGACGATCTTGCCGTCCGACGTGACGATATAGGCATTGGCGGAAGATGCTTCGGTGACGTAACCATCCTGCACGAGCCAGGCATCGTCGGCGCCGGCCTGGTAGGCGGCGTTCTTCGCCATCGACGGGTAGAGAAGCTGGACGGTCTTGATGTCGCGGCGGCCCCAGCGAATGTCCGGCAGCGATATGATCTTGAGACCGCGTTTGGCGAGAGGGCTCTCGATAACCGGCCGAGATTGGGTGAACATGACGACCACCGGTGGCGTGTCCTTGGGCGGAAAATTGAAGTCCCGATCGGCCGAGCCTCGGGAAATCTGCATGTAGATCAGACCTTCATCGACATGATTGGCTGCCACCAATCTGCGATGGATGGCCCGGAGCTCGTCGATGGACATCGGCATTACCATGTCGAGTTCGTGCAAGGAGCGCTGCAGCCGCGCCATGTGACCGTCGAAATCGACGAGCTTGCCGCCGAGCACGCAGGTGACTTCATAGATGGCATCCGCGAAAAGATAACCGCGGTCGAAAATCGAGACTTTGGCTTGCGATTCCGGGCAGTAGTGGCCGTTGACATAGACAGTGCGTTCAAGTGACGTCATGTTCATTCAATTCCCAAGAAAGGTTTGTTTGCATTGAAGAGAGGCGCGTTGGAGACACGCTGCCTTCAATATCCGCGGGCGAAATCGACAGTGGATGGAAGCGTGGCTGTGCGACGAAAGGTTCGGATATTATCAGCCACAATCGCCGCCGCCGTCTCGCGGTCCGTCGGGGCTGAGATGTGCGGCAGCACGGTAATCCGAGGATGGGTCCAAAAGGGCGCATCCTCGGGCAGCGGCTCGACATCGAAAACATCCAGCACCGCATGGTTCAAGCGGCCGGCATCGAGCGCCTGTAACAGATCCTCGCTCACCACGATCGGGCCACGGGCAAAATTGATCAGCGAGGCATTTGCGGGCAGGAGGGTAAGTCGGTCTGCGTTCAATAGCCCCCGCGTTTCCGATGTCAGCGGCAGAAGACATACGAGGATATCGGATCCGCGCAGGACTGCGTTTAGACCATCGTCGCCGGAATGGGTTTCGATCCCTTCGATGTTCTTTGCCGAGCGGCTCCATCCAATCACCTTGAAACCGGCATGGGTCAGACGATGCGCTGCCGCTTCACCGAGCGCGCCCAATCCGAGCAGACCGACGGTAACCTGTTCCGGACGTCGGTAGGGCAATTGCTGCCAGCTGCGTTCCCGCTGAAAGCGGGCGTAGGCCGGCATGTCGCGGAACAGGTAATAGGTCCAGGCGAGAACGGCTTCGGCCATGGTGCGGCTCAATTGCGGGTCGACCAGACGCACGACCGGCAATGTGCCATTGCCAATTTCGCTGACCAGACGTTCGACGCCCGCCCAAAGGCTGTGAATCCACTTCAAGCCGGGCAAGCAGGCAAGGTCCATCGGATCCGGGTTGGCGACGATGGCAATATCGACCGCCGCCCGGCCGCCTTCTTCCAAGTGCCGGAACGAGACGATCTTCTCCTCCGGCATCCTTAGCGAGAGGGCCTCGAGCCATAGTTGCTCCGCCTCATCGGGTATACGCGTTACCAGCGCAATCATTCGACTGGTTCCTTTTCTCATTCAATGCGCAAAAACGCTCTCGAAGTCTTTGAAACCCTTGACTTCGATAGGGTTTCCGCTCGGATCAAAAAAGAACATTGTGCGCTGCTCGCCAGGAAGCCCCTCGAAGCGCACAACGGGCGGAATGTCGAATGCCGTGCCGGCGTCCTCCAACCTCTTGGCAAGGGTGAACCAGTCGTCGAGTGCAAGCACGATCCCGAGATGGGGCATCATCACCATGTGATCGCCGACTTTGCCGGTACGCGACGTTTCGAACGGCTTGCCAAGATGGAGGGAAATCTGATGGCCGAAGAAATCGAAATCGACCCACGTATCCGTGCTGCGGCCCTCCTCGCAACCGAGCACGCCGCCATAGAAGCGACGGGCTTCGTCGAGATCGGTTACATGATAGGCGAGATGGAAAAGTGAACGCATGGTGGCTGGTTCCCTGTTTAAGTGTGAGTGGTGTTCATTGCTATGACATCGGTGATGGACGCCATTTGGCGGCCATTTCCAGAAATGCCAAGAGCAACGGATGGGGCAGGTCGGCTCTCGACGACAATTCGGGATGTCCTTGCATGCCGATGAAGAAGGAATGAGCCGGTACCTCGATGGCATCGACAACGGCACCTGATGAGCTGGATGCGGCGACCCGAAGCCCGGCCGCTTCAAGATCCGGTAGCAGAGCAGGGTTCAAGCGGAAGCGGTGATTGCAGCGGATCTGTCGCTCGGAGCCGATAATGCCCGAAAGCCGGGTGCCGGAAACGATATCGATCGCCTGGTCGCCCGTCCTATGGATCGGCAGCAGAATTCCATCTGGATCCCCGGCGCCGGCCATTGGCACGAAGGTCTTGAGCCTAGCATCCGGGTCGGCCTCCGCCAGATTGGCCGTGCCGCGACCGAATGCACGCCATGCCACAGCCGTCGCCATTGTCTGCATGCCCAGGCACAATCCAACCGTCGGCAGGCCGGTTTCGAGACTTAACGCGGCAGCGGCGGTCTGGCCGGCAACATTCTTCATGTCGGCGCCCCCGGGGAGCAGAATGCCCGAGAGGCCCTCGAAAACGGCCGGATCTTCAATCCGATTGATGTTTACCGGATCGATGAAGCGTATGTTGATCGGAATGGAAAGGCTGTCCGCCGCATCGGCGAGACTTGCCAGTGCTGCCGGATAGACGTTCCGATGATCGCTTTCCGCGCCGATAAGGCCGATCGTCAGGCCGTCGCCCCCGCACGGGCGAGGTGCATGCAACCCGATACGCCCGAAACGATCCCGCCAGGCAAGGGCCTCCTGGGTAACCGCGTCGAAAAAGCAATCGGAATCCTCGCGAATGGTGATCGCTTTCATCTCTATTCCAAGGGCCAGCGCAGCAGACGAGAGTGCCGTCGGCATGTCTTGATCAACCAGAAATGCCGGATGGATCGGCACCACGACGTCCTGTACCCGAGCGGCATCAAGAACAGTCTCAAGCGTGGCGACGGGCAGCGCCTGCTTCCCCGACAGTCGTTCGAACCAGCAGAGCCCACTTGCGCCAAGCCCGCCACTTGCGATCACGTGCTGCGCGGCATCGGCGTGAAGCTTGGTATCGAAGCGGGCAGCGACGTGCATGAAGGCGCATTGGCGCGTGGCCGTGATCGCGGCGGCAGCCGCGCCGTAGAGAGCAGGGCGGGACGTATCATGAAAGACGAGGATCAACCCCATGGCGCGCTCCCTCTCATCACTTCAAACTTCGAGAAGATCGCGCTTGACGGTTCCAAGCGCGCGATATCCCGTATCCGTCACGACGATCGTTTCGCTGACGCCGACGGTGAAACGGCCGTAAATGCGCAGTGCCGGCGGCAAATGGAAGGTCATGCCCGGACGCAGCTCCGTCTTGACCCCGGCATTCAGGCTGAGAATGGCTCCCTCGCCCCAATCCGGCGCGAAAGAAATCCCGACACTGTAGCCGAGGCGCTTGCGGAAATTATCGGTATAGCCGGCCGCGTCGATGATCCGCTGGCAGGCCATATGCGGAACCTCGCACGGCACGCCTGGACGAATGGTATCGAGAGAGACCTGAAGCGCCTCCTGGCAAACCTTCATCATGTCAGTTGCTTCCCGGGGAGCACGTCCGATCCAGGCTGATCGCATCAAGGCGGCATGATAGCGGTCATGGCAGGCCGCCATTTCGAGAAAGGCCGGATCGCCATCCTCGATCCTGCCGCGCCGCCAGGTTCCATGAGGCACGCCCGTGCGCGCGCCGACGGAAACAAGCGGCTCCATCCCCATATATTCCGATCCGGCTGCTATCGCCGCCTGCATCATCGCGGCGACCAGGTCGTTATCGGTGGCACCGACCTTGACGGCCGCAAGTCCGGCCCGCATGCCCGCATCGACATAGGAAGCTGCGCGCTCGAGCTTCTCGATTTCCAGGGGAGATTTGACGGCACGCAACTTCTCAATGACGCCGGCACCGTCATGAACGACGCCCAACCGCTCAAGAAGGGATTCGTAGACAAATATCGGCAGGAACCAGCCTCTCTTGTCGATCGCCACGCGCTTTCCTGCAAGGCCGCGCTTCTCGATAAGTGCCATCAGGAAGGAAACGGGCTCGTCGCCGTCCTGATAGACCTCGGCATCGGCGATGAAGGTATTGGCGATGAAGTTGAAATATTCGAGCTGCCGGATCACGAAGACCGGATCACCTTCGGCCGGAAGAAGCAGCGCCTGGAACGTGTAGTAGCCCGGCGTTTGCTGACCAGTCAGATAGAAGATGTTTTCCGGACCGGTAACCACGAGCGCATCGATGCCCGCCTCGACGAGGTTTTGACGCGCGCGCGCGACCCGGATCTCGTATTCCTCTTTCGGGAAGGCCGATTCCTGCCCCTGTACTACAGTGCTTGCCGTCATCAAGCGAACTCCTTCAAGAGACTTGTCTTCGATAGATCAACTGTCAGCCCGAGGCCGGGAGCCTGAGGGCCGGTCAGTCGGCCCTGCTCATAGACCAGGCCGGACGCCGGATCGTCAGCCAGTCCATCGGCGCCATATAACTCGGCGAATGTCGGGCCGGTCGCGCAGGCCAGATGCAGGGCCGCGGCCGTTGCCACGGCCCCTTCATTCATCTGCCCGAGCATGAAGGGGATATTACCTCTGCGGAGGGCCGCTGCTGCCTTCAGCGTCGGAGCGATGCCGCCGAGCTTGACCAGCTTGAGATGCGCCCATAAGCGACCGGAGGCCTCGACGATAGCCTCCACATCTCTCAAACTGGAGACGCTTTCATCCAGCATCAGCGGCACTGGGCTTTTCCGCGCGAGTTCGAGCATAAGCTGGAAATTTCCAGCGGGAATGGGCTGCTCGACATAAGCGAGATCGAATTGTACCAGTTGCGCGAGCTTTGCTTCCGCATCATCGCGGCCCCAGGCGCCATTGGCATCGACCGCGAGCTTGACGGTCTGACCGAAACGACTGCGCAGCTGCGAAAGCCGCCACAGATCATCCTCGAAAGCGCCGGCTCCGATCCGGACCTTCAGGTCGCAAAAACCGCGCCTCGCGTAATTTTCCGCCTGCGCGAGGAATTGCTCCGGCGTGGAAATGAACAGTGTCTGGTTCGTGGAATGTGAAATGGGAAGCGCGGTGGCCGCGCCGAGCCATTGCGCGAGAGGCACGTCCTGCCGCCGCGCCAGAAGATCGTGAAGCGCTATGTCCAGCAGCATCCGCACTGGGGCGCTCGCCTCTGCCCAGATCGCTTCGTCGCCAAGCAGATCGGCCGCATCCCGCGACCAGTCGATCCGGTCGAAAAGAAATAGCGCCTCCGCCAGAACCACATCCGCCTGAAGGCCGTTCAGATAGGCGATATTGATGCGGACCTCGCCGGTCGCCACCACATCGCCTTCGCGCAGGCGCAGATAAAGTACATCGAGGCCGGTGATCGGACCGGATGATGCCGTATGCAGCATCAGGCCACCCCCGTAGCTCAGCATTGCGCGGTGCAGGGACGCTTGCATCGATCAGGCCCGCAGCATTGATTGAGCGACATCCCGATAAATCAGGCTGGCTGTCACGAACTCGTCGGCAGGAACGAATTCGTCGGGCTTGTGGGCCACGGACAAATCACCCGGCCCGATCACGGTGCCTTGCGCGCCGATCTGGCGGAAATGCACGAGGTCGCAGCCGCCCTGAAAGCCGAAGGGACCGGGGTTTGCCACACCGTAAGACCGGCAGGCGGCCATGCTGGCCTGGACGATCGCGCTGTCGATCGCGGTTTCCGTCGCGCCGCCCGTGGTCGCCTTGTAGTCGACGATTTCAGCGCGAACGCCGAAACGCGCCTGGGCAAGCGCCAGCAGATCGGCAAACTCCTGTTTCACTACCGCCTCGTCCTCTCCGGGCACCATCCTGCGGTCCAGCAGCAGATCGCAGGCATAGGGCACGACATTGTCCGCATGGCCGCCGGAGATACGCGTCACCGTCAGGCTGGCTTCACCGACCAGCGGATGCGTCCGGCGGCGCACCACCTCGTTGTGATGGGCCTCGATGAGCGAAAGGAGTTGTCCGGCGCGATAGATGGCGTTTTCGCCAAGATGCGGTGTTCCGGAGTGTGCTGCCTGCCCGTGAACACGGACAACAGGCCGGAGACTTCCCTTATGCGCCGCAAAGGTCGTATTCGATGTCGGCTCGCCGACCACGGCAAAGTCGATTTTCGGCTTGCCGGCCGCATAGAATTTGGCGCCTTCGCTGGCAATCTCCTCGTCACCGACGAATACGCCGAGCAATGTACCGGACCATGTGCTGCGGTTGGATGCCAACATGCGCATGGCTTCGACCATCGCCATCAGCGGCCCCTTGCAGTCGCAAGCGCCACGACCGTAGAGCTTGCCGTCGGCCTCACGCAGCGTGAATGGATCGGATGACCATCCGTCTCCAGCAGGCACGGTATCCATGTGGGTATTGAAGGCGAAGACCGGGCCTGGCCCGTTGTCCAGCCGCGCCTCGATATTGAAGCGTCCCGGTTTGTACTCGGTGACATCGACCGCAAAACCTGCGGGCAGGAGCAGGTCGCGGACATAAACCGCGGCATCAGCCTCCCGGCCGGGCGGATTTTCCGTTTTGATGGCGATCAGCTCGGCGAGTTCACGCTTCATGCGCGCGCTATCGGGGGTGTGGGACATGTCTGCCTTCCGCAGTTAGTGCAATATCTGACCTAGAAAGAGGCGTGCACGGTCGTTGACCGCTCCGCTGAAGAACTCTTCGCTCGGCGCGTTTTCGACCACCTCGCCGTTTTCCATGAAAACGATCTGATCGGCGGCACGCCTGGCAAAGCCCATCTCATGGGTGACGACGACACTGGTCATGCCGTCGGCGCTGAGATCGGCCATCACGTCCAGAACCTCGCGTATCATTTCCGGATCGAGCGCCGAGGTCGGCTCGTCGTAGAGCATCAGCTTGGGCTTCATGGCGAGCGCGCGAGCGATCGCGACGCGCTGCTGCTGACCTCCGGACAATTCATCGGGAAAGAAACCGGCCTTCTCCGGGATGCGGACCTTTTCGAGCAATTGCATGGCGATGTCGTGCGCATCGAGCTTGCTGACGCCCGAGACCTTCATCGGCGCAAGCATGATGTTTTCGGCGGCCGAGAGATGCTGGAACAGCTCGAAGTTCTGGAAGACCATGCCGATATCACGGCGTATTCTGGAGGCATTGCGGAGGTCATGGGTAATATCGATGCCGTCGAAGAAGATATTGCCGCCATCCGCCGGCTCGAGCAGGTTGACGCATCGCAGCAATGTCGACTTTCCCGATCCGGACGGGCCGATGACGACCACGGTCTGCTTGCGAAAAACGTTCAAGCTGCAGGTCTTCAGAATCCGTGCCTGTCCGAAACTCTTATCGATGCCGATGATTTCCAGGAGCGGCTTGTTATCCGGCGCGGCCATATCGTCTTTCCTCACTGGATCTCGGATTTCGGGGCGATGAGGCGCAAGGGTTTGCGAACGCTGCCCCGGCGCCCGCGTTTCGGATCAAGCGACCGTTCGAGAAACGACTGAAAGACCATGAAGATCGTCGTCAGCGCCAGATAGTAGATGCCGGCGGCGCTCAAGGCCTCGAAATAGCGAAAATTCGCACTGGCGGTCTGGTTGGCGACGAGCAGCAACTCCTCCACGGCAACGACGGAAACAAGCGCGCTGGTCTTCAGCATTCCGATCATCTGATTGCCGACGGCGGGCAGGACAATGCGGGCAGCCTGCGGCATCACGACGAAACGCATGACGCTCGTCCGTGTCATTCCAAGCGCAAGCCCGGCCGTCCTTTGGCCCTTTTTCACCGCATGCAGACCGGACCTCAGGATCTCCGCCATGTAGGCACCCTCATTCAGCGACAGGGCGACGACCGCACTGAGAATGGCCGAGAGACGAATCCCGAAACCTGGCAGGACATTATAGATGAAGATGATTTGGAACAGGACGGGGGTGCCGCGAAACAGCCAGAGATAGACCAGCGTCGCCGCTTTGACGGCGCGCAGACCCGTCTCTTGCAAAAGAGCAATGATGAGCCCCACGATGATCCCGAAGAATAACGACACCACGGTGATCAGCAGGGTCAGCACGGCGCCGTGGAAAAAAGCGGGCGATAGCAGATAGTCGAAAACGAGTTCGAGAGACATGCCCGCTCCTTTTCTTCGGTATCAGGCTGGATGTCAGTTGAAGATCGAGACGGAGGCCGGCAGCTTCCACTTCTCGATCAGGCTCTTGTAAGTGCCATCCGCAACGATTTCGGCAAGCGCCGCCTTGATGGAGGCTTGAAGCGCGGCATCGCCCTTTCGGGTGGCAATGCCGATGCTGGTGTCGGACTCGAACTCGCCACCAACGACCTCGTAGACGCCTGGAACCGCCGCCTGAAGCACGACCGCCCCCGGCGTGGAATCATACTCCACATCTGCACGGCCCTGCCGCAGCGACAACGCGGAATCCTGTGCTGTCGGCAGCGTGAGGACCGATACGCCTGCAAGCCCCTTGGCCTTGCAACGCGCATCATCGGCACGCGCCTGGTTTTCCTGAATGCCGCCAAGCGTGACGGCGATCGTCTTGCCGCAAAGCGTATCGTCCCGGCCGGTAATCTTGGCCGGATTGCCGGCCTGAACGATCACCTGATTGCCGATTTTCATATAGGGAATGAAATCGACCTGCTCGGCGCGCTTGTCATTGATGTACATGGCCGAGTTGATGATATCGATCCGGCTGGAGAGAAGCGCCGGGATCAGCCCTTTGAACTCCATGTTCATCGGTACTGGCTTCGCGCTGAGTTTCGCTGCCAGCGCTGCGATCAGGTCGATATCGAAGCCGGACAGTACCCCATCCTTCTGGAATTCAAATGGCGCGAATGTCGCTGCGACACCATAGGTGACGGATCCACTCTCGACGAGACCCGACTTTGGAAGATCGGCCGCAACGACGGAATGCACGAGGATCAGGGGCAGGGCGAATGCAGTCATGAAAGATCGAAGCATGGCAGTTCCCTCTTGTTTGATCGAGCTATAATTGCTCTGATTGAATACAACGGTACAATGCTGCCATCAAAAGAGTCAAGCGCGGAAGACGAAAAATAGGCACTCTCAAAATTGCATAAATAATATGCGTATTGGTGATTTTTTGAACGAACACCATAAGACGCCGGAAAATTTACGCAGCCGCTGAGGCTATAACCACTTGCTTTCCCTTTGAAAGTCGTGAGTTTCAGGCTTTAAGCGGATTCCTCATGTTGTCGATGTCGGTATTCTTGTTGTACTAGTTGTATGGTTTCGTACAAAAATGGAAAGCCTCATGGCCAGCGCTCCACGTCAGGGTCGGTATCGCCTTGCAAATCAGATTCTCGATCTCGCCCGCAATGCGCGGTTCGAACCGGGGCATCATCTGCGTGAACAGCAGCTTGGCGATCTGATCGGCGTGTCGAGGACACCGGTTCGTTCTGCGCTGCTTTTGCTCGCGGAGCGCGGTATCGTGGAGGCACGCAGGAACCAGGGATTTTTTTTGAAGGTATTGCCGGAGGAACTGCTGCGAGTGGAGGTGGAGGTGCCGGCGACAGCCGATCAGGATCTCTATTCGCGGATTGTAGAGGACCGCCTTTCCGGCGCGCTCCCGGAAACCTTCACGCAGTCGGAAATCGCGCGTCGTTTCGACGTGGACCGCATCCTCCTGCAGCGAACCCTGACCCATCTGGTGAATGACGGATTACTGGCGCGAAACAGCGGCAGGGGCTGGACCTTCCTGCCCACCCTCGACACCCAGGTGGCCCTGCGCAACAGCTACGATTTCCGCGCGACCATCGAGCCCGCCGGACTGCTGCTCAGCACCTTTCGCCACGATGCTGCCGCCCTGGAACGATCGCGTCTTCAGCATCTCTATCTGGAGGCGCATCCCGACATTACCTCCGTAAATCCCCGCCAGTTGTTCGATACGGACGCGCAGTTCCATGAAATGATCGCCGAGTTCAGCGGCAACGTCTTCTTCCTGCAATCTATCCAGCAGCAGAACAGGTTGCGGCGATTGCTGGAATTCGGGGGCTACACTAATCGCAGGCGAGTGAAGGATTGGTGCCGGGAACATGTTGCGATCCTGGATGCGATAGCATCGGGACAGCGCGCGCGCGCGGCCCAGCTTATGACGCAACATCTCCAGGCTGCTCTGTCGTTTGCCCCGCAATATGGCGAGTGATGACGGTATTCGGATCGGCGGCCCGTTCCTCGTTATCCGGTGAACATCGGCAGCCCACTTTTTGACTCTGCCTGCGTTACCTCGTCCTGGAGCACGTCCCAATGCTCGGCAAGGCGCCCGTCTTCGATTCGGACGATATCGGCCGCGATGTACGCCGCCGGCCCCCCAATGCCCGAGAAACGTCCGTGGAGGATGACGTAGTCGCCCTCGGCGAGGACCAGCCCGTGCTCGTAGCGAAGATTGTTCGGCAGGCCGCGTACGAGGTTGAAGAGGCCCTCCCGACCCGGTTCAATGTGCGCGCTGTGCTGAATGTAGTTTGGAGACCAGAAACGTTCGGCAGCGGCGTAGTCCCTTTTATTGAAAAGCGTTTCGAAGGCTTCCAGTACGAAAGCCTTATTCTTTTCCTCGATTGTCTGCATCACTTCATTCTCCTTTGGCGCAGGTTCAAACGGTAACGACGATCTTGCCGAATTGGCCGCTGTTCTCCAGATACCGGTGCACTTCCACCATCTCGTCGAACTTGAAAATCCGATCGATGATTGGCTTGAGTGCGCCACTCGCGAGGCCCTTGGTGACGTACTCGATCGCAACCTTCCGCCGCTCCGCGTCGCCCGTCACCAATCGGATGCTGTATCCCTTGATCGCAGGCATCTTCCGGATCACCTCCAGCACAGGGATCGTGGTCTCATCCTCGCTCAATGCGCCATAGACGTAGGCGATCCCCTGAAAGGTCAGCGCGGCGATCAGCTTGGGAAAGTCCGGGCCGCTGACGGGATCGAAGACAACGCGCGCGCCTTTGCCCTGCGTGATGCGCATCACCTCGGCAAGCATGTCCTGCTCCTGAGTTGCAATGACATGCGGTGCACCGGCCTCGCGCAGCCGCTGCCTTTTTTCCGAAGTGCGCGTCAGCGCGATAGGCGTCGCACCGGCATAATTGGCGATTTGAATCGCCGCCAAGCCGATGCTGCTTGATGCAGCGGGGATAATGACGAAATCGCCTGCTTTCACTTGAGCGTCAAAGACGAGCGCGCCGTAGGCCGTCAGAAACATCATCCAAACCGACGCCGCTTCGACGAATGAAAGCGATTCCGGGTGTTTGACGACCGCGTGGTCGGGGGCAAGAATGACCTCTCCGTAAGTGGAGTATTTATTCAGGGAAAATGCTGGGATCGTGCTGACGATGTCGCCCACGGCAAAACCGGTAACGTCCTTGCCCACGGCATCGACAACACCCGCCGCATCATATCCAAGGCCGGCCGGGAATATTGGGGATTCGACATATTTATCATTGCGCCACATTGATTCGGCGCGGTTGATACCGATTGCCTTAACTCTGATACGAACTTCACTGGGGCCGGGAGCTGGAACTTCCATTTCGATGAATTCGAGGACTTCCGGCCCACCGGCTTTCGCAAACTTGATGATGCGCAACATGATCTCTCCGTGACTGGTTCAATATTCGATTGGGGTCGTTCTGACGCATTTGCTGTTTTCCGGCCGACGAACGCATGCCGGCCGGAAAGCTGAGCACTCCGGATCATGCTTTCATGCTGGGCCGAGCCGATATCGCCTCGTACCAGCGTTTCAGCGACCGGTGCTCGTCGGGGACTGACACGTCGAGCGCTCTTGCGAAATCGATCGTCACCAGCGCTGTGATGTCTGCTGCCGAAAACTGGTCGCCGGCGATGAAGGGCACCTGCTCGAGCCGCTCGTTCAGGTCACTGAGAAAGTTCTTCACACGCAGCACGCTGCGGTCGACCAATGCCGGGATTTGCTCATAGCCGTGCGGGCCGGCAATGGCGCGGCCCTTCAGCCCAGCGCTCTTGTTGCGTACGCCCTCCATCACCGCCGCGAAGCCTTCCAGCTCCGCGCGGCGCTCCCACATCGCGACCAAGCCCTTGTCCTTGGGCGTAGCGCCTAGCAGAGGCGTTTCGGGAAAGGCCTCGTCGAGATAGCGCATGATGGCCGGTACCTCGCCAATGGTGGTGCCGTCTTCGAGCATCAGGGACGGCACCACGCGGCGCGGATTGATCGCCCGATAAGCTTCCGAGTGTTGTTCGCCGGCGCCACGATCGACGGGAATCAGCGTCAGCTCGAGACCCTTCTCGGCCAGGAAAACCCGGACGCGCCGCGAATTGGGCGAACCGGCGGCGTGGTAAAGCTGCAACGTGCGTGACATGGCACGACTCCTTATGTTCGATGAGGATCATCCGCATGAGCGGTCACAAGAGCTCCCGATCATCGCGATGACCCGGCGCTAAGAGATCGCCCTCTCTAGGGGGCGACCTGTTTGACAGGCCGCACGAGGATCTCCTCGACCAAGACGCGTGGATGCTGCGCGAAGGCATAGACCAGAGCCTGTGCGACATCGGCGGCGGTGAGAGCATCGAGGTTGGCGCGCCGCTCCCGAAGCGCCTCCTCGGGCACATTGTGGCCGAACTCGGTCCACACGGCGCCTGGTTCGATTACCGACACGCGGATCCCCTCCAATCCCAATTCCTTGCGGAGTGCGTCATGGAATCCGACGATCGCAAACTTGGTTGCGCTATAGACGGACCATCCCTCGATACCGTATCGGCCGCCGGTGCTCGACACCGAGGAGATCATCGCACCGGGCCGTTCCTTCATCAGCGGGATGGCGGCATGCGTGCAGTTGAGGACACCGTAGATATTGGCGTCGATCATCCGGCGCCAGTCCTCGGGCGTGCTATCCGTGAACCGGCCGAAGACGCCGAGTCCCGCGTTGTTGAAGAGAAGGTCGAGGCCGCCGAAGCGCGCGCGAACCGTGTCGAAGAGGGCGTGTACCTGATCCGCATCCGTCACGTCGGCGACCACGGCGGTTGCCTTGTCGCCCAGCTCTTGCGCCAACGCTTCGATCCGCTCTCGACGCCGAGCGGAAAGGATGACGTGCACCCCCTCCGCGGCGAGCAGCCGCGCTGCCGCTTCGCCAATCCCGCTCGAGGCGCCGGTTACGACGGCGACCTTGCCCGTTAGATCCTCCATTCTCATGGTCGATGCCCGAAAGCGGGTAGGTTTTTGATCATTTGCGTCTTCCTCTTGCGGTTGGCCGTCGTCGGCGCGATGGCCGATCGACAACTTTCGTGAACTGCTTTCCGAAGCTCTCGCCGAGAGCTGTCCACATGTGATCGACCGTCAGACTTGCGCTCTGCCGCCATCGGCGAACAGTTCGATCCCCGTGACGAAGCTGGCATCGTCCGAGGCCAGAAAGAGCGCGACCTTGGCGATCTCTTCGGGCTGCGCCATGCGGCCCATTGGCACGGTGGACACGATGCGCGCGATGGTTTCGGGCGGCTGGAGCTCCGCCTGCGGCGTCACGACTGGCCCGGGACTCAGAACGTTTGAGCGGATGCGCCGGTCCTTCAGTTCCACGGTCCAGGTTCGCACGAATGAGCGAACAGCCGCTTTGCTTGCGGCATAGACGCCGAAGCTCGGAGTGCCTTTGGCGGCCGCGGCTGAGCCGGTCAGGATGATGGAGGCGCCATCGTTCAGAAACGGCAGCGCCTTCTGTACCGTGAAGAGCAGCCCCTTGACGTTGGTGTCGAAGGTCTTGTCATAGTATTCCTCGGTGATGCTTCCCAGCGGGACGAAACCGCCAAGCCCGACATTGGCGAAGAGGACATCAATTCGGCCCTTCGCGTTGACGCTCTCGTAGAGACGATCGAGGTCGGCCAGCTTTGCGACGTCGCCTTGAACGCCAGTGACGTTGCCGCCTATGAACGCTACCGCTTCTTCGAGTTCCTTCTGGCGGCGGCCGGTAATGAAAACATAAGCGCCCTCGCTGGCGAAGAGTTTTGCCGTGGCAAGGCCGATGCCTTGAGTGCCTCCGGTAATGACAGCCACTTTCCCTTGCAATTTACCCATGATTCATTCTCTCTGCTGGGCGTGTCGATTTGTAATGTTGGCGAACGGCCCGAGCTCCGGTCATGAAACGCTCGGCTTGGCACATAGCTCGCCGGTGGAGGTTCGAGCCCCATGCCGGGTTCAGTTGGGCTGCCGATGAGGGTCCTGTACGAAGAGCCGCGTCACCTCATCCCGGGTCTGGTTGACGGCACCTATTCGTTCGATGAGCTCCGCAGTCCGGCTGCCTCTCAAACCGGCGGTGGTGATCACGCCGTCGCGGACATATGTGTAGATACCAGACACCAGAAATGCGCCGACAGAGCGGAGGTGCCTGCGCTGTTCCTCGACAGTTGCGCGATAGGCTTCGCTTTCCCAGAATTCCCGTGCGGTGAACGCACTCGCGAAACTGATCTCGATGACACCGATGTCCTTGCGTTCGCCACTAACCTGATGATCGCCGTGGGGCGAGGGCGGCGACGGGCGATCGTTGTCGTAGGGTTCCGGCAGATGCAGGCGTAATTTGCACTGCCGGCGCCGATGCCAGTTGTCGCGCCCAATCCGACAGCCAGGGCCGGAATCCGTCGCCGGACCCGCCGTTCAGATGCAAATGCAGGCGGTACAGCCGGTCCGGCCCGTTGGGAATGCCGTCGGTCTCGCGATCAACCAGCGTATGTGACCCCCGAGGCAGACTATAGGCAACGATGTGCTCAAATAAATGGAACACGTCTCTGAACAGCATGGGGCTCGCCTCAGCATAGCGGTTCAGACCGGCGATGTCGGCGAAGCCGATTTCAGCGGCGCCGTCGAGCACGACGTCCATGCGGCGAACGCCGTCCGGCAGAGGCCAGAGATTTGCCCGGTGATCCCGAGAAAAGTGGTGCTGCACGTAGTAGCCCACACCAGGAAGTCGCGCGCAGAGCGGCCCGAGGACATCACGCCAGTAGTCCGCGAATAAATCCTGCGGAAGCCCAGCCAGCTTGCGCAGGACAGCATAGGACGAACAGCTTATGTTCTCATCGCGCTCAGCATAGTTGGCCACCGGCGACGGAGCGCTTTGCTGACTATGTTGGGTCATTCTGGTTCCTCTGGCGATGGCGCCCAGTTTTTTACGAGACGATGGAAAGCAGGAGCGCCCAAGTCTCGTGAGGTCATCAGTGATATTTTATTGGCTTCCGCCCGAACAAGCGGCGTTTCCCATACATTCGATCGGTAGAACCGATTAATCGGCCATGGCTGTCATGATGAAGCTGCCGCAAGATAGTTGCCAGATTGCGAGCTGCATCCCCGAAGCGTAGAGTGGCATTCAATCGGTAAATATGATCAATCGGTTCATGCGGGGATCGGCGTGGAACTACGGCAGATCGATTGCTTCCTGGCGGTCGCTACGGATCTACATTTCGGAAAAGCGGCGGAGAGGCTGTCCCTCGCACAATCCTCCGTCTCCGAAGCGATACACTCGTTGGAGAAAGAATTGGGCGGGCAGCTCTTCGTGCGAACGAGCAGACGCGTCCAGCTGACGCCCCTTGGCGAGAAGTTTCGTCTCGGCGTAGAACCCGCCGCCCTGGTCCTCCGCGCCACGCTGGATGATTGCAGGAAAACCGCTCTTGGCCAGGCGGGCCGGCTGCGGATCGGTTTCCTCGGTGGTGGTCTTTATGAGTACACCCTGCCATTTGTCAGACATCTCAGGAGCAAGTTCCATATCGATGTCGACTGGGTGGAGCTTTCGCTGCTGGATCAGTTCGAAGCGGTTGCACTGGGCAAGGTCGATGCAGCGTTCTGCAGACTTCCGCTTTCCCATGATGGCTTGGTGCAATGCGCCGTTCTATTCGAGGAGAAGAAGAAGCTGGTCGTGCCTGCCGATCACAGGCTGTGCGACCGAGACCTGATCGATCCGGAGGAGCTCGCGTTCGAGACCTTGCCGACATTACCGGACAATCATCAGTTGGGAGCTTGGGCGGCGATCCATTTCCCTGACCACACGCCCTCCGGCAAGCCGATTGCGCGCGGGCCAATCGTGACAACGATTAGGGAATGTCTTGCGGTCGTCGAATCAGGCGAGGCCGTCGTCATCGTTGGCGAGCGCCTTGAGCGCTACTATTCCAATCCCGCCATCAGATATATCGAGATTGGCGTTCCTCCTGTGGGAACCGCTCTCGTGAGGCGCCGAGCTGATCGCCGGCGCGCGATACAGGACATCGAAGAATGCTCACGCGATGTCGCAGCTGGGTTGGTCGATACCGCAGAGGGTTGAGGGCGCCGCGGTGGGCATCATGGCGCAGTGACGACTGCGCGGACGGCCTTGCAGCGAAACTACGCAAAAATCCCGCGATTATGGGAACAACGCGGGCATGCTCGGAGAGCAGGACAAAAGAAAGCGGCACCATGTCGGGCCGGATTCTGAAATAGTTGTTGTCTGCACGCCGGAGCCGCTGATTCGATTCCACTCAAGCAACGGGGTTGATTTAGCCTGTTCCAATCATGAAGCAGGCTAAATCCGCGGCGGGTCTGCTAGCTCATGCGATCAGAGCACGCTGACGTTTTCAGCCTTCGACTTTCCGGTCTTCCGGTCCTGGCCCAATTCGTAGCTAACCTTCTCACCTTCTCTGAGAGAACCGCCCCGCTGTAGAGCGGAAACGTGAACGAACACATCCGTTCCTCCGTTCTCTGGAGTAATGAAGCCAAATCCCTTGTCTTCATTGAAAAATTTCACAGTACCTGTAGGCATCGTATTTCCTCTTCACTTCCACGGCCATCTAGCTCGCGCACCGACCTTATAGCGCGTGTACTTTACTATCAACAATCCGAAACTCTTCAAGAGTTTCCCATTTTCCGGAGATTTCAGCCATTAAGGTAGGGTTTTGATGAAATTCTCCCCTTCTTTGTCGCTGCTTAGCTTGGCGGAGCGAGCTCTCGGACGGCTGGACGATATCTCACGATGCCGTTCCGCGTCGAGAGCTGTTTCTTTATATGCATGCCAGGAAGGAAGCCGTTCTACCCTCGCAGATCGAAGGAACACGATCGACGATCTCCGATCTCCGTTGTTTTTGAGACTGAGGCGCAGGCGGCAACCCATGCCGGATCCAGCCTAAAATCTCAGGCTTTCGTCCTTCCATAGGCGAAAGCCGCCAAGAAATGCATTCTCGTTGTCGCCGGCGCGGCAGCCGTCGGGCAGCTTCTCGAGCTTGTCGACATTGCCGCCACCAATGACAGTTTCATGCGGCAGCAGTGCCGCTTGCAACCTGCCGACGACCTTCTCGACCGACTTGCGCCATTTCTTCTTGCCATATTTCACGAGGCCACGCTCGCCGACGAGGTCCTCGAACGTCTCATCCTTTTTGTAGGGCAGATGTGCAAGTTCCATGGGCAAGCAGACGTGCTTGACGATCATTGCCGAACCCAGCCCCGTGCCGAGCCCAATAAACAGCATGTTGCCGTCCTCATAGCTGCCGATTGCCTGCAAAACTGCGTCGTTGACGAGCCTGACAGGCTTGCCGAAAGCGGCTGAAAAATCGAAGTCCTTCCAGCCGGCCCCCAGATTGTGCGGCTCCGCTGCCGGTCTGTTGTCGGTGACCGGGCCGGGATATCCCATACCGATGACGTCGTATCGCCAGTCGGCGGTAAGCTCTTTGACTGCTTCGACCATCTTTTGCGCGGACATTGCCACACCGGAGACGGCTGCCCGCCGGTCGCTGCCAGAACTCAGACGCGTTTTGACATGCGAACCGCCAAGATCGATTGCCAGCACGACAGATCCTTCGGCGCGATCGGCGTTGTGTGCGCGAGAGATTCGGGTTTTTCGTTCACGGTGCGTCTCCCCTTTCGGTAGGTTTGTTGTTAGTGACGTTTACGCGTCGCCGTCAGCCACGACGACTGAGAAATCCTCTCCCTCCCAGTGGTCGGTGTCAGGCCAATAGAAGGTGAAGGCGATCACCGTGCCCTTTGGCAGCCGTTCAGTCGCAAGCTCCGCAACATCGATGCCGAAGCCATTTTGGCGGGTTGTGGTATCGCTTGCGCTTTCCCAACCATCCGAACTCCAGCGCACCACCGCCCGCGCCATCACTTCGATCCGGAGACGCTTGCCGACAGAAAACTGCGATGTTTTGTTGTTGAAGCGCCAGAGCACGAAAGGCGCGGTGGTCTTGTTTTTGATATAGCGCTCGACGCCCTGTGGCGGCATGTCGAAAACGGCATTGTCTCTCAGCGAACGCAGCAGCTTGATGTGTTCGGCATGCGCCCAGACGAGCGGCATCGCACTGCCGGACGGTTCGCCGAAAACAAGGCCTCGCTCGGGTATGTCAGGCTGGTCCCATACTTGCTCGGGCAGTAGCCCGCCCGGTCCTGCAGAGCCTTCAAGAGCGCTAAGCAATGCGATGGCTGCTTTCGGTCTGCCGGCAGCAAGTTCATAATGGGCTCGTTCGCCGGCGAGCAATGGCCACGGGCGACCGATGCCGATACCGTCGAATGGGCCGCCGTCGGCATGCTCGCCATAGCCGTCGCCCGTATAGCGATACCAGAGCGGACCTTGCGGCAGATCGCATTTGAGCTGCGCGTCGATAACCCTAACGGTGTCAAGGATGCGTGGATCGTCGGCGGCACGCAATCCGAACCTAACCAGCGCCAAAGCATCCGGGCTGACGACGCGGGCCGTCGGCAGAAACGATTCCGCGAGCGGGCGGTTTTTGATTGGCACGAAACCATCGGCAGGCGAGGCGCCGTCGGCGATCTCGGGTGGGGCGATGCGTACATAATAGCCCTTGACCCCAAGACCGGCACTAGCGGCATCGGCGCCGACATAGGTCCAGCGCTCGATCTGGTCATTCCAGGCATCGGCCGTTTGCCTGAGATATTCGGCATTGTGGTTTTGGCCGGCAATCTCCAGAATGTCGGCAGCGGCGAGCAGCGCGGCGATCTCGACAGCAAGCGTGAAGGGAGAGAAGCCGCCATCCTCCTCCCAGCGGTCCTCACCCGTTACCGGACCGTTCACGACGACATAGCGCGCCGCTCGTTCGACCATCGAAACATAGGACAAGAGCGCATCGCCGGTGAGCGCTCCTTCGCGGCGCAGCGCGTCGGCCAGCAGGATCGGAAAGGCGCATTCATCCATCTGTATGCCGGTCCAGTAGGGCACACCGTCGAGCCAGGCGTTCTGTGGCCAGTGCCCGTCTGCCTCCTGGATCGTCCGAAGATAGGCAAGGATACGGAGCGCATCCTGCGGGGCGCCAGCCGCAAGGAAGCCGCCGGCCGTCTCGACGAGATCGCGTGGCCAGACCAGATGATAGCCTCCGAGATCCTCATCGCCCTTGGCAAAGCCCCACGGGATAGACAGTGAGGCGACGGCCGGCCCCTCGAAGGACAAAGGCCGGTGCGTGGCAAGAACGGCCGTCGATATCCGGTAGCGATTGACCTCGGGCGGCGGCGCTCTCGGTTCATCCAGCGGTAATAGAGTGCTCTGCCATGTCCGCCAGTCGGCGACGTAGGAACGCTCGGCATCCTCGTAGCCGGCCTGCAGGCTGGCAAGCGCGTTGTAGCCCGCCTCCTCGGGACGGTTTCCGAAGCCAAGCGACAGAAGGAAGGTGTCGCTGCCGGCCGCAAGATCGATTTCGCCTGTTAGCGCGACGTTGCCGTTAGCGGCATGAGTGACGCGCGGGTCCAATTGGCCGGCATCCTGCAACTGACGCCATCCGTCGGAAATGCCGACATAGCCGGCGGACGCCGTCCGCCATCCGTCGCTAACGGCTAGCGCCAGCGAGATACCACCTTTGCCCGTCGCAAAGAGCATCGGCGTGCCCTTGTAATCGCCAACCCAGCCGGTGTTGCCGCTGCCGGCATTGACCAGATGCGGGGCGGCAAGCACATAGAGGCGATAGTCGTGGACCGACCCTTGCAACGCTTCGAAGGATATTTGCTGAAGTAAGCTGTTGCGCACCGGATCGACGATGATGCGCTTGACGATCCGGTAGCGCCCATCAAGTGCCGTGTTGACGAGCCGATAGGCCGGAACGCCGTCCTCTATCGTCGTAACAATGCTTTCGGTATCGCGCTTTTCCTCGGAAAAATAGCCGTCCGGACCGGTGACGATCAGGCCAAGGTCGCGCGTACAGGCGCAATCGACGCGCGGAAAATAGACTTCGTTGAGGATGCCGTGGCTGAGCGTGAACCATATGCGGCACGCCGATGAGAGCGCCGTGCCAACACCGCTCTTCGCGCTGGATGTCCAGCGAGGCGCGATAGCGCCCACGTTAGAGCCTGAAGCATCGTCCTGTGTCATGCATGTATCTCCGTTGTCGCCGCAATCTGCTCCGACAAAGCTGCTTCGGCAAGAGCTGCTTGCGACGCGCCAGGAATGGCGCCGCAACCAGTGTGCCGATGGAATATTCGGATTGCCGATCAGGCCAGGAATTACCTGCCCCTTAGCGAAGAGGGTTCGCATCGACTAACGTGATCACCGGCGGGCTGAGCTTTTCTGTTGCCGCGTAGATTTGAGGGGGAGGGCCGAAATCGTGAGCTTTGACATAGCAGATGCGGTGGCCCCGTCGATATGATCGGCTACCATCGCCACCAGCCCGGCCACACCGTGCTGGTGGCATGCGGCCTCGAATTCAGACCAATCGCTGTTCTACATCACGGTGCCGATGTTCGCTGCTGATTGATGGTCATTCCAACCGCGCGATATGAGTTGCCGACATGGAATGCCAGGGCTGCTCTATGCCGCCTTGTGGAAGCGGACGAAAGCGAATCGTCTGCTGTCCGGCGCCCAGCAGGGGACATTGATCGTGCCCTGTCCGCCGAAGAGATGGAGCAATGTCCTTGCCGGTCCACCTTCCGCAGGCATCATACGCAGCTCCACTTCGTGGTCGCGAGGGTGACCTTTGACCCCATGTTCATACGCGACGTAGAGGATATGGCGTCCATCGGGCGAGGGGTGGGGAAACCAGTTGACGCGCTCGTCTTCGGTCATTTTCTGCGCGTCGCTGCCATCGGGCCTGATGCGCCACAGGGCAACCTCGCCGTTCTTTTCGCCGTTGAGCCAGATCCATCGGCCGTCCGGCGTGAAGTCCGGGCCATCGCAATGATCGAAGGCTGAGGTGACTTGCGTTTCGGCGCCGCCTGTGATCGGGCAGGTGTACACCTGGTAGGTGCCATTGCGGTTGGCGACATAGGCGATCGTTTTGCCGTCTGGCGACCAGCCGTGCCAGTAGGACGGCACCTTCTCAATAATCCGTTGAGGCGTGCCGCCGGCGAAGGGGAGGGAATAGATGGCGCTCGATCCTGCCTCCGTAGAATCGCTGATGACGATCAATGTTCCATCGGGCGAAATGCCGTGGTCATTGTTGATGTCCTTGGCAAAGCCGGTGTCGATCTCGATCATTTCGGGCGCGTGGGGATCGACGCGAAATAGCCTGCCGCCGCCGTTGATCACGAGCCATTTGCCGTCGGGCGTCCAATTCGGCGCTTCGATCAGCTCCGGTGTCGTCAAGACGGTCGTCACCGCGCCGCCTTCCAAGTCGTAGATTGCCAGTTCGCTTGTCATGGGAAATCCCTCATCGTGTTCATGCTTTAGCGGAAGAAGTCGGCATCCTCGGGTGCCAGATAGCGGCTCGCCTTCTCAGGGATCAGGCTGACGCCCATTCCCGGCCTGTCCCAGACCCTGATATGTCCATCTTGAACGACGGGATGCGGTAGCCCCTCGACGATCTCGTACCACCAGTCGGGATCGCCAACCGGGTATTCGAAGGCAATGAAGTTGTGCGGCAGAACAGCCGAGACCTGGACCAGCGCGGCAAGACCGAGCAGGCCATTGGCCGTACCGTGTGGCGCCATCAACACGCCATGGAGATCGGCATGTTCGGCAACCCATTTGAGCTCGGCGATGCCACCGATATCGCCCGGATCGGGGCCGATAATATTGACGCATTTGCCTTCGATCAGCGGCTTGAAGTTTTGCCGGAGATAGATCTGCTCGCCGGTATGGATCGGCGTCGTCGTCGAGATCGTAAGGTCGCGATAAATATCCGGATTGACGAAAGGCGAATAATCGCCGGTCAACAGGTCCTCGAGCCAGACGAGATTGAAGGGTTCGACAGCGCGGGCAAAGCGGATGGCGTCGGGAAGGGTGAAACCCGGGCCGCAATCGAGCGCCAGTCCGACGCGATCCCCCGTCACGTCCTTCATGGCGGCAACGCATTCGACCAGATGCTTCAGGCCGCGTTCCGTCAGCATGCCGCGATCGTGGGTTCCATGGACTTTGCCGGCTTCCGGGTCGCCATAGAAGAAGTCCGGAATGGTCCGGGCCATCGGGCTGTGGAAGCCGATCGGCTGCTTGATAATAGTAAAGCCTTCGGCACTCTCCACCATGGCCCTGGTATTTTCAGCATAGTCTTCCGGGCCATAGCCGGTAAGGGGAAGGCGGACTGCACCATTGTAGACGCGGACCCGGTCGCGGACCTTTCCACCGAGCAGCTTGTAGACCGGTACGCCGGCCGCCTTGCCGGCAATATCCCACAGCGCCATTTCGATCGTGCTGACGGCCGCGCCCCAGGGCTTGAAGCCGCCGCGCTGGCGGATCTTCATCATCGTGCGTTCGACGTCTGTCGGGTCGCAACCGATCAGGTTGTCGCGAAAACTTAAGATATGTGGCTTGAGGAACGGTTTCCAGGTTTCCGCCTGGGCGTATCCATCAACGCCCTGGTCGGTGATGATCCGGAGAACTGGGCTGCGTCCGATGACTGCACATTTGATGTCGACGATCTTCATGACCGCTACAACCCAAGAACCCGGAGATAGTCAATCGATCGGCGCGCGAAGCGTTCCCAGTCGGAAGGATTGTCATGCTCGGTCACGATGTGGTCGGCGGAGGTCTTCCGAAATAGCGGCACGAGCGCCTGCCAGTCGATAATGCCGTCGCCGGTCGCAGTCCAGCCGTCATCCTCGACCGTTCCAGAGGGTGCCGTATCCTTCACCTGGATGCATGCGATGCGGTCGGCATAGTGCTGAAGTTCGGAAGCTGGGTCCGCGCCTGCGCGGGTGATCCAGCCGCAGTCGATTTCGAAGAGAACCGCGTCGCTTTGTCCGAGAATGTGATCGATCGGCCGGGAGCCGTCGGGCAGGGGGAAATATTCGAAATCGTGATTGTGCCAAACGACCTTGAGACCGCGTGTTCCGGCTCTGTCAGCTCCTGCCGCCAGCTTTCCGCCGATTCCTTTCCAGAAATCGGTCGTTTCCTGCCTTTCCTCCTTCGGCACGAAGGGCGGGATAAGGTAGGTGGCGCCAAGTGTTTCGGCGATATCGAGGTAACGATTGGGCTCGTTCACAAGGCCGGCCAGTGGCATATGGAAGCCATAGCAGGCGAGGCCCGCATCGTTCAGCTGCCGGCGGAAAAGAACGGGATCGGCCTCATAGGCAGGCAGCCAAGGCTCGATCGCGTCATAGCCCATGCCCTTTAAGATCGGAAGCTGAGCGGCAAGCGGTGGAAAATTGCGCGACGAATAGAGTTGATAGGCAATCTTATAGCTCATCGGATACGGCTTTCATTGGCGACCGAGTGCGAGTCTTCGAGGACGCTCGATCGTTCGGTCAGGGCTGCGGCTCCTTGTCGGCATCGAATTCGAGAAGCTCGACCAGGGCGCCGAGCTGCGGCATCGTATCGTAATAGGCATATCGGCCATGGCCGCCTTGGAATTCGCCGCGCTGCAGAAGCTTGTGTCCCTGCGCTTCCAAAAAGGCATTTCTCTTCGTCAGGTTGCGTGTCTTGAACGCGATGTGGTGGCAGCCAGGCCCCTTGGCCTCTAGCAGATCGCGCCAGGCGCTTTTTTCCGGCCCGGGCTGTAGGAATTCGAAATCGATATTGCCGAATTCAAACATGATGATGCGGCAGCCAACGGCAGCCGGCATGCCGTTATAGATTGCCTTGGCCTCCTCCGGATCGGCTGCCTTGCCCTCCGGCGGAATTGGCTTGCCGGTCAAGTCGGAGAACCATTTTGCGGATTTCTGCACATCGTCGGTCACAAAGCAGATTTGGAAGACCCGATCTTCATCGAGCAGGGACGTTGTCATTGGGAATACCTTTCAGTCTTGGAGGCGGTTTTGCGACCCGACCTTTGTCGGGCCGCGATCGGCAGTCCTGGAAGGCTCATTGCACGATGGTGTCGTAGCCGGATTGGAGCTGCTTGATGGCATCGTCGACCGACATGGAAGGGTCGCTCCAGAAATTGAAGGCGACTTCCCAGGTGGCTGCCAGCCAGTCGGCATCGGTCATCGAATGCGGGTTCTGAACCTGCTTGTCCGGGTCCTTCAGCATTGTCAGGACTTCCTGGGAGCAGCTATCCAGCTTCGAGGCGTCTACATCGTTACGGATGGGTGTCGACCCCTTAGCGACCGCGAAGTCCGTATTGACCGTTGGGTCGACGATCGTCGCGGCAAAGTCCAGCTCGGCCTTATCCTTGGCCGGCGATTGTTTGCCGAGGATGCCCCAGGAATCGACGCTGACGGCATAGGCTTTGGCGCCCGGGATCGGGATGCAGCCAAAATCCTGGTTCGCGCGCTTGCCGGCGGCAACCCATTCGCCCTTCATCCAGTCGCCATGGATCTGCATCAGGGCTTTGCCCGTGATCACCGTATTGGTGGTCATGTTCCAATCGCGATTGACCGAACCGGAATCGGCGGCCTGCTGAAACTTGCGCAGCCAGGTGAAGACATCGCGCATGGCGGGCGAATCCAGGGCCGCGCGATCCGGCTTCTCGCCATAGACCTTCATGTAGACATCCTGGCCACCGAGCGTGGCGACCAGGGCATGCATGAGGTAGCCGACCTGCCATTGTTGTGCGCCAAGCGCCAGGGGCACGAAGCCGGCCTGCTTGATCTTCGGGAAGTCTGCAAACATCGCGTCCAGCGAATCCCATTTGGTCGGGTCGACACCGGCCTTCTTGGCCACATCCATGTTGTAATAGACCATTCCGTCCATCTGTATGCCGAGTGGGATCTTCATCAGTTCGCCGTCGACCGTGATTGATTTCTTCACAGAGGCAGGAAAATGATCGGCAGCGCCGATGGATGTGAAGAGTTGGGTCAGCGGATGGCCAAGACCCATCTTCGTCAGGTCTCGATAGACACCAGGACTGTTCTCGACAAAGACGTTGGGCGGGTTGCCGCCGGTCACGAGATTGAGAAGATTGACGTTCGAGCCGGTATCATGAGGGATGCTGATGTCGATCCAGTTGATCCCCTTCGCCGCCGCCGCCTTTTTGAGGACATTCAGCGCGGCCACTTCCGCCGGCGAGGACCAATCCTGGTAGATCACGAGATCCTCAGCCGAGGCGGATGCCACCATGATGCCAGCCACCAGCCCGGCACCGATGCCTAACTTCAGCGTCTTGAACATATCTTTCCTCCCAATGAAAAATGACAAGGACGTTACATGCGCTGCCCGGTCCGGGCATCGAAGAGATTGATCTTGGTTTTCGGATAGCGGACGGAGACCATTTGCCCGGCTTTCATACCGGCCGCGCGATCGGGCTCGGCGCGGACGGCCAGCAACCCGCCGGCAAAATTCAACGACAGGATGGCATCCGAGCCTGTGCGCTCGACCGCGCGCACCGGCACTTCGATCGCAAACGCGTTTTCGCTCGATTTTTCCTCTGGCCTGGCGAAATGCTCCGGCCGCAGGCCGACGACTGCTTTGGATCCCGGTTGCGGCGGCTTTTCGAACGGGTAGTCCGAAAGGGTGATCGTTTCCCCCGTCGAGAAGGTACCGACAACCTCTCCATTTGCGGCTCCGATATCCACATTGAACAGGTTCATCGCCGGCGATCCGATGAAGCCAGCAACGAAGAGATTGGCGGGCTTTTCATAGACCTCATCCGGGGATCCGAATTGCTGGATCTCGCCGCCGTTCATGATGGCGATCTTCGTCGCCATCGTCATGGCTTCGATCTGGTCGTGGGTCACATAGACAACGGTCGGATTGAGCTCTTCATGCAGCTTCTTGATCTCCATCCGCATTTCGGTGCGCAACTTGGCATCGAGATTGGAAAGCGGTTCGTCGAAGAGGAGCACGCCGGCGTGCTTGACGAGCGCACGGCCGATGGCGACGCGCTGGCGTTGTCCGCCGGAGAGTTGCGCCGGTTTGCGATCCATCAGTGCCCCGAGTTGCAGCATGTCGGCCGCCCAGGCAATCCGCTTCTCCGCCTCTTCCTTCGAAAGGCGGCTGGCGGACAGCCCGAACTTCAGGTTTCCTCGCACCGTCTTGGTTGGGTAAAGCGCATAGGATTGGAAGACCATGGCGAGGCCGCGATCCTTCGGGTCGAGATCGGTGACATCGCGCGAGCCGATCAGAATCTGGCCGCTTGAGACGTCGTTGAGGCCGGCAAGCAGATTGAGGAGCGTGGTCTTGCCGCAGCCCGAGGGGCCGAGCAGAACAAGGAAGTCACCATCCTCGATCGACAGATTCAAATCGTCGAGCACGATGAGCTCACCGTATTTCTTGACGATATGTTCAAACGAGACACTGGGCATGCGGTCCTCCGTTGGTCCGTCCGGTTAGCCTTTGATGGCGCCTGCTGAGATGCCCTGGACGAAGAATTTGCCGAGTACGAAGTAGATGAAGAGCGGTGGAATGGCGGTCAGCAGCGCCGCCGCCATGTTGGAATTGTAGGAGGCTGTTCCCGTCGTCACCGTCACCATGTTCGCCAGGTTGACCGTCATCGGCGCGGCGCCAAGCCCGCCGAAGGTGACGCCGATCAGATAGTCGTTCCAGATGCTGGTGATCTGCATGATAAGCACGACGATCAGGATGTTGCCGGACATCGGCAGAATGATCTCGCCGAAGATGCGCCAGAAGGAGCCGCTGTCCATGATCGCGGCCTTGAGGAGATCGGCCGGTATATCCTTGTAATAATTCCGGAAAATCAGCGTCAGCACCGGCAGGGCCAGGATGGTGTGGATGAAGGCAACCGCCCATATCGAACCATAGATGCCGAGGTTAACCGTGATGATGATCAAGGGATACATGATGATCTGGAACGGCACGAAAGCGCAAAGAAACAGGACGAAGAGGAAAGTCCCCGCCCAGCGCACGTTCCACATCGCGAGCGCATAGCCCGTGACAGACGAGATGGCGATGGAAGCAATCAGCGAGGGGACAAGGATCTTTACGGAATTCATGAAGCCGCCCTTGAGGCCCGCGCAGGTGAGACCGGAGCAGGCCTGGTTCCAGGCGTAATCCCAGGGTTGGAGCGTCCAGACATGCGGCAACGAGAAGATGGCGCCTTCCCGGATCTGATCCATCGTCTTGAAGGACGTCACGATCAGCACATAGAGCGGCACGCAGAAGAACAATGCCGCCATGGTGAGGAAGACGAGAACAGCGATCGATCGTGCCTTGATGCGCTTCTTGCGTCTTGGATAGATGACCTTGGCGCCGGATTCGGGCGCGACGCGAAGCGCGGACTTCGCGGAGGATGCGGTAAGCTGCAGGGGATTGACGTTGCTCATGCAAGGCCCCCCTTGCGTGCCCCGCGCTGCTGCCAGACGACGAGAAGAACGAGCGGCAGAAAGAGGAGGACGGTTATCGCGAGCATCAGAGAGGCGGCAGCCGAGGCATAGCCGAGATTGTTCTTGTTCGTCAGGGCGTTGATCGTGAAATAAGCCGGCATCCATGTCGATTGGCCGGGGCCGCCATTGGTCATCGCGACGATGATGTCATAGGCCTTGATGACACCGAGCGACAGCAGGATGGCGCAGGTCAGGAAGGTGAACTTCATCATCGGGATGATGATTTCGAGATAAACCTTCCATAGGCTCGCGCCATCGAGCCGGGCAGCACTCCATATTTCCGTGTTGATCCCCTTCAGGCCCGCCAGCATCAGCGCCATGTAGAAGCCGGAGCTTTGCCAGATCGATGCCAGGATGATCGCATAGATCGCGGTGTCGCCGCTTGCCAGCCAATTGAGGCTGATGCCCGTCAGGCCGATCTGATGCAGGAAATTTTCCAGGCCGAGTTGCGGATTGAGAATCCAGCGCCAGGCGACGCCGGTGACGATCAGTGATATGGCCAGCGGATAGAGAAAAACAGTCCGGAAGGCGTCTTCGCCGCGCCGCTCCCGCTCGATCATTGCCGCGAGAATGAAGCCGAAGATGATTGCAAGAGTGCTTCCAATCGCCAGAATGATCAGGTTGGAAAGCGAAATGTGCCAACCCATGTCGTGATAGAGCCGCTGATATTGGCGGAAGGGGTCCGACCAGTCGATCGCGTAGTCCGGCAGACGGCGACTTCCGGTGAATGAGACGTAGATCGTCCAGAGAATCGAGCCGGCGAATGCGACGAGGGTGATGGTCGCAGCGGGAGCCAAGGCAAGCTGTGGCGATAGACGGCTCCATCGTAGCTTCATTCTTTCCTCCCCTGATCCCGCCACCCTTCTGGTTGCATGAAGGCCTCTTGCGCCGAGATCGTATTAGCGCTAATACTGGCATGCGATGTTTCATGCGTCAAGTCGGCAATTTTGCTGCCTTTTGCATTTTGCATCGCGAAATCGCTCTCGTAGGCGCGAAAATGGGGAGAAAGCGCATGAGTCTGGGTCGAGATTCAACGGATATTCCGAGAATCGGCTTTGGAACTTATGGCCGTCTCGGAGAGGCGGGGGTTTCGGCAATCCTTGCGGCACTAGAGGTAGGTTATCGGCATCTTGATACGGCGCAAACCTATGGTAGTGAAGCCTTTGTCGGCGAAGCGGTCCGACGCAGCCGTCTCAAGCGCGATGACGTCTTCATCACCACCAAGATTTCGAGCGAGAATCTCGACGAAGGAAAGCTCGTTCCGTCCTTAAGGCGCAGCCTGGATCAGATCGGCGTCGATCATGTGGATCTATGCCTGATCCATTGGCCTGCCCCCAATGGCCGGATACCGCTGGCAACCTACATGCACCAGATCGTCGAGGCGCAGGCGCTTGGCTTGACGCGGCTGATCGGTGTTTCCAACTTCACCATTGCTCTTTTGAAAGAGGCTGAACGGCTGATTGGCAGGGGTCGGATCGCGACCAACCAGATCGAACTCAACCCGCTGTTTAGAAACACGAAAATTGCAAACTACTGCAGCGAAAGTGGCATTTTGGTGACGTGCTATCAGCCGATCGCTCAAGGCCGCGTCTCGGGTCATCCCGTTCTCGCACCCATTGCCGCGCGCCATGGGGCAGCGGAAGAGCAGATCGCCATCGCCTATGGACTTGCCAAGGGCTATGCCGCGATCCCGACTTCCAGCCGGGTGGAACGCATCCGCTCGAATTTCGCGGCAACGGTACTGCGCTTGACGCCGGAAGACCTAGCGGCGATCGACGCCATCGTGCCGGGAGCACGCTCAATCGATCCGGATTGGGGTCCGGATTGGGATTGATCAGGGGAGCAAAGCCATCGATCAGAAAATGATGCCTATTGAAATCAGTAAGTTGTATTAGCGTTATTATTGGCCATTCGAGGCATTTTCTCGGGCCAAAAATGGAGAAGAAGGACCTACTCAATGCGTGGAATAACAAGTATCGGTCACGTCGCAATCAAGGTTAGGGATCTTGATGTATCGCTCGATTTTTATCGCGAGCGTCTCCAATTTCCCGAGATGCTGCGGCTTAAAAACGACGATGGCAGTACCTGGCTCGTCTATTTGCGCATCACCGACGATCAGTATCTGGAGATTTTTCCAGGCGCTGAGAATGATCGTGCGCCCGGCTGGAACGCCAATGGTGTCAATCACATGTGCTTCATCATCGAAGATCTCGATGGGACGGCCGAGCGTATCAAGGCTGCGGGCATTAAGTTGACGGCTGAGATCAAGCAAGGGCTTGACGGCAATCGGCAGGCGTGGATTGAAGATCCCGACGGCAATCGGATCGAATTGATGGAGATGCATCCCGATTGCCTGCAATTCAAGGCGATCGCCGAGCTGCGCAAGCAGCGGCAGCCGGCCTGACATCGATCAAGCGGAGAAGACAATGGGAAAACCTGTGGCGCGGCTGAAGGATGTGGCTGAGCTGACAGGTTTTTCCGTCAACACCGTTTCACTTGCGCTGCGCAACAGCCCCCGTATCCCGATTGAGACGCGGAAGCTGATCAAGCAAGTGGCCGAACAACTGAATTACCTGCCCAATGATGTTGCCCGCTCGCTCGTCGCCAAGGAGACCAAGTCGGTCGGCCTGATCCTGACCGATCTCGAAAACCCGGTGCTGACCCATGTGGCGCAAAGCATCGAACTGGCGCTTGCCCGCAATGGCTATACGACGCTGCTTGCCACCTCGAACAACAATCTCGAGGAAGAGATGCGCATGATCGAAGTCTTCAGCACGCGCCGTGCCGACGGCATGCTGATCTTCCCCTGCAGTCACCGCCGCCTCGACCATATCAGGCAGCTGCGCAGCCGAAACTATCCCGTCGTGCTTCTCGTCGGCGATCCCAATGCAGGCATCGATGCGGTCTCGATGGACGAGCAGAGCGGCGCCTACAAGGCCGTCAGCCATCTGATCGCGATCGGTCATAGAAAGATTGCGTTGATCGATGCCGCGGTCATTCTCGGCAATATCGAAAAGCAGACTGGCTATCTTCAGGCGCATGCCGAAGCGGGCCTTGCTGTCGATACCGAGCTTTTTGTTGATCCCAAAGGCCATTCCGTCGAATACGGATACTGGGCGATGGCAGCCTTGATGGAACGTCCGGTCAAGCCGACGGCCGTCTTCGCAACGAATGATTCCCTGGCGCTCGGCGTCCTGCGTTATTGCAGCAAACACTCGATCAAGGTGCCGGGCGAGATCTCCATCATCGGGTTCGACAATATCGAATTCGGCGAATTCGCGGTGACGCCGCTGTCGACCGTCGATTACGACGTGAAGCGGGTGTCGCAGCTGGCAGTCGATCGCATCATCGAGTTGATCGCCGTCAGCGGGGATCTTCCCGAACCGCGCATTATCCAGGTCGAGCCGGATCTCTTGATTCGGGAGAGCTCCTCGAAGCCCTTTGCTATGCCGTTGATAAATGCCGCACCCAAAGCGGAATGATACGGCTCCATAAGGTGGCCGCGCAGGGGCATCAAAGTAGGAGATGATACTTCCACGCTATTTCGTTTGGCTTTTAACTGCGGCTGTTCCTTGCGGAATCCTATTATACTTTCAACCTGAAGTAATTTTAGAAGATTATAATATAATTTCGTGTGATCTAAGTAGAAATGTATGGTTGATAAATAATTAAGAATGTTTGGCTAGTTTTGTATTGGAAACAAGCCGGGGGAGTGCTTCGATGGCGTCGATACAGCATAAGATCATCATTGCAAGTGTCGCAATTTTCGCCTTGGCCGGTGGCGCCACGGGTGTCGGGCTGTGGTCAGCCGCAACTCTTGCAGATAACAACGCCGAGGTTGCCCGAACGGGGGATGTGCTTCGGAACCACATGCAGGCGGATATGATGCACGATGCGCTTCGCGCAGACGTGCTGGCGGCGATGCTGGCGGCCAATCCGGCGGCAGGGATCACCACGGACGCGGTAAAGGCTGATCTAAAGGAACACGAGGCCTCGTTCCGGGAAATGATCGAAGCCAACAAAAAGCTCGCAACCGACAAGAGCGTACAAGACGTGCTGGTCAAGGTCGAAGTTCCTCTTTTGAAGTATATCGACAGTGCCACGGCAATGGTCGATCTTGCTGCGAAGGATCAGGCTGCAGCCATGAAATCACTACCCGATTTCATGAATCAGTTTTCCGCTCTTGAAACGGCCATGGAACAGGCCGGGGATCACATCAGTTCCTTGTCCGCTGCAACAGCAAAATACAGCGCCGACATGCAAACCTTCGTGGACAGGCTTTTGAGTGGCCTTCTCGGCTTAACGGCACTGTTTTCCATCAGCCTCTACTGGCTGACACGCAAGACAGTCACGAAGCCGATCCTTGCACTTTCCAATGATATGCAGACGCTGGCCGGGGGCGAGACCGACATCCGTTGCGGCGCGATCGGTCGTTCAGACGAAATCGGCGTCATGGGATCGGCCTTCGAAGTCTTCCGGCAAGCTGCGATTGCCAATAAGCGGCTTGAACAGGACGCAGAGGCAGCCAGAATTCAAGCCGAATCGAACCAGGTTGCTGTTCGACGCCAGGCCGACGAAGAAGCGGCGGATCGCCTTCGCGCTGCCACATCAGGCCTTGCGGCCGGATTAAAACGGCTTGCCGGCGGCGATCTTGCCTTTCAGCTTGACGAGCCTTTTTCCGCGGATTTCGAAGCGCTTCGGCAGGATTTCAACAGCTCGGTCAAGCAGCTTGGAGATGCGCTCGGCGCAATCTCAGCGGCGATTGGAGCGATCGATGACGGCACGCGCGAGATTTCTTCCGGGGCCAACGATCTCTCCAAGCGCACCGAACAGCAGGCGGCCTCCCTCGAGGAAACAGCCGCAGCCCTTGACCAGATCACCGTCAACGTGTCGAATTCGAGCAGGCGCGCCGACGAGGCCCGCACTGCGGCGACCGAAGCCAATCGCAGCGCCGCAAAGTCCGCCGAAGTCGTGTCGCACGCCGAGGAAGCCATGCGTCGCATTGAGACATCTTCGCAACAGATTTCCAGCATCATCGGGGTGATCGACGAGATCGCCTTCCAGACAAACCTTCTGGCACTGAATGCCGGGGTCGAGGCAGCGCGCGCCGGCGAAGCCGGAAAGGGTTTTGCGGTTGTCGCTCAGGAAGTGCGTGAACTCGCACAGCGGTCGGCGCAAGCGGCCAAGGAGATCAAGGGACTGATTCAGAAGTCGTCATCAGAGGTTGAAAGCGGCGTCAAGCTCGTGCTGGATACCGGCATGTCGCTGAAGACGATTGGCGAGCAAATCGCTGACATCAACCAGCATATGAACGCCATTGCGACATCAGCGAAGGAACAGTCCACCGGACTGGCGGAGGTCAATACGGCCGTCAATTCGATGGACCAGACGACACAGCAGAACGCAGCCATGGTCGAACAATCGACCGCAGCCTCGAATAGCCTGGCAATGGAGGCAGCCAAGCTTCGTGATCTCGTCTCCCAATTCACGCTGCAAGCGGCCGCCTCGGCACAATCCGCAGCGCTGCGCAGGACGGGACGGGCGATGGCAGAACCCGATAGGCAGGCGACCGTCGTTTCCATGATGCCTCAGCCTAAACGAGCCGCAGCCGCAGGAAACAGGGCATCGGCTTCAGCAGCCTCTCAAAAGGAATGGGAAGAGTTTTGAGGCTTCATACCGGTCAGGTCGACCGGTACGTCGCAGCTGACGGAGAGCTGGTTCTCATAACCGTGGCCGCAGGGTCATAAACTCTCCTGGAAGCACGCCTGCCGTGTGTTCCGGTGTGCAAATTTGACCGCCTTTTGAGCGTCGCGGCGCGCTATGGTGCCGCGATTCGGGCACTTAGCGCGGCATGAGCCCGGGTTGATCGGCGGGGAACTTGGCAATGTCGGCGAGACTGACGTTCAGATGTTGTGCGACGAGCGCCGGTGGCGTATGGGCGAGCCAGGACGACAAGCCGATTTCCTGATATTCGGCCACCTTGAAGACGGCGACAAATTGCAGATCCGTCTTGCCGGTATTCTCGATGACGTGGCCCTGGCTCTTCTTGACGTAGCCGACATCACCCGGCCGGAAATCGGCGGTCTGGCTGTGCGGACCGGCATCGAAAACCGTCATGCGGCCTTCGCCCTTGATCCAATATTGCCATTCGTCGGCATTCGGATGCCAATGCATTTCGCGCACGCCGCCGGGCTTGATCGTCTCGATGGCCGCGGCAATCGTCTTGGAGACTTTGAAGACACTGCTGTCAGCAAGTTGGAGAATGCCGGAGGCGTTCTGCTTCACCGGTGCTGAAGCGGTCAACTTGTAGGTGAAGGGGTAGGGCGGCAGGCCGCCCGAGGCAACGGCTTCCTGATCGGCCGAAAGCGGGCCGGGTTCCTTGCCCTGGAAGATCCACAGATCCTGCAGCGGGATGTTCTTGAAGGTGTCTTGCGGGAGGCCGAAGTTCTTGGCAAGCAACTCCGGCGGCGTATGCGCAAACCAGTCCGTCACCAGCAGTGTGTTGTATTCGGATTGGTCGCCCTGGTCGAAGACGATCACGAATTCGCAGCCGTCGGGACCAAGTCCTTGCAGCGAATGGGGAAAGCCGGCGGGGAAATACCAGAGGTCGCCCACTCCCACATCCTGCACATAGGCGCGCCCTTGTGCGTCGAGAACAGTGATGCGGCAGCTTCCGTTGGTCATGATCGCCCATTCGGCCGCGCGGTGCCAGTGCAGTTCGCGAACGCCGCCTGGGCCAAGACGCATGTTGACGCCCGACACGGCCTCCGAGATGGCGAAATCGGCCTTGGTGAGCTGACGCGCCCAACCGCCGTTCTGGACACGCTTGGCGGCGTTATTGAACGACCCCCAGAAGAGCTGCATGTCGCCGATGTCGGTGGCCGGCGGGCTCTGGAACGAGGGAAATTGCTCGTAGAGCGCCGGGTTCTTTGGACCGGGGTCCGAGAGGCTTGCGGGATTAGCATTGATCGCGCCCTCGGCCGGCTGATCGGGATTGCCGAAACTGGCCGCCTGGGCAGCCCCTGCCGCAAGTGCAGCACCTCCCATAGCTCCGAGGGCGAGAACTGAGCGTCTCGATAGAGATTCCATTGCTATTACTCCTTTCATGTGGATGGGGCTATTCCGCCGGGGCCAGGGCTGCCGTCTCTGCAGACGAACACTCGGTGGCGGCTAGGAAGTCATTCGCCGATGGCGCAAACGCCAGGGATCGCCACTGCAACCCAAGCCAATGGCGTACAGCATCGATGGTGTTTTCGAGGTGGATCGAAATCGAGCCGGTGATACCGGTCCCAGGAAGGGCCAATAAGGCGCGCTTCGCTTCAAATCTGAACATCGTCTCCTCCTGCCGACGAATGTAATGACAGGAGGCTACAACCGCAGAGGCAACCGCACATCTATACCTAGGTCTAGTGGGGTCTCGCAAAAGGTATATGCCTGCGCATGAATACAAAATATCGACCCGATGGCGCGGGGAACACGACCAGCAGATGAATGATTGCAAAGGGCTGGATCAGCCGAAGAGGGCAGGCCGCCTCCCGATTGCCTTTCGGCTAGCAGTGACCGAGCGCTGACTCAAGGCAACCAATCAGCCTCTCGATATCGACCGGCTTGCCCAGGAAGGCGAAGGCGCCGCCGTTCATTGCTCTTTTGCGGGTCCGCTCATCCTTGTGAGAGGTGACGAAGATCATCGGCGGACGCGCCGAATGCCTGTTCAATTCAGCCTGAAGCTCGATCCCGCTAAGACCAGGCATCTTCACGTCGACGAGCATGCAGTCGATCGCCGATCTCGGTTCGAAGGCGAGAAACTCCTCCGCCGACGCGAACAGGCGGCACTCGTAACCACAGGACTTGACCAGATCATCCATTGCTTCGCGGATGGCGTGGTCGTCATCGACAATGGCTATGGTCGGTACAGGGGGCAACGAAGCGACCTTCTCTGACTGCTTTCCGATGCTTAATATGGGCTTTATGCGCTCATGCCTGCCTCGAAAGATATCATACTAAGATACAGGTGGCTTTATGCTATCGCCCAGCATTTCGGCTTTCCTGACAAGTTCGGCGACCGAGCGAACTTCCATTTTCCGCATGACATTGCCGCGGTGCAGCTTCACCGTGACTTCGCTGATACCGAGCTCGTGAGCGATCTGCTTGTTCATCAGCCCCTTGACAACAGCCTTCATGACCTCGCGCTCGCGCGGCGTTAAGCTCTCCTCAAGCGAGGCAACGGCCTGGCTCCGCGCGCTCTGGCGCCGGCGTGCCGCATCGCGTTCCATCGCCGTCGCCACCGCGTCGAGAATGTCCTGATCCTTGAATGGCTTGGTCAGAAAGTCGACGGCGCCGGCCTTCATTGCCCGCACGCTCATCGGTATGTCTCCAAAACCGGTCATGAATATAATGGGCATCTTGCTGCCGATGCGCTCCAGCTGCATCTGCAGATCCAGTCCGCTGACGCCAGGCAACCGGACATCGAGAAGAATGCAGCCCGGCCGATCGAAATTCGCTGTCTCCATGAGTGTCGCCGCGCTATCGAACGCCTCGGCGTCGAACTGCATCGAGCGGAACAAATCCGTCAGGGCTTCCCGCATCGACAGATCGTCGTCGACAATGAAAACAACAGGCCCAGGTGGTTCCTTCTGCAACTTGCGTAGATCAGGCATGTTCCGCTTCCGGCTTTATGAGCAGATGCATCTCGAAGATTGCGCCGCCATCGGGATGATTGGTTCCATCAAGCTTGCCGCCACGAGCCTCCAGCGTGCTGCGGCAAATGGAAAGGCCCATGCCCATGCCGGTCGCCTTGGTCGTAAAGAACGGGGCAAAGAGCTTGTCCTTCACATCTTCAACGATTCCAGGTCCGGAGTCATGCACGGCAATGCAGGCATGCTCGATATCCGGTCGGCCCGTCGCTATCCTGATAATCCGCCGCGTGCTCTCGGCCTCCTCCATTGCCTGGATGGCGTTTGTGACGAGATTGATCAGCACCTGCTGCAATTCTGTCTTCACGATCCAAACCGGTGGGACGTGGGGCTTGCAATCCACAAGCACCGCCGTCCCGCTCTGCTGAAGCTCGTATTCCATCAGAGCCATCGTTTCGCCGATCAGCCTATCCAGGCAGACATTCTCGAGCTTGCTGTTCGAGGGAGAAAGCAGGTTGCGCGTGTTCTGGATGATCTCGCTTGCCCGCTGGCTGTCACGGACCATTCTTTCGGCCGAGCGGCGCACGGCGGCGAGATCCGGTGGATCGCGATCGAGCCATCGCAGCACCGTCTGCGAATTGACGACGATCGCGCCGAGTGGCTGGTTGAGTTCGTGAGCGAGCGATGCCGACATCGCGCCGACCATGGCGGCCTTCGATGCCCTCATCAGCTCCGCCTGCGCGTCGGCTCGCGCCTTCAAAACCATTTCGCGCTGGGTGACATCGACCATACTGACGACCACACGGCTGAAGGCGGCAGGATCTCCCGGGAGGCTGATGCTGAGCAGCACCAGCTTGTCTTCCCCATTGTCCGTCCGTACCTCTACCTTGTCTTCGAAGATTCTGTCGCCGTTCAGGATCGCTTGAAGCATATCAAGGAACTTCTCCTCACCTGCAATAAGGGAGCGCTGCGGAATCCCTATGCCGGAGGATATTGGACCCAGCAATTCACGTGCTGCCTCATTTGCTTCAACCGCCTTGATGAGACCGATACAGTGATCGACGAAGGTTGAATTGGTCCGAGCATAAGCCTTGATGTCGGTAACGCCCTGCGCCCTGACATCCATCAGATAGCGTCGCAGTTTCGAAAAGTCGCGCTCCCACAGAGCAACGCGCGTGCGATCGAAAATCGAGCGATATCTCGCCTCGCTTTCCTTCAGAGCAGAATTGGTCGAAAGCAGATTGAGGCGTGCCGTCTCCGTTTTCAGGAGCAGCATGGTCGTCACGAACAATGCAGAGAGCGCCCCGAAAAGACGGAGCGTCTCCTGAAGATCTGCCTCCTCGCCATGTGTCATAGCGTAGGAAAGAAGCGTGAGGGAGGCGCATCCTGCCGCGATGACAAGCAGGCCGATACGCGTCGTCGCCTGGGCGGCAAGCAGCATGGTGACGACGTAGAGAACCGCGATGGCGCCCTCGATGTCGGTATAGGTATCGATGTAAAAGATGATGGTGGCGAGCGTGACTGCAATCAAACCGAAGGCCACGTTGTGACCTTCCCCGGGATCGCGGGCACGAAGCAATATCGACACTATGGACATCGTTCCCTCAGCCTCTTTGACCGCAAGCATATCCTCTCATTGGTACCACTTAACCTATACATAGGTGTGGTCCGGCTGAGTGGAAGCGACGATGACGCTGAAGGCAAGTTATCGTCCAGTCGGATAGCTTTCAATCGGCGGGCTGGGGCTCGTGACATCGAACCAGCCTGTCAGGGCGGCTCACTTTTGTTTCCTGTTGGCCGAAACCTCCGTCCGGATGGCCGCGGGAGCCGGTGCAAATGAAACATGGCCACTGCTTTGGAACTGGACCCAGTAACCCAAGGCCATGAAGACCGAACCGCCGATCAGATTGCCAAGCGTGACCCAGACCAGATTGTGAACCGCGCCGCCAAGGGTGATATTTGCGGGATGATCGCCCATCAGCGCCATGGCGAAGGTGAACATGTTCGCGACGGAGTGCTCATATCCGGCGACGACGAAAATCGTGATTGGCCAGAAGATCAGCATGATTTTGGCAGCGGCATTGTCGGTGCGCCCCGCCATCCAGATCGCCAGACAGACAAGCCAGTTGCATAGGATGCCGCGAGCAAAAAGCTCAAGCGAACTTGCCGACATCTTGGCCGAGACAACCGCAAAGAATTCCTGGCTTCCATCGCCCAGCAGCACGCCACCACCCGCCATGTGGAACAGCCCGGCGAGGACCACCGCGCCGACCAGGTTGCCGACCCAGGCGCTGCACCAGACGAGCAACATGTCCGAAAGGCGCGCGCGCCGTGTCAGCACCGCAAGCGGCATGTACATGGCCGTTCCGGTAAACAGCTCGGAACCAGCGAACACGACGATCGTCAGGGCCGACGAGAAGACTGCGCCCATGATGAGATGCGCCCAGGCAGCATCTGCATGCGCGCCGGCGGTAAACATGATGATGTCGCCGAACCCGATATACGCCCCGGCCATCGCCGCCCCGATGAGGAAGGCGAAGAGCTGTGTGCGTACTGTGAGGGCCTTGTGTTCGCCGGATTCGGCGAAGTTGAGAATGGAATCCTGGTACATGACGAATCCTCGCATCTTGCCCGGCTCGAACCGAGCGCTTGGCTGGCTGATGCAGGAAGCTAGTGCCAGACGCTACTGAGCAGAATCATACTTAGGTCTAGGTCGGCTGGATAACGGGCCGGGCCTAAACGTCGATCCTACGGTGCGCCGAGGCGACGGGACACCATTCTCGCCGCGTTTCTCACTCGCTCGCCGATCCGGTGGATATCGGCGTCCGGAAGACGATGTATTGGTCCGGAAACGGAAATGCCTGCCACCGCCTCGCCGTGCACGTTCAGGATTGGCGCCGCGACGCATCGCATCCCCTTGGTGCGCTCCTCGTCGTCGAACGAATAGCCTCTCTCGCGCGTCTTCTGCAGCTCCTCGCGCAGTTGCTCGAAGGAACGCACGGTGTTTTCGGTAAATCGCTCGAATTCTTTTTTCTTGAAGAGCGCTGAAAGCCGGTCTTCGTCATATGTGCTGAGAAGCGCCTTGCCGATGCCGGAAGCATGCAGCGGCGACAGCGTTCCGGGCGGGAAGAAGGCACGGATCGACTCATGGGTCTCCACCTGGCTGATGAACAGGACGTTCCCGTCCTTCTCGATGCCCAGATTGGATGTTTCCCCCGTTTCGAGCATGAGCTCGCGCATGATGGGGCGGCTGCGCTCGACGACGTTGGAGCGACGGAGAAAAGCCGCGCCAAGCCGATAGGCCTCAGGCCCAATGTGCCAGACCTGGCGATCGGGGCTGATCTCGACGAACTCGCGGCGCTCCAGCGTCGCCAAGACGCGATGCATGGTTGCCGCTGACTGACCGAGCTGGCCGGCCAGCTCGGAAAGCGTCTTGCCCTCCGGGGTTGCCAGAGCATCAAGGACATCCAGTGCCCGATCAAGCGCCTGGATCGTGTTTTGTGTCTGAGGGCCATTGAAGGCCTTGGGGCGTCCTCTACGGCGCGGTTCAGCAGGCATCAGCCGTCGTCTCCACTAGGATTCAATTGACGAAAAATTCTGACTTGAAAAATACATTTGTACAATGAAAAAATATCAAGATTTTGATTATAATAGATATTATTGTATTTATCACAATTTTGAAAAATGATTTCAAAAAAATTTATCTCTGATTTTCGACGTGCTATCCATTCCCTAACAACAGGAGGTCGCCCAAATGTATATGCAAAACCCCGTCTTCATTCCGGGCCCGACGAACATGCCTGAGATCCTTCGCAAGGCTGCGGACATGCCGACGCTCGATCATCGCTCGCCCTTGTTCGGAGAGATCCTGCGGCCCGCGCTTGCCGGCGTGAAGAAGGTCCTCAAAACCGAAGCGGCCTCTGTCTACGTATTTCCGTCCACGGGAACCGGCGGATGGGAAACGGCGATTACCAATACGCTTAGCCCCGGCGACCGCGTTCTTGCCGCCCGCTATGGCATGTTCAGCCAGCGCTGGATCGATATGTGCCAGCGGCACGGGCTGAAGGTCGATATCATCGAAGCGGCATGGGGCGGCGGCGCTCCCGCTGACCGTTACGAGGAAATCCTCGCAGGTGACACCGCCCATGAGATCAAGGCGGTTCTCGTCACCCATAACGAGACGGCAACCGGCGTCAAATCGGACATTGCCGCCGTTCGTCGAGCGATCGATGCGGCGCGTCATCCCGCCTTGTTGTTCGTGGATGGCGTCAGCTCCATCGCTTCGATGGATTTCCGCATGGACGAATGGTCGGTCGACATCGCGGTCACAGGCTCGCAGAAAGGCTTCATGCTGCCTGCAGGCCTCGCAATCACCGCCTTTTCGCCAAAGGCCCTGGCGGCGGTCGAAACGGCCAGGCTCCCGCGGACATTTTTCGATATCCGAGACATGGCGCGGAGCTACGCAAACAATGCCTATCCCTATACGCCGGCCGTCGGTCTCCTTAATGGGCTCAAGCTGTCAACGGAACTGTTGCTGGCGGAAGGCCTGGAGAATGTCTTCGCCCGCCATCGCCGCATTGCCTCGGGCATTCGTGCGGCCGTCCGGGCATGGGGGCTGGAACTCTGCGCCAGGAGTGAGGACCTTTACTCCGACACGGTGAGCGCAATCCGCACGCCTGATGGTTTCGATGCGACGTCGATCGTCGCCCACGCCGCCAAGACATATGATGTCGCGTTCGGGGTTGGTCTTGGTGAGGTTGCCGGCAAGGTCTTCCGCATCGGGCATCTCGGCAGCCTGACTGATGTCATGGCCCTATCCGGCATTGCGACGGCTGAGATGGTCATGGTCGATCTCGGCCTCAACATCAGGCTCGGCTCGGGTGTCGCGGCGGCGCAGGACTATTATCGCGACGGCCGCGCTTCGAAAATCCAGGCTGCTGCCTGAGGAGAGCCAGACCCATGTATATTCCAACACTTGCCGACATGACCGCCGCAGAAGAGCGGATCAGGCGCCATATTCATCGCACCCCGGTTCTGACCTCCAGCTTTATCAATTCGCTGGCGGGAGCCGAACTGTTCTTCAAATGCGAGAACTTCCAGAAAGCGGGGGCCTTCAAGGCACGCGGCGCGTCGAATGCCGTCTTTGGCCTCAGCGACGAACAGGCCGCCAGGGGTGTCGCCACCCATTCGTCCGGCAACCATGGCACATGTCTTTCCTATGCGGCCGGCCGTCGCGGAATTCCCTGCACGGTCGTCATGCCGCGCACTGCACCGCAGGCAAAGAAGGATGCCGTCCGAGGATATGGCGGCAAGGTCGTCGAGTGCGAACCCTCGACCTCATCGCGCGAAGCCGTTTTTGCTGAAGTCGTCGCCGAAACGGGTGCGGAGTTCGTGCATCCCTATAACGATCCACGGGTCATTGCGGGCCAGGCGACCTGCTCGAAAGAGCTGATCGAACAGGTTGACGGGCTTGATGCCGTGATCGCACCGATCGGTGGCGGCGGAATGGTCTCGGGAACCTGCCTCACCCTGTCCAACCTCGCGCCCCGCATTAGGATCTATGCGGCCGAACCGGAACAGGCTGATGATGCTTACCGCAGTTTCAAAGCCGGCCACATCATAGCTGACGATGCGCCGAACACCGTGGCCGATGGCCTCAAGGTGCCGCTCAAGGACCTCACGTGGCATTTCGTCAAGAACCACGTCACTGATATCCTGACGGCTTCCGAGGAAGACATCGTCGATGCGATGAAGCTCATCTGGAAGCGGATGAAGATCGTCATGGAGCCTTCCAGTGCCGTGCCTCTGGCGACCATCCTGAAGAACAAGCACGTCTTTGCCGGAAAACGTGTCGGCATCATCATCACCGGCGGCAACGTCGACCTCGATAAATTGCCTTGGCAATAGGGAGCAAACGCTATGAACATGGAAACGAAATTCGCCGGCATGGAAGTCGGCTACGACGTACCGGCTCTTCCCGGAATGAGCGTCGATGATATCCAGACGCCGTGCCTGATCCTGGATCTCGACGCGCTCGAGCGCAACATCCGCAAGATGGGCGATTATGCAAAGGCTCACAACATGCGCCACCGGGCGCATGGCAAGATGCACAAGTCAGTCGATGTTCTGAGGCTTCAGCAGGAATTGGGCGGCGCGATCGGCGTCTGCTGCCAGAAGGTTTCCGAAGCGGAAGTCTTCGTTCGCGGCGGTATCAAGGATGTGCTGGTCTCGAACCAGGTTCGCGATCCGGCAAAGATCGATCGACTGGCGCTTCTGCCGCAGCACGGCGCGCGGATCATCGTCTGCGTCGACGATCTGGCCAATGTCGATGAGCTCTCCCGGGCAGCGCAGAAATACGGCACGACCTTGGAATGCTTCATCGAGATCGATTGCGGCGCCGGACGGTGCGGCGTCACGACGACTGCGGCCGTCGTCGAGCTTGCCAACGCTATCCATGCGGCCCCCGGCCTCAAGTTCACCGGCATCCAGGCCTATCAGGGTGCCATGCAGCACATCGACAAGTATGAAGACCGCAAGGCGAAGCTTGATGTGGCGATAGCCCAGGTCAAGGATGCCGTCGAAGCGCTCAAGGCCGAAGGTCTCGACCCCGAGCTGGTCAGCGGCGGCGGCACAGGCAGCTACTATTTCGAGAGCAATTCGGGTGTCTACAATGAGCTGCAGTGCGGCAGCTACGCGTTCATGGACGCGGATTATGGTCGCATCCACGACAAGGACGGCAAGCGGATCGATCAGGGGGAATGGGAAAATGCACTGTTCATCCTGACCAGCATCATGAGCCACGCAAAGGCGGATAAGGCAATCTGCGATGCCGGTCTCAAGGCGCAATCGGTCGACTCCGGATTGCCGTTTATCTACGGTCGCGATGACGTGAAATATATCAAATGCTCGGACGAGCACGGCGTTATCGAAGACCCGAACGGCGTCCTCAAGATCAACGAAAAGCTGCGTCTGGTCCCCGGTCATTGCGATCCGACCTGCAATGTCCATGATTGGTATGTCGGCGTGCGCAACGGCGTGGTTGAAACGCTCTGGCCGGTGTCCGCCCGCGGCAAGGCCTATTGACGAAACAGGGGGCTCCGGCCCCCATTGAAAAGCAGGCGGAAGCCACAATGATTATCGTTCCTGAGACTGAAATTGCTGGATTGGTCACGCCTGCCGATTGCCTCAAGGCAGTCGAGGGCGTCTTTGCTTCGATGGCGAGCAGATCGGCCTATAACTTCCCCGTCGTCCGCGAGGCGATCGGGCATGCCGATGCCCTCTACGGCTTCAAGTCGGGGTTCGATCGCAAAGGCCTGGCGCTCGGTCTCAAGGCCGGTGGTTTCTGGCCGAACAACGTCCACAAAGGCCTCACCAATCATCAGTCCACCGTGTTCCTGTTCGATGCCGATACCGGCAAATGCCGCGCCGTCGTCGGCGGCAATCTGTTGACTGCGCTGCGGACGGCGGCGGCCTCTGCCATCTCGATAAAATATCTTGCCCGTAAAGACGCGAAGGTCCTCGGCATGATCGGTGCTGGTCATCAGGCGACGTTTCAATTGCGCGCAGCCCTTGAGCAGCGCCAATTCGAAAAGATTGTCGGCTGGAATCTGCATCCGGATATGCTGAGCCGTCTGGAGGAGGTTGCCAAGGAGGAGGGCCTTCCCTTCGAGGCAGTCGATCTTGATCGCCTGGGGGCTGAAGCGGATGTCATTATTTCGATCACCTCGTCTTTCGCTCCGATGCTCAAGGCGTCGCAAGTTCGACCGGGCACGCATCTCGCCTGCATGGGGACCGACACGAAGGGTAAGCAGGAGATCGAAGCCGAAATCCTCGCTGCGGCAACCGTCTTCACCGATGAAGTCGCACAGGCCATAACCATCGGCGAATCCCAGCATGCCATCGAAAGGGGGCTGATCCGCGAAGAGGCCATCGTCGAGATTGGCGCCGTCATCAACGGCACTCATCCCGGACGCACCTCCGCAGACCAGATCACCCTCTTCGACGGTACGGGGGTTGGCCTTCAGGATCTTGCCGTCGCCTCGGCTGCCGTCGAGCTCGCTCTGGCGAAAGGCGTGGCAATTGAGGTCGACTTCTAGGGCCGGCGCATCTAAAGGGAGGAGGATAGGGAGGACAGTGGCATCGACATCCGCGACGCCACGGCGATAGCCAATTCAACCGCGACATTGCAGGCCTCCGGCATTGTCGAGCAAGGGTGTAAGTCGTATGTCGAACCGGCCGTTGAGGATTGCAATTAACGGGTTTGGCAGGATCGGGCGTTCGGTCCTGCGTCTCCTCCTGCGCGATCGTCCTGATATGGAAGTCGTGCTGATCAACGACATCGCCGCTTTGGAGACATGCGCCTACCTCTTCGAATATGACAGTATTTATGGTCCCTGGCCGGAGGCCGTCTCCACTGGCGAGCGGACGCTCGTCGTCGGCAAGGTGTCGATCCCGTTTCACAATGTTCCTGATATCAGCAAGCTCGACCTTCACGGCGTCGACGTTCTTCTGGAATGCACCGGCCATGCCAATTCCCGAGCGGTGGCTCAACGAGGCATAGATGCCGGCGCAAAGAAGGTGCTGATTTCCGGGCCCTCTGCCGCTGCCGATGTAACATTGGTGCTGGGTGCCAATGAGGAAGCCTTCCGCGGCGAGACCGTGATTTCGAACGCCTCATGCACCACAAATGCGCTTGCGCCGCTTTTGCGTATCGTTGACGAGGAATTTGGCATCGTCGGTGGTCAGATGACCACCATTCATTGCTACACTGCGAGCCAGCCGACCACAGATCAACCGCGCTCCGACCTGTCCCGAAGCCGTGCCGCCGCGCTTTCGATGGTGCCGACGACCACGAGCGCCCATGCGATCGTCGGTGAAGTTCTTCCACATCTTGCCGGCTTGATCGAGGCGCGCGCGCTTCGGGTGCCGACCGCCAGCGTTTCGGCGATCGATCTCACCGTCGCGGTTCGGCATGTTTCGGACCTCAACACCATGCGTGCGAAACTGAAACAAGCAGCCGATGGGTCGCCGGTGTTGGGTTGGATCGAGAAGCCACTGGTTTCGGTGGATCTGCGCGGTCGACCTGAATCTCTTGTTTTGAGTGGACCGGAGATCTCGCTTGGCGCCGGCGGCCTTCTCAGGGTGTTCGGCTGGTACGACAACGAATGGGGCTTCTCGAACCGGATGCTTGACATGGCGCAATACATCGGGCGCACGAACTAGGAGTGGTGAATTTGTCGTCTGAAGACGACGAGTTTGTCATTCTCGCTGGACTTTCCCGTTTCGCCGCCGTCCCCTATGCCGGAGATGGCGGCGCGGCGCGGCGCGTCCCGCCGGTTGATCAGGCAATTTGCAGTGGCTGAGGTGCCGCTGCCTCACGTTTTCTATCCTTCGCCTTTATCGCCTTGCCGGCAACATAGACTTCGGCGATGCAACGGTCGTCGCCCATGGTCTGGAGAATAAAGAGCTCTTCGGCGAGCGACGTCGCCGTGCGCATGCGGAACTCCATCGCCGACTTCGCGCGGGAATCGAGCACGACGATGTCGGCATCCGCGCCTGCCTGGAGCGAACCGATATGCCGTTCCAATCCAAGTGCCAGGGCATTGCCGCGCGTCATGCGATAGAAGGAATTGAACGGCGTCAGCCGCTGACCCTGCAGGTGCAGCACCTTGTAGGCCTCGTCCATGGTTTCCAGCATGGAGAAGCTGGTGCCGCCGCCGACGTCGGTTGCGACCGACCAGCGCGCGCCAAGCCTGTCGAACCGGGCAGCGTCGAACAAACCCGAACCCAGGAAGAGGTTCGACGTCGGGCAGAAGACGCCGACCGCGCCGGTTTCGGCAAATACGGAGACCTCGCGATCGCTCAGATGAATGGAATGACCGAGCAGCATACGCTCATTGAGCAGGTCGTAGCGGGCGTAGATATCCGTGTAATCCTTCGCCTCGGGATAAAGGGAGGTGGCAAAGGCAACCTCGTCGCGATTTTCGGAGAGGTGCGTCTGGACGTAGCAGGTGGGGTGTTCGGCGACGAGGGCCTGGCTCATTTCCATCTGCTCGGGCGTGGAGGTGATGGCAAAGCGCGGGCTGATCGCATAATGCGCGCGACCGCGGCCATGCCATTTCTCAATAAGCCGTTTCGTCTCGTCATAGCCCTGCTGCGGCGTGTCGCGTAATGCTTCCGGAGCATTGCGATCCATCATGACCTTGCCGCCGATCATGCGCATGCCGCGCGCCTCGGCCGCGGCGAAATAGGCGTCGACGCTTTCAGGATGTACCGAGCAATAAACAACCGCCGTCGTCGTACCGTTCGACAACAGCTCGTCCATGAAGCGGTCGGCCACTTCAGCCGCATGAGTGGCGCGTGCGAACTTCTGTTCCTCGACGAAGATATAGGTGTTCAGCCATTCGAGCAGCTGCGCGCCGTAGGAGGCAATCGCCTGCGTCTGCGGGAAATGCAGGTGCGTATCGATAAAGCCGGGCAGGATGAGGTTCGGCCGGTGGTCGGCAACCTCAACATTGGCACCCGCCAGCTTGCGGATATCGCCATAGCTCCCGGTCTCGACGATCTTGCCGTTACGCACGAAAACTGCGCCGTCGTCGAAGTAATGATAGGCGGCGGCGTCATCGATGCCTTGCGGCTCGGCGACAAATGTCAGCACACGGCCGCGGATCAGGAATTCGTTCATTGGGCTTTCTCTCCACTAATGGCGCTTTCGTACCAGGAGACGAGCAGGCGGCGCTCCTCGTCAGTAATATGTGAGGCATTGGCTGGCGGCATGGCGTGCGAGCGGCCGGCCTGCAGATAGATCTCGCGGGCATGGGCGGCGATGTCGCGATCCGTCTCGAACACCACGCCCTTGGGAGGGGCGACGATGCCCTCCCAGCTGGGTTCCTTGGCATGGCACATGGAGCATCGTCCCATCACCGTATCGCGCACCTTCGGGAAGGCTTGCGCCGTGACGAAGGGCTGCTGGATAGCCGAGATCTTGGCGTCGGCTGCTTCACCGGTCAGCAGCTTCGGCACCGTCGAAAGCCACATGATGACGATGAAGAGAACGACGGTGACGAGCCAGGTCCAGGTCGGGTTGCCGGCATTGGCGTGGCGGGTGTTGAAATAATGGCGGATCGTGACGCCCATCAGGAAGACCAGCGAGGCAATGATCCAGTTGAACTGGGTACCGAACGCCAGTGGATAGTGGTTCGACAGCATCAGGAACAGCACTGGCAGCGTCAGGTAGTTGTTGTGCGTCGAGCGCTGCTTTGCGATCCTGCCGTATTTCGCAACGGGCGTGCGGCCGGCAAGGAGGTCGGCGACGACGATCTTCTGGTTCGGGATGATGATGAAGAACACGTTGGCCGACATGATCGTCGCCGTGAAGGCGCCGAGATGCAGGAAGGCGGCCCGGCCCGTGAACAGATGCGTATATCCCCACGCTACCCCGACCAGAATGAAATACAGCGCCACCATCAGCCGCGTATTGTCATTCCCGAAGGGCGACTTGCAGATGAGATCGTACATGATCCAGCCACCCGCGATCGTACCTAGCGAAATGGCGATCGCCACGGGCTTCGATACGTCGAGTACCGCCGGATCGATCATGTAGAGGTCTGCGCCGGCGTAGTAGACGAGACAGAGCATGCCGAAGCCGGAGAGCCAGGTGACGTAGCTTTCCCATTTGAACCAGACGAGATGGTCCGGCATATTGGCCGGTGCTACCAGGTACTTCTGGATATGGTAGAAGCCCCCGCCATGAACCTGCCACTCTTCGCCGTACGCCCCCGGAGGCAATGCGGCATGTTTCTTCAAGCCCAAGTCCAGCGCGACGAAATAGAATGACGAGCCGATCCAGGCGATAGCCGTGATCACGTGCAGCCAGCGGACGGCAAATGTTACCCAGTCCCAGGCGATAGCGTATTCGTACAAGGGAAAGTCCTCCCGATCTTCAGGGGACTGTTTGCCATCCCATGATTTTCTAGGAAATCCCGGTGAATCCGCAACACTTTCAAAAAAATCTATAAGATGACCCCTGCTTTGATCCGCACGCCAATGTGGTAAAAGGAACCATGTCCTATCTCGATAATGTGCGTGTCTTCGTTCGTGTGGTCGAACTCGGAACCCTTTCGGCAGCGGGGCGCGATCAACGCGTCACACCCGCGGTGGCGAGCAATCGCATCAAGGAACTCGAGCGCCATCTCGGCGTACGGCTCTTCAACCGCACGACCAGGAAACTCTCGCCGACCGAACATGGCCGCGTCTTTTACGACGGGGCTGTGAAGATTATCGAGGCGGTGAACGAGGCTGAGGGGGCGATCGCCGACCTCTCGCGCAACCCGAAAGGTTCGCTTAGGATTACCGCGCCGCTCGGCATCGGCCGCCGGCTGATCGCGTCCGGCATTCCGGAGTTCCACGACAAGTATCCGGATATCGAAGTGCGCGTCCGCTTGTCGGACCACAATGTCGACATCCTCGCCGAAGGTGTCGACGTGGCCTTCAAGCTCGGTGTGCTGGAGGACTCGAACCTGCGCATGCGCGGCATCCTCAATTGCGAACGCGTGCTCTGCGCCTCGCCGGCCTATTTCACGCACCGCGGCGTGCCTGTTAACGCGGATGCGCTGATTGCCGAGAAGCATGACTGTCTGCTGCTGCGCTATCCTGGATCGAAGGAGTATTTCTGGACGCTGGTAACGGCGGATGGCCCACGCAAATTCGAGGTCGCCGGCCCTTATGACAGCGACGACGGCGACGTGCTGACCCAATGGGCGCTGGAAGGCCGCGGCATCATCAACAAGCCGCTCTTCGAGGTGAAGGCCTATCTTAGGGAAGGCCGGCTGATGGAGATCTTGAAGGACAGCCCGCCAGCCCCTGTGCAGCTTGCTGCGATCTATCCGCACAAGCGTTTTCAGGATCCGAAGGTCCGCCTGATGATCGATTTCATGGCGGAACGCTGTCAGCGGCTGATCGGCAAGCTGCTCCAAGACGAGCCTGCGGCCGTGGTCTCTACCGGCTGACAGTCTGCACGGATTTTGCCCGGTTTTGGTGCCCAAGTCAGCGCCGCCGTCAAGATTTCGGCAGCGGCGAGCGTGGCGATGACGGCAGGACGCTTGTCCTTCAACGCAGTTCCGCCGATCGGGCAGACCAGATGATCGAAAAGGTCGGGCTGGCCGACTTCTCGCGACAGCCAGTTACGGAATGTGGCGCGTTTCGTCTTGGAGCCGATCATGCCGACATAGGCAGCATCCCTGTGTCTCAGCGCTTCCGCGGTAATAAGGAAGTCGAGCGCATGATCATGGGTGAGGATGACGAAGCTGCTGCCGGCCGGAGCGTCGCGCACTACGGCCTCGGGCATGGCCGTCAGGCAAGTCTCGATGCGTGGCACGGTACAGGCGGTGAGTTCGTCCTCACGGGTATCCACCAGCACGACGCGTAGCGGCGCCAGCGAAAGCGCCATGGCGAGCGCATCGCCGACATGGCCCGCCCCGAAAACATAGACATGCGGCCGCGCCGCCATTTCCCGGTCGCTGCGGGCGATGAGCTCACTCGCAAGCGCCGGGTTGAGCACCGTGAAGGCCAGGCCCACGCGGCCGCCGCAGCATTGTCCGATTTCCGGACCGAGCGGCACGTTCATCGGCTCCGCCGCAAGGCCGGAACGCAAGGCCCGCCGCGCCTGGTCGATCGCCATATATTCGAGCTGTCCGCCGCCGATCGTCGCGAAGATTGTCTCTTCCGATACCAGCATCCAGGCATCGGTATCGCGCGGCGTAGAGCCCGCCGCACCCGTTACCTCGACCAGGACCGACACCGGCTCCCGCCGCAGGAAATCCCTGATGTCTTCGCGTGCGGCAGACATGATATCACCCCTTTTTTGCTGCCTTGAGACGTTCGATTGCCATCAGCACCCGCTCGGGCGTTGCCGGCGCATCGAGGCGCGGGCAGATCTTGTGGTCGGCGACACTCGCCACCGCATCCGAAAGGGCATGTAAAACGGCAAGACCGAGCGGCAAGGGCGGCTCGCCGACCGCCTTGGAACGGTGGATCGTCGGCTCATAAGCCTCCGACCAGTCGGTGAGCGCCACATTGAAAATCTTCGGCCGGTCGGAGGCAAGCGGGATCTTGTACGTGGAGGGCGCGTGGGTGCGCAGCCGCCCCTTGTCGTCCCACCACAATTCCTCCGTCGTCAGCCAGCCCATGCCCTGAATGAAGCCGCCCTCGATCTGTCCGATATCGATGGCCTTGTTCAAGGAACGGCCGGTATCGTGCAGGATATCCGTCCGCTCGACCACATATTCTCCAGTGAGCGTATCGATGGATACCTCCGAGCACGCGGCGCCATAGGCATAGTAGTAGAAGGCGTGGCCGCGGCCCTTGGAGCGGTCCCAATGGATCTTCGGCGTCTTGTAGAAGCCGGCCGCCGAGAGCTGGACGCGCGCCATATAGGCCTTCTTGACGAGATCGTTGAAGGGGATCTCGATATCGCCGATGCGCACCCGGTTGGGCAGGAAGATGACTTGCTCGCGGGGTACCTGGTGGCTTTCTGCCGCGAAGGCGATCAGCCGGTCCTTGATCTGGCGCGCGGCGTTCTGCGCCGCCATGCCATTGAGGTCCGCGCCGGAAGAGGCGGCCGTCGGCGAGGTATTGGGCACCTTGCCTGTCGTGGTGGCGGTGATCTTCACCCGGTCGAGATCGATCTGGAATTCTTCCGCCACCACCTGGGCCACCTTCAGGTGCAGACCTTGCCCCATCTCGGTACCACCATGGTTCATGTGCACGGAACCGTCGCTGTAGACATGCACCAGAGCGCCGGCCTGGTTCGACTCGGTCTTGGTGAAGGAGATGCCAAATTTCACCGGAGTCAGTGCGAGACCGCGCTTGACGATGCGGCTCTTCGCATTGAACGCGGCGATAGCCTTTCGGCGGCCGGCATAATCGGCGCTTTCCTCAAGCTCCGCGACGATGCGCTGGATGATGCAGTCCTCGACCTTCTGGTGATAGGGAGTGAGGTTGCGCTCGCCGTCAACACCCATGGCGTCGTAAAAGTTCAGCTTGCGGATTTCGAGCGGATCCTTGCCGACGGCAAAGGCTACCTCGTCGATGACGCGCTCGGCACCCACCATGCCCTGCGGGCCACCGAAACCGCGGAAGGCCGTATTGGAGACGGTGTTGGTGTAGAGCGGCGCTGATTTCGCGTGAACGTGAGGGAAGAAATAGGCGTTGTCGCAGTGGAACAGTGCGCGGTCGCCAACCGGGCCGGAGAGGTCGGCGGAAAAGCCGGCGCGAAGTGCGAAGATATAGTCGATGGCGAGGATGCGGCCCTCGTCGTCGAAGCCGACATCGTAGTCGATGGCGAAGTCGTGCCGCTTGCCGGTGGCGGTCATGTCCTCATCGCGGTCGAGCCGGACTTTAACGGCGCGGCTCAGCTTCTTGGCGGCGATGGCAGCGATCGCCGCGCATTGATTCGCCTGTGTTTCCTTGCCGCCGAAGCCGCCGCCCATGCGGCGGACCTCGATCGTCACGGCATTGCTCGGCACGCCGAGCGCATGGGCGACCATGTGCTGCGTCTCGCTCGGACCCTGGGTCGAGCAATAGACGATAATCTCGTCGTCCTCGCCGGGCATGGCGAGTGAGACTTGACCTTCTAGATAGAAATGATCCTGGCCGCCGAGCCGCATGCGGCCCTTCACGCGGCGCGGCGCACTTTCAAGCCCGGCCGCCGCATCGCCGCGCTTCAGCGTCAGCGGCGTGACGACCTGCCGATGGGTTGAAACGTCGAGGTCCCAGATGTCGATATCGGCAGGCAAGACTTCATACTCGATCTTTGCCAACCGCGCCGCCCGACGCGCCTGCTCGCGCGTTTCGGCGATCACGCAGAAGATCGGCTGGCCATGAAACTCGACCTTGCCGGCGGCGAGCACAGGGTCGTCGTTCATACAGGAGGGCGAGATATCGTTGACGCCGGGCACGTCCTCATGGGTCAGGACGGTGATAACGCCGGGCGCGGCGCGCACGGCGGTGAGATCGACCGATTTCAAGAGGCCGTGCGCGACGGTCGATAGGCCAATCCCTGCATGCAGGGTACCGGCAGGCTCCGGGATATCGTCGATATAGACGGCCGTGCCGGCGACGTGCTTGTGAGCGGAGTCATGACGCGGGCTGGAATGGACGCCACCAACGATGGTTTCGGCCTTGAGGTCTGAAGTGTGCTTGTTCATGGCTTACGCAGCCTCGTATCTGGACACCTGAGCCGGCGCAGCGCCTGATGTCGTTTCCAAGTAGAAGCGGAGAAGAAGGTTCCTTGCCGCGAGCGCCCGGTATTCGGCGGTGGCCCGCATATCGCTGAGCGGCGTGTAGTCCTCGGCGTATCTTTCCATCGCTCGTTCCACCGTGGCCTCGTTCCAGGGCTGGCCAAGCAGCGCCTTTTCCACGGCAAACGCCCGTTTCGGCGTTCCGGCCATGCCGCCATAGGCGATCCGGATCTCCGTGACTGTACCGTCCGCGGCAAGTGTCAGGCGGAAGGCACCGAGCGTTGCCGTGATGTCCTCGTCCCGGCGCTTGGTCACTTTGTAAATGGCAAATTTTTCCTCAGCGGTGGGAACCGGCACATGCACGGCTTCCACGAATTCGCCAGGCTGGCGGTCCTGCTTGCCATAGGTGATGAAGAAGTCTTCGAGTGATACGGTGCGCCTGATAGCACCCTTGCGCAAGGTGAGGGATCCACCGAGCGCGATCAGGGGAGGCGGTGTGTCGCCGATCGGCGAGCCATTGGCGATATTGCCGCCGATCGTTCCCATGTTGCGCACCTGCTGGCCACCAATACGGGTGATCAGCGAACCGAGTGCCGGAATGTGCCGCGAAAGCGTCACGATCGCCTCCGAGTAGGTAACGCCGGCGCCGATGGAGACGATGCCGTCTTTCACGGCGATCGACTTCAACTCGTCGAGCCCGGCAATGAAGACCGCTGGTGAGATGTCGCGCATGTGCTTGGTGACCCAGAGGCCGACATCGGTGGAGCCCGCGACCACGGTGGCGGTCGGCGACACCTCGAGAACAGCGGCAAAATCATCAAGGTTCGCCGGCACGACCAGGCGGTTGCTGCCTTCGCCGATCTCGACGCGGGCGCCGTCGTGCAAGGCCCGCAGGCGGGCGATCATCGCTTCGCGTTCGACGAGCAGAGGGTCCTTGGTCGTCCCGCCATAGCTGGAGATGGCGCGTGCGGCGCGCAGGATCGGCTCATAGCCTGTGCAGCGACAAAGGTTGCCCTGGAGCGCGATTTCGATCTGCTGGTCGGTCGGGTTCGGCGTCTGCATCCAGAGGCCGTAGAGCGACATGACGAAGCCCGGCGTGCAGAAGCCGCATTGTGAGCCATGACAGTCGATCATAGCCTGCTGCACCGGATGCAGATGGCCATCGCTTCCCGCGACATGCTCGACGGTCACCACATGGCAGCCATCCAGCGAACCAAGGAAGCGTATGCAGGCATTGACCCCCTCATAGACAAGGCCACCCGCCGGAGTAACCCGGCCGACCAATACCGTGCAGGCGCCGCAGTCGCCCTCGGCACAGCCTTCCTTGGTGCCCTTGAGCGAGCGGGAAAGACGCAACCAGTCGAGCAGCGTCTGGCTCGGCGCAACGTCGCCGAGCGCAATGTCCTGGCCGTTGAGGATGAAACGCAGTTCGGAGCGGATCGTGACGGGCGCCATCATTTAACTCCCACGGTAGGTGGAATAGCTGTAGGGCGAGAGGAGCAGCGGCACGTGATAGTGCGCGCCTTCATCCGAAAGGCCGAACCTTATCGGGATGATATCGAGGAACATCGGGCTTTGCGATGTGCGGCCGATATAATCACCGGCATGGAAGCGCAGTTCGTAAGTGCCGGCCTTCATGGTTTCGCCCGATAGCAGCGGTGCATCACAGCGGCCGTCGCCGTTGGTCTCTGTTGATTTGACGTGGTGATGCGCATCGCCCTCGATCCGATAGAGATCGATGCGCAGGCCCTGGGCTGGCTTGCCGAGCGCCGTATCCAGCACGTGGGTCGTGAGCCGGCCGGCTCCTTGCGAATGAGACTGCATGTTTTCTCCCGAACGTAGCGCTCCTGTCTCCACTATCCGCCAGGCTTATTCCCCTGAAAAGCGGCGAGATCGTTCGAGACTTTCAAAATTTCCAAGGGGAATAGCGCGCGCGATTTGCGGTTAGAGATTTGCCATCGACAACATTTGGAGGAGTGTTCCATGCGATATTGCCGTGACATGCACGGTTATGGTCAGACGCCGCCGGCGGCTCAGTGGCCGGGCGATGCGCGCGTCGCCGTGCAATTCGTCCTGAACTACGAGGAGGGCGGCGAGAACTGCGTGCTGCATGGCGATGCCGCATCCGAGGCCTTTCTTTCGGAAATCGTCGGCGCCTCCCAATGGCCGGGCCAGCGCCACTGGAATATGGAATCGATCTATGAATATGGCGCTCGCGCCGGCTTCTGGCGCCTCCACCGGCTTTTCACCGAAAAGCAGGTGCCCGTCACCGTCTACGGCGTCGCAACCGCGCTGCAGCGCTCGCCGGAGCAGGTCGCCACCATGCTGGAGGCCGGCTGGGAAATCGCCTCGCACGGCCTGAAATGGGTCGAGCACAAGGACATGGAGCCGGACGAGGAGCGCGCGGCAATCGCCGAGGCGGTTCGCCTGCACACACTCGTCACCGGCGAGCGGCCGCGCGGCTGGTACACCGGTCGCTGTTCGATAAACACCGTCGATCTGGTGACGGAACTCGGCGGCTTCGACTATATCTCCGACACCTATGCCGACGATCTTCCCTACTGGTATGAGCATGGCGGTCGCCAGCAGCTCATCATCCCCTACACGCTCGACGCCAACGACATGCGCTTTGCGACGCCGCAGGGCTTCAACAGCGGCGACCAGTTCTTCAGCTACCTGAAGGATTCCTTCGATGCGCTCTATGCGGAAGGCGCCGCCGACAGCCCGAAGATGATGAGCATCGGACTGCATTGCCGGTTGATCGGTCGACCGGGCCGCGTTATGGCGCTCGCCCGCTTCATCGACTACGTTCAAAGCCACGGGAAAGTCTGGATCGCCCGCCGCGTCGATATCGCTGAGCATTGGGCGAAAACCCATCCGTCGAAGCTCGCCACGGAACGACCTTCGCAGATGCCCGAGGCCGATTTTGTCGAGCGCTTCGGCGGCATCTTCGAACATTCGCCCTGGATCGCACGTCGCGCCTTCGCTGGCGAACTTTCGCCGGCGAACGATACTGCGATCGGTCTCCATGCCGCGCTCGCCTTCCAGTTCCGCGCAGCGAGCGAGGAGGAGCGGCTTAGCGTGCTCGTCGCCCACCCGGATCTTGCCGGCAAGCTGGCGCAGGCCAAGCGCCTGACAGCGAGCTCGACGGAAGAACAGGTCTCTGCCGGCCTCGATGCGCTGACGGACGATGAACGCGTGCGCCTCACCGACCTCAACAGCCGCTACGTCGCGAAATTCGGTTTCCCGTTCATCATCGCCGTGCGCGACCACACGAAATCCGGGATCTTCGCCGCGTTCGAGACCCGGATCGAGAACGACCGCGCCGCCGAATTCGCCACCGCCTGCCGTCAAGTGGAGCGGATCGCGCTTCTGCGGCTCACCGCCTTGTTCGAGGACGGACAGGCGTTGCACCCGCTCGGCCAGCGGACTGCCGCGTGAAGCGCCGGCGCTGCCCTGAAAGAACAGAAATGAGGAGAGCGTGAATGAAAGTGATCCAGATTCAGCCGCTGACGAGCGTTGCCTTCTTCCCCTTCGGCGAGGTGATCGAAACGGAGGGGGCATATAACTATCCCATCAATGCCGGGAAATGCGTCCGATACCATGACCTCGCGAAGATCGAGACAACAGGCGAGAAGGCGCGAGCAATGATCAGTCTGCTCCGCGGCGAGCCTTACATGCTGCCGCTGGAACTGCGGATGGTTGAGCGGCATCCCTTTGGCAGTCAGGCCTTCATACCGTTGACGGATAACCCGTTCCTGGTTGTCGTGGCGCAGGAAACAGCCAATGGGCCGGGTGAGCCGCTGGCTTTCCGGACGAAGCCTGGGCAGGGCATCAATATCGGGCGCAATGTCTGGCACGGCATCCTCACCCCCCTCGACGGCGTCTCTGACTTTGCCGTCGTCGACCGCGCCGGTGAGGGCGTAAACCTGGAAGAGCATTTCTTCAAGGAACCATTCCTGATCCGCTGATCGGGTCCGGGTGATCCCAGACGATAAGAGGGGGGCGCCGCGACCGCGGCGTCCCCCTATTCCTGTTGCGAGCATCTGACATTTCACATCCAACGCGTCGCAGGACATTTTCCGATGCAACGAGAACCGGCCTGCAAACAGGCCAAGGAGCCGGGACGTCCCATCGGATGACCCGGCTCCTTGACGCGTGCAATTGTTAGTCTGCGAAGAAGGCGAAGCGCACGATGAACAAGGCTGCAACGATCTGTGTCGCCAGATGGAGCGTCTTCCATCGGCCGGTGCAAACCTTCATGACGACGTAGCTGATGAACCCGAAAGCAAGACCATTGGCGATCGAGTAGGTGAACGGCATCGCCAGCGCCGTGAGTGCTGCGGGTGCAGCTTCGGTCAGATCATCCCATTCGATTTCCGTCAGCTCGCGCATCATCAGGCCGGCGACGTAGAGCAGGGCTGGCGCCGTTGCATAAGCTGGAACAGAGGCTGCGAGTGGGGAAAAGAACAGGGCCGCGACAAAGAGCACGGCAATTGTCACCGCCGTCAGGCCAGTGCGACCTCCCGCCTGAACACCCGAAGCACTTTCGACGTAGGCAGTCGTGCTGCTGGTGCCCATCAACGAGCCGGCGACAATAGCCGCGCTGTCGGCGAGCAGAGCCCGGCTCAAGCGGTTCGGCTTGCCTTCCTCGATCAGTTTCGCCCGCTTGGCGACACCGATCAGCGTCCCGGTTGCGTCGAAGACCTCAACGAGCACGAAGACGAGGATAATGTGGATCAAGCCTCCATGGAGAGCCCCTACGATGTCGAGCTGCATGAAGGTCGGCATGATCGAGGGAGGCATCGAAACGATGCCGTGAAATTGGCTGACGCCGAAGATCCAGGAGAGAACGGTGACAGCAAGAATGCCGATCAGGATCGATCCCCTTACTTTCAGCGCATCAAGAACGGCGATGACAAAAAAACCGAAGATTGCGAGAAGGGGGCCGGTCTGCTTCAGGTCTCCGAGACCGATGAGCGTCGCCTTATTGGCGACGACGATGCCAGCTCCCTTGAGTGCAATGATAGCCAGAAAGAGGCCGATACCGGCAGCGATCGCACTTCTGAGCGAGCGCGGGATTCCGGCGATCAGCCAACTGCGCACGCCGGTGACGGTCAGCAGGACGAAGATCGCACCCGAAATAAAGACCGCTCCGAGCGCCTGCTGCCATGTAAAGCCGAGTGCTGCGACGACGGTGAAGGCAAAGAAGGCATTGAGCCCCATGCCTGGCGCCAGCCCGATCGGCCAATTGGCGACAAGCCCCATCACGATCGAACCCAATGCCGCGGCAAGACAGGTGGCGACAAAAATGGCATTGCGGTCCATGCCGGTGGTCGACAGAATATCCGGATTGACGAAGATGATATAGGACATCGTCAAGAACGTCGTCACGCCTGCGATGAGCTCGGTGCGGACGGACGTGCCGTGCTCACTCAATTTGAAAAGTCGTTCAAACATAGTTCCTCCCTAAGCGTTCCCAACGCCAGTGCATGTCATGAATGTAGCCCGCATCTCCTCCGGATGCCGGTGCGACAAGCGCTTGTAAACGCTTCGTAGCGAGGGGGATTGTGCGCTTTTAGAGGCTCTGCGCGCTAGAGCCGGATTTCCCTGCAATTCGCGAAAGTCATTCTAGTTTTTCAGGCTATTTCCGAGCGAATTGATTTGCATTTCAGAGCGATCACCGAATGGAGAAGACCTTCGATGCGGATATCTCCAACGTGTTCTGTTCGCCACCGCCTGGCGCCATCGATCGGGCAACGATGATATGGACTATGTTTTACAGGTGCGAAGCGACAAAGCCAACCTATTTTGCGCCAGAAAACGGCGTCGCGGCTACAGCGTTCCGTGTGGCGGAGATTTCAGCACGAGCGAGAGGTTAGTCGCTCACTGCAAAAAGCGGACATCGTTGGGCGTCCAGGAAACGCCGACAACCGAGCCGATCGCGATATCAGTGCTACTTGCCGGACGTTGGGATAAGATCGTTAGACCGGAGGCTAGTTTCGCCATGACGAGACTGCTCGAACCGGCATAGATGCTCTCGACGACCGTGGCATTAAAATACCCGATGCCCTCCTTGCCGAACTCGACATGCTCGGGTCTCACCATCATGCATCGTGACGCAGACGCTTCTGCGTCGAAGGGTATCGGGCCGTCAGGCGTCACTAAGCCGTTGGCAACCAGTTCACCTTCAAAGATGTTTGAAAGGCCGATAAATTCGGCGGCGAAGCGATTGGCAGGCTGATCGTAAACGACCTGCGGCCTGTCGATTTGCGCTATCCTGCCATCGTTCATGAGGCAGATGCGATCGGACAATGCCAGGGCTTCCTCCTGATCATGGGTGACGAAAATAATCGTCGCGCCTGTCTCCCGGTGGATGCGCTTGATCTCCATCTGCATCGTCTCGCGAAGCTTGCGATCAAGAGCACCAAGCGGCTCGTCCATGAGGATCACGCCTGGCCGATAGACCAGGCAGCGTGCAAGAGCGACACGTTGCTGCTGTCCGCCGGACAGCGCCTTCGGAAACCGTTCGCCGACGTGCGAAAGGTTGACCATTGCCAGGGCGTCTTCCACGCGCCGCTTGATTTCATCACGTGCGACATGGCGCATCTGCAGGGGAAAGGCGACATTCTCAGCCACAGTTAGATGCGGAAACAGAGCGTAGTGCTGGAAGACGACGCCGATATCGCGCTGGTTGACGGGCAGGCGGGTCTGGTCACGCCCATCTATCACCAGGCTGCCCGAGGTCGGATCGGTCAGCCCGCAGATGATCTGGAGAAGTGTCGTCTTGCCGGAACCGGATGGCCCCAGCAATGTCAGGAGCTCGCCGTTCCGGACATCCAGATCGAGCGATTGCAAGACGGTCGCCGACCCGTAGTTCTTGCTTATACCCTTGATGCTCAGCTTGATCTTCTGATCGCGTTTCGCCTCTAGGTCGGGGATGGACATCTGCATATTCATAAAGCTTTCCTTGATAGGTCTTACGCAGCGACATGCATCAGCGTCGCCGCGTGCTCTCCGCGATGAGGAAGACGACGACAACGACGCTGAGCACCACCACCGAGGCCGCGGCCAGCGTCGGCGTGACCTGAAGCAGGATATCGTCCCACATCTGTTTCGGCAGCGTCTGCTTCACCCCACCGCCGACGAAAAGCGATATGGTCAGCTCCTCGAAGGAATGCAGGAAAGCAAAGAGAAAGGCCGCGACGATGCTGCCGATCACCATCGGCACCGTCACTTTCTGCACGGTTTGCCGCCGGCTGGCGCCCAGAGTGCCGGCCGCCTGATCGAGACGCCAATCGTAGTTCTTGAAGGCCGTCAGGATAATGATGAAGACGACGGGCATGGCGGTGACCGTATGGCCAAGGGCAATGCCGATATCGGTCGCAATCAGGCCGACATGGGCGAAAAGATAAAAGAGCGCGACGGCCGTGACGATGTTCGGAATGATCATCGGCAAAAGGAAAATCAGAAATGCGCCGCTACCCATCCGGCTCTTGGTTCTGGCAACGCCGAATGCAGCTACACCCGCAAACGTCGTCGCCAAGGCGGCCGTCACCAAGGCGATGGCAAAGGATCGGATTGTCGCGCCCGTCCAGATGTCCGAGGTGAAATATGTCTGCATCCACCGCAGCGAGAACCCGGGTGGCGGAAATTGCAGAAATGTCGCGCTGCTGAACGCCATCGGAGGGAAAAATAGCACTGGCAGCAGCAATGTGATTACCACCAGGCTTCCGAAGATGCTGAGAAGCCAGCCCCTGCGGCCCCCGAAGCAAGCGGTCAGAACCCGGTCAATCAGATCGGTGACAGCGGCGAGGACAGCAAGGACACCGTAGCCGATCCTGCGGGCAACCGCGCGCGGCTTGGGCTCCGCTCGCTCGCCTGAAATCGCCGAGATGCCGAAGAGCCGGTCATAGACGAGACAAACCACCAGCGTGACCGTCAGAAGCATGACCGCGATGCAGCCGGCGAGCTGCCAGTTGAGGAGCTGTTGCACCTGGGTGATCAAGAGCTGGCCGATAACGGTTTCACGCGGACTGCCAAGGAGCGCGGGCGTTATGAAGAAGCCAAGCGCTCCGATGAAGACGAGGAGACCGGCAGCGGCAACACCTGGCATCGACTGCGGAAAATAGATCCGCCAGAAGGCCTGGCCAGACGTTGCGCCCAGCGTATGGGCCGCGCGCGACAGCCGGCCGTCGATGTTGAGCAGCGTCGGCAGCATGGTCATGATGGCCAAAGGCAGCATGGTATGCGCCATGGCAAAAATGACTGCGCCGTGGCCGTAGAGAAGATCGATCGGCCCCTTGTAGCCGATCAGGGAAGCGAGCTGCGAGACGACGCCGCGGCGTGACAGGAGCACCATCCAGGCAAAATTCTTCAAAAGCGCGCTCATCCAGAATGGCAGGAGGACAAGCAGGATGATCCATCTCCGGCGGCGCTCCGGCATGTGCGCAAGCCAGAATGCGACGGGATAGCCGAAGACAAGGCAGGCGGCCGTCGTCTCGGCGGCGATCCGGAACGTGTTGATCAGAACCTTGACGTAAATACCGGCGGTGAACATCTGCCGGTAGCCGTCCAGCGTCAGATGGCCGGCATTGTCATTGAAACTCAGCCACATCAGGGCGGCTGCGGGAAGGATCAGGAAGAGAGCGAGGTAGAGCAGACCTGGGCCTGCAAGCCAGATCGGGTCTTTGGACCTCGAAGCGCTAAGGGCGATTGGTTCGGGAATTGCAGTCATTGGAGCCCTTTGAGGTAGCCAATACGATCGCGCGAACGACACGGATATTGTCTCGCTGAATAGGCGCGCCGATCGAGAAACGCTAGCGCAATTGCGGCCTTGTCGAGGATACGCTCGCCAAGGCCAGCCTTGCAGATCGGGCTTAGCCAAGCATCCACTTCTCGAAACGTTCGGTGAGCGCATCCTGATGTTCGCCCCAGAACGAGGCGTTCAGCGGTTGCATTCCCTTGACATGCGCCGGCGTGGTCGGCAGCAGTTCCGCGCGCTCCTTCTTGATGAAGTCATAGGCCTTCGTATTGACGGGGCCGGCCGAAAGAACATCGGTGAATTTGGCCTGACGTTCGGCGTTCATGCAGTACTGGATGAATTTACGGCCAAGCTCCACCTTTGGAGAGCCCGTCGGAATCGTCCAGCCATCGATGTTGTAGAAGCCCTGATCCCAGGAGATGCCGACCGGCGCGCCACCATCGGCCGCCGCCTGAGCACGCGTGCTCCAGATGCTCATCATGTCGAGCTCGCCGCTCTGGATGAGCTGGGTTGCCTGTGCGCCGCTCGTCCACCAGATGTCGACGTGGTCACGGATCTTGTCGAGGCTCTTGAAGGCACGATCGACATCGAGGGGATAGATCTTATCCGGAGCAACGCCGTCTGCAAGAAGCGCGATCTCCAGCGTCAGAACCGGGCTGCGCCAAAGGCCGCGGCGGCCCTTGAATTTATCCGCATCCCAAAAATCCAACCAATTCTTGGGCGCGTTGTCGCCCACCGCATCCTTGCGATATCCAAGCGCCAGCGCATAGACTTCGATGCCGCCGAATTTGGGGGTCAGCGAGCCCTTGACGTAGTTTTCCGGATCATCGACCTTCAGATTGAGATCTTCGAGATAGTTGCCCATCTTCGTCAGACGGTCCACATGCTCGGGCGTCAGCATAACGACGTCAGCCAGATACGACTTCGTATCGACACTCATCTTGTACTGGGGGACGGGATCGGGCGAGACGGTCGTCACGTTGATCTTGACGCCGAATTCCTTTTCGAAGGAATCATAGAAGGCGAGGCGAAAGCCCTGTTCGAACACGCCGCCGTAGTCGGAAACGGTCAGCGTATCTGCGGCAAAACCTTTGGTCATCAGGGCTGGCGTCGCTAGCATGGCTGCAGCGCCTGCTCCCGTTTTCAGGAGATTACGGCGGGTAATGCTTAGTTTGTTGTTCATATTTTAGTTCCCGTTTCTGAGGCTGAGACCCGTTCAGAAAGCCATTCGGGTTGACCCAAGTAAATTATTTATTTCGAGCCTTCTGGTTAGGTGCGACCTAAGCCCCAAACGCTGTGGTTCAGGCTTTTGCAAGCGAAGACAGGATGCGATCGAGAAATGTGTCGCAGGCCGAAAGCTGATCGACATCGATATACTCGTCCGGTTTGTGTCCCTGGTTCATCGAACCGGGACCTATGACAATGGTCGGTATGTTCAGCGTCTCGGCGTAGAGGCCGGCTTCAGTGCCGAATGAGACCTTCGTCGTTTCCGCTGACGGCAACCAGGATCGAAGCAGCGCCACGGCCGGCGAGGCGGCGCCTATCGAAAAGCCGGGATAGGCGTTGTCGACATTGATCTTGATCGCCGCATTGTCGAAACGTTCCCGCTGGGGTCGAACGATCTCTTCAGCGCGAGCTTGCAGTCGCGCCAGGATGATTGCCGGGTCATCCTGCGCAAGGTGGCGGATTTCGAATTCGACAGTCGCCTGGTCGGCGACGACATTCAGCGCCGCGCCACCGCTGATCTTCCCCGCGTGGATCGTGCTGTAGGCGATATCGAAGTCGGGATCCGATGCCCCTGACATCGCGATCTCAGCCTGTTCCTCACGCAGGGCGGAGACGAAATCGGCGGCCAGATGAATGGCGTTCAGAAGCTGCGGCGCGACGGCGGAATGACCCCCGACGCCCCTGCACGTCGCCCGCGCTGCGAGCTTGCCCTTGTGGCCGAGACCGATGTTCATCGAAGTCGGCTCGCCGACGATGCAAAGGGTAGCCTTAAAGCTGCGGCCTTTGAGGTCGGCCAGCAAGGATCGCACGCCGATGCAGCCGATCTCTTCGTCATGCGATAAGGCCAGATGCAGCGGCCGCTGCAGACGCATGTGGCTTGCCTCGTCGGCAACCCGCAGCGCTGCAGCCAGGAAACCCTTCATGTCGGCAGCGCCACGGCCGTAGAGACGGCCGCCGTCACGCCGGAGACGGAAGGGATTGCTGCTCCAGGATTGCCCGGCAACGGGAACGACGTCGGTATGTCCCGACAGGATGATCCCGTCGTTTCCCTGTGGCCCGATGCTTGCAATGAGATTGGCTTTGAGGCCGGTTTCGTCCGCAATGCGCCGGCAGGTGAAGCCCCGCTCGATGAGATAGGCTGTGACGAAATCGAGCAGCGGCAGATTGGTATCCTTGCTGACGGTCTCGAAGCCGACCAGCGTCTCCAGAAGTTCGATCGTATCCACGTCGCTGTCGATCCTTGGACTGAACGGCAAGAGGCCCGCCGGTCGGCGGGCCAGCTATTGGCAGCCGCTGCACGGCGCTTTAGGCTGCCTTCGTCATCGCATCGTCGATATCGGCCAGCAGCGCTGCGATATCCGCTTTCGGAAAGGCCTGACGGAAGCGGCGATCGAAGGTCGTAAAGATGCCGAAGAAGGAGTTGGCGCAATGTTCCAGCATCCGATCAGCTTCCGCCTCATCCACCGAAAGCTGCTTCTGCAGGAAACTGTTGAACTTCGCTCTCGCAACCGGATTGGCGAGTACGAAGACAGGCTGCGTATCCCATTCGATCTTGCGATGGCGCGAGACCGCCGAGCGCGTGCGAAGCGCGCCGGAAAGGCGGATGTCCCGTGAGGAGGAGCCGATCAGGATATCGACCATATCATCGTCGAGAAGGAACGCACCGCGCGCTTTATCGTAGAGTTCAAGATCCTCCGCCGGCACGGTGAAGGTTACGGTTCGGCGTTCGCCAGGCGCAAGCGCAACCTTGGCGAAGGCCTTTAGTTCACGAAGCGGCCGCTTGAAGCGTGGCTGGCGGTAGGCGGCATAGAGTTGGCATATTTCCTTGCCCGCGACCTTGCCGGTGTTTTCGACGGTGAAGCTCACGGTGAGCGTCTCGCCGGTCTGCAACGTCTCCCGGTCAAGCCGGATGTCGGAATAGGCAAAGCTGGTGTAGCCGAGGCCATGGCCGAAAGGAAACAAGGGCTCGATCCCGCGTGCGTCGTACCAGCGGTAGCCGACGTGAATGCCTTCGCTATAGACGTGACGGCCGTTTTCGCCCGGATAGGTCAGATGGCCGGGAATATCTTCGATGCGCTTCGGGAAAGTGGTCGTTAGCTTGCCGGACGGGTTGACCTTGCCGAACAGGATATCGGCAAGCGCCCCGCCCATCGCCTGACCGGAGAAGAAGACCTCGACGGTGGATTTCACCGCATCGATCCAGGGCATGACGACGGCATCGGGGCTGGCGACGACCACGGCGATATTCGGATTTGCAGCCGCAAGTGCAAAGACCAGATCGTCGTGGCCGGGCGCCAGGTCGAGCGAGCGCCGATCCGAGCCTTCGCCGTCATAGCCGTTTTCCGTATTCACGAAGACAATGACGAGATCGGCATCCAGTGCGCCAGCGACGGCCTCGGCCCGGAGCGCCGTCCGTTCCGTTTCGATCTCGCTGGTGCCGCGATAGCGATCGATCTGGAACTTGCCGTCGGCGAGCTTCAGGATTTCCTCGATCGGACTGTCGACCGAAGTCGGCAATGTGGTCGCGCAGCCCGATCCCTGGATGACCGGCTCGCCGGCACCTTCGCCGACGATGGCGATCCGCCTGACCTTCCCGGCGACAATCGGAAGAAGCGCGTCCTCATTCTTGAGAAGCACGATCGATTCGCCTGCCATGCGGCGGGCAAGCGCATGATGCGCAGCGCGGTCGAAGACCGTTCCGCGCCGTTCGCTGAGCTTGGAAAGCCTGACCAGTTGCAGAACGCGGGCGCAGGCGCGATCGAGAATAGCGGGGTCGACCCGCCCGGCCTCGATCGCATCGAGCAGGTCTTTCTTTCGGGTCTCGCTTTCCGGCATGTCGAGATCGTTGCCGGCGATCAGCGAAGCGGGGCGATCCTTGATGCCGTGCCAGTCGGAGACCACGAGGCCGTCATAGCCCCAATCCCCGCGCAGCACCTCATCCAGAAGCCACGGATCCTCCGCCGCCTGAACGCCATTCAGGCGGTTGTAGGAGCTCATCACCGTCCATGGATTGCTCTGCTTGATCGCGCGTTCGAAACCCCTCAGGTAGATTTCGCGCAGCGCCCGTTCCTCGATGACGGAGTCCATCGACGTGCGCTCGACTTCGGAATTGTTGCAGGCGAAATGCTTCAGCGATGCACCTACGCCGTTTTCCTGCAATCCGTTGATCACGCCGGCTGCGAAATCGCCGCTGATCACAGGGTCTTCGGAGTAATATTCATAGCTGCGGCCGCCAAGCGGCGTGCGGCGGATATTGATTCCAGGCCCAAGCAGGAGATGGACGCCGAACTCCTGGCACTCTTTCGCCAGCGCTTCTCCCAATTCGTGCGCCAGACCGATATCCCAGGAGCATCCGATGCTGGACCCGTTCGGAAAGCATGTCGCGAGCTTGATCTTGCCCCAGGCGATCTGGACGTGATCGGCACGCTGATTGACCACGGACAGAAAGGCGGCAAAGTCCTGGCCGCCGGCTTCGTCGTCATCGATCTGCGGAATGGAATAGCGCACGCCATAGGTGCCGTCCGTCATGACGATGCTGGGGATGTCGAGCCGCGGGATGGCATGTGTCTTCCACATATGGTGCCCGGCCAGAAGTGCGACCTTTTCTTCAACCGTCATTTCGGCGATCAGCGAGGCAAAATCGCCTTCCATCAGTTTTGGGTTCGTCACTTTTGTCTCCTGGAGGTTTTGCTGTTCGGACCGGAATGAAGAAGACGGCTCACGCTCGCCAGGCCGGGTGCCTGACATGGCCGAGCCAAACGATGATGTAGTTTCCGGCTACTGGTGGCGGTGTATCGCATTGGCGCCTGCTCGCTTCCTCGTCTAACCTGAGAACGCAGTCGTGGATATGATTTCCGTCCATATCGAGCAGGCGCACACGATAGGATCCCGCCGGCGGCAGAAGTTGCCGGCCGTCAAACTCGACAGTACCCATGCGGGTGCAATTGGCGGACGTGTACCAATGTCCGCCGAGCAAAGCCTCTGCAGCCCCGATATCGCCATAGGCAATCGCCTGCCGGATGCGGCTCGATCGAATGGGCACGCCGGCCGCATCGGCCACCTCGTCACACACCGCGACCTCAATGCCGTGGCGGGCCGCAAAATCGCGGATGTCGTCAAGCCTTCCCGACCGACCTTGTCCGAAGCGGAAATCGCCGCCGCAGACCACGGCGCCGACATCGAGCTGTCCGGCAAGAATGTCCTCCATGAAGCTGACGGCGCTCATGGCGGCAAAGCTTGCATCGAAGCGCGGACGAAACAGCAGATCGAAGCCTTCACGGGCAAAGGCAAGCCGTGAACTCTCCGCCGTGCCGATCCTTGAAAACGCATCGGATCGCAGGAAGAATTCGCGCGGATGCGGATCGCAGGACATGATCGCCATGGGTGCGTCACGCCGCCGCGCGATCCGCCGCGCGGCATCGACGAGCTTGCGATGCCCGGCATGGAGCATGTCGAAATTGCCCAGAAGGAGCACGCTGCGCGCCAGTCTCGACGGCAGAGCCTCCTTGACGCCGACGATACTCATCTCGTCCATGCCGGCGACGGGGAGGGCATCGGGTTTGCTCGAGAATTTGGCTTTCGTCGCCAGCATGGAGATCCGCTTCGGAACATTTGCTTTGCGATATCCATGTCCCAGTCGGTACTTCGGCGAAAGAACTGATTTCCAAACCGACGCTTCGCCAAAACCGAGGCAGGCTAGGGGGTGATCTTGCGGCGCTCCATCAGGGGAGCGACCATGCCCGGAATATAGGCGTCGGAAACAAAGGACTTGCAGTGCTGCTCGAATATTTCGAATAGCCGCGACCGGCGCCCCTGGCGATAGGACAGCACTCCGATGATCATGGGTTTGTGTTCGCCGGAGATCGGAACTCTGACCACCGGCCGCCCGTCCATCGCCACTTGAGAGCGTGGCCTGACATTGGCGAGCGTGTAGCCATATCCGTTCGCCACCATCGTGCGGATGACATCCTGATGGCGCGAACGCGTCGCGATCGTCGGTTCCAGTCCCTGCTTGGCGAACAGGCCCATGAAATATTCGCGGCTTATCGGCAGATCCAGGAGGATGAGCGGTTCCTTCACCAGCTCCGTCAGGCTGATCGAGGAATGGCGTGCCAAGGGATGCGACTCGCCGACGAGCACATGTGGCGGCAAGCTCGCCAGCGGCACGAAATCATACCCTTCCGGCACCAGAAGATCGTAGCTCAAGGCAACGTCGATCTCGGCGCGCGACAATCGCTCCAACAGGTCCTCGTGATCGCTGACCGTCTGAACGATACGCGTGGCCGGGAAGGCCGACGTGAAGGAATGCGAAAGCTCCGGCATGATCATCGAGGCGAGCGTCACCAGACAACCGAGCGAAAGCTGCCCCCTGATCTTTTCGTTGATCTCGGAGGCAACGGCATACATGTGCTCCGCCTGATCGACGAGACGCTTGGCCTCGGCAAGCAGTGTCCGGCCGGCTGGCGTTAGCGACAGGCCCTTGGCATGATGGCGCACGAAAAGCTGCGTTTCGAGCTCTTCCTCAAGATGGGTGATCGCCGTCGAAATCGATGGTTGCGAGATATTCAGCCGTTCGGAGGCAAGCGTGATGCTTCCCGTCTCCGCCGTGGCGATAAAATACTCGATCTGTCGGAAAGTGTACCTCATCGCTCCATCGTATCTGCAAAACCCAAGAGAATCCTAACCGAAGCTATTCGTCGCCGGGTACCCCGAAAGATGGGGCAGCCTCCGGATTGACGGCGCGGCGGACGTAATCTTCAAGTTGCGGCGCATAGACGCCCCATATTTGTGTCAGTTTTTGGATGGGATTTTCCGACCAGTCGACGCGCAGATCGACGACCGGCCACGACACCTCGCGCACAACCTTGAGGCCTGCGGAATAGACCGGGCCTGCTTCACCCCCCGCTGCAAGGCCGGCGTCGAGCGCGACAAGCAGACGCAACGGAAACGGCTCGCGAGAGGCTAGGAAAGCTGCCACCATCGCAGCCGGCACCGCATCGTTCGCAAGAAGGTTTCCCGCAGCGATGCATCCTTCGCCTTCTGCAACCGCGTGAATGCCAAGTATACCGGAACCGGAAAATCCGGCGGTGAGACCTTTGGAATCGACAAGCGCAAGCTGGCGGAAACGCGCATACGGCGTCGATTGGACAAGCTCATCGCGCGCTTGCAGCGCGGATTTTCCCTGCCTCATGAGGGCAAGGCCCGTTATTCCGAGCGCCGGATCGGTGATGTTCTGGCTGGCGACCACGCCGACGCCTGCTTCGGCATGCGCGCATCGGGCCGCAACGGCGGGAGAAGACGACGAGATTGCCATGCCGAGCATGCCGGTTTGCGGGCAGCGGGCGGAGATGGAAAATGTCATTGCTAGCCCCCAGCCCTATTCAGGCGCGTTTCTCGTCTTCCGGAATGACGGCGATCGCATCGACTTCGACAAGCCACTCGGGACGTGCGAGCGCCGAGACGACGATACCGGTGGACACCGGGAAGACGCCCTTCAGCCACTTGCCGACGGTTCTGTAGACCGGTTCGCGATAACGCGGATCGATGATGTAGATGGTGATCTTGCAGATATGCTCGAGTTTCGAGCCGGCTTCCTCGAGCAGCATCTTGATGTTGGCCATGGCCTTTTCGGTCTGCCCCTCGGCGTCGCCGATCGCCACGCTTTCGGCCGTATCGAGATCCTGGCCGATCTGACCGCGCACGAAAACCATGCTGCCCTTGGCGACGACAGTCTGGCAGAGATCGTTGTCGAGCTTCTGTTCCGGATAGGTATCCTTGGTGTTGAACTGACGAATGCGCTTATGGACGACCATGAGATATCCTTAGATTGAAAATGGGTTCAGGAGACGGCAAGCGGCTGCGGCTTGGCATAGGTCCTGTTCGAATAGATCAACGGCGACCCCTGGCGGCTGCCATGGACGCCGGTGACGGCGCCGATGAAGACATGGTGTGTTCCAATCTGCTCGCTCGAGGTGACGCGGCAGTCGAAAGCGACGAGCGCATCGTCGACCCGAAGGCAGCCGCTTTCGGTCGACGTCCAGTCGGTGCAGGCGAATTTGTCGTTCGCGAAGGCATGGAGCCGGCCGGCAAAGCTGTCGGAGATATGTGACTGGTCAGCGCGCAGGACATTGACGCAAAACACCGCATTCTCGATGATTGCCCGTGCGGCTGGACTGAGATGATGGATACAGACGAGAAGCGTCGGGTGCTGGCCATCGGCGGAGACCGACGCCATGGCGGAAACGGTGACGCCAGCTCTGCCGGCGGCGCCATCGGTTGTCACGATGTTGACCGTGCAGGCCGCGGCCCCCATGCCCGCAATGAAGCGGTCGCGGAGGCTTCCGCTCTCGGCGTCGAGTCCCGTCTCGGTCATCCCAGGTCTCCTGATTGACGGCGTCACCGATCGCTCCGCATGGTCACTCGGCTGCAGCTTTCGACGGCTGCGTTTTGAACCACTGGCTTACGGCACTATCGCCGGACGCCCGCGTCTGCGGCCCGAGAACGCGTTCGGAAAGACCGGCCGCCTTCTGCACGAACTCCAGCGGACCGTCCCAATCGAAATTGCGATAGACGGCGGCCAGATGCGCGAAGGGCGGAGATTGGGCGAACAGTTGGAAGGTGAGGCGATGACCGGCATAGTCGGAGTTCAGCATGTCACGGGCGAAGGCGAGCAGCTTGCGCCGATCGTCCGCGATCCATTCCTCGTTGACGCTGTAGTATTTGCTGAGCCAAGGCTTTGTTTCCGGAGCTTCGAAAGAGGCGCGATCGGGCGTGACGCAGATCTGGCCACCACAAAGCTCGCGCGCAATGTGCATCATCTCATGAAGCTGGGAACAGGCGAGTACGCGGCCGGTATAGAGCAGCGACTGGTTCGGCATCATAAGCCCGCCCGGCGAACGTTCGGCAAGCGCGATCGAAGCGGTCAGATGCGCGTTGATGCCTTCGCGATAGACGGCGAGTTTCGATAGCTTTTCCTGGACGGCCGGCTGTTTGTCGAGACCGGTCTGACGGGCATTGAAGAGGGCGGCGCCGATCATCATGTCGGCAAGCTTGAGATTGCGCTGCACGAAGGCAAAGGCCGAGTAGCGGTGCAAGGTTGCGCGGATAAAGACCGCAGCCTTGGTATGACGGTAGAAGAGGACGTTCTCCCATGGGATCAGAACGTCGTCGAAGATGACGATCGTGTCGACTTCATCGAAACGGTTCGCCAGCGGATAGTCCTCGATCGGCGCCCGGCCTGCAAAGCCGGTGCGGCAGATGAACTTCAGGCCCGGCGAACCGAGATCGCAGATGAAGCCGACGGCATAGTCCGAATAGGCTTCGTTGCCCCAGTTGGCGATGGTCGGCTTGGTGAAGGCCTGATTGGCGTAGGCGGCGGCGGTCTCGTATTTGGCGCCGCGGACGACGATGCCGGCATCCGTTTCCTTGACGACATGCAGCAGCATGTCCGGATCCTGATCCTGCGGCGCCTTGGAACGATCGCCCTTGGGATCCGTGTTGGCCGAGACGTGGAACGGATCTGCCTTGAGCACGTGGCTGATATGGTTACGGATATTGGCGGAAAACTGCGGGTCGACCTCGTTGAGAACATCCTGTCCGTCGAACAGCGACCACATCTCGCCGACGGTTTCGTCGCCGACGCGCGTCACGATGCCGCCGATATCCTCGAGCAGCGTGTCGGTGGCGCGACGCTTGTCCCACCAATCGGATTGCGTATGTGGCAGCTTGTTGCCGATTGCGTTGCGTTCGCCGTCTTCCTCATATGTCATGAGATGACGGGTCTTCTCGTCATGCTGCATATCGTAGAATCGGGCACGGATATCCACCAGCGGCTTGAACATCGGGTGACTGGGTACATCCTTCACCCGTTCCCCGCCGATATAGACTTCGCGCCCATCCCGGATGGACTCAATATACGCGGCACCTGTGCGGATCATGCTGTAGTTCCTCAATCGACCATCGTGCCCGCTTTCGCAGGATTGGCGCGACTATTGCGACTAAGGCCGCATTTGGAAAATATTAGTTTCCGGTGCCTTGCTTCGCCTAAACCTAGGCAATGCGGATTTGGGGCTTAGGAAAAGCCTAAACAGCGCAGAGGAAAAAATGATTTGCCTCCGTCCGCGCTTCGTCCAAAGGCTCGGTCGTCAAACACAAGGGAGACGGATGGCATGGCCTCTCATAAAATCATCATAGATTGCGATCCTGGGGTAGACGATGCCGTCGCCATAACATTGGCGCTCGCCGCGCCTGACGAGATCGAACTATTGGGCGTCACCACGGTTGCCGGCAATGTACCGCTCGAGAATACGACCCGAAATGCCATCGGTTTGCTGGCCCTACTGCGCAGGCCGGACATTCCTGTCTATGCCGGCTGCGCACGACCGTTGATGCGCGCTGTGGGTCATCGCTCGATCATGCATGGTACCGAGGGGCTGGGTGGCGTCGAACTTACGAACGACGGCATTGAACCGGCGTCAGAACACGCCGTCGATTTCATCATCGATACGGTAATGAGCCGCCCAGGTGAGGTGACGCTATGTCCGATAGGACCGCTGACGAATGTCGCGGTCGCCCTCGTGAAGGAGCCGCGTCTTGCTTCCAATCTGAAGCAGATCGTCTTCATGGGTGGCGCGGCCTTCGGATCTGGCAACACGACGCCCTCTGCCGAATTCAATGTCTATGTTGATCCCCACGCGGCCCACATCGTCGCCTGCAGCGGTGTGCAGCTCACGATGTTTGGTCTCGATGTTACGCGCTCCGTCATTGCGACCCCTGAGCGTCTGGTCCGTCTGGAGACGTTCGACAACGATGTGGCGCGAACCGTGGTTCGAATGATGACGGCTTATGCTCAGGGTGACCCATGCCTGCATGATCCCTGCGTTATCGCCTGGATGATTGATCCGGGTCTGTTTTCGGGCGTCGATGCCTTGCTTGAGGTCGATTGCGCGGCGGGGCCGAACTATGGCCGCACGGTCGCCTCCGTCAGCTCGCGCCATCTCGCAGGGCGGCAGGCCAACTGCAAGATCATCACAAATGCGCGCTGCGACGATCTGTTTGAAATGCTCGAACAGCGATTGGCTCGCTTCAACATTCCGGGGATCTAACACGGTATTTGTTGCTGGTGTCTACAGCGTATCACCTTCAAAGGGTCGCATATGACCCTGGAGAGTATTCGGTTCGCAAAGCCGTTCGCTGCGGAGCGGACGCAGCCTGACAATATCCATCATGGACCGAATTGCCGACGCAGACCGATCCCTGCACCCATGCTGCTTGCATAGAGAAAAATGGCTTCTCATTGAGCAGGCGCTGCTGATGACCCTCATAAATAGAAAGAAGGCTCGGAGGGAAACCGAACCTTCTCCCTTCTCTGATCGGAGGTCGAAGTCAGATCAGATTAGAAGCTACGCTCGAAGCGGAGGATACCAGCCCACTGGTCTTCGTTGATCGAATCCCAGTTGGTGTAGGTTACTTCCGGCTCGATGAGCAGGTTCTTGACCGGCTTGAACTTGAGGTTCGTGGTTGCCGAGAAGATCTTCGAGTCGGTGTAGGCTGCCTGGAGGTTCCACTTCAGCTTGTCGTTGATCGGAACGCCAACGCCGCCCCAAAGAGCCCAGTCGCCCCAGCCGATACCGGAAGCATCGCCACCACCGTTCGAACCAGCATACTTGTTGAGCTTGTCGCCATCGGTGTTCCAGCCACCCATCAAGAAGGCCGAGAAGACACCGAAGTCAGCATCGACACGAGCCTTGATGGCGCCTTCTTCGACGATGGAGTCATAGCCGCCGACGACCTTGAAGCCCCATGCGCCAGACTTGAAACCGGCACCGGCAACAACGTCGGGAGCGTAATGGTCGGAGCTGTCTTCGCCGTTAGAGCCGGTAGCGCCCGTACCAGAGTTGGTATCTTCGACAGAGATCACAGCCGTGAAGCCGTTGCCCGCGTCGTAGTTGTAGGTGATCTGGTTAAGTTCGTACGGACCGTCATAAACCACGTCGTCGTTGATGACGTCGCCGGCATAACCGGTGAAGACGTTGAACTGCGAGTCTTCCTTACCAACGGTGAAGCCACCGAGGCTGATGCTGGCGTGCAGCAGGTTGGTGGAGGTCGAGCCGCCATTGGACCAGTCCCAACGCAGTTCGGTGTTGGTCTTCAGCGGACCATACTCGGTGTCCGTTGCCGTCTGCAGCTGCAGTTCAGCGCGGGTGTGCCAGAGCGTACCGAAACGGCTGTTCGGGTTGTAGGGGTCGTACCACTGACCTTCGGTACGAACCTTGCCGCCGATCTTGAGGCAGGTTTCGGTGCCCGGGATGAAGAAGTAGCCGGCGCCGTAAGCGTCGCAGATGCGAACATATTCAAGCGGCTCCGGTTCAGCAGCGACGACAGCGTCAGCCGCGTGAGCACCGGATACTGCTGCCAGTGCAGCAGCGGAGCCGAGAAGAAGGCTCTTGATATTCATTTTGTCTCCAATCGATATGCCTGATCGGAACGACGCTGGCGACCACCCGCTACGTTCATTGATCAGGCTGTTCCCTCTTAATGGAAGCCAACGGCCCCCCACGCACACGGTAGCGAGACCGATATGGCATCGGAACACAATAGTTTCGCCACGCCGTGTATTTTTAGACATAAAATTGTCATAGGTGCAAAAATACATCACGTATACTCAATAACGGTTGAGTCTATCCAACTATATCTACCGGAAATACTAAATAAACGTACGTAATGTATATATAAACTAGAATGATAGTAGCCATATGATAAGTCTATATTACTATTTATACTGATTTTAACTCTCGATAGAGCCGTTTTGAGCAGGAATTACGCCGATTCGGGTGATGGAATGTGAGCCCTATGGCATGTCTTTGCCGGCAAAGACTGGGCGCGCTCGGTGTCCGAGATCGATCGGAGCACCAGGAGATACGAAGGCACCAAACTCGGCTATCTGGTCAGTTAGAGTGGGTATCTTCACGATGGGCATCGGGCAGTCGATGATTGACTTGCCCTGTTGGAAATGCCGACAATCCCGCAGGTGATTGTGCCCGGCTTGCCGTGGGCTGTTAACCTGGCAAGAGGGCTCGTGATACTGGAAGTAACGTCATCCGCAGGATCGTCATGGCTGGGCTTCAATAGTCCGCCGGCGCGGTCCTTGGGCACAGAGCGCGGAAGATCACCATATTTGTCGGGTAGCCAGACGCAGAAGAGCCGTCCGCATCGTCATTGGTCTGCAGGTTCGCCAGCCGATATTTCGCCACGCTGTCGGGGGCAGGGTTGCGACCGAGGAATTGATATCGATCGCCGGCAAAATCTGTGAAAATCCCGATCTTACAATCGGCCTTTATCACATCGTTCAATGGCGTTGACAGCTCTTGCCTGATGCAGTCCGGAGTAACTTTCTGAACGTATTCACGACAGAAGGCGATTGCATTTGCGCGCGTATGCTTTGCCCGGATTTCGGCATGAGAAGTGTCCAGACCCGACATGCTAACGATGGTGACTTCCATCCCGGCACGAGAGCCATAGTAAATGGTGCCGGACGCAAATGATGAACTTGTCATCGAGGTCAGCAGAACCGCGGTCAGCGTCACACGCTTCAAGGTGCCATTCTCCTCCCAAGTTCCGGATGATCATCTTTGAATCCAGAGCGAGAGTCGAGCGCGAGAGGTCGCCCATGGCTTACAAAGGGCAGGCCGAATGTGTTAGGGCCGAAACTCAGCGCGGAAATTGGCATTGCCGATCAAAGCAAGGCCATCACGGCTGGCCGGCGTTCTTAAGTATCAATACCGTTGGCCTTGCAGCGATCACGCACTTGCGCCGCCAGTTCATCCGTCTGCCCGTAGGCCATCAGGTTGAAGATGGTGATGTTCTGGCCTCCAAACTGACTTTGCACGAGCGTGCCGATGTATGGGGCATTCGGGCTGTCTTTGCCGAGGTTCGCTGTGCCGCAGGCATATGTCGCTCCGCCAGACGATGAGCGGGCTTTCCCGCTGTTAACCGCCACCTGCTTCAACGAAAGCGATTTTTGAAATCCGTTTTGAACGGCGCTGGTTTCCTCCGGCGTCAATGGACGTACGACAGAGGGAGGCGCTTCAGGAGTAGGTCTAAGTAAATGACAGGATGCCAATATGGCGCATGCCAGTATCGAGATAGATTTTTTCATATTTTCCTCCCCGCAAAACCCACTGTTGGATACATCAGAGAGGAGAATTGCTCAACCTATGTTGAACAGTTCGAGCGCGGCGCATCCTATCGGCGACGTTTCTTGCTATTGCGAGATGAAGTGAGTTGGCCGTTTCAGAGGAGCAACATGACGGGTCGTCTGCGGGGTGTCCGACGAAACTAATGGGGCATAGTCTCGCCGGATGTTGCAACAGCCGGATAGGAGGCATCCAATCCGGTAGCAATGGCTTCGCCATCTCCCTGATGTCTATCTAAGCTGGCCAAATGGGCGGTCGTGAACCGTCTTTTCCATGCTCATGCGTTATCAGTTTGCACTGTGCCGAAGAACTCGCTTCGCAGATCACGACCGAGCAAGCGCAGGCGAGAAAGGTTGCGCAGGAACTGGCGTGGATGGCGAAGCACTGATGAGTTGAGGAAATAGGCTCGGAGCAGATTGGTGGATTTGCTGTGAGCGCCGCTATGCCCGACCCGGTAGATTGCGCCACGAAAGGGAAGCGATCCCAGCGGATGACCTTGATCGGCCAGCAGCTTGCCGATGCGCACATGGCTGCCGAGCATCGACTTGATGTAATCGACATCGGCGTCCTCGAAGGTTGCCGGCAGCTGGTAGAGATCCGAGCGGATGATCAGCGATGTGCCACAATAATTGGCGAAGTCGTTGTGATGCAGCAGCAGACGTCCGCCTTCGCTCCAGAGATAGCCTCTGTCGATTTTCCAGCCATTGGCATCCACATTCTCTGCGGCGAACTCGACGACATTGGCGCTGACGAAATCGTCATCATCGACGATCATGAAAAATCGGCTGTTCCGGGCGGAGAGCATCCCCGTTAATATGCGGCGGCCCTTGTCCAGGCGCACCGCTTCATAAACCTGCTCGCGCTCGGCGCTATGCAGGTCGAATAGCTGGTTTGGCGGGAAGGTCACGCGTTCTACCGAGAATTTCGGCGGCAGGTCGGGCAGATCGGCGCCCTCATTGGCGATGATCACGGCGCGCCAGTCGCCGTTGGATTGCCCGGAAATGGAGGCTATCGTTTGCGACAGCCTCCTCTTCAGCGAAGGCCAATCGTTCGAATTGGCCTGATGACGAACGGGGATGATGAAGGTAACCAGTGTCATAGATGCGCCCTTGTCGACAATGAGGAGTGCTGCCGTGCAGGGCCGAAGGGGCATTAGACCGTTACCAAGAGCATCTGTGGGCATCCCATCGGAATGATTATTCAGGACCAGCCAGGTGAATGGTAAGTGTCAGAAGCCGGAAGCGCGCTCAGGCACACGCTTCCGGCTTCCGCCCGTCCGAATTGTGGGGCAACGACGGCGAATTGATCGATAACCGGGGTCGGTGATCGAAATCCGGCGCCAAGATTTCCAAAGATTTTTTTGTCTCAACGAAGATGTCCGCAACCATGTGTCCATGGTCGACATGAAACGGGCAGGTCGTCGGTTCGTGAGGGGCTGATATCTGTAAGTATCGGAAATTATGACATTAATTACGTCGCCGGTTCTACTTTGCTCCAAAGCTCCATAGACTACCTGCGGCAATCCTTGTTAGGTTTGTTTACAAAATTCAATGTTTCGAGAGGCTTGCCGCCTGAATTGCGCCCGGCTGTAGGGGCATTCTGGCTCGAGAGAGAATTTCCAGCACAATCCCTCGTTTGCAAGAATCTACAATCCGTAACAGACGGTAACGTTCCGGCCGAATTTCCGTCTCCAGCAAGCTCGATAATCGAGCTGCTGTATCAACGTCTCCGGCACCTAAAGGCAACGAGCCAAGCGACGGTAAAGCGTTGCTCGACCTTTCAAGGCCTGCTGCATTCCAATGAGACCGGAGGGGACCGCGTGCTTCTATTTCTTGCCTTCATGGCGGCCATCGTTCTTGGTTGTTTCGTCATGCCCCAGCCTCCCGAGGTCCAGGATGATGAGGATAATCTCTGGTGAGGGAATTGAGGGAATGAGGTAGATTATGCGTTGGCCAAAAGGGAAGACGTCCCTTTTTGTGTGTCGCATGGGCTACGAAAGTAGCCGCGTTGGTTCAGCTCGCTGACGCTATCGCGTTTTGCTCGGGGTCGGGGAGCCCACATTACCGGTTAGGCACTAAATATCGCCGGCGGCAAGACTTTCCTCTGAAAGACCTTCAAAGTGGGAATGCGACTGGCCGATGCAAGTGCCCGCCCTTTGAAGGGCCTATTGCAACGGCTGAAAAGGCATTCGCCCGGTTACACCGCGCCGTTTCCTTGGCCAGTCCGACCATCAGACTGAACGCCCACCCCGGTCTGGCGCTCGATATTTCTTAACGTGATAACTTGGCGCAAGAAATCCCGTTTTGGCTGAGCGGGGCTTCCAAGCAGGACCGCTCCCTCCTCGACGTCGGAAATCACGCCCGCCTGTGCGCCGATTTGCACGGCGCGGCCGATGTTCAGGTGACCGGCAATTGCCGCTTGCCCCCCGATTCTCGCGAAATCTCCCACCGTGGTGGAGCCAGCGATGCCCACCTGCGCAACGACGACGCATTGGCGGCCGAGAACAACGTTATGACCAATTTGAACGAGATTATCTATGCGAGTGCCTGCCCCTATGACCGTGTCTCGCGCTGATCCGCGATCGATGGTGGTGTTTGCACCGACCTTGACATCATCTTCGATGACCACGAGACCAAGCTGGGCTACGCCCAGAAACCCCTCTGCTGTTGCAGCGAAGCCGAAGCCTTCCTGGCCTATTCTGACGCCGGGAAAAAGCTCGACACGAGAGCCTATGATTGCATGGCTCACAGTAGTTTGAGCTCCAATCTTGCAATCTCGTCCGATGACGACGGCTCGGCCAATCACAGATCCGGCGCCGATCACGCAGCCGGCGCCGATCACGACACCGCTGCTGATGACGACATTCGGTCCCACCTCGCAGGAGGGATCTATTGAAGCCCCTTCCTCGATGATGGCTGATGGATGGACCCCTGGGGATACAAGCGACTCAGGATGAAAGAGTGCGCAAACACGCGCCCACGCAGCGTAAGGCTCAATAGTCACAATAGCCGCGGCAGAAGGCGGCAGATCGGATTGCAAATCCGGATGCACGATAATCGCGCCCGCCAGAGATTTGCCAAGGAAAGCCAGATAACGGCGGTTGTCCAGGAAGCTGATGTCGGAGGGACCAGCTGTCTGAAGAGTGGCCACGCCGGTCAGCACGAGATCTTTTGAAATCGCCGAGCCGCGCGCGCACGATGCTACCGTTGCCAGATCGAAAGGCCCGCGTTTTTCAAAGAATCTCGAGTCAGCCATCATTATGATCTCTCCAGCAGGGTTAAAATATGCACCGGCATCAAAATCGATGCCGGCGTCGAGCTCTTTACGTTTGAACTGCGGCTTTTCAGTATTTAATCCTGTGACGAAATATTGCTCATGGACAGCGCATGCGAGGGAGCGCGAGCAGAATGGGGCGGAGTCGCCTTAACAAAGCGTCACATTTCTTCCGGTGACATCGTCATCTTCAAAAGTATAAAATTGGGTTGAAGACTATCGATGGAGTTCACGTTCTGTCTAGTATTGCATCCATAGTCAAGGCCCCGGTTCTCTGCGTAGGGGACCGTCCCGACATTGCGCTGATGATCTCCGATGTTCTGAATGATAACGGTTTTGAGGCGCTATGTGGATGTTCCGCGGTTGAAATGGACAATGTTCTCTCTCGCCAGAACGTCGATCTTGTGCTGTCTTCCGCAAGACGTTGTGAGAAATAATCCGTGAAATTGCCCATGCAAAATCCCGCGCCACAGAGCTTCATCGCTGCGCTCACGCAACCATTCGACAGTAAAGCTGGCAATTGGATGAAACAGCGGCCGTCAACCGATGCCGAGCAGCTCAAGAGCGCTGCTCTGATTGACGATATCGCCGACCAAATGACACGGGAAGGCGTTGAAACGGCCTTGGCGGATCGTTACGCCGCTCTATCCGACGACACCCGGTACGAGGAAGATGAGTACAAGTTCAATCCGTTCGGGGGTCGTGAGTAATCAAGATAAAAAGCTTTGACGAAGAGACTTTTGAAACTCGCACTCATTCGGGTGGCTACGATCGTCGGCGTTGCTTTTCCTGTTCCGACCTAACCTGATGTTCCCCGTGCGATCGAACGAACCCGTCGTTGCGCTCAATGTCAACAATTCGAGTGAGCGTCTGCTCCTGCGAACACTCGTTCACGATTTCGATTTCACCTTGCCTCCAAACCACCTGAACGAGCTGTCATCGACACGATGTGATCAACTTCGCTCGTTCGGTGGTGCCGGGTCTATCTCGAGAAGATATGGGTGCAGTCAAGAGGCACGGCGACAATCAGGATCAGCATCATGCCCGGCCTATGCGCCCTTGGCTCTACTTGTTCTTCAGAAGCCATATCTTGCCGGCCATGGTTATGGCGTACACGTCCTTTTCAGCATCGTCGTTAAGGTGAAGACGCTCGAGAAAGCCGGGCTCCTTCAACTCTTCCAATGTTTTGGCGCTTATGAATTTGATCTTCTGCGGTCGTTCTTTCCAACGATCGGTTTTTGCATATGTCACGGTTGCGTTCTGGTGCGTCCACTTCTTCGCCGACTGCGGATAAAGGTCTCCTTGCTGTGCAAGTTTCAACCCGGCGATCTGGGACGGTGTTAGTTCAATCATGGGTGCGAAATGTCTCCATCGCTATTACTCTCGGGCGCACTTACCACAAAAAAAGTCGAGTGTTTCCCAAAATGCGCGACCGGTGTTCGTATATCTGCTCGGTGGATAGTATCGCTGCAGAGCGACCAACTCAAGAAATGTCAGCTGTCGGTGCGCAACTGACCGTATTCGTCGTGAACATGCGTCATTCCAGATCGGCGTTTCGCAGATCGCATGCGGTCCAAAACGATACTCGAATGTGTGGGCCGACGGTTCAAATTTCCTCGAAGGCGAGAGCTTTGAACCGGACGAGGGATCGTGGCCTCAGATCGACAAGCGCATCATCATGACTGGGCAATTTCGTCGGGTAAATCGAACTGAGGCCGGTGTTCGGCCTCCAGCGCCGTAGGTGTCGTCTGCGGGAAATGCCGGGCAATGATTGGCTGCTTGTTTGGGGTCAGCCATCACCGATGGGGGTCGCTGTGCCGGCCACCGCCGATTTCATCTCGCGATAGTGTTCCGTCAATCTCGCCAGGTCGAAGGCCCTGTTGAGTCCGCTTGGATTTGGAAGCACCCAGATTGAAGCGCCGGCGAATTCGTCCGCTTGCCTGCCCCACTCGACATGCGTTCGAAGGCTGATGGCCATGTATGCCGCCTTTCCCAGAAAGGCCAAATTGCCTGGCGCAAACTTTCTTATCTTGCTCTCCAGTGCGGGAGCCGCGGTGAGGTAATCGCGGCTCTTAAGCTCGTTGGCACTTTTCGTGGGACGTGAGACTGCCGATGTCAGGCCCAGGCCATATCTCAGTATTTCGCGTTCTTCGTCCGCCCGCAGCAGACGGGGAGTAAATCCGGCGAGATGCAATACTCGCCAAAAGCGATTGCTTCGGTTCGAGAAGTTGTGGCCGTCTTGCTGAGCGGAAAGGGCAGGATTCAATCCGCAGAAAACCACGGAAAGGCGAGGCGCAAGGATTTCCGATAGTCCGCTCGCCGGCGTTGCGGCGTCGACCTGACCATCTATGTCCTTGGCCGTGCCATTCTCTTGCATATGAAACTTCCCTGGGGGAGTGGAGGCGAGAGCGACTCGATGCGTCAGGCGTCCTCGTTAAGTTAGCCGGTAGACCGTCGACCGACCACCGCCAGCTTGCAATGCTGATGTCGGCGATCTGTCGCAGCGGCTGACAGCTGTATCTTGTGCCGCAGTAGCCTGATGAACGCCGTACGGTCTAATCTTTCATCTTCATGGCGGCGCGCAGGGTGTCGTTGATCCGGTCCTGCCAGCCAGCGCCGTCTGCCTGGAAATAAGCCAGAACTTCGCTGTCAAGCTTTAGGGACACGAGCTCTTTGATATTCGGCAGCGGCCCCCGTTCGACCGCGGGAGCCGGCGCTTTTTTGACTGGCTTGAAGAGTGCCTCAGCCGCTTCGAGCGGATTGCCTGGCCGTCTTGGTGTGCGCATGGATCCTACCTTGCTCTCTGGCGGCGGTCATTCGTGCCTGTCGCCATCGACCGACCTTTTGATACGGCGAGTTGGATATTTCCTGGCCGACGCGTTGAGGAAACAATGCCGGCGAACTCTTTAATCGGTCAGCTGGTCAACTTTGGACCAATGTCGTTCTAGTGTTCGGGAAGCTCTTTGTGAAGTCCAATTCCTCAATCGACATGATTGATCAGGTCGGAGGTAACTCGCCTGGAAGCGATGATCACTATCGCCTGCAACGGAAGAACGACGCGCTCCCGCCCGAGGCGGGTAATTGCAATGGCAGTTCTGTTCGTCGTAAACATTCCGCCTGCTTGTTTTTAGAGGAGGCGCAGCATGGACCGATTGACCGGCGGTTGCCTTTGCGGCAACGTCCGAATTGTGGCGTCGGGACGCCCATACCGGGTCGGCCTTTGTCACTGTCTCGACTGCCGCAAGCATCACGGCGCCCTTTTTCACGCTTCCGCGATATTTCCTCAGGATGCGGTGACGATCGAAGGCGAAACACGCGACTACGCCGGGCGTTTTTTCTGTCCTCGCTGCGGCTCACCCGTTTTCGCCCGCACCGCGGACGAAATCGAAGTGAACCTGGGATCCCTGGATAACCCTGACGAACTGAAGCCGACCTACGAACTCTGGACCGTCCGTCGTGAATGCTGGTTGCCGCCGTTTCCGCTCACAAGACGATACGACCGCGATCGTGACGCCACGGGTCGTTTCGAGGAGTAGGTCGCGCGATCGGTGCGAAGGCGCCGTTGCGAGGTGACAAGGATACAGGCCTTGATCGACATCTCGAACCAGATGCTCGAGGACTTCGCCTTCGACATGGAAGGCGAAGTCCGCGGCGAGGCGACGAGCACACGCCCGCCACGGACGGCCTATGCCTGCGAGCATTTTGTCAGTGGCGGGTTGTCGCTGCCAAGCGCTCGCTCTTGTTAAGCTTCCTGAATCGCGAAAACTTCGCCGACCATTTCCTCGCTCTTTGCCCAAAGCGCTTTCGCGTGCTCAGGATCGAGCGCGTAGGATCGCACGCCTTCGCTCACCGGGTTGATCAGCCCGTCTGTCACCACCGAGACACGGCAGTTTTCGCAATACTTGCCGCCGACTTCGCTGGCTTCGGCGACGACGCCGGCCCAGACGGAGGTAGCAGCACCCTGCGGTATCGTTTTTAACTGGAAGGGCGGCCTACCTTCAGCGGCCAGATCGGCGTTGATCTTTGTCAGCATCTGCTCCAACGTATCCGCCGGAAGATGACGGGTGAGTTCGGTCTGAATGCCTCCCGGATGCAACGCCGCCGCCCGGACGCCGCGCGTCCGATGACGCCGGTCGAATTCGACAGCAAAGAGGATATTGGCGGTTTTGGAGCGCCCATAGGCCATCCAGGGGTCATATTCCTTATGTTCGAAATTGGGATCTTCGAGATCGACGTCGGCGAAGCGGTGGCCTGAGGAGGCCACATTCACCAGCCGTCCGCCGGCGGCGATCAACGATGCGATCCGGTTGACGAAGACAAAGTGACCGAGATGGTTCGTGCCGAACTGCGTTTCGAAACCATCGGCGGTGTGGCCGAAGGGAGCTGCCATGACGCCGGCATTGGCGATGACGACGTCGAAAGGCCGCCCATCCGCTAGGAGAGTATCGGCAGCTTTACGAACGCTGGCAAGCGAGGCGAGATCGAGCTCTACAAGCGCGAGGCCACCGCCGTTCTTGGCGTCGGCGCGAACCGGCGCTGTAGCCGCCTCCGCCTTGGCAAGATCGCGGGCAGTGCCCACGACCTGCGCTCCGTGGGCGGCGAGGGCGCGTGCGGTCTCGACGCCAAGCCCGGCTGATACGCCGGTAACGAGCACGCGCTTACCGCTGAGGTTGATGCCGGCAAGCACCTCGTCAGTGGTGGAAGTCGCTCCAAAAGGTCCGGTCATGAAAATCTCCTTCAACCGTGGACACGCAGACACCCGTCGACGGCGAGCCATTGCCCGCCGCCCTCGAATAAATTAAAAGGAGGGCGCCTCCGCATTAAATACGGAGGAGACCTCCGTTTATCAAGGGGCATCTGCAAACGTGACGATAAAAACTGAGCGCCGCGTCGCCCGCAAGCCGCGGGCCGATGCAGAGCGAAACCGTCTTCGCCTGATGGCGGCGGCCAAGGCCGTCTTTGCCGAGAAGGGTGCGGATGCCAGCCTTGAGGAGATTGCGCGCGTCACGGGCGTCGGCATCGGCACGCTCTATCGCCACTTCCCGACCCGCGATGCCTTGATCGGTGATGTCTATCGCAACGAGACCGAACAGCTTGCCAAAGCCGCGACTGAGCTGGCTGAAAGTCTTCCGCCGAAGGAGGCGCTGCGGCAATGGATGGTGGTGTTCGTCGAATACATGGCCACCAAGCACGGCATGTATCCGCTGTTGAATTCTCTGGTGGATGGCACATCAACGCTTTATGCCGCCGCCGGTCCACTGATCAGCGGCTCGATGGAAATGCTGGCCGCACGAGCGGTGGAAAACGGCGATATCCGGCTCGACATTCCCCCTCTGGATCTCCTGCGCGCTATCGGCGGCCTTGCCAATAACAATAATCCGGAATGGAAGAACGCCGCCAAGCGCCTCATCGACATCCTGATCGCTGGTATCGAAACGGCGCCGAATGGGTGACGCCAGGAGGGGCGCTTGAGCTTGTCGAGGAGCTGGCTCCGGCTGGCAGAAACAAGCCCGCGAGAGCGGACGCGAATACATCTCGGTCAAGCCAGGCGATCCAAGCTTTGCAGCCTCGATCTATGCGTCGCTCATCTATGCGTCGCTCATCAAGGTCCGGGGCCAGGAAGGCCGTCAATTCATCTGGTCGCGTTTGCCACTGTCACGGATCCGTTGCGTCCAGCCGCTGTTCTGTCGCGGATTTCCCACGATTTTCGATAGGGCGCCTCTCACGCTTCTTTCATATGCGGCCAATCGAGACTCCGTCTTCCCCAGCATTGCACTCACGCCATGATGCGCTGGCAATCGGCAGCTTGTGATGGTGATCATATAAAGGTAAACTTTACGCGCGATAATTTAGCAATCGCAGCAAAGAAATTTCGCAATTGCGATATGATCGGAGCGCGTTGAAAATATTACGGTGTTTTTTCAGGTTGTTATGTCACGCCGCGGCAGTTCCAGCGTCCTCCTGAGATGAAGGAGCTTGACAACGTGACTAAAAATATCTGATCTAAAGTTTACGCATGTAATTTTATGCGTATACATCCGTTAAGGAGGAGGACGGAATTATGAAAAAAATTCTTTATGCACTTTCAACATCGACGATTGGCTTCGGGCTCGCAGCGGGTCTGGCGCACGCCGAGGATTTGACGATTGCCACCGTCAACAACGGTGACATGATCATCATGCAGAAGCTTTCCCCCGAGTGGGAGAAGGAAACGGGCAACAAGCTGAATTGGGTGGTGCTGGAAGAAAATGTCCTGCGCCAGAAGGTGACCACCGACATCGCCACCAAGGCCGGCCAGTATGACATCTTGACGATTGGCGGCTATGAGGCACCGATCTGGGGCAAGCTCGGATGGCTGGAACCGCTCGATGATCTCGGCGACGACTACGATTACGGCGACCTGCTGGCCCCGATCAAGAGCGGCCTGACCGTGAATGGTAAGCTCTATGCCGTGCCGTTTTATACCGAGAGTTCCTTCACGCTTTACCGCAAGGATCTCTTCGATGCTGCCGGCATCAAGATGCCGGACCAGCCGACCTATGATCAGATTAAGGAATATGCTGCCAAGCTGACGGACAAGTCGAAGGAGCAATACGGCATCTGCCTGCGCGGTAAGCCCGGTTGGGGCGAAAACATGGCCTTCCTCGGAACGATGATCAATACCTATGGCGGCCGCTGGTTCGACATGGATTGGAAGCCGCAGATCAATTCGGCGCCTTGGAAGAAGGCGATCACCGACTATGTCGATCTCATGAAGAAGTACGGCCCGCCGGGTGCTACGGCAAACGGCTTCAACGAGAACCAGGCGCTGTTTTCGACCGGACATTGCGCAATGTGGATCGATGCTACATCGGCCGCTGGCCGTGTGTACGATCCCAAGCAAAGCCAGGTGGCCGACAAGATCGCGTTTACCCGCGCGCCGGTTGCCGTTACGCCGAACGGTTCAAGCTGGTCGTGGTCCTGGAATCTCGCAATTCCCGCCTCGTCGACAAAGGCAGAAGCAGCGAAGTCGTTCATCAAGTGGGCAACGTCGAAGCAATACGTCAAGTTGGTCGGTGAAAAGGACGGTTGGGTTGCGGTGCCCCCGGGCACGCGCAAGTCGACCTATGATCTTGCCGAATACCAGAAGGCAGCCCCTTTTGCGGATACGGTCTTGAAGGCCATCCTTTCGGCCGACCCTGCAAAGCCGACCAAGGATCCGGTGCCATACACCGGCGTCCAGTTTGTTGCCATTCCTGAGTTCCAGGGCATCGGCACCATCGTCGGTCAGCAGATTGCCTCGGCTTTGGCCGGTCAGCAAAGCGTTGATGCAGCGCTCAATGCGGCCCAGAAGCAGGTCGAGCGTGACATGAAGAAGGCAGGCTATCCGAAGAAGTAGGCCTTTCGCACTCGCGGCATCTGCGCGCGAGTTCCTCCCGGAGGGATTTCGGCAGCTTCGGCTGCCGAAATCTTCTTGGCGGCGGCGTTCACATTCATTTCAGCATGCTCCTCGCCAAGAACTTACGCACTAAATGCTGTTGATCGCTGACCGCGAATTGGAGAACGATATGAGATTGAAAGATAAAGTCGCCCTCATCACTGGCGGCGCGCGTGGGATCGGGCTCGGTTTTGCCGAGGCTTTTGTCAAGGAAGGCGCCAAGGTCGTCATCGCGGATATCGATATCGACCGCGCCACGAAGGCTGCCGAAGCGATCGGCCCGGCGGTCAAGGCCGTCAAGCTGGACGTTACCGATCTTGACGCCATCGACACCGTCGTCAAGGCGGTTGACGCGGAGTTTGGCGGCATCGACATTTTGGTCAACAATGCCGCAATCTTCGACATGGCGCCGATCAACGACATCACCGAGGCAAGCTATGACAAAGTCTTCGCGATCAATCTGAAGGGTCCCCTCTTCATGATGAAGGCTGTCTCCAATGTGATGATCGCGCGCGGCAGAGGCGGCAAGATCATCAACATGGCCAGCCAGGCCGGCCGCCGCGGCGAGGCGCTCGTTCTGCTCTACTGCGCCTCGAAAGCCGCGATCATTTCGGCGACGCAGTCAGCCGCATTGGGGCTCGTAAAATATGGCATCAATGTCAACGCCATAGCGCCTGGCGTGGTGGACGGCGAGCACTGGGATATCGTCGACGCCCACTTCGCCAAGTGGGAAGGCCTGAAGCGTGGTGAGAAGAAGGCCGCCGTCGCCAAATCCGTACCGATCGGCCGCTTCGCGACGCCTGAGGATATCAAGGGACTTGCGGTCTTCCTCGCATCCGCAGACAGCGACTACATCCTCGCACAGACATACAACGTCGATGGCGGCAACTGGATGAGCTGAGCTGTTCGGCTCGTTACGAAGGAGCATGAAAATGAAAGCCATTTCCTTCACAGAAAAAGGTGTCGCAGCATCTGTCGCCATGCCGCTGCCCGAACTGCTGGCGGGGCATGCCCTGGTGCGCGTGCAGGCCGCCGGCCTCTGCCATACCGATATCGATGTTCTCTACGGACGCTACGGCGAGGGCCGGTTTCCGTTGGTGCCCGGCCATGAATATGCCGGTGTCGTCGAAGCCGTCGCCCCTGATGTCAGCGGCATCCGCGTCGGCGCGCGGGTGGCCGTCGATCCGAACCTGTCCTGCGGTACATGCCCTGCCTGCCGCAAGGGGCTCACAAATCTCTGCCGTGAGCTGAAAGCCTATGGCGTCACCCACAATGGCGGATTTGCGGAATACAGCGTGGTACGGGTCGACCACCTGCATGACATCGGCGCGCTGCCCTTCGATGTAGCGGCGTTGGCCGAACCTCTAGCCTGCGTGCTCAACGGCTTGGGCGCTGCTGGGCTGAATGCAGGTCCGGCGAAGACCGAAAATGCGCTCGTGTTCGGCGCCGGCCCAATCGGCCTTCTCCTTGCCTTGTCGCTGAAAGCGGAAGGCGTCGGATCCGTTACGGTCGCCGATATCAACGAGAGCCGTCTTGCTTTCGCCAAGGAGCTCGGGCTTGAGGCGGTCCCCTCCGGCTCCAAAGAGTTGCTGGCTCAAAGACGTGCCTTTGATCTTGTGGCTGACGCGACGGGAATCGCAGGTGTCGTCGAAGCGATGATCGACTTCACCGCGGATGGCGGCACCATCATGGTATTTGGCGTCTGCGCGCCGGATGCGCGGATTTCAATTCCGCCGTTCGAAATCTTCCGCCGTCAGCTCAAGGTTTGCGGGTCGCATTCCCTCAACAGGAATATCCCCGATGCGCTGGCGATATTGCAGCGTGACAATGGCGCCATGGCACGACTGGTCTCGCATAAATTGCCGTTGCCAGAGATCGTGCCCTACTTCACCAAACGTGGGGGTGATCCGGCAACGATGAAGGTTCAATTCGTGGCCGAGTAGATTCCATTTCCGGAGCAAGTCGAGCGTGCCTCTCGTTTCGCCTTTTCGAAGGGCTATGAGTCATCTACACAGCGAGAAGCGGCGCGTCAGGAGATCAAATGGTGGGAAAGACGATCAAAACGATGGAGGACTTTTCCGAATTCGTCGGCCTCTCTCGTCCCACTGTTTCCAAGTATTTCAACGATCCGAATTCGGTCCGGAAAAAGACGAGGGACACGATTGAGGTCGCACTCAAGAAGTCCGGGTTCCGTCCTAACATCTTCGCTGTTAACCTCAACCGTCGGCGCACCAATATCCTCGGCATCATCATTCCGAACTCGACCGACCCGTTCTACATGGCGCTGACGCGGCGCATCGAGTCGCTTGCCAGCGAAGCCGGCTTTTTCGCCCTCGTGCTCTCGTCTGATGGCCGAGCAGAGATGGAAGATCGGGCGATCAGGACGTTGAAGTCGATGAACGTTGCCGGCGCGATCATCGCGCCGCTCGGAATCGAATCCCATCGGCGCACATTGGAAGATTTCGGTCGAGATGTTCCCTTGATCTACGTCGACTCGCCGCTGGACGAAACATCTGCTTTCGTCGGCACCGACAATCGACAGAGCTTCGGTCTGATCGTCGATTACCTCTGCAGATCAGGGGAGCCGCCCTGCTATTTGGGAATGCCTCATGTCAATACCAATGCATTGACGCGAGAGAAGGCCTATGTCGACGCAATGAAGCGCCTGGGCATGACGCCGCATATCGTACCGGTCATGAGCGTTAAGACCTGGGACTTTGAAAAGTTCGGTTGCGACGAGACGACCAAGATCTTGAATTCAAGATCGGGCTTTCCGACCCGAACGGTTCTATGCGCGAACGACCGAGTGGCGTTCGGAGCCATTTCCGCAGCCTACCGTCACGGCCTGCGCGTCGGCCATGGTGCGGACTATCAGCTTCGCATCGCGGGTCATGACGACCATCCGCTTTCAAGATACGCATGCCCTCCTATTACGACGGTTGCGCAGAACTATGATCAGATCGGAAAGCGCGCGATCGAGATGCTGCTGTCCAAACTCGGTGAAATGGCAAGCACCGCAGCGTCGGCTGTGGTCGATGAGCGTGTGCTGCTGAGCGGCGACCTGATGCTCCGCGATTCAGCTTGAGAGGTCCGGACAGATAGCTCCGGTGCTGCCGGACTGCGGTTGCTTCGGTCCGACAAGTTATGGCCGTGCGGCTGATCAACGGGAAACGATCCGATGCGTCCGAACCCACAGCCAGGTCGCTCTTCGCCCTGAACTCACACACGCGTTTGAAGGCCGCCTATCCTCGATCGGTTACACGATCGGGCATATGTCGCAATTGAAGGAAATTCAATTTCAAGCCGGCGTGGTCATATTTTCTGCTGAATACTGGCGATTTCCGTGTCGAGACACAAAATACCGCAGAAAATTAGATTTCAATTTCTTTGACCTTGCCTGGATGGCTCCATAGCATTTGAAGCGTTTCAATGGATTGGAAGCCATGAAAAAGGGACGCCCGACAATTGCTGATGTTGCACGCGCCGCCGGTGTCTCCGTCGGAACGGTATCCCATTTTCTCAATGAAACGGTTCCCGTTAAAGCCGAGACGGCCGAGCGGATCCAGGGAGCGATACAGAAGCTCGCTTATCGCCCAAGCGTGTTTGCCCGGTCGCTGCCGATGCTGTCTGCGAAGACGGTGCATGCTCGGGAAGGCAACCCGCGCCTTCTCGTCGTCGGTCACATATGTCTCGACTATCTTTGCCGCGTCCCCGTTCTTCCTCATCGCGACGATCGTATAGCGGCAGAGCATATCGACAAGGCTCTCGGTGGACCCGCCGCCAATCTGGCCGTCGCTGCCGCCAGTGTCGGTGCCCCTTACGAGCTTCAAATCGACCTTGCCACGTCGATCGGGGACGACGGGGACAGCGAGTGGGCCCTCGCCGAATTGCTGGCACGCAACGTCAATGTCCTTCCCATTCGCCGGCCGATCAAGAATCGCCTGCCGCGGGCGATGGTGATCATCGAGGCCAACGGCAGCAGGACGATCATTCACGAAACATTCGAACTGAGCGAGATCGATCTAACCGAAAACATGGACATAGGTCCCGCCAACGTCCGCTCCTGCCTTCACATCGAAGGTTTTCACTATGAGCGGATGGTTCCCTCGATCGCTCGTTTTCACGCAGCCGGTTGGAAGGTCAGCCTCCATACTGCCGGTCTTCCCGCCGGCTCCCGCACGCCGACAGCCTTCTCGGCCCTTATCAGGCAGGTCGATCTGACCTTCATCAACGATGAGGCCTTTCGGGAGATCTTCGACATACGCACCCCGCTCGCGACGATGATCGACGAAGCGGATCGTATCCTGAAGCGCATCAAAGCACGCGGTGACGTCGTCCTGACACTGGGCGAATTCGGAGCCGTGGTCTTCAAGAAGAGCGGTGGTGCGCCCATTGAAGTTCCAGCCCTGCCGGTGACACGGGTCGACGCCACAGGGGCCGGCGACGCCTTCGCTGGAATATTCCTCAGTCTCTGGCTGCACGACAAATCGCTTGTTGATGCTGCTCGGTACGCCGCGATCGGCGCCAGCCTGACGACCACTGCCGAAGGCGCCCAAGGGCGGTCTGCAAATGCCTATGAGATCGAGACACTGCTGCCCTCGGTCGAAGTAAAAGCCGCGGTCTGAGTTCGGCCGCCATGCCCAAGAGAAATCGTGCAAGGAGATGATTATGACGATAAAGGTTCTGCTGGTCGGAGAGAGTTGGGTGAGCTCGGCCACCCATTACAAGGGCTTCGATCAGTTTGGCAGCGTCACCTTCCACCTCGGCGCGGAGCCGCTGGTCGCCGCCCTCCAGGGCAGCGAATTCGACATCACCTACATGACCGCGCATGACACCGTGGAGAAGTTCCCATTTTCGCTGGAGGAACTGTCCGCCTATCAGGTCATTATCCTGTCGGATATCGGCGCGAACTCACTGCTCTTGCCGCCGGCTGTCTGGCTGCATGGAAAGCCTGTGCCCAACCGTCTGAAGATCATCCGTGACTGGACCGCAGCCGGCGGCGGCCTGGTGATGGCCGGGGGATATTTCAGCTTCCAGGGGATCGACGGAAAGGCGCGCTGGCGTCGGACTCCCGTCGAAGAAGCGCTGCCCGTGACGTGCCTGCCCTATGATGATCGCCTTGAAATTCCGGAGGGATTTCGAGCTGATGTCAAAAAGGAGCATCCAATTCTGGCCGGTGTAGACGGCGAGTGGCCCCTGCTTCTCGGCGCCAACGAGGTCGTGGTGAAGGAACAGGCTGGCGTCGAAGTTCTCGCCACGCTGCCAGAAGACGAAGGCGGCCATCCGCTGCTCGTCACTGGCGAATTTGGCAAAGGCCGAACGGTGGCATGGACGTCGGATATCGGGCCGCACTGGGTGCCGAATGAATTCGTTGCGTGGCCGGGCTACGCCACTCTCTGGAAGAACATCCTGCGGTGGGTCAGCCATGTTGCATGAGGTTCAGGAAGCACGGGGGTCGACGATGACATATCCATTCCTGCGGGCAAACGGGATCAGCAAGCGCTTCGGGGCGCTTGCGGCGCTGACCGATGTCAACCTCGACATCAATAGCGGCGAGGTCCTCGCGCTCCTCGGCGATAACGGCGCCGGCAAGTCGACCTTCGTCAAGATCCTGGCGGGCGCACACGCCCAGAGCGACGGTGACCTTCTTATTGAGGGTGAGCCGGTGGCGTTCTCGTCCCCCAAGGACGCTGCAAGCTCGGGTATCGCCACGATCTTTCAGGAGCTTGCTCTCTCCGAAAACCTGTCGATCGCCGAAAACGTTTTCCTCGGCCGCGAGTTGAAGCGATCCGTACTCGGCATCCCTTTTCTGCGTCGCACGGAAATGCGCGAACGCGTCGATGCTCTGCTGCATGAGCTCGAAGCCCATATTTCCGACCCGGAGGCGCCCGTCGGCAGCCTGTCCGGTGGTCAACGCCAGGCGGTCGCCATCTGCCGTGCCCTCAATCTCAACGCCAAGCTCGTGATCATGGACGAGCCGACCGCGGCACTTGCCGTCGCCGAGACGCGCAAGGTGCTGTCGCTGACGCGGCGGCTTGCCGAGCGCGGCTGTGCTGTCGTGCTGATCAGCCACAATATCGCTGATGTCTTCGAGGTCGCCGACCGCATGGTCGTCTTCCGCCGAGGCCGCAAGGTCGCCGAAAGACGGCGGCTCGAAACGACACCCGAAGAAATCGTCTCCCTTATAACAGGCGCTCATCCCGACGTGCGGGCGCTTGAAAACAATAAATAAAAAAGCGCGTTCAATCTCCAGAGGATCATAACATGTTCAATCAATTCAAGAAGGCATTCATAGCGTCATCAGTAACCTTGGCTCTCGCATCGGCGGCTATCGCCCAGGACAAGCCGAAAGTCGCGTTTGTGCCCCAGCTGATCGGCATTCCCTATTTCAACGCCATGGAAGAAGGCGGCAAGCGTGCTGCCGGCGAACTCGGCGTGGATTTCATCTACTCCGGCCCCGTTGATACCAACCCCGTCGACCAGCTCCAGATCGTGCAGAATCTGATCGACCAAGGCGTCAACGCCGTTTCAGTCAGTGTGCTCGACGCCTCCTCCATCGCGCCGGTGGTCGAAGCCGCCAAGGCAAAGGGCGTCAAGCTGTTTACCAGCGACAGCGATGCCCCCGATAGCGGCCGTGCCGTCTATGTTGCGCAGGCGACCGACGAAGGTCTCGGCGGCACGATCATCGATGAACTCGTCAAGCGGGTCGGTGCCGATGCGAAGATCGGCATTGTCTCCGGTGAAGCGACGGCTTCGAACCTCAATGCCTGGATCGGCTTCATGAAGCAGCGAGCCGCCGCCAAATACCCCAAGCTCACGCTGCTCGAGCCGCAATATGCCGGCGGCACGGCGCAGCGCGCCGGCCAGATTGCCGGCGATCTGATGACCGCCAATCCCGATCTCAAGGCGATCATCGCGGTTGCCTCTTCGACCTGCCCCGGCGTGGCGCAGGCCATTGAGACGGCGGGCAAGATCGGATCTGTTATCGGAACCGGCTATTGCAGCCCGAATACGGCTCGTGCCTATCTGAAGAGCGGTGCCTTCGGCTTCACTGTTCTGTGGGATCCGTCGCAACTTGGCTATCTGACGGTTTGGGCCGGCAAGCAGCTGATCGACGGCAAGCCCTTTGCGGCGGAGAATACGGTTCCAGGCCTTGCTGCTCCCGTTACCTACGATGCGGCCAAGGGCATCCTGCTGCTCGGGCCGCCGGCCGTTTTCACTGCCGACAATGTCGACAAGTTCAATTTCTGAACGTGGATGATCATGCGATGCGACTGTTGAGTCCACGCTTCCTAGCCATGGGCGGACGTGAATGGGGGCTACTCTGCGCCACCATTCTCGCCGCGCTCGTCTTCACCGTCGCATCGCCCTTCTTTGCGACAATGGGCAATATCGACACCATCGTCCGCAACAGCATCGAATTGATGCTCGTCGGTCTCGGCATGACCCTGTTGCTCGCCATGGGCGGCATCGATGTCTCCATCGGCATCGTCATGGGCCTTGCCGCGATCGGGGTCGCAAACGCTCTGCTCGCGGGCTGGGGTGCCTTGCCCGCGGCATTGCTGGGACCGGCCATCGGTGCAGCCCTCGGCCTGGTAACCGGCAGCGTCGTCGTCATCGGACGGATCCCGGCCATTGTCGGAACGCTCGGCCTGTTCGGCGTCTATCGAACAGCCGTCTTTGCACTGCTCGGCGGCCAGTGGCTGTCGGGCCTGCCGACCAACCTGACAGGGCTGTTGGCAGCAACGGTCGTGGGCGTTCCTGTTGCCGCCATCGCCATTGTTGCCGTCTATCTCGCGCTTTGGATCGCGCTGCGGCGCACGCCCTTCGGCCCACACCTTCTGTCGATCGGCAATTCCGAGGAGAAGGCACGCCTCTCCGGCGTGCCTGTTACGAAGGTGCGCCTTGCGACCTTCATCATCAGCGGCGCGCTCACCGGACTCGCGGCAAGTTTCTATGTCGCGAACTACCGCAATGTGGAAATGGCGATCGGGTCCACATTGGCGCTGGATGCGATCGCCGCCGTCGTGCTTGGCGGGACCAGCATCATGGGCGGCCGCTGCAGCCTCATCGGCACGGCAATCGGCGTCATTCTCCTGCGGATCCTGCAGAACGGCCTATTGCTTGTCGGCGTGCCCTCCCTCTGGCAACCGGTGGTGACGGGCGCTCTTCTCATCGGGGTCTTGGCACTTGAAATGCCGACGATGCAGCTCGCCGCACTGAAGACGAAGTGGATGCGCGGATGACCAGCAATCCAGCAATGAACGGTTCGTCCCGCATCCTCTTTCTGCTGGGTGCCCTCTGGATCGTGGTCGTCGTCTTGTTTGCGCTTTTCAAACCCTCGATGTTCGGGGAAGCAACCGTCACCACCATTCTCCAGTTCTCGACAATTCTGGCGCTTGTGGCGCTTGGGCAGGGTCTGATCGTGCTGGCCGGCGGCGCGGGCATCGATCTGTCGGTCGGCGGGATCGCATCCCTATCCGCCGTCATGACTATGCTTGCGATTAAGAGCGGCGTGCCGGTGCTCGCCATCCCGCTTCTTTGCACCGCCATCGGCGCGGCGCTCGGCGCCTTCAATGGTCTCCTGGTGACGCGCCTCTCCATACTTCCCCTGATCGCGACACTCGGGACGCTCTTCATTTATTCAGGCCTTGCCGTTGCATTGACGGGGGGTGCAGCGCAATCAGGTGTTCCCGCCTGGCTCCTGGCATGGGGACGAGGCGTTGTCTTCGGTCTGCCGATCCCCTTCGTCACCATTGTCGTTCCGGTCTTCATGATCGGTTCCGTGGTGCTGATGCGAACGGCATGGGGATGCTGGATCTTTGCCATGGGCTACAACGAACGCTCGGCGCGGCTTGTCGGCATCCCGGTCGATCGCGCTCGGTTGACGATGTATGCACTGAGCGGCGCTTTGGCAGGGCTGGCCGGGCTCATCTCGATCGCCTGGCTCGGCAGCGCGCGACCGAATATCGGGCAGAACCTCGAACTTGAATCCTTGACGGCCGTGATGTTGGGCGGCGTCGCCATTACAGGTGGCGTCGGCGGAGTTGGCGGCATTCTCGCCGCCGTCATTCTGCTGATCACGCTCAAAACGGGCCTGCTGCAACTGAATGTCAACACGGTTTGGCAGGTCGGTATCGTCGGCGCACTGCTGATCGCCGTCCTGCTGATAGACCGCATTTCGAAACACTGGAGATAAGAATGTCATCCATTGAAAAACTGATTGCCGAACGGGTCGAGGCCGCCGAAGACCGTATCGTCCAGACGCTGAGCGATCTCGTTGCCTTCGCATCGATCGTCAAATCGAACCCGAAGGAGGCCGGCCCCGGCGAACGTGATTGCCAGCTCTATCTGCAGAAGCGCCTCGAGCGCCTTGGCTTCACCACAGACCTTTGGGATCCCGATGGGCCGGCACTCTATGCCAAATACGAGGGGCGGCCGGGTGCGAACAAGGGCAGGACCTTCGAGGGAAGACCAAACCTCGGGGGTGTTCTGAAGGGGGCCGGCGGCGGCCGCTCCCTTATGCTGACGGGCCATATCGATGTCGTGCCGCCCGGGGCGCCAGAACACTGGACGACCGATCCCTTCGGCCCGGTGCTCAAGGATGGTTTCCTGCATGGACGTGGCACCGTTGACATGAAGGGCGGGGTCGCCTGCATGCTGATGGCCGTCGAGATCCTGAAGGAGATGAATATCCCGCTGAAGGGCGACATCGTCTTCACGACCGTGGTTGACGAGGAGATCGGTGGAATGGGGTCGCTCGCCATGGTGGACCGCGGCTTCCATGCGGACGCGGGGATCATGACCGAGCCGACCGCCAACCGTATCGCCCCGCTCTGCCACGGCATCCTCTGGGGCAAGATCATCATCGACGGTATCGGTGGCCACGCGGAACTCACGCCGAATTCCTGGTACACGAGCGGCCCCGTCGATGCCGTGCAGCTCTGCCGCCAGGTGCTCGATGGCATTGATATTCTCAACCGCCGCTGGATGTTCGATCCCAAGAAGAACCATCCGCTGATGGACCTGCCGAACCAGATCATCGTCACGCAGCTCAAGGCAGGAGAGCATCCGTCATCCATGGCCGGCAAGGCCGAGATCATTATCGATGCGCAATATCTGCCCAGTGAGAAGGACGAGTTCGGTCTCGGAGGCCATGTAAAGCGCGAGATCGAAGAGCACGTGCGCAACATCTGCCAGGCGGACCCATATCTTCGCAAGCATCCGGCGCGGGTGGAATGGATACTCGATGCGGATTGCGCGGAGGTCCCGGCCGACAATCCGTTCGTGCGGCTGTTTCAGGAAGCAGTCGAAACGGCAGCGCTATCGCCTGTGCTTTCCGGATTCGGAGCCCATAGCGACATCGGGCTTCCGACCTCGCTCGGCAACACGCCGACGATCAACTTCGGACCGGGCGATCCTGCACAGGCCCATCAGCCAAACGAGCGCGTATCAGTCCGCGATCTCATCGATTGCACCAAGGCGATCGCGCTCGCTGTACAAAAATGGTGTGCCTGAACGAGTTGTCGTGCGCTGTAGTTCAAAGGTCCGCAACCCTAGGGTTTATTAAAGGACGATTGCGGGCGGCGATGGGAACCGGCATTTGACGAGGCTCTGGTTGCGCCGAGCAACCAGAGCGGACGTTATTCCTGGAGCTGACGACGGTCCGCTCCCAGCACCTTGCCGGGGTTCATCATGCCTGAGGGATCGAGACTGCGCTTGATCGCAAGCATGAGGTCCTGCTCGACCTCGCCGCGATATTTGAGCACCGCCCCGGCCTTGAGCGTGCCGAGCCCATGTTCGGCTGAAACGGTTCCGCCGAAGCGCAGGGCGTTGTGATTGATGATACCGTGGATCTCATCCGATCTGGCTAGGAAATCCTCTGGCGAAACGTCATCGGGCTGGATGATGCCGAAGTGGATGTTGCCGTCGCCGAGGTGGCCGAAAGCAATGATGCGGGCTCCCTTGACAGCTTCAGAAATTGCCGCGGAGCAGATCTCGAGGAAATCCGGTATCGACGAGATTGGAACGGCGATATCGCCCTGGATCGTCGGTCCCTCCATCATATCGGCTTCGGCCAATCCTTCGCGCAGCGCCCAGAAGCGTTTGCTTTGGCTGAGAGAAGCGGAAACGACAGCGTCGCTGACCAAGCCGGCTTCATAAGCCTCGGCAAGCACGGCCGTCATCCTTTCCTGCTGCGAGGCGGTTTCATCGCTTGAGGAAAATTCGACAAGCACCTGCCATTCGCAAAGCCTTTCCAAGGGGAAACGGCAGGCTGGGAAATGCTTGAGGACAAGCTCAAGGCCGTTTCCCGGCATGAGCTCGAAAGCGGTAACCTGCCCGCCGGTTCGCTGCTTGCAAAGCGCGAGCAAATCCAGCGCTGCCTTGACGGATGGCACGGCGCACACGGCCGTCGCGACGGAGGCGGGCCTTGCAAAGAGTTTCAGCACGGCGCCCGTAATGATGCCGAGAGTGCCTTCGCTGCCGATGAACAGCTGCTTGAGATCATAGCCCATATTGTCCTTGCGAAGGCCGCGCATGCCGTTCCAGATGCGGCCGTCCGCGAGAACCACCTCGAGCCCGAGAACCAGATCCCTTGTGTTTCCGTAGCGAAGGACATTGCTGCCACCCGCATTGGAGGCGAGGTTGCCGCCGATCTGGCAATTGCCTTCGGAGGCAAGACGCAGTGGGAAGAGACGTCCGTTTTTCTCGGCCTCCGCCTGGATCGAGGCGAGAAGGCATCCCGCATCGACGGTCATCGTATCGTTGATGGTATCGATGGCCCGCACCTTGTTCATGCGGGCGAGGTTGACCAGGATCTCGACGCCCTTTCCGCTCGGCACCGCGCCGCCAACCAGGGATGTATTTCCGCCTTGCGGCACGATCTTCAGCCCATATTCCCGGCAGATCGAGACGATGGCGGCGACTTCCTCCGTCCGTGCCGGCTTCAACAACAGGGGCGAACTGCCGCGCATGACGCCCGTCCAGTCGACGACATGCGGTTCGAGAAGGCCGGGATGGGTGCTCCAGCCGGAAGGCCCGACCGTCTCCTTCAGACGCTCAAGCGCTTCCGCAAGCCTGTCAGGCCGTATCTGTTCTCCGGATATGTCCGCCTTCATGTCCAGCGTCATTGGAGAAAATCCTTTCATTTCCGGCGGGTGAGGTTCAGGCCCTCATCCTGTGGTGATCGGCTGGCGCAGGGTGCGCGCGGCCGATGGGATGCGCTAGGGCTTCAGGGACGGACTGAAGCGGATCAGGCTGAGGATTTCGAAGAGCATCTGTGCCGCAACATGGGCGGTATTCGTTGTTGCGTCATATTGCGGCGCGACCTCCACCACATCGCCGCCGACGAAATCGATGCCCTTCAATCCGTGGAGGATTGCAAGCACCTCGCGGCTGGTCAGGCCGCCGATTTCCGGCGTGCCCGTACCGGGCGCAAAAGCCGGATCAAGACTGTCGACATCGAAGGAAAGATAGGTCGGGCCGTCTCCCACGACCGCGCGCGCTTTTTCGATGATCGCATCGATGCCCATGCGGGCAATGTCTTCGGCATGGATGACGGTCATTCCCGATTCGTAGGAGAATTCCCAGAGATATTCCGCCGCGCCACGGATGCCGATCTGAATGGTGCGTGTGGGATCGAGAACCCCATCCAGCACGGCATTCCTGAACGGACCGCCATGATGGAACTTGGTCAGGTCGTAGGCGCCGCCGGTATCACAATGCGCGTCGATATGGATCAGGCCGACCGGGCGCTCCTTGCCGACAGCCTTGAGGATCGGATGCGTGATCGAATGGTCGCCGCCAACTGCCAGCGGTATGACGCCGGCAGCAATGATCTGCCCGAAGCGGCGTTCGATATCCTCATGGCTGAGCTCGAGGCGATAGCGGCTGCGGAAAGGGACATCACCGATATCGGCGACCTTCGTTTCGAAGAGGGGCGCGCATTTCAGCACGTGATTGTAAGGCCCGACACGCTCGATGGCGCGCAGCGCCCGCGGCCCGAAGCGTGAGCCGGGGCGATTGGTGACGCCGAGATCCATCGGAACTCCGATCAAGGCGATGTCGAGATCGCCAAATTCGGGATTTTCGGCGTCAATCGGCCGGTAGGGGGCGTCAAGGAGGGTCGGAATGCCGCTAAAGGGCGCGGCGCGAGTACCGCTTGCCGAAAAGATCTTGTCGGCTACGGCACGGAATTCCGGATCATGGATGTTGCCACCATGCCCCTCGCCAAATTTTTCACGCAGCTGCTGCAGTTTTTCGTGGTCGAATGCCATGTCGTATCACCCCTCGTCTCAAACTGAAGAAGCTTTGCGCTCTTTTTCCAACGCTTCAAAATGATCCGTGATCTGCGCCCCTGTCGCGATCCAGACGTCGTCCTTCGACTGCACGTAGCGCAGGAAGTCGCGCAATATGTGCCAGCGCATCGGCCGGCCGGAGACCTGCGGATGCAGGACAAGCGTTGTCACCCCGCCCCATGCATGGGTTGCCTCGAATTCCTCGATCCAGAGCGGGAGCACCGCGTCCCGCCCGAAAAGCGGACGCGAACTGGTGCGGCTCGACATGCCGAAGTTCCAATCGTCAAAAGCGAAGTTGACGGGGATCTCGACCAGGCCCGGCAGATCGCCTGCGGACTGATGCCGATAGGGCAGGATATCGTCGCGGAACGAGCTCGAATAGCGGATGCCGGATTTGGCAAGATAGGCCAGCAGTTCCGGGAAATTTTCGCCCGAGGGGGCGCGGTAGCCGACAGGGCGGATGCCGAAAATCTTCTCCAGCGCCTCGAAGCCGCGATCGATCTCCTCGAATGTCTCGTCCAGTTTTTCGCGATCCGGCATCTTGTGCAGATAGCCGTGATGGCCGATCTCGTGCCCGGCTTTCAGAATGCCCTCGCAGACCTTGGCATGCGCCAGGGCCGTCCATCCCGGCGTGAAGAAGGTCGCCTTCAGGGACAGTTCCTCCATCAACTCGAGAATCTTGGCTATACCGACGCGCGCATCATAGCCGCCGTGGGAGGTGGTGACCATGCGGTCGATATTGGACGGATTGTTGCCGATCCATGCGGTTTCCGCATCGACGTCAAAGCCGATGAACAGGGCGCTTCTGGCACCGTTCGGCCAGGTTATCGGCGGGGCCTTGTCAGCAGGGTTGAGCGGGCGCGGGGTCAGGTCGTGGGTCACGGCTATATCCTCAGCAAAAGACGGGGCGGTTGTCCGCATCGCCTGCCAGCAGGGTTTCGAGCCTGCGGCAGTCATCCAGGTTCTCAAGGTCGGCGATCACGGTCCAAAGCCGGTCGGCCTGTTCCGGCTCCATGGCCATGGCCGTGAGTTCGCGAAACTTGGCAGCGACTGCGGCTGGCTGCATCGGCCTTTCAGCGGAGCCGGTGGCGCGCGGCACCATCCGCGAAGCGCTGGAACCATCCGTGAAGATCAGCGTCACCACAGGTTCGTCGAGCGGCAGCATGCCATCATCCACGGTGAGGCGCATGCGATCCATGATGCTGCGGAGACGGGCATCGGAACGCCGCTCCGCCGAATAGGCCTCCAGCCCTGCGGTGTCGAAAACGCAGCGCGCGGCAAGGGCATAGGGCAGGCTCATCTGGGTCGGCGCCATCGCGCCGGTCTCCCTGGCACCGCACATGCCCATCAGCATCGGGCTCAATCGCAGCTCGATCGTCGCTATCTCGGTGGCGTGGCGGCCCGTTTCCTGAAGGAGGTCGTCCAGCGCATCCACGGCCGAGTGGGCACCGCGGCAGGAGGCGTAGGGTTTCAAAACAGCGCGTTTTACTTTCCAGCTTTCACCGAGCGCGTCGCTAAGCTTTTCCGCCTCGCAGGCCGATTTGTTGAAGGAGCGGAAAAAGCCGCCCCAGACGTCGTCGAAGACCTTGGACGGTCCGGCAAAGCCCTCCGCGGCCAGCTGCGCGGCAAGCAGGCCGCCTTCGGCCGCGCGGCCGGCATGAATTTTCTTGGCTTGCGAACCGTCGTGGATGAAAGCCCACAGGCCGGATGAAAAGCTCGTCGCAAGGGCGATCGCATCGCGCGTGGAAGAGGCATCGAGGCCGGAGATATTGGCGACGGCGGCGGCTGCCGCGAGGGTGCCGCAGGTGCCGGTCGAGTGCCAGCCGAGGCTGTTGTGGCTGTCATACCCGCCGGCTGCCTCCAGAATCCGCCGACCGACATCGTAGCCGGCGACCACGGCCGCGATCAGTTCCTTGCCCGTTATGACACGCGATTCTTCAGCGATAGCGGCCATGACGGCGGGCATGACGACGGCGCCGGAGTGATCGCATCCCCCGGCATCGTCAAGCTCAAAGGCATGCGCCGCAACGCCGTTGATCAGCGCGGCATCGCGGGCGGATACACGCTCAGTGGTGCCCCAGAGCCTCGCGTATCCCTGCGCTCGGCCAAGGCGCCTGGCGATCCGGAATTCGTTCGAGCGGCCGCCGGCGAGAGCGGCAGCAAATGTATCGGCAATGTGGATTTTGGTCTTTTCGACGACATCGGCGGGAAGGGCCTCAAACCGGAGTGCCGAAATGAAGGATGCCAGTCTGTCGATCGGGGCGTCGCCAAGAACGCGGGACATGATTGTCTGCTCTCTCGTATTTGGGAATGATCGACTCGAGTGAAGCAGCCTTCACCGAGTCATTGGTTTGCGGCCCCGGTGCTTTCGCGCCGGAGCCGCGGACGACAGGCGTTACTTTACGGCTTGAACGTTGACGTAAATACCGTCCAGCATCGCTCCTTCGAGGCCGTATTTGGCGAAGATCGTCTTGTACTCGCCGCTGGCCATCAGCGCCTTCAGCGCGGCGGCATAAGCATCGCGGAGTTCGGTGTCCTTCTTGGAAAAGCCGATGCCCTGATAGACGGCGGTAAAGGGTTCGCCGACAACGGTATAGGTGTCCTTCTCGAGGCTCAGCAGATAGGGAAGCGTTTCGGAACCCTGCACCGCGCCATCGACGCGACCTTGCTTCAGCTGGGCACGGGCGTCCGCCGAGCCTTCCGTGCCGACAACCTTGACGGCCGGCAGTCCCTTGGCTTCGCAGTTGGCCGCACTCCACTTCGCCGTCTCATCCGGGAAGGAGGTGCGGCGGCTCATGCCGATGATCTTGCCGCAGAAGTCGGTCGGCTTCTTGAACTCGTCCTTGCGGGCAAAGGATGTGTAGAACTGCGCGCCGGATTTCATGTAGTCGACGAAATCGAGCGTGTCGCGACGGGTGGGCAGGTCGCTCATGCCGCTATGGATGAGGTCGACGCGGCCGGTCGTCAGGGACGAGACCATCTGTTCGAAGCCGATATCGGACCATTCCACCGTGGTGCCGAGCTGTTTGGCAAGCGCGAGGCCAAGATCGATATCGAGGCCCATGAGTTTGTTGGTGGCCGGATCCTTGTATTCCATCGGCGGATAGTTCGCCTGGTTGGCGACGACGACCTTGCCGGCGGACTTGATTCTTTCCGGCAGGCCTTCGGCGTTGGCCGCGGTTGCGGCAACGCAAAGAGCTGCGAGCATGACGAGATGCCTGTTCATGTTGTTCCCCATTTTTGACTCTGGTGCAAAGCCGGAGGGTTTCCTGTTCCGCCAGCTTCCTCTTCTCAACTGTGAACGGCTTTGATGAACTCCGCCGTTCTGGCGCTTTTCGGAGTGCTGAGAACCTCCGATGCCAAGCCTGTTTCGACCACTTTTCCCGCTTCCATGAAGGTGACGGTATTGGCCACATTGCGGGCAAAGCCCAATTCGTGGGTGACGACGATCATGGTCATTCCGGACGCTGCGAGATCCTTCATGACGTCGAGAACTTCCGAGACGAGTTCCGGGTCGAGCGCCGATGTGGGCTCGTCGAAGAGAATGAGGTCCGGCTGCATCCCCATGGCGCGGGCAATGGCGACGCGCTGCTGCTGGCCGCCTGATAGTTCGGACGGATAATGGTTCGCCTTCTCGGCAAGACCGACGCGTTCCAGAAGGACGGAGGCTCGTTCGCGGGCCTGCTCCACGGATTGTCCGAGGACATGCACCGGTCCCTCGATGATGTTCTCGATCGCGGTCTTGTGCGGAAAGAGGTTGAAGCGTTGGAAGACCATGCCGATGCGGCGGCGCTGACGGGAGATTTCCGCATCGCTGATCTGGTGCAGATTGTTGCCTTCCCGGCGGTAGCCTATCAGCTCGTCATTGACCCAGATGGCGCCGCCATCCATCCGCTCCAAAAGGTTGATGCATCTCAGAAACGTGCTCTTGCCGGAGCCGGAGGGGCCGATGATGCAGCTGACTTCACCGCGCACGACCTCCATGCTGACCTTGTCGAGGGCGCAGAAGTCGCCGTAGTTCTTCGTGACGTCGACGGCCTTGACGAGAATATCCTGTTTCATGGTCGACCTCACATGGACGCTTTGATCGATTTCGAACCGCGTCCGAAATAACGCTCGATATAGTGCTGGCCAACCGACAGGACGGAGACCACCGCGAGATACCAGAAGCTGGCAACGAGCAGCAGCTCGAGAACGCGGGTATTGGCAAAGTAGATGATCTGGGCGTTGTGCAGGATTTCGGCATACTGGATGACGCTTGCAAGCGATGTCAGCTTCACCATGCCGATCACTTCGTTGCCGATCGGCGGGACCATCACGCGCATGGCCTGCGGCAGCACGATGCGGCGCAGCATCTTCATCTGCGTCATGCCGATGGTCCGGGCGGCCTCGTACTGGCCGCTATCGACCGAAAGCAGCCCGCTTCGGACGACCTCGGAGGTGTAGGCGCCCTGGGAAATGCCGAGGCCAAGCATGGCGGCGACGAAGGGCGTCATCACGTCAACGGTTCGGAATTCGATAAGGCCGTGGATGCCCATGGTCGGAAAGATCAGCGCCAGGTTGAACCACAGCATCAGCTGCAGCAGCGCCGGCGCGCCCCGGAAGATCCAGACATAGCCGATGGCGATGTAGGAGAGCACCGGATTGCCGGAAATGCGCATGATGGCGATGAGGACGCCGAGCACGATGCCAACGGCCATGGCGGCTACGGTCATCAGCAGCGTGTTCGTGAGACCGTCGAGAATGGCCGGCGCGAACAGGAACTCGCGAACGTAGCTCCATTCTATCTGGCCGACGCTGAAAGCACGCACCAGTCCCGCGAGCAGGACGAGTACGATAGCGGCGGCGACCATGCGGCCGATATGCCGCTTCGGCACCAAGCGCAGATGGGCGATCTCGTATTTGTCATCGGTGGGGGAAGGGCTGGCGCTTGCAACAGTCATCGGCTTCGAAGCTCCTGAGGGTCGTTCTCTCCGTGGGCGGCACTGGCTGCTTTCATCGGCGCGCCGGCAAAGGCGCGGCAGGCATCGATTGCCGTTTCGAAGCGGGCAATCTGTTCGCGCACGCGAACCGGCGCGGTGGAACCGTAGCCGGTGCGGCTGGCAAGCGCCTTGTCGAGCGTGATGGCGGCAAGCATATCCTTGTTCAGCCGCGGATCGATCTTCGGCAGATCCTCTTCGGTGAGCCCGGCAAGATCGTGGCCGCTTTCCTCGCAATAGCGAACGACCGCGCCGGTGATCTCGTGCGCCTCCGCGAACGGCACGTTCTGGCCGACCAGCCAGTCGGCGACCTCGGTTGCGAGCGTGAAGCCCTTGGGAGCCTCTTCACGCAGCTTGCCGACATCGAATTCCAGCGTTGCGACCATGCCGGCAAAGGCTGGCAGGATCAGTTCGAGAATGTCGATCGTTTCGAACAGCGCGCGCTTGTCTTCAGCCAGGTCGCGATTATAGGCGAGCGGCATGGCCTTCATGGTGGCCAGGAAGCCGGTGATGTTGCCGATAAGGGTGCCGGACATGCCGCGCGTCAATTCGGCAATATCCGGGTTCTTCTTCTGTGGCATGATGGAGGAGCCGGTGGAATAGGAATCGTGCAGCCGCACCCAGCTGAATTGCTTGGAGCTCCAGATGCAGATTTCCTCCGCCAACCGCGACAGATCGACCGCGACGAGCGAGCAGATGAACAGAAATTCGGCGACATGGTCGCGGGCGGCCACGGCATCGATCGAGTTCTCGCAAGCTGCCGAATAGCCGAGCTCGATGGCGGATAGGTCGGGACGGCAGGCAATACCGGAGCCGGCAAGGGCTGCCGCGCCGAGCGGCGAGCGGTCGAAGCGGCGGTCCCAATCCTCGAAGCGCTGCAGGTCGCGCAACAAGGACTGGGCGTGCGCCATCAGGTGGTGACCGAGGACGATCGGCTGGGCCGGCTGAAGATGGGTGAAGCCCGGCATGACAGTCTCGGCATGGTGCGAAGCCTGCTCCGTCAAGGCTTCCTGGACCGAGATGATCTCCCGCGAGAGCTCGCGCGCCATGCGGCGCAGATAGAGGCGCGTGTTGTTGGCTGTCTGGTCGTTGCGGGACCGCCCGGCGCGGAGCTTCCCGCCGAGAGCGCCGAGACGTGCCATCAGCAGGCGCTCTAGGAAGGTGTGGACATCCTCGTCACCCGCGATCGGTTGCTGATGACCGCCGGCGACATCCGTCTCGATGCCGTCAAGGGCAGATCGGATCGCCGTGAATTCGCTTTCGTCGAGAACGCCGGCGCGCTTCAATTCGGAAGCATGCGCGCGGGAGCCCGCGATATCTTCCCGGAAAAGGCGGAAATAGGACAGTGGCGCGCGTGACAGATTGGCCAGCGCCTCGGACGGTCCGGACTTGAAGCGCCCGCCCCAGAGCTGCGTGGGCTCAGACATTGATGTCCCCTGTTTGTTTAAACTTTTGGCAATGCTCCTACGTGCTGATTTAATCGGCAAGCGAAGTTATTTCACTACGCTATGACAAAACCGACTAGCTCGAATTTCGTCAGTGGACTATTGAAATTGGCCGAGGAGATGTAGCCATGATCGGCGCTCCTGCGGAGAACTCATGGTATCGGGCCGACAGCACTTGCCTTCGATGACTGCCCTGCAGGTTCTGCTTGCCGTGGCGGAGAGGGGATCGACGAGTGCTGCCGCAGAGAGCACATCCCTGTCACAGAGCGCAGTCAGCAAGCAATTGCTCGCATTGGAAGACCTGATCGGCAGTCCGGTCTTCACTCGAACGCCGCGCGGCATGATCCCCACGGAGATCGGTCTGATTTACATCGAACACGCGCGCACCGCGCTGAAGGCGATGGAAGATGCGGCATTGCGCGTCGCGCGTCTCAAACCCGGCCCCGGCGTACTGCGCCTGCAGGTTCTTCCGATTTTCGGCGATCGCTGGCTGCTGCCGCGTTTCGTGCAGTTTGCTGAACAACATCCGGAAATAGACGTGCAGTTCACGACCTTCGTGTCACCCACGCAATCGGAGACGGCGGACGGCATATTCCGTTTTCTCATTACACCCAACAAAGGAGAGACTGCGCAATATCTGTTCGGGCACGAGGTCCTGATCGTCAGCGCGCCATCCTATTGGCAGAAGAACGGCATTCCGGGCACGATCGACGAGCTGGCCGAGGGCGTCATGCTGGAACACCCGCAGACGCCGCTGCATTGGCAGCATTTCGTCGAAAGCCATGGAAAGCCCGATATCGCCGTCCATCACATCACGCGGTTCGGCTATTACACCATGGTGATCCGCGCGGCCCTTGCCGGACAGGGGATGGCGTTGATACCGCGCGGCCTCATTCTCGATGAATTGGAGACAGGTAGACTGATCAACCCCAATGGCTTCGGATATCGAAGCGAATATGGATATTGGTTTGCCAAGCCTGAAGACATCTCCCCCGGCGCTTCGATGCGGACGTTCGAGGCATGGCTGATGGGGCAAGCTGAGAGCATGCGCGACTGAAACAAAAGTGGTCAGCGCGTCAGTTTCTCGAGCGCCTTTTCGTCGAGGCGATAGAACAGTTTATCGGGTTTGCGCGAGCCGCCGAGCCCGTCGTAGAAATCCAGAAGCTTTGCGTTTTCGGGGTCGGCGGTCCAGTCGATCCGGGCAAGCCCCCGCTCTTGTGCCAGCTCCGCGAGCGCGCGCATGAGGTCTCGGCCTAACCCGCGGCTGCGTTGCGCGGCGCTTACGAAGAGCTCCTTCAGAAAGATGCCCGGTTTCAGGCCAGGTCCGGGATAGAGCCCGGAGAAGGCGGCGAAGCCGAGGATGGCGTCGTTCTCTTCCACGATCAGGATCTCGGCACCTGGCGGCATTGCCTTGAGCCCGGCAATGATTTCGGCCCGCGACGGACAGGGCACTTGATAATGCGCCTGCATTTCTTCCATGAGGGCCGCCAGCGCCGGCAATGCTGGATCGTTCGTCAATAGAAGACGGATTTTGGTGGTCACGATTCGCTCCAAGCTAGGTTTCGGGTATCGGACAGACCGTGCGAGCGGAAAGCCTTCTTGTCGTCGAGCTTTAGGGGCCGGATGCCGAAGCCGTCAACATCTTCGATATGGCGGAAACAATCGCCGGCAATTCGCCGAGGAGCGGTTTGCTCCGACAAAGCAGTTGAGATCGTGACCGATATCGGTGTAGCAATCGGTCTCCAAGGAACCCATCGACATGCCATCCGCAATCCCCAATCCTTTCGTAACGCGGCTTTCGCCGCCGCCCATCCCCTCGGTTTTTGCATGGGCGCGCGACTATGCCGGCGCTCACGGGCCGCTGATCGATCTGTCGCAGGCCGTGCCCGGCTATCCCGCCCATCCCGAGATGCTGCGGCTCCTCGGCGAGGCGGCGGCATCGCAGGCCATGACGGGCTATGGGCCGATCGAGGGAGAAACGGTGCTGCGCGAAGCCTATGCGCGGCATGTGAGCGACATCTACGGCGCGTCGATCCAAACAGCCAATATCCACATCACCTCCGGCTGCAATCAGGCCTTCATGTGTGCCGCCATCGCCCTTGCCGGTGCCGATGACGCGATCGCGCTCACAAATCCCTTCTATTTCAATCATGAGACGACCTTGTCCATGCTCGGCATCAAGCGCGTGCTTGTCGAGTGCGATGCGGCCGGCGGCTTCCTGCCGGATGTTGCTTCGGCCGAGCAGGCGCTTGCCGCCGGCGCGCGGGCGCTTGCAGTTGTCACGCCGAACAATCCGACCGGGGCCGTCTATCCGCCGTCATTGCTGCATGATCTTTTTGCGCTTTGCCGGAGATATGGCGCCTGGCTTGTGCTTGATGAGACCTATCGCGATTTTCTTCCTGGCGATTACGGCCCGCCGCATGCGCTGCTGTCGGAGCCGGGCTGGGAGGATACGCTCGTCCTGCTCTACAGTTTCTCGAAGTCTTTCTGCATTCCCGGCCACAGGCTGGGGGCCGTGACGGCGGGGCCTAAGCTTTTGGGCGAGATCGCCAAGATCATGGACAATATGCAGATCTGCGCCCCGCGCTCAGCCCAGGTGGCCGTGGCTGCCGCCTTGCCGGTGCTTGCCGATTGGCGGGCAGGAAACCGGCTGGAGATCGCGCGCCGGGCGGAGGCGTTGAAGGGCGTAGTGTCCGACCTGCCCGGTTGGGACATTGCCGCAATCGGCGCCTATTTCGCCTTCGTACGGCACCCCTTCACTGACCAGTCTTCCGCTGAGGTGGCCGAGAGGCTGGCAAAGCAGGCGGGGATCGTCAGCATCCCCGGAAGCTATTTCGGCGTGGGACAGGAGCGTTATCTGCGTCTTGCCTTTGCCAATGCCGACGTTGCCTCGATCGGGCTGCTCGGGAGCCGGCTGCCCCTAGGCTGACGGGCTCTTCGCAAACCGGTTGGCCGGCATGGACAGTCCCAGGTTTTCACGAAGCGTCGAGCCTTCGTATTCTTCTCGGAACAGCCCGCGGCGGCGCAGCTCCGGCAGGACAAGCTTGACGAAATCGTCGAGGCTGGAGGGCAGGGTCGGGAACATCAGGATGAAGCCGTCCGCGGCGCGTGTCTCGAACCATTCCTCCATGAAGTCGGCAATCTGCGTCGGTGTGCCGGTAATGCCGTTGCCGGTATGCTTTTCCGCATAATGGCGGACAAGCTCGCCAACCGTGCGCCCGCTTTTGACGAAATCGACGAGCTCGTCGAAAAGTGCACGCGAGCCTTTCGGTGCCGCCGGAAGTCGGTCCATCGGGAAGGGTTGATCCAACGGTACGCCGCGCAGATCGGCTTCGAGGAATTCCGACAGCATCAGCCGGCCGACATCCGGATGCATTTTGTCGATGAGATAATTGACCTTGGCTTCGGCTTCAGCCTGCGTTTCCCCGACATTGATGACCACGCCGGGCATGATCTTAAGGTCCTCCGGGTCGCGCCCATAGGCGGGCATGCGGGCTTTGACATTGGCATAGAAGTCGCGATTGCGGTCGATGTTGGAGGCAAGGCTGAAGACGATCTCGGCGGTGCGCGCCGCCATATCCATGCCGGGTTCCGACCCGCCGGCTTGCGCTATGACAGGCCGGCCCTGCGGCGTGCGAGCGATGTTGAGCGGCCCGCGCACCTGGAAGTGCTTGCCCTTGTGGTTCAGCGTGTGATGCTTCGTCTTGTCGTAATAGACGCCGCTTTCCCGGTCGAGAAGCAGGGCGCCTTCCTCGAAACTGTCCCACAGGCCGAACACCACATCGACGAATTCGTTGCCGCGCTCGTAGCGCAGCGCGTGGGGATCCAGCCCTTCGCGGTTAAAGTTATAGCCCGTCTCGTCGTGGTCGGAGGTCACGACGTTCCAGCAGGCGCGGCCGCCGCTCAAATGATCGACCGATGCGAAGAGGCGGGCGACGTTGTAGGGCTCGTAGTAACTCGTCGAGAGGGTGGCGACGAGGCCGAGATTTTTGGTGGTGACGGACAGCGCGGCCAGGAGCGACACCGGCTCGAAACGGTTCATCTTGGTCGGGATGCGCGAGAGCGCGTCCGGGTCGCCGACGGCTGCGGCAGGCGAATCCGCCATGAACATGAAGTCGAATTTGGCTTCCTCGGATCGCTTGGCGACGTCGAGGAGGTGGCTGAAATCATTGGCGCCGTTGACATCGCTGGCCGGATGAAGCCAGGAGGCGGGATGGAAACCGAAGGTGTAGACAAAAGTGCCCAGCTTCATCTTGTCGGTGCGCGCCATGTCGTTCTCCTGATCGCCAAGCTCAAAGTCTGCGCAGATTATCGTCTTGCGAATTTTTTCATCAATATCGCGGCGCTGTCTTTCGTTTTAGTTTTTCTAAAAGTCTATGCCGAGTTCGATGGCGCGGATATGCGCGCCTGTTGACGGGAGATCGAAACAAGCCAGTCGCGAAATGCCGGACCGAAGGGCTTTTGCAGCGCCGCCCTGTCCCAGGCGAGAAAATAGCTTTCGCGCAACGGAATGCGGATATCGGCGGGAATGACGAGCGTCTGCGCTTCAAGCTCATCTGCGATCATCGACATCTGCGCGAGGACGATGCCGCGTTTGTTGACGGCCGCATCGATGGCGCTGCTCGATAGGGTAAAGGAAAGACCGGCGGTGGTCTCCTTGAGTGCCGCTCCTGTCTTCGCGGCGAATTCACGCCAGCTTGGATAGGGCGTGAAATGCCGCTCCCATTCGACATGCAGGAGCGGATAGTCGAGAAGCCGCGCGGCAGAGGGCGCCTTGCCCTTGATCAGCGCCGGCGAGCAGGCCGGAACGACCCAATCGCGGAACAGCTCCGTATAGTGTTCGTGCTGCAGCACATCCGATCCATAGCTTATGCGGAAATCGATGTCGTCGAAGCCCATGCGCGGTTCCTTATCGCGGCCGACGATCCTGACATGGGCATTCGGATGAAGGGCCTGCCAGTCGAAGATCCGGCGTCCTATCCATTTGTTGACGACGGAAGACAGGGCGCTGAGAACCAGGGCATTCTCGTTGCGCGCCCGTTCCAGGATCTGCTCCGCAAGCGCGAATTGCTCGAAACCCTTCGATATTTCCTGATGGTAGAGCCGCCCCCATGGGGTCAGCTCCACGGTACGGCCGTTGCGCTCCAGCAAGGTGACGCCGAGAAAGCTCTCGATTTTGCGGATCTGCTGACTGATCGCGCCGGGGGAAACCTTCAGTTCCAGGGCTGCGGCGCTCACGCCGCCACAACGGCCGACAGCTTCGAAGGCCTGCAAGCCCTTGAGCGGAACTGTCCTGATAGCCTGTTTCTCGGTCAAGAGGCGCTTCTCCGCGGCAGTTGATCCATGGCGCCTTTTTCACTCGGATGAAAGTCGCCCGCGAACTGGAAACGGTCGCCGGGATGGATGATCTCGACATAGGTGACCGTGCGGCTGTTCTGCCATGTCTGGCGGACGAGCGTAAGGCAGGCCTCGCCGCGCTCGGTCTCAAGCAGGCGCGCCGTGGCGGCATCGGCCGAAACGGCGCGAATGACATGCCTCGCCTTCGACCAGGGCACCATGTCCAGCAGCCATTTGCCGGGCGGCACCGAGGCAAAGCTTTCGGTTCTGGCGGATGGCACCATGGCGAGCATGATGATGCGCCGCTCCAGCGCATTCGGCTTGCCGTCCACCGCATGCAGGCAGTGAAGCCGCAGGATTTCCGCTCCCGTCGGTTCACCGAGCTGCGTCGCGGTGGCGGCATCCAGCGCCTCGATCTTTCGCATCAGGATCCTGTAGCTGTGGTCATGCCCCGCCAACTCGGCTTCCGTGGAAATGTCCTGAATATCCATCACCGTTCGGTCGATCTGCCGCGCGGCGACGAAAGAACCAACCTTGCGGCGGCGGATGATCATGCCGCGTGCCGCCAAGGCCGAAAGCGCCTTGTTCACGGTCATCCGAGAGCATTGATACTCTTGCACCAGCTCGTGTTCGAAGGGGATGCGATGACCGGGCGGCCAGGCCCTGCTCATGATCCTGGCTTCGATGTCTTCGAAAATTCTCCGATGAATTGAGACCAATGCTCACCTCGATCCAGCCATGACATTCAGTTGCCGCGAAAGCCGCTTTTGCTAGGTCCATTGCCGCTATTCGGCATAAATCTTGCGTCGTTCGAGTTTAACGTTTGACAGTGTAGGCCAGCCTGTATCTATTTGTATAGACAAAAGCGGGTCATAGAAATCCGCTTGGCGGGACTACGCTTGGGGAACCTGCACCTTCCACCGGAAGGGCAAAAAACTGGAGAGAAAAACATGAGGAAGAATTCGCTTCTGAAGGGGCTGGTCGGCGCCGCATTCTTGTTTGGCGCGACGATTTCCGCCCATGCGGCCGACACGCTTGCCGCCGTAAAGGCCGCCGGCACCTTGAAGGTCGGCACCGAGACGGCCTTTGCACCCTTCGATTTCATCGATGCCGGCGAACATGTCGGCCTGAACGTCGATCTCTTCGCTGAGATCGGCAAGGAACTCGGCGTGAAGATCGAATGGGTCACGCTGCCGTGGGATGGCGTCTTCCCGGCGCTCGAAGCCGGCAAGTTCGATGTTGTCGCAGGTCCGGCGACGATTACCAAGAAGCGCATGGAGCGCTATCGCTTCACGCCGCCGCTTGCCGAGGCAACGATCGCCATCCTGAAAAAGGCCGGTGACAAGACGATCAACAAGCCGGAAGATATTGCCGGCAAAAAGATCGGCGTCGGCAAGGCGACCGCCCAGCTCGATCAGCTCAAGGAGTTTTCCGAAACTCTGCCGACCAAGGTCGACATTCGCGAATATCCGGCCTTTACGGAATCCTATGCAGACCTCGCGGCCGGCCGCATCGCCGGTGTTGCCAACTCGCTGCCGAATATTGCTTTCGTCGCCAAGCAGCGTGAAGGCACGTTTGAAGTCGTGCTGCCGCCCTTCGGCAAGAAATCCTATTTCGGCTTTATCGGCCTGAAGGACGCCGATCATGCGCCGCTGATGGATGCGATCGATGCCGCCATGCTGAAGATCAAGGCTGACGGGCGCATGGCAACGCTGCAGAAGAAGTGGTTCGGCGCAAGCTTCGACACCCCGGATTCTGTCAAGGACCCGGCATTCTGATCAGCCACCGGAAATCGGCCATGCCCACGGCAATGTCGGGGCATGGCCGAGGCATGCGACCGCATCTTCCTGGCCGTCAAGCGGGCGAAATCTGAACAATGTCCATCAAGCTCTTCGAGTTGCTTCTGCAGGCATCGATCTACACGGTGACGATTAGCGTCGTGTCGATCCTCATCGGCTTTGCGATTGCGATCCTCCTTTCGGGAATGCTGTTGTCGGGGCGCGGTCTCTTTGTGCGACCTGCCCAGATTTTCATCAGCTTCTTTCGCGGCGTACCGCTGCTGGTGCAACTGCTGCTGATCTACAATCTGCTTCCGGGCATCGGCATCAATGTGCCGAGCATCGTCGCCGCGGTCATCGGCCTGTCGCTCTGCACGGCAGCCTATCAGGCCGAGAACCTGCGCGGCGGCTTTGCCAGTGTGCCTCTGGGCCTTGTGGAATCGGCGGAGATGGTCGGCCTGACGCCGCGCCAGATCTTCCGCCGCATCAAGGTTCCGATCGCCCTGCGCCTCACATTTCCCGCTCTCGTCAACGAGGCGATCCTCATTCTGAAGGCGTCGTCGCTGGTCTCCGTCGTCGGTATCGTCGAACTGACGCGCATGGCGCAGGACCTGGCGGGCAGCACCTTCCTGCCGCTGCAGCTCTTCGCATCCGCCGGCCTCATCTATCTCGTCATCAACTGGTTGGTGGCGCTTGCCGGCGGCCTGATCGAAAGCAGATTGCCCGGGGTGCCGCGATGACCTTCGATATCAATGTGCTCATCGGACAGTGGCCGGCCATCGTCAGCGGTGCGGGCGTGACGATCATGATCTGGATCCTGGGCACCATCGCCGCAGCCATCATCGGCTTCCTGATGGCAGTCGCCCGGCAATATGGCGGCATGCTGGTCTACAAGGCGCTCGGCGCCATCGTCGCCGTGCTGCGCGGCACGCCGTTTCTCATCCAGATCTTCCTGGTCTATTACGGCGGCCCCTTCGTCGGCCTTGAGCTCGATCCCTTGCCCGCCGGGTTGATCGGCATTTCGATCTACGGCGCGGCCTATTTCAGCGAGATCTTCCGCTCGGGCTTCCAGGCGGTGCCGAAGGGTCATATCGAGGCCGGCGAATGCGTCGGCCTGACGCGAGGGCAGATCGTCAGGCGCATTCTATTGCCGGAAATGACGATGCTGGTGCTGCCGCCATCCGTGAACATGGTGGTCATCCTGATGAAGGAGACGGCGGTCCTGTCCATCATCACCGTGCCGGAGCTGACGGCAACGCTGAGCGCGATCGGATCGCAGCAATATGCCTTCGTCGAAGCTCTTTCCGCGCTGGCGCTCTTCTATTGGGTACTCGTCGAACTCACCGGCTGGCTTGGCAATCTTGCCGAAACGAAACTTTCCAGATTCAGGTTTTTCAGCGCATGAGCGTCCCCGCGATCGCAGTCAGCAATCTCGTCAAGACTTTCGGAGAGACCACGGTCCTTCATGGCATCGATCTTGCCATCGAGCCGGGGCAGGTTTCCTGCCTTATCGGCCCATCCGGCTCCGGCAAGAGCACGCTTTTGCGCTGCATGGCTTTTCTCGAGGAGGCTACGCGCGGGACGATCTCCATCAACGGCGAGGTGCTCGGTTTCACCGAGGATTCTCAAGGACGGCGCGAGCGCATTTCGGCCGCGGCCAACCGTGCGATCCGCGCCCAGATCGGCATGGTGTTCCAGCAGTTCAATCTCTGGCCTCATATGACCGCGCTCGGCAATGTCAGCGAGGCGCTAAAAACGGTTCACAAGATGAGCCGGAAAGCGGCCGAGGATGCGGCGATGGCGCAACTCGTCAAAGTGGGACTGGAAGCGCGGGCAGGGCACTATCCCTCGCAGCTGTCGGGCGGACAGCAGCAGCGCGTGGCGATCGCCCGTGCCCTGGCGTTGAAGCCGAAGATCATGCTGTTCGACGAGCCGACCTCATCACTCGATCCGGAACTGACGGGCGAGGTCCTGAACGTCATGCGAGATCTGGCGGCCGAGGGCATGACCATGGTTGTCGTCTCGCACGAGATAGGTTTCGCCGCGACGGTCGGCCAGCAGATCATCTTCCTCGACCACGGCAAGGTATTGTTCACCGGGCCGCCGCAGGAGGTCTTCAAGAAGCCGAGAAATCCGCGTCTTGAGCAGTTCCTCGATACCTATCTCGATCGCGGCGCCTCGATGCTGCTTTAACTTGTCGAGGATCCCGTGGGCATCGGCGCAAACACGGAGCCAAGTCGCCTATCTCCAGGCCGCCTGATCAGGCAGTTCCGCGCGTCTTGGATCACCATTCCAATTGTTCTCTCGCAAAGCTGATCAGGCTTTCGATATGAACCGCAACCGCAGACCGCGTTTGTTCCGCATCGCCGCGCTCCAGAGCCTCGATGATGACGAGGTGCTCGGTTGAATCGGGCTTCAGCCGATCCTTCAACCGGTCGATTTCGAACAGGCGTGTGGTGGCGCGTAGCTCCCGCAGTACCTTGGCCATGACCGCGTTGGCGCAGTGGTCGATGATGAGATTGTGCAGGTTGTCGTCGGAGACCCAGTGCGCATCGGTGTGATAGGCCGTTGCATCGAGAAGCTCATGGATCTCGTGCCTGACGGCGATCAACTGCCGGCGCGGAATATTGGGGATTGCCAGCACAGCGGCCTCGGGCTCGATCAGCAACCGAAGCTTCAGGCTCTGCAGGTATTCTCCGATATCAACCCGGCGAACCACGTAATTGCGGCCATCGCCCTTGCGCACCAATCCCTCGCCCTCGAGCCGCTGCAGGGCTTCCCGCAGGGGCGTCCGGGAAATGCCGAGGGCTTCGGCGAGCCTTGCTTCGACAATGACCTGTCCGCCTTTCAAGCGGCGATGGCGAATCATGTCGGACACGGCCTTGTAGGTCAGCGAGGCAAGATTGTGCTGTGTGCCCGCTGGCTGCGTATCCGGCAAGATTGAAATATCTGTCACCTTTACCTCATTTCGCGTGTCGAGGGCGCGACCGTGCAACGACGCACTTTCTTCCTGTAGGTTGGTGTTACATATGATAGCCGAACTCGCAAATAACGAAAAAGGGGACTTATGGACGATCGCTTGAACGACGCTGAAGACGAAAGCCTTGCGGAGGAGACCTATCGCCTGCTCCTAGCCGATATTCTTTCGGCCCGGCTCGCCGGCGGATCGGTGGTTCAGCAAAGGCGGCTTGCGACCAAGCACGCGGTATCGCGCTCGCCGATGCGGCACGCACTCGGCCGTCTCGAGGGGGAGGGGTTGCTGGTCCGCAACGACAAGGGAGTGCTTTGCGTCCGGGTCATCACGCTGAAGGACTATCTCGACAGTCTGTCGATGCGAATGCTGCTCGAGCCGAGCGCCGCGGCCGCGGCGGCGCCTCATATGCTGGTGGAGACGTTGACGTCGCTTTCCGCAATGCTCGATGCGATCGAAGCAGATCCGGACCCGGATCAGGAACTCGTCTGGCAGTTTGATGATGCTCTGCATATGTCCATCGCCAATGAGAGCGGCAATTCCTTCATGGCCGCCACGATCGGCGAGATGCGGCGCTATACCACGATCTTCGAAAGGCAGATGGCAGTGATCCGGGCAAAGCCCGGCATCGCCGAGCATCGGGCAATCCTCACCGCTTTGTCGGCGGGCGATCCCGAGGCGGCGCGACAGGCAATGGCCCGTCATCTCGATGCGGTCCGACAAGGTGTTCTCACAAATTACTGATAGGCTTTCGCGACAGCTCTTGCGTCAGCGGCAAAACTTTGTATAAAAGTGGGATCCCAGATGAATGCAAACTTTGGGACACCAATAAAAACAACTCCAGAGGTCATCATGTTCCGAATTCAATTGTCCCGCGGCGTTCTTGCCGCCTCATTCCTAGCCCTGACGACATCGCTCGCCCTTGCCCAATCCTGCACGCCGAAAGTTGCGGCCGGCGAGTTGATCACGCCGGGCAAGCTCGTCATGTCGACCAATCCGACGCTGCCGCCCCTGCAGTTCATCGACTCCAGCGGCGAGCTGAAGGGCATGCGCGTCGAACTCGGCACGGAGATCGCCAAGCGTCTCTGCCTTGAGCCGGAATATGTCCGTATCGAGTTCTCCGCGATGGTGCCTGGCCTGCAGGCCGGTCGCTGGGACATGATCAACACCGGTATCTTCTTCACCGAAGAACGCGCCAAGATCATGCAGATGATCCCCTATGAAGACCAGGCGATCAGCGTGTCGATCGCGCCGAATTCCACCAAGAAGGTTGCCAGCAAGGACGATCTCTCCGGCATGACTATTGGTGTCGAGATCGGCGGCTTCGAGGAAACCAAGACGCGCCTGCTCGACAAGGAATTGCGCGATGCCGGCAAGCAGGGCTTGACGATCCAGACCTTCGACAATTTTGCGCTTGCTTACCAGGCTCTGCGTGCCGGGCAGGTCGACGGCGTGGTGTCGATCGATGCCGTCGCCAAGGAATATGATGCACGCGGCGACTTCAAGCGTGCGCTGAGCGGCCTCTATCCCGCACCGGTCGCCGTCGCCTTCAAAAGCCCGGCCCTTGCCGATGCCGTATCGGCGACGCTCAAGGCAATGAAGGCCGACGGATCGTTGAAGGCGCTGTTCGACAAGTACGGATTGCCTATGGTGTCCGGTGATTATTCCGTTAAGGGCCCTGGCCGCTGATCGGATCGATCGGTCCATCGGAATGGCGATGCGCGGGTCTGCCGCGCTCGCCTTGAGCAGAAAGCTACGTTCATGACGCTTTGGAGCTGGTCGGGTTTCTTCGGATACCTGTTTAATCCCTTCATTCTCGGCGGGGTCCTGACGACCATATGGCTGACCGTCGTGTCGCTGACAGCGGGTCTTATCCTCGGATTTGCCCTTGCTCTGATGCGGCGATCACCCTTCCGGTCGGCCAAGATCCTCGCCAAGACCTATATCTGGTTGTTCCGCGGCACGCCGTTGCTCGTCCAGCTCATCGCCATCTACACAGCGCTGCCGCAGTTCGGCATTCGCTTCACCGTGGTCGAGGCGGCCCTGATCGGGCTTGCGCTCAACGAAGCCGCCTATCTTGCGGAAATCATCCGCGCCGGCATCGAGGCGGTTCCGGAAGGGCAGGCTCGCGCGGCCCGGGCGCTCGGGATGACGGAACGGCAGATCATGCGCCACATCGTCATGCCGCAAGCCTTCAAGGTGATCATTCCGCCGCTTGGAAACTCTGTCAACGGCCTGCTGAAGACGACCTCCGTGACCTCGGTCATCTCCATGGAGGAGCTTCTGAGGCGTACCCAGGTCCTCATCCAGGAACGCTTCATGGTGCTGGAGCTCTTCGCGGTGGCGGCCATCTACTACCTCCTTCTGACCACGCTCTGGGATTTCTTCCAGAACCATATCGAGAAGCGCTTCGGTCAAGCCACCAACTCCCGGCTTTCCATCACCGAAAAGCGCTAGAACCAGGATACTTTACATGACTAGGAAATTTCGCGGTGTCTATACCGTGATGATCACGCCGCTGGATGCGACCGGCGCCGTGGACCTTAAGGCGCTCGCCGCCTTCACCGATTGGCAGGTGCGCGAGGGCATACATGGTCTCATCCCGCTCGGCTCGACCGGCGAGTTCCTGTCGCTGAGCGAAGAGGAACGCGACGGGGTGGCAAGGACGGTGATCGAAACCGTCGCCGGCCGCGTTCCGGTGCTGATCGGGACCGGGGCGGAAGACACGCGCGAATGTGTCCGTCTCAGCCTCAAGGCCGAGACCATGGGCGCTGATGGCGTCATGATCATCCCGCCATTCTATTCCACGCCGACGGATGACGAACTCGTTCATCACTATCGCACGGTCGCATCCGCTATTTCCATTCCAATCATGGTCTACAACAACCCGGCGACGGCCAATGTCGATCTGAAGCCGGAGCTGGTGAAGCGCATCGCCGAGATCAAAGGCTGCGACTACATCAAGGAATCGACCCTCGAAGTGACGCGGGTGCGTGACATCATCCGCCTGGCGGGAGAGAATATGACCGTTTTCGGTGGTATCCTCGGATTTGAATCCTTCGTGATGGGGGCTGAGGGCTGGGTTGCCGTCGCTTCGAACGTGGCGCCGGGACCGATGGCTCGCATTTTCGAGCTCGTCGCGGATGAGAAGAAGATCGATGAGGCGCGCGCTCTTTACCTGAAGTGGCTGCCGATCATCCAGGCCGTGGGTGGGCAGGCCTATGTTGCCGGTTCGAAGTCGCTGCTGACGCATATGGGCTTTGCCGCCGGAACGCCCCGGCCGCCGCGCCTGCCGTTGCCGCCTGCACAGGATGCAGCCATGAAAAAGCTGGTTTCGGACTTCGGTCTGACATTCAGCGCCTGAGGATCGATCAATGTCCGCCTCCCTTGCAATCTCGCATTCCGGATCGGAAACGCGCGTCGAGTTCTTCCTCGACGGCGCGGCTCTGCATGCCGAAAGCGGGATGACGATTGCAGCCGCAATCGAGGCGGGCGGGCGGCATGATTTTTCCCGCGGTCTCAAGGGGGAGGCGCGCGGTCTCTTCTGCGGCATGGGCGCGTGTCACGATTGCCTCGTCACGGTTGACGGCAAGGTCAGCCAGCGCGCCTGCATGACATCGGTCAAGGACGGCATGCGGGTCGATCGGCCATCCTCGAGGCCGTCGCTCGCGGCAGGCGACTTTGCCGACCTCTGCGACGTGCCGGCGTCGATCCCATACATCGAGATGGACGTGTTGGTGATCGGGGCGGGACCGGCAGGTCTTGCCGCTGCCGAGGTCGCCGCGGCGGCCGGGGCGAGCGTGACGCTCGTCGACGAGCGCGCCATCGCCGGCGGGCAATATTTCAAGCAGCCCTCGACATCGAAGGCGGCATTGCATCTTGTCGGCGACGAGCAGGCCCAATCGGGAGCCGACCTGATCAGTCGCGTGCAAGCTGCTGGCGTATCGATGATGGCCGGTACGGTCGTCTGGGGCGCGGAGAATGACGAGAGCGGTGCAAGGATTGCCTGCTATGGTCCACAAGGGGCCTTCTATTGCAAGCCGCGAATGATCGTCATCGCGACGGGCGCCTACGAACGTCCACCAGCCATTCCCGGCTGGACGCGACCCGGCGTCATGACGGCAGGCGCGGCACAGACGCTGCTCAGAAGCTATGGCACAGTGCCCGCCGGTCGGATCGTCATTGCCGGCAACGGCCCACTCAACATCCAGGTCGCCAATGAGATCCACAAGGCTGGGGGCTCCGTGGTCGCTCTGGTGGAATCCGCTCCGGCGCCGTGGAAGCAGCCTCTGGCGGCGCTGCAGCTTCTGGTGGCTGACAGAGCGCTTGCACTGGTCGGTGTTCGGCAGCTCGCGGCTTTGCGCGCTGCCGGCATTTCGATCCTGTGGGAAAGCAGCATTGTTGCGATAGATGGGACGGCCGCTGTCGAAATGGTCAACATCACTGGACCGAATGGTAGGACCAGGCTTGAGGTCGATACCGTTCTCGTCGGCGGCGATTTCGCTTCATCGAACGAGCTTTCCCGACTACTCGGTTGCGGCCATGAAGTCATCGATGGAAACCTTGCCATCATCCGCAAGGACGATGGCGAGACGACGCTTCCGCATGTGCATGTGATCGGAGAAGCCGCCCGCTTCGGCGGCGCGCATATCGCTCTGGCGCAAGGCAGGCTCGCCGGGATTGCCGTGGCGCGCAAATTGGGCTTCGGCGTCGCGCCCGATCCTGGCGCTGAACGCAGGCTTGCGCGACACAGGGCTTTTCAAGCCGCGCTCTGGACGGCTTTCAAACCGGCTCGTCCGGCAGGCAGTCATACGCCGCCTGATCACACCGTCATCTGTCGCTGCGAAGGCGTGACCTATGGCACGCTGCGGGCGCTTGGCGAGCACAGCGCCAAGGATATAGCGACGCTGAAGCGGTTATCCCGTGCCGGGATGGGGCGCTGTCAGAGCCGCTATTGCGGCCACGCGATCGCGGCCGTCGCGGGGGAGAAACGCACATCTGGAGAGACGCGCGGTTTTCTGGCGCCGCAAATGCCATTGCGGCCAGTGCCGCTCGCAGCACTCGCGGTTGAAAAGCCGGAATGGGGTGGCCACAAGCGCGCGCTGCTGCCGGAGAGGCCACCACTGGAAAGCCGCGAACCGCTGCCGTTGTCGCAGACATCGACGCTGGTGATCGGCGCGGGAATTGCCGGTTTGTCGACCGCCCTCTTTCTCGCCCGCGAAGGCGAAGAGGTCACGGTATTGGAGCGCGCTTTTCCGAACTCGCTGGCCTCGGGCGGCAATGCCGGCAGCCTGCATGCGCAGCTTCTCTCCTTCGATCACGGCGCGCGCGCCGAAGGCGGCGGCAGTGCGGCCGCGCAGACGCTGCCGCTGCAACGCGATTCCATCGCCCTTTGGGCAGCGCTGCAAGATGAACTCGGCTGCGACTTCGAAATGAAGGTGACGGGCGGGTTGATGGTCGCCGAGACCGAGGCGCATATGCGCTTCCTTGCCGAGAAAGTCGGTGTCGAGCAGCGGGCCGGCATTGATTGCAGGCTGATTGGCCAAGAAGAGTTGCGGGCGCTGGAACCGGCCTTGTCGCCGGATTTTGTCGGCGCCGCCTATTGTTCGCAGGAAGGCAAGATCAATCCACTGGTCGCAACCCAGCACATTCTTGAAGCGGCACGGGCGAAAGGTGCCCGCATCTTCGAAACATGCGAGGTTATCGACATCGTGCCAGGTCCAGCCGGCTTCGAGGTCACCACGTCACGCGGCATCATCAGGGCAAAGCGCATCGTCAATGCTGCCGGCGCCTTCTCGTCGCGCATCGGATCGATGCTTGGTCTCGATATTCCCGTCTTCGGCGCGCCGCTGCAGATGGTGGTGACAGAGGCTGCTGCGCCCCTGATCTCCTGCCTCGTCGCCCATGCCGATCGTCACCTGACCCTGAAGCAGGCGGCGAACGGCAATTTCATCATCGGCGGCGGCTGGACGGCCGGCCTCGACCGCGTACACCAGCATCCAAGGCCGCTGCTATCGAGCCTTGAGGGCAATCTTTGGGTTGCCCAGCATGTGGTCCCGGCGCTGCGCAAGCTTCATGTCATCCGCAGTTGGGCGGCGATGAACATCAACATCGACGGCGCGCCGATCCTCGGCGAGCATCCGTCGCAGCCCGGCTATTTCAGCGCCGTCACATCGAACGGCTACACGCTCGGCCCGATCGTCGGCCAGTTGACCGCGCAGCTCGTCCTCGGCCGGGAGACCGGCAGGGCGCTGCAACCGTTTTCCATCACTCGTTTCGCGAAAGGTCGCTCATGATCGAAATCAGTGGCGTCTCCAAATTCTACGGCAACTACGAAGTCCTGAAGAATTGCACGGTCAAGGTCGATCGCGGCGAGGTCGTCGTGGTTTGCGGCCCGTCCGGTTCCGGCAAGTCGACGCTGATCAAATGCGTGAACGGTCTGGAGCCTTTCCAGAAGGGCTCCATTCGCGTCCACGGGATCGAAGTGGGAGATCCGAAGACGGATCTGCCGAACCTGCGCACACGCATCGGCATGGTCTTTCAGAATTTCGAGCTCTTCGCGCACCTGACCATCATCGACAATCTCATGCTGGCGCAGAAGATCGTGCTCGGGCGCAGCGAGACGATCGCGAAGACAAAGGCCATGCAACTTCTCGATCGCGTCGAGCTGGCCGATCACGCCAACAAATATCCGAGCCAGCTTTCCGGCGGCCAGCAGCAGCGCGTCGCCATTGCGCGGGCGCTCGCCATGGACCCCTTGGCGATGCTCTTCGATGAGCCGACCTCGGCGCTCGATCCGGAGATGATTTCGGAAGTGCTCGATGTCATGACCGGCCTTGCGAAAGACGGCATGACGATGATGGTCGTTACCCATGAAATGGGCTTTGCCCGCCGCGTCGCGACCCGCGTGATCTTCATCGACCAGGGCGAGATCGTCGAGGACCGCCCGAGCGAGGAATTCTTCGCCGGCAAGCACAATCCGAGGACAGAAGCATTCCTCGGAAAGATCCTGCAGCACTGAGGGCGGGACCGACTTACGACATTTCCTAAGCAAAGAGAGAAACCTAATGAAACTGAAGATTACCGCTGGCCCCTTCGAATTCGATGCCGTGCTTGAAACCGCGAAGGCGCCTAAGACTTGCGAAGCCTTCCTGAGGCAGATGCCGTTCGAAGGCCAGATCGTGCATGTCCGCTGGTCGGGCGAGGGCGTCTGGATTCCTCTCGGCGATCTCGACTTCGGCGTTGGATACGAAAACCACACGAGCCATCCGGCGCCAGGGCACATCATTCTCTATCCGGGCGGCATTAGCGAAACCGAAATCCTGCTTGCCTATGGCGGCGTCGATTTCTCGTCGAAAATGGGTCAGCTCGCCGGCAATCACTTCATCACGGTGACTTCCAACTTCGACAAGCTTGCTGAATTGGGTCGTCTGGTGCTTTGGGAAGGAGCGCAGCACATCAGGTTCGAACAAATTTCCGACTAGAGCGGCTGCGCGTTTCACGGAATCGCTTAACCGCTCTATGTTATTGTTTTTACGCAATTCCGGACGGAAAACCGCTGCGCACTTTTCCTGGAGTTGCTCTACCACGAGCGAAACCCGGTCCCCGGGTCGGCGGAGGGATTGAGCCCAGACTCAAGCTTTCCTGGACGGAAAGAAGGCTCGGTAGGAACCGAGCCTTCCTCTCTTTTCTGATCGGAGGCCTATTTCAGATCAGATTGGATTAGAAACTGCGCTCGAAGCGGAGAATGCCAGCCCACTGGTCCTGATTGATCGAATCCCAGCTGGTGTAGGAGAGCTCCGGCTCGATGAGCAGGTTCCTGACCGCGTACCACTTAACGTTCGTGGTCGCGGCGAAGATCTTCGAGTCGGTGTAGGCGAGCTGGAGATTCCACTTCAGCTTTTCGTTGATCGGAACGCCAACGCCGCCCCAAAGTGCCCAGTCACCCCAGCCGCACAGCGCCGGACGATCAGCCGGGCAAGCGCCCCCGGTGTTGGTGCCGGCATACTTGTTCAGCTTGTCGCCATCGGTGTTCCAGCCACCCATCAAGAAGGCCGAGAAGACACCGAAGTCAGCATCGACGCGAGCCTTGATGGCGCCTTCTTCGACGATGGAGTCATAGCCGCCGACGACCTTGAAGCCCCATGCGCCAGACCTGAAACCAGCACCGGCAACAACGTCGGGAGCATAATGGTCGGAGCTGTCCTCGCCGTTGAAGCCGGTAGCGCCCGGACCGGAATTGGTATCTTCGACGGAGATCACAGCCGTGAAGCCGTTGCCTGCGTCGTAGTTGTAGGTGATCTGGTTGAGTTCGTACGGACCATCATAAACAACGTCGTCGTTGATGACGTCGCCGGCATAACCGGTGAAGACGTTGAACTGCGAGTCTTCCTTACCAACGGTGAAACCACCGAGGCTGATGCTGGCGTGCAGCAGGTTGGTGAACGTCGAACCACCGTCGTCCCAGTCCCAACGGAGTTCGGTGTTGGTCCTCAGCGGACCGTATTCGGTGTCCGTCGCGGTCTGCAGCTGCAGCTCGGCGCGGGTGTGCCAGAGCGTGCCGAAACGGGCGTTCGGGTCATACGCGCTGTACCATTGACCCTCCGTACGAACCTTGCCGCCGATCTTGAGGCAGGTTTCGGTGCCCGGGATGAAGAAGTAGCCGGCGCCGTAAGCGTCGCAGATGCGAACATATTCGAGCTGCTCCGGCTCAGCAGCGACGACAGCGTCAGCCGCGTGAGCACCGGATACTGCTGCCAGTGCAGCAGCGGAGCCGAGAAGAAGGCTCTTGATATTCATTAGTTTTCTCCAATCGCTTTGCCTGATCGGAACGACGCTGGCGACCACCCGCTATGTTCATTGATCCGGCTGTTCCCCCTTGATTGGAAGCCGACGGCCCCCCACGCACACGATAGAGAGGGAAATGCACGCGCCGAAATCCAATATTTCGGTCATGCTCTGTAATCTCTTCATATCAATAGGTGGTAGATGCGTAACTGCATCACGCAGAAATAAAAAGTATAAACATAATACATTCTTGAATATTATAAGTATTAATAGAAAAATATTTGATAAACGTATGTAATCGTCGGATATACTTCTATAAGTCTTAATTGGTATTCGCTCACCGTATTTTGTATGAATCAATCGCCCCTAAACCGTAACGTCAATTGGCGCCAAACACGTCGCAGAGCGACGTGGTTGAGTGTCGCGAGCGGCGAGACTGGGAAGCGGGCTGGTTGGATGCCGACGTCACGGACAGGTTGTTCCGTCATCGTCGCCTCGAGTTTTCAGCATGCAGGAAGCAACCATAGGGGTGTCGTGGGGACGGATGTGAAGCGCCCCGGCCGGCAGACCGGACCAGGGCGCGGTGTTTCACTCCGCGACCTCGAGCACGAGCTCGACTTCAACCGGCATACCGAGGGGCACGCTGGCCACTCCGAGGACGATCCGGCCCGACAGCATCTCCGTGCCGAAGACCTTGAGGAGAAGCTCGGACGCCCCATCAGCGACTTTCGGATGATCCCGGAAATCGCCTTCCGTCGCAATATAGACGCCGAGCTTGGCGACACCTGTCACTTTGTCGAGCGAACCGAGATGTTCCTTGATGGCGGCGAGTGCACTTAGGGTGGCGATCTCGGCCGCCTTGCGTCCATCTTTAGCGGATAGTTCGCCGCCAACGCGTCCGACATATTGCGGCTTGCGGTCAATGACCGGCAGCATCCCGCTCAGGAACAACAGCTTTCCGATCTTCACCGCCTCCACATAGGCGCCGAACGGCGTCGGAGGCGGAGGAAGCGCGATGCCAAGATCCTTCAGCCGCTGTTCTGCGCCAGCGGCCGGCGGCTTTTCGGAGCTTACCATTTTCCCAAATGTGCGCCGCCGTCGACGTGCAGCACCTCCCCGGTAATGCGTGGAGCCTCGGTCAGGAAGAGGACGGCATCGGCGATTTCCTGGACGTTGGAAATGCCAGGCATAGGTGACATCGTCTTGAGGAAATCCTTCGGGTTGTCCTTGTGAAGCGGCGTGTCGACGACGCCGGGCGCCACTGTGTTCACGCGAATTCCCTCCTTTGCATATTCGAGGGCAATGTTCTTGGAGAGCGCCTCGATACCGCCCTTGGTGGCCATCGCGACGGAAGCGTTGATGCCGGCGATCGGGTGGTCAACCAAAGGCGTGGTGATGCTGACGATACTGCCGCCGGTCTTCTGCATCAACATCTGGCGCACGACCAATTGGGTCAGATGCAGAAAGCCCTCCAGATTCGTCGAGGACAGCTTGCGATAATCCTCGATGGTGTAGTCGATGAACGGCTTGGTGAAGAAAATCCCGGCATTGTTGACCAGAGCGTCGATCGTCCCGAAGCGGGTGAGCGCGGTCTCGACGACGCGTTGGGCTGTGGCGGGATCGCCGATGTCGCCGTCAACACGGGCCAGCCTGTCGGAGGCCTTGATCTCGCCGGTTTCACTGACCCGTCGCGATGTCGCGACAACATTATAGCCTCGGTCGAGGAAGGCATTGGCAAGGCCGGCACCAATGCCCTGCGAGGCACCGGTAATCAGTACTGTTTTTTCTGTTTGCATTGTCGTTCTCCGTTTCACGAAGCGACCTCATCGCCATGCTTCGGCCCGAAGAGCGGACCGATCGAGAGGGGACGAGGTGGTTGGTTTGCTCTCGTGAAGGGAAATATGCCCACTTGGGCTTTACGCGATTAGATGGAAATATCTGGAATCAATTTTTCATTTATGCAAAAATCGTGGCATGACCGATCTGAATGATATCGCTGTTTTCGTGAAAGTAGCGCAGCTCGAGAGCTTCAGCCGGGCCGCCCATGCGCTCGGCATGCCGGTCTCGACAGTGAGCCGCAGGGTAACCGCGCTCGAGGAGCAATTGGGCGTGACGCTCCTGCAGCGGACGACACGCAAATTGAACCTCACGGCGCAGGGGCGTGCCTACTACAATCAATGCAGCGAGCCGCTCAGCCATCTCCACGACGCCGAGCGGGTGCTCATTCAGTCACAGCGACAGCCGGAGGGCCTGCTTCGGATTTCCGTGCCAGTCGTCCTAGGGCAGGAACCCTTCTACGATTTCATTTCCGCATTTCTGAAAAACTATCCACGCATCCAGGTCGATCTCTTCATCACCAATACGTTTCTCGACCTGATCGCCGAGAATGTCGATCTCGCCATCCGTTTCGGAGAATTGCAGGATTCGACGATCATTGCGCAGCGCATCGGCAAGAGCGTCCGTTATCTGGTCGCGACGCCGACCTATCTGCAGGGTCGTGCCCTACCCACCAAACCCGAGGATTTGCGAGAGCATCAATGCGTCCTGTTGAATGGCCGCAACAACGAAACCGAATGGCATCTGGTCAACGGCCGCAAATCGGCGAAGGTGCAGGTATCGGGACCGATCGCGAGCCGCGATTTCCAGTCAGTAAGCGCATTTACTTACAAGGGCCACGGCATAGGCCTACTACCCTCGAACTATTGTGACGACCGGATCGAACGCGGCGAACTCGTCCGCGTCCTGCCGGATTGGTCCTCGCCCGAAATCTTCGTGCACGCGGTTTATCAGACGCGGCGCTTCCTGCCATCGAAGCTGCAAGTCTTTCTCGATGCGTTGAAGGCCTGGAAGAGCCCGCTTTGGATTCCGCTGCGGTGACCCTTGTTCCGATAGTCGGATTGATTGGCTCGAGCAGCAAGGCGGAGGTTCACTCAGGGGCCGCGCGCACTCTCTTCTCTTGCAAGAAGCCTCAGCCAGGGTCCGGCATGGAACAGGCTCATCAGCAGGTACATCGGCGCCATTCCGCCAAACATCGAGCCGCCTTGCGCCGAGCAGATCATGTCGGCTGCGCCATCGCGGGCAGTTAGTAGCGCCATGGCGGCGAAGGTTGGCGCGGCGGCCAGCTGAAGCCAGCGACCGATACCCGCATATTGCAGCAGGCCGGCGGCACGCGCGCCGGCCCTTTCGTGGATTTCAGACAATCTGGACATCGGCTACGCTCCGTAGCGGTCGTGATGGCGCCACCAGACACCGGTTTCGTTGCGGCCGAGCGGTGCCCGGTCGAGCCACTGATACATGCCCCAGAGGCCGTCTAGCCCGCGGGCATAGGACGAATAGGTGTGATAGATCTCCCCATCCTGCATCACGAAGGCGCTGACACCCGGCCGGTCGCGCGTGTAGGTCGCGACATCCGTTCCCGTCATCGAGGCGATCTGCGCGACCGGGCCTTCGCTGCCGCGCAACTCCCACTGCTGCACCGTCTTGCCCGCGAGCGGCTCGGGCATCGGCGGCTCGCGGCGGTAATTGTATTCGATGCTGCCGTCGCGCTGCTCCTCCGGCGTGAACCAGACATTGAAATCGTGGTTGAAGTCGCTGTTGGCCGACGAGGCCCAGTCGAAGGTCCAGCCCATGCGGCGCTTAAATTCCCGCAGTTTCTCAAGCGGTCCCCGGGATACCGCGGAAAAGGCGACGTCATGGTTTTCAAGGTGCACGGCAAAGCCGTTGAAGCCGTCGGCGATCGACGAGCAGGATGGGCAGCCGGCCGTGTAGTCCGGCCCGAACATGAAGTGATAGACGAGAAGCTGGGAACGCCCCTTGAAGAGCGCCGAGAGCGGAACCGTGCCATCCTCGGTTTCGAGCCGATAGTCCTTTTCCACCCTCACCCAGGGCAACTGCTGGCGGCTCGCGGCAATTTCATCGCTGCGCCTCGTCAGCTCCTTTTCCTGTTCCAGCAGGGAAAGCCGTGCCGAAAGCCACTCCTTACGCGTTCCTGTTCTGTGCATCGTCATGGTTCATCTCCTGTGTCTGCTAGGTTTGTCTCTCCGGCGCGGCATCTTGCCGGCCGATGGGGAATAACTTACGGCTGGAAGCCGGACGGGTGGGAGTTACAAGTGTGACGGGATTTCGATGGACTCGCTGATCGTCGCGGCCGCACAGGCGCTTGCATCAGGCGATCCGCTGGGTGCGCTGAAACGCGTGGCGCTGCGCGACGATGCACCGGCGCTGGCGCTTCGCGGCATTGCCATGGCGCAGCTCGGCGATCTAGTCCGCGCCAAGACGCTGCTGAAGAGCGCCGCGCGCGCCTTCGGCCCTCGCGAGGCGGTGGCCCGCGCCCGTTGCGTCGTGGCCGAGGCGGAGATTGCCCTCGTCTCGCGAGATCTCGGTTGGCCGGAAAAGGCGCTGGAGACGGCGCGGGCCGTCCTCGACAAGCATGGCGACCGCATCAATGCCGCCCATGCCCGCAACCTGCAGATACGCCGCCTGCTGCTGATCGGCCATCTCGACGAGGCCGAACGACTGCTCGCGAAACTTGATCCCTCGCCACTACCGCCGGCCGCAAGGGCAAGCCACGAGCTTGCAGTTGCCGGTATCGCCATCCGCCGCCTTCGCACCGAGCCGGCCCGTGGTGCCCTGGCGCGAGCCGCGGAGGCGGCACGCAAGGCCGGCATTCCCGCGCTCACGATCGAAGTGCGCGACGCCGCGCACGTTCTCGACGCACCAGCGGCCCGGCTGATCGCACAGGGTAGGGAGCGCCTGCTTTCGCTCGGCGAGGTGGAAGCCCTGCTGTCCTCCGGAGCGCTGGTCGTCGATGCCTGCCGCAATGTCGTGCGCAGCGGCGGTGAAGTCGTGTCTTTGGCGAGCCGGCCGGTGCTCTTTACACTGGCGCGGGCGCTTGCAGAGGCTGCTCCGGCGGACGCGCCGCGTGCCGTGCTGCTTTCCCGTGCTTTCCGCGCCCGCCATGCCGACGAATCCCACAGGGCGCGGCTCAGGGTGGAAATTGGGAGGCTGCGCACCGCGTTGGAGCCATTTGCCGATATTGGCGCGACGACGCACGGCTTTGCGCTTACGCCGCATGGAAAACGCGATATCGTTGTGCTGGCGCCACCTGTCGAGGCGGAACATGCCTTCCTGCTTGCCCTGCTCACCGACGGCGAATCCTGGTCGAGTTCGGCGCTGGCGATCGCGCTGGCCACAAGCCCGCGCACGGTGCAGCGGGCGCTCGATGCACTGGCGGCCACCGGGCGGGTGCAAAGTATCGGCAATGGCCGCGCTTGTCGCTGGATGATGCCGCCGGTCGTCGGCTTCCCGACAACATTGTTACTCCCGGGACCGCTGCCGAGCGACTAGGGTTGGAGCTGCCGAATTCAACAGATGCTGACCGGAGGATGGATACAATGAAAAAGTCTCAAGCTGAGGTCCTTCGCGAATATGGCCCCTTCGAGAATGCGCCCCGTGTAAACGGCGTGACGTTCGACGGCCGGCATGTCTGGTTCGCCTCCGGCGAAAAGCTGCACGCCCTGGACCCGGAGAGCGGTATGCAGGTGCGCTCGATCGACGTCGCCTCGCATGCGGGCACCGCTTTCGACGGGCGCTATCTCTACCAGATCGCCGAGGACCTGATTCATAAGATCGACCCCGAGACCGGAAAGGTGCTCTCCACCATTCCCGCGCCCGGCAAGGGTGGCGATTCGGGCCTTGCCTGGTGCGAGGGAAGCCTGTGGGTGGGCCAGCATCGCGGCCGCAAGATCCACGAGATCGACCCCGAAACCGGTGCTATCAGGCGCACCATCGAATCCAACCGTATCGTTACCGGTGTCACATGGGTCGATGGCGAGTTGTGGCACGGCACCTGGGACGGCGACGAAAGCGACGTTCGCCGCATCGATCCGATAACGGGCGAAGTGCTGGAACGGCTGGAAATGCCTGAGGGCACCGGCGTCTCTGGCCTCGAATCCAACGGCGGGGACCTCTTCTTCGCTGGCGGTGGCGGCAGCGGCAAGGTGCGGGCGATCCGCCGCCCGCGTTGAAGGATATGCTGCAGCGTTTCTGCGCGTACGTGCGTATTTGTATCGATGGCAAAGCGGTCACGCTGGGCACATCGCTTCGTCTGCGCCTTTGAGCTGCCGTGGAGGGCGCCGATAGCCACGGCGAACGCGCATCGCGCAGAGGCCGCCCGCGCTGCGAAATGACAGTGACGACGTCCGACCTCGCCATTGCCGACAGGAAGGGCGAGGTTGCGCCTGTGATCACGGCGTTCATCCCCAGGCATCGAGAGCAACCTTACGCTCTGGCGAGCCATCCGTCCTGAAACGACCGAAGACCAAATCGGCTGAGCCCGGCCGAGGGCTGGTGCTCGATCAGGATCGCCGCGCCCCAAGCGCATCAGCGTATGTTTGCGATCTTTATATCTAAGGGTCGGTACACGAATGGAATTCTTATATTGTTTTCTCCATTTCTAAATTAAGATTTATCGCGATGGTCGCAGGTCTGCTGAGAATGGAACACCGTAATTGACGGCCGACTTGGCTCGGTACGGAAATCGCCGGCCTCGATGCGGTTCGGATACGAACATTCGAAGCCCTTTCCAGCTCATCGCCGGATGGCCCTCATGGCGGTAAGCGGCATAAGGAGGTATCGTGATGAGCATTGATAAAGTAACCTCGCCGAGCGATGGAACGTCGTTTAACGCTCCAGACCCGTTTCAGGCTTTGCGGTTCCCAAGCACGTCGATCGCGGTGCAATACATTGCTGTGTTCGTCATGGTCGCCATTGCGACGGTCGTGGCCGTCGGGGTTGACCACGAAGTAACCATCCCGAACCTCTCGCTTATTTACGTCGTTCCCGTTGTTGTAGCTGCAGTCGCTTTTGGGCTGGGGCCGTCCCTCCTTTCAGCAGTCCTAGGCGCTCTCGCCTATAACTTCTTTTTGACCGAGCCGCGCTACTCGTTGGCCGTCGACGATCCGGCGAACATATGGGCGATTGCGCTGCTATTCGTTGTCGGATGTATTGCGAGCGCCGTAGCCTCGACTGCCCGGCGAAGGGCAGATGATGCGTCGCTCCTCACGCGGCAGGCGGCGGTTCTGCAGGCCTGCAGCCGAGACATCGTCGCAACCGAAGATACGAGGGGAATGATCTCCGTTGCCGCCACCGCTCTTGAAGCGCTCTTCCACACGTCCGTCGTCATCGGGTTTGCATCTGAGACCACGGTGGATTTCGTCGAAAGACGCGGCAAAGTCGAGCTCGGCGAGGTGGAGATGGAAGCGGCGCAATCTTCGCTGACGACGCGGCAGTTCGTCCCGGCGGAGGTGTATCCGTTCGACGCCTCTCGCTTCGACTTCTGGCCCGTTGCGACGTCGCTCGGGCCGCAGGCCGTCATCGGTCTGGCATTCGATCCGCAAGAGCGCCCGCCAAGGCCCGGGATTCTCGTCGAGGTCGTTGGAGGCCTTCTCGGCTTGGCTCTCGACCGCCAGCGCTTCCGAACTTCGGGTGATCTTCGGACGGCCCGCTGAACCAGTCTTTGCCAAACTGCCCAGGGACTGAGCTGTCCCCATGTTCATCCGGCGGCTTGTCGAATTCGACTCATAGCGGATGGTGGATCATTCGAAGAAACATTCGATCTGGCCGATGGCGCCGAATTCGGCGGCCAGGTGTTGGCCGGGTTTGACCTCGAGGATTGTCGTGCAGGAACCGGTGGTGACGACATCGCCGGCCTGGAGCGAACGGCCATTTTCTGAGAGCTGCTTGGCCAGCCAACCAATCGCTTCAAGAGGATGGCCGAAGATGCAGCTTGCGGAGCCGCTGACCATGGTGCGCTTGAACAGGAATGCATTCACATCGACCGCATCGAGGCTCAGCATATCCTTTGTATCGGCATAGGGTCCGCATATCGTCGCAACATGCAGGCCAAAGTCGGCGGTTGCGGCGATCTCGCCCATGTGCGGAAAGTTCGTTCGGCGACCGAGCAAGCCGATAGCGGGCTGGCAGCCAAGCACTGCCAGGGCCGCGTTCTCGATATTGATGTCCTCATCCGCATCGGGAAACTGCCGAAGCATGGTGAATGCCAGTTCGCATTGCGCGCCAATCATACCGGGCGGCAGCCGAAGAACGGATCCGCTGGCGTAAAAGGCATTTGCAGGAATAGCTGAATAGATCGGCTTTCCGATCCCGAGAAACTTTCTGCTTGCCTCGCTTGTCCCGACGATGGAGTAGCCGCTGCGGCTAAAGCCGAGCACTTCAAGGGCAGCCGTCTGTATCTCAAGGGCCTCGGCCTTTGATGAAATCATGTCCAGCGGGAGATCGCAGCAGGTTTCATGCCGGCGGCTCTTCGCGAGGATAGCGGCAGTGGAATCGATCAGTTCGAAATACATCTTCACCTCCTGAACCGGTGCTGTTGACGAGCCAAGGAAAATCACGCTCGCTGTTCATTCCGGTGTTCAGGGAAGGTATCTGGGGATGTACGGATAAGCGTTCCATTCGACAATGGGCGTCGGACCATCAAAATCTCATAGGCGAAAACTGGCGAAGCAGTCGCCTGCACAATCCGGAGACTTCGAACACGCGCCAGAGCTAAAGATCGTCCATGGCTATCCGGTCGTGTTGTACCGACACCGGTAAAATTTCAATGTGCCGGCGGTCCGTCAACGATCCCAATCCCCGGCTTTGGCGGCATGGGGACCGCGCCATTCCTATGAGATTCCTATGCAATCTCCAGCCTTCCGCAATGGAAATCCTATCTGCTCCGGTATACCTCACCCTGATGCGGAAGCCGCGACCGATGCCAACGACGCTGTCGACGGCATGGGCCTGCGAAACTTTCATCACCACCATCATATGGCCGCAGCTGCTGCCTTTGGGGGAATTTCATGAAGCCTCAGACCAAGCCCTTCCTGGTAGAAATCAAATCGTCCCGGCGGGGCAAAAGAACCCACTCGAAGCCAAGCTGGCCCGCGATCACACCGGCTAATCTCGCCGAAGAGCAATCCAAGAACACCGCTTACGACGTTGATCAAAAACTCAAAGAAAGCGGGAACAGGGTCTAGTCCCTGCTTGGACGAATAGGTGTCAGCGTCAGCCTGCGCGGATTATATTGTTGAAATGGGGAGCCACATCCAATGGTGAGCCGAAATCTACCTTTTGAATATTTTGTCCTGGGCAATCCGCGGTTTGACGGAGCAGTTGTCGGCTATCTTGCGGGCCGACCGATACGAGACATCGTAATCGATGCCACCGGCCATAGATATCGATTTGCAGGATTGGCACATCGAGACGGTAACGGACGTCTTGATGTGGAATCCCTTCGGGCCGGCGAATGGATCGTCCTGCCAGACCTCGTATATTGTTCGGATTAAGCAGCGCCCTTGGGAAAGGGCCAATTGGATATCCCGCTATCCCACCCGCCATTCGCGACGGACCGCCCGGGTCGATCTCAATAGAGAGCGGAATGGCAGCCGTGGAGCAATCCTCGTCGAACGTAAAGATGAAGATTATTAGGCGATGATGCGAATATCAATATTCTATAGAAAAAAATAACGCCAATATAAATAATGTATAAAGACGAAGACTTATTTTATAAAATGCATATTAAATTTACTAAATTCACTTTTATCCTTCCGGAAATAGGCGCATTCAAGCTTTTAGAAAGAACATACGCTTATATATGTAAAGGATTAAGTCGTGCCAAACGAAAGAGGACCTTGGGGGTCGGCCCCTCAGCAACCAATTAGGACTCCGCAATTGCCGCAATTGCCGCCTGGGCTAGCACGGCTTTTAGTGGTGGGGGGTGTCGCCATCGTCGCGATCGTAGCTCTCCTGCTCAGCAGCTTCTATGTGGTCGAACCAACGGAAATGGCGGGCGTGCGGCGTTTCGGAACGGTTGTCACCGACAAGCCCGTAGGCCCCGGCCTGCATTTCAAGCTGCCCTTTGTCGATGTGGTCGATACCATCCAGACAAGTCTTGACACTCTCAATCTCAGCAACCTCACCGTCTACACGATCGACAACCAGGCGGTCACCGTCAGCCTCGGGGTCTCCTATAGAATCCCTGCGGCCGCCGTCTTGAAATTGCTCTACCAGGTCGGCCGGGCGGGAGACGTTGATATAACCGAGAACATCAGACCGATTCTCTCCGATAGGGTGCTTCGCGTCTTCGCTACGCAGAGCACTGTCAGCATTTCCGCCAATCGCGAACAGATCACCGCCCAGATCACCAAGAACGTTACCGAGGCGCTGAACAGTATCTTCGGGCTGGAAATCACCGACCTGCAACTCAGCAGCATCACCTATAGCCCGAGCTTCCAGGCTTCGGTTGAGGCCGCCGTCCAAGCCAAAAACGATGCCATTCGTGCGGAGAATACGGTGACGAAGGTCCAGTACGAAGGAGAGCAGGCCAAGGTGCAAGCCGCCGCAGCTGCTGCCGTACGCATCGCGCAAGCCAACGGCGAGGCGGAAGCACAGATTGCTCAGGCGCATGCCCAGCGCGAAGCCTCGATCTTGCAGGCTGAAGGCGCAGCACAGGCGACCATGCTGACGGGGGAGGCTCAAGCCAAGATCATACAGCAGGTTGGCTCCGCCGTCGCTTCCAACCCTGGTGTCGTCGCCTATGAGACGGCACACCGTTGGAACGGGATGATGCCCGCTACGATGCTGGGGAGCGGATCGAATCCACTGACGATGCTCAACCTGCCGCCAACGGATCAAAGTCGACCCAGCCCGGAGAATGCCCCAAAATGAGGTATTGGTGCATTTGACTGAGGTCAATCCGCGATGTGGTTTGCCATGCCTTCCTCCCTCATCGGGCTCTTGAAGTTCAGAGCTTGGAGCCGCCGTCGACATGCAGGATGTCGCCGGTGATCCAGCGTGCCTCATCCGAGGCGAGGAAGGCGACGACACCGCCGATGTCATCCGGTTCGGCCAGGCGCTTGAGTGCCTGCATGCCGAGTGTGACGTCGCGGCCCGTCTCGGTTTTGGTGAAGTTCGACATGTCGGTTTGGACGACGCCGGGCGCGACCGCGTTGACGCGGACGCCGCGCGGACCGAGTGCCGCGGCGAAGTGCCTGACGAGTGTGTCGACCGCGCCCTTGGTCGCCGCATAAGCGGAGAGCGTGCCGACCGAAGCATGGGCCGCGAGCGAGGACAGAAGTGTGATGCTGCTTCCCTGGCACATGATCGGCAGAAGTTGTTGAACAAGGAAGAACGGCGCGCGCACATTAACGGCAAACAACCGGTCGAAATCCTCTATCGTTGTCTCCTCGATGGTCGCAGCTTTCGAGATGCCCGCATTGGCAACCAGGATGTCCAGTCGAGCGCCGACGATGGCGCGAACCTGCTGGGCAAGCTTGTTTGGGCCTTCAGCGGTGGCCAGATCGGCGGTGACTGTCTCGGCGCGACCGCCGGCCTTGCGGATCTCCTCGATGACGAGCTGAGCTTCCGCCTTCCCTTGCCCATAATGCACGAGCACCTGGGCGCCGACCTTTGCCAAGGCGAGGGCACTGGAGCGGCCGATGCCGCGCGAAGCGCCGGTGACGAGGGCGGTTTTTCCCGTGAGCATGATCATGATTTGGTGTCCTTCCGGTCCGAGAACCTGCATCGGGGCGCAGCAAGGGGTTTGCCGACGCGAGGATTCGCGGCGGTATCTGGTCGGTCAATCGCCGGGCCTTGGCCCGGCCGGCTGGTCCGAGAGCGGCTAGTCGCTTGCCGGTTCCTCGATCGAATCGACGCGGTCGGGGTAGAACGCGAGGTGATCCTTGATTGCGGCGACTGCGGTGTAAGGCGTCTCGTAGGTCCAGACAGCGTTGAGCGAACGTTCGCCTCCGGCCGGGATGCTGTAATAGGCGCAATCACCCTTGTAAGGGCAGTAGGTGGCGTGATCCGTCCGCTCAAGCAGCGTCATGTCCACGTCCTTGCGCGGAATGTAGTGCACGGCCGCATAACCTGCCTCGCGCAGTGTCAATGCGCCCTGCGTATCGGCGATAACGCGTCCTGCGACCTTGACGACGACACGATGGGCATTGCGCTCGATCGTGATCGGGTGGTCCCGGCCGGGGATCTTGATGGTCTTCGTCTTTGGCTCTGCTTGGTCTGACATGGCTTCAATCCTTGGATGCGGCGCCCGGCTCCTTTTTCGACGTCACGCGTCGAGGAAGAGCTTGGTGTGCTGGGCAAACAGCTCGGGATACTGGTGGTGGGCGCCATGATTGGCGTCGGGGTAGAGGATGAGCTGCGCATTGGGGAGATGCTGCTGCAGCAGATAGGAGTTGATTGTGGGGATGATGATGTCGTTGTCGCCGTTGACGACCAGGGTCGGCTGGTGCAGGTCCTTCAGGTGGGCGTAGGTCTCGTCCTTCTGTGCTCCGTATGCCGCGATGGCGGTGGCTTGGGCTTGGACCGTCTCCATCGAGACCTCGGCGTCGCGGTCTTTGCGGGCCATCATGCGTGCCAGATAGGCGCGACCCGCAGCTTGGCTGCTCTCTGATGGGGCAAACAGGATCGGCAGCCACATCTCCTCCTGATGCTCATAGGTCTGGAAGAACAGCGCCCGCGTTTCCGGCGCCATTGCGCCGAGGCCGACGCCACCGCGTGGCGCGGTGCCGACCAGAACGAGGCGGCGCGCCAGCTCGGGCCGGTCTAGTGCAAGCTGCTGGGCTATTATGCCGCCCATCGAATGGGCCAGCAGGTCGACTGTCTTGAGGCGGAGGGCGTCGATGAACGTCGCCGCATCGCGTGCCGCTTGTTCGATCGTGTTCGGGGTGGTGCCAGTGGAAGAGGCGACCCCGGCATTGTTGAAGAGGATGACCGCGCGGTCGGCGGCGAACGCGTCGGTCAGCGCCGGATCATGATCGTCGAGGTTGCCCATGAAGTGCTGGAAAAAGACCAGCGGGACACCGCTCCCGGTGCCGAAGCGGCGGTAAGCGAAGCGGATGCCGTCGGCCTCGATGAACTGTGTCGGTGCGGTCTCGTGACTATGCTGGGTCATTGGTTGTCCCTTGGTGTTTATCGGCCGAAATCAGGCGCGGAGATTTGCTCCGCGCCTGGCAGGATCAGTTGGCGCTGTGCCCGCCGTCGACGTTGAGGACGTGACCCGTGACGAACCTCGCCTCATCCGACCCCATGAAGACGATGCCGTCGGCGACCTCTTCGGAAAGGCCGAGCCGACCCAGCGGGACTTGCCCCGCAAGAACCGCCTTGTTCTCCGCCGTCTCCGTGAAGCGCGTGAGCATGCCGGTGTCGGTGGGGCCGGGCGCGACGGCATTCACTCGAATTCCGGACTTGGCGACTTCGAGCGCCACCGACTTGGTGATGCCTTCGACTGCATGTTTGGCGCCGACGTAAATCGAAGCGCCGGCCGCGCCCTCATGACCATAGGTCGAGGAGATGTTGATGATGCTGCCGCTCCCCTGCGCCTGCATGGCACGCACTTCGTGCTTCATGCTCAGGACCACGCCGAGAACGTTGGTGTCAAACGTCGCGGCGAAGCTTTCGGACGTCTGCTCGGTGATCAGACCGCGATCGCCTTCGGTGGCGGCATTGTTGACGGCGACATCGAGACGGCCGAACCGGGCGACGGTCTTGTCGACCATGGCGCGGACATCCTCCTCCTTGCGGACGTCGGCGTTAACGAACTCGGCCTCCGAACCGAAGGAGCGCAGTTCCTCGACGAGCGCTCGACCAGCCTCGTCACGCCGACCGGCGACGACGACCTTCGCGCCCTTCTTGGCAAAGGCGATAGCGGCTGCACGCCCGATGCCGGTCAGTCCACCGGTAATCAAAACAACTTGAGTACTCATGTTTCCAGTCCTTCAAGATATGGCCTTCGCCCGGCGGAGTTCCGTGGGGTCGCGGCCAGTTCGTTTCTGTTGGGCTGAACTTAGGTATTGCTGGCGCCATCGAAAAAGACTTTGTAAGCTTGCCCTCATACCTCCAAGGCATGGAACGCTCATGGAACTGAGACATCTTCGCTATTTCGTCGCCGTCGCCGAAGAAGGCAGCCTGACGCTTGCCGCCGAGAAAAGGCTGCATACGGCCCAGCCTTCCCTCAGCCGGCAAATCCGCGATCTCGAATATGAAGTCGGCGTCCCGCTGATGAACCGCAGCGTGCATGGCATCGAGTTAACCGCGGCAGGCAAGGTCTTTCTCGATCATGCCAGGCTGGCGCTGGCACAGGCCGAGACCGCGGTAGAAGCGGCGCGCCGGGCGGCGAAACCGCTGAAACCTGTCTTCGCCGTCGGCTTCCTCAGCGGCCAGGAGGTCAACTGGCTCGCGAAGGCGACATGCTTATTGACCGACGAGTTGCGGAATATCGCGATGACGATATCAAGCGAGCACTCGCCCGACCTCGCCCAGCTACTTGCGACGGGCAAGCTGGATGTCGCCTTCATGAGGGCCGAGCCCAACTGGCCCAACCTCAGCTATATCACCGTCACGCGCGAACCGTTCGTCGTGATCATGCCAAGTGACCATCGCCTTGCAGCGTGCGAGAGCGTGGACGTACGGGAACTTGCCGGCGAGCTTTTCATCAGCGGATCGAACATCGCCGGCCCGATGCGAGCATCCATCGAGAGATATCTGGCTGCCAACGACCTCGACATCGAGCCCGCCCACCGTGTCCACAATCTTACCATGGCGATGTCGTTGATCGCCTCGACGAGAGGCGTGGCTTTGCTCCCTGCCTATGCGGAGAACTTCCTGCCATGGTCCGTCACCAGCCGCCCCCTCAAAGGCGAAGCGCCCACCATCGATCTGGTTATTGGATACAATCGGACCAACACCTCGCCAACTCTCTCGCTCTTTCTTTCCCGTGCTGATCAGCTAACGAAGTGATTGTGTCTGAGCCAAGCTGCGTGTCAGTGCGAGGGATCAAAGGGCGTCGCGATCGCAACCCGCGACTGCGCCACCTGGAAGTCGGCCGGCAGCATCCGGTGATAGGCAAGCACGAGCTGGCAAGCGCTGCGGGCGTCGTGCCGCAGATCGTGATGAATGACGAAGGTAATATCGCCAGCGGCCAGAAGCTTGATATTGTCATGATCGAGATCATGAGCCGCAAAGACCGTGCATTCGCGCCGGGCTTCGGCGAAGGCTTTCAATATGGCGCGATTGCCGCCTCCGATCGAGTAAACTGCGCGAATGTCCGGTTCCTGTTCCAGCGCATCGCGAACGAGCAGTTCTGTCGTGCGATCGACGCCGAAACCTTCGGAGATCCGCGCGACGGACAGCCAGGGAAATCGTTCGGCGAGCACATTGCGGAATCCCTGTTCGCGCTCGTCTTCACCGGCAAAGAGCCTGCTCGACAGCGTCACCAGCACTTTGCCCGCCCGTTCTCCCGCCATGCGCCCGAGCAGATAGGCCGTTGTCGCTCCCGCCACCCGGTTGTCCATGCCGACATAGCCAATCCGGGAGCTCGCCGGCAGATCGGTCACCAGCGTGACGACCGGAATTTTTGCCGCCATAAGCTGGGAAGCAAGCTCGGCAATCGCCGGCGTCGAAGCGGCCTTCAGGACAACGCCATGGCTCCCGCGCCGGCGTATGGCGCGCAGGATGGACAGTAGCTCCTGCTCGCTCATTGTCTCGGCGACGTGAAATCGTGCAGAAAACGAAGCGGGACGCATGCCGGGCAGTTCGGCCTCGAATGCTTCGCGCACCGTCGTGGAAAAGCGCTGAGGCGTGTCCATCACGACATCGATGACGAAGCGCCGCCCGGCGAGGCCCGATTGTAGATACTGCCGTTCCAGCTCGGAAATTGCCGCAGCGACCCGCGCCCGCGTGACGGCGCGAACGCCCACGCGTTCATGCATCACCCGGTCGACTGTCGCCAGACTGAGGCCGGCCTGCAAGGCGATATCCTTCAAAGGAAAGCGTGATGTCACCGGTATTCCTTTTGAGGTGTTTTTGAGGGCTTTTCTGCCTTTCTCATAGGCCGGGCGGATACTACGATCAATGCATAAGTCCAACACCACTTCGGGAGGAGATCATTATGGACACTCAAACGCTCGCCAGCCGGCGCAGCCGGAAAGTTTGGCTTTCGGCCGATTGCGGCAATTTCGATCATTTCAGGACCTTGGTCGAAAAGACTGCTGACCCTGCAGACTGGCCGTTTGCCGACGGAATCGAGAAGAACATCCTCATCTATGATGGCGAGAAGGTTCGGAACGCCGCAGGAGACGAACACGATCGCCGCGCGCTGATGGCTGAATGGGTCGAAGCATTCACCTCCGGTCCCGGCATCATCGCCATCAAGAACGCCATGCCGGACGCTGCGGTCGTCGACCGTGCCACTGGCGTGTTCGACGCAATCGTCCGCGACGAGCGCGAGAAGGGCAAAGGCGCGGGCGACCACTTTGCCAAGCCCGGCGCCAATGACCGCATCTGGAACTCGCTTGAGAAGCACTGCCTGGCGGATCCGGAGAATTTCGCCCGCTACTATGCCTCCACCGCCATCGCCATGGTATCGGAAGCCTGGCTCGGTACGGGCTACCAGATGACCGCGCAGATGAACCGGGTCAATCCGGGCGGCACCGCGCAGAAACCGCATCGCGACTACCACCTTGGCTTCATGACGCCCCAGCAGATGCAGGCCTATCCCGGACATATCCACGCCGTTTCGCCGCTGCTCACCCTGCAAGGAGCCGTCGCGCATTGCGACATGCCGCTCGAAAGCGGGCCGACGCTGTTTCTGCCCTATTCTCAGACGTTCTTCGAAGGCTACATCGCCTTCGGCCGTCCGGAGTTCCAGGCGTATTTCGCGGAGCATCATGTGCAGCTGCCGCTGCAGAAGGGCGATGCCGTCTTCTTCAACCCGGCGGTCATGCATGGCGCCGGCAACAATGTCTCAACGGACATCTATCGCATGGCAAATCTCCTGCAGGTGTCATCGGCATTCGGACGGGCAATGGAAAGCATCAACCGGAACCGGATGTCGGTCACTGTCTATCCCCCGCTGCTCGCTGCACTTGAGGCAGGCACGCTGAACCGCGCCGAGGCGGCCAATGTGATCGCATCGACTGCCGAAGGCTATGCCTTCCCCACCAATCTCGACAGCGATCCGCCGGTCGGAGGCCTTGCACCGAAAACGCAGGCTCAGATCATGGCCGAGGCCATCGACGCCAAGGTGGATGCTGGGCGCTTTGCGGAGCTGATCGCGGCTCACGCAGCACGCAGGGAGGCGTGAGGGTCCGATGAATCGCCTGGATGGAAAATTTGCCGTCGTCACCGGCGGCACGCAGGGCCTGGGTGCGGAAGTCGCACGTCTTTTTGCCGAGCGCGGCGCTGCGGGGATTACGATCTGCGGCCGCAGCACCGCCAAGGGCGAGGCCAAGGCACGGGAGATCGTTGACCGATATGGCACGCCGGTCGTCTTCGTCGCAGCCGATCTCGGCCGGGTTGAGGATTGTCGCAAGGTCATAGACGCAGCGGCCGAGCGGTTCGGCCGGATCGACGCCCTGGTCAATGTCGCAGCGATCACCGACCGGGGCACTATTCTCGATACCGATCCGGAGCTGTTCGACCGGATCTTCGCGGTCAATGTGCGTGCGCCGTTCTTTCTGATGCAGGACGCGATCAAGAACATGATCGCCAATGCCATCGAGGGCACGATCGTCAACATCTCCTCGATGTCGTCGATGGCCGGGCAGCCCTTCATCAGCGCCTATTGCTCATCCAAGGGAGCGCTCGACACGCTGACCCGCAACACCGCCTTTGCGCTCTTGAGAAACCGGATCAGGGTCAACGCACTCAATATCGGCTGGATGGCAAGCGATGGTGAGGACCGCATCCAACGGGAGTATCATGGTGCTGATGACGATTGGTTGGCGAAGGCGGCTGCCAATCAACCCTTCGGCCGGCTTGTAGAGCCGGCCGAGGTTGCGCGCGCTGTCGCCTATTTGTCTTCCGAGGAATCCGGTCTGATGACCGGCGCTACCATCAATCTGGATCAATCGATCTGGGGCGCCTATGAAGATACTCCGCATCCGAGGGAGGCGATTTAAGGCAAGTTGGCTGACGGGAGGGATACTCCCTCACCGACGACGACCAGCGGCGTCAATTGGCGCTAAGCCCGAGGCTTGCTTTGTACCCAACCGGGGGGATCGATACACCTTCGATTCGATGTTCTGAAAAGGTGGGTTGGCGAAAACGAATTCGCCGACCTCGACGCCTGTGAGAATCTTGATAAATATTCCCGCCGACTTCGGAGTACGGCGATTCACCACCTTCAGTTCCTGATTGAGTGCGACAACACGAAAGATCCGGTGGAACGATGGGAGGATATTGTCCCAGATCCGGAGTAGTCTTGTGCGTGGAGGCTTGCAGGTGTCCCCGGATATCCTTGTTAAGGCTCTGACACCATCTAATATGGAGGCGGAGGCGAATGCCGCAGCCTTCCGGAACTCTGAGAACGAAGGGCCCAGACGATGCAAAGAAACTACTACTCTTCCCTTGGCGGCCATCCGCCGCAAAGTGATCTCCTGACAGGAAGAGCTGTATTCACGGAGGCCTATGCGGTCATCCCCAAGGGGGTGATGCAGGACATCGTCACCAGCTTCCTGCCCTTCTGGAACGACACGCGCTGTTGGGTGATTGCCCGCCCGCTCTCCGGCTTCGCCGAGACCTTTTCCCAATATGTCATGGAAGTGGCGCCGGGCGGTGGTAGCGACCGGCCGGAGCAGGATCCGGAAGCCGAAGGCGTGCTCTTCGTCGTCGATGGCGAGGTTGAACTGACGCTGCCGGCCGGCAAGCACATTCTCCAGCCGGGCGGCTATGCCTTCCTGCCGCCGGGCCTGACGTGGTCGCTGCACAACCGCGGCGGCACCCATGCCCGCTTCCACTGGATCCGCAAGGCCTATGAAGCTGTCGAAGGGCTGGATCATCCGGAACCGCTCATCCTCAACGAGAAGGACGTCACGCCGTCCACCATGCCCGGCACGGAAGGGCGCTGGGCGACGACCCGCTTCGTAGATCCCTCCGATCTCCGCCATGACATGCATGTGACGATCGTCACCCTCCAGCCCGGTGCTGTCATTCCCTTCGCGGAAACCCATGTCATGGAGCACGGCCTCTACGTGCTGGAAGGCAAAGCCGTCTATCGCCTGAACCAGGACTGGGTGGAAGTGGAAGCCGGCGACTTCATGTGGCTGCGCGCCTTCTGCCCGCAGGCCTGCTATGCCGGAGGCCCCGGCCCGTTCCGCTACCTGCTCTACAAGGACGTCAACCGCCACATGACGCTCCGCCCCTTCGGTTCGCGCCGGTAGGCTCGACACCTTCTTCGGGAACCCGCGCCCTTCCGGCGCGGGTTTTTGTTTGTTCAGTGTTTAGCTGCATTGCCGAAATCTTTGCATTGCTGGCGGCCGGTCGTTAGCCGGAGATGACACTCCATTGAAACTTTGTTTGCCCCCATCAGGCGGGGCGTTGTGTAACTATCCTGATCGCTTCGACTGGCCGGCCGTGCCTTGCGCTCGCTTCCAGCCTGGCGCGGGGAGGCAGTTCGAACGCCGTGTATGGTGGAGAGATCATGGATCTGCAAAAGATCAAAACGCTGATCGAATTCGTCGGTCGGTCGCGAATTTCCGAGCTGGTGGTAAGCCAGGACGGGACGACGGTGCGAATCTCGAACAGCATTTCCAGGCAGGTAGCTGCGGGCAATCCAAGTGTTGCGCGACAGCAGCCTGCGCGGCCATCCGTCGTCACGGATGCCGCCGAGGCCGAAGGCGACAAGACTGACCAAACGGTGGTCGCGCCTGTTTTCGGATTGCTGCATCGTTCGCCAAGCCCCGGCGCGCAGCCGTTCGTCGACGTGGGCGATGTGGTCGAGGCGGGCCAGAGCCTCTGCATCATCGAGGCGATGAAAGTCTTCAACACGGTGTCGGCGCAAAAGGCCGGAGCGATCCTGCGCATCCTCGCCGGTGACGGGCAGGAAGTGGAAGCGGGTCAGCCGCTGATGGAGATCGGCTGATGTCTCCGCGCAAAAGAAAAGTCCGGGTCGAGGGCGAGCGCCGGTTCGGCAGCGTGCTGATCGCCAATCGCGGCGAGATCGCGCTGCGCGTCCAGCGGGCATGCCGCGAGTTGGGCCTGCGTTCGGTCATGATCTGCTCGGAAGCCGATCGGGACGCGCCCTACGGGGCAACGGCCGACGAATTTATCTGCATCGGGCCTTCGGCGCCGGGTCAAACCTATCTCAATCAGGCCGCCATCCTGCTTGCCGCGCGAACCACGGGTGCGGAGGCCATCCATCCGGGATACGGGTTCCTGTCGGAGAATGCGGGTTTCGCGCAAGCCGTGGAGGATGCCGGCCTGGTTTTCATCGGGCCGCCCGCCTCGGCGATCCGTACGATGGGCGACAAGATCGCCGCCAAGCGGGCCATGATCGAGGCCGGCGTACCCTGCGTGCCTGGGCCGGATACGGCGCTCCCCGACGATATCGCCGCTATCAGGGAGATCGCCCGCGACATCGGCTATCCGGTGATCCTGAAGGCGGCAGGTGGCGGTGGGGGAAGAGGCATGCGCGTCGTCCGTGACGCCTCGGCATTGGAAGATGCCGTATCCGTGACGCGGGAAGAGGCCAGAAGAGCTTTCGGCACGCCGGAGCTCTATCTCGAGAAATTCCTAGAACATCCCCGGCATGTCGAGATCCAGATTCTCTGTGATAACCACGGCAACGCCGTGTGGCTCGGTCATCGCGACTGCTCGATGCAGCGACGTCATCAAAAGGTGGTCGAGGAAGCGCCGGCGCCCGGCATACCCGCCGATATCGCGGCGGCTGTCGGGGAGCGCTGCGTCGAGGCATGTCGCCGGATCGGCTATCGGGGCGTGGGTACGTTCGAGTTTCTCTACGAGAACGGCGCATTCTATTTCATCGAAATGAATACGCGTCTTCAGGTCGAGCATCCGGTAACCGAAATGACCTCGAGCATCGATATCGTATGCGAACAGATCCGTGTCGCCCAGGGCTTGCCGCTTGGGATGTCCCAGGCTGAGGTGCAGACGTCGGGCCATTCTTTTGAGTGCCGTATCAATGCGGAAGATCCTTTCACCTTCGCGGCTTCTCCGGGCCGGATCGTCGATGCACGATTTCCGGCAGGTCCCGGTGTCCGCGTCGATAGCCATGTGGCAAGTGGTTACAAGGTGTCGCCCCATTACGACTCCCTGATCGCCAAGCTGATCGTCCATGCGCCGACACGCGATCAGGCGATCCGCCGCATGCAGGTGGCGCTGGCGGATACCAGGATCGACGGGATCGCGACCAATCTTCCGCTTCACCGGGAAATCTTCGAGGATACCGCTTTCGTGGCCGGCGGAACGGACATCCATCATCTTGAGCACTGGTTGAGCGAGCGGAAGCAATGATGAAGCGAGCAAAGCGACCGGCGAAGAGGATGACTGAAGATCTCACGGACCCCTCGGTCATGCGGGAGATCGCCAGCTGGCTGGAAACTGCCGGCGCAAGCGCGATCGAGATCGAGACGGAGGACGGCCGTCACCTTCGGATCGTCATGGACGAAGAGGCCGCTCTGCATGCCGACAAGGGACCGCGCGACATGGTTCCGGCGATGCCTGCAAGAGTCACGATCGCCAAGGCGCCTTTCGCCGGGCATTTTCTTGACGCGCACCCCGCTCGCGACACGCCTGCGGCGGCGCAAGACACCGCCGCTGCCGCCGGGGATATTGTCGGCTTCGTAAAGGTCGGGCCGCTCCTTATGGCGGTTCGCGCGGCCGAGGCCGGCATGTTGAACGAATGCTCGGTCGAGGCCGGGAATCTGGTCGGCTATGGCGACACCATTTTTTCGATCGAGCCAGCACAATGACCGTCATGCAAACGACAGCTCTGTCAACGCCGGGGTTCATCTCCCCCGTCCCTGCGGACGCTCCGAAAATCTCCGTCATCGGCACCAGCGCCTATCTGGTGGAAGCGCCGGGGGATTTCGACCTTCCGACCCAGAAGCGGATCTGGGCCTTGGCCAAGGTGGTGGAGACATGGTCGGAGGTTCGCGAACTGGTCCCCGGCGTCACGAACCTTCTGGTGATCCTCAAGCAGACGCCGGAGGAGCCGGATCAGGTGGAGGCTCGGCTGAGACGAGAATGGGATCGCGGCCATGGGATCGATCTTGCCGGCAAGACGATCGAGATTCCGGTGACATATGGCGGTGAACATGCGACCGATCTCGCAGCCGTTTGTGATTTTTCCGGCCTGACCGACCGCGAGGTCGTTCGGCTGCATTCGGAAGGAAGCTACACCGTTTTCGCCCTCGGAAGTGCTCCGGGTTTCGGCTACCTGCATGGCCTTGACCCACGCATCTACATGCCGCGCAAGACGGTGCCGTCGCTGAGAATGCTCAAGGGCACGGTGACGATCGGCGGCATGCAAACCGGCGTGTCGGTTCTCACGGGACCGAACGGCTGGAATTCCATCGGCTTTGCGGAGTTGTCGGTGTTCGACCCCACGAGAGCGTCGCCGGCACTGTTGGCTCCAGGCGACAAGGTTCGCTTCCTTCCCGAAAGGATCGAGCTGTGATCGAAGTCCTTCAGACCGGCCCATTGAACACGGTGCAGGACCTCGGCCGTTTCGGCTACCGGAACATCGGCGTCACATCGAGCGGCGCGATGGACAGGCTTGCTCTCATCGTCGGCAATTTGCTCCTTGGCAATGAGGATGGAGCGGCGGCCCTTGAGATCCAGACCTTCCCGTTTCGCCTTCAGTTCGAGAAGGACACGGCCGTTGCCGTCACCGGCGCAGACTGCGGCGCGCGCCTCGACGGGCAACCGCTACCGCCCTGGTGGGCAATGTCGGTCTCGAAGGGACAGGTGCTGGAACTCAGAACCCCCATCCGGTCTGCTCGTGCCTACCTCTGCTTTGCCGGCGGGATTGATGTCGAGCCGGTGATGGGGTCGCGCAGCACCTCGCTGCGCGGCGGCTTCGGTGGGCTGGAGGGTCGCTTTCTGGCAACGGGCGATCACCTGAGTATTTCAGATATGGCAGTCGGCACATTGCCGGAGGGTGGGTTCGGCGCGGTACCGCCCGAAACGGCGCTCGCCGGGCACTTTCTGGCCTCGGAAGACGGCGTGCTTCCCGTCCGGGCCATTCCCGCCGGAGAATATGCTCTTTTTGGCGAAGAGGCCGAGCGCTTCTGGACCCAGACATGGAAGATCTCATCCCAAAGCGACCGCACCGGCTATCGGCTTTCGGGCGATCCCATCATGCTCATGTCGCCCGTGGAGATGCGTTCGCACGGCGTTGTTCCGGGCGTCGTGCAGATGCCGCCGGCGGGTGAACCGATCATCCAGATGAGCGACGCCAACACTGCCGGCGGCTATCCCAAGATCGCCGGTGTCCTGGAGGTCGATCTCTGGCGGCTGGGTCAGGCGCGCATCGGCAGCCGTATCCGGTTCATTCGCTCCGATGTCGCCGAGGCACGCGCCGCCGAGCGGGCAGTGCAGGACTATCTCGAAGATATCAGACGCACGGTGCCGATGCTGACCCGGGCGCTGGCGACCATGTCGCGTCGATAGCGCTCAGGAGCAGGACAAGGAAAGACAGGAGAGGAAACGATGAAGATCGATCTCAACTCGGACATGGGAGAGGGTTTCGGCCCCTACCGGCTCTGCGACGACGAGGCGCTCATGGGCGTGGTATCGTCGGCAAATATCGCATGCGGATTTCACGCCGGCGACCCCGAGACAATGGCGCGCATGGTGCGGCTGGCGAAGGCCCGCGGCGTCGGCGTCGGGGCTCATCCTGGCCTTCCCGACCGCCTCGGCTTCGGGCGCAGGGAAATACCGGTGGAGGCGAACGAGATGCGTCAGCAGGTCCTCTACCAGTTGGGCGCGTTGACCGCGATCGCCAGGGGCGAGGGGGTTCCGGTCGCCCATATCGGTTTCCATGCCGCCATGGGCAATATGATCAACCGCGATGCCGCGCTCGCCGAGCTGATCATGCAAGCGATCAAGTCGGTGGATCCCGATCTCATCGTCTTCTCCATGCCGAACACCGAAATAGAGCGGGCCGCGAAATGCGCGGGACTGAGGACGCTGACGCTCTTCCTCGCGGATCGGGCTTATGACGCCGCCGGCCAGCTTGTGTCGCGCAAGCTTCCCAATTCCGTCATCAAGGAAGAAGCCAAGGTCCGCGCCCGGGTGCGGCAATTTCTGGAAAGCGGAACGGTCACGACGATCGACAACCGGACGATCGAGGTCCAGGCACGCTCGATCCTGGTCCATAGCGACACGCCGGGCTCGCTCGAACTGGCAAGGATCGTCCGCAGCGAGATCGAGGCCGTCGGAGCGACAATAGCGCCCGCCCGCGAAGTCCTCGCCTGAACGCTTCAGCCGAAACCCGACATTTTCAACGATCATCGAAAGCCGTAAAACAATGCCGACCCTAGCCGACCGCCTCAAGAATGTTTCCGTATCCGCCTCCGCCGCAATGACGCAGCGCGCCCGCGATCTTGCATCGAAGGGGATCAATGTCGTTTCCCTGTCGGCAGGCGAGCCGGATTTTCCGACACCGCCGCACGCCATCGAGGCGGCTCATGCCGCGGCTCTCGCCGGCGATACGAAGTACCCGCCGCTCGACGGCACAATGACGCTCAGAGCCGCCATCGCGCGTAAGTTCAAGAGGGAGAACGGGCTCGACTACGAACCGAGCCAGATCGTCGTGGCTGGCGGCGGCAAACAGGTAATCTTCAACGCCATCCTAGCGACCTGCAATCCGGGAGACGAGGTGGTGATACCCGCGCCGGGCTGGATCAGCTATGCCGATATCGTCCGCTTCGCGGGCGGTGTGCCCGTTCCAGTCGCCTGCAAGCAGGAGAACGGCTTCAAGCTTCGTGCCGAAGATCTGGAAGCGGTCATCACGCCGAAGACGAAATGGCTGTTCCTCAATTTCCCGAATAACCCCACGGGTGCTGCCTGCTCGCGAGCGGAAATGGCAGCAATAGCCGAGGTCATGTTGCGCCATCCGGATGTGTGGATCATGACCGACGATATTTATGAGCACCTGATCTACGACGATTTCGAATTCTGCACGATCGCCGAAGTCGAGCCGCGTCTTTACGACAGGGTCCTGACCGTCAACGGTGCGTCCAAGGCCTACGCCATGACGGGATGGCGGCTGGGCTTCTGCGGCGGACCGAAGGACTTGATCTCCGCCATCAGCAACGTCAACGGCCAGAATAGCGGCGGAACGTCCACAATCACCCAAGCCGCCGCCGTGGCGGTGCTGGATGGCCCGCAGGATCTCCTGAAGGAGCGGGCGGCGATCTACCGGCAGCGCCGCGACTTCGTGCTCGACAAGCTGGCCGGCATCGACGGGCTGACGTGCCACAGACCGGAAGGGGCGTTTTACATTTTCCCGGGCATTGCCGGCCTCATCGGCAAAACAAGCAAATCCGGCCGTAGAATAGAAAACGACACGGATTTCGTCATGGCGCTCGTCGATGAGCAACATGTGGCGACCGTGCAGGGCGCAGCCTACGGCATGAGCCCGTTCTTTCGCATCTCCTACGCAACAAGCATGGAGAAGCTCGCCGATGGCTGCGCGCGCATAGCCCAGTTCTGCCATGATCTGAAATAGGATGGAGCAGGCGCTGATGGCGATCAGCGCTTACTGCTTCAGCCGCTCGGTCAGCTCCTGCAAAATCTCCTGCACGGCGGCGGCAGGGTCTGAGAGCGAGGTGTGTTCCGACACGCAAAGGGACAGCGTCTCCTCGATCTTCGGCGAGACGCTCCGACAGACAATCGGGCCTGTACCCTCCGATACGATCCGGTCAGCCACCGCCTTGGGCATGATGGTCGCGCCGAGGCCGCTGTTCACGGCGCGCGCCAGCGTCCGGATGACCTCGACCTCACCGATCACTGTCAGATTGGTGCGGCTTCGCGAGAAGGCGGTTTCAACAGCGCGCCGCACGAAGTTGTAGGGCGGCGGTAAGAGAAACGGCAGGGATTCGAGTGCTGATATGGCTATCGGCGTGTCGCTGGCTTCGATCTCGAATTTCTCGTGCGCGACAAGGTAGAAATCCTCGCGCAGAAGGGGGGAGAAGCGTAGGCCCTTCATGGGGCCGGCGCCATGGATCAGTGCGATTTCGAGCCGATTGTTCATCAGCATCTGGCTGTAGGTCTGTCCGACGCTCTCGGTGAGGTGAAGCACGATACCCGGATAGCGGCGGCGCGTTTCCGCCAGAAGCTCGAAGGAGAGCGTCGCCGCCCCGCTGAACGGTGTGAGACCGACGGAAACCCGGCCCGCAAGATGCTTGCCTGCCGCGACCACGTCCGCATGGGCCTGTTCCATCTGCCGCAGGATGATCTGTGCGTGGCGATAGACCTCGGCGCCGGCGTCCGTCATGACGACACCTTGCTGGCTTCTGATCAGGAGCTTCGTTCCGAAGTGTTCCTCGAGTGCCGCGAGCTGCTGGCTGAGCGCCGGCTGTGCAATGTGGAGTATATCGGCTGCTCTTGTGATGCTGCCGGTATCAACGATCACAACAAAAGATTTGAAACGCCTGATATCCATCCGAGATTAACGCTCACTTTTACAGCCGGCCAGCATTGTTACAGCCTGACTGTTAGTTTGCAACGCGGCCCCTCCCAAGCACTTTTTAGGTGCGGAATGCTGAGGCGGGAGCGCCAGAGGGTCGTTTGCGTCGGCGAAGATACCCAGATTCCCATAATAAAATCAACGTCATGACACAGCGGGATACCCCTCATAAGATAGGCTTATCCCTCCAAAGATAATCGGAATTATCGCGCGGCGGAAAGGTCGGCTAAGGTTTCTCAAACAAAAGGGAACAGAGAATGCCATTCTCAGATTATAAAACCGCACTTGTCACAGGTGCCTCCTCCGGAATCGGGGCGGCGATCGTCGAGCGCCTTTGCGCCGAGGGGCTTGAGGTGCACGCGGTCGCCCGCAATGGCGAGCTTTTGCGGAAGCTGGCGGAGCGCACCGGCTGCATCGCGCATGTGATCGACGTCACCGACCGGGCGGCGCTTGCGGATCTGACGAAGCGCGTTCCGTTCGACATTCTCGTCAACAATGCCGGCGTCGATCGCCCCAAGAAATTCCTGGAGGCCGAGGACGGCGACATCGATCTCCTTGTCGACGTCAACCTGCGCGCGGTCCTCCATCTCTGCCGGATGGTGGTGCCGGGAATGGTGGCGCGCGATTGCGGCCACGTCATCAACATTTCATCGATCGCCGCCGCCTACAATTTCGGCGGCAACTCTACCTATCATGCGACGAAGGCAGGGGTCAGCATGCTGTCGAACCAGCTGCGTCTCGACGCCTTCGGCAAGCGGGTGCGTGTGACGGAAATCTGCCCCGGCCGCGTCGCCACCGATATCTTCGCGCATGTCCATGGCGACAGCCCCGAGGTGCGGGAGCGCTTCATCGACGGTTTCGAGCTTCCTGAGGCGAAAGATATCGCCGATGCCATTGCCTTTGCGATTGCCGCGCCGGTTGCCGTGAACATCGGTCATATGGAAATCACGCCGACCCTTCAGGTGATGGGCGGCTTGCAGACGGTAAAGCCGCAGTCTCCGAAGCACGGGGAATGAGGCGGTGGGCAAGCTCGATCTTTCCGCGATACTGAGCAATCCAGAATATGTGTCGATGCTGCTGCACGGGGTCGAGATGACCTTTGTCGTGGCGATCGGCTCCTGGCTTCTGGCGATGAGCCTTGCCATGCTTCTTCTCGGCCTGCGATACGCCCCCGGATCGGTCGGCAATGCAGTCGTCTCCGCCTATGTTTCCTATCACCGGAACGTCCCGACGCTTGTGCAGCTGATGCTCTGGTACTTTGGCATTTTCGCCTTGCTGCCGCAGCCGCTCACCGACTGGCTGAACGACCACAATGCGGAGGCGATCTTCGCGATCATCGGGCTTGGCCTGTGTCAGGCGGCCTATTTCAGCGAGGATCTACGCTCCGGCTTGCGGTCGGTAAGCCCCGGGCAAATGGAGGCGGCGCGCGCGCTCGGCCACGGATATGTTTCGGCCATGCGTTTCGTGATGATCCCGCAAGGGATCAGAAACGCGCTGCCCGCGCTGATCAATCACAGCGTTTCCTTGTTCCAGAACAGCAGCCTGGCGGTGGCGATCGGTGTCGCGGAACTGACCTACGCCGTCAAGGAGGTCGAGAATCTGAGCTTTCTGACCTTCGAGACCTATCTGCTGGCCACCGTTCTTTATCTCGTCTTCTCGCTGATGATCATGGTTGCAGGCGGATACATCACCCGGAGAACCAATCCGATCAGGAGCGGACGGGCATGATTGGCGGCATCCTCAAGATCATCCATGACTACTGGCTGCTGCTGCTCATCGGACAGTATCCGAACGGCCCGATCGGCGGGCTTGCGGCCACGCTGATCCTCTCGGTCCTGGCGATCACCTTCGCCTTTCCGGTCAGCATCATGTTGGCGCTTGCCCGGCTTTCGAAGTCACCGTTTCTGAACTGGCCCGTCACCGCGCTCGTTTATTTCACGCGCGGCGTGCCCCTGCTGATGCTCATCCTTTGGGGCTATTTCCTCGTTCCCCTCCTGACGGGTGCCGACGTGCCGAGTTTCGTCACCATGCTTGTGACGCTGGTCGTCTATCAGGGCGTCTTCCTGAGCGAGGTCGTGCGCGGTGGCATCCTTGCCCTCGGGCACGGCCAGACGGAGGCGGCTCGGGCGCTTGGGCATAGCTATTTCAGTACCATGCGCTACGTCGTCCTGCCGCAGGCGCTGTTCAACGTGATCCCAAGCATCCTTTCGGTTCTCGTTTCCACGATCAAGGACACGACGCTCGGATATGTGATCAACGTGCCGGACCTGACTTTCGCGGCCAATCAGATCAATAACCAGCTTCTGACCCAGCCATTCCAGGTCTTCTTCATCCTGGCGGCCGTCTATTACGTGATCTGCTGGTCGCTGACCCAGGTGGCTGCGGTTCTGGAGCGTCGGATCATCCGCAGACGCGCCGGCACGGCTCCGCTGGCACCCGAAAAAGTCCTGCAACTCGAAGCTCTTACGGATCAGCCGCTATGACCATCACCCAGTCTTCCCAGAACCCGCCCATGATCCGGCTGTCCGGGGTGCGCAAGTCCTATGGCCATTTCGAAGTCCTCAAGGGGATCGATGCCGAGGTGGCGCGCGGCGAGGTCGTCGTCGTCTGCGGTCCCTCCGGTTCCGGAAAATCCACCTTGATCCGGACGGTGAACCGGCTCGAGGAGATCGCCAGCGGATCGATCACCTGCGACGGCAATGACATGCACGGGTCGATGCCCGCCAGGGAGTTGAACCGTCTACGCAGCCGTATCGGTTTCGTATTCCAGAACTTCAACCTGTTCCCGCATCTGTCGGTCATCGACAATATCGCGATGTCGCCGATCCGGGTGAAGGGGGTCGCGCGCGATGTTGCCCGGAACAAGGCGGCGCAGCTTCTCGACAGGGTGGGGCTCGCCGACAAGGCAGGCGCTTTCCCCGGTCAGCTTTCCGGCGGGCAGCAACAGCGGGTCGCGATCGCGCGCGCTTTGGCCATGGAGCCGCCGGTGATGCTCTTCGACGAGCCGACAAGCGCGCTGGATCCGGAAATGGTCGGCGAGGTGCTCGCCGTCATGAAGACCCTGGCCGCCGATGGCATGACGATGATGTGCGTCACGCATGAGATGGGATTTGCCCGCGATGTGGCGGATCGCGTCTGGTTCATGGATGACGGGCTGATCCTGGAGACGGCCCCGCCCAAAGATTTTTTCTCTCGCCCGCAACATGCCCGCGCTCAGCGGTTTCTCGCTGATCTACGGCACTGATTTCGTCCAACCTACAGGAGACCTTGCAATGAACATGACGTCATGGACCCTAAGCGTCGCGCTCGCAGCGACAGCGCTAGCCGGGTCGGCGAATGCGGATCAGCTGGCTGACATCATGGCGGCGAAGGTGATCCGCTGTGGAACCTTCGCCGACGTTCCTCCCTTTGCATCCCCGGATCCGAAAACGCGCGAAATGGTTGGCTTCGACGTCGATCTCTGCGGCGCGATCGCCCACGAACTCGGCGTCAAGCCGGAGATCAAGCCGGTTTCCGTCGAGGCCCGTGTTCCCGAAGTCAAGCTCGGCCATGTCGACATCGCCGTTGCCAATCTTGCCTATACCGTCAGCCGCGCCGAGCAGATCCAGTTCAGCGATCCCTACTACCTCGCCAAGGAAATGCTGATCGTCAAGGTGGGCGATGACGGCCAGAAGAAGGCCGATTTCGCCGGTGTCCGCCTGGCATCGACCAAGGGTTCGACGTCCGAACTTGCCATCCGCCTCAACAAGTCACAGCCATTGACCTTCCAGGATACGGGTTCGGCCTATCTCGCCGTTCAACAGGGCAAGGCCCGCGGCATGGTTGCCAACACGATGACGACGACGAAAATCGTCAACGACTCGAAGACCAAGGGCGCCGAGATGCGTATGATCGATGAGCCGATGCTCTATCAGCCGATCGGTATCGGCATGAAAAAGGACGAGCCGGCCCTGACGGCTAAGATCAATGAAATCCTCGTGTCGCTCGACAAGTCCGGGGAGATCAACAGGATCTGGGACAAGTGGCTCGGCCCGAACACCGAGTTCAAGATGACCCGCACGGACAAGGTCGTCCCGATCACCGAACTGAAGTTCGATCCGATCCCGTAATTCCGCAACGGGGCGCGAATGCCCAGACGCTTTCAGCGATGCGGCCGGCATCTTGCCGTGCCGTATCGCGGTCGCACGACATTTTTCGGCCTGCTCGGTGGAGCGGGCCTGCAATCGCCAATTGGTCTGGAGAAACATGAAATGGTGATATTGAAGCAAAAGATCGATCGCCCTGGCAAGGAAGAGATCGCGGCGATCGCGAAGTTTTCGCCGGCGACCCTTCACGAGGCCCAGGGGCGCCGCGGCGCGCTGTCTTCCCGGCTTAAGCCGATCGATTACAGGATGAAGCTCTGCGGACCCGCCTTCACCGTCAAATGCGCGCCGCGCGACAACATCATGCTCCAGGTGGCGATCAACTACGCACAGCCCGGCGACATCATCGTCGTCTCCGCCGGCGAATATGAAGAGGCCGGCTCGTTCGGCGACGTTCTTGCCAATGCCTGCCTCGCAAAGGGTATCGGCGGGCTTGTGACCGACACGGGAGTGCGTGACACGCTGCAACTGCGCGAGCTGGATTTTCCGGTGTTTTCGCTCAGCGTCTGCATCAAGGGCACCGTCAAGGAAACGCTCGGCACCACCAACGAGCCGATCATGATCGGTGACGAGATCGTCCATCCGGGCGACATCATCGTCGGGGATGCCGACGGTCTGGTCGTCGTGCGCAAATCGGAGGCCGTCGAGGTCGTCAAACTGGCGCAGGCCAGAGAAGACGCCGAAGCGGGCTACATCGCGGCATACAAGGCCGGAAAGTCAGTGGTGGAGGTCAGTAATCTCGAAGCCGTTTTGAAGGCCAAGGGATTGGTGATCGAAAGCTGACAACGAAAGCGGCATAGGCTTCCTGCAGACGAGGCCGATTGATCGTCTGCGCTTACGATGATGTTCCACATCGTCGAGCCGTTCTTGTGCAAGTGCGCCTTGGCATAGATCCAAGCGCGCTTGCGGCCTCGGGCTTGAATATTCGGTAAGATCGAAGCGATATGTTCGTCACATCTTCTCGAATGAATTTCGCTCCCGGAAGGACGTCATGACCAATCGCCCGCTGGCCATATTCGATATCGATGGCACTCTGTCCGACAGCATCCCCCTTCACCAGACGGCGTTCCTCTCGGTCATGGAAGGCTTTTCCTTCCCTTCACTCAATCGGGATTGGGCGAGCTACACGCATCATACCGATACAGCCATCTTCGAAGAAGCGTGGTCCTCTGCTTACGGCAGGCGACCATCGCTGGAGGAGCGCGGCGAATTCCACATTCGTTTGGAAAACGAATTCGAAGAGACCAGCCGGGGGCGGATCATTGCCGAAATTGCTGGTGCGGCCGCCTTTGTCGAACATCTGAGAGATGCGGGCTGGGCTGTTGCCTTCGCGACAGGTGGGCTGCGTAAAATGTCACGAAGAAAACTGAGTGCAATCGGTGTCAACTTCGCAGATGATTTGCTCGTGACCGCATCCGAATATGTAACACGGGAAGAATTGGTCACGCAGGCGATTGAAGCAGCTCGAATACACTACGCCCACACCCCAGGCAGGGTTGTCTCGATCGGTGACGGAATTTGGGACCTGAGGACTGCCGCGGCCCTGGGGTTGCACTTCCTCGGTGTAGGAACAGGCCCGAAGGCGGAAATCCTCGCAAGGGCGGGAGCAACCGTGGTGTCGGACTTTCGTGATAAATCTGCAGCGATAGGCTCTTTGCAGCAATGTGGATTGGCGCAGTACTGAGCCCTTGGATGCGTCAGGCCCTCCCAAGACGGCCGTCACAGGTCGCAACAGTCGTAAATATCCGTCCGGAAGGGAAGCCGAAGGCCCTTGCTTGCGCCTGCTCGTCGTTCATGCCGGTCGCTTTCGCGTGCGTTCAGGGCAGGCGCGCCGAAAACAACCGCGATCAGTGTGATGTCATCGGGATCAAGGCCGTTTTGTTGATTCGTAGAACGTTCAACAAACATATTATCATAGCAGTATTTAAAACAAGCCACCCCATTAAGCGTTAAGTCATACTTTAAGGTGGCCCTAACCCACGTTGCTGCGGCGAAGCATAGAATTGCTGTGATCTGGAGCAGCCCTTCAAGGGTTCTATGTTTCTTGCCGGATTTATCTTATGTTATGAATATGGTTACCGATATATTGATTGCATGGGAGGATTAATGGTGAAGTTCAACTTCGGTGAACCTCCGGCGGGTGACGCCGCTGCCGACATCTCGACCGAGTGCCAGCGCCAATTGCTGCCTCTCATCGATGAAATTGTCCGGGCAGCGGTTGCGGCTGGATGGAATCAGAAGGATGTTCTTCTGGCCTTGGTGGACCTCTCATGGGATCTCTATGAGGACCGTCGCGGTGATTTGTAACCAGAGGCTCTTGCGGTAAGGTAGGAAGCTCAGTCTCAATCTGGAGAGCGATCGGCCGGCTAGCACCACGTCCAGGCACTTATCGAGGAAAGGTGCAATCAACCGATTCTTTCTTTTGTTTCACACACATTTCCACCTTCACTATTAACTGTTCTGTCCTATCTAAAGTCCGCGCGTTCCGCTGATTTTTGGCGGCGCTGTGCGGCAAGTGGGGTTGGGAAAAGAAAGGGATTTCAAGCAAAGATTGAAGTCCTGCCTGCTTGTTCGTGCATAAATGATTTCGTTCGGCGGGGCGATACAGAATGAGAGATGCGGAAGAGGCTCGGCAACGAGCCGATTACCGGGATATTGATCCTGGGCGGACGGAACGATATGTCTTCGACATAATTCCGGAAAGCGCAGGTCCGAGAAAGGCTACCATGCGGGGGAGCGTGATACACTCCATTCGCAGCCCTGGATCGCAGACGTTCTTAGCCAAGGAGCATTCCGTAGGAATTGTGCTGGCGCCCGCGCGCAAGTTGAGAGCCTCGCTCGGCAGCGACAAAATCCAGGAGTACGATGCGCCGGTTGGCTGTATCGCCATTAATCCCGCGGGCGTCGATAGTAGCCTCGCCTGGTTGGCGACCAGAAAAAATCTCGTCGTAGCTATACCCCCCGAAGTGCTGTCCGAGTTAGCTCTTCATGAGTTCGATCTCGCCGATGTGGAGCTTGAGCCGCCTGCTTTCGGTACAGTCGATCTCTGGGCCCTCAATATAGCCCAGAGGGTCTCCGCCGAGCTGACTGAGAAAGCACCTCCGAATGAGCTTTATCTGGACTCATTGGTGACGCTGTTCGGTATTCATCTGCTTCGTACTTATACACGCCGCAAGAAACAGCCCGCGTCACCCAAGGGCGGGCTCTCCGCCCTTAGCGCTCGACGTGTTCAAGAATACCTCATGGAACATCTGACGCAAAAGATACATATCGCCGAGCTCGCGTCGGTTGCGGGAATTTCACCGAATCACTTCATAGTGAGGTTCGCCAAGACGTTTGGAGTGCCGCCGCATCGGTACCTGATTAACCTGCGCTTGGATTTTGCGGAAAAACTGCTTGTCGATGGTGAGCTCGCGATTACCGAAGTCGCCTACATGGCCGGATTTTCGGATCAAAGCCATTTGGCCGCCACCATGAAGAAGTACAGGGGGAAAACCCCGACAGAGCTGCGATTTGCGAGGTAATCGGTATTATCTCTAGCGACGATTGCGATTTTGAGCACGTCCGCTAATGGCTGTCTCGGCGTCGGCGCGATCCGTTACGCCCCCGTCTACACTGAAGAATCATCCATCTGGTGGCGTGCTTGTGCATCGTCGGACGACACCCGTGCGCCATGGTCCAATGAAAAGCGGAGCAGTTCAAATTGAGTGTGGTAAAGCGGACACACTTACTGTTTGCCGAGTAAAGACCGGAATTTTTTATAAATAGTCCGTAATTTTCTAAAATACCACCACCGCAAATATGGCCAAACTCGCTATGGTATTAATTCGGTGGGCTTATGGACATTCAGTTCCCGGAATTTGAGATCTTTGCTCCGAAAGTCGAGGTGGCCTGGACCGCCTTGGAACGCCAATATGCCAGCCGTATAACTGGCGTGGAACTCGATCATCTTTTTGCCTGTCTTGTCTTTGGATTGACCTCTCCGGCATATGCCGAGCGGGAGCCGGCCCTTCATTTCGATGTCTGCCGCGCGTTGGTGGCGATGAGGCTCCCGCCCGATCGGACCGACGCCGCCTTGTATGCCGTTCCGGAGCCGACACAGCCATGGGTCACGAGTGCCCGTGAGCTGATTGAAAGCCAGGGCGCCAAGATGGGGCGCATGCTTCAAGAAATACACAGTTTCAACAACGACTTGGCCGCCGATGCGGATCCAAGCGCGCTCAGTCGTTCAGGCAATAGCGAGGAGAAGGCAGCATGAAGGAATGCGTTGGGGAGCATCTGCAGACTAAATCTCGTCCCGGATTTGCTCGAAACTGGATTTCGGGGAGAAGCGACAGTCGTTCGCTTCGTCGGCGGTTGATGGCGGTTTTGCGTCTGGCGCATCGCGCGCTTGGCATAAAGCGTAAGGGGTTGGGGCTTGGGTCGTTGGGAATCGGTGGGGCTGTGGCGCTGGGCACGATCGCATTCGGTGGCATCGCCACGCCGGCGCTGGCGCAGTACGCCGCCGGCGGCGGGTCAACGACCTCCCCCAACGCCGTCGCCATCGGTAACGCTGCCCAAGCGAATGGCCAGAACGCCGTGGCGTTGGGCACCTCTAACACCGCAACAGGCAATGCTTCGATCGCCATCGGCTATTCGATGGGTGTCAATGGTCTCAACGCCATAGGCATGGGTGTCTTCGCGAACGCGACCGGCGTCAATGCTCTTGCCGTAGGCGGGAACGCCCGCGCACTTGCGGACGGAGCTTCAGCCTTCGGTGTCAACACCACTGCAAACGGGACAAACGCCCTCGCCCTCGGCTCAACGGCCAGCGCTTCGGGTGGCGCCTCGGTAGCGATTGGATTGTCCTCCAACGCCTCATCTGCAAACGGTGCCGCGATAGCCATGGGGGTCGGCGCCAAGGCAAACGCCGGAACGGGCGGCGGTTCTCCCGTTGCCATTGGCACGAATGCGAATGCAAGCGGCACAGCTCCTGCCGGCTTTACCTTCGAGTCCGTTGCGCTCGGTACGGCCTCAACGGCCACGGGCGCATGGTCGAGCGCCGTGGGTTCGAGCGCTTCCGCGACGGGGACCGGGGCCAGCGCGTTCGGAACCTCCGCCACAGCGTCGGCGAACCAGTCCACGGCAGTCGGAAACGGGGCAACCGCCTCCGGCTTGCAGACCGCTGCCGTGGGCTATCTCGCCAACGCCACGGGCGCCAACACCATCGCCATCGGCGCGTCAGCCGCTGCATCGGCGACCAGCTCGGTCGCCATCGGCCCTACCGCCGTTGCGTCGGGAGCTTTCGGGGTCGCCTTGGGTAACCAGGCGCAGACGCTCGCTGCCGGTGGCGGCGTTGCGATAGGATCGGGCGCAATCGTCGCCAGTACCGCGACTTCCGGCATCGCGCTCGGCAACAATGCGAATTCCAGTGGCGTTCTTTCGGTTGCCACCGGCGCCGGCGCCAGCGCTAGCGGTGACAATTCCACTGCCACAGGACGCCAGGCTGTCGCCAGTGGCACAAACGCATCCTCGTACGGATCTGGAACGCAGGCGACAGGAAACAATTCGCTCGCTGCCGGCGTCAGTGCCAACGCCAGCGGGCTCAGCAGCACCGCACTCGGTATCGGCGCCGTAACCAGCGCCCAGAATTCCGTCGCTGTCGGCGCTGCGGCGACTGCGTCCGGCTTAAACTCCGTCTATCTCGGCTCGCGCACTGCTGGAGCAGGCGCCAGTGGACAGAGCGCCATCGCCATCGGTACAGATGTGAGTGCATCCCAGGTCGATGCCATTGCGATGGGGCGCGCAAGCGGGGCGACCGCAACCAGCGCCATCGCCATAGGCGCCAGCGCGAAAGCGGATTCGGTGGAAGCGGTCGCCATGGGCAAAAATGCAGTGGCAACAGGCGGCAAGGCCGTTTCCATTGGCTCCGGCAACACCGCTTTCGGCGACGGCGCGGTCGCCATCGGTGATCCCAGTTTTGCCAGCGGCACCGGCGCCTTCACCGGCGGCGCCAACAACATCGCCAACAGCGACGGCACAGCGACCGCCACCGCCGCCAACCAGGCGGCCGGCGCAGTTGCGATCGGCAACAACAACAAGGCGATCGGCCAGGGCTCCGTGGCATTGGGCAATGGCTCCACCGCGGGCGCATCCGGTTTCGTCGGCAACGTCGCCCTGGGCAATGGCGCGACGGCGGCCGCGAGCTCCGGCGACGTGGCGCTGGGTTCCGGCTCGGTAACTGCGGTCGCGGTCGGCACGCCCAGTGCGGTGATCAACGGCACGACCTATAGCTTCCAGGGCACCACCCCGACCTCGACGGTCAGCGTCGGCGCAGTGGGTGCCGAGCGCACCATCACCAATGTGGCGGCGGGGCGGATCAGCGGATCCTCGACGGATGCGATCAACGGCTCGCAGCTCTTCGCGACCAACCAGGCGGTCGACGCCATCGGCACCACGGTCACCAACATTAACAACGGTGGCGGCATCAAGTATTTCCACGCCAATTCGACGCTGGCGGACTCGTCGGCGACGGGTACGGATTCGGTCGCGATCGGGCCGGTCTCGACCGCGGCGGGGGCGAGCGCCATTGCGGCCGGCACCAACTCGAGCGCCTCCGGCATCAGTGCCTCGGCCATCGGCAACGGCGCCGTAGCATCGGGCCTCAATGCAACGGCGTTTGGATACATATCCAACGCTACAGGCCAATTCAGCACCGCCGTTGGACCCAATGCCAATGCTACGGCGACGTCCAGCACCGCGATCGGCCAGAACGCGTTTGCAACCGACGTTGAAGCGACCGCTCTCGGCAAACAGGCGAATGCCAGCGCCGCGGATGCGACCGCGCTGGGCACCAACGCCACCGCCGGCAACGCAGGCGCCGTCGCGCTCGGCTCGGGCAGTGTCACCGATGTCGCGGTCGGCACGCCCAGTGCGGTGATCAACGGCACGACCTATAGCTTCCAGGGCACTACTCCGACCTCGACGGTCAGCGTCGGTGCTGTTGGCGCCGAGCGCACCATCACCAATGTGGCGGCGGGGCGGATCAGCGGGTCCTCGACAGATGCGATCAACGGCTCGCAGCTCTTTGCCACCAACCAGGCGGTCGATGCCATCGGCACCACGCTCAACAACATCAACGTCGGCGGCGGCATCAAGTATTTCCATGCGAACTCGACACTGGCGGACTCGTCGGCGACGGGTACGGATTCGGTCGCGATCGGGCCGGTCTCGACCGCGGCGGGGACGAGCGCCATTGCGGCCGGCACCAACTCGAGCGCCTCCGGCGTCAGCGCCTCGGCCATCGGCAACGGCGCAGTGGCATCGGGCCTCAATGCAACGGCGTTTGGATACATATCCCAGGCCACAGGCCAATACAGCACCGCCGTTGGACCCAATGCCAATGCCACGGCGACGTCTAGCACCGCGATCGGCCAGAACGCGTTTGCAACCGCCGTTGAAGCAACCGCTCTCGGCAAACAGGCGAATGCCAGCGCCGCGGATGCGACCGCGCTAGGCACCAATGCCACCGCGGGCAACGCAGGCGACGTGGCGCTGGGTTCCGGCTCGGTGACCGCCGTCGCGGTCGGCACGCCCAATGCGGTGATCAACGGCACGACCTATACCTTCCAGGGCACCACTCCGACCTCGACGGTCAGCGTCGGTGCGGTCGGCGCCGAGCGCACCATCACCAATGTGGCGGCGGGGCGGATCAGCGGATCCTCGACGGATGCGATCAACGGCTCGCAGCTCTTCGCGACCAACCAGGCGGTCGACAGCCTTGGCAATCAGGTCACGCAGAATACGACGGATATCAGCAATCTCGGCAATACGATCACCAATATTGCCGGCGACACATCGACGACCTTTACGGATGCCAACGGTAAGGGCATCCGATATGTGCGCACCAATGACAGCACGCTTGCTGTCAGCGATTCCTCCGCTCAGGGCGTCGGCTCCACCGCGGTCGGATATAACGCTACCGCTGTAGCCGACAGTTCGCTCGCGCTTGGAAGAGAAAGCCAGGCCACCATCGACGGTGGGGTCGCCCTCGGCTCCGGATCGATTTCCGATCGCGCCCTGGCGCCGACCACTGGCCAGATCGCGGCCGGTCCAACGAACTTCATCCAATACAATACGACCGATAAAACACTTTTGGGCGCAGTATCGGTCGGTTCGAGCACGTCCTACCGGCAAATCATCAACGTCGCTGACGGCACCAGCGCTCAGGATGCCGTCACGGTTCGACAGCTCCAGGGTGCCATCGCTTCGGTCGCAACGACGCCGGGCAAATACTTCCATGCGAACTCGGCCGCCGGCGATTCCCTCGCCGTCGGCGCAGAGTCGGTGGCGGTAGGCCCGACCACGGTGGTCAATGGGGACAACGGCATCGGTATCGGCAACGGTGCCATCGTTGATCAGGTGGCGCCCGGCGGGACGGCGATCGGCCAGAACGCTCACGTCATGCTGGCTGACGGCGTGGCACTCGGCACGAATTCGACGGCAGCGGGCATTCAATCGGTCGCGCTCGGCGCTGGTGCGCAAAGCAACAACATCAATAGCGTTGCGCTCGGCGCGCAATCGATAACCACCGTCGGCGCTGAGACGAACTACACGGCTTACGCTCTTGCGAGCCCGCAGACCTCGGTCGGCGAGGTGTCGATCGGCTCTGCGGGAGCGGAGCGCAAGTTGACAAATCTTGCCGCCGGTTCGGCAAATACAGACGCGGTCAACGTCTCGCAGTTGCGTGGCGTCTCGCAAAATGTCGCCAATCTCTTCGGGGGTACGACCGTGGTCAATCCCGATGGCTCGGTCACCGGTCCGACTTACAATGTCCAGGGCAACAGCTATTCGACCGTCTATGACGCCTTCGGCGCGGTCGATAGCACGCTGACCAACATCACCAGCGGCGGCGGGATCAAGTATTTCCATGCCAATTCGACGCTGGCGGACTCGCAGGCCTCAGGCACTGATAGCGTCTCGATTGGCCCGGAAAGCGTCGCCAGCGGAACGGACAGCCTGGCGGCCGGACATGGAGCCACCGCCGTGGGACAGGGGGCTGTTGCTCTCGGCCAGGGCGCGCAGGCCAACAATGCCAGTGATGTGGCATTGGGCTCCGGTTCCGTAACACAGGCGGCTGTCGGTACGTCCGGAACGACCATTCAAGGACAGCACTATGATTTTGCCGGGACCACGCCTGTCGGTACCGTCAGCGTTGGTGCTCAAGGCGCGGAGCGGACCATAACCAATGTCGCGGCGGGCCGCATTTCGGCTGACAGTACGGACGCCATAAACGGATCACAGCTTTATGCCACCAATTCCGCGGTTGAAAGTCTGCAGACCGGTGTTGGAACTATCACCAAAAATGCCGTCACGTATGACCTCAATCCGGATGGCAGCAAGAAGAACAGCATCACCTTGCAGGGCGGTGACGTCAATGCGCCGGTGGTCATCTCCAACGTTGGCAAGGGCGTCGCCCCCACGGATGCCGTGAATGTTGCCCAATTGGGCGATAGCGTCACTCAGGTCAAATCCTATACGGACACCGCTGCCGCCAACACGTTGACTGCGGCCAACAGCTATACGGACCAGAAATTCGGTCAGCTGAACCAGGAGATTGGCGACGTACGCTCGGAGGCGAGGCAGGCGGCCGCAATAGGGCTTGCCGCGGCATCGCTTCGTTATGACGATCGCCCCGGCAAGGTAAGCGTGGCGGTCGGCGGCGGCCTGTGGCGGGGAGAAGGTGCCTTGGCCTTCGGTGCAGGCTACACCAGTGAAAATGGCCGGGTTCGAGGGAATTTGTCGGGTACGGCAGCCGGCGGGCAAGTCGGTATCGGCGCCGGTCTCAGCTTCACTTTGAATTGAGTCCGATATGGTCAAGGGAACGCTTTCCGGCGTTGTGGCTTTCATCGCCTGTCTGCTCCTGTTCGGTCCGCCCGCGGCCGCACAGGAGGCAGCCTCTTCCGACTATCGAATAAAGCCTTCCGAAGTCGTCGTGCCTCCGGAGCTGAAGCTTGGTGACTATCAGAGGACCATTCGTCCGTTCGAAAACTGGACACTGATTTGCGACGAAAACCTGAAGATCCGCCAACGGGTTTGCAACGTTACCCAGATCATCGAGAACCAGGCAGGACAGGTTGCGTTCAGCTGGTCGCTTGCGGCCAACAAGAAAGGCAGTCCTTACATGATCTTGCGCACCGCGCCGGTTGCCAGGAGCGACGGCCTTGTCTCGCTGAGGTTCGAGGGACGCAAAGAACCGATACAAGTCCAACTCGAAGGATGCAGCAAAGCGGTTTGCGTCGGCATGCTGCCGGTGGGGCCTGTACTGCGTGAACAGATTTCGAAAAACGCGGCGCCAATGATCTCTTATTTGACGACAGATGGGACGACGATCAGCGTGACCGCGACCCTCAAGGGCCTTTCCACAGCCGTTAAGGCGATAAATTGACGGATCCATATTCAATGAATCAGCAATCAATCCACGATCGAATAATGTCCCGTAACCAGAACGGCGCTGAGAGTCAAAGCTTGGTCAGCGACCAAGAGAAGCCGAAGCGGGGTTGGCGGAAAACAGTCATTTTCTCGCTGCTCGCAATTGCCGTTGTCAGTGCCGCCGCCGCCATCGTCATGCAATATGACACGGTCGAGAATTTCATATCGCAGCCGGCGGTTGCCGGGACCAACGAAGCCAATCAAGCCCTGGCCGACACGCCGTTTCTGCAGCACGCCAAACAGGCCGGCTTGCAATCCTGCTCCACCGTCTTTCCCGCGCTCGGCGAATTGTTGACAAACGGCACCCAATACAATGTCCAGTCGGTCTGGAATAACGGGGCAGCCGACAAGCATGCGGTGCAAGCACTCGTGGGCATGAACTATGCCACTCAGGGCTATAGCGGCCCGGCTGCGGGCGTCGTCTTCGCCGCGCCGATCGCATCCGGTTGCGAAGGATCAATGGTTCGCGTGGCGCCGTTCACGGCCTCCTGCACGGATATTTCGGCAAAGTTTTCGAACGGCAGCAAGCTTATCAACACTCTTGGACAGGTCGGCGTCTACGAACTTGGCAATAACGGAGGCGACGCGATGCTCCTGCCGGCCGGAAACGGCTGCGTCGTTATCTCGGTGGCGTCGGCCGCAGGGAAGCAAGGAGGTGCCAAATGAGATTCAGGTCCAGCATTGCGGCGATCGGCATGCTGCTCGCCTCCACAGGGCACCCAAGCGCGGCAGACCTCTCCACGGAGCCGGAGGCTCCTGTTCCACCGCCCGAACGCGGCATATGGGCCGCAATCGCCTACTCCACGCCAGATGAAAAACACGGTTTCTTCTGGGGCGCCGACAAGCGACAGGAAGCCATGGATATCGCCCTCAAGCATTGCGAGCGGGACGGCGGCAGCAAGTGTGTCGTGGTCAGCGTATTCCGCAATCACCGGCATTGGAAAGACGACGATAACACCGGATTTCCGTATTATCACTGCGGCGCGCTCGCCATCGGCAAGCAAGAAAACAATCGAGCCACACCGTGGAGCGCAAATTCCGCACCGACGCGCCAAGATGCCGAGGACCTTGCTCTCAAAGCATGTGGGCGCTCAGGGTCGCAATGCAAGGTTCGCGAGTGGGTGTGTACATGACCCAGTCATGACTAGATGCGGCCACCGGGATGGAAGCCACGGAGGCCATGCTTCCAGTGGTCGCGCGGACCTCACCCCTTCGTCCTTCATTACCCTATAGACCAATCGAGGACCCTGTCCTCCTTGTAACAGAAAGACGCGCCCCTTTGCTCATCGCGACATCTACCCGACCTCATAGGACAATCGACGGCATGTCTCGTTCGGGGTTCGCCCTTCTTTGTTCGAGCCTCATATTCATGCTCGCTCCGGCAGCCTTTGCCCAGTCAGCTCTGCCAAACGGCGCATCGACCGTGCAGGAGACCTACCAGGACTGGCGAGTTGCATGCAACCTGCGCGACAAGGCGCCAGCATGTTCGATTTCGCAGGATCAGACCCAGCAGAACGGTCAGAGGCTGCTCGCCGTCGAGATGCAGATGCGCCCCGATGGCAGTGCGATCGCAACATTCCTCCTCCCGTTCGGCATCGTTCTCGACTCCGGTGTAACGCCGAATGTCGATGATCAGCCGCCTTTAAAGCCGGTGCGTTTCCGCACCTGTTTGCCGACGGGATGTATTGCCTTGTTGCCGATCGATCCCGCGACACTTGCAAAGTTGCGGACGGGCTCGCGCCTAAACCTCAAGGTTACAGCTGATGCGGACAAGCCGCTGAGCTTTCAGGTGTCGCTACACGGCTTCTCGGCGGCCCTCGATCGCGTTGCCGCCTTGAGTCCCAGGTAGAAAATACCGGGGAGAACCAAAGTTTGGCAGAGGTTTGCTCCGTCTTGGAAGAATACCGCAAACTGCGGGATGCCACAGCCTATGGTATGAACCTGGTGGTTTAGGTCCAAGATGCCTACAGCCATATTCTCCCAGTTCTGATTCCGAACGCTGGGGGATCGAATTCCTTCAAGTCGCTGACTCCACGACAGCAGACGAGTGCCAGAGATGTCCTGAGATCTGCTAAGAAGATCGGTCGGATATAGTAGCGTTCCTCCGACACTCTTCCTCAATGCGCAATCGTAAACAGCTCCATTGCATCAGCGAAACCCTTCAGCCGCTGCGGCCCGATCGGCACCGCGTCTCCAATGCTCGCCTTCTCGCGGAAGGAGTGAGACATCAAGAGCGCTTCGCCCCTTTCGCTGCAGATGCTCTGGATGCGGCTGACGACATTGACGTCGGGGCCGATCAGCGTGAAATCCAGCCGGTTGCCGGAGCCGACATTGCCGTAGCTGACTTCGCCATAGTGCAGCGCGATGCCGACCTTGACGCGGATGCCGTCATATTGGAAGTCGTCCGCTTCATCGAGGATGGCTTTTGCAGCCACCAACGCGGCTTGGCAGGCTCCGGACGCATCGATGCCAGGGAAGAAGGCGAGAACGGCATCGCCCATGAACTTCAGCACCTCGCCGCCTTCCCGGGTGATCGCGGGCACCACCTTGTCAAAATAAGCGTTCAGCAGTCCGAGGACGGTGCTGGCAGGGAGCTGATTGGACAATTCTGTGAAGCCGCGCAGGTCGCAGAGCAGAAGCGCTGCCTCCATGGATTCGATCTCGCCGCGACGGATGTGTCCGGCAAGGATCCGGCTTGCCGTCATGGGGCCGATATAGGTGTCGAGCAGGCTGAGTTCGCACTGTCGCAGGACGCGCAGCTCGCTGGTGTTGCGCAGCGCCGGCAGAATGCGCTCGATCACCTGCAGCTCGGTGGATGTAAAACCACCTGGCCGCCTGGTGCCGAAGACGGCAGTGCTGATCGGCCCATCGGCATTGCAGAGCGGCGCTATCACCAGCTGCACGAGCCCGCGGCCGGAAAAGACATCGATGTGCTGCCAGCGGCCGTGCGGGCTCTCGCCTGGTCCGGCGATCAACAGTTCGCGGGTTTCCAACGCCTTCTGGAGCGGGGTATTGGCAAGCGCCAGCCGCATCCCATGTTCGCGGTCGTGGATCTCGATCGGCTCGCCCGGCGCCCAGGAAAAGGTGCGGCCGATGAATTCCGGGTGCAGCGTCATCAAGTGCAGCGTCAGCCGGTCGACGGGAAGGCCAAGCGCCTGTAAACGGCGCCCCAGCCCGGAGACGAGACCCGCTTCATCGAGAGCGTGGCACTCGTCTCCAGTCAGCCATTCGATGAGGCTGAGGGTCGCAGCAGTATTGATGCTGGTGCGCGTCGGCCTGGCATTTAGACTTGCGGTTTCGGGCATGTCGTACAGCATGGTCATGACTATCTCCTCCTGTTTCAGGTGCGGCGCTCAGTGCGCGCCAGCACCGGAGAGGTGACCGGGTTTCTTGAGGAACAGGCTGGCAAGCAGGGCGACACCGAGTGCTACGCCGAGCAGGAAGAATGTGTCGCTGAAGGCCATGATGTTGGCCTGTTTGCGCAGGCTGGAAGCGATGGCGATGACCGCCTTGTGGGTGGCAAGTGCCTGGTCGCTGACGCCATGGTTCATGAAATAGCTGGTGAGCCTGGCGACACGATCTCGGGCGGCGTCTTCGAAAACCGAGACCGAATTCGTCAGGATATTCGAGTGGAACTGCTCGCGTTTGGTGAGAAAGGTCTGCAGCGCCGCGATGCCGACCGCGCCGCCGAGATTGCGCATCATGTTGAAGAGCGCCGAGGCTGAGCCGGCATTCTCCTGTTCGATACCGGCGGTGGCGATCGCCGTAAGGGGCGTGAACGCAAGCGCCTGGCCGATGGCGCGCACGATGTTCGGCCAGAACAGCTGATCGCTGGCATAGTCGCCGGTCATGTAGACATTCATGAAGTTCGAAGCGGCAAAGAGCGCGAAGCCGACGAGGATCAACAGGCGGGCATCGAAGCGCTTCATCAGCTGCGGCACCAGCGGGATCAGGATCAACTGCGGAATGCCGGTCCAGGCGAGCACCATGCCGATCTGCTCGGAATTATAGCCCTGGATGCGCGTGAGATAGATCGGCAGGATAAAGACCGAGCCATAGAGCGCAATGCCGAGCAGGAAATTGGCGACAATGCCGAAGCCGAAATTGCGGCGCACCAGCAGGCGCAGGTTGAGGAGCGGATGGGCGGCCCGGAGCTCGATGATGAGGAAGAGTGTCAGCGAGACTGCGGCGATGACCGACAGGCGGACGATGAACGGCGAACCGAACCAGTCGTCCTTGTTGCCTTCCTCAAGCACGGTCTGCAGCGCGGCAAGACCGATCGCCATGGTGATGATGCCAGGCCAATCGCCCTTGGCGAGCAGCGAAAGGTTCATCGGCGAACGATCAAGCGATGCCCAGAGCATGCCGACCATCAGAGCACCCGGCACGAGATTGACGTAGAAGATATATTCCCAGCCCCAGTTTTCGGTGAGGTAGCCGCCGATCGTCGGGCCGATGGCCGGCGCGAAGGTCGCGGAAAGGGCGAAAAGGGCAAGGCCTATCGGCTGTTTGGGTTTCGGCAGCATCGTGATGATGATGGTGAATGCCATCGGGATCAGGACGCCGCCGGAGAAGCCTTGTATGGCACGCAGGACAATCATCTGTTGCAGGTTTGCGGCAAAGGCGCAGGCGACCGAGAAGAGGAGGAAGAGGATGGCATTGGTCAGCAGATAGATGCGGACCGAAAAGACGCGGGCAAGCCAGGCGCTGAGCGGAATGACGACGATCTCGGCGATCAGATAGGATGTCGAGATCCAGCCGCCATCATCCGTGCCGGCGCCGATAGCGCCCTGGATGTCGGCAAGCGAGGCATTGACGATCTGGATGTTCAAGACGGCCATGAAGGCGCCGAGCGTGGAGCCGATCACGGCGGTCCACATGCGCAGCGGGCTCATGGCGGGCCGGGCGACCGGGGCGGCTGCCGCGGCGGAATTGTTGTTTGCGACGATCTGAAGAGTGGCCATGATGCTTCTCCTTCCGACTGATGCGGAAATAATCTCATGACGATGTTGAGATGATAATTGGCGAAGAATGGGAAGGATCATCCAGCGTGACTGGATAACCCTTCGGCGTTGGCAGGCGCGGTTTGCGCGGCCTTGGTATCGATTTCTGGCTCGACCGACATGCCGGAGCGCAGCCCCACCAGGTGTTCGTCGTCGATGACGATCTTCACCGGGATGCGCTGGACGATCTTGGTGAAGTTGCCGGTGGCATTGTCCGGTGGCAGCAGCGAGAATTCCAGCCCGCTCGCCGGCGAGAGGCTGTCGACATGACCCTTGATCGCGACATCGGGGAAGCTGTCGACCTTGATTTCGACCGACTGGCCGGGACGCACGTAGGTCAACTGCGTCTCCTTGAAATTCGCGACGACATAGACCGAATGCAGCGGTACGACGGCCATCAGCTGCGTGCCCGACGTGACGTACTGTCCCAGACGGATCGAGCGGGCACCGACCGTGCCGTCGACGGCGGCGACAATGTCCGTATAGGAGAGGTTGAGCTCCGCCTGCTGGACCGCAGCGGCGGCGCGGTCGCGCTGGGCGGCGGCCTGGTCTCGCTGGGTCTGCAGCACCGGCACCTTGTTCTGAGCCGCAACCAGGGCGGCCTGGTCACGCTCGACGGCGGCGGTAGCCTGATCGCGAGTCGATTGCGTCTGTTCGACGCGCGATTGTGTGCCGGCACCATTGCTGATCAGCCGGGCCGAGCGGGCGGCATCCGATTGCGCGAAATCGAGCGAGGCCTGCGAAGCGTCAACCGTCGCCTTGGCCTGGTTGATCAGCGATTGCTGCAGCGATATCTGCGCATCGATGTTGGCAATCGCGGCCTCTGCGGCCTTGAGATCGGCTTTCGCCTGGGAAAGAGCGGCCTGATAGTCTCGGTCGTCGATGCGGGCAAGCACCTGGCCGGCCTTGACGGTGTCATTGTCGTTGACGAGCACCTCCTTGATGTAGCCGGCAATCTTCGGGGCGATTGTGGTGTAATCGGCCTTCACATAGGCATCGTCGGTGGATTCGATGAAGCGACCGACCGTCCAGTAGTGGTAGCCGAAGTCGGCACCGAAGGCGACGCCGGCCAGCAGTGCGGCGGCAAGCACGCCGCGCTTGATGAGCTTGCGGCCGGTCTTGGGAGCCGTAGCAGCGGCAGAGGCGGGCGCCTCGACAACCGGCGCATGTGGAGCCTCGGCGACGGGAGATTTTGCCATCTCGCCGGCCGGAGCGGCCTCGGCCTGGCTTGCGTTCCTGAACGCCTCGTTGCGGGGTAGTTCGACCATTGTCCTTCTCCTTCGATATCGCAGCCCCATTTGCATGGGGTCCTGTTTGATGCGAAGAAGATGCGTCCAAACGGTCCTTCTGATAATCTCCTTAAATCTGGAAGGATCATCAACTCTCAGCGGATAATCCGAGGGCAATATGGATCGGCTGACCAGCCTCGCAGTCTTTGGCCGGGTGGTGGAATGTGGCGGTTTTTCCGCCGCTGCCCGCCGGCTCAACATGTCCGTCACCATGGTGGGTAACCACGTGCAATCGCTGGAGGATCGCCTCGGCGTGCGGCTTTTGAACCGCACCACGCGCAAGGTCAGCCTGACGGAAACCGGCAAATATTATTACGAACGCTCCTCGCAGATTCTCGCCGATCTCGAGGAGGCCGACCAGGCGGCCGGCGCGCTCGCTACCACGCCGCGCGGCACGCTGAAGATCTATTCTACCACGGCGCTCGTGCGCTTCCTCTTGCCTGTCATCAGCGAGTTCATGGCCCTCTATCCGTTGATCTCTCTCGATTTCAGCGTCGGCGAGCGCATGGTCGACATGATCGAGGAGGGTTACGATCTCGCGATCCGCACCGTGCCGCCGCCGGATTCTTCGCTGGTCGTGCGCAAGCTCACGCCCTGGCGCCATGTGCTCGTCTGCTCCCCGGCCTATCTCGAAACCCATCCCATGCCGAAGACGCCGGCCGAAGTCGCCGAGCACAACTGCCTGCAATATGCTTATTATCCCTATGGCGACGAATGGCGTTTCGAGGATGCCGAGGGAAAGCAGCAGAGTGTCAAGGTCTCCGGCAACGTCGTCTCCAACAGCGCCGAGACGTTGCGTTATCTTCTGGCGAACGGCCAGGGGATATTCCTCGGCCCGAGTTTCATCATTTTCGAGGACATCGCCGCCGGCCGGCTCATCCGCATGATGCCGGACTACCGTCCCGTGGAATTCACCATCAATGCCGTCTATCCTAACCGCAGCCATCTGCCGACCAAGGTGCGGCTGTTCATCGATCTCCTGGTGGAACGCTTTGCCGAACATCGCAAATGGATGACCTGAGCGATCCTGTAGTCTGCCGCCAGCCACGATCTGGCTCGCGCATAGGGCAGGAGAAGGGCATTCATTGGCAAACTGGTCGTTCTGGCCGGTGTGGCATCTCACCTGCTTTCGATCTTGATGGCAATTTAGTAGATATCGCACCCATCGATGCACAGGATGATGGGAAGGGAATTGATGACTAGCGAACCTGAAGTCAATGCCGCGGATCTATCGGTTGATGGAGCGTTCTTCGAACTGCTGACCGACAGTTTTCGTCGCATCGTTGGGGCTCCTCTCGTTGACGAGGGGCTCGGACCGGATTGGCTCTATCACGATGCTCCTTTCGTGGTCGTGGCCCACAACACGGACGCCGATCCGCGCTTCATCTATGCCAACAAAGCCGGGCAAAATTGCTTCGAATATCCATGGGACGAGTTTGTAACCCTACCTTCACGTCTTTCGGCGGAGCTTCCCAATCGCGCGGAACGCCAGCGGTTGTTGGATGCGGTGACGCGCAATGGCTTTATTTCCGACTATCGTGGGCTGAGGATTGCAAAATCCGGGCGGCGCTTCTGGATCGAGGACGGCATTGTCTGGCAGCTCGTCGATCGTGATGGGATCAGGTGCGGACAGGCAGCGACGTTTTCCAGATGGAAAGACGCCTAGGCTTGCGCGGCGATAGCTACCGTCTCGCTATCGCCCCAGAAGCCGACAAAGCTGATTGTGAAGGCCGACGGCTCGAATTCTCCCAAGGCGAAGGATGAGGCAGCAGCCCTGTTGAGATTAAATGATCGAAGACGCCACGCCAGGGTATCCCGGGCGCGGCAGCCCGGTTCGTCAAAATTTGACATTCCACTATGAGCTGTAATTTATTCGAGTATTATCCGGCTAATACGGGTTCCACAGCAATAAACGGAGTGCTCGATGGTTCTCCATATGCTTTGTTGTCTGCAACTTTCTCGAACGACAATTGTGAGAGCAACATGAAAAATTCGATTGGCATGCTCGTCTTCGCGATATGTATTGCGCCTGCTGTTGCGGAGGCAGGGACCCCCTCCGTTGCCGCAAGCTGTGAGACACTCCAGACGACCATTCGTCAGCGTGGCGCAGTGGTTATTCACTACTCATCTCCACGCGGCGTCCCATTGTTTGACCGATTTGTCGATGGCCCGGATCGCTGCCAAAGCAAGCTTACCGAGCGCCTTACCCTGACCTCCGCTGGGGGACGCCAATGCCAGCTACAGGTCTGCGATACGTCGAATGACCTGCGTCCGTAAGCGCGGAGTTTATTGCCTGCGAGTCCATGGCGAAGATCGATCGCACGTGAATTGGTGTGACTTCTGGAAACTCAGAAAGCTTGAGCCAAGGTAATCTCCAGGCCGGCTTGCCGGCTGTCATCCGATCAGGCCAATCAACCTGTGTAAAATGCTGCGAATACAACTGAAATTTGAAAATTAGATACTATCTGTACGTAAGATAATTATTATTGCGCGAAATATAAACTTGCTTATTCTTGCATAACGGGCAAATATAGAGTGGATTTCCGCATTGCAGGAGAAGGGCAATGAATCGGATCTTCTCAATCAATCCCGAAGTTGCGTGGCCGAAATTTCCGGCTAGATCCTACGCTCGCCTCGACCATCATGAGCCGGACAACTTAGCAACGGCGCAAGAGGCTGTTTTCTCGTTTGACGCCGTCGATGCTGGCTGGTTCGGACCTCCATTCGATGTATGGATGGATTTGGGAAAGCCCGATGATACGCGCCGTCAGATGCGCGATTTCTGGTCGCAATTGTTTAAAGGTTACCTTAGCCCCCCTAAAGACCCCTTCGATGAAATGCCGATTTACAACATCGAGGTAACGTCGAAGAGGGGCGATCGATATTGGGATTTCCTGATCGCTATCGGCGAAGAGGATTGGCTCGATATCGAGCTCGGAACTACGGGAAGTTTTCCCGTCGATGTTTACGGGTCGCTATTGGCCGCGCCGATCATAGCGCACTTGCTCTCATTGGGGCAGGTAACGGGCGATACGGCGACCGCACTGTCGAATGCATTCGATGTCGATGCGTGGCCTGATGCTGCCGATGGGGACATTGACGCTATTCTGTCCGGCGTCGGTACGATCGACATGATTGCGATGTATGATATCGGTCAAGGCAGCGCCATCGGCCTGCTTGATAGTTCCGAGACTGCGCGGCTGTACTTCGACCTCGGTGCTGGCGCTTATGGCAATCGTCAAACACGACCAACGCCGCTTCGGTTTTGCTGGCGCGGTTCTCCCTCGATTGTCCTGTCGCACTGGGATACCGATCATTGGGCCGGGGAAAACAGCGATCATGGAGCAAGGGCGAGAAGATGGGTTGCGCCGCGGCAATATAATCTGGGGCCACGCCATCACGCATTTGCTCACCGCATCCTCAAAAATGGTGGCACGCTCCATATCTGGTCCGCAGCGCCGGGAACAACACGGTCGATCAGCAATGGCAGTGGGCAGACCCTATCGATCAAGCGCTGCAGCGGCACCTCGCGGAATGGCAATGGGATCGCCTGCTACCTTGACGACGATAATTATCAGGCCAGCTGGCTCTTGACGGGTGACGCAGGCTATAGCGAGATCGGCGGCGGCCCGGCTCATGCCTTAACGGCACTGACGGTTCCTCATCATGGCGCCGACATGAGCCATAAGGGCTCGCCTCCCGCTACGATCGCTGCGCATGCAAGGCTGTTCTATAGCTTTGGGCCGGATAACAAGCACGGCAGTACGTCGATCAGCCACCCGACGGCGGTCGCGGTCGCGGCACACGCAGGTGCCCTATGGAAACACGGAGCATGGTCGCTCATCACGCCGGCGCAGGTCGTCGCAGGCGGCGATGTTCTGGCGACGGCGTCTCATTCGAGTGCGACGAGTTTGGCAGTGCATCTCGAAAGCGCGGTTGCCGGCTGGACGGCTGCGCCGACAGTACCATTGAGCACCGTACCATGTGTCTCGGGATGTGGCACAAAGCATGGCTGCACGAGCAACGTCATCCAGGCTTGATGATCGCCTTATATTACTTTGATCCTATTTTCTGAGTGTTCACCGGTGGGTTTGGGAGGGGCGCTTGGCTTTTTTCGATGACAGCGAATTGAATGAGCTCAAGATCGAAAGGATGATCTTCCATCTCGTCGGGCCGAAGAACGGCCTGATCAAGCTGGAGGAAGTCAATCCCGGCGAGTTCGAGAGTTTTTTCGTCGACCGTATCAGGTCCGTGAACGGCGGCTTGCCCTATGCTTTTTCGGATGCATCTTCGACACGTGAGCGTCTTGGCCGCATCGCATCGAACGGAGGGCTCTTCCAGGAGGAAAGCGAAAAGCTGGCCGAGGATTTTCAGAGCCATCATGGTGGAACCGCCGCTGAAGGGGCGATTTTGCTATTTGTCCTGAGGGCGAAGGCAAAGCGATCGTTCGCGCTTCTCAAATATGACGATGAAACTGTCGTCGCCTACGACCTGAAGGATGGCAGTGGCGGTCGGAAGATGGTCAGTCTTGAAGCCATTCAGCGAACCTTTGTCCAGAACAAGGCGGCGCTGCAAAAGGCGGCCCTCATCAAACTCACGGACAAGGGCGGCGAGCTGACGGTGCTGGACAGGCGCAACCAGCAAAAGGTCGCGCAATATTTCGAAGCCTTTCTTGGCGCGCGCCAGACGTTGAGCGACGCGGAGCTGACGAAGAAGCTCGTGGATGTGACGCGCAAGGTGATAGGCGACAATCCGGACCTGGTCGATGGCGAGGTGGTCAAGGAATTGACCAAGCGGACATACGATGCTGCTTCGGGCGGCGGCAAGATCGATAGCGAGGAACAGCGGTCGTTTCTCGAGACAGTCGTCGGGCACAAGCTTGCGGACGACAACGCCTTGCTCGCCAAGTTCAACCGTGCCCTCAGCGTCGAGCGAATCTCAGGGGTGCCGATGAAGCTTGTTCCCGATCAGGTGAAGGGACCAAAGACCCTGTACTACAAGACCGCAAACGGTATCGAGATCCGGGTGCCGCACGAATTCCGCGCGCTGATCGAAAAGACCGACGACGGCATGATCATCATCCACGACAAGCTGGTGGTTGAAACCGATGACCCCAACTGAGATCCTCGATCTTATTCTTCGCACGCGTCCGACGAAGGAGGTCGAGGAGCACGCGGAGCTGATCACCATCAGGGCAAGACTTGATGATGCGGGTTTGCGCGCGGAGTGGCAGACGTTGCGCGCCAATATTCCTGCTTTCCTGAGCTCCGTCACGATCAGACGGGATGGTACGGACATCGCCCTCAATGATGGCGATGTGCCGCTTGCGAACACGGTTTTCGCCATTACGCTCAACAAGGTCATGGATGCTGCCGTTCTTCGGCTTTTCTACGGAAAATCCTTGGTCAGCCCGGCAAAAAACCTGGATAGCTGCCTTCATGTGTGCGTTGCAGACCTGACTGCGGATCAGGCGTTCACCTCCTATGGTGCGAGGTTTCAGCCTTGGACCGAGCAGCCTCTAATCCCATTCGATCGGGTGAAGGAATTCCCCAATCCTCGAAGCATAAGTCATGATGCAAGCAGCATAGGGCTCGTGCCCGGGGACATACGACCATGGCTGCTCCAGGATCACCCGCAGCTATCCTCGCAGACCTTCGGGGCCTGGCGCTTGTTGGCGGCTCCCCGGCTCATGGCGGCGCTTTCAGACCAAGTCTACAAGGACGCTGCCAGCACGGTCTATCAGCTTTCCGGCCCGCCCAGCCGAAAGGTCAGCGCCTCAGCTGTCGAGTTGGTGACGCTGTTTGAGCGGCTTAGTGACGGTGTGCTTTGGGTGTTTACAGGCGGTGAAAGGGACACGGAGACCCGTCACGTGCTGCTCGCGGCGGAGTGGGCGCGCAGCTATCGTCAAGGGGCACTCGCCGCATTCGGAGACGGGAGTCTTGAATCCGCGAAGGCCGCCTACGCGGCCTATGTGAAGGCCGGTAGCAAGGAAACCTTGAAGGCCCTTGCCGACTTGCGCAAGACAGTCGTGGACGAGGCGCAGAAAGCGACCCAGCGAGCGCAAGATATGACGGGTGCGTTGTGGAAGGATCTCGCCGTTGCCACCACTCCCTTCGTGATCAAGATTCTCTCCGACGCCTCGAGGACACCCAACGCCTGGATTGCTGGCCTATTTGCCATTGGTGCCGCTGCGTTCCTGATCTTGTCGTTTTGCGTCCAGACATTCGTGAACGGCAGCTACTTTGCAGGCCAGGACAAGGCACGCACAATATGGACCCTGCGATTGAACCAGGTGCTCACTGCCTCTGAAATTGAGGAGTTCAGCGAGAAGCCGATCCAGAAAAGCGTGTCGGACTATAATCGGGTTCGGAAAATTGTCGGCAAAGTCTACGGCGTGCTCGTCGTCATCCTCATCATATTCGGTTGTTTTCAGTTCTATACGGCGGCAACCATGAAGGCGCCGCCGAGCAGCGGCGCAACGAATTCAAAGCAGGGTCAATCACAGACCTCCGCCGCACCTGGACCAGCGCAAACAGGTTCCGGCGCTGCCAACACGCCTCAGGTGGCAAGTCCTCAAAAGCCTGCGCCGGTTCCCAATACGCCGGGAGCCACGTCTCCATGATCCGGAGCTTTGGTCCCTACGGGCGCGACGCCATCAAAGGCAGCAAGTCAGTTGGCTGCTGCAAAGACCGCAGCCGGATGAAACTTTTGTTAAAGCCAATAATTGGCATTGCTCTTGGTTGCAGAGCGAATATCGTGAATCCAGTTTAAGGTAGTGATTGTAGGTGACGGCAGCCAAGGAGGGATGAAATGGCGCCTGTCAAAATATTGATCATGCGGCATGCCGAAAAGCCCGACGACCAGGCCGACCCAAATCTGTCACCTGAAGGTCAGGATCGGGCTAAGGCCCTTGTCACCTGGTATCCTGAAACCTTTGGTCTCCCCGATTTCATATTCGCCGCGGCCATATCGAAACACAGCGAGCGACCCGTTCAGACAGTGCAGCCTCTCGCCGATGCATTAGGCCTCGAATTGCACACACCTTATGCCGATGAGGACTATGCTGCCTTGGCCGAGGCGCTGCTTTCCAAACCTAAATTTGACGGCAGAACGATCCTGATCTGCTGGCATCACGGCCATATTCCCGGATTGATGCAGGCGCTCGGCGCGCCTGAGGGAAGCTATCCCGATCCATGGGTGCCGACCGTGTTCAATCTGGTTCTTGTCGCTGATTTCCACGACAGCGTGCCCATGGTCTCGGACGTATCCGAACCATTCTAGTCTGATCTTAACAGGCATTCGCAGCCTTCAGCATTCACGCATGTGAGACGAGCATCACCTTCTTTACAACGAAACGAGGGGATTGAGATGGCTTTTGCGAACACAGGTACCAACGGCAGCCTTGCGATCAAACTCTGGCGAGGCGAACGCATGTGTCTCATCGGGATGGACGTTACCGACCCCGAGGATGATTTCGTCGGCTTCGCGATCGAAGTGAAGAGTCCGGGTTCGGCCGATTATGTGACCCTGAAGAACCGCTTGAATTTTGACTACAATACCCCTGGAGGGAAGGGCGTCGACGGCTTCCGCAATTTTCCGTCGACCTCTGCGCCCTTCCAGAAGTTCCGCTGGATCGATTTTCCCTATGATCCAACGGATGGCGACTATCTTTATAGGGTGACCAAAATGCACATGAACGCCGCCGGCGCATTGCGCAGCGGCGATCAGGTCGCCGAGCTTCCGATCTCGCTCGATCGCATGACGTACAGCGACTATCTCGACGTCGGTTTCACCCGCAACTTCGCCTCCTCGCAGGCCTATGCCGATAAATTCGGTAACAATCCGAATGTGATTCCGAGCGATCCTGATCAGGGCCTGACATTTACGAAGCTGCAGGGCGACGTCTATCAATGGCTCGGCTTCGAAGCCTATGACCTCATATTCGGCCTGTTGGACGAGGTGGTGAACGATCCCAATCTTGCCATCGATGTCTTCGCCTATGATTTCAACGAACGCGACATCGTTGCCAAACTTGAGAGTTGCGGTACGCGGGTTCGCGCCGTCATAGACAATTCGGGATCGCACAAACCAGCTGGCAGCGCTGAATCTCAGGCGGCTGCGCGCCTCGCCGTTTCGGCTGGATCGAATGCCGTAAAACGGATGCATTTCAAGAACCTGCAGCACAACAAGGTCTTTATCGTCCGGCGCGGAGGCCAACCCATCAAAGTGCTGTTCGGCTCCACCAATTTCAGTTACCGGGGTCTCTACATACAGGCAAACAATGCGCTCGTGTTTCATTCGAGCGACGCGGCCGAACTGTTTGGCCGCGCTTTCGATCTGGCCTTCCAGGGATTGGCGGCCTTCAGCCAGGACAGCATAAGCAGCAAGTGGAACCTCGTTCAGGCCGCCGGCATGCCCGCCGCGCATTTCTGCTTCTCGCCGCACAAGTCGAGCGATCTGTCGCTCAGTCCCGTGGGTGCGGCAATCGACCAGGCGTCGTCATCGGTGTTCTACGCAATCGCCTTCCTCAATCAGATCCGGTCGGGCTCGGTGCGCCAGGCGGTCGATCGGCTGATAGGCAAGGACGTGTTCAGCTATGGCATTTCCGATAAGGAAGGGGGGCTCGAAATCCGCAAGCCCGACGGCACTGTCGGCCTGGTGGATTTCAGCTATCTCGCAAGCCATGCGCCGGAGCCCTTCAAGACCGAATGGAGTGGTGGAAGCGGCATTCATCAGCATGACAAGTTCGTCGTGACAGACTTCAACCTGCCGACCGCCAAGGTGTTCACCGGATCATCCAATCTGTCGCCGAGCGGCGAAACGGGCAATGGCGACAATCTTGTCATGATCGAGGATCAGCGGGTTGCGACATCCTACGCCATCGAGGCCCTGCGGATATTCGACCATCTGCATTTTCGCGCCGCAATGCAGGGTTCGGGCGCACCCAACAGCTTGACGCTCGCGCGGCCCCCGGCTGCCGGGCAAGACGCCTGGTTTCGTCGCTTCTATGCGGCGGGCTCCCAATCCGCAAAGGATCGTCTTCTCTTCTCGCATTGAAGACATCGATGACCCTGGTCGCGGCAATTGCCTGCCCGACAAGGCGATGGTCCATGAACCTTATTGATGCGATACCCCTTCTCCCCGAGGGGAGAAGGGGTATCGCATCAACGATCCCATCTCATACGCGATTGCCCTGCTTTCCACTGGGTCAGTCAGCTTCGCCGGATCCTGGATGTGTCGGATAATCAGGTGAGGGCGCTACGTCGTCGCGATCTCATTGGTCGCTTCGAAGCCGGAGCGCTGACTGAAGAGGCGTCTCTTGTCTCCATGCAAGGGTACGGCCGCTTCGGTGCCTATTGGGGTATCGATACGGATCCCTCAAAGCTTGCGCCTGATAATGCATTGCCCTGTCCGCCAGCCGAAGTCTCGTCCCTTGCGGGCGCACCTACCCGGTTAAGCAATCTCGGGGACGACGTATCGAAGAAACTGGTCAACTGGGGTTACGCGATCTGCGATCGGAGTGTTCGTGCAAAATACAAAATACAAGATACAAGGGGCCAGTATTGCAGAGTGTCCCCGCCTGGCCCTTCCCAAAGGCGGCGCTTGCGTGACCTTTTAGCGCGCCAGTTGGCAAATTCTCCCGCTTGTCGCGCTCAACGAAGACAGCAGAATTGTTTTTGAGAATTGAGATGACCCAACGCCTGTGCGTGGGTGCGTCCGACGACACTGCTGGGGGTGTAGTCTCGTCGGACGCGGCACTGGCCGGGTTGGGGGTGGCATCCAACCTGGTAGCAAGCATCCTACCACCTACCAGAGGTTTATTTAACCCACCCGAATGGGCAGTCATGGGGCCTGCCCGGCTACTCGAAAGCAGCATGTACCTGCCATCTTGCGAGCAGAATGGCATCGACTAGTCATGTCCACGTCAATCAAGCGCGCGCGGTCGTCGTAACGCTTGGCCATTCGAAGAAAGCATCGACGAGGTCGTCGGATTTCTTGGCCAGTCATTCAAAAGCCACAAAACTAAAGAGGTTCGTAACGGTGCAAACGGATCGAGCATGATCCCTGGCACCCGTTGGTCGGCATGTCTCTGAGACAGCATTTGCGCCCCGAAAGCCGCGTCTGCCGGGAACGGATCTATCCACAAGGACCTGAATGAGAAGGTTCGCCGCGACCAAAGCAGATCTGCGAGGTTCAATGCGATGTATTCCGTCCAAGACCGTGTTCCAGTTTCCATTGTTATTGCGAACTACAATTACGCCCGCTTTCTCCGGCGCAGCATCGACAGCGCTCTGGAGCAGAACTACGACGATACGGAAGTTATTGTCGTCGATGATGCCTCAACGGACGACACCGCCGATGTCGTTGCTTCCTATGGCTCGCGGATCAAGACGCGTCTGCGGGAGGTGAACGGCGGCCATGCCGCAGCGTTCAACACTGGCTTTGCATCGAGCAGCGGCAAGATCGTGCTGTTTCTCGATGCCGATGATTATCTCTATCCAAACGCCATATCCGAGGTCGTCGATGCTTGGGAGGACAAAACAGCCCAGGTGCAGTTCAGGCTGCATATCGTCGATGAGCATATGCATGTGCAGGATGTGTTTCCGCCTCCGGAGCTGCCCTTCGATTCCGGCGACGTCACCCCGAAGCTGCTGCAGAGAGGGCGCTATCAGACGACCGTCACGAGCGGGTTGGCGTTCAAGCGCTCGGTCCTGGACAGGATCATGCCGGTTCCCGAGCAGGATTTCCGACAAGGGGCAGACGGGTATCTGGCAACCGTCGCGCCGCTGCATGGCGACGTGACATCTATCGACGACTGCCTTGGTGCCTACCGCATACATGGCGCCAACCATTCGGTCTTTGCGGAGAGGCTTGGCCAACGCGCGCGCTGGCGCGTACAGCATGATTTTCATCGGCTGGAAGCCTTGTCGGATCAGGCGACGGAGATCGGCCTCAAGGTGCCGCCGGATGTCGGCCTTCATGATCCCGTCCATTTGGAGGAGCGTTTGGCGTCGCTTTGCATCGATAGGGACCAGCACCCCGTCGCCGGCGATTCCAGGCTTTCCCTGGCGACCGCCGGCGCGGTTGCCAGCCTGGAAATGAACGTATCCGGACGCCGCCGTGCGATGCAGGCAGCCTGGTTTCTTTCGACAGGCATCCTGCCCCGTCGCATGGCGAAGACCATTCTGTCGTGGAAACTCGTCGCCTCGTCGAGACCTGAGTTCCTTTTGCGCCTTTCAAAAGCCATCCGGCATATCATGGGATAGCGCAGGTTCGGGTTCACAGACTATGGGAATGGCCAATTTGGAGCCCCCCGGATCCTGTCCGCGATTCGCCACAACCCGCAAGCACCGGGCGCTATCGGCATCGTTGAATCATACAGGCGTTGCAATGCTGCAATCAAGGAGAGCTGAATTGCCGCCGCACCGATCGGTGATGGCATTTCGCTGTTGTCGCTATGGCTCAAAGGCGATGTTTTGCAGGGTAGAGAATATTACCAACAAATAATGCAGCTAAGTAAAATATTCTAAAAATGAATATATAGCGGACCAGTCACGCTCCGTATGTGATGATATTCTTAAGTAATTTGGTTATCGTAAAGTAAAATTTAACTAAAAACTCGTTATAAATCTTCAACGCGGTGCGCGTCTTACGGAGATGGATAATGAGAAAAGCCATACTTGCTGCTTTCGTGATGGCGATATCCGCCTCGACTGCAAGCGCACAGACGATCGGCGTATCGATGTCCGGTCTGGATAAATTCAGAACCGCATTGCTCAACGGAGTCCTTTCGCAGGGAAAGACGATTTCTGGGCTGAAACTTGTCGTGCAGAACGCCAAAGGCGACAACGACGCTCAGAAGGCGCAGGTCCAGCAGTTCATAGCCGATAAGGTCGACGCCATCATCCTGGCCGTCTCCGATGGCGACCTCGGCCCGCAGATGACCAAGCTTGCCGCCGATGCCCATATTCCGCTGGTCTATATCAATAACGTCCCCTCGAACCTGTCGGATCTGCCGGAAAACCAGGTCGTGGTCGCGTCAGACGAAGCCGAATCGGGAACTATGCAGACGAAGGAAGTCTGCTCACTCCTGAAAGGCAAGGGACGCCTCGTGGTGCTGATGGGCGAACCCTTCCACGCAGCCGCGCGGGCACGCACGCAGGACATCGACAATGTCATCGCCACACCTGATTGCAAGGGTCTCCAGATCGTGGAGCGGCAGGCGGCCTATTGGTCGAGCGACTACGCCGATCAGCAAATGCAGGAATGGCTGTCGGCCGGCGTGAAGTTCGACGCTGTTATCGCCAACAACGACGAGATGGCGGTCGGCGCCATCCGTGCCATGAAGCGAAACGGTATGTCGATGAAGGACGTCGTCGTCGCAGGCGTCGATGCGACCGACGATGCGCTGGCGGCGATGCAAGCCGGGGATCTGGACGTCACCATCCTTCAGAGTGCCTCCGGGCAGGGCGCTACAGCGGTCGACGCCGCAATCAAGCTCATAAACGGGCAGAAGGTGCCACGAGAAAACAACGTGCCCTTCGAGCTCGTCACGCCCCAGAACATCGCCCAATACTTGCCGAAGACCCAGTGAGCAAACGAGGATTATGATGTTGCGCTTTTGGAATAAACTTGGCATCCGCGCGCAGATAACGGCCGGTTTCCTGCCGCTGATCCTGCTCATGAGCCTACTCTCGGTCAGTGCGATTTCCGGCATGGACGGACTTTCGTCTATCTTCTCCTCTTACCGCAGCACCGCCGGCCAGAGCCTTGCGATTTCCGATTACAGCAATCAGCTGCACGAAATTCAGATGTCGGTGGAAGCTTTCCGATCCAGCCCGACGCAGGATGTCGTGAACCGGTTCCGTGTGGGGGTTAAGGCATTTGCCGCCGACGACCAGCGCTTCGCAGAAAACAACGCCCTGCAGGCGGGAATGGCAACGATCCGCCAGGATGTAGCGGCCTATGGCACCGCCTTCGAGCAGATCGTCTCCCTGCATGCAAGGCGCGAAGCCTTGATCTCCAAGGTTACCGAATTCGGCCCCTGGACCAGTATCGCGCTCAATGACGTCATGCGCAGCGCCTGGCGGCAGAACGACGTCGCTCTCCTGCATGCGACCGGCGCAACACTCGAGGCATTGAATCGCAGCCTCTATTTCTCGGAGCGCTTCATCTACTCCGGCGATCTTGCATCTTACGACATCGCGCAATCGGCGCTGAACGACGCGATGGCTTTGAACGATGCTGCCGCCAAGGTGGCAAAGGGTGAACTGCAGCACAAGCGTGTTCTAGGCGCCGGTCAGTTGATGCAGAACTACACGAGCCGTCTTGGCGACGTGAGGGATATCTTGCTGCAGACCAACAAGATCCGCGCGAGCGAACTTGATGTTCTGGCACCGAAAATCGCGACGGGCTTCCAGAATCTGCAGGCCACGGTCATCGATGGGCAGAAGTCGCTCGATGGCTCGGTCGATACGACGGTCGCCTCCGCCACGCGCTCGACGCTCATGTTCAGTGGCCTGTTGATCGTGATTGGTCTCGTGCTCGCCTATTTCGTCGGTCAGCTGATTTCCTCGGCCGTGCGTAAGATGGCGCGGACGATGGAGCGGCTTGCTCGCGGCGACGACACAATGGTGGTCGACGGTACCGAACATCGTCACGAGCTCGGCGCCATGGCACGCTCGCTGAAGGTCTTCCAGGAGACGGGACGCGGCAAGGTCATCGCGGAAGCCAATGCCGAACGGGCTCGCCTTGCGGCCGAAGAAGAGCGCCTGCGCCAGGAAGCCGAGCGGCTTGCCGATGCGCAGGTGATGGAGCACGCCTTCCAGCAGATCTCTCTGGGCCTCGATGCACTTTCGAAGGGCGACCTTACCGTACGTGTCGGCGAGGTTGACGGTCGTTATGTCCGTATCCGGGACCATTTCAACAACTCGGTCTCCAGTCTGGAGGAGGCTCTCGATTCCGTCATCCGTGCGGTCGGTACGATCAAATCGGGCCTTTCGGAAATCTCGACAGCCTCTCACGATCTTGCCCGTCGCACGGAGCAGCAAGCCGCTTCACTCGAGGAAACGGTGGCTGCTCTCGGCGATGTGACACGAGGCGTCAACGGCACGGCGGAAGGGGCAAGCCATGCTCAGAACGCGGTTGCCACCGCGCGTGCCAATGCCGAGAACGGCGGGGCGATCGTCGCCCGCGCGATCGCGGCCATGACTGAAATTCAAGGTTCATCCTCCAAGATCGGCAATATTATCGGCGTCATCGACGAGATCGCCTTCCAGACCAATCTTCTTGCCCTTAATGCCGGTGTGGAAGCAGCACGCGCCGGCGAAGCAGGGAAAGGTTTTGCCGTCGTCGCTCAAGAGGTGCGAGAACTGGCGCAGCGATCAGCCAGTGCCGCGAGAGAGATCAAGGCGTTGATCTCAACGTCTTCCGCTCAGGTCAAGGCAGGCGTGGAGCTCGTCGGCGAATCCGGAACATCGCTTGCACAGATCGTCGAGCAAGTCAGCGCGATGAGCAGCACGGTCGCGGAAATCGCGGTTGCCGCGCGTGAACAGGCCGCCAGCCTGAGAGAGGTCTCGGCCGCCGGCGATCAGATGGACAAGGTCACTCAGCAGAATGCAGCCATGGTGGAGGAAACCACGGCGGCTGCCCAGAGCCTGACGCAGGAGACGGAAAACCTCGCGGACTTGGTGCATCGGTTCAAGACACGCAGCGCCGCTGTCCCCGGGTCCCGTCTCTACGCATTGGCGTCCTAACGTCGGCGCCAAGAGCTTTCGATCATGCGACTGGGTTGAAACATGTTTCAGCCCGGTCGCATTCGTTCGTGCATCAAGGCCAGGTTGGGCGCCTCACGACCGCACAGATCATTGTTATGATCAAAGGCGATCGAGCATGTGAGCGAGGGCGGTTCAGAGCCGCGGGTCGTGCTCTGGGTCGCTGGCGAGACGATCCACCCCATGCGGGGCGGTGATCGTCGATGGCCCCGGATTCGGCGATTAAGCTGATAGTCTCCGCACAATACGTCCCGGTAGGACGACCGTTTCAGACGGGCGCTTTCCGGTGATCATTGCGACAATGGCGTCGACCATCTCGTCGGCAGGCTGTTCGTAGCTCGTCAGTCCATAGGGAGGGGCGCCGCCGAGCTCGATATTGTCGAAGCCGACGACTGCCAGGTCTTGCGGGACTTCGAGACCGAATTCGCTCCGGGCGACATCCATCGCTCCCAGCGCCAAAATGTCGTTTTCACACATCAACACGTCGACGCGCGATCCGGGTGCAGTCGTGCTCAAATAAATGCGTGCCGCCTCCGCGCCGGCCTGTGCGCTGTATCTTTCCGCGGTCAATTCAACGACGTTCGCGACGCCCTTCTGTCGCCAGAAATTTGCATAGTGATGGCGCCTTCCAAGTGCCGTCGACAGGGCTCTTGCGCCGGCCATGAAGCCCGGACGGCGATACCCCTTGTCGAACAGATAGTCGACGATTTCGCTGAGGGCGAGTTCGGCATTGCAGGCGATGGCGGGGACGCCGGGGATTTGGCTGTCTCTCGCAAGAACGAACATCGGCGGGAAACCTGGGCCAAGCCGTCGATCACCCAGCGTTTCCTCGCGAAAGGCCGTGCCGAACAGGATCACCGCATCGAATTGCCGCTGGTCTGCATTGATCAACGCATGAACGTGATCGAAATGACGGTTGATGTTGATCTCGCAAACGACGGTCATGAGGCTTGGTAGCCATCTGGGACTGGGGACGTTTCGTAACGTGAAGCTACTCTGTAAAGCGTATGTTCGAGACCGCTTCACGCAGTCGCAACGGCATCGCATTGCCGGCGATCGTTGATTAGCACCCGGTATCCAGCTTTGCTGACTTGCCGTTTGCGGTGTGAACTTCGCCCGCAGGCCCTGTGCAGATCACGATGAGCGTAAGACGTTTCCCGCCCGGTCTCGGGCGCTTGTTTGGTTTTGCATGGCCGACCTATTTGTTTTTTCGTCGCTCACGATTAAAGCTTGGGAGGAGACGATCCATTCTGAGGGCATGACGGCCTTGGTCGATAATGAAACGATGCTACAGGTTGCGCAGTTGATGGAAGCCGCGGGGGTGCTGGTCGCGGTCTACGACCAGGATGACCGTGTTCGCTTTTCCAACCGCGCGTTTCGCGCGGCGTGGTTCATAGACGAGGATGAGTATCCGCTATGGCCAGAGCTCATGCGGCGCAACTTCCATGCTAGTCGTGGAACGATCATCAACACCGACGATTTCGAGAGCTGGTTGCTGACAACGCTGGCCAGGCGCGGCAAGAGCGGGTTTCGGGCATTCGAGACGGATCTCCATGACGGCCGCTGGCTCTGGATGACGGAGACCATGCAGCCCAGCGGCTGGATGTTGTGTGTTGCAAGTGACATCACCTCCATCCGGTCCGACGAAAGAACACTCCGGCAAGATCGTGACTTCGCGCTCAAGGCTTCACAGACAGACGAATTGACAGGGATTCCCAGCCGGCGGTTCGTCATGTCCAAGCTTGACGAGCTCGTGCGCAACCATGGCGGCGTTGCGGAGCCGGTTGGATGTCTTGCCGTGCTGGACCTCGACAATTTCAAATACATCAACGACCGCTTCGGCCACGCTTCTGGCGACGCGATCCTGAAGGATTTCGCAATCACGCTGCAAAGACTGGTCCGCAGGACGGATATTTTCGGGCGGGTCGGCGGTGAAGAGTTCGTCCTCATTCTTCCGAACACGACCCCGGACGACGCGGAGGTGATCGTCCATCGTATGCTGCTTGCGGTGCGGCAGTCACGGCCGCTACCTGAGCACGCTAGCTTTCGCTATACGTTTTCTGCTGGTATCGCCTGTGCCGTGCGTGGCGATGACGTCGGTGAGCTCTACCGAAGAGCCGATCTCGCACTTTACGCCGCCAAAATGAAGGGGCGCGACCAGATCAGTATTGAACCGGATGCACATCCTGCTCGGGCGGCGGGGCCATCATAGCCGTCCGCCGATGTGTGGCAAAGTCCATCCCATTCATGGGTGTGATTTATCGCCCAATCCGACGGAGATTCGTCCTTTGCCGTCGCGAAGGAAGCGTATCCCCTCAAGCTCAAAGGCTTGGCGGACACGCGTCAGGGCTTCGTTTCGAACCTTTGCGGTGGAAATTTCCATTCGGCGGATCGTCGAGAAGGAAATGTCGGCTTTCTTTGCCAGTTGTGACCCGGACCAACCCAGCATCGCGCGCGCAGCCCGGATCTGCGCGGGGTCGAGGCGCTCTTCTCCCATGGGCCGAACGCCGCCCATGCGCTCTCCGCTTCAAAAAGAACTGTAAGAAGAGAAAATCGCAGAGGCTGACCTTTGTCACAGACAAGTGTCACAGGCGAGCTCAAGTCTCCGCCGCAGTTGGGCGTCCATTTGAAATTCTTAAGGCCGCATTTACTTGAATGCTGCGCAGAAATGCTGCACAGAACGAAACCGGCAAGCGCCGGAATGTCGTGAAATTGTAGTGCTGCCCTAGCGGGCCAGCGTTGGCCTAGGCCAGCGGCTTCAATCTTTTCAAGGACTAAGATCCGACGTTGGCGATGACGAATGCCTTGACTTAGGACGCTTCGTCTGTCGCCATATCAAGTTCACGCCGACGACCGCTATCTTTAGCAATGCCACATGGTTGGCAGCAACCAAAGCTCGCCGGCGCGATGAAAGCGTTACTGCACGAGTTCCCTGATCTTGTAGGCAACTTCCGTACGGTTCGTCGCATTGAGCTTCTTCATAATGTTGCGGATATGAACTTTCACGGTGCTCTCGCAAAGGTCCATTTCATAGGCAATGATCTTGTTTGCCTTGCCGCGCCTCAGCGCCTCGGCAACAACGACCTCGCGCGGAGTGAACAGACTGTCGAGGCAGCAACTCCTGTTCGCGGCGGGAGTAATCGACTCCTTGGCAGCCAAAATGCTGCTGGCAGGCACGAATACACCTCCAGCACGTGCAAGGGCCACGGCTTCCGCTGCGACCTTGACGTCGACACTGGTCGGAATATAGCCGCGAGCACCGCATTCCAGTGCTTGCAAAAGCTGTGCGAGCTCGTCGCTGTCGGCGCCGACGATCACGGGACTCGCCTTGAATCTCTCCACCAAGGCGCAAATCTTCGTGCTGATTTCGGAGTCGGAAACCTTGCGTCCGCCAATCATGAAGAGAATGGCTGACGGTGCGACCTGCATGTCCCGTATCTGCCATTCCTCGAACGACGCTACGGTGACGATATTCATGCTGTCGTCATAGTCGGTGAGACTTCTTGAGAGGCACTCGCGGTCCAGAGCCCTGGAGTCGATCAGAAGGACATAGTCCTCTGATTCCGCAGCGCCGGCGATCCCCGAGGCAACAAACGGCCTCAATGAATCCGGTGTTCGAACTGAAATGATGCGCGCCGCTGTTTCTGAAGCAAACTTCTCATTCGTTAATGACTGCCCGTTCATGGTCGATACCCCCAACCTTTAGTGTGGCCCTTATTCTTCTTGTGATCGCCCGAATACTTCTATTCTTTGGATAGCAAAGCCCTGGTCTAAATTTCGACATTGCTTCTTGCTTCATATTGTTCCCCTCAATCTAGGTTTATCTTATTATCGATCACTACCTATTATATCTTTTAGTTCTTGAGTGCATTAAAATATATTAATAATACTCTGACGACGCTGTCACGCAACTCTATAGCCGATGAATGTACTCCATAGGGAGTAGTTGGATACTGAATTTGGCCATCAACCATGTCGGCCAGGCGCGTCACTGTTTTCCGCCGCAGCTCGTCACTCAGACGGTTGAGTTCTCCTCGCGCATTGGCGAACGTTGCCGACGCGATCGACGGCATCGCGGTGACAAAACAGAGTAAAAGGCAAGCGTTATTGGCCGCGCTTTGGAACAAGACGGATGCGGAGGCGACCGTTCTCGCGGCGTCAACAAATGCGACTCATTCGTTTTTGAGGTTTGAGATAACCTGTCGACCACCCGGGCGAGGGGGCGTCCGACGACACCGCTTGGGGCATAGTCTCGTCGGACACTGCAATGGCCGGATCGGGGGTGGCATCCAAACCGGTAGCAATTATTCTACCATCTACCGACGGTTTATTTTAGCTGCCCAAATGGACGGCGAACGCGCTCTTCATGGCTATTTGAAAAAGGGGAATACGACACCATTGAGCTTGGAAATTTGCGATGAGCCCGTGAAGCGTGTTCAGTTGGACTAGTCGAAGACGATTGCGTCCAATGTGCGTAAAAGCGCGGCTGCTGCCCGCGACCGACTGGAATAGTAGACTGTTTGCCTCTCCTTGCGAATTGTTACCAAGCGTTGCATTCTCAGCTTTGCCAAGTGCTGCGAAGCTGATGAACAGCTGATCCCCTGACGTGCGGCAATGGTGCTAACGGATAGCTCCTCGTCTGCGAGGAGCATAAGAAGTGTGAGCCGTATCGGACTGGCCATCGCCGATAGCAGTGCTGCAGAAAGCTCAGCCGTCTCTTCGTTCAATTGAGTTGCTCCTTAAGCCATTCGGGGGAGCATCAACGCAATTGACTATATCACGCTGCAATCCCATCACGTGATAGCATGTCACAGGTTACGTGATCGACGCAGATTGGTCGTTTTGAACCCGTGAACGGCGAACCAATGAGCGATCGATCCATGATGATTGCTTCCTTGTGAGGTCACGGCGATAGCGGCCATGACGAAGGGGAAGCTGAGTCCGTCGTTGAGGCCGGCTTCCGAGGTCAGCGCGAATCTGATGTCGTCTTCCTCGCCGGTCTGCGGTGGTCCGACCTGGACATCCCGCCAGTACGGGATCGGTAGGCGCGAGTGCCGCACCGAGCAGGAGCGCGGAGGCGGCTCCAGCCCGAGAACACCCCAGCCGAGGAGGGCAATCATCCCGATGGAGATCGGCATGGCAATCCCGAGCAATCGCCAGGTCATCGCCCATCGCCGCCATCCCAGCGGCCGGTCAATCTTCAAACCAGCGCCCATAAATGCCACGATCACGACGAATTCCGTTAGATGTTCCGTGAGCTTGCGACTATCGAGCAGGTTTATCCGCGGAAGAGGCGCGAGGGGCGACCACGTCAGAAGCATGCCGATCACCACACAACAGATCGGCAGCGATAACGGCATATGACGCAGAGCCAGCGGCAGCCACGCAGTCAGCAGCACGACCGCTCCAAAGATGAACAGCGTGACCATATATGTGTTCATCCAGGCGACATCTCCCGCACCTACCTGATAGCCCCCTGCCGGTACCCGCTGCGACGGCTCCGTAAAGCGCTCCTGCATTGCAGGATTCCCCTCGCGGGCGACATGATTGGTGGCAAGGCTTGTAGTGATGAGCGTTGTCGCTGCTGCATCGTTCCGACCGATAACTCTGTTTCCGATGCACGAGCTCAGCAAGGCAATAGAGGACCAGCTGGTGACCCTTGCTCAGACGCCGTGGATCTGCTCTTCGATATCGATCTGACGATGGGACTACCCGCGAATATTTCGTTGTACTCGGTGCACGGATTCGGTCACTCGAATTTCGCATCGCTAGTGGAACCTTTATTGCAGCCAAGGATTTTCCTTCCGCAGGAGTGTTGCAATGAGTAAAGATACCAACAACCCCCGCCTCGACCTTAGAACGACGCCGGTTGATCGGCCGGCGTGGTCTCCTTGGATCGCCATTCTTGCGGTTGTTCTGGTCGCGGCTCTGGCCTGGAGCTTTTGGTCTATCGTGGGTCCATCGGACTCTCGCGTTCCGCCTGCCCAGACGACGATCCAGCCATCGGCGGCTAATTCAACTCCACCGGCAACAGCACCAACTCAGTAAAGGCAATTCCTGCGTTCAGCGGCGAAGGTCGGCGACTGAAGTCGTACTAAATGGCCAAGACATGCTGAGGAGCCGCTGACCCAACTCAAATTATATAATGGAAGGAACGTCGCAATATCTAGGGTGCTCTCGGGTTGCTTCTCTTAATGCTGTATTCCGGTGTTTTGCACTTGCTCCGACTTCGTACCGGAGACTGAGGAGAATGCATGTTCTGCGGCTTCCAATTGGAAATGATCGACGTCGGACCTGGAGCGCTTCGCGTCCGCCATGGGGGCTCCGGCCCGCCACTTCTTCTGCTGCACGGTCATCCCCGCACGCATATGACATGGGGGCAGGTCGCGGATCTGCTGTCGCCGTTCTTCACGGTCGTCTCCCCGGATTTGCGCGGTTTCGGTCGTTCGTTTCAGTCCCCGCAAAGCAGCGGCCATGCTGGGTCTTCCAAGCGCGCCAAGGCGCAGGATTGCGTCGAGCTCATGAGGCGGCTAGGCCATGATCGGTTTGTCGTCGCGGGACATGATCGTGGCAGCTATGTAGCGTTTCGAATGGCGATGGAGCATCCGGACGTCGTCACGAAACTGGCCGTGATCGACAGCGTTCCCATTCTGGAAGCGCTTGAACGTGCTGACGAGAAGTTCGCTCGGCTGTGGTGGCACTGGTTCTTTTTCGCGACGCCGGACAAGCCTGAACGAGCCATCTCGGCAAATCCTTCCGCGTGGTACGGCGGGCTGAAACCAGACCAGATGGGTGTTGAGGCGTATCAGGATTTGCTTGATGTCATCCACGACCCGGCAGTCGTGCATGGAATGCTGGAGGACTATCGGTCAGGACTGACGGTCGATCGGCAGCATGACCTCGAAGACAGAATGGCGGGAAGACGAGTGCGATGTCCGACCCTTTGCCTGTGGTCGACGAAGGACGACATGGAGGAGCTGTACGGGAACCCGATCGACATCTGGCGGCCTTGGGTCAACGAGATAAAAGGACATGGGATCGACAGCGGGCATCATGTCGCGGAGGAAAATCCTGTGGCTCTGGCGGAGGCCTTGAAAGCATTCTTGCGATGATAGGCGCCCGCCATCGATCTAGCGTTCTCCATGTCATGCGCGCGTGGAATAGCCGTACAGGAGAAGAGGCGGTGATCCGGAGCCAACGTTTTTGGAGCGCCGGATGTTTCCAGTGCAACAACGTCGGAAGGAAAAGGGCCGACGCGAAGCTGGCTCCGGCATTATTTCCTCAATTTGGAATAGTCGAGCTTCGGGGCCATCGAGAGATCCTCTTTCGAGGTGTCGACATAAGCCTTCCAGGTGCCGTTGTCCGGCGCCAGCGCGATCGAGGATGGATCGAGAACCACGTAGGTTTCACCGATACCGAGGAAGCCGCCGACACTTGCAACAACGCCAATCACCGACTTGCCTTCACCGATGACTACGTCGGATATTTTACCGATGGTTTCGTTCTGCTTGTTGTATATGCCGATGCCGACCAGCTTCGACGTGACCAGATCATCGTCCTGGATGTTGACGTATTTTAGGGCGCCGTTTGCCGTCTTGCCCATTGTGATGCCGGGGCCAGCCATGGCGGCGTCTGCGCCGGTTGCGGCAGTCGTCTGAGCGAAGGCTGCGCCACTCATAAACGTGAGCGTCAAGCCGGCAACGATCGAACGAATTTTCATGGGACACTCCTGTAAAGTACGGCAGACGAAGGTGCATGCCATTACCGGGAGGTAACCCTTGCGAGTGGAAAACGTTCCCTAGTTCATTGATTTATCTTGTTTTTCGTCTTTTCACGACGATAGCCCGTCGGCTGGACTTTTATTCCGCACGCAATCAAAGAGATAAAGTCAATCTGAATAGTTGGGGCATACAATCCTGAGTAGCATTCATCCTTGAGACCTAGTGGGCAGGCAACGAAAGCTCAGCAAATGTGGATGATGATCAGTATCGACCTCGCTCAGGCTGCCACCATTTCGCGTATTGCGCTGATAATTCTCTCAGGGCTGTAGGGCTTGCTGAAAAACCGCCCATCGACCGGAAGGTTCTCTTCCAGAATGGACTGGTGGCCGGACGTCACGATAATCTTGATGGGCGGCCACCGATCTCGAACAGCGGCTGCCAGTTTCAGACCGTCCATGCTGCCGGGCATATCGATGTCGGTGAACAGGGCTTGTATTTCCGTATATTGTTCGAGGATGAAAATGGCTTCGTCGGCGTTTGCAGCTTCAAAGACCAGAAACCCGCCATCCTCCAGAGCACTGACAATGTCTATCCTCGTTAGTGGTTCGTCCTCGACCACGAGAACGGCAATACGGGCATGGGCCATTGAAATATCAATTCTCTTGGGCCACCGCTCCTTTGGAAGTGGTGGCGGCAGGTGTGAATTGGCGTGGTTCAAGGTAAGCATCAGTGGATATGTAACGCGGCTCGCCTCGAAATTGATCCGTGCCTTTCAATGTATATCGAAAGTAAGCACACAGTGACCATTCATGACTCCGGGCAAACCGATGGATCGCAGGCAATTGCCGTCTGCTTTATTGCCTCTATTGCCGCCAAGCCGGAACGAAGGTTTCGATTATTGGAACTGCTTCGATGGCGTTCGAAAAGGTGCCACGACGAGCCATTCCTTATCCGGCCTTATCGGAAGTGCGCTGAAGCGCCTGTTCTGGGCACAGGCGTTCGCTACGCTATATTTCGGATCAAGCGCTCGAATATTTGGATGTGGTTGTACACGGCGCGATCCTTGCTGCTCCGATGCTGGCGCTCACCAAGATCGTCTGCGATGGCGTTGGGCCACCGGCTACTATTGGGCTTTCATGAGCGGTACGGGTGATTTCGGCGCTTAAGCCGTTCTTAAGACCGTTCGAGCGGCACGAACCACGGCGTCGGTCGTGATATCGAACTTCTTGTAGACGTCGTCAATCTTGCCCGATGCGCCGAACTCGTGCATGCCGACAAAACGGCCATCGAGTCCCAGATAGCGATCCCAGGAATCCTGCACCGCTGCTTCAACGGCAACGCGTGCCCGAGTTTCGCCGAGAACCTTGCGTTTGTAATCATCATCCTGCTCTTCGAATATCAGGCGGCAGGGCATGGAAACGACGGCGGTCGGAACCCCTTCGCCCTGCAAGACGGCCCGCGCTTGCTTCGCAAGATGCAGTTCGGACCCGGTTGCCATGATCGTGAGGCATCGCTCTCCGCCTTCGGCGTCGAGCAGGATATAGCCGCCCCTCGCCGAGAGATTTTCGCCACCGGCATCATGCCGAAGAAAAGGCATCGGCTGCCGGGATAAAGCGATCAATGCCGCGCGTCTGGGTGCGTCGAGGATCGCTTCCCAGCATTCGGCAGTCTCGATGGGATCACCCGGTCGATAGACGGCAAGCCGGGGAATGGCGCGCAGCGCACTCAGATGTTCGATCGGCTGGTGTGTCGGACCATCTTCGCCAAGGCCTATGGAATCGTGCGTCATCACGAAGATAGTGCGGATTTCCATCATAGCGGCAAGACGAATGGACGGTCGGCAATAGTCGGAAAACGTCAGGAATGTTCCGCCGTAGGGAATGAGGCCACCATGCAACGCAATGCCATTCATTGCGGCCGCCATGCCGTGTTCACGAACACCGTAGTGGACGTAGGAACCGGTATAGTGGCCAGGCGTGATCTCAACCTGATTATTAGCCTTTGTATTGTTCGACGGTGTCAGATCCGCCGAACCGCCGAGCATTTCGGGAATGGCATCGAACAGGTGATTGAGCACGATGCCGCTTGCCTGCCGCGTCGCCAGGTCCTTCTCGCTGGCAAGCAGCTCGGCCTTGGCCGATACGATTGCCTGACGCCAGTCGGAAGGGAGCTCCCCTTTCATGCGCCGTTCGAAATTTTCTCGAAGCGCTTCCGGCGTCTCCTTCACGCGGTCGGCCCAGGCCATCCGTGCCTGCCGGCCCCTCGCGCCGATTTGGCGCCAACTGTCGAGCAGCGGTTGCGGGATTTCAAATGGAGGGGCGGACCAAGCGAGGATCCGGCGGGCGCCGGCGATTTCCTCTTCTCCCGGCGCGTCGCTATGCGCCTTCTGCGTGCCAGCCCTGGTCGGAAAACCAAAGCCGATGATGGTTCGGCAAGAAATCATCGATGGCCTGTCGGTAATTTTCTGTGCCTCAATGATCGCGGTGCGAATGGCGTCTGTGTCGTGTCCGTTGATTTCCTGCACGTGCCAGTTCGATGCACGGAAACGGTCGGCCTGATTGTCGGATTCGGCAAGGCTGGTGGCACCGTCGATGGATATGGAATTGTTGTCGAAGAAGGCGATCAGTCTTCCGAGCTTCAGGTGGCCAGCGAGCGAAATCGCCTCGTGGCTGATGCCTTCCATCGTGCATCCATCACCGAGGAAAACATAGGTGAAATGATCGACGAGATCGTCGCCAAAGGTGGAATTCATGATCCGTTCGGCAAAAGCAAAGCCAACCGAATTCGCCAGCCCCTGTCCCAACGGCCCCGTGGTCGTCTCGATCCCGGGCGCGTGGTGATATTCCGGATGTCCGGGCGTCCTGCTATCGATCTGACGAAACCGTTGGATCTCTTCGATCGTCATGTCTTTGTAACCCGTCAAGTACAGAAGACTGTAGAGCAGCATCGAGCCGTGGCCATTCGAGATCACGAAACGATCGCGGTCGAACCAATATGGATCGTCGGCATCGAACTTCATGAAGTCTGAAAACAGCACGGCTGCGATGTCCGCCATGCCCATCGGCATTCCCGGATGGCCGCTTTTTGCCTTTTCGACAGCGTCCATGGACAGAAAACGGATGCAATTGGCGAGATCGCGCAGATGCTGATCTTTGGGAGCCGGTACGGCCTTGTCGACCGCTTGAGATTGGTTTTGCATTTATTCCTCCAAGGACTTATTGCCGTGCCATCTGACGCGCAGATGGTGGTCCTGCGTAAATCGGGAACTGTTTTGGCTGGCGCCACGCCTGATTTCAGAAAGGAGTCCAGAACGCCACTGGGTGGCTTGGGTTCCCGTTTCGTGCTTCACCGGCTTTGGCGGCGCGAGCGATTAGGCATCCCTTACCCGCTTGCCTTTGCCGCCGACGGCGCCGTCCTTGCCAAAAGGACGGAAATATCGCCGTTTGTGGGGTCTCAAGCATCGTTGTGGGCGCCCCATTCCGGCAAGTAAGTCGCCTTCAGCCAATGGCGGAGATCTTCCCCATGCGGCCGTCGCCGCTCCCGCTAAATTTGATAGGCGCGCTGTCTGAGGTAATTCTCTTTCTGCGACGCCATGTCGATCGTTGCCTCAGCACACTTGGAGAGAGAATAGGGCGTCACGCGTTCATTCAAGGATGCCGCACCTGATCGTGATCGCCAAGTCGTCCAAATTCGGAAAACCTGGCAGAGATTCATGCTTTCGATATCGGTATCGGCGCGTCCTATAAGATCTCCGGCGCCGTCTCGGTCGGCGGTAATCTGGGGTCGAATTTCTCAATGACTGGATCGCGGGCGTCGCATCGCGCACCTGTAAAATGGACCTATGCAGCGAAAAAAGACAATTTCTACCAATCGCCATAGTATTTTTCGATCTACAATCCCTCGTCCTGCCGCCTTAATAGTTCCATCTACGATGCCGCCCGATTGTACTTTAATTGTAAGTGAAGAAGACCTATCCTCGGCCTTGTTACCGCGGCCATACTATCTGCGCATGACGCAGCGGTTTTTAAGCATTGCCGGGAAACGGAGTGTACGCGATGAACCATCTGTCGATTGGCGAGAATGATGTGATCACCGAGTCCTCCGAAATTTCTGCTAAAGGTGGATCGCAACCAAATTCGCTCTATCATCCGCTGGCGCTTCAAGATGTTCTCGAGGCACTGCCGGAAGCCGTCTATACGACTGACGCTGTCGGTCGGATCACGTTCTACAACAAAGCAGCAGCTGTGATGTGGGGTGTCAGTCCCGAGCTTGGAGCGAGCGAATTTTGCGGCTCATGGAAGCTCTACCGGCCCGATGGGACACCTCTCCCGCACGACGAATGCCCCATGGCGATCGCGTTGAAAGAGCGCCGCGCCGTCAGAGGGCTGGAATCGGTTGCCGAGCGGCCGGATGGTACACGTGTGGCTTTCCTCGCATTTCCAACTCCGATCTTCGACGCCGCCGGAAATCTTAGCGGCGCAGTCAATATGCTCGTCGATCTGACCGAACGGACCGTTGCGGAAGAGGCAGCCCAAAGGTTTGCTGCAATCGTTGAATCGTCCGACGACGCGATCCTCGCCAAGGATTTGAACGGCACAATCGTCAACTGGAACCGTGGCGCCGAGCGTCTGTTCGGCTACACGGCGGAGGAAGCAACCGGCCAGCCCGTCCTCATGCTTATTCCTCTGGATCGACAGAACGAGGAGCCAGAGATCCTGGCTCGCATCCGCCGTGGCGAACGCATCGACCACTATGAAACGATCCGACGCCGGAAGGATGGCAGTCTCGTCGAAATATCATTATCGGTGTCGCCGATCAAAAATCGCGAAGGCCGCGTAGTCGGTGCATCCAAGATCGCTCGCGATATAACCGAGCGCCGGCGCGCGGAAGAGCAGCAACATTTGCTGATCAGGGAGATGGACCACCGCGTCAAAAATCTGTTCAGTCTTGCAAGCAGCGTTGTGTCCTTAAGCGCGCGAGCCGCAACGACACCGGGCGAACTCGCATCCGCTGTTTCGGCCCGATTGAACGCATTGGCGCTTGCGCATGCCTTGACGGTTCCTCGCACGTCTGACGCAGCCAGTCGCAACGAGCAGACAACCACGCTGCACGCCTTGATCCAGACGATTGTGGCGCCCTACGATGTCAGCACCGACAACCGGCGATCGCGGGCCATCGTTACAGGCCCCGATGTCACTATTAGCGGCAGCGCGGTCACGAGCTTTGCATTGCTGCTGCATGAATTTGCAACTAACGCCGCGAAATATGGAGCTCTTTCCACCTCGGACGGACGCGTCGATATAGCATGCGCCGAGGATGGGGAGCACTTTATCCTGACGTGGACCGAGATCGGCGGGCCGCGGGTCGAGCGGCAAACCGATGGTGATGGTTTTGGCAGTATCCTCACCAAGGCGACGGTCCGCAGCCAGCTCGGTGGCGAGATTTCTCGCGAATGGAGACGCGAGGGTTTGTCGATCCGCCTCATGGTTAGGACAGAACGTCTCGTTGCGTAATCGAAGTCCTCGTTTCGGTCGCGGATCCAAGCGACCGTTCCGCAATATTGACGCGCCATGCCGACCGAATACTTGCCTTCTTGATAGACTCCTACGATGACGCAATCGAAAATGATACGCGTGAGGCGGTGTTGCTGCTCGAGGCGGGCTCTCATCAGATGAGCGCTTGCAGGTGAGCCAATGGTGGACTTCAGCTTTGGCGCAACACAAGGTCAAGGTTTTGACCCCGACCTGGCTTTGTTCTGCGAAGTGCCAAAACTATGTCGTGATTTCTTCGTGTGATCGTCAGTCGTGCGGGTGGATTGGGACGAATACTCTTTGCCGTCTCGGTAAAAGAGAGCGAAAGCGTCTCGCCCTGCCGAGAGCCGGCAAGGACTGCAATGGTGCCCATGCTCTCGTGAAACGAGCCCAAATAGCGCCTCGTCTCTGCGTCATATCGGATACTGATCCGCATCGATATGCCAAGTATGATCGCTGTCGTGCAGCGTCCGTCAAAGACAGCCTGCCGCCCGACGCTATTGCCTTTGAATTCGCACGTCAGCGTGTGGTCTGAGCCATTGGCACGCTCCAACCTACCAGTTCCGGTAAACTGCCCGTCAAAAGCGCGAAGAAAGGCCGTCTCCTGGCTGAGGGCACTGGGTGCTGACTGTGCCCATGTTGTCGTTGTGATTGCGACCAAAAGTAAGGCCGTCGTAAGTGCTTTGAGCATTGTGGAGTGATGAAGCATCGGTCATTCCTCCACGCATCCTCATTTGGATACGTGTTCCGGTTTACCCTTTATCTTGGTCGATGCGAACTCCTCCAGTTGCCGCTCGCTCATGGATCTTTCCATTTCTTTCGAGGCTCCCTTCAATTCGCTTTTCGAAGTCTCGCCACGCTTTGCGGACAGCGCTACGCCAGCAGCCCTTTGTTGAGCTTTGGATTTCGCGGGCATTTCGATCTCCTTTGAAGATTACCGCTTTCATGGGCGGCAATTCTATAACTTCGGAAGACATTGAACGTTCCAACATGCCAACGGAAAATCCCTTCGAGACGCATGCTGCAACCGCAACAACAGAGCCTCGCACCTACCAGGTTGCGAATAGGCCGATAGCGGCGGCGACCATGACGAGCGTTGCTAGCCATCCGACGATCTTCAATCCGATTTGCAACCGAAACTCGCCCATTGCCGGACGATGGCTCGAAAGATGCATCATCAACGCCATGACGG
>NZ_JAFEVL010000031.1 GCF_016901135.1 Martinezella lusitana | reverse complement strand
AGGCCGATAGCGGCGGCGACCATGACGAGCGTTGCTAGCCATCCGACGATCTTCAATCCGATTTGCAACCGAAACTCGCCCATTGCCGGACGATGGCTCGAAAGATGCATCATCAACGCCATGACGGGAACTGCGACGACGCCATTGATCACCGCACTCCAGAACAGCGCCTTGATTGGATCTATCGGACTGAAATTCAGGCCAATTCCCAGCAACGTTGCGACAGCGATAGCTCCGTAGAAGGCCTTTGCCCTTCCGGCCGTGCGTGAGAGCCCCACAGGCCATCCAAAGGTCTCTCCAAGCGCATAGGCAGATGAGCCGGCGAGCACGGGTAGGGCGAGCAGCCCGGTTCCGATGATGCCGAGAGCAAAGATGAAAAACGCAAAAGGCCCCGCTATCGGCCGGAGTGCCTCGGCTGCCTGCGAAGATGTCTGGATATCGGTGACGCCGTGCGCGTTCAACGTTGCTGCAGTCGTCAAAATTATGAACAGTGCCACCACGTTCGAGATGAGCATACCGATATAAGTATCCCATTGGATACGCTGAAACTCCGGCTTCGCTTGCTCGGGCGCGCGTTTAAGCGGTTTTGCCTGTGGGCGTTCTTTGACCTCCTCAACTTCTTCTTCAGCCTGCCAGAAGAACAAGTAGGGGCTGATTGTCGTCCCGAGCACGGCAACAACCGCCGTGATGTAGGGCCCATCGAAGGTGATGTGCGGCACGACCAGATTATAGCCGACGGTGCCCCATGGAATATGCACCACGAACGCGACGCCGACATAAGCGAAGAGCGAGAGGGTCAGCCACTTTAAAACCGAAACGTACCGCGAG
>NZ_JAFEVL010000032.1 GCF_016901135.1 Martinezella lusitana | reverse complement strand
GTTCCCGATGAAGCATCGTGCCGCCGTCGAGCATGACGGAACGTACGTAGAACTCGCCGGGATAGTCTGCACCGGCATCCACAAGCTCAGCCGTGCCGCCGATCAGCATCCCGCTCTCGGTCTTGCCATTCAGGACGATTGCTAGCTCATCGAATTGGAAGAAATGTTCCATGTCTCTGTCCTCATCTTTTCCGTTCGGTTTCGCTCAGCGCCTTATGGCGGCCTCATTCCGTTTGGTGTGATAGGACTATAGGAAAATTCCTATTTCGCTGTCAATAGGAAAAATAGGATTTAGCCTATTGCAATAGGATTTTTATTTTGGCAAAAGAAAAGCCCCGGCGGGAATGATCCGACCGGGGCTCAATGCAGAATCCGTGATGGATTTCGCTTAACACATCACAATGATTGATGGAAGCGAAAATGCTGCAGAGAGACGCCGAAAGGTGAAAAAGGCAGCGGTCTCCGGGTGTTCACCCGCTCCGCCGATCATTCCGGCACATGAACAATCCCACGCGGTGCCAATTCCCAGGCTGAATTGGAGCATACGTGTCGAGATGCCACGATTCGGGCTAACCGGCATATGGACAGCATGAGATCAGAACGCGGGCTTGGACGGCCTTGAGCGCCCCGCAAGGGTGGATAAACGACGAAAGTGGTGAGGTTTGGCGCGAATGCCTTCCGCCTGGGAATGCGAGATCCCTAAGAGCCGCCGGGAGCATCCGGCATCATCTCGGTCGATAAGGCGTGTCTGATCTTCGAATGCCACAGACTACGGGATAAGACGGGATAGATGTGATGACCTCACCCTCCGTCTTTGATCTTCCTATGCTATTCCTCGGGCTTGAACCTGGCGGCATTGATCTTTTGCGCCACGGAGTCCCACAAATAGTCACGCTGATCCGA
>NZ_JAFEVL010000038.1 GCF_016901135.1 Martinezella lusitana | reverse complement strand
CGGATATCCGTAGCAGACGTCAGATTGGCCGGTGAATGCGAGGCATTATTGACTGTGGAGGCAGGACTGCGGTTGACGTAGATGGTCGACCCAGCACCGGGACCGCCGGTCAACGCAGCATTCTGACAATTCGTCGTCATGATGCAGGTCGTGCTCTTCGGCAGGGGAACGATATTGCCGGCGATTTCATTGCTGCCCGTCGTCGTGGTGAGTTCGACAGAACTATTACGACCTGTCGCCGAGCTACGGACGCCGAACCGCATATTGAATGAATTGGTGGCAATCCCGGCCGAGGTTGATATCCCGACCATCGGAGAGAACATGTTCGAGATCGGCGTAAGCTGTTGGACGTTGTTCTGCCCAACGACCGTGATAGAGAAATCCTGCCCAGCCATCGGCGTGAACATACCGGGTCCAGCCAGATATCGGCCTTCCATCGCGCCCTGAATAGTTGGGAACCCGGAAGCCGTCGTGACGAGAACGCCGCTCTTGACGATGTACGGCATCAGAGATTGCGTGCTCTGTACCCAGTCTATCGATCCGACGTGGTTATATATTTTCGTTACATAGACCGTGGAACTCCCGGCAAACGCCATCAACGTCGCCGTATTGAGGATTTGATTGCCGTCGTAGCCGATATCCATTTCAACTGCGTCGGCGCGTTGGACGCGGATTGCGGCTCCACTCCAGCCAACGGAATTGATGAGACCGCCGTAATTGGTCTGACCGCTCGGGAGGGTAAGGGCTGCGGGCGATGGCGGCGGCGGTGAAGGTGAGCCACCGCCCTGTATCGCGCCCCCGAGGGTCAACCCTAGTGAAAGTCCAAAAGGCATCCGCCTTCTCCACTATTTATTAGAAAGCCATCGCAAAAGCGGATGCCTGAAGGATTATTTCTGGACCGGGGGTTGCGGCTTGGTGAGACCAGAGACGCC
>NZ_JAFEVL010000043.1 GCF_016901135.1 Martinezella lusitana | reverse complement strand
GTTGCCAGAAACTACGGCAACTTCAAGCAGGCGGCTTGGTTCTCGCTGTTGTCCCGCATCATGGGTCGGTTGAAGCAATACAATCCGATCGATCGTGCGCGTCGCAACGTCGCCCACCATTATGACCTATCGGGTGAGCTCTACGACCTGTTCCTCGACAAGGATCGCCAGTATTCCTGCGCCTATTTCGCGAACAAGGACGATGATCTCGAGACCGCGCAGGAGCGCAAGAAGCGCCACATCGCCTCAAAGCTATTGCTCGATCGCCCAGACCTTAAAATACTCGATATCGGCTCCGGCTGGGGTGGCCTCGGCTTGTATCTGGCCAAGGAGACCGGCGCTGATGTTACCGGTGTCACCTTGAGCGTCGAGCAGCACAAGATATCAGAAGGGCGCGCGGTCGCTGCGGGCCTTGCCGATCGCGCACGCTTTCGTTTGCGCGACTACCGAGAAGAGCCTGGCCAATTTGATCGAATCGTGTCGGTCGGCATGTTCGAACATGTGGGAAAGAAGAATTACGACGAGTTCTTCGGCAAGCTTGGCGATTTGCTGACCGCCGACGGTGTCGCGCTCGTGCACTCGATCGGATACTCCGATGCGCCAGCTCCAATCAATCCGTTCATTCGCAAGTACATCTTCCCCGGAGCGGATATTCCGTCGCTCTCCGAGGTCTTCGCATCGGCAGAGCGTTCGGGCCTTGTTGTCACGGACGTCGAAATCCTGCGTCTGCATTACGCCGAAACCCTCCGCCACTGGCGCGAGCGCTTCATGGTGAACCGTCACCGCGCTGCGGCTCTTTATGACGAACGGTTCTGTCGCATGTGGGAATTCTATCTCGTTCTGTGCGAGATCGGGTTTCGCTTTCGCACGATGATGGTGTTTCAGATTCAGCTTGCCAAGCGGGCGGACGCCGTTCCGCTCACCCGTGACTACATGATGAACTGGGAGCAAGCCCATAATAGGCCCGCAACCTCGCGCATCCGGGCGGCGGAATGAGTGGCTAA
>NZ_JAFEVL010000040.1 GCF_016901135.1 Martinezella lusitana | reverse complement strand
CTCTCGACTTACGCAGTGCGCAAACGGCGGGCGTCGAGACTGATGGCGCCGGCTCCAAATGCCGCGACCTGCAGAAGGCCGCCGATGATCGAGATGTTCTTCAGAAAATGGATCATCTGGTTCTGGTCGGCGAAGTTGTTGTGAAAGAACAATGCCGTCGCGAGAGTGAAGGCTGCGATCACAAGGCTGACGATGCGGGCCTGGTAGCCCACGATTAGGAGGATACCGCCGCCAACTTCAATGACGATCGCAAGCAGATAGGAAAGCAGTGGTAAGGGCAGGCCGACGGAGGCGATATACCCCTGGGTGGCTTCCGGCGCCGCGATCTTGCCGAACCCGCTGAGGATGAACATGATGGCGAGCAGTAGGCGGCCTATGGCTGGAAGATATGTTGTCTGGAGCATCTGCAGGTCCTGATATCGAAGTATTTGTGAAAGGAAGAGAGAATTAGGCCGCGAGTGCTTCGATCTGCGCCTTGGCGCCGGCGACGGCTGCGGCCTTGGCTTCCTCGCCCAGCGCAAGGCCCTCCGCACGGATGATTGTGACATCGGTCAGGCCGATAAAGGCGAGGACGGCGCGAAGGTAGGTTTCCTGATAATCGAGGCCGACCGCCGGGCTCTCGCCCGTGTAAACACCGCCGCGAGCCGATGCCACGAAGACCTTTTTGCCTTTCACCAGTCCCTCAGGGCCGTTGGCGCCGTACTGGAAGGTGCGTCCGGCGACACAAACGCGATCGACCCAACCCTTCAGCTGCGTGGGGATTGCAAAATTGTACATTGGCGCGCCGATGACGATGATGTCGGCAGCGAAGAGATCATCGATATAGGCGCCGCCGATGGCGAGGTCCTGGCCAAGCGAGGGGTTGCCGACTTCGCCGCCCTGGAAGACCGCCATGTGGGCATCCGAGAGGTGCATCGCCGCATCGACGACGAGATCACGCCGGATGATCCGAGCGCCCGGATGAAGCGCCAGCTGCTTGGCGACGATGTCGGCGGTCAACGTCCGGCTGACCGAATAGCCGCCGAGAATGCTTGAATCGATATGCAGAATGGTCGTCATGGAACAGATCC
>NZ_JAFEVL010000041.1 GCF_016901135.1 Martinezella lusitana | reverse complement strand
CGGTTACCTCTATGTTGCCGACCGCGACGGCTCGACGAGCCTGGGTAGCGGATCAACCCACGCCTGGTGCCAAATTTACTTGCCAGGCCCGGGCTGGGTGGAATCCCACCAACGGCATCGTCGGAAACAATGACCTAATCCGCATCGGCGTTGCCCGCGGAACGAAACAGGCGGTCCCATCGTCGGGTAGCTACGACAGGAGTTCATCCGATTTTGCCGACATGTTCGTACAGCTGAATGTCACGACCGACGATCGTGGTCACCGGCTCCCCAAGCGAGCGGAACACCCTCGTCGCCCGTGCGTTTGCCGCTGAATAGTCGCTTCAGCCGGAACTTTCGTTGAGAAGGAAACAATAATGAAGATACGCGCGGGCTTTCACCTCGGTTATGAATGCCAGCAGGCCACGCCCATGTTGTTGGTCCTCAACATTCATCCCTCCCGCCGAGCGGATCTTCTAACAGAACAGGTCGTAGTTTTCGATCGGCCGATCGAGGCTTGGGGCTATATCGACGATTTTGGCAATGCTTGCAGCCGGATCGTCGCGCCGCCAGGATTGACCACGATCTCAACAGAGTTCGAGATCTATGACGGAGGCCTGCCGGATCCGGTGCCGCAACATGCTTTTCAGCACGATATCAAGGATCTGCCAGACGAGGTGCTAGTGTATCTGCTTGGTAGCCGCTACTGCGATACCGACCATCTGGCGGACTTTGCGTGGAAGCAGTTCTCGTCCACGCCTCTCGGGTGGCCACGTGTGAATGCGATACTTAATTTCGTCCACAACCACATCACGTTCGACTATCAGAAGGCGAATCTCCTTCGGACAGCGTTTGGTGGATACAACGAACGCACCGGCGTCTGCCGCGACTTCGCGCATCTTGCCATCACGCTTTGCCGCTGCATGAACATCCCGGCACGGTACTGCACAGGCTATCTCGGCGACATCGGCGTTCCGAAGGATCCAAACCCGATGGATTTCAGCGCCTGGTTCGAAGTCTATCTCGGCGGTCATTGGCATACCGTCGATGCCCGCCATAACACGCCGCGCATTGGCCGTATCCTGATGGCGACGGGCCGGGACGCTACCGATGTGGCGCTCACGACTGCCTTCGGCCCCGCAACTTTGTCGCGGTTCGAGGTTGTGACAGAGGAAATTTCCGAC
>NZ_JAFEVL010000050.1 GCF_016901135.1 Martinezella lusitana | reverse complement strand
AGAGCAGGGTAGCTGGGCTTCGCTACCCATCGACTTATCCGAAGCCGGATACCGTGCTGCCGTTCTCGGTTTTCACCGGTAAAATCTCCACCGACGAAGCATAAGCCCCAACCATCAAAGGACATCTACCATGCGCTTTTCAAGCTTGGTGGCAGTAGCCGCCATGACGATCTCGCTCGGCTCCTGTGCGGCCCTGCAGACGCTTTCCAGCACACAAGTTCCCATGACAGCCATCATCGTGGCCGGCAACGGCGTCGATGCCGCAGAGACGGCCGCTACGGCCTATGTGCGGTTCTGCACGCCGAATCCGAAACCGGCCGGCTGCAATGACAGCGTGATCAAGAACAAGATCATCCCCGCTGTCCATGACATTCGCACGGCGCGCGATGCTGCTGAACAGTTCGCCCTCGACAATCCCGACGCCACGCTTGGACCGGCCACGCTGGTTGACGCCGTCACGAAGACTGTCGGCGCGCTTCAGACCATCCTCACCGCCAACAACATCAAGTCTTAAGGAGCTGCTACCATGTCGCTGCAATCCATCATGGGGATTTTGAATATCCTCCTCGCCCTCATCCCGCAGATCACGGATTCAAAGGTCGTCAGCCAGACCATCGCCTGGCTGCTCTCGCTGGAACCGACGCTGGTCCAGTTCTCCGAAGAAATCGGTCCGATCATCTCGAATATCGTCGCAGCTTTCGCCGCCAATCCGGCAACCACAGCAACGCAACTTGCCGCGCTCAAAGTGCTGGATGCGAAGACCGACAAAGATTTCGATGACGCCGTATCGGCCTACCTCGCCAACAATCCCGATCCGGCCACCGCCCCTTTGCAACCAGCCGGTTGATGGCCGGCCTCGCCAACCTTCAAGGAACCTTCTCCATGGGAAACTCCAATCTTTGGCATAACGTCCTCACGGTAGCCATGATCCTCGTTGCGGCGATTACGGCCGGTCTTTCGGCCTACGGCTGCACGACGCTGCCTACCGGTGCACTGGATTGCTCCGCATCCACGATCCCTCCGGCTTGGTCAGGCGGGATCATTGCTGCTCTCGGCGTCCTGAAAATGGTGATCAACGTCGCCCGCGACGGCGTCTCTGGTCTCACCAAGCCGCAACCCCCGGTCCAGAAATAATCCTTCAGGCATCCGCTTTTGCGATGGCTTTCTAATAAATAGTGGAGAAGGCGGATGCCTTTTGGACTTTCACTAGGGTTGA
>NZ_JAFEVL010000011.1 GCF_016901135.1 Martinezella lusitana | reverse complement strand
TCAACCCTAGTGAAAGTCCAAAAGGCATCCGCCTTCTCCACTATTTATTAGAAAGCCATCGCAAAAGCGGATGCCTGAAGGATTATTTCTGGACCGGGGGTTGCGGCTTGGTGAGACCAGAGACGCCATCGCGGGCGACGTTGATCACCATTTTCAGGACGCCGAGGGCAGCTATGATGCCACCCGACCAAGCCGGCGGGATGGTGGATGCCGAGCAATCCAGAGCACCGGTAGGCAGTGTCGCGCAGCCATAGGCCGATAGACCGGCCGTGATCGCCGCCACGAGGATGATGGCGATATTGATGCAGTTGTGAGCAAAGTTCGAGTTGAACAGGTTCGGCATGGGTTCAGTTCCTTTGGAAGGCTCAGCCGGCAGGACTAGCAGTCGGGGCCGGATCGGGATGATTGACGAGGTAGGCAGCGAGAGCGTCGTCAAATGCCTTGTCGATCTGGGCATCGACCGCCATCATGGCTGCGTTCTGTTCGGGAGTGACGACGCCGTTCTGCTTCAGGAGCGCGATGATGTTCTTCACAACAGGCAGAAGATCAGAATATTCCTGCACGAGCGTGGGGATGATCTGCTGCAGAAAGTTCACGACGCTGGTCACCTGGGCCGAATTCGACATCTGCGGGATGACGGAGAGTAGCAGGGAGAGAAAGGTGGCAATGAGCTGAATGTTCATCGGAGATTCCTGTTAATTCGAGGCCAAGGGGATGTTGTTCTGGGTGAGGATGGTCTGCAGGGCACTGACGGCGGTTGTCACGGCGCTGACCAAAGTCGAGGGGCCGAGCGTGGCGCCCGGATTGTCGGCGATGAACTTCCGAGCTGCATTGCGAGCGACCTGAACGTTCTTCACGTCTGGCGTGATTTTGTTCTTGATGAGGGAATCATCGCAGCCCTTGGGAAGCGGAACCGGTGCGCAGAACACGATGTAGTTTTTCGCCGAGATCTCCGCCACGTTCACGCCTTCGCCGGCGGCGGAGATCGCAGTGGTCGGAACACTGGTCGAAGAGAGCGTCTGCAGGGCCGCACAAGCGCCGAGCGAGATCGTCAAGGCGGCTACAGCCACCAAGCTTTTGATACGCATGGGAGATGTCCTTTGATGGTTGGGGCTTATGCTTCGTCGGTGGAGATTTTACCGGTGAAAACCGAGAACGGCAGCACGGTATCCGGCTTCGGATAAGTCGATGGGTAGCGAAGCCCAGCTACCCTGCTCT
>NZ_JAFEVL010000004.1 GCF_016901135.1 Martinezella lusitana | reverse complement strand
TTGGAAAGGCGGTGCACTTCGCCGAGCGGGATATAGACCGATTCGTTTTCGCGCAGCATCTGCACGTTCTCTCCGACCGTCACTTCCGCCGTGCCCTTGACGACGACCCAGTGCTCGGAGCGATGGTGATGCTTCTGCAGCGACAGCTTCTTGCCTGGTAGTACGAAGATGCGCTTGACCTGGAAGCGCTCGCCGTTCAGTACCGAGGTATAGCCGCCCCAGGGGCGATAGGATGTCGGATGCGTCTCGGTGAGCTTGGCGGTCTTCTTCTCGCTCGCCAAGAGCTTCACGAGCTTGCCGACTTCCTGGCTGTCCTTGAGATGGCCGACATAGACGGCGTCCTCGCCGGCGATAACGGCGATATCCTCGAGCCCCTGTACGGCGACATGGAGGCTATGCGACATGACGAGCGAATTCTTCGTATTGACCAGCGTCGTGGCGCCGGCGGCCACATTGCCGTTTTCGTCGCGCTTGCCGACTTTCCAGACCGCGTCCCAGCTTCCGAGATCGGACCATGTGAATGGAGAGTGAACGACGGCTGCATTTGCCGTCTTTTCCATCAAGGCGTAGTCGATGGAAATATCAGGGCTCTTGGAGAAGTGATCTGCATCCAGGCGGGTGAAATCGAGATCGCGTGTCGATTTGGAAACGGCCTTGCTGGCGGCCTTCTCGACCTCAGGTGCATATTCCTTCATCTCGGCAAGAAGCTGGGCAGCCGAGAACATGAACATGCCCGAGTTCCAGTAGAAGCTGCCGTTTGCAACCATCTCCTCGGCTTTTTCCAGCGCCGGCTTCTCGACGAAGCGCTTGACGGCGTGAGCACCGGTCGACAGCGCCTTGCCGCTTTCGATGTAGCCGTAACCGGTCGCGGGCTCGGTCGGCGTGATGCCGAAGGTGACGAGCTTGCCCTGGATTGCCGTATCGCGAGCCAGACGCACGCAATCGTAATAGGTCGCGTTGGCGTCGATCTCATAGTCGGAGCCGAGGACGTGCATGATCGCGTCCTTGCCGAAAAGATCGGTGATGAGTGCGGCGGCAGCGACGACGGCGGCAGCCGTATTGCGGGCGACCGGTTCCAGCAGCATGGCGGCCAGCTTAAGGTCCAGCTCGCGTGCCTGCTCGGCGACGAGGAAGCGGAACTCCTCGTTGGTGAGGACGATCGGCGCCTCGTAGAGCTCCGGATCCGAAACACGTTCCAGCGTGTTCTGAAACAGTGTCCTGTCGCCGATGAACTGGATGAATTGCTTCGGGGCGGAGGCGCGCGATAGCGGCCACAGACGCGTGCCCTTGCCACCTGCCATGATCACCGG
>NZ_JAFEVL010000079.1 GCF_016901135.1 Martinezella lusitana | reverse complement strand
GGTGATGTCATGTCTGGATGGCGCCCGTTTGGCAATGTGATTTTGGCCGGTGTTTGAGCTTTGCGGGTCGGGTGCAGTCATGTCTTCGGCCTATTTATGCGGCGCGTGATGACCGCTGGCCCTGATGTTTTCCGCTTGAACCGATCCCTATCAGGTTATCGCGCTGTTGTTGCGCAAGACAACACCGCGGGTTCTTCGGTTCGTGCGGTCCATTCCGCTATGCTGTCACATCATACCATCGTCACTCCGCCAACTGTTTTGCCCCCGTAGCAATGACCGTGGGGGCCTTTCGCTTAAGCTGGAACCAGATCGGAGCATCTCGAAACGCGCTCCGACTGGAAGTTCACGTTCCTCGCCATGATCGCCCAGGCAATGCGGGCAATCTTGTTGGCGAGCGCGACTGCAACAAGCTTGAAGGGCTTCTTCGACAGCAAGCCACGCGCCCAGTTCGCCAGAGGCGTATCAACCGTCCCCTTCTTCATCCTGTAGAGGGCTGCGTGCGCCCCAACCACGAGGAGTTTGCGCAGGTGCCGGTTGCCCATTTTGGAAATCGAGCCCAGCCTTGGTTTGCCACCGGTCGAATGCTGCCTGGGGACAAGGCCCAACCAGGCTGCGAACTCACGTCCGCCTTCGAACAGCTTTGGGTCTGAGACGCTGGCCGAAAGGCAAGTTGCGATGACGGGCCCAATTCCGGGAACGGTCGCAAGCCGGATACTGACATCGTTGTTGCGATGGGCGGCAAGGAGCGCCTTGTCGAGCTTTGCGATCTGCCCCTCGATCTCTATCAACACTGTCGCCAAAGGCGCCAGGGCAGTGCGAACAGCTTGCGGGCTGTGCCGTTCATCTTCCAGGATGGCGATTAATTGCCGGACATTGTGGGCGCCATGTGGTGCCACAATGCCAAGCTCAGCAAAGTGACCACGCAAGGCATTGATGAGCGCAGTCCGTTGCGAGATCAGAAGCTCGCGTGCACTGTGCAACATCAACGTTGCCTGCTGGTCTTCGCTCTTGACCGGAACGAACCGCATCGACGGCCGCGTGACGGCTTCGCAGATGGCGGCTGCGTCAGCCGCATCATTCTTCTGCCGTCGCAGGTACGGCTTGATATAGTTCGGTGGGATCAGCCGAACGTCATGACCAGCCGCGATCAGCGTTCGCGCCCAGTGATGCGCTGTCGCGCAGGCTTCCAAGCCAATCAGGCAAGGGGCAAGCGCCTCGAAGAATGGCTGCATCTGCCCTCGTCGTAGCGATTTGCGCAAGACGATCTGCCCATCCGCGTCAACTCCATGAAGTTGGAAAACATTCTTTGCGATATCAAGTCCGATTGTCGTAATCTCTCCCATGGTGGGTGGCTCCTCTAAAAGGTTCTGCAACAACCTATTCTGGCACACTCGATGCCGTCGGAGGGCGCCATCCACCACATCAGGTTAA
>NZ_JAFEVL010000020.1 GCF_016901135.1 Martinezella lusitana | reverse complement strand
TGAACGAATCCGCCCTCCTAGCCGCCGCAGAAGCCATGCGAGACGCTGAGATAGGGTATAGGATCAATCTAACGCGTCTGGTCGATGATGTTGCCGAACACACGGCAACGCTGCCCGATGGAAGCACGCATGTTTTCCCAACATCTGCCGCCGCCTCCGAATTCGTCGAGCGCGAACGCAACCTCGCCAAGGCTAAGGCGGCTGTTGAGGCGTATCTGGCGGGGATGGGGGATGGATGGATTGAAATCCAAGACGCCCCGAAGGATTGCCTAATCGCCGCTATCTGCTGGCATCCTCCATTTGGCTCTTATGAAGGGAAATGGGTAGGACCTGAGTTCTATGCTTGGAACGAAAACATGAAATATTGGGATAATAAGCAGCGCGGTACCTGCATTTGGCCGCAATACCATGACCGATATCGCTGCCGGTCACTCGGCCCTCTCCCCACTCCTCCTTCAATACCCTCTGACGAAGGGAGCGAGAAACCATGAGCGAGATCGTAGAACGCCTGCGTCAGCGCGCCTTAGCGCTTCAGAGCGTCCCCCGACAAACTGCCACCACGAAATATGATACCGAACTCTCTACCGAATCTGCCGATGAGATTACTCGTCTTCGAGCCAAGATAGATTATATGCTCATGGAAGAAGAGGGTAGCGACGCCGCAAAGCGTGAGCTAGCGGAAATCCTCTCCGCATTTGAACCGAGATGGAAGCATCTTCGGAATGCTGCTCTTCACCTCATCGCCGAACGAGACTCCCTCAAGGCCCTATGCGACGAGATGGCGAAGGCGCTGGAGCCATTTTCACAAGAAGCCGAAAAATGGTGGATGGGCGCCAGCGACGAACGGTTCATTGCGCCAGATACTTCTATAAGATTGGCCGATCTTCGTGCTGCTCGTGCCGCTATTTCTGCCTATCGCAAGGCGAAGGAGGTCGAGAATGGCTGAAATCCTTCGCCTCATCTCCGAAACCGAATCCTGGCGGAAGTTTCACAAGAACCGCAGCCAGCATATCGAGGCCGCTGCGTGCGCCATCCGGATCAAAGCTCTTCGCGATGCGCTGTCTTGTCTTCCGCCTTCCTCCCCCAATCCTCTTCCAGAACAAAGAGACAACATAGGCAAGGAGGGGAAATGACCATCCTTGACGAAGCCATATCGCCGGCTATGGCCGTTGCCAAACTGCAGGCGGCAGGGATACGAATATCTGAGCGCACCTTGCGCGAGCGAGCGCGGGCTCTCGGGGCCTGTCGAGTGCTCGGGAAGACGATGTTTCTGTTGCCCTCCGATCTCGATACCATTGTTCACGCCGCCAAGCCGGAGCCAATTCGATGCCAGAACTCTACAAGCGCAAAGGGAGCATCTACTGGCACTTCGATTGCACCGTGGATGGAAAGCGACACAGAAGATCTACGAAAACGACTGACCTCCGGCTCGCGCAAGACACCGCGAGCAAATACGATAACGAACTCCGTCGTGCCGCTGTCCACGGTGAAGAAGCGATCCTGACTTTTCCTCAGGCGCTGAAGCTGTATATCGATGATGGTGGTGATAAGCGCTTCACCGTCCCGCTTCTCGACCATTTTGCGAAATGGAAGGTCAAGGACATTACCGGGCCAGTCATCCGGAGTGCGGCGAAGACGATCTATCCGAATGCTGCTGCGGCGACATGGAACCGTCAGGTCATTACGCCGATGCGCGCGATCGTCAATCATGCGGCTGACGCCAAGGGCACGCAGAAGATCAGCGTCAAGCGGTTTCCTGAAATTAGGAAGGTGCGCGCCGCTGGGAACAAGGCATGGCTCGATGTCTTCTACAAGACCGCCAAGCGTCTTGATATGCCAGAGACGGCGGCTGCAGCTCGCTTCATGTTCGAGACGGCCACCCGCGTTTCGGAAGCTTGCCGCCTAACATGGGACGATGTGAGCCTTCAGGAGCGCCATGCATTCCTGACGAAGACGAAGACGGAGCCGCGCAAGGTATTTTTGACGCGCGCCATGGTCATCGATCTGGCGAATATCCGGAGCATGAGTGAAGACCTTGTCTTCGGAGCTGCCAATCGATCGACGATCAAGAAGCGCTTCGACAAGGTGATTAAAGCGGCCGGACTAGTCCGCCTGACGAGCCATGAGATCGGGCGGCACGGATTCGCAACGGAGATGATCCGACGCAATGGCGTGGATGTTGCGACGACAGCAGATCACGGCGGGTGGAAGTCACGCCGGCTGCTGATGGAGACTTATGTGGAAGGGGATGCGGATCGTGAGGTGATCGACCGCGTTTTCGGCAAGAAATGAGGCGCTTTGGCACGCCTGCGTCACAGCGTGTGACACGAAAAAATCTTCTTGACGAGAAAATATAACAAAATCAAACTGATGAAATGGGATAGCCCAGAGAATAATACTCCCTTAGCAGGGGAGCGCCTTCGACCACTCGGCCACCTCTCCGGTGCGGCCCTGATAGGGCCATTCATTTATCGACGCAAGCGCTTTTTCATCTCCGCGCATGTTCTCCGTGCATTAAGACGGCCGGAGCATCCCGCGGAGGCGAACTCCATAGCCGGCTTGCAGTTGCCATCAAACCAGGAGCTGTTTGATATCCGCAGCCGGATCGGCCAGAACGGCTTTCGACGGATTGACGCCCGTTTCCAGCAGCTTCTTGCCGGTAACATAAGCCTTTGCGTCGTTGACGGCATCGACAGCAATGAAACGGCCCTGCTTGAAATACCAGACGGAAACGGAGCCCTCGCGGGCGCCGGCGCGCATAAGTGTCTCGTCATAGCCGAGGTTGAAACCGGCGATCTGCAGTTTCACGTCATACTGATCCGACCAGAACCACGGCTTCGGATCATAGGCCTCGTTGCCGCCAGCGATGATCTCGGCTGCGGCTTCCGCCTGATCGACGGCGTTCTGGACCGATTCGAGGCGGATCCGGCCGCCTTCCCATGGCAGCTCGACACAATCGCCCACGGCGAAAATGGATGGATCGGACGTGCGGGCGAACGAATCGACGACGATGCCGTTGCCGACCTCGAGGCCGGCTTCCTTGGCGAGCCTGTCATTCGGGGCGACACCGATACCGACGACGACGAAGTCGACATCTATGGTGGATCCATCGGAAAGCTCCGCGGCGGCGACATGACCGTTCCTGCCGACGAGCTGCTTCAGTCCGGTCTTCTCGCGAATGACGACATCATGCTTCCTGTGTATCGCCCTGAAGATGTCAGCCGTTTCCTTGGCCGCGACACGCTGCAGGATTCTGTCGCTCATTTCGATCAGGGTGACCTCGAGGCCGCGATGGCGCGCGACGGCGGCGGCCTCAAGTCCGATATACCCGCCGCCGATGATGAGGACCCGGCGTCCGGGGCGCATTTCGCCCGCAAGAAGATCAGCATCGCGCTTGTCGCGGGCGAGATAGACGCCTTCGAGCGTGCCACCGACGGAAGGCGGCAGCCGGCGCGGAGTGGCGCCCGTCGCAAGCGCCAGCGTTTCATAGCCTAGCACCGAGCCGTCCTGCATGACGATCTGCTTTGCGGCGCGGTTGATCTGCTCGACCCAGGTGGACAGGCGGATATCGACATTGTTGTCGGCATACCAATGTTCCGGGCGGAACAGCAGGCGATCGAACGTCATCTCGCCGAGCAGGTATTTCTTGGTCAATGGCGGCCGCTGATAGGGAAGGCTCTCCTCCGCACCAACGATGGTGATAGGCCTGGAATCACCCAGCGTCCGCAATTTGGCTGCGAGCGCAAAGCCTGCCTGCCCGGCCCCGACAATGACCAATCTGCCCGTCACGATCCGTACTCCATTGTTATTAAGGCGATCCGCCGGCGTGATACGAGGACGGATGCGCCTATGGATTTCAAGGGGTAACGCTTACACCTGCAAGCGTCAATCACGACTGACCCTGCGCCATGGATCGGGAGAAAATTAGGCCGAAAGCCAAGAGCGGCGGACGTCCGGCCGACGCCGGACTGCCGCTCCATCTCTTTTTCTGCCGCATTTGTGCCGCGCCAGGTGAGTCCGCCTGGCTGCAAAATGCTTAATCGACGATTTCGATCCAGCGCCGCTCGTGGAAGGATCGAGCCATGGCATGAACCGACTTTTCGATGCGCAGGCCGTCCGCGAAAGCGACGACTGACGCAGCTTCGCCGGAAATGGCGCGGATCAGCTCGCGGCATTCGATGATCTTCAGATCGTTGAAGCCGAGACCATGGCCGGGGGCCGGGATGAAGCGGTCGTAGGGCTTGTGCGCGGGGGCGGCGAGAACCTTGCGGAACCCCTGTTCGCTATCCCTGCCCTCGGCCTGGTAAAGCTCGAATTCGTTCATGCGCTCCTGGTCATAGGAGATCGACCCCTTGGAGCCGAAGATCTGCAGGGCTATCCGCCCCTTGCGGCCCCAGGCCGAGCGATTGGCCATGAGCACGGCGGAAATGCCGCCTCCCAGCCGCATCAGCACATTGGCGAGATCGTGATTTTCGACGGTGCGGCTGCCGCCGCCCTTCAACGGCCGCTCGGCATAGGGCTTCGCCATATCGGTGACGACAGCTTCCACATGGCCGAAGAGGAACCACAGCAGCGAGAGAGGGTGCACGGCAAAATCGTCAAGAGCGCCGTAGCCTGAGGCAAGCTCGCTCTTCCAGTAGAACAGGCCGTTCGGATCGGCCATGAAATCCTCGTCCATCTCGACGCGGACGTGATTGACCGTGCCGATCGCACCGTCTTCGATCAGCGACTTGATGTGCCGCATCACCGGGTTCTGGATATAATTGTAGCCGAGAACGGCAACCTTGCCGGAAGCTTTGGCGGCAGCCAGCATGCGCTCGGCATCGCCATAGGCAGGCGCCATAGGCTTTTCGCACCAGACATGCTTGCCGGCTTCCAGGGCCGCAATCGCCATTTCCGGATGGAATTGATTGGGTGTGGTGACGGAAACAACGTCGACGTCGGGATCGGCGATGAGTTCGCGCCAGTCGGCCGTCGCCTTTTCGAAGCCGAATTCGTCGCCGCGAGCCTTCGCCAGATCGGCATTGGCCTCGGCCAGATGCACCAGGCGCGGCCGCGCGACATCGCCGAACACGGTCTTGACCGCATTCCACGCCAGCGCATGGCATTTGCCCATATAGCCGGTTCCGATCAATCCAACGCCCAACGGCTTCATTTGCCTGTTCTCCTCACATCATCTCCCGAAGTTGGGCTGATTTTTGGAATATCTGGACCGTTTTGACAAGCGCACTCTTGCGGCCGCTGCCGTCAAAAATCGCCAAAAATAGAAATTATATATTGTAAATCATTCACTTAAAAATATTCGTGCTGAGCAAATCAAAATCCGCTATCGTTGCGAATATGGAATATTTGTTTCATTGACGTGTATGGCGGCGGGAGGACGGGGCATGGACAACAGCATCGACACGCAGATCAGGGTGCCGCGTGACTTCGAGAGCCTGCGCAGCATCATCATAGAGCGAAAGAATGCCATGCCGAAGCGCCTTGCGCAGGTCGCTGCCTTCGCGCTTTCCAATCCCGACGAGATCGCCTTCGGCACAACGGCCAGCATCGCTATGGCGGCCGAAGTCCAGCCGTCGACGCTGGTGCGCCTTGCCCATCATCTCGGTTATGAGGGCTTTTCCGACCTGCAGAGCATCTTTCGCGAAAGGCTGCGCGACCGGACGCTGAGCTACGAAGAGCGGCTGGTGACGCTGGAGCGCTCCGGCATACAGGACGAAGAGGCAGGCATTCTCTCGGGCTTTCTCTCTGCTGCCAGCCAATCGGTCAACAAGCTCGCTGCCACCATAGAGACGGAGACCTTTGCCAAGGCAATCGACGTGCTCGCCGCCGCGGAGACGATCTATCTCATCGCCAAGCGCCGCTCGTACCCGCTGACGGCGCATATGACCTACGCCTTTTCCAAACTGAACATACGCCACCAGATCGTCGCTTCGCCGAACGGCATCGATGGCGAGATTACCCGCTTCGCCACGGAGAAAGACGCGGCGATCGCCGCGAGCTTTTCCCCCTATGCCGCCGATAGCCTGGCGCAGGCGGAGGATCTCGCCGCGCGCAACGTGCCCGTCATCGCCATCACCGATTCGGCCTTCTCGCCGCTCACCGCCTGCGCCACCCATTGGTTCGAAGTAGCGGAAGCCGACTTCGCCGGCTTCCGCTCGCTGTCGGCCTCCATGGCGCTCATCATGGCCTTTCCTGTCGCCATCGCCGAGCGTCGGCGAAAAGGCGTGATAAAAGCAGACAAAACGAAAATGGAATAAACATTCCGAATTGACAAAATCTCGGAACCAATGTTTCATTACAGCCGGGATCACGGCCGTGGGAGATGGCCGCCCGATCGACCACAACCGGGACAAAACAAACACCGGCACTTTCAATAACGCATGATCTCGCCGCAGGCTGAAGAGCGAAAGAGGTCATGCCCGGACGGGAGGACATCATGGCACACGACAATCCGGGCGCTCAGCCGGAGGCGAAACTCGATGTGATCACCATCGGCCGCTCCTCCGTCGATCTTTATGGCCAGCAGATCGGCTCGCGGCTGGAGGATATCGCCTCCTTCGCCAAGTCGGTCGGCGGCTGCCCGGCCAATATCGCCATCGGCACGGCGCGGCTTGGTCTGAAATCCGGTCTCATTACCCGTGTCGGCGACGAGCAGATGGGCCGTTTCATCCGCGAACAATCGGCGCGCGAGGGCGTTGCCGTCGAGGGGATCGCGACGGATAAGGAGCGCCTGACAGCGCTGGTGTTGCTCGCGGTCGAGGCCGAGGGCGTCTCGCCGATGATCTTCTATCGCTCCGATTGCGCCGATATGGCGCTCGAGGAGAGCGATATCGACGAGGACTTCATCAAATCCTCCGCTGCCGTTCTGGTTTCCGGCACGCATTTCTCCAAGCCGAACACCGAAGCTGCGCAACGCAAGGCGATCCGCATCGCCAAGGCGAACGGACGCAAGGTGCTCTTCGATATCGACTACCGGCCGAACCTCTGGGGCCTTGCCGGTCACGCCGAAGGTTTTGAGCGCTATGTGAAATCGGATCGCGTTTCCTCGAAGATGAGGGAGACGCTACCGGATTGCGACCTGATCGTCGGTACGGAAGAGGAGATCATGATCGGCTCGGGCGTCGACGACGTGCTCGGCGCGCTGAAGGAGATCCGCCGCCTATCGCCTGCGGTCATCGTGCTGAAGCGCGGCGCCATGGGCTGCATCGTCTATGATGGACCGATCTCGGACGATCTTGAAGCCGGCATCGTTGGCGAGGGGTTCCCGATCGAAGTGTTCAACGTGCTCGGCGCCGGCGATGCCTTCATGTCCGGCTTTCTGCGCGGCTACCTGCGCGGCGAACCGCTGAAGACCTGCGCCACCTGGGCGAATGCCTGCGGCGCCTTCGCCGTTTCCCGGCTGCTCTGCTCGCCGGAATATCCGACCTGGACGGAGCTCGAATTCTTCCTGAAGACGGGAAGCAAGCACCGGGCCCTGCGCAAGGACGAATCGATCAACCACATTCATTGGGCAACGACCCGTCGCGGCGAGGTGCCGCTGTTGATGGCGCTTGCCATCGACCATCGCTCGCAGCTGGTCAGCGTTGCAGACGAACTGGGCGTTGGCCATGACAGGATCGTTGCCTTCAAGCGGCTCGCCGTCGAGGCGGCGGCACGAGTGTCGGGCGGTCGGTCCGGCTATGGCATGCTGATCGACGAGCGCTTCGGCCGCGATGCCTTCTTCGATGCCGCGACCAAGAACTTCTCCTGGATCGGCCGACCGGTCGAATTACCGGGCTCCAAACCGCTGAAATTCGAGTTCAGCCAGGATATCGGTTCGCAGCTCGTCGAATGGCCGCTCAACCACTGCATCAAATGCCTCTGCTTCTACCATCCGGACGACCCGAAGGAATTGAAGGCGGAGCAGCAGGAGAAGCTGCGGACGCTGTTCGAGGCAGCACGCAAGGTCGGCCGCGAACTGCTGGTCGAGATCATCGCCGGCAAGAACGGCCCATTGACCGACGACACGATCCCGACTGCCATGGAAGAGCTCTATGCGCTCGGCATCAAGCCCGATTGGTGGAAGCTGGAGCCGCAGGAATCGACAGCCGCGTGGAAAAAAATCGATGCCGTGATCGCCAAAAATGATCCATGGTGCCGGGGTATCGTGCTGCTCGGCCTGGAGGCGCCGGCGGAGGAATTGATCCGCAGCTTCGAGGCGACGCTGGCAGCACCCTCGGTCAAGGGTTTCGCCGTTGGGCGAACGATCTTTTCCGATGCGGCGCGCGCCTGGCTATCAGGCGGCATGAACGACGAGGAAGCGATTGCCGACATGGCCGGCCGCTTCCGGCAACTGACCCAGGCGTGGTTGAAAACCCGCGGCCTGCAATAGTTTAAAAGCATTTGGGAGGCGCCCCATGGGCAAGACGATCCGATTGACGATGGCACAGGCCGTCACACATTTCCTCACGAAACAGATGACCGTGATCGATGGTCAGAAGCTGCCGATCTTCGGCGGCGTCTGGGCGATCTTCGGCCACGGCAATGTCGCCGGCATGGGCGAGGCGCTCTATCAGGTGCGCGAGGAGCTGACGACCTATCGCGCTCACAATGAGCAAGGCATGGCGCACGCTGCCATCGCCTATGCCAAAGCGAGTTTCCGGCAACGCTTCATGGCCTGCACAACATCGATCGGCCCCGGGGCCCTCAACATGGTGACCGCAGCCGGCGTCGCGCATGTCAACCGCATCCCCGTGCTCTTCCTCCCCGGCGACGTCTTCGCCAACCGCGCGCCCGATCCGGTGTTGCAGCAGATCGAGGATTTCGGCGACGGCACCGTGTCCGCCAATGACGCCTTCCGTTCGGTCTCGCGCTATTTCGATCGCATCACCCGGCCCGAACAGATCATCACGGCGCTGAAGCGCGCCATGCAGGTCTTGACCGACCCGCTCGATTGCGGTCCGGTGACGCTCTCGCTTTGCCAGGATGTGCAGGCGGAGGCGTTCGACTATCCAGAGAGCTTCTTCGAGGAGCGCATCTGGACGACGCGACGCCCGCAGCCCGACACCAACGAGCTCGCCGATGCGATTGCGCTTATCCGCAAAGCTGAGAAGCCGGTTATCATCGCCGGCGGCGGCGTGCTCTATTCGCGGGCGACCAAGGAACTTACGGAGTTTGCAGAAACACACGGCGTGCCCGTCGTCGTCAGCCAGGCCGGCAAATCGGCAATCGACGAACGCCATCCGCTGGCGCTCGGCTCTGTCGGCGTGACCGGAACTTCGGCCGCGAACGCGATTGCCGAAGACACGGATTTGATTATTGCCGTCGGCACGCGATGCCAGGATTTCACGACCGGATCCTGGGCGCTGTTCAAGAACGAGAAGCTCTCCATCATCGGGCTCAATATCGCGGCATACGACGCATCGAAGCATGACGGCCGGCCGCTCGTTTGCGACGCGCGCGAAGGACTGAAGGCGCTTTCGGCAGGGCTCGCCGGTTGGCGGGCACCGGCAGCGCTCCTGGAGAAGGCGACCCATGAAAAGAAGATCTGGGTCGAAGCAGCCGCCAGAGCGATGGCCGCAACAAATACCGCCCTTCCCTCCGATGCCCAGGTCATCGGTGCGGTAACCCGTGCGATCGGCGGAGAAAACGCCATTTCCGTCTGCGCCGCCGGAGGCCTGCCAGGCGAACTGCACAAACTCTGGCCAGCCACGGTTCCTGGCAGCTACCACATGGAATATGGCTTCTCCTGCATGGGTTACGAGATTGCCGGCGGCCTTGGCACCAAGATGGCTTGCCCCGAAAAGGACGTCATCGTCATGGTCGGTGACGGCTCGTACATGATGCTGAACTCCGAGATCGCCACTTCGGTCATGCTCGGCCTCAAGCTCAACATCGTGTTGCTCGACAATCGCGGTTACGGATGCATCAACCGGCTGCAAATGGAAACCGGCGGCGCGAACTTCAACAATCTGCTGAAGGATTCGTACCATGAGGTGATGCCGGAGATCGACTTCCGGGCGCATGCGGAAAGCATGGGCGCGATATCAGTCAAGGTTGCCTCCATTGCCGAGCTGGAACAGGCGATCGAGGCCTCGAAGAAGAACGACCGCACCTCGGTCTTTGTCATCGATACCGATCCGCTGATCACAACGAACGAAGGCGGGCACTGGTGGGATGTCGCCGTTCCCGAAGTCAGCCCTCGTCCGCAAGTCAACAAGGCCCGCGCGGCCTATGAAGAAGCACGCGGCGCCCAGCGTATCCGCTGATCGATTTCTGTCATTTTTCTGGAGGAGCGTTTCAGCTCCCCCAAACGATGCCTTTAAGGAGACTATTGATGAAGGCCAAACTCGGCATGTCGCCCATCGCGTGGTGGAACGACGATCTTCCGGAGCTCAGCGACGATGTGTCCCTCGAGGAATGCCTGCGGCAATCGCGCGGCGCCGGCTTCACCGGCATGGAACAGGGCCGGCGTTTCCCCAGCAATCCTGAGGAGATGCTGCCTATCCTGCGCGCCGCCGACGTGACGCTCTGCGGCGGCTGGTTCTCGGGCACTCTGGTCAATGAGGAGCTTGCCGCCAACAAGGACCGCATCGCCCCGATGATCGCGCTGTTCAAGGCGGTCAATGCGCCCTGCATCGTCTATGGCGAAGTCGGCCGCTCCATCCAGGGCGACCGCTCCAAGCCGCTTGCCACCAAGCCGCGCCTTTCGGATGACGAGATGAAGGCCTATGCGCGCCGTGTGACCGAGTTTGGCGAATGGTGCGCCGCGCAGGGCATGCCGCTCTCCTACCACCACCACATGGCAGCGGTCGTCGAAACCGAGCCGGAACTCGACGCCTTCATGCGCAATTCCGGTGCAGGCATTCCGCTTCTGCTCGATGCGGGTCACCTCGCCTTTGCCGGCGGCGACGTCCTGCGCGCCATCGACAACCACCACGCCCGCATCAACCACGTTCACGTCAAGGATATCCGCAAGCCTGTCGTCGATGGGCTGGATCGCAGCCGGCAGTCCTTCCTGGATGCCGTCGCGCTCGGCGCGTTCACGGTACCCGGCGACGGCTCGCTCGATTTCGGCGCCATCGTCAAGCGTCTCGCCGGTTACGGCTATGAAGGCTGGTTCGTCGTCGAGGCCGAACAGGACCCGCGCAAGGCGCCGCCGCAGAAAATGGCCGAGATCGGTCATGCCGAGTTGATGCGGGTCATGACGGCCGCAGGTTATACGGTGGAAACCGAAGGTTTTCCCAAGTAAGCAAGGAAGAACGCCCATGCCAAATCTCAAGGTCAAACCTGATGGCTCCCATGGTCGTGTCACCCATGTCACGCCCGAAAGCGCCGGCTGGACCTATGTCGGCTTCGATCTCCACCGGCTAAAGCCGGGCGAAACGGCTTCAGTCGAGACCGGCGATCGCGAGGTCTGCCTCGTCTGGGTCAGCGGCAAGGGAAGCGCCAAGGCGGGCGAGAAGGATTTCGGCCTGCTCGGCGGCCGCATGAGCCCTTTCGAGGGAGCGCCGCACGCACTTTACATTCCAGCCGGCTCGAGCTGGTCGGTCACGGCTGAAACCGAATTGGAACTCGCCGTCTGCTCCGCGCCGGGCGGCGGCTCCCATGAGGCGCGTGCCATCCCGCCGGGAACACATCCGGCGCTGACGCGCGGCAAGGGCACCAATGTCCGCCATGTCAACAACATCATGCCTGAAGACGATGGTGCTGCGCATTCTCTGTTGGTTGTCGAAGTGATCACGCCGGGCGGCCATACCTCGTCCTATCCGCCGCACAAACACGATCAGGACGATCTCCCGAACGAAAGCTTCCTTGAGGAGACCTACTACCATCGCCTCAACCCGCCACAGGGCTTCGCCTTCCAGCGCGTCTATACCGACGACCGTTCGCTGGATGAGGTCATGGCGCTGGAGGACGGTGACGTGACGCTGGTGCCGAAGGGGTATCACCCCTGCGCCGCATGCCACGGCTATGACCTTTACTATCTCAACGTCATGGCTGGTCCGAAGCGCATCTGGAAATTCTACAATGCGCCGGAACATGAATGGCTGCTCAAGGCCTGAACGGCTTCAAAAGGAAAGGCCGCGCCTCGACAGCGCGGTCTTTCTCATTTCATGCCGGCAGCAGGCCGTAGCGCCAGCCCCGGTTTCTGGCGTTGCGCGAGAGCACGAGCCAGATGAGCAGGATCATTCCCGCCTCGGCAAAGACCGGCGTCATCCAGATCCCGCCTTCGCCGAAGAAGAGCGGCAAAAGAAATGTCAGCGGCAGCGTGAACAGATAGGGCCGCGACAAACCGAAGATCGCGCCGCGTTTCGCATCGCCGACCGACTGGAAATAGGACGACAGGATGATCGCCTGCCCGAAGAGGAAGTAGGCGCCGATCGTCCATGGCAGAATACGGCCGACTTCCCCGACGATCAGGGGATCCGCCACGAAGACCGCCCCCAGATGTCCCGCCAGCAGTTCGACGATCAATTCCACCACAGCGCAATAGACCAGAGCCGAGGCCATGGCGATCAGCACGCTGCGGCCGACACGGGCCGGAAGTGCGGCGCCATGATTGTGGCCCGATATGGTCTGCAGCGCGATGCTGAGGCCGAGAAGCGGCAGATAGGCGAAGGTCATCACCCTCGTCACGATCCCATAGGCGCCAACGGTCGAGACGTAATCGCCCTCATGCCAGATCGACAGGTTGAAGAGAATTGCCGCCGAGCTCAGCGAGATGCCGATAAAGCCTAGGCTCATCGGCGCGCCGAACGCGAAGATGCCGCGCCATTCGCGCAAATGCAGCTTCCTGTCGACCGCGAGCCCGCCGGGGCGACGCAGGCGATAGGCAAGGATGATCGTCAGGCAGATGAACTGCGCCAGGATCGAACCAGCGGCCGAGCCGACGACACCCCAATGCGCGACACCTATCAAGAGCCAGTTGGCGAAGATATTGAGCAGCGTTGAGGCAAGCGTCACCAGGGTCATGAAGCCGAGCCTTCCCTCGCAGCGCAATGCATCGATGTGTAGCGAGAGGAAGAAGCTGATCGGCGCGAAAGCGACCATGATGCCCATGAAAGCCTCGGCATTTGCGGCAACTACCTCGTTTCCCGCCGCCGCCATGGCGATAAGCTGCCGCCCGGCGAGCCAATAGATGATGTTGATGAGAATGACGACAGCCAGCGCCAGCGCATGAGCGCCGGTGAACACAGATCTTGCCCCGGCACGATCCCCGGCCCCGAGGCGGCGGGCAAGGATGCTCGCCATGCCATTCGAGACCAGCGACTGCAGCGCGATCAGCAACATCAGCGCCGGAAAGATGAGGCTAACAGCTGACAGTGCCTCAGCGCCGACATAGACGCCGAGGAAATAGGCGTCGACCACGGCAAAGAGGCCGCTAACCGTGGTGATGACGATAATCGGCGCGGCGGTTCGGGCAAAAACGCCGGGCAGCCAGCCGGTGAGGAACATGTTGGTTTCGGAATGACGTGTCATGATGAGGTCCAGGCGGAGTCGCTTGCTACAGGCGACACTCGAGATTCGTTGATGATGGGATCAATTAGATGTCGAGCACCAGATGCGGCACGCCGTTCGACGTCTTGCGCGGCGAGATACCATCGGCATCGACCTGGGCGTTGATACGCTGCCGAAAGGCCGAGAAGCTCTCGAAGGCGACCACGTCAACCGGTTCGTCGAAGTGAATGGTGATCTTGTAAAGCCCACCGGACTTCGCTGATAGTGCCAGAACCTTGCCGGTGAAGGTTTGGTTCAGATAGCGGCCGCGAACGGCAGCGCCGACCGCGAAGGGCGTATCAGGCCTGTCATTCGGTTTGGCCGCGAGCGCTGAGAGCGTGTTCCAGTCACGCAGGCCATGTTGCTTGGCGATGAGCTCCAACGCGGCGCTATGGCTCATGTCATCGCCGCGCTCAGCCATGGCCTGGCGCAAACGCCGGGCCTGCGACTTCAATTCATCTATGGACGGATACGTCGTCATAGGATCAGCCTTTACCAAGGCACGCATTTACGACCGTGAAACGGGGCTCGCATTACCGTCAGTCAGCATGCCCTATGTGGCTGTGACCAAAACTGCGAGGACTTCACCTTGGATTTTCATCCGCGAGCAGCAGGCGCCTCGAACCGACAACTCGTATGATCGAAGCCAATGTTCCTGTCAAGATGCATCCAAATCGGCACAAAAGGCGAACCCGTTAAAATTCTACCAATGCAATTGACGCTTCCGCAAAACCTCCGTGCAAGGTTCATGGTGTAACCGAGATGAATTCGGTCTGCTCTTCAACAGGGAATGACAATGCTTCGCGCAACGCATCTGGCGAAAGTCAAATCCGAAGTCTACGAACGGAGCTGGGAACGGTTCTTTGTCCAGAGGCCAGCGCGTCTCGTGGCGGTACGCCCCTGTCTCACCGGTATTTCCATGCGCAGCGCCGAGATCGTCGATATCTCGCGCGGCGGCGCCAGTTTCGTCGTCGCCACGACCGTCGGGCTGCCGAGCCATTACTATCTGAACATTCTCGGCCTCGCCTACCGCATCGCCTGCGCCGAAACGAGCCGCAATGGCAACCGGATCCATGTCCGCTTCATCAACCTGATCGAGCCGGAGACATTGCGACGCGTCGTCCGCGCCGACTTCATGATCGGCAATGCCGAAGCGCTGGCTGCACGCGGCAGGAAGCGATAAGCACAGATCCCATATTTTGCAGCGACGCCATTGGCGGCGACTTGCGGATTTGTTGCAGACAAACGATGCGCTAAAGCTCAGGCTTTACTTGGAGAGGTACTTTTGGAGAAATGCGTGAACGCTGTCGAAGGACTTTTCCGCTGCGGACGCATTATACTCTTCTAAATGACCGAACACCCTCTTTGCTACAGTGACCTCTGGGACATCAAAATCGTGATAGGCACCGGGATAGACATCGAGTTCGATTGGTGGGCCATTGCCACTCAGATGGCCCACCCTCTGCCGGCATCGTTCGGCCAGGCTCCAATCGTCTAGTTCGCCATTCAAAATCAAAGTCGGGACTGTCGCATCCCCTTCGCTTGCTGCACAGAGCGGATAGTAGCCAACGGCTGCCTTGAATTTGTGGTCCATAAACTCCTGGCTGCCGTTGATCTTTGTGGCGTCTAACGCAGCCATGCCGCCCGCTGAAAAGCCCATCAATGCGATGCGCTGAGCATCGACAAAGCTGTAGGTCGATAAATATTCCAAAGCGCCATAGGCGTCGTATTCGCGATCAGGAAGATAGCTTTGACAGGTGCTTTTGATATTGCGGGTGGAGAAGCTATCGACCAGAAGCACGACGTAGCCCCATGAAACCAGTCGCTCCGGCCAAATCGTCTTGAGGCTTGGACGAATGCCCCCGCATCCGTGCATGACGACTATGGCCGGGAATGGACCATTTCCTTGGGGCCGGCTCAAATATCCCAGTAATGGTGTGCCTTGAGGTTGAGGAAGAATTTCTCCTTGTTCTTTCGCCTTGCGTTCTCGAAACGGGCTTGGCTTAACGGGCGCGCCTTCGAACCGTACCAATTCGTCGGCATCGGCCCGGTTTCCAGCTAACGTGACGCCAAAAAAAGCGACCAAGCAAAGAAAAAGTTTCGGGGCTCTCACTGAACTTCTCCACTGTTGGATCGGCAGCCTGTTAGCAGCAAAATTCCTTGCTTATCTTCGAACAAGATCGCTTAGCAACCAAGTCCATACTGGCGGTGAAAGGACGGTCCAATGACGGCTGTTGGCGCGATCCGGACGCAGCGTTTCTCCACTGGCGGCGCAAAGTTGTCGCTGGCCTCAACCCTTGAGGTAGCCGAATGGAATTTGCAACACAGTACGCATAATTCCTACAGCTTTCCGCTCTTGCAACGGTCCGCCAACCGCCTATTCTGCTGTGCCTTGCAACAGAATTCGGGAAAACAAGCCAGCATGTCCGCCTTTTCGCGCTTCACGCCGCTGATCAGCGCCCTTCCCTCCACCGTTCCTTTCGTCGGTCCCGAAGCGCTGGAGCGTCAGCGCGGGCTATCCGTCAAAGCCCGGATCGGCGCCAATGAGAACGGCTTCGGCCCCGCGCCCTCCGTCATCGCAGCCATGCGCGAGCAGGCCGGCGACATCTGGATGTACAATGATCCGGAAAACTTCGCGCTGAAACAGGCGCTCGCCGCGCATCTCGGCGTTCAGTCGGCCAATATCGCCGTCGGCGAAGGCATTGACAGCCTGCTCGGCCTGATCGCGCGCATGATTATCGAGCCGGGAACCCCTGTCGTCACCTCGCTCGGCGGCTATCCCACCTTCAACTTTCACGTCTCGGGCTTCGGTGGCCGCCTGGTGACCGTGCCTTATGTCGATGACCGCGAAGATCTGGATGGGCTGCTCGAAGCGGTCAGACGCGAGAATGCGCCGCTCGTCTATTTCGCCAATCCCGATAATCCGATGGGAAGCTGGTGGGAGGCGGACAAGGTCGTCGCCTTTGCCCGGGCCTTGCCGGAAAATTGCCTGCTGATCCTCGACGAAGCCTATAGCGAGACGGGGCCGGCGAATTCCCTGCCGGCGATTTCTGACCTGATCGACCTGCCGAACGTGTTGCGCACCCGGACTTTTTCCAAGGCCTATGGTCTTGCCGGCGCCCGCGTCGGCTATGCGATCGGCACGCCCGAGACGGTGCTGGCCTTCGACAAGATCCGCAATCATTTCGGCATGAACCGGCTGGCGACGGTGGCGGCTCTCGCCGCGCTGAAAGATCAGGCCTATCTCGCCGAGGTCGTCGGCAAGATCCAGGCTGCTCGCGAGCAGATCGGTATGATCGCCCGGGACAACGGGCTCCTGCCGCTCACCTCCGCCACCAATTTCGTCGCCATCGACTGCGGCCGCGACGGCGTCTATGCGCGCGCGATCGTCGATGGGCTGATCCAGCATGGGGTCTTCATCCGGATGCCAGGCGTCGCGCCGCTCAACCGCTGCATCCGCATCAGCGTCGGACCATCCCAAGATCTGGATCTGCTCGCCGAAGCGCTGCCTAAGGTGCTGAAGGCGATCGGCTGAAGCTAAAACGACGAAACCGCGCCAGCCTTGTCCCGGCCGGTCGCGGTTTTCGTCATTTCGGCGGTTCGCCTCTCCGTCGTCCGCCGATATCCCCTCCTTCGAGGTCGTGCGTCATATTCAGTTGGCGCGCTTCCGAGCATGATGCCGAAAAGTGTGAGCGGTTTTCGGACGACATCATGCTCTATTTCCATGATGCTAGAGCGGATTCAGATTTTAGGTCGAATAGACCTAAAATCATCCGGCTCTAGTGCGTGGTCATCCACTCGCGGGCGGCGCGGAGCGCTGCAGCGAGCTGCATCTTGGTCAAGGTCGCGGCGACGTCGGCACGAAGCTCGGCGGCCCGGGCGCTGCCACGGATGGCCGCGATATTCAACCATTTGTGGGCGGCAACAAGATCTGCGGTGCAGCCCCTGCCGGTCGCGTAGTTCACGCCCAGCTCGCAAAGGGCATCGGCGCTGTTGCCACCCATCATGGCCATTTCAGACATCGGTGTTTCGAAGCGTGCCATCGGTTTTATCCCTGTTTTACTTCTGTTCGTACTTGCCCTGTTTTTCCGTTAGGACCTTGCCGTCGTTCGCGGCTTTCCGGTCCTTCCGGCCGGCGGGTTTGCCCCGCTCGTTTGATGACCTCACTATCGCAGACGGCCTTCAAAAAACGGCTAAAATGCATGCTTAATTCGATGCAAACAAAGTACAAATGCTTGGTAAATTTGGGATTTTGTTAAACATCGCTTGCCTTGCAAATTAAGGACTTTTGCGCGAATTTTACGTTTTGTTAGGATCTGGATTTAAACCCTTCGTTCACCACGAAATGAGCTGTGGTCATCGGAAACAGTATTTTTCGACAGGAGGCCGGAGGCCGCATAACGGGAATTTGCGCTTGGAAACCATATTTACCTTTACGTTCGCGTTAGATAATCTTGTCGCATTTCCGGTCGTTGGGCCGGACGGTGCCTGGGGAGGAGCAACACTATGATCCGTGTAACCATTCTTGCCGCGGCGCTGCTCGTCAGCGCGGGCGCAGCTTTCGCCGACGAACCGATCGTAGGCAACTGGAAGACCATGGAAGGCGACACCGCCGCCATCACACCTTGCGCGGGCAGCTATTGCGTGAGGCTGAAGACCGGCAAATATGCCGGCAAGCAGATCGGCAAGATGCAGGGCACGGGCAACAGCTATACGGGCGAACTCACCGACCCCGCCGAGGACAAGACCTATAGCGGCTCCGGCACGGTGAGCGGCAATACCGTCAGGATGAAGGGCTGCGTCATGAAGGTCTTCTGCAAGTCGCAGACCTGGACGAGGCTCTGAGGAGCACACCACCCGAAAAAAAGCGTGATCCTATGCGCCTGCCCGCGACCTTCCGGGCAGGCTTTTGTCATTGGGCGCGGCGTGCAAATGCCCAATAAAGTCCGGTTAAGATTCATGAACGCTGGATGAACCGGTATCTCAGCACCTGTTCAGCCTGACCATGGCAAAACAGTGTCCAGTATAGGGCACGGATAGGGCCAGGAACATGGACTCGTTTATCATGGCACGGCGTTTTGTCATCGTTATGCTGTTTGCCGCCGTCTTCGCATTTAGCTTCTCGGTTGCGGTCGAACACGCCGGCCGCAGCGGCGCGCAATCGCATTTCGGGGCAAGCTTCACCTGCCTGCAAACCGGCGCGCCTTATTGCACGACCGTGCAATAAGCAAACACCTCTCCATCCCGGATGACTGGGGTGGAGGCATGATTGCAAAAATAGCTGCGAAAATCCGGGGCCGCCTCTTTCAACGTCGTTTGCTTGTTAACAACGACACTCTATAATGGCTCATGAGCAACAGAATCTCTCCTTTTTCACCCCTCGACATCTCCTCCCCCAGCCCGTTCCAGCCCCGGACCTTCGATGATTCGGCCAAGGCCGTCGACGCGCTGACGGAGCTTTATGATCGCAATACCGCCTTCCTGATCGACAGTTTCGCCCAGTTGGCCAAGGGCGCGCCGATCACGGCGCGCTACCGCGCCTTCTACCCGCAGGTGAGCATCGAAACGACGAGCTTCGGCCATGTCGACTCACGTCTTTCCTATGGTCACGTCACCGCGCCGGGCGTCTACACGGCCACCATCACGCGTCCGCAACTGTTTCGCCATTATCTGAAAGAGCAGCTGACGCTGCTAATGCGCAGCCACAATGTACCGGTGGTCGTGTCCGAATCGTCGACGCCCATTCCGCTGCATTTTGCTTTTGGCGAAGGCGCGCATGTCGAGGCCTCCGCTGCAGCTTTCGAAGATATTCCGCTGCGCGACCTCTTCGATACGCCGGATCTGAACACCACGGACGACGAGATCGCCAACGGCGAATATATTCCGCCTCCAGGAGAGCCCTCGCCGCTCGCGCCCTTTACCGCGCAGCGTATCGACTATTCGCTGGCCCGCCTCTCGCATTATACCGCGACGAGCGCCGCGCATTTCCAGAACTTCGTGCTGTTCACGAACTATCAGTTCTATATCGACGAATTCTGCAAATGGGCGCGGGATCTGATGGCCAGCGGCGGAGACGGCTATACCGAGTTCGTCGAACCCGGCAACATCATCACCAAGGCCGGCTCCAGCCACCCCGAGGGCGATGTGACGTCGCCGCGCCTGCCGCAAATGCCTGCCTACCATCTGAAGAAGAAGGGACATGCCGGCATTACCATGATCAATATCGGCGTCGGCCCGTCCAACGCGAAGACGATCACGGACCATGTCGCCGTGCTGCGCCCGCATGCATGGCTGATGCTCGGCCATTGCGCCGGCCTGCGCAACAGCCAGCGGCTCGGCGACTATGTGCTCGCACACGCCTACATGCGCGAAGACCACGTTCTCGACGACGACTTGCCGGTCTGGGTGCCGATCCCGGCGCTCGCCGAAGTGCAGGTGGCGCTGGAAGCCGCCGTTGCCGAAATCACCGGTTTCGAAGGCTTCGAGCTGAAGCGCATCATGCGCACCGGCACGGTCGGCACCATCGACAACCGCAATTGGGAACTGCGCGATCAGGCAGGCCCGGTCAAGCGTTTGTCGCAGGCCCGCGCCGTGGCGTTGGACATGGAGTCCGCGACCATCGCCGCCAATGGCTTCCGCTTCCGCGTTCCCTACGGCACGCTCCTCTGCGTTTCGGACAAGCCGCTGCATGGCGAGCTGAAGCTGCCGGGCATGGCGACGGCGTTCTATCGCACGCAGGTGAACCAGCATCTGCAGATTGGCATCCGCGCCATCCAGAAACTGGCCGAAATGCCGCCGGAAAAGCTGCATTCGCGCAAGCTGCGCAGCTTCTTCGAAACGGCATTCCAATAGCAATAGGGGGTCCTGCCCCCTATCACCGCTCAGCGAGCGTCGAATATGCCTGATCAGCAGCCGCGGCTTGCGGCCGCCCATTGTCTGGCTCGGCGGCCCAGCTCAGGCAGAGAATCAATACGACAAGACACGCAAACCCGATCATCGTGCGGCGAACGACCCCGCCGAGATCCGCCATTTCCAGTATTTCCCCCTCCGACACTGTCTTCATGTGCCAGTGATACACGAGCGCTGCTTCCAGATTATACATCTCCGTGTCTCCTTTGGTGATGACGGAAACTGGTCGACTGGCTCCGGCCCTTTTCGACAACGATAAAAATTTTTGTCATGCTGCCGATCGGGATGTCGATTTGCATGCGGCCCGCTCGTCTATGGCTGTCAGCAAATTGAGAGAGGAGACGTTGCGATGAAATATCTCTGCCAAGTCTGGTTCGACGGCACGGTGCTCGACACCATGACCAAGGAGGAAAAACACAGGCTCGATTCGGATTCGCTCGGCTACGACCGGGATCTGATGGCAAGCGGGCACATGATCCATGCCGAGGCGCTGCAGTCACCAAGCTCTGCGGTGACGGTGCGGGTCCGCAACAGCGAGACCGCGGTGACCGACGGTCCCTTCATCGAGACCAAGGAATATCTCGGCGGCTTCATCCTGATCGACGCGAAAGACCTGAACGATGCGATCCGCGTTGCGGCCGGCATCCCGCTTGCAAAGCTCGGCAGCATCGAGGTGCGGCCGATCCATTCTTTTGGCCCGGATATTTGAGGAGACGACGATGAAATTTCTTTGTCAGGTCTGGTTCGAGACGGCCGAGATCAGCAAGCTTTCCGAGGAAGAAGGGCGACGGCTGACGCAGGAGTCCATCGACAACGACAACCGGCTGCGCGACAGCGGCCATATCATCGTCGCCAACGCATTGCGGGAGCCGGAAACCGCCAGAACGGTTCGGGTGCGCAAGGGCGAGACCGCGGTCACCGACGGCCCCTTCGCAGAGTTGAAGGAGCATCTCGGCGGCTTCGTGTTGATCGAAGCCAGGGACATGGAGGAAGCCACGCGCATTGCCGCCACCTTCCCCGTCGCCCGCTACGGCATGATCGAGGTCCGTGCAGCCTTCGACATCCGGTTTCCTGATGAATAGGCGCTAAGGGAGAGAGTGATGCGATTTCTATGCCTGATCTACACATCGATCGACATTGACGGAAGGCTGACGCCGAGCGAAATGAACGGTCTGACCGCCGAGCATTTCGCCTATGACGAAGGCTTGCAGCAAGACGGCACACTGATCGTTTCGGACGCTCTGGAACTCCGAGATAAATCGATCGTCATCCGACCGCAGGGCGACACGTTTTCGGTGACGGATGGGCCATTCGTAGAGACGAAGGAACATCTGGCTGGTTTCTATCTCATCGATACGCCCGATCTGGATAGCGCAACCGACATCGCCAAACGCATTCCCTCGGCACGCTATGGTGCCATCGAGATTCGTCCGGTGCGTATCCTGACGCTTCGGGGAGACTTAGCGGAGAAACGCTGACGCCGTGTCGCTGAACCGAACCATCGACAGCATCTACCGCAGCCACTCGCGACACGTGCTGGCGACGTTGATCCGTGTGCTCGGCGATTTCGATCGGGCCGAGGAGGCGCTCCACGATGCGTTTGCGGCGGCAGCACAACAATGGACGGAGGAGACGATCCCGGCCAATCCCTATGCCTGGCTCGTCTCCGCCGGCCGCTTTCGCGCCATCGACCACATAAGGCGGCGGGTGCGTTTCGACGCCGCTCAGTCCGATATCGCCGACAGCCTCTATCCGGAGGGCGAAACAATGGAGATATCAGAAAACCAGGAGATCGAGGACGACATGCTGCGGCTGGTCTTCACCTGCTGCCATCCGCTTATTCCCGCAGACGCCCGCATGGCGATGTCGCTGCGGGAGGTATGCGGCCTGACGACGGAGGAGATCGCCCACGCGTTCCTGATCCCGGCACCGACCGTGGCCCAGCGCATCGTCCGCGCCAAGAATCGCATCCGCGCCGCCCAAATCCCGTACGAGGTGCCAACGATGGCGGAGCTACCGGAACGCTTGGCACAGGTGCTGCACGTCATCTACCTCGTCTTTAACGAAGGCTATTCGGCGTCCTCTGGCGCAGCGATCGTCCGCGCCGATCTCGCAGCCGAGGCCATCCGGCTCGGCCGGCTGCTGCTGCAGCTTCTGCCGGATCCGGAGGTCTCAGGGCTGCTGGCGATCATGCTGCTGCAGGATTCGCGACGGCTCGCCCGCGCGGACGCGGCCGGCGATCTGGTGCTGCTTGCCGATCAGGATCGTTCGCTCTGGGATCGCGGCAGGATTCGCGAGGGCCTGGCTCTCTCGGCAGAGGCCATGACAGCGGACGGCGTCGGCACCTACGCCCTGCAAGCGGCCATCGCCGCCGAACATGCGCGCGCCGCGACAGCAGACGACACGGATTGGCGGCGGATCGTCACCCTCTATGACCTTTTACTGCTGGCGAACCCCTCGCCAGTCATCGAACTCAATCGGGCGGTAGCCGTCTCGATGTGTGATGGGCCGACAGCGGCACTCGCCATCGTCGATGGCCTGCTCGGCGAGGAACGCCTGGCGCGATATCACCTTGCCCATGCCGCAAGAGCCGATTTTCTGCGCCAACTCGAACGCGTCGACGAAGCCCGGCAATCCTACGAGATGGCGCTTTCGCTTTGCCAGCAGGCGCCCGAGCAGGCGTTTCTGCGCAAGCGGCTGGCCGAGCTGGAAGGCAAAACCCGGCATTAGCCGGATCAGGCACGCTTTCTTGAGACCAGCAGGCCGATCGCGGTGCCCGTCAGCGCCGAAACGACGATCAGGAGGTGGGCGTTGATGCTCGCCTGCGCCAGGTTCTCAAGCGCGGCCTTCTCGCCCGAGGCGCCGAATGCCATGGCGCCGGCGGTGATGCCGGCCGGATAGGTGCCCACACCTCCCGGCGCATGCACCGGCAAGACCGACGACAATTCGCCGCCGAGCGCGCCGCCGAAGCTTGCCGACAGCGGCGCGACATTCATCAGGCCGAGCGCCCAGGCAAGCACCGCGACCTTGACCAGCCAATTGACCAGCGTCGTCAGCCAGGCGCGCGCAAAGGCCTGGGCGTCGACCGGCAGGCCGCGCTCCAGCTCGTGCACCAGCCCTTGCGCCTTCTTCGGCAGGACGCGGGCGGCAAGACGGATCAGCGGCCGGCGCGAAACGAAACCTGCGACCGGCAAGAGCAGGAAAGCCAGCCATACGATCCAGGCCAGAACGCGGTAAGGCGAAGCAAGCGCAAGACCGACGCCGGCCGCCGCCAGCAGCGCATGCAGATCGAGCAGCCGCATGACGAACAGCGCCGATGTGCCCCGCGCGATCGGTATGCCGAATTCGGAACGCATCAGCACCGGGAAACTGGTCTCGCCGGTGCGGAACGGCATCATGATATTAAGCAGATTATGGACCTGCGTCACACGAAAGAGCGCTGCGAAATGGCCTGACGTTTCCTTCGGGAAGTAATCGTAGATGCGCCAGGTGCGCAGGACGTAGGTGCCGGTCAGGAGCATCAGGGCGAGAAGGATAGGCAGGGCGCCCACCTTGCCCCATTGCGCCAGGATCGAACTCCAGCCCCAGAACCATTCGATGAAGGCCGCATAGGCAACGACGACTGCGAGCGTCAACAGCATCATTCGGTTGCGAATAAACCAATTCTGTCGGCTGGCAACCATCGGAGTCTTCATGTAGTTAGGCACCCAATGCGAGCTGAGGCTTCAGACCGGACAGTCGCTCGTTCCGTCCGGCAGGTTCTGCCGGTCTTGTAGGAGAAAGAAGTGTTGCAGACAACGGCAGAGTCGACCCTCCCCCAGGCCGATGCGGCAAGCCCTCTTGAGCTTTCGCTTGTTGTGCCCGTCTTCAATGAGGAAGAAAGCGTCGAACCGCTGATCGAGCGCATCTGTTCCGCCATGGCGGGCTTCGACAAGTCCTGGGAACTGATCCTTATCGACGATGGCAGCACGGACGCCACTCTCGCCAATGCGCGCCGGTCGCTGCCGCGTGACGGGCTGACGCTGCGTATCGTCGAACTTCAGCGCAATTTCGGCCAGACGGCGGCCATGCAGGCGGGCATCGATGCCGCCAGCGGCCGCCTCATCGCCACCATGGACGGCGACCTGCAGAACGACCCGAAGGACATCCCCTCGATGGTCGAGGAGCTGGAACGGCGACAACTCGACCTGCTCGTCGGCTGGCGCAAGAACCGTCAGGACGGGCTTTTCCTGCGCAAGATCCCCTCCTGGTGCGCCAATTACCTCATCGGCCGCATCACCGGCGTAAAGCTGCACGATTACGGCTGCAGCCTGAAGATTTACCGCGCCACGATCATCAAGCAGGTAAAGCTGATGGGCGAGATGCATCGCTTCATCCCCGCCTGGGTCGCCGGCGTCGTGCCGAGCTCGCGTATCGGCGAAGTCGCCGTCACCCACCATGCCCGCCAGCACGGCACCTCGAAATACGGGATCTCACGCACCTTCCGCGTCATTCTCGACCTTCTGTCGGTGATGTTCTTCATGCGCTACAAGGCGCGACCGGGCCATTTCTTCGGTTCTCTCGGCCTCGGTCTCGGAGCGCTCGCCGCGGTGATCCTGTTCTGGCTCTTCATCGACAAGTTCATCTTCGGCGACGATATCGGCAGCAGGCCATTGCTTTTGGTCGGGGTCGTGCTGCTTCTATCGTCGGTGCAGATGATCACGACGGGCATCCTCGCGGAGATGATCGCGCGCATATATTATCGCGACGATCTTTCGCCGAACTATATCGTGCGCAAGATCTTCGATCGGGATCACCGAGATGCATAGGTTTCTGGTCCGCCGACCGGATGCCATCATCCCGCTTCTCGCTGGCTACTTCATAATCGAGTTCCTGGTGCGCCTCGCCATGCCGCATGGCATGCGCTTCGACGAGTCGCAGCAGGCCCTGTTCTCGCAATGGCTGACGCTTGGCTACGATTCCCAGCCGCCGCTATACAATTGGGTGCAGGCACTCGTCGTTTCCGTCTTCGGCCTGTCGCTGGCGGCAATCTCCGCCGTCAAGAACATCTTCCTCTTCCTCGTCTATCTCAGCTATTACAGGCTGGCCAGGGAAGTGCTGACCGACAAGGTCTTCGCGGCGATCGCAACGTTGTCGCTACTCACCATCCCGCAATTCTTCTGGGAGGCCCAGCGCGACCTGACGCACACGGTCGCGCAGCTTGTCACCATCAACCTGTTCCTCTACGGCGCGATCCGCACGCTGAAGGCGCCAAGCCTTGGCTCGTATGCATTCACCGGCTTAGCGCTCGGCCTCGGCATGCTGTCGAAGTACAATTTCGCGCTGCTCGCCGCCGGAGCCATCGTCGCCGTGCTGATGCATCCGCAGGGCCGCGCCCGCGTCTTCGACAAGCGCTTCCTGCTGACCATCCTCATCTCCCTGGCGGTCTTCCTGCCGCACGGGATCTGGCTGATCCACAATTTCGACCTCGCCTCCGGCCGCACGCTCGGCATCATGGCGGAGGAGGCGCCGGAGGGCGCTTTCGCCAAGTTCGTGAAAGGGCCGTTGAAATTCTTAAAGCTGATCGTCGTCATCGGCGCTCCGACGCTCGTCGTCTATGCACTGGTCTTCGGCAAGAGCCTGCTGAAGAATTTCGGCCGGTCGAACGAGTGGACCCGCTTCTTCGAAATCCTTTTTGCCGTCATCGCCATAATCGTGCTGATCCTGATCGTCACCATCGGCATGACGGATCTGCGCGACCGCTGGCTGCTGCCCTTCCTCTTCCTGCTGCCGATCTATCTGTGCCTGAAGATGGAAGTCGCCGGAATCACGGCCGCGGATTTCGGCAAGCGCTTCTTCTATGTCCCACTTGTCATGATGGTCGTTATCCCGGCTTTGCTTTTGATCCGCACCATCTTCCCGATGCTGTTTGGCGCCTACGACCACTACAACACCCCCTACCCCGCCTTCGTGCAGCAGATCCTTGCGAGCGAAGGCAAGCAGCCGGGCTTGGTGCTGACGAACGGATGGCTGCCCGCCGGCAACCTGCACCTGCAGCTTCCCGACGTGCCGGCCATGTCGCTCTTCTTTCCAAATTTGAAAGCCGATTATCAGTGGAGCGCAAACAAGCCGATCCTGATCGTGTGGCGCCCAGGCAAGGACAATGGTGTCATGCCGGCGGAATTGTCGGACTGGCTGCGCGACACACTTGGTCCGCAATATGCGACGCCGGACACCAAGCTCACGGATGTGCAGTATATTCATGGCAAACCGGGTGACATGGCGTCTTTCGCCTATGCGTGGGTCTATCCGAAATAGGGGCTCGAAGCGCGCATGGACTCGAAGGACGACGTCACACACCTATTGACCGACACTACGGATCTTCCGCCCTGGGAGATAAAGAGCTCAACCCATCTGGTTCACGACCGGTGGCTGAAGGTCCGGGCCGATAGCTGCGTGACGGCGGAAGGCGTGGAAATCGCGCCCTATTATGTGCTGGAATATCCCGATTGGGTCGAGATTATCGCGCTCGATGCCGAGGATCATATCTATCTTGTTCAACAGTATCGTCATGGGCTGGGTGACGTGGCCCTCGAACTGCCCGGCGGAGCCATAGACACGAGCGATGCAAGCCCGGTCGAGGCGGCGGCGCGCGAGCTGCGCGAGGAAACCGGCCTCTCCTCCGCCGACTGGGACTATGTGGGCAAGCTTGCGCCCAATCCCGCGACACACACCAATCTGGCGCACATCGTCATTGCCCGAAATGTCGAGTTCAGCGCCAAGCCCGCGGACGACCCGACCGAGCGCATTCGCCTGATCCGCATGCCGATCCGGCAGGCGATCGAGCTGGCGCTGGATGGCAAGATGATCCAGGTCATCCATGTCGCGGCGCTGACGCTTGCCCTTCACAAGGCCGGCAAGTGGGATGCGCCGGCGCCGACGGACAAGCGCTGATTACGACTTCACCTCCGCCCAAGCGGCATCGAGCGCCAGCCGCGTGATACGCACCATGGCATCCACCTCATCATGGCTGATGACGAGCGGCGGCGACGCCAGCATGCGGTCGGCGGTAGCGCGCAGCACGAGGCCGTTGGCGAGCGCGTGGTTGCGGACAGCCGAGCCTATCGCATCGGGCTTCTCGAACCGGCGACGGGTGGATTTATCGGCGGCAAGCTGCAATGCGCCCATGAGGCCGATGCTGACGGCTTCGCCGACCATGTCGTGATCCGCAAGGCTGCCCCAGGCCTCGGCAAAATAAGGACCGATATCGTCGCGGACGCGCTCGACCAGCCGTTCATCCTCGATAATCCTCAAATTCTCCAGTGCGGCGGCCGCACACACCGGATGGCCGGAATAGGTGAAGCCATGATTGAATTCGCCGACCTCGTTGATCAGCACATCGGCGATGCGATCGCTGACGAGCACGCCGCCGATCGGCAGATAGCCTGACGATAGCCCCTTGGCGATCGGGGCGAGATCGGGCTCGACGCCGAAATGCTGATAGCCGAACCATGAGCCAAGGCGGCCGAAGCCGCAGATCACCTCGTCGCAGACCAAGAGGATGTTTCGGGCCTTGCAGATGCGCGCGATTTCCGGCCAATAGGTCGAAGGTGGAACGATGACGCCGCCCGCGCCCTGTACCGGCTCGGCGATGAAGGCCCCGACGTTGTCCTCGCCCAACTCATCGATCTTCTCCTCCAGCTCGCGGGCGACCTTGAGGCCGAACTCTTCCGGCGAGAGATCACCGCCATCGGCGTACCAATAGGGCTGCCCGATGTGGACGACGCCGGGGATCGGCAGATCGCCCTGCTCATGCATGTATTTCATCCCGCCCATGCTGGCGCCGGCAACTGTCGAGCCATGATAGCCGTTCCTGCGGGCAATGACGGTCTTCTTGCTGGGCTTGCCGACCGCGCTCCAGTAGACCCGCGCCATGCGGAACCAGGTATCGTTGGCCTCCGAGCCGGAATTGGTGAAGAAGACATGATTGAAATGCGGCCCGGCATGGGCGCAGACCTTTTCCGACAGCAAGGTCGCCGGCGTCGTCGTCGTGCCGAAGAAGGTATTGTAATAGGGCAGCTCGTTCATCTGCCGGATGGCGGCATCGGCGATCTCCGTGCGGCCATAGCCGATATTCACGCACCAGAGGCCGGCGAATCCATCCAGATATTTCCGCCCTTCACTGTCGAAGATATAGACGCCCTCGCCGCGCTGGATGATCCGCGCGCCGTCGGCGTTCAACTTCTTCATATCAGCGAAGGGATGAAGATGATGGGCGGCATCGAGGGCGGCGAGATTGGAGCGGCTAGACGTATCGGACATTGCTGAATCGAACCTCGTTGAGATTGGCGCTTGTCAGGCAAATCCGTCAACGTCGTGATTCCATGCATGGCCCCTCATCCCAGCCCTCTCCCCGTCAAATGGGGAGAGGGGGGTTATCGTGCCAGATCGGCCGCTTTGGGTGCGGCGAGCACTGGTGGGTCCCCTCTCCCCGCATCCGCGGGGAGAGGGCTGGGGTGAGGGGCCTGGCACGGAGACTCAGCGTCGCCAGACTTGACTGATAGCTATCATGGTTTACGACCATGCCGTGAGCATTGGGGATTTACAAGAGCATGGCGGCCGACAACGCAACCGAGGGTAATGCGCGCATCGAGGTGCTGATATCGGACATGAACGGCCGGCTGCGGGGCAAGCAGATCCCGATCGCGGCCGAAAACAAGGTCTGGTCCGGCGCCGTGCGACTGCCGACTTCGACGCAATCATTGGATATCTGGGGCGACGATAACGACGATATTACCGGCCTCTCGCTAACCATCGGCGATCCCGACGGCACCTGTGTCGCCGATCAGCGCACGCTCGCGGATATGCCCTGGGCGCCGGCGGGATCGAAGCAGGTGCTGGCCACCATGCACGAGCTTGACGGCGGCCCGAGCTTTCAGGATCCCCGCGCCATTCTTGCGGCCGTCGTTGGCCGCTACAAGGCGCTCGGCCTAACGCCGGTCATCGCAACCGAGCTTGAATTCTATCTGCTTGCCGGTGACTGGCGCGAAAGAGGCATTCCCTCGCCGCCGCCGGCACTGATCTATCGGGACGAGCCGAACGGCTATCAGCTTTATGATATGGATGCCGTCGACCTGCTCGGCGACTATCTTGAAACGCTGCGCAGCTATGCCAGGGCGCAGGGGCTGCCGGCGGATGCGACGACAGCCGAATTCGGGCCTGGCCAGTTCGAGATCAACCTCTTGCACCGGCCGGATGCCCTTGCCGCCGCCGACGACTGCATCATGCTGAAGCGCGTGGCCGAGCAGGCGGCGCGCAAGCACGGCCTGAAATCGACCTGCATGGCGAAACCCTATACCGATCACGCCGGCTCTGGGCTGCATGTGCATGTCAGCATCATCGACCGTGAGGGCCGCAATGTCCTCGATGCGGCAGGCGGCGAGCCGAAGAAGCTGAAGTCGATCTGCGCCGGGCTGCTGCAAACGCTAGAGGATGCGCAGCTGATCTTTGCGCCCTACGCCAATTCCTACCGCCGCTTTCAGCCGGGCTCCTTCGCCCCCGTCGATCTGACCTGGGGCTATGGCCATCGCGGCACCGCGGTGCGCATCCCCGAAAAGGATGGGCCGGGCGCGCGCGTCGAGCACCGCGTAGCCGGCGCCGACGCCAATCCCTATCTGATGCTGGCGGCAATCCTCGGCGGCATACTGCTCGGTTTAGAGAACGAACTGGACCCCGGCGAGGAGACGACACCGGCCTATGTGCCGGCCGACGCCCCACGGCTGACACATGACTTCCTGACCGCCGTCGAGCGCTTCCGCACCTCTGCCTTCATCGCCAATATCTTCGGCGAGCGATATCAAAGGCTCTACGGCGATACGAAGCACAAGGAAGCGATCCGCTCTCTGCGCACCGTTTCCGATTTCGACTATCGCACCTATCTGCCGCGTCTCTGACCGCTTCAGACGGCCACGCTGTTGACGGCGCCCTCGCGCTCGACACTGGCGGCGGTGCCTTCCCGGACCATCACCTTGAGTTCGCCGGGATGAACCTTGAGCGTCACGTCGCGCTCAAGCGGCAGCAACTCGCCATCCATGACGCAGTTTGCGAGCTGGCGCAGCTTCGGGAAATGCAGATGCACTTCCGGCGCATGCATGACCATGACATCGGTGTTCTCGCGAAACCGGCCGCGCAGCATATCGATGGCCAGACGTGCCACACCGAGCGGCCGCAACGGTCTTGCCGTATAGAAGCCGAGCTCGCCGCCGCGCAGATCGTCGGCATAGAGCAGCGCGTTGGCACCAAAGGGATTGTTGGAGACGGAAATCGCGGACACGTGCCGATGCTCGTGAATGCCGCCGGCTTCGAATTCGACATCGAATTCCGGTGGATTGGCAATGACCCCGAAGGCGGCACGGGTGCTGGCCGACATCTTTCCGATGCGCGAGCGATAGGTATAGCCGTTGCGATAGCGCACCATGCGCGCATGCAGGCCCGCAGAGAACTGATGCACGAAGGCCCGGCCGTTGGCGCTGCCGATGTCGACCTTGTCGACCTCGCCTGTCGCGAGCACGGTCAGCGTCTGCCAGATATCGAGCGGCAATCTCAGCGAACGGGCAAACAGGTTCATGGTGCCGGCGGGAATCACGCCGAGGGCAACCCCGCTCTTCCAGGCGATGGCGGCGGCAGCCGAAATCGTGCCGTCGCCGCCACCGGCGATGATACCGTCTATGTCATCCCGGCGCGCCGCACGCTCCATCGCCGACACGACATCTCGTCCCGCCACGACCACGGCTTCGAAATCATGACCGGCATCGCGGAAAACCTGCTCCGCCCTCGCCTCATAGGCAGCCATATCCGTCGTCCGGAAGGTACCGCCATCGCGGTTGAAAAAGCCGATCAATTTCATTGGGGCTCTTGGTCTTTCCGCAAATAAATTATGTCTCGGAAGGGGCTGATGCCCCCGTGCGCTTTCTCACAGATGGTTCCGGATGAAGCGATTTCAAGCATTGCAATCGCTCCGTGCCAATCGGAACCGGGGCTTACTTATGCAGCATGCGGCATGCTGCACTGCAAAAAATGCACGCGACAGAAATATCGACGTCATCGATACTACCGCTTGAGGCATGTCCATGCCCCTTCAGTCCTTTATTTCCCCATGATGCATCGAACGCCGGGTTCCGGGCTCGCTGCATGATTCGCGGCGCCTTGCCTGGGTTTGTCGCCAAGGAGCTTTCGTGAGCGATATTGCCGCCGACGTCCTCGATACCCAAACCGTCCTGGAAGCGCCTTCGCGCACGGCCATCGCGCTCGTGACACTGGCGCTCGCGGTCGGCAGCTTCGGCATCGGCACCGGCGAATTCGTCATCATGGGACTTCTGCCTGATGTTGCCGACACCTTTGGCGTCACCACGCCGGAAGCAGGCCATGTCATCAGCGCCTATGCGCTCGGCGTCGTCGTCGGTGCGCCTGTTATCGCCGTGCTTGCCGCCAAGATGGCGCGGCGCACGCTGCTCCTGCTGATGATGGCGATCTTCGCCGCCGGCAATATTTCCAGCGCCTTCGCGCCGACCTTCGCAAGCTTCACGGCGCTGCGCTTCATCACCGGGCTGCCGCATGGCGCCTATTTCGGTGTCGCAGCCCTCGTCGCCGCCTCCATGGTGCCGGCTCACCGCCGTGTCCGCGCCGTCGGCCAGGTCATGCTCGGCCTAACGATCGCAACGCTGATCGGCACGCCGATCGCCACTTTGCTGGGTCAGCTTCTGAATTGGCGGGCAGCCTTCATGATGGTCGGTGGCATCGGCCTCGCAACCATGCTGCTGATCGCCCTGTTTCTCCCCAAGGACAGGGTCGAGGAAGGCGCCAGCATCACCCGCGAGCTCGGCGCGCTCAAGCGCATCCAGGTCTGGCTGACGCTCGGCATCGCCGCCGTCGGCTTCGGCGGCATGTTCTCGATCTTCAGCTATGTCGCCACCACCACAACACAGGTTGCGGGCCTCGGGGCAAGCATGGTGCCGGTCGTGCTTGCGCTGTTCGGCATCGGCATGAATGTCGGCAATGTCGTCGGCTCACGTCTCGGCGATATCTCGCTCAAGGGCACGATCGGCGGCATGATGATTTTCAACATCATCATCATGACGCTGTTTTCGTTGACGGCCGCCAACCCCGTCATGCTCTGCATCTGCGTGTTTCTGATCGGCTGCGGCTTCGCCGCCTGTCCGGCCGTGCAGACCCGCCTGATGGATGTGGCGGCGGATGCGCAGACGCTGGCTGCCGCCTCAAACCATTCCGCCTTCAATATCGCCAACGCGCTCGGCGCCTGGCTCGGCGGCATGGTGATCACCTGGGGCTTCACGGCCGCTGCGACCGGTTATGTCGGCGCGGTTCTCTCGGTCGCCGGCCTTGCGGTGTTTGCCGTTTCAGTTGGCCTGGAGCGCCGCACCGGCCACGCATGAGGCCGCAGGCGCTACCAGCTCCTGCCGGCCGTTGTGACATAAGACATATTCCTCACCCCATACAGCCATCGCCTTGATGATCGGCCGCAAGCTCGCGCCGAGCGGCGTAAGCGCATAATCGACGCGCGGCGGAACTACCGCAAAGACGGTGCGCGAGACCAGCCCGGATTCTTCCAATTCGCGCAGTTGCTTCGTCAACATGCGCTGCGTCACCGACGGCAACTTGCGACGGATCTCGTTAAAGCGCAGCGTTCCTTCCATCAGGTGAAACAGGATCACGCCCTTCCATTTGCCATCGAGCAGGCTCAGCGTCGCCTCGACCGGACATCCTGGAAAATTTCCGACGAGCTTGGAGCGGGGAAGCGACATCGAGGGTATCCTTTTTGTACCTACGTACAGAATTTGTGCATTCTTGCGCCTTTTGACGATAATGCGCATCTAGCCTGTGTGCAACAAACTCAGGAGCTTTTCCCATGCGTGCAGTCGCCTACCAGCATCCGCAGCCCATTTCCGCAGAGACATCGCTCATCGATATCGACCTGCCGACACCCGAGGCCAAGGGCCGCGATCTACTGGTCGAAGTGAAGGCCGTTTCCGTCAATCCGGTCGATGTCAAAGTCCGCGCCAACGTCGCGCCGGCGGAGGGCGAATACAAGATCATCGGCTGGGACGCAGCTGGCATCGTCAAAGCCGTCGGTCCCGAGGTCACCATGTTTAAGCCAGGTGACGAGGTCTTCTATGCCGGCACCATCAACCGCGGCGGCTCGAATGTCGAATTCCATCTGGTCGACGAGCGCATCGTCGGAGCCAAGCCGAAGAGCCTCGATTTTCCGGCCGCTGCCGCGCTGCCATTGACGTCGATCACGGCCTATGAAGGGCTGTTCGATCGCCTGAAGGTGCAGGATCCCGTCCTCGGTGTTGCCAATGCCATCCTTATCATCGGCGGCGCCGGCGGCGTCGGGTCCGTTGCCATCCAGATCGCGCGCGCCTTGACCGACCTAACGGTCATCGCCACCGCTTCCCGGCCGGAAACTCAAGCATGGGTCAAGGAACTGGGCGCCCATCACGTCATTGACCATTCGAAGGCACTTGCGCCGCAGATCGAGGCGCTTGGCATCGGCGCACCCGCCTTCGTCTTCTCAATGACCAACACATCAGACCACATCGCATCCATCGTTGACGCCATCGCCCCGCAGGGCCGGTTCGCGCTGATCGACGACCCGAAGACGCTCGACGTCATGCCTTTCAAGCGCAAGGCAGTTTCGATCCACTGGGAGATGATGTTCACCCGCCCGCTCTTCAATACGGCCGACATGATCGAGCAGCATAGGCTGCTGACGAAGGTCGCCGAACTGGTCGATGCCGGCAAGATCCGCTCGACGCTGACGGAGACCGCAGGCACGATCAACGCGGCGAATTTGAAGAAGGCGCATGCCCTGGTCGAAACCGGCAAAATGAAGGGCAAGGTCGTTCTGGCGGGCTTCTGAGAGACTGAAATTTTCAGCGAATCTGGCCGGGCGCGAGGTGTCCGGCCAACCTATTTTAACGCATTCGCAACGGAATTTGTTGCAACGCACAAACTTTCAGCCGCCTAAAGAAATTTTTCTTGCGACATAATGCCTTTAACCGCTTCCACCTCTTGACTTTTTATGCCTTCAGCGCGACTTCTCTCGCACGTGGGGAATAACGTTTTTTCCATGCCGATTAACCGGAGCCATCTTTAGATGCCTAGCGACAGTAGTAGTCGATTGCCTTTGCCGTCAGTAGCATTCGTGCACTAACCGACTCCTGTCGGCTCGCCACGATCCGCTACGACGGCGGATCGACCGGAAAGGCGAGCTATAATGAATATCAACAGCTTCCCCATTCGGGCTGGCAATGCCGCCCGTGCGTTCATCAATAACAACCGCGCCGTCACCATCGCGGAACGCGTCGAGTCGCTGAACGCGATCGACGCCAAAGAAGCCGCACGCATCCTCGCCAAGATGCCGGAGGAACGCGCCGTTCGTATCCTCGACCGGCCGGAACTACGCAACGCCTCCGCCATTCTCGAAGTCATGAGCAATGCCGACGCCGCACGGCTGCTGCATGGCATGTCCAACGACCGCGTGGCCGACGTCCTGCTGGAGCTTGACGGCGATACCCGCACCCGGCTGTTCGCCACGCTTGACGAGCCGGTTCGTGTCGCGATCCAGGGTTTGATGGGCTATCCGCCGCGCACGGCTGGCGGCATCATGACGACGGAATTCGTCAGCGCGTCCGCCAGCTGGACCGTTGCCCAGACGCTAAACCATGTCCGCCAGGTCGAGCGTTCCCGCGAGACCGTCTATGCCATCTATGTGCTGGACGACGAAACGCAGGCGCTGCTGCATGTCGTGACGCTGCGCCGCCTCATCACAGGTGAGCCCGACGCCTGCATCCTGACGGTCGCGCAGAAGGGTACGCCAGTCACGGCACCCGCACTGATGAAGCAGGAGGATGTCGCCCGCCTGATCCGTCGCCACGACCTGCTCGCGCTGCCGGTTGTCGACGAGAACTGTCGCATGCTCGGCATCGTCACGGTCGACGACGTCATCGACACGATGATCGCCGATACGACTGAAGCCGCGCAGAGGTTCGGTGGTATGGAAGCCCTCGGCCAGCCCTATATGAAGATCGGCTTTGCGGGCATGATCCGCAAGCGCGCCGGTTGGCTCGCCGCCCTCTTCCTCGGCGAAATGCTGACGGCAAGCGCGATGCAGCATTTCGAGGGCGAGCTGGAGAAGGCCGTCGTGCTGACGCTGTTCATCCCGCTGATCATGAGCTCGGGCGGCAATTCCGGCTCGCAGGCAACCTCGCTGATCATCCGGGCGCTGGCGCTCGGCGAACTCAAACTGTCGGATTGGTGGCGCGTGGCGCTGCGTGAACTGCCGACCGGCATCGTGCTCGGCTCGATCCTCGGCCTTGTCGGCTTCGCCCGCATCGTGCTCTGGCAGACCATCGGTCTCTTCGACTACGGTCCGCATTGGCAGCTCGTCGCCCTTACTGTCTTCGCAGCCTTGATCGGCATCGTGACCTTCGGTTCGCTCGCCGGCTCTATGCTGCCTTTCGTTCTGCAGAAGCTGCGGCTCGACCCCGCCAGCGCCTCGGCTCCCTTCGTTGCGACGCTGGTCGATGTCACCGGGCTGGTGATCTACTTCTCGGTCGCGCTGCTGATCCTCAGCGGAACGATGCTCTGAGCGCAATCGGAATATTCAGATCGAAGGGGCCGCCGACGGCCCCTTTTTCATTTGCTTCCCTCAGTCAGGCACGGACAGCTTCAGCGCACCGCCGGTCTTCAGCGTTCGAATCGCGAAATTCGAGCGAATATCCATCACCCCGGGCAGAACCAGCAGCGCTTCCGTCAATAGGCGTTCATAGGCGGCGAGATCGGTGACGACCACCTCCGCCAAGAAATCCGCGGTTCCCGAAATCAGATGGCAGGAAACGATCTCCGGAATGGCGAGCAGCGCTGCCTGCTGCGCCTCTGAATTTTCTTTCGAGTGATGACCGACCTTGAGTTCGACGAAAACCGTCAGGCCGAGCCCCGCCTGTTTGCGATCGATGTCGGCACGATAGCCGCGTAGCAGGCCCGATTTTTCCAGATTGCGGATGCGCCTCAAACAGGGTGACGGCGACAGGTTCACACGCTCGGCGATCTCGACATTGGTGGCGCGCGCATCCTCCTGCAGGCAATTGAGGATGGCAATATCGAATTTATCCAGTTTTGGCATTTCTGAGAAATCCAGTTACCAATATTGGCAGATTATTGCCAATATCATGTTTTCAGAGCCATAACTAGCAAGGACATGCCTCGGCCTTCGGCGCTATCTTTTTCTCATCGAAAGATAAACCGGATCGTTGGAAAGGATATGTCGATGACCGCCTTGACCCTCCCTACCCGCAAGACCACACCCACAGCGATCGGCTATGCAGGCGCTATCGTCACCGTATTGATCTGGGCGAACTGGATCCTCGCCACGCGCCACACGGCCGAGACCCAGATGAGCACGATCGACCTCGGCCTGATCCGCTATGGCGTGCCGGCTCTCGTCCTATCCCCGGTCTGGCTGCGCACCGGCCTATTGCCGAAGGGCGTGCCGCTGAAGCTGTTGGCGCTGATGGTCTGCGGCTCCGGCGCGCTCTTCTTCCAGTTGACCACCTTCGCCATTCAATTCACCCCGGCCTCGGCAGCTGGCATCCTGCTCGGCGGCTCCATGCCGCTGGCAGCTGCGGTAATCGGCGTGACGCTGTTTCGTGAACGGCTTGATGTGACCCGTTGGCTCGGGCTGGGCGGCATTGTCGCCGGCGTCTTCATCCTTCTGGCACGCAGCCTTTACGGCGTGCAAATCTCCTGGGCTGGGTTCACGATGCTGCCGCTCGCAGCCCTGCTCTGGGCATCCTATACCCATGCCTTCCGCCGCTCCGGCCTCAGCGCCCTGCAATCGAGCGCCATCATCGCTGTCTGGTCCTTCCTCCTCCATGTCGGGCTGGCCTTCGTCTTCGGCAGCTCGCTTGCCTCAGTGCCGCTGCCGGAAATCGGCCTGCAGGTCGTCAGCCAGGGCCTGCTCTCCGGCCTTGCCGCTACACTCGCCTATGGTCTTGCCGTCCAGGCTCTCGGCGGCACGCAGGCAGCAGCCTTCACCGCAATCACGCCTGTTCTCGCCACCATCGGCGGCGGCTTCCTGCTCGGTGAGGAAATCGGAGTAGCGGGCATTGCAGCCGCAGTAGTTACGGGGCTTGGTGTTGCGCTCTCGACCGGCGTGTTTGCACGGAAGAACGCTCACCATTAATTCCTGCAATTAAGCCGCGAATGTCACCAGCCTTGCATGCATCTCCGGCGGCGGCTTCGCGCCATAAGCTGCCGTTCCACGTCCCGCGCTATTTGTCGGAATGTGATTTCCGAAGCGAGGCGTGTAAGTTGGCAACCTTCAAGACACATGGAGGATGTGCCGATGCCCCGCTTTCTTGCCGTTTACACCATGAAGCCTGAGGACCTAGCGTCCTTTCGAAACCTGCCCAAAGCCAAGCAGGATGCAGTAGATGCCGTCGGCATCAAAGAGTGGGCAGCGTGGGAAGAAAGGAATGCTTCGTCCATCCTTGATCGTGGCGGAATGGTGGGCAAGACGACACGCATAACCAAGGACGGAGTCGCCAATGCTGTGAATTCATTCTGCGGCTACCTGGTGGTCGAAGCGGAGAGCGCTGACGCCGCTGCACGCCTGTTCGAGGACCATCCGCATATCACCATTTTTCCCGGCGACGGAGTGGATGTAATGCCTTTTTTGACGTGACCGCTTTCGTGCAGGCATCACCACAGGCGATGATCTCACCTCAGCTACACGGGAGTCCGCAATGGGCCGAAACCCACCACCAGCGGCATTTGCTACCGATTCCGTTAATTCCTGTCTTCGACATCATGGCGCTTCGGATTGGCGATCTGCCCCATCCCTGGGATAGGGATCAGAACCGAAGCGCCATCGCCACGCGCCTGGCGGGGTCGGCACCGTGCGCAACCTCATTCTCCAGGATCCGCGTCAATCCAGCCGGCCTCTCTTCATCGTCTAAGATGCGAAATCCCAGGGAGGCATAGAATGGCGCGTTGAAGGCCGCATGCCGATCCGTCGTCAACGTGACGCCGGCAGCACCCTGCGTTTTCGCCGCGGCGATGACAGCTTCCATCAGATGCCTTCCGACGCCCTTCTTCTGCCAACGCCTGACGACATCGATTTCGGCAATATGAACGGAACCGTCCTTCAAGATACCGGCCAGGAAGCCGAACGGCTGGTCGCCATCATCGACGGCGACAAGCAGCAGCTGCTCGGTCTGCGATTGCCTGAGCACTTCGATCGACAGCGATGTCGGCTCGCAGTCCACGGCACCCGCTTCATGCAACGCCCAGAAAGCGTCGATCTCGATGGCCGCAAGCAAATGCAGTTCGTCCGGCCTGCCCGGACGGATCGCCCAGGCGCCTTGCCCGATCTCTGTCATTGCATCTCACATATTCGGATAGACAGGCCCTTCGCCGCCCTGCGGAGGCACCCAGTTGATGTTCTGGTTGGGATCCTTGATGTCGCAGGTCTTGCAGTGGACGCAGTTCTGAGCGTTGATGACGTAGGTCTCCTTGCCATCCTTCTCCACCCACTCATAGACGCCTGCCGGACAGTAGCGCGTCGAAGGACCGGCAAAGACATCGTGCTCCGACGATATCTGCAGCGCCATGTCCTTGACGTGCAAATGCACCGGCTGGTCTTCCTCGTGATTGGTGTTCGACAGGAACACCGAGGACAGGCGGTCGAAGGTCAAGACGCCATCCGGCTTCGGATAGTCGATCTTCTGGTGCTTGGCCGCAGGCTCGAGAGATTGGGCATCCGTCTTGCCGTGCTTCAGCGTGCCGAAGAAAGAGAAGCCGAAAAGCTGGTTCGTCCACATGTCGAGGCCGCCAAGGCCGATGCCGATGAGCGTTCCGAACTTCGACCAGAGCGGCTTGACGTTGCGCACCCGCTTCAGGTCCTTGCCGATATCCGTCTGGCGCCATTCGTTCTCGATCGCGATCACTTCGTCATTGGCGCGGCCGGCCGCGATCGCCTCGGCGATCTTGTCGGCCGCCAGCATGCCCGAGAGCACCGCATTGTGGCTGCCCTTGATGCGGGGCACGTTGACGAGACCCGCCGAACAGCCGATCAGCGCGCCGCCGGGGAAGGTCAGCTTCGGCACCGACTGATATCCACCCTCGGTGATGGCGCGCGCGCCATAGGAGATGCGCTTGCCGCCCTCGAAGGTGCCGCGGATCGCCGGATGCGTCTTGAAGCGCTGGAATTCCTCGAAGGGATAGAGATAGGGATTCTTGTAGTTCAGGTGCACGACGAAGCCGACGGCGACCAGATTGTCTTCCAGATGATAAAGGAAGGAGCCGCCACCGGTCTTGAAGCCGAGCGGCCAGCCGAAGGAGTGCTGCACCAGACCCTTTTTGTGGTGCTCCGGCTTGACCTGCCAGAGCTCCTTGATGCCGATGCCGAACTTCTGCGGCTCGCTGTCTCTCGACAGATCGAACTTGGCAATGAGCTGCTTGGCGAGCGAGCCGCGCACGCCCTCGCCGATCAGCACATATTTGCCGAGCAGTTCCATGCCGCGCGTATAGTTCGGGCCGGGCTCGCCGTTCTTCTCGATCCCCATGTCGCCGGTGGCCACACCGATGACGACACCCTCGTCATTATAGAGCACCTCGGTCGCGGCAAAACCGGGATAGATCTCGACACCGAGGCCTTCCGCCTTCTCGGCCAGCCAGCGACAGACATTGCCGAGCGAGACGATATAGTTGCCGTGATTGTTCATCAGCGGCGGCATCATGAAATTCGGCAGGCGGATGGAGCCGGCCGGCCCCAGGAACAGGAAGTGATCGGATGTCACCTCGGTCTTGAAGGGATGGCCCTCCTCCTCGCGCCAGCCGGGCAGCAGGCGGTCGATGCCGATCGGATCGACGACGGCACCCGACAGGATGTGCGCGCCGACCTCGGCGCCCTTCTCGAGCACGACGACGGTCAGGTCCGGATTGACCTGCTTCAGCCGGATCGCCGCAGACAGGCCCGCAGGACCCGCCCCGACAATCACGACGTCGAATTCCATGCTCTCGCGTTCAGGCAGCTCGCTCGCGTCAGTCATCCACTCTCTCCGATTGGCCGGGCGCACGATGGCATCGGAGCGCGGCCTTGTCCCCTTTGGGCGTCTTCCCCATTTCGGTTATCTCTTGTCAAAATGGGAAGGGATTGTCGAGCCGGGAAGCGACAGGCAATCCCCCAATTCGCCCAACGCGACAATCAAGTTAAATTACCTTTACGTTAACGTCAACTTTTCGGTCCTATTTGTCTGCCTGCCGCCATGGTCTGACTTTCAAAATCGGCTGAAGGCGCTTTATAAGTCTCGCTTGGGAAATCCGGATAGCAGAAGGGTGATCAAGATGGATCTTCGTATCGACGGGAAACGCGCGCTGGTGCTCGCCTCCTCCAAGGGTCTGGGGCATGGCATCGCCGTTGCGCTGGCGCGAGAGGGCGTAAACGTCCTGCTTTGCGGCCGCAACGGCGAGAGGCTTGACAGCAATTGCAAGGCTATCAACGCCGAAGGGAAAGGCCGGGCCGACTGGATCTGGGCCGATCTCAACGATGAGAATTTCATTGAGATCATCGGCAAGGCGGTTACCGAGAAACTCGGCGGCATCGATATTCTCGTCAACAATACCGGTGGCCCGACGCCGGGAACGACTGAGGATATGACTGCCGAGCGGCTGGAGACCTATTTCATCTCCATGGTGGCGCGGATCATCACCCTCACCAACGCATTGTTGCCTGATATGAAGGCGCAAGGATGGGGACGCATACTCACCGTCGCCTCCTCCGGCGTCATCGAGCCGATCCCCAATCTGGCGCTCTCCAACACGTTGCGCCCGGCGCTCGCCGGCTGGAGCAAGACCTTGGCGAGCGAAGTGGCGGCGCAAGGGATCACGGTGAACATGCTTCTGCCGGGCAGCATTGCCACCGACCGCCTGGCCGAGCTCGACGCCGCGACGGCCAAGCGCGGTGGCAAGAGCCTGGAGGAGGTCAGCACCGAGCGTCAGCACCGCATTCCCGCCGGCCGCTATGGCCGCGTCGAGGAGTTCGCAGCGACAGCCGCTTTTCTCTGCAGCGAACCCGCAAGCTACGTGACCGGGACACTGGTTCGCTGCGACGGAGGTGCTGCGCGATCCCTCTAAAGTCGTCACCGGCAAATCAAGAACGGGTCCTTGTAAATGGGGCCCGTCAACACAATTACGTGAGCAAAAACGGGCCTGCCATGACGCCTGCGGCCTGTCTTTGCGCGATAAGTGCTGTAAAAGCGCATGCAGCCCTCCATTTATTACATGGCGGCAATCAAAAAATAATCATCTGACTATTTGCTGCGCCGCACAATGCAGAGCAAGTTGAAAGCTTTCCAAGCTTTAATTTTTCGTCCTGTCGAACTGTGATAAATTGCGCTGGATGAGCGTTCATAAATTCACGTTATAGGGACAGAATTACCGAACGTTAGCGGTAACGGCGATGTGATGAATTGCGGCGAAGCCCGTCTTTGTTGTGCGACGCAATAAATACACCTCGATGTCATCGCGTTTTTGCAACTCGCTTCGACCGGTTCTTTAAATATGAAAAAATTTTGGCTTCCCCTCGGCCTTCTTGTTGTCGCTGCCCTTGCAGCATGGGGCTATCGCGACCGCATTCCTTTTCTTTCCACATTCGTTGAGCAGGCCTCCGCAGAAACCAAGGATGGCGGCAAGACGGCACCGGCAGGCGGCAAAAAGCAAGCCACCCTCTCTTCGACCGTCAAGACGGCTGCCGTCACCAAGAGGCTCCTGCCAAATGACATCACTGCCACTGGCTCGGCCGTTGCACAAAATGCAACGACCATTGCCGCGCAGGAATCCGGCATCGTTACTTCGATCGAAGCTACGGATGGAGCGATGGTCAAGGCTGGCGACCTGATCGCAAAGCTCGATGCGCGGACCGCGCAGGCCGCCGTCGACAAGGATCAAGCGACCATAGCCAAGGATCAGGCGACACTCGTGGCGGCAGAATCAGCCCTTACCCGAGCCAAGAGCCTGCTCGCCAATGCTGGGACGCAGCAGACGGTCGACCAGGCCGTGGCAGCACGCGATACGGCCGCTGCCGACGTTAACGCCGACAAGGCCCAGCTCGCATCCGACCAGGTTCTGCTGGAGAACACGCAAATCCGTGCACCCTATGACGGCCGCCTTGGCAATGTCGTCCCCAGCCCCGGTGCCTATCTCACTCCCGGCTCCGCAGTCGTGACTATTACCCAATACGATCCGATCTACGTGCAATTCCATATGCAGCAAAATCAACTGCGGGAATTGGAGGAAGCCATGAAGGCCGGTGTTGTGGCGGTCAGCACCGTTCCGCAGTCGAGCAAGGGTAAGGTCCGCCAGGGTGCAGTCAGCTTCTTCGACAACACAGTGGACCCCACGTCCGGTACCATCATCGTCAAGGCGAAGTTCGAAAATGCCAATGGTGCGATCTGGCCCGGCCGGGCGGTCAACGTCGTCGTTCATCTTAACGACAATGAGCCGGTGATCGTCGCTCCGACGGTTGCGATCAGCCCCGGCCCGGACGGCTTCTTTGCCTATGTCGTAAAGGACAACAAGGTTCATATGACGCCGGTCACCGTGGAGCGCGCGAATGGCGGCTTCACAGCCATTGCCAAAGGTCTTTCCGAGGGAGACCATGTCGTCGTGGAAGGGCAGGTGCAGTTGATCGACGGCCAGAATGTTGTCGAGCAATTCAACGACGGAAAGTCTGAGAACGTGGCGGCTGCGGACGGTCAGTCGAGCCAGAAAAGCGAAACGATTTCAGTTGGAGCGCAGCAATGATACCCAGGTTCTGTATCGAGCGGCCTGTTGCGACGACGCTTCTGGCTTTGGGTGTCGTTCTGGCCGGCTTGGCGGGCTATCAGCTCGTGCCGGTCGCAGCTGTGCCCCAGGTCGATTTTCCGACCATCAACGTTTCGGCACAGTTGACCGGCGCCTCGCCGCAGACGATGGCGACCTCGGTTTCCACGCCGCTGATCAAGCAGTTCGAAACTATACCCGGCATCAATGAAATCTCTTCAACGAGCTCGCTCGGCAATACGAGTATCGTGCTCCAGTTCGATCTTAGTCGCAGCATCGATGCTGCTGCCGGCGATGTTCAGGCCGCGATCTCGAATGCAAATCGCCAGTTGCCGAACAATCTGACGACGCCGCCGGGCTACAAAAAAACGAACCCGGCCGACGCTCCGATCATGCTGCTTGCCGTGCAGAGCGATACGATGCCGCGCAGCAAGCTCGACGAAATCGCCGAAGACATCATCTCACCTTCGCTATCGACGATCTCAGGCGTCGCTGAAGTAACCGTCTATGGCGCGCAAACCTACGCCGTGCGAGTCGAAGTCGATCCGGACAAGCTGCAGGCTCTCGGCATGGGCATCGACACCGTCAACACCGCAATCGTCAATGCCAACAGCCAGGTCCCGGTCGGCACTCTGCAAAACAACAAGCAGAGCATGACGCTCAATGCCAATACGCAGAATACTAGTGCCGCACAATTCAAGTCGTTGGTCATCGCCAATCCCAACGGCGCGCCGATCCACCTGAGCGATGTCGCCGACGTGCAGGACAGCGTGCAAAATACCAACGCAGGCTCGTGGTACGATGGCAAACGGGCGATCATTCTTGCGATCCAGCGTCAGCCGGACGCCAACACCGTCGAAGTCGTCGACGCGATCAACAAAAAGCTGCCGCAACTGCATGCGGAAATTCCCGCCTCGGTGACGACGAGCGTCATGAACGACTCGGCACAGCCGATCCGCGATGCCATATCGGACGTGAAGTTCACGCTGTTGCTGACGATCGGCCTGGTCGTTCTCGTCATCTATCTCTTTACCGGACATGTGACAGCAACGATCATTCCCGGCCTTGCCGTGCCGCTGTCGCTGATTTCGACCTTTGGCATGATGTATGTACTGGGCTACAGCGTCGACAATATCTCACTGCTAGGATTGACACTCGCGGTCGGCCTTGTGGTGGATGATGCAATCGTCATGCTGGAAAACATATTGCGACATGTCGAGGAAGGCATGCCGGTGCTACAAGCGGCGATCAAGGGATCGGCCGAGGTCAGCTACACCATCATCTCCATGTCCATCTCGCTGATCGCGGTGTTTATCCCGATCCTGCTGATGGGCGGCGTTGTCGGTCGTATCTTCAACGAGTTCGGCATGGTCGTCGCCATTGCCATCGTCTCTTCCGCTATCGTTTCCCTTACCGTGACGCCGATGCTCAGTTCACGGCTGTCGGCCGGCCACGGACAGCCACCCTATCCGGTGCGCCTCTTCAACCGCGGGTTTGACGCAGTACAGCGCGGATACGACACGGGTGTCGCGTGGTGCCTGCGCAATCGGGGCATCGTGCTGCTCAGCTTCCTCGGCTCGGTGGGGCTCTCAGTCTATTTGTTCATGGTGCTGCCGGCGAGTTTCTTTCCGACGGAGGACATCGGCCGACTGCAGATTTCCACACAGGCGCGTCAGGATATATCCTTTCCGGCCATGCGAGACCTGCAGAACCAGGCGGCCGCGCTTGTCAAACAGAACCCGGCCGTTGGCCACGTCATGTCGATCGTTGGCGGCAGTACCCGCCAGCCGCTGAACAACGGCACAATGTTTGTCCAGATGAAGCCGAAGGATCAGCGGCCGCCGCTGGACCAGACGCTGCGTGAACTCCGCGCCAGCATCGCGTCGATCCCCGGCTTGCGGGCTTACATCACGCCGCAACAAAGCCTGCGCTTCGGCGGCCGCCAGACTGCGAGCCAATATCAGCTGGTTATACAGGCGCTGAGTGCCGACCAGACCAATCTTTGGGCCAACAAGATGCTGGAGCAGATGCGCCGCGATCCGCGCTTCACGGACGTTGCATCGGACGAGCAGAACAACGCCCTGCAAGCCAACATCGTCATCGACACCGAAAAAGCGGCACTCTACGGCATCAACAACAACCAGCTACGCACGACGCTGGAGGAAGCGTTCGGCGGTTTTGACGCCGCGCAGATTCAAACCACCGGCGACAGCTATGACGTCATGGTCGAATTCGACACCAGCACGCCTTGGGATGACCAGAGGCTGCAGGATATCCACGTCTCTTCAGCAAGCGGTGCGCTGGTTCCCTTGTCGGACTTCGCTCATGTCCAGCGCACGACGGGGCCTGTCACCATCAACCAGACGGGACAGCTCGTTTCGACCACCGTTTCCTTCAATCTGCCGGCCGGCGAAGCGCTTGGTGACGCCACAGCCCGGATCGATCAGATCAAGAAGGACATCAACATGCCGGCGGACATCTTTACGTCCTACGGCGGTACCGCCCAGATCTTCCAGCAATCGCAAGGCAGCACGCCATATCTGATCCTGGCTGCCGTGCTGACGATCTACGTGGTGCTTGGGGTTCTCTATGAGAGCTTCATCCATCCGCTCACTATTCTGTCGGGTCTGCCGGCCGCCGCTCTCGGCGCCCTGCTTGCCCTGAAAGTCTTCGGCTTCGACCTGTCGATCATCGCGCTCATCGGCTTGCTAATGCTGATCGGTATCGTCAAGAAGAACGCGATCATGATGATCGACGTGGCGCTGGAAACGCTTCGATCCGGTAGCGGCGTATCACCGGCGGACGCGATCCACGAAGCCTGCGTTCGCCGTTTCCGGCCGATCATGATGACGACCTTCTGCGCCCTGCTTGGTGCGCTGCCGATCGCTGTTGGCGGCGGCGCCAGCTCCGAGCTTCGGCAACCGCTCGGCGTGGCCGTTGTCGGCGGTCTGGTGGTCTCGCAGCTTCTGACGCTGTTCATCACGCCGGTCATCTTCCTTGAGATGAACCGCCTGAACGACTTCCTGGCTCGCCTCGGCAAACGCAAGGACAGGGACCAGCATCCGAAAGACAGGCCAACGGCCATCGCCGCCGAATGAGATCAACGGGCGCCGAGAGGCGCCCGTTTCGCTTGGCGTGACTGGAATTGCCGATGGCTCTGCGCGAGCCGGGAATGTCACCGGACGCGTATTTGGGCAGGCCGAACAAAACCCATCGCCAAGTCTTGCACTTGCTATCCAGCTATGTCATGACGCGCCCTCTTTGCGACAGTGGCGCGTCTCGCGCCTCACAGGGGCTTTGCCCAATCCAGAAAATTTCGACGGAAAGGAGTGCGGGCATGGCTCGGGCGCTTGGTTTCGACTTCGGCACGACGAATACTGTCCTGGCGCTGGCCGATGGGCCGGCGACGCGATCGGTCGCCTTCAACAGCGCTGCCGGCACGGCCGACAGCATGCGCACCGCTCTCTCCTTCATGAAGGACCCGGGGCTCGGAGCCGCTGCACTGAAGGTCGAGGCCGGGCATGCGGCCATCCAGCAGTTCATCGACAATCCGGGCGACTGCCGCTTTCTGCAATCGATCAAGACCTTTGCCGCGAGCGCGCTCTTCCAGGGCACGCTGATTTTCGCCAAGCGCCATCGTTTCGAAGATCTGATGGAGATCTTTGTGCGGCGCTTGCGCGCCTACGCCGGAGACGGCTGGCCAACCGATATTTCACGGATTGTCGCAGGCCGGCCGGTGCATTTTGCCGGCGCCAATCCCGACCCCGCACTCGCCACGGAACGCTACAACGCGGCCCTCTCCCGCTTCGGTTTCCCGGAAATCCACTATGTCTATGAGCCGGTAGCGGCGGCCTTCTACTTCGCCCAGCATCTGAAGAAGGATGCGACCGTGCTGGTAGCCGACTTCGGCGGCGGCACGACGGACTATTCGCTCATCCGCTTCGAGACCCATGCCGGCAAGCTCACCGCCACCCCGATAGGCCACTCCGGCGTCGGCATCGCCGGCGATCATTTCGACTTCCGGATGATCGACAACATCGTCTCGCCGGCAATCGGCAAGGGCAGCTTCTTCAGGAGCTTCGACAAGCTGCTGGAAATGCCCACCTCCTATTACGCCAACTTCGGCCGCTGGAACCAGCTTTCCATCTTCAAGACCTCGCGCGAATATGCCGACCTGAAAACGCTCGTTCGCAGCAGCCTGGAGCCGGAAAAGCTGGAGACCTTCATCGATCTCGTCGAGCATGACGAGGGCTATCCGCTCTATCAGGCCGTGTCGGCAACGAAGATGGCCCTTTCGGCTGATGAAGAGGCGGAGTTCAACTTCCCGCCCCTCGGCAAGGCAGGCCGCAAGCTTGTCCGCAGGGCGGACTTCGAAAAGTGGATCGCGGACGACCTTGCCCGTATCGAAGGGGCGCTGGACGATGTGCTCACGACCACCAGGACATCGCCCGACGCGATCGACAAGGTGTTCCTGACGGGCGGCACGTCCTTCGTGCCGGCTGTGCGGCGCATCTTCACGGAACGCTTCGGTCAGGAGCGCATCGAGACGGGCGGCGAGCTGCTCTCGATCGCCCATGGCCTCGCGCTGATCGGCGAGCGCGAGGATATCGCCCAGTGGACGGCGTGAAAGAGCACGCTGCCCTGCTCTTTCGTTCCTGTGCCGCATTGGCTACAGTTCGTCCATGATCTCCGCCAGCGACCTAACACCGGCCGAACTTGCCGCTCTCCTGCATTTTCATGCAGATGCCGGGATCGACTGGCTGCTGGAAGAGCAGCCGGTCGACCGTTTTGCCGAATTCGAGGCTATGCGGGCCGCACGACAGGGAGCAAGAGCGGCGCCGCCGCGTGCCGAAGCACCACCGCCGCCTGCGGCGAAAGTGCAGCCGGATCGTCGTCAGAGTGCGAAGCCAGTTGCTGTCCCGCCCCCTACCTCGCCGCGCAATGCGCCCGCGATCCCCGACGAACAGGTTATGGAGCAGGCCCGATTCGCGGCTGAAAGCGCGCGGTCGCTTGCCGAGCTGAAGACCGCAATCGAGGCCTTCAACGGCTGCAATCTGAAAAACAGCGCCCGCTCGACGATCTTTGCAAGCGGCACGGCCGAAAGCCGGATCATGGTGATCGGCCCGATGCCGAGTGCCGACGACGATCGGGAAGGCGTGCCCTTTGCCGGCCGCGCCGGACTGTTGCTGGACAAGATGCTGGCCGCCATCGGCCTGCGGCGCGACGATATCCTGCTCACCAACGTCATCCCGTGGCGGCCGCCGGGCAACCGCACGCCCTCAGCACCGGAAATCGAGATATGCCGTCCGTTCATAGAGCGGCAGATAGCGCTCACAGAGCCGAAGGCCTTGCTGCTGCTTGGCAATTTCACCGCGCGGCATTTCTTCGACAGCGGCGAGACCATCCACGGACTGCGCGGACAATGGCGGGAAATCAGCATTCTCGGCCGAACGATCCCGGCAATCGCCAGCCTTCATCCGCAGGAATTGCTCACCGCGCCGATCAACAAGCGGCTCGCATGGAATGATCTGCTCGCTTTCAAGAATCGTATCGACGCCGAAATATTAGGCTGATTTTCGCCACAGTTAATAAAAAATGACACTAGCTATGCGTTTTTAGCATGGCAGTCTTTCGTCGCTGTGCATTGCGAAATCGATGTTGCACTGCAATATATAGCTGTGTCTTGGGAGGAACCTCAAAAGGAACCAAGGCCATGAGTTCACGTTTTCGTCCTATTCACTGCGGGTTTGATACCCTTCGTCGCGCTCTCGAGCCCGTGCGCGCTACAAACGGACATCGCAACCTCGGCGTCGCTGCCAATGAGCAGATGGTTGCCCGGGGCACCGGAACCTCGGCTCGCGTCAGCCGTCCGACCGCCATCTTCGCCGATTTCCGCGCCTGCTGAACAAGCACGGCCGCGGGTTGCGGCATAGCCTAGCCTTTGATTTTCAGGAATTGCATCATGTCTTCGGGTTTGCGTTCGCTCATCACCCTTTTTGATTCGGTCGGCCATATCGGCTCCGCCGTGCGCGCTGCCGAGGAATTCGAGCGCGCTCGCAACCTTGGCAGAGACGAATGCAAAGACTCAAGCCCCGCACGGGCGGCAGTGGCAAGCATTCCTCTATGAGGTTTCATGGGCGGGATCGATGATCCGACCCATCCTGTTTCGACTATCCAAAAGAAGATCTCGTGAAGAACTGCCGGGCATCGACGCCCGGCTGCGTCTCGTCGCCATCATTGTTTCGGATCAGGGCGCCCCGCGGCAGACTGCGCCCACGCGAAAGCCTCGTCTACCGCCGCAAGCTTCACAGCCTGCCATCCGCAATATTGATCCAGAAAATCGCGCGATATCCACATGCGCGTCTTCTTGGGTTCATCATACCAGCCTATGTCGCCGCGATCGGCGGATTTGCGCAAAAGGCGTTGCAGATGGGTCCGGGATATCATGAAGTGAGCTGCCAGTGCGCGCGCATCGACGCGCCCGATATCGATGTGGCTGTCCATCTCCGCGCTCAGATCTATTTTCGCCATGATATGGTCGACGACAAGACCACCGGCCTCCGTCCATAAAAACAAGCCAACGCCTTCCGGCGGCTCGCGCCAGACTTCCGTCTCCAGGCAGTGACGCGCCATGCGCGGTTGTGCTATATCCATCAGCGCCGGAGAGGTGGCAAGTGCGGCCGCACGCCCGCCATCGTCGAGCAGATCGAGCGCCGCCAGATTGGACAGATACCAACCGAACATCGCCGTGTGACTGATCTCGGTCGGCACATAGCGTCGCGGACGTCGAACATGGCCGGGGGCCGGCACAAGGAAGCGATAGGTGAGCAGCTCCTCGATGAAGCTCAGCACCGTGTTGCGGCTGGCGACGCGATGATGCGTGATAAGATCGCGAAGGCTGACGACGGTCAGACCGGAGCCAGGTACCGCCGGATCGTATTGGAAATGAAGCGCATAGGCCGTCTGGGTCAAAAGCCAGCGCTGATGCGAGGCAAGCATGCGCGCAATCCGCGGGCCGTTATCGTAGCGGTTCCGCAACGATTCCGCGAGGAAGCCCAACGATGATACGAATTTGGGATGGCGAGCAAGTTGCTCAATGGAAAAGCTCAATCGGGCCTCCTTGGGGTGCCCTTCTCAACTGTCGATAAAAGGAGGATGTTTTATTTTTGTGAACGAGTTCACCGGAATCGATCATAATTCCGAAATCCTATAGCATGCTATAGTTGTGCAGATGCACTCATACTGCAAGAGATTAAACAAATAATTTACTTTAAGTAACTCTTTCTCCGTCTGCACACGCTGTTTTCGATGACAGCAAGGCAATGATGACCCGCCTGAACGATGTGACGGCAATCGCTGCAACGGCAGGCAAAAACAGCCGGAGAATGATCACGCAGCGGCCGGATACACATCCAGGAGTGGCATTCAACCTGAAACGGAAGCCGCCCGTCGATCGAATACTTGCTGTGCCATAACAAAACATCACGATGCAATGATATGACTTTAACTTTGGTTCAGATTTCGATGTAATGATGCGGCACTTTCAGTCCGAGGTAAGGCTTCGGACTGGCCCCGACATTGCATAAGCCTGATCAGGATGGACCATGCGAACAGACACCGGCCAGATTGTCTATCTGGCAGAATATCGTCCCACCGACTTCGTTCTGGAACGCGTGGATCTCACTTTCGATCTGCATCCGACCGAGACCAAGGTCGAAGCGCGGCTGATCTTTCACCGCCGGGACGGCACCGATCCGAAAGCCTCGCTCGTGCTCGACGGAGATGAGCTGGTTCTTTCCGGGCTGCTGCTCGATCAGGCCGAAATTTCGGCCGAACAATACGCGGCAACGCCCGAAAGCCTAACCATTCGCGATCTGCCGGAAAGCGCGCCCTTCGAGTTGACCATCACGACCGTGATCAACCCGGAAGCCAATACACAGCTGATGGGTCTTTATCGCACCGGCGGCATCTATTGCACCCAGTGCGAGGCCGAGGGCTTCCGCCGCATCACCTATTTCCCCGACCGGCCGGATGTTCTCGCCCCCTATACGGTCAACATCATTGCCGATAAGGCAGCGAACCCGCTGCTGCTGTCGAACGGTAATTTCCTCGGCGGCGCTGGTTATGGCGAGGGCAAGCATTTTGCTGCTTGGTTCGATCCGCATCCGAAGCCGAGCTATCTGTTCGCGCTCGTGGCGGGCGATCTTGGCGTCGTTGAGGATACGTTCACGACCATGTCCGGCCGCGAGGTGGCGCTGAAGATCTATGTCGAGCATGGCAAGGAGCCGCGTGCGGCTTACGCGATGGATGCGCTGAAGCGCTCCATGACATGGGATGAGGAGCGGTTCGGTCGCGAATATGATCTCGACATCTTCATGATCGTCGCCGTTTCGGACTTCAACATGGGGGCGATGGAAAACAAGGGCCTCAACGTCTTCAACGACAAATACGTGCTGGCCGATCCGGAAACCGCTACCGACGCCGACTACGCCAATATCGAAGCGATCATCGCGCATGAATATTTTCACAACTGGACAGGCAACCGCATCACCTGCCGCGACTGGTTCCAGCTCTGCCTCAAGGAAGGCCTGACCGTCTATCGCGATCACGAATTTTCCGCCGATCAGCGCTCGCGGCCGGTCAAGCGCATCGCCGAGGTCCGTCATCTGAAATCGGAGCAGTTTCCGGAGGACAGCGGCCCCCTCGCCCATCCGGTGCGTCCGACGACATACCGCGAAATCAACAACTTCTACACGACGACGGTCTACGAGAAGGGCAGCGAAGTCACGCGCATGATCGCGACCCTGCTCGGCCGCGAGCTGTTCAAGAAGGGCATGGACCTCTACTTCGATCGGCACGACGGACAGGCTGTGACGATCGAGGATTTCGTTAGATGTTTCGAGGATGTCAGCGCCCGCGATCTCACACAGTTTTCGCTCTGGTATCACCAGGCCGGCACACCTCTCGTGACCGCCTCGGGCGACTATGATGCCGGTGGCAAAACCTTCACGCTGTCGCTCGAACAAATGCAGCCAGCCACACCGGGCCAGACAGCCAAAAAGCCCCTACATATTCCGCTGCGTCTGGCGCTAATTGCCGAAAACGGCGCTGCGATCGCCCCGACGTCCGTGGCCGGGGCGGAACTGACCGACGATGTCCTGCACCTCACGGAAAAGGCGCAGACGGTGGTCTTTCACGGCGTCCCCTCGCGGCCCGTCCTGTCGCTGAACCGCAGCTTCTCGACGCCGATCAACCTGCAGTTCAACCAAAGCCCCCGGGATCTGGCGCTGATCGCCCGTTACGAAACCGATCACTTCGCCCGCTGGCAGGCGCTGATCGACCTTGGGTTGCCTAACCTCCTGCAGGCGGCTCGCGATGCACGCCAAGGCATTGCCGTCACCTGCGATTCCGCCTTCGTCGACGCGTTGCTGGCGGCAGCGGGCGATGACAGCCTGGAGCCGGCCTTCCGGGCACAGGCGCTTGCCCTGCCGAGCGAAGCCGACATTGCCCGAGAACTTGGCGGCAACAATGATCCCGACGCTATCCGTACCGCTCGTCAGGCGATCCTCAAGCGGATCGCCGAAACCGGCAAGGATGTCTTTGCCGCGCTCTATGACAACATGCAGACGCCTAGCCCCTTCAGCCCGGATGCGGCAAGCGCTGGCCACCGAGCGCTGCGCAATGCTGCCCTGACCTATCTGGCGCAACTGGACGACACGCCGGCCCGTGCAAAGGCCGCCTATGATGCGGCAAACAACATGACCGATCTCAGCGCCGCACTGACTATTCTCGCGCATCGCTTTCCCGATACGGCGGAAACCGTGGCGGCCCTTGAGCACTTCCGCGAGCGATTCTCCGAAAATGCTCTCGTCATCGACAAATGGTTCGCCATCCAGGCCGGGATTCCAGGCACAGGCGCGCTGGAGCGCATCCAGCGGCTCATGGAAACGCCGCTGTTCAAGCGCACCAATCCGAATCGGATGCGCGCCGTGCTCGGCACCTTCGTTTTCGCCAACCCGACCGGCTTCGGCCGGGCCGACGGTGCCGGCTACGGCTTCCTAGCCGACGAGATCCTCGACATCGATCAACGCAACCCGCAGCTTGCCGCCCGTATTTTGACTTCCATGCGCTCCTGGCGCCTGCTGGAACCGGTGCGCGCCGACCATGCCCGCTCGGCTCTGGTGCGGATCGAACGGGCCGGCGGCCTTTCGAGCGACGTGCGGGATATCGTGGAGCGCATCCTGAAGGAATGATCCCGGTCTTGCCGGCCATCGATAGAAACGGCTGATTTGCGGCATCTTTTTCAGCTTCAACGAGTCCCGAATGCGCGCAACTTACCGGTGCGTGTGCAAAAGATGCTGAAATCGCAGATGGTTAAGAAAGTTTTACCTCACCCTCTGGACAAGGCGAATCACGAGTGATTCATTAAGGCAGATTCGGGCGAGCGGCGCAGCGAATCACACGAGGGACAAGGCTAGAGCGATGGTGGACGTGCGGCGGGCAACCGCGGCCGATGGACGGCTGCGTGTTAATTTCGACGGTCTGAAATCCTGGCATAGCGGCGTTACTGATCGGACGGGTGTCCGGGTGGAGACGATGTCGCGTCGCTTCCCGCAGACCGAACATATCCTCAAGCGCATCATCCCGGTCCTCATCGTTTCCTTCCTGATGGTGGTTGCCGCTTCGCATTTCTTCGGCATGGTCACCGAACATGGCCGGATGGCGGCCTCAGCCCGCCAGGCAACGTCGCTATCCATCGCCGCTGCGTCGGCAGCCCTTTCAAATGATGCCAGCCTGTTTCAGTCCGGCAACCGGAGCGCCGCCGAGCGGAAGCTTGCGACCTACCTGCCGCAGGATCGGCTGGATAACGGCGCATTCGTCCTGCTCGTGCAATCGAGCGGACGGGTCTTCGGCTCATCGGCCGCCGGCTCCGCCTATATCGGCATGTTGATTTCGGATTTCTTTCCCGAGGTATCCGCCATCCGGAGCTTCGGCGACCATGCCGGCGTCATCGAGACGATGATCGACGGCGAGCCTTATTATGCGGCGATTTCACTGATCGGCGATAAGGGCGATTTCATTCTGTCGGCCGCGTCGATGGAGCAGATCGACAAGCTCTGGCGCGATGAGCTGACGCTCAACGTCACGCTCTTTGCCGGCATTTCCTCCATTCTGCTCGTCATTCTCTATGCCTATTACACCCAGGTGAAGCGGGCCCGCGACGCCGACGAGATCTTCCTCGAATCCAATCTGCGCGTCGAGACGGCCCTGTCGCGCGGCCGTTGCGGCCTCTGGGATTTCGATTTCACCAGCCGCAAGTTCTTCTGGTCGCGGTCGATGTACGACATGCTTGGAATGCCGGCCGCCGACAAGCCGCTCGCCTTCACCGATGCGGCACGCCTGATGCACCCGGATGACAACAGCCTGCATATGCTGGCCCGCTCCGTCACCCGCGGCAGCGCCGGCCAGGTGGACCAGATTCTCCGCATTCGCCATGCCAAGGGGCATTATGTCTGGATGCGAGCCCGCGCCCAGGTCATCCGCACCAATTCCGGCCGCGTGCACATGATCGGCATCGCCATGGACGTCACCGAACAGCATCGGCTGGCGCAGCGCTACGCCGAAGCCGACCAGCGGCTGGCCGATGCGATCGAATGCACCTCCGAAGCCTTCGTCCTGTGGGACAAGAATGATCGCCTTGTCATGTGCAATGCCCATTTTCAGCAGGCTTACGGCCTGCCGGACAAGGTGCTCGTGCCGGGGGCCGAACGCGCCGTGGTCAACGCCGCCGCGGCTCGGCCAGTTATCGAGCGCCGCATCGTCGATCCCGGCCGCTCCAATCATTCGCAAACGACGGAAGTCCAGCTTGCCGATGAGCGCTGGCTGCAGATCAACGAACGCCGGACCCGTGACGGCGGCCTCGTTTCCGTCGGCACCGACATCACGCAGTTGAAGCGCAACCAGGAACGGCTGCGCGAATCCGAGCGCCGGCTGATGGCGACGATCAACGATCTTTCCGCTTCACGTCAGATCCTGGAACGGCAGAAGGCAGAGCTTTCGACCGCCAATGCCAATTACCTTTGCGAAAAGGAACGCGCCGAGGCCGCCAACAGGGCCAAATCGGAATTCCTCGCCAACATGTCGCACGAGCTGCGCACGCCGCTCAACGCCATCCTCGGTTTCTCGGAAATCCTGCAGGATCAGATGTTCGGCCCGCTCGGCTCGGCGCGATACAATGAATATGCCAGGGATATCCACGACAGCGGCAAGCATCTGCTGAACGTCATCAACGACATCCTCGACATGTCCAAAATCGAGGCCGGCCATATCAAGCTCAGCTGCGAGCAGGTCGACCTCGCTCCGCTGATCGAGGAATGCCTGCGTCTCACCCGCATTCCCGCCACCCACAAGAACATTCTCGTCGAGCAGTGCATCTCTGCCGATATCAAGCTCAGCGCCGATCGCCGCGCCATGAAGCAGATCGTACTCAATCTGCTCTCCAACGCCGTGAAATTCACCAATGACGGCGGCCGCATCGCGGTTCGTACCCGCAAGGTCGAGGATGCCGTGGTGCTGATCATCGCCGATACGGGCATCGGCATTCCAAAGTCGGCCCTGAGCAAGATCGGCCAGCCCTTCGAGCAGGTGCAAAGCCAATATGCGAAAAGCAAGGGAGGCTCCGGCCTTGGGCTCGCCATTTCGCGATCGCTGACCGCGCTGCATAACGGCCGCATGCGCATCCGCTCCCGCGAGGGTGTCGGCACGGTCATCGCCATCCGCATTCCCGATCGGCGCTGATCAGCTTCCCACCGTTGTCTGGAATATTTTCCGTACCGCCTTCGAGAGCCGCTTCAGCTCCGCTTCCAGCGTGCGAATATCGGGACAGTCGCCGGCACGGCAGACCAGCTCGATCAGCCCGGAAGGCGCATTTCCTGGATCGAACAAACCGTCGATGCAAAGCCGGATCAGCTGCGACAGCGCGGTATAGAGATGCAGGGCCTCCAGGCAGACATCGAGATCGTTGCGGTCCATCAGACTGCCGCCGAGCAATTTCAATGCTTCGGCCGTACTGAGGCCGTTCGCGTCTATGCCGACGCCGCGAGCCGGCGCGATGAGGCGCAAATATTGCGCGATGAATTCGATGTCGATCAGCCCGCCGGGGATCAGCTTCAGATCCCAGATGCTTTTCGGCGGCTTCTCCTGTTCGATCAGGCCGCGCATCTCCAGGACATCCTTGGCGATCTTGGCGATATCTCTCCTTGCGGAAAGAACCTCGCCGATGATGCGTTCGGCATTCAGCGCCAGCTCCTCGTCGCCGCAGATCAGGCGGGCCCGCGAAAGGGCCATGTGCTCCCAGGTCCAGGCTTCCTCGCGCTGGTATTTCTCGAAGGAGTTGATGCGCGTGGCGACCGGGCCCTTGTTGCCCGAGGGGCGCAGGCGCATGTCAACCTCGTAGAGCACGCCTTCGGCCGTCGGGGCCGAAAGGGCCGCGATCAGGCGCTGGGTGATGCGGGTGAAATAGCGGGTCGCATCCAGCGGCTTCAGACCTGAGGATTCGCCTGCGGTGTCGTCATAGTCGTAGAGCAGGATGATATCGATGTCGGAACCCGCCGTGAGCTCAAAACTGCCGAGCTTGCCCATGCCGACGACGGCGACGCGGCCGCCCGGATATTCGCCGTGGGCCGCGCGGATTTCCTTCATCACCGCATCCAGCGCCGCCTCGATGATCAGATCGGCGAGATGGGTGAAGGCGCGGGCGGCCATGAAACCGCCGATCGCGCCCGTCAGCAGGCGAATGCCGATCAGGAAGCGCTGTTCGGACGCAAAGATGCGCAACCGGTCCAATACCTCTTCATAATGCCTTGCCGGCGCAAGAAAGCTCCTGATGCGCTCCGCCAGATAGTCACGCGTCGGCAGTTCGGCCATGAGGCCCGGATCTAGCATGCCGTCGAAGACATGCGGCTTGGCGGCGATGATCTCGGCAAGGCGCGGTGCAGACGACATGATGTTGACGATGAGCGAGAGCAATGCCGGATTGGTGCTGAGCAGCGAGAAGAGCTGAATTCCCGCCGGCAATCCGGAGATGAAGCTGTCGAAGCGCAGCAGCGCCTTGTCAGCCCGCTTGCTTTCGCCGAAGACCCTGAGCAGCTCGGGCGTCAGCTCGGTCAGCCGCTCGCGCGCCTCGACCGATTGCGTGGCGCGATATCGCCCATAGTGCCAGGTGCGGATAACGTTGGAAATATCTGAAGGCCTCTCGAAGCCGAGCCGGCGCAGCGTCTCCAGCGTATCGGGGTCATCGCCCTGGCCGGTAAACACCAGATTGCCTGTTTCGCTCGACAGCCTTGTTTCCTGCTCGAACAGGCGCGCATAGCGCCGCTCGACGGTTTTCAAGGTCGTCACCAGAGCTTCGGAAAAGGCCGATACGTCGGCAAACCCCATCATGAAGGCGATGCGTTTCAGCTCGACATCCGTCTCCGGAAGCAGATGCGTCTGCTCGTCACGCACCATCTGCACGCGGTGCTCGACATCGCGCAGGAACCAATAGGCGGTCGCCAGCTCGTCGCGCGTTTCCGCGTCGATCCATTTCGCCTCGGTCAGCTCCGCCAGCGTTTCCTCCGTCGCCCGGCAACGCAGCGCCGGCATGCGGCCACCGGCGATCAGCTGCTGCGTCTGTACGAAGAACTCGATCTCGCGAATGCCGCCGCGGCCAAGCTTGACATTGTGGCCCTTGACCGCGATGGCCCCGTGCCCCTTGTGCACATGGATCTGCCGCTTGATGGAATGGATGTCCGATATGGCGGCGTAATCCAGATATTTGCGAAAGACGAAGGGCACGAGATCGCGGATGAAGGCTTGCCCCGCGGCGATGTCGCCGCCGACGGGCCGGGCCTTGATGAAAGCGGCGCGCTCCCAGTTCTGCCCCCTGCCCTCATAGTAGATCATCGCCGCATCGACAGGGATCGCAAGCGGCGTCGAACCGGGGTCGGGACGCAGGCGCAGGTCGGTGCGGAATACGTAGCCGTCGGCCGTGCGCTCCTGCAAAATGCGCACCAGCCGGCGCATCAGCCGCGGAAAGATATCGATGGCGTCTTCCGGATTGGGAACGATATCAGCCGTTTCGTCAAAGAAAACGACGATGTCGATATCGGACGAGTAATTCAGCTCCTCGGCGCCGAGCTTGCCCATGCCGAGCACGATCAGGCCGGATTTCCGGCTTGGAGCAGCGGGATCGGCAACCGAGATCTTGCCGGCTTCGTGCGAAGACAACAGCAGATGGTCGATTGCCGCGGAGATGGAAGCGTCCGCAAGCGCGCTCAGCCAGCGGGTGGTCACCCTTCCGTCATAGATGCGCGCAAGGTCGGCAAGCGCGATCAGGAAGGCGGCTCGGCGTTTGGCCACACGCAGACGGCTCATGACCTCGGATTCCGAAGGCGACGCCCCACCGTCTTCCGACGGCAACCAGGCGCGACGAGCCTGTTCGACCAGGCCCTTGATCTGCGGCGACAGCGGCTTCTCGATGGCGGCGACGAGCAGCGACGGTTCGAGATTGGCCATTTCGCGCAGATGGGGCGACAGTGCCAGCGCGGCGACGACAAAATCTCGCAGGGAACTCTCGCCGCCTAGCAGAGCGGCGATTGCTGGCTCCACCCCGGCGATCTGCTTGAGGTCGGCGAGTGTGGACTTCATTTCCGTCTGGTTCAGCGGCCGCAACCGTCCAGACGGGACATCCCGCAGCAAATCGCCTTGCGTCGTCGTCATGCAGCTCTCCCCAAGAGCAATCGGATAAGGCAGGATTAGTCTATTGTTTCTGCGTGGGGAAGATCATGGTTACCGTTAGTCCCTTGGCATCGGAATGCTCGGGATCGGTATCCGAAAGCTCAAGCCTGCCTCCATGCAGCTCCATAACGGCTTCCACCAGCGCCAGGCCAAGGCCGGTTCCCGGCTTGGAACGGCTTTCGTCCAGGCGGAAGAAGCGCTTGACCACATCAGTGCGCTGATGGGCGGGAATGCCGGGACCGTGGTCCGCAACAGCAAGCATGACAGCATCATGCGTGCGCGACAGCTTGAACGTCACCGCCGGCTCGCCACGGCAACCGGCCGCATATTTGAGGGCGTTGTCGATAAGGTTGAACAGCGCTTGACCGATCAGTTCGCGATTGCCCTGCACCTCCACATCCGGTTCGATATCGGCCGTCAGCGCCAGGCCAACCTCTTCGGCGGCCGGCTCATAAAGTTCGGCCGTATCGGCAACAATGGATGAGAGATCGACGGCGGTCATTTCGGCGGCCACTGACCCCGCCTCGACGCGGGAAATCATCAGCAGCGCGTTGAAGGTGCGGATCAGCTGGTCCGATTCGCCGATGATGCCCTCGAGCGCGACGCGACGGCCCTCGCTATCGCCATTGTCGACCGCCTCCGCGGCCTTGTTCCGCAACCGCGTCAGCGGCGTCTTCAGGTCGTGCGCGATGTTGTCGGAGACCTGCCGCAAGCCTTCGTTCAATTTCTCGATGCGTCCCAACATGGCGTTCAGCGATGCCGACATGCGGTCGAACTCGTCGCCGGAGCCCCCAACGGGCAGGCGCTGCGAAAGGTCGCCAGCCATGATCTTGCGGCTGGCATCCGTCATCCGGTCGATGCGTTTCAAGGCGTTGCGGCCGATACCGAACCAGATGACCAGCGCGCCGAGGCCCATGATCGCCAGCGCTAGCATCAGCGCCTGCCTCACCAGCAAGCGGAAGCGCTCCGGTTCGCCGAGGTCGCGGCCGATCAGGATGCGCAGGCCGTTGTCGAGAATGAAGATATTGGCGATCGCCAGGTGCCGGCGCTCCGGATCGTTGGATGCGTCAGTATAGCGCTCGTAGACGAAAGGCAGCTCCGTCCAGCCGGACTGGCCGAGCACGCCAGGCTGCACCGAGGCGACGTTGCCGGCGAGGATATCGCCGGAGGGGCCGGCAATGACATAAAGATTGGCGCCCGGCTGGCGGGCCCTACGCTCCATCGTGCGCAAGAGCAGGTTCAGGCCGCCAATATCGTAGGCACGCTTGACCTGATTGACTTCCTGCTGAACGGCATCGCGGATCTGTCCGGTAAGCAACCGCTCGGACATGGCCGTCACGTAGAAAACGAGCGTGGCGGCACAGAGCGCAAAAAGAAGGATGTAGAGGGCGGATAGGCGGACTGCGGTGGACTTGAAGAGGACGCGAAAGCGACTCATCCTTCATCCTTGATCATGTAGCCGGCACCGCGGATCGTCTTGAGCAGCGGCTGGCTGAAATCCTTCTCGATCTTCGAGCGCAGCCGCGAGACATGTACGTCGATGACATTGGTCTGCGGATCGAAATGGTAATCCCAGACATTCTCGAGAAGCATGGTACGCGTCACAACCTGGCCGGCATTCTTCATCAGATATTCGAGCAGACGGAATTCGCGCGGTTGCAACGGGATCTCCTTGCCGCCGCGGCGCACTTCATGCGACAGCCGATCGAGCTCCAGATCGCCGACGCGATAAAGCACATCCTGCTCCGGCGTACCCTTGCGGCGGCCGAGCACTTCCACACGCGCCAGCAACTCGCTGAAAGCATAGGGCTTCGGCAGATAATCGTCGCCACCCGCGCGCAAACCGGTGACACGATCGTCCACCTGGCCGAGCGCGGAGAGAATGAGCACCGGCGTGTGTACGCCCTTGCGGCGCAGTTCACTGATGACGGACAGCCCATCGCGGCGGGGCAGCATGCGGTCGATGATGGCAACATCGTAGGTGTTCTCGGTGCCCATGAAGAGGCCGCTCTCGCCGTCGCTTGCGTGATCGGCAACTATGCCGGCCTCGCGAAATGCCTTGGTGAGGTAGGCCGCCGCTTCGAGATCGTCTTCGATGATCAGAATCTTCATGTGGGCGACATTACCCGCCGAGGGCGTATCGGCACAACCGGAATCGGAAGAGGTCACGGCATGTTGGCCAGCGGTTGTCATCTTTCACCTGCCTTGAAGCCAGTCATTATTGGGGCTTTGAAAAGGGAAGCCGCACAAGCCGTGGCCGGCGCGGCTTCCCAATGCATTCAGTCGGCTGAAGGGATCAGCCGGCGTTGATCGGCAGGGCGACGAAGCGGCTACCATCGTCGGACTGGATCTGGAACAGCGCGCGCGTGCGGCCGTCCTTCTTCGCCTGTTCGATGACCTTGGCAATATCGCCGGCGTTCGAGATCTGCTGGTTGTTGACGGAAGTGATCTTCTCGCCTTCCTTTATGCCCTTGTCGGCAGCATCGGAGTCGGGATCAACGGCGGTGATCGCCACACCCTTGCCATCGTCGGACGGACCGACTGTCATGCCGAGATCAGCCAAAGCCTTTTCGGAGGACGGCTGCTGCGGCTGGTTCGGCTGCGAGTCGTCGTTGGAAGCCTGGTTCTGATCGGCCGGCAAGCTGCCAAGCTCGACCGTGACGGACTGCGGCTTGCCATCACGCCACAGAGAAACCTCGACCTTGGCACCCGGCTGCATGGCGCCGATGCGACGGGCGAGGTCACGCGGATCCTTGACCGGTTCGCCATTGACTGCCGTGACCACGTCGCCGTTCTTGATGCCGGCCTTCTGTCCCGGCGAGCCGTCCTGCGGGGAAACGACAAGCGCGCCGCTTGCATCGGAAAGGCCGAGGGATTCGGCGATATCCTTGCTGACGGGCTGGATCTGCACGCCGAGCCAGCCGCGCGAAACGGTGCCGGTCTTGATCAGATCGGTCACGACATCCTTGGCTGTTGTCGCCGGGATCGCGAAGGCGATGCCGACGCTGCCGCCCGACTGCGAGAAGATGGCGGTATTAATACCGACCACCTGGCCGTTGAGGTTGAAGGTCGGGCCGCCGGAATTGCCCTTGTTCACCGGTGCGTCGATCTGGATATAATCGTCGTAGGGGCCGGAATGAATATCGCGGCCACGGGCGGAAACGATGCCTGCGGTGACCGTACCGCCAAGACCGAACGGGTTGCCGACGGCAACGACCCAGTCACCAACGCGCACCTTGGTGTCGTCGGCCCAGCCGACATAGGTGAACTTCTTACCCTTGGGGTCGACCTTCAGAACTGCGAGGTCGGTGCGCGAATCCTTGCCGACGAGCTTGGCGTCAAGCTCGGTGCCGTCGTTGAGAACGACGACGAAGGCAGCGCCGTCGGAAACGACGTGGTTGTTGGTGACGATATAGCCGTCCTCCGACACGAAGAAGCCGGAGCCTTGAGCGACCGGACGCAGACGACCCTTGCCGTCCTCGGAATTCTTCTGCTGGTTCTGGCCCTTCTGCTGGCCGCGGCCCTGTTGCTGTTGCTCGAACTGCTTGAAGAACTTCTTCAGCGGATGATCGTCGGGAAGGTCGTCGAAGCCACGGCCGAGACCGAAGGAATCGTCTTCATCGGCAACCGGATTGATGCGGGATTCGACACGGACCGAGACGACCGCCGGCGATACGGCATCCACCACGTTGGCGAAGCTCGGCACTTGCGGCGCCTGCACATTGACGGCATCGGCATAGGAATTGCTGACTACAGCCGGAATACCCGTGGCCAGAGCAGCGACAGCGAGGCCGGCGACGACAGAAGCCTTCATAGCGGTGCTGCGGGACAAGGTGTTCTTGATATTCCTGAACATATGCGAGTTACCTTCTCTTCTCTCGTCAGATTTCCATAGGTGGAAAACCGGTTATGATGCGTGATGATAAAGATATAGGGCGTCGGACCTTACAACGAACTGTCCGCCCCATGAAAAATTCGTAATGTATGGAAATGATTGCAGTGCGTGCGGGTAAATGATGACCGCATCACTTGCCGAGGATATTGTCCAGTTGCGCCTCTTCCTCCGGAGTCAGAGGCTTGCCGGTCGGCTTACCGGCACGGCGACGGGCATAGACGACAAGGGCAAATCCGCCCACGAAAAAGAGCGCAATCGGTGCGCCCCAAAGCACAAGCGTCTTTTCCGTGAAGCGTGGCTTCAGGAGGACGAACTCGCCGTAGCGGGAAACGATATAGTCGAGCACCTGCCCGTCTGTATCGCCGTCGACGAGGCGTTTGCGCACGAGCAATCGCAGATCACGGGCGAGATCGGCATTGGAATCGTCGATGGACTGGTTCTGGCAGACCATGCAGCGCAATTCGGATGAGATCGCGCGTGCTCGGGCTTCCAGAGCCGGATCGGGCAGGACCTCATCCGGATTGACGGCGAAGGCCGGCAGCGGCGCCATGATCGCCGCAAGACAGAGGCACAGGCAAGCAAAGGTCGCGAGAGCCCGCGCGATGGCAAAATGGGGTGCCGATCGCCCCCCGCTCATTCCGCCGGCTCCATCACGGGGCGCGCCTGCTTTACCTTGCGGCTCGGCGCACCGACACGCAGGCGACGATCGCTGAGCGAAACGAAGCCGCCGATCGCCATGACGAGCGCGCCCATCCAGATGCAGAGAATGAACGGCTTCCACCAGATGCGCACCACCATGCCGCCATCCTTGCTGGCATCACCGACCGACACGTAGAGCTGGCTCGGCCCAAGCGTCAGAATGCCGGCCTCGGTGGTTGCCGTGCGGCTGGCGGTGAAGACGCGCTTGGATGACGACATTTTGGCGAAGGCGACGCCGCCCTGGCTTACCGTGAAGCGGGCGCGATCCTCCGTATAGTTCGGTCCGACGCCCGGCTGCATGCCCTCGAAACGCAAGCTGTAGCCGCCAAGCTCGGCCGTTTCGCCCGGTTTCATGCTGGTGATGTTCTCCGTCGCGAAGGTCGTCACCGCTACGATGCCGAGCACGGTGATGCCGAGACCGGCATGGGCAAGTGCAGAGCCGAAGGCGGAACGCGGCAACCCACGCAGACGGCGCCAAGCGACATTTGCGGCCACCTTGCGAACGCCGGCGCGATACCAGAGATCGGCCAGCGCGCCAAAGATCAGGAAGAAGCCGGCGGCGAGGCCGAGAACGGCAAGCACCGGGCCACCATGCTTGAGATAGAACAGGACAAGCCCGGCAAGAAAGGCAAGACCTGCCACGACATAGAGTCGCTGCAGCGCACCGAGCAGGTCGCCCCGCTTCCAGGCCAGCAATGGGCCGAATGGCACGGCAATGAGGATCGGCATCATCAACAGCCCGAACGTCATGTTGAAGAAGGGCGGCCCCACGGAAATCTTGTCGCCGGTCAAGGTTTCCAGAGCCAGCGGATAGAGCGTGCCGGTCAGGACGGTGCCGCAGGCGACGGTCAGGATGAGGTTGTTCAGGACCAGCGCGCCCTCACGCGAGATCGGCGCAAACAATCCGCCGGCGGCAAGCTTCGGCGCACGGAAGGCGAAGAGCGACAGCGCACCGCCGATGAAGAGGAGGAGAATGCAGAGAATGAAGATGCCCCGCGTCGGGTCGCTGGCAAAGGAATGAACCGAGGTCAACACGCCGGAACGCACGAGGAAAGTGCCGAGCAGCGACAGGGAGAAGGTCAGGATCGCCAACAAGACTGTCCAGATCTTCAGCGCATCGCGCTTTTCCATGACCAGTGCGGAATGCAGCAGCGCCGTGCCGGCAAGCCAGGGCATGAAGGAGGCATTCTCCACCGGATCCCAGAACCACCAGCCGCCCCAGCCGAGCTCGTAATAGGCCCAATAGGAGCCCATGGCGATGCCGAGCGTCAGGAAGCTCCAGGCAGCCAGTGTCCAGGGCCGGACCCAGCGCGCCCAGGCGGCATCGATGCGGCCCTCCAGCAGGGCTGCAACGGCGAAGGAGAAACAGACGGAAAAGCCGACATAGCCGAGATAGAGCAACGGCGGATGGATCGCGAGACCGATATCCTGCAGGACGGGGTTGAGGTCCTTGCCCTCGGCCGGCGCCGGATCAAGCCGGATGAAAGGATTGGAGGTGAGCAGGATGAAGATCAGGAAGGCCGACGAGATCCAGGATTGCACGGCAAGGACATTGGCGCGCAGCACATCGGGCAGATTGCGGCCGAACAATGCGACGAGTGCGCTGAACAGCGACAGGATCAACAGCCAGAGCATCATCGATCCCTCGTGATTGCCCCACACCCCGGAGATCTTGAAAATCAGCGGCATCAGCGAATGGGAATTGGCCCAGACGTTCAGCACGGAGAAATCGGAAGCCACATAGGCGTAGGTCAGGACGCCGAAGGAAAAAGCAACGAGCACGAACGTGACGACGGAACCGACCGGCGCGATATCCATCATCGACACATCGCCGCGCCGCGCGCCGATCACCGGCAGGATGGAGACGATGAGCGCAGTCGCCAGCGCCAGCACCAGGGCATAATGTCCGAGCTCGATGATCATTGGGTCGCCTCCTCGCCTTTCCAGACGCCATCCGCCTTCAGCTTGTCGGCAACCTGTTTGGGCATGTAACGCTCATCATGCTTGGCCAGCACGCTGTCCGCAACGAAGACGTCGCTGCCCGGCTCGAATTTGCCCTCGGTCACGACACCCTGTCCCTCGCGGAAGAGATCCGGCAGGAGGCCGTCATATCTAACCTTGATCGTATCAGTGCCGTCGGTCACGGAGAATTGCACCTGCGTGCCCTGGCCGCGCTGGACGGAACCTTGGCCGACGAGGCCGCCCAGGCGGATCAGCGTTCCGGCGTTGACCGGGGTCTTGGCGAGATCCCCCGGCATGTAGAAATAGGCGACCGACTGACTGAAGGCGAAGAGGACGAGAAGTACGGCAGCGGCGATGAACCCCATGCCGCCGGCGATGACAGCCAGCCGTTTCTGTTTGCGGGTCATTGCTGCGTCCCCTCCGTCGGCAGTCCCAATTCTTTTGCCAGCGCCAGGAGCTGTTGCCCCTCCCCGCCATCCGCAGGGAACGCTGTAAGGCCGCGCTTCAGCGCATCCAAGGCACGATCCCGGTCGTTCAGCACGACATAGGAGCGGATCAATCGTATCCAGCCTTCGAAATTCTTCGGATCTTCCTTGAGCTTGGCATCGAGGCTGTCGACCATGCCGCGGATCATCTGCTGGCGATCACCGCTGTTCAAGGTGTTCGCCGCGGCGACCTCCTCGGCTGTCGGGTTACCAGGCGCATCGGCGTTTGCAGACGCCACCGGCTGGCCGCCGTTCTTGACGATATGCTGGTCGACGGCCGCAAGCCACGGCGCATCCGGCGGCGATTGTTTCGCCAGAGCCTCGAAGGCGGTTTTCGCGTCCGCCGCCTTGCCTTCCTGCTCCAATGCCAGCGCCAGATAGAAGAGCGTTCGTGGATTGGCGGCATCGAGCGCCCGCGATTGCTGCAGCACGCTGCGCGCATCCGCGGTCACGACGCCATCAGCCTTGACCACCAATACCTCGCCCAGATCGCCGAGCCGCGCGGCGGTCGGCCCCAGCAGGCGGATGGTGTTGCGATAGGCGAGCTCGGCATCGCCGATGCGGTTGGTCTTGAAGTAGATCGGCGCCAAGACCTCCCAGCCCTTGCCGTCATCCGGGTTCCTGGCGAGATGCTGCTCGATCTTGACGATCGAGATGGCAAGATCGTTTCCTGGTTTTTCGAGCCGCGCTTCCAGCGGCTGCGACGGCAGCCCGGGATCGCCATTGGCAAGATAAAGACAGAGCCCGACGACGGGAAGCATGACGACGATGAAGGCCTGGGAAAAGCGATAGCTGCCACGCTGAGACGATTTGGCTTCACTCGCCTCCTCCTTGGAAGCGGCGATGAGGCGTCGGCCGATTTCCGCGCGGGCGTAGCCGGCCTCTTCCGCGGAGATCAGCCCGCCGGCAAGATCGCGATCCAGTTCACGAAGCTGATCGCGGTAGACCTCGGCCTCTCCCGAACGACGGTCACTAGCCTCCTTTGCACCACGCAGAAGAGGGTGAAGCAACACAGCGCCGACAACAGCCGTCAGAACGGCCACGAGAATCCAGAACAGCATAGACGCCCAATACTTTAACGGGGCGCTTATTCCAACCGCGAAAGCCCCGTTGACGAAGATTTGAGGCGTTTGGCCGCGCTTATTATACTTTCGCCCCAGCGGGGAAAGGTGCCCGAAGGGCGAATGAGGGGGTAAGGAGCGAAGCGACGAGGCCAATCCCAACCGGTACAACGCCGTCTCACCCGGCGCTTTGGCGCCACCCTCTCCCCCATGGGGCGAGGGTTAAGAATATCTCAGTTGAGTGGCGACCAGGTACCATCGTCATTGCGACAAGCGGCGCCCCTTGCCAGGGTCGGCTTGCCGTCGACCGTGACCGTGTGCGTGTATTGCCGGCAATTCTGCGAGCCAACCTGATAGGGCGCGGCAGCCACCACTTCACCACTGGCATCCCTGCCCTTCCAGACCACGGACTGGCCGAGCGGCGAGCTTTCCAGAGCCCGATATTCCGCCTCCAGCGCCCGCTGTCTGTCACTGTCGCTGAGCTTGATGCCGGTTCGTCCGACAATGCCGCCTTCAAGCGCGGTAATAAACGTCGCCGAGGCCGGCGGCTTGGCAGAGGAAAACAGACTCACACCGCTGCCCTTGCTGCTCGTGGTCGAGCAACCAGAAAGCGCAATTGCTGCGAGGAGGGAGGGAACAATCAAGAAAAAGGTACGAAGCTTCATACAACCGAACCAGTATCAACAAGCAAACCATAGGTACTGCGATGCGGTATCATCATGACCCACAACTTCTTTCTGTCATCATGCCGTGCATCACGCAACATCCTTCGTCAGGCCAGGCAGAATTAGGCTGGCGCGAAGGCCACCCCAGGCACCGCGAGAGAGCTCCAGCCGCCCCTGATATTCGTTGGTGATCTCGCTGACGATTGATAGCCCGAGACCGGTGCCCGGCTTGCTCTCGTCCAGCCTGCGCCCACGCTTCATCGCCTCGCGGATCTGATCCGGCTCGAGGCCGGGTCCATCGTCCTCGACCACCAGTTCCACCCAATGACGCCGCACAGGATCGATGCCCTTGATTTCCGGCGGCGCCTCGCTCGCGGAAAGACGCACCTTGTGCTCGGCAAAGCGGGCAGCATTTTCCAGAAGGTTGCCGACCGTCTCCTCCAGATCCTGCTGCTCCATGGCAAGGGCAAGATTGGGAGCAACTGACAGTTCGAACTCCTTGTCCGCATTAAGCCGCCGCATGACACGGACAAGCCGCTCCAGCGCCGGTTCCGCCTCGGTTCGGGCGAGCACGGATTCGCGCTGCGCCGCGATACGGGCACGGTTGAGATAGGATTGCACCTGCACCTGCATAGCCTCGGCCTGGTTCTTCACCAGATCGCCGTGCGAGCGCTCCAGCACGCGGGATTCGTTGAGCAGGACCGCGATCGGCGTCTTCAGCGAATGGGCGAGATTGCCGACCTGCATGCGGGCACGCTCGACGATGCGCCTGTTGCTTTCGATCAGCGCGTTGACTTCGTTGGCGAGCGGCAGGATCTCGCGCGGGAAATCGCCCTGCAATCGCTCGCTTTCGCCGGCACGGATGCGCTCCAGCGCCGCGCGGGCCTTATCGAGCGGCTTCAAGCCGTAGAGAATGGCGAGCGCGTTGACGATGAGGCTGCCGACGCCGAAGCCGACGAGCGCAAAATAGAGGCTGTGGGAGAAATTGCGGACATCGTCCTCCACCACGGCGACATTGCCGGTAACCCGGAAGCGCGCGGCGCGGCCGTCCGTATCGAGCACCACCTCCGTTTCGGCCACCTGCACGCGGTTTCCGAAGGCATCGGTGACGATGTAATAACGCTCGTAGTTCTTGTCGAAAGGCGCCTCTAGCACCGATAGCACCGGCAGGTTCGACGCACCGAGCGACGGCGAGACCAACGGCGTCGCCGTATAGGTGCCGAGAGGCTCGACCATCCAGTACCAACCCGTCTTCGGCTGGGCGAAACGAAGGTCGCCGAGCTGCGGGCTGCCGCTCAGCGCACCCTGGTCGCCGATCGTCACGGAGTTGATGACGTTATAGAGCTGCGCTCGCAACAGATCCTGGAAGCCGCGCTCGGCGCTCTTGCGGTAGATGTTGGATATGACAAGGCCGATCACCACCAGCGCCACGGCGGACCAGAGTGTGGTCAACAGCAGGACGCGAGCGGTGAGTGACTTAATTCGCATTGGTCGGCGCTTGGATGCGGTAACCGAGGCCGCGGACCGTCTCGATCAGGTCAACACCCATCTTCTTGCGCAGGCGGCCAACGAAAACCTCGATCGTATTGGAATCGCGATCGAAATCCTGATCGTACATATGCTCGACCAGCTCGGTGCGCGAGACGACTTCGCCCTTGTGATGCATGAGATAGGCAAGCAACCGGTATTCATGGGAGGTGAGCTTGAGCGGCTTGCCGTCCACCGTCGCCTTCGAGCTCTTGGTGTCAAGCCGCACCGGACCGCAGATGATCTCCGAAGAGGCATGGCCGGCGGCGCGGCGGATCAAGGCGCGGATGCGGGCGAGCACTTCCTCGACATGGAAGGGCTTGGCGACATAATCGTCGGCGCCGGCATCGATGCCGGCCACCTTGTCGCTCCAGCGGTCGCGTGCGGTCAGGATGAGCACGGGCGTGGCCCGCCCGGCGCCACGCCATTTCTCCAGCACGGTGATGCCATCCACCTCCGGCAAACCAATGTCGAGAATGATGGCGTCATAGGGTTCGGTCTCGCCCAGGAAATGGCCTTCCTCACCGTCAAAGGCCGTATCGACCACGTAGCCTGCCTCTTTCAAGGCCTCGGCGAGCTGGCGATTCAGGTTGATATCGTCTTCGACTATGAGAATGCGCATGTTGGACCCAATTTCCCCGGTTCGAGAAACAGTACTGTAAATCGAGCTACAGTGGAATCATGGAAACGATAAGATTTTGCGTGAGATTCAAGGCTTTAGAACGTCCGCTGCGCGTTATGACCCAAGATGCTCATGCTTCACATCGGCACCTTCATCGTCACCTTGCGCGGACGCTGCCCGTTGCCCTGCACGAGAACGGTGATGACACAGCTATCGCCAGACGGCTGCGCGGAAAGGAGCTGCCCACCCGTCTTTTCAACGACAGCGGCCGCAGCCTCGCTGCAATCGCTGTTGGCGCGGGCCACCAGGGTCGACGTCGGCGCCGGCAAAACAGCCGAGCCGGCCAAGACGACCGCCGCTGCTGCTATGCTTAAAAATGAGGCCATGCTTCAGACTTCCCACAGGGACATTAACTTGAGCAAATATGTACCCAAACACGTCTGAATGGCAAATGAATGGGCGGTAATTTTCCGCTCGCAGGACGTGCAGCAGGCTCAAAGTTGAATTTAACTATTTGAATTTATTATGTACGAAATGCCAAAGCGGCGGCGAAGGCAGTCTATCGAACGCTATCGATGCCAATTTCCTATCTATGTTCGTCATGCCGCATGTATTCCGTTCGCGGCAGCATGCATAAACCGAAGACTCAGGCATTTTTAATCATTCTTGATTATCATTGACTCATAAGCGCGTCATGATCGATCGCGCATGCTTGGCCAATCCAATCGGCCCTCAAGTGTTTTACGAACGTAAAACACCAAGTCTTCCTTGAGTCTTTTGAATCACTTGAGGGCGCTTCTTCTGAAGTCGAGTCCGGAACCTCAGACGTTGATTCAAGGATCTCTCGCAATGAATCCGCTCGTCGACACTCCGATTCCGTTCGAGCGCTCAATCGCTTGAAATGACTGGCGATGGAAGCTCTCGCCAGAGCTTCATCTAGAACGGCTCGCGGACCGCAACCGTCGTCTCGTAATCGGCAGCAATCCGCATCTCCCGCAGCGGGCGAACGCGATCGATGGAGCGCTGATAATTCGGATGCGCCTTGTAGGCGGCGAGCGCGGCCTCGTCATCGAACTCGCCATAGACGACGATATCGACGTCGGTGCCGAGCTGATCGGTTTTTACATTCGTGCCGATCTCCAGCAGGCGCGCATGCGGGATGGCGGTCAGGATCGACAGGCCGGAGCGAACGTCCTCAAGATTGGCGCGATCGGGAACGGTGAAGAAGACGATATGACGGATCACGCGACGGCTCCCTGTGCATGTGCGAAGGCACCGCGCGATATCATGCGCGCGGAATCAATTCAATGAATCGGCCGCTCACCCATGAGACCGTTTCGTCGCAGGCAACCATTTTCCGCATTGCAGCCAGGCGTGATATTGTTGCCCCCATGACAGACGAGGATCTCATTGCCCTTGCTCTCGGGCTGCCGGAGGCGGCGGAAGGCTCGCATTTCGGAATCCGTGACTTTCGGGTACGGAGCAAGATCTTCATGACTCTTCCAGGCCCCGATTTCTGCGTGGTCAAGCTGACGCCCGATCAGCAGCAGATGGCGCTGGCCACCTTGCCACAGCATGTCGCGGCCGTGCCTGGTGGCTGGGGGCTCAAGGGATCGACGCGGCTTCTCCACCATGGCGCAGATCGCGAGACGATAGAGGCGCTCGTGCGGCAGGCATGGCGAAACGTGGCGCCGAAATCTATGGTTTTGCCGGAGGGTTAGGCTCCATGTGGTCTTCCACGGTCAACGGCCAGTCGACGACATAATCCTCGAAATCGTCGAGCTCGACATCGTTCTCGCTGATCGTGCGTCCCCGCGCGGAGACGCCGGCGATATGAACCGTTTCCGGATCGCCCGATATCAACGGGTGCCACCAATAGAGGTCACGGCCTTCATCGACGAGACGATAGGCGCAGGTGGGCGGCAGCCATGCCAGCTCCGGTACCTTTTCCGGCGTCAGCTGCACGCAATCGGGCACGAAATCCCAGCGGTTCGGATAGCTGGTGCATTGACAGCTTTCGCCATCCATCAGCTTGCAGCGGACCGACGTGAAGTAGACGTCGCCGCTATCCCAGTCCTCCAGCTTGTTGAGACAACAGAGGCCGCAGCCGTCGCAAAGGCTTTCCCATTCCGGCGTGCTCATCTCCGCCAGCGCCTTGCTTTTCCAGAAAGGTATCTCGTCCATCCTCATCATCCTCGCCGCCCAGGCAGGAAATACGGGCCGCGGCATGCGTGTCTCTTGTTCTTTTCTCTAAATCAACCAATTATTCAATTCGCCATTCTATGAGATAATGGGCTTTGCGTGTGCCACAAGGAGACACGCAGCAGTATTGTGGTCGGGAAGTAGCGCGTGGAAGACCCATCCAATCCAGAAAACGGGCCGAAGACGGAGCCCGGGACGCAACAGGAGAGCGGAGCCGAAAGGCCACCGCGCCGGAAGCGCTATTTCTTTCTGCGTATCGATTCATGGATCGACTCCACCTTGTGGAATGCCGGTTTCCGCCTTGCCGAAGCCTGGGAAGATATCACGATTTTCTTCCGACGCTTCCGCGTGCGCGGCTGGAAGCGCATCGTTTTCGAACTGCTCGGCGAAGGCCTGACGCTCGGCGCGGCCGGCTCCGTCGTCATGCTGATGCTCGCCATGCCGGCTTTCGACGCCACGCAGGGCGACTGGCGCAACCGCGGCAACTTCGCCGTCACCTTCCTCGACCGCTACGGCAACGTCATCGGCCATCGCGGCATCATTCACGAGAATTCCGTTCCCGTAGACCAGCTGCCGGACTATTTCATCAAGGCGGTGCTTGCGACGGAGGACCGGCGTTTCTTCGACCATTTCGGCATCGACGTGATCGGCCTGTTCCGCGCGGTGACCGTCAATGCGCAGGCCGGCGGCGTCGTCCAGGGCGGCTCGACGCTGACGCAGCAGCTTGCCAAGAACATCTTCCTCAACAACGAGCGCTCCATCGACCGCAAGATCAAGGAGGCCTTTTTGGCGATCTGGCTGGAAGCCAATCTCTCCAAGAAGGAGATCCTCAGCCTCTATCTCGACCGCACTTATATGGGCGGCGGCACTTTCGGCGCGGCAGCGGCAGCGCAATTCTATTTCGGCAAGAGCATCACTGACGTCAATCTGGCGGAGGCCGCGATGCTCGCTGGCCTGTTCAAGGCACCGGCGAAATATGCGCCGCACGTCAATCTACCGGCCGCGCGCGCCCGTGCCAACGATGTGCTGTCCAACCTTGTGCAGAGCGGATTGATGACCGAGGGCCAGGTGATCGCCGCACGGCGCAATCCCGCCTCCATCGTCGACCGCGCCCAGATCGACTCTCCGGACTATTTCCTCGACTGGTCCTTCGATGAAGTGCAGCGGCTTGCCACGCGTTTTCCGGAACGCTCGCTGATCGTCCGCACGACTATCGACATGGGGCTGCAGAAGGCGGCGGAGGATTCGATCCAGTCCAGCCTGATGGAATATGGCGAGCGCTACCATGCCAAGCAGGGCGCCAGCGTTCTCATCGAAAGCGGCGGCGCGGTCCGCGCCATGGTCGGCGGCAGCGACTACGGCGAAAGCCAGTTCAACCGCGCGACCAGGGCGCTGCGCCAGCCAGGCTCCTCGTTCAAGATCTACACCTACTCCGTGGCGATGGAGAACGGCATGACGCCGACATCCACCATCGTCGACGCACCGATCACCTGGGGCAACTGGAGCCCGCACAACTACGAGAACCGCTATGAAGGCAAGGTGACGCTGACGCAGGCGATCACGCAGTCGATCAACACGGTTCCGGTGCGTTTGGCCAAGGAGAAGTTCGGCATTCAGCCCATTCGCGACATGGCCAAGGCCTTGGGCGTGGAGACGCCGATCCGCAACGACAAGACCATTCCGATCGGCACATCGGAAGTGACCGTGCTCGACCAGGCCACGGCCTATGCGGTTTTCCCGGCCGATGGCATGCAGTCGCGGCGTCACGGCATCGAACAGATCACCGGCTATGACGGCAAGGTGATTTATGATTTCAGTCGCGACGAGCCGCCCGCCAAGCGCGTCCTCAGCGAAAAAGCCACCTCCTACATGAACCAGATGCTGACACAGGTTCCGGTGATCGGCACCGGCCGCAAGGCAGCGCTGGACAACGGCATCGTCATCGGCGGCAAGACCGGCACAACTCAAGCCTATCGCGACGCCTGGTTCATCGGCTTTACCGGCAACTATACCTGCGCCGTCTGGTTCGGCAACGACGACTATACCTCGACCAACAACATGACGGGCGGCACGCTGCCGGCCATGACCTTCAAGAAGATCATGGACTATGCGAACCAGGGTGTCGTGCTGAAACCAATTCCAGGCATCAGCAATCCGTTCCCGGCGCAGAAGCCGCAGACGGTGGCGGCTAAGAAGCCGGCGAGCACGACGGATGGCGGCCTGCCGCCACTCATTAGACCACGCTCGCTGTCGGTGGATTCCACGAAGATCCTTCGCGATATCGGTGAAAGGCTGAAGACGGCGCCGGCGCTCGAAGCGCAGAAGTTGGCCGCCGCGGAATAGCGACGTCGGGAGAAAGGGTAACGAGGCCCGCGATCGGCCTCCGCTCTTTTGGGCTTTCCACCGAAAAGATACAGGAAAACATCTGAACTCGACATCCCAGCTGCGGGAGCAAGCAACCCCGGCAGATGCTCGCATTCACGAGGCTCCTTCCCGCATTTTTGCCCATCCGTGATATCGACCCAACGCCGCCCGACGACGCCCGCCCTTCCCCCTACCGTCAGAATCAGGAATAAATCGACACTGATTTGTCACGAGGACGATCCCAGGGTGTTCCGAGTTCCCCTTCTTGTTGCGCTTTCACTGCTGATCGCCTTCGGCGGCGGGATCGTGTTCACGCTTTTTGCGCTGGATGTGACCTCCGGTTTCGGTGCGATCAAGCTAGGCGTCTGGCAGGCGTTTCCGGAAATGCAAACGGCCGATGCCGATCCCTATGCCAAGTCACATCGCGCCCGCGCGGGCCGATTGCTCTATGGCACGGCGGAGGGGTTGGTGTTCACCGCTTCCGACGATAGTGCAGGCGGGCGGCTGACGACAAGTTGCAGCTATCGTATCAGCGGCCAGACGCCGCCGGCGCGGCTCTGGACGCTTTTCATCGCGGGCAATGACGGCGAACCGCTGGCCGGGCCTGCGGGACGACCGTCGACGATCAATTCCTGGGTCGTGCTGCGCAATCCGGATTCAAGCTTCGACATTACCATTTCGCCCGATGCCCATGCAGGCAACTGGCTCGCGCTACCCGCCGCCGGCAATTTTCGGCTGGTGTGGACGCTGCTGGATTCGCCTGCGGCCAGCAATTCCGGGCTGATCGATCTGACCATGCCGAAACTCGAAAAGATCGGATGCGGCCATGTTTAGGTTCGTTTTCGCTGTTCTGACCGGCCTATTCGGCGCAGCGCTGCTGCATCTCGTCATCATTCTGTCGCTGCCGCATTTCTCCGATCGCGACGCCTATACCCGCGTCTCCGACGAGGGCGACGAGAACCATTTCTACATGCTCGACGACAAGGATGACGATGCGGGGCTTTCCAATACCGACCCCTATATCCGGACCGCGGTTTGCGCATTCGACATCGAAGACAAGCCGGTACACCTGACCGCCAAAGGCAAGGTACCCTTCTGGTCGCTAGCCGTCTACGACGCGGCATCCAACGAGGTGTTCAGCATGAGTGACCGCACGTCCGTCGGCGGTACGCTCGATTTGCTTTTGGCATCTCCCATACAGCTCACGGGTATCCGAAAGGCCCTGCCGCCGTCTCTTGCGCAATCGATCCTCGTGGAAGTGCCGCGCACCGAAGGCTATGCGGTTCTGCATACGATGGCGCCGCAAGCCAGCTTCGACGATGCGGCCCGTGACTTCCTGTCGGAAGCCGGCTGTGACGAATTCAATGACAACTGAGAATGGGCCAGAACAAAGTTTGAGCCCAAGGCTCGCGGGACAATCGCTGCGATCTGCGGGCTGCGTACCGCAGCGAAAATGTGTTGTCGCGATGCCGATGCCACCGCGACGGTCCATGTGATGGGCAGCTACTTGCTTTTTGCCCGCTTGCCCCCCGCCCCCGGGCGGTCGGTTGCGGTGTCCAGATGCTCGTAGCGAACACCGGTAAACAGCAATATTTTTGCTTCCACCGGCTCCTTTTGAGCGCGTGGCGGCATTCGCGATCGCCGCTCCGAAAGAGATATGATCTTTGCCATTCTCGTCTCCATTTGCGTCTCGAGACGGATGAACTTGCGACTGATTTCACCCTGCCCGTCCTCAAAACGGGCTAGCGCTTCCTCCGATCCCAGCCCCATGCTTTGGGCCAAGACGAAGACATTCACGCCTTCTCACGGTATTTACTGGACACCGTGGCATGGGCACCGATTGCGGCTCCCATGCTAACTTTATTGACGACCGCATTCTGCAAATCACTGCTTTTGGCCGAATTCAGACATGGCGCGGTTAACAGAATGCTAATCATCGTCGCACTTCACCCTTGGCACGAGCCGTCATGCCCTAATAACGCTGTGAAGGCAGGATTAGTTTCACCAGCCGACGAAAAATCACCGGAATCGATTTGGCTATGAAGCCCTGTAATATCATATTCTTAAGTGAATGATTGGCGCCGCCCGCGAATAGACAATCGACCATCGCGTTGCAAAAAAGCGTCACACAAATATTATTTGCGCTCACAAAAAATTAACGTATTGTCAAAGCGAAAACTGAGGGCGATGCAATGCATGCGACGGGCAATTCCGTCTTCTTACCTGAGGATGTCATGGTCCTGCGCGGTGCGCTCGATACATGGTGCACGGAGAAGCGGATCGATATCACAAGTGCTGAAGCCCAGCTCGCGGCCTCCGCTGCCATTGGACTATTTCAGTCCGGCTACAATACCTCCGAAAAGCTGCTCGCCGCGCTGCGTGAGCAGAGAGGCATCTAGGCACCTTCTCCCCAACTAGACTGTCTTCCCAACTAGACTGTGATCGAAGCGAAACGCGCGGCTTCAGGCAAGCCTGCAATGCTTTATGGCGACATGCCAAGCCAAACCCCTATAGGTTGAGCCGTCACATCAATGCCTCGCTGCGAATGCGTTTCGCAGCAGGCTGATCGCCCTTGGCTGCGGCTTATCCGGCATAAATCCCGCCGATATCCTCGCGCAAGCTTAACGCGCAATTTTTATTGGCATTTTAATAAAGTTTTCATCAACCATTAACCCTGCCGGCCTTAGTCTTCTGTGAAAGCCAGACAAGGACGACCGTGTCCACACCCGTTTCGACAATCGCCGCCAAAGCCGTTCCCAACGGTAAAAGGGCGATCCGGCACGACCGGAAAGAGGCGCGGTGGGGTACAGGTCCGACAATCCGGCTCCCAGCGTTTTTGTTCTGCGTATCAGTATGGGTGTTGGCGTGCGTGACCGGTTTCGAGACCTTGAAGAGCCTGCGACAGTCCGCAAGAAGGACGTGGTTCTAATGGCGACGATCACCAGCTTCGAAGGCATGAACCATCCGTCGAAATCGGAACTCCGCCAGTTTGCCGAACTCTTCACGCCGGTTTTCCAGGCGTCGTCCGATGAGGCAAAGCGCCAGGCCGTCGCCGCCCTTTCCCAATGTCCGACAGTGCCTCAGGCCGTTGCCCTGTTCATCGGTTGCCAGCCGATCGCGATCGCCGCTCCGTTCCTCACCAGCTCGCAGGCGATTGATGACGATACGCTGATCACCATCGCCCGCACGCAAGGGGCAGCGCATGCGCGGGCAATCGTCCGCCGTCCGTCCCTATCTCCCAAGGTCATCGACGCGCTTGTCGGCCTGCACCAGGCCGAGCCCGATCGCGGCATGACGACAGCGGACGCCCCGGCAAGGGAAGCATCGCCGAAGACCGGCCCGACGGAATCCGAACGGCTGTCGCGCGAAGAAGCATTGCGCCAGCAAATCAAGCAGGCCGCGCGTCATCTGGCCCGCGACGATCAGGATCGCCTCGGTTTGCGCAGCCTCAGCGAAACGCAGGAAGCCCTGCTCGTGCGCTTCGCGCGAGAACGCGATGCACTGCAATTTGCCGCCACATTGGCCGATGCGCTCTCCTCCAGCCATTGGCTCACCGAGCGCATCTTGATCGATACATCAGGCCAGCAGCTGGCGGTGACGCTGGTCAGCCTCGGCATGGGCCTCGCCGACGCAGTCTATTCGCTTGAGCGCTTCTACCCGCATCTTGCGGAGCGGCATGGCAGCGTCAGCCGCGCATGGCTGGTTCTGGATGGCATCGATACCGAGGAAAGCCAGGCAAGAGTGGATGCATGGCGCCGCGCCGACAGCTACACCTATCTGCCCCAGGGCAATCCGGCCCCTCGCCCCGCGGAACCGCTCATCGGCGCCAGGTCCGGTGCGATCCGGGAGCTGCGCGTGGTCGGCCGGCGATAGCGGCCATCAATCCAGAGGATTGGGACGTTGGTCAACGAGCGGGACGATATCGGCGATATCGTCGGTCTCCAGCTCGATGATCCATAGATCCGGATCGAATTTCAGTTCGCGCTCGAGGGTCTGGCGAATCTCGGCGGCTTCCTTGCGTTCGATGCGGATCTCGAACAGGCGGGAGCCGCTCTCCTCATCGTCAAAGAAGCTCTGCGGTGCCGGGGCATAGAGGGTCTCCGATCCGTCGCGGAACCGTTGGCGGATGAAGATCGCTCCGGCCTGCTCCTCGCCCTTCCGCTCGACGGCGGCAAAATCGCCCCGGGCGAACAGACGCCGGGTCAAGGCGGACACAAAGATGTCGCTGCGCAATCTCATGGCCGAGCTATAACGAGGAGCGGCCGGCGAAGCAATTGAACCCGCGGACTAAAGCGCGCCAATATCCTGCAGCTTCTTCAGGACGGCCACGTTCGGCTCGCCGGTTTCCGGCAGGCGATAATGCTTCTGGAACCGGCGGATGGCCGCCTTGGTCTGCTCGCCGGCGACGCCATCGATGCTGACATTGCTGTAGGCGATGTTGCTCAGACCCTTCTGGATCTGCATCACCATGTTGACCTTGTCGACCGCATCGCTCGGCGCGACCTTTGCAGCGACTGCTCCGGTCTTCATGTTCTTCTCGGCGTTCTGGATGGCGGCGGCAACCGGGTCGATGGCTTGCGCGGTGGCGGACACGTTGACGGGGCGATCCGCAGGAACAGCGGCAACGCTCGTCTTGCTAGCAGGCACCGTTCCGGCATTGCTCGCCTTCAGCGCGGCCAGGAGCTCAGGTGTGGGCGCGCCCGTCTGAGCCATGCCGGACGCCTCCTGGAAGAACAGAATGGCTGCTGTCGTGCGTGATCCGGTAACGCCGTCGGCTGCGCCATCATAGAGACCATGACGGATGAGTTCGGCCTGGACGTCGGCAACCAGCTTCGATGGGGCGGCGGCCGGCGCTTGCCCGGCGGCCGGGCTCGCCGCCTGACCGGCTGCGGCAGAAGGCGTGGAACCGGTTGTGGAACCCTGTCGCTCGATGCGGAACGTCGTGACATTACCGGCATCAGCCTGCTGCGCATGCAGGAACGACTTGCGGCCGGGGATCTGATAGGGAGCGCCAGGATCGCGCGTACGCAGCAAGGGCGACGGATGCGCGCCTGGCTGATACCAAAGCGCATTGGCGGTTACAAAGCCGAAAACCCCGAGGAAAAGAGCAACGCCGCCGACGATTGCTGGATGCTTGCCGACCGCGCCGCCGACAAGGCCGGCGAGAGCGCCCGCGCCGCGCAGCCCAAGGCCGCCCAACGCGGCACCGCCGCGCAGGCCGAGGCTGCCCACGGCAACCGCTCCACGAGAAGCGAAGCCGGGCTGCTTGCGCTTGCCCTTGCCTCTTCCCTTAGGCGATTTTCGCTTTTGCGGGGCCATTCATCTCTTCCTCGTTTCGCCTTTCACTCATCTCCATACTATGTTTCAGGCGCGGCGGAAAATCGACAGGGCGATTGGCATCCACAGACTGTTGTGCCGTCAAGGTGCCCGAACCGTCGAACGGAATAAGGATCGTGATCACCGTGCCCTCGCCTGGTGCGCTGGCGATCGAGAAACTTCCGCCGTGCAACGCCACCAGCCCCTTGACCAGCGACAGGCCGAGACCGGTGCCGGCATAGCGGCGCGTATAGTCGTTCTGGATCTGCACGAAGGGCTGTCCGAGCGAAGCCAACCGCTCGTTTGCGATGCCGATACCGGTATCGCCGACCGAGAGCTTCAGCATCCCGTCAGCCAATGCCGCATCGACGGTGACGGCGCCGCCCGCATCGGTGAACTTGATCGCATTGCCGACGAGATTGATGAGGATCTGCTGGAGAGCACGCTGGTCGGCAACGATCTCGCCGAGGCCGCGCTGAACGCGGCTCGTCAAGGTCAGCCCCTTTTCCTTCGCCTGCAGCGCCAACATGGCTTCGCATGCGGCAATGGAGTCCTCGATCGGGAAGGACTCGAGCAGAAGCTCATAGCGCCCGGCCTCGATCTTGCTCATGTCGAGCATGGTATTGACCACGGACAACAAGTGCGCGCCGGACTGGCGGATCAGGCCGACATATTCCCGCTGGCGATTGTTCTCCAGCTTGCCGAAATATTCGCCGCCGAGAATATCGGAAAAGCCGAGGATCGCATTGAGCGGCGTGCGCAGCTCGTGGCTGACGGCAGCAAGGAAGCTCGACTTGGCGTCATTGGCCGATTGCGCCTCCGCGGTCTTGCGCGCGGCATCCTCGCGAAGCTGCTGGTCCTGCGAGATATCCCGCAGCTGACCAACGATCGCCGTCAATCGGCCTTCGCCGTCGCGTCGTGCCGTCAGCTCCATGCGGACATGGACGAACTGCTCATCCCCACCCATGACGGTCGAGCGTTCCAGACGCAGGTCCACGCCGAATGCATCACGACCCTGACGCAGCACATCGACCGCCTGCAGAAAGAGGATCCGGTCTGAGACATGGATCTGCTCGATGAAGCCGCGACCGGTCGGGTCTCGCATCCAGCTCAGGAATTCCGCGCGATCGCGGCCGCCAAGGGTGGTCACGTTGCCTTGTGGATCCAGCAGAAGCACGAGGCCGAAAGCGGCTTCCAGCATTAAGTCATGATGCTCGACGATGACGGCCTCGGTGGTTTGGGGATCAGGTCTCTGGCGCGACAGCGCGATGCTGCCGACGGCCGAAAACAGGAAAGCGGCGCAAACGGTGGCGACGCCGGCGGGCAGTGCCACGGCCGGGCTGGTGACAAATGAAAGCCCGATGGGAACCGCAAAGAGTGCCACGGATGAGGCAAGCGCAAGCCGGCGCAGGATCGCCAGTTCCTGCCCACGGACTTCGCCATTCCCGCTCGTCCGGGAGAGCCAGCTTCCGCCCACCCGGTCTACGAAGGCTCCAGCCCCGACAGTCATGTTACTCAATACGCGCACACTACAACCCGTCAAAACGGTCACTTATTGGACCTCACAATAGGCTCTGGCGACTTAAGGAAAGAATAAAGGAAAGCCCCGCCGACCGGCCGAAAAAGCGCCAAGATCCCGTTTTGACGCAGAATGCGGGACCTTTGTTTTTTGTGGTTAACAGCGGGTAAGCAACGGATTTTATTTAGATTTCCGCCGCGCGTTAACTTTTGCGGCAGGGCCTGTGCCCGCAAAGCCCTGCATATCAGGCGGATAGGGCGAGACATGCTTAACAGCAATCGCTACAATTTGATCTAAATGCGGTTCGAATTTAGAAAGCTAAAATTTGAATCAAATTAGCCGAAAATGCCGCTGAGTTTTGAAAAGTGATGTTGTCCTCTGCCGGATAGGTTCGAACCACATCGGACAGACAAGTCCGAATCGGCGACCGAGCCGGATGACAGAGAAGGTGGGCAAGGAAATGTGGTTTCTGATTAGAACAGGGTTCTGGTTCTCGCTGGTTCTCATGTTCCTGCCGATCTTTGCGAAGCCCGAAGGCGACCCCCGCCCGGCGGGAGAGCCGACCGTGCAGGTCTCCGACGCGCTTTCGGCCGCCACCGGCGTCGTCCAATATGTCGGCGCGATGTGCTCCGAGAAGCCGGAAGTCTGCATGAAGGGCGGCGAGACGCTGACGGCGCTCGGCTATCAGGCTCGCGATGGCGCACGCGTCGCCTACGATCTGCTCGGCCGTCACTTCAAGGATCAGGCCTCGGGGACGCCTGCCGACAATACGGCAGCGCGCGCAGGCCAGGAACAGGCCGCCGCCATCACACAGCCGATGCCCGTCAAGCGCGTCATCGGCACCGAAACCGCCGACGTCTTGATCACCGGCACCGTCAAGCTGCCCTCTTCCGTGCCACTGCCGATGCCGCGTCCGCGAACCTGACACCTTTTCTTTGGCCCACCTTGCGCGCCGCAGGCCTCGACAGGCCAGCGGCGTTCTTTTTATCCGCGGGTTCAAATCACCCGTCGTTTCGCCTATATCCAAAGTCGATGGATAAATTGGATCGATATGATGGCAACGCTTGACAAGATCATCGAGGACTTTTCCTTCCTGGACGACTGGGAGGATCGCTACCGCTACGTGATCGAGCTCGGCAAGGCGCTGCCCGATCTACCGGAGGATAAACGGACGCTGGAAAACAAGGTGCAGGGCTGCGCCAGCCAAGTCTGGCTCGTCACGCATGCGTCCGGCGATCCTGAAAATCCGATCCTGACGTTCGAAGGAGATTCCGACGCACATATCGTGCGCGGACTGGTGGCGATCGTGCTTGCAACCTATTCCGGCAAACCGGCGTCCGAAATCGCCGCGCTCGATGCGCTCGATGTCTTCGGCAAGATCGACCTCGTCGAGCATCTCTCCTCGCAGCGCGCTAATGGACTGCGCTCCATGATCAAGCGCATCCGCGAAGAAGCCCGCGTGAGAGCCGCAGCATAGGCTCGGCTAGCGTCACGATGATAGACAAAACCCGGCTCGCAAGCCGGGTTTTTCTGTAGACCAGCTAGGGCGGTTACGCGTCTCACGGAATCGCCTAACCGCTCTATGTTATTGTTCTTGCGCAATTCCGGACGGAAAACCACTACGCACTTTTCCTGAAATCGCTCCCGGGCGCTTAACGAGTGCCGCGCTTGCGACGCTGGCCGAGACCCATTTCCTTCGCAAGCCGTGAACGTGCTTCCGCGTAGGCTGGCGCCACCATCGGGTAGTCTGCCGCCAGATCCCATTTCTCGCGATATTCTTCAGGCGAGAGACCATGATGGGTCATCAGGTGACGCTTCAGCGACTTGAAGCTGCCGCCGCATTCCAAACAAGTGATTTGATCATCCTGTACAGATTTGCGAACGGATACGGCCGGCTTCTGCTTTTCAACCACGGTAACGGCAGGAGCCGGAGCCGAGGTGCTGCTCAAGGCGGAATGTACGTCGGAAATCAGATTCGGAAGGTCGCTGACCGGGACGACATGGTTGCTGACATAAGCCGCGACTATATCGGCTGTCAGCTCAACCAGTAACTCGTGCCCATTGCCAAGGGCCGTATCTGTCATTTTGTTCTCCTGTTCATCGGCTTGCCTGCTGGCCGCGCCTCCATTGAGCGCGCAAGGCACAGCATTGCTGTATGATCCGCGCGGAGCCCCGGAAATCATGTCGATTCCAAGTCTCGTTGCGCCGGGCAATCCGCGCAAACGTATTGCCCGCATTCGTAGCAGCCTCCAGCAAAAAGCGGTGCTTTACGCCACGTTTCTTATCGCGTGAAATCCACCCCTAGACCTCATGCGACGAAAACCGCTTCTATACCGTCTGATGTCAGAATTAGTGATTACGGAAAATGATCCCCAATCGTTAACCGGAAGAAAGCTTTGTTCAGCTTTGCTCCAAAGAAAGATCAAAGCATCGAGAACTTACACCCGGCCGAGACTAACTCAACATCAAAACTCTACTTGAATCTGAATTAGCACTCTTTACCCAAATGTCCAGTTTTTAATCCCATCATTTCTTCTCAAAAATCTCATCTATTAAAAATAGATAACTAAAGAGGCGAACATGTATTGCTTTTCCGACAATCTTTGCGTTTGTTAGCCCCTTGTTTTGGACAGGCGCTTCGGCATTTGTCCCGTCAACAGTTCGTCTCGCACCGAGGGCAACGTCAACCGATGGCCGGCCTTATGTGCCGCGCGTGCAAGAAGATGCGCCGAAATCGGCGCAGTCAGCACGAAGAAGACGAAACCTGCCAAGGCTCGGGCCAATATCGATAAGTCCTGCGAATGAATACCGACTGCAAGTAGTAAAAGACCGGAACCAACAGTTCCGGCCTTCGAAGCGGCATGCATGCGGCTGTAGAGATCGGGTAGACGAACGATGCCGATCGCTGCGACCAGCGAGAATAATGCGCCTGTCAACAGCAGAGCAGCAACAATGACAGCCCAGAACAACTCCACTAGCGCCCTCCCTTCTGCCGCCGACTATTCTTGCGGGTTTTCTTGCCCTGCTGCGCGTTGCCACTGTCCCGCGCCACGTGAGGTTGCTCCGGTGCCTTGGACTGCCCGTGCGTGAGGATGAAACGGGCAAAGGCAACGGTAGCAAGAAAACCGACAAGGCCAAGCGAAATGGCAATATCGATATAGAGCGTGAAGCCGGTCTTGATGGCGATGACGGCGATGAAGCCGATGGCGACCGCCACCAGCATGTCGAGCGCCAGAACCCGATCCGGCAATGTCGGGCCGGCAACCACGCGATAGACGGTCAGCAAAAAGGCGATGCTCAGAATGCCGAGCGCTATCATAGCGGCGGCCGAAACGATGGATGCGGCGATCATCGGAAAGCCTCCATGATCCGACGCTCGAAGCCCTCGGCAATGCTCCGCCTGATGGCGTCCGGATCGGAACAGTCGAGCGCATGCACGTAGAGGATCTTCCGGTCATCGGAAACATCGACGGAAAGGGTGCCCGGTGTCAACGTGATGAGATTGGCAAGCAGCGTGATTTCGAAATCGCGGTCGACGGTTAATGGAAAGGCGAAAATCCCCGGCTTCACATCCATCCTCGGGCTCATGACAGCCACGGCGACGGCCCAGGCGGATTTGGCAAGCTCACACAGGAACAATAGCAACAGCGCGAGTATTCGGCGAACGCGACCGAGGTAAAGGACGCCGCCATAGGATGACCGCACGATCCCAAGCACAACAGCCGCGAGTAGAAAGCCGAACACCAAATTCATGAAGGAGGCGCTGCCGGTGACGGCGGCCCAGACGATGGCAAGCAGCAGGTTGAAGACGAACAGGATCATTGCACGCCCCCCGCAGCAGGAAAGACAGAGTGCAGATAGGCGGATGGCTCTTCAAGGCCTGCCGCGGCGCGCTGCGTCAAATGCAAAAGGCGCTCTGGGAAAAGGCCGAAACCGACGACCAGCGCGGCAAGCGCGAGAAGCGGCAGACCGGCCTGCCATCTGATCGGCTCCACGGCCACAGCGCCTCCCTCACTTCCCGGGCGCCAGTACGCCAGCAGGAAGACCCGGCCGAAGGCGATCGTCGTGAGGAAACCGACCAGCAGGATCGCGGCCGCCAGCCACCAGGCGCCAGTTGCAAGCGCCGCCTTCACCAGGACGACCTTGGGCCAGAAGCCGGAAAAAGGCGGCAGGCCGCTGACGGCGAAGAACAGCACCAGCGAAAGGCCGGCGAACCAACCGCTCCGCCGGTAAAGCCCACCGAGCGAAGTCAGGGAAAAGCTGCCGCCGAGCCGGGCAACCTGGCCTGCCAGCAGGTAGAGTGCCGTCATCAGCACCATCGAGTGCAGCGCGTAGAAGATCGTCCCGCTGAGACCATCGGCGCTGCCGAGTGCCACGCCCGCCAGCATCGTGCCGATGCCCGATATGACCATGTAGCCAAGCATGCGCCGAATATCATTTTCGCCGAGCGCACCCAGCACCCCGACAAGCATCGTCGCGATGGCAACAACGGTGATGACCGGGCCGAGCTCGGCGCGCTCAACCGGCAGCAACATGACGAGAACTCTGATGAGAGCATAGACGCCGACCTTGGTGAGCAGGCCGGCGAACAGCGCCGAAACGGTGATGCGCGGCGTATGATAGGAGGCGGGAAGCCAGAAATTGACGGGGAAGGCAGCCGCCTTCATGCCGAAGGCGAGCAGGAACAGGCCAGCCAGCGTCATCAACGGCGCGGTGTTGTCGCCGGCCCTCGCCTTCATCGCGATGTCGGCCATGTTGAGCGTGCCGAAGATGGCATAGAGATAGCCGACGGACACCAGAAACAGCGTGGTGGCGATGAGGTTCAGGACGGCATATTTCAACGCGCCGTCGATCTGCTCCCGCTCCGAGCCGAGGATCAGCAGGCCGAAAGACGAAATCAGCAGCACCTCGAACCAGACGTAGAGATTGAAGACGTCGCCGGTCAGGAAAGCGCCGCTGACGCCGGCAAGCAGCAGCAGCAGGAATGGGAAAAAGCCGTAGCGGCGCCCGCTGGTGACAATCTCGCCGAGCGAATAGATGCCGCCCGCGAGCGCGACGACCGCCGCCGTCAGGGCCATGATCGCGCCGAGAAGATCGACGCTGAAGGCGATGCCGAACGGCGGCAGCCATCGGCCCATCACCATCGTCACCGGCCCATCGCTGGCGACCCTGTAAAGCAAGGCGGCATCCACCAGCACCAGCAGCACTAGGCCGGGAATGGCGATCCAGGCGTGCCATTCGGTGCGGTTGCGCAACATCAGAAGTATCGCACCAAGGCTGATGCACAGCGCCACCGGCAGGATCACCAGCCAATGCCCGAGCGGCACCGGCGCCGCCACCAGCGCGGCGGAGAGATCGACAGCGGCGTCGGCTGGTCCTGCCATATCGCTAGTACCCCAAAGGCGGCAGCGGCCGCTCGTCCGGTTCGGCCACCAGCATCTCGCCGGTATTGTCCGTCTTGAGGTCCTGATAGGCTCGGTAGGTCAGGACAAGCAGAAAGGCGAGAAACGAAAATGAGATGACGATCGCCGTCAGGATTAGCGCCTGCGGCAGCGGGTTGGCAGCAGCCAGATCGAGCGTAGTCGCACCTCGCGGGATGATGGGCGGCACGTCGGGGGTTACCCGGCCGGCGGTAAAGAGCAAGAGGTTGACGGCATTGCCCAGGATCGCGATGCCGAGCATGATGCGGATCGAGAATTTCGACAGCATCAGATAGATTGCGGCCGCAAAGAACAGGCCGACCAAAGCGGAGAAGACGACCTCCATCAATCCACCTCCCGCTCTTCGAGCGCGAGCGCGATCGAGGTGATGGCACCGACGACGACCAGATAGACGCCAATATCGAAGAGCATGACAGTGGAAAGCGGCACTTCGACGCCGAACAGATGCGGATAGATCCACAGCCCGGTCATGAACGGCACACCGGAGAAGACGGACAGGAAACCGGCGACGGTCGCCGCCAGCAGGCCGAAGCCGGCAATCGCCAGCGGATGAAACATGATCGCGCGCCGCACCGCCGTCACGCCGCAGGCAATGCCATAGATCGCCAGGGCAGAGGCGGCGATCAGGCCGCCGATGAAGCCGCCGCCGGGCTCGTTATGGCCGCGCAGCAGGACAAAAACGGAAAAGAGCAGCATCAGTGCCGTGAGAAACGGCGCGGCGGTGCGGAAGATCAGCGTGTTCATGAACGCCCAGCCTCCAACTTTTCCTCCAGATCAGGATCGTTGGCCGCAAGCTTACGTTCGCCGCCTGCCCGGATGCGGATCAGCGCCAAGATCGCAAGCCCGGTAATGGCCACAACGGCGATCTCGCCGAGCGTGTCCGTGCCGCGGAAATCGACGATGATCACATTGACGACATTGTCGCCATGGGCAATCAGCTTCGAATAATGATTGAAGAAGGCCGTCAGCGTCAGGTCGAAGGGTGTCTGCGTCGCCTTCAGCAACAGGAGGCCGAAGCCGACACCGCAAGCAATCGCAAGCGCGGCATGGGCGACCATTTTCAACGGTGGACGGCGATCGGAGGAAGACAGACGCAACCGCGTCATCACCATGGCAAGGATCACGACGGAAAGGGTCTCGACCATGAACTGCGTGAACGACAGGTCCGGCGCGCCGAACAGCAGGAAGATGACGGCCACGGCAAAACCCTGAATGCCGAGCGAAACGATGGCGGTCAGCCGGTCGCGCGCAAGGACGACAGCAGCAAGCCCGATAACGGCGATGAGGAAGATCGTCGCCTCATGCCACTGCAAATTCGGCCATGCGGGGATTGCCGGCAGTTCGCCATGGATGACGAGCGGGATCAACAGCGTGGCTGCAAGGCAGGCAAAGGTTACGGTGACATAGATTTCCAGGCGGCCGGGCTGCAAGAAGCGAGAGATGACGTGCGACAACCGCACCAGGCCGGAAATGAAGCCATCGAAGCCGCGATCCGGCCCCGGGCCGAGAGCCCGTAAGACGACCGACATGAGAAAGCGGGCGCGATCGAGCTTCCAATAGACAAGGATGCCGAGAAGAACGGTCACGACCGAGAGTGCCAGGGGCAGACCGACATGCGGGATGAGCGAGACCGAGATCTGCAATCCCTTGCCGCTGACGGCACTGGCCATCGGTGACGAGACATAGGCATGCCATAGACCCGAGAGCAGAGCCGAAGCGAGACCGAGCAAGGCAAGCACTACCGGTCCGAGCCAGAGCAATGGAGGTGCTTCATGCGGATGCTGCGGCGTCTCGGTCATCGGTCCCAGGAAGGGCTTCAGCGCCACGGCAAAGGCGATGGCAAACATCAGCGCGTTGCCGGCAACGGCGACGATCGTCAGAATGATCGCGCCCGGCGAAGCTTGCGCCAATGCCGCATAGATCTCCTCCTTGGCGAGGAACCCGAAGGCGGGCGGCAGGCCGCCCATCGAGATGGCGGCGATCAAGGCGGCGGCGAAGGTCAGCGGCATAGCGGAGCGCAGACCGCCCAGGCGCGTGATATCTCGCGTTCCCGTCTCGTGGTCGACGATGCCGGCGATCATGAACAGAGCGCCCTTGAACAGCGAATGCGCCACCAGATAGAGCACGGCGGCTTCGATGGCATAGTCCGTGCCGAAGCCGGTGAGCAATACCAGCAGTCCAAGCGAGGAAACCGTCGTATAGGCGAGCTTCAGCTTCAGATCGGTCTGCCGTATGGCGAGCAAGGTTCCGACCAGCAGCGTCGCAGCGCCGAAAACCGGGAGGATCGTCTGCCAGGCCATCGTCCCACCCATGGCCGGATTGAGCCGCATCAGCAGATAGACGCCCGCCTTCACCATGGTGGCGGAGTGCAGATAGGCCGATACGGGTGTCGGCGCTTCCATGGCGTTCGGCAGCCAGAAATGAAACGGAAACTGCGCCGATTTGGTGAAGGCGCCGCCGAGCACCAGGATCAGGGCTGCAAGATAGAGCGGGCTTGCGCGCAGTGTATCGCCGGCTTTCAGCAGGTCGGACATGGCGGCGATGCCGGTGATCTGCCAGATCAGCAGCAGGCCCGCGAGCAACAGCAGCCCTCCGCCGCCGGTGACCACCAGTGCCTGCAGCGCCGCCCGGCGCGACGCCTCCCGCTGATGGTCGAACCCGATCAGCAGGAAGGAGGTGATGGAGGTCAATTCCCAGAAGACGAACAAGGTGAGGAAACTATCCGAAACGACAAGCCCGAGCATAGAGCCCATGAACAGGAAGATGAAGGAGAAGAAGCGCCCGAGATCAGCATGCCCCTTGAGATAACCACCTGAATAGAGAACGATCAGCGTGCCGATGCCGGTGATGAGCAAGGCGAAGGTCAGCGACAGGCCATCGAGCAGCCATGAAAAGCGCAAACCGAGGCTCGGCACCCAATCGAAACCGTCCCGGATGACCTGTCCTGAGGCAATGTCGGGGAGAAACCTCGTAAAATGAAGAAAGGCCAGCGCAGGAAGCAGCGCCAACGGCCAAGCCGCATGGTGACCAAACCGCCGAACGATGACGGGCGCGATCAGCGCACCGAAAAAGGGCAGACATAGAGCCAGGAATGTCAGGCCCGCGAAACCGGCCATGTCCTCTCCCTGCTGAACACCAATGCGGAATCCGGCAAGGCCGGAGCTAGGTTGCAGGGATAGGCGAAAGGCGAGACCGTCTCAAGTCCTGCGGGAATAAAACCGGGATTAAACCACTGAAATCGGCTTTAGACAGGAACAGCCTATAAGGTTGAGGGATGCGCACCATGTCTCCGATGGCGATCGTTTCACCGCTTCACGACTTAGAAGTCCGGCACAAATGGCTGCAGTGCCGAATAAGCCGCTAAACGTGCATGGCTCGCAATGAAGCCGTAACGAATTTAAGCTAATTTACTCTTATTCTTAGAATCGCTATGGAATTTCTGCTGAAAAATGCGCTATTCTTGATCGGTTTGCAGATCCAGCCTCCCGGAAACCGCAATGCTTGCGCGCCTGACCGCCCTTCTGCTTCTTTCCCCTGCGTCGGCCTTTGCCGCCGACTGGTGGTCCTATGACAATACGGGCTTCGGCTATGCGATCGAGTTGCCGTCGGAATTCCATCTCTCGGCGCCATCAGACGATGCCAACCGCCTTTCCCTGTCGCCGGCGGATCGATCTGCCATGCTGCAGGTTTTCAGCACCATCATCCCCAATGGCGACTTCTCGACGGAAGCGAATGTGCGCGTGGCGCTCGCCAAGGATCAAGGCTGGAAGATTTCCTACTCCAAATCGAACTCGCGCGGCATCAGCTTCTCCGGCACGAAGCAGGGTCGCATCGTCTATGTGCGCGGCGTAGCCCTCTGCAACGGCGGAGCGGCCTTTTTCCAGATGGATTATTCGAAGGCGGACATGCAGCGCTACGACGCCATGGTCATGCGCCTGGCGCGGAGCCTGCACCCCACGAAGAAATGCACGCCGACGGCCCAGGTCGTCAAAAGTTTTCCGGTGACAGGCTGAAGCATGTCAGCACCGCCGAATAGTGCACGGCGGCGGCGGCAATGACAAAGCCATGCCAGATGGCGTTCTGGAAGCGCAGCTTTTCCCAGACGTGAAAGATGACGCCGAGCGAGTAGATCACCCCGCCGATGACGATGAGGAGCATCGAAGGAAACGGGATATAGGTCGAGACCGGCTTGGCCACGATCACGCCGCTCCAGCCCATGGCGAGATAAAGCAGGATCGCCAGCCGATCGTAACGCCCCGGAAAGAAGCATTTCAGCACGATGCCGAAGGCCGCGAAAGCCCAGACTGCGATCAGCATGGCAAGCAGCAGCGGATCCTCCGCGCCGCGTTCGAGAAAGGGTGTATAGGTGGCGGCAATCAGCACATAGATGAAGGAATGATCGAAACGCCGCAGGAACCATTTGGTCCGCGATACGGGCCAGACATTGTAGGCGAAGGACATCCCCAATGTCAGCACGAGGCCGAGGCTATAGATCCAGGCGGCAGCGATCTCACCATGGGAGCTCCAGACGGTCGCGTAGAAGATCAGCACGGTTGCGCCGATCAGCGCAAAGACCACACCGACGCCGTTGACAATGCTGTCGGCGATCACTTCATATCGATCGTAAGCCCAGCGAATGCCTCTATATTCGGCCATCTGTTCGCGTTCCAATTCCGTAACAGCCCGATCCTTGCACCTCACCGAAGTGGAAGCAACCGCACCAAACGGGCATCTCAATAAATCTTCGTGAACGCATGGAGCATCTCGTCAACAGTGAGCGAACGCTCAATCCGCAATTTCTGGCCTTCTGTGAACAATCGAAATCCGCCATATAGGATGGTAAGTACAGTGGGCCAGAGGACATCGAAGAGGCATATCAACCGGCGAAAAATCTCCCGCCCACCGCTGACGGTTTCCTGCCGTCCACGCCGGTTGCCCTTTCCAGAACATCGAGGTTGGAATAACCCATGACCGAAACCGCCCCCTCCTATGCACTGACGCGCCCTGCCTATGTCGGCCAATCGCATCTCGTGGTCACCGACCTGCCGCTGGTGTCGCGTTTCTATCAGGACATGCTCGGCCTGAAGGTGATCGAGAAGACGGCGAGTGGCGAAGTCCTGGGTGTTGCCGGCCAACCTCTCCTGACCCTGACCACGGATCGCGCCGCCGTGCGCGCGCCGCAAACGGCGGCTGGCCTGTTTCACACCGCCTTCCTGATGCCCAGCCGTGCCGAACTCGCCCGCTGGCTTCGTCATGCCGCGCACAACAACGTCGTGCTCGAAGGCGCGTCCGACCACATCGTCAGCGAAGCCATCTATCTGTCGGACCCGGAAGGCAACGGCATAGAGATCTATGCCGATCGGCCGCACGAGCAGTGGACGTTCCACAGCGACGGCACGGTCGAAATGGCAACACTCCGGCTCGACTTGCAGCAGCTCTATGAAAGCGCTCCACAGGACCGCTGGGATGGTATGGCGGCAGGTTCCGCCATCGGCCACATCCACCTGCAGGTCGGCGACGTCGCGGAGGCGAACGCCTTCTATCGCGACGTTCTCGGCATGAAGGTCATGGCCGCGCGCTATCCCGGTGCGACCTTCCTTGCGACCGGCGGCTACCACCATCATCTCGGCGCCAACACCTGGAACAGCCGCGGCGCGGGCGTTCGCTCCGAACATATGACCGGCCTTTCGGACTACACCCTGCGCTTCAACGACAAGGCCTCGCTCGATAAGGCTGTCGCCGCTCTCGACCAGCACGAGATCAAGACCGAGAAACGCGACGGCGGCGTTTCGCTTCGGGATCCCTGGGGCATCGGGCTGAACTTGGTCGCGTAATTTGCCCGGCTCACCAAGCACGACAAGGCCCGTTCCGGAACCGGAGCGGGCCTTTCGCGTTTGAGTGGTAAGGCGATCGTGCCTACGGGGATTTGATGGGATGGAGATCGATAAAATCGCCGGCAGGCAGGCAGGCGGAGCGGCGGCGCAGGAAAGCGGCTCCGGCGCGGGGCGCGACCCATCCCAGGGATATGGCAACGAAGCCGACGCTGCCGAACTGGTGGATTATCCAACAAATGGCAAACTTCATGTCGCCGCCTCATGGGCGACCATAGGCATCTTCCTCATCCTGGCGCTCGCAGGCGTCTATATGATGTCGATGATCCTCATTCCGGTGACGCTCGCCGTCGTGGTCGGCATGATCCTTGGTCTCGCGGCGGAGAAACTGAGCAGGCTCGGCGTGCCCCGTGTCCTCAACGCAGTTCTCCTGTCGTCGGCGGTGGCGCTGGCCATCGTCCTCGTCGTCAACGCGCTCGCCGGGCCGCTGGCAACGCTGGCTCAGGAGGCCCCCGATTTCTTTCAGCGAACCTCCGATAGGCTGATGCCCTATCTCGACCGCTTCAAATGGCTGCATATTTCTCCGGAGACCTTTCAGAGCGGTCCGATGTCCATCAGCACGCTGCTGGAAAACAGCGGCAATGTCCTGCATCTTCTCTCCAGCAATCTCACACCGGCCATCGTTCAAATACTGATCTTCTTTGCTGCGCTCCTGTTGTTTCTCGCCGGCCGGGTCACCCTGCGCAAAACGATCATCATGACCTTTTCCAACAGGGCGTCGAGGCTGACGGCAATCCGCATCATCAATGCGGTGGAGCGGGTGCTCGGCTATTATTTCGCCACGGCCTCGCTGATCTATGCCGGCATCGGTGTTGCCATGACTATTATCGCCTATGTCGGCGGCATGAGCGTGCCGGTGCTCTGGGGCGTGTTTGCCTTCCTGTCGAGTTTCATCCCTTTCCTCGGCGTCACGACGATGACGATTGCGCTGGCGATCGCCGGCATCATCACGCAATCGGACATCATCTTCGCTCTTGCGCCGGCGGTTGCCTTCTTCGCCGTGCATCTTGCGGTGGAGAACCTGGTGTTTCCCGCGGTCATGGGCCGCCAATGGGAGCTCAACCCCTTTGTCGTCTTCCTCGCCATTATCTTCTGGACATGGATGTGGGGGGCCATCGGCGCCATGCTGGCGCTGCCGCTATCGTTGATCGTCATGACCGTCGTCGACGAACTCTTCATCGAGGAAAAGTCCCAGCCGCAATTGCCAGGCTGAGACAAACCGAGGCTTACGCCATCAGTTCGTCGTGCCGTCGTCACCCTTTTCGGGGATATCCTGCAGGCGGACGAACTGCACGCCCTTGGCCTTCAGCGCCAGGATGCTTGCCGCCACGCCCTCTCCCGCCGCATGCGTCGGCTGGTTGATGTGGGAAATGATGACATCGCCATCCTTGGCGGAGGCATATTGCTTTTCCACCATCTTGGCCGGCAGCAGCGAGCCGCTGTCACCGTTCACGGAATATCCGGCGATGCGATAGCCCATGCCGCGAATCTCCATGATGGCCGTAGGTGTGTATTTCGCGGTCGCGCCGCGGAACCAGTGCGGCTGCTGAATGCCGGCCGTAATCATGGCGTCGGCTCCGCCCTTCACTTCCTGCGCCACCGCCTGCGGCGAACCGGCAGCGGGGATGCCGTAGACCTTGGTCGGAACATCGACGGCCGGAATATGGTTCTGCCCGTGATTTTCCAGCTCGAAAAGATCGGGATGGGCCAGGAAGACGGCAAGCGAATCGGGGTTGGTGCGCAGCCAGCGCGCGGTGACGAAGATGGTCGCCGGAATATGCTGGTCGACCAGGGTGCTGAGAATGCGCGGATCGGTCTTGCCCATGCAGGCATCGAACGTCAGCGCGATGCGCGGCGCGCCCTTGCCTGCTCGATTGACGTGCAGATGCGGCTCGACGAGCTTGACATTCGAGGCAGGAGCCTTGGGCGGTAGCTCAGGCCAGCCGGCGGGCTGTTGCGTCGGCTGAGCAGCCAAGGCCATCGGAGCGACGGTGACAAGGAATGCGGACGTCAACAAAAAACGGTTCATTGGGCAGCCACCGAGCGGATCGAGCAAATGAAATCTGGCGGAAGAGGCATGTGATTGCCATAGGTTTTCCGCCGTGACGTTCGCCTTCATCCGGCAACACGCCGGAAATATGGCAAGCGGACGGCAAACGTGCCCACTTCGCATCACAAATGCCGTGACCTGCAAAGCATCGAGGTCCGGGCTTCAACCTGGCCGCGTCTATGCTACGATTGATATGAGGCCGCTGCAGCATTATCTGCGTATTTTTCCGTGCTCCCAAAGAGAGACATGCATGAGTCGCGATCCCTATGAAGTTCTGGGCGTAAAACGGGACGCCCCGCAAAAGGATATTCAAAGCGCCTATCGCAAGCTTGCCAAGAAGCTGCACCCCGACCTCAACCCCGGCGACAAACAAGCCGAGGACAAGTTCAAGGAGGTCTCGGCAGCCTATGGCATTGTCGGCGATGAGGAGAAGCGCGCGCGTTTCGACCGCGGCGAGATCGACAGCAGCGGTGCCGAGAAGCCGCCGCGCAGCTATTACCGCGACTATGCTGCCAATGAAGGCCAGCGCGGTCCCTATCAAAATGCCAGCGGATTTGCCGATTTCGGCGATGCCGACGACATGTTTTCCAACTTCTTCTCGCGGCGCAGCCGAGGCCAATCCCAAATGCAGGGTCAAGATCGTCACTATTCCATGGAGGTCGACTTTCTTGATGCCATCAACGGCGCGAAGAAGCAGATCAGCTTGCCCGAGGGGCCGGCCCTCGACGTCCAGATACCGCCGGGCACCCGCGACGGACAGACGCTGCGCCTGAAGGGCAAGGGCGATCCCGGCTTTAACGGCGGCAAGCCTGGAGATGCGCTGATTGCGGTGCATGTGCGCCCGCACCGGTTCTACACCCGCGACGGAGACGACATCCGGCTGGAACTGCCGATTTCGCTGACCGAGGCGGTGCTCGGCGGCAAGATCCGGGTCCCCACGCCGGCTGGCGCCGTCACCGTGACGCTGCAGCCGAACTCCAATACCGGCAAGGTGCTGCGGCTGAAAGGCAAGGGCGCACCGGTACGCGGCAAGGAGAACGGCGACGCCTATGTCTCCTTGAAGGTCGTCCTTCCGGATGCGTCAGATTCCGAGCTCACGCGTTTCGTCTCCGAATGGGAGGCCGGCAAGACGCAAGATCCCAGAAAGAACATGGGAGAATAAGCGATGAAAGAGAACGAGTTTCGACTGCACCTCGAAATCGAGACCACGGTGCTGGAAGTCTGGATCTCGCAAGGTTGGCTGGTACCGGAAATCACGGATCAGGGCCGGAATTTCCGCGAGGCCGACATCGCGCGCGGCCAGCTTATTCTCGACCTAAGCAATGCCATGGGCCTCAACGAACCCGGTGTCGATGTCGTCATGGATCTGGTGGATCAGCTTCACAGCCTCCGGGCAACGCTGCGCGACCTGACGGATGCCGTCCGTCGCCAGCCTTCCGATGTGCAGGAGCACATCCTGTCGGAGCTCACGCGCGTGGAAGTGCAAAAGCGGAGATAGAGCCTTTCCAAGCACGTCATGGAAAGGCTGCAGGCGCCTAGTCGTAAAGATAGTGCTGCTGCCAGCTGTCGCGCGGCACCTTATCGCCGATCTGGTAGCTCAGGTCCCGAACATGAATGTGCTGCGGGCCGGTGACGCAGTTATACGAGAGATGATACCAGTCGCCCTTGCTGCGGAAGACAGCTCCGGGCGCATTCATCGAATCCGGGTTCATGGCGGGATCACCGAACGTGTAGGCGATCACCTTGTCCGGCTTGAAACCCGTCTTTTCCGTGCCAATCCGCTTCATGGCCTCCGCGTCGCATGCCTGCTCCATCCGCTCGGAGGGATCAAGCTTTTCCAACTCCTTCTTCATGGTCGCGTCAACAGCGAAGGCAGAGTTAGCGAAAGAAGCCAAAGGAATAAGGATGGCAAAGAGTTTCAGCATGATGACCGGTCCCTTGCATTGTTCTGAATTTGATTGCGTCCGCTCCAGCGGGGAAGGCGGTTCAACCGCCCTTATGTCGACGCATTGTATGCCGACTTCGGTAAAGAATGTGGTCTCATCAAGGCAGCCCCCCAATCGGGTTTCCCACAAGCCACCTGTTCGATAGAGACTAATATCGGCGACTTGCATGAAACTTGAGGGGATACTTGCCTATTGAACCTCATGCAGCCGCCCTCTATTTCTCTCTTCTCCTCGTATCCGACTTTCACACCAGAGAAAGCGCTCCCGTGTCAGTTTTCAAGAACCTCCCCACCCCGCCTGCCGCCCCGAAAAAGCCCATTACGGATACGCGTCATGGCATCAGCCGCAGCGACGACTATGCATGGCTGCGCGCCGACAATTGGCAGGCGATGTTCAAGGATCCCTCGATCCTGGCCCCGGAAATCCGCGCGCATCTCGAAGCAGAAAACGCCTACATGAATGCCGCGATGGCCGACACAAAGGAGCTGCAGAAGGTTCTCTTCGGCGAGATGAAGGGCCGCATCAAGGAGGATGACAGTTCCGTGCCGGTCAAGGACGGTCCCTATTCCTATGGCACGCTCTTCGTCACCGGCGGCGAGCAGCCGCATTATTTCCGCGAGACCCGCGACGGCGGCGACCGCAAGCTTTTGTTGAACGGCGACAAGGAGAATGAAGGAAAGTCCTATTTCCGCCTTTCCGGCCTCGATCACTCTACCGACCATAGCCGCGGCATCTGGGGCTATGACGACAAGGGCTCTGAATATTTCACGCTGAAGGTCCGCGATCTCGAGACCGGCGAGGACCTTGCCGACGTGCTCGAGAACACCGGCGGCGGCGGCGTCTGGGCGCCCGACGGCAAGAGCTTCTTCTACACGCTGCAGGACGAGAACCATCGCCCTTCGAAGATCTTCCATCACATCGTCGGCACGCCGCAATCCGACGACCGGCTCGTCTATGAAGAGGAAGACGCGGGCTTCTTCATGGGCGTCGGCGGCTCTCTGCTCGACGATTACATCTTCATCGACATCCACGACCACGAGACCAGCGAATACCGCATCATCCCGACCTCGGACCTCAACGCAGAGCCGAAGCTGGTGGCGGAGCGCGAGACGGGGATCGAATATGAGATGACGGAAGGCGGAGACGTTTTCTACGTCCTCACCAATGACGGCGATGCCAAGGATTTCAAGATCATGGAGACGCCGGCCGACAGACCGGGCAAGGAAAACTGGCGCGAAGTGGTGGCCCACAAGTCGGGCACGCTGATCCTCAACCACATGGCCTATGCCCGCCATCTCATCTGGCTGGAGCGCAAGGACGGCCTGCCGCGCATCATCATTCGCGACCGCCGCAGCGGCGAGGAACATTCCATCGCCTTCGAGGAGGAAGCCTATTCGCTCGGCCTGCAGGGGGCCGCGGAATACGATACGGATGTCATCCGCTTCTCCTATTCCTCGATGACGACGCCGAGCCAGCTCTACGACTACAACATGGTGACGCGCGAGCGCACCCTGCTGAAGACGCAGGAGGTTCCCTCGGGCCACAATCCGGCCGATTACGTCACCCGCCGCGTCTTCGCGCCCGCCTGGGACGGCGAAACGGTGCCGGTGACACTGCTTTATCGCAAGGATACGCCGCTCGACGGCTCAGCACCCTGCCTGCTCTATGGCTACGGCGCCTATGGCATTGCCATTCCGGCCGGTTTCAACACCAATTGCCTGTCGCTCGCGGATCGTGGCTTCGTCTATGCCATCGCCCATATCCGCGGCGGCAAGGACAAGGGCTTTGCCTGGTACGAAGACGGCAAGATGGCGAAGAAGACCAATACGTTCAAGGATTTCATCGCCGCGGCCGACTATTTGAATGAGCAGAAGTTCACCTCTTACGCGAAGATCATCGCCGAAGGCGGATCGGCCGGCGGCATGCTCATGGGTGCGGTCGCCAACATGGCGCCTGAGAAATTCGCCGGGCTCATCGCCGCCGTCCCCTTCGTCGACGTGCTCAACACCATGCTCGACGACACCTTGCCGTTGACGCCGCCGGAATGGCCCGAATGGGGCAACCCTATCGACAGCAAAGAAGAGTACGAGCAGATTGCCGCCTATAGTCCCTACGACAATGTCGGGGAAAAGCCGTATCCGCCCCTCCTTGCTCTCGGGGGCCTCACCGACCCCCGCGTCACCTATTGGGAGCCGGCAAAGTGGGTCGCCAGGCTGCGCGACAAGACGACGGGCGAAGCGCCGATCCTCTTGAAGACGAACATGGATGCCGGCCACGGCGGCGCCTCCGGCCGTTTCCAGCGCCTGGAGGAAGTGGCGTTCGAATATTCCTTCGCCATCAAGGTCGCCGGCAAGATGTAGGCAGAAGCCCGGGAGGAAAGGATGACCGTCTTTGTCGCCCTGCTGCGTGCCGTCAATGTCGGCGGCACCGGCACATTGTCGATGGTGGACCTGAAGGCGCTGTGCGAAGAAGCCGGCTTTCGGGACGTCAAGACCTATATCCAGAGCGGCAATGTGCTCTTTCGCTCCGAAGACGATGAGGCCAAGGTGCAGGCAAGCCTAGAGGAGGCGCTGGAACGCAAGATGGGCAAATCGCCCGGCGTGATCCTGCGCAGTCGGCAGGCACTGGAGGCCGCTGCAGAAGGTTCGCCCTTCCCGCACGCCAAGCCGAACTATTTGCTCGTCACCTTCCTTCCGGAGACAGCACCGAAGGATGCTCTGGACAAGCTCGTCGCCCCAGGTGGCGAAGAGGTGCAGGTCGCCGGCAAGGAGATCTATGTCCACTACCCCGACGGCTCGGGACGTTCGAAGCTGAAGCTGCCTGCGCTCAAGGCAGGAACATCGAGAAATCTCAACACGGTGAAGAAACTGGCTGACATGGCGCGGGAGCTTGAAGAAGACAAAGGTTGACGACGAGATGGCGTGCGGTCGATTGCGACCAGTGTCTTGCGCCTCCTGCTCCCTGGCCCTACTTTAGAGGTATGAGCTCTCCCCTTTCCGAAATACGGGCACATCAGGCCCTGCCGATTCCGTTCGACAACAGCTATGCGCGCCTGCCGCCACAGTTTTTCGCGGATCAGGCGCCGACACCTGTTGCCGCGCCAAGGCTGATCAAGTTCAACGAGGCGCTGGCACGGGAACTTGGGCTAGACGCGGATGCGCTCGAACGCGATGGCGCGGCGATCTTTTCCGGAAACGAACTTCTGCCGGGGTCGCAGCCGATCGCCATGGCCTATGCCGGCCACCAGTTCGGCAATTTCGTGCCGCAGCTCGGCGACGGCCGCGCGATCCTTCTCGGCGAAGTGAAGGATCGCAACGGCAGACGTCGCGACATTCAGCTCAAGGGTTCTGGCCCGACGCCGTTTTCGCGGCGCGGTGATGGCCGTGCGGCGCTTGGCCCTGTTCTGCGCGAATATATCGTCAGTGAAGCCATGCATGCCCTCGGCATTCCGACGACTCGGGCGCTTGCGGCGGTCACCACGGGAGAGCCGGTCTACCGCGAGGAGGTACTGCCCGGCGCGATCTTCACGCGTATCGCGGCAAGCCATATCCGTGTCGGCACCTTCCAGTTCTTCGCTGCGCGCGGCGATACGGACAGCGTGCGGACACTGGCGGATCATGTCATTGCCCGGCATTATCCGGAGATCAGGGACCGAACGAACCCTTATCTCGCTCTGCTGGAAGCTGTGACCGAGCGGCAGGCGGCACTGATCGCTCGCTGGCTGCATGTCGGCTTCATTCATGGCGTCATGAACACCGACAATATGACCGTTTCAGGCGAGACAATCGATTTCGGCCCATGCGCCTTCATGGATGCCTACGATCCGGCAACCGTCTTTTCCTCGATCGACCGCAACGGCCGCTATGCCTATACCAACCAGCCGGCAATCGGCCAGTGGAACCTCGCACGCCTCGGCGAAACGCTGATCCCGCTGATCGACCCGTCCGTCGATACGGCGATCGACCTGGCGAATACCATTATCAAAGCCTATGGCGAGCGCTTCCAGGCCTATTGGCTCTCCGGCATGCGCGCCAAGATCGGCCTGGCAAACGAGGAAGATGGCGATCTCGAATTGATCCAGTCGCTGCTGGCGACCATGCAACAGCAGAGCGCGGATTTCACGCTCGCTTTCCGCCGCCTTGCGGCCCTTGTCGCGGATGAAGATGTCACGGATTTCGCCGCCACCTTCCAGGATCCGCAATCCATCGCGCCGTGGCTTCAACGCTGGCGAGAGCGGCTCGGCCGCGATCCCCGGACGGCAGCAGCGCGCGGCCAAGCGATGCGAAAGGTCAATCCGGCCTTCATTCCGCGCAACCACCGAATCGAGCAGGCGATCCAGGCGGCGGTTGAGGACGACGATTTCTCCCTGTTCGAAGCGCTGCTGACGGTGCTCGCTAAACCCTATGAGGACCAGCCTGCCTTTGCGCCCTACGCCGAGCCGCCCTTGCCGGCGGAACGGGTGCTGCAGACCTTCTGCGGCACCTGAGAGGCCCGGCGCATAAGCTCCGGACAGGCTTGCGGAGTCATCGTCCCGTCAACCCATAGGGAGATATGACGATGAAAGTGCATCATAGCACCCAGAATTATTTCAGCACCCCGATACGCAGCCAGCAGGATGCGGACTCCGACAGCAGCTCACCCTTTACCTTGCCCGACGATAGCAGCGAGCAGGAAACGCAGGCACCGTCCGTCGCATCCAGCGGCGTCCCCTCCTCCATTTCATCCGGCTTCTGGCTCAGCCAGATCGGTTCGACGACGTCCTCGGCGACCGATGACGCCACCGAGGAAGACAGCGCCGGCACAGCGAGCGACAGCAGCTCGACGTCATCGAGCGATCAATCCAGCCAGGACATTCTGGACGAATTTGCCAAATGGGCGAACATGTCGCCGGCGGACAAGATCCGGGCGCAATATCTGGAAGAGAACAATCTGACGGAAGATTCCTTCAAGGCCCTGCCTTCCGATGAGCAGAAGGCCATCAACGACCAGATCGCCGCCGAGATCAAGCAGAAGCTCGGCACCGACGAGAATGACGCAGACAAGGAAACGGACAGCGCAGCCGCCGCATTGTCCATCGCCTGAACATGTTGCGAAACCACATGAAGACGATAGGATCCTGATTCACATCACGATCGTATCGTCTTGTTTTGTCTGGGGTATTTCCTGCTATTGCCCCACCATTCCGGTGACGATCTTGCCGACGTCGGCGAAGACGGCCTCGATATCCTTCGCAGGCGCAGTCCCCTCGGCGACGAAAGTCGTGACCAGGATCGGGCCGCGATCCGGCGGCCAGATGACGGCGATATCGGCAAAGGAGCCGTTGTTGCCGGTGCCGGTCTTGTCACCGACCTTCCACTCCTTCGGCAAGCCGGCGCGCAGACGATTATCGCCGGTGGTGTTGCCGACCAACCAGTTGATCAATTGATCGCGCGATGTTTCCGACAGCGTATTGCCGAGCGTCAGGAGCCCGATGGTATCCAGCATAGCATCCGGCGTCGTCGTGTCGCGCGGATCGTCCTTGATCGCCTGATTGACATCGGGCTCATTGCGGTCGAGGCGGGTTTCCGTGTCGCCGGTGGTGCGCAGCCAGGATGTCAGCGCCGCGGGACCACCGAAGCTCTGGAGCAGCAGATTGCCGGCGGTGTTGTCGCTCAACATGACGGCGGCGCCGCAGAGTTCGGCGATGGTCATGCCGTCGGTGCCGGCATGCTTTTCGGTTTCCGGCGAATAGGTCACCACGGCGTCCTTGCCGTAGGTGACACGACGGTCGAGCTTTTCGACACCCTGATCGACCCGCGCCAGCACGAAGCCGACGGCAAGCGCCTTGTAGGTGCTGCACAGGGGAAACCGCTCTTCCTCGCGATGGCCGAGGGAAATGTTGGTTTCCGTATCCAGCACGGAGACGCCGAGCCGGCCGCCGGTCTTCTTTTCCAGATCCGCCAGCTGCTTGTCGACATCATCAGTCAGCTGCGAATTGTCCTGCGCCCCGCTGTCACTGTCCATGCCCTGCCCGCTGTCCGGCGTCGCGGGATTGTCCTGAGCGGCGGGCGCCTGTGGCGAGGTGCCGGCATCCTGGGCGAAGAGCACATTCGGACCGAATGTCAGTGCGGGCAGCAACAGCGCCGAGCCTGCCACGAGGCGGCGGCGGGTAAGCAATATGGGCATGCGAAAGCCTCCAGCGGAATCGGGCAGATTTTGGGCTATGCGAGGAATATGGCAAGCCTCTGACCGGCCCGATTGCTACCGGATTCTATGCCGCCTTGTCGACAGTCACTTCGACGGTAACGTGGGAAAGCTCATGAATATCGGCAAGTCGAGCCTTGTAGAAGGCCGGATCGCGCGACACGGGCGTTGCCACCGCGACGATCGCCGCGTGATGTCCAGGCCCAACCTGCCAGACATGAAGATCGGTGATGCGATCCTCGCCCGTTTCGATCGCCTCGCGAATCTCGTCCGGCAGGTCCTCGCCGGCCGGAATGAAATCGAGCAGAATGGCGCCGGATGCGCGCAGCAGGCTCCACGACCATTGCAGGATCACCAGGCCACCGACGATACCCATCAGCGGATCGAGGAAGGTCCAGCCGAACCGGCTGCCGAGTGACAAGGCAATGATGGCCAAAACGGATGTCATCGCATCGGCGATCACATGGATATAGGCCGAGCGCAGATTGTTGTCCTTGCCGCCATGGGCGTGATCGTGGTCGTGATGATGGTCATGGGAGTGGCCATGGTGATGATCGTGATCGTCGCGCAGAAGCCATGCGCTGACGATATTGACAACGAGGCCGACCGCGGCGATGGCGATCGCCTCGCGGAAATTGATGGCCACCGGATTGAAGAGCCGCAGCAGGCTCTCCCAACCCATCAGCAGCGCGATCAGCGCAAGCACGATGGCGCTGGCGAAGCCTGCGAGATCGCCGAGCTTGCCCGTGCCGAAGGTGAAGCGGGCATTATGCGCATGCCGGCGTGCATAGAGATAGGCAAGCGCCGAAATCAGCATGGCGCTGGCATGCGTCGACATATGCCAGCCATCGGCCATCAGCGCCATGGATCCATAGAGGCTGCCCGCAGCGATCTCGACGACCATCATGACGGCCGTCAGCGCGATGACGAGCCAGATGCGACGCTCGTTGCGTTGATGATCCGAGCCGAGAAAGACGTGGCTGTGGCCAGCATCGGAGGAAATACTCATGACATCATTCTCCTGTTGAACGTCCCGAAGCCTCTGATCAGCGCAGATAGGTCTTCAGCACATCGGACATTTCATCGACCGCCTGACGGCGGGCCTGCTCGTTCTCGGCATTGAGCACGTGCTCGTGCAGATGATCTTCCAAAATTTCGCCGGTCAGTCCCGTCAGGGCGCCGCGGATGGAGGCTAGGAGCTGCAGCACCTCCCCGCACGGCCGCTCGGCCTCAAGCGCTCGCTCGACCGCTTCCATCTGCCCCTTGAGGCGGCGAATGCGAGACAGGAGCTTGGCTTGCTGGCGAATGGTATGGGACATCTAGACCTCGATATATAATATAGAGGGGTATACTATTATTAACGCCGCAATGGAAGCCCGCCCCTTGCAAATCTCATGAGTAGCCGCATATATATTGCTCTAGAGACTAGAGGTATCGGAGGGTAAGAAATGTTGTCGATCGGCGACTTGTCCAAGCGTACCGGCGTCAAAGTGCCGACCATCCGCTATTACGAGCAGATGGGATTGATATCGGAACCCGACCGCAGCGAGGGCAACCAGCGGCGCTATTCCAAGGCCGATCTGGAGCGTCTGGCGTTCATTCGCCATGGCCGAGACCTCGGTCTGACGATCGACGCGATCAAGGAGCTGATCTCGCTCAGCCAGCATCCGGACCGCCCCTGCGTGGGTGCCGACCGCATCGCCCGCGAACATCTGGACGATGTGCGCGTCAAGATCGCGCAGCTGAAGAGGCTGGAGCACGAGCTCGAGCGTATCGTGTCGCATTGCGATGGCCACAGCATCGAAGACTGCTATGTGATCCGGGCACTGTCGGACCACGGACTATGCGAAGCGGAGCATTGAGGCGCCCCATTGACAAATACGCTGAACCGGATCATCTATGCGCCCATGATCAAGCACGCGCTCCACAATCGCTCGTATTTTTGGCTGTACCTGTAAAGGGCGGCCAAGACAGATCATTTTGTCAACAAGCCGCCGTCAGGCGGCTTTGTTGTATCGGCAGCGTCCTGACGGCTCATTGAAAAAACAAGGACGCAAATGCCATGCTAGACGATAGCGACATCTCACTTCTACGCCCACCGGTTCTGACCATCCGCAATGCGCACCCACGCGACCTGCCGGAGCTGAACGACATGATCCGGCTGCTGGCAGCCCATCACGGCGACCCTTCCGGCGCGACCCCCGAGCAGCTCGAGCGCGATCTTTTCGGCCCGATGCCGTGGATCACGGCGCTGGTGGCTGAAGGCGAGAACGGGCTGATCGGCTACGCCATCCTCGTGCCGCTCTACAAGGCGCAGGAAGGACAGCGGGGCATGGACCTGCATCATCTCTTCGTGCGTGACGGCCATCGCGGCCATGGGATCGGGCAGCATCTCGTCGACCGCGCCCGTGAAGTGGCCCGCAAGTCCGGCTGCAGCTTCCTTTCTGTGGGAGCCGCGACCGGTAACGTCCAGGCCCATCGCTTCTACGAAAATATGGATTTCAAGGCGCGCCCGGTCACCGGCATGCGCTACCTGCAGGCACTGGCCTGATGCCGGCCTTTACCCGGGATCGCCGTTGAACGCACTGAAATCAGCGATCGATGGCGATCCCGCGCCCGGCAAAGAACCTGTCGAACGTCTCCAGCGGCATTCCCACATTCTCGCGCGTTGCAGCGATATGGCCTGATGGATTGTGGAAGCGGATCAGGTCTCCTTCGAGCGCCGTCACCAGCACGAGATGGCCGCCCTTCGCCGGCGGCACGGTGTCCTGCCAGCGGATGGAATGGTGGACAGAGGCGATGAAGAACTGCGATTGCGTGAGGATATCGCCGATCTCCGCGACCGGAATTCCGGTGACGACCCTGGCATTCAGGCCGAAACGATCCCTGACGAAGGGAACGAACGGCGCATAGATCAGCCCCTTGATCCTGCCGTCCTGCTCCTCGACATAACCGCCGTGATCCTTGCATCCCATGGCCAGATCCATGATCGGGACTGTTTTGCCAGTGCGGGCGGCAAGAACCATCTTCAGGCAGGCCATGCCGCAGAGATTGCCGGCCCAGCGGGCATAGTCCTCGACATTGCGGGCTCCCGAAGACGCCCAAAGTGGGTCTTTCAGCAAGGCCGCTTGCGCGCCTTCAGCCACCACGGCCAGCGTCATATCAGGCGTTTCCCACTGGCTGAAATAGGGAACTTTATGCTTCACCGCTGCGTCCACGATCGCCCAATCCCGTTGCTGCACGCCAAACTCGTTGCGCTGTAAAGTTCAATGAAAATACGCTAGAAAAAAGGCCGTCCGGCTTCGATCTGCAACTGGGGGTACGCCTTGGAACAGCGGTTCACATTCGATGGCGTCGCCAGCTTGTATGGCAGCGCTCGCCCCATCTATCCCGAAGCGCTCTTCGATGGTGTCATCGCCTTCGCGAGTCTCAGCGACACCGATGCGGTCCTTGAAATCGGCTGCGGCACAGGACAGGCAACGCAAGGGTTTGCGCGCCGAGGTCTTTCCGTTCTCGCGCTTGATCCGGGCGAAGAATTGATCGCGGTCGCCAGGAAGAACCTTGAGGGCTTCCCAAAGGTCCGCTTCGCGCAGACTACCTTCGAGGCATGGCCGAGCGAGCCGGGAGCGTTCAAGCTTGTGGCGGCAGCGCAATCGCTCCACTGGGTTTCGCCGGAATTGCGCTTTGCCAAGACGGCCGCCCAACTTGCGCCTGATGGCACGCTCGCTGTTTTCGGCAACGTGCCGATGCCACCAGAGTCACCGCTCGCCGAACAATTTGCTGATATCTACGCCCGTCTTGCACCGCAGCTTTCCGGCCCTCCGGCGGAGGCATGGTATCTGCCGGACGGTCCATTCGCGGAATTGCTGCGCCAATCCGAATATTTCGAAGCGCCGGCACAGCATTGCTATCGCTGGAGCCGGAAGCATACCGCGCAAAGCTATACCGACCTGCTGCGCACGCTGTCAGGCTATCGGCTTTTACCGCCGGAGGAACGGGAAGCGCTTCTTTCCGCCATTGCAGATACCATCAATGCCCATGGCGGCGAATTCGAGTTGCGATACGAAACGCATCTTTATCTCGCCCGGCGCTCGGGCGTGGTCTAACAATCCCTTCGCCTTACCGGGACGGCAACGCCTTCAAATAGGCGGCGATTGCCTCACGATCGGCGGCCGGCAAATGGGCGATGTTCTGCTGGACTTCGGCCATGGAGCCGCCGGCGGAATCATAGTCGGGCGTGAAGCCGGTTTCCAGATAGTTAGCGATATCGCCGGCGCTCCAGCTGCCGATCGCCTTGGAGCCGGGGGTTATGTCCGGAATCCGCCCTTTGCCCTCGGGATTGGGCGCTCCGGCCAGCCATTGACCGCTCACGAAGCCGCCGAGACTATCGCGTGGCGTGTGACATTCGCCGCAATGGCCCGGCCCTTCCACAAGATACTGCCCGCGTTTGATCTTATCATCGGCATTGGCGAGGACGATGCGCGGCTGGTCGTTGAAATAGAGGAATTTCCAACCGCCAAGCGCCAGCCTGATATCGAAGGGAAACGGCAGCTCATGTGGCGGCGCGACATTGTCGCTCTTCGGTAGGGTCTTTAAGAAGCCCCAGAGATCGTTGATGTCCTTGTCGCTCATGCGGGTATAGGAGCCATAGGGAAATGACGGGTAGAGATGCTCGCCGTTCTTGCCGACGCCCCGTTTCATGGCATTGCCGAAATCGGCGAGCGTCCAGCTGCCAAGCCCGGCCTTCTCGTCAGGCGAAATATTCGGCACATGGAAGGTGCCGAAGGGGCTGGTGAGCGCCAGACCACCTGACAGTACCAACTTGGCGTCTCCCTGGGCGCCGGGCGCCGCATGACAGCTCGTGCAGCCGCCGGCCCAGAACACCATCTCGCCGTTCTTGACATCGGGGTCACCGAGATTGGACCAATGGCTTGCCGGCAGGGGCGACGGCGCAGTCACAAAATAGAATGCACCAAAGCCGAGAATGATCACCCCGAAGAGGCAAAGCAGCCACCGGACAAACCGCGCCATCATGTCTACCCCCTTAGCCTGACTCTAAAACTACAGGACTCCGCACCGGCGGCAAGGCCGGTGCGGATGCCAAAACCAATTTTCAGACGAGGCTGACCTACCGCTTAGTCTTTCTTGACGCGGTAGGCCTGATGACAGGCGCCACAGCTGCCGCCCAAGGTCTTCAGCGTTCCGCCGACACCGGCCTGGTCAGCCGGGAGCTGGGCCAGCGCCGTCTCGGCATCGCTGGAAAGCTTGGCGGCCTTGGCCTTGAAGTCATCGAGATTGTCCCAGATCTTCGGGTTGACCTCGGCATCCGTCTTGTCGCTCTGCGGGCCGAACTGATCCGGAAACGCCTTTGCCGTCTCAGCGATCGTCGTCAGCGAGGCCTTGACGATGTCGGCATCATAGGGCTTGTCGCCCTTGGCAATCGCTCCGAGAGCGCCCGCCGCGCCGCCGATCTTCTTCATCATCCCGATGCGGGAATCATGCGTGCCGTCGGCTGCAACGACCGAACCCAGGGCGATGCCGGCCAAAGCCGTTGCCGCCACAATCACTTTCCATTTCATTTCGTTCTCCTACCTCTCCACGGATAATAAAGACCGCATGCGCGGCCGGCGCATTGCGAGTGACATGTTTGCCGGTTTCCGCTCCGGCAATGAAGTCACAAAGTGGTGAGAACCCAGCAAAATCAGTGTCATGTTCCTGACACACTGGCCTTGCCGCTCCCAACGTCAACCCATCCTCAGCCCTTCCCAGACGGCGAATGCCGAGACCGCGACAAGGAGCAACCCGGCGGCGCGGCCGGCAAAGGCGGTCGCGCGGGGATTGGCGACCAGCAGATTACGGCTGCGCCCGGCAGTGACGGCAAGCCCGCCATAGACGGCAAATTGCGTGACTATGGTCATGGCTCCCATGATGACGGCCTGTATCCACATCGGGCCGTAATCCGGCTTCAGAAACTGCGGATACACGGCAAAGATGAAGAGATAGGCCTTCGGATTGATCAGGCAAGTCACCGCTCCCTGGCGGAAAGCCTTCCAGGCGGAGCGGCTGCCGGCCGGCCCTTCATGCCCGACGGTGATGGAACTGCGCATCAGCGTGACCCCGATGAAAGCCATATAGGCGCCGCCGGCAATGAGCAGCGGATTGAAAAGAATGGGCACGAAATGCATCAGCAGGCCGATACCGAGAGCGCCGTTCAGCGAATGCAGCACGCCGCCGAGCATGATGCCGCCGGTGGCAGCCAATCCGCGATTGCTGCCGCCGGTCAATGAGTTGGCAAGGACGAACAGCATGTCCATGCCCGGCACGATGATGATGCCGAAGAGAAGAAGAAAGAAGAGCCAGAGATTTTCAGCGTAACCCATGTCAGTTGCCTATCCTCCTCCGCCCGAATCCGGCAGAGGAAATTGTTGATTTTCAATTCGATAGGCAGTCTTATAGATCAGGCCAACTGACGGGGTGTTGTCAGTAGTCTTCAAGTTAAGAGGATGAAATGCGCAAGGCGTCGCGCTTGTTCGAGATCATTCAGATCCTGCGGCTGGCCAAGAGGACGGTGACAGCAGCCGATATTGCGGAACGGCTGGAGGTGACCGTTCGCTCCGTCTATCGCGATATCGCAGCACTGCAGGCGATGCGGGTTCCGATCGAGGGCGAACGCGGCATCGGCTATATCCTGCGTCCCGGCTTCGACCTGCCGCCGCTGATGTTTTCGATCGAGGAAATGGAGGCGATCGTCTTGTCGTTGGCGCTGCTGGAGCGCACCGGCGATGATGAACTGAAGCAGGCGGCCAAGCGTGTCAGTGCCAAGATTGCCGGCGCCGTGCCGCCGCCATTGCGCCAAACCTTCGAAGCCAATGCGCTGCATGCCTGGGGTTTTGCCGCGCCATCAGCCTCGGCCATCGATCTGGCGCTCGTGCGCCGCGCCATTCGTGACGAGGAGAAGCTGGATCTCGCCTATCGCGACGAACTCGGCCGCGCCACCGAGCGCATCATCCGGCCGATCGCGCTGATCTACTATGCCGAAACAGCCAACATCGTCGCCTGGTGCGAGCTGCGCCAGGCGATCCGCAACTTCCGCAGCGATAGGATTGAGAGCTGCGAGGCGACCGGACGATCGTTCAAGGGCGAAGGCGACGGCCTGCGGCAGATGTGGGTGAACGGCTGGCAGGTGAATGCACAAGCCGGCGCCGGCTAGTCCCGCTCGGCATGCATAAGACCCACTGACCGTCCGAGCTGGCGAACCATGAAGTCTGGTGCGACACGGCTCATCAATTTCAGGATGTTGGCAAGGCCGGGGCGAATTTCCAGCCTGTCTTTCTTCAGGCCAGCGATTGCATGGCGGACCAAGGTCTTGAGAGGCATCGGCGTGACACCGCCGGTATCCTGCGCGGTGAAATCGCCGTGAAAGAGCGGCGTTTCCGTACCCGGCGGCGCCAACTCTATGACTTTGATATTGGTGTTCTTCAGCTGCAGGCGCAACGATTGCGTGAAGGAATGGATCGCCGCTTTCGTTGCACTATAGATCGGCGAAATCGGCAGCGGCACGAAAGCGAGCCCTGACGAGACATTGACGATGGCGGCGCTGCTCTTGGTCTTCAGATGCGGCAGGAACTGCATGACCATGCGGATCGATCCGCTGAGGTTGATGTCAATTTCTCTGACAATGTCGGAAAGATCGCTCTCATGGGTCTGGAGATTGATCTTGCGCATGATGCCGGCATTGTTGATCAGCATGTTCAGCTCCGGAAATTCTCCGACGACCTGCTGATAGAGGCTGGCGATTGCCGAGAGATCGCTGACATCGCTCCGTATGGTGTGGACATCGGGCAACTTCTGTCGTGTGGCGTCTAGATTGGCTTGGTCGCGGCCGGTGACGATAACCTTGTTGCCGAGTTTCGAGAGCTCGGCCGCAAGTTCGTAGCCGATGCCGCTGGTGCCGCCGGTGATCAGGACCGTGTTGCCGTGGAGTTTCATAGTCCGCATCCCTGGGTCAAGCAGCCATCGATCAAATTGGAAATCAACAATCAAACCACCATGCCGCCGGAGACCTCGATGCGCTGGCCATTGACCCAGCGATTATCCTCCGACAGCAGCGAGGCGATCATCGGGCCGATGTCATCGGGCACGCCGGCCCGGCCGAGTGCCGTCATGGACGCAACCATCTTGTTGACTTCGGGATTGTCGCGGACGATGCCGCCGCTGAAATCTGTCTGGATCGCACCCGGCGCCACCGTGTTGACGGCGATGCCACGAGAGCCGAGCTCCTTGGCCAGATATCGCGTGAGAACTTCGACCGCTCCCTTCATCGCCGCATAGGCCGACGAGCCCGGGTTGCTGAAGCGGGCAAGGCCGGAGGAGATGTTGACGATGCGGCCGCCATCCTGAATGAGAGGCAGCAGCTTCTGCGTCAGAAAATAGACGCCCTTGAAATGGACGTTGTAGAGCTTGTCGAACTCGGCCTCCGTCGTTTCCGCAAAAGACGCGTGATAGGACGTGCCGGCATTGTTGACGAGAAAATCGAAACGGTCCCGCCCCCAGATCTGGCGCAGCGCTTGGCCGATGGCCGCGATGAAATCATCAAACGTGGCGACGTTTCCGGCATCGAGCCGCAGTGCCACGGCCTTCTGTCCGAGCGCCTCGATCTCGGTCACAGCGCTATCGGCTTCTGCCTTATTTGAGTTGTAGGTCAGGATGACATCGACACCACGGCGGGCGAGATGAATGGCCGTGTTTCGGCCGAGACCGCGGCTGCCGCCTGTGATGATTGCGATCTTTGCCTTTGATTTATCGATATTTTCAGTCGTCATTTGCCGTACTCCAGGGAATGCTTGATGACGGAAGCCTACGCCCGTCGAGCCATTTCCTTGAATGCCGGAACTCTCGAATTTCTTGCCTATTCCTCCAACCACCTTGTCGGGCGGCATCCCCCTGCTATGATGATAGCATGGCACCCTGCCCCGGAGACCGCCGATGTCGTCAGCCCTTAGAGATGCGATCACGCAATTCATCGAAGCCAGCGATCACGGCGACAGCGGGATATTTCCGACCGGCATCGACGGCCTGCACATCATGCGCTCGACAGAGCTGAGAATGCCGCATGCGATGATCTACAGGCCGGCGCTCTGTGTCATCGTCCAGGGTGCCAAGCAATTGATGCTGCACGACAGGGTGATCGACTATTCAGAGATGCAGGCCCTCGTCATCAGCATCGAGCTGCCCGCATCCGGCCGGGTGGTCCAGGCAAGCGTGGAGAAGCCCTATATCGCCATCTCCATCGAATTCGATGTCGGCATGATGCGCGAGGTGATGGAGCAGCTCGACACGCCGCCGAAACCGACGGGCGGTGCCGGTCTCGGCATTTTTGTCGAGGATCTCAGCCAATCGCTTGCCGATTGCCTGGTGCGATTGACCAGGCTACTCGCGACCCCAAAGGCCATCCCGGTGCTCTATCCGGCGATCATGCGGGAAATCTGCTTCTGGCTACTCACCGGCCCCAACGGCGGCGAGGTCTGCAAGCTGGGGCTTCCGGACAGCCAGACGCGCCGCATTGCCGACGCCATCCGCCTGCTGCGTGACAATTTCGCCGAGCCGGTGCGCATCGAGCAGCTTGCCGCCGCGGCGCGCATGAGCCCCTCCTCGTTCCATCAGCATTTCAAGACGCTGACCTCGATGACGCCGCTGCAATATCAGAAGCAGATGCGGCTGCTCGAAGCCCGCCGCCTGATGGTCGCCGGTCACGCCAATGTGGAGAGCGCCGCCTATCGGGTCGGCTACGAAAGCGCATCGCAATTCAGCCGTGAATATACCCGCATGTTCGGCACACCGCCGAAGCGGGATGTGGCAGAGATGCGGATGGCGGCGGAGTGAACGTCAGCTCAACGCCAACCTTCTGTTTGTCTCGCGTCCAAACCCGGCAACATCAAGCCGATCCTCATAAACCGAGACGATCGCATAGGCATTGCTGTCTTCGGTATCGACCATGCCTTTGAAATTGACGAAGTAAGTTCCGTCGACGGCGCCGAAATTGCCGGCGTGATTGTGGCCGTTGAGATAGGCGACGACATGATCGTGTTCGGCAAGCAGCGCCAGCATGCGGTCGCTGTCGAGCGCGTTATGCGAATCGTCCGGGAAGATCGGGTAGTGGTTCATGACGATGACCTTCTCGCCCGCCGTCTTCGCCTCCTGCAGCCTGGCCGCAAGCCAGGCATATTGGGTACTGCCGATGGCGGCATTCCAGCGTTGGCCGTTCGACGCCCCCGAAGTCTCCAGCGCCTTCATCAGCGCCTTCGCCTCATCTCGGCGCGGATCGCCTTCCGGCGGCGCAAAGACGCTGATCTCGTTGCCGTCGAGCGCGATGAAGCGATAGCCCGCATGGCCGAAATCGTAATAGGCCGACGGCATGCCGACGCGCTGGGGAACAGCCTTCAGATGCTCAGGCGCTATGGCGAAATCGTGATTGCCGAGCAGGAAGTGCTTTGGGTGTCGCAAGGTCTCGTAAACGGGCAGAATCGCGTCGAAGCTCTTCCATTCACGATCGATGATATCGCCGAGGGTCACGACGAAGGCGAGCTCGTGTCGGTTGAATTCCTCTATCGCCTCGCGAAGTTTGGCAAGGCTGTTGGACGGATAGCGATTGAGGGTCAGGTTTGGCTCCAGATCGGCATATTGCGGATCTGCGACGACACCGAAGCGGAAGAGCGGTGTGGACGACATGCAGCCTCCTTGGGCCGGCAAAGCGGTACGCGAACAACATCATTATTGACGATCGGCGGATAAGAAAACACCCGGCGCCAAGACGACGCCGGGTGTGAAAGCCAGCCAATATGGCGAAGCTTATTTCGTTGCGGCTTCGTAGCGCTCCAGGACGTAGTCCCAGTTGATCAGGCTGTCGATGAAGGCTTCGAGATACTTCGGGCGCAGGTTGCGGTAGTCGATGTAGTAGGAGTGCTCCCATACGTCGACGCCGAGGATCGGGTTGGCGCCATGAACGAGCGGGTTTTCGCCGTTCGGGGTCTTGGAGATTTCGAGCTTGCCGTTCTTGACGGAAACCCAGGCCCAGCCCGAACCGAACTGCGTGGCGCCGGCAGCGGCGAAATCGGCCTTGAACTTGTCGTAGCCACCGAGATCCGATGCGAAGGCTGCTTCGAGCTTGCCCGGCAGCTTGTTGCCGCCGCCGCCCTTCTTCATCCACTTCCAGAAATGGATGTGGTTGTAGTGCTGGGCAGCATTGTTGAAGAGGCCGGCATTGGCGCCGAAGGACTTCTTCACGATCTCTTCGAGCGAGAGATCCGAAAGGCCGGCTTCAGCGGCGAGCTTGTTGCCGTTATCGACATAGGCCTTGTGGTGCTTGTCGTGGTGATACTCGAGGGTCTCACGCGACATGAAGGGCGAAAGGGCTTCGTAATCATAGGGAAGTTCAGGCAATTCGAAAGCCATGGTCATATCTCCTCTTGGCAAAAAATTGCGTCGGCAGGTGATGCGGAACATAGGAGCCGTCACCTGGAAGAGCAACCGGCGAGATGCCAAAAAAGTTGCATGCTGGAGGAAAATTTACCTGTCTTTCAGTCGTATACCACTTGCGCCGATCAAGCCGGCATGGACGGGTGTCGCATTTAAATGCGGCATTCGACGACCTATTCGCTCTTTCAGCCAAGACTGGTCTTATTTAAGCCTCAATCATCCTGTAGTTGCAACGTATCGTTTTGGGTGGCTTGGCTCTTCGCGGCGTCAGAGTTCTCGACCCGCCGATCTCCTCAACCGTATGGTCTGAATATGGATGGCACAGCTGCCATCATTTGACCATGCCAGGCCCGGGGAGACAGCATGTTCAATGGTATCGTCAAGAATTTCGACCTGGAAAAGGGCTACGGCTTCATTCAGCCGACCGACGGCAGCGTCGCTATTTTCGTTCACGCGAAAACAGTGGTGAAATCCGGCCTGGAGACCCTCAAGAAAGGTCAGAAGCTGATTTTCGAAATCGAGCAGGACGGCATGGGCCGCAGCTCGGTTTCCAAACTCAGATTGGCATGATTTGAACGGAATGCGGCGCTGACCACGGATGTACTGGCAGCCCGCGATCACTCCGTTCAATCAAGCCACGGTGTTCGGCAAGCGGCATCTCCGCCGTCTTGCCGGACATGCATTTCCCGATAGACGACATTCGCGCGAGAGCGCCATGATAACAAGGCCATGCAACAGAGGTGGCCGGAAAGAAGAAGTGTACCGTGCCCATCCACCGTTTCCCCATCGGCCAGATCGTTCGACTCAAGAGCCGGAAAGGCCTTTCCCCGAAAGCGGCGGACATTTACCGGATCACGGCTTTTCTTCCGGCGAGGGACAATTCCCCGCAATACCGGATGCGCAATGACGACGTCGCCCAGGAACGTGTAACGCAGGAAGTCGATATCGAACCGATCGCGCCCGTTGCGGACGCCGAATAGCGCACGCCAAGGCGTCAGGCTGCTCTCAGGTTGAAGCCGCACGGCCATGATCTGCGACATGACACGCGTCGACAACGAGATCGTCAGAGGCTAGCTTCGGCGAATCCCGACCGTGTCGAGTGGCCTCAGCGAGACAAATTCCGTGAAAATAGCCTGCCTGCACACAGCCGACAGCAATATCCCGATCTATGAGGATGCAGCAAGGCAGCTTGGCCTTCCGGCTGGCGCCCTTCATCACCATGTCCGCGCCGATCTCCTCTTGACTGCCGAGCGGCTGGGAGGGCTGACGAGCGATATCGTGATGGAGACGACTGATGTCCTGCAGCGCCTTGCACAGGATGCGGATGCTGTCGTGCTCAATTGCTCCACTCTCGGCCCGGCGGCATCGCAAGCAACTGCAGACGCGGCGGTCCCGATCATCAGAGCCGATGGCGTCCTTGCTGAAGAGGCCGTCAAGGCAGGTGGCAAGGTGATCGTGCTCTGCACTGTCGAGACGACGATCGCTCCAACAACCAACCTGTTCGAGGCGGCGGCCAAGGCGACAGGCGCTGCGATCGAGGTTCGATTGATCCCCGGCGCATGGGCATTGTTCCGGGCGGGTGACCAGCCCGCCTATCTGGCATCTATCGCCAAGGCGGTGGAGGCAGCCCATGACGAAGGCTCCGTCACGGTGGTTTTCGCGCAGGCCTCCATGACCGACGCCGCGCAATTGCTCCCCGAAAATTCCGCCCACCCCATGAGTGGCCCTTCGACCGCTCTGGCGGCAGCCATGTCGAAGGTTGCCGCTGTCTGATCGCGGCTAGACGTTGCGCCCGAAATAGACGTTCACTTCGGCGATCCTGTCGCCGGCAAAGCGGATCAGCTCGACATTGCGAAAACTGTTTCCGTCCATCTTCTCGGCACGATAGCTGACGATCACGTCGTCGCCGTCGGGCACCAGATGTTCGATGTGAATGTCGCGAAACACCTTCTCCTTCGGCCAGCAATGCTCGAAGTACCGTTGCCGGTCGATGTGATCGTCGCGCGGGCTGGAAAAGGTGAAATCGGGGGCCAGCATCGGATCGACGATATCGGGATGCTGCGCCACATAGGCGATGAACAGGCGCCGCACCGTATCGCAGCGGACAGTTTCAAGAGAACTCATGATGCGTCTCCTCTCTAGGGCAGGCGGCCAACCTCGATTCTTGCCGGCCGGTCGAAAACTGATTGCAAAACGCAATCAGTTTATAACATGCGCCAAGCGAACCGACAAGGCACTTTGCGGGCTTGGCATCGTCACCCGTGTGGTCCAAACTTGACGACACCCCCTCATCAGCAGGAAGCCATCGTCGTGTCCGAGGCTCACAATCAGATATTGGAAAAGTTGCGCCGCCTGGCGGCCAAGGACAATCGTCCCGCCGCGATGCCGGTCGGCGCAAACAGCTACTCCACGCTCTTCACCTTCGTCACGCGCGAACGCGAGCGCATTGCCGGCTCAGCCTTTTCCCAGCTCTCGATCGTTGCCATCCTCGAAGGCTCCAAGGAGATCCTGAGCATGGGAAGGCATCGGCGCTTTGCCGCCGGCACGGTGATCGTGCTGCCCGCCGGTTGGAGCGGCGATGTCGTCAACGATCCGGATCCGCAGAGCGGCATCTATCGGGCGATCTTCATCACCTTTCCCGATGAACTCGCGCGCCGCGCCGCCAGGGCCTTTCCGCCCGTCCACGTCGCCTCGCAGATCGACCTGCCACTGGACCCGCTGCTGGCTACTGCCGTCCAGCATGCCGGCGAAGGTATCGCCGCTGGCGGCCTGCCGACCGCCCTGATCGAGCATCGCCTGCTGGAAGTGCTCATGGTGCTCGGCATGCGCGGCGCCCTGCCGGGCTCGCCGGAAACGACCGCTGAGGCGGTGCGTGCGCTGGTGCGCTGGCAGCCGGACCATCCCTGGACGGCAGATCTCATCGCCGCCGAACTCGGCACGAGCAATGCAACACTGCGCCGCCGCCTGTCGCGGGAGGGTGCGTCGCTGCGCGACGTGCTGGCGAGCGAGCGTGTTGCCTTGGCCACGACGCTGCTTGCCGAAGACGGGCTGTCGCTGCGCGAGGCGGCCCTTGCGACAGGCTATCGCTCCCCTCGCCGCTTCGCCGACCGGCTGCGCAGCGCGTGAGCGTTTCTGGCCGCATATTGAGCGTTTTCGTGCGCCAGCGCTCGGGACGGATTTGCTAGACCTTGCCCTCGAAAGCTCGCATGGGCCGAAACGCGAAAGGGCAACACCATGAAAAACAGTCTCACCCTCATCACCGCCATTGTCATCGCGGCAGCCGCCACGCCGGCCCTATCGGCCGATCTCAAGGTGACGATCGAAAAGAGCAACGGCCGGATGTTGTTGCCGGAGAATGCCTCCTGCATTTCGACACCGAACGACAAATCGGCTCCCGGTCCGAACAAGAGCCTTCCCCTGTCATGGTCGAAGGGGCCGAAAGGCACGCGCTCCTATGCCGTGACCATGGTCGATCCGGATGTGCCGACCGACTTCTCGCTGTTCAACAAGGACGACAAGATCATCCCGAAAGACTTCACGCGGATGGAATTCGTCCATTGGGTTCTCGCCGATATTCCCGCCTCCCGCACGGTGCTTGCCGAAGGCGCCGATGGCGACGGTCCCTCGGCGAGCGGCCTGCCGCTCGAGCGCACGGACCATGGGCGGCGCGGCCAGAACGGCGCCGGCGGCGGCAACTTGAAGGACGGGCCGCACGGGGGTTATATGGGCGCATGCCCGCCCTGGAACGACGAGCGTGTGCACAGCTATCATGTCACCGTCTACGCGCTGGATGTCGACCGACTGAACCTTCCTGACCTGTTCACCCGCACCGACCTGCTCGCCGCCGCGAAGGGTCATATCCTGGCGTCAGGCAGCCGGGAACTGTTTTACACATTGAATGCAAAGGCCAAGAAATGACCGAGACGAGATGGGATGCAGCAGCACCTGCTGAGCCGGAAACCGCTCATTGGATGCGGAACCTGATTATCTGCCTCGTCGGCTCCTTCACGACCATCGTGGCGATGACGCTGCTGCTTCCCTTCCTGCCGATCTATGTCGAGGAGCTCGGTATCACCGACAAGGCGGCCATCGTGCAATGGTCCGGCATCGCCTATGGCGCCACCTTCTTCGCGGCCGCCTTCGTCGCGCCGCTCTGGGGGCGTCTCGGCGATATCTATGGCCGCAAGCTGATGCTGGTGCGCGCCAGCCTCGGCATGACAGTCGCTATCTCGCTGATGGGCATGGCGGGCAATGTCTGGCAATTGGTGGCGCTGCGCCTGTTCACCGGCCTTGCCGGCGGCTACGCCTCGGGCTCCATGGTGCTGGTGGCGACCCAGACGCCGAAGCTCCGCTCGGCCTGGGCGCTCGGCATGCTCTCCTCCGGCATCATGGCAGGCAACCTCGTGGGACCGCTGATCGGCGGCGCACTGCCGCCGCTAATCGGCATCCGCGGCACCTTCCTGCTCGCCGGCGGCGTGATCTTCTTCACCTTCCTGGCGACGACCTTCCTCATCAAGGAGGAGAAATCGGCGGCGCGGAAGAAAGCGGCGAAAGCCAGCGGCGGCTGGGCGTCCATTCCGGACAAGCGCCCGGTTATCGCCATGCTGTCGATCGGCCTGCTGCTGATGCTGGCCAACATGTCGATCGAGCCGATCATAACAGTCTATGTCGCGCAGTTCGTCGCCGATGCGAATGTGACAATGGTATCCGGCGTTGTCATGGCCGTCGCGGCGCTGGGCAGCATCCTGTCGGCCTCATGGCTCGGCAAGCTCGCTGACCGCATCGGCCATTGGACCGTGATCATGGCGGCCCTGGCGGTCGCGGCACTGCTGCTGATCCCGCAGGCCTTCGTGACCTCGGCCTGGCAATTGATTGCTCTGCGCTTCCTGATGGGGGTGGCGCTTGGCGGGCTCCTGCCCTGCATCACCGCCGTCATTCGCCACAATGTGCCGGATGCGGCGGCCGGCAGCATCCTCGGCCTAGCCACATCGTCGCAATTCGTCGGCCAGGTGGTAGGTCCCGTCATGGGCGGTTTCGTCGGCGGCCATATCGGAATGCGCGCAGTGTTTCTCGGAACCTGCGTGCTGCTGGCGATCGGGGCAATTTATTGCTGGTGGGTCAGCCCCCGGAAAGAGGCGGAGTAATCCCGTCAGCGAAAATCATTCGCCGTCAGGATGTAGAGACGCCGCCGGGCATAGCCATAGGCTTTCGCTGCGGCCTTCTGGACCACGTCGCGTCCGGCATCGAAGGCAGCGAGATAGCCGGCCTCGGTGCTGGCACCCGGGAAGACATCCGCCTCGACGAGAAACGGGACCTCGAACATGCCGTCATGACCGGTGAAACGGATGCGCCGTGCCGAGGCATCGTAACTGCGGCTGCGGTTGGGAAAGCTCAGGCTCATCGTCGACTACCTCTTAATAACATTGACCCGTCGGCCTTCGGGCCGACGGCTTCGATCGCTTCCGATATCACCAGGTCAATCCGAACAGCGTCGAATAGATGATGAATGCAATCGCCAACACGACACAGAGCTGAAGAAAAACCCTGTAATAGTCGAAGAGATAGACAGACGCAGGAAGAGAGATTTTCATGGCGGCCTCCTTAGTGGTTTTGCCGACCAAGTTCACTTTACCACAATAGCAATCGCTGCGGGATTAATTCTCAATATTTCTTAGATCGCGATTTATTCTTTAGCGCCTTGTCGTCTATGTTTGTTCCGATCCGAAAGCGCATCGATTATTCCTGACGAATGATCCGGCGGAAGGCGGCTCCGCCGAACTCTGCGCTTCACCCAGGCTCAGCGCTTTGTTATCGCACTCATTCTTCGCTGGCGCTGCGTCCGTGCGCCCAATCCATGTAGAGTTCCAGAGCCTTGCGGGCCAAAGGTCCCTGCTGGAATTCGCGATCGTCCAGGCGGTTGACCGAAACGACCTTGGAATAGTTGCCCGTCGTGAAGATCTCGTCGGCGGCCATGAACTGTTCGACGGACAAGGTCTCCTCGCGCACGTCGAAACCCTCCTGGCGCAGCAGGCCGATGACGCGGGCACGGGTGATGCCGGCGAGGAAGGTGCGGTTGGCGACCGGTGTATAGACAACACCGTCCTTGACCATGAACACGTTGGAAGAGGCGGTCTCGGCGACATTGCCGTTCATGTCGCGCACGAGCGCATTGTCGAAGCCGCGCTTCCTTGCTTCTAGGATCATGCGGCCGCTGTTCGGATAGAGCGAGCCCGCCTTGGCGTCGGTCATCGCCGTTTCCGGCGACGGACGACGGAAAGGCGACACCGTTAGCGTGACGCCGCCGCTGCCGCCGAGCGGCGCTTCGAACAGGCAGAGTGCGAAACGGGTCGATTCCGGATCGACGGCGACCACGCTGCCTGCGGAGCCATGCTCGCCCCAATACATCGGCTTGATGTAGATCGGCGTCTTGCCGTCGAATTTCTTGATGCCTTCCCAGGCAAGAGCCTCGATTTCCTCTGATGTCTTGATCGGCTTCAGCCCCATGGCCACAGCCGAGCGGTTGATGCGCTGGCAATGAAGATCGAGATCGGGGGCGATGCCGTCGAACCAGCGTGCGCCATCGAACACGGTCGAGGCAAGCCACATGGCATGCGAGGTCGGCCCGATCAGCGGCGGATTGCCGGTGAGCCATTCTCCTTCGACATGGGTCCAGGTGGTGGTGCGTGGCGATGTATCGACGGCCATGGTGGTTTCCTCTCTAAAGTGCGAAAAGCAAATAGTCGCACAATCCCAGGGTCAAGCAGAAACTGCACGGCAGAATCCATTTGCAACAAAGCGCCTGATACCGCATTCATAGCGCAATTTTCATGCGCCGAAACAACAGCTTGACGAATAGGTTCATCAGGAAAAATGATGGCCTGCATCGACCGTCAGGAAAAGCGAGAACTCCCATGAGAGCCATGTATTACGAGTCCTTCGAGGCGATGCCCGAGATCCGCACCCTGCCGGACCCGACGCCGGGCGAGGACGGCGTCGTGATCGCGGTCGGCGCGAGCGGGCTCTGCCGCAGCGACTGGCATGGCTGGATGGGCCATGATCCGGATATCAGGCTGCCGCATGTGCCGGGGCACGAGCTTGCCGGCAAGGTCGTGGCGACCGGCCGAGGCGTGGTCCGTTTCAAGGTCGGCGATCGTGTTACCGTTCCCTTCGTGTCCGGCTGCGGCCATTGCGCCGAATGCCATTCCGGCAACCAGCAGGTCTGCCCCAACCAGTTCCAGCCCGGCTTCACGCACTGGGGCTCCTTTGCCGAATATGTGGCGATCGACTATGCGGATACCAATCTCGTTCATTTGCCCGAGACGGTGGATGACGCGACAGCGGCGAGCCTTGGCTGCCGTTTCGCCACCTCGTTCCGCGCCGTCGCCGACCAGGCGAAAACCCGTCCCGGCGAATGGATTGCCGTGCACGGCTGCGGCGGCGTCGGCCTCTCCGCGATCATGATCGCCAGCGCGCTCGGTGCAAACGCCATCGCCATCGATATTTCAGACGAGAAATTGGCTTTCGCCCGCGAATGCGGTGCTGTCGCGACGATCAACGCGGCAAGCGTCGCCGATGTCGCGGAAGCGGTGCGCGAGATTACCAAGGGCGGCGCGCATGTGTCGATCGATGCGCTCGGCCACCCAGTAACCTGTTTCAACTCCATCAAGAACCTGCGCCGGCGCGGCCGGCATGTGCAGGTCGGCCTGATGCTCGGCGAGCATGCGACGCCACAGATCCCGATGGCGCAGGTCATCGGTCATGAGCTGGAAATCTACGGCAGCCACGGCATGCAGGCCTGGCGCTACGATGCCATGCTCGACATGCTTGCGGCCGGAAAGATCGCACCGCAAAAGCTGATCGGACGCAGAATAACTCTGGAGGAGGCCGTTCCGGCACTGACGATGCTGGACAAGGCCGAAGGCACGGGGATCAGCGTCATCACACAATTTTAAGCCTCGCTCCGAGGGCAAGACGGACTGCCGTCAACCTTTCAGAGCGGTCGAAACGATGGGCAAAAAAAGCATTTTCGAAAAAATGTCATGCAACTTGGGTAGATTGATCCGCCCAATGCCCTTGCGCAAATGCGATTTCGTGTCCAGATAGCAGGCCATGCCCGATAGCGAGCCTTATAGTTCTTGTCCCAGGAAAGCCGACCCGCTTGGTCTGAGCGATCCGGATAGCGACGGCTGTACTAGCCGCGCTTCAGCATTGGCGCGCGGCATATCATCCGAAAAACTGAAGGAAAGAATTGGCAGGCCCATCATGGCCGGCGCCAAGCTTAGGAATTAATGATCTTCGACTGGCTATCCGACCCATCCGCCTGGATCGGGCTTGCTACCCTGATCGTTCTCGAGATCGTTCTCGGCATCGACAATCTCGTTTTCATCGCCATCCTTGCCGACAAGCTGCCGCCGCACCAGCGCGATGCGGCGCGCATGATCGGTCTGGCGCTGGCTCTTATCATACGCCTGGCGCTGCTCGCCTCCATTGCCTGGGTCGTGACGCTGACGGCGCCGCTGATCTCGGTCTGGGGCTTCGGCCTGTCCGGTCGCGACATCATCCTGATCGTCGGCGGCCTGTTCCTGCTGTTCAAGGGCACGATGGAACTGCACGAGCGGCTGGAAGGGCAAGAGGCGCAGGGGGAAAAGAAGGTCGTTCATGCCGTCTTCTGGCAGGTGATCGTCCAGATTGTCGTGCTCGATGCGATCTTCTCGCTCGACAGCGTCATTACCGCCGTCGGCATGGTGCAGGAACTCTCGGTGATGATGGTTGCCGTGATCGTTGCCGTCGGCGTCATGCTGTTCCTGTCGAAGCCGCTGATGGCCTTCGTCTCGAAACATCCGACCGTGGTCATCCTCTGCCTTGGCTTCCTGATGATGATCGGCTTTTCGCTTGTTGTCGAAGGCTTCGGCTTCCATGTGCCGAAGGGCTATCTCTATGCGGCAATCGGCTTCTCGATCATCATCGAGGCCCTGAACCAGCTCGCCCGGCACAACAAGGAGCGGCTGATCACACCAACCAACATTCGCAACCGCACCGCCGACGCCGTTCTTGGCCTGCTCGGCGCGAAACGGCCGCAGGGCACGCTCGGCGAAGCAAGCGAGCGGACAGCCGAAAAGCTGGTGACCGAGGAAGTGTTCTCGACGGAGGAAAAGGACATGATCCATGGCGTGCTGACGCTTGCAGATCGCTCGGCCCGCTCGATCATGACGCCACGCACCGATATTGTCTGTCTCGACCTCGACAAGCCGCGTGAGGAGCAGCAGCGTCGCGTCATCGAGATCGGCCATTCGCGCTTTCCGGTCGTCCGCGGCAGCTTCGACAATTTTATCGGCATCGCCAGCGCGCGCGACGTCATGCGCGATCTGCTGCAGGACGGCGAGATCGATATTAAGCGCTCCATCCGTCAGCCGCTCGCCGTACATGAAAGCATCAATGTGTTGAAGCTGATGGAGCGGCTGCGCCAGTCCAACCAGGCGATGGCGCTGGTTCTCGACGAGTATGGCGAGATCGAAGGACTGGTGACGACCACCGACCTCTTCGAAGCGATCGCGGGCGAATTCCCCGACGAGGACAACGAGCCGCTGACCATCGACAAGGGCGAGGACGGATCGCTGACCGTCGACGGCTGGATCGACATTCGCCACCTCTCGAAGCTGGTCGGCATCGACCTTATCGACGAGGCCGATCGCTATTCGACGCTTGCCGGTTTCATTCTCTGGGGCCTTGGCCATTTGCCGCACGAGGGCGAGAGCTTCAACTCTGGCCGACTCGCCTTCGAAGTGGTCAAACTCAATGGTCGAAATATCGACAAAGTCCGGATTCAACCGATGGAATATGCAATCTAGGAAGAGGATACGCTCATGGCATGGTCTGCCGGCCAATATGTGAAATTCGAGGATGAACGCACGCGTCCCGCGCGCGATCTCCTGGCGCAGGTGCCTCTGGAGCGCATCGAACGAGCCATCGATCTCGGTTGCGGCCCCGCAAATTCGACGGAATTGATTGTCGAGCGTTACGGAGCCGCCGGTGTCACCGGTCTCGACAGCGATGAGAACATGCTGGAAGCGGCGCGCAAGCGCATGCCCGGCACGACTTTCGTCAAGGCCGATCTCGCGACCTGGCGCCCCGAGACACCCGTCGATTTGCTCTTTGCCAACGCCGTCTTTCAGTGGCTGCCCGATCATCTCGAGATTTTCGATCATCTGATGGACGGGCTGAAGCCCGGTGGCGTGCTTGCCATCCAGATGCCCGATAATCTCACCGAGCTTAGCCATCTGATGATGGAGGAAACCGCAAAGAACGGCCCCTGGAGCGACGCCTTTGCCAAGAAGAGCGTGCGCCGCAATCCCCTTCCCACGCCTTCGGTCTATTATAACAGGCTGATCGGCAAGTCGGCGCGCGTCGATATCTGGCATACCAACTACAATCACGCGCTGGAGAATGCTGCTGCCATCGTCGAGTGGGTCAAGGGCACGGGCCTGCGGCCCTATCTCGATCATGCCGGCGCCGAGCACCGGGATGCCTTCACGGCCGAGTATCTGAAGCACATCGAAAAGGCCTATCCGCCGCTTGTGGACGGCAAGGTGCTGTTGCGCTTCCCGCGGCTGTTTCTGGTGGCGGTGAAAAAGTAGACTTCCAACCTTGCGACTTGAATGCGGTCCGGTGCCGATTATACTGGATCGCACTCGCATCGAGGATCGGACATGCCCAAACAAGCCGTATTTGAGATCAGCCTCGACCCTGAACTTCACGCCGAGTTCCTGGCTGCGGCAGAGTCCGCACACAGGCCAGCGGCAGAGATCGTCAGCGAACTTCTTCGAGATTACGTCGGCAGGCAGCACGACGAGCCTGCATATGAAGCGTTTCTTCGAGAAAAAGTGAAAATCGCTCGAGCATCAATGCGGGCCGGCCAAGGCCGCTCGAATGAAGAGGTAGAAGCCACCTTTTCCACTCTTCGCAACCAGCTCAGAAGCGGATCTCGATGAGGGTCATCTGGACTCCGCAGGCAGAACTGGATCGTCTCGACATTTTTCAATACATCATAAACGATAACCAAGCCGCAGCGTTGCGCATGGATGAATTGTTCAGCCACGCTGGGGAACGGTTGGGCCGAATACCCCAAATGGGCCGTGCGGGCGTAATCGAGGGAACGCGCGAATATGTCGTCCATCGGAATTATCGACTCGTCTACGAAATTGCAGGCGATGAAATCTGGATACTCGCGTTGGTGCACACAGCCCGCCAATGGCCGCCGAAAGACCCTGCTTGATCCCATCGACAACCGACGCCAGCCCGCGCTAGAACAGCGGCAGCCAACGCAAAAACTGCTACAGGTCTGAGGAGATACCCCCATGTCATCCAGAAACCCGATGTTCATCCGCTTGGCCGAGGTACACGCATGAGCACCCCCGACGTCGCACCGGCACCGCCGCTGACCTTCGTGATCTTCGGCGCCGCCGGCGATCTCACCCGGCGGCTGCTCATCCCGACTTTGATCAACATGACCCGCAGCGGCCTCGTCGGAGAGGATCTGCGTATCCTCGGCATCGGCATCGAAGCCGGCGGCGTCGACATGTTGCTGGAGCGGCTGGAATCCTTTCTGAAAACCTCCGGCGACATGGAGGACTCGGAACGGAAGGCGGCATGGCAGAGCCTGCGCAAGCGCATCAGCTATATCTCCGGCGACTTCACCCAGAATGCCGTCTACAAAGAAATCGCAGAGCATCTCGCCCATGCGCCGAGCGCCAATGCAGCCTTCTATTTCGCCGTGCCGCCGCAGTTCTTTGGCGACATCGCCGAAAAGCTTTCCGAAAACGGATTGACCAACGAGGCAACCGGCGCATTCCGCCGCATCGCGATCGAAAAGCCCTTCGGCCATGATCTCGCCTCGGCGCAAGCGCTGAACGCGCGGCTGCTGAACCATGTGGCGGAAAGCCAGATCTATCGCATCGACCATTTCCTCGGCAAGGAAACGGTGCAGAACATCATGACGACGCGCTTCGCGAACATGATGATCGAGGCGCTCTGGAACAACAATTATATCGATCATGTCCAGATCACCGCGGCGGAAGTTGTCGATGTCGGCACGCGCGGCAAATTCTACGACGCGACCGGCGCATTGCGCGACATGGTGCCCAACCATCTCTTCCAGCTTCTGGCGATGGTGGCGATGGAGCCGCCGAACAGCTTCGACGCGGAAGCGATCCGCAACGAAAAAGGCAAGGTCCTGAAGGCTCTACGCCTTTATTCGCATGAGGATGCGGCCAAAAACGGCGTGCGCGGTGCTTATGCCGCCGGTCCGATCGCCGGTAGGGATCTGCCAGCCTTCACAGAGACCGCCGATGTTGCGCCCGACAGCCACACCGAAACCTTCGTGGCGCTGAAGCTCCTGGTCGACACCTGGCGCTGGGCGGGCGTTCCTTTCTACCTGCGCACCGGCAAGGCGATGAAGGCACGCGATACGGAGGTGGTCATCACCTTCCGTCAGGTGCCCTTCGCACAATTCCCCCGCCATGGCTCGCGTCCCGAACTGCCGCCGAACAAGCTGATCATCCAGGTGCAGCCCGACGAAGGGCTGGACATGGAAATCTCGATCAAATCGCCGGGACTTGTCTTGAAAACAGCGCCGGTTTCGCTCGATTTCCGCTATGCCGACCGTTTCGACATCGGCAAGCAGACGGGCTACGAAAGCCTGTTCTACGAGCTTTTCGTCGGCGACCAGACGCTGTTCCAGCGCGCCGATGGCATCGAAGCCGGCTGGGCGGCCGTGCAGCCCTTCCTCGATCTCTGGGCCGAGGGCGGCAAGCCCGATCCCTACGCCCCCGGCAGCATGGGCCCGGCCTGCGCCGATGAACTCATCGGACGCGACGGCCGCTCCTGGCATCAGCCGGACGATAAACCGGGTAGCAAGACGGTTTGAATGTGCACGGGCCGGTATCGATGGATGCCGGCCCGGCCGATCTACTCATTATTCGGCCAAGCCGTATAAAATCCGCTCTGCGCGATGCGATTCCAGCACCGCGGCGAAGAAGCGGTCCTGTTCCGGGTCGTCGGCAAGTGCATTGATCGTGAAGCCCGCTTCATGGCGCGTGGCCTGGCCGCCCATGTATCCGCCACGCTCGATCCAGAGGCTCGGATAGTCCTGGCTTTGCCGGCAGGAATTGGAAGAGCTGACCGCATAGAGATATTGCCTGCCATAGGCCTGCATCAATGCGGGGATGGTGTGCGTCTCGTTCTTGTCGCGGCCTTGTCCATCGGCACAGGCGGAATGAAAGACCAGCTCGACACGTCCCTCATATTCCCGCCAAACCTCGGGATAGCTCCAATCGCGGCAAATGAGGAAGCCGCAGGCAACGCCGTCAATGTCGAGAACGAGCTGCCGACGGCCCAGTTCGAAAGCGCGCAAATCATTGGCCGAGCAACAACGCTTGTCATAGCGGCCGACGAGATTGCCATCGCGATCCACGACATAGACGGAGTTGAATTTCCGCCCGATGGCCTCGTCACGGTGCACGCAGCCGGCCACGATCCAAACGCGATGCGCACGCGCGGCCGATCGGACCGATTCCAGTGCTTCTTGAAGGGCCGCCCAGTCGAAGCCGGTCCAATCAGGCCAATTGGCAGAGCCATAGCCGGACAAAGCGCATTCCGGGAAATGCGCGACATCCGCGCCGGCTTTCGCGGCCGCTTCTATCAGAGACAGAATCTGCGTCGTATTCGCTGCGATATCATGGCTGACGGGGATCTGGCACGTCGCCACCCGCAGCCGCTCCGGCGCCCCGACAGCCGACGGCCGCTTGTGCCAAGTATAGGCGCCATCCCATTTCGCCATGCCAACACCTCCCCGCCTCCGACTCGCTCAGGCTGACAGCTTAGCAGACTGAGGAATGGCAGGGAGCCGAGCACTTGTCTGTTTGGCGCTAGGCTTCGTATCCAAGTTGAACACCGAGCCCGCGACCCATGAAAGGGCGATCGGCCGGACCGCCCTGGCCATGTCCCACGCTCCATTGCGCCGGCCAGACCATATGTTCGAGGCCGGTTGCGGAGGCTCCATGGAACGAGCTCCATCGATGATCGCCGTGCATGCGATAGAGCATGCCGCCCGGTCCCATGCCGGCATGCAAGGCGATGTCGATATCGAAAGGCTGGCCGGGGACAAGATCGGGGCCGAACCAATAATGCGGGCTGCGACCGGGTTTGCGGCCGAGGATCAGGGTCAAGGTCTGATGCGGGCCGCGCAGGCCGAGCCACAATGGGGCGATGGTTTGAGGATCGAAGGCGGAGAAGAGCGTTTGCGCCGGTGCATGCGCCTTGTCCGCCATGAGCCCGGTAGTCCGCAGTTCGACGATGTTGTGTGAGCCTCTGGAGCCACTGAAGCCGGCCACATGCAATCCGGGCGGCAGGTTCCGCCAATATCCGGCTGGTTTGAAAGGCCATTGCAGCTGCTCGCGAACCGCGCCCTCGGTATCCAGCACCTGATAGCGAAACCCGTCCGCATCAAGTGCAGCCTGGATGCAATGCAGATATTCCACGTCCTCCGGCATCCGATGGGCGGTGCCTGCCCCTGCCGTGCAGAGCTGCAGGACGCCGCGATGCACCTGGACGTCGAAGACGAGCATATGGCTGCAGACATAGGCCAGCACATCGGCTTCCACGAGAATATCCCAGAATCGCCCGGCATATTCGGGACCGATTTCGCGTTGGTAGGCACCGGAAAAGCCGTTGACCGGGAAGACCGGATGATGGCCGAGGACGATCTTGTACCTGATGTCGGCATGCTTCCTCAGCGTCGCCTCGAGCCATTCCGTCTCGACATGTCCCTCGCCGCCGAGGCCGGTCCATAGCGTATGGACGAAGACCAGTAGAAGATCGCCGCGGCGGACCCAATAGGACAATCCCTCCTGCCCCGGCGGCCCGTTTTCCGGCAACTGCAGCACCTCGCGGAACACCCGCTCGCTCATGTCGTCATAGGTCGTGTGGTTGCCGGTGGTGTGCCAAAGCGGCGTCGCCTGCCGGTCGAGCCATGCCATTTCATGATCGAGCCAATGCCGCCATTGCGCCCGAAGCACTTCCGGATCGGCCGTCAGTCCGATGATCTCGTCGCCCGGAAACAGAATGAATTCCGGCGGCGGATCGAGCCGGCGCAAGACTGCGTTGACGGCAGCAAAGGTCCCTTCATGCAGGGCGCCCGGAACGCCGGAGCAGGAATCGCCGTACAGGACGAAACGATGACCCGGCCCCCTCGGCAAAAGGGAGGGAATAGCACTGACGGACATGAGGCGACCTCCCCAAAAGCCACGGCCCTCGCCTCACAAGGGATGGCGAAGGCCGGAAGACATGAAGATTAGACTATCGCTTGCTTGCAGCGCCCGCAAAAGTCGAGGCGCACCGCTGGCTGCCGGCCTCTCCGAGCTTTCCGGAAAGGCCTTACCTACCTCAGAGGAACTGGTGCAAGCCCGGAACGGAGTCGACGACCTGGTCGACCACTTCGTCGCCGGCATGCTGGCGGGCGGTTGCGATCGTTTCCTTGGCGAGCGAGGTAATCTCGCCCATGCTGAGGCCGCTGCTCATCAACTGCTGGCCGAGCGCCATGAGGCCGCCACCGCCGCCAACGGCACTAAGGAGGCCACCGAGCAGGCCACCGCCGGACGTTTCTTCGCCGTTATACTGCGCAACGAGATCAGAAGCGCCGGGGATCGATTCGATCATCTTGGTGACGGGGCCATCGGGAGCCTCGCGTTGCAGAAAGCCGAGGATCATGCCAACGGCCTTCTCTGCGAGATCAGGAGCAATGCCGGCTTTGGTTGCGATCTGATCAATAACTTCGTTCACTTTGGCCTCCTGCCTTTTCGACGTTAACGTCAACGTAACTGAACGGGGCAACCGACACAAGCCGCGCCGGACCTCGTTATACTACCAGAAGCATAACCGTGACGCGAATGGTTGTCCCCGTTCAAGTCAGTTCTTATAACAGTGTCAGGACAAATCGATGAACGGCCCTGGCAACCCTTAAACGTTGCTGTGCCGCCGCCCAGAGGGAGACGACACCATGCCGCAGCAGGACGGACAGATTTTCGTCGGCGCCAGCCGCAATCCGGATGAAAGCATCAACAAGGACGAATTTCTGACGCTGAAATTCGGCAATCGCCACGGCCTCGTCACCGGTGCGACAGGCACCGGCAAGACCGTGACGCTGCAGGTGCTGGCGGAAGGATTTTCCAAGGCCGGCGTGCCTGTGTTCTGCGCCGACATCAAGGGCGACCTCTCCGGCATTGCGGTCAAGGGCGAGGCCAAGGATTTCCTGCTGAAGCGAGCCGAGGAGATCGGCCTGTCCCCTTATGAATTCGATCAGTTCCCGGTCATCTTCTGGGATCTCTACGGCGAGAAGGGCCACCGCGTGCGCACGACCATCGCCGAGATGGGTCCACTGCTGCTTGCGCGCCTGATGGACGCTTCGGAGGCGCAGGAGGGCGTGCTCAACATCGCCTTCAAGATCGCCGATGAAAATGGCCTGGCGCTGCTCGACCTCAAGGATTTCCAGGCGCTGCTGAACTACATGGGCGAAAACGCCAGCGAGCTTTCCAGCAAATACGGCCTGATCTCAAAATCGTCAGTCGGCTCGCTCCAGCGATCGCTTCTCGTGCTGGAACAGCAGGGAGCTGAGAACTTCTTCGGCGAACCGGCGCTGAAAATTTCCGACATCATGCGCGTCAGCAACGACGGCTACGGGCAGGTCTCGGTGCTGGCTGCCGACAAGCTGATGATGAACCCGCGCCTCTATGCCACCTTCCTGCTCTGGCTGCTGTCGGAGCTCTTCGAGGAACTGCCTGAGGTCGGCGATCCGGAAAAGCCGAAGCTCGTCTTCTTCTTCGATGAGGCGCATCTGCTCTTCAACGACGCGCCCAAGGTGCTGATCGAGCGTGTCGAGCAGGTGGTGCGCCTGATCCGCTCCAAGGGCGTCGGCGTCTATTTCGTGACGCAGAACCCGCTCGATGTGCCGGAAACGGTGCTGGCGCAGCTCGGCAACCGTGTGCAGCATGCGCTGCGCGCCTATTCGCCGCGTGAGCAGAAAGCCGTGCAGACCGCAGCCTCGACATTCCGGCCCAATCCCGCCTTCGACTGCGCCGAGGTCATCACCATGCTCGGCACGGGCGAAGCGCTGGTTTCGATGCTCGAGGGCAAGGGTGCCCCGTCGATCGTCGAGCGCACGCTGATCCGCCCGCCATCCGGCCGCATCGGCCCGGTGAGCGATGCCGAGCGTCAGGCAATCATCCATGCGAGCCCGGTCGCCGGCCTCTACGACCAGACGATCGATCGCGAATCCGCCTATGAAATCCTGACCGAACGTGCCCGCAAGGCAGCCGTGCCGCAGAGCGATAGCGCAGGCGATGGCTGGACACTCCCCGGCTTCGGCGGAGACAGCAATAAGCCGGCAGGCCGCGGCCGCTCCGGCTATCAGCGCGAGACGATCCTGGAAGCAACGATGAAAAGCATGGCGCGTACGGTCGCGACGCAAGTCGGCCGCGCTCTGGTCCGGGGGATTCTGGGAAGCTTGAAGCGGTAGATCGACACCTCCCCCTTGAGGTGGGAGGTCGCGGCAAAGCCGCGGGTGGGGGTGACATGCCGCAAACTTGGAGATCACCCCACCCCGGCCTTTGGGCCGACCCTCCCCCTCAAGGGGAGGGTAGAGATCACCGTATCGGCGCGACCAGGGAGAAAAACGCTCCCTGCGGGTCGGTGGCCTGGACGATCCAGCTACCGCCGGGAACCTCCATCGGGCCGTTGACGATCACGCCGCCGCCCTCGCTGATACGCGTGATCGCCGCATCGATCGCCGGCACATTGATGTAGAAATTCCAGGCCGGCACCGGCATTTCCGCCGGCTTGGTCATGATGCCGCCGAAGTCCCGATCACCGATCTTGAAGATCTTGTACGTGCCCATCGGGCCCATGTCGAAGTCGGAGCTCGATTCCCAGCCGAACATCTCGCAATAGAAATCGAAGGCCTTCTGGCCGTCGCCGGCATAAAGTTCATGCCAGCCGATATAGCCGGCAGCGGCAGGCTCCGACGGACCCCAATCCTGCCCGGGCAGTGGCGTGAAGATGCAGAAAGCGGCTCCATAGGGATCGGCCACCACGGCGAACCGGCCGATGCCCGGAATATCCGTCGGCTCGCGGTAGACCTTGCCGCCCTTCGCGCTGATGGTCTTGGCGGCCTCATCGACGTTAGGCACGCCGATATAGCCGGTCCAGCAGGGGGGCGTCCCCATGGCCTTCGCCTCTTCAGGCAGCACCATCAATCCGGCGACGGGACCCGCACCGGCGCTGAACAGCGTGTAGGCCATGCCGACATCCGGCATGCCGGCGTCCTCCGCGTCCCAGCCGACAACCTTGCGGTAGAAAGCCTCTGCCGCCGCCATGTCGGTGGTCATCAGTTCGTACCAGACAAAATATCCCTTCTCAGCCATCGAATCTCTCCCAGTTCGTTTGTGGCATTCATCCGGCTCGACTTAAGCCGGTTGTCAGCGCGAGCACATCATCGCCGATGAAAGTGACGGCCGAACGATGAAAGATCAATCGACTCGTTCATTTCCCGGCAAGCAAGCGCTACGTCTTACCTAAGTACAAAACACAATATTTCGAGCCCTGTTCCCATGGAATGAACAAATATCATAGTCCTGGTGTGTTTCAGTGGCAGGAATGCGCCTTGGCGGCATCCTCATATTCGTCGTGACGACGAACGAAATTCATCGTGCTGCTTTCGTTGCGCCCCTTGGGTGCGCGATCAAGGATCATCAGCGTGCCGATCAACTCTTCCGGGCCGCGGGCATAGCTTGAATAGGTATGGAAGATATTACCAACCTCGTCCTTATAGAAAGCGCTGAGACCAGGCAGCTCGTCATTGCCTTCAGCCGAATCCATGGGCGTGAAATTGTAGAAGACCGTGTCGCCGGCGAGCTGCTCCTTCGAGAAGGAGACATGATAATCGAAGTTGAAGTCGTTGGCGAAGGACGACACCCAGGGGAAGTTCCAGCCCATCCGTTTTTTGTAGGCCTCCACCTTGTCGATCGGGGCACGGGAAACGACGACCAATGTAACGTCATGATGGTTGAGATGCGCAAGCGTTCCATCGAGATGATCCGCAAGGAAGGAGCAGCCGGGGCATCCAGCCTCCCAATCCGGGCCGAGCATGAAGTGATAGACGATCAGCTGGCTGCGGCCATCAAAGAGATCGGCAAGCGATTTCCTGCCGGTCGGCGTATCAAAAACATAGTCCTTGTCGACCTTCACCCAAGGCAAGGCCATGCGCTCAGCATTGATGCGATCGCGCAGATGCGTTGCCTCCTTCTCGCTGGCAAGCAATTGACGGCGGGCCTCCAGCCATACGTCTCGGGAAACGACCTGGTTCATTGTTCGCGCCCTCCTCCGGCGTTTTCCAGTTCCAAATCTTGACAAATATATTGATATCAATATTAATGAATCATGTCAAACGCGATCGAAATTCCCTTTGAAACTACCCTGTTGGTGCGTGACACCTGCCTTTGCCTGCATGTCCAGCGTGCGGCGCGAGCTCTGGCGCGACGTTTCGACGAGGCGCTGCGGCCGCTCGGGCTCACCAACGGGCAGTTTTCCCTGATGATGTCCTTGAACAGGCCGGAGCCCGCGCCCATGGGGCCGGTCGCGACACTGCTTGCAATAGATCAGACGACGTTGACGGCGGCCTTGAAGCCGCTGGAGCGGCGCGGATGGGTGAATATCATGCCCAATCCGAGGGATCGCCGCGCCCGCCTGCTCAGCCTCACACCATCAGGCAGGGCGATGCTCGCGGCCGCCGTGCCGATCTGGAAGGTAACGCATGCGGCCTTGGAAGAGCGCCTGCCCGATGGCAATGGCGACCGATTGCGGCGCGACCTGGCGGTGTTGCTCTGAGCCGCTATCCCGCCAGGCGGGGATCGCTGCCAAAATCCTTCCGTTCGAAGCCGATACGGCGCCTGGGAAATTCGCAAAGCGCCTGAACACCGGCTCGCGACAGCCTGATGCGCCAGGTCTGTCGTTCCACAGGTTCGCGCGCCGCGAAGGCCTTGGCGGTTAGAAGCGCTATGTTTCTGCCGCCTTGCGGATCCCGGACCGAGCGATAGAGGATCGCCTCGATGCCCCCTGCCCGCGCTGCCTCGGCAAGCGATTGGCATGCCTCGTAATTGACCGGATCGGTCCATTGCTGCCGGTCGCGATCCAACGGCGGCCTTGTCAGATCGATCGCCTCCTTCGTCGCGATGGCCGCGGCAAAGGCGGTATATTCCGCAGCATTGGTGGGCAGCGGCGTGTCCGGCGAATCGCGGAAGAAGAGCAGCCGATAGAAGCTCATTTCCGCCAAGGCCGTCTCCACCTGTTCGGAGGCGTAGAAAACACCGAGCGTGCGGCCGGCACGGCGGAAGCGGGAACCGTGCGGATAGATCGCGCCATAGCGAAAGGGCGTGGCGAGCAGATAGTCGAGCCCGGCACATTCCGGCGGCAGGACTGGCTTGCTTTCTTCCAGAAGATTTTCGAGAAGCGCCTGCTCTTCCAGCGTATCGACCAGTTTCAGCGTCGAGACCTGATGCTGCGATTCCACCAGCCGCCAATAACGGCCGGAAATTGCCCCCGCCTCAGATGAGAGCGCGGCGGGCGTCCAGATAGGCAAGGACATCGGTCAAACCAGAAATGGAGGTGATCTTATCTTGCGGCGCGGCGCCAAGGGCGAGATTGCCGTTGCGCAGCCATTGGCGCGCCACCACCTCATCGCCACCCACAATGGCATCGAGCGAGCGAAAGAGGCGAACGAAAAGCACGGCAAGCTCGAATGGCTTGCTGTCACGCTCGAGAAGATGATCCTGCCGCTTCATGCGCGAGACGGTCGCCTCGGAAACGCCGATCACAGCAGCCAGTATGCGCGCATTCAAACCCAGCCGCTCGGCGGCATTGACAACCGCCTTGGTGATAACAACAGCCTCACCAGGCGCTGCATGACCTATTATTTGAGCTTTCGTCATCGCCTTATCCTTTCCTGAGAAAAGATATAGCATATTTCTTGCAAAAGAAAAGGAGCGGCAGGCAAAAAGCTCGCCGCTCCCAATTTTGCTTTGTCCGCCTTTCACGCGACCGCGTGAGAGGATTTCGTTTTAGGCGACCGTGACCGGCACTTCGGTCGACGTGCGCATGGCATGGCTATAGGGGCAGACGATGTGGGCGGCGGCGGCGAGCTTCTCAGCCTCGGCCTTGTCCATGCCGGGAATGTGAACCGACAGAGCTACCTCGATGCCGAAGCCGCCGCCGTCTGCGCGCGGGCCGATGCCGACAGTTGCGGTCACCTTTGCGTCTTCCGGAATCTTGACCTTCTGCTGGCCTGCTACAAATTTCAAAGCGCCGAGGAAGCAGGCGGAATAGCCGGCCGCAAAGAGCTGCTCGGGATTGGTGCCGGTAGCGCCATCGCCGCCGAGTTCCTTCGGCACAGTCAGCGTGACGTCGAGGACGCCGTTTTCGGAAACAGCGTGGCCAGCGCGGCCACCGGTGGCGGAAGCTTTGGTGGTGTAGAGAATAGGCATGTCATGTCTCCTTCGGGTTGGATGTCGATTGTATATATCACGATTTAATCGTGCGCAACATATATTTTTGCAATTTGATTTTGCAAAGTGAATTTGTGACAATGCACCCAACAAGAAAATGGCGGAGCAGCAATGACGGACAAGGCAAATGGGCACAGCATGATCCCCGATGAGGAAAAGCGGCTTGAAAGGCAGCTTTGCTTTGCCGTCTACAGCGCCGCACATGCCTTCAACCGTGCTTACAAACCGATCCTCGATCGCGTCGGCCTCACCTATCCGCAATATCTCGTCATGCTCGTGCTGTGGGAAAAGGGCTGCCTGTCGGTCAAGACCATCGGCGAGAAGCTGGATCTTGATTCCGGCACGCTGTCGCCCCTGTTGAAGCGACTGGAACAGGCTGGCCTGATCAGCCGCACGCGCGACCCGAAGGACGAGCGGCAAGTGATCATTGCGCTGACGGAGAAGGGAACCGGCATGAAATGCCAGGTCGGCGCGATCATGGACGCCATCGGCCAAGCCACCGGCTGCGACATGACCGAAATCGCCAATCTGCGCGACCGGCTACAGCAATTGAAGACCAATCTGACCGCCGAGTGAGCGGCCACTGCCTTAGGTCATCTCGCCCGCCCATTCGGTAGGACAGAGAGGGCAACGAAGGACGCCCGCATTCGTGGCGTCCTTATTACCACAAAGACCCGATGTTAAGACGTCACCAGGATCGGCGCGCGTTCCGGCACGCGATCATAGAGATCGATGACGTCCTGGTTCAGCAGACGGACACAGCCGGAGGAAACGGCCTTGCCGATGGAGCGCCAGTCCGGGTTGCCGTGCAGGCGATAAAGCGAATCCTGCTTGTCTTCGAAGATATAGAGGGCGCGCGCGCCGAGCGGGTTCTTCAGGCCCGGATCCATGCCGCCATTGGCGATGGAGAACTTGACGAGCTCCGGCTGGCGGGCGACCATTTCGTCCGGCGGGTTCCAGCGCGGCCATTTCTTGCGCCACTGGATGATACCGCGGCCTTGCCAGGCAAAACCCTCGCGACCGACGCCGATCCCGTAGCGCATCGCCGTGCCGCCCTGCTCAGTGACATAGAGCATGCGCTGGGTGGTGTTGACGATCACGCTACCCGGGGCCTCGCCTGTGGGATCGACGACGCGCTGGCGATAAAAGCGCGGATCGATCTGCTGGTAGGGAATCGCCGGGAGATGGAAGCCGCCATCGTCCATGGCCGCATAGATCACGGCCGGATCCGGTTGCTCACCGTCATAGCTGGAGAACCAGGTACGGAACGGCCTGGGCGAGCCGGTATATTGCACCGGGCTGACGACAGGGCCGTTGTCGATGGTGGAGGCGCAGCCGGCAAGCGTCGAAACAGCGCCGATGCCAGCAAGGGCGAGGAAATTACGTCGGGAAAAGGATGAAGGCAGGCTCATGTCGACAGCATCGTTCCTATTGAAGGGAAGCAAGAACCCGCAACAAAAAGCTGATTCGGCTACCCTGAGGTTCGCAGAGACAGGAGCAAAACTAAAGAGCGCAGCCGAGCACGGCTATCGCACTTATGCAACATCACGAAAATTTGTGGTAAATTACCACTACAAAACGACGATTTCCGCTTTGTCGGGCACGCGGTTGTACAAATCCATCACGTCCTGGTTGAGCATGCGCACGCAGCCGGAGGATGCTGCCTTGCCGATCGACTGCCAATCAGGCGTGCCGTGGACCCGATAAAGCGTGTCTCTGCCGTTCTGATAGATGTAGAGCGCACGTGCGCCGAGCGGATTGGTCGGGCCTGGATTCATGCCGCCGCGCTCGGCCGAAAGTGGCCTCATCTGCGGTTCGCGGGCGACCATCTCGGCGGGCGGCGTCCAGCGCGGCCATTTCTGCTTCCACTGGATCACGCCCTTGCCATGCCAGGCGTATCCCGCAGCACCTAGACCGACGCCATAGCGCATGGCCTTGCCGCCCGGCTCGATGAAATAGAGAAAATGGTTTCTTGTATCGACGACGATCGTGCCCGGCCGCTCGTTGGTCTGGTAATCCACTTCCTGTCGCAGGAAGCGCGGATCGATGCGCTTGTAGGGGATGGCCGGCAGCGTGAAATCGTCCTCGTCTCGCTGCGCATACATGGCCTGATGCACCGGATTGAAGGTCGGCAGGCCATAGGTCTGATGGAATTGCGTGCGGAAAAGATCGCGCGATTGCGGCACGGGCTGTATCGGCAGGCGCTTCACCCTCTGCGGATCGATGCCTTCGGGCCGATAGAAGACGGGTGACGTTTCCTGCACGAACCGATCAGGATCGGTCGCACCCGTATCGGGAATGATGCTGCAGGCGGACAATGTCGCCAAAGCGGTAGCGGCAAGCAGGTGGCGGGAAACGGGCAGCAGATCGGCCATCATCGAAAACCAGTTGGAACACACGTCGGGTCGGCGGCATGATGACCGGCGCGGCTGGAGCGAGGCTGGCGTCGAGGGCGAAGATATTGCGCGGATTGACCAAACTCCTGTTTTCCCTCGCGACATCATGGGCTAGACCATTGCGAGACGGAGGACGGCATGAATATCGACAGTCTCGACCCGAACATCTTCGCCGGAGCCGATCGCAAGGCGTGGCTCAAGCTGGTGGAACGGGCGCTGAAGGGCAAGGATTTCCAGGAAACGCTGGTCTCGCAAACCGATGACGGCATCGCGATCGAACCACTCTACGAGCGCCGCCGTGATTGCGCGCCGCTATTGCGCGGACGAGCCGATCTCCCCTGGACGGTCACCCAGCGACTGGACGATCCCGACATGGATCGTGCCCTGCAACAGCTCGATGACGATCTTGCCAACGGTGCAAGCGGGATTTGCCTCGTCTCCAAAACCTCCGCCTCAGGCGTCGGCACCGGAATCGACACGGAGACGCCGGCGCTCGCCAACCGGCTTGCCTCGGTGATGCCGGGCAAAAATATCTCGCTGCGCCTCGATGGCTTCACTCCCGACACCGCGGAGACGCTGATCGCTGCCTTGAGAGACAACCCGCCCGCGGCGCTGCATCTTGGCCTTGACGCTTTCTCGATGGGCGACAAACGTGCCGACATAGGAAGAGACATTTGCCGTTTGTCCGAACAGACGCTGCCCGGCACCATCGTCAATGCAGATGGCCGCGCCGTCCACAATGCCGGCGGAACCGAGGCGCAGGAGCTCGCGGTCATGGCGGCAAGCGTCGCAGGCCATCTGCGATTGCTGGATGAGGTGAGACTTTCGCCGGAGGCCGTTCTGGCCGCAACAAGTCTCTGCCTTTCAGCCGACCAGAACCAATTCACGACCATGGCCAAGGTCCGTGCCGCGCGATTGATCTTTAACCGCATCGCCGAGGCCTGCGGCGTTTCCGATCCGAAGCCCGCGCATCTGTTCGTCGAGACGAGCTATCGCATGCTCACAACGCTCGATCCGGAGATCAACACGCTCCGCAACACAATAGCGGTCTTTGCAGCGGGCACCGGCGGCGCCGACGAAATCGCCGTGCTGCCGCACAGCCTGACGCATGGCATCCCCGATCCGCTGGCGCGGCGCCTGGCGCGCAACACGCAGACGATCCTGATCGCCGAAAGCCACCTCGACCACGTCACCGATCCCGCCGCCGGCGCCGGCGGCATCGAGGCGCTGACGGACGCCCTCGCCGAAAAAGCATGGGAGATCTTTGCCGGCATCGAGCGCGACGGCGGATTGGCGAACGTCATCGCCAGCGGCCGACTGGCGGCGATGGTTGCCGAGGCGCGCGCAAGCCGCATCGCTAAGCCCATCGTCGGAACCACATTGTTTGCGATGAGGACGGAACGGCCGATTGCGATCTTGGGGCCGTTAGGCGCGCTCGTGGGTGGTATGGGCTTGATGCCGATACGGCTGGATGAGGGAGTGGGGGCATGAGAACGACCACCGAATTCGTTGCAGCTGCACACCCCCCTCTGTCACTTCGTGACATCTTCCCCACAAGGGGGGAGATCATCTGGAGTTTGCCTCTTCCCCCGACAGGATCAGCCGCTTTGGTCTCAACAGATTCGATATTTGTTCGGGGCAGAAATGCGCCGCGAATTAACGATCTCCCCCCTTGTGGGGAAGATGCCGCGAAAGCGACAGAGGGGGGTCACGCAGGCTTGGCATCCCCGGAGGTACCGGCTCAATGACCCGGATTCCCAACTTCGCCAATATTCCCTGGACAAAGCCGCAAACCAAGACACGCACGACAAGCGCGCCGGCTTGGAACACTCCCGAAGGTATTGCCGTCAAGCGCAGCTACGGCGAGAGCGACCTCGCCGGCTTGCATTTCCTCAATACCCATCCCGGCGCGGCGCCTTTCCTGCGCGGGCCCTATCCGACCATGTATGTCCAGCAGCCCTGGACCATCCGGCAGTATGCGGGCTTTTCCACGGCCGAGGAATCCAATGCCTTCTATCGTCGCAACCTGGCGGCGGGACAGAAGGGCCTCTCCATCGCCTTTGATCTTGCCACCCATCGCGGCTATGACAGTGATCATCCGCGTGTGGCAGGCGATGTCGGCATGGCAGGCGTCGCGATCGATTCCATCCTCGACATGCGCCAGCTCTTCGACGGCATACCGCTCGACGAGATGAGCGTCTCCATGACCATGAACGGCGCTGTGCTACCGGTCATGGCGCTCTATATCGTCGCGGCGGAGGAGCAGGGCGTTTCCGAGGACAAGCTGTCCGGCACGATCCAGAACGATATCCTCAAGGAGTTCATGGTCCGCAACACCTATATCTATCCGCCGCAGCCTTCGATGCGGATCGTTTCGGATATTTTCAGCTATACCAGCCAGCGCATGCCGAAGTTCAACTCGATCTCGATTTCCGGCTATCACATGCAGGAAGCCGGTGCGAGCGCGGATCTGGAGCTCGCCTATACGATCGCCGACGGCATAGAATATGCGCGAGCCGGGGTCGCTGCCGGGATGGATATCGACAGCTTCGCACCCCGCCTCTCCTTCTTCTGGGCTGTTGGCATGAACTTCTTCATGGAAGTGGCCAAGATGCGCGCGGGACGGTTGATCTGGGCCGCGCTGATGCAGAAGAATTTCGCACCGAAGGACCAGAAATCCCTGGCGCTCAGGACGCACAGCCAGACCTCCGGCTGGTCGCTGACGGCGCAGGACCCGATGAACAACATCATCCGCACCATGGTCGAGGCCATGGCGGCGACGCAGGGGCATACGCAGTCGCTCCACACCAACTCCTTCGACGAGGCGCTGGCGCTGCCGACCGATCATTCGGCCCGCATTGCCCGCAACACGCAGATCCTGCTGCAGAAGGAATCCGGCACATCAGGCATCATCGACCCGTGGGGCGGTTCGGCCTATGTTGAGCGGCTGACCCATGACCTTGCAGCCCGGGCCCTTGCCCATATCGAGGAGGTAGAGGCGCTCGGCGGCATGGCGAAGGCGATCGAGAAGGGAATTCCGAAGCTCAGGATCGAAGAGGCCGCCGCCCGCACGCAGGCGCGCATCGACAGCGGCCATCAAATCCTCGTCGGCATCAATTTTTCGAAGCCGGAAAAGGACATCGAAGTCGATGTGCTGAAGGTGGACAATTCCGAGGTCCGCGCCCGGCAGCTCTCGAAACTGCAGCAATTGAAGGGCACGCGCGAGACGACCGCCGTGGAAACGGCCTTGGATGCTCTGGCAGACGCCGCGCGCAACGGCACCGGCAATCTGCTCGACTTCGCCGTCAAGGCGGCGCGGGCGAGAGCGACAGTCGGCGAAATCTCGCTGGCACTGGAAAAGGCCTATGGCCGGCACGTCGCCGAGATCAGGACCATCTCGGGCGTCTATCGCCAGGAAGTCGGCGATGCCGACCCCTCCTTCAACAAGGCCGTCGCCAAGGTCGAAGCCTTCCGCAAGGCGCGCGGCGAAAAACCCCGCATCCTCATCGCCAAGATGGGCCAGGACGGTCACGATCGCGGCCAGAAGGTCATCGCGACAGCTTTTGCCGATCTCGGCTTCGATGTCATCGTCGGCGCGATGTTCCAGACGCCGGAGGAAGTGGCCGATGTCGCCGTCCGCGAGGGCGTGGACATCCTCGGCGCATCATCACTTGCCGCAGGCCATTTGACGTTGGTGCCGGAGCTGAAGGAAGCGCTCGCCCGCCGTCATGCCGGCAACGTCCTGATCGCCGTCGGCGGCGTCATCCCGCCCCAGGATTTCGCAGCGCTGGAGGCCGCCGGCGCTTCCGCGATCTTCCCGCCCGGAACCGTGATCGCGGAAGCGGCGACGGCACTGATCGAAAGACTGATGGCGTAAGCGCTGCGCACTTTTCCTGGAATTGCTCTTAGGCGGCCACGTTCTTGAAGAACTGAATGCTTTGCTCGATCTCGCCCGGCAGCGCGGAGTTGTGGCTGCCCGGCATCGTCGCCATGTCCATCTTCACGCCGCTGGCTGTCGCTCGCTTCGCGAGCAGAGCCAGCCGCGAATCGAAGTGGGCCTCTTCGGTACCGTGGAACAGCTTCATCGGGCACTTGAAGCTGTGCGCGTAGCAGAGTGGCGAGCGCATCTCGTATTCGCGCGGGTTCTTGGTATTGAAGCGGATATCCTGCGGATAGCGGCTGAAGAAGGCGTAGGCATCCGGATTGCCTGATATCGGCGCGGCCGCGCGGAAGCGCCTGGTCGACATGGCAGCGAGCATCGTCAGCGTACCCCCGACGCTATGTCCAGCCAGGAACATGCGATGCGGGTCGACGCCGGGCAGATGCCTGAGCCGGTTGGACGCGGCCAGCACATCCGAGACCTCGTCATAAAAGCCGGAGAAATTGCCCTTCTGGCCGTTCTCACCGCGCATCGAGGGGATCATGACGACGTAGCCGGCCTCGATATAAGGCTTCATCAGCTGCCAATGACCCTGGCCGATGGCGTTGCCGCCATGCAGGAAAAGCACCGCCGGTTTCGGCTTGGGCGTGCGCGTGTAGCGGGAAACCCAGGCCACGAGCTCCAACTCGCTGCCGACGCCGCTGCGATAGAAAAGCTGGTCGGCGGTCGATGGCGTCACCAGCGGTTCATATATGTCGGGAGCGGGTCCTTTGCTCATCAGGTCCGTGCGGAACAGATGGCGTTCCTTGGCGTAGTCGCCCGATAGCAGCGGCGGTGCATCCGCCGCCTTTTCATCGGCCTTGCCGACGGCGCTCTTGCCATCGGCAGGCTTGGCCCCGGTCGTGCTGTCATCGGCGGCTCGAACGATGTTGGGTGCGAAAAGCACAGCGGCGAGGCCGGCAAGAACGCCGCGGCGATTGGGACGGAATGTGTTGTCGTCAGACATGGTCATAGGCTCTGTCCAATTATCCCGGCGCAGTTCGAAATTGCACGGGTTGAAAGGCAAGGCCAACTCACATTGTGGTGAGGAATCGCCCTCACCTATTCATCAACAGCGGGAGCCTTCGCGTCAATCAGCGCGACCAAACTTTCCAGCCGATCCGCCTCGTAGGGCGGTTTGTCGGGCCGAAGCCGGGCGATGCGGGGAAAACGCATCGCAACACCTGACTTATGACGGGTGGAGCGGTTTATCCCCTCGAAGGCGACTTCGAGAACGAAACCGAAATCACGGTCGGCGCGCACCGCCCGCACCGGACCGAAGCGGTCGACCGTGTTGTCGCGCACGAATTTGTCGAGCACTTCCAGCTCGGCATCGGTGAAACCGAAATAGGCTTTGCCGACAGGCACCAGTTGCTCGCCCTCCGGCGTCATCGACCAGACGCCAAAGGTGAAATCGGAATAATAGCTGGAACGCTTGCCATGGCCGCGCTGCGCGTACATCAGCACGGTATCGACATTGTAGGGATCGCGCTTCCACTTGAACCAGGGTCCCTTGGCCCGTCCGGCAAGATAGGCGCTGTCGCGACGCTTGATCATCACGCCTTCGATCACCGGATCGGGCGGCGAGGAGCGCAGCCGCTCCAGTTCCTCCCAGGAGGTGAAATCGACGAGGGGCGAAAGATCGAAGCGGTCATGGGGTGCCGCCTCGACGATTTCGGTCAGCCGCTCGCGCCGATCGAGAAAGCCGCGACCGCGCACATCCTCCGCGCCGTCGAACAGCAGATCATAGGCGCGGATGAAGGCGGGATATTCCTCCAGCATCTTCGCCGTCACCGTCTTGCGGTTGAGGCGTTGCTGCAGGTCTGAAAAGCTGCGCGTCGGGTTGTTGGAGCGCACCGTGCCGCCGATCAGCAGCTCGCCATCCATGACGCCTTCGAAGCTCATCGCATCGACGATATCGGGAAAGGCGCCGGAGATATCGTCGCCGGAGCGGGAATAAAGCTTGCTCGTGGGCCCGGCGCGCGAAAGCTGGACGCGGATGCCATCCCATTTCCATTCGGCCGCGAAGTCTTTCGGGTCGAGCCCATCAAGATCGCCTGCCTCGACCGGATTGGCGAGCATGACGGAATGGAAGATCGCCGGCGTCGCCAGCACCGGCCGCTCCCCCCGCCCCTCAAGCCATCGGAACAGGCTCTCATAGGGTGGCTGCAGACCATGCCACAGCGTTTCGATTTCGGTCACGTCCTTGCCGCTCAGTTCGGCCAGCGCCTGCTTGGCGAGCCGGGCCGATACGCCGATGCGCAAGGCGCCAGTGGCGAGCTTCAGGAAGGCGAAACGGCCCGACGTATCAAGCCGATCAAGCAGGTCGCGGACAAAGCTGCGCACCTCGGTACGCCCCAGCGCATTCATGCTGCGGACGACCTCGCCGAGCCTGGGCTGCTCGCCAGCCGGGCGGACGATGTCGCTTTCCCTATCCCAGACCAGCGAGATGGTCTCGGCGAGATCGCCGACATAGTCGTAGGAATAGCGGAACAGCACGTCGTCCATGCGCTCCAAAACGAGTTCGCGCAGCATCGCGGGCTTGACATTGCGCACATCGAGCGTGCCGGCGATGGCGGCAAGACCATAACCGCGATCGGGGTCCGGCGTATCGCGGAAATAATCGGTCAGCAGCTTCAGCTTGCCATTGCGGCTCGGCGTCAGCACCAGGCGGTCGAGAAGATCGGCAAAGGCTTTCATCAATCGCCCTCGTCTTCATAGCCGATGAGGTGCAGGGGCTTCGCGGCGACCCCCTGCAGCTCGCACCAGCGCACCAGCGCCTCCTCGCGGCCGTGGGTGACCCAGACCTCGCCCGGCTTCAATTCGGAAATCGTCTCGGTCAGCTCCGGCCAGTCGCAATGGTCCGATATGACCAGCGGCAGCTCGACGCCAAGCTGTTTGGCGCGCTGGCGCACCAGCATCCAGCCGGAGGCAAAGGCCGGCAGCGGATCATGAAACCGCCTTGCCCAGCGATCGGAAAAAGCCGAAGGCGGGCCGACGACGACGGCGCCCTGGAAGATCGACTGATCGCGGCTTTCCACCGTTGCCGGCCGCAATTCGCCAAGCGCGATGCCCTGGCTGATGTAGTAATCGCACAGGGTCTCGAGCGCGCCGTGAATATAGATCGGCTTGTCGTAGCCGGCATCGCGCAACAGCCGGATGACGCGCTGTGCCTTTCCGAGCGCATAGGCGCCGATCAGATGGGTGCGCTCCGGGAATTGGCGAAGGGAAGCCAGAAATTTCTGTGTCTCCGCCATCGGATCGGGATGGTGGAACACCGGCAGCCCGAAGGTAGCCTCGGTGATGAAGACATCGCAGGGAACAGGCACATAGGCGGCGCAGGTCGGATCCGGCCGGCGCTTGTAATCCCCAGAGACGACGATCCGCAGCCCGTCCTTTTCCACGGCGATCTGCGCCGAGCCGAGAACATGACCGGCCGGATGGAAGTGCACCTTAACCTCGTTGATCACCACTTCCTCGCCGAAGCCAACCGCCTGTTCCGATCCGGCAAAGCCGGTGCCGTAACGAATACGCATGATATCCAGGGTCTGGCGCGTGGCGAGCACATGGGTATGGCCGGAGCGGGCATGGTCGGAATGGCCATGCGTGACCAGCGCCCGTTCGACCGGCTGCACGGGGTCGATATAGAAGCCGCCGATCGGACAGAACAATCCCTCGGGCGCTGGATAAAGCAGTTGTTCTGGTCTCATGGATGAAAGGATAGCGTGATTTGCGCGATTATGTAGCGATGACATCAGCTTTTTGATCGAATTTGCCATCATGCTGTCGATCGGGCAGATCGAAGACCAGCACATCCTCGCTGTAAGGTTTCGCCTTCGCAACGACGACGCCGTTCGGATCGACGATCGCTGAGCTGCCATAGCTCAGCCAACCATCGTCATTGCTGCCGACGACGTCGGCCGACATGACCCAACATCCCGAATGCTTGGCGCATATTTGCAGGCTCGATATGGCCGGTTTATGCCACATCTCCGCCTTGTGCGGGCGAAGCATCAGGTTGACGGGATTGCAGATGAGGCCGGCACCCTTTCTGGCAAGCCGGGATGCCGTGTAGGGATATCTGAGATCCGCGCAGATATTGATGCCGAAGCGCCAATCGTCCAGCGTCCAGATAGGAAAATCCGTTCCTGGCGTGCAGCCGCTTTCGAGGGGATGCGCCTTGGCATAGACCCCGATTATCTGGCCTGCTCTTACGACGATTGCGCTGTTGTAGATCGCCTCCCCTCGCCGCTCGAAAAGCCCGATGATCGCGGTCGTCCTTGCCGACCCGCAGCGGCCGACCAAGGCATTCAGGGTGGGATCATCGAGAGAGAGGGCGCGCCGCCTGGCAATTGCCTTGTTGTAGCTGTGTCCCTGAAGGTAGCATTCGGGGAAAAGGGCAAGGTCGATGCCTTGTGCTTCCGCCCATGCCAGATCGCGCGCCAAAACTTCCGCCGCCTGCCCGACGGCGTCGAAGAGTGCCATACGTTGAAAGGCTGCGATCCGCATGCCGGAGAGTTAGCATGTGCCGCGAGTCGCCCATAGCGCGAACCGATCGAATTCCAGCCATCGTCCGAGCCGGATCGGTAAACGAAACAATAAGCGCAGGCCCGACGCGCAAGATGAAAGCTTCCAAGTCGCCGATTCTGCGCTGCTTACGTGCCAAAACGAGACAGATGCGCGTGGCATGATTTCTGCTTACAGAGTGTTGTTTCGGGAGTTCGCAATGATCCAGCGCCGCGCCTTCATCGCCTCTGTGGCCGCTTCTGCCGCCGCCGGCCTGTTTGCGCCCCGTATCTTCGCTGCCCCACTTGCGAAGATGAACGGCGCCGAGCTGCGCGGCCCGATCGACGCTATTGCCTACAAGGCGACACCGGGCACCAGCGATATCAAGAGCGGCAAGCTGCAGGCGATGATCGACAATGCCGCGCGCAACAACATGCCTCTCCTCCTGCCGCCGGGCAACTACACCGTCTCGAACCTGACGCTGCCTGATAATACCCGCATCACCGGCGTGCCCGGCGCCACACGCCTCGTCTATGGTGGTGACGGCCACCTGATGAACGTCGACAAGGCCAGGCACATCGAGCTGTCCGGCATCGTGTTCGATGGCGGCAATCGCTGGCTTGCCGATTATGCCGGCGGTCTCCTGCAATTCACCGGCGTCGACGAGGTGCTGATCGACAATTGCTTGATTGCCGGCAGCCGCAAGCATGCGCTGCAACTGGAGCGCTGCGGCGGCCGGATCGAGCGCAGCCGCATATCAGGGGCCGCCGAGGCCGGCATCTATTCCGTCCAATCGGCCGGATTGACGGTAACTGGCAATAGCGTCGAGGATTGCGGCAATGGCGGTATCCTCATCCATCGCTGGGAGAAGGCCGAGGATGGCAGCAGCGTCACCGACAACCGCATAGCCCGCATCGGCGCCAATAGCGGCGGCACCGGCCAGAACGGCAATGGCATCAACGTTTTCCGCGCAGACGGCGTGCTGGTTTCCGGCAACCGTATTGCCGATAGCGCCTTCACCGCGATCCGTGCCAATTCAGCATCGAACGTCCAGATATCGGGCAATCAATGCCTGCGCTCCGGCGAGACGGCGATCTTCTGCGAATTCGAATTCGAAGGCGCCGTCATCAACAACAACCTGATCGACGGCGCGGCAAACGGCATTGCTGTTGCCAATTTCGACAAGGGCGGCCGGCTCGCCACCGTGACGGGCAATATCGTCCGCAACCTGTCGCTAACGGCCCCTTACGCTCAGGAAAGCGGCTTCGGCATCGGGATATCAGCCGAGGCCGACACGCTGGTTGCCGATAACATCATCGAGAACGCACCGCTCTGGGGCCTGAAGCTCGGCTGGGGGCCCTATCTTCGCAACGTGGTCGCCACGGGCAACATCATCCGCCATGCCGGCATCGGCTGCGTCGTATCGGTGGCGGATGGCGCCGGCTCGGCGCTCATCTCAGACAATCTCTTCCAGGAGATGGAGAAAGGCGCGATCATGGGCTTTCGCTGGGACAAGCCAGCTTCCGGCGACCTGGCGGCGGGAAACAGCGAGTTCCCGCAACTGACCATCGAGCGTAACAGGGTCGTCTAGGCCTCTCGCCAGTTCGGCGGTCGCTTTTCGAAGAAGGCAGTCACACCCTCTTTCGCCTCCTCGCTTTCCCACGCATCCGCCAGCTGCTCGACAACGTGATCGATCATGCCATCGGTGATCGGCCTGCCGACCGAGCGAGCCAGCGCCTTGGCACGGGCTGCAGCTTGCGGGGAAGCGGCGAGGAAATGGCGGACTTCCGCCCCGACGGCTTCGTCCAGCGACTCCTCGGGGACGACACGGGAAAGCAGGCCGGCGGCATGCGCCTGCCAGGCATCGATGATCTTGCCCGAGAGGAAGAGCGGACGGGCATTTGCCTCGCCGATGCGGGCAACAACATAGGGGCTGATGGTGGCGGGGATGATGCCGAGGCGCACCTCCGTCAGACCGAAGCGTGCCGTGGACGCGGCAATCACCATGTCACAAACGCTGAGGATGCCGATGCCGCCACCGAAGGCATTGCCGTGAACGCGGGCGACCAGCGGCTTGGGCAATTCGTTCAATGCTTTGAAAAGCATAGCCAGCCGGCGGGCTTCAACCATGCGCCCGGCGCGCGTTGCGTCGAATTGGGCGCGCATCCAGCCGAGATCGCCGCCGGCGCAAAAGCTTGCCCCCTCGCCTGCAAGCACGACGACCCGGACAGTTTTGTCATGGCCGAGATCATGGATTGCAGCGGTCAAGTCATCGATCATCTCTGCCGACAGGGCGTTGTGCTTTTCCGGGCGCGCCAGCGTCAGCTGGGCGACACCACGCTCATCGACGAGGACATGGATCGTTTTCGATATCATGCGGCACTCCTCAGGCTTCGTGCGAAAGCGGCGGCACGGGCGAGCTTCTCTTCGTCAAGGCCAGTCCGGAAGCCGCGCGAAACCAGATAGTCATGCACGGCCACCGTATCGACATTGCCTTTTGCGCCGGGTGCGAAGGGGCAGCCGCCGAGGCCGCCGGCGGCCGCATCGAACACCCGCAGGCCACGCTCCAAGGCGACGGCGATATTGTCGAGCGCTCGCCCGGACGTGTCATGAAAATGGCCAGCCAGCGCGGTGACAGGAAGCTCGCCCAGAACCGCCGCAAGCATCCTGTCGACAGCCTCCGGCGTGCCCCTGCCGATCGTATCGCCGAGGCTGATTTCATAGCAGCCCAGCGCCCGCAATTGCCAGGCAACATCGGCAACCTTCTCCGGCGGCACCCGCCCTTCATAGGGGCATTCGACGACACAGCTGACATAGCCGCGCAGCGGAACGCCGTGATCGCGGCTCGCTGCCGCCACCAGCCGGAAACGCTCGATGCTCTCGGCTATGGAGCAATTGATATTGCGCATGGAGAATGTTTCGGACGCGGACGCGAAGATCGCCACTTCGCCGGCACCGGCCGCAAGGGCCGCCTCGAAACCCTGCATGTTCGGTGTCAGCGCCGCATAGCGCACACCTGGTCTGCGCTCTATCCCGGCCATGACGGTGGCGGCATCGGCAAGCTGCGGCACCCATTTCGGGCTGACGAAGCTGGTGACCTCGATGCGCTCGAAACCGCAATCGGAGAGCAGGTTCACCAACTCGATCTTGCTTGCCGTATCGATCGGCTGCTTTTCGTTCTGCAGGCCGTCACGCGGTGCCATCTCGACTATCGTGACATGGTTGGAGAGTTCCTCAATCATGCCGTATCCTCCGGGCGGAGCAGCAGAAGCACGGCGCTCTCGCTTGTCTGATCGCCCTCGCCGATATGCAGGCTCTCCACGACGCCGTCGCGCATCGCCGTCAGCGTCAGCTCCATCTTCATGGCTTCCATCACGATCAGCGCCTGCCCCTTCGCTACCGCATCGCCTTCCCGCACGCGGACGATCTTGACGAGGCCCGGCATCGGGGCAATCAGCCGATCGCCGCCGGCGGCCGCCTCTTCCGCACCGTCCAACGGATCGGGACGATGGAAATGATGCGTGCGTCCATCGAGGAACAGCGTCATGCCATTCAACGCTTCGAAGATATCAACACTCGATTGCCGGCTGTCGATCTCGACACGGCAGGCGCCACCACCATTTGCCAGGAGACGGACCGGAATGGTGCGATCATCGAAAGCGACGTTGAAAAATTGCCCACCTTTTGCGATCACGCGGCAATTCGTCTGCCCGCTGCCGAAATGCAGCGTGACGGGCCGGCTCATTTCGCCCCAGAGCTGCCAGGCGCCGAGCGCGCGCCAGGGATCACTTCCATCGGGCCGGGCAAAGCCGCCTGCCTCGACAATGGCTGCGATAGCGAGCGCCGCATCGTCAGGCTGTTGCGCCGATGTCAGGGCCTCTGCTTCCCGATCAATCAGCCCCGTATCCGGATGACCGGCGAAGAAATCCGGCTGGCGGCTGAGGCGGATGAGGAAATCGAGATTGGTGGTGGTTCCCGCCACCTGCGTCTGCTCCAAAGCCCTCGTCAGCCTGGCAAGCGCAGCCGGACGATCCGGCGCGTGGACCGTCAGCTTGGCGATCAGCGGATCGTAGTGCGGCGTGATGCTATCCCCCTCGCGCACGCCCGCATCGAGGCGGACATCGCCTTCGGGAAAGCGGAGATGCGACAGCGTGCCGGTTGCCGGCAGGAAGCCACGCGACGGGTCTTCGATGTAGATGCGCGCTTCGAAGGCCCAACCGTTTATGCTGAGTTCGTCCTGCGTCTTCGGCAACGGCTCGCCGCTCGCAACACGCAACTGCCATTCCACCAGATCGACGCCGGCGATCGCCTCAGTGACGGGATGCTCGACTTGCAGGCGGGTATTCATTTCCATGAAGAAGAAGCGATCCGGAGACAGTCCGTCGGAGACATCTGCGATGAACTCCACCGTGCCGGCGCCACGATAGTCGATAGCCCTTGCCGCCCGCACCGCCGCCTCGCCCATGGCGCTACGCATCTCCTGCGTCATGCCGGGCGCCGGCGCCTCCTCGATCACCTTCTGGTGCCGGCGCTGCAGCGAGCAATCGCGTTCGAAGAGATGCACGACGTTGCCCTGGCTATCCCCGAAAACCTGGATTTCGATGTGGCGGGGCTGTAGCAGATATTTCTCGATCAGCACGGCCTCATCGCCGAAGGCCGATTTCGCCTCGCGCCGCGCCGCTTCCAATGCATCCGGAAAATCCCCCGGCCGGTCGACGCGGCGCATGCCCTTGCCGCCGCCGCCCGCCCGCGCCTTGATCAGCACCGGAAAACCGATCCCATCAGCCTGCTCGGCCAGAAAGCCCGGCTCCTGCATCTCGCCATGATAGCCGGGAACGACCGGCACGCCGGCCCGCTCCATCAGTGCCTTGGCCGCATCCTTGAGACCCATGGCCCGGATCGAGGCCGGCGACGGGCCGATGAAGACCAGACCAGCCTTCTCCACCGCATCGGCAAAATCGGCATTCTCCGAGAGGAAGCCGTAGCCGGGGTGAATGGCTTCCGCGCCGGCCCGCTCGGCGGCGGCAATGATCTTCTCCTTCGAAAGATAGCTTTCGCCGGCGGCGGCCGCGCCGATATGGATGGCCTCATCGGCCAGCCCCACATGCATCGCGCCGATATCCGCATCCGAATAGACGGCGACCGTGCGAACGCCCAGGCGCCTTGCCGTGCGGATGATCCGGCAGGCGATTTCCCCGCGATTGGCGATCAGTATCTTCGAAAACATCGACAGTCCCTATTGCGCGGCGATAACCTCGATTTCGAGCAGCCAGGCCGTATCGAAAATACCTGCTATCACCACCGTCATGGCCGGCGTGAGCGAACCCAGATATTCACTGCGGATCTCGCGGTTCTGCATCGTGTGATGACGGTCGGCAAGAAAGGTCGTCACCTTGACGATATCGGCCTTGCCCATGCCGGCCGCTTTCAACTGGGCATCGATATTAAGCCAGACCTGGCGGGCCTGGGCCTGGAATCCCTCGGGAAGCGTATCGTCGGCATTCGTCGGAATCTGGCCGCTGATGAACAGCAGTTTCTCGAAATTCTCGAGCTTTACCGCCTGGGCATAGCCGCCGCGCGGCTGCGGCGCGTTCTTGGCATTGATGGCATCGCGTTTCATCTCAATCTCCTTACATCCTGAACAAGCCGAAGCGTGTGTCTTCGATCGGCGCATTGAGCGCGGCCGAAAGCGACAGCGCCAAGACATCGCGGCTCTTGCGCGGATCGATGATGCCGTCGTCCCAAAGTCGGGCCGAGGCATAGAGTGGATGGCTCTGGGTTTCGAACATCTTCAGCGTCGGCGCCTTGAAGGCAGCCTCGTCCTCTTTCGTCCAGGGCTTGCCGGCACGGGCCAGCGCCTCGCCGCGCACCGTTGCAAGCACACCGGCCGCCTGCTCGCCGCCCATCACGGAGATGCGGCTGTTGGGCCAGGTCCAGAGGAAGCGCGGCGAACAGGCACGGCCAGCCATGCCGTAATTGCCGGCGCCGAAGGAGCCGCCGATCAGCATGGTGATCTTCGGCACTTTCGTTGTCGCTACCGCCGTCACCAGCTTGGCACCGTTCTTGGCGATGCCCTCCGTCTCGTATTTTCTGCCGACCATGAAGCCGGTGATGTTCTGCAGGAAGACCAGCGGGATCTTGCGCTGCGAGCAAAGCTCGACGAAATGCGCGCCCTTCAGCGCCGATTCCGAAAACAGCACGCCATTGTTGGCGATAATGCCGACGGGAATGCCGTGGACATGGGCAAAGCCGCAGACCAGCGTCGCACCGTAGCGCGCCTTGAACTCATCGAAGCGCGAGCCGTCGACGATGCGGGCGATCACCTCGCGGACGTCATAGGGCGTGCGCGGATCGGAGGGGACGATGCCGAGGATTTCCTCCGCATCGTAAAGCGGCGGCTCAGGCGCAAGCAGCTCGACGGTGACAGGCTTGCGGCGATTAAGATTGGCGACCGCCTGCCGGGCAAGAGCAAGCGCATGCGCGTCGTCGCGCGCCAGGTGGTCGGCAACGCCGGAAAGGCGCGTGTGGACATCGCCGCCGCCGAGATCTTCGGCCGAAACAACCTCGCCGGTCGCTGCCTTGACCAAGGGCGGGCCGGCGAGAAAGATCGTGCCCTGCCCTTCGACGATGATGGCCTCGTCGGACATGGCGGGCACATAGGCGCCGCCTGCCGTGCAGGAACCCATGACCACGGCGATCTGCGGAATGCCGGCCGCCGACATATTGGCCTGATTGTAGAAGATGCGGCCGAAATGATCGCGATCGGGAAAGACCTCATCCTGGTTCGGCAGATTGGCGCCGCCGGAATCGACCAGATAGAGGCAGGGCAGATCGTTTTCCGCCGCGATCTCCTGCGCTCGCAGATGTTTCTTCACCGTGACGGGATAATAAGTGCCGCCTTTGACCGTCGCATCGTTGCAGACGATCATGCAATCGCGGCCGGAGACCCGGCCGATGCCGGCGATCAGGCCGGCTCCCGGTGCGTCGCCGCCATAGAGGCCATGGGCTGCCGTCGTGCCGATCTCCAGAAACGGTGTTGCGGGATCGATCAGTCCCATCACCCGGTCGCGCGGCAGCATCTTGCCCCGGCTGACATGACGCTCACGCGCCGGCGCCCCGCCGCCTTCCGCCGCCTGCAGGGCTGCAGCTTCCGCCACGCCGATCGCCTCCAGCATGGCGGCACGATTGTCCCTGAAGCGATCCGTATGCGTCGATATCTCTGATTTCAGGACGGTCATGCGGCTTCACCGTTAATGGGAATGGAATTGCGCAATCAGGCAGTTTCGGCAAACAATTCGCGGCCAATCAGCATGCGCCGGATTTCGGAGGTGCCTGCGCCAATCTCGTAGAGTTTGGCGTCGCGCAGCAGCCGGCCGGCCGGATAGTCGTTGGTATAGCCATTGCCGCCGAGTGCCTGGATGCATTCGAGCGCCAAGGCCGTCGCCTTTTCGGCGGAGTAAAGAATACAGCCGGCCGCATCCTTGCGGGTCGTCTCGCCGCGATCGCAGGCGGCGGCGACCGCATAGACATAGGCGCGGGCGGCATTCATCGTCACATACATGTCGGCAAGCTTGCCCTGCATGAGCTGGAACTCGCCGATCGACTGGCCGAACTGCTTGCGCTCATGCAGGTAAGGCAGCACGACGTCCATGCAAGCCGCCATGATGCCGACGGGGCCGCCTGATAGTACGACGCGCTCATAATCGAGGCCCGACATCAGCACGCGAGCGCCGCCATCGACCTGGCCGAGCACATTTTCCTCGGGCACTTCACAATCGAGAAAGATCAGCTCCGAGGTATTCGAGCCGCGCATGCCGAGCTTATCGAGCTTCTGGCCGACGGAGAAACCAGCAAAGCCCTTCTCGACGATGAAGGCAGTGATCCCGCGCGGTCCGGCATCTGGCGAGGTCTTGGCATAGACGACGAGGACATCGGCGTCCGGGCCGTTGGTGATCCACATCTTGGTGCCATTCAGCACGTAGCCGCGCCCGCGCTTTTCGGCATGCAGCTTCATCGACACCACGTCCGATCCCGAGCCAGGCTCGGACATGGCAAGCGCGCCGACATGCTCGCCGGAAACCAACTTCGGCAGGTAGCGCTCCTTTTGCTCCGTCGTGCCGTTGCGGTGGATCTGGTTGACGCAGAGATTGGAATGGGCGCCATAACTCAAGCCGACGGAGGCGGAGGCGCGGCTGATCTCTTCCATGGCAACGGTATGCGCGAGATAGCCGAGGCCGGCGCCGCCATAGGCGTCATCGACGGTAATGCCGAGCAGGCCTAGTTCGCCCATCTCCCGCCACAAATGCGTCGGGAAACTGTTGTTGCGATCGATCTCGTCGGCAAACGGTGCAATGCGGCGGTCGGCAAAGCGGCGCACCTGGTCGCGCAGCGCGTCGATCTCCTCGCCAAGCGCGAAGTTCAATCCCCCTTCAAACATCCGGCTTCTCCTCCCCTACTTCCCAAACGCATCTATGGATATGTCTGCTTCATATCCGCCCGGAAGCCGTCAGGCCGCGTCGGCCGGAACATGCTGCTTCTCCCGCGGCGCCTCATAGGCCTTCAGCTTGTCGACAATCCTGGCCATGATCTTTCGGGCAGCCTCCTCCTTGACCGGGCCGAAGCCTCTTATCTCATCGAACAATGAGAGGATGGCAAGGGCTTCCGCCTCATTGTCGTGATTGAGGCCCGCAAGCACACGCCCGGCGATCCCCTCATATTCGGCAATCAGGCGGCGCTCCAGCCGGCGCTCCGCCATGTAGCCGAAGGGGTCGAGGGCCGTGCCGCGCAGGCGTTTCATCGGCGCAAGCATGCGCAGCAGCGGCAGAATCCAGGCACCGAATTCGCGCTTCTTCGGCCGGCCGTTCGGATCCTTGCCGCCAAGGATAGGCGGGGCGAGATTGAGGGCCAGCTTGAAATCGCCTTCCATCTCGTCGCGAAGATGCGCTTCAAAGGCAGGATCGGTCAGAAGCCGCGCCACCTCGTATTCGTCCTTATAGGCGAGCACCCGCGCATAGGTGACGGCAACGGCGAAGGGCACCTTGTCCGAAAGGCGCTCCCTTGCGGCCAGGGCGTTGGCGCGGGCGACGAACGCGGCATAGCGATCGGCAAGCGCAGCATTCTGATAGGCCATCAGATGCGCCTTGCGGTGCTTGATGAGTTCATCCAGGCTCATGTCCGCCAGCGTCTTGCCAGTCTCCGGCTCGGCCATCATGTCGTGTACCGATTGCGGATCATGGGCGAGAAGCCTGCCCCAATGGAAGGCAGCGAGGCTGGCCTTGACGGCGACGCCGTTGAGCTCGATCGCCTTTTCGATCGCTTCGAGCGACAACGGCAACAAGCCGCGCTGCCAGGCAAAGCCGGTCAGCATGATATTGGTCGACATGGCGTCGCCGGTGACCTCGGTGGCAACATGGCCGAAATCGAGGAAGACGGATTTATCGCTCACGGTCTTGGCGATCGCATGCTGCACCGAGCCGACCTTGAAATCGAAATCGCGGTTGCGGACGAAATCGGCGACCGGCATCAGGCCGGTATTGACGATGGCCGTGGTGCGCATCGAAGAGCAGAGCGTGATCGCATCCTTGGACGCGCCGACCACTTCGTCGGCTGATAACAGCAGATCGGCGCCGCCATTGACGATACGCGACGAGGTGACATCAGCCTGGTTGAGACCGATACGCAGATGGCTCATGACAGCGCCGCCCTTTTGCGCGAGGCCGGCCATGTCGAGGATCATCGGCACCTTGCCATCGAGATGGGCGGCCATGCCGAGAATGGCGCCGATGGTCAGGATGCCGGTGCCGCCGACGCCAGCAATGGCGATATTCCACGGCCGTTCGCCGATGACGGGGATCTCCGGCATCGGCACTTCAACATCCGCATGTTCCAGCGCCTTCCGCTTGCGGCGTTTGCCGCCATGGACCGTCACGAAGGAAGGGCAGAAGCCTTTGACGCAGGAGAAGTCCTTGTTGCAGCTCGACTGGTTGATCTGGCGCTTGCGGCCGAACTCCGTCTCCAGCGGCTCGACGGAAATGCAGTTGGATTGCACCGAGCAATCGCCGCAGCCCTCGCAAACGGCCGGATTGATGAAGACGCGCTTGGCCGGATCCTCCATCAGGCCGCGACTGCGGCGGCGGCGCTTTTCCGCCGCACAGGTCTGGACATAGACGATCGCCGAACAGCCCTGCGTCTCGCGCAGCGTCAGCATCACCTGATCGATATGGTCGCGGTGCAATACCTTGACGCCAGGCGCGAGCTCGGAGGCACGATAGACGCCGGGATTGTCGGAGAGCAGGTAGATCGGCGTGACGCCCTCGTTATGCAGCTGCTTCGTCACCAGCTCCGGCGTCAGATAGCCGTCGATCTGCTGTCCGCCGGTCATCGCGACAGCGTCGTTATAGAGCAGCTTGTAGGTGACGTTGACCTTGGCGGAGACGGACTGGCGGATGGCGAGAATGCCGGAGTGGAAATAGGTGCCGTCGCCGAGATTGACGAACATGTGCTTTTCGTCGGTGTAGCGGGCAATCGCCGTCCAGGGCACGCCCTCGCCGCCCATCTGGGTGAAGGTCTCGGTGTTGCGGTCCATCCAGGTGACCATGTAGTGGCAACCGATGCCGGCGATGGCGCGGCTGCCCTCGGGAACACGGGTGGACGTATTGTGCGGACAGCCGGAGCAGAAGAACGGTGTGCGATTCACCGGCGCGACATGGCTGCGGCTGATCTGGCCGCGCTCGGCGAGATAGGCGAGCTTGGCAGCGATGCGGTCGTGCAACGACGGATCGAGATCGAGCTTGACGATGCGCCCCGCGATGGCTCTGGCGACAGCACCTACGGTCAGTGCGGCCGAAAGGCTGAGATAGGGTTTGTCGTGTTCGTCGAACTTGCCGACGATGCGGGGGCGGACATCGGCGCGCCAGTTGAAGAGCTGCTGCTTGATCTGATTTTCGATGATCTCGCGCCGTTCCTCGACGACAAGCACCTCGTCCAGCCCCTCGGAAAAATGCCGCACGGCCTCCGGCTCCAGCGGCCAGGGCATGCGGACCTTGAGGATGCGCAGGCCGATCGCGGCCATTTCCTTCGGGCCGATCTCCAGCTCGCGCAGCGCCTGCAGCACATCCTCATAGGCCTTGCCCGAGGAGATAATACCGAACCGGGCATTGGGCACGTCATGGGTCACTTCATCGACGCGATTGGCGCGGGCAAAGGCGATGGCGGCATAGGCCTTGTAGGTCTGCAGACGATCGTCCTGCACCAGAGGCGGATCGGGCCAGCGAAGGTTGAGGCCGCCGGGCGGCAGCTCGAAATCGGTCGGCAGCACGAATTGCCGCCTTTCGCTCGATAGATCGACGGCAGCCGTCGTCTCGACGGTGTCGGCGATGAACTTCATGCCGACCCAGCAGCCGGAATAGCGTGACATGGCGATGCCGAGCAGGCCGTATTCGAGGAATTCGTGAATGGATGAGGGATAGAGGACCGGAATGACGGCCGACATGAAATCATGGTCGGTCTGGTGCGGAATGGTGGAGGACTTGGCGGAATGGTCGTCGCCGGCAAAGCAGAGGACGCCGCCGTGCTTCGATGTGCCGGCAGCGTTGGCATGTTTCAGCACGTCGCCGGAGCGGTCGACGCCGGGGCCTTTGCCGTACCAGATGCCGAGCACGCCATCCTTGCGCGCACCAGGCGATAGGCCGACCTGCTGCGTGCCCCAGACGGCGGTGGCCGCAAGATCTTCATTGATGCCGGGCTGAAAGGTAACGTCGTGGGCGTCCAGGTAAGTCTTGGCTTTCAGGAGCTGCTGGTCGTAACCGCCGAGGGGCGAGCCGCGATAGCCTGAAATGAAGGCTGCCGTATTGAGACCGGCGGCGTGGTCACGCCGCATCTGGGTCATGGGCAGTCGCACCAGCGTCTGCAGGCCGGTCATGAAAACCCGGCCGTCCTCTGCGGTATATTTGTCGTCTAGCGATACGCTGGTTGCAAGCATCTGCTCTCCTCCCGAGATCGCAGTCACCGATTGCGCATATGCGTTTTCACCGAATGCCTCCTACCGCATCCAATGAAACCACGACTCGAATGTAACATGCACGGTCACTAATTTCCGAACGAAGGCTGGGCATCGGCAGCATGATTTGCAAAGATTTCGGGCGGCTTGCGGATATTTTCGTGCTTGTCTCCGGCGCCCACCATCCGCCCTCGCCCTTCGAGGCTCCGGCTTGCAGCCTCCGCACCTCAGGGTGAGGGCTGGTCCTTCGCAGCTAGCCTCCAACATCACCCTGCCTTTTCACTGCAAGCCGTAAGGCTAGCCCCGCCTCATCCTGAGGTGCATTTCGGAGCACAGCGCAGAAATGCCTCGAAGGACGGGGCGGCCCCGACACCCCCCATCCATCACAAGCTTTGATCCGGATATCAGCGGATACCCCTTCCTTTCGCCAGTACCCGCCAATAACCTCGCTCGACTCAAAAACTCGGGAGAACGACATGCTGACGATCTATGGCGTCTATCGCTCGCGTGCATCGCGCAACTACTGGATGGCTAGGGAGATCGGCATCGAGTTCAACTCCGTGCCGGTCATCCAGGCTGGCCGTGTCGCCAATCCGCTTGCCGCCGATGCCCCGATCAACACGATGTCGCCGGAGTTTCTGGCCGTCAATCCGATGGGCATGATCCCCTGCATCAAGGACGGCGACCTCATCATGCATGAATCGCTTGCCATCAACCTCTATCTCGCCCGCAAATATGGCGGCCCGCTCGCCGGCAAGACGGTCGAAGAGGAAGGCATGATGTCGATGTGGACCATGTGGGCCGCGACCGAAGTCGAGCCCTACAGCGTCGCGATCGTCCGCATCTATGACAATGCCCAGGAGAATAGCGAGCCCGGTAAGGCCGGTATCGCGGTTGCCTGCCGCTCGCTGAAAAAGCCGCTGGATGTGCTGGAAAAGCACCTGCAAAATCAGGATTACCTCGTCGGAAACCGCTTCACTGCCGCCGATCTCAACCTGGCGGAAGTGCTGCGCTATGCGCAGACGGAACAGGAACTCTTCGACAACAATCCGCAGGTGAAAGCCTGGATCGAACGCTGCCAGTCACGCGACGGCTACAAGGCCATGCAGGCGTCACGCGGCAAGGAGCCGGTCTGATATTCCAGCTATTGGAAGAGACGCATGCTCTCTTCCATCTCCTCGCGGATCCAGGCCTTGAAGGCAGTGACCTTCTTCGCCTCGCGCGCACCTTCGGCGGTGATGAAATAATGGCCGAAGCCGGTTCTGGCGCGGATGCCGAAGGGGTCGACGAGGCACTTTTGCTCCAGCGCATAGGCTGCCAGCGTCTGCCAGGCGAGCATCGCACCCTGCCCCGCCATGGCAGCATCGAGGCAGAGCGACGCGTCGTTGAAGACGTGCCGCTCTTCCATGCAGCGGCCGGAGAGCCCAGCCTCGCGAAGCCAGACATCCCATTTGAACATCGCGTGTCCGTCGATGACTACGGGCACTTTCAACAGGTCGGCGGGTTCGCGAAGCGTCGCGGCGATCTGCGGCGTGACGACCGGAAAGATTTCCTGCGCCAGCAGCAGCTCGGACTTGACGCCCGACCAATGCCCGCTGCCGACCCGGATGCCGATATCGACATCCGACGTTGCGGGGTTGACCAGCTGTGTGGTGGCATCGATACGCAGGCGGATATCCGGATGGCGGCTGGCGAAGCGATCAAGCCGGTATACCAACCAACGAGCAGCGAAAACCGGCGCAACTGAAATTGTCAGAATATTGTCGTCCCTGTGCTGCGCAAGGGCGACTGCGGCCGACAGCGCCTGAAATCCCTCCCGAAGCCGCGCCAGCACCGAAGTCCCTGTCTCCGTGGTCGTCATGCCCTTGGGTGCGCGCTCGAACAGCGGCCGGCCCAGCTGCGCCTCGGCCTTGATGACCTGTTGGCTGACGGCGCCGATCGTGACCCCGAGCTCATCAGCGGCGGCTTGCAAGGAGCCAAGCCTGCCGACCGCCTCGACGGCGCGAAGACCATTCAGATGAACGCTGTTGAGATTCTTCATATAGAATATCTATATCAGCATCTCGTCATTCTCAATTGCATAAAGCGGGCATAGGCGCGATTATTGCAGCATGGAATTGAAAACTGCCGCCGCCCGCCCGGCTGATGCCCTCATGGTTGCATCGATGCGGAGATCCAAGGAGGCATGACATGTCTATATTGAAGCTTTTCTTCAGTCACTTGCTGGATGAGGATCGCAAACCGGAAGACGATCCGCTGCAACACCCAACGCTTGCGGCCATGTCGCTCGAGGAGTTGGCCGATCTGCCGCTGATGCCGGAAAATCTGGGGCGTCCTATGGACAAACGGATCATTCAGCCGGAAGAATGCGCGTAAGAGAGACTCTATATCCCCGGCACGAGCATGACCTCACCTGTCGACATGGATAGCATCGCTGCCCGCCTGCAGCAGCTCGTCGCGCGGGCGCAGCTGCCGGGCGTCGAACCTGGTGCGCATTATGGCCTGCCCGCCTTCAAAGTTGGCGGCAAAGCATTCGTCACGGTCAAGAACAACGAGACCGTCGTGCTGGCCATCCCCATCGACCGCAAGGAGCAATTGATGGAGATGGCGCCGGAGATTTATTTTCAGACCGATCACTATGTCGGCTGGCCGTCCCTGCCCCTGCGCATTACCGCGATCGGCGACGAGGAACTGCAGCAGCGCTTGATCGAGGCGTGGCAGTACCGCGCCCCGAAGAAGCTTCTGGCGGCATTCCGCCAGATGTGATCAGCCCTGCTCGACGGCAAGCGCCTTCCGAACGGCTGGGCGCTCAAGCATGCGGGCATAATGAGCGCTGACCTTCGCGAAACGATCGCGATCGACGCCGTCGCCGGGCAACCAGTTTTCCATGGTGAAGAGATAGCCGTCGGCGACCGTATACTGCTCGCCCATGACCCAAGGACCCTTCAGCATCTTGTCTTCGATCAATGCAAAGCTTTCGGCCATGGTCTGCGGCACTTTTGCCTTCATCGTCTCGATTGCTGCCGCATCGTCGGTCCAGCGATAGCCGCGCCCCTTGTGCGAATGGTTCACATGGACGGTGGAGGCGATATAGCTGTTGAAGGCCTGCATCTCAGCGAATTCAAAGGGATCGTCGAGCGGCGCAAGTTTTGCCGCGGGCGCGATCTGGGCGATATAGGTCATGATCGCAATATTTTCCGTAATGACGCCCTTGTCGGTCACCAGCGCCGGAACCCGTCCCTTGGGGTTGATGGCGAGATATTCCGGCTGGCGCTGATCGCCGTTGGCAAGGATGAGGCGCCGGGGCTCATAGGCAAGACCCGACTCTTCCAGGGCAATCAAACTGGCGAGCGCGCAGCTTCCGGGTGCAAAATAGAGTGTCAGCATATTCTCTTCCTCGGTTCGACTCCGCGGAAAGCTAAAGGCAACCGGGCAAATACGGAAGTGGCTGGCGTTGATAGCCGCTACAAAAGGTTTTGATCGATCAAGCTGGCATGCCCATCCCCATGACATCGGATCACGAGGATGGGCGGCCGGCGATCAGGTGCAGCCGGGCACGTCTTCCAGCTTGAACCAGACGGGAATGCCGCGCTCGCGGGCGATGCGAACATCATTGTCGGCGCCCTTGGAATCGCCCGGCAATCTCAAAACGCCCTCGCAAAGCTGCAACAGGCGACCGGCAGTCGGATGGAAGATCTCCTCATAGAGGTCGTCGCCGATGCTCTTGCCGCCGGCGCCATGCCAGACCGGCAAGGCAACCCACTCGCCGATGACAGGCAGATGTCCGGCCTTGAACAGAGCATAGGACGGTGCTTCCAGCCGCTTGAGATTCTCGGCCATTTTCGCGGGATCATCCCCGGTGCCGGAGCGATACGGCCCGGCGATCAGGATCAACATGTCACATCTCCTTTTTCCTCCTGCTCACTGCAGGAATTTGCACGAATATGCGCATATTTTCTTGAATGTCGAATCGATTCTGATATATTCACGAAAATTCATGAATTATCGTGCGGAAACAGACATGCTGACCAGCCAGAGAAAAGCCCTCATTCTCGATATTCTGCGCCGTGACGGCCAAGTCATCGCCAAGGTGCTGGCCGATGATCTCGGCCTCTCCGAGGACACGATCCGCAGGGACCTGCGGGAAATGGCTGGGGAAAAACTGCTGAAGCGGGTGCATGGCGGCGCGCTGCCGCTCTCGCCCGACCTGCCGGACTTCTCGGCCCGGCAAAGCGTTTCTTCGGATGAGAAACGTCGGCTCGGCGCCTATGCGGCCAAGATGGTTCGTCCGGGCCAGACCGTGTTTCTCGATGGCGGCACCACCAACGCCGAGATTGTCCGCCACCTTCCGAAGGATCTCGCCGTCACCATCGTCACCCACAGCCCGACCATCGCCGGCGAGCTGGAACATCATCCCGCCGCCGATGTGATCCTGATCGGTGGCAAGCTCTACAAGCATTCGATGGTAGCGACGGGCGCGGTGGCCATGGCGGCGATCGCTTCGATAAGGCCTGACATGTTCTTTCTCGGCGTCACCGCCATCCATCCCGCTCGCGGATTCTCGACCGGTGACTTCGAGGAGGCCGCCATCAAGCGGCATATCGCGCAATGTTCGGCGGAAACCTATGTGCTGGCAACGCGCGAGAAGCTGGACGCGGCCTCCCCTTGCCAAATCCTGCCGATGACGGGCGTCTCCGGGTTAATCGTAGCGTCCGATGTCCCCGAGGAATGCCTGGCGCCCTATCGCGATGCGGAGGTTTCTCTCTTGATGGCGTGATGAAAGTGCCACCATTCAACGGCCGGAAAAAATGCGGCATTGGAAATTGCTTCGCAATGATCATGATCCGGCCGAAGATTGATCCTATGCCGGCCGGGTATCGGTGCGTTTCATGACGGCCGCCGATCAGGCCGACCAAGAACGTCCCATAGGGGTCACGATCGCATATGAACGAACGCCGAATTCACCAGCTCTTCGAAATCAGCGTCCTGTTGAAGGGAGCACATGCACTGATCGAATGTATCGGCGGCATCGTCCTTGCGCTCGTCAGCACCGAGTCGATCCTTCGGCTGGCGAACAGGATCACACAGCCTGAACTCCTCAACGATCCGAAGGACTTCATTGCGACGCACCTACTCGCCTGGGCGCAGGATTTCTCCGTCGGCACCAAGAACTTCTATGCCTATTACCTATTGAGCCACGGGTTGGTGAAGGTATTGCTCGTCATCGGCTTGCTCAGAGGCAAGATGTGGGCCTACCCGGCATCGCTGGTGGCTTTGGCGCTTTTCATTGCCTACCAGCTCTATCGCTTCACCGACACGCACGGCATAGGGCTCATCATCCTCACCGTCTTCGACCTGGTGGTCATGGTTCTCATCTGGCAGGAATACAGGGTCGTGCGGCAACACATGCCGGCCGAATAGAACGAAAATCGAGCGAAATCGGCTGGGGAATACTACGCCGTCAAAGCCGCCGCCGGCCTGATATTCCCGACATGGATGCCGTTCCAATTCTTGAACGCCCTATTGGCCATGGCCATGAGGCCGGCATGAACTTCGCCATCCTTTTCGAAGAAGCGGGCAAGCGCCGTCGTCACCATCACTTCAGCCGCGCGACTATTGCCATCATCGCATTTGACTGAGATGGCGACGCCCTGCTCGGGGATCGCGGCACAAAAGACACCTTCGGCGCCGGTCTTGGCAAAAATGCGGCCAGGGGCGATCTGCATCAGCTTCGTGCAGGCGCGGTCGGTGCCGGCGACGTAGAACGGCTCGGCCATGCAGGCCTCGAACAGCCGGCGTGACGCCTTGGCGCGCAACGGCTCCAGGCCGACGCCGGTCGCCATCCTGGCAAAGCCGTGCGCGAGCCCCTTGAGCGGCACTGCATAAGTCGGGATCGAGCAGCCGTCCGTGCCGCAATTGTCATGGCCGAGAACCGCCCCGGTCAGGCTTTGCATCGTATCGCGGATCTGCTGTTGCAGCGGATGGTCGTAGCCGACATAGCCTCTGGGATCGATATCCTGATGACAGCAGGCGCAGACGAAGCCCGCGTGCTTGCCCGAGCAGTTGTTGTGCAGCGCCGTCGGCTTGTCGATGGTGCGGGCCTGATGGATTGTTGTCTTCAGATCGGAAGACCAATGCGCGCCGCATTCGAGCGTGCCGACATCGCGACCGGCGCGGGCGAGCATGGATGCGGCGAGCGCGACATGCTCATCCTCGCCATTGTGGGAGGAACAGGCGAGCGCCAGCTCCCTGTTGCCGAAACCATATGCATCGGCGGCACCGCTTTCGACCAGCGGCAAAGCCTGCATCGCCTTGCAGGCGGAGCGCGGAAACACGCCCCGTTCGATATCGCCGACCGAAAAGACCAGCTTCCCCTCTCCGTCGACCGCAACGACGGAGCCGCGATGGCGGCTTTCGACCAGGGCACCACGGGTGACTTCGACGCAGACGGGATTGGACATGACGGGATGCAGCCTCTGATTTGCTAGTTGGCCAGTGATAGCCGCTGCACCCCGGATTGCCAATCTCCGATGACATCGACCGCCCTCAAAAAGGCCGCAGCCGAGACGGCTCCGATCCTTTCGTCGCGACAGCAGGTCCGATGCCGCGGTCGGATCAAATTCAGAACTCAATCAGCGATCAATTCATTTTCCAAGTTATAACTTGTTTTAATTTGGTGGTCATGCAATTTTCCAATTTATAACTTGGAAAATAATCATCCACTAGGGAAAATGCCGAGGATCAACGATGTCGAGCATCGAAAACACCGTGCCACCCGAACCCGCCTCCCTCTTCACACTGTTCTCGCCAAGGCTCCTGCCCGCGACGCTGATGCTCGGCGGTGGCGTCACGCTCTACGCCGTCGAATCCTACATCACCGCGACTATCGCCCCCTCGATCGTTCGGGATATTGGCGGCCTCGAATTGTTCTCCTGGATGACGACGCTCTTCGTCGCCGCCGGCGTGCTAGGGTCGATCACCGTTGCAATCCGGCCGCGGGGCATGGGTTTGCGCAGCGTCTATGTTGCGGCAGCGCTCACCTTCGGCGCAGGAAGCCTGATTTGCGCCGCCGCGCCGTCAATGCCGGCGCTGTTGGTCGGCCGCGCCGTGCAGGGCTATGGAGCCGGCATGCTGTCCGGCCTGGCTTACGCTTTCATTCGTTTCGTCTATCCCCCACCCTTATGGCGTAAAGCCTCCACGCTCTATGCTGCCATCTGGGGCGTGGCGACGGTACTCGGGCCAACGCTTGGCGGCATCTTCGCCGGCGGAGGCGCCTGGCGCGAGGCCTTCATCATCCTTGTGCCGCTGACCGTCGTGATGACCCTTTCGGCGCGGTGGCTGCTGCCAAGCGTCGCCGACGACCGGGCGGACGGCAAGACGCCGCTTATCCAGATTGTGCTTCTGCTTGCCGCCGTCCTGCTGGTCAGCATCGCGGGCACGAGTGAGCATGGATCCTATAAAATCGTGTTGATCGCCGTTTCGATCCTGCTCGTGACGGCGATGGTATTGATCGAGCGCAAGAGCGATACACGGCTGCTTCCATATGGCACCGTCATGCTCGCCAACCCGATCTCGCGGCTCTATCTGACGATGTTCACACTCATGCTGGTGCTGACGAGCGACATCTACATCCCCTATTTCCTGCAGACGCTGCATGGCGTTACGCCCTTGGTCTCGGGCTATCTCGTTGCGCTGGTGGCGCTCGGCTGGACGATCGGGGCTTTCTTCAGCGCCTCGTTTTCGGGCAGGCAGGCGGCCGTCGCCATCGTAACCGGCTGTATCCTTGAAACAGCCGCCACCGCATCCTTGATCCCGTTCATGGCGACCACTGCTTCCTTCGGCGATCTTCTACAGCTCGCGCCCGCCGTCGTCGCCATGTTCCTTATGGGCTTCAGCGTCGGCCTCGGCTGGGCGCATCTCGTCACCAGGATCATCGGCATCGCCAGGCGCACCGAGCAGGACAAGGCATCGGCAGCGATCTCGATGGTCCAGTCGCTCGGCGGCGCATTCGGTGCGGCGCTCGCCGGCGTCATCGTCAACGGCGCGGGACTGACCCATCCGGGCGGCATAGCCGGAAGCCTGTCGGCGGCGACCTGGCTCTACGCGCTGATGGCGCTGCCCGGCCTGATCGCCATCGCCATGTCCGTCACGATCAAGCCAGCTTCAGCATGATCTTGCCGATGTGGTTGCTGGTCTCCAGCAGCCGGTGCGCCTCGATCACATCGTCAAAGGCAAATACCCGATGAATGACGGGGGCAATCGTGCCCTCGTCCAGCAGCGGCCAGACCTGGGAGACAAGGTCGTCGCGGATGGCCCGCTTTTCCTCTGCCGTGCGCGGGCGCATGGTCGACCCGGTCACCGTCAGGCGCTTGACCATGATCGGCTGCAGATTGACCTTGTCAGCCACGGCGCCGCCGAGGAAGGCGATGATCGAGAGGCAGCCGTCGCGGGCGAGCGACGCCAGATTCTTCTCCAGATAGGCAGCCCCGATCATGTCGAGGATGATATCGACGCCATGGGCCGTTTCCGCGTTGATGACCTCGGCGAAATCTTCCTGCCTGTAATTGATGGCCCGCTTCGCGCCGAGCTTCTCGCACGCCTCGCACTTTTCTTTCGATCCGGCCGTCGTGTAGACCGTCGCGCCGAAAGCGCGAGCAAGCTGGATCGCCGTCGTGCCGATGCCGCTGGAGCCGCCATGGATCAGCACGCTTTCGCCTTCGGTAAGGCCGGCCATCTGGAAGAGATTGGCCCATACGGTGAAGAAGGTTTCGGGGACCGCCGCGGCGCGCACGGCATCATAGCCATTCGGAAACCGCAGTGCCTGACCGGCCGGCAGCACGCAATATTCAGCATAGCCGCCGCCATTGGCGAGGCCACAGACGTTGTTGCCGATGGCGAACTCCTTGACGCCGGGGGCGACGTCGACGACCTCGCCGGCTATTTCGAGACCCAGTATTGGGCTGGCATCCTTCGGGGGCGGATATGTGCCCTGCCGCTGCGCCACATCAGGCCGGTTGACGCCGGCAGCTTCGACACGCACGAGGATCTCGCCCGCTTTCAGAGCCGGCAGAGGCTTCCGGGCAATGATCATGACCTCGGGTCCGCCGAAAGACGGCAGATCCACGAAACGCATTTCAGACGGCAAGGGCATGGCACATTCTCCTCTCCAGTAAAGCAGTGGAGATAGTTTAGCGCAGGACGCTTGAAAAGGAGCGAATGTGGGAGGGCGTCAATTCGTCTCGGCCAGACTGAGCAATGCGACGCCGGCGGCGCTCTCCTTTGCCTTCGTCTTGATGCCTGCGATGGAGGTGCTGACGCGGTTGATATTGTCGATCACCAAACCTTCGGGCAGTTGCAGGATGCCGATGGAGCAGCGCATCAGCGGGAACTCGGCCTCGACGCCGCTACGGTCATGACCGCGAATGCGGCCGGCCGCCCGGTCCTCGGCCGAATAGAGATCGAGAACATCGGCATGAAAATCGGCAAGCAGCCGGTCCAGGATTTCGCGAAGCTCTTCCCTGCTCCAGCCGGTGACGCCGATGAAGAAATCGTCGCCGCCGACATGGCCGAGAAAATTGCGCTCGGCGAAGAAATAGCGGCGCATCAGCGCCGCGAACAGCGAGATGGCATGATCGCCGAGATGAAAGCCGTAGGCATCGTTGAACGGCTTGAAATTGTCGAAATCGCAATAGCAGAAGTGCCTGACCTCATCACCGTCGCGGCCGGCACCCTGCATGAAATCGTGGATCGCCCGATTGCCAGGCAGGCCGGTCAGCGGATTCTGATCCTGGGCGATCTTGAGCTGTTTCTCGTTGATGACCTTGATCAGCGACGCTGCCGAAACAATGCCGGCATAATGCGTGCCCTCGGTGACGATCAGGCAATCGCTGCTTTCCATATTGGCGAAGATCGCCATCAGCGTATCGGCATCGGAATCGAGGCCGACGATCGGCGCCATCTCGACGAAATGCGAGATCGAGCGCTCGTAGACCTTGTTCTTCAGGAGATCGCGGCCGAAGGGCTGATAGATGTATTCCTTGAGCTGGTATTCATGGATGATGCCGCGCGGCTCGTCATTGGCGTTCACGACAGGGAAATAGGCCCGGCGCGGATTGCGGCGAAAGAGCTCGAAGACGCTGTCGATGCTGTCGCTCTCGCGAATGGTCGGCAGCACCTCGATCTGCTTGCGGATGAGAATTTCATCCAGGGACTGGCTGTTGCGCATCGTTTTGCCAAGGTCCTGCAAATGCGGGAAGCTCTGTTTCAGTTCATTGACCAAAACCGTCGGGCGAGCAATGAACCAACCCTGGACGAGATCCACCCCGAATTCGCGGCAGGTCAGGAACTCCGCCTCGGTTTCGATGCCTTCGGCAATGACGCGCGTACCGAGGACATAGGCGATATTGACGAGGTTTCTGAGAATGTGGCGCTTGCGGACGCTGCGATCGATATCGACGATGAGATGCCGGTCGATCTTCAGGTAATCGACGGGATAATCGGACAGAAGCTTCATTTCGCCGTGGCCGACGCCGAAATCGTCGATAGCCAGCTTGAAGCCCGCATTGCGCATCCGGGCAACCAGATCACGGAACTCGGGCACGCTCGTATTGTCGAAGCGCTCGGAAAACTCGAAGCAGACGGAGGAAGGGGCGACACCCGCCTTTCTCATATGCTGCAGCAAGCCGTCGACCAGCGCGACGCCCTGCGGGATCAACCGGACATCGAGATTGAGGAAAAGAGTGGCGGCAACGGCATTGGGCAGGGTAGCGAATTTCGCCAGTGCGCGGCTTGTGACCATCTGTTCCAGCCCGAAAAGCTGGCCGGTGCGCTCGGCTTCGTCGAGTATATCGACCGGGCTGTCGAAACCGATGCGCTCCTGTCCGCGCATCAGGGATTCATAGCCGAAAACAGTGCCGGTGCCGGCCTCCACGATCGGCTGGAATGCATTTTCGATAACGAGTTTGGCGAGAGTGACAATCTGGTCGCTGGCATACCGGCGCAATACGCCCGCCTCGACTGCGGCAGTCAGGGACATGCCCATCTCCACTTGCGGATTCTTGATCTAATTATTTGAGTAAAACTTTGGATTTACCGCGTTTACAACCCAAGATGCGCCATAAGGCGTCAACGAAACCTTTCCCCTCCGTGAAAGTTTCGTGAATGGTAAAGGTATATTAACCATCCATTCAGCGGCCACGACCAAGGGATCGGCGACGATCCTCCGATATTGCGGGTGGCCTTGCGGCTCAGTTGTGCCGGCGTCTCTCCGCCTCGTAGTCGGCGAACATATCAGCAACGCAACGGCTGCTTTTTACCGCCGTTTCCAGATCGTTGGCTGCTTGCGGCACATCGCAAATGTCGCCGCGCTTGCGCGCGGCATCCCACATGCGAAGGGCCTCCCGCACGACTTCACTGCTCGAGGCGTAGGTGCCGGTGTCGACTGCGGCACGAATGCCTGCGGCCTGAAGCGGAGAGATGGAAACCGTTACCATCGGCATGATATTCCTCCCTTGACGTTGTTACGCATAATTTTCCGCTGGAGACATAGTGCGGCTTTAATCGGTGCCTTTGAGGCATGTCCTTCAGACATGCGTGCTCCAGATAATGGCACCGTCGTTACATCGGTTCGACGCCGCTCCGCCCTACACGGCAGAAGGCAGAGAGTAACGCTGCTCACGCTCCTTGTCAAAAAGTAGTAGTTCGTTACTCCTTAGGAAGCAGCTTATCGCCTGAGGAAGAGGCCGAAGGCCACCAGCGTCCAGCCCTGGAAAATCAGATCAAACGCCAGGAAGAGACCGAGAATCCACAGGCTGTTGACCGGCCAACCAAGCGCGATGGCGATGCCGGCGATGGCGGTTGCGACGCCGCTGATGACGATCCAGAACCAACCGCTCTCGGGCTTCACCTTGCGGCCGACCCAGACACGAAATGTGCCGGCGATGAGCAGCGCGATGGCGAGGAACAGGGTCAATGCCTCGGAGGCCAGCAATGGATTGGCAAAGGCAAGGACGCCGGCAAGCGTATAAAGCAGACCGCTGAGCACCCAGAACAGGATATGCTCCCAACCCCGTACCTGAAAGGCATGGGCCAGATGCACGATGCCACCGATCAGCATCAGCATGCCGACATAGAACACCGAGGCCACGGTAGCGATAAAAAGATTGCCGAGTGCGATGCCGCCGCAAATCAGCAGCAGCATGCCGAGGCCAACGAACCAGCCCCATTTGTCGCGCATTGCAGATGGGGGAACTTCACTAGGAATATCGACCATGAACGTACCTCCTCCTGCAAGGAAGTATGGCACAGAAATGCGTCCCGGAAAGGGGCTGCGGATTTTTCGACGCGGCTCGGTCGGGTAAGTGATTTTTTTGTTGATTGATCAGTCAATCAAAAATACACTCACTCCAAGCCTTCAGGAGTGACGCATGCCGAAAGTCGGAATGGAACCGGTGCGCCGCAAGGCGCTTGTGGATGCGGCGATGCGCGTCATCGGCGATCACGGCTCGCTGACCGTCACCATGTCTGAAATCGCCAAGCAGGCGGGCGTTTCCCCTGCTCTTGCGCATCACTATTTCGGCAGCAAGGAACAGTTGCTGATCGAAACCGTCCGCGCTCATCTACAGCGCCTGCGCGACAGCGTCGTGACGGCGCTCCGGGCCGCGAGGACACCCCGAGAGAAGCTGTCGGCCGTCATTCGCGTCAGTTTCCAGGCGGATCAGTTCGCACCGGAAACGATCGCCGCCTGGCTCGCCTTCTATGCCGAGGCGCAACGCTCCGAGGAAACGCGCCGCTTTCTCGTCATCTATGCGCGCCGGCTGCATTCGAACCTGGTGGCAAATCTGAAGCCCCTGTGCCCAGCCGAGGACGCGGAGCGTATCGCCGAAGGTGCCGCTGCCATGATCGACGGGCTTTACATCCGCCAGAGCCTGCGATCCGCTCCGATCAGCATCGAGGCGTCGATCGCGCTGACCGAGGATTATCTGACGACCTACCTCAATGCGCTGAAAGGCTGAAGAGCATGTTGACCGTATGGGGCCGCAAATCATCATCCAACGTGCAGGCGCTGATGTGGTGCATCGGCGAGCTCGACCTTGCCTATGAACGCATCGACGCCGGCTTCAAATATGGCATCAACGATACCCCGGAATTTCTGGCGATGAATCCGAACGGCACCGTTCCGGTGCTGCGCGAGGATGATGGCGAGCCGCTCTGGGAAACAGGCGCCATCATCCGCTATCTCGCCGCTCAACATGGCGATGAGGCCTTCTGGCCGAAAGACGCGCGACGCCGCGCCCACATCGACAAATGGGCTGAGTGGGCCAAGCTTAACATCACGCTGAATTTCACCGGCCCGGTGTTCTGGCGCGTGGTGCGCACTGCACTGGCTCTGCAAGACCAACAAGCCATTGCGGCGGCGCTGACTGCGCTCGGCGCGAAACTCGACATCGCCGAAAAGCAGCTCGAGCGGCATCGCTTCCTTGCGGGCGATGACCTGACGCCGGCCGACATACAATTCGGCCATGTGCTCTATCGCTATTTCGACATCGATATCCCGCGCCCCTCCCTTCCGCGGCTGGAGCGCTATTACGGAAACCTGACCGAACGACCTGCCTTCCGGGAGCATGTCATGGTGTCTTACGAAGAACTGAGGGTTCTATGATGCGCGCACAACCGAAAGCCTCGCATTTCATCGACGGCGAATATGTCGAAGACACAGACGGCACCGTCATCGAAAGCATCTATCCCGCCACCGGTGAAGTGATCGCACGGCTGCACGCGGCAACGCCTGATATCGTCGAGAGGGCCATTGCCAGCGCCAAGCGGGCGCAGCCGGAATGGGCTGCCATGAGCCCGACGGCGCGCGGCCGTATCCTGAAGCGTGCCGCCGACATCATGCGCGAGCGCAACCGCGAGCTTTCGGAATTGGAAACGCTCGACACGGGCAAGCCGATCCAGGAAACGATCGTCGCCGACCCGACCTCCGGCGCCGACAGCTTCGAATTCTTCGGCGGTGTCGCGGCAGCCGGCCTCAACGGCTCCTACATCCCGCTCGGCGGCGATTTCGCCTATACGAAGCGCGTGCCGCTCGGCGTCTGCGTCGGCATCGGCGCCTGGAACTATCCGCAGCAGATCGCCTGCTGGAAGGGGGCGCCAGCCCTGGTGGCGGGCAACGCCATGGTGTTCAAGCCTTCGGAAAACACGCCGCTCGGCGCGCTGAAGATCGCCGAGATCCTCATCGAGGCCGGTCTTCCCAAGGGGCTCTACAACGTCATCCAGGGCGACCGCGAAACGGGCCCGTTGCTCATCAACCATCCCGACGTCGCGAAGGTCTCCCTGACCGGCTCGGTGCCGACGGGCCGCAAGGTCGCCGCCGCGGCTGCCGGCAACCTCAAGCACGTCACCATGGAGCTTGGCGGCAAGTCGCCGCTGATCGTCTTCGAGGATGCCGACATCGACAGCGCCATCGGCGGCGCCATGCTCGGCAATTTCTATTCGACCGGCCAGGTATGCTCGAACGGCACGCGCGTTTTCGTCAACCGAAAGATCAAATCCGAATTCCTGAAGCGGCTGAAGACCCGCACCGAGGCCATGCTGATCGGCGACCCGATGGACGAGGCGACCCAGATCGGCCCGATGGTCTCCTGGGCGCAGCGCGAGAAGGTGCTTGCCTATATCGAGCAGGGCAAGGCGGAAGATGCTACGCTGGTGGCCGGCGGCGGCATTCCGAACAATGTCTCCGGCGAAGGCTATTACATTCAGCCCACCGTCTTCGCCGACGTCACCGACGACATGACCATCGCCCGCGAGGAGATCTTCGGGCCGGTCATGTGCGTTCTCGATTTCGATGACGAGGCTGAGGTCATCGCCCGCGCCAATGCCACCGAATTCGGCCTTTCCGGCGGCGTCTTCACCGCCGATCTTACCCGCGCCCACCGCGTCGTCGACCGGCTCGAAGCCGGCACGCTGTGGATCAACACCTACAATCTCGCGCCGGTGGAAATTCCCTTCGGCGGTTCCAAGCAATCCGGTTTCGGCCGCGAGAATTCGCTGGCCGCGCTGGAGCATTATTCGGAATTGAAGACGGTTTATGTCGGCATGGGGCCGGTGCAGGCGCCTTATTAAAGTAACCTCGGGGCTCGCCCTCGCCCTTCGAGGCCGCCTGTGGCAGCACCTCAGGGTGAGGTCGAGAACGACCAACCACAAGCGCAGACGATGATCCGCCTCATCCTGAGGTGCCCGCCGAAGGCGGGCCTCGAAGGATCGGGGCGGCCACAGGGAGATAGACATGGAACAGGCAGATTTCGTCATCGTCGGCTCGGGTTCGGCCGGCTCCGCCATGGCCTACCGCCTATCGGAGGATGGCAAGCATTCGGTCATCGTCCTTGAATTCGGCGGCAGCGACTTCGGGCCTTTCATCCAGATGCCGGCGGCCCTTGCCTGGCCGATGAGTATGGACCGCTACAATTGGGGCTATCTTTCCGAGCCCGAACCGCAGCTCAACAACCGGCGCATTACAGCACCGCGCGGCAAGGTGATCGGCGGGTCCTCCTCGATCAACGGCATGGTCTATGTGCGCGGCCATGCGGAAGATTTCAATCGCTGGGAAGAACTTGGAGCGCAGGGCTGGGCCTATGCCGACGTGCTGCCCTATTTCAAGCGGATGGAACACTCGCACGGCGGCGAGGAAGGCTGGCGCGGCACCGATGGGCCGCTGCATGTGCGGCGCGGTGACGCCCGCAATCCGCTGTTCCATGCCTTCATCGAAGCCGGCAAGCAGGCGGGTTTCGAGGCGACGGAAGATTATAACGGCGGCAAGCAGGAAGGCTTCGGCCTGATGGAGCAGACGACCTGGATGGGCCGGCGCTGGTCGGCGGCCACAGCCTATCTCAAGCCGGCTCTCAAGCGGCCGAATGTCGAACTCATTCGCTGCTTTGCCCGCAAGATCGTCATCGAAAACGGCCGTGCAACCGGCGTCGAAGTGGAGCGCGGCGGCAAGATCGAAGTCATCAAGGCGAATCGCGAGGTGATCATTTCGGCCTCTTCGTTCAATTCGCCGAAGCTGCTGATGCTCTCGGGCATCGGACCGGCACAGCACCTGCGCGACATGGGCATAGAGGTGAAGGTCGACCGACCGGGCGTCGGCGCCAATCTTCAGGACCACATGGAATTCTATTTCCAGCAGACCAGCCTGAAGCCAGTTTCGCTCTATTCCTGGCTGCCCTGGTACATGCAGGGGATCGTCGGCGCGCAATGGATGTTCTTCAAATCAGGCCTCGGTACCTCGAACCAGTTCGAAGCCTGCGCCTTCCTGCGCTCGGCACCCGGCGTCAAGCAGCCCGACATCCAGTATCACTTCCTGCCCGTTGCCATCAGCTACGACGGCAAGGCGGCCGCCAAGAGCCACGGCTTCCAGGCGCATGTCGGCTACAACCTGTCGAAGTCGCGCGGCGCAGTCACCTTGCGCTCGTCCGATCCGAAGGCCGATCCTGTGATCCGCTTCAACTACATGAGCCATCCGGAAGACTGGGAAAAGTTCCGGCATTGCGTGCGCCTTACCCGCGAAATCTTCGGACAGAAGGCCTTCGACGACTACCGCGGCCCGGAAATCCAGCCGGGCCCGAATGTCCAGACGGACGATCAGATCGACGCCTTCCTGCGGGAGCATCTGGAAAGCGCCTATCATCCCTGCGGCACCTGCCGGATGGGCTCGAAGGACGACCCGATGGCAGTGGTCGATCCGGACACCCGCGTCATCGGCGTCGATGGCCTGCGTGTCGCCGACAGCTCGATCTTCCCGCACGTCACCTACGGCAATCTGAATGGCCCCTCGATCATGACCGGCGAAAAGGCGGCCGACCATATCCTCGGCAAGCAGAGGCTGGCCCGGTCCAACCACGAGCCCTGGATCAATCCACGGTGGGAGACGAGCGACCGATAACGGTATCGCTCGTCCTTTGTTGCCGCGAGTATCCAGTCTGCACACACAGGGTCAGCGAGCGAAGTGAAGTTCTGTAAGACAGTGTGACTATCTTAAGACCTCGTTTTTAAGCAGATTGTTCGAACAGAATCCGCAAGGACCTGTCCATCAATCTATCGGTCACAAGTCATATGCCCCCCATATACCGCAAGTCCAAGCTGCTCCGCCGTTCCCGCGTCTTCTGGGGTTCGTTTAATCTCTGGCGGCCGCGATTGGTGTTCGGGACGGGGGCTCTGGCGATCGGCGTCATCAGCGTCGGCTTTGCGAAACTCGCCGATCTGGCGCAACGCGCTTTCACCGGCCTGACCACGTCGGGAGAATGGACCTGGCTGCTGCCGCTCGTGCTGACGCCGCTCGGCTTCGTGCTGTCAGCCTATCTGGCCACGACCTTGTTTCCCAACGCGCAAGGGAGCGGTATTCCGCAGGCAATCGCGGCCCGGCACCTGCATCACGACGAGGACAGAACGAAACTGCTGTCGCTCAAGGTCGCTTTCGGCAAGATCGTGCTGACCATACTAGGGCTCTTTTGCGGCGCCTCGATCGGCCGCGAGGGACCGACAGTGCAGGTAGGCGCGTCCTTCATGCTGGCCGTTGCCCGGTTCGGCGGCATGGCACAGGCGAAGGGGTTGATTCTTGCCGGTTCCGCCGCAGGCATCGCGGCAGCATTCAACACGCCGCTTGCCGGTATCGTCTTTGCTATCGAGGAGATGAGCCGCACCTATGAATCGCGTGCCAATGGCCTGGTGTTGACGGCCGTCATCCTCTCCGGTCTTGCTGCACTCGGCCTTTCCGGCAGCTATAATTATTTCGGCACCGCCGATGCCGCGCCGACGATGCTCAGGGATTGGATCGTCATGCTGATCTGCGGCGTCGGTGGCGGCGCTCTCGGCGCCACCTTCAGTGGATTTGCGCTCTATACCGGCATCCGCATCCGTCGCTGGGCGCAGCCGCAGCCACTCCAGCGCATGCTGATCCTTGCCGGCCTGTGCGGCCTGGTCGTGGCCGCCATCGGGGTCCTCTCTGGCGGCCAGACCTTTGGCACCGGCTACGACCAGGCCCGCGGCGCTGTGGAGGGACATGCCCTGCCCACGCTCTTCTTCGTCGAAAAGCTGCTTGCGAGCTTCCTGTCGATGATCTCAGGCATTCCCGGCGGCATCTTCGCACCATCGCTTGCCGTCGGCGCCGGCTTCGGCAGCACCGTCGGCACGCTTGTCGGCGGCGGTGCCGCGCTTGCGGCCATCCTCGGCATGGCCGGCTATTTCGCCGGCGTCGTCCAGGCGCCGATGACAGCCTTCGTCATCATCCTTGAAATGACGGGCGACCATCAGGCAGTCATTCCAATCATGGCAGTCTCGATGATCGGTTACGTCACCTCGCGGCTGCTGTCGCGCGAGCCGCTCTATCACGGCCTATCGCGCGTCTTCATCGCGGCGGCGATCCGCGCGCGGCGTGCCATGGAGAAGGAAGCGGGGGAGGAAACCGCCGCTCACTAAAGGTCAGGCCATCAGCCTCGTCACCTCAGCACCGTCAGGCTGCGCCACCGCATCGGCGATGGTCGTCGAGAAAAGAACCTTGCGGGTCGCATCAGCGACCCTGGCGAAGACATGCCGGATTTCGCAGGTCTGCTCACCGTCACAATCGTCGCAACGACGATAGGCGGTGAGCGACAGACAGGGCAGCGGCGCCAGCGGCCCGTCGATGACGCGCAGGATCTCGCCGAAGGTGATTTCGTCGGCCGGCTTGCGCAGGAGGTAACCTCCCTGCTTGCCGCGCCGGCTGATCACGATGCCCTGATGTTTCAAGTCGAGAAGAATCTGCTCCAGAAACTTTTTCGGGATCCTTTGCTGCGCCGCGATATCGGAAATCATCATCGGCTCGCCTGCCTCGGACTGGGCAAGGGCCGATAGCGCACGCAGCGCATATTTTGCTTTCTGAGTAATCATTTCGAACCGCTTACACACACATGCGATACGTTCGGCCGATCGGTTCAGCCGGATCGTTTGAGAACTCTGCAGACTTCGTCCACGGCTAATTCCGGAGCGAAGACACCAATGGGGCAACGTCGGGAAAACGCTGGCAACCCAGCCTTGTTTTCATTCTTTTGTCGCTATGCTCATAGTTTAGCTCAAAATCCGCTAACACGCATCATTTTGGCCATCACTTCCGATTTCCGTTTGACAAGCTATGTGTAACTCTACTATTTCTATAGACATTAAAGCAAGCACTTAAAGATGGCTAGCCATTTCAGGTGCTTCCGAACAGCCGCTTCAGGTGGCAAAACGCCTTGGTTAACAGCCGAGGCGGTCGCTTTTCCTTATCGGCGCAGCTTCATGGAGATATTTACTCTCCAGCCGCTTGCTTTCGAAATCTATTTTTCTGTCCGCTGCCCTTACGAGCTGCGATACTCCTGAGAATATCAGGACAGGATCCCCCATGACTGCCATTACCCTTATTGAAGACGCCGCGACGCTGAACAGCCGCTTGGCATCGCTCGATCTTGCAGGCCGTCTGTCCCTGGTCGCCGGTCTCGGCGGCCGTGTCGTGTTCACGACCTCGCTCGGAATAGAAGATCAGGTCATCACGGCCGAGATCGGTAACCATCGTCTGCCGATCGAAGTCGCGACGCTGCAGACCGGCCGCCTCTTTCCCGAAACGCTTGCCTTGATCGACGAGACGCAGAGCCAGTACGACATCCATATCGTCCGCTACGAACCGGAACAGGCCGACATCGACGCCTATGCGGAGAAGTACGGTCTCAACGGCTTCTACGAGAGCGTCGAAGCCAGGCATGCCTGTTGTGGCGTGCGCAAGCTGAAGCCGCTTGCGCGCGCACTTTCCGGCGCCACCATCTGGATCACCGGCCTGCGCCGCGGCCAATCCGCCAACCGCGCCGATACGCCGTTTGCCGAATTCGATCCCGAGCGCAACCTGATCAAGATCAATCCGCTTGCCGATTGGGATATCGATGTTATCCGCACCTACATCGCGGATAACAGTGTCCCGGTGAACCCGCTGCATGCACGCGGCTATCCGTCGATCGGCTGCGAGCCCTGCACCCGCGCCATCAAGCCGGGCGAGCCCGAGCGCGCCGGCCGCTGGTGGTGGGAGAACGACGAAAAGCGCGAATGCGGCCTGCATGTTCACGAAGAGGCCGCGATCGCAGCGCAGTGACATACCCCGCCGGCTCCCGGCACCGATCCGAAGCGCGTTTCATCGCCGCCGATCTGCCGGGAACCAACGCAGCCATTCTTGCCGACCGGCCCTCCCGGTCGGGACAGTTGAAAGTTCTGGAGTCATACATGCCCGATAGCCGTCCGGATACGGAACTCTCCAATCCGCAAAGTGCCAAGCCGCCGCTCGATCCGCATCTGAAGGCGCTGGAAAACGAAGCCATCCACATCTTCCGCGAAGTCGCGGCCGAATTCGAGCGTCCCGTGATGCTCTATTCGATCGGCAAGGATTCCTCGGTGCTGCTGCATCTGGCCCGCAAGGCCTTCTATCCCGGCCGCATCCCCTTCCCGCTGCTGCACGTGAACACCGGCTGGAAATTCGCCGAAATGATCACCTTCCGCGACGAGATCGTGAAGAAATACGAGCTCGACCTGATCGAGCACATCAACCCGCGCGGCAAGGCCGAGAACATCACCCCCTTCACCCATGGTTCGGCTGGCTATACCGACATCATGAAAACGGAAGCCTTGCGTCATGCGCTCGATGCCGGCCAGTTCGATGCTGCCTTTGGTGGTGCCCGCCGCGACGAGGAGGCTTCGCGCGCCAAGGAGCGCATCTATTCCTTCCGCACGCCCGACCATCGCTGGGATCCGCGCAACCAGCGCCCGGAGCTCTGGAACGTCTATAACGGCCAGATCCGCAAGGGCGAAAGCGTGCGCGTCTTTCCGCTCTCCAACTGGACCGAGGTCGATATCTGGCGCTACATCCAGGCCGAAAACATTCCGATCGTGCCGCTCTATTTCGCCGCGAAGCGCCCGGTTGTCGAGCGCGACGGCATGATGATCATGGCGGCCGATCCGCGGCTCGAATTGTTGCCGGATGAAGTCAAGCGCGAGGAGCTTATCCGTTTCCGCACGCTCGGCTGCTTCCCGCTGACCGGCGCCATCCGCTCCACCGCCACGACCCTTGAAGAAATTATTGCAGAGCTGGAAATCGCCACGGTTTCCGAACGTCAGGGCCGCGCCATCGACCGCGACCAGTCCGGCTCCATGGAAAAGAAGAAGCGTGAAGGATATTTCTGAGATGACCGCAAACGCCAACGCCGTCGCAATGCCCGCTGTTGGGGCCGCCGCCGAGCCCGCCAAGGCCGTCCGCGACTCGCGCCCGCTTCGCCTGATCACCTGCGGCAGCGTCGATGACGGCAAGTCGACACTGATCGGTCGCCTGCTCTGGGATACCAAGGCGGTCAAGGAAGACCAGGCCGCCACGCTCCGGCGCGATTCCACCGGCAAGCAGAACGATCTCGGTCTGCCCGACTTTGCCCTGCTGCTCGACGGCCTGCAGGCCGAACGCGAACAGGGCATCACCATCGATGTCGCCTATCGCTATTTCTCGACCGACAACCGCTCCTTCATCGTCGCAGACACGCCCGGCCACGAGCAGTATACCCGCAACATGGCGACCGGTGCCTCCACCGCAGATCTCGCCATTCTGCTGGTCGATGCACGCCTGGGCATCCTCGAACAGACGCGCCGGCATGCGACGATCGCTTCGCTGCTCGGCATCAAGCAGTTCGTGCTGGCCGTCAACAAGATCGACCTGACGAACTACGACCGCGCCGGCTTCGAAAAGATCTCCCATGATTTCCGTGAATTCGCGCTGTCGCTCGGCGTCAAGCAGATCACGGCCATCCCAATGTCGGCGCTGAAAGGCGAAAATGTCGTCTATTCCGGCCAGGCCGTCATGCCCTGGTACGCAGGCCCGACGCTGGTCGAGGCGCTGGAATTGGCCACGGTGCGCTCGGCACAGGCGGTCGGTTTCCGGCTCTCCGTGCAGCGCGTCTCGCGCCCCGGCGAGAGCTTCCGCGGCTATCAGGGCACGGTTGCCGGCGGCTCGGTGAAGCCGGGCGACAGCGTCATGATCCTGCCTTCGGGCATGGTCGCCAACGTCTCGAAGATCGTCACCTTCGATCTCGTGCGCAACGCCGCCGTTGCCGGCGACGCGATCACACTCGTCCTTGACCGCCAGGTCGATGTGTCGCGCGGCGACATGATCGTCGCGATCGACAGCCAGCCGCAATCGGGCCTTTCCTTCGATGCGCAGATCGTTGCGCTACAGCCTGAGGGCATCGAGCCTGGCAAGCGCTACTGGCTGAAGAGCGGCAGCCGCCGCCAGCGCGTGCAGGTGCAGCCGATCGCTCAGCTCGAGCTGAAGACCGGCGCTTGGGCACCGGCGCAATCGCTGTGGATGAACGCCATCGGCAAGGTTCGCCTTTCCTTCGATGAAGCCGCCGTCTTCGACCCATACGACCAGAACCGCTTGACCGGCTCCTTCATCCTGATCGATCCCGAGAGCAACAACACGGTCGCCGGCGGCATGATCACCGGCAAGCGCACCGATGTCGGCGGCATCCACAAGGAGGGCCAGCGCGTTCTCCTGTCCCTGCCGGCCGATCTCGCCGAGCAGATCATGGCGAGCGAACTCTTCGCCAGCCGCCGCGACGAGACGGAAGTCCGCCGCGTTACCGCAGCGCAAGCCGCCGAAATCTGGACGAACGCGGCCAGCGATATCTGAACGCGGCACCGCGTATAGTAGCAACGAGGCCGGCCTTGGTCGGCCTCTCACAAATTCCGGCGCTGCTACGCTTGGGATCAGCGCAATATTTCGCCGAGAGCTGCGAGCAGCCGATCACATTCGGCGTCTGTTCCAATGGTGATGCGAAGGTAGTCACTGACGCGCTCCCCCGAAAAACGCCTTATCAGAATTCCCCGGCTCCTGAGTTGTGCCGCCAAGTCCGCACCCGATTGATCCGGGTGCCGCGCGAACAGGAAATTGGCGGATGACGGAAGAACCTGGAAGCCGAGTTCTCTTAGCGCGATGGCCAGGCGTTCCCGGCTGGCAATGATCAAATCGCGATGTTTCTCGAACCAGTCCCGATCTTTCCAGGCGGCGATCGCGCCTGCCAGGGCGAGCCTGTCGATAGGATAGGAATTGAAGCTGTCCTTGACCCGTTCCAGGGCTTCTATCAGCGGTCTTTGCCCGACAGCAAAGCCGACGCGAAGTCCGGCAAGGCCGCGCGACTTCGAGAATGTCTGGATCACAAGGAGATTGGGGTATTTGCGGACGAGCGGGATGGCGCTCTCACCACCGAAGTCCACATAGGCTTCATCGATGACGACCATCTGGTCAGGGCGCTCTTGAACCAGAGCTTCAACATCCGCCAGAGGTAGACCGATCCCCGTCGGTGCGTTGGGATTGGGCAGAATGATCGCGCCGCAGGGCCGGCGGTAATCGTCAAGCCGAACCCGCATCTCGGCATCGACGGGAACTTGCTGGAACTTGACTCCATAGAGACGGCAATAGGTCGGATAGAAGCTGTAGGTGATATCGGGGAAAAGCAGCGGCTCTTCGTGGTTCAAGAGCGCCTGAAACGTATGCGCCAGAACCTCGTCCGACCCATTGCCGATGAAGACTTCGTTCTTATCTAATCCATGGGTTGCGGCAATTGCTGCTCGCAGCCCCTGCGCTGTCGGGTCCGGATAGAGCCTAAGCGTGTCGGTCACGGCCCTCGAAATCGCCGCCAGTGCATGAGGAGACGGGCCGTATGGGTTTTCGTTGGTGTTCAGCTTGACGATATCGCTCACAGCGGGCTGCTCGCCGGCGACATAGGGGATCAAGGAGTGAACAATAGGACTCCAGAAACGGCTCATCGTGATTTCCAATTTTTGGCGGTTGCAGACGGGTTTGGTATCGCGTGGTTCAATGTTACGGTCTGATGTAGCAAATGCCACCATCGAACGGCATCTCTCGGCCCTAAGCGGTCAGTCAGATGGTCCGGCGATGATCGCTGATTAACACCTGTAACGATATTCCCACTCGCCAATGCCGTCGATCTTCAGCATCGTTGTTTCGGGGCTTTTACCAGCAGCTTCTTCTGAACATTTCGCCTTGAGAAATACATCAAGAGCACTTCGGTCAAAGCGGGGCAAAAAGATTATATTACGCCCGCTTGTCACCTCATGCCCGTGTTCCCGCGTGAACCAGGGAAGTGAACACACAAGAACACTGAATGCATCCTGGCCGGTTTCATCACCGATATAGAAGTCCATCCAGAATCCGAAGTCACTCAGGTCTTCAGGCTCCCAGTCATCGTCTTTAGGAATGTAGAACCCCTTATATTCCCAAGCCATGGTAACCAACATCAATGACAAATTACTGTTCGGGGGATAAGGGTAAAGGCCGACACGAATGCCTGCAAGCTTCCAGCGAGCAGTGACCGCAATTGGCGCAAAGTTGCCGCCAGACAAAGGCGGCAGTTGCTACCTCATTCGGCAATTTGGCGTAGCCGTTGAAGATTGGCCAACATCGGCCTTAGTTCATGCCTTGGGGGCAACGGGCAAGACTTCGCAGCTCTTTGCGAAAAGCCGCTCGCCAAGAAAGTCAACAAACACGCGAACCTTGGGCGACAGATGGCGGCTCGATGGCCAGAGCACATGGAAATGGCCGGGCTCGTCGATGAAATCATCGAGAACGGTTTGCAGCTTTCCTTCGGCAAGCGAACTGCGCACCAGGAAATCCGGCATGCATCCGATGCCGAGGCCGGCGACCGTGGCGCCGCGCACGGCCTCCATATTATTGCAGGAAAAAGCCGTTCGCAGGCGCAGTTCGGGCTCGCCCTCCGGCAAGGTCAATGGCCAATCCTGCAGCTTGCCGCTGTTCGGAAAGCGAAACCGCACCGCCACATGCTCATTGAGCGTGCGCGGGCAATCGGGAACGCCGTGGCGCTCCAGATAGCCGGGGGCTGCGCAAATCAGCATCTGGAACGGTCGCAAGGTGCGCGACATCAGACGCGAATCCGGTAGATCGCCGCTGCGGATGGCGACGTCGACACCCTCCTCGATCATATCGACGATGCGGTCATTGAAATCGATGTCGAGTTCGACATCGGGATAGCGCGCCACGAATTCCGGCACTACCGGCAGCAGGAAATGATAGCTGACGATCGGCACGCTGACGCGTAACCGTCCACGTGGCACCGCCACCGCCTGTGCCAGCGAAGCCTGAGCATCATCGAGATCGTCAAGTACGCGCCGGCAGCGCTCGTGAAAGAGGCGTCCTTCCTCCGTCAGCCGGATGCTGCGGGTGGAGCGCTGCAGCAGCCGAACGCCAAGCTGCCGTTCGAGATTGCTGACCGCCTTGCCGACCGCGGAGGCCGAAAGGCCGAGCACGCGGCCGGCGGCGGCGAAGCTGCCGAGATCCGCTGTTCGGACGAAAGCATTCAAGCCACTCAGGCGATCCATGCACACCTCATTCGAGCGTTTTTTTCCGGTATATGTGGAGTTATAGCCTCATTATCATCCAATTACAGTAAAACTATCTTCACTGGGTCATTTGAAGCCCATGGGCGAAGGCGTTCAAGCCTTCATCGTTCCCAAGACGCCCACGGGCTCGCCCTTGCTCAAACCCAACGGAAATCCCGATGACCCTCAGCAAGACAAAGGTCGCCACTGCGACCGAAAAACTCTTCGTCCTCGTCGCGGTCTGCTGCGCCGCAGCGGCGATGCCCCTGACATTCACCGGTCCGGCCGTTGCCTTGCCGGCCATCGGCCGAACGCTCGGCGGCAGCCCGATCGCCCTCAACTGGGTGACCAATGCCTTCATGCTGACCTTCGGCAGTTGCCTGATGGCTGCCGGCGCGCTTGCCGACAGTTTTGGCCGCCGCCGTATCTTCCTGACTGGAGTGGGTTGCTTCGCACTGTTCTCGGCCGGACTGGCCTTTGCCGGCAACATCGTCTGGTTCGACATATTGAGAGCTCTGCAGGGTCTCGGCGCTGCCGCCGCCTTTTCGGGCGGCATGGCGTCCCTCGCTCAGGAATTCGATGGCGCAGCACGTATGCGGGCCTTCAGCATTGTCGGCTCGAGCTTCGGCGTTGGTCTGGCTTTCGGGCCGATTGCCTCCGGCCTGATGATCGACGCGTTCGGCTGGCCCTCGATCTTCCTTCTCGTCGTCATACTGGCTCTATTCGCTCTCGGCCTCGGCGCACGCTTTCTACGCGAATCCAGCGATCCCGATGCGGCCGGGCTCGACTGGCCGGGAGCACTGAGTTTCACGCTTGCCCTGACGCTCTTCACCTATGGCGTGCTGCGCGCGCCGGAAACCGGCTGGAGCGACCTGCTTGTCATTGTCTTGCTCGCCGGCGCCGCATTGCTCTTCCTGGCCTTCGGCATCATCGAACGTAGCGTGAAGCGGCCGATGCTGGATCTCACTTTGTTTCGCTATCCGCGTTTCGTCGGCGTGCAATTGCTGGCGGCGGCGCCGGCCTATGCCTTCGTCGTGCTGCTGATCCTGCTGCCGGTGCGCTTCGTCGGTATCGAAGGCATGAGCGAGATTGCCGCCGGGCGCATGATGATCGCCCTTTCGGCGCCGCTTCTGATCCTACCGATCGTTGCCGGCCTTTTGACACGCTGGTTCAGTGCCGCCACGATCTGCGGTGCCGGCCTTGTCATCTCGGCTGTAGGTCTCTTCTGGCTCAGCCATTTCGCTGCCGGCTCGGCGTCGTCGGCGCTGATCGGCCCGCTGCTGACGATCGGCGTCGGCATCAGCCTGCCCTGGGGCCTGATGGACGGGCTGGCCGTCAGCGTCGTTCCGAAGGAACGCGCCGGGATGGCGACCGGTATCTTCAGCACCACCCGCGTCGCCGGCGAAGGTGTCGCCCTTGCGGTCGTCACCGCTGTTCTGAGCGCCTTCATACAGTCCAATCTCGGCACATCGGCGGGCGAGCACACAGCCGCCACAGCGCAACGGCTCGTCACCGGCGATCTTGCCGCCGCAGCATCGAACGCACCTGCGATCGGTCAAGCCGCACTGATCCAGGGTTATAGCGATGCCTTCAGCGCACTGCTTTGGCTCCTGACCGCCATCACCGCAATCACCGCAATCGTCGTCTTCTCTTCCCTCGGCCGAGGCTCGTCGGGCGGCGCCAGCGAAACCGCGAACCAGGTGCCCGACGACGAAGAGGCGCTCACGGCGTCGGAGGCATAAGCCGCCGCGACGCATGCCAGCAAGGCAAATCGAAGGCCAAAGAACGCAGAAATCTTTTCCACGACGCAACAGAATGTTTCGCCGCCACATAAATTGTGCGCGCCGCATCGCATCGATCGCAGCCTTTGGAATGGCAGAAGACTGGAGTTTAAATGTGCCGCTGGTATATGATATCCCAATGATATCAGACCGGTTTTTTAAGATTATCGCATGGACCTATATCGCGGCGCTCATCGCCGTGACCTTTGCGCATCTCAATTGGCAAGCCGAGTTTGGCAATCCCTTCGACCTATTTCGTGCCGGCGCGCTTTGCGTGGCCGGCATGCTTGCGCGACTGGCCTACCCGCAGTCGCCATCCTTCACCTGCCTGCTGATGATCGGCAGTGTGTTGGTACTTTGGCTTTCGCATTTCCTGGCGAGCGGCGACTCCGGTTCATCCCTTGATATCATCATCGGCATGATCAGCGGTCTTTGGGGCATCATGATCGGCGCGGCGCTCAGCAAGCTGATATCTCCGTCTTCGAAACGAACCGTATCGTATTGAGGAAACCGCCGTCCGCCTCCTAACGCGCCAGTTTGACGGTGGCGCAGGCACAGTGGCTTTTGCCCCAGCCTGAACGCGTGTCGTTCGATCTTTCCACCCTCATACCTCGCTCCCAGGGCGTTTCGAACAAGCGCCAAGGCCGTCCTTTTCAGCGATCTATTCTTAGTAATGACTATTGCGCAGCCAATATTATGGCGCCCTTACTATCTATGTTTGTAGATGTTGCTTTCCTGCAACTAGAATTTAAAAATCACGGAAAAGTCATTCTAAGAAAAATATATCATATAACTTTACAGGAATTCGTCTTTAATAACGACCAGAAGCGGGTGGGGCCCGTTTCTCCCGAGTCGGGGTTTTTAAACAGGGATAGGGTCAGGCACGTCGATTTTTCGGCGCGATAGCCTATGCCCAATCTATATTGGATTGGAGTTTTTATGAACATCAAGAGCCTTCTTCTCGGCTCCGCTGCTGCATTGGCAGTAGTTTCTGGCGCTCAGGCAGCCGACGCTGTCGTCGCCGCTGAGCCGGAACCGCTTGAGTACGTTCGCATCTGCGACGCATACGGCGCTGGTTATTTCTTCATCCCGGGCACTGAAACCTGCCTGAAGGTCGGCGGTATGGTTCGTACCGAAGGCAAGTGGTACAACGCTTACAACCCGGCTGACCGTTACGGCACGCTGTGGCACACCCGCGCTCAGCTGAGCGTCGACACCGCAAGCGACACCGAATACGGTCCGCTGAAGACCAACACCATCTACCGTTTCGACTGGCAGGATGGCGGCACGACTGGCGTCAAGCTGCTGTTCGCTAACATCAGCCTCGCTGGCTTCACCGTCGGTAAGCTCGACTCGCAGTATAACCTGTACATGGGTTATGCCGGCAACGTCATCAACGACGACGTTGTTTATGACGGCCCGTATGAACTGAACCAGTTGACCTACAACTACGATGCAGGCAACGGCTTCACGGCTGTCGTCTCGCTCGAAGACAGCAACTCCGGTTCTGGCGCCAAGGGCGTCAACGGCGAAGACAGCTCCGACCACTACGCTCCGGACGTTGTTGCCGGTGCCGGTTACAAGGCTGGCAACTTCGGCTTCAAGATCGTCGGCGGCTATGACTCCATCGTCGAAGAAGGTGCAGTCAAGGCTCGTGTCGATGCCGACTTCGGCGTCTTCAAGGCCTTCTTGATGGGCGGCTACAACACCGACGGCGACAAGCTGAACAAGTATGCAAGCTCGAACGGCGCTGGCCCGGCCAAGACCATCGGCTGGGGTGACTGGGCTGTTTGGGGCGGCGTCACCGTTCCGATCGACGCCAAGCTGCAGGCTAACGCACAGGTTGCCTACACCGACTCGAAGATCTTCGCAGCGACCGCCAACCTTCGTTGGAACCCGGTCAAGAACCTCCTGGTTCAGCCGGAAGTTTCCTACACCAACTGGGACTCCATCAACCAGGACCAGTGGGCTGGTATCCTCCGCTTCCAGCGTAGCTTCTAAGACCTCGTTTCCGAGATCTGATCTGACTTGACCCCTGATCGGATGGGGGCCTGCCCGACTTCCAGCGAAGTCGGGCAGGCCCTTCCGAGGCAGGGGTTAAATTTTGGGGTCCATGCCTCTCAAACGAACAGCAGCGGCATCCGCAGAAAATTGTAGAATATCTCACCCGGACCAACGATCCGCAAATAGGCGCTGAAGACCAGATTTGACAGTGAGATGGAATGGCGCCGCCGCGGCCAAACCTCTTTGATTTCCCCCACATCAACATCATCGACATCAAGCGTTTTTTGTCGTAGAGACAGCCCATGTCGATCACCTATGCATACGCCTCGCGATTTTATTCGTACCGCTGCTCTCAGCGGAGGCGGGCCTGTGCGTAGTTAAAATCGACGCGACATCAAAGACCCGAACAGCCGCTAGTCTACCTGGCGGCTTTTTTGTCGCCACGGTGACCCTACAAGGAACCGATACCGTGCTGAATTCCACTGATGATTTGCGCATTGTCGAGATCACGGCGCTCACGCCGCCCTCACGCATTATAGATGAGATCCCCCGCGACGCGGCCGTGACGACAACCGTCACCGAGGCGCGCAACGCCGTCCATAACATCCTGCACGATGACGACGACCGGTTGATCGTGGTCATAGGCCCCTGCTCCATCCACGATCCCGTCGCCGCGCGCGACTATGCGGCGCGATTGAGGGAGCAGCGCGACCGGTTCGCCGGCGATCTCGAAATCATCATGCGGGTCTATTTCGAGAAGCCGCGCACGACCGTCGGCTGGAAGGGGCTGATCAACGATCCCCACCTTGACGGCAGCTACCGTATCGAGGAAGGACTGCGCATCGCACGCAAGCTTCTGGTCGATGTCAATGAAATCGGTCTGCCGGCCGGTTGCGAATATCTCGATACGATCACGCCGCAATATATCGCTGATCTCGTAAGCTGGGGCGCGATCGGCGCGAGGACAACCGAAAGCCAGGTGCATCGTCAGTTGGCATCCGGCCTCTCCTGCCCCGTCGGCTTCAAGAACGGAACGAATGGCGATGTGCGGATCGCGCTCGATGCCATCGTCGCCGCTTCGCAGCCGCATCATTTCCCGGCAGTGACCAAGGAAGGCCTAGCGGCGATCGCCTCGACACGCGGCAACGAGGATTGCCACCTCATCCTGCGCGGCGGCAAAGAGCCGAATTACGATGCGGCCAACGTGCAGACCGTATCGGAACTGGCATTGAAAGCCGGGATCGAGCCGCGGATCATCATCGATGCCAGCCATGCCAATAGCGGCAAGAATCCGGAAAACCAGCCGGCGGTGGTCCATTCCGTCGCCGAGCAGGTATCGGCCGGCGACCGGCGCATCAAGGGCATGATGATGGAGAGCAATCTCGTCGCCGGCCGCCAGGATCTCGTTCCCGGCAAGGCGCTGGTCTATGGCCAGAGCATCACCGACGGCTGCATCGACTGGCCGACTTCCGTTCGCACGCTGGAGGACCTTGCACGGGCCGCTCAGGCGAGACGACGGCTGGCTCGATAAGGGGCAAGCCCCACCAGAACGGACGGCTTTGATTAAGCGCGTCGATAGTGCGCGAGGCTCAGGTAGTGCTTCCGAGGCCCGCGCACATGCCACATCTCGGCCCAGGCGTCCGGTCCTCGAAAGAAAAGACGGCCCCGGTAAAGATCGGGGCCGCAATGATGGACGACATGCTGCGACGCGCCGTCACCGATACGGATGAATTCGGCAAGATCGGGAAAGCGAACGATGAGATCTTCGGCCGTTCCGTCGAGCCGATAGGTGCGACTGCTTCTAAGCGTCGCGTGATCGCTGTGCGTGTCGCCATGTTCTTCGAACTGGACAGGCGTGACGAACGCCTGCCCTTCGAATGTGACCAGGGACCGATTGAGGCGGTCGATGATCCGGCGCGTCACATCCCATGTGCCGAGATAGGGGTTCAGCTGGCCGATTGAGCTGCTCCCCGTATCAGGATGCCGCGCGCTGCGCTGCGTCGGAATGCCGGACCGGAAGCTTCCAGCCGGGCCTGACGAAGTGGCAGGTATAGCCGTTCGGATAGCGTTCCAGATAATCCTGGTGTTCCGGCTCGGCTTCCCAGAAGTCGCTGACCGGCGCCACCTCGGTCACGACTTTGCCCGGCCACAGGCCGGAGGCGTCGACATCGGCGATCGTGTCCAGAGCGACCCGCTTCTGCTCCTCGCTCGTGTAGAAGATCGCCGAGCGGTAGCTCATGCCGACATCATTGCCCTGGCGATTGCGGGTGCTCGGATCGTGGATCTGGAAGAAGAATTCCAGAAGGTCACGGTAGCTGATCTTCTGAGGATCGAAAACGATCTCGATCGCTTCGGCATGCGAACCATGGTTGCGGTAGGTGGCATTGCGGACATCGCCGCCGCTGTAACCAACGCGCGTCGAGATGACGCCGTTGTAACGACGGATGAGATCCTGCATGCCCCAGAAACAACCGCCGGCGAGAACTGCACGCTCCGTAGTCATCTTACATCCTCCACTTGATCGATATAGGCACCATACCCCTCGGCTTCCATGCGGTCACGCGGCACGAAGCGGAGGGAGGCGGAATTGATGCAATAGCGCAGGCCGCCGCGGTCCTCCGGTCCATCCGGGAAAACATGGCCGAGGTGGCTGTCGCCATGCGCCGAGCGCACTTCGGTCCGCAGCATGCCATGCGAGATATCGCTTAGCTCGCTGACATTGGCGGGTTCGATCGGCTTGGTGAAGCTCGGCCAGCCGCAGCCGGAATCGAATTTGTCGGAAGAGGCAAAAAGCGGCTCCCCCGATACGATGTCGACATAGATGCCCGACTGCTTGTTGTAGAGAAGTTCGCCCGTGCCGGGGCGCTCCGTGCCGCTTTGCTGCGTCACGCGATATTGCTCAGGGGTAAGCTTGGCTATCGATTCTGCTGTCTTGCTATAATTGCCCATGTTGTTCTCCTTGCCCTTGGCACGCATTTCAAACTTGACCGGGACCAGTGAAAGGAGGCCGGGTTGGCGGACATCAAGCTCGATCAGCGTTATGGGAGTGGTTGCGAGGCGAAATATAGGTATCGCCGGACCAATTTGCCATATCGATCACGAGCGCGTGACGCTCCACGGTGCCGGCACTCAATCGTCCGTTTGGCAAGAGGCGGTGTAGATTGCCGCAAGCGCCTCGATGCCGGCCTGATCATCGCGATCGAAGCGGCCGGCAACCGGACTGTCGAGATCGATGACGCCGAAAACCTTTCCATTGCGGAATAACGGCACCACCAGCTCCGAGCGCGAGGCCGCATCGCAGGCGATGTGACCGGGAAAAGCATGAACATCCTCGACAAGGATCGACTCCGCCTTCTCGACCGCCGTTCCGCAGACGCCGCGGCCGACGGCTATGCGAACGCAAGCCGGCTTGCCCTGGAACGGCCCGAGCACAAGCTCGCCACCCGCCCGCAGGAAATAGAAGCCGGCCCAATTAAGGTCAGGCAACATCTGGAAGATCAGCGCGGATGTGTTGGCTGCATTGGCAATCGAATCCGCCTCGCCATCAAGCAAGGCTTGCAGCTGGCCGGCAAGCTCGCGATAGAATTCGGGCTTGCTGTCGTGCTCAATCGTCTTCTCTGCAAACATCGCACACTGCCTTCTTAAGGGTCTCTTCTTTCAGGACCAGCGTCAGTCCTTGTCATCCGGGTCGTCCGGCGGGCATGGCCAGACGGGAGGCGCCTGCAGCCAGGACGGCAGCTTCGTCGTCTTGTCGCCGCAGGCCAGATTGATCTGCGCCTGCTGGAGGCCTGTGGCATTCGTCAGATCAAGACCTTCGATGCGGGTCAGATACATGAAGGCCCCGCCGAACGAGACCTGCCCCTGCATCACCGCGCCGGCGAGCGTCGCGCGGGAGAGATTGGCGAAGGAGAAGTTCACGCCTGACAGGACAGCCTTGTCGAAATCCGCGCGGCCGAGCTCGGCCTTCTGGAAATCCGCATTGGCAAGCTGCGCGCCGCCGAATTCTGCCCGTTGCAGCTCTGAGTTGGCAAAAGAGGCGCCATTGGCCGAAGCGTTGCTGAAGTCAGAGCGATAGGCCTCGATCCTTGAAAAATTCGCGCCGTCGGCACGGACTTTCTTCAACCATGCGCGCACCAGCGTCGCCTTTTCAAGATTGGCGGAGGTCAGATTGGCGTCGCTCAGATCCGTGCTGTCAAAGTGAGCGCCGGCAAGATTGGCGCCGTGCAGATCGCTGCTCGGCAACATGATATTGGTCTTGCTGCATCCACTCCAGTCGAGACCGGGCGCTGCAACATTGCCGCAATCGGCGGCCCGCGCAGAAGTGCCCCCCGAGGCCAGGAGAAATGCGGCACTCAAAGCCAACACACCGAAGCCGGTTGCAACCGTCAACTTTTGTCCGATGGTATTGCGAGACCAGGCGCCACGCCACTGCCACGCAAGCCCCTCTCCGGCCAACCCAGCCACCCTTTCAACAAGACTCATCCCGTCACTCCGCTTCAACACCCGCAGGCCGTCCGATGGTCGAGTCGGATGCATGCGCCCGTTCTTTGTATATGGTGCTTTGGGCGACAAAAAGAGCCGGTTTTGCAAAAGCAGATCTTGAACGTGTTTTGGGTGTCAGTGGCGCGCGAATAACGGCGCCCAGATGTTTTCGTACTGCCGATCCTCGTGATAGAGATTATGCCTGTCAGGGGCGGCCGAGCAGGTCGACGGCGGAGCCTTCCTGAAATCGCTCTCCTCTCCCTTTGTCGGGCTGCGCTCCTGCCCGACGGGCGGCGCAACGGCGAAGAACGCGGCCGACTATCTCTCGCTGACGAACGTCATCTGCGTCACCGGCTCCTGAGTGGCGCCGGACGACGCGGTCAAGGCCGGCGGCGCAGGAGGTGGTGGCTGGCGAAGTCGAAGACCGTCTGCCCGCAATTGACGTGATCTCTTGAAAGTCAGACGATTATGAATCCTTGATAGGCGTCTTCAAACTGGCCTTTCTGGCCTTTCTGGTCTTTCAGTTTTATAGCAACCCACAAGGTGGGATTATTGGGCTGGAGAGCGTCAAGCGCAGGCTTAGCGACTAGTGGCCATACCTTATCTGTGCTGGTAGCAGATTTATCATGAACTACTTCGACGTTAACTTTATCGCTACCATCTGCCTTAGTAGATATATATACGTCCATCTCCTCACTGAAGCCGTAGCCTATGAGTGTAAAGTCCGTCCAACGACCTAATGGAGCTTCCACAGGGTCGGGGTCGCCGATGCGCTCAATTTTAACATTAGGTTTCGCGGCCATGTTAGCCTCCCTGGTCCGTCCTTATCCGCAATTAATCATTATCGCCCGATCTGCGAGGAATGAATCCGCCTGATCTGGACATTACGCCCCCGGAACGGGACAGAGCGCCGCCCGATCTGGACATTCCGCCGCTTGCCATTCCTCTGGGATCAGTCGAAGCCTCGGCCGAGAGCAGGATTTGCTCAAAGGTTCCCGTTTCGGCATCGAGTCTCATCGAGAGATCGCCCTTGTCGTAGATCCAAACCTTCATATCCTTGGCGAGAGCTCCAATTTGGGAACCGAGGCCCGTTCGTGCACTCGAACCTGGGGATCGATACAATCGGTCGTATTCGATATCACCGTCGACGTTCCTCGGTGGGGGATCGTCCGGAACCACGCCGCTGCCGTGGACAACGAAGATTGCCGGCCGACTCAGTTCAATAAAAGCTCCCTCGAACGAGAAAGCGTAGATTCGCGCGAGAGTCGCTTCATCCGCACTAAGCTGGTGCCTCAGAAAATTGTTCGCTCCTACTTCACGTCCGGTCAGAGTGTCGTAAACGCCGCCCCTAAAAATCAGATCGCTAAGTTCGCGCCCAAACAGATATACCGCTGATACGCCGAGCAAGGTTTCTTTGTCTGCCACTTCTCCCTCCATCTACCTGATTATTGACCGATGCCTAATCTCGACAGCAGAAATTTCTCGCGATAATTCATCTTCGGAAGCGCGAGATAATCTATCGGAAGTAACGTGCGCGCAGAGTGGACATGGCTGCGATGCTCGCCGCCTTTGATGTGCGCGCCGGCGTGCAACTCGCCGATGGCGCGCTGCCTGAAGTTTCTGCTGATGATCCTTGCGAATTGGCCGCCACTTTCGACCTGATCAATCGCAAGCATCGTTCTTGCGACGTCACCGTAGTCCAGAAAATCGGGAGCGAGAGCCCACAAGGTTTCCGCCAGATACGTGCCGACGATATCTCGTGCTTCGAGCAGTGCTTCGACAAATCCGTCTGAGTTCCGCGCGAAAGCGCGGTCGAAAGCATGCTGCACCGGCGCCTCAGCGGCCGGATCGAACTCGGCAATATCCGCGAGATTTTCGACGGCACGCGAGATCAGGCCCCGCGCTACCAGGCTCTCATGAAAGATGTCGACAAGGATGTCGAATATCGCGCCGGTGAGCGGCTGCGAGAGTTCGTGCTCGTCCTTCCAGCCACGAGCGAACTCGTCCATCGTCCGTTTGTTGTTTGCCGACCGTATCTGCCGATGCGGCGAAAATTCCGAAAAGCGCGACAGGCGATTTGCACGGTGGAGATTACCGTTTGTCTCCGCGAGAACATTGTCGATCACGGACGGAAAATGCATGGCTGCGATCAGCGACACGCAGTCGGAGAAGGCTTCCTGGAAGCCAAGATATTCGGGGTACTCGGCTCCAGGACGCGGCACGCCAAGCACGCTAAAGATAATCGCATGCCCCACCTCATGGGCAATGACGTCGAAGTCCAGGCTGAAGGGAAGGACGCGTCCGTCCTTCTCGAACTGGCTCCCAACTTCGAGGAAGCCATAGCCGTACTGGGCATTGTCCCATTGCGGAAGGATCGAGATTTGCAGACGGTCGAAGTGATCGTGAAAATGCCAGACAATCGGCTGTCCGAGATAACGCTCCCACACGTCCAATGTGAACCGCACGCAACCGAACACATGCGCGGCTTCGAAGCCAGGCATCCACGGTTGGAAGTGGTCGAAATTGCCATACCCGTCAGGAGCGGCCGGCTCGAGGATTTTTCCGGTCCAAGGTGGCAGATAAATGTACGGCGTTCCCAGCGGCCCGCGGTTGACGCCGTAAGGACGGGTCTTGCCGACCGGCTCCAAAACAAACATGCAGTTGTCGGCCGGACCAGCGGTCAGGCTACCCAGAGGGGAGGACACCTCAATGATCTCGGGCTCGGACCGAGCATCCTCAAATGGCGGCTGTACAAAAAGTCTGAACCGGGTGCCCATCCGCTCCCCCAAAAAGACTTTATTTGGCCAATTCAACCTAAAGTTTCGCAGCTTGGTGCAAGGTTTGGCAAGTCATGAAATAGTGGTAGAGACCTAAGCTAATGGTAGAAGGCTTCACTTGGAAAGCTCAACCAACTTCGAATAGCGCGGATGGTCGCGAATGGAATCAAGGTCGGAATCGTTCTTGAACCACAGCCTCATCTCCGCGCCGACTTGAGGCATCCAGGCTTCAAGCAAGTCGATCGCTCGGTCGATCTCGCCAAGCAGCGCATAAGTGCAGGCGGCATTGTATTGAATGTTTATATCGTTCGGATCGGTCGCCAGGGAACGCGCCAACCATTCCAATGCCCGATCTCGGACACCGAGAAAGGCGAGCGCGGTCGCTCCAAGGCAGGCGACATTGGCGTTCTCCGGATGTAGCCGCATTTCTTCCTCGGCTTTTTTTATCGCGATCCGAGCGTAGCTCTCGGCCTGATCTACCTGCCCGAGTGAACGAAAGACGTTCACAAGCATCATTGGCGCACCATAATCCGCGGGCTTGATTTCCATTGCGCGTTGAAAGTATGTCGCCGCTGGCTCAAACTGACCGTCGGTGACGCAAAACTCGGCATAGTACCGATTAGCCTCGTGGCAATTGGGGTCGAGCGACAAAGCCTGCTCGAATGCAGAAACCGCCTCGACGCGATTGCCGGCGACCGCCAACGCAAACCCCCTTGCCGCATGTGCCTCCGCCAGATTCGGATCGATAGCGAGCGCCTTCGCCGTGTTCGCAAGAATGTCATCCACCGGAATCTGCATGCCAAACTGGGACCGCAGACGCGCATCGCAAACCGCGACGCCGGCATAAGCGCGGGCATAGCGCGGATCCAATTCGATGGCTCTGCCGAAACTCTGTCTAGCCATAAGATGGTTTGAGCTCGAGGCAATGTGGTAGTACTCGCGCCCCCTCAGATAGTGCGTATAAGCTTCCACGCTCTCTGTCGGCGCTAGCTCGATTGCCTTCCTCTCCTCCGGAAGCAGCTTGACCTTAAGTTGCTCGACGATCGCCTTGGTGATCTCGTCTTGCACTTCGAAGATGTCGGTGAGGTCGCGGTCGTAACGCGCGGCCCAGACGTGACCGTCGCTAGCTGCTTCGATCAATTCCGCATTGATCCTCACACGGTTGCCGGCCCTGCGGACGCTGCCCTCGACTACGTAGGCGACGCCAAGTTCCCTGGCAATGAGCTGCAGGTTTTCGCTCCGGCCTTTCCACGTGAAGACGGTGTTACGGCTCAGCACAAATAGGCCTGAGACATTCGATAGATCAGTGATGATGTCCTCGGTGATGCCGTCGCTGAAAAACTCCTGCGCGGGATCGTTGCTGATGTTAGCGAATGGCAGGATTGCAACCGACGGCTTGTTGAAGGATGCCTGCGTGTGGCCACTTGCGGCAGGCGCGACCTCCTCGCCCGAGGCTACGTTGCCCCAATCGGCAAAATAGACGTGTACCGGGCGGGAAATGTTCTTGACTGTCTTGGCGCCCTGGTCTGCGAAATCGAGACCGAGCTTGTTCCCGACTTCGTGGCGCACAGCCGCCGAGCAGGCAATGCCGCCAGGCGCGGCAAGGGCTTGCAGGCGGACGGCCACGTTAACGCCATCCCCGTGAAAGTCATCCGCATCGAAGACGATGTCACCCAGATTTAGGCCTATCCGGAACGCGAAGTGCCTGTCCGCTGGAATCCCGATGTTGCGCTCCAGCATGCCGCGCTGGATTTCGACTGCGCAGCGTGCAGCACTGAGCACGCTGCCGAACTCCACCAGGAAACCGTCGCCCATTACCTTGATTATATGCCCGCCGTGGCTTGCAACGGCGGGATCGAAGAGCTCCCGGCGATGCTGACGAAGGGCATTAAGCGTGTCCTCTTCGTTGGCCTCAAGGAGACGGCTGTAGCCTACCACATCGGCAGCCAAGATAGCCGCCAATCGACGTTCAACATGCTCTGCGCACATGCCCCCGTCTCCCCGACCTGCTGTTAGCAATATTGCACAATTCAAGCGGCTAGCCAGCAATGTTGCCGGACGATTGTGGTACTGACAATGAAAATCTCCCTCTCCCATCAAACCGACAGTTAACATCTGGCAGATTTGGTTGTCTGCGTCACCGCGATGTCGACCCTGGACAATGATGCCGGCACGCCAGAGCCACTTGGCTTGCCCAAGCCGGCGTTGATATCGAGCAGGCAGCAGCATCTTTGGGGATGACGTCGGAGGAGTTTGAGCGGACCTACGCGCACGCAAGCCCTGACTTCCAACAGCAGGCAGCGAACGCTTTCTAACCGGTCCGCTGCTCAAGCGGTCCGTAATCTAGAAAATGGCTTTCGCGGAGGAAGTTTTGTTCGGGATCAAAGCCCTGATTTACAAGGCTTTAGCTGGTCGGAGTGGAGTGATTCGAACACTCGACCCCCACGTCCCGAACAATGAAACAGACGCAAGAAAGCCCGCATTTCCGGGCTTTTTCGCTTTCGTACGTCACATAAAAACACGTTCTGTTCCGCTCATTCATTGCCAATCGTTGCCGTAAGGCGTTTGGCCCCACCACCCGTCAGCATTGCTGGCGGGCGCGCATTCGTGCGCCGTAACCACGGAGAATATAATGCGGGTTCTGTATTGTCACAAACTCAAGGAAGCCAAACAACGTGACTGCGTGGCGTTTGTCGACTTCGAACTTAACGACCACATCAGGCTGTATGCCCTGCGGCTTGTCCGCCAGCCGGATGGTTCATTTTACCTCTACGCCCCGCAAGCCGGAACGCGTCGCACAGCCACGTTCTCGCCATCGCTGGCAGGTCGGCTAACCGAATTGGCTGTCGCAGCCTACGAGGCTGCCAATGACCGGTAAGACGCGAGGTTACGCCTTTGACGTCGATGCTTGGATACAGTTCCATCTCTTGCGATTGGCGTCTTTCCACCCAGAAACGACCAAGGCTGATATCGCAGTGCTTGCCGAGATAATACAGCGCTATTGGGGCAAGTACGGCAACGGCTGGGCTACGCATGAACATCTTGGCGCGGCCGCAGGCATCAGTAAATCCTCTGTTATCAGATCGAAACGTAACCTAGAACTTCTGGGATTCATCACCGTTGTTCAAGCTGGCCGCCGGGGCAGCGCCACCGTCTACAAACCCAATTTCGCGCTCGTCCCACAAAAGGGTGTCACGGATGACACCGAAACAAAGGGTAGCATAGATGACACCGAAACTATCGACATGGGTGTCAGCAATGACACCATAACTCACGAATATGGTGTCACGGATGACACCCCCTCCTATCTACATGACCGGCCCACAAGGGCCGAGTCACAGAAAGATAGAAATGAATTCACCGCGCCTACGGCGCCGCCTGCGGTTGGCCTAGCGGCCACCGCCGCGGTAGCGGCGAAAGATGGATTCGAAGAGCTATGGCGAAAATACGATTACAAGCAGCGTAAGCGCGATGCGAGGGCCGCCTACGACAAGATTGCCCCCAATGCTGAGCTACATGCTGAGATTTTAACTGCAGCCAGCCGGTGGCAAACGTCGTGGGCAGCGCAGGGCAAGACCGATGCGCCGCGCTTCACCTTAGCCAAATGGCTCGAGCGTGAAGAATATGAGTGCGATCCGCCGACCGCGTATCAGCCGAAAGAAAAGAAGCGGAAAGCCGAGCCGACCGCTGGGTTGAAGCCCGCGCCTGCCGAGCAAAAGCCCGCGCCTGACTTTACAATCTATCCAAACAAATTCTTGTCGGCCATCATCGACCACGTCGATGTAGATACGCATGAAGACGGCGCTCTGATAATGACTGTATGGTTCCGCACACCAGACGGCATTAATGTCGACCACATGGTCATCATCGAAAGCCCGGAGCAGCAAGAGCAGGCGCGCGGCAAGGATGAGCTAGGGCTATTGCTAAGCGCGGTCGGCTTGGAGGACATCAACGACTCATCCGAGCTAGTTGGCCTGCAGGCTGAGATTGAAGTCACTCACAATAATAAATTTGTCTCTTGTTCGAAGCCGTGGGTTCCGGCACCCCGGTATCCGCGCAATGTCCCGAAGTTTGCCGACGTGGTCAAAAATACGCCCATGCTAGGTTGGTCCACCAAAATCTGCACTTCGGTGGACGACGAGGAGGAACAGAAGGAGGCGGCATGACTATCGCCAGCCCAGCTCCGCGACATCGCCGATAGGCAGCACGCGCCCGATACAGGCGACCAAATGAGAAGAAAGTAAACGGCATAAAAAGGCCAGCATTCGCGCTGGCCTGGCAATCAACTAAGCACATTCAGGCAAAGCAAGAAGATTGTCGCTCCACTTGCCATCGGCGTGCGTCCGCACGTACTTGCCGTTCGGTCCATTCACGACTGCTATATCTGCCCGCTTGCCATTCACCAAGGTGTAGAAGGTGTTTGTTTTAGCTTCTATGGACTCAATCACCTGGGCCCTCGTCCACTTCCATCCACCGGAAGGGTTTCCAAGGTGGGTGATGCCTTCATGGCTGCTATTGCGATCCCGCTTGTTGACGCAGGTTACCTGTACATCTGCCATTTTTGTTTAGCTCCGAATTAGACAGCAACTAGCAGGCGGCAGACCGAGATCTGCCGCCGACATTTGTCGATGATCAGACGATTACCGCGTCTTAGTGGGATCCACGAGGCGATAAGTAGATCCAGCAAGCGGAGTAGGCGGCAGGGTCTTGCCCTGTACGCCCGTACGCTCCGCCCCTGCGCCGCCGCGGGGGCCAATAATCTGATACTGTCCGGACTTCGGGACGATATCGCCGGGACGAAGAGGAGGCTTACTCATAATTGCGCATTCCCTCTGGCCTTGCCAAATCAGCTAGTGGGCGCTATCTACGGAGCTGTCGAGACTACCGTTGCGAGGCACGGCTTGCTTAGCGGCAAGCCAGGCAACCGCAGCAAACACACAAAAGCACGTCGATTCGTCGACGTGCTTTTTTAATGCCTGATACAACAGGTTAAGGCAAGGTTAATTTTGGGTGCAATTCCCTATGATCGCGGTTATACCCCAATAGTTAACACTGTCAACGCGAATAGTTAACAAATGGATAATTTGTCGCACTTTCTCGCGGAAGAGGCAGCCTTGCCTCTTGAAATTTCAACCTCGAATTACCACTCGCTTGTGGGAAGCTGCTTAACCCACTGACCGGCATAGGAGGTGGGTGGTTTCGCTCATCGCCCGGTTGGCGCTCACTACGGATCGCACTAATGTACCGTTACCGGCTTCATTTCCATTAAAGGTAACAGATGGCAGAAGTTCTCCCAAGCCAAGTAGTCAGCGCAATAGAGAGCATGTTTGGGCCTATGCAAGGCGACCTGCATCAAGACCGGATCAGACTGCAACATCAAGTTGAAGTAAGGTCCCTTCTGGAAATAATTGAGGACGTGCCCCGTGACCTCATTGCGTTGCCATTTACTGATTATCTCGAATTTAAACGTTGTCGCGCGGTTCTTTCCGAGGCTGTGGCGAGATGGAACTTTGGAGACATCCGGCCGGCATTTGGTGTTATGGGCAAAGACCCGGTGGAGCGCATCAAGCGACTTATGGGAAAATGCAGCGACGAGCTTCCACCGCGAGAACCTTTGCTCACCTTCATCGAAGACGAAAATACTCGCCTTTCAATCGAAGATCAGATTAGAGCAGCTTGGACTGACTTCTCTGCGAACGAGTGGATGGGCGCTACAGTGTTCGCAGGAGCGGCGCTCGAGGGAATCCTTCATTGGGCGTTGAAAGGTCGAGTGGACGACGTGAATGGTATGCGTTTGGCCAAAATGATCGAGGAGGCGCGAAATTGCGGCTTGATCAGTGAGGAAGCCAAGCAGCAAGCGAAGCTTGCGAAGGACGCGCGAAATCTCATCCATCCCGGTTGCACTGATCGTTCGGGGAGTGTGTGCACGCGCGCTACCGCTCTGATGGCGCTTGCCGCTGTCTATCGGGTGAGCGACGATCTGCATCGGCATTTTGCCGCGCAAGCTTGATTCCCCTAAGAACAGAGGGGTGCCTCTTGCCTCTCCGGCCGCCTGCCCAAGGTACCGGTCGGCCCCAAACGCACGCATTTTTCCGATTGAAATGTTGAGGGTATCGGACAAAAGGGCCGCCCGTGGGGGACCAAACGGCGGCCCAGTGACTGTGTGGCAGTCGGTAGGCAAAGGTACCTACTATTAAATAATATCATTTACGATTTAAATTTCAACAGATTTTTGAATTAATTAAATTGTTGCGATCACAAATTACAATTTTTGTCAAGTGAAACATTGACAAATTTGTCAAAATAGCTTAAGCTGCTGAAATAATACGAAGCCCGAAACGGGCCACCATCGCCGCTTTTGCGGTCGCCTATAACCGGGAACTTGCGAAATCATGAAATCATCATCGGTACGGCTCATCGAGCCGGCGTTTGCCTATGTCTATGAGGCTGCCAACGACAACGAGCCACGATCACACAGCGCACCAATCACGGCTCGCGCCAAAGCTGGTAGGCTATTTTCATCCGCAGAAGAAAACATACTCGCTGTTCGTACCATCAATCGAATGGATGCGTTGCTGGCGGCGGCCGAGTCCGATCAAACTTATACGACCACCGAATTCGGCAGCATCTCGAGCGACGTGGAAGACTGCGACGACTGGGCGCTTGGGCCCGCGATCGTCGAGGTTGCAGGCAGAAGCGCGGAGCGTGTAATCGAAGACTTTCACAACGGTTCGGTCGCATACCATGACCAGAAGGAGCCTTCAGACTATCCGCCGCTCTATATTCACGGCCGATTCAAGTTTAACGTCGATGGAATAATCATTGGCTACCGGTTGAACCGGGAGAAGCGCGAAGATGATCGCGATATCTGGGTTAGCAAATCCAGCCCGAAGTTTCCCGATAACGTCGCTACGCCGCGTGACCGCGCAACGACAGATCACCGAGGGATTCAGCCAGGGAAAACATCTTCAGTCGAGATCGTGACGCCGGCCAACGACAATTATGATTCCCGGTCGTGCATCACGTGGATCAAGGCCAGGATGGCGCCGGAACACTATGAAGCGGTTTACGACACGACGGCGGGACTAGGCTTCAACGAGATCGGAGTAGCGGCTGGATTCTCAGGTAAGCAGGCGGACGCTGTCGGCAAGGATCGCGTTATTTGCGGGCTTCGGCAGGCGGCCCGATTGCTAGCCGAGTGGGACGACGCATCGTAGGTGCACCAAGAAAGCGTCGTCAGAATCTACTATATGAAAGATCACAATGCCCGCCCTCGTGGCGGGTTTCTTTTTGCCGCTGGCGCTTTCGCAAGTTCATCTGGTGGCCTTTTCTTCCCTACGTCCACGTGCTGCGGATAGCGGGAATGCCTGCCAGTTTATTGGAATTTTCTGGCAGGCAACAATTACTCCGCCCGCTACCCTCGCTCGGTAGCGGGTTTTTTCTTTCCCAAAACCTCAACCTCAAAATCAAAGGCACCAAACCATGGCTACGGCGCTTCAGGCGTGCGAAGCGCTCGACGCAGCGCTGCGCCTATCATCAAAAACAGCAACATGGCATGCCGCTCGCCTACGCGCCGCTGGCCTTTTGCCGTCCACGCAAGGCAAGCCAGAACAGATCAACGCAAAGCATATCGCCGCTATCCTCGTTGCGATCGTCGCGAGCTCGACAGTCGTTTCGGATTATTTCGAAATGCCTTGCTCGTCCGGCGGCGCCAAGTTCGGTGAGACGTTGGCTCACTACATTGAGCGACCCGAAGACCTTTTCGAGGTCGTCATCGACGCAAACTCGCCGGCAGCGACGATCACTTTTCGCGCGGCTGATCATGGAATCCAAACATTATCGTTCGAAGCGCGCGAGCGCCACCCACGGCCAGCATTCGATAAGCAGGTGCGGCTCGGGCCGGATGTCTTCATTCACTTAGCAGCCGCAATCAAGTCGGCGCCCGAGGTTCGAGCAGGGCGTCGACCACTTCGCGAGCGCTACAGGCCATACGAAACAACCACTAAATTTTAGGAAATCCAATGAAACAGAAAACTGTAGTCCGCTCCCTCGAGGACGCGGATGCATCATACGCGTCCGCGAAAGACTTGCTGACAAGGCTGCGTGCTAGCCTTTCGGCCCTTGACCGGGAGGCCGACGACATTCGCACGCGGTTGGCTAGCAGGCCAGTTGCAGCAGAGAAGACAAGTCGCGTCGCCGCTCTGCTCGGCGAGTCAGTCGACGATGACAATGTAGCGCCAGACGGCGTGAGCGCGCGCCTGAAGGCCATCGCAGGCGAACGCGTGGATCTTCGCGCGGCAATCGAGATCGCGGCACAGCGGTTAGCCACTGCCCGCCACGCCGCTTCCAAAACAATCTGCACCGAGATCAAATCAGACTATTCGGCACGCGTCAAAGCCGTGGCTGATACGCTCGTGGCGGCTCACCAAGCACACGCCGAATTGCTAGAATTGTCAGAGCAGTTGAATGATCGGGACATCGCTTGGAGCGGCATCTTGCCGCCAATGCACGCGCACGCGATTTTCGGTCATGATGGGGGCAGGATCTCCGGATATCTGCACGATGCAGTACAGGCAGGCTTCATTGAAAAGAAATCGATCCCGGTGGAGCTACAACGATGACGGAACGCCACTACGCCACTCGCGGTCGCGAAATCGCAACGAAAGGCTCCCGCTCAGCACGTTCCGAAACTGAGATCCGGCTCGTCGCCACCAAGGTCGGAACTAAGACTGAGATGCTGCCGGACGATCCATTCGCCGTTGCCAAGATCCTCAGCGCGCGCAATGCAAAGCGGACGCCTGCGCAGCGCGCAAAGCAGCGCATGGCAGCAGCGTTGAAGAAGCGTGGTCGTTGATGTGGTTCACGGAGTCCGGCAGACCACCGCGACCCGGTGCCAGGACGCTATCTGGATACGCACTGAAATGGAACGTTCGCTCGGCTGTTCGTCCTGATTACGACGAGGTATTCGTGCCTCATTCGCTGGATTTCCCGACCTATGTAACAGCCGATATCAACCACGAATGTGCGCGACAGATCGCCTCAACGACGGACGGCTCGCTGCGCCTGCGGTGCGATGACATAGGACTCTGGGTCGAATTGGATTGCCCAGATAGTCAAGAAGGCGACGCCATGCTGCACGGCTCGCGCTTCGGCACGTTCACTGCGTGGTCAATAGCCTTTCGGGCAACTCGAGAGCGATGGGATCGCAGTGGTTATCGACCTCTGCGCATCGTCGAGCGGGCCAACCTCGGCGCCATCGCCCTTGCCGACCGCGGCGCGCACGTTACCACCATCGGCATTAAGTCAAGGATGACGTAACCATAGAGGGAGGGGCGACTCTTGCCTCTCCGGCCTCTAGCCAGGGACCGCCGGTTCCCAAAAATAAACGCGCACGAATCCCCGGTTGAAATAATTTTTTGGAGGCCATGAAACATCCCAGAAAATCCACTCCCAAAGCCTCCGAAACACTTGCGCGCATCGACCGCGAAGTGGTTTCGAAGTGTCGTCGAGGCCTTCGATCTCGAGGCTCATGATGTCCGATTGCTGACATTGGCGGCTGAATCTTGGGATCGCGGCCAGCAGGCCAGAGAAATCGTCGATCGCGACGGCATGACTTTCGAAGACCGTTTCGGCCAACCGAAAGCACGTCCGGAAATTGGAATCGAGAGAGATAGCAGGATCTCATTCGCCAGACTTCTTCGCGAGCTCGGCCTTGGTATCGGCGCGCCTGATGATGGCCGTCCACCTGGCCTAGCATCGAACAGAGGAAACTAAATGCCACGCAAGTTCCGACAATCCAAACGCCGGCAGGCAACATCGGACGCGTGGCTTGCATGGGCCATCGGTGAACACATCGAGCAATCCGATCCCCGTTGGGCGGAATGCATTATCTTCGAATACATCTTCACTGATGACGATATCGAAGCTCTATGGCGCGCCGACGGGGAGCGCGTCGTTGCAGCTTGGGTCGCAGACTACCCCGGCACCCGGCCGGAACTCTGGTGGCGATTTGACGCGTCGGAAGATCGCCGAACACTGGATGGAAGAGAAGCGTCCTGCACTTTTCCGCGCAAGCGAAACGGTGCGGTTGCTGTTGGCGTGCCGGCTACATACGAGAGCCAGGCCGCCTATCTGGACCGTCTGGGCCTGCTTCCTTCTGGCGAACGAAAGCGCCTTTCTCCGGCAGACTATGAGCCGGAAGTGGTGCGTTAACACGCGCTGATCGCCGCCTAGCCACACACCACCCCACAACCCGACACCCCAGCCTGGCCGCGCGCCGGGCTTCTTTTCTATTGGAGATTCAATGTCACTTCCCCCACCGCTCGCGCCTTCAAGCGCCGGCGCGCCTCTCCACGACTTCAACGACGACACCACACCCGCCTCAGACGTCGACGCGGCTGCCTACGATTTTGGCGACGACAGCGATGATTCAACCTTTGACAATGATTGGAATTCTTAATGCGAGTAGCTCGTAGACTTGCTGGTATCGGCGCCGACGATCTCACCACCACCGCCGCTTTCGATGCATATGTCGGTCCATCTCGTGAAGTGACAGTCGACCCGGCGCGCGGCCTTATCAAACTGCATGATGGGTCGACCGCAGGCGGCATATTCCCTACAGGACTGCAAAGCAGCGTTGTTTCTCGTGCGGCTTTGGCGGCGTTAGATACAACGCAGGTAAAGGTTACCTACCTGAAAGAAGCCGGCCGCGAGGGGGCGTTCATATGGGTGACGGGCGACAAATCTGCACAGATCACGGCAGACACTGCGCAGGGCCTTTTCGTCAAGGCAACGGCAATTGCAGCAACATCAGGCGCATGGCAGCGCGTATATACTGGTCCTATTAGCCCGCTCTGGTTTGGGGCGACGATCGACGGCGTGAATAGCGCAACGGCGTTTGGCGCGTTCATTGATGCCATGACGTTCTTTGGTATTGCGGGCGAGCTGCCGGCGGGCATCATCGATATCAATGGTGCTGTCACGCGAAACATCGGCGCAAAACCGTTTGTCCTTCGCGGCCTTGGTCGGGATATTTCGAAGCTTCGTTTCAATAGCGGCTCGGGTGGTTTTGATATCACTGCGACGAGTGATGCGGCGCACACGCAAATTCAGCGATGCATTGAAGCGACTGACTTCATGTTGCTTACAAGTCAGGCGGGCGGCGGCGAGGCGTTCAAACTTACCATCTCCCCGACTATCGCTTCATCGGTTACCAACGGGTTTCGATTTGATATCGCCGTTCGTGGCGATAATGTTGCTGCCGACTACTGGAACAGTGGCATTCACGTTTTTGGCGGCTGGAACGGCGATATTGTCGGGTGCGACATTAAGGGGTTGGATGACGCCACCTATCCGTTTGATATGGAAGACGGCATCTTTCTTGAGCAGTGCAACGATTGTCGCGTAAACGGAAATCGCGTCTATCACGCAAATAAGGGCGTTCATCATAAGACAACGGTCGTTTCTTACGGCGACGGGACAACGATCAACGACAATCGCTTCGTCGGTGTCGGCTACGGCATTTACGGTGACAGCACCGTGGCAATTGTCGAGGAAGACATCAGCGGCAACCATATCAATGCTTATGTCAGCGGCATTAATATGACTAACTTGTCATCTACGCCGGTTACCAAAAATCTGATCTATAAAACGAATCTGTCCTCGCAACTCGACTGGTCGGGTATCGGGGTGGCAAACGGATCGTTCAACAGCTATGTCGAAAACCAGATTGGCACCCCAGGCGCTCCGGCTGTGGCCTCCAACTTTGGCATCATTCTCAGCAACTGCAACGATGAAATCGTCGGCTTCAACAGTTTCGTTCCGCTTACCGCTGGCGGCACGTTCTACGGAGTGTTCCTTAGCGGCACGTCAGATCGTTGCTCCGTGTTCAAGAATAAGGGACACACGGGAGTCATTACAAACATTGTCGGCTCAAATCCCACATCACTGGGCAAAGCAAACACCTTCGATGACAATAAGCCGTTGGCGGCGGCAGCAACAGCCTTTGCGGCTAACGATGCAACGCCGAGCGTTGGCAATGATCTGAACGGGCAGTGGAAGACTGCAAACTCGTCCGCCACGTCTATCACGACGCTTGACGATATGGCGCTAGGGCAGATAGTTCGTATTCAGATCAACGATACGAACACGACATTTGTCTACTCAGCCAATTTTGCGCTACGGGGCGGCGTCAATGTCACGGCGCCGGCCGGCGCCGGCTTTTTCATTGAGTTTATGAAAACTGCTTCCGGCGTCATCTCAGAAATTGGACGGGGATTCTGAGCGATTGAAGAACATGGCGCCCCAACGGCGCGCAATCTGGCGCAACTTGTAGTGGCGGTCGGTTGATAAAGGGGCGGCCTTCGAGCCGCCTCAAAATCAGTTCGCTGCCGCTGGTACTTTGACTTGAAGTTGCATTTGATATTCACTCGCTAAAATGGCGGGGCTCAATATGAATATCGAAAAGATCGATCCGATCCGGATCAGTTTTAAAGGCTTGGATGCAGACAACCACATGGTGGAGTTGGGCGCACTAGCTGCTTCGCTACAGGGCGCCGCTAAAATCATTGGGGCTGGCGGCCAAGTCGCGCTAACGGGCAGATATGCGAAGCGTGATGTTACCGGAAGCGTGCGAGTGCTCGGCCTGCCTCCGCAGCCTGGCTCATACGAATTTTGGGTAATGGTGACGTCGTATGGTGCTGCAAGCCTGACTCCCGTTCTCCCGATAATTGAGACGGCAGTGCGCACCGCAGCAACGAAAGCGACCGAAGCAATCGTGAACAACACCATTGCCCGGTGGGCGGGGAGAAGCAAAGACGTGGATCAGTCTAACGCCGTCGCCATCAAGGCTCTGGAGGAGATGGGCCATACCACTCGTGCTGCAATGGAAATGGTCGAGCGGGTCGCTCTGTCAAACCACACAGCGGCTAAGATGGTCGTAAACCCGATTGGTCTTTCCGCGGCAACCGTCCAGATAGGTCACATAAGCAGCGGCGCCTTCCCGGTCACGGAAGTAGATCGCCAGACCATTGAAAGAGCCGAGCCCATCGAGATTGGCGAAGAGCGAACGATGCAGGTGCATATCACCGAGTTGGATCTTGTAACCAAGTCTTGCAAGGTCTCGGTCGCAGAGAGCGACAAGCCCGGGAAGCGAATACCCGGCCAGATTACGGACCCGCAAGTGGCTCTCCCCGGCAACCCGTATTCAACCGCATTTGACTCTCAGCTAAAGATATCTGTCAGATGCAAGCCCCAATATTCCGATGGGGAGTTGGATCGTCTGTTCATCTCCGACATTGCTAGAGAGCAACCCTCAGCATCATAGCTATCTGCAGACGTATGTATGTTCGTACTCCGGCCGCCAGATTTCCGAGCTCGTCTTGATCTCGCAAACACGACCAGTCTGCTTAAACCACATTTGAGCGACCGCCTGGTGGGCCTGGACCACGGGATCCAACTTGACTAGGCCCAGCGTCATCCTACTGAACACGGCCGGTCCAGATATAGTCCCAGGTGATGGTGACGTCAGCATCTTCCCTTGATCAGATCGATCAAAGACCCAGAAATTGCCGCCAGGCGTGGGGACGACCCGCTTCCCGACCTTGTTGTATGTGTCCACGATGTAGCCGGCATTTTGGCAACCGGCCAAGCACGCAACCAAGACGGCCGCGCCAGCAATTTTGATTTTCATGATTTCCCTCTTTGCCCGAAGGGAATTACGCACGTGAGGCGAGAGGGATGAATGTAGATTTTCGCGCGCGACACGGCGTCGAGCCACCGCCGCGGTCATCGGCTGGCGCGCGCGAAAGGCGTCTGATTGATATATAAAGGAAATGAGATTCGGAGGCTGAACTTGGAAACCTTACTGAAGATACCTTATGAGCTTCAAATAGTCCTCGTCGCCGGCTATCTCGCCTACAAGATTATAACCATTGGAAAGGCCAGAAACCATCGGACAGAGGACTTCCTTTTGCAGGTTTTGAGCTTCGGAGTCGCTGCTCGTTCTACCACAGCCGCCGCCCTCTGGTTGATTCCAAAGCAAATGCCAATTGCTGTCGACGAGGCTATGTCTATCGCTATGGTCGCGCTTTTGACCTGCGGTATCGCCGCCATCTTTGGGATGGCGTGGCGTGCATTTGGTGAGAGAGCGGTGCGGCGGATCATGAATGCTGCGGGTGTATACCGCGACGATCACGAATCATCTGTATGGCAATCGATTATGAATCAGCCTGCAAAATGGACTGTCGTGCAGATTTTCTTGGAAGATGGGCTAGTATTGGAAGCCAATTTTGGCCAAATGAAACCGTTCCCGAAAGTGCCGGTTATAATGAACGACGATGGCGTGGCAATTTACGTTACGAGGCGATATGCCGCAGACAATACATTCGATAACTTTGACATCACTGGGAATGACGACGATGTCACCCTAACATATATCCCACGGTCATCGATCAAACGCGTAGATATCTCCTGGCAGCTACCGAGCCGCCACATCACTAAGATGGAGACTTAACGCTTCGGTGGCTTAGCGGGAGCGCCAGATCCAGTAGTTACCGGCTGAGCTGACGCGCCTTCGCCGCCGCTTGCAGGCTTAATCGTCATCGGACGCATGCTGTCACCAGTAAAAACGACTGGTTTATTTGCCATGTTAAAACCTCTGATTCTTGATTAACCAACACATCCACTCTGTCACTATTTGGCGTAGGGACACAACATCTCATTAGGTGGTTTGCGTACCCCGTTGGAAATGGTCCACATCTGCTTTGCGGGCTTGCTCTATTCGCGCTCTTGGCTTGAGATCGCAAAAGTCAACAAACACACGTTTTTTTGAATGTTGTGACAGCTTCTGTCTTGCGTGCTGACAGAAGCTGTCTTAGCATGGATTTGTTAGAAAATCAATCCCTTTTGAGTAATTGACCTTTAACCCGAGTCATCCAATATAGTCGTTATATCCGTACGCCCGTAGGCGGGCACGTTTAAAAACCCCTGGGGCGGCATGCTGCTCTGGGGGTTTTGATTTATGTCCAAGAAGGTTGCTGTGCTCATTGACGGAGGGCACACCCGAGTTTTGGCCAAAAGTGCTGGCTACACATATAATCCGGATTACATCGAGAAAATAGCCAAAGCCTGTATAGCAGCAGATGAAGAGCCACTTCGTTTTCTCTACTACGACTGCGCGCCATATGTCGGGAATGCCGTTCTGCCGGTTTCTGGCAGCCAAAAACAGTTCAATGGTTCCGATGTTTGGCTAAAAGAACTGGCGGCAAAGGATCTTTTTGCAATTCGACTTGGCGTCTTAAAATTTCGCGGATTCATACCTAAACAGATTCCTGTCGGTGCGGGCGCTCTGACCGATAATCATTTCAAGCCAAGTTTCGAGCAAAAGGGCGTTGATATGCGCATCGGCCTGGATATCGCAACATACTCCGCCAACAGGTCAGTGGAACGGCTAATTCTGCTGTCCGGCGATACAGATTGCATTCCAGCAATGAAGCATGCGCGCATTTCAGGGCTTCAGGTTGCTCTGGTAAGCTTTCCGAATAGAGCAGCATCACAGGAGATGCTGGGGCACTCCGATATCGAGAGACATATGGCATGGCCTGCGCAATAGATTGCAACGTCTCTGAAGCGAAGACCAAGTTAAGTAATTGCATCTAGAGCGTTTTTTGCCGCCGCCCTAACCGCCCTGCCGCTTCCTTGCGCCCGATGAGGCTCGGTTCGTCGCTACTCATTTGACCCTCTCACTTCTTCGCCCGTTCCCTCCGAAGCTTAGAGAGTGTTCTGGCAGAGCTCTTCATTGCGGAACGTTCACACCGACGCTCCATCCTGTCTATCTTTCGCTCTTCTTGCAGCAGAGCCGGGATGTCGTCGATTGCGATGAGCATGGAGCGGCCAATCTTCTTTGCAATGCCGAGCCGCTTGGCCTTCTCCCAGACCGTTCGGCCGGTCAAATGGATGCCGCTCGACGCTGATATGCGCTCGGCGATTTCGTCAGGCGTAAGAAGTCCTGCTAATAGATCCAAAGGAGCCATCCGCACCTCCAAAAGAAGAAACCATTGCCGCCGGCACGAATGCCGGAAAGCTTTTCAGTGTCCCTCGATGTGGTGGTGTGCGTGGGCTGGTGGCCGCCGTCGGTAGAGGCTAACCGGCGCGCGCTGGTGTGGTCAAGACCTAGTCGTATCGTCAGAACCAAGCCGCAAGAATCCATATCAGAAAGCTCATCACGGCCAGAACGGCACCGGTCCGATATTCGAAAAATAGCTGACGCCTGAACCAACTCCTTATTGGCTGCTCCGGATGGTCGACTTTATAGTAACGACGCATCTCAAAGGATGGCGGTCCGTACGGGAATTTCTCTGTGTCAGAATACAGTTCTGTGAACAGGTCAAACCATCCGCTCAATCGGAGCTGTGCCAATGATGCTAATCCTGCCAAAGCACTGGATGTGTTGAGAAGACGAGGGGTGACGTCGCTCCAGCCAAAAACGATGCCAGCGAGCCCCAACAAAAGAGATATTAGCACGAGAGTGAAGAGCGCAATGAAGAGGAACTTCTCGAAGGCACCCTGACTCACACGTGGAGCACCCATTCTAGCCGCCGCTCCCTGGTCCGCCGTCGCCTTCCAAGAATTCAGGATATTGAATCACTTCCGACTCTTCAATATCGGTCGCCGAACCAGCCGCGGCCCGCAGGCGCAACCCTGGCCCGCCAGGACCGGAATAGATGCCATCGAAAAATATGATGCCGGCTGCTTCTAAGGCGCTGCGAATAGCAGCTAGGTTGTTAGCTATCGGCGTTCGTTTACCCGTTTCAAAGTCGCGTATCGTGGAAACGGAAGCGCCGCTCAGTTCCGCAAGCTGCGGTTGGCTGATATTCAGTAGTGCGCGCGCGGCTCGGCTCTGTGCGGGGGTAATAGGCATATCTCCCTAACAACAATTTTTACAAATTTGTCAAGGTTGGTGCATCTTTGCGATGACATCATATTTTTATGTTTACCTCACGTGCGAATCATGCTTTTAATATGACATCATATTAAAAGGAGGACAAGAGATGAACGCGCACATCAGACCGGAAGCTCTCATGAGCTTGCGTACAATTCGAAACTACGAAGTAATTTGTGAATTTAAGCCCGGCGACCTTGTCACGCAAAGAGATGAATACGTCCCCTGCAGAGTCTTGAGACGATCGCTGTCGGCGCGCGGCCAACGCATATACTATCTGCAAACAATTGGTGAAGCCGAACTCCATTACCGATGGGCACCGGAATTGGCATTGAAAATCATCTTTACTTGGGATGATACCTTGGAGCTTCCGTTTTCGGAAAATCTTTCGATCGACTACGTGCACCGCCATCATCTTCGTCAGATGGAACCAGCTTAAATGGCAAAGCTCCCGCCAAGCTTCTCACTTCAAGCGTCTCCAATCCAATCAGCGCTCGCAGAGGGTCGGACAGAAGACGCCAAAAGAATGGTGGTGGACCTATTAAAGACAGGCCAGGCAGACCCCGTGGTGCAGGCCATTGCTGCGGATTTGATCCGACCGCCGAAGCGCGCCCGCGGCAGGCGGAAGACGCTACCCCAGTATTGGTTTGAGATCGCGCAGGATTTCTATCTTCTCCGCAGCGCTGGACGCGGGTACGAGGAAACATTGGCCGATCTGGCCGCGAAGTTCGGCTTCTCTGAGACTCACATTAGGAACGCCGTTGCCGAATATGACGCGGCCAAGCAAGCCCACGATGACGCTACCCGCACGTAATTGCCTTTTGTTTGCGTAAACAGCACCGAGTGAATCAGTCATCTGTCCTCCTGCCAACACATGAGGAGACAACGATGACAACTGCCATCATGAGCGAAAGAAGACTTCTGACCGGCGCCGATCCGCGCCGGAGAAGACCCGTGCCGGCTGCGCTCAACTTCAGAAGAGGAGACGGTATGAGTAACCTTGCCTGCCGAATTACATTCAGGCCTGAAAACCCAATAGTTCCATCGGTCGAGCTCTTGGCCGCTATGTGCATCATAAAAGATCGACCTCCTTTGCGTTTGCCGGGGCCGGCAAATGAAAACTTGCGGGCCAGCGCATGAGAGCACCGGCTCGCGCCGAATACGCGCCACCCGTCGCAGCCAACGATAACTTCCGGCCTGATGATCCAGTCAGGCTGGCGGATGTGGTTCCTGTTGCCTTTCCGCACGGAGGCATGACCGTTAGCGGTCTTCGCAAGGAGGCCGCGCGCGGACGCCTCGTGGTCACGCGAATTGCCGGAAAGGACTTCACCACACTGCGATCAATAGAGGAGATGAAGCAAGCATGTCGCGTGCCCGCAAACCAGCCCGGTTATGGCTACGGCCAGCAAGTAAAGACCGAGCTGCGGTCTGGATCATCCTCGACGACGGAAAGCAGTTCAGCACTGGCTGCGGCGCGGATGATCGTAGCGGAGCTGAAAAAGCCCTCGCCGAGCACATCGCCCGCCAGTTCATCGCAGCACCGGCAAAAAAGGACCGTGCAGCCTCAGACGTGAGCGTCGCCGAGGTAATAGCCCACTATCTGCAGCTGAAGCGAGACACAGCGACTCGGCCGAAAGAACTGGGTGCGCGAGCGGAAAACCTTCTCGCATACTGGGGTGACAAAACGCTCGACGATATCACCAGTGCGACGTGTGCCGAGTATGTGAAGAAGCGGAAGACGCAAAACGGTGCCCGGCGCGAGCTCGAGGATCTGCGTGCAGCATGCCGCCAGGCAATCGCTGACAACGTGACGCGCCAGTCGGTGACTGTCACCTTGCCGCCAAAAGCAAAGGGGCGAGTGAAGCATCTTGACCGATCGACGATGGCGAAGCTGATCTGGGCAGCATACCGCAAGCGAAGCACGTATCGCGGCCTGCCGAACAAGTGGCGCCCGGCCATCCACATCGCACGCTTCACGCTGTCAGCTGTTTATACAGGCAGCCGATCTGCGCGCGTCTGGCAAGCTTCCTTCATCAAGGAAGAAGGTCGTCCATACATCGACCTAGAAGCAGGCGTCTTTTATCGCGCGTGGGACGGCGAGGTAGTTGCCGCGAATAAGCGCGCGCCCCCGATCAGGCTGCCTGCCCGCCTGCTCGCCCACATGCGCCGCTGGCATCGCCTGGGCGCCAAATATGTTGTCGAGTTTAACGGCAAGCCAGCAGATCCTAAGCGCGCGTTCCGCAATCTCGTAGACACCGTGCTAGGAGAGGATGCCGACGGCGTTGTACGACACACGTTAAGGCATACAGCGGCAACGTGGCTAATGCAGGCGGCAACGGATAAATGGGAAGCGTCGGGCTACCTCGGCATGACACTTGAAACGTTGGAAAAGACCTACGGCCATCACCACCCAGATCATCAAGCAAATGTCGGAGCAGCTTTCACAACCGGGCGCGCTGGGCGCTCGAAAAAATGATCAATCGTTGCCGTATTCATTGCCGTGGAGAAGTCGGCTCGGAAGCCCAGAAACGAAAAAAGCCCGGAAATCCGGGCCTTTTCGCTGGTCGGAGTGGAGTGATTCGAACACTCGACCCCCACGTCCCGAACGTGGTGCGCTACCAGACTGCGCTACACTCCGTGACCAGCGGCGCTTCTATAGACCAGCCATTTTTGATGCACAAGCACCAATCTCAAAAAACCCTTTGATTTTTGACGAAAAGATTACAGGGCCGCTGCCTAGAAAATCGGCAGAAAACAGCCGTCGGAAGGGCCGGCGTGCAAAAGACGCAACAGATTGACTAAAATCCCACTTGTACACGCGGATGGGAATTTTCTTTTGCCGGCTTTGGCGCTAAAGCCCTAGGCGGGACAGGTGGAAACGTCGTGGGACAGCGACCTTTCCGCGACCGAATGCGTGACAGAAGCTCAAGGACGACACGATGAATATCCGCATGACCACCGCGGCGGGACTGTTGCTGGCGCTAGCCGGTTGCAGCACCACGACAGCAACGACAACAGGCCTGCCGCTGATGGCGAGCAACCCCGTTCAGGATCGCTGGGAAGGCCAGTCCGCTGGACGCTTCTTCGCGGCCTACGGCCCGCCGCTCTCCGACCGCGACGAAAGCGGCAATCGCGTCTATACGTGGCGCGGCGGCTACAAGACGATCACGATCGCGACCAAGGATGGCAAGAAGGGCGGCAAGCGCTACCTCAGCTGCAAGGCCGATATCGTCACCAACCAGAGCTATGTCATCCGCTCGGTCCACATCCTCGGCGACCAGCCGGGCGTCAGCGGTTCGTCCTATTGCGCCGAACTTCTGGCACCGCCGGAAAAGGCGAGCTGAAACAGGGACTTTATCGGGACATCAATTCGACGGGCGGCTCGAAGGAGCCGCTCGTTTGACTTCATGCGGCCTCAGCCATTTGCTGCGGCGAACTCGGCGCAGCTCTTCGGCGGCACGGCACCCGCAGGCGGCACGAAGGCCTTGTCGATGGCGTAGAGCTTGGCAAAGGGCGTTTCGGCAGTGAGCCGCACGCCGCTCGGGATCGTGCCGCCAAAGCGATCCTCGACATCCGCGTTCACAAGCAGGATGAAATCGAAGCGCTGCCGCCAATTGACGAGATAGGGCGCAAAGCTGCTGACGGTCCTGATCTCATCGGGGCAATCCAAGAGGCCAACGGAGAAGAGATTGTCTTCCGGCACTGCGATCTCGCTCCAGGGCGGCAGGACGGTCAATGGCTGCTTGCCCGTGGCGGTAAAAAGCGTCGGCACGAAGCTATGCGCATAGGGGACGGCGAGCGTCGGCAAATGCCTGAACGTATTCTGATTCCAGGCGAAGTAACGATGATCGATGACATGCGGTTTGCTCCTCTGCTGCCGCATGACTGGTAGGATCGCCGCGCCTTCCGGCACCGCGGCAAGCACGGTGCGAACGTCGGCGACCTCGGCCTCGCCCTGCCACCAGTTGAAGCCGATCCAGGCAGTCCTGCCGAGCGCAACCGCGGCAAGCACGGTGACGACAAGCAGGGCCTGCCGGCGCGACAGGCGAGGCAAGGGACATATCATCACCATGGCCGCCAGCGCCGCCATGATCGGGAAGCGCCAGCCGATCCAACCGGTTGCCAGCAGATGGCGCGGCGAGACACAGGCGAGGATCAGCAAGCCAACGGCCGTGACCACAAGACCGGCATGCAGCCGCAGCCGGCGTGTGCGCACAGCAAAGGTGCAAACGAGGATCAGCGGGATCAGGAACAGCGTATCCACCAGAAGCGTATAGCTCCAGAACGCCGACATCAGGTTGGCCAGGATCAAAAGCGGTGAATTGTTCCAGGAGGCGTCGAGATTGCCGTCACCATCGCCAGGCAGGACTGGCTGATACAGGAAAAGACAAATCGCCGGCAAGGCGCAGGCGAGCATCGCCACCGCCAGCCTGCCGCACAAGCGCATGAAATCGCGAAATGACTTCATCGCCGCCGTAGTCGGCGAAAACTCGAGCCCGCAGACGAGCGCCATATAGAAGCCGAGCGAAAAGATATGCATGGTGGTGAGCAGCAGACCGGCCAGCAGGCGCCAGACAAACAACGCGACCCGATTTCGCGATTGCAGGGCATGATCGGCTGTAGCGAAGAATAGCGCCATGCCCAGCCCGATCTGGAAATTGATGAAGCCGCCGATCAGCGTTGCGCACCAGGCGAAATAGAGGATGGCGATCTGCCAATAATAGCCGCCGCCAAACAAGCGCCTGTGCAGGGCGATCGCCCCGAGTGGCGGCAGCGCGATCGCCAGGAAAAGCAGGCCACGCGCCAGCAGCGAAACACCGATCAGCGGGCCTAGCCAATAGGCCATGAGATCGATGCCGACATTGGTGAACGTCCTGTTCCAATCGATCGCGTAGATCTGCTGAAACGGCGGCATATCGATGCCGCCGGCAAGCAGCCACATGCGCGCATAGTGGTTCGGATAGTCGAGGATCGGCGGGAATTTGAAAATGGCGACGAAGACGGCGACGACCGCCACGAAGGCAGCGATGACGACATCAGGCTTTTGCCTGACAATGGCAGCGTCAGCCTCGACGGTGATTTGCGTGGGCGCCTCATCCGACAGAGCCGTCGCCCCGCCCCATGACGAATTCGCGGATTGATGGGACATCAACGAGCTATCCTGACTTGCGCTGCGCTGTTTCCCGCCTCAGCCGGCCCGTCCAAAGCTTGCTCCAGTGCACGGCGTTTGGTCGCCGCATCCAGCTCGGAAAAATCGCCGGGGATATCGAGTGAGCGATTACCCTGCACGAGGCTTTCGATCATGAACATCGGCCGTCTCTTGTTCTCCTGCACCAGCCGGCCGACATATTCGCCGATGATGCCGATGCAGATAAGCTGGATGGCGCTGAAGGCGGCGATTGCGGCCATGATGCTCGACCAGCCCAGGACCGTCTCACCCTCCAGCCAGCGCACAAGCGTATAGACGAGCAGCAGGATCGCGCAGGCGGCGGAGACCATGCCAAGCCACGTGCTGATCCGCAACGGCACGGTGGAGAAGCTGGTGATGGCGTCAATCGCGAAATTGATCATGTTGCGCAGCGGATATTTGGTCGCGCCGGCGAAACGCGCATCGCGCTCATAGGGCAGCGCCACCTGCCGCCCGCCGATCCAGCTGACCATGCCGCGAATGAAGCGATCGCGCTCCGGCATCGACAGCAGGATATCGACCACCCGGCGGCTCATCAGCCTGAAGTCACCGACATCGCGCGGGATCGTGACTGACGCAAGCCGGGACAGCAGGCGATAGAAGAGCGAAGCGGAGGCGAGCTTGAACCAGCTCTCCCCCTGCCGGCGCACGCGCTGGCCATAGACGACATCCGCACCCCGATCCATGATCGGCATCATCATCAGAAGGAGTTCCGGAGGGTCCTGGAGATCGGCATCGATGAGCAGCACCCGCTCGCCACGCGAGGCGGCAAGGCCTGCGGTCGCGGCAAGCTGATGACCGTGATTGCGCATCAGACGCACACCGAGCACCTGCGGCGTCTGCTGCGCGAGCGAGGCGATGACCTCCCAGGTGCCATCGGTGGAACCATCATCCACCAGCACGACCTCGAAGGCATCGCCAGCCGCGCCCCGCGCCGTCGCGACCGTCCGCCGACAAAACTCCTTCAGCCCCTCCTCCTCATTGTGGCAGGGGGCAACGATGGAAAGCAGCATTTTTTGGGGGGTCTGGTTCATGATCGCCTGTATCGAGATGATGGCGATCAGAGTGGAGGAAAATGGTCAAACAATATTTAAGCGCTGGGAATAAAGGGGGACAGATACTGGGATTTCTTGGCGAATTTCATTCGTAAGCCAAAGAAAGACTTCTCCGTGTTTCACAAGACGGCAGCCTAAACCAGATGGAGAGGGATACTATGGCTGGGGCGCCTGGATTCGAACCAGGGATGGCGGTACCAAAAACCACTGCCTTACCGCTTGGCTACGCCCCACCAGAGTGAAATGGCTGGTATCTGCGCCAAATCACCGCCTGATTAGCAAAGGTCGCATCGGCTCACAATCATTAAGTTATAGGTGAGCACATATTTTTATACGCTTCCGGAGTGACTATGGTAGGTCTCGCTGCGCTGCAATCCAATCAGGAGATCCGATGAGCCAGTTTCGTGCCCGCCCGCCGGCTGTCCCGACCGTGCTTCTCGACGATGCTGTCGTGCGCATCACCCGCTGGGATTTCGAGCCGGGCGCCGATACCGGGCACCATGTCCACGGTCTCGGCTATGTCGTGGTGCCGATGACGGATTGTCAATTTCTTCTGGAGGAGGCAGGCGGCGGCCGGCGCGTCGACATGGCCAAGGGTGCTGCCTACCGGCGCGAGGCCGGCGTCGAGCACAATGTAGTCAATGCCGGCTCCGAGCCGATGTCCTTTATCGAAATCGAATACAAGCAATCATGAGCACGCCCGACTTCGACCTTGCCTTTGAGCCGGCCTATGGCCGAGCTGTTCCCGTTGCGCCCGGCATCGAACGGATGACGGTCAACAATCCCAGCGCCTTCACCTTTCATGGCACCAACAGCTACATCGTCGGCGGTTCGTCCGTGGCGGTTATCGATCCCGGACCGGAGAACGAAGAGCATTTTGCCGGCTTGATGGCGGCGCTGAAGGGACGCGAGGTCACGCATATCTTCGTCAGCCACACCCATCGCGATCACTCGCCGCTTGCAAAGCGGCTGAAAGAGGCGACGGGGGCACTCACGGTCGGCGAAGGGCCGCATCGCTCAGCACGGCCGCTCTATCACGGCGAGGTCAATCCCTTTGCCGAAAGCTCCGATATGGATTTCCGGCCGGATATCGTGCTTGGTGACGGCGAAAGCGTCTCGGAAGACGGCTGGCAGCTGACCGCGCTGCTGACACCCGGCCATACGGCCAATCACGCCTGCTTTGCGCTGGAGGGCAGCGGCATCGTCTTTTCCGCCGATCATGTCATGGCCTGGGCGACGTCGATCGTCGCCCCGCCTGACGGTTCGATGGCCGATTACATGGCCTCGCTCGAGCGGTTGCTTGTTCGAGAAGATCGCCTGTTTCTGCCCGGCCATGGTGGCCCGGTGAAGGAACCCGCTTCTTTCATGCGCGGCTTGAGAACCCATCGCCGCATGCGCGAACGCGCCGTACTGGAGCGCATCAAGTCCGGCGACCGGCTGATCCCCGATATGGTGAAAGCCATCTATCGCGATACGGACCCGCGCCTCCATGGCGCGGCAGCGCTTTCGGTGCTGGCGCATCTTGAAGATCTCGTGGAAAAAGGCCGGGTGGAAACCGATGGGCCGCCGGCGCTCACCGGGGCGTATAGACCCGCCTGAGCCGCCTCAGCCTCCGGCAATGCCGAGCAGTTCCGCATCCAGCGCCTTCAAGAAGCCGTCCGCCATATCGGCGCTCACGCCGAGATCATCCTGGCCGTAGCGGGAGGAAACGCGGATATCGACGAGCGTCGTCTCGGCCTCCTCGCGAAGACGGATCAGCACATCGCATGGGAGACCATAAATACGGGTTCGGGTCGCCCCCTGCAGAACAACGTCCGTGTTCTGACGGATCAGATCGGCCACGCCATCCCGAAAGGGGCGCGGCGTCGGCACCGGAACGATATCGGGCACGTCGCCGACAGCGCTGTCGTCCTGTGCCGGACCGGTGTTCTGCGGGCGGGTGCGGCGCCTCGGCTTCACATTGCCGTTCGGGTCGGCGACATCTGCGCCATCGGCCTTGACGATGGTGATATGACTGTCCCTCGCAACCTTGCGCACTGCCTCCAATACCCGGTCGGTGGCCCCCTCGTAGCGGCGGCTGATCAGGGCCGGATAGGCTTCAGATTGCGCATCGCGCTCCTGCTGCGTCACCAGATGGCGTGCCGGCAGCCAGATCTGCCTGGCATCCGGCGTCGCCAGCCACTCCGGCGGGTCGCTTAGATCGGTCGATATCTCGTAGATCGGGGGCCGGGTCCAAAAGCGCTCGGCACCGTAACCGACGATGGCCAGGGGCAAGGTGGCATAGATGAGTGCCTTGACGGCCGAAACGCCGCCGATGGCGGCGCTCTGCCAGAGCTGGGCAAGACCGATGATCGCAAGCAGTACCGCCAGGGCGGCACAGCCGGCTGAGATCAACAGCAGCAGCACGAAATAAGGCGTTTCCAACGGTCCGAAACGATGACCGATCAAGGTCACCCCGCAGAGCACCAGCGCAAAGGAAGCGATCAAACGCCCGGCGCGGGCGGCATGTGAAACGGGACGGTCGAAGCGAATGGTCATCAAGGGCTCATCGGCGCGTCGGATCGGAAGCCGGATGCACCGAATCCCGGAAAGCGATCTATGTTTAGAACAAGAAACAGTGAAAATAAATCGAATGTCATGGCGTCGATGAGCAATGTCCCGTCAGAGCTGAAGCCAGTAACGGCTAGAACAAAAATGTGAGCGCTTGCTTAAATTCCTAAAAAAGGCCATTCTTCCAGCGTTTTATCGAGGCTGTGAAAGGACTTGATGAGATGGAACCGATGCTTTCCAAAGACATCGCGGCCAAGTCGCTGCCGGGAGCGGCCATTGCCGCGGCCAATACAGCCGAGCCGATCTTGCCGCTTGAACTTCTCGAGCTTGAGCTTTCGCTCGAAGGTTTTTCCGGTGGCGAGGCCTCTTTCTGCCAAGCCGTGCGAAGCGCAGCTTCGGCCGTGAGCGGCGACTTCCTGTTCGATCTTCCCGCCACGGGGCTGATCCCGGATTGCCGCAGGCTGGCTGTCATCAGGATTCCCGAAGGAGACGCGGCGATGCGTACCCTCTTTGCGGCTCTCGATGAAGACGGCGCGGAAATCCGCCTGCTGCAACCGGATGAGGAAACCGAGCATCTGCTGCGTTTCGCCGATGCCTTCGTCGATCTGCTGCAGCGGCTGCCGGAAAAACCGAGGGAAGCTGCCTGAGCATTCGCGCCGGCAACCGATGATAGGCCTTTCGCGCGGTACCGCGCGGCGCTATAATTTGCGTCTGCATATTTGCGTTGAGGACATCAGGTCATGCGTATCATCGCTCCCGTACTCTCCCTTCTCGCCATGACGTTTGTGCTCTCGTCCTGCCAGACGGCGGAGGAGATTCGAGCGGCGGACGAGGCCAGATGCGGCAGCTACGGTTTTCGGCGCGGCTCGGAAAATTTCGCCAACTGCCTGATGAATCAGGATCTTAGCCGACGCGCAGATCAGCGTGCCTTCATGGAAAGCAATGATGATTTCTTCTGGGGACCGACGATCGTGGTCGGCGGACCGGGATATTACCGTCACCGCGGCTATTGGCGCCGCTGAGCGGCACGGCGTTCCGCCATTAGAGCATTTCCGCTTTTCTTCGAATCGCGAAAACGCTCTATCTTCTTGTTTTTTACGCATTCCGGACGGAAAACCGCTGCGCACTTTTCCTGGAAATGCTCTAGAGAATCAGGCTCGCCCCTTGATCGCCGCCTGTGCTGCCGCAAGCCGCGCGATCGGCACGCGGAAGGGTGAGCAGGACACGTAGTCCAGCCCGATATCCTCGCAGAAATGGATGGAGGCGGGATCGCCGCCATGCTCGCCGCAGATGCCGAGCTTCATGTCGTTGCGCGTGCGGCGGCCGCGCTCAGCGGCGATGCGGATGAGCTCTCCTACCCCGTCGAAATCGAGCGATATGAACGGATCGTGCTCGATGATGCCCTTGCGCTGATAGGTCGGGATGAAGGCGGCGGCATCGTCGCGTGACATGCCGAAGGTGGTCTGCGTCAGGTCGTTCGTGCCGAAGGAGAAGAACTCGGCGGCCTCGGCGATGATATGGGCACGCAGCGCCGCGCGCGGCAGCTCGATCATCGTGCCGACGAGATAATCGATCTTCATCATGGCTTCCGACATGACGGCGCGGGCCACCTCGTCGATCCGCGCCTTGACGTAGTCCAGCTCCGAGCGCAGGCCGACGAGCGGCACCATGATCTCGGGCACGACCGGGGCACCCGTTTCGCGCGCCGCCAGAACCGCCGCCTCGAAGATGGCTCGCGCCTGCATTTCGACGATCTCGGGATAGGAAATCGCCAGCCGGCAACCGCGATGGCCGAGCATGGGGTTGAACTCGTGCAAGGCATCGACGCGCTGGCGCAAAATAGCCGGCTCCATGCCCATGCTGCCGGCAACCTCGGCAATCTCCTCGTCCGTCTTCGGCAGGAACTCGTGCAGCGGCGGATCGAGCAGGCGGATGGTCACCGGCAGGCCGTGCATGATGGTGAACAAGCCGGTGAAATCAAGCCGCTGCATCGGCATCAGCTTGGCAAGGGCGGCGCGGCGGCCAGTCTCGTCCTGGGCTAGGATCATCTCGCGCATCACATGGATGCGGTCTCCCTCGAAGAACATGTGCTCGGTACGGCAGAGACCGATGCCTTCGGCGCCGAACGAGCGCGCTGCACGGGCATCGGCCGGCGTGTCGGCATTGGTGCGCACCGTCATGCGCCGCGAGCGGTCGGCCCAGGCCATGATAAGCCCGAAATCACCCGACAGTTCCGGCTGGATCATCGGCACCTCGCCCTTCAGCACTTGGCCTGTGGAGCCATCGATCGTAATAATATCACCCTTCTTCAAGGTGATGCCGATGCCGATCAGCTTTTCATTGCGCATATCGATGCGCATGGTGCCAGCGCCGACGACGCAGGGAATGCCCATGCCGCGGGCGACCACGGCTGCGTGGCTAGTCATGCCGCCGCGCGTGGTGAGGATCGCTTCGGCGGCATGCATGCCGTGAATATCTTCCGGGCTTGTTTCGATCCGCACGAGAATGGCCTTTCGGCCTTCCTCTTCGGCAATGATCGCCTCCTCGGCCGTGAAGACGATCTCGCCGGTGGCGGCACCCGGTGATGCGGGAAGGCCGGATCCTATGACCTCACGACGGACGCGCGGGTCGATGGTCGGATGCAAAAGCTGGTCGAGCGTCATCGGATCGATGCGCGTGACGGCTTCGTCTTCCGTGATCAACCCCTCAGCGACCATATCGACGGCGATCTTCATCGCCGCTTTGGTGGTGCGCTTGCCGGCTCGGGTCTGCAGCATCCAGAGCTTGCCGCGTTCGATGGTGAACTCCAGATCCTGGACGTCGCGGTAATGCGCCTCCAGCTGCGCGCAGATGCTGCGGAATTCGGCGAACGCCTCCGGCATCACCTTTTCCATAGACGGCCGGTCATAGCCGGACGCGATGCGGGCAGCTTCGGTAATGCTCTGCGGCGTGCGGATGCCGGCAACGACATCCTCGCCTTGCGCATTGACGAGGAATTCGCCGTAAAGTTCCTTCTCACCGGTCGACGGATTACGGGTGAAAGCCACCCCGGTCGCGGAGGCATTGCCGAGATTGCCGAAAACCATCGCCTGGATGTTGACGGCGGTGCCCCAGGCCTCGGGAATATTGTGCAGATGGCGATAGGTGACGGCGCGGGGATTCATCCAGCTGGAAAAGACGGCGCCGACGGCGCCCCAGAGCTGGACCTCCGGCTCCTGCGGAAAGGCCACGCCGAGTTCTTCCTCGATGACGGTCTTGTAGATGGAGACCACGTGCTGCCATTCGACGGCGGAAAGATCGGTATCGAACTCGTGACCGAAGCGGGCCTTCTCATCTTCCAAGATCTCTTCAAAGACCTCGTTGTCGAGTCCCATGACGACATCGGCATACATCTGGATGAAGCGGCGATAGCTGTCCCAGGCGAAACGCGCATCGCCGGCATCATGGCCGAGCGCCTGCACGGTGGCATCGTTGAGACCGAGATTGAGGACGGTATCCATCATGCCGGGCATGGAGGCGCGACCACCCGAGCGCACGGAGACCAATAGCGGCCGCTCCGTATCGCCGAACTTGCGCCCCGTGATGGTTTCCATCTGCTTCAGGCCCTGCATGACCTGTGGCTTCAGCTCATCGGAAACACTACGGCCATTCTTGTAATAGAAAGAGCAGGCTTCGCTGACGATCGTCAGGCCAGGCGGAACCGGCAGGCCGAGGCTGCACATTTCGGCAAGATTGGCACCCTTGCCGCCGAGCCTCTCAAAGTCTCCGGCGCCTCCCTCGGCTTTGCCGCCGCCGAATGTATAAACCCACTTCGTCATTGTCCCCGTCCAACTCCTAGGGTTGAACTTAATTCATTGAGCGGCAAATGAAAATCGACAAATGCGGCAAAATGTTGCGCTGCACAATAAATATGACCCACAGGCTCCCGATTTCAATCGATTGATCGAAATCGGCGCCTTCAGGCCATTCCAAAAGCGCGGGAGAGAGTGGGCAAGGGGCATTTCGTCGCTGCCGTCGGCCGGCATTTAAGCCCCCGCCTCCCGCCGCGCCAGGATCTTGTCGATCCGCATGCCGTCGAGATCGACGATTTCGAAATGCCAGCCGCCGAAGGTGAAGCTTTCGCCGACATCAGGCAGATGGCCGAACTGGTAAAGAGCGAAGCCCGCGAGCGTATGGAAAGTGACGTCTTCCTCGCCCTCGCGCAGGCCGAGCCTCGCAAAGGCATCATAGACCGGCATCATGCCTTCCATCAGCAACGAGCCGTCGGCGCGCTCGACGACATCTGGCGTCTCGTTATCCATATCGGGCAGATCGCCGGCGATCGCTTCCAGGAGGTCCGTCTGCGTGACGATGCCCTCCAGACTGCCATATTCGTCGATGACCATGGCGAGGCGCACGGGTGCGCGCTTGAAGCTTTCGAGCACCTTGAACACCGCCGTCGCCTCATGCACGACCAGCGGTTGGCGGATGACGGCCATCGGGTTCAGCGGCTCGCCGTTCAGCAGCTGATCGAGAAGATCCTTCTTCAGGATCATGCCGATAGGCTCGTCGATCGATCCGCGGGCGACCAGAAGCTGCTCGAAACGGCTTTCGCGAATAGTCTTGTGCATTTCTTCCGGCGTGTCGTCGGCATCGATCCAGTCGACCTCCAGCCGCGGCGTCATGATGTTGGAGACATCGCGATTGCCGATATTGAAGATGCGTTCGACCAGATCCTGCTGCGCTTGCTCCAACAGGCCGGCTTCCTGACTTTCGGCGATCAAAAGCTTGATCTCGGCGGGCGAATGCAGCGAGCCCTCGCCAGTCCCGGGCCGCAGCCCGAAGAGACGCAGGACCAGATTGCCAAGGCCGTTGAGGACTGTGATCGCCGGGCGCAGCAGGAAGAGGAAAAGGCCGAGCGGCCGCACCACGCCGAGGGCCGTATCCTCGCTGCGCTGCAATGCCAGGCTCTTCGGCGCAAGTTCGCCGAGCACGATGTGGAGCGCGGTGATGATGACGAAGGAAATGACGACGGCGATCGCATGGGAGCTGGCCGCGGCCCATGCTCCGGGAAGGAAATCGAGAAGCGGCTCCAGAAGATGGGCGAGTGCCGGCTCACCGACCCAACCGAGGGCGAGCGAGGAAATCGTGATGCCGAGCTGCGTGGCCGCCAGATTGGCGTCGAGATTGTCGACCGCCTTCTGCAGCGACTTGGCGTTCATCCGCCCTTCGGCAACCAGTTCCGTCACGCGGCTGCGACGAACGGACACCAGAGAAAACTCCGCCGCAACGAAAAAGCCGTTGGCGGCAACGAGCAGCAGCACGGCGAGTATTCCGAAGAAATCGAAAATACCGCCACCAGATCCAGACATGCTTCCCTTCCGGGCGGATTAGCGCCACATATTGTTGATCGAAAACAAAACTATCACGCTTTACGGCTGCACGGCAGCCGACACCGCAATTTCTTGTCGATATCAGAACAGTTTTTCCAGCCGGAGGAAAGGCGCTCAGGCGATCTCACGCAGCCGCTCGGCGGTCTGCAGGTCGACGGAGACGAGCTGTGACACGCCCTGCTCCGCCATGGTTACGCCAAAGAGGCGATCCATGCGGGCCATGGTGATGGGATTGTGGGTGATCACAACGAAACGCGTCTCGGTCGATGCGGCCATCTCGTCCATCAGATTGCAGTAGCGCTCGACATTGTGGTCGTCGAGCGGCGCATCCACTTCGTCCAGCACGCAGATCGGTGCGGGATTGGTGAGGAACACGGCGAAAATCAGCGCCATGGCCGTCAGCGCCTGCTCGCCGCCGGACAGCAGCGTCATGGTCTGCGGCTTCTTGCCCGGCGGACGGGCGAGAATTTCCAGGCCCGCTTCCAGCGGGTCGTCGGATTCGATCAGCTGAAGCTCGGCCGTGCCGCCGCCGAAAAGATGCGTGAACAGCCGCTGGAACTGCGCGTTGACGACATCGAAGGCGACGATCAGACGCTCGCGGCCCTCGCGGTTGAGGCTCTGGATTGCCCCGCGCAGCTTCCTGATGGCGTCGATGACATCGTCGCGCTCCTTGATCAGCGCCTGCAGCCGCTCGCTCAGCTCCCTGCTCTCCTCCTCGGCGCGCAGGTTGACGGCGCCCAGGCGCTCGCGCTCGATCTTCAGCCGCTCCAGCTCGCGCTCGACTTCGCGCAAATCCGGCGTGCTCTGCATCGCCGACAGGCCGGTGAGCCGGAGCGCTTCATGCGGTTCGACATTCAGGGTCTGGCGGATACGCAACTCGCTCTCCTGCCGGCGCTCGCGGGCGGACGCCAGCCGCTCCTCGACACGGCCGCGCTTTTCGCGGCTTTCCGCCAGTTCGGACAGTGCTGTTGCCGCGTGCCGATCGGCCTCGCGTTGAACGGTCTCCGCTTCGGCAAGGCAGTCGGCGGCCACGCGGCGCGCCTCCTCGGCCTTCTGCAATTCGTTCATCAACGCGCGGCGCTTGTCATCGAATTCATCCGGCGCGAGATCGAGCTCGGCAGCCTCGTCACGCGCTTCCTCTTCGCGGTCGCGCAGTGTTTGGATATGCTCCTCGGCGCTGGCGGCGCGCTGGCGCCAGGTATCGCGCTCCTGGTGGATCGCCAGGATGCGCCGCTGCCGCGCCTCGTTTTCCCGGTTCAGGCCCTCATGACGGGCGCGGGCCTCGGCCAAAACGCCGCGATCGGTCGCGACTTCGGCCTGCTGAGCATTCAGCTTCAGATCGATGGCTGCGAGATCGGGGGCATCTTCCAGCTCGATGCGGGCATTCTCGTCCTGCATCGCCATGTCTTCCAGCTGCTCCCGCAGCCGGCTGACCGCCTCGATGATCACATCCCGGCGGCGGATGAGATCGCCGGACGCGCGCTCGGCCGCAGCCAAGGCTTCACGGGCTTCAGCGAGATGACGGGCGGCAAGCCGGCTGGCGTCGCGAGCTGTGCCTAGACGCCCCTCTTCCGCCCGGATCGCCTCCGCGGCGGCCGACAGACGCTCTTCAGCCTCGATCAGCACGTCGCGTGCAAGCTCGGCCTCGGCTTCCAGCTCGGAGAGGCGGTTCTTCTGTGCCAGCCGCAGGGCTGCGGCACTCGGGGCATCGGCTCCGGTCACGTGGCCGTCCCAACGGAACACCGCGCCATCCTTGGTGACCAGCCGCTGCCCGGGCTTCAACGCCGGCATCAGCCGCTCAACGTCGCCCGCCGCGACGATGCCGATCTGACGCAGGCTCCGCGTCAATGCCGCCGGCGCACCGACATGTGAAATCAACGGCACGGCTCCGTCAGGCAGGGCCGGATCGGTCGCGCCGCTGCCGTTGTCGGACCAGTAAATCGGCGCCTGGGGATCAAGCGGCGATTCCAAATCATCGCCAAGCGCCGCGCCGAGCGCAATCTCGAAGCCGCGATCGACGCGCAGATCCTCCGCAACCGGCGAAAAGGCGCCTGACGTCTCGCCCGCCGCCAGCATCTTGGAAATGGTGCGCGCTTCCGTTTCAAGCGCGTTCAGCCCTGCTCGTGCCTGCTCGACCGGTCCACGCGACAGGGCTTCGGTTTCGCGCGCTTTGGAAAGAGCCGCTTCCACGAGCTGGATCGCAGCTTCCGCTTCCGCGACGACGTCTTCGGCCGCCTCGACCATGCTGCGCTTTTTGTCGGGGTCGGGCAGATCGGCCATCTTCTCGTCGATGGCGGCAAGCTCGCGGTTCGCCTCGTCGGCCTGGCGTTCCAGCCGCATCTTGCGGTCGGCAAGATCACGGATGGCGCGTTCAAGCTGGTTGCGGGCGGCTGCCGCCTCGGCACGTTCGGCCGTCAGTGCGGCGAAGATCCGTTCACTATCGGCGAGCTTTGCGGCCGCCGCCTCGAACACTTCTCGCGTCTCCTCGGCAAGACGGCCGGAATCGGCAAGGGTTTCGGCAAGATCGGCTTCTTCCGCGTCCAGCCTGGCAAGGATCGAGGCGTTATCGGCGACAAGGCGCTCCTCGCGGCTGATATCCTCGGCCAATTGCGCCAGCCGGCGGGTCAGCTCGTCGCGACGGCGCAGGATGCGGTTGGCATCCTCTTCCAGCTGGTTGCGGGCGAATTGCAGCCGTTGCAGCGCAGCGGCGGCCTTCGCCTCATCCTCGCGCAGTTCCGGCAGCTTGAAGCTGGCGATGCCCTGCGCCTTCGCCGCCTCCATCTGGATCTGTGCCTTTTCGGCAACCAGCACCGTCGCTTGATTGAGGGCGCTGTCGGACTCGGCTTCTGCTTCCTTCGCCTGCACCCAGCGTATATGCAGCAGCATGGCTTCGCGGGCGCGGATATCGGCTGATAACATCTTGAAGCGGCTAGCCTGACGCGCCTGACGCTTCAGGCTCTCGATCTGGCTTTCGAGCTGCGAGGTCACATCGTCCAGGCGCTCGAGATTGCCCTCGGCCGCACGCAAGCGCAGCTCAGCCTCATGACGGCGCGAATGCAGGCCGGAAATGCCAGCGGCCTCTTCCAATAGCTGGCGCCGTGCCTGGGGCTTGGCCTGGATCAGCTCGCCGATGCGCCCCTGCCCGACCATGGATGGCGAGCGCGCCCCGGTCGAGGCATCGGCGAAGAGAAGCTGCACATCCTTGGCGCGGGCCTCCTTGCCGTTGATGCGGTAAACCGAGCCCTGCTCGCGCTCGATACGGCGCGTCACCTGGATCTCGTCGCTGTCATTGAAGGCAGCAGGCGCGGTGCGATCGCTATTGTCGAGGTAAAGGCCGACTTCGGCGGTGTTGCGCGCCGGGCGGTTGCCGGAGCCGGAGAAGATGACGTCATCCATACCGGAGGCGCGCATGTTCTTGTAGGAATTCTCGCCCATAACCCAGCGCAGCGCTTCGACCAGATTGGACTTGCCGCAGCCGTTCGGCCCGACGACACCGGTCAGGCCGCGCTCGATGACGAATTCCCCCGGCTCCACGAAGGATTTGAAACCGACGAGTCTAAGCCTGTTGAATTTCATAGGCTGATCTCCACCCTCCCTTTGAGGGGGAGGGTCGGACCGAAGGTTCGGGGTGGGGTGATCATGCGTTCACCCCAGAAATCACCCCCACCCGCGCGTTCCGCGCGACCTCCCCCCTCGAGGGGGAGGTAATAGAAAGCAGGCGTGCGGCCTCGACCGCCCGCCTGTGCATCAAAAAGGCGCGGATCAGAGAAGGCCGTCGATGAGCTTCGACATGGCACCAACAGACATGTCCCCTGCGTAGCGCTTGCCATTGATCAGGAAGGTCGGTGTCGCATTGACGCCGAAGTCCTTGGCAGCACGTTCCCTTACGGAGTTGACATCATCCAGAAGCTTCTGGTTCGTCAAGCACTTCGTAAAGCTATCCTCAGTAAAACCGGCGAGTTTCGACATTTGCAGCAGTGCGGAGCGGCCATCGACATCCGGAGAAGCCCAGGCGATCTGCTGCTTGAACAGCATTTCGACCATCGGCATGTACTGTTCCTGCGGCGCGCAGCGGGCCAGCATGAAGGCTGCGGCGGCGCGCGGATCGAACGGGAATTCGCGGATGATGAAGCGAACCTTACCGGTGTCGATATACTTCTGCTTGATCGCGTCAAAGGTCGTGACGGCGAAATGCGCGCAGTGCGGGCAGGTCAGCGACATGTATTCGACGATCTTGACCGGAGCATCTTCCTTGCCGAGTGCGATTTCCGGCAGCGGGCCGGGCTTCAGCACTTCGCTCATGTTGACATCGCCATCCGCCGGAGGAACCGCGTCGTCGCCGGAGCTGGTGGTCTCCTGTCCGCCTGCGGCCGTCGAGGCATTTGCGGCGGATGCGGTGTCGGCAAAGACCGCGAACGCCACGGAAAGAGCTGCAACGGCAGAACCGCCCATCAGGTGGCGTTTGGTCAAGAGCATGTCGGACATCGGCATAGAGTCACCCGTCGTTAAAAGAGGTCTTCGAATGTTTCATGCGATATAACGGCTGGTTGCCGCTAACAAGGCACGGTTGGGCAACTTTCTTCAAAGAATTGTGACCTGGCAAAGACGGACAACTTAAATTTCTTCCACAATTCAAGATTTCCTCACCACGGCGCGTCAGCGTCGGAGCTTTCCAAGCAAAAACTTCCCTTATTCGTCTCGACGGCCCATCCGATCGATTTCTGACACATGTTGTCTCTAGCGCGCGCTAGAAAGACATCCAATCTATCAGCGGATAGACGTCCCGTTCCGCCTGCGTATCGACCTTGACGGCCTATCGAGCCGTAAGCCTCCTGACAGAAACTGGCAGGAGGTGGCGGTAAAATCTTCGCACCTACAAATGCGAAGGAGAACGTCATGCCGACCGATATCACCAACAATTTGCCCAAGGTCGTCGCCGATCACATCGCCGCCTGCAACGCTCATAACGTCAAGGCCTGGATGGCGACCCTCGCCCCAGACGCGATGCTCAATGATATCCAGCGTGAGTTCATCGGGACCGATGCGATCCATGGTTTCGGCGAAAAGGAGATTTTCGGGGATAATGTAACGATGGCCGTCCGTCGCGCCTGGGATCGCAATGGCGACATCACCGTCCATGCGGAGCTTGACGGGACCTACGACAAGACCGGCTTGCCTGACCCATTCATCTTGAGTTTCTATTTCAGTCTGCGGGGCGACAAGATCACGCAGCTCATCATCATTCACAACAAGACAGAGGTTTGAACCTCGAGGCTATCGTATTACCGCCGCTTCCAAACCATCGCAGTGCCCAGCCTTTGAATCGCGGCCCGCAACTTCTCGTCCTCGATGCCGTCCATCATGCCTTCGAGCTTCCGGGCCGCCTCGCCCTTCAGCGGCGGCGGCGTGCGGGACCGCTTCGACGCGACCGAGACCGGCTTCTGCACGATGCGGATCTGACTGATGGCGTGGAAGCCGAAAAAACCGTTGATGCGCTGGATGAGCTCGCCTTGCGCATGGGTGAGGAAGAGGGCGCGGGCGCCTTCGCAAGCGATGGTGAGTACGCCGGGCTGGTAGCGGCCGCCATCGCCCGAACCTCCATGCTTTGCCCAGGCGATCTTTTCCGGCCGCGTGCATTCCGCGAAATCCTCCCCGGCGATTTCGTCCCACGAACCGAGCAGCGCCGTGTTGATCCCGGCGCGCTTCGCCAGCACGGGATCGACGATGCCGTTGGTCAGCTCGGAAATCTGCTTCTCGCCACGACGTGACGTTTTCGTTGGGGCAGACCCACTCATTGGGAGGTTATAATCCACTCTTCGTCATCGCGACGATACATTGGCGTCAGCTGGAGCGTCAAAGAGACTCCCCTTTTTCATTTCGTAAAAGAGTGCGAAATGATCTCCACTCTTTCACTGCATTCTTACGCATCAGCACGGTTACAACAAGGCCAATGGAGAAAAACCCCAGCGCTAATAGTTGTAAGGGAAATATGTCCTTCTGGCCCGTATGCCAGGCAGCGACGAGCAATACCACCGATGAAGCGACGTATACACTTACCGCCATCGCAAGGAAGATGAGCACGCCGAAAGCATGATAAAACAACTGCGAGCAACGAGAGCGCCTCATTTGCAGCGGCTGAAACTCTTGCTTGAGATAGGCCAAGAGAAATTTGAACGGCCCGGTGTGCAGCAGTTTCCAAATCGCAGAACCCGCAAACAACAAGAAAAGAATTTCCAATACACAATGGTTCAAAAGCCGCAAATTAGGACTCACATCCACGAGACGATCGAAAAGCTCCATAAGCATGATGAATTCTCCTTCGAGGCTGGCTTTTAAGTAGCCTCATGTTTTCCGACTTTCACTTCCGAGACAATTGCGTCTAGAGAGTTGGATGTAGTCACTTCATCGAAGGAAGTTATGGATCTTTCGTCACAGATATCTTCCCTGAGTGGAAAGCTGCTTGCCTGGTACGACCGCCATCACCGAGACCTGCCCTGGCGCGTCTCGCCGCCCATGGCCGCGCGCGGCGTCAAGCCGGACCCCTATCGTATCTGGCTGTCGGAGGTGATGCTGCAGCAGACGACCGTGCCCGCGGTCAAAGCCTATTTCGTGAAATTCCTGGAGCGCTGGCCGACGGTCGGCGATCTCGCAGCGGCGGCGACCGACGACGTCATGGCGGCCTGGGCCGGGCTTGGCTACTACGCGCGGGCCCGAAACCTGAAGAAATGCGCTGAGGCGGTCGCGGCGGAGCATGGCGGGCGCTTTCCCGATACCGAAGACGGCCTGCGGGCTCTGCCCGGCATCGGCGATTATACCGCTGCTGCCGTCGCGGCCATAGCCTTCAACCGGCCGGCGGCGGTCATGGACGGCAATGTGGAACGCGTCATTTCCCGGCTCTATGCGATCTCGGCGCCATTGCCCGGCGCCAAGCCGCTGATGAAGCAAAAACTGGCCCTGCTGACGCCCGTCGACCGGCCAGGTGATTTCGCCCAGGCAATGATGGATCTCGGCGCGACGATCTGCACGCCGAAGCGCCCCGTCTGTTCGCTCTGTCCCTTTAATGGCGTCTGCGAGGCGCTGGCCGGGCATGATCCGGAGCATTTCCCAGTGAAGGCGGCGAAGGAAGACAAGCCGGTGCGGCAGGGAGCAGCCTTCGTGGCGGTCAATGGCGAGGGCGAAATCTATCTGCGCCGGCGCATCGCCAGCGGCCTGCTTGGGGGCATGACCGAAGTGCCGACCACCGGCTGGACGGCGCGTATCGACGGGGAGACCGGAACCGAGGCAGCCCCCTTTGCGGCCGACTGGCAGGCAGCGGGGACTGTGACCCATGTGTTCACCCATTTCGAACTGCGGCTATCAATCTATCGCGCTCAGGTAGCATCTGGCATCGGCCGCAATGACGGATGGTGGGAGCCGGTTACAAATCTTGAAGCGCAGGCGCTGCCGACAGTCATGAAAAAAGCGATCACTCAGGCTATTCCTCGCGCATTCATTAAAGCCAGTGCCTAAACATCAGGAACTCATTCATGACCACGGAAATACGGCATATCGTTTTCGATATCGGCAAGGTTCTTCTTCATTACGACCCCACCCTTCCCTACAGCCGAGTCATCCCGGACGATGCCGAGCGCGAATGGTTCCTGGCAAACGTATGCACCCATGAATGGAACATCGAGCAGGATCGCGGCCGTACATGGGAAGAAGCGGAAGATCTGCTGATCGCGGCGCACCCGGAGCGGGCCGAACAGATCCGCGCATTCCGCAAGCACTGGAACGAGATGGTGCCCCACGCCTATGACGACAGCGTCGCGATCTTCGAAGGATTGATCGCTGAGGGACGTGACGTCACCATGCTGACCAACTTCGCCTCCGACACGTTTCGCGAGGCTCAGGTGCGCTTTCCGTTCCTCAACAAACCGCGCGGCGTCACGGTCTCCGGCGATATCGGGCTGATCAAACCGGATGTCGCAATCTACGATGCGCATGCCAGGAGCTTCGGCCTCGACCCCGCGTCAACGATTTTCATCGACGATTCGCTCGCCAATGTCGAAGGCGCCAAGGCTGCCGGCTGGCATGCAGTCCATTTCACCGGCGCCGAGAAGCTGCGTAGCGATCTCGCCGCCCATGGCATTGAGGTTTGAACCATGATTTTCGATCCCGCAGAACGTATCGATCTGTTCCACGAGGCCATCAATCGTCTCGACTACGAGGCGATCGAGAATTTCTTCGCGGAGAACGCCACCTATGTATCCAACGGTGTCGGCAGCCTCTCCGGCCGCGCCGAAATCATGGAGGCCTTCCGTGGCTATTTCGATACCTATCCCGATCAGACGGCGTCCAATTCGCTGGTGGAAACGCTGACGCCGCTTTCGGGTCGTGCCGTCTGGTCCGTTCGCGCCACTAACAGCAAGACAGGCAAGCCGCTGATCCGCGAGGGCGAGGAAACGATCACCTTCGACGAGGACGGTCGCGTCGTGCGCGTCGACGTCACGGACTATCAGGACTTTTAAGTCCCGAAGCTAAAAGGACGCCCAGGGCTAGCGCTAGCCCTGGGCGTCTCGCCCTCTTCCCTAACTGGAGGTACACGACGGAAGAAGGCGGGTATGCGGATCTAGCGTAAGTGGCGTCCCGGAAACCGTGGGGCGGTTCTGCAACCGGGCGCGCCCAGGCTCGTGCCCGAGGCTATTCCACCTTTGCCATATCGCTGCGGATGATGGCCCGGAGCTCGTCGATCGGGCGCAGGGACTGCCCGTCGTCGACATGCCAGAACATCCATCCGTTGCATGCATCAAGGCCCTGGACCTTCGCGCCAAGGCGATGAATGGAACCGGCCTCTCCGCCGGAAGCGACCGTACCGTCGGCGCGGACGATGGCGCTATAACGACGCTTCGCATCCGTCAGCACCTGGCCGGGCTTGATGAGACCGCTTTCGATCAGCACGTTGAAGGCAACGCGAACCTCGGCCTTCTTGCCGGTCATGACAGTCAGCTCCGCCTTGCCGAGCGGCTCGACGGCGGCGATGCGGGCGCTGGCCGCATCGATATAATCCTGCTCACGCTCGATGCCGACGAAATGCCGACCGAGGCGCTTGGCAACCGCACCCGTGGTGCCCGATCCGAAGAAGGGATCGAGAATGATGTCGCCGGGCTTCGACGAGGCCATGATGACACGAGCGAGCAAGGCTTCCGGCTTCTGCGTCGGATGTACCTTCTTGCCGTCGTCGCCCTTCAGCCGCTCGTTGCCGTTGCAAATCGGAAACAGCCAGTCGGAGCGCATCTGCACGTCGTCGTTGGCGGCCTTCATGGCATCGTAGTTGAAGGTATAGCCCTTGACCTTGGCGTTCGGGCTCGCCCAGATCATCGTCTCATGCGCGTTCTGGAAACGACGGCCCTTGAAGTTCGGCATGGGATTGGTCTTGCGCCAGACGATGTCGTTGAGGATCCAGAAATTCAGATCCTGCATCGTCGCGCCGACACGGAAGATGTTGTGATAGGAGCCGATGACCCAGATCGTACCCGCCGGCTTCAGCACGCGGCGGCAGGCAAGCAGCCAGGCGCGGGTGAAGGCATCATAGGCTTCGAAGGAGGCGAACTGGTCCCATTCGTCATCGACCGCGTCGACAAGCGATTGGTCGGGACGATGCAGCGTGCCGCCCAGCTGGAGATTATAGGGCGGGTCGGCAAAAATGACGTCGACGGAATGATTGGGCAGTGCTTCAAGAGCCGCTACGCAATCGCCCTTGATGATCGTGTCGATCCAGGCCCCCGGAACTGCTGAGGTCCTGAGGTCGGCAAGCGGGAAAACTGACGCCATGTGATACTCGCTGTTACACTTACTCGATGCTCTTAACTGGGTGTTATGGTTACCTAACTTGGTTACCAAAGGCTAAAGCGGAGAGCATTTTCTCGAAATTCCGGTGGAATGGGTTAAATGGCGCCAACAACGCCAATGGCGCGCATGACCACCGGGGCGGTCCCTGGCAGTCGCAGCCAAAGATCAATCCGTTCGGCAATTTTCACGGCGCCGTCGACTTCGATCGAAGCTGCGTGTGCGCCGTTCGCTTTTGGCGAACTGGTCCTGGAGTTGCGTAGAAATAATAACATTGAGCGGTAAAGCTATCCCATGAAACGCTTTACCGCTCTGGAGTCGACGGAGACGCGGAAATCCGCGGCTCTGCCTTCATACACCTGGCGCCAATGCTTCAGCGAACCTCTTCACCGTATTGCATTGCGTCGAGATCGGCGATCAGCGACGGACCGGTCGGATGCCATCCGAGCCGTGCCCGGGTCTGAGCACTGGAAGCGGGGAAATCCATGCCGGCAAACGCCGACATCCATCCAAAATAATCCGCTATCTTCTCGCCGGAAATGGACACGGCTGGCACATTCAAGCCGCGGCCAATGGCCAGCGCGATTTCGCGGACTTCAACCCCCTCTTCATCAACCGCATTGTAACGTGCTCCCGGTTCCCGCTTTTCCAGCGCGAGCCTGTAGAGACGCGCCACATCGAGCAGGTGCGCGGCAGGCCAGCGATTGCGTCCCTCGCCGGGATAGACTGCGACGCCCTTTTCGCGAGCGATGGCGATGAGCGGCGTGATGAGGCCCTGCTTGCGCGTATCATGGACCTGCGGCAATCGGACCACCGATACGTTCACTCCCGCATTCAACAGCTCAGCGCCCGTCAGTTCGGAAGCGACGCGTGGATTGGGATGGCTGGTGTTGAAGACATCTTCGGTCCCGGGCTGGCCGGGCTCATGATTTCCCATGCCGGTGCCGGAGGTTATGACCAACGGTCGATCCGAGCCGGCAAGTGCGGCGCCGAGCGCCCGGATGGCGCGTCGATCCTTTTCGCAATTTTCCACGAACCTTGAGAAATCGTGGTCGAACGCTGTGTGGATCACGCCGTCCGCCTTCGCCGCGCCGCTGCGCAAGCTCTCCGGATCCTCAAGAGTTCCCCTGTGCACTTCGGCGCCCGCAGCCGCCAGCGATTGCGCTCCGGCGTCCGACCGGGTCATGCCGATCACCTGATGGCCAGCGTTTATAAGTTCAGGAACAAGGGCTGAACCGATAAAGCCGGTCGCACCCGTAAGAAAGATACGCACGATGACGTCTCCTTGTTGGTCGAGTACGCACTATCCGACCATCCTTTATTCTGTTAAAGTAGTGACCTCATCATATTATAATTGCTAACAGGATCGTCATGCCGATCAATACCGGCAACTCATTGGGAGCCTTCCTGAAGGATCGCCGCAACCGGCTTGATCCCGCGACCTTCGGCTTTTCGGGGCGTCGACGCACACCCGGACTGCGCAGGGAAGAGGTGGCCCAACGCGCCAACATAAGCCCCACCTGGTACACATGGTTGGAGCAGGGTCGCGGCGGCTCTCCCTCTTCGGACGTATTGAACCGGATCGCCACCGGGCTGATGCTGACCGAACCGGAGCGCGAACATCTTTTCATGTTGGGGCTCGGGCGGCCACCCGAGGTTCGCTACAAGACCGCCGAAGGCGTCACCCCCCGGCTGCAACGCCTGCTGGACTCGCTCGACGCAAGTCCTGCCTTGATCAAGACCGCCACCTGGGATGTCGTCGCATGGAACCGCGCCGCGGCCGTGGTCTTGACCGACTATGGCGCACTTCCCGTCGAGCAACGCAATATTCTGCGCCTGCTATTCGGCAATCCCGCCATTCGCACTGCACAGCATGACTGGGAGAACCTGGCCCGTTTTGTGGTCGGAGCCTTCCGGGCCGATGCGGCCCGCGCCGGCGCGGTGTCCGAAGTCAGCGAACTTGTCGATGAACTCTGCAAAGTCAGCTCGGAATTCGAAGCGTTGTGGCTTGAGAATAACGTTCACGTCCAGGGGGAAGGAATAAAGCACCTGCGCCATCCCAAACTTGGTCCTATCGAGCTGGAATATTCCGCCTTTGCTGTCGATGGCCGACCCGATCTTGGTTTGATCATCTATACCCCCGCCGACAGCTCGGTTGCCGACCGCATCCGCTCACTTGTCATGCAGGAGCTTTGACTTTGCCGAGGCCGACTATTAGGCCCCAGCCCTTTCGGCTGAATCATGAATTGCCCGGCTATCGGCCGGCGCCTCGTCCCGCTCGTTCATGCCGTAGTCGCGGACGACATGGGCGATACGCAGACGGTAGTCCGCAAAAACAGTTCCTCGACCGGCCTTCTGCGCCGCGCGGTGGGCTTCGCGGTTGCGCCACTCCTTGACCGCCGCCTCGTCGCGCCAGAAGGAAAGCGACAGGATCTTGCCGCTCTGGCTGAGACTCTCGAAGCGTTCGATGGAGATGAAACCATCGATCGTTTCGAGTTCGGCGCGCAGCTTTCCGGCTATGTCGAGATAGTGCTGACGCTCATCGGGATGGGGGACGACTTCGAAAATGACTGCGATCATGGCGATATCCTCGGAGTATGCGGCAGGGATACATTTTTCAGGAAAATACGATCCTCCTGCAAGATGAAACGCTCACGGCGGGAGAAATCGTGATTCGCCTGGGCGAGCGGATCGGCGGCCAGGCTCTTGCGATAGGCCTCGTAGGCGGCCAGGTTCTCGATATTGTAGACGCCGTAGGCTGTCGTCAAAGAGCCCTCATGCGGGGCGAAATAGCCGATGAGATCGGCACCGTTGCGCGGGATGATCTGGCCCCAGGCCTTGCCATACTCGGCAAAGGCATCCTGCTTGAAGGGGTCGATCTGGTAGCGGATGAAACAGGTGATCATGGCTTTCTCCTTTGCTGATGGGGGTGTTTTCGCACATTGCGGAACGGAGATGCTTCGGTTACGATCGAAGTATGAAGGAAGGTCCTGACATAGCGCAGATCGGCTCGCTGATGGGCGATCCGGCGCGGGCGAACATGCTGACGGCATTGATGGGCGGCCGTGCGCTGACGGCGACCGAGCTCGCGGCGGCGGCAGGCGTGACGCTGCAGACGGCAAGCTCGCATCTTGCCAAGCTCGAAGCGGGCGGATTGCTGACGCAACGCAAGCAGGGCCGGCATCGCTATTTCGCGCTGGCCGATGACGGCGTCGGCAAGCTGCTTGAGGGTATCATGGGTTTTGCCGCCAGCCGTGGCCATCTGCGTCATCGCCCAGGCCCGAAGGAGCCGGCGCTGCGCAAGGCGCGCATCTGCTACGATCATCTCGCTGGCGACTTTGGCGTGCGCATGCTCGACAGCCTGATAGAAGGCGGCTCGATTTCGGCCATGGGCGAAGGCCTGAGCCTGACGGCGCAGGGCGAGACCCACCTTGGTTCGATCGGCATAGACGTATCCGGATTGCGGTCGAGCCGGCGTCCGCTCTGCCGATCCTGCTTGGACTGGAGTGAACGCCGCGCCCATCTCGCCGGCAGTCTCGGCAAGGCACTTCTTTCGAATTTTCTCGACAAGGGCTGGGCGCGGCGAACCGAAAACAGCCGCTCGATCTTCTTTACCCCGGAAGGCGAGCGCCGTTTTCTGGCGCTCTTTCCGATCGAGGCGAGCGACCTCTCTTAGGCGTGGCCGATCAGGACGTCGGCGAAATTTCCGGCAGCAATTCGGCTGCAGAGATCTCCCCATTCGCAACCAAGGCAGGCGTGGCGAATCTCGCCGCTGGCGAAATTCCGCCGCAGTTTTGCAAGCAAGGCGGCATCTGGCACCAGTACCGCGCCTATTTCGATTTCTTCGCCCAGCTGGGCCACCACGTCCGCAAGAGCGGCAGCGTCCCGCTCGATGACCGACGTCTTGAAACAGTGCGGCTCCATCTCGTCCAGAAGCGGTGCGCAGATATCGTCCGGGCCGGAGACCAGCTTGATCTCCTCCCCTTTTGTCAGACGCTCGGCGATGCGGCGATAATTGTCGGTGAAAACAGGCGTATAGCCTTCACCGACGAACGTCAGCATGCAGAGCAGATGGTGGGCGCGAAGCCGAACGGTCAATTCAGCTTTGCCTTGCCGCCATAGACCTTGGTCGCCTTCAGCGCAGCCGCCGCAAGGGCGGATTTCAGCACGGCGCCGAGGATGAAGGGAGCGACGCCGAAGAGCCAGCCCTTTTCAGCGCCGATCAGAGCTGCAAGCCATGCGCCACCGATCGCAAGGCACAGGATATTGGCCGAGAGATGGGCGAGGAAACTACGCACGACGCGGTCGCCGTTCCAGCCGCGCTCGGCAAGCCAGCCGACCAGCGCACCAATGATCGGGAAGGAGACGAGATAGCCGGCCGTAGGCCCCATGAAGGGCGCGATGCCGCCTGCGCCACCGGCGAGCACCGGAAAACCGACCATGGCTTCGCCAAGCCACGCCAGAATAGTGATCGCGCCGAGACGCCAGCCGTAGAGAGCGCCGATCATGGTGATCGCAAAGGTCTGCATGGTGATCGGCACCGGCACCATCGGCACCGAAATCTGCGACGCGAGCGCCAGCGCTAGCGTTCCGGCGAGAACGAAGGCGGCCTTGACGACCAGCGACCGTTGAGCAATGCGCAACGGGTCAAAGGCGGTTTCTTCATGATGATGCAGCAGGGACATAAGCTCTCCTTTTAGAAATTATAGATAATTTTTAATTCCCATCTATTTTATGGCCGAGTTTATAGGTCAAGGCAAGCGGAGGCAGTGTAAAATTGCGCTATGGGCAAGATGCCTGGAAATCTGGGGATTCAAAAGGAAAAAAATAGTGGGCGCGCCCTCAGACACAGAGATTTAAATCAGGCTCTGCACCGCCGCTAAGATGGAAAGAGCCGACTCCAGCCGTCGACGGATGAGCCGCGCGAGCGCTCCCACTTCAAATTATCTATAATTTTTTGGACGCTTAACCGACGATCGCGAAGGCTTCACGCGTCGACCCAGAGGGCGTGCGCACAGGAGCGCGACCGATCCATTGGACGTGCTTCTGCAGGATGGCGGCAGCCTCGTCGGTTCGCCCTTGGCGAAGGGCGGCCAGGATGGCGCGATGATCATGGTCCGTGCGCTTTTCCCAGCCGGATTGCCATGCCGAGAAAAGAAAGCGGGCGCTGGCGGCGTGCAGATCGTCGATTGCGGCCAGCAAGCGCGCCATGCCGCAGGGCGCCAGGATGAGACGATGGAAGCGGCGATTGGCCTCTTCCCAGGCACGGACATCGCCGGCGGCATCGCCTTCCCGCGTCGCCTCCTCGGCGGCATCCAGCATGGCAGGCGTCAGGTGCTGCGCCGCATGCTTCAAGGCGAGACCCTCGAGTGCCGCGCGCATTTCGGCGACTTCGCGGACCTCCTTGAGATCGAAGGAGGCGACGCGAACGCCGCGACGCGGCAAGTTGATCGCCAGGCCCTGCGCTTCCAGCCGCCGGAATGCCTCGCGCACCGGCACATGGCTGGCGCCGAACTCCTCGGCGATATGATCCTGCCGCAGCCGGGCATCGGGCGCGATCTCGCCACGGATGATGCGGTCGGCAAGCACCCGGCTGATGCGGCTGGCAATGGTGTCGTCACGCTCCTTGGCCATGGCTGATCCTTAAAGCCGGGCTTACGGATTGTCGAGCGACAAGCCGCAGTCATGAAGCCTTTTGAACTTTGCCGACCCCTTCCCTCAGCGCAGCACAGCCATGCCCGCCAATTGGTTGAGCTTTGCCGGCTTATCGTGTAAAGCGCGACGGTCATTTTTCTGAGCATGTTTCGAGACACGGGCGGTTTTGCCGGAACATGCCGTACCCAGCCCTCATCAAAGGCAGCAATTCTCATGAGCAATGGATTCGACCTCATCATCTTCGACTGTGACGGCGTTCTGGTCGATTCGGAAATCATCGCGGCAGACGTCGAATCCAAACTGCTGACGGATGCAGGCTATCCGATCAGCACCGAGGAAATGGGCGAGCGCTTCGCCGGCATGACCTGGCGCAACATTCTGTTCGAAGTCGAGCGCGAAGCCAGCATCCCGCTCTCCGCATCGCTGCTCGACAAATCGGAAAAACTGCTGGATCTGCGGCTCGCCAACGATGTCCAGGCGATTCCCGGCGTTCCGCTCGCGCTGTCGCGACTGCCGATGCCGCGCTGTGTCTGCTCAAACTCCAGCTCCGCCCGCCTCGACATGATGCTGACCAAGGTCGGCTACATCAAGCTGTTTGCGCCGCATATCTACTCCGCCAAGGATCTCGGCGCCGACCGTGTGAAGCCCAAGCCGGACATTTTCCTGCACGGCGCCGAGCAGATGAACGCCAATCCCGCCAACACAATCGTCGTCGAAGATTCGGTCCACGGCGTCCAGGCGGCGCGCGCCGCCGGCATGCGTGTCATCGGCTTCACCGGCGCTTCGCACACCTATCCTTCGCATGCCGACAAGCTGACCGATGCCGGCGCGGAAACCGTGATTGCCCGCATGGTCGACCTGCCTGGCATCGTCATGGCTCTGGCCGAATGGGATGGCGTTTTGTGAGACATCGCAGGCTGCAAAGAAAAGGCCCTGCCTCGCGGCAGGGCCTTTTCTTTTTCATTTCATCGCGAATGACATATGCGCCCACACAATCGCGGCGCAGGCCGGATGCGCGGGCGACGTGTGCTTAGTGGCGCTTCTTGCGTGCCGGCTTCTCACCCTTGTCAGGCTTCTGCGGCCCCTGGTCGAAACTGACCTGGACGATGGTAAAACCGCCAGAACCACCGGTGACGCTGATATCGTCGTCCGTGAAGAGGAACTGGGCCGTGCTCTCGCCCGGCGGAATTTCAGCTGTGTAGTTGATGGTCTTGCTGTAAAGCGCGGTCTCGTTGTCCATGACAGCGACATGGATCGGCAGGGTCACCTTGCCGGAGCTACCCATCGGGCCGGCGACCAGACGCCCTTGCACGGCGACATGAATCCCGAGATTGGTGCCATCGGTCGTGCACTGGCGCGTCGCCTGCGCCAGCGAGGCCTGATAGGTCAACTGGTTCGGATCATCCTTGGCGCCCTTGGCGTAAATCCGGTAGACGCCTGCCTGGTCGGGGATGGTAACCTGCGGGCATTTGCCGGCGACATAGGCCTGACCGCCGGTTACCTGCGGAGCAGCCCCGATGGTACCCGCCTGCGGTGCGACTGTAACATCCGTTCCCGGCTGCTTGTCACTGCTGCCGCCAAGACCAAGAGAGCTGCAACCAGTCAGCAATACCAGAAGCGAAGCGGAAAAAAGACGACGCGAAACCCTGCCAAACACTATTATTCCACCCTCTCCATACAATTCACATTATCGGCTTGAAGCCTGTCCGACGGGCCTTTTATGACACTTGGCGATGGTCTATACCAGCGACGCAGCGAAAAATCGATTGGGTAGACACCGTTTTGGCTCACTTTTCGAGATCGACATATTGGCACAAACTGCCGCCGGCCGGCGCTGATCCCACGCGCCTTGCGCAAACGCGAAAACCACGCGGCTGATCCGACGCAAAAAGACAGGCTACCGTCGCTTCGTTCCTCTACTCTCTCAACCGAACACTCAGGCAATTTTGCGACCAAAGGAATTCTAGACCGTGGACTATATCTCAACGCGGGGAGAAGCCCCTGCCCTTGGCTTCTGCGACGCCCTCCTGGCCGGCCTTGCCCGTGACGGCGGGCTCTACGTTCCCCGTGAATGGCCTATCCTGACGAAAAAAGAGATCCGCGCCTTCCGCGGCAAGAGCTACCAGGACGTCGCCTTCGCCGTCCTGTCGCCCTTCACCAACGGCGAAATCCCGGCCGATGTCTTCCGCGGCATGATCGACGATGCCTACGCCACCTTCCGCCATCCGGCGGTAACGCCATTGGTGCAGACCGGCCCGAACAGCTTCATCATGGAGCTGTTCCACGGCACGACGCTCGCCTTCAAGGATGTCGCCATGCAGCTGCTCGCGCGGCTGATGGACCATGCGCTGGAAAAGCGCGGGCAAAAGGCAACGATCGTCGGCGCCACATCGGGCGATACCGGCGGCGCGGCGATCGACGCTTTTGCCGGCCGTGAGCGCACCGACATCTTCATTCTCTTTCCGCATGGCAAGGTCTCGCCGGTACAGCAGCGGCAGATGACCACCTCGACCGCAGCCAATGTGCATGCGCTGGCGATCAACGGCAATTTCGACGATTGCCAGAACCTCGTCAAAGCCATGTTCAACGATGCCGGCTTCCGCGACAAGGTCAGGCTTTCCGGCGTCAATTCGATCAACTGGGCGCGAATCATGGCGCAGGTGGTCTATTATTTCACCGCCGCCGTCGCGCTTGGCGGCCCCGATCGGAAAATTTCCTTCACCGTACCGACAGGTAATTTCGGCGATATTTTCGCCGGCTATGTCGCCAAGCGGATGGGCCTGCCGATCGACCGCCTGGTGATCGCCACCAACGAGAACGATATCCTCGCTCGCATGCTGAAGACCGGCCGCTACGAGATGCGCGAGGTCAAGGCCACCAGCGCGCCGTCGATGGATATTCAGATCTCCTCCAACTTCGAGCGACTGTTGTTCGAAGCGCATGGCCGCGATGCCTCAAAGGTGCGCGCCGCGATGGAAAGCCTGAAGCAGTCGAACGGTTTTTCGATCAGCGAAGATGCGTTGAAGTTCATCAAGAAGGACTTCCGCGCCGGCCGTGCCAGCGAAAAGCAGGTGGCCGAGACGATCCGCAAAACACTGGCAGAAACGGGTTATCTGCTCGATCCCCACACGGCCATCGGCGTCTTCGTGGCAGAGAAGAACGAGCGGTCGACGAGCCCGATGGTGACGCTTGCCACCGCGCATCCGGCAAAATTCCCCGCCGCAGTAAAATCCGCATGTGGTATTGACCCAGCGCTTCCAACGTGGCTTGCTGGTCTGATGACCAGGGAGGAGCGTTTCGACGTTCTCGATCCGGAGCTTAAAGCCGTGGAAAGTTTTATCGGCAAGCATGCCCGGGCCGGGGAACAACAGACGCGGAAAGACAAGCGATGACAGTGGAATGCACCCGGCTTGCGTCCGGGCTGACAGTAGCAACCCAATCGATGCCACACCTCGAAAGCGTGGCACTCGGCGTTTGGATCAAGTCGGGTTCGCGTAACGAAACCGAGGCAGAACACGGGATCGCGCATCTGCTCGAGCATATGGCGTTCAAGGGTACGGCGCGGCGCTCCGCCCGGCAAATCGCCGAGGAGATCGAGAATGTCGGCGGCGAAGTCAATGCCGCTACCTCGACCGAAACGACCTCCTATTATGCGCGCGTGCTGAAGGACCATGTACCGCTCGCGGTCGATATTCTTGCCGACATCCTGACGGAGTCCGCCTTCGAAGAGGAGGAGCTGGCCCGCGAAAAGCAGGTTATCCTGCAGGAAATCAATGCGGCGAACGACACGCCGGATGACGTAGTCTTCGACAAATTCTCCGAGGTCGCCTATCGCGGCCAGACACTCGGCCGTGCAATTCTCGGTACGCCGGAAACCGTCGTCTCGTTTTCGCCGGAGCAGATTCGTAGTTACCTCGGCCGCAACTACACGACCGATCGCATGTTCGTCGTGGCTGCCGGTGCGGTCGACCATGAGAGCTTCGTGCGTCAGGTCGAAGAGCGCTTTTCCAGCCTGCCCCTGAAACCGTCCGCTCCACCTGTTATCGAGCCTGCGCGTTATATCGGCGGCAACATCCGCGAAACGCGCGACCTGATGGATGCGCAGATCCTCCTGGGCTTCGAAGGCCGTGCCTACCACACGCGCGACTTCTACTGTTCGCAGATCCTTGCCAATATCCTCGGCGGAGGCATGTCCTCGCGTCTCTTCCAGGAAGTGCGCGAATTCCGGGGTCTCTGCTATTCGGTCTACGCATTTCATTGGGGCTTCTCCGATACCGGCATCTTCGGAATCCACGCCGCCACCGGCGGCGAGAACCTGCCGGAGCTGCTGCCCGTCATCGTGAACGAGCTGCATAAGTCCTCACACGACATCCAGCAGCAGGAAATCGAGCGCGCCCGCGCCCAGATCCGCGCGCAGCTGTTGATGGGCCAGGAGAGCCCGGCTGCCCGTGCCGGCCAGGTCGCCCGACAGATGATGCTTTATGGCCGCCCCATCCCGAACCAGGAGATGCTGGAGCGCCTGGAAGGCATCACCATCGAACGCCTGACGGATCTTGCCGGCCGACTGTTCTTCGATACAGTACCGACGCTTTCGGCGATCGGGCCGCTGGAACAGCTTGCACCGATGGAAGACATCGTCATGTCGCTGTCGTCACCGGCGCCTGCCTCCAGAAGCGCGAGCGGCTAAGGCCACGCCGCGGGCCGATGGGTTCAATTCTCGGGGGAGTGCTTGGCGGCATGCAAAAATCTGTCTTTCGGTTTCTCTCACGTCATCCGGACGCGGTTGAACTCGAAAACGACCAATATTTGCTGCGCCTGCCGCGCTACTCCGATTTCAATCAATGGCACAGGCTGAGAGCCGAAAGCCGCCGCTTCCTGGAACCTTGGGAACCGACCTGGCGGCATGACGAGCTGACGGAAGGTGCCTACCGGGCGCGCATCATCAGGGGCAAGCAGGAATATAGTTCCGGCCAGGCCATACCACTATTCATTTTCCTTCGGGAAAACATGACGTTGGTCGGAGGCATCACGATCGGATACATTCGCCGCGGTGCTGCGCAGAGCTGCATGATCGGATACTGGATGGGCGAGCGCTATTCCGGTCAGGGTCATATGTTCGCCGCACTTCAGTTGGTTATACCCTATATCTTTTCCGGACTTGAGTTGCACCGTATTGAAGCAGCCTGTATTCCGGATAACGAGCGTAGCATGCGGCTTTTGGAAAAGGCCGGTTTCCAGCGAGAAGGTCATTTGCGCGGTTATCTAAAAATCAACGGTCAGTGGCGCGACCATGTGATGTTTTCAAGGTTGGCAGCGGATGCCGACCCGAACCGAAAATACGACCAGCGATGACCACCGGATTGATGCCGACAATGCCGACTGCCAAGCGGCTTTGCGCGCTGCTCGCAACGCTTGCGGCCACCATGCTGCTCCTGCTTGCCGGCATGGCGCACGCAGCCGAGCCCGTGAAGATTTCCCGCGACGATACAGCACTCGACCTGACGGCGACAACGGAGATCTACACCAACCAGGGCGAGGCCTTTCAGGTCTCAACAGCCGCCGGCGCCGACGGCATCCGACGCCGTATTGAGGTACGATCCTCCTCGCCGAACCATCAGGGAGACTGGGCCGTTTTCGCGCTCGCCAATGTTTCCGAAGAGCAGCTGGAACGCGTCATCGTCGCCCCGCATTTCCGGCTGGTGAATTCGAAGGTCTTCTGGCCGGACTTAGGCTCGCAGCGCATCGTTGCCATCACGCCGAGCGAAGGCTTTGCGCTCGACCGGCAACCGAGCGACGAGGCCGATGTGTTCCGCATCACGCTGAACCCCGGCGCGGTCGTCACCTTCGTGGCCGAGCTCTCGTCTCCGAACCTGCCGCAGCTCTATCTCTGGGAGCCCAACGCCTACAAGGATACGGTCAACGCCTTCACGCTCTATCGAGGCATCGTGCTTGGCATTGCCGGCCTGCTGGCGGTGTTCCTGACCATTCTCTTCGTCGTCAAGGGCACCTCGATGCTGCCAGCGACGGCAGCGCTCGCATGGGCGGTGCTCGGCTATATTTGCGTGGATTTCGGCTTCCTCGGCAAGCTCATCATGATCACGTCAAGCGATCAGCGAATATGGCGCGCCTGTGCGGAGGTGGCGCTCGCTTCAAGCCTGGTGATCTTCCTGTTCACCTATCTCAATCTCAATCGCTGGCATGCGCATCTGGGCTACGTCACGCTCGCCTGGGTCCTTGGCCTCGCCCTGCTCTTCGGCGTGGCGATCTACGATCCGTCGATCGCGGCCGGCATCGCCCGGTTGTCGCTGGCATTGACCGCGACGGCGGGCCTGCTGCTCATCATCTATCTCGGCTTCAGCCGCTATGACCGCGCCATCCTGCTGGTGCCTGCCTGGGCACTGATCCTCGTCTGGCTCTTCGGCGCCTGGATGACGGTGACGGGCAAGCTCGACAATGACATCATCCAGCCAGCACTCGGCGGCGGCCTCGTGCTGATCGTCCTCCTGATCGGCTTCACGGTCATGCAGCATGCCTTTGCCGGCGGCGCATTCCAGCAGGGCCTGTTCTCGGATCTCGAACGGCAATCCCTGGCGCTTACCGGCTCCGGCGACACCGTCTGGGACTGGGACGTGGCGCGCGACCGCGTGGTGACGACGCCCGACATCTCGACGAAGCTCGGCCTGTCGCCCGGCACCATGCATGGCGCGGCGCGCAACTGGCTGCCGCGGCTGCATCCTGACGATCGCGACCGCTTCCGCGCCACACTCGACGTGCTTCTCGAACATCGTCGCGGCCGGCTGAACCACGAATTCCGCATCCGCGCCGAAGACGGACATTTCCACTGGCTGTCGATCCGCGCGCGGCCGGTGCTTGGATCGAACGGCGAGATCATTCGCTGCGTCGGCACCATCGTCGATATCACCGAGCAGAAGAATTCGGTCGAGCGGCTGTTGCACGACGCGGTGCACGACAATCTGACCGGGCTGCCGAACCGCCAGGTCTTTCTCGATCGCCTGCAGGCGGTTCTGACGCTGGCGCCGGAGGGCAACCAGCTGCGGCCGACCGTCATGGTGATCGACATCGACCGCTACAAGCTTGTCAACGACACGCTCGGCGTCGCTGCGGGCGACAACATCCTCATCGCGCTAACGCGACGCCTTCGCCGCCTGCTGAAACCTCAGGACACGCTCGCGCGCCTTTCCGGCGACCAGTTCGGCCTCATCCTCGTTTCCGAGCGCGATCCGGCCAAGGTGGCCGACTTCGCCGACGCGATCAGCAAGGCGATCATGGTGCCGATCAACTTCGCCAATCGCGAGATCATCCTGACCGCGTCGGTCGGGCTCACATCCTGGGTCGACCAACAGGAAAATGCAGCCGGCATGCTCAGCGACGCCGAACTTGCCATGTACCGCGCCAAACGCGCCGGCGGCAACCGCGTCGAGCCCTTCCAGCCCGCCTTCCGCAGCTTCGGCACGGACCGCCTGCAGCTCGAAACAGACCTGCGCCGCGCCGTCGAACGCAAGGAACTCTCGCTGGTCTATCAGCCGATCGTGCGGCTTGAAGACGCCGAGGTGGCCGGCTTCGAGGCGCTGATGCGCTGGGAACATCCGAAGCGCGGCAATATTCCGCCAACGGAATTCATCCCCATCGCCGAGGCCTCGGACATTATCGGTCCGCTTGGCATGTTCGCGATGGAGCAGGCGACCAACGATCTGATGGCTTGGCAGCGACAGACCGGCGACCTGCCACTCTTCGTATCCATCAATCTCTCCAGCGTGCAGCTGCTCAACAATGAGCTCTACGACGATATCCGCGCCCTGCTCGCCAAGACCCATTGCGATCCGAGCCGCATCAAGCTCGAGCTGACGGAATCGCAGGTGATGGAGAATCCGGAGCAGGCGCGGCTCGTGCTCGACAAGCTGCGCGAAGCCGGCATCGGCTTGGCGCTCGACGATTTCGGCACCGGCTATTCCTCGCTCGCCTACCTCACCCGCTTCCCCTTCGACATGATCAAGCTCGACAAGGCGATGGTCCGCGACGAGAGCGACAAGAAGGCCATCCTTCTGCGTTCCGTCATTTCCATGGCGCGCGAACTCAACATGCGCGTCGTCGCCGAGGGTATCGAATCCGAAGAGGATGCACTGGAGCTCGCCAAGATCGGCTGCACCTACGGTCAGAGCTTCATCTTCGGGCCGCCGATGGGCTCGGATTCCGTGCTCAGGCTGTTGAAGGAACGCTTTCCCCTGACGAAGCGCGCGTAGGCTTTCTCACTTCGCGCAAAGGGACTGGAGATCAGGCGCTGTTGATCAGGCTGCGGACATATTCGAGCTTCGCGATCACCGGCGGCGACAGGATGAAGGGGTAGGAATCCGGCTGTCCCATGCTGCGCTGGATGGCGTTGATCGCAACGCTCAAGGGGATCCAGGCGTTGACGAGCTGGTCGGCGCTTTCGGCCCTGTAGGGATTGAAATCCACCTCCGCCGCCATTTCGTGATAACCAAAGGGATCGACCGCCAAACCGAAAGAGCGCGCGGTCTCCAGCGTATCGACGACATGCAGGTAATGCGCGAAGCATTCCGCAAAATCTTCCCAGGGATGGGCGCTGGCATAGGCGCTGATGAAGTTTTCCTGCCAGTGCGGCGGCGGACCATTGTCATAGTGATGTTGGAGCGCCATGCCGTAATCCGCTCCCTCGTCTCCGAAGACCGCGCGGAAGGCATCGAACTGGCCGCGGTCGCGAACGAGCTTGTTCCAGATGAAGTGGCCGGTCTCATGGCGGAAATGGCCGAGCAGCGTGCGGTATGGCTCGTTCATGGAGGCGCGCGCCTGTTCGCGTGTCACGTCGTCGGCTTCGGCGGCGCGAATGGCGATCAGCCCCTCTTCATGGCCGGTCCTGGCGGGCACGACATTGCTGCCCTGCATCTCATCTTCAAGAAAATCGAACACCAGCCCGCCCTGAGGATCCTGCTGCCGATCAGGATGCGGCAGGTTCCAACGCAGCAACGAATAGAACAGATGCCGCTCTGCCTGGCCGATACGCCGCCAGCGGTCTATGCCCTGCTGCGTATCGGTATTCGGCACCAGGCGGTTGTGACGGCAGGCTATGCAGAAGGGCTGCGGGTCGTCCGCATCGACAAGCCAATTGCAGATATCGAGTTCGGCGTTGGCGCAGAAACGGACATGGCGGGTCGGCTCGGCGACCAGATGCCAATTCGCTCCTTCCTCAGCCTCCAGCGCATATATTGCCAGCCGATCCGGGACGAAGCCGAGCTGATGACCACAGCGGACGCACCGCCTGTTGTCGAAATGCACCGGCTGGCCGCAATGGTCGCAAGTGAAAAGCCGCATGGAAACCCTCTTCGAAATAACGCCCCATCGACACGAAAGAGCCCGTCGCGTCTCCGAGACAGGCTCTACTTAGCGGGCCGCTTCTGCGGCATTATCTCAGATTGCACAGCGACCTGAAATTGGCGAGTAGCAAGCAGCCGGATCACATCCGGTCAACTGCACCCTTGACCTTATCCTTGGCCTTGCCGACGGCGCTCTGCACCTTGCCCTTGGCTTCCTGGGCCGCGCCTTTTGCGCGCAGCTCCTTGTCGTTCGTGGCCTTGCCGGCCATCTGCTTGGCCTTGCCTGCCACTTCGTTGACCTTGCCGGATACCTTGTCGGTCGTGCTGCCCATGTCAAACACCTCCATAATTGGCACAGCGTCATTGCCGTTGCCCTGTCATGAAAACGTCACGGGCGTTACTTCGGTTCCAATATAATGCAAGTTGGCTCAGCCATGCCCCGCATGCGGCGACAGCATTGCGGGGTTGATACCCATCAGAGCCAAGGCGCGCTCATATTTGTCGTCGAGGCTGCGGTCGAAGATCAATTCCTCTGCGGCGGGGCAATTCAGCCAGCCATTGTTGCCAATCTCGGCCTCCAATTGACCAGCGCCCCAGCCGGCGTAACCGAGCAGCATGGTGGCGCGTTTGGGGCCGCTTCCCTTGGAGATGGCCCGCACAATATCCAGCGTCGCCGTCAGGCTGATGTCGTCGCTGACCGGAATACTGCTGTCGCTGATATAGTCGTCCGAGTGCAGGACGAAGCCGCGGCCGCTTTCGACCGGTCCCCCGGTCTGGATCGGGAAATCCCGCGCGACGGGCGGGAGGACGATCGCATCGTCGTCCTTGATCATATCGAGATGCAAAAGGACATCCGTAAACGTCAGCTTCTGAGCCCGGTTGATGACGAAGCCCATGGCACCGGCATCGGAATGAGCGCAAATATAAATAACCGTCCGGTTGAAGTTCCGATCCTCCATGCCGGGCATGGCGATCAGGAACTGACCGTCGAGAAAACCTCTTTCGCGTCTATTCTTCAGCGTCGATAGGGACATCGTGCCTCCTGACCGCAGTCCATAGCTGCACCGCTAAAAAAATAAGATGGGGCAATGTCATAAATCAATCAACTGAAAATGATCATTTCTTTTTTCCGCCGCGCTGGCTCCGGGCCGGCCAATCCGCTAAATCCTCCTCTCATGATCGGAACAGTCACCCTCTCCCGCCTGGCGACGCTTCTTGCCGGAACGCTCGCCGCAATCCTATGCATCGGTACCGCCGCTTTCGCTGCAACGAGTGATTGGGTGGACAATCCGGGCGGCCGCATGCGCCTGGTGGCGCTGGCACCGGACGCCGAAGGGCATATCCGCGCCGCGCTGCAGATCGAACCCCAGCCCGGCTGGATCACCTATTGGCGCGAACCTGGCCAGAGCGGCATCCCGCCACAGGTGACGCTGGCCCCCAATAGCGGAATAAAGCTGGAGAAGACAGGCTATCCAATCCCGAAAAGGATCACCGTCGGCGCCATCCAGGAAATCGGCTATGACGCGCCCGTGACATTACCGCTCGATCTCCGTGTCGAGGGCAAGACGCCGGCAAAACTGGAATTGACCGCCTTCATCGGTCTCTGCAAGGAGATCTGCATTCCCTTCCAGGCCGAGTATTCGCTGGCGCTGCCGACGAGCGAACAGCCGACGACGCATGAACTGGCACTGCTGAATGCCGCGAAGGCTACCCTGCCGCAGGCTCCATCCTCCGATTTCGCCCTTGAGAGCCACAGCCTCTCAGCGGATGCGAAAAGCCTTTCGCTGCACCTCACCCTGCCTGACGCGACCGGAGAGGCACCGGCGATCTATGTCACCGGGCCGACGGGTTATGTGTTCTTCCAGCAGGCGAATGCGAAGCGGGAAGGCACGACCTACTCGGCCGATATCGCGATCGCCAAACTGCCGAAGAATTACGATATCAAAGGCAAGACCTGGGGCGTCCTCGTCGTCGACGGCGATCGCGCCATGGAAACCACGCTTGCGTTCGAATAGCCCCGATCTATAGTTCGCCCAACAATCCCTATCCAATCGGCGGCCGTTCAAACGCCTCCGAGATCGCCCCCAAGGAGAAAGCCATGACCATCGCAATCGGCGATAAACTGCCTGCCGCCACCTTCAAGGAAAAGACCGCCGACGGCCCGGTGGAAATCAGCACCGAGCAGCTTTTTGCCGGCAAGCGCGTCGTGCTTTTTGCCGTTCCTGGCGCGTTTACGCCCACCTGCTCGCTCAACCATCTGCCTGGCTATCTCGAAAACCGGGACGCCATTCTCGCCAAGAGCGTCGATGATATCGCCGTCATCTCGGTCAACGACTGGCATGTGATGGGCGCCTGGGCGCAATCATCAGGTGGCATGGGCAAAATCCACTTCCTTGCCGACTGGGACGGCTCCTTCGCCAAGGCGCTCGGCCTCGATATCGACCTCTCCGTTGGCGGCCTCGGCATCCGCTCCAAGCGCTATTCCATGCTGGTGGAAGACGGCGTGGTGAAGACGCTGAACATCGAGGAAAGCCCCGGCCAGGCAACGGTTTCGGGTGCTGCCGCGATGATCGAGCAGCTTTGAGATTTCAAGAATGCTGCCAGCAAAAGGGCGCCTCTCGGGCGCCCTTTTTGTTTCCAACGGCCATCCTGGCGACAGATACTCCGATGCAGTCATGATCAATGCTAAATCTGGCGTCCGCCTCTTTTTCGCCATATTCCTTCGGCTACAACACGTAATGTTATTACATAAATGAAAGCCCCCAGCATGCCGCTCAATCCCGATCCCTTCGCGTCCTCCCTGATGGGGCGTTCCGCCTTGACGCGCCTTGCCTATGTCGCGGTCGGCATAGCAGTGCTCTGGGCGGCCATCGGCTGGGCGGTGGCCTTGGCATGAGCGATCTGATCCGTCTCGACAATCTCACTGTCACCTATGAACGCCACCCCGCCGTGCACCACATTTCCGGCACCTTCCGGACCGGCAGCCTCACGGCCATCGCCGGGCCGAATGGCGCGGGCAAGTCGACGCTGTTAAAAGCGATCGTCGGTGAACTCAGGCCGGCGGGAGGATCGATCGATCGCGGGGCGTTGACCCGCAACGATTTCGGCTATCTGCCGCAGGCCGCCGATATCAACCGCCGTTTTCCGATCTCGGTCGCCGACACGATCATGCTCGGCGCCTGGAAGAATTCCGGCGCATTCGGCCGCTTCTCCCGCGAGGATGCGGAGCGGGCGCGCGAGGCGCTTTCGGTCGTCGGGCTTTCCGGTTTCGAGAACAGGCATATCGGTTCGCTCTCGGCCGGGCAATTCCAGCGCGTGCTCTTCGCGAGGTTGCTGCTGCAGGACGCGCGCGTCATCCTGCTGGACGAGCCATTTACCGCCATCGACCAGCGCACGACGCGCGACCTGCTCGACCTCGTTCTGCGATGGAACAAGGAAGGGCGTACGGTGATTGCCGTGCTGCATGATTTCGATCAGGTGCGCGCGCATTTTCCCGAGACGATGCTGATTGCCCGCGAGCTGGTCGGCTGGGGGCCGACGCAGAATATCATGAGCTCCACAAACCTCATCAAGGCACGGGCCATGGCCGAGCGCTGGGACGAGGAGGCCGAGGCATGCCTGCCGGAGGATGGGCTTGCCGAAGGTGATCTCGCAAAGCGGGAGCCGGCCGAATGACCGCTTACGACATATTCTTCGCGCCCTTCGCGGATTATGGCTTCATGCGGCGCGCGCTCATCGCCTGCCTCTGCCTCGGCCTCGGTTCCGGCCCGATCGGCGTCTTTCTGATGCTCAGGCGCATGAGCCTGATGGGCGATGCCATGAGCCATGCGGTGCTACCCGGTGCTGCCATCGGCTATCTCATCGCCGGCTCACTGTCGCTGACGGCCATGGGGCTCGGCGGGCTGGTGGCCGGCCTTTCCGTGGCGCTGCTCTCCGGCTTCGTCAGCCGCATGACGGTGCTGCAGGAGGATGCGAGCTTCGCCAGCTTCTATCTCACGTCGCTGGCGCTCGGCGTGCTCATCGTGTCGCTGCGCGGGTCGAATATCGATCTCCTGCACGTGCTCTTCGGCACGATTCTTGCGATCGACGCCCCTGCCCTTTATCAGATCGGCGCGATCACCACCGTGACGCTGCTGGCACTTGCCGTCATCTACCGGCCGCTCGTCATGGAATGCTTCGATCCGGGCTTCCTGCGCGCCGTCGGCGGGCGCGGGCCGGTCTATCATTTCCTGTTTCTGCTGCTCGTCGTCCTTAATCTTGTCGCCAGCTTCCAGGCGCTCGGCACGCTGATGGCCGTGGGGCTGATGATGCTGCCGGCGGCGATCGCGCAGCTCTGGTCGCGCAGCCTGCCCGTGATGATGGTGATCGCGACGGGGACGGCGGCGGCGGCCGGCTATATCGGCCTCATCGCGTCCTATCATCTCGAATTTGCTTCAGGGCCGACCATCATCATCACGGCAAGCCTGATCTACGGCTTCTCCATCCTCTTCGCACCTTCGGGCCTTGCCCGGCGGTTCTTTCCCCGTCCCCATCTCCGGGGCTAATCCGAACAAGGAGACTTGCATGAACAAACAGAGACTGCTCCTCTCAGCCGCTGCAGCGGCCTTTGTCGCCTTCGGCGTCGCCGGCCCGGCCTCCGCCGAGACGCTTGATGTCGTCGCTTCCTTCACCGTGCTCGCCGATGTCGTCAAGCAGGTCGGCGGCGACCATGTGAAGGTGTCGAGCCTCGTCGGCCCGAATGGCGATCCCCATGAATTCGAGCCGTCGCCTGCCGATGCCAAGAGGCTCAACGCCGCAAAAGTCACCTTCGTCAGCGGCGAAGGCCTGGAAGGCTGGATGGATCGGCTGATCACCGCATCGGGCTACAAGGGAACGCCCGTCGTCGCCTCCGAAGGCATCAACACCCGCACCATGGTCGATGACGGCAAGACGGTCACCGATCCGCATGTTTGGAATAGCCCGGTCAACGTAAAGGTCTGGGTCGCCAACATCGAAAAGGCGCTGTCCGCTGCCGATCCGGCTGATGCCGCCGATTTCAAGGCCAATGCCGAGCGCTACACCAAGACGCTCACCGAGCTGGATGCCTACGCGCACGGCAAGTTCGACAAGATCGCTGACGATCGCCGCAAGGTGCTGACCAGCCACGATGCCTTCGGCTATTTCGGCCGCGAATACAATGTCAGCTTCCTGTCGCCGCTCGGCGTTTCGACGGAAACCGAAGCCTCGGCCGCCGAGGTCGCCAAGCTGATCGAGCAGATCAAGACCGAGCATGTGAAGACCTATTTCTTCGAGAACTCCAACGATCCGCGCCTGGTCAAGCAGGTTGCCAAGGCCACCGGCGCCGAGCCGGGCGGCGAGCTCTATGTCGAATCGCTTTCCAAGGCCAACGGCCCGGCTTCGACTTACGAGAAAATGTTCCGTTATAACGTTGACCAGCTGGCCGCCGCGATGGCGAAGTCGAGCTGAGCCGACTGAACCAACACCGAGCAAACCGGGTCGCAGGTATGTTTTGCCTGCGGCTTGTTCTGCTTAAAGCCCGCTCTGCTTAAAGATTGAGATCGAAGACCAGCAGCCCGGCCAGGCCGCCATCGGTCGAAGAGACGATCCGCTCGCCGACGGCGACATGCTGCGGATGCACCAGATAGGCATCCCGCGCTTCCGGGCTCTCAAACGTCACGGCAAAGCCATCGACAAAGCCGCCATGCAGCCCTTCCGGCGAGACGTTCGGCCCGTATTTGACATCGATGATGCCGGGAATGACCTGCTGCAAAGCGGCCACGGATTCGAAAAGAGCTTTCTTCTCATCCTGTGTCATGGCGGATTTAAGCCGCAAGAAAACGCAGTGCAGGATCATGGATACAGCCTCCCTGGATGTTGGGGTCAGCATAGAGGGAAAGGGGTATTGGGCAAGGTGGGGTGGTGCGATGTTTGTGCTTTTTGACGATGGCTGACTCGATGTTCTCAGTAGACCAGAAGCGGACTTTGAGGGCCTGGCAAAGTCGGTCCTCTTCCCCTACCCCAAAGGCTGATTGGATATGTCCGTATTTCGATGGACGATCCGCCCGAGAACCATTGTTAAAATTGCGATCCCCACCGTTATCTATTTTATGATTGGCCTTCCGGGTGCCATGTTTCAGCGCAAAAGAGCCTTCATAGAGACAACTTGATCGAAGGCTTTCAATCGGTTCTGGAGATAGCATGAAGAAGCTGATGGGCATTGCGATCTTGTGCGCTTGTCTTGTCGTAGGAACGCTCTATGCCACTGCAGGTGGCGATTATCCGCCGCTTCAAGACGGTGATCTGATTTTTCAGACATCGACCAGTAGCCAATCAAGCGCGATCATATTCGCCACTGGCTCCGCTTTTTCGCACATGGGCATCATCAAAAACGACAGTGGCGCAATCACGGTCATCGAGGCCGCGGCACGGGTCAAAGAAACACCGCTGAAAACCTGGGTCAATCGCGGCTTGTTGAGGCGAGTGGCGATCTATCGCGACCCGCCTCACACCCGAAAAAGCGCGGCAACTTCTGTCCTACTCCCGCACGCTCTACGGCAAACCCTACGACCTCTTTTTCTCCTTCAACAACGATGCGATTTATTGCAGCGAACTGCCCTATCTCGCCTACAAGGCTGCCGGCATCGACATTGGCAAGGCACAGAAAATATCTGAGCTAAACATCGATAACATGCTTGTCAAAAACCTGGTTCAGTCGCGATGGCAGCGCGATAGCGAATGCACCGAACGCGGTTACGATTTCGATCAGTGCTATAAATACATCCTCAATCAGAGCCTCGTGACTCCAATCAGCATCGCCAAAGATCCAAATCTCAGGATGATCTATTCGGACTACCCACTGTGATGGATCCGATGCTGACGGCTGACAAAAATCGACGATCGGAGTGGCCTTAAGGGAGAAAATCTGGGCCGAGAACGAACGACACCCACCCCTACTTCCGCTTAAACGGCTCCATCCCCTTCCGCGCCAGCTCATCAGCCCGCTCATTCTCCGGATGCCCGGCATGGCCCTTCACCCAGTGCAGCGTCACCTGATGCCGGTTGCGGGCTTCCTCCAGCGCCTGCCAGAGTTCGGCGTTCTTCACCGGCTTCTTGTCGGCGGTCTTCCAGCCGTTTTTCTTCCAGCCGAAAATCCATTTGGAGATGCCGTCCATCACATATTTGGAATCGGTATGAAGATCGACCTCGCAGGGGCTCTTCAGCGCGTTCAAGGCCGAGATCGCCGCCAGCAGCTCCATGCGGTTGTTGGTGGTCTCCGCCTCGCCGCCGAACAGTTCCTTTTCCACGTCGCCATAGCGCAGCACCGCGCCCCAACCGCCGGGGCCGGGATTGCCGGAGCAGGCGCCGTCCGTGAAGATATCGACATGCTTCATGCCTTCAGCCCGTATTCGGCAGCGGAGGCGATCTGGCGGTGGAAGCGCAGCTTGCGCAGATATTCGATCGGGTCCTTCTTGGTGACCATGGCGCCGGCCGGTGTCGTCAGCCAATCGTAGAGGCGGGTCAGGAAGAAGCGCAGCGCTGAGCCGCGCGCGAGCGTCGGCAACGCGGCGATCTCGGCAGCGTTCAGCGGGCGCACGCTCTGATAGCCGTCCAGCAGCGCCATGCCCTTGGTGATGTTGTAGGCGTGGTCCTTCTCGAAGCACCAGGCGTTGAGGCAGATCGAGACATCGTAGGCGAGCTGATCGTTGCAGGCAAAATAGAAGTCGATCAGGCCGGAAAGCGTATCGCCCAGGAAGAAGACATTGTCCGGGAAAAGATCGGCGTGGATCACTCCGCCAGGCAGGTCCTTCGGCCAATGGTGGCCGAGGAAATCGAGCTCGCTGCGGATCTCGCCCTGCAGGCCGGGCTCGACCTCGTCGGCGCGCGCCTCGGATTTCTCCCAGAGCCCTTGCCAGCCCTTGAGCGAGAGCGCATTCGGGCGGCGGATTTCAAAACCCTCGCCGGCGACATGCATGGCGGCCAGCGCCTTGCCGACCTCGCGGCAATGATGCGCCTCGGGCTTGCGCAGCCACATGCCCTCGAGGAAGGAGATCAGGGCCGCCGGGCGGCCGGAGAGATGGCCGAGCAGCTCGCCGTCACGACGCGGCAGCGGCAGCGGGCAGGAGAGACCCCGGCTTGCTAAGTGCTGCATAAGCCCCAGGAAAAACGGCAGGTCGCCCTTGTCGACGCGCTTCTCGTAGAGTGTCAGGATCAGCGGATCGCGCGTCGTGTGCAGCAGGAAGTTCGAATTCTCGACGCCCTCGGCAATGCCCTTGTAGGAAAGCAGTTCGCCGACATCATATTCCGTCAGGAACCACTTCAAATCGTCTTCGGTAATATCGGTATAAACAGCCACGAAATATTCCCTGTTCGATATACGCCGGCCACCGTCACCACCCGCCATCGTGGTTCGAGACGGCCCTGCGGGCCTCCTCACCATGAGGGCTGATCTTCGGTGCCTGGCGGCGAAACTCTTGTCCCCTCATCCTGAGATGCCCTAGCGATGCAGCGTCAGCGCAAGCGGCAAGGCCTCGAAGGACGAGGTGGCCATTCTTCAATCTCCGTTGACGAAGGCCATGTCAGCACTCGTCAGCTCGATGCTGCGCAGCTCGCGATTGACGAGGAAATTCTCGGTTTCCTTGACCGTCTCGGCAAGCTCCACCACGGCATTGTAGCGGGCGCGGAACGCTTCGATGATCTCGTTGACGATGACCTCTGGCGCAGATGCGCCAGCCGAAAGGCCGACGGTGCTGATATCGCCGATATTGTCCCAGTCGATCTCCGAAGCGCGCTGGACGAGCACCGATTTCGTCGCCCCTGCCCTCAGCGCCACTTCGACGAGACGTTTGGAATTGGAGGAATTCGGCGCGCCGACGACGATGAAGAGATCGCAGCCGGGCGCCGCCTCCTTCACCACTTCCTGACGGTTTGTCGTGGCATAGCAGATCGAATCGGCTGATGGCGCGGTGAGATTGGGAAAGCGCTCCTGCAGCCGCGCGATGACGCCGGCGGTGTCATCAACCGAGAGCGTCGTCTGGGTCACGAAGCCGAGATTGTCGGGATCGGCGGGCTCGTAGACGTCGGCATCCTCGACAGTCTCGATCAGCGACACGGCGCCTTCGGGAAGCTGGCCCATGGTGCCGATCACTTCCGGATGGCCGGCATGGCCGATGAGGACGACATGGCGGCCGAGGCGATTGTGGCGCATGGCCTGCTTGTGCACCTTGGAAACCAGCGGACAGGTGGCGTCGAGATAGAAGAGATTGCGCGCATCGGCATCGGCAGGCACGGATTTCGGCACGCCATGCGCGGAGAAGACGACCGGCTGGGCGCGATGCTCGGCCGGGATCTCGTCCAGCTCCTCGACGAAGATGGCGCCCTTGGCTTCCAGCCCCTCGACGACATAGCGATTATGCACGATCTCGTGGCGGACATAGACCGGCGCGCCATAGGCCTTCAGCGCCAGCACGACGATCTGGATGGCGCGATCGACGCCGGCGCAAAAGCCGCGCGGCCCGCAAAGCCGGATGGTCAGGTCAGGTTTGGAAACGGCTATGTTCATGTCTCTTCCGAAATCCACGACGATGGCAGAGCTATAGATAGGTGTGCCCTGCCGCTTGTCCCATTAGTCCGCATGATCTTATCCAAAAGCCGCTGCGCACTTTTTGGGATCATCCTCTAGCCGAATATTCCATCGAAATGAAGCTATTCTATTGCATGCCTCTATTGTGAAGGCGCGTCCGGATGATGTTTGCGCCACCAGGAAATCGCGACGATAGCGACCAGCGCCACCGCCAGGCCATACCAGGTCACCGCATATTGCAGGTGGCTGTTCGGCAGATCGATGATGGTCACGCCGCCGATCGGCAACCCCTCGGGATTGGGCGTCTTGTCGGCATCGATGAAGAAGGGCAGCACCTTGTCCTTCGGCAGCCCGACGCTGGACGCCATCGCATCCAGGTCCCTCCAGAAGAATATGTTCTTGACCGGATCATTGTCCGGCATGCCCGAGGGCTGATCGGCGAGCTTGGCGCGTGCAAGGCCGGTGACGGTCTGTTCGTCGGTCAGCTGCCCCTGCTTGCGCATTTCCGGCTCTTTGGCTTCGGAGGGCACGAAGCCCCGGTTGACGAAGACATAGCGGCCATCGTCAAGCTGCAAAGGCGTATAGATGTGAAAGCCCGGTTCCTCTGCATAGGTGGCGAGGAAATCTCGTTCCTTGTTGTTGAGATAGTGGCCGGTCGCGGTCACCACGCGATATTCGATATCGCCACCGGAGGCAGCCATCGTCTCGATCACCGAGAGCGGCACGGGCGGCGTGTCCTTGCGCGCGGCAATGTCGGCCAGCAGGCCTTCCTTCCAATGCAGCCGCTGGACCTGCCAGGTGCCCAACCCCACCAGGATGACGAGGACGGCAAGCAGGATCAGCGCCTTGCCGATTTGCCACAGAGGGTTGGCGCGGCGCAGGGGCATAGCGGACTCAGTCACGACTGATCTGCCCTTCACTTGCTTTGTGGCGATACTGCAGCGCTATCAGAATGCCCTTGCACCAGCGCAAGGACAGCAGCGACAGAATGATGGTGAGCGGCGCAAACAGCACGATATAGACCCAGACCGGCGGCGCATAATTGATCTGCATCCACAGGACCAAACCGATGACGATGAAGCCGACGATCAGGATGACGAAGACCGCCGGTCCATCGCCGGCATCGGCAAACGTATAGTCGAGATTGCAGGCGGAGCAACGCGGCTTTATCGACAATAATCCATCGAAGAGCTTGCCATGGCCGCAACGCGGACAACATCCCTGGATGCCGACCTTGAACGGATCGACGGGAGCAAAGAGGGTGCTGTCATCATGGGGTGCCCCGTCGGGGCCTTTGTCTTGCTCTGAGGTCAAAGTTCGGTCTCGATCGGCCTGCCATTGCGGACGAGCATGCTGATCTCGCCCCTGTCATCATCAGTAGCGGCGATGGGTGCGTCCGTCCAATCGAAAAGCTTCGACATCGCCTCGTTCGAGCCGGAATATATGCGAAAGAGACCTATTTCATGGAACACAGCGACGGTGGCTCAGCGGGTCGCATCATCATCCTGAACGGTGCGCCGCGGTCCGGAAAATCCAGCATCGTCGAGGCCATCCAGGCCGGATTCGACGGCATGTGGATGAACCTCGGCGTCGATGCCCATATCAGGCACATCACGCCGGCGCGCTATCGTCCGGGGATCGGCCTGCGCCCGGGCGGTGAGCGGCCCGATCTCGAACCACTCATTCCGCGCTTTTATGCCGCACTGTATGCGTCGATCGCCGCTCACAGCCGCATGGGCTTGAATGTCGTCGCCGAGTTCGGCCATCACGACGCCTATTCGCGCCCGCTCGGCATTGTGGCGGATTGCGCCAGGCAATTGGCCGGGCTGCCCGCTCTGTTCGTCGGCGTGCGCTGTTCGCTCGATGTGATAATGCAGCGGCGGCTGGCGGAAGGCCCGGAGAGGCAAGACAGCTACGTTCCGGTCAGTCCGGATATGGCGGTTCCGGCACCGGTGCTTGCCTGGCAGGAGCAGGTGCATAGACCAGGGATTTACGATCTTGAGGTCGACACCTCAACGAATAGTCCTCAGGCATGCGCGGAAGACATCAGGCAGGCTCTCAATCGTGGCATTCCACGACCGTCAGCATTCGAGCGGTTGGCAGCCGGTAGCTGATCAAGCGTAGCGCATCACGGTCCTAGGATTCGAGCAACCGGATATAGCGTTCAGCGGAACGGGCGACACTGTCCTTTGCGTTGCTCGATATGAACTTGTCTCTCCAGGGGCCGTAGATGCGATCGAAGCGTATTTCTACTGCGCGGTCTGCGATACGCCGAACTTCACGTGCCGGCAACGGGATCAGATTTGGGAAGGAATACATAAAGGTAACCCACCCTCTCTCGGCGACCACGTGAATGGTGTCGCCAACAAGCAGGGCGCCCTTCCCGCTAGCGCCGCCCTGCCACTCCAGAACGCTGCTCCCTTCGAAATGTCCGCCGAGCCGATGCAGGGCAATGCCAGGCAACACGTCATGGCGATCACCCTGCCAAGGCTGAATATGCGCACTCGGGCGCGTAACATAGGCAAGATCGGCCTGGTGCAGCAGGATCGGCACGCCACCCAGGGCTTCGCTCCACTCCACCATGCCGGTGTAGAAATGCGGGTGAGACAGGCAGATGGCCTTGATGCCACCGAGCTCCAGAATGCGATCGCGTGTTTTCTTGTCGAGGATTGCAGTGCAATCCCAAAGGATATTTCCATGGGGGGAAAGCACCAGAAGCGCCCTTTGCCCGATACCGATCGCTGGGGAAACGGCGATTTCGATCAGGTTCGGTTCCAGCTCGCTCCATTCATTTGCATGCGTGGTGACCAGCGCTTCCCGCGCAAGCCATTCCTGGCCGCCTTCAGGAACAAATTGCCGTTCATCCTCGCAAATAGGACAGCTCGCGGGAGGGGCGTCGTTCGGCGGGAAGTGTGCTCCGCATGTCTTGCAGATCCAAATGGCCAACGGAGCAAACCTCCACGAGACGACAGGGGTCCGAGAGCTGTGGCGAGCGAATTGATCTCGTGGCTCTCTCGAAAAAAAAGCCGCCGCAAGAGCCTCGAATAAGGATGGCTTTTGCGGCGGCGGTTATTTCACATTTCGTCTAGGTATCAGCCGACCTTAGCCGGCCGCGACCGGCGCACCCCAGCTGCCCCAGATATAGATGCAGAAGAACAGGAACAGCCAGACGACGTCGACGAAGTGCCAATACCAGGCGGCGGCCTCGAAGCCGAAATGCTGCTTCGGGGTGAAATCGCCCCTGATGGCGCGGCCGAGGCAGACCAGCAGGAAAATCGTGCCGATCAACACGTGGAAGCCGTGGAAACCGGTCGCCATGAAGAACGTCGCGCCATAGATCGAGTTCTTGAACTCGAAGGGTGCATGCGCATATTCGTAGGCCTGCACGCAGGAGAACAGCGCGCCGAGCAGGACTGTCAGCGTCAGGCCCTGGATCATGCTCTTGCGGTCGCCGTGCAGCAGCGCATGGTGCGCCCAGGTGACGGTCGTGCCCGACAGCAGCAGGATGATGGTGTTGTAGATCGGCAGGTGCCAGGGATCGAGCACCTCGACGCCCTTCGGCGGGAACTGGCCACCGAGGAAGGCCGTGCGCGACGCCTGGATCGCCTCGTTCGGGAACAGGCTGACGTCGAAATAGGCCCAGAACCAGGCGACGAAGAACATCACCTCGGAGGCGATGAACATGATCATGCCGTAGCGCAGGTGCAGCGAGACGACGCGTGTATGGGCGCCCTCATGCGCCTCCTTGATCGTGTCCGACCACCAACCGTACATGACGTAGAGGATGACAGCCAGGCCGATGAAAAACAGCCAGGGCTGGGCAAAGTTGATCCCGAACAGATGCAGCGCGCCGCCATTGAGGTAGCGCATGAAGCCGACGCCGCCGAAGGTGATCACGAAGGCCCCAATGGCCGCAATGATCGGCCACGGGCTGGGATCGATAATATGATAATCGTGTTTCTTCTGATGCGCTTCGGCCATGTCAGCAATCCCCGAATAACTTTTTCCCATATTGCTTCCGGTGAAACCGAAAAGCACTCTCCATCAAAGTTTTTTTTCCGCCGGCTGCACTGCGCCGTCATTCGATGCCACGGGCTTTGCGCCCTCCCGCGGGTAGAATGTGTAGGACAGTGTCAGCGCGTTGATCGTCTTGGTTTCCGCAGCCTTGGTGATTTCAGGATCGACGTAGAAGACCACCGGCATCTCGCGCTTTTCCCCGGGCGCGAGGTCTGTTTCATTGAAGCAGAAGCATTGGACCTTGTTGAAATAGACACCGGCTTCGAGCGGCGTAACATTGAAGATCGCCTGGCCACGTTCCACCTTGTCGGACTTGTTTTCCACCAGGAACTTGACCTCGATCGTCTCACCGATCTTCGGGTTCACCGATTTTTGCACCGGCTTGAAATCCCAGGGCAGGCCGGGCGCGACATTGGCGTCGAAGGAAACCTGGATCGACTTGTCGAGAATGACGCTGGATACCTGTTCCGTACGCTGCGTGGTGCCGTTGTAGCCAGTCACCTGGCAAAACATGCGATAGAGCGGCACGGCGGCGGCACACATGGCGCTCATGCCGATGACGAAGCTCAGGCACATGGCAACGACCAGCCCGTTGTTACGGCTGCCGGTTCTTGCGCTCTTCGTGACCTCCTCCTCCATCATCCCTCCTCAAACGTGTCCGGTGCCGACCTTGATGATGGTGATCGTGTAGAACAGGATCACCAGGCCGGCCAATACCAGGCCGAGCGCTATGTTGCGCCCTCGCCGCGATTTCTTCTGCGCTTCTGTCAATTTGACGAGGTCGATCATAGCCAGCCTCCGCCGCCGCTCGACATCAACACGGCAACGAGCCGGTCGATCAGCAGCGCGGAAAAGATCGCAAAGAGGTAGAAGATGGAAAAGCCGAAGAGCTTCTTTGCCGGAACCATCTTCTTGTCGCCATCGGCCATGCGCCAGACGGCGATGGAACAGTGCACGAAGATCGCGCCCAGCACTGCTGCGACGACACCGTAACCCAGGCTCGCAAAGCCCATGAAGGCCGGTACCACGCCGACGATGGCGGTCAGCACGGCATAGACGACGATCTGGTTCTTGGTCGTCGGGATACCAGCGACGTTCGGCAGCATCGGGACACCGACGGCCTCATAGTCGCCTATCTTGAACAGGGCCAGCGCCCAGAAATGCGCCGGCGTCCAGAGAAAGATGATGAGGAAGAGCACAATGCTCTCGATCGACACACTACCGGTGACGCAGGCCCAGCCGATAACAGGCGGAAAGGCGCCGGCGGCGCCGCCGATGACGATATTCTGCGGCGTCGAACGCTTCAGCCACATCGTGTAGATGACGGCATAGAAGAAAATCGTGAAAGCGAGGATCCCGGCGGAGAGCCAATTGATGGCAAGACCGAGGATCACCACCGAAAAACCTGACAGCACGAGGCCGAACGCCAGCGCTTCAGACGCTTTAATGCGGCCCGATGGTATCGGCCGGCGCGCGGTGCGGCTCATCACCGCGTCGATATCGGCGTCATACCACATGTTCAGCGCGCCGGATGCACCGGCACCCACGGCTATGCAAAGAATGGCGATGAAACCGAGAACGGGATTGAGATGACCGGGCGCCAACACCAGGCCGGTAAACGCAGTGAAGACGACCAGCGACATGACCCGCGGCTTCAAAAGCTCGAAATAATCGCGCGCACTCGCTTCCGACAAGCCGGTTTCGCCTTTCTTTGCGAGCGCTTCGTGATTGTCGATGACCGTCATACTCTCTTCCAATTGTCAATTGAGCCGGACGCCGCTCATCACGGCGTCCGGAAACAGGCTACTTGATGCGCGGCAACTCTTCCCACTGGTGGTGCGGCGGCGGCGACGAAAGCTGCCACTCGAGCGTGGTTGCACCCTCACCCCAGGGATTGTTGCCTGCAACGCGCTTCTTCACGAATGCATCTATAACGCCCCAGAAGAAGAAGCAAACGCCTACAGCTGCGACATAGGAGCCGATGGAGGACACGAAGTTCCATCCCGCATAAGCATCCGGATAATCGATGTAGCGGCGCGGCATGCCCGCGCGGCCGAGGAAGTGCTGCGGGAAGAACACCATGTTCACACCGACGAAGGTGATCCAGAAGTGCCAGTTGCCGATCCGCTCGTTGTACATGTAGCCGGTCATCTTCGGGAACCAGTAGTACCAGGCAGCGAAGATGGCGAAGACGGCGCCAAGCGACAACACATAGTGGAAGTGTGCCACTACAAAGTAGGTCGCGTGCAATTCACGGTCGAGGCCGGCATTGGCGAGCTGAACGCCGGTGACGCCACCGAGCGTGAACAGGAAGATGAAGCCGAGCGCCCAGATCATCGGCGTGCGGAACTCGATGGAGCCGCCCCACATCGTCGCGATCCACGAGAAGACCTTCACGCCGGTCGGAACCGCGATGACCATCGTCGCGAACACGAAATAGCGCTGCGTGTCGAGCGAAAGGCCGGTCACATACATGTGGTGGGCCCAGACGACGAAGCCGACCGCGCCGATCGCGACCATGGCATAGGCCATGCCGAGATAGCCGAAGATCGGCTTGCGCGAGAAGGTGGAGATGATGTGGCTGATCATGCCGAAGCCAGGCAGGATCAGGATGTAGACTTCCGGATGACCGAAGAACCAGAAAAGGTGCTGATAAAGCAGCGGATCGCCGCCACCTTCCGGCGAGAAGAACGTCGTGCCGAAGTTGCGGTCGGTCAGCAGCATGGTGATCGCGCCGGCAAGAACAGGCAGCGACAGGAGCAGCAGGAAGGCGGTGACCAGCACCGACCAGGCAAACAGCGGCATCTTATGCAGCGTCATGCCCGGAGCGCGCATGTTGAGAATGGTGGTGATGAAGTTGATCGCGCCAAGGATCGACGAGGCGCCGGCGAGATGCAGCGCGAAGATCACCAGATCGATCGCCGGGCCCGGATGGCCGACGGTACTCGACAACGGAGCATACATCGTCCAGCCTGCGCCGGCACCGTAAGCACCCGCGGGACCCTCGACGAACATCGAAAGAATGAGCAGCAGGAAGGCGGGAACGATGAGCCAGAAGGAAATGTTGTTCAGGCGCGGAAACGCCATGTCCGGCGCGCCGATCATGATCGGCACCATCCAGTTGGCAAAGCCGCCGATCATCGCCGGCATGACCATGAAGAAGATCATGATCAGCGCGTGCGCCGTCACGAAGACGTTGTACATCTGCTTGCCGCCATCGAGGGCAGCATCGCCCGAATAGCCATAGACCATGGACGCCAGACCGCTGAAGATCTGAATGCCGGGTTCCTGCAATTCCATGCGGATGGCGACGGACAGGAGGAAGCCGATCACGCCCGCGAAAATCGCGAAGATCAGATAGAGCGTGCCGATGTCCTTGTGATTCGTCGAATACAGCCATCGCTCGGCGAAGCTCGGCGTGTGGGCGTGATGATCGTCATGCGCGTGAGCGTCCTGAAGATCGTGCGAATGATCGTCGTGTGCCGTGGATCCAGCCATTGTTCCTACCCCTCCTTATTTCGCCGTGTTTTCAGCGACCTTGACGGTTGCCGGTTGGTCGACGGCGGCCATCAGAGCCTTGTTCGCCTTGTTCAGATCAGTTGCAGCGGAGGCCATCCACTGCTTGTACTGATCGTCGGAGACGACACGGATGGCGATCGGCATGAAAGAGTGATCCTTGCCGCAGAGCTCGGAACACTGGCCGTAAAACAGGCCTTCACGGTCAGCCTTGAACCAGGTCTCGTTCAGACGACCAGGAATAGCGTCGATTCTGATGCCGAAGGCGGGCATGGCGAAGGAATGGATGACATCGGTCGGCGCGGCAGTGACGAGAACACGGACGTTCTTGCCGATCGGCACCACCATCTCGTTATCGACGGCGAGGAGCCGAGGATATTTCGACTTGTCTTCCTTGCCGGCGGTCGCCCGATCCGGCTCCTTCAACATGAACGAATCGAAGGCGAGCGGCGTCGCACCGCTGTTCTCGTATTCATAGTTCCACTGCCACTGCGTCGCCGTCGCCTTGACGGTCACGTCCGTCTGCTCCGGGAAAGTCAGCTGATCAGTGAGAAGGTTGAAGGAAGGAATAGCCAGGAACAGAAGGATGAGGACAGGACCTATGGTCCAGGCGACCTCGACCAGCGTGTTGTGGCTCGTCTTGGAGGGCACCGGGTTCTTGGAAGCCCGGAACTTCACGATGACGACGACCAGAAGGACGAGAACAAACAGTGTGATCGGAATGACAAACCAGAGCGTGTATGCCTCAAACCAGCGGATTTGATGCATATTGCCGGTTGCCGCCTCCTGCATACCGGTTTCCCAAGGTCTCGGCTGATCAGCATAACTGCCTGTCGCGAAAAGCAGACAGATCAGAGCCGTCAGAGCCGCGTAAGCTCTCTTAATCACGATGTCTCTCCCTCCAGCGTTTGATCCCAGATCAACCTCAAACGCAGTATCCCTACAGTCTATTGCGCTTCAAACCACAGTTTGGGGTACTCCGCAACAACTCCCGCCATTTGTTAGTGCGGCATTTTTGCGCGAATATGCTGTCCCCTTTTGCCAGCCGGACATGGCAAGCATTTCATCATCATACGAAAAATTGCATCGCGGTCCATGGCGCCACACGGACAAAATGGAGTACACGTCGTATTTCCGCCGTAGTCGATTGGAATCCAGCACGCGGGGCTTTTCATTTGCCAGCCTGGGCTTCAACAATATCGGCACTGATTCGAATCTAGAGGTTTCCATGGGTTTTCGTTCCCTTGCCCGGCTTTGGCTTGTTACCGGCAGCATCGCGGCATCGATCGCTGTGCCTGCATGGGCGCAGCAGGCACAGCAGACTCAGCCGGCGCAGCAGACCCAACAGCTGCAGCCCCAGCAGCAGGGCCAGCCGCAGCCGCATACGCAGCAAGTTCCGACCAGCCAGGTTCCACAACCTCCGGGCACGGTGCGCTCGAGCCACGGGGCCTGGTCCGTCGTCTGCGACAAGCCGGCGGGTGCTTCGGCCGAGCAGTGCGCCCTGATGCAGAACGTGATCGCCGAGGATCGCCCGGAGATCGGCCTTTCCGTCGTGGTGTTGAAGACCGCTGATCGCAAGTCCAAGATCCTGCGCGTGCTCGCGCCGCTCGGCGTGCTTTTGCCGAACGGCCTCGGCCTCAATATCGACGGCAAGGATATCGGCCGCGCCTATTTCGTGCGCTGCTTTGCCGACGGCTGCTATGCGGAAGTCGTGCTCGAGGACGAATTGCTGAAGACGCTGCGCAGCGGCGCCACCGCGACTTTCATCGTCTTCCAGTCACCGGAGGAAGGCATCGGCATTCCGGTCGATCTGAAGGGCTTTGCCGAAGGCTACGACGCCCTTCCCTGACGGCATGGACTTGCTCTTGCGCCATGCGAAGCCTACATCCGCTCTGAACGGAGCACCTGACCCATGAATACCGATCTCCTTACTCTTTTCGATGCCGATGAAACCAAGCTGCGCGGCATCGTCGCCGAGGCGCTTTCGGGCGCCGATGACGGCGAGCTCTTCGTCGAGCATGTCCAGGCGGAATCGCTGACATTCGACAATGGGCGGATGAAGGGCGGCAGCTTCAACACAGAACAGGGCTTCGGCCTGCGCGCCGTCGCCGGCGAGGCCGTCGGCTACGCCCATGCGGGCGATCTCTCCGAAGCTGCGCTGAAGCGGGCCGCCGATGCCGTGCGCGCCGTCACGACGGGTTACGCCGGCTCCTATGCGGCCGCGCCACAGCGCACCAACAAGGTTCTCTACAGCGACGAGAACCCGATCGGCGCGCCGACATTCGAGGATAAGGCGAAGCTGCTTCAGCAGATCGACAGCTATCTGCGCGACAAGGACGGCAAGGTGCGTCAGGTGACGGCATCCATCGCCGCAAGCTGGCAGGTGGTCGACATTCTGCGCGCCGACGGCCATCGCGTGCGCGATATCAGGCCGATGACGCGCATCAATATCTCCGTCGTCGTGGGTGACGGCGACCGGCAGGAGTCCGGTTCCTTCGGCACGGGCGGCCGCATCGGTTTCGGCGATTTCATCACGCAGGACAACTGGCGCCACGGCGCCGACGAGGCACTGCGCCAGGCACTCGTCAATCTGGAGGCGATCGATGCCCCCGCCGGCACGATGGATGTCGTGCTCGGATCCGGCTGGCCTGGTGTGATGCTGCATGAAGCCGTCGGTCACGGGCTGGAAGGCGATTTCAACCGCAAGAAAACATCGGCCTTTGCCGGACTGCTGGGTCAGATGGTCGCCGCACCCGGTGTCACCGTCGTCGACGACGGCACGATCGAAAGCCGCCGTGGTTCGATCACGGTGGACGACGAAGGCACGCCTTCGGCCTATAACGTGCTGATCGAGAACGGCAAGCTGGTCGGCTACATGCAGGACCGGCAGAATGCCCGGCTGATGGGCATGAAGGCGACGGGCAACGGCCGCCGCCAGGGCTATGCTCACACGCCGATGCCGCGCATGACCAACACCTATATGCTCGGCGGCGACAAGACGCCCGAAGAGATCATCGCCTCGGTGAAGAAGGGCGTCTACGCCGTTTCCTTTGGCGGCGGCCAGGTGGACATCACGTCAGGAAAGTTCGTCTTCGGCTGCACCGAGGCCTATCTGATCGAGAACGGCAAGGTCGGCGCGCCGATCAAGGGCGCCATGCTGATCGGCAACGGGCCTGACGCCATGAAGCGCGTCTCGATGATCGGCAACGACATGAAGCTCGATACCGGCATCGGCAATTGCGGCAAGGGCGGCCAATGGGTCCCCGTCGGCGTAGGCCAGCCGCATCTGAGGATGGATCAGGTGACGGTGGGCGGGACGAAGGCCTAGACCGCCCCGCCCCTCACCCTCAATCCTCACGAGGGCGAAAGCACCATTTGCGCTCTATTGCGGCAGCAAGATCGAGGCCGTTTCGGTGGGCGAAGAGCAAGACATGGCCGAGCAGATCGGCCGTTTCGTCGGCGAGCGCCGTCGCCAGTTGTTCGTCGCTCATGCCCTTGCGTCGCCCGCGGCCTGTCGTCTTGTTCCAGATCTGCGTCAGCTCGCCCATCTCCTCCTGAAGTTTCAGGAGGAACCAGTCGTCGTCGCGCTCCAGGCCGTTGTCGGCGGCATAGGTCGCAGAGGCCGTTTCGAATTGCTGCATCAGATCGGATAGCATCTATCGTTCCCTCTATGTTCCAGGTATTAGTGAACGATTCCATACAAAAAGTCGAGCCGGCGGAGTTTTTGCCCCGCCGGCTCGACTTTTCAAACTCTTGCTATGCTCAGCCCTTGTTCGGCAGCAGCATGCAATCGAAATCCTTGCGCTTCAGCGCAGCACAAGCCGAGCTTGCGTCGTCACGGGTGGAGAAACCAACGAAACGAGCGCGATAGACCGTGTTGCCACCCTTGCCGAACGCCTCCGTATAGGGCGAGGCGTTGGCGAGAGCATTGCCAGTCCGAGACTTCGCCTCGGACAGAAGGTCCTTGGCGGCCTGTGCGCTCGGGGTCGCGGCGATCTGCACCTGCCAGCCGCCGGTCGCAGCAGGCTTGCCGGCACTCATGATTTCGTCCATCGCGACGGGACGATCCATCGGCACGGTGACGTTCGACGTGGTGGCATATGCCAGCGGAGCGACTGGAACGACCTCCAGACGCTTGCGCGTCGTGGCGGTGGTCTGCGCGTCGATATCCACGGCGACATCGTCGGACGCCGATGCCACTTCGACCTGCTTCGTTCTCACATTGCCGATGCTTGCAACAAGCCGCGATGTCGAAACCGAGCTCGCCTTCGGCACATTGCGATCAAGCAGCGACGCCATCAGGGCATCTCGGCTGCGCGCAGTCGCGCCGCCCATGACGACGCCGATCACGCGACGGTTGCCGTCACGCACGGCGCTGACGATGTTGAAGCCGGAGGCGTTGGTGTAGCCGGTCTTGATGCCGTCCATGCCCTCATAACGATACATGAGGTTATTATGGCCGCGAACGTAATGGCCACGATAGTTGAAGCTTGCCTGCGAGAAGAGCCGGTATTCCTGGGGGTAGTTGTTGATAAGGGCGACGGCAAGTGTCGACATATCGCGGGCGGTGGTCACCTGCTGCATGTTCGGAAGGCCCGAAGCATTCACGAAAACGGTGCGGCGCATGCCGAGTTCGCGTGCCCTCTGCGTCATCAGCCGGGCAAAGCCGCTTTCGCTGCCGCCAAGAGCTTCGCCCATCGCAGCGGCTGCATCATTGGCTGACTTGATGATCATGCCGTCGACGGCTTCGCGCACGGTGACCGTCCCGCCGGGCTTCAAGCCGAGTTTGGTCGGGGGCTTGGAAGCGGCGGCGTTCGACACCGGGATCCTGGTGTTCCAGCTCAGCTTGCCGCGATGGATCGCCTCGAAGGCCAGGTAAAGCGTCATCATCTTGGTCAGCGATGCAGGATGGTTGAGATCATCCGCGTTGCTTGATGTCAGCACCTTGCCGGTCTTCGCGTCCATGATGAAATAGGCACTGCCCGCGAAGCTTGCCGCAGGAGCGCTCAATAGCAAGACGGCCGCCGACAGGGCCATCAAAAGTCTTTTCATAATTGTCCCCAACCGAATGAATGCCAACACACCGCATCAATCCCTGTATGATTTTGCGACAAAAAACCTGATATCGGTGCGATATTGAGGCAACAGCCTCGATAGTTCCTCAATTTTGCCTTTCCTGGTAAAATAACCATTAACGCATTGGAAATACGGCAAAGATTCAGTAAGACTTAACGGAGGATGCGCTAAAGCCTTGACATTCGTCAACCGGGTCAAGCCGCATGGAACCAGGCATCAAGGTCCGCCTCAAGCGCACGATGATCTCCGGCGGGCTGGAAGTTGCCGCAATTCTTAAGGGCGCGGGCCTAATGCGTGACGTTGCCGGCATGGGCGTCATATTCACCCTGCACCATGTTCGCCCCGCCCTTGCCCGCCGCTTCGCCCCCAATGCGCATCTCGAGGTTTCGCCCGATTTTCTCGACCGCACGATCGTCCGGTTGAAGCAGGATGGCTATGATTTCATTGCCCTCGATGCGCTGCCGGAGCGGGTGGCGAACGCTCACGGCAAACCGCCCTTCGTCGCTTTCACGCTCGACGACGGCAATCGCGACAATCTCGACCATGCCCTGCCGATCTTCGCCCGCCACGACACGCCGTTCACCGTTTTCGTTGCCCAGGGGCTTTCAGAGCGGACCCATAGCCTATGGTGGGAAACGCTGGCCGTGCTGCTTGGCCGGCTGGATCGGCTGACCTTCGATTTCGGTGCCGGTGAGGAATTTCTGCCGCTCGGCAAGGAGAGCCAGCGATACGCCGCCTTTGCGCGCTTCGCCGCCTTCGTTCATGACAGCGACGAAACCGAAGCCATCGCCCGGATCGATGACGTTGCGCGAAAGACGGGACTGGAGCCGCTCGACATCGTGAGCGCGTCGATCATGGACCGGACGGAGTTGAGGCATCTCGCCCGTCATCCGCTGGCTTCGCTCGGCGCGCATAGCGTGAGCCACCGGGCGCTGGCCAGGCTGCCCGAAGCGGAGGCTGCGGTCGAAATGGCGCTCTCGGCCGACTATGTAGCCGATATTACGGGACGGCGGCCGATGGCGATCGCCTATCCCTATGGCACGGCCCAGGCGGTCTCGTCGCGCGAAGGCAGCCTTGCCGCGGAGCTCGGCTTCTCGGTCGGCGTTACGACACGCCCCGGAACGATTACAGCAAACGGCAATGCCCTCACGCATTTGCCGAGACTATCCCTGAACGGTCATTACCAGAAGGCGCGCTACGCCTCGGCCCTCGCCTCCGGCATCCCCCTGCGGCTGATGGGTCGCAGGGAAACGGCGTAGGCCCGCCGCCGGATTGGCGTAGACCTTACGGATACATCCGCACCTTTTGCCAGGCGCCTTCCGGCACGTCGCGGCGAAATTCGATGCGGTCGTGCAGGCGGAATTGGCGATCGTGCCAGAATTCGATCGACAGCGGCCGAATACGGAAGCCGGACCAATAGGGCGGGCGTGGAATGTCGCCTATGACATAACGGGCCGTATATTCTGCAACAGCCTTTTCCAGCGCAAACCGACCCTCCAGAGGACGAGACTGTTTCGAAGCCCAGGCGCCGATGCGGCTGCCCCGCGCCCTCGTCTTGTAGTACTCATCGGCCTCCTTGTCGCTCACCACTTCAACCAATCCGCGCAGGCGCACCTGTCGGCGCAGCGATTTCCAGTGGAAACACATGGCTGCTTTCTTCTGGGAAAGAATTTCTTGACCTTTCTGGCTTTCGAAATTCGTATAGAATACGAATCCGTCGCTATCAAAACCCTTCAAAAGGACCATGCGGACATTTGGCAATCCATCCTTATCCACCGTTGCCAGGGCAACCGCATTCGGATCATTTGGCTCTGTGGTCTCTGCTTCGCGCAGCCAGGCCGCAAAAAGAGTGAAAGGCTCGTTCTGTTCGGTGAAGTCACCGCTTGTTAACTCGTTTTCCGACATATTAGTTCAAATACTCCGCAATTCCTAAAAATCGCCAGCCCCTCAGGCAGGCCAAGATATTCGGGTGGAAGTCATAGCAAAGTCGACCGTTCATACAAAGCGCAAGCTTGCAAAAGGCGTGACGACGGCTGTCGCCCTTGTCTCCTTTTTCACCCTTGGCGGCTGCGTCGGCGGCGGCATGGACTATCTGAGCTCGGCCAAGGTCGACCGCAGCGTATCAACGGGCACGGTCCCGACTGCTCCGGTGACCACCGACAGTATCTCCGACGAAGCCACAGTGCGCAACGCTGTGACCTCGGCGGATCTTCACAAGCTCAACGGGCAACCCATTCCCTGGGCGAATGCCTCCACCGGCAGCGCCGGCGTCATCGACACGATCGTTGAGAACAATGCTGCGGGTCTTGTCTGCCGCCAGTTTCGCACGACCCGTCATTCCTATGACGGCATCGCCAATTTCTCCGGCCGGACCTGTCTCGTCGGTCAGGGCGAATGGCAGTTGCTGAGCTTTCAGCAGGCCGGCTGACCGCCGCTCCTCTCTCTTTTTCCTGCTCGCGAAGAGACCTGGCGGAACAATGCGTTCCGCATCCAATCCCATATCCGGCAGCGATCGTTAGTAATTGGCTAACCATCCCCGAAGATGGAGGGCGCCACCCCCTGTCCGACGTAACGCCTGATTAGCAACTATTCCCGCAGGATCAGCTCGTACGCGCATCGACCTTGCCCCTCCGGGGACGCGAGAAAACGAGGTGCGGTCGTTGTGTTTTTGTTTCGGGGTGCCGCCGTGGGGCCAGGCACCTCCATAAGACGGTGGCTACAGGAATGCGCGATCCTTACAAGATACTAGGCGTAAAAAGAGATGCCGAGGCGAACGAAATCAAGGCAGCCTGGCGAAATCTCGCAAAGACCGCCCATCCCGATCACAATATGGGAGATCCGACGGCAACGGAGCGCTTCGCCGAAATCGGCCGCGCCTATGAAACGTTGAAGGATCCGCAAAAGCGCAGCCGCTACGATCAAGTCGCCCGTATGGCCGAAGCGAAGGGCCAGACCGCGGAGCAGACCATCATGCAACAGCGACAGGCTGCCCGTGAAGCCGCGGAGCGCGCCAGGGTTGCCCGCGCCAATGCCGAAAAGGTCATGGAGGAGCTTGCCCGCGCAAACGCCCGCAAGGCAGCGGCAGCCGCCGCTTCGGGCCAGCAGGCCGGCGCAGGCGAGACGCCCGAAGATATGGTCGAGCGCATCTTCGGCGTGAAAGCCGGCCGCGCGCAGCAGGACCAGGCTGCACCCGAGATGAGCGCGCAACAGGCAGAGAAGCAGCGCGAGCCGAACGCGGCCGCGATGGAAGAACAGCAGGCGGAAGAAGAGCAGCTGGCAACGGCGACTGCCTCGGTCGGAGCCCGCTCCCCCTTCGGCATCCTCGGCTCCATCGTGCGTCGCTTCACGGGCAGCGTGCCGGACAAGGCGCCCGAAAAGACCCCGGAGGTCGCGGCCGAAGCGACTGTGACGCTCGACGATATGCTGAAGGGGCGATGGATCACCGTTCCGCTATCCGATGGTCGCGAGGCGCGCTTTCAGGCGACGACGGATATTGGCAACGGCCAGGTCCTTCATCTGAAGGGACAGGGATTGAAGCTTCAGGGGATGCTGCGTGGCGATGTGGCGGTCACCGTCCATCTCTCCACCGACGCGCGTTTCACACTCGACGGCCATGACATCCGCACGACGCTGCCCGTTACCATCGAAAATGCAGTGCTCGGTTGCGAGACGACGGTCGAAGGATTGAGCGGCCCGGTCAAACTCACGGTGCCCGCCTGGTCCGGTTCGGATCAGATTATCCGTGTCCACGGCGAGGGATTACCGGACGGAAATGGCGGAAATGGCGATCTCATCGTGGAATTGCGACTGATGCTGTGGGAAAAACCGGATGATAAGATCACCGATTTGATGCGCAGCATGCGCGAGGGCCTTTTCCTGTGAAATTTTGGTGAAAACAGCACCCTTTGTTACGATCCCTAACAGTTGATGATCTTTACGATGCTTGAACAGGGGGACGGCCTATGCCATAGGCAGGATCATTCGAAAGTTCAAGGGAGCAGAATATGGCTCAAACCACTGGCCTCATGGCAGGCAAGCGCGGCGTCATCCTCGGCGTAGCAAACAACCGTTCGATAGCGTGGGGTATTGCCAAGGCCTGTTCGGAAGCCGGAGCCGAAATAGCATTGACGTGGCAGGGCGACGCCTTGAAGAAGCGCGTCGAGCCGTTGGCTCAGGAGCTGGGCGCCTTCATGGCCGGCCATTGTGACGTTACCGAGCCCGCGACGATCGATGCAGTCATCGACGCGCTGGAAGCGAAATGGGGCAAGATCGATTTCGTCGTGCACGCCATCGCCTTCTCCGACAAGGATGAGCTGACCGGCCGTTACCTCGATACCAGCCGCGATAACTTCGCGCGGACGATGGACATCTCCGTCTATTCCTTCACCGCCGTAGCCCAGCGCGCCGAGCGAATCATGAATGATGGCGGCTCGATGATCACCCTGACCTATTATGGTGCAGAGAAGGTCATGCCGCATTACAACGTCATGGGTGTCGCCAAGGCAGCTCTGGAAGCAAGCGTGCGCTATCTCGCCGTCGATCTCGGCGGCCGCGGCATTCGCGTCAACGCGATTTCGGCAGGCCCGATCAAGACGCTCGCCGCTTCCGGTATCGGCGATTTCCGCTATATCCTGAAGTGGAACGAGTACAACGCGCCGTTGAAGCGGACCGTGACGATCGACGAGGTCGGCAACTCGGCACTTTACCTCCTGTCCGACCTGTCGACGGCCGTCACCGGCGAAATCCATCATGTCGATTCCGGCTATCACACGGTCGGCATGAAGGCTGTGGACGCGCCCGACATTTCCGTCCAGAAGGACTGATCAACAGGAAATCTGACCGTGCCGCCCATCCTCTATGTGATCCGACACGGTCAGACCGACTGGAATGCCGAGCGCCGTCTGCAAGGGCAGAAGGACATCGACCTTAACGCCATCGGCCGAGAACAGGCGCGGCAAAATGGCATCGACCTTCGCGAAATCCTCGCATTCGAAAACCGGTCTTTCGATTTCATCGCAAGCCCGCTGCGCCGCACCCGCGAGACCATGGAGATCGCGCGGGAGGCCATGGGCCTGCCGCCCAAGGATTATCGCACCGACGAACGGCTGGTCGAGGTATCCTTCGGCGCCTGGGAAGGCTTCACGCTTAGGGAATTGAAGGCTGCCGAACCCGAGCGCCTTGCCGAGCGCAAGGCCGGCAAATGGGATTTCATTCCCCCTGGCGAAGATGCGGAAAGCTACGAAATCCTCTCCTGGCGCGTCGGCTCATGGCTGACCTCAGTCGAACGGCCAACCGTCTGCGTCACGCATGGCGGCGTCATCCGCACATTGTTCCGTCTGGTCGGCGATGTCGCAAAGGAAGAGGCCGCCGAAATCCCGATACATCAGGATCAGATCCTGAAGGTCGATCTGCAGATGAAGATCATCGGCTGGATCTGAGGCAGTCCCGGAAAACTAGGCGGCAGCTTTCTTTCCGGAACCGGATAAAACAACACGTCAACACAGCCGGTGACACGGTTCACGAGCCGCCAGTTGTGCGGCGGCATCAATATTTACTGAACGATGTCGAGATCGTTGACGACGCGTTTGCCGTCGACCTCAGTGTAGAAGACAACCACCTTCACGCCGGCCTTCAGACCGTTGAAATCGAAATCCTCCGGCACCTGATAGTTCTTGCCGTCGTCCAGCGTGATGCTGAAATTCTTCGTATCGACCTTCTTGATCGTGGACTCGACATCAGCGCTTTCGGCAAAGGCCGCGACGGGAGCAAGCAGGCTTGCCGTGGCCAAAAGCGTCGCTACAAAAAAGCGCATGGTCGTACCCTTTTACGTCAGTTCGATTTTGATTTGTTATGCAGCCTAAAGAACACTTCGAATATGGCAGAAATTGCCCACAACGGTGGCGTTGCTTGCCCAATTGATGAATGCATCGTCACAATCCACAGTGCGGCTTAATCTTTGTTTACCATGCCGATGAGGCAATGGCAGAGGTTCGAGGCTGGCTCTCCGCCATCTCGGAAAGAAAGATTTTGTCTTGCAGGCTTTTTGTCCTATGAGTGTGCCGCAATCGCAAGAGACAAGACGCGGTCTGCCCGACAGGCCGCACCAATCCGGTCGTTTTCCATGTCGCACAATACATTCGGTCATCTTTTCCGTGTCACCACCTGGGGCGAAAGCCACGGGCCGGCGCTCGGCTGCATCGTCGACGGCTGCCCTCCCGGCCTTCGCTTCAGGCTCGAGGATATCCAGGCCTGGCTCGACAAGCGCAAACCCGGCCAATCGCGCTTCGTGACGCAACGACGCGAGGACGACCTCGTCAAGGTGCTGTCCGGCGTGATGATGGACGAGGACGGCGAGACGATGATCTCGACGGGCACGCCGATCTCGATGCTGATCGAGAATACCGACCAGCGCTCGAAGGATTATGGCGAGATCGCGCGCCGCTATCGCCCGGGCCATGCCGATTATACCTATGACATCAAATACGGCATTCGCGACTATCGCGGCGGCGGCCGATCGTCTGCCCGCGAAACGGCAGCGCGGGTTGCCGCCGGCGGCATCGCCCGCCTCGTCGTGCCCGGCGTCACAGTCCGCGGCGCGCTGGTGCAGATCGGCAAGCACAAGATCAACCGCGCCAACTGGGATTGGGCGCAGGTGAACCAAAACCCGTTCTTCGCCCCCGATCCGGCGATCGTGCCGGTATGGGAGGAGTATCTCGACGGCATCCGCAAGGCTGGCTCCTCGGTCGGCGCCGTGGTGGAAGTCGTGGCCGAAGGCGTGCCGGCGGGTCTCGGCGCGCCGATCTATGGCAAGCTCGACCAGGATATCGCCTCGCTGCTGATGTCGATCAATGCCGTCAAGGGCGTCGAGATCGGCGAAGGCTTCGCGTCCGCCGAACTGACCGGCGAGGAAAACGCCGACGAAATGCGTATGGGCAATGACGGCAAGCGCATTTTCCTGTCCAACCATGCAGGCGGCATTCTGGGCGGCATTTCCACCGGCGAGCCTGTCGTCGCCCGCTTCGCTATCAAGCCGACCTCCTCGATCCTGACGGAGCGCCGGTCGATCGATGCTGATGGCAACAATGTCGACGTGCGCACCAAGGGGCGGCACGACCCATGCGTCGGCATTCGCGCCGTGCCGATCGGCGAAGCGATGGTTGCCTGCGCCGTCGCCGATCATTATCTGAGAGATCGCGGCCAGACGGGCCAGCAGAGATAGGGATTTCTTGATGCCTTACGACCAGAAGCGTGTTGTCGATGCCATCCGGGCTTTTGAAGCCGGCGAAATCGTCGTCGTCATGGATGACAACGACCGCGAGAACGAGGGCGACCTGATCGTCGCCGCGGTCCATTGCACGCCGGAAAAGATGGCCTTCATCGTTCGCCATACATCCGGCATCGTCTGCACGCCCATGCCGCGCGAGGAGGCCAAGCGCCTGAACCTCAACGCCATGGTGGCGGAAAACGATTCAGCCCATACGACCGCTTTCACCGTCTCCGTCGACTTCAAGCACGGCACGACGACGGGCATTTCCGCAGACGACCGGACGCTGACGGTGCGCAACCTCGCCAATCCGAATGTCGGCCCTGCCGATTTCGTCCGCCCCGGCCATATTTTCCCGCTCGTCGCCCGCGAAGGCGGCGTGCTGATGCGCTCGGGCCATACGGAAGCCGCGGTCGACCTCTGCAAGCTCGCCGGACTGCCGCTGATCGGCGTCATCAGCGAACTCGTCAATGACGACGGCACGGTGACGCGCGGCCCGCAGGTGGTGGAATTCGCCGAGCAGCACGGGCTGAAGCTCGTCTCCGTCGCCGATCTCATCGCCTATCGCCAGCGCAAGGAAACGCTGATCGAACTCGGCACTAGCTTCGATATCGACACGCCGTTCGGCAAGGCGCGCGCGCATACCTATTCGCTGCCCTGGGACACGATGCAGCACCTTGCCGTCGTCTTCGGAGACATCCGGGACGGTGCCGACATTGCGGTGCGCCTGCATCCGGAAAGTGTTGCCGAGGATATCTTCGGCAAGCGCCGCCCTGTCGATTTCTACATGAAGAAAATTGCCGAGGAAGGCCGCGGCGTCATCGTTTACCTGCGCGAAGGCTCGGTCGGCGTCGGCCATTTCGACAACGGCCGCAAAGCGCGCCAGGCCGAGCGTGAAAGCCATGCCGAGGCGCAAGCCCGCGACAGCGAATGGCTGGAAATCGGCCTCGGCGCACAGATCCTCAAGGATCTCGGCGTCAGCTCCATCAAGCTGCTCACCAGCCGCGAGCGACACTATGTCGGCCTCGAAGGCTTCGGCATCAAGATCGCCAAGACAGAGATCTGCTGATTTTCACCCTCCACTTGAGGTAGGGGTCGGAGCAAAGCTCCGGGGTGGGTTGATCCTTCGAAATCTCGGGTTGTCACCCCCACCCGCGCGTTCCGCGCGACCTCCCCCCTCAAGGGGGAGGTGGTTAGCCCCGCCAGCCCTCGAGAAACACGACCTTCTCGACGCCGGTGAAACGGGCGACACGCTCCAGCTCCGCTTCCAACCTCTCAAGCCGGCCGACGGATGCCTTGACGCCGGGCTCCAGCCACAGACGCTTGACGTCCAATGTACCCGCCTTGCGGTCGGCCTTCATGTCAATCCGGCCGATCAGCCGGTCGCCTTCCAGCAGAGGGAAGACGTAGTAGCCGTATTCCCGCTTGGGCTCCGGCACGAAAATCTCGATGCGGTAGAAGAAACCGAAGAGGCGTTCGGTGCGGTTGCGGTCGCGCAGCACCGGGTCGAAGGGACTGAGCACGCGGATACGCGCCGGCGCTTCCGGATAACTGTCGAGCGTGGCATGGAAGTCGGTGAACGCGAAGGAGGGGCGCGGCTTGCCGCCGATGGCCGGTTCGATCAGCATTTCCGTCAGTTCGTCGCGATGTGTCTCCACCCATGTCTTAGCTTCCTGCGGCGTCACCAGATCCCAGAAGGCAGCAATTTCGCCTGAGGTGGCAAAGCCCAGGCGCTGCAAAGCGCTGCGGCAAGCCCATTCGACGAACTCCTCATGATCGACCTCCGGTGTATGGACATGATCCGGCAAGACGCGCTCGACCAGATCATAGACCTTCTGGAAGTTCGTGCGACCGGCGATCGCGAATTTGCCGGTGCGCCAGAAATATTCGAGCGCGGTCTTGTTCGGATGCCAGTTCCACCAGCCGCCCGAGACATGGCCGTCCGCCTTGATCTCACGCGCCATGATGGCGCCGTTCTTCAGCACACGCTCGTAGGTCTCTTCAAAAGCAGACTCGAAGCCCTCACCGCGCCATTTGCGCCACCGCTCGACGAGCGCCAACTCCTCGCGGCGGAACCGGTGCTTCCAATAAACGAAGAAAGCGCTCGGCAGGATCGAGGCGTCGTGCGTCCAATGTTCGAACAGCGCACCATCTTTTTCGAGCAACTCGGTCAGATGTTCGCGTCGATAGGTCTGATTGCGCGAGAACAGGATCTGGTGATGCGCCCGCTCGACGGTGCCGATGCTGTCCACCTGCACGAAGCCGATGTCGTGGATGAGCTGCAGCAACCCCGCCTTGGTCAAGGCGCGGTTCGGCGGATTGGCAAGCCCCTGCTTGGCAAGGAAGACGCGGCGGGCGTCGCGATTCGAAAGCAGATTCGTCATAAGGGGATCATAGGCATAAATTCCCATGCTTTCAAACAGCCCGCGATTTGATAAATGACCGCGATGCGCTATAGGACCGCGACACCACCACGGAACAGGGAAGCCGCTTGGATATCCGCTTCGACAATGCCGGCGTCGACTATGGCAAACGGACCGCGCTCTACCCGCTGAACCTGACGCTTCAGGAGAAGCGCGTCGGGATCATCGGCCTCAACGGTTCCGGCAAGACGACCTTTGCGCGGCTGATCAACGGGCTCGCCAAGCCGACCACCGGCCGCGTCGTCGTTGACGGGCTCGATACGGCCAACGATGCCGCCTCCGTGCTCGGAAAGGTCGGCTATATCTTCCAGTCGCCGCAGAACCAGATCATCCTGCCCATCGTGCGCGACGACATCGCCTTCGGGCTCAAGGCACGCGGTTTGGACAAGACGCAGATCGAGACGGCGGTGGACGGCATCCTCGAACGGTTCGGTGTCAGCCATCTCGGCGCGCGGCGTGCGCATGAACTTTCGGGCGGCGAGCTGCAGATGGCCGCCCTCTGCTCGGTGCTCGTCACCGGCCCCGACATCCTCATCCTCGACGAACCCACCAACCAGCTCGACTTGAAGAACCGGGCGCTGGTGCAGAGGACCATCGCAGCGCTGCCGGAAAGCGTCATCGTCATCAGCCACGACCTGCCGCTGCTCGAGGATTTCGACCGCGTGCTGCTATTCGATCAGGGCCGCCTCGTTGTCGACGCACCGGCGGCGGAAGCCATCGCCCGCTACAAGGAGATGGCGAGCTGATGCAAACGCTGCACGTGGACGCGGATACATGGATGCATCGGCTGACACCGCGCGTGAAGCTCGTAACGCTCGCCGCGCTCGGCATTCTATTGTTCCTGACGGATTCCACCGCGCTGCTCGGGCTTGCGAACCTCATCGGTGCCGGCCTCTATTTTCGCACCGGCCTTTCTGTCGGCGAGGCATTGAGGCGGCTCCGTCCGATCCTCATCTCCATTGCCGTGCTTACGCTCTTGAACCTGTTCTTCAGTCCGTTTCACCTTGTCCTCGTGGTGGCGCTGCGGCTGACCGCGCTTGCGCTGTTTGCAGCCACTGTAACGGCGACGACATCGACGGCCGCCTTCATCGACGAAATCACCGTTCTTGCGACGCCACTCGAGAAGATCGGCTTGCTCAGGGCCGCGGATATCGGGCTTGCGGTCGGGCTCGTCCTGCGTTTCGTGCCTGAGATTCTCGACCGCTATCGCGCCATCCGCGAAGCACACGAAGCGCGGGGGATCAAAATACGCCTGGCAACGACGCTTGTGCCGCTGATCATCCTGACGCTGCGCGACGCGGACAATATCGCGGCTGCGATTGACGCGCGCGGCATTCGGCGGCATTGAACATAAATCTTTTTCGGATGGAGCCGCCATGAATACCCGCGATCTTGTCCTCTCCGCACTCTTTGCCGCCATCATCGTGGCGCTCGGCCTGCTACCGCCGATCCCGATCGGCATCATTCCCGTGCCGATCACCGCGCAGTCGCTTGGCGTGATGCTGGCCGGCGTGGTGCTCGGCGCCCGGCGCGGTACGATTGCGGTGCTGATCGTCGTCCTGCTGGTGATAATCGGCTTGCCGGTACTATCGGGCGGCCGTGGCGGCCTTGCCGTCTTTGCAGGCCCGACGGCGGGTTTCTTCATCGGCTGGATATTCGCTGCCTTCGTGACAGGCTATCTCTCTGAGCGGCTGGTGAAGCCGGAGCAAAGCAGCCTCAACCAGGGCATCGGCTTCTTCATCGCCGCCGTCGTCGGCGGCGTCGTGGTGCTCTATGCCTTCGGCATTGCCTGGCTGGCCATCAACATCGGCTTCACCAAAGCGTTCTTCGGCTCCCTGGGCTTTGTGCCCGGGGATCTCGTCAAGGCGGTTGTTGCAGCTCTGGTCGGCCGCGCCGTCATGGCCGGCTATCCGCTTCTGCCGCAGCGGAGCTGAACTCGGCTCAGGGCGGAAAAACCGCAGCCGGCGAGCGCGTCACGTCAGATATTTGTAGAGCCAGTCGCGGGTGTCCTCGGGCAGCGGCACGGGGTCATTCTCGTCGCCGCGCACGGCGAGCCAGAGAATCTCGACCTCCGCCGCCAGTTCATTGCCGGTCTCGACCATGACGACGAAGCCGACGGACTTGCCGCCGATCTTGTTGACGCTGATCGAGAAGCGGGCAAGGTCGTCGTAACGCAAGGCCCGGTGCAGGACGCAGGAGGCCTTGGTGGCGACATAGGCCGGTTCATCGTCGACCAGCGGCCGCGTGCGCCAGAAATTCGAGAGCGCCGCCTCCGCCTGCGAGATATAGGAGGCGATGAACATATGACCGTGCCGGTCGACATCACGCGGCGGCACTCTCAACTCGATGACATCGGATCGCTCTACACTCGTCATCCCGTGAAAACCCTGTCCGACGCCATGCGCATCTTAATGAAAGCTTAACATCGCACCTCAATAAGTAAACGGGCGCTGCTCCAAAGTGGTTAAGATGGATTGTTGACATTGTAGTGACATTGTCCATGTCCTGTAATAGGCGTCACACCTCATTTATAGATTGGCCCCATGAGCACACGTCTTTACGAACACCCGATTTTTCTTGAGCATATTGTACCGCCCGGCCACCCGGAACGGCCCGACCGGCTGCGCTCGCTGAACATCGCGCTGGAGCATCCGAATTTCGAGCGGCTCGACCGGCGAAAAGCCCCAGCGGCCAATGAAGACTCGGTCCTGCTTGCCCATCCCGAAGAGCATCTGGAATTCGTCCTGCGCTCGATGCCGGACAAAGGCGACGACGGCGAGATCAATCAGATCGAGGCGGATACCTATGCCAGCCCGAAGACGCTGCAGGCGATCATGCACGGCGTCGGCGGCGCCATGGCAGCGGTCGACGACGTGTTTTCCGGCGCTGCCGACAATGTCTTCGTCGCGGCCCGCCCGCCCGGCCACCATGCCGAGAAGAGCAAGGCGATGGGCTTCTGCTTCTTCAACAATGCGGCGATCGCCGCCCGCCATGCGCAGAAAGCTCATGGTGCCGAGCGCGTCGCCATCGTCGACTGGGATGTGCACCACGGCAACGGCACACAGGACATCTTCTGGAACGATCCGTCCGTGCTCTTCTGCTCGACCCACCAGATGCCGCTCTATCCGGGCACTGGCAAGAAGGACGAGCGCGGCGCGCATAATACCATCGTCAATGCGCCGCTTTCGCCCAATACCGGCGGCGATCATTTCCGCGAAGCCTTCAAGTCGCGCATCCTGCCGGCGCTCGATGACTTCCGCCCAGACATCATCATCATCTCGGCCGGCTTCGACGCCCACCACCGCGACCCCTTAGCACAATTGAACCTCACCGGCGAGGATTTCGACTGGGCGACGGGGCGGATCCTGGAGGCTGCCGATCGCAGCGCCAACAACCGGGTCGTCAGCCTGCTCGAAGGTGGCTATGATCTGGAAGGCCTCGCCGAGTCGGCGGGGATGCATATTCTGCGCATGATGAAGGGTTGACGATGAGCGAGAGCGCCAAGGTGGATGTATCAGGCTATTCCTTCGAGAAGGCCGTGGCGGAGCTTGAAAGCATCGTTGCGCGGCTGGAACGCGGCGACGTGGCACTGGATGAATCCATCACCATCTACGAGCGCGGCGAAGCCCTGAAGAAGCATTGCGAGGCGCTGCTCTCGGCTGCCGAAAACCGCATCGAAAAGATCAGGCTCGACCGCGCCGGCAAGCCTCAAGGCACGGAACCGCTGGACGGCGCGTGAGACAAGACGGGAAAGTTTGAGTTTCCCTGACATTCCCGGTAGGTTGAGCCTCAACCGAAAGGAGCGCCCGCCATGTCTTTCTTCCCAGGAAACGATCCACAGCCCGGCGATGCCTTCACCTGCGATGCGATCGAGAATCTCATCATTCCGCGTACCAGTGACCTCGGCGGTTTCTCCGTGCGGCGGGCACTTCCGAGCAGCCGGCGACGGCTGGTGGGGCCGTTCATCTTTTTCGACCGCATGGGGCCTGCAATTTTTCGGCCGGGCCAAGCGGTTGATGTGCGCCCGCATCCGCATATCGGCCTTTCCACCGTCACCTATCTGTTCGACGGCGAGATCCGCCATCTCGACAGCCTCGGCACGGCCAAGGTGATCCGTCCCGGCGACGTCAACCTGATGACGGCCGGACGCGGGATCGTGCACTCTGAACGCACCCCGGAAAATCTGCGCGACCATCCCTTTGCGATGTCAGGCCTGCAGACATGGTTGGCGCTCCCCGACGACAAGGAGGAGATCGATCCTTCCTTTGCCCATACAGAGAAAGACGAACTGCCTGTCATCGCCGATGGCGGCGTGACCGGGCGCGTGGTGATCGGAGATTTCGAAGGCCTGAAATCACCGGTGAAATCCTTCTCCGACACGCTTTACGTCGATCTGCAGCTTCAGCCGAACACGACGTTTCCTTTTGGTGCAGCGCACGAGGAACGCGCTGTTTATATCCTCTCCGGATCGCTCATCGTGGCCGGTGATCGCTTCGCGCAGGATCAGCTTCTCGTTTTCCGCCCCGGCGATGCCATAACCCTGGAAGCTGCGGAAAAAGGCTGTCATCTCATGCTTTTTGGAGGTGCGGCGCTCAATTCGAAGCGCTATATCTGGTGGAACTTCGTATCCTCTTCCAAGGAGCGCATCGAAAAAGCCAAGGAAGAATGGCGCACGGGCCGCTTCGATATCGTGCCGGGCGACGAGGAAGAGTTCATTCCCTTGCCGGAGGGCTAACGGGTTCATAACAGTGCCAAATGTTTCTTGTTCGGGCACTCCTTGAATTCGGCGTCTTTTGTCGCAATCTGTTTTGACGTAAAGGCGGGCAACCGCCCAAGAATAGCAAGAAAGAGGCTTCTGCCTTGACACAAATGCCAGAGACGCCGCTGCTGGACCGGGTCCATTATCCTTCCGACCTGCGAAAGCTGGAGGACCGGGACTTGCCGCAACTCGCCCGCGAAGTCCGTGACGAGATGATCGATGCGGTATCGCGCACGGGCGGACATCTCGGCGCCGGCCTTGGCGTCGTCGAACTCACTGTTGCCATCCACAGCGTCTTCGACACGCCGAACGATCGCCTCATCTTCGATGTCGGGCATCAGTGTTATCCGCACAAGATCCTGACCGGACGGCGCGATCGCATCCGCACGCTGCGCCAGGAAGGCGGCCTTTCCGGCTTCACGCGCCGCGCCGAAAGCGAATATGATCCCTTCGGTGCCGCGCATTCCTCCACATCCATTTCCGCCGGCCTCGGCATGGCGGTGGCCGCCGAGCTTGATAAAACCGACCGCCGCGTCATTGCCGTCATCGGCGACGGCGCGATGTCGGCCGGCATGGCCTACGAGGCCCTGAACAATGCCGGCGCGCTCGACGCGCGGCTGATCGTCATCCTCAACGACAACGACATGTCGATCGCGCCGCCGACGGGCGCGATGAGCGCCTATCTCGCCCGCCTCGCCTCCGGCCGCACCTATATGGGCTTCCGCGATTTCGGCAAGAAACTGACGGCCTATCTCGGCAAGAAGGTCGATCGCGCCATCACACGGGCGGTCGAGCATGCACGGGGCTATGTGACCGGTGGAACGATGTTCGAGGAGATGGGCTTCTACCATATCGGCCCAATCGACGGCCATTCCTTCGAGCATCTGCTTCCGGTGCTGCGCAACGTGCGCGACAATGCGCAAGGCCCGGTGCTGATCCATGTCGTGACGCAGAAGGGCAAGGGCTATCCCCCGGCAGAAGCCGCCGCCGACAAATATCACGGCGTCAACAAGTTCGACGTCATCACCGGCGCGCAAGCCAAAGTGAAGCCGAACGCGCCAAGCTACACCAGCGTCTTTGCCGATGCTCTCGTGCAGGAGGCGATGCTCGACGACAAGATCGTCGGCATTACCGCCGCCATGCCTAATGGTACCGGCCTCGACAAGCTGCAGGAATTCTTCCCCAAGCGCTGTTTCGACGTCGGCATCGCCGAGCAACATGCAGTGACCTTCGCCGCTGGCCTTGCCGCCGAGGGCTACAAGCCTTTTGCCGCGCTTTATTCCACCTTCCTGCAGCGCGCCTATGACCAGGTGGTGCACGATGTGGCGATCCAGGGTCTGCCGGTGCGCTTCCCAATCGATCGCGCCGGCTTCGTCGGCGCCGATGGGCCGACGCATGCCGGTTCCTTCGACACGACCTTTCTTGCGACCCTGCCCGGTTTCGTCGTCATGGCTGCCGCCGACGAGGCGGAACTGAAGAATATGGTGCGCACCGCGGCCGCCTACGATCTCGGGCCGATCTCGTTCCGCTATCCGCGCGGCGAAGGCGTCGGCATCGAAATGCCCGAACGGGGCCAGATCCTGGAAATCGGTAGGGGTCGCGTGGTCAAGCAGGGTTCGAAAGTCGCCTTGCTCTCCTTCGGCACGCGCCTCGCCGACAGCCTTGCCGCGGCCGAGGATCTCGACGCTGCCGGCCTGCCCACGACAGTCGCGGATGCCCGCTTCGCCAAGCCGCTCGACCACGATCTCATTCGCCAGCTTGCCGCCCACCACGAGATGCTGATCACCATCGAAGAGGGCTCGGTCGGCGGCTTCGGCAGTCAGGTCATGCAGTTCCTCGCCAGCGAGGGCCTGCTGGACAACGGGCTGAAGATCCGCACGCTCGTCATGCCCGATATCTGGATGGACCAGGCAAAGCCGGAAGTCATGAATGCCAAGGCCGGCCTCGACCGTGCGGGCATTGTGCAGACGGTGTTCAGGGCGCTCGGCCACGGCCGGATCGTCGAAGTCGCCGGGTGAGGCGCAGTCGCTGCAATCGATCCAGTGAATCGATTGCAGCGACGAACGCCCTGAGCCAAAGCGAAGGGCCGGTGGTGCGACCGGCTCCAGGCTTTCGCCTTCTTCGCTCGGGGAGAAGGTGCCCGCCCTTCGGCAAATTCGGGAAACGGATGAGGGGGCGTTTCTGCACACTGGAGCGGCTTTTCGCTTGCCGCTCAAAGCACCGTCGCTAACGCTCCGCGTGCCCCCTCATCCGGTCTCTCTCGATTTCGTTTCACTCAATCGTTCGTGCCCACCTTCTCTCCGGCGGAGAGAAGGTGTTTGTCGTCAGAACTCTTCCCATTCGTCCTGAGCGGCCGCAGCTGCGGTTGCCTTGCCGCCGAAGGCCTTGGCCACCGTGCGGCCGAGCGCCCGGGCCGGCGATACAGCAGGCTTCGAGCGTGTCGTTGCGGCTGCGGGACGCGCGGACGCTGCCTGCGGCGCATTGCTGAGCCGGAACTGGCGCAGCAGCTCGTTCAGTGCCGCGGCTTCGCGGGCGAGTGCGTGGCTGGCAGCCGTCTGTTCCTCGACCATGGCGGCATTCTTCTGCGTGCCCTGATCCATGTTGTTGACCGCAGTGTTGATCTCCTGCAGGCCGATCGACTGCTCGCGGGTCGCCGTGACGATCGCGCCGACGTGGCGATTGATTTCCTGCACTTCGGAAACGATCAATTCCAGGGCCTTGCCGGTCTCGCCGACCAGGGACACGCCGGTATTGACCTGATCGCTCGACGTGGTGATCAGCGCCTTGATTTCCTTGGCTGCGTTGGCGGACCGCTGGGCAAGCTCGCGGACTTCCTGGGCAACGACGGCAAAGCCCTTGCCGGCGTCACCGGCGCGGGCGGCTTCGACGCCGGCATTCAGTGCCAAAAGGTTGGTCTGGAAGGCGATATCATCGATGACGCTGATGATGTTGCTGATCTCGCCAGAGGACTTTTCGATCTGCTGCATGGCGGATACTGCCCTGCGCACGACTTCACCGGACTTTTCGGCACCGAGACGCGCACGCTCGACGAGATGGCCGACATCCTCGGCGCGCTTGGCCGAATCGCGAACCGTCGTGGTTACCTGTTCCAGGGCTGCAGCAGTTTCCTCGACGGAGGCAGCCTGCTGCTCGGTGCGGTGAGCAAGGTCATCAGCAGCCGAACGGATCTCGCCGGCGCCGGCATTGATGGCGGCGGCATTGGTGCCGACCGACTGCAAGGCCGCTTCCAGCTTTTCGACGGCATTGTTGAAATCAGCACGAACGCTGTCGAACTGCGGCGCAAAGGTGCGGTCGAGACGCGCAGCGACATTGCCGGCGGCAAGAGCGGAGAGCCCACCTGCGAGCGTCTCCATGGCGAAGCGGATTTCACCTTCTTCGCGCGCCTTCTGCTCATCGCCCATCTGGCGCTGACGCTCGGCGTCATCACGCATGCGATCGGTCTCGCCGGCAAGGCGCAGCTTCTCGATCGCCGCCTGCTTGAAGACAAGGACGGCATCGGCCATGCTGCCGACTTCATCGCCACGACCGAGGGCCGGAACGTCGATATCGTGCTCGCCACTAGCCAGACGGCCCATAGCGGCAGTCATGCCGACGATCGGGCGAACGATGATGCGCGACAGCAGCCAGGCGAGAACGGCAGCGATCAGCGCTACGAGGATGCCGCCCACGATGAGCGTCAGGCGCAGATCGCCATTGGCCTCATCCTGCGTGGCCGCCAGATCGCCGGCCTTGGCGCGGGCTGCCTGCTTGATCTTTGCGGCAGCCTCGCGGAAGCCATCGAGCTGGCCCTTGGTTTCGTTCTGACCGATCTTGACGATCTGATCGAGCGGCATCTCGGTTTCCTTGCGAGCCTTCGTCTGCGGCTCTGCAAGCTGATGGAAATAGATATCCGCGGCCTTCTGCATGTTATCGATGGCCTGCAGCAGATCCGGAGAGTCAGCGGCGACCTGCTTGGCTGCGGCGATGCTCTTCAACATCCGGTCGCGATTGGCGAAAACATCGCCATAGGTGCTGTCGCTGCGGAGCAGGAGGAAGCCGCGCAGGTTGACCGCCTGTTCCAGCATCGCCTGCAAGGAGTCGTCGATCAGATTGACGAGCTGCTGCGACCTGGCCTGCTCCGCCGCGGCGCCGGCCGACATCTCTTCCTTGGAATAGACGAATGCGGAAACGCAGGCGAAAATGGCGATCAGCGCCGTGAACGTTATGGCAAGCTTGCCATTCAGCGAGAGTTTTTTCGCAAACATAAGCGAGCGCCTCCTGAGCGCCGGTCCTGGCGAGCATCGATAGGCCGTGGGGGAAGGACGGCTGATGCTCGAAAAATTCAGGGAAAGGCATGATTGGGACGCGGAAGCGTGAAGCCGTCATGGCAGGCGATGATCTTGAAACAGACCATCGCAATCCCAAGCATCAGTAGAGGTTACGGCTTTAAAATTATTTAATTTTGACGATCTGCCGTTTAAATTTGGCTCAGTTCACGGGGGTCGCGGCGAGGATCAAAATATCCAGATCGTGTTCGGGATAAAAATCCTGCGCCGTCATCTGAAAGGTCGTCGGCCCGGTCTTTTTGACGTCGGTGCCGCAGAAGCTGATGTAGTTTTCCGGGCTGCCCTTGTCGACCGTCAGCTCGAAATGCTTGATCGGGCCGGACCAGTTGGCGCCCGTCGTCAGCACATAGGAGATCCAGCTTTCGATATAGGTGCGGCCGCCCTTGTCGGCGGTGGCGGAAAGCTTGGTCGCAGTCTTCAGAAAGGCATCGTCAACGCAATACTTGCTGCGGTAGGCCTGCAGCTGCTGTTTCTGGTAGTCCTCGTCGCCGGCAAAGGTGATGGCAACGGTGCCGCCGACGCTCGGCTTGTAGCTATGCTGTACGCCGATCCTGGCTTTGGCCGGAAACTTGGTGCGCCACCAATAGGTGGTATGCAACGTCCACATCGGCGTCGGATGATGCTTCATGCCCTGGCCATCATTGTCATATTCGTCATCCACGATCAGGCCGCGAGCCGTCCAGTCCTCCAAGACATCAACGGGCAGCTTGGCGACGGCATCCATCGCCGCCTTGCTGAGCGGCAGCAACGGTACGGCGTGCGCCTTCAATTCATCCGTCATGTCGACGCCGGCGACCGTGACGCTCTGCTGAAGGGTCGGCGCGATGGCCTTGCCGTCCTGTGTGACGGTGAAGCCGAGGAAATTGTCGGCATCGACATTTCCAGCATCGACCATGCTGTCGACATCGCCCTTGATATCGGGCATCGGGAAAGCGACGAGACTTTCGACATCCTTGTCCGATGTGTTTGCAAAGACGTAGTCGACGCGCACCTCGGCCGCCGAAATGAAGAGCTTCTCCTGATCCATGCTGATATCGCCGGTGCGGACGTAGGCGAGACCGCCGGTCTTCAACTCGGCCATGGTATCGTTCGCAAAGGCCGGCGCGGCGAACATCGCCAATAGCGCCGCATAGCCACCGATTCTTCGCATGATGCCCTCTCAACCGCTGATTTGTGCGATTATCGCCGGCTGCAGCCCGGCGTCAACGCGACATCGGCACAAAAGGCTTGCAACGCACTGCATTGCCCTGCATGGACAGCCTATGTCCGAACCGCAACGCCTCGACCAGCTTCTCGTCACCCTTTCGCTTTTCGCCAGCCGATCACGGGCGCGCGATGCAATTCAGCGCGGCACAGTCACCGTCGACGGCAAAGTCGTGACCAAACCGGGCACGCTGTTCACCGAAGAGGCGCAGATCGCCATCGACGATCCGGCCCAGGATTATGTCTCGCGGGCGGCCTTGAAACTGGTGGCCGCGCTCGATCATTTCCAGCTCGATCCGCAGGGGCAGCACTGTCTCGATGTCGGGGCATCGACCGGCGGCTTTACCGAGGTATTGTTGCAGCGTGGCGCCGTGCATGTCACATCCATCGATGTCGGCCACGGCCAGATGCATCCGCGCATATCGGCCGATCCGCGCGTGACCAGTATAGAGGGGCTGAATGCCCGCAACCTCACTGCCGAGGATATCGGCAAGCCGATCTCGTTCATCGTTTCCGATGTCTCCTTCATCTCGCTGAAGCTGGCGCTGGCGCCGGCGCTCGTTCTTGCCGAGCCGGGCGCGCGCGCCGTGTTGCTGGTGAAGCCGCAATTCGAGGCGGGACGAGATGCGATCGGCAAGGCCGGCTTGCTGAAAGACCCCTCCTCCGCGCCGGCTGTCGCTGCCGAGCTCGAACGCTGGTTCACTGAAGATATGGGCTGGCAGAGTCTCGGCCTCATAGCCTCGCCGATATCAGGCGGCGACGGCAATCACGAATTTCTTCTCGCAGGGATCAAGCCATGAGCACCGAAACCGTCACCATCCAGAAGCTCGGCGCCCAGGGCGACGGCATCGCGCAAGGCGCTGATGGCCCGATCTACGTACCCTTCACGCTGCCGGGCGAAAGCGTCGCCATCGCGCGGGTGAAAAGCCAGGGCACGTTGATGTCGATCGCATCGGCCTCGCCGGACCGGCAGGAGCCGCACTGTCGGCACTTCGGTCCCGATGGCGTCAACGGCACCTGCGGCGGCTGCACCTTGCAGCACTATGCCGATGCGCCCTACCGCGCCTTCAAGCGGCAGCTCGTGATCGACGCGCTACGCTCCAAGGGCCTGACGCCCGAGGTGGATGATATTATCGCTGCCCATCCCGGCGAGCGCCGCAAGGTCGTCTTCGCGGCGCGCAAGACCGAGAAGGGCACGCTGATCGGCTTCAACCAGGCCGAAAGCCACCACATCGTCGCGATCGAGGAATGTCCCATCGCCTCGGCCGGGATCATGTCGCAATTGCCGGCGATCACGGCGGTCGCGGCGGCACTCGCCGTCAACGCGGAAGCCTTCCGCATCTCCGTTTTGGAGATGCCTTCCGGCCTCGACCTCGCCGTCGACGACGTCAAATCCCTTTCCGACAAGCACCGTCGGAGCGCTATCGAAACCGTGCTGACGCTTCGCGGCATCGCTCGCGTCTCGCTGAACGGCGAAATCCTGGTGGAACCGGCAAAGCCGATGATCGATTTCGGCGGCGCGCAGGTCTCGCCACCTCCCGGCGCCTTCACGCAGGCGACCAAGCAGGCTGAAGATGCCATGGCCGAGCTGGTCAAGACCCATGTCGGCAAGGCGAAGCGCATCGCCGATCTCTTCGCCGGCAGCGGCACCTTCTCGCTTCGCCTGGCGCGCATCGGACGGGTGCACGCGGTGGAAAGCGAAGCCAAGCCCTTGGCCGCGCTCGATTACGCCGCCCGCAACACGCAGGGGCTAAAACCTGTCACCATCGAGCGCCGCGACCTCTTCCGCCGGCCGCTGATGACGCAGGAATTGAAGGTCTACGACGCCGTCGTCTTCGACCCGCCGCGCGCCGGGGCGGAATTCCAGTGCAAGGAACTGGCCCGCTCCCAGGTCAAGAAGATCGTCGCCGTCTCCTGCAACCCGCTGACGCTGGCCCGCGATCTCGCGCTGCTGACCGAAGGGGGCTATCGCATCAACAAAGTGACGCCCATTGACCAATTCCTGTGGACCTCGCATGTCGAGGTTGTCGTGGCGCTGGAGAAGTAGTTCTTTTCACCGCAAGTTGTGTGGCCGACCCTCGTGGTGAGGAGGCCCGCAGGGCCGTCTCGAACCACAAGGGCGGATGGTGATTCACCGCTTCATGAACGCCTCGAATGCGGCGCGTGCTTCCGCACTTTTCAGCCGTGCGGCGAAAAGCTCGGCTTCCTCGGCGATACGACCAAGGATGGCGTCCGGTTCGCCCCGCATCAGAGCCCTGGCAATCCTCAGCGCCTCAGGCGGCTTGGCTGCAAGCTTGGCGGCAAGCGATAGCGTTTCGGCCTCCACTGCCTCGGGCGCGGTCACTTTCCAGATCAAACCGGCCTCTTTCGCTTCGGCGGCGGAGAAGCCTTCGCCGAGGGCAAGCAGGGCGAAGGCGCGCTGATGACCCATGAGGCGCGGCGCGATCAGGCTCGAGGCGGCTTCGGGGACGAGGGCAAGATCGACGAAGGGCGTCTTGAACAGGCTGCGGTCGGAAGCCACAGTCAGATCGCAATGCAGGTGGATCGTGGCGCCGATGCCGATCGCCAGACCATCGACGCCCGAAACGACCGGTTTCTTCGCCGTCGCCAGTGCGGCGAGAAAATCCAGGACTTCGCGGCCCATGCTCCCGCCCACGGCGAAAGCCAGGAAATCGGCCATGTCGTTGCCGGCGGAGAAGCAGCCTTCGGTACCGAGGAAGACGTTGACGCGGATATCCGGCGTGTCGTCCGCCGCCTTCAGCGCATCGGTCATCACCTGATACATTCCGCGCGTGATCGCATTCTTCTTTTCCGGACGGTTGAACCGGATGATCTGGACATGCGGCGCGGTCTCGGGACGTTCGATGATAATATGGTCGGTCATTAGATCTCCTCAGGCAAGCGCGATGCGGGCGGCTTCAAGGCTCGACGCGCCGGCGACGATACGGTCAGTGAGAGCCGCTGTTTCGGCCAGAAGATTTTCGGCAGCAAAGCGGCAAAGCGCGATGCGCTTTCCGCCCTCGCCATCCGCCGCATCGACCAAGCCGCCTTTGGCCAGATAGGCTCCGGTCAGCACGAGACCGAAGAGCCGCTGATAGGGCGTCGCACCCGCCAGCGCCTCGGCGACGGCGCCTTCGGCCTGGCGCGAGAGCAGCCATTCGCTTGCCTTTTCGAGATCGTCGATGGCCGCTTCCAGCCGCGGCGCCGATTCCCCGAAACCGTCGAGATTGGATTTTGCGACGGCATCGGCGATCCCGCGCAATTCACCGAGGAAGGCGCGCACGTGATCGCCGTTCGCAATGGTCAGCTTGCGGGTCACGAGGTCGATGGCCTGAATGCCGTTGGTGCCTTCATAGATGGGGGCAATACGGGCATCCCGCAGCAGGCGCGCCGCTCCCGTTTCTTCGATGAAGCCCATGCCGCCATGGACCTGGATGCCAAGCGAGGCGACATCGACGCCGGCATCGGTGGAGAAGGACTTGGCAATCGGCGTCAAGAGCGCAGCCCGCTCCTGCCAATATCGTGCCTTCTCGGGATCGCGATGCGACATATCGATCGCCTCGGCGCAAGCATAGCAAATGGCGCGCGAACCCTGCGTCAGCGCCTTCATGGTCAGCAGCATGCGGGCGACATCGGGATGTTCGATGATCGGGCTCATGCCCGCCGCCGTCGCTCCCGGCGCGCGGCCCTGCGTGCGCTCCCTGGCATAGGCGATGGCTTTCTGGGTAGCGGCTTCCGCAATCGCGACGCCCTGAATGCCGACGGCGAGGCGCGCATTGTTCATCATCGTGAACATGCAGGCGAGCCCCTTGTTCTCCTCGCCGACAAGCCAGGCGACGGCCCCTTTTTCGGCGCCATATTTGCCATCGCCATAGATTATCGTGCAGGTCGGCGAGCCATGGATGCCGAGCTTGTGCTCCAGCGAATGGGCGAAATAATCGTTACGGGCGCCAAGCGATCCATCATCGTTTGCGAGGAATTTTGGCACGAGGAAAAGCGATATGCCGCGCGTGCCGGCCGGTGCATCCGGAAGGCGGGCCAGGACGAAATGGACGATGTTTTCCGCCGCCTCGTGATCGCCCCAGGTGATGAATATCTTCTGGCCGAAGAGACGATAGGTGCCGTCGTCGCGGCGTTCGGCGCGCGTGCGCAGCGCCCCGACATCGGAACCGGCATGCGGCTCCGTCAGGTTCATGGTGCCAGCCCACTCGCCTGATACGAGCTTCGGCAGGTATGTCTTTTTCAGGTCTTCGCTGCCGTGGGCAATGAGTGCCTCGACCGCCCCCATGGTCAGCGTCGGGGCTAGACCAAACGCCATCGAAGCAGAATTCCACATTTCCAGCGTCGCGATATTCAGCATATGCGGCAGGCCCTGTCCGCCGAACTCCTCCGGCGCGGTCAGCCCGTTCCAGCCGCCGGCGATCCAGTCGCGATAGAGCTTTTCCCATCCGTCCGGAAGAACCACCTTGCCGTCGACCAGCTTCGCGCCCTGCCGGTCGCCGATTTCGGCAAGCGGCTCCATCTCGTCGCCGGCGAAACGTCCAGCCTCCGCCAGGATGGCATCGAGGACGTCGGCGCTGAGATCGCCGAGGATGCCCTCTTCCATCGCCCGCTCCATGCCGGCGACATGCTTCAGCGTGAACGCGATTTCCTCGACAGGCGCCTTGTACATGATGCTTTCCTCCGCATTTGTGGTGCCGATGGTCCGCCTCACCCAGGCCATCGGCGACGTGTGGCTATTGCTAGTTGATTTTTACGTAAACGTCAATTTTACAAAGGCGATGCGATGCTCATTTCCACTTGATCGCGAACTCGAACAACACCTTCGCCCTGCACGCGCTGCGCGGCTACGACATCTGCGCCCGCGCATGCGATTATTCCAACAATGGGCAGACTTGCATAAACAATCGTCATGAACGAAGACTAAGGCAACTGTTCCGACAATGCGAATGATCCGGCCATGAACACGATCACGACTGCCACCACGATACCCGGCTTTGTCTGGGCCTATCGTCTGCATCCTGGCGCGGATAAGGCGGAACGGCTCCCCGACAATACCGATCGCGCCTCGCTCTTTGCCGGAGATGGTTTCCTCTGGCTGCATCTCAATCTCGTGGATGCCCGCGTCCCGACCTTCCTTGCGGATGCACCGGGATTGAACGAGGCAGCGCGCATAGCGCTGACCACACATGAGACGCATGCGACGCTTACCGTCGATGAACAGATGCTCTTCGGCACGCTGGTCGACTTCCAGCATGAGTTCGGTCAGGACACCCGCGACATCGGCTGGCTGCATTTTGCGCTGACCGACCGCATGCTCATCACCAGCCGTCTGCAGCCGCTTCGCAGCCTGGACCGAGGACGTATGCTGATCGAAAAGAACGCGGCGAGATTTTCCCGCCCGCTGGATATTTTCGAGCTGCTGGTCGTCGAGTTCCAGCGCACGCTGATCTCGCTCGTCATCGAGATCAGCGAAGAGCTGAATTCTATCGAGGACTTTCTCCACGGCAACACATCGCGTGACGAACGCACGCGGCTTCCGCCCATTCGACGGACGATCGTGCGGCTGCATCGCCATTTGCGCACCGTGTTGTCGCTGATGCGCCACGCCGCCGCCTCGGACGACGAGGAAATGCCGCTCGGTTTCGAGGATGTCGCGGGACGCTTGACGGGCCGGCTGGAAGCGGTCGAGCACGATGTCTATGCACTACAGGAGCGCGCCAGGCTGCTTCACGAGGAAATCGACTCGAAGCTCGCCTCCGAGATCAATCGCCATCTCTACGTCCTGTCGATCATGACGGCGCTTTTGTTGCCGCCGACGCTGGTGACCGGCTTCTTCGGCATGAACACATCGAACCTGCCGCTCTCGGGCGGGGGAGCCGGCACGGAATATGCGATCGGATTCATCGTCGCGTCGATGCTGCTGGCATGGTGGCTGCTTAAGCGGGTCAATATTCTCTGACATCAGAACATTGCATAAAAAAACCGCCCGGCATGTGCCGGGCGGCTCGCATCGATGAAGCCGTAAGCTCTGCTCAATAATAGGGTGAGTAGCACTGACGGCGCGAGCCCTGATTGGGCTGGAAGGTGTTGTCGTAGGCCCTATAGGAGCGATAGCGATCCTCGCACCATTCGACGTGACGCGGATTGATGCCGCCGGCCGGAGGAGGAGCGGCATAATAGCGCGGCTGGCTGGCTATCGCGCCGCCGATGATGGCGCCGGCGCCGAAGGCGGCCAGCGGGAACCAATAGCCGTCATGGTAGCGATAGCCATGGCGATAGCCCGAGTAACCACGATAGCCGCCATACCAACCGCGGCGATAGTAACCACCGTCATAGCGGCGCCATTGAATCTGCTCGATATTGGCGGGCGCGGTGTTTTCGGCGGTCGCAACCGGTGCGGCAGGCATCTGCAGTGCAAAGGACGGCGTGAAGCTCGTCAGGGTAACAGCGGCCGAAATAGCGATGGTCGCAATTCTCGCACGGAAACCAAGCATTTTTATCTCCATTCCCTGGTTTGTCTTGTGCTCAAGCGTATAGCGTTTGATATCGGGTATGCTTCCCGAGCAGGATTTAATTGCCTGCTTCGTCGCATGTCCGAATAGACGACAAGAAACGCGGCAACACGTTATTCTGTTCCTCAAATTGCTACCAATTTAAGGAGTTATGCGAGGGCTCCACGATGAATTTATAGTGATTTCATCCTTAACCCAAGATTAACCAGCAATCCTTACTATTATTTCATGAAAGGATCCCGGCAGACGTACGCCTTGATTTGCAGCTTTCTGATGGTCCTGGCCCTCATGGGGCCGGCTTCGAAGCTTTCGGCCGGCGAAAGTCCACCCTGGACGGATCCGAGAAACGCCCTCATCATCGACGCCTATGAACTGAACACCATCGACTGGACTGCGTTTCTGCAGGACAAGCGGATCGCCGGCTTCATCTCCAAGGCCTCCGACGGTCTGCCCGAAAGTTTCAGTTGTACAGGCGACCATGCCGGCGACACGGTCGCCCATTGCAAGACGATGTGGCGCAAATACGCCGTCAGTCGCGAGCTTTATCAGACGCGCCGCATGCTGGCGAAGATGAACGGCTTGTTGTGGGGCGCCTACCATCTGGGGCGGCCCGGCAATCCCATCGACCAGGCCAATCACTTTCTCGACTATGCCGATCCGCAGCCGGACGAGCTGATGGTGCTCGATATCGACGGCATGGACTCCACGCAATTCATGTCGCTGGAGGATGCTCAGGTCTTCGTCGCCCATATCAAGGTCAGAACCGGTCGCTACCCCATCCTTTATACCAACCACAACATCGCGCGCTATATCGCCGATCATCGCGACGTCTATCCGCTGCTGTCGCGGCTGCCGCTGTGGTACGCGCGCTACAAGACGGACGTAACGGGCACCTTCCCTCTCGGCAATTGGGACAGCTATGCCATCTGGCAGTTCGCTTCATCGGACAATTGTTCCGAAAAGAGCTGCCCCTACCGCGTTCCGGGCACATTGACCGATATCGACGTCAATGTCGTACCAATGACCAAGATACAGCTTGCCAAGATCTGGCCGCAAGGCGAGCTGCTGCCCGCCAAACCGCTGCCTGCGCCCGACTTGATGATCGCTCAGGGACCGACCTGCAACGGACCACGACAGACGCTTATCTCGCTGATGGTCGATCCCATCGTCACGGCCTCTACCCTTCAGTCTGAGCCGGTCGAGATCAATGAGCTGAATTACCAGGATTTCTAGAACGGTAACGGAGTAGCGTTACCACTCTATCATATTGTTTTCACGCAATTCCGGACGGAAAACCGCTGCGCGCTTCTCCTAGAGTTGCGCTAAGCTTCGACCTGGACATCCGTCTTCGGCCGCGAGCAGCAAGCCAGGATATAGCCTTCCTCGATCTCGTCATCGAGGATGCCGCCATTGTGGTTCATCTCGACCTCGCCCGAAAGCTTCATGACACGGCATGTGCCGCAGAGGCCGGATTCGCAGGCCGCACCGATGCGTACGCCCGCGCCGCGCGCGGCCTGAAGCACGGTCTGCCCCGCCGCGCAGACGACGTCCCTGCCGGCCATGGTGAAGCGGATCGTGGTTGCGGCTTCAGTCGACGCATCGTCGGTGACCTCAGCAAGCGGCGTTGCCGCATTCGCCGGCTGGAAGCTTTCCTGATGGTAGCGGGACATGTCGAAGCCATGCGCTTCCAGCATGGAGCGGACGGCATCCATGAAGACTTCCGGACCGCAGCAGAAGATCGTGCGATCCATGAAATCCGGCGCGAGCAAGCCGATCTTGGCCTTGTCGATGCGACCCTTCAGCCCTGACCAGAGCTCGGTGCGGCCGCAGCCCTCGACGATCAGGCCGAGATTGAGGTTCGGCATGAAGCGGGCGAGATATTCCAGCTCCGAACGGAAGATGATGTCGGCCGGGCTGCGCGAGCAATTGACGAAGGTGATGTCGGACAGCGGCGCCGTGTCTGCCATGTAGCGGGTCATGGCCATCATCGGGGTGACGCCGGACCCAGCTGAGACGAAGAGGTATTTCTCGCCGGGATGGTGGATATGGCTGAAATCGCCGAGGGGACCGAAAGCCTTGATGCGCATGCCGGGCTTGAGGTTCTCGAACATCCAGCGCGTGCCGATGCTGTCCTTCTGCGCCTTGACGGTCACGGCGACCGAAAAGGGCCGCGACGGCGTCGACGACAGCGTATAGGTGCGCATGACCGGCTCCGGCGCCGTCGGCAGCTCAAGCGTCACGAACTGGCCCGGCAGATAGCGGAACCAGTTGTCCTTGTCGGACCCGAATGTGAAGGTCATCACATCGGGCGCTTCCGGCGTGACCGAGAGGCATTCGAGCAGATGCTGCCTGTCGCTCCAGGGTTGCATCTGGTCGAGGTGTCGATGACGGAGGGAGACGGTCATGTTCATGCTCAGGCAACCGCCGACAGCTTGGCCTGATCGCCCTGCAGCCGGTTGATCATGAAATTCGTGTACCATTCGACGAATTGCATGACGCCGCCTTCATGGACTTCCGAATAAGGACCGGGCTCATAGGCAGGCGAGCGGATGCCGAAGGCATTTTCCTCGACGATGCGGCGATCCTGGTCGTTGGTCTCGGTCCAGACGTGGGTCAACTCCTCGAGATCGTAGTCGACACCCTCGACCGCATCCTTGTGGACGATCCATTTCGTGGTGACGGCGGTCTCGTCGGCGCTGATCGGCAGCACGCGGAAGGAAATCGCATGATCGCCGAGCATGTGGTTCCAGGTCGTCGGATAGTGGAACAAGAGCATCGTGCCGATGCCGTTGATCGTCACATCGGGCGAGAGCGGCCGCTTGACGGCATTCTGGCCGGACATGGTGTAGCTTTCGGCCCCTTCGATCAGCGGCATGCGAGCGGCGCGGAACTGGCCGTCCGGCGAAAGCTTGAATTCGCTCGGCAGGCCGGCGGCTTCACAGCGCTGCCAGTGCGCGGTGATGACGGGATCGCTCATCGCGCCCTGCACGCCACTCACGGTCGGCGCTTCCGGGAAGGTGCGGCAAAGCTCGGGGTGATTGGCCGCACAGTGGTAGCACTCGCGATTGTTTTCCCAGACGAGCTTCCAGTTGCCCTTTTCGATGATGGTGCTCTGGAAGGCGATCTTGGCCTCGCCGATGCGATGCGGCGCCATGTAGGGTTCGACCATGGCGCGAACCGGCTCGAAATCCGGAGCATTGTTTGCGAGGCAAATGAAGATGTAGCCGCCGACGCTTTCGCAGTGAACCGGCTTCAGCGAGAACTGGCTCTTGTCGAAATCCTCGGCCATCTGGCGGGCGAAGAGCAGCGAGCCGTCCAGCTCGTAGGTCCACTGGTGATAGGGGCAGACGAGCTTTGCCGAGGAGCCGCGCTCGCTCGAGCAGACGCGCGAGCCGCGATGGCGACAGCTGTTGTGGAAGGCACGGATGACCTTGTCGCGGCCGCGGACGATCACGACGGGATAGTCACCGATCTGGACGGTGAAATAATTGCCCGCGCGAGGCACTTCGCAATCATGGCCGATGAACAGCCAATCCCGATAATAGATCATCTCCATATCGAGCTTGAAGTAATCCGGGTCGGTATAGAAGGGCTGCTCTAGGCTGAAACCCTCACGGCGATTCTTCAATTGCCGCAGAACATTGCTGCTGATATCCATTTGCCTATCCTTGCGCAGTACCAAGAAACGGGCGAAGGACATGCATGGCCGGTCGGGAACGGCCCAAAGCAATGTCCCGACCGCCCGCCGCGGTCAGTAAACCATATGTGCCCAAGGCTGGTTTCCGGGCTCTGGAGCGGCCCTGTTGCCAGGACCCCATGGCACCTTCCCAGGTCGACCCGACCCAGTGGCTTTATCCGCCATGCCTTACTCCACCACCGTTGCGGGGGCAGCGCCGGATTTTGACCGGCTTCCCAATTCTCCGTCTCCCTAGCAGACGACACCTCGAGATTGATAACATCATAGCTCTGAGCCCCCTCAGCTGCTGCGCTACAATGCGACATCGGCTTCGAAATTGGCGACAGATGAAACGAGACGCCGGGACGGTTGCGTATAGCGGCAATATAGGAAGACAATTCAATCTCTTATGCATCGCCATGGGACGCAGGAATTGTGATGCCCCCACCTCTTGCGAGCGACGCTTTATTCTGAATGCGACAGGTCCGCCGATGGCAGGCGATCAGAGGGGTGCGTGCGCCTCGGAAAACGCCTGCAGCGCCGCCACCGCACGGTCGGCATCAACAGCCGGAACGAAGATATGATCGTGATAATAGCCGGCGACGACATTGGCGCTGATGCCCTCATTTCCCAAGGCCGTGGCAAAGGCTGCGGTCAGGCCGACCGCCTCCAGCGAGGAATGGATATCGAGTGTAATCATCCGCATGGCGGGGGCCGTCGCAAGCCCCGCCTGCCGTGCTGCTTCCAGAGGAAGGATCAGCGTCACTCCCTCCCTTTCCCGAAAGAGCCCGATCGGCTCCAGGTGAATATGATCGGCGAGCGCCGAAGCCGGCACGCTGCAATAGACGAACTCGCCCTCGGCAAGATTCGGCTTCATGCCTGATAGCAGCAGCTTGAGATCGGTAATGCCGGGCATGGTTCTGATCCTCTTCAACAATCCGCCCGCAAGAGCGCGCGCTTCAGCCCGGCTCAAGCTAGACGATCTATTATCCTGCATCCAGACCTCGATGGCGAGCCGGTATGGCAAAACTCAGATATTTCGATGCCAAGAGACCCGCCAACCCCGAGCCGGTGCTGCCGGCGGCGGGGTATACGGAATTCCTGCGCACCGGCCGCATCAATCGCGACAAGACACATTGGCTCGCTGAGGAGCGACGTTACCTCACGTTCGAGGAAGTGGCCGAACGCACGGCGAGCAAGCTGCGGAACGCCGGCGAGACGACCCATGACCGTCTCAACAGCTTTCACCAGTCGATCCGCTTTCCGAAACTGATCTTCCATCACACCTTGCGGGATACGCCGCATCTCGGCTATTGCCACGTCACCGCGGCGCGAACGCAATTCGCGCAATATGAGGAGGTAAGCTGGGCCTTCTACATCGCCAATTTCTTCGCCCGCCTCGGCCAGAACGATCATTTCTTCGAAGACATCAGCCTGAAATATTCGCGAATGTATTTCGCCGTCGCCGTCCATCCGGACAAGGAAACGTCTGAAAAGAAGCTGACGATCAATCGCGACATCCGGGGCAACGGCGTGCTGTTCCACACCCATGATCCGCAGAGCGCCATCCGCAACGTCCTGCTGCTCGGCGCCCGCAACGAGCAGCTTCGCGACATCATTCGCCAGCTTTGATCATTGATCCGAAAACTTGAAAAGCATAAGAACGGCCTGAACTGCAAACGGGCAGGCCATGGCACGACATATAGACATCCTTGAACATCCGCAAACGGCGATAGAAGTCGCCTCGGCAACGCTTGCCGAGGGCTTGCCGATCGGGTTGCCGACGGAGACCGTCTATGGGCTTGCTGCCGATGCCACCAATCCGGCCGCCATCGCCCGCATCTACGAAACCAAGGGCCGGCCGCGTTTCAATCCGCTAATCTGCCATATGAGCGATCTGGCCATGGCCGAACGCTACGCAATCTTCGATCCTATCTCCCGCAAGCTGGCGGAAGCCTTCTGGCCCGGTCCGCTGACGCTGGTGCTGCCGCTACGACCGGAGAGCGGCATCCATCCGCTGGCGACGGCCGGTCTCGACACGGTCGGCATCCGCGTGCCGCAGGGCTTTGCCGGCGAGCTGATCCGCGCCTTCGGAAAACCTCTTGCCGCCCCGAGCGCCAATACGTCAGGCAAGATCAGCGCCACCAGCGCCGATCATGTCGATGACGATCTCGGCGAACGGATCTCGCTGATCCTCGATGCCGGCGCCTCGGTCGTCGGCGTCGAATCGACCATCGTCAAGGTCGAGGACGGCGAGCTGCGGCTGCTGCGGCCGGGCGGATTGGCGGCGCGCGAAATCGAACGGATCGCGGGCAAGGCCGTGAAGCGCAAGAGAGGCGCGGCACCTGCCATCGAAGCACCCGGCATGCTTGCTTCGCATTATGCGCCGGGAGCAGCCGTTCGGCTCGATGCGACCGATGTTTCGCCGGACGAGGCGCTGATCCGCTTCGGAAAACCCGAGATTGCCGGCATCGGAAATGCCGTCGCCGTGCTGGATCTCAGCCCTAGCGGCGATCTTTCGGAAGCCGCCGCCAATCTCTTCGATTTCATGAAGCGCGCCGATGCGACAGGTGCCGTGACGATCGCCTTTTCCCACATTCCCGACGAGGGCCTCGGCGAGGCCATCAACGACCGGCTGCGCCGCGCGGCCGCGCCCCGAGCATGATCCCCAAAAGTGCGAAGCGGTTTTGGGATAAGATCATGCAAAAGCAAATAACTGGGACTTGATGACAATTCGAAGAAGGTCAGCAAGTTCCAGAGACTAAATCGGCCCGAACCCTATTGGCAAAGGACACGCCATGAGCAGCTTCGCCCCCTCCTCCGCCCTTCTCGACCGCTTCGCCGCCATCGTCGGCGAAAAGCATGCCATGCGGGACCCTGCGGAGATCGCACCGCATCTGGTGGAAAACCGCGGCCTCTACCACGGTGCCTCGCCGATGCTGCTGAAGCCCGGCTCAGTGGAAGAAGTGTCAGCGATCCTCAAGCTCGCCAGCGAGACCGGCACGGCCATCGTGCCGCAGACCGGCAATACCGGCCTCGTTGGCGGTCAGACGCCGCGCGAGGGCGGCTCCGACATCATCCTGTCGCTGGAGCGCATGAACCGCGTCCGCGACATCGATCCGGTCGGCAACACGATGATCGTCGATGGCGGCTGCATCCTGGCGGACGTCCACAAGGCGGCAGCCGAACATGGCCGCATGTTTCCGCTGTCGCTTGGCTCGGAAGGCTCCTGCCGCATCGCCGGCAACCTCTCCACCAATGCCGGCGGCACGGCCGTTCTCGCCTATGGCAACATGCGCCAGCTTTGCCTCGGCCTCGAGGTGGTGCTTCCCACAGGCGAAATCTGGAACGGCCTTCGCCGCCTGAAGAAGGACAATACCGGCTACGACCTGCGCGATCTCTTCATCGGCGCCGAAGGCACGCTCGGCGTCATCACCGGCGCGGTGCTGAAGCTCTTTCCGCAACCGCTCGGCCATCAGGTCGCCTTTGCCGGCCTGCAATCGGTCGACGAGGCGCTTACCCTGTTCAAAAACGCTTCCAGCCTCTGCGGCACTGCACTGACCGGCTTCGAGCTGATGCCGCGCATCGGCGTCGAATTCACCGTCCGCAATATTCCTGGCGTGCGCGATCCACTGGAGACAGCTTATCCCTGGTACGTGCTGATCGATATCTCCACCTCGGACTCAGCCGAAACCGCAGAGCGGATGATGACGACGCTGCTGGAGCAAGGCTACGAGGCAGGCCTGATACAGGATGCGACGATTGCCAGCTCCGAAGCGCAGCAGAAGGCCATCTGGCACATGCGAGAAAGCATGTCGGACGCGCAGAAGCCGGAGGGCGGTTCGATCAAGCACGACGTTTCCGTGCCGGTGGCGCAGGTCCCGCAATTCATGGCCGAGGCGGAAAAGGCGGTTATCGCAGCCCTGCCCGGCGCCCGCATCTGCGCCTTCGGCCATATGGGCGATGGCAACATTCACTACAACATCTCGCAGCCCGTGGGCGCCGACAAGGAAGAGTTCATCGGTCGCTGGCACGAAATGAACAAGATCGTGCATGGATTGGTCTTGAGGCACGGCGGTTCGATCTCCGCCGAGCATGGCATCGGCCAGCTGAAGCGCGACGAACTGGCTTCGATCCGCCCGGATATCGAGATGGACCTGATGCGCCGGATCAAGATGGCGTTCGACCCGGCAGGCGTGATGAATCCGGGCAAGGTTTTGAAGGTGTGAGGGTTCTCCCTTCACCACCGTTAGCTCCGTGTATGCCGAGCTTCTGATACCCCCCTCTGTCACTTTCGTGACATCTCCCCCACAAGGGGAAGATTGGTAACCCGCAGCATTTAGCCGCCTCAAATGAGCATCGCATCCGCAGAGACCAAATTACGATGACTTGGCGGTGCGGTACGACATACTCCCAACAATCTCCCCCCTTGTGGGGGAGATGCCACGACAGTGACAGAGGGGGGTGGCAAAGGTTCCGCATATTCGGAACCCGCGTCCATCACCCCCACTGAATCAATCAAAATCCTCATTGCTCGTATTGCCGCCGCCATTGCGGTTGCCCGAGATGATCTCGCGCTTGCCGACATGGTTGGCCGGACCGACGAGGCCGTCCTTTTCCATGCGTTCGACGAGCGAGGCGGCGCGATTGTAGCCGATGCCGAGGCGGCGCTGGATGTAGGAGGTGGAGCACTTCTTGTCGCGCATGACGACCTTGATCGCCTGTTCGTAGAGGTCGTCGCCGTCTTCGGAGGCGATCGCGCCCTTGTCGAAGACTGCGGTGTCTTCTTCTTCGTCTTCCTCGTCCTCGTCGGCGGTAACCGTATCGAGATATTCCGGGCGACCCTGCAGCTTCAGATGGGCGACGACCTTTTCGACTTCCTCATCCGAGACGAAGGGGCCGTGGACACGGGAAATGCGGCCGCCACCGGCCATGTGCAGCATGTCGCCCTGGCCGAGGAGCTGTTCGGCGCCCTGCTCGCCGAGGATGGTGCGGCTGTCGATCTTCGACGTCACCTGGAAGGAGATGCGGGTCGGGAAGTTTGCCTTGATCGTACCCGTGATGACGTCGACGGACGGACGCTGTGTCGCCATGATCAGGTGAATGCCGGCCGCGCGCGCCATCTGCGCCAGCCGCTGGATCGCGCCTTCGATCTCCTTGCCGGCAACCATCATAAGATCGGCCATCTCGTCGACGATGACGACGATGTAGGGCATCGGCGTCAGGTCCATTTCCTGGCTCTCTTCGATCGGGGCGCCCGTGCCCTTGTCGAAGCCGGTCTGGACCATGACGTGGATCGTCTCGCCCTTTTCGCGGGCTGTCGCAACGCGGCTGTTGTAGCCGTCGATATTGCGCACGCCGAGGCGCGACATCTTCCTGTAGCGATCCTCCATCTCGCGCACGGCCCATTTCAGCGCCATCACGGCCTTCTTGGGATCGGTAACGACGGGGGTCAGGAGATGCGGAATGCCATCATAGACCGACAGTTCCAGCATCTTCGGGTCGACCATGATCAGGCGGCACTGTTCCGGCGACATGCGATAGAGCAGCGACAGGATCATCGTGTTGATGGCGACCGACTTGCCCGAGCCCGTGGTACCGGCGACGAGCAGATGCGGCATCTTCGCCAGTTCGGCGATGACGGGTTCGCCGCCGATCGTCTTGCCGAGGCCGAGCGCCAGCTTGTAGCCGCTCTTCTCGAAGTCGGGGGACTCGATCATCTCGCGGAAATAAACGGTCTCGCGGGTAACGTTCGGCAGTTCGATGCCGATGACGTTGCGGCCGGGAACGACCGCGACGCGGGCTGACAATGCCGACATCGAGCGGGCGATATCATCGGCGAGATTGATGACGCGCGAGGATTTGACGCCGGGCGCCGGCTCGAATTCATAAAGGGTCACCACCGGACCCGGGCGGACATGGATGATCTCGCCCTTGACGCCGAAGTCCTCGAGCACGCTTTCCAGCAGGCCGGCATTCTGCTCCAGCGTTTCCTGGGTCATGATCACGCCGGAGCGAACCGCGGGCTCCTGCAGCAGCTCGCGCGGCGGAAACTCGTATTCTCCCTCGCCGCTCTTGGCGATCGGGCGCCATTCAGGCGGCGTCAGCGATGCGGGTCTGCGCGGCGCGATCCGCGAGGGCGGCGCATCGATCAGGCGCTGGGCGGCGGCTTCGACGGCGGGAACGGTCGGTGCTGCCTTGGCAACCGGCCCGGCAGGTGCAGGTGCTGCGACCTTGGCCGGCATAGGTGCCACGACCATTACCGGGGCCGGACGAGATTCGGCAACTGGAGCGGCCTCAGCGCCGTAGACGGCCGTTACGAAAGCGGGCGGTACGAATACTTCCGGCTGGGCTACGATTTGCGGCTCGACAACGGCAGGTGCGGCAATCTCTGATGCCTCTTCTACAACCGGCGCCAGAACGGCAGCTTCCCAAGCCGCCAGTTCGTCCATGGCCGGCGTGCTGACGGTTGCCGTCGAGCGGCTGAGAACGGCTTTGGCCAACACAACAGCTTCGACGGCAGAAGGCATTTCGACAGTCGGCAGGATCTCTGCAACCGCAGCTGGCCGGCGGCATTCCACGATGCGGAATTTCGCAACGATCGATTCGGCCTCGACCTCGAGCTGGGGCAGCATCACCGGCTGGGTTGGCGTACCCCTGATGGCGGACACAAATTCGCCATCGAAGGGCATCGCATCCCAGAAGGCAAAATCGGAGAGATGAACGAGCCGCGACTCGACCGCAGGTGCTGCAATGGATTCGGAAACACTCAACGATACTGGGGAAGCATCCAGCGCGATCGCCGGAGCCTTCGAAAATGCGGTAGCGATAACGGTCATCTCCAATGCGTCCGGCTCGGTTGCCGGAGATTTCTGAATTACTGAAGGCACGTAGCTCTCCACCGCAAAAGGCATGTCCTCAAGCAGCGGCAGATGGAACTCGGCGGGCGGCACCGGCTGCAGAGCAGCGCCGGTGGTCGGCGCTGCGATGACGGGCGGTTCCATGACCCGCATCGCGGCGTGAGCGGAGACCTGGGGCACGATTTCGGCCTGCGGCTCGGCGGGCGGGCGACGGCTGATGATCTCGTTTTCCCGCGTGCGGGTGAACCGAACGTTCGGACCCATCAGAAAAGCGTTCTGCCAGCCGGGCGAGGCAAGATCCTCCGCGGAAATCCCATGCGGCAGGACGGTCATCACCGGATCCTTCTCCGCGGGTTTCGCCTGCAAAGCCTCGACGACCGGTTTCGGTACGGCGGCGGTCCGCTGCCTTGCCTCTTCGGTACGCCGCAATTCCTCGGCGCGACGATGCTCTTCCGCCTTGCGCTTGGCTTCGCGGGCGTTGCGAATCTTCTCTTCCAGGAATGCACGGCGGGCAGCAATCTGCTCGATCCGACGCGCCTCCTCGGCGGCCTGTTCCGGGTCGAGTTCGCCCTCCGGCTGGACGCCTTGTGACGCATTCGAAAGTGTCGTTCGGGAAAGACGCATGAGACCTGCAACCCAGTCATTGATATTGCCGATGGCTTCTCAAATCGAATAGGGCAAGGATGGTTAATAAGTTCCTTCCTGTCGCATAGGAAAGCACTGATTTTCCCCTCTCTGTGCCGCCCGGACAACACCGGAAATTCCGCGCAAATAGGCGCGCATAAACACCTATGCCGCGTGGAAACGCGGCACGACGCAGATCAGATTTTTTTCGGGATTCGTTACTTGGACGAGGACAACTGCGCAATCGACAGCAGCGTGTCGGCGCTGATGCCGACGCCCGATGAAGAGCTCGTCAGAATCGACAGGGCCGGCGACGTGGACGACGCGGTATTGTTCTCCAGGTCGTACATGGCAGAGAATCGCTGCAGCAGCTTGTTGACCTTGTCCGGATCCTGAAGATCGGAAACGTTAACGATCTTGCTCAGCATATTGGCCTGGGTAGTGACATCCATCGAAGAGATCGAGCTCGGCAAGCTGTAGGTGGTGGTGATGACTTGGTAGAGCGCGGAGTCACCCATGATGTCGTAGATCGAATTGATACCCGGCGCCTTGCGCTGGAAGTAGAGGGCCAGGCGCACACCGGCGTTGGTCTGTCCTTCCTGATCCTCGAGCGTCTGGTGCAGGTAGAGATCGTTGGTCTCCGCGAGCGCGCCCTCGTTCTGCGCGGTGCCGAGCTTGCTGTCCGTCAAATTGCCATCGGTATCGAAATTGAACGCCTCGACGATGCTCTTGAACTTGGCACCATCAGTGGTATTGATAAAGCTCGTAGAGTCGGACGGATCGGAGGCGAAAGCCTTCTTCAGCGTTGCCGTGTCGACGGTTTTCGGGTCGATGCCGTTGGCGGTCAGGACGAAATCGGTGAGCTTGCTGTCGGCAAGCAGGTCGGTGACGCTGGTGACATTGACGATGTTGGTCGCGAAATAGGTGCCGGCATCCTTGGCATCGCTGGTCGCCTTGGTCAGCAGGGCGCCTGTCAGCCCGGTAGTGGTGCGGCTGGAATACTCGGAAATATAGCTGTTGATCTGCGTTTGCGACAGCGACTGGACCGGAGCCTTCAGATTGCCGTCACTGTCGAAATTAAAGGCCTTGGCAAGCGCGGTAAAGCGCGAATCCTTGAGCGAGCTGACATAGCTTGTGGAATCGTAGGGATCGCTTTCGAGGATCTTGGTGAGCTGGGTCTTCGTGACCTCGTTCGAACCGATGCCATAGGCGCGCAACGCCATCTGGTAGAGCTCGGGCATGCTGTCGTTGGTCGTGTCGCTATCGGCCGTGTTGCTCGTGAAGAAATCCTTGATGGTCTTCACGTCGGCGATGCGGTTCTTATAGTTGGTGACCGCATCGGTCGTCAGGTTCGACTGCGAAGACTGATAGTTCGTCATATAAGCGGTCGAGGCAGCATCGATCGCGCTCTGGGACTGGGCCGTATCGCCGGAAGCAAGCGTGCCGTCCGATTGGAAATTGAACGCGGCGACGACATCCGTCAGGCCGAAGATGGAAGCGGTCGTCGAATCGGAAAAGGCATTTTTGAAGACGATGGCGGGTGTGCTCTCGTCGATGCCATAGGCCGTCTTGATATAGTCGAAGAGACGGCTGTCCGACGTCAGCTGGTCGACTGACGTGACGGAGCCGATATGGTCCTTGTAATAGAGATCATTATCGGCGGCGCCGACACTCGTGGTGTATGAGGGCACGGTGGCGTTATAGGCGCTCATGACATCGGCCTGCTGGCCGAGGGTCTGCGGCCCTCCCGGGTAATTCGTCGTATAGGCCGTGGTCGTGGCGCTCATCTGAGTGGATGTCTGCGCCAGCGAGCCGGAAGCGACCGTGCCATCGCTTTGGAAATTGAATTCGGCCATGACGCTGGTCAGCCCGTTCGTACTCGCAACGCCTGCATCCTTGGCCGAGGCATTGAACTGGTCGGCGGTGATATAAACAGGAATATCGAAGGCTGTTTTGACGTACTGGAACAGCCGCGGATTGGACGTCAGCTGATCGACAGATGTGACATTGCCGATATTGGCCTCGTAATAGGCGGTGTCGCTATCGGCCGTGGATGTCTTGACCGTGCCATCCGCGTTGAAATTGAACTCCGCTACGAGAGCCTTGTCGGCAGCGCTGCCGTTCAGATTGACGTAGCTGTTTGGATCGCTGGTGTCGCTCGTCAGCATCTGCTTCAGGATCGAATTCGATGCGTTAGTCGGATCGATCCCGTAGGCCTGCAGGACGTAGTTCCTCAGGCGCGTATTGCCGAGCAGATCATCGACGGATGTAACGGAGCTGATGTTCTGGCTGTAGTAACTCGTTTCCGTGGCGGCAGCCGTCGCTTCATTCGTATATGATTGCTGATAAAGGCCGATCAGATCGTCTTCCTGCGCGCTGGATTGCGCCGTGTTCGTGCTGCCCGTACCGAAATTGAACGCTGCTGCAAATTCCTTGTAGCGCGGATCGGTCAATTTATTGGCAAAACTGGTGGAATCGCTGAGGTCGCTGGTCAGGACCTGTTTCATAAAGGCCTTGGCGTAGGTCATGTCGGAGAGCCCGTAGGCCTCCATTGCATAACTGTACAGCTGATAGTTATTCACGAAGTCATCGGCGTTGGTTACTTTGCCGATATTGGCATTGTAATAGTCGATCAGGCGCTTATTCTGAGACTGTGCTGCCACCTGATTGAGCGACGTTGACATATCTCTGGTTGCAACCGTATAACCAAGATAGGTGGAAATCATCAGCAGAATCCCAATAGATCTCTAATATAAGCTCGCACAAGCCCGCGAATCTAGAAGCATTGTCCCATACAAACCTTACCTGAGACTTACAACATCTCATCTTTTGCGTGTACCGCGATGGCGCAGCCGCTACGCCGTGTATTCACTTTATGGAAACCCTGATGCATTCGATTTCGCTAACCATTTGAGGACGCAAAGTTTTCTTAACCGCAATTTTTAAGCTGTCTGGAAGGGACGGCGCCTAATCTGCCCAACAACGAGAGGACAAAAGTTCTCCGAGAGAAAGACCGGAAAACCGGCTCTCAGGTAAAGCAAGGGTAGAGAATCGATGACAAATACCGTCCTAAAGCCCGACTGGGCTGGAACCACACTGCGGCTTGATCCGGCGCGCTTTCCGCAACAGGTCAGTTATGCCATGCGGGGTGCCGAGGGAGACGTTACCATCACGATCGACGAGCGTGGCGCCGTGCTGCGTAAGATCCTGCCGTCCAGCGGCTTGCCGCTGTCCGTCGCCCTGCCGAAACGCGCCTTCAAGGGCGTCGCCGCCCGCGCCATTGATCATGGCGATGGCGAAGTCACCGTTACGCTGGAACTGCATCACTCCGATCCGGACCTGTGCATCCCCCTCCTCGTCGCCCACGATCTCAGCGACATCGCTGCCGACTGGCGCTCCTGGTCGGAAGCTTTCCATATCCCGATGCTGATGATCGAGGCCGATGGCGTTGCCCGCCCGCTGGAAGAGCATCTGGGCAGTGTCCGCGCGCAGGACAGCCAGCCGCGTCGTCGTCATTCTTATTTCGCCGATCGCCGCCCGCGCTTCCTCGTGCGCCGCTCGACCGGCAAACTTGGCATCAAGATGAAGATCGAAGGCCGCGAGATCATCGCGCGGCACTGAGCTTGCCGGGATTAGAATTCGACATTACCAGAGATCGGCCGTGGGACACCCAATCCCGCGGCCGAAAGCTTTTAGGACTTCAACGAATGCTCATCGCCCAGTCATGCCCAAAGGGTACATCCCTCACGGAACAAGAAGCAGGAACGACAGGAAGAGCCCGGCAAAGATAATCAGGCCGACCCGGTTGTTGGATAGGAACAGGGCTCGGCACTGCTCGCCATCATTGATGTCAAGCACGGCGATTTGGTAGGCGAACATGCCGCCCGCGACGATCAAACCGACATAGGAAAGCCAGCCCGCTCCAGCCAGCGCAAAGGCAATCAGCATCAAAAGCACTGTCGCGCCGTAAAGGCCGATCAGCCAGAGGCGCGTCTGGTCGCCGAAGAGCCGCGCGGTCGAGCGCACGCCGATCAGCTCGTCATCCTCCTTGTCCTGATGCGCATAGATCGTGTCGTAGCCGATCGTCCAGAGGATGGCGGCGCCGTAGAGCGCGATCGGGGCAAGCGACAGGCTGCCGAACAGTCCGGCCCAGCCCATCAAGGCACCCCAGGAAAAGGCAAGGCCAAGGAAGAACTGCGGCCAGTCGGTGAAGCGCTTTGCGAAAGGGTAGAGCGCGACGATGGCAAGCGACAGCACGCCGAGAAGGACGGCAAACCAATTGAACTGCAAAAGCACCAAGAGGCCGACCAGAGCCTGGAGCACAATGAAGACCTTGGTCTGGAGGCGTGTCACGCGGCCTGACGGCAGCGGGCGCGAGCGCGTCCGCGCCACCTTCATGTCGATCTCATGATCGACCAGATCATTATAGGCGCAGCCGGCGCCGCGCATGGCGACCGCGCCGATGAAATAGAGGACGAGGTGATAGATCACCACAAAACCCGGCGAACCATGCCCTGTGGAAATGGAGGCATTAGCGGCAAGTGCCGCCGACCAGAAGCACGGCCACATCAGAAGCTGCCAGCCGATCGGCCTGTCCCAGCGCGCAAGCTGCGCATAGGGCCAAAGTACCGGCGGCAGAACGCGGTAAACCCAGTTTCCGGATGGCGCGTCAGCGACGCGCCCGTTGATGTCGCCTGTCTTTTGCATAGCCGATTAGTAGTGATATCCGGCGCTGAAGGTCAAGCGGCGGGGCCTAAGCCCCGCTCATTTCTCAGTTCATCGTGAAGTTGAACTTATAGCTGGCGGAGACGCCGACCAGCAACTGGTTGCGGTCGCCGCGCTCGCGCACGAGGCTGCTATCGGCAGCCGGGCCGGTCAGGCGGGTATACTCGATGAAAGTGCTGGTGGTCCAGTTTTCGGATGGCTTCCACGTCAGCGCGCCGCCGGCACCGACGGACTTTACGCCGCCGCCCGGGCTGTAGCGGCTGAGGCCGGATGCAGCCGACTCCCGTGCATTGACGCCGTAATAGGTGTCGAAATAATCGTTGGAGGCGAGCGTCATGCGCGGGCCGCCGGACAGGCGCAGTTCCGGGGTGATGTCGGTGAAGGCGTCGACAGCGGCATCGGCAACGATGCCGCTATGGGCGCGAATGCCCTGGCGGACTTCGACGCGAGCACGCAGCCAGTCGGTCGGATAGGCTTCGGCAAAGCCGCCGGCCTCAAGGCCCCACTTGACCTTCTTAAGGCCCCTCAGCTCACGGCCGTCGCTGCTGTCGCGGCTCGGCACGAACTTGCCGACGATACCGACGCGGAAGGCGTCACTCTCGATCAGAGCAAAGGACGGATTGTCGTTGCGCGAGGAGAAACGCGGACCAGGGCCTTGCTTGCCGACGGAGATCAACGGCGACCACTGCAGCTTGTTGTGCTTGCTGCCTTCGAATTTCGGCGCCGAGAAACCGGCCGCGCCGACGCTTAGATACCAGTTACCCGACCAGAAGTACTGGCCGTCTCCAGCCGAAGCCGCACCAGCGGAGGCAACAAGCAAGCCGAACGTGAAGAACAGACGCGATTTCGTAGACACAATGCAACTCCATAATACGCAATACAAAGGGCCATACACGCGGCCCCAGAGTTGCCTCAAACTATTCGGATCGCGTTACCGCTCTCTTAACCACGCGTGATTGGATTGAGGACCGACGACAAAATTCTCGATGAGACTCGCGTTGGTCTCCGACTTGCGCCGATCTGTCGCAGCGATTTAATTTCGGCATGCGCTACTCAATCAAAGGTAATGGCGCGACGCCAGAATTTGAGCGATCACCTAGTCATATTAGGGTTGAACAAGGGGCAAAATGAAAACCACATCTTGGATTTATCTCGGTGCGTTTCTCAGCGTCGGCTTGATGCTTTCAGGCTGCGTCAGCGCACCGATCGGGGGCGCCAAGCAAGATCAATATTCGCACAGAGTCATTTCCGGCAAGAAGACCGCGCTCGGAATGGCTTCGTCGGTGAAGCGGGACTGCACCTTCAACTCCTACCCCTATACGGCGGTGGTCAAGCAGCCCAGCCATGGCAAAGTCACATTCGAACATGGCACGGTTCACGTCAAATACGACAAGGATAGCGATGCCTATATCTGCAGTGGCAAGCCCATTGAAGGTACTACGATATACTACACGTCCGATCCTGGTTTCGTCGGCACCGATCAATTCACCCTGCGGGTGACCGTGTTGTACGGAAGCAAAGTCAGCGACGAGAATCTGACTATCAAAGTGGTCAAATAGCACCCATATCCTCGCTACCTGGCGGGACTGAACGCTAAAACGCCGGACTTTGGAAATCCAAAATCCGGCGCAACCATTCCAAACAATGGCGAAGGTTTAGAACACTATCTTTTCCAGAGGCGCCCGTGTTGCCTCGAACTCCTTCAGCTTCGCCTCGCGTTCCCCAATGTAGTTGCGGTTGTCGGGTACGGCGAACTGGTTCTTGGTGATCTGAATCTGCATGATGAAGAGCTCATCCCAGCGGAACCCCATTTCCGAGCCGGCCAGATAGAATTCCCACATGCGGAAGAAATTCTCGTCGTAGAGCGCCACGGCCTCGGCCCTGCGCGCCACGAAACGCTGGCGCCAGTGCCGCAGCGTATGGGCATAGTGCATCGGCAGGATTTCGACATCCTTGACGAGAAGCCCGGCCTTTTCCAGCGGCGGCAAGGTCTCGCCGACTGAAGGAATATAGCCACCCGGGAAGATATACTTCTCGATAAAGGCATTGGTGGCAAAGCTCGGCTTCGGACGCGCAATGGAATGCAGCACCATGACACCATTGTCGTCGAGCAGTTCCGAAACCTTCTTGAAGAACCTGCGATAGGCGCCGATGCCGACATGTTCGAACATGCCGACCGAGACGATGCGGTCGAACTTCCGGCCCGCCATGTAACGATAGTCCTGCAGCTCGAAACGGACGCGGTCGGACAATCCGCGCTTGGCGGCGCGTTCGCGGGAGACCTTGAGCTGCTCTTCGCTGAGCGTGATGCCGGTGAAATCGAGGCCGGGATTGGCTTCGGCGAGATACATGCCCATGCCGCCCCAGCCGGAGCCGATCTCCAGAACGCGCTGGCCGGGCTCCACCAGCAGCTTGGCGGCGATATGGCGCTTCTTGGCCACCTGCGCTTCGTCCAGGCTGATGCCAGGCGGCACGAAATAGGCGCAGGAATATTGCCAATCATCGTCGAGGAAGAGATCGAACAGCTTGGCCGAAAGATCGTAATGATGCGCAACATTGTATTTGTTGCGATTGACCGGCGACCGGCTCTTGAGCTGCTGCCAGACGATGCGCCCCATCAGCAGCGCCGCCATGCGCAGATCAAAGATTTCGTTGGTGGTGTTCTGCTTCACCAGAGAGAGGAATTCATAGATATCCCCCTGCTCGAGAATGAAGCGCCCTTCCATATACATTTCGCCGAGCTTCAAGGTCGGATCGCGCGCGATCGCGTCCTCCGCCTGCTGGTCGGCGAGGCGGATGGCGACCATTTCGCCGGACCCATCGCCGATCATGTGCGTCTCGCCGGACGCGAGCGTAAGTTTCAGCGAGCCTTTACGGACAAGTTTCGTAACAAGAGAGAAGAGTGCCGACGCCATGGACGCCTCGAATGTTATGACATGACATTAGGGCTGACTCTAGCGCTTCAGAACATTGTGGCAAGCGCACCTTTTCGCACTCTGTAGCACTCCGGCAACAACACTGCCAGAGTGTGACATTCTTGCAATGTCTCTCGCTAAGTCCTTATTTTCGCTTGAGTGCGTCGGCCAGAGCAGCACCGAAACTGCCCTGCTGCTCCGCCTTCGGGCGACTATCACCCCTACCGCCAGCGTTGCGTGCCCCACCTTGCTCTCGCGAATCACGTGCCGGCGGCGGCGCCACAGTGCCGCCATCTTTGCGCATCGAGAGAGCGATTCGCTTCCGTTTCACGTCGATTTCCACGACCGTGACCTTCACGACGTCGCCAGCCTTCACCACCTCATGCGGGTCCTTCACGAACCGATCGGCAAGCTGCGAGACATGCACCAATCCGTCCTGATGGACGCCTATATCGACGAAGGCACCGAAGGCGGCGACATTGGTCACCGTGCCTTCGAGAAGCATTCCGGGCTTCAGGTCGCCGATCTCGTTGATGCCCTCGGCGAAGGTCGCGGTCTTGAAGCTCGGGCGCGGATCGCGGCCGGGTTTTTCCAGCTCGGAAATGATGTCGCGCACGGTCGGCAGACCGAATTTCTCGTCGATGAACTGCCTGGGATCGATGGCCTTCAGCTTTGCCGTGTCGCCCATCAGGGTGCGCAGGTCGCGTCCGCAGGCGGCAACGATCTTCTTGGCGACGCCATAGGCTTCCGGATGCACCGACGAGGAATCGAGCGGCTCCTTGCCGTTGGGAATGCGCAGGAAGCCGGCGCATTGCTCGAAGGTACGCTGGCCAAGACGGGCAACCTTCAACAGATCGCGGCGGGTTTCGAAGGCCCCCTCGCCATCCCGATGCTTGACGATCGCATCGGCGATCGACGGGCCGAGGCCCGAGACACGGGCGAGCAGTGGGGCGGAGGCCGTGTTCAGATCGACACCGACGGCATTCACCGCGTCCTCGACGACCGCGTCCAGCGAACGCGACAGCTTCAGCTGATCGACATCGTGCTGGTATTGGCCGACGCCGATCGACTTCGGCTCGATCTTGACGAGCTCGGCCAGCGGATCCTGCAGGCGGCGGGCAATGGATACGGCTCCGCGCAGCGAGACGTCGAGACCGGGAAACTCCAGCGCCGCCGTCTCCGAGGCGGAATAGACAGAGGCGCCGGCCTCCGAAACAATAACCTTGGTCGGTTTCGGCGCCGGCAGATCGGCGAGCATGTCGGTCACCAGCTTCTCCGTCTCGCGGCTGCCGGTGCCGTTGCCGATGGAAATCAGCTCGACCTTGTGCTTGCGGACCAGTGCCGCCAAGGTCGCCTGCGTGCCGCGCACGTCGTTTTTCGGTGGGAAGGGATAGACCGTCGTCGTCTCCAGCAACTTCCCCGTGCCGTCGACCACCGCCACCTTGACGCCGGTGCGGATGCCCGGATCGAGACCCATCGTGGCACGCGAACCGGCGGGGGCTGCGAGCAGCAGATCCTTCAGATTGCGGGCGAAGACGTGGATCGCCTCCTCCTCGGCCCGCTCGCGCAGCTCGCGCATCAGGTCGAGCGACAGCGACATGGAAAGCTTCACGCGCCACGTCCAGCTCGCGACCTCCATCAGCCAGCGGTCACCCGGCCGGCTCGGACCGATTTCATAGGCCGTGGCGATCATCCGCTCGACCGGCTTGTTCGGCGAGATGGCGTCAACATCGACGTCGATGGTCAGTGTCAGAACCTCTTCGTTCCATCCGCGCAGCATGGCAAGCGCGCGATGACCTGGCGCGGTTGCCCAGCGCTCCTGATGCGAGAAATAATCGGAGAACTTGGCGCCCGCCTCCTGCTTGCCGTCCACGACCGTTGCCTTCAGGATGGCGGTGGTCTTCATATGCCCGCGCAGCTTGCCGAGCAGGTCGGCATTTTCCGTAATGCCTTCGGCGATGACGTCGCGCGCGCCCTCGAGCGCCGCCTTCACGTCGGGCACGTCGGCGGTGATGAAGCCTTCGGCGAGAACCGCAGGCTCCTTTGTCCGGTCTGCAAGGATGGTGTCGGCAAGCGGAGCGAGGCCACGTTCCCTGGCGATCTCGGCGCGGGTGCGACGCTTCTGTTTGTAGGGCAGATAAAGGTCTTCCAGCTCGGCCTTGGTGGCAACCTTGGCGATCTTGCCCATTAGCTCGTCGGTCATCTTGCCCTGACCGGTGATGGAATCGACGATGGCGGCGCGGCGGGCTTCCAGGTCGCGCAGATAGACGAGCCGCTCCGCCAGCGTCCGCAGCTGCCCATCGTCGAGACCACCGGTCACTTCCTTGCGGTAACGGGCAATGAACGGCACCGTCGACCCTTCGTCGAGAAGCTCGATGGCGGCCTTGGCCTGATCCGGGCGGGATTTGATCTCGGCGGCGATGGTTGCGGCAAGGGAACGGATATCAGCGGCCATGTGACTCTCTGGACTGGACAATGGTGAGGGGACCATAAGCACGATCCCGCGAACATAAGAAACTGTTTTCGACGCAGATCACCCCGATCCGGCTGGGGAAAGGCGACCTTACATCCAAAACCGCACCCCGCTTTAGCGACATAAAAAGGCATGGCAATGTTGGCCGCCATGCCTCCACAGGATTTGATGCTTGACCTTTGGCCCAACCCCCCTTAACCGCGCAAATGGATGCAATAAGAGGGCAAGCCATGAGAGTTCTGTTGATCGGATCGGGCGGACGCGAGCACGCACTGGCCTGGAAGCTGGCGCAATCACCACTCATGACGGAATTCTATGCCGCCCCAGGCAATCCTGGCATTGCCGAACATGCGACGCTTGCGGCGCTCGATATCGACGATCATGAAGCCGTCGTCGCCTTCTGCAAGGAAAGAGCCATCGACTTCGTCGTGGTCGGCCCGGAGGCGCCTTTGGTTGCCGGTATTGCCAACAAGCTCCGCGCTGAAGGCATCACGGTGTTCGGCCCTTCCGCCGCCGCGGCGCAATTGGAAGGCTCCAAGGGCTTCACCAAGGATATCTGCGCCCGCTACGATATTCCGACCGGCGCCTATCAGCGCTTCAACAACGCGCCAAAGGCCAGGGCCTACGTCCGCGCGCAGGGGGCGCCGATCGTCGTCAAGGCCGACGGGCTTGCCGCCGGCAAGGGCGTAACGGTCGCCATGACGGTCGACGAAGCCCTTGCTGCCATCGACGACTGCTTCGAGGGCGCATTCGGCGAGGCAGGGGCAGAAGTGGTGATCGAGGCCTATCTGGACGGCGAGGAGGCAAGCTTCTTCTGCCTCTGCGACGGCAAGCATGCGCTGGCTCTGGCCACCGCCCAGGATCACAAGCGCGTCGGCGACGGCGACACCGGCCCGAACACCGGCGGCATGGGTGCCTATTCCCCAGCCCCGGTCATGACGCCTGATATGGTCGACCGCACGATGAAGGAAATCATCGAGCCGACGATGCGCGGCATGGCGGAGAGCGGCCATCCCTTCTCCGGCGTCTTCTTTGCGGGGCTGATGATCACCGCCAAGGGACCGGAACTGATCGAATACAATGTCCGCTTCGGCGATCCCGAATGCCAGGTGCTGATGATGCGCCTGAAGAGCGATCTGCTACCGCTGCTTCTCGCCTGCGCCAACGGCACGCTGGATCAAGTCGGCGCCGAATGGAGCGATGACGCCGCGCTGACGGTGGTCATGGCTTCGAAAGGTTATCCAGGCTCCTACGCCAAGAACACGCCGATATCAGCGCTGCCGGCAGACGCCGATGGGGCGAAAGTGTTTCATGCCGGCACAGCCCTCAAGGACGGGGCGCTGGTTGCGACCGGCGGCCGGGTGCTCAATATTACCGCGACCGGCAAGACTGTGAGCGAAGCGCAGAAGCGCGCCTATGCCCTTGCCAGCGAGGTACAGTGGGAAAACGGCTTCTACCGAAGCGACATCGGCTGGCGCGCGGTCGAGCGCGAGACGTGAACGGCGCACCGCTCTCTCAATCCGCGGTCCACTAAATTTTTACCTAATCTCCTGACGGTATGGAAACAAAGGCTCGCTAGTGTCTTCGTCAACATAGACGGAGTTGTTTGTTATGCGTTCCTTCTTCCTGACCTTGGCATGCGTACTGGCCGGCGGCTCCGCTATGGCCTCGTCTATCCAGCCTATCGACGGCAAGTTGCTCGACCGCAACAGCAGTATTGTCGACAAGACGTGCGTCCAGTGCCCTCCCCTCAAGCCGAAGGCGGTCGAAAGGGAATATGTCGTGCCGACGCTGACGCCCGGTACGCAATCCATCGTCATCCGCAGCATCGACGGCGAGAAGAAAGTTGTGCGCACAGAGGCCTGGATGGGCGGCTCCCCCGTCGTCTTCGTCACCAAGCCGACCCCCGAGGCCCTGGCTGCGGCCGGCGAGCCCGTCGACGGCATCGATGTGGCGGTAAAGACCGCAGCCTTGCCGAAAATCGCCCAGGCTCCCGAGCTTGCGCCGCTCGATCTCTCCGGCTTCCAGCTTCGTCAATAGCCGCGAATTGTCATGTCCTGCTTCGCCCGCCCACCTTTCGGGTCGGCGGGCAGAGCCATGATGACAAGACAATACGCTCAGGCTAAGTCCCCGAGCGCATTTGCTATTTCTAAAATAAATCCCCGGAAATTCTGATTTTCACTCAAGTTATTCTCGAGTCTAAATAAATATTACTTATCCCGCCACGCCATATCCCAGGTTTCAACTCCCGGTAAGTACAACCAGGCTGCTCAAGTTAAAGGTTTTTTAGACATAAAATGAGATTTTACTGTCTACCGGACAGCAGCATGTCATTTCGAGCGGCGGCAAGCGTATTGGGAATCTCTCAGGCGATCGCACAGGCGGTAGGATACCGCACCGGTATTCACCTACCTGTGGAGGTATTATGAAGAATCTCAAGATCGCACATCAATTATTCGCCCTGCTTGGCGTCCTGATGGCCGCCTTTGCCGTGGCCACCTATTTCCAGATCCGGTCGCAGGCCGATTCCATCTATGACGACCGCTTTGACATGCTGCGCACGCAGGTCGAATCCGGCATATCCGTTTTGAATCAATATTACGAACGCGAAAAGTCCGGCGAGATGACGCATGAGGCAGCCCAGGCCGAGGCCTTCAAGCTGCTGTCGCATGTAAGCTTTGCGCCGGCCGGCTATTTCTTCGGCTTCGACTACAATGTCGTGCAGCGCATCCACCCGAGCCCGGTCAATATCGGCAAGGACATGTCCTCGCAGGTTGACAAGAACGGCACCCATTTCAGCAAGGAAATGGTGGAGAAGGGTATCAAGGGTGGCGGCCGGACGATCTACTACTGGAACAAGCCCGGCCATCCCGACAGCGATTTCTTCCTGAAGGGCAGCTATTCCGCCGCTTTCGCTCCCTGGCAGATCGTGCTGGGTTGCGGCGTCTACATGGACGACCTGCAGACCCAGATCAACGCGACGATGTGGCGCGGGCTGCTGATCTGCGGCCTCGTCTTCTTGATTGGCATCGGTGCAGCTTTCTATTTCATTCGCGGCATAACCAAACCGCTCGCCAATGTTCACGCCGCTCTCAAGGCCGTGGCCGATGAAGATGTCAAGATCGTTATCCCGCATGCCGATATGCGCAACGAAATCGGCCTGATGGCCAAGGCCACCCAGGCGCTTCAGGAAAAGATCCGCGAGCGCCATACCTTGGAGGAACGCCAGGTCGCGCAGGAGCTGGAGATCAGCAGCGAGCGCGAACAGAACCTGCGCCAGCAGCAGGACGAGGCGCACGAACAGGCGCGCGTCGTCTCCGTCATCGGCCGGTCACTCGAAGAACTCGCCCGGGGCGATCTGACGGTGCGTTGCAGCGACCTCGGCGCGGGTTACGAAGGCCTGCGCAACAATTTCAACGAGGCACTGTCGCATCTGGAGGCAGCCATGGGGCGCGTCACCTCCAAGGGCAACGATATCGGTCTCAGCAAGGAGGAAATTCGTCGCGCCTCCAATGAGCTGTCGCAGCGCACCGAGCGCCAGGCCGCCAGCCTGGAAGAGACCTCGGCGGCACTCGACGAGCTCACCGTCGCCGTCCGCCAGACCGCGGAAGGCGCTGACGAAGCCAGCAAGCGCGTTCATGCCGTCAGCGCCGAGGCGTCACGCAGCGATGCCGTGGTTGCGCAGGCAATCGAAGCGATGAGCGGTATCGAAAAGTCTTCGTCGGAGATCGGCAAGATCATCGGCGTCATCGACGAGATCGCCTTCCAGACCAATCTTCTGGCTCTGAACGCCGGCGTCGAAGCCGCCCGCGCCGGCGAATCCGGCAAGGGTTTTGCCGTCGTCGCCCAGGAAGTACGCGAACTGGCCCAGCGTTCCGCGGCAGCCGCCAAGGAAATCAAGGACCAGATCGCTCGCTCCTCTGGCCAGGTCAACCAGGGCGTTCGCCTCGTTGGCGAGGCCGGCGAAGCGCTGAAGCGCATCTCCGACCAGATCAAGGCGGCCAACGAGATCGTCTCGAAGATCGCCCACAGCGCCTCCGAGCAGGATACGACGCTGCGTTCGATCTCGTCCTCGATGAACCAGCTCGACGCCGCCACGCAGCAGAACGCCGCCATGGCGGAGGAGACGACGGCATCGGCCGAGACACTCGCTGCCGATACGGAAGATCTGCTCGCCCTGATCCGCGGCTTCCGCGTCACGGATGGGCGCCCGGCAATGGATCATCGTCGCCGGGCCGCCTAAGCAGATAGAATCAGTAAGAGCAAAACCGCCGGGCTCGCGTCCGGCGGTTTCTTTTTGAGCCGCAATTCTCCGTCAGTCCGCCGCGTCAAGCCGCTCGACCAGCCTGTCGATCTCGCGATCGGAATAGACTTCGATGCCGGCCTGCTTCAGTAGCGCAGCCGTAACGCCACGGCCCGAATGCCGGCCTCCGGAAAAGGAGCCGTCATAGATGAAGCCGGAACCGCAGGACGGGCTGCCATCGATGAGGAGAGCGTAACGGCAGCCGGTTTCGCGCGCGAGCGCCAAGGCGTTTTCGGCCGCCCGGAGAAATCCCTGCGTGACATCGTTACCGGTGATTTCCCTCACGCGCGCGGTGCCGGCAAGCACATCCTCGCCGCTCGCCCCACCGGCAATCTCAGCCGGTGGCCGGGGCACGACCATGCCGGCGGACATTTCCGGACAGATCGTCACCAGCCGCCCCTTCGCGCGCCAGCGATCGATCGCCGGATGCACAAGCGGCTTGGAACGGCCGTCATAACGGACGGCATGGCCCATGAGGCAGGCGCTAACGAGGATCTTTCCGGTCATCGCGCCTCCGGTTTTATCCCGAGATCTTCGAGAAGTCCGCAACGGTGCCTGTCGCCTCACGAATCAGGCGCAGCAGCGCCAAACGGTTGGCGCGGATGGCGGCGTCTTCATCGTTGACGAGTACGTCCTCGAAAAAGCGGTCGACAGGCGCACGCAGCTTGGAGAGTGCTGCCATGGCCGAACGAAAATCTTCCTTGGCGATCGCATCGGAGGCCTCGGCGGAAGCTGCCTTAACGGCCGCAAAGAGATCCCTTTCCGCATCGAGCTTCAGCAGCGCTTCCGAAACGCTGTCGGCGACAACCGTGCCCTTCTTCTCTTCGGCGGCCAGAAGCTGCGTGGCGCGCTTGGTGCCGGCGAGCAGGTTCTTGCCGTCTTCGGAGGTGATGAAGGCTGTCAGCGCCTCGACGCGGCGAGCGATCATCAGAAGGTCGTCCGTTTCCGGCGTCAGCACGGCGTCGATCAGGTCGTGGCGGGCGCCGAGATCGCGCAGGTAGACCTTGAGGCGATCATGGAAGAAGGCCAGCAGATCAGCATCCTTGGTCGTCGCCAGCAGTGGTAGGCGCACGCCTCGCTCCAGCAGGATACGAACGACGCCAAGAGCGGCCCGGCGCAGCGCGTAAGGATCTTTCGAGCCTGTGGGCTTCTCGTCGATCGCCCAGAAACCAACGAGCGTATCCAGCTTATCGGCGAGCGCTACGGTAACCCCTACCTTGTCCTCGGGGACGCGGTCCGAAGGGCCTTGCGGCTTGTAATGATCTTCGATGGCGGCAGCGACCGAGGCGTTCTCGCCCTGCAGTGCCGCATATTTGCGGCCCATGAGGCCCTGCAGTTCGGGGAATTCGCCGACGGCTTCGGTGCGCAAGTCGGCCTTGGCGAGCACAACGGCGCGATCGACCAAAACGGGATCGGCGCCGGTGATCTTGGCGAGTTCGGCTGCAAGTGCACGGATGCGGGCGACACGCTCTCCCTGGCTGCCGAGCTTGGCATGGAAGGTGACTTTGAGCGCGTCGAGCTTGGCCATGCGCTGATCGAGCGGCTTCTTCAGGTCGAGGCCAAACTTGGCGGCGGCAGCTTCCAGCGTTTCGAGGTCGGGCAGATCGCCCTGGTCACGCTTCCAGAAATGTAGCGCATCGGACAGGCGGGCACGCACGACCTTGCCATTGCCGTGAATGATCTCCTTGCCGCCATCCGTCGCCTGGATGTTCGAGACGAGAATGAAGCGGTTGGACAGCGTTTCGCCCACCTGCGGGCGGGTAACAAAACACTTCTGGTTGGTCTTGATGGTCAGACGGATGATTTCCGAGGGGATCGACAGATAGTCTTCCTCGAAGGAGCCCATCAGCACCTGCGGCCACTCGACCAGACCGGACACTTCTTCCAGCAGGCCCTCATCCTCGACCAGCTCCAGGCCATTGGCAAAGGCGATGTCGCGGGCATCGTGCAGGATGATATCCTTGCGGCGCTCGGCATCAAGGATGACGCTGGCCTTTTCCAGGCTCGCGACATAGTCGTCGAAACGCTTGACCGTGATCGCCTCAGGCGCATGGAAGCGATGGCCGTAGGTGACGTTGGAAGCGACGATGCCGTCGATCTCGAAGGGGATGACGACGGTCTCTTCATGCTCAGTGCCGAAGGTGCAGACGATCGACTGCAGCGGGCGCACCCAGCGCAGCGAGCCGGGCTTGGCCGAGGCCTTGCCCCAGCGCATGGATTTCGGCCAAGGGAAATTACGGATAATATCGGGCATCACGGCAGCGACGATTTCCTCGGCGGCGCGGCCGGGCTTCGAAATGATCGCAACGTAGAAATCGCCCTTCTTCGGGTCGCTCTGCACCTGCGCTTCGGAGATGGACGAGAGGCCGGCACCGCGCAAAAAGCCTTCGATCGCCTTTTCATTGGCGTCGGTGCGCGGCCCCTTGCGCTCCTCGCGCACATCGGCGGAGCGCGCCGTCAGGCCGCGAATATCGAGCGTCAGCCGCCGCGGCGTCCAATATTCCCTGGCGCCCTCATAGGAAAGACCCGCTTCGACCAGGGCATCAGTCACCAGCTTCTTCAGATCGCCGGCAGCCTTGCGCTGCATACGGGCGGGAATTTCCTCGGAGCGGAGTTCGAGCAGGAGATCGGGCATGTCAAGGTTCCTCACCCTCCCCTTGAGAGAGAGGGTCGGCACGGTGTGCCGGAGTGGGGTGAAAACGGTCGGCCTCTGCTAGCAAAATTTGCCGCTGCTGCACAATGGCAAATATCGTATCCAGAACAGCCTGCGCGGCGACCTCCCCCCTCAAGGGGGAGGTTGACAACTACCATCCCCCGCCACCTCCACCGCCGCCGCCACCCCCGGAGGAGCCGCCACCGCCTCCGCCCCCACCGCCCGAAAAGGCAGAAGATGAGCTGGATACCGGTGCGGGAATGGTGGAGGCGATTGTCGAAGCCATCGACGAGGAGAAATCGCCGATGGTTCCGCCGATATTGCCGGGGTTGAAATTGCCGGAATACCATACCGGCGCATAGGCTGCCGCCACGGTCGCTCCCGCGGCGGTGGCGAGCCAGGTTTCGAAAGCGCTCGACCAGGGCTTTTCGACGCCGAGGGCCACCGCATAGGGCAGCAGCTTCTCGAAATGCTGCGGCGACATCTGCGGCACGCCCTGCATGTTCATCCGATCGCGTTCGGCCAGCGTCAGATATTGCCGGAGGCCGTCGATGCCATCCATCATCTTGCGCCCGAGCGGCGTCGGCGCGCCCATCAGGAAGTAGAAGACGACGTTGAGGGCGAAAATGCCGACGATGCCGGCCGTCAGCGGCAGCAAGCCCGCCTCCCATAAAGGCACGACCGCGGCCCCAAAGCCGTTGACGACAGCGGATACCAAGATGAAGCCGAAGAAGGCGCAGATCAAAACGGAAAGAATTCGCTGGCCGAGACCGGCGTTATGACGGCGGAATCTCCGGCCGATGATGTTGGTAAAGATCGTCACGAAGATCGACAGGAAGCCGGGCATGATGATCAGCGGCACCACATTCTCGTGCAGCCGCCCGAAGATGATGATGGACGCCAGGATCAGAACCGATAGGGCAACGCCGATAATGACGTAGAGCGCATTAGCCTTGTAGTATTCATCGCGATGGTCGCGCTCGATGGCGCTGCGGAACTTCGAGCCGAGCTTCTGCACCGCCTCGCCGTTTTCCTTGTCGATGACAAGCGGGGAAAACGGCCCGACAGCCTGCATCAGCACCTTTTCGCCGCCGCCCAGATTGCTGCCGGCCGCCTTGCCTGTGGGGCGGATGACCACTTTTTCCTTCAGATCATCGAGGATGACATAGCCGCGCACAGCAAGATCGATCGCCGTCGCCGACAGCGCCGTCCATCCCGAGCGGGTGAAGCCCTTGTTGTCGATATAGTTGACCAGCGCCGGAGAAATACCGTCAGGCGGATCCCAGCGCGGAACCATCACGCCGCGCGCCGGATCGCGCCCGACTCTGACCCAGCTCCGCATATAATAGACAAACAGCACGATCAGGCCGCCGATGGCGATGACCGTATCGATATGATCGAGAATGAACCAGCTCCACTGCTGGCTATTGCTCGGCGGCTCGATCGCGCCTTTCGCGAGCTTGATGGCGATCGTCAGGCCTTCGGCCATGGCGAGCGGGCGGGTGGTGACGAATGTGGCAGTGTTGCCCTGCGTGCTGGCGCTTGCACTCTGCTCGCTCGCTCCGAGCGGCCCGGTGAAGAAAGCGAGCTGTTGGGGCTGGACACCATCAGGCAACGCAACAGTCGCCATGACGCGGAGAATCGGGAACTGCCAGCCGTTGCCGGTGACGTTCCAATAGAGCTCTTCGTGATCGTCGAAATAGCGGATCTGCCTGTTGGTGTCGTAGGTGATGCGGAAGGTGTGCGGGCCTTGGTTCAGGATTCGATCGGCGTTGCCGATATAGATGCGCTCGCCGCCCTCGATGCGTTCGCGGCGCCAATCCTCCGGTTGCCCGTCCCGCTCGACAGAGATGACCTTGAAATCCACCTCGGCCTTGCGGCCGTTGGCATCGGTGAATGTCAGCGGAAAATCCCGGAAGATGCCGCGCCGGATGGCACGGCCTTCCGCGTTCACGGCGATGGTCTCAACCACCCGCATCGAGCCGTCGCGATGCAAGGCGATGGCCTGATCGAAATTGGTGATGAGTTCTGCCGCCGATGCCACGGTTGCGCAAAGCAGCAGGAACAAAGCCAGGAGAAGCCCGGAAAGCCGCGTCATCACACCCCCAAGAGATATCCGCGGCGCCCTACAGGACGCCGTCTGGCGTAAAACATAGTTTCCGCACTCGGTTCCCTTATGAAGCGAGGCGTCAGTCTTCGTAGGCGACACCGAGCGATGCCAGCACATCCCAATAGGCCGGGAAGGTCTTGGCAACGCAATCAGGGTCGAGAATAGTGATGCCACCGATCTTCAGGCCGGCGAGCGCAAAGCTCATGGCGATGCGATGATCGGCGAAGCTGTCGATCTCGGCCGGCAGCACCTTGCCCGCAAGGCTCGGATCGGAAGCGACGATCAGATCATCGCCCTCTTCGGTGCCGAGGTTCGGCACGATGCGTGACAGACCGCTCGACAGCGCCCGGATACGATCGCACTCCTTGACGCGCAGGTTCTCGATGCCGACGAAGCGCACCGGTGTCTCGTTGAAGGCGGCGAGAACGGCAAGCGTCGGGATGGCGTCCTGCATCTGCGAACCGTCGATGACAGCAGGCAGGTGCGGAAATTTCGCGATGAAATCATAGGCGCGCGCATCCGGCTGCGAGAATTCCGTTGCCGGCGTGCCGAGATCGATCTTGCCGCCGCTCAGCACTTCCGCCGCCCAGAGATAGGTTGCGGCCGAGGCATCCGGCTCGATCAGGAAATCAGCGGCGTGGTAGCCCGTGGCCTCAACGCGCCACGCAACCGGGCTCACGCGCTCGACCTTGGCGCCGAAAGCGCGCATGGCTGCAACCGTCAAGTCGATATAACCGAGCGCGCCGATATGCTCGCCAAGCAGTTCGACATCAACAGGGCGATCGCCGCCGGCGGCCATCATCAGGAGCGCAGAGACATACTGGCTGGAAAGGCCGCCATCGATCTGCACGTGGCTTGCCTCGAAGCGGCCGGTGCCGTTGATGGTCACGGGCGGGCAGCCGGTCTCGGTCGAGGCGTCGATACCGAGCGAACGCAGCGCATCGACGAGCGGGCCGATCGGCCGCTTGCGCATATGGGCGTCGCCATCGACCACCACCTTGCCGTCAACCAAGGCGGCGGCAGCGGTCAGGAAGCGTGTTGCCGTGCCGGCATTGCCGAGGAAAAGCGGCTCGGCCGGCGGCTTCAGCTCGCCACTGCCTGTCACGATGAAGGTCGTGGCATCCGGCTCGTCGATCACAACACCCATGGCGCGCAGCGCTTCGGCCATATAGCGGGTATCGTCGCTCTTCAGCGCGCCGGTCAGCCGGCTCGTACCCTTGGCAAGGCCTGCGAGCAGCAGCGCGCGGTTGGTGATCGACTTCGATCCCGGCGGCATGGCGCGGCCGGTCAACGGCTTGCCAGGCGGGATAATCGTGAGTTTGGCTCTACCCATCATCATTCTCTTTGGTCAGTCAGGAAGGCGGCCGATGGCCGTCGGTCGGCCTCCTTTACCGCCTCGCATGAAAAACCGATAGCGGGAATCTCAGAACTTTACCGTGGGAACGGCGCGATCCGCTTCGTTGGTGATCTCGAAGTAGGCCTTCTTGACGAAGCCGAAGGGGCCGGCGATGAGATTATTGGGGAAGGTCTCGACCTTGACGTTCAGATCGCGCGCGGCACCGTTATAATAGCGGCGCGACATCTGGATCTCGTTTTCCGTCGTCTCCAGCGACTGCTGCAGCTCGACAAAACCCGTATTGGCCTTCAGGTCGGGATAGGCTTCGGAAACGACCATCAGACGGCCAAGCGCCTGGCTGAGGATGCCCTCGGCAACGGCGCGGCCGGCAACATCGCCTGATGGTACGGCCTGGGCCGCAGCGCGCGCCTGGGTGACCTCGATAAGTGTCTTGTTCTCATGGCCGGCATAGCCTTTGACCGTCTCGACCAGATTGGGGATGAGATCAGCGCGGCGCTTCAACTGCACGTCGATGCCGGACCATGCCTCTTCCGCGACCTGGCGCGCACGAACGAGCCCGTTGTAGATGAAGACGACATAGAGTGCTGCCAGCACTATGATCGCTAGAAGAATATACATCTCGACTCCCCGTGGCGACTGCAACCGCAGGGACACTAGGCAGATTTGCCGGCAATGTCACTCGGCTTTCGCCGCAGCGAAGGCCCAAGATTGGGCCGCGGAGCGATGCCGCAGCGCAAAAGCACACCCGCGCGCCGCTGCTTCTTGCCGTTCAGGCGGCCCGCTGGTTCCAGTTGATGCCGCCTGCATCCGTCAGCAGAAAGGCCTCGCCGCAGGCCTTGGCCAGCGTGCGCACGCGCAGGATGTAGCTCTGCCGCTCGGTCACGGAGATGACGCCGCGGGCATCGAGCAGATTAAAGACGTGGCTGGCCTTGATGCACTGGTCATAGGCCGGGAAAACGCATTTGTGCAGGCGCTGGTTATCGCTGTCGCCGGGCGCCCCGGCTGCCAGCAGCGCCAGGCATTCCTTCTCGGCATCGATGAAATGGCGATGCAGCATTTCGGTATTGGCATATTCGAAATTATGCCGCGAGTATTCCTGCTCGGCCTGGAGGAAGATATCGCCGTAGCTGATCTTGTCTTCGCCCTCGAGGCCGTTGAAATTCAGATCGTAGACGCTGTCGACGCCCTGGACATAGGTCGCCAGGCGCTCCAGGCCATAGGTCAATTCGCCTGCGACCGGCGCGCATTCGATGCCGCAGACCTGCTGGAAATAGGTGAACTGCGACACTTCCATGCCGTCGCACCAACACTCCCAGCCGAGACCCCAGGCGCCGAGCGTCGGGCTTTCCCAGTCATCCTCGACGAAGCGGATGTCATGCAGAAGCGGATCAAGGCCGATCGCCTTCAGCGAGCCAAGATAGAGCTCCTGCAGGTTCGGCGGATTGGGCTTCAGGATGACCTGATACTGATAATAGTGCTGCAGGCGGTTCGGATTCTCGCCATAGCGGCCATCGGACGGACGGCGCGACGGCTGGACATAGGCTGCCCGCCAGGGCTTCGGACCCAGCGCACGCAGCGTGGTCGCCGGATGGAACGTGCCGGCGCCAACTTCCATGTCGTAGGGCTGCAGAACCGCGCAACCCTTGTCGGCCCAATAATTGTGCAGCGTCAGGATCAGCGCCTGAAAGGAGCGCTTCGGGTTCATATGGTCGGGCACGTTGGCAGTCATGGGAATTGATTTCTTCCGCTAGCGAATGGTTTGGCGGACAGGTGCCACGACGGGGCGAAAGGGTCAAGACTTTGACAGGTAAACTGTCGACTGGCCATTGCCCGGCCCGCGGCATCCGCGAATGCTACTCATCATCCCGCTTGACCCGGTATTCCCCGGTCTTCGGATCCTTGACCAGGGTTCCGATCGCGCCCGTGCGCCGTTCCGTTTCGGCGCGGCGGGACTTCTCGGCAAGCCTCTGTGCGTCGCGGACGAAGCGCCGATATAAAAACCACAGGCCGCCGACAGCGGCGACAAAGAAGATGATCTGGGGCATTACCCAGCGCTCCCGATTACAATCCGTACCGGCTCCACAATGCCTTTTCCTCTGCCACTTCCGCAAGCCCGGAAGCAAGGCCGGCACCGAGACCATCGATACCAGACAGAGAAACGCCGGGCGCGCGACGGCCGAAAAGGCTGCGTGGCGTCGTGATCAGCGCGAGCTTGACCTTGTCGCCGAAACGCTTCCTCAATTCCTGGCGCATGTCGCCGAGACCGTCGATGAGGCCGAGCTCCAGCCCGCGGCCTCCCGTCCAGAAGAGGCCGGAAAACACCGTATCGTCCGCATCAAGCTTTCCCGCCCGCCGCTCGCGCACCATGTCGATGAAGACCTTGTGGATCTCGAGCTGCAGGCTCTTCAGATAGTCGATGTCCTTTTCCTTTTCCGGCTGGAACGGATCGAGGATCACCTTGTTCTCGCCGGCGGTATAGACGCGGCGCTCGATGCCGATCTTCTTCAACAGCTCCGGAAAGCCGAACCCGCCGGAGACGACGCCGATCGAGCCGACGATGGAGGTGGCATCGGCGATGATCTCGTCGCCGGCCAGCGCGATCATATAGCCGCCGGAGGCCGCCACATCCTCGACGAAGACCAAAACCTTCTTCTTTTTCTCAAGAGCCAGATCGCGGATACGATTATAGATCATCCGCGATTGCACCGGAGAGCCGCCCGGCGAGTTCACGGCGATGGCGACGGCCGGCGCGTCCTTCATGTCGAAGGCCTTTTCCAATGCCTGCGCGACACCCGCCAGATTCAGCGATTGCCGCAGCGGACCTCCGCCGGTGGAGATGACACCGCTCAACCGCACGACAGGTATGACTACCCTTTCCTTGCGAAACCGCTTCGGAAGCATGCGCCTGAAAAACCCAACCATTCGTCACCTTGAATCATGATGTTTGCTGCCCGTGATGTATGCATGGAAACGGCAAACGCAACATCGCCGATCGCATTTCATGCGCAGATTAACGCCAGCAACGCTTTATTTGCGCGGATAGGCGGCACGGCCGTTGTTCATGTCGTCGACGAAATCGGAGAATTTGTGCGTCCCCTCGCCGTGCATGATCAGTGGCGCGCGCAGCGCCAGCCTCGCCCTCGATCCCTTGATCGCCGTCACCAGGATGCGCACCGCGTTTTCGCCCTCGCGCGGATGGATCGGCGTGATCTCAATGCCACCGAAGCGGCGGCCGCAGGCGGCGATGATCTCGCCGATCGATTGCGGCCGGGCAATGAGCGACAGCTGGCCGCCGGGGATCATGATGGCGCCTGCCGTGCGTATCCATCGCTCGAACAGCCCCTCGGTCATGGCATGCGCCTCGGCCTTCAGCACGTCGGGCGTCAGCCGGTCGCTGGCGTCGTTGAAGGGCGGGTTCATGATGACGTGATGGAAGCTGTCGTCGACCAGCCCCGCCTCGTTGCGGTCCTTGCCCGTCAGCGTCACATCGGCCTCGCGGACCGAGACACGGCCGGCGAAACGGGCATTTTCTGACAGCAACAGGCTCTTGCGGGCGAATTCGGCCATGTCGGGCGAGCGCTCGAACAGCACGACATCAGCCCGATCGAGCCGCGACGCCACCGCCATGCCGGCCGCACCCGCGCCGGCGCCGAGGTCGGCCACCCTGATGGGGCGTTCGTCGGCGACGAGCGCGGCCAGCAGCATGGCATCCATGCCGGAACGATGCCCCCTGCCCTTCGGCTGGACGACATGGAACGCCCCGCGATGGAAGGCGTCGGTCGTTTCGGAAGGGCTCTCGGCCATGACGGACCTCAGGCGCGCGACGGGCGCAACTCGTCGCCGAGGCCGGCATCGACAAGAATGCGCCGTGCCTGATCGGCGCGCTCCTCCTCCACCAGAAAACGGCGCGGCAGCATGCCGAGCGAGCCCTCGAGAATGCTCATGGCCTGATCTGCGACGAAGCAATGAATCCCGGCGTCCTTCATCAGGCTCTCCGCGAAGGAGAGAAGAACGGGATCGTTGGTGCGGATCAGCTCGTGCATAAGCGTCAGGTTTCCTGTCAAATTTACGCGACGAGACAATTCGCCTCTTGCCGCCTCTTTCGCCCCTTCTTATGGTGCTTTGCAGAAAATGAACAGGAGTCCGGATCGTTGGGCGTCGTGATACCGCTAGAAGAAAGCAAGAATAAACTGGCATCCATCAAGCCTTTGGTGGACCTGACCAAGGCGGACATGGAACGCGTCAATCAGCTCATCCTGTCGAAAGCCGGCTCCGATGTACAGATGATTCCGGAGGTTGCGGAGCATCTCATCTCCTCCGGCGGCAAGCGCCTGCGGCCGATGCTGACCATCGCCTCGGCAGCACTCTACAACTACCAGGGCGACAACCACATCAAGCTCGCCACCTCGGTCGAGTTCCTGCACACGGCCACCTTGCTGCACGACGACGTGGTTGATGAAAGCGACCTGCGCCGCGGCAAATCCACCGCCCGCATGATCTGGGGCAACCAGGCGAGCGTCCTTGTCGGCGACTTCCTGCTCGGACAGGCCTTCCGCATGATGGTGGAAGTCGGTTCGCTCGAGGCGCTTGACGTGCTCTCCTCAGCCGCCTGCGTCATCGCCGAGGGCGAAGTGCTGCAGCTCTCCGTCTCCAAGAACATGGAAACGACCGAGGACGACTATCTTTCGGTCATCCGCGCCAAGACCGCAGCGCTTTTCGCCGCTGCCGCCGAAGTCGGCCCGATTGTCGCCAATGCCGGCAAATCGGAGCGCAATGCTCTGAAATCCTATGGCACCAACCTGGGACTTGCTTTCCAGCTCGTCGACGACGCGCTCGATTACGGCGGCAAGGCTGCCGATCTCGGCAAGAATGTCGGCGACGATTTCCGTGAAGGCAAGATCACGCTTCCGGTGATCCTGGCCTATCGCCGCGGCACCGAAAAAGAACGTGCCTTCTGGCGCGACGCCATCGAAACCGGCAACAACAGCGACGAGAATCTTGAGAAGGCCCTCGGCCTGATCACGAAATATGGCGCACTTGCCGACACAATCGCCCGTGCCGTTCACTATGGCACCATCGCCCGCGACGCTCTGGCGCCATTGCCGGAAACGCCCTGGAAATCAGCACTTCTGGAAGTGATCGATTTCTGCATCGAACGCGTTAATTGATAGCGGCGGACCGAATTTCTTGCAGGGCCGCTTCAAAAAAGCCATCCTGTTGTGAATCAGTTGACACGAATGCTTTATGCCGCCGGCGACTTCGCTGGCCATCCCTTGATGAAAGGCTTTCTAATGCGGCAGAGACTTGCCATCCGTTTCCTCTCGGGCGTAGCCTTGGCGGCGATCCTTTCCGTGTCCGCCCTGAATGGCGCGCGCGCTGAGGACAAACCGGCAGCGCCGGAGATCAACACCCCAGTCGCCTTCGATCCGGAAAATGTCGATACTTTTGCCGGGGCTTTCCTGGCCGCCCGCACAGCCGATGTCGACCACGACTACGACACCGCCATCGCGCTCTACAAAAAGGCGCTGATGATCGAGCCGGGCAATCCGGAAATCCGTCAGCGATTGATGATTTCGCTGCTGCTCAACGGCAATCTTGAAGAAGGCGTGAAATACGCCAACGAGCTGAAGAGCGATCCCTCCGTCGAGCGCGTCACGACGATCGTGCGCGGCATGGACGCCATCCGCCGCCACGAATACCGGAGCGCACAGGACATCCTGAAGTATAACGGTCCGAACGATCTCGACCGGATGATGACCAGCCTGCTCTCCGCCTGGGCCCGCGCTGGCTCCGGCCGCGGCAAGGATGCGATCGCGATGATCGACAAGATGAAGGGCCCCGATTGGTTCAACATCTTCAAGAACTATCATGCCGGCGCCATCGCTCTGACGATAGGCGATTTGAAATCGGCACGCTCGCATCTCAACGACGCCGTCCTCGACAAGACAGGCGGTGCGACGGCTCCCGACACCTTCATGCGCTCCGTCATGGCGCTGGCACGCCTCGAGGCGAAGGCCGGCGACAAGCAGAAGGCTCTCGACGCAATTTCGGTCGGCGACAACCTGGTCAGCAATTATGCGCCGTTGAACGCGCTCCGCGACAGCATCAGCAAGGGCGATACGCCCGACCAGCAGGTAACTGACGCGACGCAGGGTGCAGCGGCCGTGCTGTTCACCATCGGTGCCGCGCTCAACCGTGACGGCGCCGAAGATGTCGTTTCGCTTTATCTGCAAATCGCCAACTCGCTCGATTCGAAGGCCGCCGATACGCTGGTTCTTCTCGGCGGGCTTGCGGAAAAGCAGGAGCAGACCGATCGCGCCATCGCTTTCTACAGGAAGGTGCCGGACAATTCGCCGATGGCCCGCATCTCCGAGCTGCAACTCGGCCTTGCTCTGGCGCAGGCCGGCAAGGTTGACGATGCCCGCAAGCATCTGAAGGCGCTGATCGATTCCGACCCCAACGACGTCCGCAGCTATCTGGCCTATGGCAGCGTCCTTTCCGACGCCAAGGACTTCCAGGCCATGGCCGATAACTACGACAAGGCCGTGCAGATCATCGGACCCGTGCCGAAGCGCAGCGATTGGGCCGTGTTCTTCCAGCGCGGCATCGCCTATGAGCGGCTGAAGAAGTGGGCCGTCGCCGAGCCGAACTTCAAGAAGGCCCTGGAACTGAACCCGGACCAGCCGCAGGTGCTGAACTATCTCGGCTATTCCTGGGTCGACATGAACATGAACCTCGACCAGGGTCTGGACATGATCCGGAAGGCCGTCGACCTCAAGCCGGATGACGGCTACATCGTCGATTCGCTCGGCTGGGCCTATTTCCGCCTCAACCGCTTCGACGATGCGGTGAACGAGCTGGAGCGGGCCGCACAGCTCAAGGCCGGCGATCCCACCATCAATGATCACCTCGGCGATGCCTATTGGCGCGTAAACCGCAAGCTCGAAGCCGTCTACCAGTGGAATCGGGCGCTGGCCTCCAAGCCGGAAGAAGCCGATATTCCGAAGATCAAGGAGAAGGTCGACAAAGGCTTGCCTGCGCTCGACACCGATCCCAAGACGGTCGACAAGACCAAGCAGCCCGATCCGGCACCGGCGCCAGCTCCTGATTCGAACGCGCCGGCTCCGGTCGATAAGAAGTCCTAAGACTTTTCATGAACGCGATCTTGGCAGCGGGCGATTTCGACCTCACGGAGGAAGCGCCCGCAAAGATCAATCTTGCGCTGCATGTCACGGGCCGCCGCGCCGACGGCTATCATCTGCTCGATATGCTGGTGAGCTTTGCCCGTCACGGCGACCGCCTTGCCTTTCGCGCAAGCGAGCATGACGAATTCAGCCTTTCCGGGCGCTTTGCTCCTCTTCTTGCCGCCGACGTGGAGGCGGGAAATAACCTCGTTCTCAAGGCGCGGGATCTGCTGCGGCAGGCCGCAGGCGCGGCGGGGATCGATGCGCCGCCCGTCCATATCCATCTCGAAAAGAACCTGCCGATCGCCTCGGGCATCGGCGGCGGCTCGGCGGATGCGGCCGCGACGCTACGCGGGCTGGTGCGGCTATGGGGTGCAGCACTGCCGGTGGAAACGACAAAGGCAATCGCGCTGAAGCTCGGCGCCGATGTGCCTATGTGCCTTGCAAGCCGGCCACTGGTGGCGCGCGGCATCGGCGAGGCAATCGAACTCCTGCCGGACTTTCCGTCTTTTTCCATGGTTCTCGGCAATCCGCTTGTCGGCGTCTCGACGCCGGAGGTATTCCGCCTGCTTTCCCGTAAGGACAATCCGCCGCTGTTGTTCCCGTCGCGGATGCCGCAAGGGCGCGACGAATGGGTGGAAACGATCCGAAGCCTGCGCAACGACCTCGAGCCGCCGGCGCGAATGATTTGCGGCGAGATTTCAACGCTCGCCGGTTTGATCGGAAGCCAGCATGCTATTGTGACGCGCATGTCCGGCTCCGGGGCCACATGCTTCGGCATCTTCGATACGATCGAGCAGGCAGAGGCTGCGGCCGCCTTGCTTCACAGACAGAGGCCGGACTGGTATTTCCAGGCGACCGAGACGATTGCGGGAGAAGCATGATGGCAGGCCCAGGCACCGAAAGATCCTTCATCCCCGTCGGCATCGCCGTGCTGACCGTCTCCGATACGCGCACGCTTGCCGACGACAAGTCCGGCGATACGCTGGTCGCCCGTATCGCCGAAGCCGGCCACAGGCTTGTCGCCCGCGCCATCGTTCCCGATGACAAGGAGCGCATTCGCGCGCAAGTGGAAGCCTGGACACTTGATGATGCGGTCGACGTCGTGATTACCACCGGCGGCACCGGCTTCACCGGCCGCGACGTCACGCCCGAGGCACTTGAACCCTTGTTCGAAAAGCGGATGGACGGCTTTTCCGAGGTCTTCCATCGCATTTCCTACGACAAGATCGGCACGGCGACGATCCAGTCACGGGCAACCGGCGGTGTCGCCAATGCCACTTTCATCTTCGTGCTACCAGGCTCTCCCGGCGCCTGCAAGGATGCCTGGGACGGCATATTGAAGGCGCAGCTCGACTACCGGCACATGCCCTGCAATTTCGTGGAGATCATGCCGCGCCTCGACGAGCATCTGAAGCGCGGCGGCGGTTCCAAATAGATCCTGCGCGTCCGCAAGGCCTCACAGCCCGCTATGCCTTTGGCCCCGGCAGGGCAGGAATTGATTCCCAAGTATCACCACTGAGAATGATGCAGCTCCGTCCGGAGACGTCGGTGATCATCAGCGTCCAGTTGCCGCTTTCGGCAGCGTAGATTTCAACAATGGTGTTGGGATCGAGCTTGCCGGCAGCCGACAGCTTTTCGGAAAGATGGTCGCCAAGGAACGCGATGATATCAACGCGCTTAGCGCAGGCCAGTGTCGCTTGGGAGGCGGCAACGCCGGGATAGAGAATTGCACTTGCAACGAAGGCTGTTGCCATAAGGCGGTAAAGCATCGTGCGTTTCATAACGCACCTCCTTTCGCCGAAATCTCGGCGGAAAAGGAGAGTTCCGCTGACCAGTTCCGCCGTATATCGGCATCTTCATGGTCGGCCGCCCAACGCGACACGCGAAAGGTGCCGCCACAACAAAATTATGACAGCTATTCCCGGGTTTACAAATGGAATCTGGGAAGATGAGAGCTCTATCGCGCCGCCCGCGCGACCCAGGATGGAATGAGCTCGCTTGAAAGCCTGCGGCTTTTCTGGCCTTTGGCGAATTCCGCCAGCCGCATGCCGGTTCTGGCGGCGGCAATGGCCTGTGGCTTGGAAAGCAGCAATCCCAGCTCCAGGGGCGGCGTGCCGCGGCCGATGCGCTGCAGGAAAGGTCGGCGATAACCGCGCGACGCGGTAAAGCGCGCCGGCACCTTGTTCAGCGAAACATATTCCGCGATCTCGTCGATCCAGCCGGCCTGCGGGCGGGCGCCGGGCTCGACCAGCAGCAGCCATTCGCCGCGGGCCGTGCGCAATATGTCCTTTATATCCCACTGCGAATAGAACCGGCAGCCGGCGGCATCCGCCACCCGTGAGGTGCCGTCCCGCGAGCCGTGATCGAGCACGACGACATCACAAACCAGGCCCTCGATTGCGCCTGCCACCAATGCCGCCAATGTCTGCGCCAGCTCAGGTTCCTGATCCTGACATTCGATGATTACCGTCAACATTGCCCATTTATAGAGCGGCGCACAATTTATTGCCAGCGCATAACCCCTCAAACCCGAAGGTTTAGCGGGAAGGCTTATACACAGCTTCAAAGGTTGCAGCAGACTGCAATTTCGTATTTTGTTCTTGTATTGTTCTCATTTGTCGGATAGGAATTTAATCATCTTAGACGTGGCGTGCGGCGCCACGAACCGCCCTGGAGCTACCGATGAACGAGCAGTCCCTTGCAGGGCAGGCCGCATTCGCGCCTGCCAATACGCCAGACATTGCCAACGCCTTGATCGCCGACGCCGGCCTCAGGGTCGACGTCGAGCGCCGGCGCGGACGCGGCGCCGGATTGAATCCGAGTGGCCGGTTCGAAGCTCGGCAGCGCGAGACCTTCGATGACGGATGGCAGACCCTGGAGGAGCTTCCGCCCTTCAAAACCGAGGTGCAGGTGGAAAAGCCGCGCACCGCCATCACGCGCAACGAATCGCCCGATATTCCCTTCGATCGTTCCATCAATCCCTATCGCGGCTGCGAGCATGGCTGCATCTACTGCTTCGCGCGGCCGACGCATGCCTATATGGGCCTGTCGCCGGGGCTGGACTTCGAAGCCAAGCTGTTTGCCAAGCCGGATGCGGCAAAGCTTTTGGAACGCGAGCTGGCAAAGCCCGGCTACAAGCCGCGCGTCATCGCCATCGGCACCAACACAGATCCCTATCAGCCGATCGAGAAGGAATGGCGGATCATGCGCCAGATCCTCGAAGTACTGAGCAGGGCGAACCATCCGGTTGCCATCGTCACCAAATCGGCGCTGGTCATGCGCGATATCGACATTCTCAAGGACATGGCCGCCAGGAACCTGGTGCGGGTGGGACTGTCGGTGACGACGCTCGACCGGAAGCTGGCGCGTACCATGGAACCGCGCGCCGCGACACCGCCGCGGCGGCTGGAGGCGATCCAGGCCCTGAGCGAGGCCGGTATCCGCACCTCGATCATGGTGGCGCCGATCATTCCGGCTCTTAACGACCATGAGATCGAGCGCATCCTCGATGCCGGCAAGGCTGCCGGCGCACTGGAAGCAAGCTATGTGATCCTGCGGCTGCCGCTGGAAGTGAGCCCGCTGTTTCGCGACTGGCTGCTGCAGCACTATCCGGATCGCTACCGCCACGTCATGTCGCTGATCCGCTCGATGCGCGGCGGCAAGGATTACGATGCGGAGTTCGGCAAACGCATGAAGGGTGCCGGACCCTATGCCTGGCAGATCAGCCGCCGCTTCGAAATGGCAACGCGACGGCTCGAACTTACCCGGCGCAATATCGCTCTGCGCGACGACCTGTTCGTGCCGCCTGATGGCAGCGGCGTCCAGCTGTCGCTGCTCTGACCTTTCCTCGCGGGTTTTTCCCTGTGCCCGCTGGAAGAGAGCCCCCCAGGTTCGCCGCCCTGATCCACCGGGGGCTTGCAGGAGATCGGGTGGTGTGCGAGCTTCGCCGCATGCCACGCAGCACATCACCCGATTCTCCCATGCTTTTCGACGAAGCGCCGATCATTCCGACCTTCGAGCTGGAACTGATCGCCCGCCGCGCCGGACACTGGCCAGTCGCGGGCGCCGATGAGGCAGGCCGTGGACCTCTGGCAGGACCTGTCGTCGCAGCAGCCGTTATCCTTGATCCCGAGCGAATCCCGCAGGGGCTGAACGACTCCAAGCAGCTCACCGCCGCTAGGCGAGAAGCGCTGTTTGTCGAAATCCTCGCGACGGCAACCGTCTCCATTGCTTCCTCGAGTGCTACACGCATCGACACGACGGATATTCGCAAGGCAAGCCTCGACGCGATGCGCCGGGCCATTTGCGGTCTGGCGATGCCGGCAAGCTATGTATTGACGGATGGTCTCGACGTGCCAGCGGGCCTTGCCTGCCCCGGAAAGGCCGTGGTCAAGGGCGATGCGCGCTCCTTCTCGATCGCCGCCGCTTCGATCGTCGCCAAGGTGACGCGCGACCGGATGATGACCCGGGCAGGTGCTGTCTTTCCCGCCTATGGCTTCGCAGCTCATGCCGGCTATGGAACGGCACAGCATCGCGCCGGTATCGAGCAGCATGGGCCGTGCTCGCTGCACCGCATGACCTTTCGGCCTCTGAAGAAAGAAGCCGTCTGAGACAGCAGCGTGTCGCTACCTTCTCTCACTCGGCCAGCCCTGCCATGATCTCCGCCGACCATTGGGTGACGTAGGCTATGTCCAGACGATAAATTTGGTCATGCCCATCCTGCAGGTTCCGGCGGTATCGCTCGACGCCGCACTCCGCCTGCTTCTCCATGAATGTCAGCAACGCTTCGAGCCGTTCGACGACGGTATCGGGCAGAGACCGGCGTTCTGCAGCCGACATCCCATAGGCATCGGCAAAGATGCGGGCACGCCGGATCTGGTTGTCCAGCCCATCCAAGCCTTCCACCCCGATGCCTAAGGACAGCGGCGCCCAGCGATAGACGGCATAGGCCAGATCCCAGCACCGAGGGCCGGGATGAGCCGTCTCGAAGTCGATGATGCCAGTCACCCTGCCGTCATTCAGCACGACATTATAGGGTGCGAAATCCCCATGGCAGATGACTTCGCCTGGCGTGCGGGATGGCAGCTGCCATGTGTAGTTTGGTGCGAGGTCCTGCAGGAACAGCGCGGAACAATCGTGAAAGCGACGGAGGAGTGATGCTGCCGACCGCAAGGCCAGTTCGGAGCGCATTTCGACGTTGTCATCGAGATCGCCGGTGGTTCCGGGCAGATAGGTGACCTTCTCCCAGACCGCATCAAATCCAGCCGGCAGCGGAGCCGCAGCGAAGTCATGTCGCCGCAAGGCGGCCAGCAGGGCATGAACGCTTGATGTCCATGGGCGAACCGGCCGCAGGATGTGATCGCCCTGACGAAACGGTTCCTCACTGTCCAACATCTGCATCTACCCTCCCCGCGCGCTCAAATGATCTAGATGCGGAAGGCGGTCTTAGTCAAACACCGGGAAGACAGGAGGCAGAAACAAAAAAGCCCCGCCGAAGCGGGGCTCTTTTGAATTTCGATCTCTCGGGCTCAGTTCAGCCGGGTCTTCACTTCATTGACTGCGTCGTTGAAGAGGCCCGATTGAACGCTTCCACCGGTCTTCTGCGCAAGCACGGATTCAGCAGCGGCAATTGCCAGGTCGACGGCAGCGGAACGAACCGCCTTCATCGCATCGACTTCCGCCTGCTTGATCTTCTGCTCGGACAGCGCCGTGCGGTTGGCGACGAATTCCTCCGTCTTCTTGCGGGCTTCCGACGTCAGCATTTGAGCTTCACGCTCGGCAGCCGCAACGATGTTCGCCGCATCTGCTTCAGCTTCCTTACGCTTGCGCTGGTATTCGGCCAGCAGGTGCTGGGCCTCTTCGCGCAGGCGCTTTGCTTCTGCCAGTTCGTTGCGGATCTGATCGGCACGGTCGTCCAGCGACTTCGCCATCATGCCCGGAACCTTCAGATAGACGATCAGGCCGATGAAGATGAGAAGCGCGACAAAAGCGAAGAAAGTTTCATCAAGAGCAAATGTCATGGATCAACCCTCCCGCTTGGCGGATGCTGCGGCAACGGCCGAAGCGACATCAGCCTTGCCGGCGACGTTGCCGACCAGCTGCTCGACGACGGCAGCAGCCGTCTCTTCCGCGATCGCTCCGACATCGCCGAAAGCCTTTTGCTTGATCTCGCCAATGCGAGCCTCAGCGGCCTTGAGCTTCTCGGAAAGGCTTGCTTCGATTGCCTTGCGATCTTCCTCGGCCTTTGCCTTGGCGGCATCGCGGGCGGTGGCGCCGATCGAATTTGCCTTGGCGCGCGCAGCGGCCAATTCGCTTTCGTAGGTCGCGACAGCAGCGTCGGCTTCAGCCTTCAGACGCGAGGCTTCCTCGATATCCTGGGCGATACGGTCATGCCGGCTCTCCAGGATACTGCCAACGCGCGGAATGACGATCTTCTGCATGGCCACGTAGAAGATAACGAAGGTGATCACCAGCCAAAGCAGCTGTGACGCGTAGGTCGTATGGTCGAACGGCGGGAATACGCCGGCGTGATGGCCCTGCTCGGGCGCACCCGTTTCCGTGTGCACCTCGCCGGCGGCCGGCGGTGCTTCGTCAGCGTATGCCGGGGTCACAAACATGCTCACCTCCAGGTGGTCTGCAAATACAAAGAATCACGGCTCGCAGCTCGCGAACCGTGATCTATGACGCCGCTGATATCAGACGGCGAAGAGCAGGAGGAGAGCGATGAGCAGCGAGAAGATGCCCAGAGCTTCCGTAACGGCGAAGCCGAATACCAGACGGCCGAACTGGCTGTCAGCGGCAGACGGATTGCGCAGTGCGCCGGACAGGTAGCTGCCGAAGATATTGCCGAGGCCAAGAGCCGTGCCGGCCATACCAAAGCAAGCCAAACCTGCGCCGATGAACTTTGCTGCTTCCGCGTCCATGTTGAACTCCTTTGAAATGGTTGTGCGGTGAATGACTGACGCCCTTAGACGCCAATGTCTTTATCCTTAGTGGCCACCCGGGTGGATTGCGTCGTTGAGGTACATGCAAGTCAGTACCGCAAAGACGTAAGCCTGAAGGAAGGCGACTAGGAATTCGAGACCGGTGAGGGCGACGGTCATGATGAGGGGAAGAATGGCGCCACCGATGCCAAGCGCGCCAAGAGCTCCGAGCGAGGCGACGAAGCCTGCGAACACCTTGAGCGTGATATGGCCGGCGAGCATGTTGGCGAAAAGACGAACGGAGAGCGAAATCGGCCGGGACAGGAAGGAGATGATCTCGATGATCACCACCAGCGGCAGAAGAATGCCCGGGACGCCCTGCGGCACGAAGAGCTTGAGGAAGCCGAAACCGTGCTTGATGAAACCGTAGATAATGACCGTCAGGATGACCAGGAGCGCCAGCGCGAAGGTGACGATGATCTGGCTGGTGATGGTGTAGAAATAAGGAACCATGCCGAGCAGATTGGCCGTCAGCACGAACATGAAGAGCGAGAAGACCAGCGGGAAGAACTTCATTCCCTTCGTCCCCGCCCCTTCCTTCAACATGGAGGCGATGAACTCGTAGGCCATTTCCGCCACGGACTGAGCCCGCGTCGGAATGACGCCGCGCGGCGCGCTGGCATAATACAGGAAGCCGGCAGAGAGCACTGCGGAGGCGACCATGAACAAGGAAGCGTTGGTGAACGAAAAATCAATTCCACCGATATCGATCGGGATAATCTTGAAGATCAGGAACTGATGGGTAGGTCCGTTTGCCACCGCTTGTTCTCTTTCATTTTTCCGCTCTGCCGAACGGATGCCTCTTACTTGGAAACAGCGCCCCCGGCGTTGTTTCCGCTCATTTCTTATCTGGCCCACGCTCCTCGAGCCCCGGTGTCGCCACCTTGCCCGCGGAGCGCAGCACATTCAGCACGCCGGCACAAAATCCGAGAAGCAGCAAAATAATCATGCCCCACGGCGCCGTACCGACAAAACGGTCGAAGACATAGCCCAGAACAGCGCCCACGATGATGGCAGCAATGAATTCACTGGAAAGCTTCATCGCCTGAGCGTAGCCCTTGCGGCTTACCTCGGCGCGAACCTCCCCCGATTCATCCTCTCTCACCGCAGCGCGCTTGCTTGCCAGTTCGGCTCCCAGCTCCGCACGCCGCTTTTCCAGACTTTCGTCGCGATCATCCGTCATGGTGACATCCTCCCATTTTCGTTGCGCGTATCCCATTTCCCCGGTCAACGCGTAAACGAACGGCAGGTTTCGCCACCTTTCGGCCCGTTTTGAAGTCGCGCGCAACATAGTTTTAGGAAAAAGCATAGTCAAGGCGTAGACACCATCTGTCCAGCCATTAATTAGCCCAATTAAATCATGAGTTTACGCTAAAGAAGCCTTGCCGGGCGGAAACTGAGCCGAAGAATCCTCTTCAGCCCGCAGTTTCTTGTGGCTTTTTTGCCAGCCATGAGGCTTCAAGGCGCCTCAATTCACCGGCACGATCGCGTCAGCTCCATCCGCCGCCATAGGTGCGATAGAAGATGTGCATGCCGATGCGGCCGACCTTCACCATGTATGCCGCCCATTTCGGCCTGACATAAACAGCATGATAGTGGGTGGCTGAGCCGACTTCCGGAAGCCAGATCTTGCCGGCGGTCACGGCCATGGCAACCTGACGGGCGATGCGCCAATGCTCCGGTGAGTTGACCCGGTCCTTGACGCTGTCGCAGGCAAAGGAGAACTGGCAGGCATTGTGCCAGTCATCATTCTGGTAGACGACGCCGCAGATGGTCTTGGGGTAGGCCGGATTGCGGACGCGATTGAGAATGACCTGGGCGACGGCCGCCTGCCCTTTGACCGATTCCCCGCGCGCCTCGAAATAGATGCCCGTGGCGAGGCATTGCTGCTCATCGGAGGAGAATACCGAAGGCGGCAGGACATTGGCGGCCCAGGGATGATCCTTCGGCCCAATCTGCGGCACGAAACGGCCCTCGCCATCCTGATCCTTGGCAAGGATGGAATCGAAAGGCGAAGTCCGGGCATAGTCCGGCGCCGGCGACGCATAGGCGGCGGCCAAAACATCGGCATTCTGATTGGTGACCAGGCTCGCCAGATAGGTCGGCACACCGTCGTCCGGCTGCGGCGGCTGCTTCTTGTAGAAGGCGGTGGCAATCTGGATCTCCTTGCCGCCGAGTTTCGGCTTCAGGAACGCGGTCCGCTCGCCGGTGTCCGATTCCTGCCGAAACAGCATGCTTTGCCGCTGCAGCACAGAGCCTGCGGAAAAATCCTTCGGCGGCAACATCGGCGCGACGGAAACCACCCGGCCCTTCTTGTCCCGACGATTGATGCGCTCCTCATCCGGCCGGGGATCGCTGCCCTTCTGCTCGGAAAGGAAGGCTACGCGGCGGCCATCGGGCATCACGAGACCGCCATCGCCAACGGCCGCCGCCGTCTTTGCATCGCCGAAGGCCAGTTCTGCCTGGTGGGTGGAGCCCGCCGGCGAGTTGGTGATCACCATGCGCCAGTTGCTGCCCTCCCTGTCGATACCCGAAAGCAGGCCGGCGAGATCGGCGTAGGCAGCCGTCGATGGAAAGATCAGCCAGGCGCAAAGCCCGAAGACGGCTGGAGATATCCAATTTTTTGGAAGAAACCGCAATTTTCGGCTGATATGAGGCGGACGAGACAACACCGGACTCCAAACGGCACTCGGAACTAAGAGCCGGAATAATCTCCCATTAACCTTGATGGATGGTTAATTCGCGCAAAGGCGCGCTCATCAATGGGAAAGCGAAAGCCTGAAAGAAAAAGGCCCGGCGGATATCCACCAGGCCTTTGACAAAATAGCGATAGCATCTGCCTCAGATGATGACGTGCGAGCCCAGTTCCACCACGCGGTTGGCCGGCAGGCGGAAGTAGTCCGACGGGTCGGTCGCGGCGTTGGCAAGCGCGATATAGAGCCGATCCTGCCAGTGCGGCATGCCCGACTTGGCATCGGGCACCAGCTTGCGGCGCCCGAGATAGAAGGAGGTCGACATGATGTCGAACTTCAGGCCCGTCTTGCGCAGGGTCGCGAGCGCCTGCGAGACGTTCTGCGATTCCATGAAGCCGAAACGCAGCTCGACACGCGAGAAGCGGTCGGAGACCTTCTCGACCGAGTAGCGGTCTTCCTGGGCGACGCGCGGCTTGTTGATGGTGCGGATCGTCAGGATGACGTTCTTGTCGTGCAGGACGTGATTATGCTTCAGATTGTGGAGCAGCGCGGCAGGCGCGGATTCCGGGTCGCTGGTCAGGAAGATCGCCGTGCCCGGCACGTGCGCCGGCGAATGATCGCTCTTGCGCTCGATCGAGCTGACGAAGGATGACAGCGGGATATCGGTATGCCGCGTCTTTTCCATGAGGATCGCGGTGCCGCGACGCCAGGTCCACATGATCACCGTGAAGGCGGTTGCGATCAGCACCGGTACATAGCCGCCATCGTGGATCTTCAGCAGGTTGGCGCCAAGGAAGACGAATTCCAGCAGCACCAGCGGCGCCAGCACGGCGATAGCCATGGGCAGCGTCCAATTCCAGCGAACGCGGACGAACTCGAAAGCCATGATCGAGGTGACGACCATCGCACCGGTGACCGAGATACCGTAGGCCGTCGCCAGGGCATCCGAGGTCTTGAAGCTCAGCACCAGGAAGATGACGCCGAAGAACAGGACGGCGTTGACCGACGGCAGGAAGATCTGGCCGGTATTGGTCTCGGAGGTGAAGAGGATTTCCATGCGCGGCAGGAAGCCCAGGTGGATCGCCTGACGCGTGAGCGAAAAAGCGCCTGTTATAACAGCCTGACTGGCGATGATCGTCGCCATGGTGGCGAGGATGACCACCGGCAGGATGGCCCAGCGCGGATACATCAGGAAGAAGGGATCCGACATGGCAAGCGGTTCGCGCAGCACCAAAGCGCCCTGGCCGAAATAGTTCAGCGTCAGCGACGGAAACACCAGCGCGAACCAGGCCCACTGGATCGGCCGGCGGCCGAAATGGCCGAGGTCGGCGTACAGCGCTTCCGCGCCCGTCACGGTCAGGAAGACCGCGCCGAGCACGACCACGCCAAGAAAGCCCTCCTTGATGAGGAAGTTCACCGCATACCAGGGATTGAGGGCCGCGAGAATGCCGAAGTCATCGGAGATGTGCATGATGCCGACGACGCCCATCATGATGAACCAGAGCGCCGTGATCGGGCCGAAGAAGCGGGCGACGGCGCCGGTGCCATGCGACTGGATCGCAAAGAGCAGCGCCAGAATCGCAACCGATATGGGCACGATATAGGCCGACAGCTGCGGCGTCACCAGCTTCAGACCCTCTACGGCGGAAAGCACCGAGAGCGCCGGAGTGATCATCGCGTCGCCGAGAAAAAGTGCGGCACCCAGCAATCCGAGCAGCATCAGGATGGCGGTATGGCCATTTGCCGTCTTCATCAACAGCGCCAGGAGCGACAGCGTGCCGCCTTCGCCGTCATTGTCGGCGCGCAGCAGAAAAAGGACATATTTGATCGTGACGATGATGGTCAGCGCCCAGAACATCAGCGAGACGACGCTGATCACTTCGTTGCGCGTCAGGCCATCGACGGCCACCGGTTTCAGTGCCTCGCGAAAGGCATAGAGCGGGCTCGTGCCGATGTCACCATAGACCACGCCGACCGATCCGAGGGCGAGGTAGGCAAGCTTACGAGGGTTCATTTTCCCATCGGGAGAATGATCGGTTTGGTTAGACATTCAGGACCACTAGACTCTCAGAGCCAGCCTTTCCAGCGAAAAAAGAAAAACGGGACGATGGCGGATACGACCATCAGCAGCAACGAGGCCGGGTATCCGAAGGCGAAATGCAGTTCGGGCATAAGCTCGAAATTCATGCCATAGACGGATGCCACGAGCGTCGGCGGCAGAAACACAACAGATGCTATCGAGAAGATCTTGATGATGGTGTTCTGCTCGATATTGATCAGTCCGAGCGATGCATCCAGCAGGAACGTAATGTTCCCTGCGACGAAAGATGCATGCTCCGACAGGGATTGCACATCCCGCGAGACATTGCGGCACAATTCCTTGGCCTCATGGTCCTGCTGCATGGCGGATATGGTATGAAGGAAGGTCAGCAGCCGCGACAAAGAACTCAGGCTGTCACGCACCTTGCTGATGGTACGATGGTAGCCCGCAATGTCCTTGAGCTTCTCTTCCAGATAGTTTGCAGGGCGGCGGATCTTCTTGACGCGATCGCCGAACACATGCGCCGACAATATATCGATACCGGAGACCGTCTGTTCAAGGACCTCCGCGGTACGGTCGACGATCGTTTCCAAAAGCATGGTCAGGAGCGCGATACCGGTACGCCGCTCCTGGGGAATGCGCGGCAGAGCCGCGATGAACAGTGCGAAGGATTTCGGCTGCGCATAACGGATCGTCACCAGCCGATGTCCCGTCAGGATGAAGGCGACGTCGGTCAGCATCGGCAGATTGGTATCGGCCTTCCACAATAGCGAGGCCGTCAGAAAAACCGAGCCGTTCTCGACATAGAGCCGGCTCGACGGCTCGATATCCTTCATGTCCTCTCGCGTCGGCACTTCGAGCCCAAGCAGGCGCTCGATGTTGGCTTCTTCCTCGCGCGTGGGATCGACCATGTCAATCCAGATCACATTGTCGGGCAAGTGAGCGGCAGCCGAAAGGTCGGAAAGCACAAGTGGCTTTGAATCTGAGCAATGGGCAGTTATCAACTGCTGGCTCCCAGAGCAGCGGAGACAAAGCTACAGCCAAGGCGTTTTGCACGCACTCGCCGCGATCCCACCAATGGCCAATGAAAAAAACTCATAAAACTCCGGTCGTATCCCGCCGGTCCGGCCGGGAATCCGTGTCCATGTTCCATTGCGCTGCTGTACCAATCCTTCGTCCGTCCTGGCGACCCAGCCTAGTCGGACGAAATAAAACCACCGATCGGCGGAGGGCGGTCATCGGACATGCCCGACCAGTTCCACGCCGGCGGCGCATATGCAGCAAAGCTCGCAAAGAATCAAGTCACAACCTCTTCATTGCGCGCTTTCACCGCAGATTCCCGAATTCTGCGAAGTCATAGCACACGATGCCGGCAAGACAATCCGTCGCGACGGAGAAAGCGGATATGCCGCTGTGAATTATTCAAACACGATGGCGGGCGCGGCGCGTAGCGGTGTATTGGCCACTTGTGCCCAGACCTTGGCGGCGATCTCGCGATAGATACCGGCGACGACGCCTTCCGGTTCGGCGGCGACGAGCGGCGTGCCGGCGTCGGAGGTCTCGCGAATGCTCATGGTCAGCGGCACTTCGCCAAGGAAGGGCACGCCGATGCGTTCGGCTTCCTTGCGCGCACCGCCATGGCCGAAGATATCGTAACGCGCGCCCGTATCCGGAGCGATGAAATAGCTCATGTTCTCGACGATGCCGAGGACGGGAACCTCAACCTTGCGGAACATGTTGAGGCCCTTGCGCGCATCGATCAATGCCAGGTCCTGCGGGGTGGAGACGATGACGGCGCCGGCAAGCGGCACCTGCTGCGCCATGGTCAATTGCACGTCACCCGTGCCGGGCGGCATGTCGACGACGAGCACGTCGAGCTCGCCCCAGGCAACCTCGCGCAGCATCTGCAAGAGCGCGGACTGAACCATCGGCCCGCGCCAGATCATCGCGGTCTCTTCCTCGACGAGAAAGCCCATCGACATGACCTTGAGACCGTAATTCTCCATGGGATTGATGATGCGGCCATCGATCTGGGTGGGACGACCGGAAATCTTCAGCAGGCGCGGCATCGACGGGCCGTAGACGTCGGCGTCCAGGATGCCGACGCGCAAGCCATTGGCCAACAGGCCGAGCGCAAGATTGACCGCCGTCGTCGATTTGCCGACGCCGCCCTTGCCCGACGCGACCGCGATGATGGCGCCGACACCCGGAACGCCGATCTTGGCGGCGCGGGGCGGCTGTTGCGGGGCATGCGGATGGGAATGGGTATGCGGGGCAGCTTGCGGCGGCGCCGGGCGAGCCGCCGGGGCGCCGGCCTTCTTGTCGGCGGTCAGCGCCACCATGGCACCCTTGACACCGGGCATTTGCTTGATGACGCGCTCGGCCGCAAGGCGCATCGGCTCAAGATCCTTGGCGCGCTCGGCAGGAACAGTGATGGAGAAATAGACCTTGCCATCGGAAATGAAGACATCCGACACCATGCCGAGCTCAACGATACTGTGCTCCAGGTCCGGGCCGCGAACCGTCTTCAGCGTCTCCAGCACCTGTTCCTTGGTGATGTCTGCCATTCCATCCTCACTGCGCAATCTTCATCCGGAGCAAGGCATCAAGTCGCGCGCCTTCCGGAATCTCTATGGCTTAGATAGTGGAGCGAGAGGGCTTCGCCAAACGAAATTCAGGGCGGCTTCGACAAAAAGCGTCATCCGTTGCGGCCAGCAGGTCCGCCGGGTCTATGACCCTACCAGCCGCAACGCTCTCCCAAGACGAAAGACATTTGTGCGGGCCGGCATAAAGCAAAGTTTGGAAAGAAGTAGGGCGACGTCGCAAAAATCTTGCTTTCAACCCTACCGAATTGATCAGCGTGCCAAATAAGCAACAACCGCCGCCGATACCTTTCGCCGGGAGAAGCTAAGGCGATGGCATCGACGACGGTTGTTTGATCCGCGCGCATTGATCGGCGCTGTTATCAAAGTCCCCTCTGGACCTCTGTCTGTTAACAAGCAGGAAGCGTGCCAATTTCGTCAAAGACAGATAAGTCTATATTTTTCAAATACTTGAGGAAGATACGCCCAATTAAGCGGCGAAGCGCCGCAAAGCGCTCCATCAGTTTTTATTTGCAGCGCACAAAATTCGCTCAGGATGCTGCCTGAATTTCGTTCAATTGGGAGCAGCTCGGCCGTCGATCGCTCGCGAAACAAAATATCCGCTCGGACCGATGTCCACGAATGGGGCCTATTTTATCAGCCCGACGCGGAGCGCCTTGGCAACCGCTTGCGTGCGGTTGACGGTATCGAGCTTCTTGGTGGCCCGGTTCAGATAGTGATTGACGGTATGTTCCGAGAGCGTGAGGATTTCGGCAATTTCGGCGCTGGTTTTGCCGGCCGCCGTCCAGTTCAGGCAATCGATCTCGCGATCGGTGAGTGCATCGACAACGCGGACGTCGAGATTGCGGATCTCTGCAAGCCGATCGAAGACATGGGTTGCAATGTAGAAGAGATCCTTGACCTCTTCGCGCGAGAAAAGCTCGCGATCGCCTGCCAGCGAAACCGCTCCGCGAACGCCTGACACATCATGGGCCGGCAGGTAGATGAAGCGTGTCATGCGAAAACGCTCGAACAAAGCGACCGCGAGCTGCGACTTGCTCTCTTCCCTATTCGGGCTCGTGGAGACCTCGTAGACAAAGGGCAACGTCGAGGTGCGCAAGCGCTGCAACACCGGGCTGGTCGGCAACAACACTTCCTGATCATAGATGGACAGAAGCTCAGCCGGCCAGTTGTTGATCACCGAATTGCTCTGTAACTCGAAGGAGGTGATCGGCGGCAGATTGATGACCATGAAGGCCCGGCAACGATAGGCCTCCGTCAATCGCTTCATGAACCGAAACACATCGAATTGGGTCTTCAGCCTGCTGACTTCGTCGATGTAATCCTCGCCGCGAGGAGACGTTCCCACCTGCACCAATGCCGCCATCATCAGTCTTCTTTATGTAAAAAAGGGAAAAATACGAAATTTCCGTCTCTTGGCCCCGGGAGGTCATCGTACCAACGTCGGTAGCCGGCACTTGTTCAAATATAATTTTCTCAGGATCTCGCCCGCCTCAACGCTCGTTACTACGATGTCCGGTCGTCATTTCACCAAACCCCTTCACGCGCCCAGTAGTCACGCGAGGATAATGGCAGTTCTTACGCGCTTCTCAACAAGCAAATTCGAGATAAGCGTGCAATTTTGCTAAGGCCCAGCGCCTGAAGCATTAATTCAATGCAATTCAGCGGCCACTTGCGGAAAACATGTCGAGCTATCGCTTCGGACCCAGCCGGTTGCGCATATCCGTCATGATCGAATCGGCGGCGGCCACCACCAGGGGCGCCCATTGCTGCAATTTCTGCGATGTCACGCGATAGGCCGGACCGGTCACCGAGACGCCCGCCAGCATACCGCCATCATCTGCACGGATCGGTGCGGCAACGCAGCATATGCCGCTCTCGTGCTCCTCGCGATCGAAGGCATAGCCGCGCACCCTGATCTCCACGATATCGGCAAGCAGCCGGGCGGCATTGCGATGAGTATGCTGGGTGTAGGGTCGAAACTCGAGAGCGGCGATCCGCCCGGCGAGATCGAGATCGTCCAGTGCGGAGAGCGCCGCCTTGCCAACTCCCGTGCAATAGGCCGGCGAGGCATTGCCGATCTGGGAATACATGCGCACGGACTGTCGGCCTTCCACCTTGTCGAGATAGATGACCTCGGAGCCGCGCAAGACACCGAGATGCACGGTTTCGCCGGTCAATTCCTGCAAGTGGCGCAAATGCGGTTCGGCCACGGCGCGGAATTCGTTACGCGCCCAGCTGCGCGACGCAAGGTTCAGAAGCCGGATGCCGATAAGGTAGCGCCCGTCACGGTCGACCTCCAAAAGTCCTTCCTCGACGAGGTGAGACAATTGCCGATGCAGCGTACCACGCGGCTGATCAGACAATGAGAGGATGTCCGTGAAACGCATCGGACCATCGGCGAGCGCCACATGGTCGACCAGCGCCATGAGCTTTCCAAGCGTGCCGGTTTCACGGCCGCGGCGGCTATCCCCTTTTTCGCCATCCGAATTCAGACCCATGCGCCCTTCATTTATCGCTGGCACTGCCGCCGCATCCTTGACACGATGGAAGGGTAATCCGATAATTCCATATAGTCAAATTTCATTCCAAATAATGGAACTACAGATATCATCGATCCTGGGAGGGAAGAAACCTTGACCGAGACGCAGGCACAATTTCCCGATCTGAAGGATCGAACCGTGCTGATCACCGGCGGCGGCTCCGGCATCGGCGCGGCACTCGTCGAAGGGTTCGCCAGGCAAGGCGCGAAAGTCGCCTTCATCGACATTGCCGAAGAGCCGAGCAAGGTGCTTGCCGCCCGGCTTTCGGCGCAGTCGGCACATCCCGTCGTCTTCTATCACGCCGATCTGCGCGATGTCGGCGCCATCAGGAGCACCGTCGCAGCGGTCGAATCCGATCTCGGTGCGATCCGCGTGCTCGTCAACAACGCGGCCTGGGACGACCGGCACGATATCGACACGACCACCGAGGAATATTGGGATAATAGCCAGGCGATCAACCTCAAGCAGGTCTTCTTCGTATCGCAGGCGGCAGCGCCCGGCATGCGGGCGGCCGGTGGCGGCGCGATAATCAACTTCTCCTCGATCGTCTTCAAGATGAACCCGCCGGCGCTTTCCTCCTACGCTACTGCGAAATCCGGCATTATCGGGCTGACCAAGAGTTTCGCGGGCCGCCTCGGCCCGGAAAACATCCGCGTCAACGCCGTTCTGCCCGGCATGATCGTGACGGAGAGACAGCTTGAGCTCTGGCTGACGGAAGAAGGCATGGCCAAGACCGTCGAGCGGCAATGCCTCAAGCGCGTGTTGAAGGCCGCCGATCTGATCGGCCCGGTGCTTTTCCTCGCCTCGGACTGCTCAGGCAGCATCACCGCGCAAGCCATTACCGTCGACGGTGGCATTTTCTAGTGAAGAATCGGAGCATTTTCTTATGACTAAACCCGCATATGTCGCGGTGGACTGGGGCACCAGCAGTTTCCGGCTCTGGCTGATCGGCAAGGACGGCAGCATACTGGGGGAGCGCCGTAGCGGCGAAGGCATGACCACGGCGGCCCAGGCCGGCTTTGCCAAGGTGCTGCAGACCCATCTGGATGCCCTCTCGGCCCCAGCGGATATTCCCGTGATCGTCTGTGGCATGGCAGGAGCGCGCCAAGGCTGGGTGGAAGCCGGCTACATCGACACGCCGACATCGCTTGCCGCCATTCTCACCGGCGCGGTCGCCGTTCCCGGACAGTCGCGCGACGTTCGCATCCTGCCAGGTCTGGCGCAACGCAGCAGGCAAGCGCCTGACGTCATGCGCGGCGAGGAAACGCAGTTGCTCGGCGCGATTGCCGCCGACGCGAAGGGCGAGCAAATCGTCTGCATGCCGGGGACGCATTCGAAATGGGTGCGCGTGCTCGACGGCCAGGTCACGGGTTTCTCGACCTTCATGACCGGCGAGCTCTTTGACGTCATCACCAAGCATAGCATCCTGTCGCATGCCGTTGCCGGCAGCGCCGACATGCCCGCCGATACCGGGGCCTTCGACGTCGCCCTCAAGGCTGCTTTCGACAAGCCGGCGCTCGCTACCAGTCTGCTGTTCACCGCCCGCTCCGGCCAGCTTCTGCACGGGCTGTCGGCTGCCGGCGCCCAGGCATTGATATCAGGCACGCTGATCGGCGCCGAGATCGCCGGCGCCCTGGCTTCCGCCGGACAGGGAGCTTCCATCATGCTCGTCGCCTCCGGACGCCTGCAGACTCTCTACGAGGATGCATTCCGCACCCTATCTCTCTCCTACAAGACCATCGATGCCGATGCCGCTGTCCGTCGCGGCCTTTCCGCAGCGGCGGAAGCGATCTGGCTCAAGAACGAAAGCAAAAGCTGATGACCACCCGCATTCCCTTCCCTCCCATGAAGCGCCCGCTCATTGCCATTCTTCGCGGCATCAAGCCGGAAGAAACGGCTGATATCGTCGGCGCTCTGATCGAGACCGGCTTCACGGCCATCGAGATCCCGTTGAACTCGCCCGAACCTTTCCGCTCGATTAAGATCGCCGCCAAGATGGCGCCTGCCGATTGCCTGATCGGAGCCGGCACGGTGCTGACCATCGAGGATGTCGACAGACTGGACGGCGCCGGCGGCAAGCTGCTCGTCACGCCGAATGTCGAGCCTGCGATCATCAGCCGCGCCCGCGACAAGGGCATGGTGACAATGCCCGGCGTGTTCACCGCCACGGAGGCGCTTTCCGCGGCAAGGGCCGGCGCCACGGGTCTTAAATTTTTCCCGGCGGGTGTGCTCGGCGCTTCCGGCATTACCGCTATTCGCGCCGTGTTGCCGCCGGAGCTTGTTATTGCTGCCGTCGGCGGCGTTTCGGACAAGAATTTCGCTGATTACACCAAGGCCGGCGTTCTGGCTTTCGGTCTCGGCACCAGCCTTTACAAGCCGGGGATGACGGCGGCAGAGGTTGCCGAACGCGCCAAAGCCACCATCTATGCCTATGACGCAGCCATAGGAGCCTGATCTGTGACCGATATTCATGATTTTCAGGGCAATATTCTCTGCAATACTTCATCTGTCCTCGGAGAAGGCCCAACCTACGATCCCGATACGGACACGGTCTGGTGGTTCAATATCCTCGGGAAGGAGTTGCACGAGCTGCATCTGCCGACCGGCAAGAAGCAGGTTCATGAGCTGCCGATGATGGCGAGCGTGCTCGCCCGCGTCGATGCGGAGCGGCAGATGATCGCCACCGAAGAAGGGCTGTTCCTGCGTGACATCGCCAGCGGCGAGCTGAGCTTTTATGCGGCGATCGAGGCCGACAAGCCTGAGAACCGTTCCAATGATGGGCGCACGCATGTCTCCGGGTCCCTGTGGATCGGCACCATGGGCAAGCGTGCCGAGACGCAGGCTGGCGCCATCTATCATGTGGCCGCCGGCGGCAAGGTCACCAAGATCTTCGACCAGATCAGTATTCCAAATTCCATCTGCTTCTCGCCAGACGGCACGATCGGTTATTTCACCGATACCCGCATCAGCCAGCTCATGCGCGTGCTGGTCGATGCGGAAACGGGGCTGCCGGTGGGCGAACCGATCGTCATGGTCGACAGCATGGAAGACCCGGGCGGTCTCGACGGCTCGGTCTGCGATGCCGACGGCTATATCTGGAACGCGCGCTGGGGTTCCGGCTTCGTCGACAAGTACAGCCCGGACGGCCTGCGTATCGAGCGCTATCGTGTGCCCGCGATGCAGCCCTCCTGCCCCGCCTTCATCGGCAAGAACGCCGATCGGCTGGCGGTTACGACCGCCTGGGAAGGGCTTGATGACGAGGCCCGTTCCATGCAGCCACAAGCCGGCGCGCTTCTGGAACTTGGCGCGACGGTCAGGGGCGTTTTCGATCCGCCATACAAGCTTTGATTGTGTCCCGCCTTCGCTCTCTGCGGGTGTGAAGGCGGTGCCTGTAATACGAATTAGCGCCGTGATGCATCAAGCCATGTGTCGCCAGGGATCAGCGCGGATGTGATCCGTCGCCGACACCCCGCTCAATATCTTTAAGGTTGTTTTTCATCTACATAACAGATTGTTTTTCCATAATATTCCCTTTGACTGTAGCTTGAGTACATTTGCCTTTTGCAACTTTTAACGGAACCAAAGCCCCATTCAACCATTTGCCTTTAAGACCGGCACGATGATGGTCAGCAAACAAAGGCTTCACTCGTGCTGGTATGCATGCGCCTCTCAAAGCATGCCCATCAGAATGAAAGGTAGGTTCACGATGACTGGGAAACTCTTCACTTCCGTCGCTGCAGGCGCAATCTTTGCCACTGCATCCGTACTCTCACCAATGGCGTTTGCGCAGTCGCAGCAACCGTCGACCGGCGGTAGCGGCGCACCGTTGTCGCAGACGGCTCCGGCCACGCCCGACGCCACGAAGCCGGATAGCCCGGCTCCGCAGACCAAGGCACAGGCTCCCGCCGCCATGACTGGCACGGAACAGGCCGGTAATCTGACCGAACAGTCGGCAGACCAGATCAGTGCAAAGACCTATATGGGCCAGTCGGTTTATAACGGTCAGAACGAAAGCATCGGCAGCATCAACGACCTGATACTGCAGAAGCAGGGCGGTGTTGTCGCCGCAGTCGTCGGCGTCGGCGGCTTCCTCGGCATGGGCCAGAAGAACGTCGCCGTACCGTTCGACAAGATCAGCGCCACCCAGAATGCTCAGGATGGCACCATGAAGCTGACGACGACCGAAACGGCAGAGTCGCTGAAGGCTGCACCGGAGTTCAAGACGCTCGCGATGCAGGCTTCCGAAAAGGCGGCAAGTTCGGCGGGAACGTCGACAACGCCGGCAACGGACAACACGACGACATCGTCGACCACCAACAAGTAACGCAGGTAGTCAGATAAACGGACAAGCGGCGGCCCTCACCGGCCGCCGTTTTTATGGATTATATTTTCAGTCCTATGCGATCTCGCGCTCGCTGGCGGCTTCGAAATAATGGGTCTGCAGATAGCGAAGCGTGGCGACGCTATCGACGGGCTTGCCGAAATAATAGCCCTGCCCCATGGCACAGCCCAGCGCCTTCAATTTTGCGGCTTCCGCATGTTCTTCGATGCCTTCGGCGACCACGCGCAGCTCCAGCCCTTCACACATGGCAAGGACCGCCTTGATGATATGTTCGGAGGCTCTATCCGAATTCATGCGCGAGACGAAGGCACGATCGATCTTCACCTTGTCGAAGATGAATTCGCGCAAGCGGCCGAGGCTGGATTGACCGGTGCCGAAATCATCAAGGGAGATACGCACGCCCACTGCCCTGAGATCGGCAATGATGCGATGCGCTGTGTCGGCCGAGCTCATGACAGCCGTTTCGGTGATTTCAAGCTCCAGGCGATGCGGGTCCAGGCCGACGCGGGCGAGAATGGCAAGGACGCTGCTGCTGGTGCCCGGGTCCATCAACTGCGCCGAGGACAGATTGAAGGACAGGAAAAGCTCGCGTGGCCACGACAGCGCAGCCTCGGCAGCCTTTCGCAAAAGGGCCTCGGATAATGCGTCGATAAAGCCGCGCTCCTCGGCAAGCGGCACGAAGACGGCAGGTGAGACGAAGCCCAGATCGGGATCGTTCCAGCGGGCCAGGGCCTCGAAACCGAGAACCATATTATTGGCGAGCGAAACGATCGGCTGGAAATGCACATCGATGACATCGGAAATGATGGCATTGCGCAGCGCCTGCTCGAGCTGCGTCGCGCGCTTCATCTCCTGTGCGATCTCCTTGGAATAGACGGTGATCTGGCCACGGCCGCGACGCTTTGAGCGGTAGAGCGCGGTCTCGGCATTCTTGAGGAGATCGTCGAATTCGTCGCCGGCGAAGGGATGGATGGCAAAGCCGAAGGAGGCGGAAAGGCGAACGTTGCGGTCGCCAAGATCGTATGGCGCCGACAGCACCTCGCGGATCATCTGCCCGAATTTTTCGGCGCCGACGCGCTCAAAGACCAGCGGCAGGACGAAGGCGAATTCGTCGCCGTCATGACGGGTCACCGTCGCACCATCCGGAATGCACGCCTTGAGGCGATGCGCAACCTGGCAGAGAATTTCATCGCCGGCTTCGACGCCGAAAAGATCATTGATCGGCTTGAAGGCATCCAGATTGACGATGCCGATGGTGAAGGGGGCGGGATCGCTGGCGCGCTCAAGCGAAAGCTGCCGCGTGCGCTCGCGCATGCGATGACGATTGCCCAATCCGGTCAGCGGATCGGCATATGCCGTTGCCTGCGATTCCTGACTGACTGGCCCAAGCGGTATTTCAGCCGATTTCATATTCGATTCCGACGTTTTCTCCACCCTGAGAAAAGCATGAGGGCTAAGTCTTAACAAAGGATGGCAGGGTGACAGTCATTCGATGTGAGCTATAACTTGCCATCGGCGCTATACCATTGCGATACTTATCTGTTTTTCGCTTTGGCGGCGCCGCGCAGGTGCTTCTGGAATACCGTCTCGATGATATCAGGGCTGACCGGCTTCAGGATGACGTCATCCATGCCGGCCTCGCCGCATTCCTTGCGATCGCGCTCGAAAGCCTGGGTCAGCACACCGATGATCGGCGTATGCGATCCGCTGCCCTTTTCCGCGCCACGGATCAGGCGCGCCGCCTCGAAGCCGTTGAGGCCCGGCAGCGAAATATCCATAAGGATCAGTTCGGGGCGGTGCTCGCTCCACATTCGCGCTGCCTCATCGCCGCTCGCGGCAATTGCATAGGTGTAGCCGAGGCCTTCGAGAATCTGCGAAAAGACGATCTGATTTATATCATTGTCTTCGGCGACGAGTATCTGGATGCTGCGGCTTTCGCCGGCGGCGACCCGCCATTCCTGTACTATCCCCGGCTCCGAAATGTCTCCAAGCTCGCCACGAATATTCCGATTGAAATGACGTGCGATCAGAAACGTAAGCTCGGTAGAGAGTTGCGAACCATCGAGGGACAGGGCGGCTACGTTCTGCCGCTCGGCCAGTTCGATGCCGCGCTTGCCGAGCTGATTGTCGACGATCACAAGATCGATCTTGACGCCGTGCGCGCTTGCCACATCCAGAAACGCCGCCTCTTCGTTCTCATTATGAACGACACATGCCTCGAAGCCGTAATTCCCGAGCGTTTTCAGCGCGGCCGTCTCCGCGGCAAAATCTGATGTGACGACCAGAATCTTGCGGCCACTGAAATTCTCCGGGACGAAGGTCTCCATGGCAGCCGGACGGCGCGAAATGGTTTGTAAAGCAGCCATGGGAACATAGGCGCGCCGATAGGAGCGGTCGTTGTTCTCCCTGATCTGCGAAGCATGGGCGAATTCATCGAAATCGCCTCCGTCTTTCGGCAGATCCTGCATGGTGCCCACGAGGAAGTAACGGCCGGGTTTGCCGATGCGCTGCTTGCGCGTGACGATATCGCGCTCGACGCCGTCTCGGGCAATCTGGCGCTGCCGCGAGATCGACATCTCGCCGGTTTCGATGACATGTCGGTCGCTCTCATGAAAGCGATTGGCAAGATCGGTGGAGAAGAGATCGGTGCCCTTGCGACCCAGCATCTCGTCGGCCGCGGCCTGGTATTTATCGCAGAACGCCCTGTTGACAGCGACATAGACCAGGTTCTGGTCCTTGACGAAAAGCGGAAACGGCAGGTTGTCGAGGATGTCCTCGGTAAGCTGTACGCGCTCCATGTCGATGCGCCACTGCTCCTCGCGTTTCTTCACTTCGGAAATATCGGAGACGATGCAGACGCCAATGCCAGACGGCAGCCGGCGCTTGATGATGCGAACCCAGCGGTCATCCGAAAAATGTTCGGTCGTCTCAAACCGCTCGCGCCAGTGCGAGGCGATGCACTGCGAGATCCAGTCGTCGCGGTTGGCCGAAGACTTGGCATGGCCGCCGCCCAGAGGCCGTACGCCTGTGTCGAAGACGGCGCCCAGGAAGTCGCGCAGTCGCGTCGAGGGTCGCAGGAATTCCGGTTGGATCGGAAAGAAGTTCAGGACCTGACGGCTGGCGAACAGCAGCAGATCGTTCTTGTCGTAGGCGAAGAGGGAGCTGGAAAGTCCGTCACAGAGGGCATCAAAGAGCATTGCCTGCAGATTGCCGCCGGAAAGCGCATCTTCAGTCATCATTGCCAAGGCTGCCTTTTCAATTCCGGCAGTCATTCGTCCGATCCCTACACCCAACCAGTTTCACAGCACGAAAAATCGACAGAGCGACATTCACTCCGCCAGGCAAATTTATGAAAATATCATGCTGGCCTGGGCACTTGAAACAGATGGAACCTGGCTCATGGGAGTTGACGGCCACCAACCTGCCATCAAGAGCCTTCAGCGTGCACGGAGCGCGCCACCTGTAGTCATTTCAAGCTTCTTGTCACGCAACCTGTCATTATTCCCTTAAACATTGATTAAATTTTTTAACAAAGCCCCTGATGGAAACGGGTGGATGATGACAGGAGGATCGCCTTTCCTCTTTCCAGGCTCACGCGAATCCACGAGAATGAAGCCATGGCCATCAAGCAACTTTCCGAAACACTGATCAACCAGATCGCCGCGGGCGAAGTCATCGAGCGGCCAGCAAGTGCCGCCAAGGAGTTGATCGAGAATGCGCTGGATGCCGGCGCGACGCGCGTCGAGATTGCCACGGCTGGTGGCGGCAAGGCGCTGCTGAGGGTAACCGACAACGGCTCAGGCATGGAAGAGGCCGATCTCGAACTTGCAGTCAGGCGCCACTGCACTTCGAAAATCTCGGATACGCTGGAGGATATTCGCACTCTCGGCTTTCGGGGCGAGGCCCTGCCCTCCATCGCTTCCGTGGCAAGGCTGTCGATCGCCAGCCGCAGGACGGGTGCGGCCGGCGGCACGGAGATCGCTGTTGCCGGCGGCAAGGTGCTGCATCTGCGCCCCGCGGCGGCCAATCCCGGTACGATCGTCGAGGTGCGCGACCTGTTCTTTGCGACGCCCGCACGCCTCAAATTCCTGAAGACCGAGAGGGCGGAGGCGGCGGCGATCACCGAAGTCGTCAAACGCATGGCAATCGCCTTTCCGCGTGTGCGCTTCGTGCTGTCGGGCAGCGACCGCTCGACGCTTGAATTTCCCGCAACTGGCGACGACCATCTCGCCCGCATGGCGCAGATCCTCGGCAGCGACTTCAAGGACAATGCCATCGCGCTCGACGCGGTGCGCGAGGATGTGAGCCTCACCGGCTTTGCCGGCGTTCCCACGTTCAATCGCGGCAACTCGGCACACCAATATGCCTTCGTCAACGGCAGGCCGGTGCAGGACAAGCTGATCCTGTCGGCGATCCGCGGCGCTTATGCCGAGACCATTCCCTCCGGCCGCTACCCCGTCGCCGTCCTCTCGCTGACGGTTGACCCGGCGCTTGTGGACGTCAATGTGCATCCGGCGAAATCCGATGTGCGCTTCCGCGATCCCGGCCTCGTGCGTGGCCTGATCGTCGGCGCGATCCGCGAGGCGCTGGCCCGGGAGGGCGATCGTGCCGCGACAACGGGCGCCGACGGCATGCTGCGCGCCTTCAGCGCCGGCCGCTCAGGTTTCCAGCCGGGATGGCGGCCATCGCCTGCGGCCGCTCCTTGGACGCCAGAAGCATCGCCATCACGCCCTTATGAGAGGACCGCGACAGCGGGAGGATACGGTTTCACGGAAAGACCTCAAGCTGCCTTCGACGGGCTTGTCATGCCCACTGCCCGCGCCGAGGCCTCTCCGCCGATCGAGCCGGTGCGCGCCGAGGAGCCAGCCCGCTTTCCGCTCGGGGCGGCCCGCGCCCAGTTGCACGAGAACTATATCGTCGCCCAGACCGATAACGGCCTTGTCATCGTCGATCAGCATGCGGCGCATGAACGGCTGGTGTTCGAAGCGATGCGCAAGGCCCTGCACTCGAAGCGGCTGTCCTCGCAGGTCCTGCTGATCCCCGAGATCGTCGACCTGCCGGAAGAGGATTGCGACCGGTTGATGGTGTTTGCCGAAGAGTTTGGCGAGCTTGGCCTTGCCGTGGAGCGCTTCGGTCCTGGCGCAATTGCCGTGCGGGAGACGCCGGCCATGCTTGGCGAGGTCGATGCGCAGGGCCTGATCCGGCAGTTGGCCGATGAGATCGCCGAGTGGGATACGGCCTCCGGGCTTGCCGCCAAGCTGGAATATGTGGCCGCGACCATGGCCTGCCACGGTTCGGTACGCTCAGGGCGGCGGCTGCGGCCGGAGGAGATGAACGCGCTGCTGCGCCAGATGGAAGCGACGCCGGGCTCGGGCCAGTGCAATCACGGCCGGCCGACCTATATAGAGCTGAAGCTCTCGGACATCGAACGGCTCTTCGGACGCAGCTGAAGACGCCCAGTTTCGAAAGGACTGGAAAAGTCCCGTCCGGCGCGGTATGGCAAACAGGTGACAGAGATCGAGGACGCTGGCAGATGAATCTTTTCGAGGGACATGGAAACCGCGAGGCGAAAGTTCGCTACCTCGACGGCGATTTCCAGATCCTGATGCCGGGCTCCTACGTCATCTGCGCCATGACCGGCCAGCGCATCGCGCTCGATGAGCTGCGCTACTGGAGCGTTGCCCGGCAGGAACCTTATGCCGACGTGATGTCCTCGCTGGAGGCCGAAAAGCGGGCCGGCGCGCTTCCCAACCAGAAACGCTGAGTATCTTGGCTTGTGCCCTGGCACAGGCCGACAGCTTTAGCCGCTTTTGCCGATCCTTCCTTCCCGTAAACGCCGTTCGCGAGCTGTCGCGATCGCCCTCTCGATGATCAGCTCCGGAGCGTGCGGATCGTCGAAGACCATATCGATCTCGATGACGCGGCAACGCTCGAGCAGCTCATCGGCGCGGCCGTGATGGCCGATCAGGCGAACGTAATCCTTTGATGTCGTGACGATCTCCAGATCCTCGCGGGACGCAATGTCGAGAATATCGGAAACCTCGTCCTCGCTCGGATGCTCATGATCGCCAAAAGTGCGGGTCACTGCGATATTTGCGCCAAGCGTCTCGACCGTGCGGAAGAATTTGCTTGGGTCGGCGATGCCGGCGAAGGCGAGCACATTGCGGCCGCGCAGATCCTCCTGGCCGCGCACCCTAACGGAGGCGGCGAAGAAAGGCTTTCCGGCCCGCGCGGCAAGCCGAACGATGCGATCCGCGGCATTGCCATCGCCGACCTTCAACAAAGCGGATGCATAGAGAAGCTGCGTGCGCAACGGCGCGCGCACGGGACCGCCGGGAACGAGATGGCCGTTGCCGATGCCTCTGCCGGCATCGATCACGACAAGCGCATAGTCGATGGCGAGATGCGCGCTCTGGAAACCGTCATCCATGATGATGAGATCGGCGCCTTCACGCACAAGCCGCTCCGCGCCGTCGGCACGGCGGCGTGCGATGACCGTCAGCGCCTCGCGGGCAAGCAGCAGCGGCTCATCGCCGACAGCCGTGGCATGATGATGCTTGGGATCGACCACAGTCGTCACATCGAGCGATCCGCCAAAGCCCCGGCTCAGAAAGCCCGGCGTCAGGCCCCTGGCTTTTGCAACCTTGGCCAGAGCGAGCGCCGTCGGCGTCTTGCCGGCCCCGCCGACCGTGAAGTTGCCGACGCAAATGACCGGTACCGGCACGGAGGCACGAAGGCCATTCACCATGCGGTGCCCGGCAATGCGGCCATACAGGAATGAGAAGGGTGAGAGCCCCCAGGCACGCCAATCCGGTTTTCGCCACCAGAAAGGTGGTGCTTCCGATACCATGCGTCTAATCCAGCCTCACCCTTGTGCCTTCAGCAAGGCGGCAGGAAAGGGCAAATCGGGTGAAAAAGCAAGCCTTTGACAAGATCACGCCGACTGAGCAACCGGCATGAGCAGGCTCTCCAGTTCTGTAATGTCGTTGAGGCAATAGTCAGATGCGGCCGTCAGCGTCTCGCGCGAGCCGGTCCCCGTCAACACGGCAACAGTCAGGCCCACGCTGGCGTTGCGCCCCATGTGGAGATCGTGATTGTTGTCGCCGACAACGGCGACCTGTGCTGGCGAAAGACCGGTTGCCGCATAGAAGCCGAGCACCATGCCCGGCTCCGGCTTGGTGCCGAAACCGCTGTCGTAGCCGGCGATGTAATCGAGATAGTCGATGAAACCGAAGCGGCGGGCGGTCTGGCGAATGGAGCGTTCGTTGTCGCTGGAGGCGACCCCGAGCTTGTAGCCCCGCTCATGCAGTCGGCGGAAAAAGCCGGCGAGATCGGTGACTGGCGAGGAAAAATCCGCCGCATGCGCAAAGAGTGCGTCAAGCTTCTCTATCAGCTCCGACACATCAACTTTCGAGCCGGCCGCCACGAGCCCTTCGGAAATCTGCCGTGTATTGCCTGCTGCCAGCAGGCTGTCCGGCACGATATGGCCTGTTTTGGGATCCATGCCGCATGCGGAAAGCAGATGATCCGCGAGGGCGGCATCGCCTTGCGCGGCAATTCTCGCTAGCTCGCGATTAACCGGCAACCAGCTCGCGTCATAGTCGAGCAGCGTGCCGTCCTTGTCGAAAAGAATGCCCGCAATCGCTCCCAGCTTGACCGCCGCCATGCCCTTCCCTTCTTAACCGTTCGCAATCGTCTTCGGCAGCAGCCGCGCCTTCACCGTAAGCGGATTGATATAGGGCTCGAGCCCCTTGATCGTTGCTGCCAGTGCTCCGCGCATATCATGCACGGCCACGAAACCGGCATCGATCATACCGCGGCGCGCCGTGTCGTTGGTCAGCAAATAATGCACGCCGCGCGCCAACATCTCCGTGTCGCGCACCATGCGGGCACTGCCGCGACGGGCGAGCACCTGATAGGCATCGCGGAAATTCTGAACATGGCCACCGGTCAGGATCGCGCAGCCGAGCATCGCGGGCTCGAGCGGATTCTGGCCGCCCTCGTTGAACAGCGATTTGCCCATGAAGGCAACTTCGGTCATGCGCAGATAAAGCCCCATCTCGCCGATCGTATCGCCGAGGAAAACATCCACATCGGATGACAGTATATTGTTGCGGGTGCGGCGCGCCACCTTCAAGCCCTGCTCTACGAGCATCGCCTCGATCGCATCTGAGCGCTCGGGATGGCGTGGCACGATGATGGTGAGCTGGCCGTTATGCTCCTTCAGCATCTTGTGGACGGAGGCTGCAGCGCCCTCCTCGCCCTCGAAGGTCGAGACCGCGGCCCAGGTCTTGCGGCCGCCGATCTGCTTCATGTAGCCGGCAAGCGTTGGCGCATCGTAGGACGGTGCGTCGGTATCCACCTTGAGATTGCCCGATCTGGTCACCTGCAAGGCGCCGAGATCGCGGAAGCGCTCGGCATCGAGATCGGACTGGGCAACGACCAAAGCGAGATTTTCAAACAGCGCTTCGGCAAGCGAGGGATGCTTGCTCCAGCGGGCATAGGAGCGGTCCGACATGCGGGCATTGACGAGGATCTGCGGGATGCGCCGGCGACCGAGCTCGGTGATGGTCGTCGGCCAGATCTCGGATTCGGCGAAAATCGCGCAATCGGGCTGCCAATAGTCGAGGAAGCGCCTGATCGCGGGCTTGAGATCGAGAGGTACATATTGATGAATGACTTCCTCGCCGAGACGCTCATGCGCCACCTTGGCCGAGGTGATCGTGCCGGTCGTCAGAATGACGTGAATGTCGCGGCGACGGATTTCGCGGATCAGCGGGATGACCGCCGAGGTCTCGCCGACGCTTGCGGCATGGAACCAGATCAGCGGCCCTTGCGGGCGGTTGGCGCTTGCATAGCCGGAGCGCTCCAGCTTGCGGGTACCATCCTCCTTGCCCTTCGCGGCACGAACCGCGAGGTAAGGCCCGATGAACGGATAGACAGCGATCCCGCCAAAACGATAGGCGCTCAAGGCAAAGCGCGCCCTGAGGCTGCTCATCTCGATCGACTCCTATCCCAGCTGATCATCATCGATGCCAAATCCCAATTATCAAACGGCCGAATAAACGGCCGATTTTTCGTTCTTATTGTGTCAAAGATACTGTTTCACGGCCGGATTTAAAGCGATAACGCCTCATCGGAGGGAAATATCAAATGCAAATTTCGGTATGAGACGGCCTCAAGATGCCGCTTTTTCCTGCGGATCGAGCAGACGATGCAAATGGACGATGAAATAACGCATGTGGGCGTTGTCGACAGTCTGCTGCGCCTTGGATTTCCACGCCGTCAAGGCACTCGCATAATCGGGATACATGCCGACGATATCGAGTTCGTTGAGGTTGCGGAACTGGACCTCTTCGAGGTTTTCCAATTCACCACCGAAGACTAGGTGCAGGAGCTGCTTTTTGCCGCTGGTATCAGTCATTTTCGTCTCTTTCTACTCTCGTCCCCCTCCGCCCTTCATCTGCGGGATTTTGACCAAAAGGTCAACCGTCTCGCCTGTGCGAAAGCTGGCGGAGAAATTCAGGAAGCTGCGATGCCGGCGCGCCGCAAAGCTCCTCATGCGATACCTCGGCGCGATTGTAACGCAGCGCATTGCCCGAGAGATCGACGAGCGCGCCGCCGGCCTGCTCCAGAATGAGGTCGGCGGCTGCCAGATCCCAGTCGTGGGAATTGCGCTTGACGATCGTCCCTTCCAGGCGACCGTCCGCAACCATGGCAAGACGATAGGCAAGCGAGGGGATGTGTTTTACCCGTTCGACCGTCTTGCGGAAATCCGGATCGAATCCGCTAAGCATGTCTTCGCCAGTCGCCAACCGATGAGGATCGTCGCCCAATCTTTGAGAGACATGGATCGGCTTGCCGTTCTTCGACGCCGCGCCTCCGGCGGTCGCCACGAACAGCTCATCCAGGGAAGGCGCGTACAGAACCCCCGCTACCGGGCGACCATCGGTGACGACGGCGACGCTGACGCACCACAAGTCCGATCCCGCAAGGAAGCCCCTGGTGCCGTCGATCGGGTCGACGACGAAGACGGTTTGATGCGACAGCCGATCGGCGTCATCATCGGTCTCCTCCGAAAGCCAGCCATAGCCGGGGCGCGCCGAACGCAGGATAGCGGCAAGGCTTTCATTGGCGGCAAAATCGGCGGCGCTCACCGGAGACTGACCGCCATTCTTCCACCAGACCTCCGGCGATTGCCGGAAGAAACCGAGAGCGATCCTGCCTGCCTCGAGCGCGGCCTCGACAATCAGGTCCACATCGCTCAGCTGGCCGGCCTTCTGGCTATCGCTCATTCACAGGTTCCAATCTCGACTTACTCCTCAGCGTCCGGCCAGCGTCATGCCTTCGATGGCGAGCGTTGGGGCGGCGACGCCGAAATCGCGGTCGATATCGTTGGCCTGCGTTACGCGCATGAACATGTCCTTCAGGTTGGAGGCAATCGTCACCTCCGAAACCGGGAAGGTCAACTCCCCATTCTCGATCCAGAAGCCCGTGGCGCCGCGGCTGTACTCGCCGGTGATCATGTTGACGCCCTGACCGATGAGTTCGGTGACGTAGAAACCGGTTCCGACACTGCGGATCAGCTCCTCCGGGGAGATATCGCCCGGTTCCAGCGCCAGATTGGTGGAGGACGGGGATACCGTCGTGCCGCCGCGAACGCCGCGGCCGTTGGTCTTGAGGCCGCCGCCGATCTCGCGCGCGGCTGAGGTGGAGAGGAACCAGGATTTCAGCACGCCGTCCTCGATCATGACGAGCCGCTTGCCGGAGACACCTTCGCCGTCGAAGGGCCGCGAAGCCGGGCCGCGCACGATCAGCGGATCGTCCGTGATCGACAGACCGGCCTTCAAGACCTGCTGGCCCATCTTGTCGCGCAGGAAGCTGGTCTTTCGGGCAACGGAGGCGCCGTTGATCGCGCCGGCGATATGGCCGACGAAACCGCGCGCGACGCGCGGATCGAAAACGACGGTGACGTTCTTATCCGTCGGCACCTGACGCGGATTGATGCGCTTGACGACACGGTCGCCGGCGCGGCGTCCGATCTCCTCGGCCGTATCCAGCTCGGCGAAATAGAGACGGCTGTCGAAATCGTAGTCGCGCTCCATGCCGGTGCCCTCGCCGGCAATCACGCTGACGGAGCGGCCGAAGCGCGATCCCATATAGTGGCCGGCGAAGCCATGCGAGGTGACGAGAACCAGGCCGCCCATGCCGGCGGACGCAGACCCGCCCACGGAATTGCTGACGCCGGGCACGGCGAGCGCCGCAGCTTCCATCGCAAGCGCTGCTTCCCGCAATTCGGCGGAGGAAACCTCTGTGGGATCGAAGAGTTCGAGATCGGGGTAGCTCTTGGCAAGGTCGGCTTCGTCGGCAAGGCAGGCAAAAGGATCTTCCGGCGATACCTTGGCCATTGCCACGGCGCGCTCGGCAAGCGCCTGCAGATCGAAACCAGGATTGGCGGAAACGCTGGCGACACGGTTACCGACGAAGACCCTCAGCGAGAAATCATCGCTTTCGGAGGACTCAGTGCCCTCGACCTGGCCGAGGCGAACGCTGACGGACTGGGCTCGCGATCGCACGACGACGGCATCGGCCGCATCCGCCCCGGCTTTCCGGGCTAGATCGATCAACTGGCTGGCACGGGAAAGCAGAGCGGCGGAATCGATTTCAGAAGACATGATTTGGCCTTTCATTCGCGTTCCATTTATTGTGCACTACATAAAGCATCAAGGGCGGCAAAGCCGATTCTTGTTCTAAACCCTTCACGCATGGCTGTTTATCATGGTCATGTGTCGCAACACCGCCTGCCCTACGGAAAGAAACAGACGATGTCCGCCCCCAATAGCCTTTTCACCGAAACCCTGATGCTGCTCGGAGGCGCTGTCGTTACGGCGCCGATCTTCAAGAAACTGGGGCTGGGCACAGTGCTCGGCTATCTGGCGGCCGGCGTGGTGATCGGCCCGATCCTGCACGGTATCGGCGACAGCGAAGCCGTGCTCGCCGTCGCGGAGCTGGGCGTCGTCTTCCTGTTGTTCATCATCGGCCTCGAACTGAAGCCATCGCGGCTGTGGCAGATGCGACGCGATATTTTCGGCCTCGGCTCCGCGCAGGTGATCCTGAGCGGACTGGCGCTGACTCTTGCCGCTTATCTCAGCAATATTGCCGGCTGGCAGGGCAGCATCATCATCGGCTTCGGCCTCGCGCTCTCCTCTACCGCCTTCGCGATGCAGATCCTGGAGCAGCAGGGCGACGTCAACACGAAGTACGGCCAGCGCTCCTTCTCCATGCTGCTGCTGCAGGATCTGGCGATCGTGCCGCTGCTTGCGCTCGTCACCGTTCTCGACGGGCCGAAGGAGGCCACCAATCCCCTGCCCGATCTTGCGGTCGCCGTCGGCGCGGTGGCGGCGATGATCATCGCCGGTCGCTATCTGCTGACGCCGCTGTTCCAGGTGATCGCCCGCACCGGCGCACGCGAGGCGATGATTGCCGCCGCCCTCCTGGTCGTCATGGGATCGGCGACCTTGATGCAGCTTGCCGGCCTCTCGATGGCAATGGGCGCTTTTCTCTCCGGCGTGATGCTGGCCGAATCCTCCTACCGTCACGAGCTGGAAGCCGATATCGAGCCCTTCCGCGGCGTGCTGCTCGCCATTTTCTTCATTGCTGTCGGCCTGTCGCTGAAACTCGACGTGATCGTCGACAACTGGGTGCTGATCCTGCTTGCCGTCCCCGTCGTCATGATCGTCAAGGCAATCGTGATTTACGCGCTCTGCCGTGTGGCCGGCTCGCCGCATAACGACGCCGTCCGCATCGCCGGTCTGCTGCCGCAAGGCGGTGAATTCGGCTTCGTGCTGTTCAGCGCGGCCAGCGCCAGCGGCGGCCTCTTCTCGGCCAGCACCGCATCGATGCTGATCGCCATTGTCACGCTGTCGATGGCACTGACGCCGCTCAGCGCGGCGCTTTCGAAACGCCTGATGACGGCGGATACGCAGGAGGAACTCGACGAGGATTTCGAGGGCGCCGGTTCTGACGTGCTGATGATCGGCTTTTCACGTTTCGGCCAGATCGCCGCGCAGATCCTGCTCGCCAGCGGCCGGGACGTGACCGTCATCGACTTTTCCGCAGATCGTATCCGCCAGGCGTCGAGCTTCGGTTTCCGCATCTATTTTGGCGACGGCACCCGTAAGGAGGTGCTGCGCTCCGCCGGCATCGATCGCGCCAAGATCGTCGTCGTCAGCACGCATCTGCGCGAGGTTACCGACAAGATCGTCGAACTCGTCCAGACGGACTATCCGCATGCGAGCATCTTCGTCCGCTCCTATGACCGCGTTCATTCGATCGAACTGCGCCACAAGGGCGTGGATTACGAGCTGCGCGAGACGCTTGAATCCGGTCTGCTCTTCGGCCGGCGCACGCTGGAAGCGCTTGGCGTCAGCGAAGCCGAAGCCTATGAGATCGGCGAGGATATCCGCAAGCGCGACGAGCAACGGTTGATTCTGCAGGTGAGCGAAGGGCTGCAAGCCGGCCGCGACATGCTCTATTCGCGCCCGGTCAAGCCGGAGCCGCTTATCAAGCCCAAGCGCACGGCCGACACGTACAGCGACGCCGACGATCTCGTGGCGCTGCCGCAGGAGGAGCCGGAGCGGGCTTAGTTCTTCGCTGTTATCACCCGGTCGAGGGCGAATTTCAGTTCGTCCTTGACGCCGGCGGACATCGCGAGAATCTCGCGCGCCTTCAGGAAGTCCAGTACGCCGGTGCGGCCGACGGCCGGTCGCAGGAAGATTTGCGGTGCCTGCAGGCGGAGCTTCAGGGCGATGTTGGACTGCATGGTAAGCTGGCCGGCGCCGAACAGGCTTTCGATGCGGTTCGGAATATGCCTGCCATTGCCTTCCGGGCCGCCGACGACGTCGATGCCGATGATGATATCGGCAAGCCCGGCCAGATGCTCATAGGGAACCGGGTTCATGATGCCGCCGTCGATCATCACCCGTTCGCCGAGTTTGACCGGCATGAAAACGGCAGGGATGGCGGCGGATGCGGCAAGAACCGGAAAAAGCTCGCCCTTCTCGATCACCACCTCGGCCTGCTCGTAATAATCCGTCGTCACGACTTTCAGCGGTATGTGCAAATCCGCAAAACTCTCAGGAAAGGTGGTCGGCAGGAAAGTGCGCAGGATGCGTTCGAGATTGAACTGACCGAAGCGGATGCTGCGCATGTTTACCGGCCGCAGACTCCAGATCTTGTTGAGCACGGCAGGGCGATTGCCGACCGTTGCGAGCGTATGATCGCGGATCTCGGCGCCGCTCATGCCGACCGCCATGGCCGCGCCCATGATCGAACCGATGGAAGCCCCGGCGATCGCGACCGGGCGAATGCCGAGTTCGTCCAGCGCCTCGATGATATGGATATGGGCGAGACCGCGCGCACCGCCGCAGCCGAAGGCAACTGCCACGCTCGGCGTGCTGGAGACAGCAAGCGTATAGTCGCTGCCGACGAAATCAGCGTAGTCGCCCATCTTTCTCTCCTTCCCCCGTTAGGCCGCCTGTGGCTGATAACGGAAGAAATGCATCTTGCTGTCGCCGAAGGTCCGCTCCTCCAAAAACAGGAAATCCGACGGTACGGCAACCGTAACGTCTGCCCGTTCTTCGAGGATAGCCAGGGCGCCCGGCACGAGCCAGCCGCCGGCGGCAGCGGCCGCAAAGGCCTTCTCGCCCATCCCCTTGCCGTAGGGTGGATCGGCGAAGAGAAAATCGAAAGGTTCGAGGTTACCGACGCTGCCGAGATCCGTCGCATCGCGCCTCAGCATGCGCGTGCGGCCGTGCAGGCCGAGCGCATCGATATTTTCCCAGAGCAGGCCACGGCCCTCGACACTGCTTTCGACGAAAAGCACATGGCGGCAGCCGCGGGATGCCGCTTCCAGCCCGACTGCGCCGGTGCCGGCGAAAATATCCATCATCCGCGTGCCGTCCATGGCTTCGGGATAGGCATGGCTCAGAATATTGAACAGGCTCTCGCGCGTGCGATCCGCCGTCGGACGAATATCGTTCGACTTCGGCGTTGCAAGCGAGCGACCGCGAAACTCACCGCCGACGATCCTCACCGCGCGTCAACCCTTTCCGCCCTTGGGGCCGCCCCTACCGGGGCCACCACGGCTCGGGCCGCTGCGACTTGGGCCACTGCGACTTGGGCCACCGGCCGGACGGCCTGCGCCGCCGGGCTTGCCTGAGAAACCACGCGAACCGCCAGGCTTTCCAGCCGGCTTGCCGCCAAAGGATTTGCCGCCGCCCGGCTTTTTGCCGAAGGGCTTGCCGGCCGGCCGGTCACCGAAAGAACGTTCGCCCTGTGGGCGGTCACCAGCGGGCCGATCGCCACGCGGCGGACGATCCCCAAATGGGCGATCGCCGCGAGGACGTTCGGAACGCTGCTCGCCATCGAAAGACCTTGCGCGCGGACGTTCCTCGCCTTCGGCGCGGGGCCGGCGGTCGTCACGGGGACGGTCGCTGAATGGCCTATCGCCACGGGGCTTATCACCATAAGGGCGAGCACCGCGTGGCTTGTCGCCGAAGGGACGGTCGCCACGCGGCGGGCGATCCCCGACTGGGCGCTCACTACGGGGACGCTCAGAGCGGGCTTCGCCCTGGAAAGATTTCGCGCGGGGACGGTCATTGCCCTCCGGCCGCGAGCCACGTTCACCGCGGGGACGATCGCTGAACGTCCGCTCGCCACGAGGCTTGTCACCATACGGACGGTCACCACGGGGCTTATCGCCGAAAGGACGGTCGCCACGGGGGCGATCTGAGCGCTTGCGATCGGAACCTTCGTCATCACCGCGCGACTTGCGCGGTGCTTCCTCGCTCGAACGGATCCATTCACCATCCGCCTCGTCGACGCGATTGACGCGAACGCGGGGGCCTTCGTCCGGACGGTCGAAACCGCTGCGTTGCGGACGCTCGGGCTCGCCGCGCTTGGCAGCAGTTCTGGTATTCTTGGCAGCTTTAGCGGCCGCCTTTTCGCCGAGCGGACGGGCACCGGGCGCCATCCAGACATTGGCGCTGCGGCGCGATCCAAGCGGCTGGCGCTTCGGGCGGTCATCCTCCTTGCGGCCACCTTCGCGACGCCCCTCGTCGCGACGATCATCGCGTTTGGTGTCGAGGCGGCTCAAGGCGCGCGCGCGCTTGTCCTCGGGACGCTCGCGGTCACGCCTCGGGCGCTCTTCCTTTGCGGTATGTGCTGCCGGTTTGGCCTCGGCCTCATCCTCGTCGGCAACTGCCGGGGCATTGTAGAGCGGCGCATCGAAATTCGCCTTGGCATCCTCGACCAGACGCGGGCCGAGCTGATCGCGCAGCGTGCGGCCGCGCACTTCCACTACGCGACCTTCCGGCAGATCGCCAAGCTGGAACGGGCCGTAGGAAATGCGGATCAGGCGGTTGACCTCAAGACCGAGCGCGCCCATCACGTTCTTGATTTCGCGGTTCTTGCCTTCGCGCAAGCCCATGGTGATCCAGACGTTGGATCCTTGCGTGCGGTCGAGCGTCGCCTCGATCGAGCCATAGAGCACGCCGTCGACGGCAATGCCTTCCTTCAGCTTGTCGAGCGCGTCCTGATCGATCTCGCCATGGGCGCGCACGCGGTAACGACGCAGCCAGCCGGTGGTCGGCAGTTCCAGCACGCGGGCGAGCCCGCCGTCGTTGGTCAAAAGCAGCAGGCCTTCGGTATTGATGTCGAGACGGCCGATCGACATGACGCGCGGCAGTTCTTCGGGCAGGTTGTCGAAGACGGTCGGGCGCCCTTCCGGATCGGCATTGGTGGTCACCAGACCGGCAGGCTTATGGTAGAGCCACAGGCGCGTGCGCTCGATGCCGCGGATCGGCATGCCGTCCACTTCGATCTTGTCAGTGAGGGTCACGTTGACGACTGGCGTATCCAGCAGCACGCCGTTCAGCCTGACACGGCCGTCCATGATCATGCGCTCGATGTCGCGGCGCGAGGCCACGCCGGCGCGCGCCATCACCTTGGAAATGCGTTCCGCCTTTCCGTCTCCGGCCGTTGCCTCATCGGTAGCGCGGGCTACCGCGGCCTTTACCGGCTTCGTGCCATCGCGTTTAATCGTCTGCTTGTCGCCAGCAAAGGGTTTAGACCCAGGCCGCTTGGGCTTGTCATTCATTGTCATTTGTTGTTTGCCTGAGTTTTTAAGGCGTGTTCCTATCAGGTCGCGCCCTTGCGGTTAAGTGGAAAATCTTGAATGGCGGCTACAAATCAATTCATGGAGCTTGCGCTGGCCGAAGCGCGCAGCGCCGGCGAACGTGGCGAAGTGCCGATCGGCGCTGTCCTCGTGCTTGACGGCAGGGTCATCGCCAAGGCCGGCAACCGTACCCGCGAGCTCAACGACGTCACCGCACACGCCGAAATCGTCGCCATCCGCCTGGCCTGTGAGGAACTGGGGCAAGAGCGTCTTGCAGGCGCTGATCTCTACGTCACGCTGGAGCCCTGCACCATGTGCGCAGCTGCCATTTCGTTTGCACGCATCCGCCGCCTCTACTATGGCGCCGAGGATCCAAAGGGCGGCGGGGTCGACAATGGCGTGCGCTTTTACCATCAGCCGACCTGTCATCACGCGCCGGAAGTCTATTCCGGTATCGGGGAAACGATATCTGCCGAGATCCTCAGAGGCTTCTTTCAACCGAAACGCTCCGAAGACTGAAAAGCGGCGGCTTACAGCGCCGCGCGGCGCTCTAACACTTTAAGATGCTGCATAATTTCCCCTTAAATCGATTCCGATTTAAGGAATTATGCAGGAAGGCCGCCGCTCTGTGAACTGCTTATTGGAAGGGCTTCCACCAACTGCTGCTGTTGGACTGCTGTGCGGCTTCGGCGTCCTTCTTGCGCTGCTTTTCCTTCTTCGACTCGGGCGTACCGACATCGTTCAGGGCAGTCGGATCGGAAACCTGACGATATTGCTGCGGCGGGTCGACCAGGTAGCGGCGCTGGTCGATATAGGTGCCGGCCTGATCCTGACGCGCGGCGCGATAGGCGGCCGTCTGCTGTGCTTCGGTCATGCGATTTTTGGTGCTGTCGGCCTGAGCCAGCGGCGAACGATAATTGACGTCGTTCTTTTTCTGGTCGGCTTCATCGGCAAGACGCTTGCGTGCGTCTTCAGGCGATTCCAGCCAGGCCGGATTGTCCTTGCTTGCCACCGACTGCTGCGGCTGAGTCAGGTTAGCCTTGTCCTTGTCGGGAGGGACGACCAGACCGGGGCGGTTCGGATATTTCACGCCCTTGTCCTTCGGCGTCGCGGCCGAAATGGAAGCGATATCGCCAAGGTCGTCCAGAAGCTGCACACCTGCCGTCTTGTCGGTGCCGTAAGTCGGGCTGCTGAGGCAGCCAGACATCACGCCACAGCCAATCACAAGTGCCGCCAAGCTGACGCCGACACGAACGCTATGCATCGCTCTCATGAAAACCCTTCCCAGCCATGCCGGAACAAAATTTAATAGAACCCCATTCAACGGCAACTGCCGTAAAAATCAGGCCATTTTCAGGCAGCTTTTACCGGATGAACGCCGCAAAGGCAATTCACCCGGCAATTTTCTTCAGTTGACATCAGTCAATTCGCGCAGGGCCGCGGCGTCACGCGCCGAGACATCCGGGTATTGCGGATCGGAGCCTACATCGGTGGTGATGCGCCAGGAGCGGGCGCATTTGCGGCCTTCGGCAAGCTTCGGCACGACGCTGACCTTAGCGGCATCATCGAGACGGAATGCATCCGCCGGGCCTTCGCCGCCCTCGATGGTGATACCAGACGTGATACAGATTTCGGAGAAATCCTGTCCTTCAAGCACCTTCAGCAGCTCCGGATCGGCGACGTAGACGATCGGGGCGGCTTCCAGCGACGAGCCGATACGCTTGTCCTTGCGCTCGATTTCCAGCGCGCCGGTGACGACGCTGCGCACGGCGCGGATCTTCTTCCATTTCTCGGCCAGCGCCTCGTTCTTCCATTCGGCTGGTACGGCGACGAACTGCTCGAGATGGACTGATACCGCCGACGGATTGCGCGACAACCACGCCTCTTCCGTCGTGAACGGCAGCATCGGCGCCAGCCACGTCACCATGCAATCGAAGATCGTGCGGATGACGGCGAGCGACGCGCGGCGGCGCAGGCTCGACGGCGCGTCGCAATAGAGCGCATCCTTGCGAACATCGAAATAGAAGGCCGAGAGCTCGACATTCGCGAAATCGATGAGGGCACGGGCAATGCGCTTGAAGTCGAAGGCGTCGTAGCTTTCGCGCACGAGCTCGTCGAGCTCGGCGAGGCGATGCAGCATCAGCCGCTCCAGCTCCGGCATGTCGGCGTAAGCGATCACCTCGCCCGTGTCGTGCGCCAGCGTTCCCAGCATCCAGCGGATGGTGTTGCGCAGCTTGCGATAGGCATCGACGTTGGTCTGGATGATGGCCTTGCCGAGACGCTGGTCTTCCCAATAGTCCGTGGTCATGACCCAGAGGCGCAGGATATCGGCGCCTGCATCCTTCATCACATCCTGCGGGGCGACGACGTTGCCGAGCGACTTCGACTGCTTGCGGCCCTGCTCGTCCATGGTGAAGCCATGCGTGACCACCGTGTCATAAGGCGCGCGGCCACGCGTCGCGGCACTTTCGAGCAATGACGAATGGAACCAGCCACGATGCTGGTCCGAGCCCTCGAGATAGACGTCCGCCGGCCACTTCAAGTCCGGGCGATCTTCCAGCGTGAACGTATGGGTGGAGCCCGAGTCGAACCAGACATCGAGGATATCCATGACCTGTGTCCAGGGCTCGTTGGCCTTCTCGCCCAGGAAGCGCTCGCGCGCGCCGTCTGCGAACCAGGCGTCAGCCCCCTCACCTTCGAAGGCTTCGAGGATGCGGGCGTTGACGCCGTCATCCTGCAGGATATTGCCCTGTTCGTCGACGAAGATGCAGATCGGTACGCCCCAAGCGCGCTGACGCGAGAGAACCCAGTCCGGGCGCTGCTCGATCATCGCGCGCAGACGGTTCTGGCCGGCAGCAGGCACGAAGCGGGTATCGTCGATCGCCTTCAAGGCACGCGACCGCAGCGTCGTACCATCCGCAAAGTCCTTGTCCATGTAGACGAACCATTGCGGCGTGTTGCGGAAGATCACCGGCTTCTTCGAGCGCCAGGAATGCGGATAGGAATGCTTGAGCCGTCCGCGCGCGAAGAGCGTGTTCGTCTCGATCAAAGCCTTGATGACGAGATCGTTGGCATTGCCCTTCTTGCCGTTGTCGTCCATGACGCGGCCGCCTTCGAAGCCGGGTGCATCGGCGGTATAGAAGCCGGCGTCATCGACGGGGAACGGGATGGTGGACGAGATGCCCCGCGCTTCGAGCGCGCGCGCATGTCCCGTCCACGCGTCGAAGTCTTCGCGACCATGGCTGGGTGCGGTATGCACGAAGCCGGTACCGGCCTCGTCGGTGACATGATCGCCGTCGAGCAGCGGCACCTTGAAGCCGTAGCCGAGTGAAGCCAGCGGATGCGCGCAGGTAAGCGCAGCCAGGTCTTCTGCGGTAACGTCTCGCAGGCGCTTGTACTGCAGCTTTGCCTTGGCGAAGGATTCTTCGGCAAGCTTGTCGGCAAAGATCAGCTTCTCGCCCGGACGCGGGCCGAAATCATTGACGGCTTCGGTCACTTCATAGAGGCCATAGGAAACGCGCGACGAATAGGCGATCGCGCGGTTGCCGGGGATCGTCCAGGGCGTGGTCGTCCAGATGACGACAAAGGTCCCGGCAAGGTCAGCCGGGCCTTCGGCCACTGGGAATTTTACCCAGATCGTATCGCTCTCGACATCGGCATATTCGACTTCGGCTTCCGCCAGCGCCGTGCGCTCGACCACCGACCACATGACCGGCTTGGAGCCACGGTAAAGCTGGCCGCTGCGGGCGATCTTCAAGAGCTCGCCGGCGATGCGGGATTCCGCATGGAAATTCATCGTCAGATAGGGGTTCTCGAAATCGCCTGTTATGCCCAGGCGCTTGAACTCCTCGGACTGGATCTTGATCCAGCCGGCGGCAAAGTCACGGCATTCCTGGCGAAACTCGTTCACCGGAACCTCGTCCTTGTTCTTGCCCTTCTCGCGGTATTTTTCCTCGATCTTCCACTCGATCGGCAGGCCGTGGCAATCCCAGCCCGGAACGTAGTTGCTGTCATAGCCGCGCATCTGGAACGAGCGGGTGATGACGTCCTTCAGGATCTTGTTAAGGGCATGGCCGATGTGGATATGGCCGTTAGCATAGGGCGGGCCGTCATGCAGCACGAACTTGTCGCGGCCGGCGGCGGAGGCGCGCAGCTTCCTGTAGAGATCCATGTCCTGCCAGCGGCTTACCAGCTCCGGCTCCTTCTGGGGCAGTCCGGCGCGCATCGGAAAGTCGGTTTCCGGCAGGTAAAGGGTCTTGGAATAATCCATCTTTTCAGCGGTATCGGTCATAGTTCTGACAATTGCCTCAGTGTCTCGGGCGTCTTGCGCCGAACAGGCGCAGCCATATGGGGATTTTTCGGCGGCGGAAAGCGCCTCGGGAACGGGCGCCAAGAACCCGGACCTCCCGGCAGCTTAAAGCGCGCGGAAGGCCGGGCCAATAATTCGTATCGATAGGCTCAGCCGAAATTGGGTCATGGTCGCCGGTTCATAGGCGTTTTTTCCAAGGAAAGGAAGAGGAAACAACGCCGGCAACGCACAGAAAGGCCGCGGACGTTTCCGCCCGCGGCCGATAGGATATTGCTCCGATCAGGCGCGTGCCGTCGCCCGCACCGGCATGACCGCATTGAGGATCACCGACACAACGATGTTGGCGGCCAGCGCCAGCAGCCCCGTATAGACGGTGAAGCTCGCGTCTCCGAGCGCGACCATGTGCAGCGGTTTCCAGCCGGCATCCCACACGAGGTAGGTGCCGCCGAAGAAGCCGACGAACCAGCCGGCAAGCAGGGCCGGCGCGCGGAACCACTTGGTATAGAGGCCGAAGACCAGGGCCGGCAGCGTCTGCAATATCCAGATGCCGCCGAGCAGCTGCAGATCGAGCGCGAATTGCGTCGGCAGGAAAATGATGACGAGAAGCGCACCGATCTTGACGACGAGCGACGTCATCTTGGCGACCTTTGCCTCGCCGGCATCGGAAACCTGCGGATTGATGTAGGCCTTCCAGAAATTGCGGGTGAAGAGGTTGGCAGCGCCGATGCTCATCACCGCAGCTGGCACCAGCGCACCGATGGCGATCGCCGCAAAGGCAAAACCGGCAAACCAGCTCGAGAACAGCGCCTGGAACAGGGCCGGCACGACATCATTGGGGCTATCCAGCTTCAAATGTGCCGCGTGACCCATATAGCCAAGCAGGGCCAGCAGGCCGAGCAGCAGCGTATAGGCCGGCAGCAACACGGCATTCTTGCGTATGGTCTTGCCGCTGTTGGAAGCGAAGATGCCGGTCAGCGTGTGCGGATACATGAAGGCCGCGAGCGCCGAGCCGAGCGCCAGCGTCGCATAGGCGACATACTGGTTGCCGCCGAGCAGCAAGCTGCCCGCCCCCTTGGCCTGGAAGTCCGCATCCGCCGCCGCGAAGACATTGGCATAGCCGCCGAGTTTCGCCGGGATGAGCGCGATGGCGGCAATGACAACGATGTAGATCATGATGTCCTTGACGAAGGCGATCAGCGCCGGCGCGCGAAGGCCGGCCGAATAGGTGTAGAGCGCCAAGATGATGAAGGCGACAGCAAGCGGCAGTTCGCCATGAAGCCCCAGGGCCTTGAACACTGCCGTCATGCCGACCAGCTGCAAGGCGATATAGGGCATGGTGGCAATAACGCCGGTGAGCGCGACCGCCAATTCGAGCGCCCGCGAGCCGTATTGGCCATGCACGACATCGCCCGCCGTGACGTAGCCATGATCCTTTGCCCGCCTCCAGAGAAGCGGCATCACCATGAAGACGAAGGGATAGACGACGATGGTATAGGGCAGCGCGAAGAACCCATAAGCGCCGACCGTATAGACCAGGGCCGGAACGGCGATCACCGTATAGGCCGTATAAAAGTCGCCGCCGACGAGGAACCAGGTGATCCAGGTGCCGAAGGTACGTCCGCCAAGGCCCCACTCGTCGATACTGGCAAGGGTCTTCGGCCTGCGCCAGCGCGCGGCGACAAAGCCCATGACGGTCACGAGCGCCAAGAAGAAGATGAAGACGGCGAGTGCTGTCGGGTCGATCTCAGTCGTCATGGCGCATGCTCCGATAGGCGATCCACGTCAGGAAAGCGGTGATCGGCACCCAGGCAAGCTGGTACCAATAGAAGAAGGGAAAACCGAAGAGAACCGGATCGTGGCTGTTGTAAAAGGGGACCCAGAGCAAGCCGATATAGGGAATGACGAGCAGCCAGCAGGCCGCCGTCCCAAAGCGTTTATCCATTTCCGATACCTCCCAAGCGGTGCGTAGGCGCCGCCTCGTTGCAGTTGTCAGAGTGGAAGGCGGTGCGTCAGTCCGTGATCGCAGTATGGAGTACCGACGGCCCGAAGCCAATGCGCTTCTGGCTATGCGGAAACAGACTGACGGATGTAAATTCCTCCCAGCGGCCGCCATCGGCCAGCCGCTGGTGAAGTCCTATGGTGAGCCTGCTGCTTGAACAAGATATCCGCACATGCGAAGTACCGAGGCCTACCCATAAGTGGGTAGACGGGCGCTAGACCGCTCTCGTCGCGATCCCGTGGTCAAGGGCGTAGCGGATCAGCCCAGCTGTCGTTGCGATGCCGAGCTTTCTCTTCAAATTCTTACGATGCGTTTCGGCCGTCGCAGGCGTAATCCCCAGTTCTTCGGCAATCTCGCGATTGCTCCTGCCTGTGACGATCAAACCCAGAATGTGACGCTCGCGTGGCGTCAGAGGGTCGGCTTCCATTCGCGCCTCGTCCGCCATCAATATGTCGCGAACACCTGACGAAAAATAAGTTCCGCCACTCGCCACGGTCTCAATCGCGCAGACGACTTCGTCCGTCGACACGTCCTTGAGAATATATCCGACTGCACCGTGCATGATCGACGACGAGATGTATTCGCGGCTATCGTGCATGGATAGCATCACAATCCGCGTAGCCGGAAGCTCGCGACGAAAGAGTTCGATCGCATCAATGCCGCTGAGCTTCGGCATGTTGATATCCATCAAAGTAACTTGTGGGCGCCTCTGTCGAGCTATCTCCAAGCCGACTTGCGCAAGGCTTGCCGTACCAATCACCTCAATATGGTCAAAGGTCTCGAGCACAGCTTTCAGTCCATCGAGCACCACGGGGTGATTGTCGATCAGTAGAACGCTGATCCTGTCTCTTGTCATGCGGCATACACCCTTGCGCCCGGCGAAGCATTGGCCGACTTTGGCAACATCGCCGTCAGTGTCGTGCCGTCAGCCGTGCTTTGAACGAGAAGCAGGCCGCGGAAATGCGCCATCCGTTCCTGCATGTTCCTCAGCCCAAGCCCTCCTTTGCCTTCTCCTGCGCTCTCAAAGCCTGTGCCATTGTCTGAAATCCTAAAGCGTGCACGCCCCCGCTCGCTCCAAAGTTTGATCACGAGAAGCGTCGCACCGGAATGACGTTCGACGTTATTCAAAGCCTCCTGCGCGACACGGTAGAGCGCGGTACTGGCTTCTGGCTTCAATATGCTGGTGAAGCCCACGGATTCGATCTCTGTTGCAATCCCGGTCCGCTCAGCGAAATTGTCCGCGAGTGCGGTCAGTGCCGCTGTTAAGCCGAGATCATCGAGTACGCGGGGGCGAAGATTATGAGAAAGCCGCCTTATGTCCTTGATCGCGCCGTTGAGCGCGTCCACCCCCTTCTCGATCGTCGTGGCAGCATCGTCTACTTGGTTTCTGACCTTGCGGCTGGCAAGATCCATGACATAGCGCACTCCGAGAAGATTCTGCGACACGCCGTCGTGCAATTCGCGGGCAAGACGTGCTCGCTCCTCCTCCTGAGTATCGATCACTCTTTGCGTTAGCTCCTTGAGCCGGCTATCGGCCATCCGCCGCTCGCGGAACGTCAGCAGCATGCAGGTCGTGAAAACGACCAGAACGGCAGGAACAGCAATCAGTGTGACGACGATGAAGGTTCTTTTTATGTTTGCCCGCATGCCGGCATTGGCCGCCGCAGTCTGCGTGAAAATATCGTCCAGATAGACGCCGGTTCCGACAACCCAGTGCCATTTGTCAAGGCCGACGACAAATGACAGTTTATCGGCAATACGGCCGCTGGAAGGCTTCTCCCATTTGTACTGGTGCAGCCCACCGCCCGCCTTTGCCGTCTTGATGAGTTCGGCGATAACCCTGTCACCGTCGGGATCGGTCAAATCGAGCCAATTGCGCCCGTTGCGAAACCCCTCGCGCGGGTGAACGATATTGTTTCCGTCATAGTCGTAGACGAAAAAATATCCGTCCGCGCCGTAGTCAAGTGAAGTCAGGATCGCCGCAACCTTGTCCTTCGCGGCTTGGTCGTCCGGCTTTGCGTCCCGATAGATCACCTGAATGGCTGACACAGCGAGGTTTGTAAGGTTGACTATTTCCGTTTCCTTCGCCTTCAGCATGTTTTGTTCGAACGTCTCGATATTGTTCCTGGTGAGATTGGCCGATTGCCAGGTAATGAAGGCGGTAATAGCCAGGATCGAGAAAACGAGAGGTACGAGCGCAAGCGCGATGATCTGGTGGCGCAGTGTCAACGATTGTTCCTCCCAAGAACCGGCCACGAACCATGACCCTTGTCGGACACGAATTCAACAGCTTGTCAGCGGCGCTGCGTGCACGCCCGAAATCGGGGCGATTGCCTTGAAACGGCAATGCCGCGTTCGAACAGTATCTCTTCCACCGGCCGGCCGCAGGCTCAGGGGAAATCGAGCAAAGGGCCAGACCGCATGGGCAATGACAAAGGGCGGGAAACGATGACGTTTGTAGCTGCGGCGCAACACACTTTGCCCAGCCAACCCCTTGCGCTACATCAGGAAAAGGCGATGGCCCGGTCGATGTCTCCAAGCGGCTGGACGCCGGCGAGCAGCGCCCTCGCCTCATCCTCGTCCTTCCTGATCTGCGCCACCAGCGCATCCAGGCCGTCGAACTTCAGTTCGGGGCGGAGATAGCCGAAGAAGGAAACCGAACAGATCTGGCCGTAGAGGTCACCGCTGAAATCGAACACATAGGTCTCGAGCAGCGGCGCGCCGTTGTCTGTCACCGTCGGACGGCGGCCATAGCTGGCAACGGCGTCGCGGATGACACCATCCGCTGCGCGGAACCTGACGGCATAGATGCCGGCCTTCAGCGATATTTCCGGCGGAAGCTGCATATTGGCTGTGGGGAAACCGAGCGTGCGGCCGAGCTTCTCGCCGCCGATCACGGGCGCTTCGACGGTATAGCGGTATCCAAGCTGCGCGGCAGCCTGGGCCACTTCTCCCTCGGCCAGCAGCGTGCGGATGCGGCTCGAGGAGATGACCTCGGTATTTTCGTCGCGAAAGGCGTCGATAAGCGTCACGCCGAACCCGTTATGGCTGCCGGCGTTCATCAGGAAGGCCGGGCCGCCCTGACGGTCATGGCCGAAATGGAAATCGAAGCCGGTGACGACTTCGGAGGCGTGCAGCCAGTCGATCAGGATCGAATGGACGAACTCATCCGCCGAGCGCTGCGAAAAAGCGCGGTCGAACGGATATTCGATGACCGCGTTGAAGCCGAGGGCTTCCAGCAGGCGCGCCTTCAGCGGTGCCGGCGTCAGGCGGAAGACCGGCTGATCCGGCTTGAACACGGTGCGGGGATGCGGCTCGAAGGTCAGCACCAGGGCTGGAATGCCGCGTTCCCTGGCAATCTCCAGCGCGCGATCGAGGACCGACTGATGACCGCGATGCATGCCGTCAAAATTGCCGATGGCGATGACGCCGCCCTTGAGTCCGTCGGGAAGCGGTTCGCGGGTCTCGTTGCGATGGAAAACGGTCATCGGCTACCACTCCGGTCAGGCAAGGCGCGGCATCCACCACTTCGGCGAGGCCCGCTCGCGCGCCAGGAAGGCGTCGAGAGCTGCTTCGTCGGTGTGACCGTCGACGACGTATTCGCGGGCGTGGATACCATGGCTGATATAAAGAAGATCGAGGCCGTAATCGAGCGCGCCGCGCACGTCGGTCGGCATGCCGTCACCAATGGCGACGACGCGCGACAGCGGGAATTCGCTTCGCACCTCGCGGGCGGCGGTGAGCGCTGCTTCATAGATCGGCCGATGCGGCTTGCCGGCGATCCGCGTCTGCCCGCCGAGCCGCTCGTAATAGGCGGCCATGGCGCCGGCGCACGGGATCATCCGGTGGCCGCGCTCGACCACGAGATCGGGATTGGCGCAGATGAGCGGCACGTTGCGGGCAGACCAGGCCGTCAGCATGTCGGTATAATCGTCAGGCGTTTCGGTCTCGTCGTCGAAGAAGCCGGTACAGACGATGCATTCAGCTTCGTTCGCGTCGACACGCTGAACGTCAAGCCCTTCGAGGATGCCGATGTCACGCTCCGGACCGAGCAAAAATACCTTCTTCGGACCTTCGGCGATCAGCTTGCGCGTCACATCGCCCGATGTGACGATGCGGTCGTAAGCGCTGTCGGGAACCCCGATCACGCGCAGCTGCTCGACCACCCTCGGAGCGACGCGCGGGGAATTGGTGATGAGCACGACGGTCATGCCCTCGCCACGGGCCGCTTCCAGCGCGATGGACGCTTCCTTGTAGGTGGAAACGCCGTTATGCAGCACGCCCCAGACGTCGCAGAGCGCAACATCATAAAGTCCGCCGATCTCGCGAAAGCTTTCGATCCGTTTGCCCATGCCGTCCTCGCGCCAAGTAAATCACGGGCTGACATCGCAAACCGGCTGGCAAATTACAAGAGCGATACGCAGGTTTTTGCGCCGCATGGGGCTCAAACGGCAAGCTGGAGCAAGGAACCCGCCACGGCCGAAACGCCGAGCACGGTCGCAACGCCGGCGCGCTGACGGAAAACCAGAACAGTCGCGAGGACGAAGAGCAACAACGCCGAAATATCAAGGGTGCCCCAATTCGGCCACGCGATACCAGCGATCGGTACATTGACGAAATCGCCGCCGTCAATCCTGACAGAGTGACTGAACAGCACCAGCCGATCCACATTCGCGAACAGCACATGCAGGCCGAACCAAACCGAAAGGTTGGCCATGACGCCGACGATGGCCGCCGTGATGGCGGCGAGCGCGCCCGAAAGACCCGCATGGCCGCGCAATCTTTCGATGTAAGGCGCACCGGCGAAGATGAAGAGAAAGCTCGGCGCAAATGTCGCCCAGGCCGCGAGGCTCGCTCCGAGAAAGCCACCGAACAGAGGATCGAAGCCGAAGGGATTGCGAAACCCCGCCATGAAGCCGACGAAGCACAAAACCAATACGAGAGGCCCGGGAGTCGTCTCGGCAAGTGCCAGACCATCCAGCATTTCGCCCGGCTTCAGCCAGGCATAATGCTGTACCGCTGTCTGCGCGACATAAGCCAGAACAGCATAGGCGCCGCCGAAGGTGACGACCGCCATGCGTGAGAAAAAGGAGAAAATGGCGCCGAATACGCTTGTTTCGCCGCTGAGCGCCTCGGCGACGACATCCTGCCGGCCGTGGAGGCCATGCACCAATAACAGTGGCGCCTGCCAGATCAATACCCAAAGCAGGATCGTCAGGACGGACGCCTTCGCTTGAGCGCCTCCGAGCCAACCGAAGCGGCTGACTGGCGCCGTCAGGCGCGGCAATCGTGGTCGCCACTGTCCGTCACGCCAGGCTCGATAGAGGACCCGCCCGTATCCGGTAAGGCCGGCCAGCAGCACGACCATCGGAAAGGGCAGATCGAAGACGAAGAGAAGGACGAAGCTGGCAATCGCCATCCCCACATGGAACCTGGTCTTGAGGGCACGGCCGCTCAGCCGCATCAGCGCCTGCAACACGATCGCCAGCACGCCCGCCTTGATGCCGAAGAAGACGGTCGCGAGCAGGCTGGTGTCATGGAAAAGGGCGTAGAAAGCCGAAAGCGCCAGGATGACGACAAAGCCCGGCAGGACGAACAGCAGACCGGCAATCAAACCGCCGCGCCAGCCATGCAGCAGCCAGCCGATATAGGTCGCAAGCTGCTGCGCCTCCGGGCCTGGCAAGAGCATGCAGTAGCTCAAGGCATGCAGGAAGCGCTCCTCATCGACCCAACGCTTCTCGTCCACGATCATGCGATGCATGAGGGCGATCTGCCCGGCCGGACCGCCGAAGCTCAAGACGCCGATGCGCGCCCACACGCGCGTGGCTTCGCTGAGGGATGGGCTCGCAGCCAGATCGTCAGCCAAAACGGTTTCGCTCACGATCTTCTTGCTCCATGCGATACCCAATCATGCTTTTCCTGCATCGCGTCTCGCGCCCAGCGATAAAGCGCGTCATAACACAACATGCCTGCATCCAGCTGTTCGATATCGTCAGCAAACATGCGCGACAGGCCGAGCGAAACGGCAAGCAAACCAGCCGCCTGCGGTTCAAGGTCGAGCCGGTTGGTATCGGCGCCCCTGATGATGCGGGAAAGATGGTGAAGTGCCGGGAGGTCGAGCCGGAATTCTTTCACCATCGTGTCGAAAGTGCATTCCTCCTCGCGGTGGCTCCAGAATACCCCCTCCACATCGAAGGGTGTCGCGTCGAAGCGTTCGGCGACGCCGTCGACTTCCTGAGCCGTCACGAAGAGAAACGAAGCGCCGGGATCAACGAAGCGGCGGATCAGCCAGGGACATGCGATACGATCGATCTTCGGCCGGGCGCGGGTCACCCATACGGTTGCACCGGACGCGTTGGCATCGGGCAGGACCGAAACCGGGATCAGCGGCAATCCTGCCGCCCGCCAGGCGTCGAGACCACCGTCGAGGATTTCCGCCGCAGCACCAGCCAGCCGCAACCAGGCAGCGACGCCTTCGCTGAGCTTGCCGCCGTGCTGACAGAGGCAAACGACATTCCGGTTGTGAAATTCGGCGGCCCAAGCCTGAACATCCTTGTAATCCCGGCGGCGCGAGGCCGGCACCAGATAGGGATCAGCATCGAAATCCTCGGCGTTACGAACGTCGAGTATCGCGGGCGCTTTAGGCGTACCCAGCAGACGAAGAAGCTTTTCGGGGGTGATGGCGTTGAACGAAGTCATGTTACGTCCCTTCCAAAAGAGATGGACGCGAAACTCCGGCGTGACGCCTCGTGGGGTATCCGCAAACCCCATACCGGAGATTTTCCGGCAAAACCGGCAGCAAGTCAATGAAGAGCCGTTGGAAAAAATTCACGGGCACGTTCTTGACTCGTTTGCTACCCACCCCTAAATCACCGTCGCTAGCACTCGCCAATGCTGAGTGCTAACACAGCCCATACGGATCCCCCGCTGATCCGTGAATGTCATTTGATCGAGGGATTAGACAATGGCAAGCACCAATTTCCGCCCCCTTCATGACCGCGTCGTCGTTCGTCGCGTCGAGTCCGAAGCAAAGACCAAGGGTGGTATCATCATTCCCGATACCGCCAAGGAAAAGCCGCAGGAAGGCGAAATCGTCGCCGTCGGCTCCGGCGTTCGCGATGACTCCGGCAAGATCGTTCCGCTCGACGTCAAGGCCGGCGACCGCATCCTGTTCGGCAAGTGGTCGGGCACCGAAGTCAAGCTTGACGGCGAAGACCTTCTCATCATGAAGGAAGCCGACATCATGGGCATCATCGGCTGATCCAGCCGGTTTCCCCTTTTCCGATACAGCTGACGGGCCACAAACCCGGACAACGCGAATTCAGGAGTTTCAAACATGGCAGCTAAAGAAGTAAAATTCGGCCGCACCGCTCGCGAAAAGATGCTTCGTGGCGTCGATATCCTCGCCGACGCAGTGAAGGTAACGCTCGGCCCGAAGGGTCGTAACGTCGTTATCGACAAGTCCTTCGGCGCACCGCGCATCACCAAGGACGGCGTCACCGTCGCCAAGGAAATCGAACTTGAAGACAAGTTCGAAAATATGGGCGCCCAGATGCTTCGCGAAGTTGCATCGAAGACCAACGACATCGCCGGCGACGGCACCACGACCGCAACCGTTCTCGCCCAGGCCATCGTTCGCGAAGGCACCAAGGCAGTTGCAGCCGGCATGAACCCGATGGACCTGAAGCGCGGCATCGACCTCGCCGTTGCTGAAGTCGTCAAGGACCTCCAGGCCAAGGCCAAGAAAATCAGCACTTCGGAAGAAGTCGCACAGGTCGGCACGATCTCGGCAAACGGCGAAAAACAGATCGGTCTCGATATTGCTGAAGCCATGCAGAAGGTCGGCAATGAAGGCGTCATCACGGTTGAAGAAGCCAAGACCGCCGAAACCGAACTCGAAGTCGTCGAAGGCATGCAGTTCGACCGTGGCTACCTCAGCCCCTACTTCGTGACCAACCCGGAAAAGATGATCGCCGATCTCGAAGACGCGTTCATCCTGCTCCACGAGAAGAAGCTCTCGAACCTGCAGGCCATGCTCCCGGTTCTCGAAGCCGTCGTTCAGACCGGCAAGCCGCTCCTCATCATCGCCGAAGACGTCGAAGGCGAAGCTCTTGCTACGCTCGTCGTCAACAAGCTGCGTGGCGGCCTGAAGATCGCCGCTGTCAAGGCTCCGGGCTTCGGCGATCGCCGCAAGGCCATGCTGGAAGACATCGCCATCCTGACGGGCGGCACTGTCATCTCCGAAGATCTCGGCATCAAGCTTGAGTCTGTTACCCTCGACATGCTCGGCCGCTCCAAGAAGGTTTCGATCTCCAAGGAAAACACCACGATCGTCGACGGTGCCGGCGCCAAGTCCGACATCGAAGGCCGCGTTGCCCAGATCAAGGCCCAGATCGAAGAAACCTCTTCCGATTACGACCGCGAAAAGCTGCAGGAACGTCTTGCCAAGCTCGCTGGCGGCGTTGCCGTGATCCGCGTTGGCGGCTCGACGGAAGTTGAAGTCAAGGAAAAGAAGGACCGCATCGACGACGCTCTCAACGCGACGCGCGCTGCTGTTCAGGAAGGCATCGTACCGGGCGGTGGCACGGCTCTGCTGCGCTCCTCCGTCAAGATCACCGTCAAGGGTGAAAACGACGATCAGGAAGCAGGCATCAATATCGTTCGTCGCGCTCTGCAGGCTCCTTGCCGCCAGATCGCTGAAAACGCTGGTGATGAAGCCTCCATCGTTGTCGGCAAGATCCTCGACAAGAACGAAGACAACTGGGGTTACAACGCTCAGACGGGTGAATATGGCGACATGATCGCCATGGGCATCGTCGACCCGGTCAAGGTCGTTCGCACGGCTCTGCAGGATGCGGCTTCGGTTGCCTCGCTGCTGATCACCACCGAAGCCATGATCGCCGAGCTGCCGAAGAAGGACGCTCCGGCTATGCCGGGCGGCATGGGCGGCATGGGTGGAATGGACATGATGTAATAAGGCCTTAGCCTTATTACGATGTTCATTCCGGCATCCGGAATTGATGAAGGGCGGCCCTTGGGCCGCCCTTTTCATTTGTGCCGAAACAGTTTTGATGCAAGTTCGGCAAGTTTCATGGCGATGCAAATTTACGCAAACTGCCCCATTGCCGTTTTCAAAAAAGTCCCTATAAATCCCAGCGCAGCGATTTTAAGGGGTAAGCTGCAATGCACAAAAATTTTACTTCTTTTCGGCACGCTTAAACAGCGTCTGCGTACAATCATAACCTCAGGGAATGATGGCGTCCGGATTTATTACTTGAAATGACTTCATAGACGGGATCGACAACCCGAAAAAGCATGGCGAAAGATGGAATAGGCGGAGATGCGGCTCTGCTTTTCCTGAAGGCGCAACATGCGGGGAGACGTTCCATCCGAAGATGCACGGAATTGGAATGAAGCGCCCCCGGGGAACCATGCGCTCAAGTGAGGATCATATTGTTCAAGATTGCCAAGGCCAATTTTGCCGCACCCTTTGCTCCCGGCTCGCTGGAATTCGACGGGCATGATCCCGATCTTCTGGCGCAGTTTTGCGTTTCCGAAGGTTGGACGGGCGACCTGTCGAGCGGCATCATCCGGCTCGGCCAGTGGAGCACCATGCTGCACGGGCTGAGCTCTTCGGAGTGCGGTCTCTTGAGCCTGATGCATTGCTACGATGCGCATGATCGCGTCCGCATCCTCGATATTTTCGAGCAAGCGGCTACCGCTGCATCCTGCTTCTGCTACTCAACGACGATCCTCGGCACCAGCGGTCATCGCCAGCCAATCTTCTGCGTCGGCGAATCCATCGCCGCGGACGGAAAACATGCCGGCAGCCTGGTCGGCGTCTTCCTGTTTCCGCGCTTCAAGCTGGAGCCGGGCAGCCAGCTGGCTACTCGGCAGTAAAAGCCACTGTTGATGACGGTCGGGTGAATTCATCATCGTCGCACTTGCGTGCCCGGCCCCTCACCCCAGCCCTCTCCCCGCGAACGGGGAGAGGGAGCCTCTCCTTCTAAAATTGGCATCTTCATTGCTGGACGCGAACCCGCCGCAAACGCGGGACTGGCCCCGTCTCCCCGTAGACGGCAGGGGTAAGGGGCCAGGCACATGGATGCGGCAAAGACGGACATGACTGACTTGCTCCCGAAGAGATCGGAGCCAATCAATCCCGCTTCGGAATGTTCAGCCCGCGCTGGCTCGCCGGACGCGCAATGGCACGCTCCAGCCAGCTCATGACCGAGGGAAAGCTCGCGAATTCGAGAACGTCCCGGCCGCCATAAAACACGTCGACGCCGCGAACCCACGGAAATGTCGTGATGTCGGCAATGGTGTATTCGTCGCCCATGATCCACTGCCGCCCTTTCAGGCGCTCTTCCAGAATCCCCAGAAGACGCTTGGCCTCGTCGCGGTAGCGCTCGACCGGATAGGGATTGTTGGCGACCTTATCGGCCGCAAACTTGAAGAAGTGACCGAACTGGCCGAACATCGGGCCGACGCCGGCCATCTGGAAGAAGACCCATTGCAGCACCTCGTAACGCCCGGCCGGGTCCTTGGGCATAAGCTTCCCGGTCTTCTCAGCGAGATAGACCAGGATCGCGCCGGATTCGAACAGACCGATCGGCTTGCCGTCCGGGCCATTGGGATCGATGAGCGCGGGAATGCGGCCGTTCGGGTTCAGCGAAACGAATTCGGGAGACTTTTGGTCGTTGGTGCCGAAGGAAACCAGATGCGGCTCATAGGGCAGATCGAGTTCTTCGAGCGCGATGGACACCTTGACGCCGTTCGGCGTCGGCAGCGAATAGAGCTGGATGATATCCGGATTGCTGGCGGGCCAGCGCTTCGTGATCGGAAATGAGGATAGATCGGCCATGACGGTTTCCTTCCGAAGATCGTGATTTGGCGGATGATTTCGCGCCACCATAGCCGATACGGAGCCGATGGGAAGAGCGGTTAGCGATCGTCATTGTTCACTGATTGTGAACTAATCGTGCGCAGTTGTTTATCTTTCCAATCTCCCAAAAATCACGAATATCAGTCTTCAGAAATTGTCGCCACCGACCTTAACCACTTTCACTGGAGACCGTCATGTCCAACACCAATAACATCATCATCCTCGTGGCGCGCATCCTGCTCGCCTTCATGTTCATCTTCGCCGGCTTCGGCAAGCTGACCGATCCGGCAAGCACCGCCGGCATGATCGCCGGCGCCGGCATGCCAGCCGCAACGCTGCTCACCTACCTCGCCGGCACCTTCGAATTCGTCACCGGCGTCTGCGTTCTCATCGGCTTCCAGGTCCGCATCGTCGGCTGGCTGCTCGCCGCCTTCTGCATCTTCACCGGCGTCGTCTTCCACCTGACGCCCGTCAACGTTCCGGACTTCCCGGCTGCCGCCAACGGCTGGATCAACGGCCTGAACTTCGTCAACTTCCTGAAGAACGTCACGCTCGCCGGCGCCTACATCATGCTCGCCACCAACGGCGCAGGTGTCTATTCGCTCGACGCACGCCGCGGTGCTTACGCTACCGCCTGATTGCAGCGCATCTCCCAAGACTAAAAAAGCCCGCCGGATCGCTCCGGCGGGTTTTTTATGCGCGAATATCCGAAAAATCAGAGCGCGGCACGCACCGCAGCGACGATGCGCTGAACCATGGGATTGCCCTCATGGCTTTGCTTGCGGGCGCGAACGAGACACGCTTCCGAGCGCAGGATGACGCCATCAGACAGAACCTTGAGATGGTTCGCCCTCAGCGTCGAGCCCGTGGAAGTAATGTCGACGATGATATCGGCGGAGCCGGCAGCCGGCGCACCTTCGGTAGCGCCGAGGCTTTCGACGATGCGATAGAGCTGGATGCCGTGCTGGCTGGAGAAGAACTGCTGCGTCAGCCGCCAATATTTGGTGGCAACCGTCAGCCTGCGGCCATGGCGGGCGCGGAAATCGGCGGCGACATCGCCGAGATCGGCCATGGTGTCGACATCGAGCCAGATATCGGGCACGGCGACCACGACATCGGCATGGCCGAAGCCGAGGCGGGCCGAGAATTCGACGCGGCGATCCGCCTCCGCCATGCCTTCGCGCACGAGGTCCTCGCCGGTGACGCCGAAATCGACGCTGCCATTGCCGAGCTCGCGAGAGATTTCCGAGGCCGACAGGAAGGCAATCTCGACATCGTCCCAGCCTTCGACCCGGCCGCGATAGGAGCGGTCATTGCCGACGGCGACGATGGGCATGCCGGCGCGCTCGAATATCCCGGCGCAATCGTCCTTCATCCGGCCCTTGGAGGGAAGCGCAATGGTGATGGTCATCAGGCTGCCCTCGCGGTTTCGATACGGTCGAGCCAGAGCGCGAAGCCGACGGCCGGGATATGATCCTTGGCGCCGAGAAGGGTCAGCAGGCGGTCGAAGCGGCCGCCGCCGGCGAGCACCGCCGTCGATCCCTCCACCGTCACCTCGAAGACGAGGCCGGTATAATAGTCGAGCGGGCGGCCAAAGGCGGCGCGATATTCGATAATCGATGTATCGACGCCGGCATTGGCGAGGGCCGCGACACGGGCATCGAAGCCTTCGAGCGCCGCGCCCAGCTTCAGGCCCGCCGCATCGGCGAAACCGGCCAGCGCTGCCGAGGCGTCTGCCAGCGGCAGGCTGAGCGATAGAAACTCCTCCAGCACGCCGAAGGCGGCATCATCGAGACGGGTTTCCGACAGAACCAGCTTCTCGCGAAGACGGCGGGCGATCTCCTGTGGCGAGCGGCTGGCATTGGTGGAATAACCGGTCGCCTGCATGGTGTTGTCGATGTGGATGACCAGCCCCTGCTCGTCGCCGCGGTTGAGGAAATCGAGCACATGCGGATCGAGGCCGGTCACCCGCTGCGGGCTTGCCAGACGCGCCAGCAGGGTTTCGAGCTGCATCATGTTGCCGAAGGCATGGATCAGCCGCTTCTGCCAGCCGGAAGGCAGACCGAGTGCCTGGACGACCGCCTCGAACACAGCCTGGTCACCCAGGGTCACGGACAATGGCTTGCCAGGCACCAGGCGATCGAGAATGGCGATGGCGTCGCCTATGGCGCGCGCATCGGCGCTTGCCGTATCGCGGTCGCCGAGATCCTCGATGCCGGCCTGATAGAATTCATGGCCGCCCTCGCGGCGCTGGCGGAAGATTTCGCCCAGATAGGAATAGCGCTTCGGCGTGCCGGTCGCGGTTTCGATATGGCGCAGGCAGACGGGAATGGTGAATTCTGGACGCAGGCAAAGGCTGGCGCCGGTTTCGCTCTCCGTCATGAAGATGCGACGACGCAAGTCTTCGCCCGCCATATCGAGAAACGGCTCGGCCGGCTGGATGATGGGCGTATCCACCCGCTCCGTCCGCCGGCCGGTAAATTCGGCAAGGAGATCGCTGGTAAAATCCGGGAGGTTGATCAGGGGCATGGGATAAAAACTCCCTTCTCGCTTCCACCAAGGCCCCTCATCCGGCCTATCGGCCACCTTCTCCCCGTTCTGACGGGGAGAAGGGGATAGACGCGCCCTCTGTTACCTCTCGGCCCCATGGGAATCGACAGGCTGCAGCGAAAGAGGTCGTCCCCTCGCCCCGCCTGCGGGGAGAGGGTTAGGGTGAGGGGCAAGGCCACGCACTCAGACATTACCGTTCGCTCTCTTCCGATCTTCCGCCTGTGCCGCCAGTATTTCCAGTACCTTGGCGACCAATTCTGCCTCCGGCACAACGTCCTGCGCGACGCGGGCTTCGCGCCAGCTGGCATTGTCCTCGATCTCGCCGGAGAGGCGCTTGCCCTCGATCAGATCCTTGAGCTGGACGACGCCCTGGGCGCGCTCATCGCCGCCCTGGATGATGGCGATCGGGCAGCCGCGGCGGTCGGCATATTTCAGCTGATTGCCGAACTTCTTCCAGTTGCCCTGGAACATTTCGGCGCGGATGCCGGCGGCACGCAGCTGCTGCGTGAAGCGCTGATAGCGGCCCATGGCCTCGACATCGCCATCCATGACGGTGACGAGGACCGGAGCGATCACCTCGTCCTGGCCGAGCTTGCCGAGGTTTTTCAGCGCCGTCATCAGGCGGGAGACGCCGATGGAGAAGCCGGTGGCCGGCACGGGCTGGCCCATGAAGCGCGAGACGAGCCCGTCATAACGGCCACCACCGCCGACTGAGCCGAAGACGACCTTTTCGCCCTTCTCATTGGTGACGTCGAACAGCAGCTCGGCCTCGTAGACAGGGCCGGTATAATATTCGAGGCCGCGCACGACGGACGGGTCGATCTTGATACGATCCGCCTGATAGCCGGCGCTGGTGACGAGGCTGCCGATGAAATTCAACTCCTCGACGCCTTCACCACCATTCGAGGTGCCGGCGACCAGCTCGGCGAGCTGGACGGCGCTTTCGGCATAATCCTTGATGCCGACGAAGAAGAGCACCTTGTCGATCTGCTCGACATCGAGCCCGGCGCCCTTGGTGAAATCGCCGGACTCGTCCTTGCGGCCGGGCCCCAACAGCAACGCCACGCCTTCGGGGCCGAATTTGTCCAGCTTGTCGATGGCGCGCAATACGTTCAACCGCTGGCCGGCCTTGTCGTCGCCGCCGAGACCGATCGCTTCCAACACGCCATCCAGAACCTTGCGGTTATTGACGCGGATCACATAATCGCCGCGCTTGATGCCGAGAGCTTCCAGCGTATCGGCCATCATCATGCACATTTCGGCATCGGCCTGTACGCCCGGCGCGCCGACGGTATCGGCATCGAACTGCATGAACTGGCGGAAGCGGCCCGGACCCGGCTTTTCATTGCGGAAGACATAGCCGGCGCGATAGGTGCGGTAGGGGAGCTGGATCTCGTTGAAATTCTCCGCGACATGACGGGCAAGCGGTGCCGTCAGGTCGTAGCGCAGCGACATCCATTGCTCGTCATCGTCCTGAAGCGAGAAGACGCCTTCGTTGGGCCGGTCGCTATCGGGCAGGAACTTGCCGAGCGCATCGGTATATTCGAACAGCGGCGTCTCGACGGGATCGAAACCATAATGCTCGTATACCCTACGGATCTTTGCGGTCATCTCGTTGACGGCGCGAATATCGCTTGCCGAACGATCGACAAAGCCGCGCGGCAGGCGGGCCTTGAGCTTCTGTGGTTTCTTCTGCTTGTCGCTCATCTGTAGGGTAATCCGGTACGGGAACAGTGGCGGTTAACTAGCGGATTGGGCGGAATGCGGCAAGGATTGTTATATGTTAGCGGCCGACAAAAGCGAGACAGCGAGACAGAGACGCATGCCATACGCGATCGTTCTGAAATGTTCGAATGCCAGCGCCGCTCCCGTCGTGGATCTCTGGCGAGAGGCCAGCAGGTTCGAAAGCATCCCGTCTATGGAGCGCCTGGACTATCCTCCACATCTGACTTTTGCCATCTATGAGGACATTCTGCCGGCGGATCTTTTCGCAACGGCTGAAAAAGTGTTCGCCAACGTGCCGGCCATAGCGATCGAATTTTCGGATATCGGCCATTTTCCCAACGAGACGCTGGTTCTGTGGGCGCGCCCCGCCGACGACCGCATGCTGAGACGCGTTCATCGTGCCATCCATGACGACATCGATCCCGCACTGTGCCATGAGCATTATCGCCCGGACCATTGGCAACCGCATTGTACCATCGCCATGAACATTCCCGCCGCCTCAAAGACGCAAGCACTGGAATGGGCGGCGCGAAAGCGGGCGCCATTTATCGTGACCTTCGATGCCATCGATTGCATCAGCTTTCCTCCGGTCAAAATCATCAAGCAGGTCAAACTGCTGCCTTGATCGCCGCCCAGCATCGGATTGATGCAATTTGCGCTTGCCTTCGAAGCATGCGCAGCTAGGTTCATGCCCATGCGCTTCTTCGCGATCCTGACGATGCTGATTGCCTGGCTGTTCTACGGTGCCATGCCGGCGCTGGCGAACTGTCCTATCTGCGATTCAGGGATGGCTACGCCGGCTGCATCCGCCATGGACATGCGTGGCGATATGACCGGCCATGGTCAGATGGCGCAGCATCAAGAGAAGAAGCCCGAAAATCCCTGCGCCGGCGGCATGGCGCATGTGCCGTCCTGTGCGGCCTGCCTGGCCGTGACGCCAGTGCTTGCGGCTGCCGACGGTAGGAAGGATGCGTTCTCCTATCCGGTGCCCGCGCCCGGTCAGCGTCTTGCCGGCTCCCGCCCGGAGCCGACGGCGCCGCCTCCACGTTTCGCCTGACGATCCTCTGTTTTCATTGCAAGAGCGGGTTCTCCGCTCAAAGTCAGATACCGTCCAGAAACGGAAAGGACACCTATGTCTACGTCAAGAATCCTTATCCTCGCCGGCGCTTTCGCCTTGGCCTTTACCCTTCCCGCCCTTGCTGATGATATGTCGGGCATGGACATGAGCAAGCCGATGGGCGACCAGGGCGCCTCCAGCAAGGCTTTCAACGATGCCATGGGCAAGATGCACAAGGACATGATGATCACCTATAGCGGCGATGCCGACGCGGATTTCGTCCGCGGCATGATCCCGCATCATCAGGGCGCGATCGACATGGCCAAGGTGGAGTTGAAATACGGCAAGGATCCGGAACTGCGCAAACTGGCGGAGGCCGTCGTCACCGCACAGGAAGCCGAGATCAAGGAAATGAAGGCCTGGCTGAAAAAGCACGGCAAGTAATTTCGCGAGAACGGGAGGCGGCACGCCAAGCGCCGCCTCTCTTACCATCATTCGGGCTATTGAGTGGGCGGATGGTGGAATACCTTGTCCAGCCATCCCGAAACCGCACGAATGCGGGCGAGCTGTCGAAGCTCCGCATGCGTCAGCAGCCATAGCTCCCGCACCGGCAGGCTTTTGTCGCCGGTGTCGACGCGGCAGAGACCATCGGCATCCTCAGCCAGAATTGTCGGCAGGAGCGCGCGCCCCAATCCGGCGACCGCAGCCTGAAGCAGGGATTCGGCATCATTGACCGCGAGGGCCCCGGCGCGGCCGGACTTCTCCGCCTGGGCTGCGATCCAGCGGGCGTGCGGCAGATGCGCCATCGCTTCCTCATAAATAAGCCAGGGCAGGTTTTCCGCCTGATCCTGCTGTCCCGTCGCTACATAGACGGCATAATTGAGCGTCGCGATGCGCCGCGCCACGACTTTGCTGTTCGCAATGTCGGCTGGCCTTGCAAGCCGTAGTGCCATGTCCGCCTCGCGGCGGGTCAGGTTGAAATTGCGGGCGTCGCCGATGAGCTCCAATTGCAGGCCGGGGTGACGCGTGAGGAGGCCCGGTGCTGCCCGGATCAGCAGGCGATTGATGAAGGATGGCGGCGCCGTCAAGCGCACCTTGCCGAGCGCCATGGGATCGGCCGCCTCCAGGGCCCCCGACAGCGCCGCGACTTCCGCCTCGATCGCTTCGGCCCGCGCCACAGCAATTTCGCCCGTCGGCGTCGGCAACATCATGCCGCCTGCATCGCGCTGGAACAGGGCCGCGCCGAGATGCTGCTCCACTATTCTCAGGCGTCGGCCAACAGTCGTCGCATCGGTGCCGAGTTCCCTTCCGGCCGCGGCGAAGGAACGTCCGCGGGCCAGAGCAAGGACATAGCGCAGGTCATTCCAATCGATATCGTGCAATTTTGGAGCTCCCTACGGCAAACTTGCCGCATGCAATCGCATTATTGCAGCCATAGGCTGGGAAGGTCTAGCAAGGAGGCTACAATGAAACTATTCGCAGTTTTGTTTGAAGACGACCGGCGAGATGCCGCCGTCATTCGCAAGGAATATCTGGAGCGTCACTTCACCTTTCTGGAGGCGAACGCAGCCTCCATCAGGACGGCGGGACCGCTCAGCCGGGAAGGCGACACATTTGCCGGCGGCCTATGGCTTGTCGAAGCGGAGAGCTCAGATGATGTCGATCGTCTGGTGAAGGACGATCCCTTCTGGTCCGCCGGGCTCAGAAAATCGGTGCAGATCCTGGCGTGGAACCGGGTGTTTATGGACGGCAGCCGTCTCTAGCAGCCACATGAACCGCCGATCCGTCAGTCCATGACGTCAGGCAGGCGCTCGGCCAGCAAGTCGATAACCACCCGCATCTTCAGCGAAAGCTGCGGCGTCTGCGGCCAAACCGCATAGATATTCACGGCCCGGCTGGAAATGTTCTTCAACGCCGGCACGAGCATGCCCGCAGACATGTAGTCGCGCACTAGCCAGCAGGGCAGCCAGGTGATCCCCATTCCGGACACCGCCGCGTCGGCAAGGACCTCCAAATCGTCGAAGCGCAGACGCGTTGCGGGAAGGTATTCGACGGCCGAGCCGTCCTGTTGCAGGAAGGTCCATTTCTTCGCCTCGCCAGACCGCGCATAAACAATCAGGTCGTGCCCGGCGAGGTCGGCGATGGTCCGTGGTGTGCCTTTTGCGGCGAGATAACTGGGAGAGGCGCAAAGCATCATCCGATTGAAGGCGATCTTGCGGGCGGCAAGACCTGCTTCATCGCGCAGCACGCCGTTGCGAATGGCAAGATCGAAGCCCTCGTCGAACAGATCGACGACACGATCGCTGAAGGATAGGTCCAGTTCGAGCTTGGGGTGAATGCGGGCCAACTCCAGCAGCAGCGGCGCGGCACAGCGGCGCCCGAAGAGTACGGGCATGGAGATGCGCAGGCGTCCCGTTACCTCGCGCTTGCCCGATTCCAGCATGGCCTCGCCCGATTGTATCTCGTCCAGCGCCCGGCGGCAGCGCTCGTAGAAAGCTTGGCCTTCGTCCGTGAGGCTCTGCATGCGGGTGGTGCGGTGAAAGAGGCGGACATTCAAGCGCTTTTCCAGCCTGGCGATGGTCTTGCCGATTGCCGAGCGTGAGAGGTTCATGCGAACTGCTGCTGCCGAGAACCCGCCGGCCTCGACTGCCTCCACGAATTCCGGAATGCCGTTGAGCATGTCATTCATGACAATTGCTTCCTGTTGGGAACCAGTTAGTGGAAATTATATCGCCACTGGCGACATGGAAGCAACGATATAGTCGCTTCATTGCTTCCATTCCTCGCAGGAGATGATGATGACGAAGACCATGAAGCGCTGGACTCTCGATACGATCGGCGTTGACGCTGCCTTGAACCTTACCGAAACGGCGGTTCCGACGCCGGCCCGCGGTGAAGTCCTCGTGCGGGTGAAAGCGGTTTCGCTGAACTATCGCGACAAGCTCGTTCGTGAGACCGGCATGGGTTTGCCGATCCAGTTTCCCTTCGTACCGGCCTCCGACATGGCAGGCGTGGTCGAAGCCGTGGGAGACGATGTCACCAGATTTTCGGCTGGCGATCGGGTTATCTCGACCTTCCATCCGGACTGGATTGACGGCAAGCCGCTCGGCGATGCCCGCAACCCGCCCTACCGCACGCTCGGCGGCTTTCATACCGGCGTGCTCTCCGAATATGTCGCCCTGTCAGAAGACTGGCTCGTGACGGCGCCGAACAGCCTCGATCATGGCGAGGCAAGCACCCTGCCCTGCGCCGGTCTGACGGCATGGTTCGCCCTGGTGGAACGCGGCAAGATCAAGCCCGGCGACAGCGTGCTGGTGCAGGGAACCGGCGGCGTGTCGCTATTCGGCCTGCAGATCGCCGCCGCTCAGGGGGCGGAGGTGTTCGTGACGTCCTCTGGGCCTGAAAAGCTGGCACGGGCAAAGGCGCTGGGAGCCCATCACGGCATCGACCGCAATGCCGGTGACTGGGTGGAGGAAGTCTATCGCCTCACCAACGATCGCGGCGTCGACCATATCTTCGAAATTGCCGGCGGCCCGAATCTTGGCCAATCGCTGAAGGCTGTGGCGCCGCATGGCCGCATTTCCGTCATCGGCGTATTGGAAGGTTTCGACATTTCCGGGCCAGCCGGCCCGCTGCTGCTGAAATCTCCCGTCATCCAGGGTATCTCAGTCGGCCATCGCCGGGCGCTCGAAGATTTCGTGCGCGCCATCGACAAGATCGGCCTGAAGCCCGTCATCGATCATCGCTACGCCTTCGGTGAAGTTCCGGCCGCCTTTGATCATCTCGATCACGGTGCCTTCGGCAAGATCGTCATCGAGTTGTGATGACGACCGAGCCGCCGTCCCTCAGACGGCGGCTCGGTCTCAGCATAAATCAAGCCTTCGGTTCGAAGGGCTGGGGCACGCGCAAGGCGCCCTGGCGGGCCAGCATCCAGCCGGGATATTCCGGTGCAAGCGCGCTGACCTGGTCGAGCTTGGCGATATCGTCGGCATCGAGCTTCAGCTTGACGGCGGCGAGATTCTGATCGAGCTGATCGAGACGCTTGGCGCCGATGATGATTGATGTCACGAAGGGCTTTGCCAGGATCCAGGCAAGCGCCACGGTGGCGACGCTTGCGCCATGCTTCTCGGCCACTTCGCGCATGGCGGCGACGCAGGCCCAGGCACGGTCCTTGTCAACGGGCGGGAAGTCGAAGCTCGCCCGTCGTCCCTCGCCATTACCCGGGGCTCCCGGGCCATACTTACCGGACAGCAGACCGCCGGCGAGCGGCGACCAGACCATGAGGCCGAGCTTTTCCTCGGCCATCAGCGGCACGATCTCACGCTCCAGATCGCGGCCGGCGATGGAATAATAGGCCTGAACCGTCTCGAACCGGGCAAAGCCGCGGCGTTCGGACGTGCCGAGCGCCTTGGCGATGCGCCAGGCCTGCCAGTTGGAAACGCCGACATAGCGGACGAGACCGCGCGAGACGAGATCATCCATCGCCCGCAGCGTCTCCTCGATCGGCGTGACAGAGTCGGTCGCGTGGATCTGGTAGAGATCGATATGGTCAGTCTGCAGGCGGTCGAGGCTTGCCTGCACGGAGTCCATGATATGGCCGCGCGATGCGCCGCGATCATTCGGCTTGTCGCCCATGACACCATAGACCTTGGTGGCGATGACGACATCCTTACGAGGGACACGGAGGTTCTTCAGGGCTTGCCCCAGCAGCTTTTCGGAATTGCCGAGTGAATAGACGTCGGCTGTATCGATGAAATTGATGCCGGCGGCGAGCGAGCTTTCGACGATCTTGTCGGCCAGCGCCTGGTCGACGTCGGCGATCGAGCCCCAGGTACTGTTGGGATTGGCTTCGCCGAAGGTCATCGTGCCCAAGCAAAGTTCGGAGACGAACAGGCCGGTATTACCGAGTTGATTGTAACGCATAGGAGAAAATTCCCTTGTAGTCAGCCGGAAGAGACTTCCAGTCTGTGAGTTCTTATCTCTTGGCTATAATTGGCCCCGGCATGGCAGCCGCTTGTCCGCGCCGCCGTGGAGAGGTCAGAAGACAGTCGTCGAAGGGCGGCTCTGGCGCCGTCGCGATCGAGACAACAACGACATAATGCACCGGAATTAGATTTCAACGCGAGACCTCCGATCGATCACAATGCGGTTACCATTGCTCGCTCTTGCTTCCGGTCCGGCGCAGGATAGACTCCAACCTTCACCCCATGCGCAGAACGGAAATACCGATGACGCAACGCCCGCTGACCACGATCGGCTTCGATGCCGATGATACGCTCTGGCAGAACGAGCAATTCTACCGGCTGACGGAACAGCAGTTCATCGATCTGCTCTCCGACCATGCCGACAGCGACCGTGTTTCGGCGCGATTGCTGGAGGCGGAGGAGCGCAATCTCCGCCACTACGGCTTCGGCATCAAAGGCTTCACGCTCTCGATGATCGAGACGGCGATCGAGATCACGGAGGGCGAGGTGCCGGCGACCGTTATCGCTGAGATACTCGATATCGGCCGGGATCTTCTCGCTCATCCCGTCGAAACGCTGCCGCATGTCCGCCAGACGCTGGAAGCCCTGTCCGGCAACTATCTGCTGGTGCTGATCACCAAGGGCGACCTCTTCGATCAGGAGCGCAAGCTCGCCCAGTCCGGTCTCGGCGATCTTTTCGATGCGGTCGAGATCGTCTCGGACAAGAACGCCTCCACCTATCGCCGCATCTTTTCCAAGGTGGGCGACGGACCGGAGCGGGCGATGATGATCGGCAATTCGCTGAAGTCAGACATCGTGCCCGCGCTCGCCGCCGGCAGCTACGGGGTCTTCGTGCCGCACGAGCTCACCTGGTCATACGAACATGTCGAGGAGCCGACGGAAGCCCCGCGCTTCCGCAAGATCGGCCATCTCGGAGAATTGCCCGGCGTGATCGAGGGTCTGTCCTGAGCCCTACTGCCCCTGCTTGGAACGCGGCGGGAAAAGCATCGGTCCCTGATCCTTTCGCTGATCGGCGGGCGGTTGCTGCGCGGCCGGCGGATTGGGATCGATGAGGATTTCATAGGGCGCGCCGAGACCGCGACGACGGGTGACGCGAGAATAATAGGGCTTGATCAGCCAGGTAGTATCCTCGTTGACTGTGACATCAGCGGTATTGCCGTCTTCGTCCGTGCCGAAGAAGGATTCGTCGTCGTTCGAGGACAGATCGAAGATCGCCATATAGGTGTATTTGCTCTTCGAACTGAAGGTGATCCGCACATGCTGGCCCTTCTTGAGCGCCAGCATGTAGACCTTGCCCTTGCCGAACTTCGTCCAGCCCGTCAATTTCTCGAGCACGGCCGGCAGGCCGATCTTTTCGATCGTCTCTCCTCGATCGAGCTGCGGCAGCTGCAACTGCTGCTGCGTATCCTCCGCGTAGACGGCTTGGCCGCCAAGGAGTGCGAGGACGGTCAGCGAAAGACCCAAAACCAGACCTTTCATGGCCGCACCAATGCACAGCGCATCGCCTCCACTTCTTTTCGGCAAAAACAACCCTCCATGTGATCGTTGACGAGGCCCATGGCCTGCATGAAGGCGTAAACCGTCGTCGGACCGACGAACGTCCAGCCGCGCTTCTTCAGATCCTTCGAAATCCGCACGGAGGCAGGCGTCGTCGGGTTGGCGCGGAGGTGCGCAAAGTCGAGGACATCGGGGCGCTCGGCGACACCAGGCTCATGGCTCCAGAAATAGCGGGCGAGCGATCCGAATTCCGCGCGCAGCTCGATGGCGCGGCGGGCATTGTTGATGGTCGAGACGATCTTGCCGCGATGGCGGATGATGCCGGCGTCACCGACGCAACGCTCGATATCCGCCTCGTCGAAGCGGGCGACTTTCTCGAAATCGAAACCGGCAAAGGCGGCACGAAAGTTCTCGCGCTTGCGCAGGATCGTCAGCCAGGAGAGGCCCGATTGAAAGCCCTCCAGGCAGATCTTCTCGAACAGCCTGATGTCGTTGACAACCGGGCGACCCCACTCCTCGTCGTGATAGCGCAGATATTCCGGCAGATTGCCGTGCCAGAAGCAGCGATCCTTGCCATCCTCACCGGTGATGATGCCCGTTTCGGTCATTTTTGCGATTCGTCTCCCAATTCAGCTGATGATACCGGAAACCGGCAAGCGACTACCGGATAAAATCAGATCAATCAAACGCTTAAAATCATAGCCGCATTTCGACGATCGCGCATTCCGATTCCAGATTTACCACTTGCAAACCATATTTCCAAACCAGGTGGTAACCCTGACAAAGCTTTATCGGCTTTCCGGCATTTTGATGAATAGATGTTTACCATTCGCTCGCGCGCAAGTGGCACCATAGTCGTGACCGGGCGCCGTCGCGCCCATCCTCGGCCCATGTGTAGAGAGTTTGTCCGATGATGAAACACGCCATTCTATGTGCTGCCGGCGCCCTGAGCCTGCTTGCCTCAACCGCTTTCGCCGACGACCGCTACCAGTCGCGCCCGCCTGTTATCGTCAGCCCCGATCTGACCGCTCCCTGGGTGATGCAGCTCGGCGGCAACGGCGTGCAGCCGGTCGTCTACCCCGTTCGTCCGATGGCGCGGCGTGCGGCCGAACAGCAGGTCAATCCGCAGGTTCGCCAGGTCGTGCAGCCGCGCGGGCTGTTCTCGCGTCCCGTCGTGCAGCAGGTCGCCATGGCCCGCCCCCAATATCCGGCAATCCGCGGCCAGATCGACCCGCAATTCCTGCCGCAGATCGTCGACTACCAGACCAAGGAAAAGCCCGGCAGCATCATCATCGACACCAACGATCGCTTCCTTTACCTGGTGATGGAAGACGGCAAGGCACGGCGCTATGGCGTCGGCGTCGGCAAGCCCGGCTTCGAATGGGCCGGCGCCCACACCGTCACCCGCAAGCAGGAATGGCCGGACTGGAACCCGCCGTCCGAAATGGTGGCACGAGAAGCTGCAAAGGGGCACTATCTGCCGGCTCACATGGAAGGCGGCGAAGCCAATCCGCTCGGCGCGCGCGCCATGTATCTCGGCTCCACCCTTTATCGCATCCACGGCACCAACGCGCCCTGGACGATCGGCAACGCCGTCTCGTCAGGCTGCATCCGCCTGCGCAACGAGGATGTCATCGACCTCTATAACCGCGTGAAGGTCGGAACCCGCGTTATCGTTATGTGATCCGCAGATCACTCTGGGGAATGCGCGGCGATCTCGCTCCCGATCGAAGGAGCCTCGGGGTTCGCCGCGCCCGCTAATCCTCCCCACGCACTATAGCCCCGACTATAGCTGACCAGACGACAGAAGAGATGGCGCTCCTTTGAGGCCAATCTTTGCATCGGACATTTTGATCTTGATCCCCTCGCAGGTTTCGGTAGTTTCTTGCTGAATTCAGCGAGGGGAATGACATATGAAACCAGCACTATCCGTCGTGGCGACAGGCATCGTTGCGGCGTGCCTTCTTGCGGCATCGAACGCCGCTGCTTTCAGCACTTCCGCACCCTATGCAGCGCCGGCCACGCGCAGCGATGTGATCCGGGTGGCGATGGAGCCGCAAGGACAGGTCAAGCCACAGTTCCAGCGGCGGGTGGTCAGGCTGGCGACCAACGAGGAGCCGGGTACCATCATCATCGATACCAACAACAAGTATCTCTATCTCGTTGAAGGCGACAACCGCGCGCGACGCTACGGCATCGGCGTCGGCCGCGACGGCTTCGGATGGTCGGGCGTCGTCAAGGTCGGCCGCAAGGCGGAATGGCCGGGCTGGACGCCGCCGCCGGAAATGCGTGTCCGCGAAGCCAGGAAGGGCCACAAGTTGCCCGCCTACCAGGAAGGCGGCGAGGACAATCCGCTCGGCGCACGCGCCATGTATCTCTATCGCAATGGCAACGACACGGCTTTTCGCATCCACGGCACCAACCAGCCCTGGAGCATCGGCCTGAACATGTCTTCCGGCTGCATCCGCATGATGAACAAGGATGTAACTGATCTCTACGATCGGGTGCCAATCGGTACCAAGGTCATCGTCGTCGGCCCCGGCAACAAGCAGGGCGAAGTCAGCTATCAGGATCGCGGCGTCGATGTGCTGAGGACGATGTTCGGCGGCTGACCGGCTGATCCCGTTCGCCACTCACACTCAAGCTCGATCATCAAGAGCGCCCTGAGCCATCGACAGGCTCAGGGCGCTCTTGCCGCCTTGGAATACGGCTCCGTTTCGTACCGGTACGGCGAAGCGCACTGTTGCGTTGTTGTTACATCCTCGAGCTTATCAGGACTGACTGCCGGAAAACGGCTAGTTACATTCAGTTTCATGTCAGTTTTCCTGCCTAAGCCATGCTTGATCACCAGTGACTGCAATAGAAGTGTCATGGAAGCGCGCTTAGATAGCAGCACTTTGCCATCCGGGGATTTCATATGCATCGCGCATTCCGCATCAAGCAGCCGGCCGTCGCCGCGCTTGCGATTTCAGCATTCCTATTCGCCGCCGGCTCTGCCTCGGCGGAAATGCAGTTTTCAGCCTATGGCGGCTTCCAGGGTGCCACCGGCAGCAATGTGAAGACATCGGATGGTGCCGATTTCGACCCCAACTGGTCGGGAAAATCCTTCAAGATGCCGCCCTATTTCGGCTTCCGCGGCATCTGGTGGCTTGACGAATTCGACAAGTCGAACTGGGGCGTATCGCTCGACTACACCCATGCGAAGGTCTACGGCGATCTCGGCAATACGCCCGGCTGGTCGCACTTCGAGTTCACCGACGGCCTCAACATGCTGACGCTGAACGCGCTCTATCGCTTCCAGGATCCGACCCGCAAATGGACACCCTATGTCGGCCTCGGCGCCGGCATCAATGTGCCGCATGTCGAAGTCACGCGCTCGTCCGGCCGCACCTTCGATTACGAATTCGGCGGCGCGTCGCTGCAGGCACAGGCCGGTGTCAGCTACCAGTTCAGCAAGCGCTGGTCGACCTTCGTCGAATACAAGGGCAACTATAATTTCGTTGATAATGTCTCGATCGACAGCGGCGATACGCTGAAGACCAGGGTCTTCACCCACGCCCTCAACTTCGGTGTCTCGTTCAGCTTCTAAAAATATTTTGGCTGGGCTAGCGATGGATCCCCTAAACCGGTTCAGGTTTAGGGGGTTTTGTGCTATGCAACAGGGCATGAGCTTTTCTTATTATCGGTGTGACTGGATCCATCCGGAAAGCGAGGAACCGGTCGTCGTCTACTACGAAGTCGATGTCGCCGGCGACGTTCCGCGGCTGATCGACGTATTCGCTGACGGTCGCCGGCAGTGCATGTCGGTTGCCGATTTTGCCGCGCGGGAGCACGACATGCGGCGCATCACCAGCCTGGTGGAAGGCTCGTTTTACGACGGCGTTGTGGATCTGGTGGACGGCACCTTCTTCGAGGAAGGGCAGGAGCGCATCAGCATGACGCAGATCGCTGCCGACAAATTCGAGATCGAATGGCAAACACACCGCCCGACTCCGCCGGACAAATTACATTAGGCCGCCGCCGGCTCCAGCCCCTTCAGCTTTGCCGGCATATCGCCGCCATAGGCCCAATCCAGCAATTCGACCGTATGCAGAATGGGGATGCCCGTTCCCGTCGCGATCTGCGTGATGCAGCCGATATTGCCTGTCGCGATGACATCGGCCCTCGTCGCTTCCAGGTTCTTGACCTTGCGGGCCTTCAGCTCGGCTGAAATCTCCGATTGCATGATGTTGTAGGTGCCGGCCGAACCGCAACAGAGATGCCCTTCCGCCGGGTCGCGCACCGTGAAGCCCGCTGCTTTCAACAGCAGTTTGGGCGCCATGATGATCTTCTGCCCATGCTGCATGGAGCAGGCGGAATGATAGGCAACCGCGATGCCGCGCGGCATGTGCGAGGGCAAATCGAGGGTCGCGAGATATTCGGTGATGTCCTTGGCAAGCGCCGAAACCTTGGCCGCTTTTTCGGCATAGGCCGGATCGAGACGCAGCTTGTGCCCATAATCCTTGATCGTCGTGCCACAGCCGGACGTGGTGATGATGATAGCGTCGAGGCCACCAGCCTCGATCTCGCGCATCCAGACATCGATATTGGCTTTGACCCCGGCGAGCGCCTGCTCTTCGCGCCCCATATGGTGCACCAGCGAACCACAGCAGACCTCGCCCTGCGGCACCACGACTTCGACGCCGAGCCGCGTCAGCAGCCGGATGGTCGCCTCGTTGATCCCCGGATCGAGCACTGGCTGGGCACAGCCCGTCAGGATCGCCACTCGCCCGCGCCGCGCTGCCTGCGGCTCATGCCGGCCGGGCCTGGCAAACGCGGAGGGTGCCGGGATCGAGCGGGGCGCAAGCTCCAGCATGGCGGCAAAGGGTTTCAGCGCCGGGATGCGTTTCAGCGCACCCTTGATCGGCCGGGCCAAGCGGGCGAGATGCAACGCCAGCCGGAAACGGCCAGGATACGGCAAAACGGCCGCCAGCACATTGCGGGTCAGCCGGTCCATCAGCGGGCGCTTGTAGGTATTCTCGATATGGACGCGGGCGTGGTCGATCAGGTGCATGTAATCGACACCCGAGGGACAGGTGGTCGCGCAGGCGAGGCAGGAAAGACAGCGGTCTATATGCGTCGTCACCTCGGCATCGGCGGGCCGGCCATTTTCCAGCATATCCTTGATGAGATAGATGCGGCCGCGCGGACTGTCGAGCTCGTTGCCGAGTGTCACATAGGTGGGACAGGTCGCCGTGCAGAAGCCGCAATGCACGCATTTGCGCAGGATGGCCTCGGATTCGGCCACATGCGGATCGGCAAGCTGGGCAGGGGTGAAATTGGTTTGCATTTACACACGTCCCAGTTTGAGCGAGGTCCAGCCCCTCATCCGGCCTATCGGCCACCTTCTCCCCGTATCGACGGGGAGAAGGGGATAGACACAGCCTCCGTCATCCCTCAGCCTCTCTCGATCCGATAAAGCGCGGCAAAAGAGGTGGTCCCCTCTCCCCGCCTGCGGGGAGAGGGCTAGGGTGAGGGGCCGTCGCAGACAAGAACCCATCCGTATCACCCCATCTTCCCCGGATTGAGAATCCCCGCCGGATCGAATTTTTCCTTCACGCGCGCCGAAAGCAGCGCCACGGCCTCGGGCTGCGGCTGGAAGGCCGGTGTCGTCGCGCGGTGGGCCGGCGTGGCACGCAACAACGTCGCATGGCCGCCACCCAGCGCATGAATATAGCGGCGCAGCACGTCACCTTCCGGCTCGGCCTCCATCCGCATCCAGACAAGGCCGCCCTGCCAATCATAATAGGCATCGACACCGGCTTCCAGGCGAAGCGCGGCAACGAGCTGGTGGCCGGTACCGGGCGCGACCGACACCCGCCAGACGGGGCGCGTCGTGCCATCGACATAGGGCTTAACATCGCGGATTTGCCGCCAAAGCCTGTGGCTTTCTTCTTCCGCGAGACGCGTCACGGAACCGAGGCGGCTCATGGCGGCCGTCAATTTCTCCGCTCTTACCGAAACGGAGCCAGGCAGACCCTCGATGCGCAACACCGTCGCCTCGCCTTCCGGCAGTTTGCCGTCCAGGAAGCACCAGCCGACTGTGAGCGGCAGATGAGCTGCCCCCGAGATATCGAGCGGCAATGCCATAGCGGCGGCCATCGCATTGGCCGCCTCGGCATCGTTGAGGCCGGAAACGACGATCGTCTCCTCCGTCTTCGCTCGCGGCGGCACCCGGAAGGTGACCTCGGTCAAGAGACCGAGGGTGCCATGCGAGCCCGCCATCAGCTTAACCAGATCGAGGCCGGTCACGTTCTTCATCACCCGCCCGCCGGCCTTGACGATCTCGCCCCTGCCATTGACGAAGCGGACGCCGAGCAGGCTGTCGCGCGCGGCACCACTGACGAAGCGGCGCGGGCCTGAAATATTGGCTGCGAAAACCCCGCCGATCGTCGGCTCCCCCTCGGTCGCCATCAGCGGCCGGTGATCCATCGGCTCGAAGGCCATCATCTGGCCGCCTTCGGTCAGTGCCGCTTCGATCTCGGCAACCGGCGTGCCCGCGCGCGCGGTCATCACCATCTCGCCTGGATTATAGGCGACGATTCCAGCGAGACTGCGGGAAGACAATGTGGCTTCGGCGGCAACCGCGTTGCCGAAACCGGCGCGGGTATTGCCGCCGACGACAGCCAAGGCCGCGCCCCGCGTCGCATGATCGCTGATGATGGAGGCCGCCTCTTCCTCCGTCTTCGGATGGAACTCGCTCATGCCGCGTTGCGTCCATCCAGCGGGAAGACCTTGGAGGGATTGAGGATCCAGCCCGGGTCGAAAGCCGCGCGCACCGCCATCATCTGGTAGAGATCGACCTGCGCATATTGATGCCGCATCAGGTCGCGCTTCTCTATGCCGACGCCGTGTTCGCCGGTCAGGCAGCCGCCGGCGTCGACGCAGAGCCGCAGAATATCGTTGCCGGCCGCCTCCGCCTTGGCCGCCTCTTCAGGATCGTTGGCATTGAACAGGATCAGCGGGTGCATGTTGCCATCGCCGGCGTGGAAGACGTTGGCGACCCGCAGGCCATAGTGGTCGACGATCTCAGCTGTTTTTTGCAGCACATAGGAGAGCTGGCTGAGCGGCACGGTGCCATCCATGCAGATATAGTCGGCAATGCGGCCCGTGGCGCCGAAGGCGGATTTGCGGCCCTTCCAGATCAGCGCCGCCTCCGTCGCCGACTGGCATTCGCGCACGGTCTTGACGTTATGACTGCGGGCGATGTCGACGATGCTTTTCAGCATATCGTCCATTTCCGCTTCCGAGCCCTCGACTTCGACGATCAGCAGAGCGCCGACATCGAGCGGATATCCCGCATGGGCAAATGCCTCGCAGATCTCGATCGCCTGCTTGTCCATGAATTCGATGGCGACGGGAACGATGCCGGCCGCGATGACATCGGCGACGCAAGCGCCCGCCTCCTCAGACGTGTCGAAGCCGAACAGCACTGGCCGGGCACCCTCGGGCTTGGCGATCAGCCGTACCGTCGCCTCGGTGACGATGCCGAGCTGGCCTTCCGAGCCGCAAACGAGGCCGAGCAGATCGTAGCCCGCCGCATCCAGCGCCTTGCCTCCGAGATCGATGACCGTGCCGTCGCTCAGCACCAGCTTGACGCCGAGCAGATTGTTTGTCGTGACGCCATATTTCAGACAGTGCGCGCCGCCGGAATTCATGCCGACATTGCCGCCAATGGTGCAGGCGAGCTGAGAGCTCGGGTCCGGCGCATAGAAGAAGCCATCGGCCGAGACGCTTTCGGAGACGTTCAGATTGGTGACGCCAGCCTGGACCGTCGCTGTGCGATTGGCAAAATCGATGTCGAGGATGCGGTTCATCTTGGAAAGGCCGAGCACAACGGCGTCTTCCTGCGGAATGGCGCCGCCGGAAAGCGAGGTGCCGGCGCCGCGCGGCACGACGGGAATGCCGTATCGATGGCAGTATTTCATCACTGCCGCCACTTCGGCCGTCGAGCGCGGCAGCGCAACGGCGAGCGGCACGCGACGATAGGAGACGAAGGCATCCGTTTCGAACGGGACGAGCTCGCGCGCCTCGTGAATGAGACATTCGGGCGCCAGAAGATCGGCAAGGTCGGCAACGATGGCGCTGCGGCGGGCAAGAACGTCCGCACGCGGCTTCAGAAATGAAATGGCCTCGGCCATGCCGTCCTCCTCCTGCATCCGACTTCGACGCAGCCTCCTTTTAACGCATAACACGCTTACCGCCTTCCCAAAATCGGCGCAAATGATAAGCATTTATTCCAAAACAGGAAATAGTTGCGGATGACCACAAACCTAGGGGATCTCGAAATCTTCGCCAGCGTCGTCGCAACGGGCAGCATGTCGCTCGCCGGCCGCGCGCTCGGCTTTTCGCCGGCCGTCATCTCCAAGCGCATCAAGCGGCTGGAAGACAGGCTCGGCACGCGGCTGCTGCAGCGAACGACACGGCAGATTTCGCTGACGGAGGCCGGCCAGGGCTTCTATGATCGGGTGCTTGCCATCCTCGCCGGGTTGGAAGAGGCGGAAGCCTATATTGCCGGCCGTTCGGCGCAGATGCAGGGCACGCTGAAGATTTCCGCCCCGACGTCCTTTGGCCGGCTGCACATCGCCCCGCATCTGATATCCTTCATGCAGGCCCATCCCGAACTGGCAATCAATCTGGTGCTGAGCGACGAATTCGTCGATATCGTCGGCGGCGGTTTCGACCTTGCCATCCGCATTGCCGAACTCACCGATTCCAGCCTCGTCGCCCGTCGGCTGGCGCCGGTGCGCCGGGTGCTCTGCGCTTCGCCCGCCTATGTCGCTGCCCACGGCATGCCCGAGGATATCGAGGATCTGCGGCGGCATACCTGCCTGCCGGCGCATAATCACGATCCCTGGCGGCTGGACGGCCCGAAGGGAGGCCTGACCTTCCGGCCTGAGGGAAAGCTGATCACCAACTCCAGCGAGGTCATCCGCGAAGCCGTCATTGCCGGTCTCGGCATTGCGCTGCGCTCCACCTGGGACGTCGGCCCCGAGCTTCGCGACGGTCGCCTCGTGCAGGTGCTGCCGGCCTATGAGGGGTCTCACAATGTCACCCTCTCGGCCGTCTATCCGAGTAGGCAGTTCCTGCCGGCGAAGGTCCGCGTCTTCATCGATTTCCTGACGGAACTTTACGGCCCCGTGCCCTATTGGGAGCGATAGGAGAGCCTTTTCCGAGGATCGAGGAGATCAGCATGTCCGCCCTTGAAACCATCCGCTCCGTTCTTTCCCCTACGACCAGGACGCGGTTCACCATCGTTCTTGGCGACATCACCAAGCTTTCGGTCGACGCCATCGTCAATGCTGCAAACAGCAGCCTGCTCGGCGGAGGCGGTGTCGATGGCGCGATCCATCACGCCGCCGGGCCGGAGCTCGTTGCGGAATGCCGCACATTGAACGGCTGCAGGACCGGGCAGGCGAAGATCACCAGGGGATATCGCCTGCCGGCAAGGCATGTGATCCACACTGTCGGCCCCGTCTGGAACGGTGGCGGCCACGGCGAGGAGGATCTGCTCGCGAGCTGCTATCGCAGCAGCCTCCATCTTGCCCGGGAACACGGCCTCAGGACCATCGCCTTTCCCGCCATCTCCACGGGCATCTATCGCTTTCCCGCAGCACCGGCCGCCGGGATCGCGACACGCATGGCGGTTGCCGAAAGCCAAGACGGCGCCTTTGATGAGATCATCTTCTGCTGCTTCGGCGACGAGATGGCCGGGCTCTATGACCGATTGCTGCCGGAGGCGCTGGCCAGGGCCTGACCGCCTGGCCTGCTAGCGCGCCAAATCCAGATAGGCGGAAGCGACCATGACGTCGACATCCGCCGGAACGGGAATGATGCAGGCTTCCTTGCCGAGCCCGCCCTTGGCGACGCGCTCCAGGCAGCGGGCCTGCAGGATGAAGCCGAGATCCATGGATTCGACGCTGTTGCCGAGCGGGCGCGGTCCGGCGAGATTGGCCATGTGACCGCTGCCGAGAACGTGGAAGGCGCGGCCGTCGCGCATGCGCACGGTCTCGATATGCTCGGCGGCGTAGCAATCGATGCCGGCGACTTCGGGGCTGTTGCGGAACGCCTCGACGTCGATCTCATGCGGGAAATGGCCGCCATTCATCAGGATCGCGCCGTCCCTGATCAGCGGCAGATCGGCGGCGGTGATGATATTCGGATAGCCCGTGACCGTGATGAGGATATCGGCAGAGCGGATCGCCGCTTCACGCAGCGGCGTCGAGAAGCCGTCCAGATGCGCCTCCAGTGTCGTCACCGGATCGATATCGACGACGCTGACTACGGAAAAAGCGCTGCGGAAGCATGCCGCCGTCCCCTTGCCGCAGGCGCCGTAGCCGAAGACGGTGACGCGTTTGCCATTGGTGGAACGATTGGTGAAGCGCAGATAGCTCTCGAACAGGCTTTGTCCCACAGCATGCCGGTTTTCGGCGAATTGCTTGATCGGGCTGTCGTTGATGACCAGGATCGGCATGTTGAGCTTGCCGCGCATGGGCAGCAGCCGGGTGCGGCCTGACGTCGTCTCCTCGGTGCCGCCCAGAAGGTTGGCATAGGGGTTTTCGGCGGCGCGAACGAAAAGATCGCCGCCATTGTCGAGCAGCAGGTCCGGCTTTTCCGCGAGAATCGCCTCGAGGCTCGCGCTATGCTCATCGGCATTGCTTGTCTGCGTGGCAAAGACTGTGACGCCCTGAGCGCGGAGATAATCGACGGTTTCCGGCTGGGTGCTGTTGAGATTGCCGGTGCAGACGAGGTCAGCGCCGCCGGCGCGCAGCGTCATCAACAGGGCGACCGTCTTCGGCTCCAGATGAATGCCCGTGCCGATGGTCAGGCCGGCAAAAGGCTTCGTCTCGCGAAACTCCGCGGTGGTCGCGGCCAGCAGCCGGCAGCTTCGGGCAACCCAATCGATGCGGGAAAGAGAAGAAGACTGATCCATGATGCGCTCCTGGCGGCTGGTTCGATGCCGCGATCTGGCATGACGGACGGTGGCCTGTCGATGGACATTGGAATGCGCGACATGGCAGAAAATCTGCTATGTCAGCTTGCTAGACACCCGCGCCGATCAACCAATCCGCCAGCCGGGCAAGAGCCGGATCTTTCGCGTCGCCGCTGCGGATGCTGAGGCTGTAGCCGGCCGGCCGTCGAATGAAGCCGTAGGGCGCCACGAGCGTACCGCGATCGAGATCGTCGCCGATGGCCGTGCGGGGCGCGATGGCAATGCCCAGCCCGGAGCGAGCGGCGCCGATCGCAAGCAGCAGATCCTCGAACTCACGATGGCCGGCAAACCGGACGGATGCGTGGCCGCTTTCCGCGAACCAGTCATTCCAGAGGCTCGGGGCGGAACGGCTATCCAGGGCCACAGCGCCGGCCAAAGCCGGAACGCCAGCGGCCAGGCCGAGGCGAGCCGCAACATCCGGAGTCGCGACCGGGCCGAACTCATCCTCCATGAAGCGAATGGCCGTGATATCGCGCGTCGGCCTGTATTCGCCACCCATGATCACCGCTTCGAGATCGGGACGTCTGGCCAGAGGCTCCACTGTCGCCATCGGCACGATGTCTATATCGATGTCGTCAAGTGCGGCCTGCAGATCGGCGCTGCGCGGCATCAGCCACCAGACGGCAAAGGCCGAGGGAACGCCAAGCCGGATGGAGCGCCGGTTTCCGGCTGAAAGCTCCGCCGAGGCTCGCGCCAGGATGCCGAAGGCGACACCGATGGAATCGGCGAACGCCCTGCCCTTCGCCGTCAGGACGAGCCGGCCGTTCTCCCGATCGAACAAGGGCACGCCGAAATGGGCTTCAAGCACGTTCAATTGCTGCCTGACGGCACCGCGCACGACACCGAGTTCATCGGCCGCCTTCAGAATGCTGCCACGGCGCGCGACGGCGTCAAAAGCGCGCAGCGCGTTCAGGGGTGGCAGGCGTTGGGGCAAAGCGCGTTCGGACATGACAAGGATTTATCTTTCTTTCCAGTGTGAAAGCAGGCCTTCTCCGGCAACTGCACCGTCTGCGGCATGAAAATGCTGTTGAATGTCGCTTTCAGCACAATCGCTGGCGAATATCAGAAGGCAAATCCTGCCGTTTTTATCTACTCACCACTCAATAAATTTGTGGGGAAATACCATATGGCGTCATATGGAACGCAAAATTTTTCCACGCGATGCTAAGATAGAATCGTAGCTTCACTCCAACCCCCAAAGGTGAACCGACAATTGGCCATTTTCAGCCGTATAGCGAATGATGTGCAACTGATGTTTCGGCGTCCGCCGCGACAGCAGTACGCTGCGCTCTGTTATCGGCGGAAGAAGAAGACGGGCGACCTCGAAGTGCTGCTGCTGACCAGCCGCGATACAGGTCGCTGGGTCATTCCCAAGGGTTGGCCGATGCCGGGCAAGCTCTCCCATGAAGTCGCGGCGCGTGAAGCCTTCGAGGAGGCCGGCGTGCGCGGCGCCGTGGAAACCGCGCCGCTCGGCGCGTTCAGCTACGACAAGATACTGAAGGACGGCATTGAAGTGTCGTGCCGTGTGCAGGTCTATGCGCTCGAAGTCAGCGAACTCGTCAAGAACTTCAAGGAAAAAGGCGAGCGCTCCATCGAATGGGCCTCTTGCGACGAAGCTGTCAAGCGCGTTCGTGAGCCGGAGCTGCGCGACATCATCCTCGCCTTCGCACAGCGGATGACGCAAACATCCGCCGCGACGCAGACGAAGTAAGCCACATTACTCACAAGAAATTGTGCCAGGATGCAGGGTGCATATTGCGCCGCCCGTCGGGCAGCGCAATACGAGAGGTTTCGATTCAGAGAATGGCATGCCCGACCAACCGGCCACACCAGTAAAGCGGACACTCGACAAGGACCTCGACAGATTCACCTATGTCGAGGATGCGACCCATCATGTCACCAAGCGTCTGGTTGCGCCCGGCATAGGCCTGATCTTTCTCGGCCTCGCCATGGTTTTTGCCGGCATCTACGTGCTCGATCAACCGCGCGCGACACTGATCTTCGCCGCCGTGGCGCTCGCCGGCTACATGGCCATGAATATCGGCGCCAAGGACGTCGCCAACAATGTCGGCGCGGCGGTGGGCGCGCGCGCGATCACCATGACGCAGGCGCTCGTCATGGCGGCCATATTCGAAGTCCTTGGCGCGGTGATCGCAGGCGGCCCGGTCATCAACACCATTTCGACGCACATCGTCGATACCAACCGCATCATCAGCAGCGGCAAGCTCGCATGGCTGATGATGTCAGCACTTCTGGCCGCAGCACTCTGGATCAACTTCGCCACCTGGCTGAAAGCCCCCGTTTCGACCACCCATGCGATCGTCGGCGCCGTTGTCGGCGCGGGCGCCGCGGCCGTCGGTCCGGAACTGGTCAATTGGCGAATGCTGGCGGCCATCTCCGCCGGCTGGGTCGTGACCCCTTTTCTCGGGGGCGCCATCGCCGCCAGTATCCTCTTCTTCATCAAGAGCACCATCATCTATCGCGACGACAAGATCGCCGCCGCCAGATACTGGATCCCAATACTGATCGGGCTGATGGCCGGCGCTTTCTCAGCCTATCTCGTCGTCCAGCTCGTGCCTAAGGGGGCGATCTCAGGCCTGCTGAATATCGCGATCGGCATTGGCGTCGGCGTCATAACATGGCTCGGCGCGCGACCGCTGGTGGCGGCGCAATCGACCGGGCTCGAAAATAAGAACAGTTCGTTGCGCAAGCTTTTCAGCCTGCCGCTGATTGGTTCGGCGGCACTGATGTCCTTTGCGCATGGCGCCAATGACGTCGCCAATGCCATCGGTCCGCTTGCGGCGATCGTTCGCGATATCGGCCTCGGCGGTTCGCTCAGCGTGATGGCGGAAACGACCACTGCGAACGCTCCATACTGGGTCGTCCTCATCGGCGGCTGCGGCATTTCCATCGGCGTGTTGCTCTACGGCCCGCGCCTGATCCGCCTCGTCGGCGAGCAGATCACCAAGCTCAATCCGATGCGGGCCTATTGCGTCGCCACGTCGGCGGCGCTCACCGTCATCATCGCAGCCTGGTTCGGGTTTCCGGTGAGCTCGACCCATATCGCTGTCGGGTCGGTCTTCGGCGTCGGCTTCTTCCGCGAATGGTACACCAGCCACTCCACGCGGAGGCTCGCCTATATGCGCGGCAAGGCTGAAGCTGCCGGCATTCCCTGGCACGAGGCTGACAATACCGACGAACGCAACCCCGACGAAATCCATCGCCGGCGCCTCGTGCGCCGCTCGCACTTCATGACCATTATCGCCGCCTGGGCGATCACCCTTCCGATGTCGGCTCTGCTTGCCGCCGCCGTGTATTGGGTTATGGTCGCGCTCTTCATCTAAGGGATTCGAGAGGTATCCATGCGCGCCAATTTCCGCATGCAGCGGCTGTTCGTGACTTCAGACATCAAGGCGGGCAGCGCCATCGAAGCCGATCAGGATCAGTTCAACTATCTCGCCAACGTGCTGCGCATGGAGGACGGCGCGGAGCTGCTGCTCTTCAACGGCCGCGACGGCGAATGGAAAGCCAGCGTCTCCTTTCCCTCCCGCAAGCGCATACAGCTGACGCCGGTCGAGGAAACGCGGCCGCAGCCGACCCCCTCCGACCTGCATTATCTCTTCGCACCACTGAAGGTCGGACGACTCGACTATCTCGTGCAGAAGGCGGTGGAAATGGGCGCGGGCCTGCTGCAGCCGGTCATGACGCAGCATGTGCAGGGCAAGATCACCAATCTGGACAAGGTCAGGGCCAATGTCATCGAGGCGGCAGAGCAATGCGGCATCCTCGGCATACCCGATGTCGCCGAACCGGTGAAGCTTGCCGATCTGCTCGCCCATTGGCCGCGCGAGCGGCGCATCATCTATTGCGACGAAGGCGATGCCGGCCAGAATCCGCTGCCGCTGCTGACGACGATCAAGGAGAAGCATCTGGCGTTGCTGGTTGGCCCCGAGGGCGGATTCTCGGATGAGGAACGCGCGCTGCTGCGCAGCCTCGACTTCGTCACCGCCATCCCTCTCGGACCGCGTATCCTGCGGGCCGACACGGCCGCCGTGGCGGCCATGGCAGTGATCCAGGCGGCGATCGGCGACTGGAACTAGGCTCGCCTCGCCGTCAGCCCACCACGGCGAACACCGTTGCAACGACCAGCAGAACAGCCAGGGAGATATTCACCGCCCGCGAAACTGTGGGGTGCTGAAGGAAGCGTGACAGCGAGGCGCCGACGAGAAGCCATACGATATGGATGGCGACGATCATTCCGGTCAGCAGCGCGATCTTGACGGTGGCATCGAGCAGCCGCTGATCCTGAAACAGGCTGACACCGGCGAAGACTGCGGCGATCGCCAGATAGGCCTTCGGATTGGCGACAGCCAGCAGAAAGCCACCGGAAAATGCCGGAGCGGCGACCTGATCGTCACCGCGCGCCAGCGGCGGCGCGGTGGCGATCTTGAAGGCAAGGTAAAGGATATAAACAGCCGAAACCACCGTCAGCACGAGTGCGCCATGCGGCACGGAGAGCAATACAGCAACGACGCCGGTCGCCACGGCCAGCAATACCGCAACGGTGCCGACGATGAGGCCGGATACGTATCCAAGCGACCGCCGGAAGCCATAGGCCGCACCCATCGCCGTCGCGCTGATCGTCGACGGCCCCGGACTTCCCATGATCACCAGCGACGCCAGAAGCAGCGTCAGGATGGGATAGAGGCCTTTTTCGTCGAACATCGATATGCCCCGCTGGTTGTCAGTCGAAGCAAACTATCCGCAGGGACGGCTGGAGGTCTTGAACACTTGTGCAAATATGCCGGCGAGTGGCACAGTCGCGATGCGACCTCTAAGACACAAAATCCTATTTTTTTGAACGACCCTTGAAAGAAATTCACTTGCACCGTACCTCAATCCGCGTCAATCACCCTTCCAATTGGCCTGCGGCTGGCGCGGGTTCTCTTTCCGAGATCTAAGGTAATACCATGGCGCGCGACACCACCGACCAGACTCCGCTCTCCTCGGTCTCGGAAATGACGGCCTATCTGGCCGCCGGCAACAGGCCCAAGGAGGACTTCCGCATCGGCACGGAGCACGAGAAGTTCGTGTTCTTCCGCGCCGACAACAGCCCCGTGCCCTATTTCGGCGAAGCCAGCATTTCCGCACTCCTGAAGGGGCTGCAGGAAAAGAGCGGCTGGGATCCGATCATGGATCGCGACAACATCATCGGGCTCGGCGAGCCCACAGGCATGGGCGCGATCTCGATCGAGCCGGGCGGCCAGTTCGAGCTGTCAGGCGCTCCGCTCGAAACCATTCACGAGACCTGCAAGGAATCCAACAGCCATCTGGCGACGGTGCGCGAGATCGCCGAGCCGATGGGCATTCGCTTCCTTGGCGTCGGCGGCAGCCCGAAATGGACCCTGGCCGAAACCCCGCGCATGCCGAAATCCCGCTACGAGATCATGAGCCGCTACATGCCGAAGGTCGGCACCCAGGGTCTCGACATGATGTACCGCACCTGCACCATCCAGGTGAATCTCGATTTTTCGTCGGAAGAGGACATGCGCCGCAAGATGCGCGTGTCGATGAAGCTGCAGTCGCTGGCAACGGCGCTCTTTGCCTCCTCTCCCTTCACCGAGGGCAAGCCGAACGGCCTTTCCTCCTGGCGCGGCGACATCTGGCGCGATACCGACAACAGCCGCGGCGGCCTGCTCGACTTCACCTTCCGGGATGATTTTGGCTTTGAAGACTATGTGAAGTGGGCGCTCGACGTTCCCATGTATTTCGTCGTCCGTGACGGCCGCTACCATGACTGTACGCATGTCACCTTCCGCCAGTTCATGAACGGCGCCTTGAAGGGCGAGATATCAGCCTGGGAGCCGACGATGGGCGACTGGACGAATCATCTCTCGACGCTGTTCCCCGACGTGCGTCTCAAGCGCTTTCTGGAGATGCGCGGCGCCGACGGCGGCCCCTGGCGGCGCATCTGTGCCCTGCCGGCCTTCTGGGTCGGCCTGCTCTACGACGATGCGGCGCTGACGGCGGCCGACGAGCTGACCAAGGACTGGAGCTTCGACGAGGTCAACGCTCTGCGCAATGTCGTGCCGGCGCAGGGCCTGAAGGCCGTGATCAAGGGCCATGGCCTGATGGACATTGCCCGCGAAGTCGTCGGCATTTCCCGCATCGGCCTGAAGAACCGCGCCCGGCTGAATGGCGACGGGCAGGACGAAACCGTCTTCCTCGCGCCGCTCGAAGAAGTGCTTGCCAAGAAGGGTACGCTCGCCGACGATCTGCTGATGCTCTACAACGGCCGCTGGAACCAGTCGGTCGAGCCGATCTTCGAGGAATATCAATACTGATAGCGGATCCGCCTGCCTTCATCGCCTGGACGGCACGACGGCAGAAACCGGTATGCGCCCTCTTTTTTCCCGCTATACTATCGGAATCATGCGCCGCCTGATTCCGAAGCGGCGTCACTGCGGGGAAAGGGACTTCGATGCTGCCACTCTTCGACATGATGATGCAGGCACAGAACGGCGCCTCGACTGAGGCCATGGCCAAGCAGTTCAACCTCGCGCAGGAACAGGCGACCAAGGCGATGGCCGCGCTGATGCCGGCCTTCTCGACCGGCTTCAAGCGCAGTGCCGCGGACCCCTATAATTTCATGGGCGTGATGCAGGACATCACCTCGGGCAACTATGCCAAATATTTCGAAGACATGGGCAAGGCCTTCACGCCGGAAGGCATCGCCGACGGCAATAATGTGCTGGCGCGGCTGTTCGGCTCAAAGGAAGTCTCGCGCGCGATCGCGGCGCAGGCCGCACAAATGACTGGTGTCGGCCAGGAGATCTACAAGCGCATGCTGCCCGTCATGGCCGATACGCTAATGGGTGGCCTGTTCAAGGAGACCAGCGGCCAGATGCCATCGATGGCCAATCCTTTCCTCAACACGGCGATGGGGGAAATGATGCAAGGCTGGCTGCAGACCATCGGTTTCGCGCCAAAGCAACGGCCGTCTCCGCAGGCAAGCATCTTCGACAACCCCTTCACCCAGGCGATGGAACTGATGTTCGGCGCCGATCAGGTCAAGCACGGGAAGGCCGAACCCGCCAATCCCTTCCTCGACAATCCCTTTACCAAGGCGTTTCAGGACATGATGCGGAACTTCCCGATGTCACCGGTCGAACCGCCGAAGGAAGAACCCAAAGCGAAGCCCGCCGCCGGCGTCGACATGGCCGCCTATACAGACATGTTCAACGCCATGTTCGACAGCGGCCTGGAAGTGCAGAAGAACTACCAGAAGAACATGGAAACGATCTTCGATAGTTATATGCAGAACGGCAGCCCGGCCAAGACGCCCGAAGGCAAGTCCTAGCCGCGCTGCCACCCGCGGCGCGTAGGCTGAAGGCGACCGATGGGCCTACGCGGCAAGCGTCGGATAGTCGATATAGCCCTTGGCTCCGGGCGCATAGAAAGTCGAACGATCCGGTTCGTTTAGAGGCGCGTTACGGCGAAAACGCTCCGGCAAATCCGGATTGGCAAGAAATGCGGTACCAAAAACCACCGCGTCGGCTTTGCCTTCCTTTAAGAGCTCCTCCGCGCTCGCCTGAGTGAGCCCACCGCCAATGATATATGATCCGGCGAAACGCGGGCGGAGCAGCTCATGGTAATCCACCGCCGCACCGAACAATGCGACATGGAGATAGGCCATGTCCGAGGCCTTGAGATGCTCGACCAGATAGGAATAGGTTTCCTGCGGATTGGCGTCCGATATATCGTTGAAATTCATCTCCGGCGAAATTTTCAGACCGACCCGGCCGGGTCCAGCCTCTTCGATCATTGCCGTCAGGACGTCGAGCATGAAGCGGGCACGGTTGGCGACGGAACCGCCATAGTCATCGGTGCGCTGGTTGGTGCCTGACGAGAGAAACTGTTCCGGGAGGTAACCCGAGGCACCATGCAGCTCGACGCCGTCGAAACCGACGGCAAGCGCATTGCGTGTCGCGACGCGATAACTCTGGATAGTGTGCTTTATCTCGGCAAGCGACAGCTCGCGGGGCGTGACGAAATCCTTCTGGCCCTCGCTGGTCCAGGTCTGCCCTTTCGGTGGGATAGCCGAAGGCGCGACCGGCAGCTCGCCATTCGGCAACAACAGGGGATGGGAGATCCTGCCCGTATGCATCAGCTGCATGAAAATCCGCCCGCCCGCATCATGCACGGCGTCGACAGCGGCTTTCCATGCCTCGAGCTGTGCTTCCGTCTCGATACCCGGCGTATGCACATAGCCCTTGCCCCCGAACGTGGGGAAAACACCTTCGGAGATGACAAGGCCGGCACCGGCGCGTTGCGCGTAGTAGGTGACAGCCAGATCTCCCTGCACACCGTCATCATCGGCGCGAGAGCGGGTCATCGGAGCCATCACGAGGCGATTGGCGATCTCGATCCGGCCAAGGCGCGTGGGTGTGAAAATCTTGCTCATGGAACGTCCTTTCTGTCTGTTCGAACAAGACATGGGACTTTTCCCTGGTGGCATAAACAGGCTATAATGGAAATGATTATTCCAAAAATGGCGCAATCTGCATGGAATACCTGAACGACATGGCGCTTTTCGTCGAGGTAGTGAAAGCGCGAAGCTTTCGCCGCGCCGCCGAGACGCTTGGCATGCCCAACTCCACGCTGTCCCGCAGAATCGGCCTTCTTGAAAAGTCGATCGGATTGCGCCTGCTGCATCGCACGACGCGGCGGATCGAGCTGACCGAAGCGGGGCAGCTCTATTATGAACGCAGCAAACGCATCGTCGAAGAGGCCAGGATAGCCCATGAGCAATTGGGCGAGATGGTCGCGCGGCCGAGCGGCGTCCTCAGGGTTTCCCTGCCGGTGGATTTCGCAACGACATATCTGGCGCCACTGCTACCGGAATTCGCCGCGCTTTACCCTGGTATGACGTTCGATTTCGACCTGACGCCCCGCAACGTCGATCTGGTTGCCGAGCCTTTCGATCTGGCAATCCGGATGGCCGCACCGCAAACGCCAAACCTGATCGCAAGGGTCATCGCACGGTTTACGCCCCGGCTCTATGCCGCTCCGGGCTATCTTGAACGAAACGGCGAGCCGCACCATCCCTCCGAACTGGAACGGCACGAATGTCTGACGATGCAGAATATCGGTAGCTGGATCCTCCATCGCGAGGCAGAAACTGTAGAGGTCAAGGTGGGAAGCCGCTTTCGCGGTAATAGCGTTGCCATGATCCGGCGGCTTGCGACACTGGAGATGGGCATTACCGCCATTCCGGAGAGGGTCGTCGTGGAAGAGCTTGCAAATGGGCAGCTGCGGCGCATCCTGCCGGAATGGCAGTTGGCCCCGACCTCGGCCTATGCCGTCACGGAAACCCGCCTGCTTCCCGCCAAGACGCAACGCTTCATCGAATTCCTGCGGGAACGGCTTCGCGAGGCGTAGGGTGGCTTGTTTCGTCGCATCCGTCGATGCTGGCCTGAAGCAAACTCGACATCCATTGTTCGAAATTCCGCACAACCCGTGCTGATTGCACCCGGTTATCAAACAGCGGGATTGCGCATATTTCTATCTCATCTTGAATGGAGACAATCATGCCCAACATCGATCAGTCCGGCAGTTTTACCCTCGGCGACCACAGCGTCAAACGTCTCGGCTACGGCGCCATGCAGCTCGCAGGCCCCGGCGTGTTCGGGCCGCCCAAGGATCATGAGACGGCGCTGGCCGTATTGCGCGCAGCGGTCGCCGCTGGTGTCGACCATATCGACACCAGCGATTTCTACGGCCCGCACGTCACCAACCGGTTGATCCGCGAAGCGCTCCATCCTTATCGGGACGATCTCGTCATCGTCACCAAGATCGGCGCCCGGCGCGGCACGGATGCTTCGTGGCTCCCGGCCTTCTCCCGCGAGGAGCTGACACAGGCGGTGCACGACAATCTCCGCAATCTGGGACTGGATGTGCTCGATATCGTCAACCTTCGCATCATGCTCGATGTGCATGGTCCCGCCGAGGGGTCGATCGAAGCACCCCTGACAATCCTGGCCGATCTCCAGAGGCAGGGTCTCGTGCGTCACATCGGGCTCAGCAACGTCACCGCCAAGCAGATCGTCGAGGGACGTGGGATCACCGAAATCGTCTGCGTGCAGAACCAATATAATCTGGCGCATCGGGCCGACGACGCACTGATCGACGAGCTTGCCCGCGACGGCATCGCCTATGTGCCGTTCTTTCCGCTCGGCGGGTTTACGCCGCTGCAATCCTCCACCCTGTCCGATGTCGCCGCACGCCTGAAGGCTACGCCGATGCAGGTGGCGCTCGCCTGGCTGCTTCAACGCGCGCCGAACATCCTGCTCATTCCCGGCACCTCGTCTCTCGAGCACTTACAGCAGAATCTCGCCGCCGTCGGGCTCGTGCTGCCGAAGAACGAGATTGCGGAGCTGGATCGTATCGCGGGCGTCGGCGCCGCCTGACGCTCTTTGGATCCGATTGTTTTGGAGCACCCCCGCTCATGGCAGAGGCGGGGGTGTTCCACGCGTCACGAGCTTAACCGCATGACGCAGTTTTTCCTCATTCCATGGTCCCTGCCCAATCGGTCGTCTGCAAAGGCAATTCGAGCCGGCGCGATATCCCGATGCCCTCCAGAAATATCTCGTCGTGGCTGACCACCAGCAGCGCGCCGTCATAGGCGCGCAATCCCGCCTCGACCGCTGCGATCGAATCGATATCAAGATGGTTGGTGGGCTCGTCGAGGATCAACAGTGCGGGCGGCACCGTTCCGCCGAGCACACAGGCAAGGCCGGCGCGCAACAGTTGTCCGCCGCTCAAGGTGGAGACGATCTGCAGCGCCGCATCGGCCCTGAACATGAAGCGCGCAAGCGCGGCACGGCAGGCCGTTTCGTACGCATCCGGATTGATGTTCCGGAAGTTGTCGCGGATCGAAAGCGACGGATCGAGCAGGCTGACGCGCTGATCCAGAATGGCTGAAGAGACAACCCGCACCGTCCCGCTCCAGGGCTCCAACACACCGGATATGAGCGCCAGCAGCGTCGTCTTGCCCGAGCCGTTCGGCCCGGTGATCGCAATACGTTCCGGGCCGGTGATGACGAAATCGAAATCGCTGATGATCGGTCGTTCCGGCTGATAGCCGGCGGTGACTTTCTCCATTTTCAGAACCGTCCGGCTTGCCGGCACTCCCGATGTCGGGAGCTTGACCGTGAGGGGTTGTAGAATCTCGATCTTTTCGCGGGCGGCTGCGGCATCCTGCAAGGCCTGGGCGCGCCGGCGCTCGGCAAGACGGGCATTCTCGCCGCCCGTCGTCTCGCTTCGCTCCTTCAATCCGCCGAGCATGATGCGCGGTATGCCGCCCTTGGCCGCCATCTTCCGGCCGGCCTTGTCCCGTCGGGCCTGTCGCTCGACTGTTGACTGCGCACTTCGTGCAACTTCGGCCACGCGTTTCTCGGCCTCGGCGAATTCGTGTTCGACGGCTGCCAGCTCCAGGACCTTGCGTTCACGATACTGGCTCCAGTTGCCGCCGTAGCGTGTCGCACCGAGCGAGGTCAGCTCGACGATCGCATCCATCGTATCGAGCAACTCCCTGTCATGGCTGACCACGATCGCGCCTGCCTTCCAGCTTGAAAGCAGGTCGATCACCGCGGCACGGCCGTCGCGGTCGAGATTGTTGGTCGGTTCGTCCAGAATGAGGAAGTCGGGGTCGTCGACGATCAGCGCCGCAAGGCCGCATCGCGTGCGCTGCCCGCCGGACAGGGTGACGAGGGGCGTCTCGGGTGAGATATCGAGCCCGACGCGATAGAGCGCCGAGGCGATACGCGCCTCCAGCGTCCAATCCGCCATGGCGAGCTCTTCGGCCGTTGCCTCGCCGGCCTCCGCGCGCTTCAGGACGGCCAATGCCTCGCTCGCCTGGAAGAGATCGGCGACGGTTTCACCGGCCTCTACCTGAACGCTCTGACGCAGGATGCCCAGTCTGCCGTTGAAGGAGACCGTGCCGGACCGGGGCTGCAATTCGCCGGCAACGAGCTTGAGCAGCGTCGTCTTGCCGACACCATTGCGGCCGACAAGGCCGGTGCGTTCGGTGCCGAAGCTCAGATCGAGATTGGAAAGAAGCGGCCGGCCGTCAGGCGTGGACCACGAAAGATTGGATAGAACGATGGATATGGGCATGGATACGAATTTCCCCGATGGCAAGGCTGAACGGCATTGCGGTCGGGTTGGAATCCATTGCGGCACACATCCTGTTTGAATGACTGATGCCTATAAGTTAGGCGACAAATAGTTTCAATTCAAGCTTGAGCGTCGACGGTGTCGAGAAAACTGATGACACGTTTCCAGGTGAGGTCGGCCGCCTTGGCATCATAATCGGGCAGGCTGGCATCGGTATAGAGATGACCGCCGCCGCCGGGATAGGTGAATATATCCGCTGTGATCCCGGACCGTGCTGCCGCCGATCGCCGGGCGGCGACATCCTCCTCCGGCTCGAACGGATCCGGGTCGGCAAGATGGAGCTGAACGGGCAGGCCCTTGCGGGCATTGTCGGCAATTCCGGCGATGCCATGCAGGAAAAGGACACCGGCCGTCTTCGGCCGTTTCGGCCAGAGGCTCGCGGCAACGGCGGCGCCCATCGAAAACCCGGCGAGCACAGTCGAGGCAGGCAAGCCCGCCAGCGCCCATTCTGCGCGCTCGCAAATCGCCGGCCAGCCGATTTCGTCCTTGAATTCGAAGCCTTCTTCGATCGATCGGGCGATCAGCCCTTCATAGAGATCCGGTGCGAAAGCCTTATGCCCGGCCGCCTGCACGCGCTCGACCGCCTCATTTTCGAGAGAACGCAAGCCGTAGACGGAGTGGAAGAAGATCACGGTTGCCATCGTCACATCCCTGCAATTTCGATCAGCGGTAACATAAGGCAATTGCCGCTGCAGGCAACTTGTCCGCGCATGGTCTGTCGTCGGAACAATACCCTCAAAAAGAAAAAACCCGGTGTTGGCCCTGAGGCCGAACACCGGGAAAGAAGCAGGGCTTATTGGCTATCACCCTGCGGGGAAACTATTTTCCGACTTCAGTCGCGGAAGCTGCTGAAGGCGGAGAGGCGCGTGCGGCGACGCGCGGAATTGGTCAGGTGGCTGGACGGGTCCTCGAAGAAGGTCGAGGTGATCAGCGCGGCATCAAGGTCCTGGCGGGTCAGGCCGATGTCCTTCAGCTGGCTGTCGTTCAGCTCATTCAGATAGTGGATCTCGCGGCGATTGCGGATTGCGCGCCAGCCGGATGCCACATTGGCGAGAGCAAGCATCAGGCGTGCCGTCAACGGCAGCGAACGTGTTGCGGGGCCGAGGTGAAGTGTCCGATCTGTCGTGCGCATTTCCGTAGTCCTTTCCTTGAGGCACACGCGAGCCGAGCCCCTTCCCGGTGATCCAGGAAAGGGGCGTAGGCCGGGAGGAGTTCGACAAGAGTTTCTGTTCGATTGGTATGCTGAATTGCATTAGGAAGATGCCAAAGCCCTATTGATCAGTCCAACGAATGTTTCTAATGATAACTATCAAACTCTTTTATAGGTGAGACCATGGCCGCGCCGCTCGACCTCGACCAATTGCAGACCTTCATCGCAATCGTGGATTCCGGCAGCTTCACCAAGGCCGCCGACCGGGTGTTCAAGACACAGTCGGCGGTTTCGATGCAGATGCGCCGGCTGGAAGAGCGCGTCGGCAAGCAGCTTTTCATCAAGGACGGCCGCGGCAACCGCCTGACCGCCGAAGGCGAAAAACTGCTCAACTACGCCCGCCGCATCATCCGCCTGAACAACGAAGCGATGGCCGCCTTCGACGACAACCGCCTCGAAGGGACGTTGCGCATCGGCACGCCGGATGATTACGCCGATCGTTACATGCCCGAGATCATCGGCCGCTTCGCCAAGACGCATCCGAATGTCGAGCTCTACATCGTCTGCGAGCCCTCGGTCGATCTTGCCGAGCGCATGCATCGCGGCGAGCTCGATATCGCACTCGTCACGCACAATCCGCGCGAGAGAATGTCTGATGTCGTGCGGACGGAGCCGCTCTGCTGGGTCGGCTCGGCCAACCATCCGCTGCGCGACGATGCACCCATCCCGCTCGCCGTCGGGCGGCGCGACTGTCAGTGGCGCCAGCTCGCCTGCTCGGCGCTCGATGCCGGCGGCCGCGATTATCAGATCCTGTTCACCAGTTGGTCCTGCACCGTGGTTGCGGCGGCGGTGCTCGCCGGGATGGCGGTTTCGGTCATGCCGGAATCGGCGCTGCGAACCGGCATGAAGGTGCTGACCCAGGCCGACGGTTTCCCGCCCCTGCCGCCGGTGCAGATCGGCATCATGAAGCGGGCGGGCCTTTCCGTGTCGCTGATGAACGCCATCACCGCCCATATCTCAGCCTGCCTGGACAACATCACGCCGGCTGTGGTCGATGACGACCTCGATGGTGAGGTGAAGACTTACACGCGCTATCCTCCAAGGCTGCGCGCCGGGCATATCCTGCCGGGCTGGTAAGCCCCTTTTCGGCAACCGGCGCCTCGTTGTGCCCGATCTTGCTACGCTGCCGGCTCTGCCAGCAGCGTAGCACGGATCACCTGTTTCCATTCATGCAGCATGCGTGTCGACATTCCATGGTCGCTCATGATGGCAAAGCGGACGGATGCGCCGATCAGATGGCTGAAGAGCTGCGTGCGCGCCTTCAGGTCGATGCGGCTTTCGGCCGGCAGGAAGGGCTGGATATTACTGAGGAATATTTCAGCGACGCGATTGCTGTGCTGCATGTTGAGCTGCAGGATATCCCTGTCTATCTCCGTTCCCAACCATACGCCCAGATAGGCCGGATCGCCGCGAAATTCGCGGTAGTACCAATCGATCATGCCGCAAACCAGTTCTACGGCATGGTCAAGCGACGTCACGGTGGCGAAGGCTTCCCCGACTTTCTGCTGGATGAGATTGGCGTGACGCTCGAGCAAGGCCCTGACGATCGCTGTCTTGTCCGGGAAATACTGATAGATGGAACCGATCGGGATCCCGGCCACGGTGGCCAGCTCCGTCATCTTCATCGCGCTGACGCCCTTCTCCGCGATCAGCCTGGCGGCAACGGCGAGAATGGCATCGACACGTTGGATGCTTCGTTCCTGCTGCGGCCTCTTGCGGAACGTGGTGTGGGCGGGGCTATCAGGACTCATGCATTTCCCGTTTCCTTGTCATGCGGAACGACGCTGGGCGTGGATGACGCTATGGCATAGACGCGTTCAACGCGCGTAAAAGGGAAAATTCCAATTTTAAGTATAATCAAGATGCACGTTGTGGCTGCGACAACCAAGGCCGGCCATGGTTTCGGCCTTGGTGCTTGATGATTGCCTCATCGGGTGGCATCGACGACGTATTATGCGCCTTACGCCACGTATTTTTTCAGGAACTCGACTGTTCGGCCCCAGGCCAGATCCGCAGCCTTCTTGTCGTAGCGGGCGGCGGACGTATCATTGTTGAAGGCGTGGTTGACCCCATCATAGACGAAGATTTCGAAGGTCTTGCCACCTGCCTGCAACTCCTTGCGATAGGCATCGATACCGGCATTGATGCGATCGTCCAGTCCGGCATAATGCAGCAGAAGAGCGGCCTTGATGTTCGGGACATCGCTCGCTGGCGGCTGCGCGCCGTAATAGGAGACCCCGGCCTTCAATTCCGGCGAAATGGTCGCGAAGCGATTGATAAGGCCGCCGCCCCAGCAGAAGCCGACAGCGCCGACCTTGCCGTTGGCCCCGTCGAGCTTGGCAAGATAGGTGAGGCTCGCCTCGGCATTGGCTGCCGTCAGGGCCGGGTCGAGATTGGTGAACATGTCGCGCGCCTTGTTCTCGTCCTCGGGTGTGCCGCCGAGCGGCGACAGGAAGTCCGGCGCCAGCGCGACGAAGCCTTCCAGCGCCATGCGGCGCGCCACATCGCCAATATGCGGATTGAGGCCGCGATTTTCGTGGATGATGATGACGCCGCCGAGCTTGCCGGCCGCATCCTTCGGACGGACGAGATACCCCTTCATCTCGCCCTTGCTGCCGGCATAGGTCACATCCTTCGCTTCCAGCCTGCTGTCGTCGGCGGCGATGGCCTCGGCGCTTGCCTTGTTGGCGGCAAGCAGTGGCGCGATGGCGGCGGCAGCTCCGGCCGAGCCCGCAAGCTTCGTCAGCTTTTCCATGAAGCCCCGACGATCGAGCGTCAGATGCGTATATTCGTCATAGGCGTTGATCATCGCCGGCGTCACGATGGGCTTTTCCGTGCTCATGGTCCTGTTCTCCCTATTGTTCCCCGGCGGCCGCGCCATGCGCCAAGCCACCCGCTGACAAGATAGGTCAACGGGTGGCGGCGTAACGGTAAAGGAAGAACACAAATACGTTACCGCAGGTTGCTAGCAGCGGAAACGCACGTTCGTCAGGAGAAGGCGAGCCAGACACCGAGCCAGACCCACATGCCGGCCAGCACAACATAACCCATGGCAAAGAGCGGGCTGCGGTAGCGCAGGCTGTTGCTGGTCACATGCACGAAGGCATGCGCATAGCGCGTGGCGACGAACAACCAGGCGAGGATCACGGCAGGCAGGTTATCGGCCTGGGTCACATAGAGCACGATGCAGCAGGCGTGGAAGAGCAAGGGCAGCTCGAACTGATTGGCGATGTTGTTGCGCACCACCAGGCTTTCCGCAGGCTCGTCGGCGGCATGGTTTTCGCGAAATTGTGAGGGCTTGATCCGGCCGTCGTTCACCAGAACGCGGCGACGCCAACCCAGCAATGCATAGAGAATGAAGACAAGCACCGCATGCGCCACCATCGGCCAGAACATTTCATAGCCTGTCACGTCGCCAACTCCTTTGGAATTTCCGAAAGCCGAAACGGTCGATCAGGACGGTCTGGTGCCGTCCGGCGAGAGGTAGCGAAAAATCGCGAAACGGGCCAGCAGAATAACGGTCACGACCAGCGTCAGGAACTTCAGCCGCACGATGATCGGCAGCACGCTTGAAAGAAGCGTCACGGTCGAGTCCGATGGCATCGCCGGCGGATAAAGCATGAGGCCGGCGATATTCTCGGCATAATCGACAATGGCATAAAAGAACGGCAGACAGAAAATGACGGTGGTCGCGCCCGGCGGAATCGGGCGGCCGAAGAAGGCACCGCCGGGGCCGATCATCCGCAGCAGGCAGAACAACAGGCCGGCCAGCACCAGCGGAAAGACCAGTTCCGGTCCGAGATACATGGAATGCAGGATCTCAGCCGGATCGGGATGATCCTTGAGATAGCGCAGCATGGCAATGACATCACCCTGGTCGTAGCCCTCGATACGCGCATCCAGCATCTGCTGCCCGCCAGCGGCATTGCTGAAGGCGGTGACGAAACCGGCATAGATCCAGGCAAACAGCGCCAGGCAGAGAGCCGCAAGGCAGCGTCAGGCCCTGCAGGGACCTGACGCTGCCTTGGGCCGTGATCCGCCATCGATCAGATGCCCCCGCCCGGATAGTTCGGGCTTTCACGCGTGATCGTGACGTCGTGAGCATGGCTTTCACGCAGGCCCGCGCCGGAGATGCGCACGAAGGTGGCACGCTCCTGGAAATCCTTAAGATCGGCGCCGCCGACATAGCCCATCGCAGCCTTAAGGCCGCCGGCGAGCTGGTGCAGCACGCCCGAAACCGGGCCCTTGTAGGGTACCTGGCCTTCGATGCCTTCCGGCACCAGCTTCAGCGTGTCGCGAACCTCTGCCTGGAAGTAGCGATCGGCCGAGCCGCGCGCCATGGCACCGACGGAACCCATGCCGCGATAGGCCTTGAAGGAGCGACCCTGGTAGAGATAGACCTCGCCTGGGCTTTCATCCGTGCCGGCCAGCAGCGAGCCGACCATGGCAGCGGAAGCGCCGGCGGCGATGGCCTTGGCCAGATCGCCGGAGAACTTGATGCCGCCATCGGCGATGACGGGGATGTTCTGGTCCTGAGCGGCCTGGACCGCCGACATGATGGCCGCGAGCTGCGGCACGCCGACGCCTGCGACGATGCGGGTCGTGCAGATGGAGCCGGGGCCGATGCCGACCTTGACGGCGTCCGCGCCGGCATCGATCAGTGCCCGCGTGCCGTCATAGGTGGCGACATTGCCTGCCATGATGCGGACCGAGTTGGTGAGCTTCTTGACGCGGGTGACGGCGTCGAGAACGCGCTGCGAATGGCCATGGGCGGTATCGACGACCAGGAGGTCGACGCCGGCTTCGATCAGGCGTTCGGCGCGCTCGAAGCCGTCATCACCGACGCTGATGGCGGCGGCGGCGCGCAGGCGGCCCTGCGCATCCTTCGAGGCATTCGGGTTGAGTTGCGACTTCTCGATATCCTTGACCGTGATCAGCCCGACGAGGCGACCTTCGCCGTCGACAACAAGCAGTTTCTCGATGCGATGCTTGTGCAGCAGGCGCTTGGCTTCCTGCTGCTGAACGCCGTCCGTGACCATGATGAGGTTTTCACGGGTCATCAGCTCGTAGATCTTCTGCTGGGGATCGGAAGCGAAGCGGACGTCACGGTTGGTGAGGATGCCGACAGGGAGTTGCGACTTTTCAACGACCGGAATGCCGGAAATGCCATGCGCCTTCATCAGGGCGAGTGCCTCGGCAAGCGTTGCGTCGGGACCGATCGTCACCGGATTGACCACCATGCCGCTTTCGAATTTCTTGACCTGGCGGACCTCTTCGGCCTGCTGGACCGGCGTCAGGTTGCGGTGGATAACGCCGAGGCCGCCGGCCTGGGCCATGGCGATGGCAAGGCGGCTTTCCGTCACCGTGTCCATCGCGGCTGACATGATCGGCAGGTTGAGTTCGATGTCCTGGGCGATGCGGGTGGCAATATTCGTCTGGCCGGGCATGACCTCGGAGTGTCCCGGCTGCAGGAGCACGTCGTCGAATGTCAGAGCATCCAATCCGGTTGACGTTTCAATAATGCGTGCCATGGCCAAATTCCTTCGTCTGTGAAAAACAGCAAGGCTCCGGAACGAATCGTCTACCGGGCGATCTTGCAAGTGTTGCTTGGAAGTTGGCGAGGGCTGGTAACACGTCTATGACAGGAAGGGAATAGGGAAAAGCGCCCGGTGCATAACACCATCCCCCTCACCGTGCCATGAAACTGCAAACAGCGAGTGTTTGGGCGGCTTTTATGGAAATCTGCTCTCTCTAGGCATGCTACCGTTGCAGGTGTCCGGGATTTCGATTGCCGTCCGAGGTTCCCTTTGCCATGCTGGGACATACTTGGCGCGCAGCTTTTGACCGGAAGAGAGATCGGGCATGAAGACAGTCACCGCCGGAGTCCTGGAAATCGCCTATCATGAAACCGGCCCGCTCGACGGCAAGCCGGTCATCCTGCTGCACGGCTTCCCTTATGACGTTCATGCCTATGACGAGGTTGCACAGGAACTCTCAGCCGAAGGTTGGCGCTGCCTTGTGCCGTTTCTGCGGGGCTACGGGCCGACCCGTTTCCTGTCAGACCAGACCTTCCGTTCCGGAGAGCAGGCAGCGCTCGGCGCCGATCTGCTGGCTTTCATGGACGCACTCTCCATTCCTGCCGCCGTGCTCGGAGGGTATGATTGGGGCGGACGGGCAGCCTGCATCGTCGCAGCACTTTGGCCCGAGCGCGTTCGTGGACTGGTGAGCTGCGGAACGGGATACAACATCCAAAATATTGCCATGGCCGTACATCCGGTCTCGCCGGAGGAAGAATGCCGTTATTGGTATCAATACTATTTCCACACGGAACGCGGCAAAGCCGGGCTTACTCAAAATCGCCGCGAGCTTTGCCGTTTCATCTGGCGGATATGGTCTCCGACATGGACATTCGATGACGCCACCTTCGAGCAGAGCTATCTCGCGTTTGAAAACCCTGATTTCGTTGACATCGTCATTCACTCCTATCGTCACCGGTTCGGTGGCATCCCTGGGGACCCGGCGTTGCAATCCATCGAGGCACGACTGGCGAAACAGCCTGATATCACCGTGCCGGCTGTCGTGCTGCAGGGAGCAGATGACGGCGTTGATCCACCTGATACGATCGACCACGCCGCCAGCCATTTCATGACGCCATTTTATGAGCGCCGCATCATTCCCAAGGTGGGCCACAACTTGCCGCAGGAAGCGCCCGCCGCCTTTGCGGCCGCCGTCCGTTCCGTCGCGAGATAGGATGATGATCTATTCTACGACTGTGACGTAAGCCCTATGTCCCGGAGCCAAGGCAGGACTATCCCCTGCCCTCACAAGTCGAACTGATAGGTTTTCGGAATGTAGCGGAAGCCTTCCGGCTGCTTCTCGACGAAGCCGACGGCGGGGAAAGGCATGTGGAAGCCGAGGAAGGGAATGCGGTCGGCCGCAATCATATCGAAGATGCGCCGGCGGGTTTTCACAGCCTGCGCCTTATCCACATCGAAGCGGACTTCCCAATCCGGACGGCCGACGGACAGGACATAGTGATTGGCGGTATCGCCGGTCATGACAAGCTGCTTGCCGTCCGATTCCAGATGAAAGACCAGATGACCGGGCGTGTGGCCAGGCGCGAGCATGGCGGTCATGCCGCTGACGATCTGGTCGCCATCCCTAAGGAAGGTCATCTTCTCGGCGAAGGGCACGACATTGGCGAGCACGGCCTTCTGGCCACCTTCGGCGGGCGTGCCTTCGCGCGCCTTGTCGGTCCAGAAGCCATATTCGATCTCGCCGGTGACGTAGCGGGCGTTCGGAAATGCCGGGGCGCCGTCCTCCATCAACCCGCCGATATGGTCTCCGTGCAGATGCGTCAGAGCGACGATGGTCACCTGTTCCGACGTATAGCCAACGGCCTTCAGGCCCTCGCGAAAGCGGCCCAGACCGCGGGCGCGGCCGGCGGCGCCGATACCCGTGTCGACGACGATCACATCAGAACCCGTGTCGATGATGGCGGGTGCATAGCTGTTCACAAGCTTTTCCGTCGGCAGGAGATTCTGCTCCAGCAGTTTGCGGACCGTATCCGGTGCCTGGTTCGAGCCGAAGATTTCCCAAGGGTTGTCCATGACATTGGCACCGTCCTTGATGACGGTGACGGTGCAGGATCCCAATTTGAACTGGTGCGCGTCTGGGGGCGAAACGGCAGTCATGATGTCACTCCTTCATACTGGGGCAGCGTAAGCTGCGCCTATCATCGCCGCCGGCAGCAACGGCAGGGAATATGATCTTGCGTGACCGATAATTTGGTCATGACAAGGCAATCCAATTCCGCTAATACACCGACGACGTCTTATGCGTTTAGCATTTCCATGCTCTTAGCATATGTCAAATCCTGCGTTCCGCGCCATGCGGCGGCGGACATCACGAAGACGTGATCTCCGAGCGATCATGGAGCAGAATCCGGGATTGGCAGCAGCCTCGCATAGGACTACAGAGCGGCTGACTGCCCCCAGCGGTCCGCCTTCCCGAAGATAAGACCCATCAAGGCAAGCGCCTATGAATCGCATCGTTCCGCTGATCCTCGCCGTAGCTCTCTTCATGGAACAGATGGATTCCACCGTCATCGCGACCGCGCTGCCGGCGATCGCCAACGATCTCCATGTCGGCCCGATCACCCTCAAACTGGCGCTGACCTCCTACATGGTGTCGCTCGCGGTATTCATCCCGATCAGCGGCTGGATGGCGGACCGCTTCGGCGCGAAGAACATTTTCCGCATCGCCATCTGCGTCTTCGTCATCGGCTCGATCATGTGCGCCTTTTCGGGCGGCCTCTTGGAATTCGTTGCCGCACGCTTCCTGCAGGGTGTCGGCGGCTCGATGATGACGCCGGTCGGGCGCCTGGTGCTGGTGCGCACCACCCAGAAAAGCGATCTGGTATCGGCCATGGCGCTGCTTTCCATTCCGGCACTTGTCGGCCCGCTCGCCGGCCCGCCGCTGGGCGGCTTCATCACCACCTATGCCTCCTGGCACTGGATCTTCCTGATCAACGTCCCCGTCGGCATTCTCGGTATCATCCTGTCGTCGATCTTCCTGCCGGAGGTCGAGGCGACGAGGCCGCCGAAGCTCGATGTCATCGGCTTCCTGCTGACGTCCTTCGCGGCGGCCGGCGTCGTCTTCGGCATGTCGGTTATCAGCCTGCCGGCGCTCCCGCCATACATCGGCATCTCGGCCATCGTCATCGGCTTCGTCTGCGGCTTCCTCTATATCGGCCACGCACGCCGCCACCCCGCACCGATCCTCGACCTGTCTCTGTTGAAGAACGCCACCTTCCGCGCTTCCGTCACCGGCGGCACGCTGTTTCGCATCTGCATCGGCGCCATGCCGTTCCTGACGCCGCTGATGCTGCAGCTCGGCTTCGGCCTCAATCCGTTCCAGTCCGGCCTGATCACCTTTGCCGGCGCGATCGGCGCGATCTCCACCAAGTTCATCGCGCGCCGGGTCTTTACCGCCGTCGGCTTCAAGACAGCACTTCTTTCGGCCGCGGCCGTCACGACCGTCACGACCATCTGCACCGGCCTCTTCCAGCCGTGGACGTCGCATCTCCTCATCATCGGCGTGCTGCTGATCGGCGGCTTTTCGCGCTCGTTCTTCTTCACCGGCATCAATGCGCTCGCCTTTGCCGATATCAGCGACAAGCAGGCGAGCCAGGCGACCTCCATGAGCTCCGTCATGCAGCAAATCAGCCTGGCGCTCGGCGTCGCGGTCGCCGCCATGATTCTGGAAACCTCGACGTTCTTCCGCGGCACGGAACTGCAGGTCAGCGATTTCCACATCGCCTTCTTCTGCATCTCGGCCCTGACCGTGCTTGCCACCATTCCCTTCATCAGGATGGATCGCAGCGCCGGTGCCATGGTCTCCGGCCACAAGGCCGGCCTGAAACGCGTAGCCACCCCGCAGCCACAGGTACAGCAGCCGGCCGCAAAATGATGCGATGTCGGTTGCGCCTTAGCGCAAGCGGAGCTTATTCCGGCCTTTCACAGACGGCGCTCAACTTGTTGCCGTCGGGATCGCGGACATAGGCAGCATAGAAATTGGCATGGAAGGAGCGAAGGCCGGGCTTGCCTTCATCGGTGCCGCCATGGGCCAGGGCCGCGGCATGGAAGGCGTCGACATCGGAGCGGCTTTCCGCATGCAGAGCAACCATCGAGCCATTGCCGATCGTTGCGGCGCGGTGATCATAGGGGATCACCACCCAGAACCGGCAACGGACGTCGCCATCGGCGGCATAGCCGATTTCCTCGTCCGATTCGCGTTGACGCCGGTAGCCGAGGATCGGCAAAACTGCGTCATAGAAGCCGCGGGCACGCGGAATGTCGTTGGAACCGAGCGTGACGTAAAGAAGCATGGTGATGATGTGCCGCCTTCAGTATCGAGGGGATCACATCATCGACCAAAAGCGACTGCTAAATCAAGCGCTTATTGTGCCGTGCTCGACATTGCGTCCCTTGAAGCCTTTTGCCAGCAGGAACATTTCGACCGATTCCGCCCTGGATGCGCCCGGCTTCACATGGACGACCTGGCGGAAGTTCTGCTTCAGCAGGTTCAGCAGGTCGCGCTCCGTGCCGCCCTGGAAGGTCTTGGCGAGGAAATGCCCGCCCTCGGCCAGAACCTCGATTGCGAAATGCGCCGCGACCTCGCAGAGATGCATGGTGCGCAGGTGATCGGTGCGGTGATGGCCCGTCGTCGGCGCCGCCATATCCGACATCACCAAGTCCGGCTCACCGCCGACAGCATCGACCAGCCGCTGCGGCGCGTCCGGGTCGAGAAAGTCGAGCTGCAGGATGGTGACGCCAGGCAGATGCGCCATTTCCAAAAAGTCGATGGCCGCGACGCGAATATCGTCTTCCGTCGACCCGGTCACCTTGGCGGCGATCTGCGACCAGCTTCCCGGTGCAGCACCCAGATCGATGATGCGGCGTGCGCCCTTCAGGATCTGGTGCTTCTCGTCGATCTCCAGCAGCTTGAAGGCGGCGCGGGCGCGATAGCCTTCAAGCTGGGCGCGCTGCACATAGGGATCGTTGATGTGCCGATGCAGCCACTCCCGCGAGGAGGCCTTCAGCTTCTTTTTCTTGACGCGCTGGCCGAGCTTGCGGCCCGTGCGGTTGCCGGCGATGGTTGGCTTACTCATGCCTGCGGTCCCTTTATGTCCCTTGGTCGATGGCCGCGGCGTGAGCGGCCCCGCCGCCAAACGCCGTCATCCGCCATCATGTCGGTAAGCAGTCCCTCGCGCAGACCGCGATCGGCAACGCGCATACGGGGGCTCGGCCAGCGGCGGCGGATCGCCTCCAGAATGGCGCAGCCCGCCAGGACCAGATCGGCGCGGTCCGGACCGATGCAGGGATTGGCGGCGCGGCCGGCAAAATCCCATGACAGCAGTTTGGCCTGCATCGCGCTGACCTCGTCGTCCGACAGCCAGACGCCGTCGACCCTACGCCGATCGTAACGCGGCAAATCGAGATGAACGCCGGCGAGCGTCGTCACCGTGCCTGACGTGCCGATCAGATGGAAATCGCCGTTATCGCGCGCGGCCCCCTGCACGGGCGGGCAATCGAAATGTTCGAGCATGCGCTCAACCTCGCACACCATCGTCTCGAACAGCTCCGGCGTCACGTCGCGTCCGCCGTGCCGCTCCGAAAGCGTCACGACGCCGACGGGCAGCGAGGTCCAATGGGTGATATGGTTGGCAAGCCGGCTGGAGCGGTTTTCGCCGATGCGGATGACGGCAATCTCGGAGGAGCCGCCGCCGATATCGAAAAGCACGACCGAACGCGCTTCCGGTCCAACCAGCGAAGAGCAACCTGAGACGGCAAGCCGCGCCTCGGTCTCGCGGTCGATGATCTCCAGCTGCAATCCCGTCTCGGCCGTGACGCGCTCGAGGAAGAGCTCGCCATTGTCAGCCGCGCGGCAAGCTTCAGTCGCGATCAGCCGCATGCGGCGGATCTCGCGCGTCTTCAGCTTGGCGGCGCAGATGCGCAGCGCCTCGACGGCCCGGTCCATCGCTTCGCCGGACAGCCGCCCGCTGGCGCCAAGCCCCTCGCCGAGACGCACGATTCGCGAGAATGCATCGATGACCCGGAACTGCCCCGGACGCGTCGGCTGCGCGATCAGCAGGCGGCAATTGTTGGTGCCGAGATCGAGTGCTGCATAAAGGTCGACCGAACGGGAATCGGCGTCGGCATGTTGCTGCTGCGCATGCCCCTCGCGCCGCGGCATCGATTGCCGGTCATGGCGATGATCCTCATGGACCTGCACGTGCCCGGCGGCAGACGTGTTCGCCGGGGTGACAACCTGTGCGGTTTTCTCATGCGCCAGCGGCCGACCCTGCAGGCCGCGCTTGCTGCGGTGCTTGCGCCGGTTCTTGCCGCTCTTGTGCGATGAGGGGTGACCATGATCCGTCGCGGCGCGGTGTTCCGGCGCGGACGAGGGCTGCTGTATCGGAGAAGCGTTCTGCCCATCACCATGGGCTCCGCCACGGGCGCGGCGTCGACGCTTTCGCTTTTTGGCCGGGGAACCGGCGTCATCCTCTGTTGGGCGCATCGCCGCCGGGCTGGGCTTGCCTGCCTGACTGGCCTCCGCAGAATGAGCGGTCGGACGGCCATGGCCGCCACGCTTACGCTTCGCGCGCCGGGAGGATTTACCCTTCCTGCGCTCTGCTTCTGACGCCCCGTCTGCCTGCGGCGCTTTGCCGCTGTCGGGGTCACTCACGTATCTTTTCCACCGCGCCGCGCGACGCCTTTCGGCATGCTGCAGGCGCTCATTCGATTTTCGTTGGGCCGAGAATACCAGCAGGATGGGTTTTCGCCAAATTCTTTTTGAATCGCGCCATTTTAGACGCGCCGGGACCAGCCCTCAGGCGAGCAAATGCGCTCTCACATCATCCGCAAGCTGCTGCATGCGATCGATCGGCGCATGGCCGATCAGCATGAAGGCATGCGTGGCGCTCGACCAATAGACGACATTCATGCCACGGCGACTTTCCATGTCCGGTGCGGCCGCTCCCTTGACGGATTGAACGATGCAAAGAGCCATCGGGCCGGTTTGCGGATCGAGATAGGCGATCTGCGCAAGGGGCTTGTTGTCATAATTCAGGATCTGGGCACGCTTGAATTCGACGCCCGACATGGCGACGGTTTCGGGCGCCAGCGACAGGTCCAGCTTGGTGCCGACTTCATTCAGCTGCGCCACCTGTTGCGCACGATCGCCCGCCGGCGCGCTCAGCGTGTCCGCCGTATAGAGGGAGAGATATTCAGCAACCACGGCGCGCCATTCAGCATCCTCATCCGGCTTGGAGAAACGATGGTCGATGTCGATTGCGAAGCGGTCGATAGCAATGGCCGCTACGAAGCTCGCGGCAACGGCCGCAAGAAAGCCGCGACGGCCGACACCGAAGGAGCGAGGCTTGCTCTCTTCGACTGTCGGGATGGCGGCGAGCATGGCGTTCAGCCTGGCACTTGGGGCCTCGGCAAGCAACGGCTCGAACGCCTCGCGGAACGGCAGGGCGCTGCGCGACAGAAGATCGAAACGCTCCGCCACGCGCTCGTCGGCGGCGATCAGTCGTTCGATCCTTTGGCGATCGGACGCATCCAGCTCGCCATCGATGAAGGCGGTGAGCTGCTCGTCCGAGGGCATGTTTCCTTTGTTCAATTCACTCATTTCCGTTCCCCAGTCGCCCATCCCCGGAAGGTCGTCCGTCGCCCGCCCCCCCCATGCCTTCAGCAAGCTTTGCCCGGGCCGCCGCTAGCCGGCTCATGATGGTTCCGATCGGCACACCCAGAATGTCCGCCACCTCGCGATAGGAAAGTCCTTCGACATAGGCGAGAAATACAGCGGTACGCTGCGCCTCCGGAAGCGCCTGCGCCCGCCGCAACACCTGGCCGGCGAGAATATGCGTCTCTGTTTCCCGCGCGCCGTCGAAAACCAATGTCTCATCAGCATCGACAAAGCCCTGCCCCATGCGCACCCGGCGCGAGCGAACCTCGTTCAGCCATATGGAATGGAGGATCGCAAACAGCCAGCGATCCAGCCTCGTGCCTGATGTAAACTGGGCCGCCCGCTCCAGCGCCCTGACACAGGTCGCCTGAACGAGATCGTCGGCCACGTCACGCTGGCGCGACAACACCACGCCATAGCGCCACAGCCGCGTCAGATGTTGGGACAGGCCCGCCCTGATATCCTCTTCGCTCGCTATGGCATCCTCCGCGACATCAACGCTTGCGGGAGCCGCCAACCTTTTCGGCGACTCCGATCCAATCCGACTATAAGCAGAAATTGCGGTACGAGCGACCGGCATGGTTCCCATATCCCTCGCAAAGCTCCCTGCTCATAACAGCCGTCGTTGACCCTGATGCTTCACATCAAAGGCTTGACGGGTTGCGGATCGCAGCGTGAAGGTCGCGGTATTCCTCGCAAGTCGTGTTGCCGCAGAGCGTCTTGATCGTGCTCAGCTGATCCTTGGCGAGATCCATCTGACCCTTGATGACGTAGGCTTCGCCGAGATATTCGCGGACCAGCGTGTATTTCGGATCCATGGCGACGGACTTCGTATAGTAGGAAATACCCTCATCCGTGCGGCCGAGCTTGCGGGTCGCATAGCCGCGATAGTTCAGCGCTTCGGCCGTGTTGGGGTTCTGCATGGTATCGAGGACCGCCAACGCTTCCTGATAGCGATGATCCTTCTTGGCCAGCGAGTATGCATAGTCGGCGCGGTTCTCGTCGGTAATATTGGCGCCCTGCTGCTTGACGCATTTCTTTGTCTTCTGGTCGTAGATCTCGCCTTTCTTGCAGGTCGGCGTCGTGCTGGAATCGTCGCCGGCTGCGAAAACCGGAACAGCGAAGGTGCTGAGGGCGAGGCCTGCGCCGAGGGCGATGGAAGCCAGGCGGAATGCATTGGTAGTCATAGAATGTCTCCTTGGCAAAATGAACGTTGCGAGGGGAGAACACACCGCCTGCACCTTTTATTCGGATCGCCTGAGAATATTTTTCTGCGTGCCGACCCTTGGCGATCGTCACTCTTTCGTGACCGCTCCCATCGAATAGATACCGATCATTGCGTGTTTCACCCGGCATGCCCTACAAGGGCTGCAGGAGAAACTCGTGATCGATACCGTCAAACTTCTAAGCCTCGCAGTCGCAACCCCCGACAACATCATCCTCCAATCAGAGGCCGCCGAGACGGCGGGCCGATTGTTTTCCGAGCGGTTCCAGGACTTCAAATATCTCGCCCGCGTGTTCGAGAGCGCTGGCATCCGCAAGCGCCATGCGGCGCGGCCGCTTTCCTGGTTCGAACAGCCGCATGGTTGGCAGGATCGCATGGCAGCCTACGCCGAAGTCGCAACCGAGCTCTTCCGACGGACCGCGACAGCGGCGCTGCAACGCGCCGGGATCGAAGCTCATCAGGTGGATTGCATCATCACGGTCTCTTCCACCGGGCTTGCGACACCGAGCCTCGAGGCACGGCTGGCCGGCGAGTTGGGCTTCCGCAACGATATAGAGCGGGTGCCGATCTTCGGGCTCGGCTGCGCAGCAGGCGTTTCCGGCCTTGCCGTTGCCTCGAAAATGGCGAGGAGCCGGCCGGGCGCCGTCGTCCTCTTCGTCGCGATCGAACTCTGCTCCCTGGCCTTCCGCCTGGACGAACTGACCAGGCCCAACATCATCGCCACGGCCCTGTTCGGCGACGGGGCGGCTGCCTGCGTCCTCAGAGCCGGAGACGATGGCATCGCCGAAATCGAATCGACGGGCGAGCATCTCTTCCCCGACAGCCTCGGCATCATGGGCTGGAAGATCGACGACACCGGCTTCGGCATCGTCCTCGAGCAATCGCTGCCAGTCTTTGCCGAGACCCATGTCAGAGCCGCTATTGAAGGCATTCTCGATCGGGCGGGGCTCTCGCTATCGGATGTCGACCGTTTCATCTGCCATCCCGGCGGCGCCAGGGTGCTTGCGGCGCTGGAAAGTGCGCTCGGTCTCGAGCCCGGCTCGCTCGATATCGAACGGGAGGTGATCAGCGATTACGGCAACATGTCCTCCCCCACCGTGCTGTTCGTGCTGGAACGGGCGATCGCCGCCGGATTGCCGGGACGTTCGGCATTGGTTGCGATGGGGCCGGGGTTTACGGCGAGCTGCATTACCCTGAAGAGGGTCGCATGATGCTTTGGCCATCGATCGCTCTTCTGAGTTTCGTGACGTTGCAGCGGCTGGCGGAACTGGCCTATGCCAGGCGCAATACCGCCGCCCTCCTTGCCCGCGGCGCCCGGGAATGCGCCGGGGAGCACTATCCCTTCATGGTGGCGATGCATGCGGCCTGGCTCGTCGGCCTGTGGCTGCTCGCCACCGGCCGGCAGGTCGATCCTGTCTGGTTCATCCTGTTCATGGTGCTGCAGGGATTGCGTCTCTGGGTGTTGGCGACGCTGAAGGAGCGCTGGACGACACGCATCATCATATTGCCCGGAGCGCCCCTTGTGACGAATGGGCCCTATCGCTTCCTCAATCATCCGAACTATGTGATTGTCGTCGCCGAGATAGCCGTGCTGCCGCTTTGCTTCGGCATGCCGCTCTACGCAGCGATCTTTTCGCTGCTGAATGGCGTCATTCTCACTATCCGCATCCGTGCCGAGAACGCCTGCCTGAGACAGACTGCGGCCTGACCGCATTTTTCATTTGCGCCGCTGAAATTTGGCAGGCATTTTCGATGCTTAGAGCGCCGCCCCCGCAACGATATCAAGCCTTCTGCGAGATCGCGCTGAGTGCAATGGGCATGCGGATAGCAGGGTAAAATGACAAAGGACGCAATCGTTCTCGGCGCCGGCATCGTCGGCGTGTCGACGGCAATCCACCTCCAGCGGCGGGGCCGCCAGGTCGTCCTCGTCGACAGGAAGGAGCCCGGCCGGGGAACGTCCTTCGGCAATGCCGGCCTCATCCAGCGCGAGGGCGTGGTGCCCTACGGTTTTCCGCAGCAGTTCGGCCTGCTGCTGCGCTATGCCTTCAACAATCGCGTCGATGCGCATTATCATCTGCGCGCTTTGCCCGCGCAGATCGCCTTCCTTGCCCGCTATTGGTGGAATTCCAACACCAAGCGCCATGAGATGATCTCGCGCGCCTATGCACCATTGATCGAGCATTCCGTCAGCGAGCACAACGACCTCATCGAGGCCGCCCACGCCGAGGAGCTGATCCGGAAGAACGGCTGGGTGGAGCTGTTCCGCTCGAACGAGAAACGCGACGCGGAGTTTGCCGAAGCCGAACGTCTCCATCGCGAATTCGGCATCGCCTACGATGCGCTGACCAGCGCGGACGTGGCGACGGCGGAGCCGCATCTCAAAGGCAGCTTTGCCGGCGCTTTGCGCTGGCGCGACCCATGGTCGGTGGTCGATCCGCATGGGCTGACATCAGCCTATCGCCGTTACTTCGAAAGCATCGGCGGCCGCGTGACGACGGGGGACGCCGTCTCGCTCGGCCGGTCCGGCTCGGCCTGGAGAATGGTGACGGCGGAAGGGTCGATCGAGGCGGAGGATGTCGTCGTCGCGCTCGGACCATGGGCAGACCTGGTGACGAAACGCTTCGGCTATGCCTTTCCGCTCGGCGTGAAGCGCGGCTATCACATGCACTACGCCGCCGAGGGCAATGCCGTCCTCAACAACTGGACGCTGGATGCCGAACGCGGCTATCTGCTGGCGCCGATGAGCCGCGGCATCCGGCTGACGACGGGGGCCGAATTCGCGCTGCGCGACGCACCGAAGACGCCGGTGCAGCTCGACCGCGCCGAGGCCGTCGCCCGCACGGTCTTCCCGCTCGGCGAACGGCTCGACCCCGAACCCTGGATGGGCGCCCGCCCCTGCACGCCCGACATGATGCCCATCATCGGCAAGGCGCCGCGCCACGAGGGTTTATGGTTCGCCTTCGGCCATGCGCATCACGGCCTGACGCTCGGCCCGGTGACCGGTCGCGTGCTCGCCGAGCTCATCACCGGCGAGAAGCCTTTCATCGATATTTCGGCCTACGCGCCGGATCGATTCGCGCCGTGAACTTCAGCCTAGCGGATTGCCGCAAGGCCCTTGAGCGCAGCTTCGACAATACCGTCGATCGTATCGTCGATATCGACGGTGACGACGCCCGGCTCGCCGGTTGGCACTTCCAGCGTCTGCAGCTGGCTTTCCAATAGCGAGGCCGGCATGAAATGGCCCTTGCGCTCGCCCATGCGCTTGGTCAGCAGCTCCTTGGAGCCGTCGAGATAGATGAAATAGAGATGGCCGCCGGCAGCCGCCCGCAGGCGCTCGCGATAAATACGCTTGAGCGCCGAGCAGGAAATGGCGATCCCCTCACCCTTGGCAAGGCTTGCCGTAATCTCCTGGCCGATCTTTTCGAGCCACGGCCAGCGATCCTCGTCGGTCAGCGGGATGCCCTTGCTCATCTTCTCGACATTGGCTGCCGGATGCAGCGCATCGCCCTCGATGAAGTGTATGTCGAGCCGAGCCGCCACGCCCTCGCCGATCGAGGATTTGCCGCTGCCGCTCACACCCATGACGATGATGGCGAGGGGCATCTTCGATATTTCACTCATGTTGTTTTCTGCCTTGAACCATGGCCGATAATGACAGTCAGGCGGGTTCCGCCGTCGACGCATCCAAGCGCCTGGCAGAAAGGCGCGAGAAAGCCGGACCTGCCTGATTCACAACTTGGATCAATCGAGCGGAAAGAAACAGGAAAATTTATGCGTCCCCTCGCCGGTCAATTCCGGGGTGGTCTGCCGGCATTTGTCCTGCGCACGCCAGCAGCGCGGATTGAAGTGGCAGCCAGTCGGCGGGTTGAGCGGCGACGGCAGCTCGCCCTGCAGGCGGATGCGGTTCTTTTCGCGCTCCGGATCGGCGATCGGCGTCGCCGAGAGAAGTGCCGCCGTATAGGGATGGCGCGGGCGGCTGAAGACCTCTTCTGCCGTGCCTGTTTCGACCGGTCGGCCGAGATACATCACCATCACGTCGTCGGCGATGTGGCGAACGACGGAAAGACCGTGCGAGATGAAGAGATAGGCCAGGCCCATCTCCTTCTGCAGATCCATCAAGAGGTTCAGCACCTGCGCCTGGATCGACAGGTCGAGCGCGGAAACCGGCTCGTCGAGCACCAGCACCTTCGGCCGCAGCATCAGCGCGCGCGCAATGGCGATGCGCTGGCGCTGGCCGCCGGAGAACATATGCGGGTAGCGATCGTAATGTTCCGGACGCAGGCCGACGCGCGCCATCATCTCCTCGGCCTTGCGGCGGCGGGTGGCGGCATCGTCATCAGTGTTGATCTTCAGCGGTTCCTCCAGGATGGAGCCGACCTTCTGACGCGGATTGAGCGAGCCATAGGGATTCTGAAAGACGATCTGCACGGCGCTGCGCAGGCTACGATCGCCGAGCTTCGCCGGCTTGCCGTCGATCAGCAATTCGCCTGAGGTCGGGTGTTCGATCATCGTCACCAGGCGGGCGAGCGTCGACTTGCCGCAGCCGGATTCACCAACGACGGCGAGCGTGCGGCCCGACTGCAGGCTGAAGCTGACACCGTTCAGCGCCTTGACGGTCGCCTCCGGTTTGAAGCTGCCGCGCTTGATGGTGTAGAACCGGGCGAGATCGCGCCCTTCGAGAACAGCGCCGGTCATGCGGCACCTCCTGCTGCTTGCGTGGCGGCAATGCCGGGATGGCCGAGCGGCTTGCCATGTTCCAGCGGATAGTTGCAAAGGGTCCTGCCGAGATCGACGCCCTGGCGCGTGACGCCCTTGTCGCATTCCGGCGTGGCGAAGGAACAACGCGGCGCGAAGAGACAGCCCGTTGGCCGATCGTGCTGACCGGGGACGACGCCGGCGATGGACGGCAGGCGCTCGCCGACCACGGCACGCTCCGGCAGTGCCGAGAGAAGTGCGGCCGTATAGGGATGATGCGGATCGCGGAACAGCGCCTTGACGGGCTGTTCCTCCACCTTCTGGCCGGCATATTGCACCTGCACGCGCTCTGCCGTTTCGGCAACGACGCCCATGTCATGGGTGATGAGCACCAACGCCATGCCATGCTCCCGCTGCAGGCGCGCGAGCAGATCGAGGATCTGCGCCTGGATCGTCACGTCGAGCGCGGTGGTCGGCTCGTCGGCAATTAGCAGCTTCGGATTGCAGGCGAGCGCCATGGCGATCATGACGCGCTGGCTCATGCCGCCCGACATCTGGTGCGGGAAATTCGACAGGCGGTCTTCAGGCGCCGGAATACCGACGAGATTCAAAAGCTCGATCGAGCGCTCTCGGCGCGCCTTGCGGTCGAGACCCATATGGATGCGCAGGGTCTCGCCGAGCTGGAAGCCGACCGTGAAGCACGGATTGAGGCTCGACATCGGCTCCTGGAAGATCATCGCCATGTCCTTACCGATGATCTTGCGGCGCTGGCGCGCGGAGATGCCGCGCAGGTCCTTGCCGTCGAACATCATGCGGTCGGCGGTGATGTTCGCCGTCCAGGGCAAGAGCCCCATCATGGCGAGCATGGAGACCGATTTGCCGGAACCGGATTCACCGACGATCGAGAGGATCTCCCCCTTGTCGCAGGTGAGCGAGACACCGTCGACCGCCCGGAACAGGCCGGACGAGGTCTGGAACTCAACGGTGAGATTTTCAATATCGAGAAGCGCCATTACGACCTCTTCAGCTTCGGGTCGAAGGCATCGCGCAGGCCGTCGCCCATCAGATTGATGGCGAGGACCGTGATCAGGATGCAGAGACCGGGGAAAGTGACGAGCCAGGGGTTGCTCTGGAAGAACTCGCGCGAGTCCGCGAGCATCGTGCCCCATTCCGGCGTCGGTGGCTGGGCGCCCTGGCCGAGAAAGCCGAGAGCCGCGGCATCGAGAATGGCGGAGGAGAATGCAAGCGTGCCCTGCACGATCAGCGGCCCCAGACAGTTCGGCAGGATCGTCTTGAACATCAGCCGCAGCGGACCGGCACCGGCGACACGCGAGGCGATGACATATTCCTTGTCGCGTTCGGTCATGACCGAGGCGCGCGTCAGGCGCACGAAATGCGGCTGGTTGACGATGGAGATCGCGATCATGGCGTTCGTCAGGCCAGGCCCGAGGATCGCCACCAGCACCAGGGCAAGCAGCAGCGACGGGATGGCGAGGATGATGTCCATGATGCGCATGATGATCGTATCGGTGCGGCCGCGAACATAGCCGGCGACGAGGCCGATCAGAATGCCGGCGATTGCCGAAAGCGAGGCGACCACGAGGCCGATGAACAGCGAAAACCGTGTGCCGTAGATGAGGCGCGACAGGAGATCGCGGCCGTTGGCATCCGTGCCCAGCAGGAAGCTGCTGTTGCTGCCCTCTGCCCAGAACGGCGGCAGGCGCTGCATGTCGCTGCCATAGGCGGCATCCGGATCGTGCGGGGCGACGAGACCGGCGAAGATCGCCAGAAACAGGACGAAAAGAAAGATCGCAAGGCCGATGACGGCGCCTTTGTTGCGAGAGAAGTAGTACCAGAACTCCGCAAGAGCGGAGGGGCGGTCGGATTTGACGCTAACCGTGCTCATGAGCCGCTCCTAATGACGAATGCGTGGATTGACGAAGCCGTAGAGCAGATCGACAGCCAGATTGACGAGCATGACGATGCCGGCAATCAGCAGCAGGCCGCCCTGCACCACGGGATAATCACGCTTGAAGACGGCATCGATCATCCATTTGCCGATGCCCGGCCAGGAAAAGATGCTCTCCGTCAGGATGGCGCCGCCGAGCAGCACGCCGACCTGCAGGCCGATGGTGGTGACCACAGGGATCATGGCGTTGCGCAGCGCATGCACGGAGACGACCCGCAGCGGCGACAGGCCCTTGGAGCGGGCGGTGCGCACATAATCCTCGCCGAGCACTTCGAGCATGGCGGAACGTGTCTGCCGCGCGATGACGGCAAGTGGAATGGTGCCGAGGACAATGGTCGGCAGGATCAGCGAATTGAGCGCGGACCCGAAAGCGCCTTTCTGACCGGACAGCAGGCTGTCGATCAGCATGAAGCCGGTGATCGGCTTGAAGAAGTAGATGAGGCCGATGCGGCCTGAAACCGGCGTCCAGTGCAGATAGCCGTTGAAGACGATGATCAGCAGCAGGCCCCACCAGAAGATCGGCATGGAATAGCCGACGAGGGCCACACCCATGACGGTCTGGTCGAACCATGTCCCTCGTTTGACGGCGGCGAAAACGCCGGCCGGAATGCCAAGACAGATCGCCAGGATCATGGCGCAGATCGACAGCTCGAGCGTTGCCGGGAAGAAGGTGAAGAAGTCGGTCAGCACGTCACGCTTGGTGGTGATCGAGGTGCCGAGGTCGCCATGCAGGGCGTTCCAGATGTATCTGCCGTACTGGACGATCATCGGCTGGTCGTAGCCGAGATCGTGCGAGATCTGGGCATGGCGTTCCGGCGACATCACGCGTTCGCCCGACAGCAGCATGACGGGATCGCCGGGAAGCAGGCGGATGAAGGAGAAGGCGACGATCGATACCCCGAGGAATGTCGGGATCAGCACCGCAAGGCGGCTGAAAAGAAATCGCAACATGACAGTTGTCCAAATTTTTCCGGCGGTCAGACAGAGTGCCTGACCGCCGGGTCGCCCGGTTCTAGCCGGGCATTCTCACAGGTTTTTTGTTATTCGGCGATATCGACGCCATCGAAGCGGTGAACGCCGACCGGATCCTGATGGTAGCCGGTGACATTCTTCGTCATCGGGATGAACTCTTCCGAATGGTCGATGGTCATCCACGGTGCTTCGCGCTTGAAGACCACCTGGGCCTGTTCGTAGAGCTTGGTGCGCTCCTTGACGTCAGCCGTCTGCTTGGCCTTTTTCACCAGGTCGTCGAATTCCTTGTTGCACCACTGCGCACGGTTGTTGCCACCGACGGCATCGCAGCCGAGCAGCGTGTCAAGGAAGTTGTCCGGGTCGCCGTTGTCGCCGGTCCAGCCGAGGATGGCCGCACCGTCACGGTCCTTCGCGGAGGAGAGCTTCAGGTATTGAGCCCAGTCATAGGTGACGATCTCGACCTTGACGCCGATCTTACCAAGGTCGGCCTGCATCAGCTCGGCAGCGCGGCGTGCATTCAGCATGTAGGGACGCGACACCGGCATCGCCCAGATCTTCATGCTGAGATCCTTGACGCCAGCCTTTTCAAGCATCTTCTTGGCTTCGTCAGGGTTGTATTTATCGTCCTTGACGTCCTTGTTGTAGGACCACATGGTCGGCGGGATCGGGTTGGTCGCAACCGAAGCCGAACCCTGGAAGACGGCGTCGACGATGGCCTGCTTGTTGACGGCCATGTTGAGCGCCTTGCGCACTTCGACCTTGTCGAAAGGCGCGATCAGCGTGTTGTAGGCGACGTAAGAAACGTTCAAGCCGGCCTGCTCTAGAACCTTGAGGTTCTTGTCAGCCTTCAGATCCTTGATGTCGGCTGCGTTCGGGTACGGCATGATATTGCACTCGCCGGACTTCAGCTTCTGCGCGCGGACGGATGCATCCGGCGTGATCGCAAAGACGAGATCGTCGATCTTTTCCTTGCCCTTGAAATAGGTCTCATTTGCCTTGTAGCGGATGACGGCATCCGGCTGGTAGGCGACGAAGGTGAACGGACCGGTGCCGAGCGGCTGCTGGTTCATCTGCTCCATCTTCTTGTCGGCCTGGAGCTTGTCTGCATATTCCTTCGACAGGATCGAGCCGAAGTCCATCGCGAGGTCGGCGAGGAACGGGGCTTCCGGACGGTTCAGCACGAATTTGACGGTGAGGTCGTCGACCTTGTCGATCGACTTGATCAGCTTGGTGAAGCCCATGCCGTCAGCATATTCGTAGGAACCGCCGGCGACATACTTGGCCCAGGGGCCGTCTGCATTGATCTGACGGCCGATGGAGAAAATGACGTCATCGGCAGTGAGGTCACGCGTCGGCGTGAAAAAATCGGTCGTCTGGAACTTCACACCCTTGCGCAGCTTGAAGGTGTATTCCTTGCCGTCGGGGGAAACGGTCCAGCTTTCGGCGAGGCCAGGTTCGACCTCGGTGCTGCCGTGCTTGAATTCGACGAGGCGGCTGTAGACCGTACGCGAAGAAGCATCGAACGTGGTACCGGCAGTATAAATTCCCGGATCGAATCCTTCCGGCGAGCCCTCCGAGCAATAAACGAGTGTTTTCGACCAGGCGGACGTTGCCATGACCGAAGTCAAGGCTGTCACTGCCAGCAGGACAGAGATCTTTTTCATGATATCGTTTCCCAGGTTTGTTATTCTTTTGAAGCCGTGGACACCCCAGAGGTCCCCTTCCGGATCGGGCCGATGGAACTTTATTTTAAGTTTGAAAGCAACAAGCGCCGCCTAAATTTTTTCCAAATTATGGAGTTTGGAAATTTTTGGACAAAAATGCCTTTGAATTGGTAATAATCTGGCAAAATTTTGCGCCGATTTAGCAGTTTCAGAATGATTTGACATTTTATTCTTGCAATCCGCTAACCCTCTATTGCCTCCTATCGAGGCAATACCAACAAAAATCCGCAGCCGCCGGAGGCAACTGCGGATCGAAAACATGATGGAATTCGCGAAAGGCGATCAGGCTGCGGGAACGGTGATCCGCGGCTTCTTGGCGATCGCCCGGTGATCCAGATCAGTCAGGCCGAGCAGGAAGTTGATCTGCGGGCGCGCCTTGACGAGATCGTCGATGGAATATTCCGTCAGAACATCGAAGAAAGCGTTCAAAGCCTTGCGCAGCGCCGTATTGAGACCGCAGCTATCCACCAGCGGACATTCCACCACGCCCTCTTCGAAGCATTCCGCCATGGCGAAGCTGTCTTCGGTGACACGAACAACGTCAAAAAGGCTGATAGCGGTCGCAGGCCTGCCGAGGCGCACGCCGCCGTTGCGGCCGCGTACGGTTTCGACGAGACCTGCCTTCGTCAGCGGCTGCAGAATCTTGAAGAGGAAAAGCTCGGAAACGCTGTATGCCCTGGCGATTTCCGGGATGCGGCTCAAATGGCCGTCGTTCGCGGCGCAATACATCAACATGCGCACCGCGTAATTGGTCTGTTTCGTCAAGCGCATGCCGATCTCCTGGAATCGAGGCTGCTTAGGGGGTCGATCCGTATATAGAGACTTTCTTAGTTTTGAACAATTCCAAAATATGAAATTCATATTCACGTTATTCTGACGGCGCCGACTTCCTCATCCGCCCGTCCTCGCCTGCTTCTCCTTCAGTTCCCTGGCATAATCGAGGATCGCCTGCTTGCGCTCCGGCGGACCCGGATGGGTCGACAGCATGCTGGTGTCACCATGATCATCGAGCTTCGCTTCGAGGAGATCGAAGAAGCGCGACAACGCTGCCGGATCCTTGCCGGCGGCCAGCATCAGCTCCACCGAGCGGCGATCGGCCTGCGCCTCGGCTTGCCGGGAGTAGGAAAGCGCGAGAAGGCCGCCGCCCTGTGTCAATACGTCGTGAACGCCGGAGCCGACGTCTCCGGCGATCAGCAACACGAGACCGGCGACACCCGCGGCGCTATATAGCTGGCGCAGGCTGTGCTTGTATTCGACGTGACCGATCTCATGGCCAAGCACAGCGGTGATCATCTCCTTGTCGCCGCCGGCCAGCTCGACGAGCTGATCGGTCAGGACGAGATTGCCGTCCGGCAGCGCGAAGGCGTTGGGGCCGATGAGGCCGCCATCGCGGAAATTCAGATGATAGCGGCCCGCACCGCCTTCCGCATTCGCGGCTATCCCGGCGAAATCATCGCGAATTTCCGCCTGCTGCGCCTCGGGAAGCTTGCTGGGGCCGAAGGTCACTCGATCCAATGTCTTCAGCGTTCCCGCCGACATCATCTCCGGCACCACCGGCGGCGTTACCAGGACGGCGACTTCCACGAGGGCCGGCAGGGCATAGCGATAGATGATCGAGCCCAGGACGAACACCGCCAGGGCGAAGGCGATCAGCCGGGGACGGACGATCTCGAGCCGATGAACGAAACTGCTTCGTCCTTCGCCGCGGCTTTGCAGATAGGCATCGACGGCGTCGTTATCGCGGGTTTCGAAAACCGAATCGTTTCCGAACACGATACGGCGCGGGATGGAACCGACGCGCTGACTGACGTCGATATCGGAGCGGATGCCCCAGGCAAGCCGCCTGCTCTCGTCTCCCTCTTCGTCCGACAGCACGATGAGCGATCCGCCGACATCCAGCAGCCGGGCAGGAACCTCCCGGCTGGAATGCGGCGGATGCCAGATGCCAGTGGCGATCGCTTGCGGATCAGAAGCCAAAGTCGAATCCATCGACATCGAGATATTCCGCGCTGATGGCAGTGCCGGTCGAGCTGATCTGATCGAAGACGACGCCGATTTCACCGTCGACGCTGATCGCCGTGTGTTCTGCCAAAAACCGTTGCATCTGCACCGCTGCCCACGGACGCATCAGGCCGAGCGTTACAAGCGTCAGCACCGTATTAACAACGACAACCCAAATATATTGCCGGCGGCCGAGATTGCTACGGAGCTGATGGCGATGATCGATCATTGCTGCCGACCAGATGATGTTACGGATCGAGGCCCGATAATAGAGGCCTGCGAACACATATGCGAGCAGGCCAACAACAAACCCGAAATGCACCGGACTGAGACCGGCGCCTGTCGAACTCATCGGGACGTGGCGGAAAACGCCCAAGGCGCCGGCAGCAAAACCAAGGATCGCACCACCTGCAAGAGAAAGCGCGATCATGGTGCCGAAAACCTTGTAAATCGCGCCCAATCGCGGCTCGGTCGAGAACGGTCGATCTCCATAACGCAGATTATCGAAGACGTATTTGTAGAACCAGCGGCTGGCGACCGGAGACAGCAGCCCGACCGATATTACAGTTACCAGGGTACCCAGGAAGATCGCCTTGAACGCGCCGCCATAGGTCCCGACGAAATCAAAACGCACATTGCGATAGCTCGTCACGCGCGCATTGAACCTAAGCCCGCGCATGAGAAACCATGGGAATACCACCAGCATGACAGGCCAAATCGCCAGCACCGCCAATGGCGCCACATGTGAAAGTATGTTCACCACGATGAGAAAGCCGAACACGATCAGCCGGCCGATGAGTATCTGTTTGCCCTTGGCATGATATTCGAAGCTGTGGCCCAGAAGGACCGTATTCCCATAAAAATACCGGTTGCGGCGTACCTTTGCCCAGGCCGAATAGATGCCTAGTGTCACGATCGTCAGCAGAATATTGACGATCCAGATGCCGAAATATTCGGAGGCGTTGCCCGTGAAGGAAGCCCTCTGGAAAAAGGGCCTTCCGCCCAACGGATAGCTTTGCTCGACAGTTGCCATATTGTAATCCCCTACCCCACAAGAGGACGAGCGTTTCCCAGAGACGCCTCACATGAGCACGAGCCGCGGGGAGATGTGTTGCGCATCACATCACTCGCCTTACCGTTGCACTTGAAAGCAGGAAAATAAGCGCCGATCAACGGAAAAATATCCGGCAGCAGCATTCGCCCCGCCGGGGGACAAATAGCCCGCGTAGCTGCAACCTTAATGTCACACTGGCCTGGATGCTCAGGGCGCGGAGACCCAGACGGCCATTTCGCAGCCGCCCGGCTCGCGGAAGTGAAAGCGTCGGCCACCGGGGAAATCGAAGGCGGGACGAGTTACGACACCGCCGGCGAATTCGACCGCGCGCTGGGCCTCTTCCAGATCGGTGGTGCGCACCACGGGCAGCGGCGCGCCGGCGGCTTCCCCTGCGTCCCCATCGATGCCGGCGTCTATCCCCGCCGCCTCGATAACATGGTAGGTCGGCCCGTAACTGACGAAGCTCCAATCGAAAGCTTCCTCGAAGAAGCGCCGTGTTTTCAGGCCATCCTTCGACGGAAATTCGAGATAGTCGATCTGATAGGTCACGGTCATCACGCGGCCCTCCCATTGTTCTTGTTTTGTTCTAGAGCAAAACAATGGCGTAGACAAGCTCACTCTACCCAAAACAATCGCAACAAAAAACCGCCGCCCGGCATATTTCCGGGCGGCGGTTGAAATCATTCGATAATAGCGATCCTTAATTCATCGTCGGCATGACGAATTCGGCGCCATCCTTGATGCCGGACGGCCAGCGGGCGGTGATCGTCTTGGTGCGCGTCCAGAACTTGATCGAATCTGTGCCGTGCTGATTGAGATCGCCGAAGCTGGAAGACTTCCAGCCGCCGAAGGAATGATAGGCGAGCGGAACCGGGATCGGAACGTTGATGCCGATCATGCCGATATTGATGCGCGAGGCGAAGTCGCGGGCCGCATCGCCGTCACGGGTATAGATGGCGACGCCGTTGCCATATTCATGCTTCATCGGCAGGTCGAGCGCCTCTTCATAGTTCTTTGCACGAACAACAGAGAGAACCGGCCCGAAGATCTCGGTCTTGTAGATATCCATGCTCGGCGTGACGTGGTCGAACAGCGTGCCGCCGACGAAGTAGCCGTCCTCGTATCCCTGCAGCTTGAAGCCACGGCCGTCGACGACGAGCTTGGCGCCCTCTTCGACACCGCGGTCGATCAGACCGTTGACGCGGTTATAGGCGTCCTTGGTGACGAGAGGGCCCAAATCGGCCTTGTCGTCAGTGTAGGGGCCGATGCGCAGGGATTCGATCTTCGGCACCAGCTTCTCGACGAGACGGTTGGCCGTGTCCTCGCCGACCGGCACCGCGACGGAAATCGCCATGCAGCGCTCGCCGGCCGAGCCGTAGCCGGCGCCCATCAGCGCGTTGACAGCCTGATCCATGTCTGCATCCGGCATGATGATCATGTGGTTCTTGGCGCCGCCGAAGCACTGGGCGCGCTTGCCGTTCATGGCAGCCGTGCCGTAGACGTAACGGGCGATCGGGGTGGAGCCGACGAAGGAAACGGCAGCGATATCCGGATCGGCCAGGATGGCATCGACGGCGGCCTTGTCACCGTTGACGACGTTGAGGATGCCTGCCGGCAGGCCGGCTTCGATGATCAGTTCGGCAAGACGGATCGGCAGGGAAGGATCGCGCTCGGAAGGCTTCAGGATGAAAGCGTTACCGCAGGCGATTGCCGGCGCGAACATCCACATCGGGATCATGCCCGGAAAATTGAACGGCGTGATGCCAGCGCCGATGCCGACCGGCTGGCGGATGGAATACATGTCGATCGCCGGACCGGCGCCCTCGGTGAACTCGCCCTTGGCGAGATGCGGAATGCCGCAGACGAATTCACAGACTTCCAGGCCACGGATGATGTCGCCCTTGGAATCCTCGATCGTCTTGCCGTGCTCCTTGGAGAGCATCGCGGCCAGCTCATCCATGTGCTTGTTCAGAAGCTCGACGAACTTGAAGAAGACGCGAGCGCGGCGCTGCGGGTTGGTGGCCGCCCATTTCGGCTGCGCTGCCTTGGCGTTTTCCACCGCTGCGCGGATTTCCTCGACGCTGGCGAGTGCTACCGTCGCCTGAACTTCGCCGGTTGCCGGATTGTAGACGTTGCTGGTGCGTCCGCTGGTGCCGGCGACGTGCTTGCCGCCGATGAAATGACCGATCTCTTGCATGATGTGCCTCCTCGTTTTCTTGGATGAACACAGGATCGCACTTCAATTTGCACAAATCAATCAGCTGTTATAAGCAACCGTTGTGCAAAAATTAAAGCCCTGGATGTGCATATGGATTGGGATGATGTCCGCATGTTTCTTGCCGTCGCCCGCACGGGGCAGATTCTGGCGGCCTCCAAGCGGCTCGGCGTCAACCATGCCACGCTCTCTCGGCGAGTGACGACGCTGGAGGAGCGGCTGAAGACGCGGTTGCTCGTGCGCCGCACCAATGGCTGCGAGCTGACGGCAGAGGGCGAGATCTTCCTGCATGCGGCGGAGCGCATGGAAACCGAGATGCTGCGCGCGCAGGCAAGCATCGGCCACCTCGACACCGCCATTACCGGCACGGTGCGCATCGGCGCACCGGATGGTTTCGGCGTCTCCTTCCTGGCGCCCAGGCTCGGACGGCTGATCGCGCGATATCCGGAGCTGCGCATCCAGCTCGTGCCGGTGCCTCGCTCCTTTTCGCTGTCGCAGCGCGAGGCCGATATCGCGATCACGCTGGAGCGCCCCGAGCAGGGCCGCTTGGTCTCATCGAAGCTGACGGATTACACGCTCGGCCTCTATGCCTCGAAGGCCTATCTGGAGCAGGCAGGCCTGCCCGATAGCGTGGAAGCCCTGAAGCTGCATCCGCGCATCGGCTATGTCGAAGACCTGATCTTCACCGCCTCGCTGAATTTCTCCGGCGAGATCATGCGCAGCTGGGATGCCTCTTTCGAAATCTCCACCTCCATCGGCCAGACGGAAGCGGTTCGCTCCGGCGCCGGCATCGGTATCCTGCACGATTATATCGCCAGGCAATTTCCGGAACTCACCCGCATCCTGCCCGATATCTCCATCAAACGCGCCTACTGGACTGTCTATCACGAAAGCGCCCGCGATCTCGTGCGTGTGCGCACCGTGTCGGACTTCCTGCAGGAGCTGGTCAGTGAAGAGCGGCGGATGTTCCTGTAAAGCCATGCCTGGCCCTAAGCATGTTTCGGCGGCTCCTCGTTCTCGTCGGGATTGGGCATAGGAATTTCATCCGGCAACCTGTCCGGATCCGGCTCCTCTATCGGCGGCTTCGGTGCCCAACCCGGATCGGGCATCGGTGGCGTCTCGGGAATCGGCTCGTGTGGCACGGACATGCCAGCTCCTTCTATTTCGTTGCTGATATTGGCTAACGGTCGGGAGCAGGCAGGGTTCCACAGGAAGTCTCGCAGGTCCATCATCGGAAGCCGCGACCGAAGCCGGCACCGTGTCCTCGCCTTGGAAGACTTTCGGTTTTATTTGCGCATACGGCCAGCTCGTGCATAAGTAGAGTGGCAGGCTTTCATTTCATCTGAGCAGATTCCGAGGGAGCGCTTGATGCTGAAAGGCGGGGTATTCTTCACGGCGCTTGCCGTTGGTCTCAGCGCATGCACGACTGTCGACTTTTCACAGCTTGCTCCGGCGACGCTAACCGGCAGCCTGTTTGTGATGTGGGTTGGCGAGGGTGATTCCAGCGGAGATGGCAAGTTCGTCTTCGTTCCCGATCCCGCCGATCCCTTGACGTTCCGCCGAGCTGATCGCTCTCTGCCCGGCGCCGAAATCCAGCCCGGCTTGATGTACACGGACGGGGGCTCTATTCCGAAGATCGCGCAGGTCTTCAAAGGATTGTCACCGTGGGGTTATGCGCCGGCCTACATGATCCACGACTGGCTGTTCACGGCGCACCATTGCATTGTGGATGGCGAGAATAGCAAGCGGTTCGACCAGGTACGCAACGTATCGTTCGAGGATTCCGCCAAGATACTCGGCGAGGCCATCCGGGGGATGGTGAAAGCAAACAAAGTTCAGCAGAACGATATAGCCGGAACAGCCATCACCGCCGCGGTGGGCAGCAGCATTGCCGAAAGACTCTGGAACAAACAGGGTGCCTGCACCGCCGCCAAAGTCAAACCCGAGGATATCGCCGCAGTCGAAAGCGCCATCCCTGGCACCGCGCAGCGCGCCGCGAGAAAGACATTCGGGGTTCCCCCCGAGACTCCCGCAATACCACCTCGCGGCCGCGCTACGATCGTGTCGCGGATTACATTCTAAGAACATCTCGCGGTGGATGCCAAGAAGCGCACGACACGGCGTTCAGATGAGGCCACGCTGGACAAGGGCATCCCACGGTCTAGTTATTTCAGGAACACCTTGGGGAGTAAGGATGATGAGCGAGAAAAAGAAACCGAAGCAGGCCGAGAAAGACCACAAGGAGCAGGACGACTATCTCGAGGAGGCGCTCGAGGAAACCTTTCCCGCGAGCGATCCGATCTCGCCGGGGCATGTCGTAAAGAAGCCCGAAAACAAGAAATAGCCCTCGGCCGGTGTCGGGAGAGCTATCATGTCTGATCGACCAAAGAGAGAATGGTACGGTTGGGGGGTCTCGAACCTCCGACCTCAGGTGCCACAAACCTGCGCTCTAACCAACTGAGCTACAACCGCACATGCTCGCGTCGCCGCGAACGGGGGTGACATACGAGGACTTTGAAAGTATTTCAAGTCCTATCTCCCCGCAATACAAAAAAGCTTCAAAGATATCCGGATGATGGTGCGCCGCCGGCATTTGCACGAACAGAAACCATCCCTAAACGAAAAGTCCCGCCTTCAGAGCTTTCACCTGAAAACGGGACGCTGGTGCCTTGGGAGGCTTTTGGGAAATCAGACCGTCTTGAAGGAAGCCATTGCCTTTTCAGCGGCATCCTTGGCCGGCTTTGCCAGCTTTTCGGCAACCTTCTTGGTGGTTTCCTGAATGGACTTGGCCTGTTCGATGGTGACTTCGGCCTGCTTGCGGATGAAGGAGGTCTGAAGTTCGAAGAGTTCGGCAACGGACTTGACGCGAAGCAGGGCTTCCATGTGCGCCAGCGAGCTTTCGGCATTGGTGCGCAGAACGTCGATTGCCTTGAGGCCGATCTCGACGGAGCCAGCCTGTGCGGTCTGCACGGTCGCCTCGACGGTCTTGCCGGCTTCCTCGGTGGCAGCCTTCATCTTGGCGAAGGCTTCCTTGGACTGGGCAGCACCCTTTTCCGCGAATTCGCGGAAGGATTCGGAGACCTTGGAAGGATCGAATGCAGCCGTTGAAAAAACGTCGTCTTTCTTTACAGTAGCCATGATTACGCTCCTATGTGGGTCCTCTTCGAGGCACCCTTCGTGAACTGTGTGAGGCTTATATAATATAAAAAATTGTGCAGTGCAACATATTTGTGCGGCGCACAACGCGTTAACCTTTCCGGCCGAAAGATGGGGCCTTCGCTGGACCCAAAAGCGGGGCACGGTTATTAATAAACCGTTAAAACACGAGAGGCGGTCACGCCCGCAAAACAGGTTGGAATATGCCCGCAGTTCAATATCCGTTCATTGACATTGCCGTGCATCCGCGCGTTCGGGAACGCTTTGCCCGTGGTGAAGCCATGGTGATGTTCTCGACCGGCATGGATCGCGTGCTGTGGGCCAATGGCGCCGGCGCCAACCTCTTTGGTTACGACGTCATCTATGATTTCCTCGATCAGGGACCGAAGCCCGGCGACGTCTCGTTCCGCCAGCTCGAAGCGACGGCGCGCGGACTTGGCGGCATCGGCAACCAGCGTACCTTCCTGATCCGCATGGCCTCCGGCTTCCAGCGCGCGGTCGTCAACGCGGCGGTCGAACTCATCCGAATTCAGGCGGGCGAGGAAGCGATCCTGTTTTCCTCGCCGGTCTCGGCCAAGCCGATGGCATCAGCCGAATGCGCCAAGCGCATGATCGATGGGTTCGACGACCCCGATACCCACATGGCCGTCATCGGTCGCGACGGCGAAGTGATCGCCGCATCCGCCCGCTTCGATACGCTCGGCGTCACGCCGCAGACGGCAAGAATGCTGACGACCATGGCCGGCGCGCAGCCGGACCGGTTGATCAAACGGCCGATCCCGACCGGTCGCGGCTATCTGCCGGCCGCCATCGGCAAGCTGTCGGAAATCCCCGCCCTGCACCTGCTGTTCGTCGTCGAAACCGTGCTTGGTCACCTCGATCTGACGGGCAGCGTCGGCGCCGCGGCGGCTTCGGCCGAACCACAGGCGGAAGAAGCTCGCCGGGAACTCGAAGGTGCGGCCCTGGAGGAAGCGCCCAACCCCGCTACGACAGCGCCTTTCGGCGACGTCATCGATGCGGTGGCGCATATTCAGGAACTGGACGAGACGCCGGAATATCAGGCGGGCGAGCAGCCAGAGGCGGCTCCGGCCACCGATGGCACGGCAGAGGATACGCATGCGCTGGCCCTGATGGATGGCGCAAGCGACGCCGATGTCGAAGCAGCTGCTCAATCCGACGAACCGAACATGGAAGCGGCAGATGACGGCGAAGACCATATCGCCGATGACCCAACGGACGTGAGCGCCGAGCCGGCCGCCCCGCCCGAAGCGCCCGCCGCCGAAGATGATCATCCGGAAAGCTTCACCTTCACGCGCAACGGCCGCGCTACCCGCTTCGTGTGGAAGATTGATGCCGCAGGCCACTTCAGCGAGGTTTCGCGTGAGTTCGCCGATGCTGTGGGACCGCACGCGGCGCAGCTTGCAGGCGCCGCCTTTACCGATGTCGCCGCCCGCTTCAATCTCGATCCGGACGGCAAGATCGCCGAACTGCTGGCGCGGCGCGACACCTGGTCGGGTCGGACGATCTATTGGCCGGTGGAAGGCACGGGCCTGATGGTGCCGGTCGACCTGGCGGCCTTACCGACCTATACGCGCAGCCGCGAATTCGACGGCTTCAGAGGCTTCGGCGTGGTCCGTCTGGCGGATACCATCGAAGATCCGATGAAGCGTGGTATGATCCTGGGCGCGCAGGACGACCAGTCCACGCCGCCTGCCGCTATCGATCAGACGGCGGAGATGGAAGAGGCGGCGACCGAACATCCAGCTCTCGAGCAGGAAGAGGCAGCCGCGACCGAACAGGCCGAAGATATTGGCCATGCAACGATTGAAGACGCCCCCGCCACAAGCGAGGAGCCACCCGCTCTGCAGATCGCCGACACACCGAACCGCCGCGAGTCGGACAAGGTCATCCGGCTCTACGAGCGCCGTCCGCTGACACCGGCCGGCCTTTCAGCCAGCGAGCAGGCCGCCTTCAGGGAAATCGCTCGGCAGCTCGAACCCTTCGGCAAACGCACTGAGCCACCCGCCGAGCAATCTGAGGAAAGCGTCGATATCGCGCCGCAACCGAACGCGGCCGACGAAATCCTGTCCGACGCGGCCGAAACGGCTGTCGGAAATGACAATGTCGACGCTCAGCATGCCGACCTTGCGGCAGAAGCGAGCGCATTGCCATCCGAACCGACCCAGGAACCCTCCGAAGCTACGGGGGAGCCGGGCGATGCCGCCACCGGCAATGCTCCCGGCGAAACGCCGGCCGCGTCAGCCGAGCCGGAAGAGGATTTCGATCCGCTGGATGTTCTAAGCACCGCCATTCCGTCGCGCATAAAAATGCACACCGGCCTGTCGGCTGAGATTGTTGATCAGTTGCCGCTGGCCGTTCTCGTTCATGCCGGCGATCGGTTGATCCATGGCAATCCGGAATTGCTGCGGCTGACCGGCTACGAGAGCCTGGCGGATCTGGAGCGGGTCGGCGGTCTGGATGCGCTCCTGCAGCGCAACGATCTCGAAGGCAAGACCGAGCAGCCGGGCACGATGATGGTCGTGCGCGCCGACGATGCGTTGGTGCCGGTCACCGCACGGCTGCAATCGATCCGCTGGGAGGACGGCACCGCCTTGATGCTGGCACTGATGCCCGTGGAAAGGAATGAGCCGACCGCCCCGCCGCAACCGGTTGCCGAGGAAGCCCGCCCCGAACGCATCCTCGAAAAGGTCGCAAAGCTGCAGGTCGAGATCGAGGAACTGCGCTCGACGCTGGAAACGGCGACCGACGGGGTGATCATCATCGGCCAGGAGGGCGAGATCCGCTCGGTGAACCGCTCGGCAAGCGCGCTCTTCAACTATGACGACCAGGAAACCCGCGGCAAACCTTTCACCATGCTGTTTGCCCATGAAAGCCAGAGGGCGGTGCTCGATTATCTCGGCGGCCTTTCCGGCCACGGCGTCGCCAGCGTGCTCAACGACGGCCGCGAAGTGATCGGCCGCGAGGCGTCTGGCGGCTTCGTGCCGCTGTTCATGACCATGGGCCGGCTCAACTCCTCCAACGGCTACTGCGCCGTCATCCGCGACATCACGCAATGGAAGCGGACTGAAGAAGAGCTGCGCAACGCCAAGCGCGCGGCCGAAACCGCCAATGCCCACAAGACGGATTTCCTCGCCCGCGTCAGCCACGAGATCCGCACGCCGCTCAATGCCATCATCGGCTTTTCGGACATGATGGCCGGCGAGCGTTTCGGGCCGATCGGCCACTCGCGCTATATCGAATATGCGACCGATATCGGCCGATCCGGCCGGCATGTGCTCGACATCGTCAACGATCTGCTCGACATCTCCAAGATCGAGGCCGGCGAGATGGATCTGGAATTCGCGTCGGTCGGCCTGAACGAGGCGATCACCGAGTCCGTCTCGCTGGTGCAGCCACAGGCCAACAGCCAGCGCGTCATCATCCGCACCGCGCTGTCGCAAGCCGTGCCGAATGTTGTGGCCGACCAGCGTTCGATCAAGCAGATCGCGCTGAATATCCTGTCCAACGCCATCCGCTTCACGCCTTCAGGCGGCCAGATTGTCGTCTCGACCTCCTATGAAGGCAATGGCAGCGTTGTCTTGCGCATCCGGGACACGGGCGTCGGCATGACGCGCTCGGAACTGGAACAGGCCATGAAACCTTTCCGACAGGTCTCGACCAATTCCCGCAAGCGCGGCGACGGCACCGGCCTCGGCCTGCCGCTGACGAAAGCCATGGTCGACGCCAACCGCGCGAGCTTCTCGATCAACTCCGCGCCCAATGAGGGAACGCTGGTGGAAATCACCTTCCCGTCGCCGAGGGTGCTGGCGAATTAGGTTTTAATCAGTGAAATTGGGCGACATGTTGCCGCAAATTCGGAGCCCTATCTCGCCCTTGGCGGGCGAGAAAGCAATTTCACTGGTTTAGGAATTGCGATATCGAGGGCTCAGCATATTCGAGGCTCAGCGCAATTTCTAAGCCATTGAAATTTCCAGAGCGGGGGTCGCATTCTTGCTTAAATCATTCCGAGGGTTGGTGCGTCCCTGCCTACCCCCGCCCTTGCAAAATCTAGCAGTTAGCCTTGCGGCTAAATGCTGATTTTGCTTTCCCGCCCGCAAGGGGCGGGATAAACCAAGGCTATTCCCCCCGAACCTTCGCCACCTTGCGCTTGGCCCGCGAATTCGGCTTGCCGGGCGCCGGGGCTGCATCGCTCTTGGCGAAATGCGGTTTGCCGGGCTTCTTCACCCAAGGCTTCTTATCCTGGCGTTCAGAAGTAACGCCCTCGCCTGCCTGCGCCCGTTCCGGCTTGCGGTCGGATTTCCATTTCGGCTTGCCGCCCTCCTGCGGGCGGGCGCCCTTGTCGGCGAAGGGCTTCTTTTTCTCGAAAGTCCCTTCTCGCCTGGCTTGCTGGAAATCCGGTACTCCGGCGAGCGGCTTCACACGGATGCCTCTTTCCAGCGTCTTGTCAGGCCCAATGGCTGCAAGGAAGCGTTCGGCGCCTTCCTGTGAAAATTCGACGAAGGTTTCCTCCGGCTGCATCTTGATCGCGCCGATGTCGCGCTTGGTCAGGTTGCCGTTGCGGCAGAGCATCGGGATCAGCCAACGCGGCTCGGCATTCTGCTTGCGTCCCACAGAGAGCGACACCCAGACGCCGTCGGTGAAATCGTTACGGCCATCGCCATCACGAAAAGCCGGCGCATCATCGCGTGACACGGGGAAATCGTCGCGGCGGGGCTTCCTCCGTTCGCCTTCAGCGGGCACGTCCTGCAGGTCCTCCGGCGCGGAATGGCCGGCGCGGTATTGTCGCAGGAAGGCTGCCGCGACTTGTTCGGCGCCGTGGCTCTGCAACAGCTGCTGAACCAATGACTGCTCATCGTCACCCAACGGCGCGGAGAAAATCGGATCGGCGAGAAGACGCTCGTCATCGCGTCGGCTGACTTCGTCGGCGGACGGCGGCTTCGCCCAGGTGGCGCGCAGGCGAGCGGCCTCCAGCAGGCGTTCGGTGCGGCGGCGAGCGCTGAGCGGCACGATCAGGGCGCTGACGCCCTTGCGGCCGGCACGGCCGGTGCGGCCGCTTCGATGCAGCAGCGTTTCCGGATTGGTCGGTATGTCAGCGTGAATCACCAGATCGAGGCCCGGCAGGTCGATACCGCGGGCAGCGACGTCGGTCGCAATGCAGACGCGGGCGCGGCCGTCGCGCATGGCCTGCAGTGCATGCGTACGCTCGCTCTGGCTAAGCTCACCCGACAGGGCGACGACGGAGAAGCCGCGATTGTTGAAGCGCGCCGTCAGATGGTTGACGGCTGCACGCGTCGAGCAGAAGACGATGGCATTCTGCGCTTCGTAGTAGCGCAGAACGTTGATGATGGCGTTTTCCCTGTCGCTCGGCGCGACCGTCAGGGCGCGGTATTCGATATCGACGTGCTGCTTGGTTTCCGAAGCCGTGGCGATACGCACGGCGTCACGCTGGTAATTCTCGGCAAGCTTGGCGATCGAGCGCGGCACGGTCGCCGAAAACATCAGCGTCCGCCGCTCGGCCGGCGACGTTTCCAGGATGAATTCGAGGTCCTCGCGGAAGCCGAGATCGAGCATCTCGTCGGCTTCATCCAGTACGACGGCCTTCAGCTCGGAAATATCGAGCGAATGACGGCGGATATGGTCGCAAAGGCGGCCCGGCGTGCCGACGACAATGTGCGCGCCGCGCTCCAGCGCCCGCTTTTCGGTGCGCATGTCCATGCCACCGACGCAGGAGACAATGGTGGCGCCCGTCAATTCATAGAGCCATTCCAGCTCGCGCTGGACCTGTAGCGCCAGTTCACGGGTGGGCGCGATCGCCAAAGCCAGCGGCGTGCCGGCGCGGCCGAAGCGCTCCGCGCCCTCCAGCAGGGTTGGGGCCAGCGCCAGGCCAAAGGCTACCGTCTTGCCGGAGCCGGTCTGGGCCGATACCAGCGCGTCCTTGCCGGCAAGGTCGGGATCGAGCATGGCCTTTTGCACCGGCGTCAGCACTTCGTAACCGCGCTTCGCCAAAGCCTGGGCAATCGCAGGAACGATGCCTTCGAATTCGGTCATAGTTTGTCTTTCGGAATTCTTCGCGTGCCAAGCGGCACGGATCATCGTGGCCCGCACGTCGCAGGCCTCTTCTTCAAGCCTGCACATACTTGGTCGGTAGGCCAATGTACAGAGCGGGCGCGTATTTGCGTGCGGCGGAACGAAAAAAAGGCAGCGAACGCGCTGCCTTTGAAGTTGATGCTGCCTAACGAAAGCTCGAGTCGGTTAACTTCATGTCTCGGGAGCCAGGGGTAGCTCCAATCCGCTCATAGCTCATGCGAACGGTCTCAAGTTGGCTTTTACCTTTGACCAATCTTTCTTAACGCGCGGTTAGCAGAGGGAGGTCATCGTTTGCCCATCAGTTTTAGGGTACGGCTCAATTCTTCAGCTCCTCCAGCCCGGCGAAGAGATCCAATGCTTCCGGATTGGCAAGCGCTTCCTTGTTCTTGACGGGCCGGCCATGCACGACATCGCGCACCGCAAGCTCGACGATCTTGCCGGATTTCGTGCGCGGAATATCGGCAACGGCGATGATCTTGGCCGGCACGTGGCGCGGCGAGGCTCCGGTGCGAATAAGCGTCTTCATCGCCTTGACCAGGTCCTCCGTCAGCGCGGCGCCGGCGGCGAGGCGGACGAAAAGTACGACACGGACATCGTCGTCCCAATCCTGGCCAATGCAAAGCGCCTCCAGAACCTCCGGAATCTGCTCGACCTGATTGTAGATCTCGGCCGTGCCGATGCGCACGCCGCCGGGATTGAGCGTCGCGTCAGAGCGGCCGTGAATGATCAGGCCGTCGTGCTCGGTCCATTCGGCGAAGTCGCCATGGCACCAGACATTGTCGAAACGCTCGAAATAGGCGGCATGATATTTGGCGCGCTCTGGATCATTCCAGAACATGACCGGCATCGAGGGAAAGGCCTTGGCGCAGACCAGCTCACCCTTCTCGCCGCGCACCGGCTTGCCGTCCTCGTTCCAGACGTCGACGGCAAGGCCGAGGCCAGGTCCCTGGATCTCGCCGCGCCAGACAGGCTGCAGCGGATTGCCGAGCACGAAGCAGGAGACGATATCGGTGCCGCCGGAGATGGAGGCCAGCTGGACATCATCCTTGATGCCTTCATAGACGAAGGAGAAACCTTCCGGCGACAGCGGCGAGCCGGTGGAGGTCATCAACCGCAGGCTTGAAAGATCATGCGACGTCTTCGGGGTCAGGCCGCTCTTGCGAACGGCATCGATATATTTGGCCGACGTCCCGAACACGGCGAACTTCTCTTCCTGCGCATAGTCGAACAGGATGTTGCCGTCGGGCGCAAAGGGCGAACCATCGTAGAGGCAGAGCGTCGCGCCGGCGGCAAGCCCGGTCACGAGCCAGTTCCACATCATCCAGCCGCAGGTGGTGAAATAGAAGACCTTTTCGCCGGGAACGACGCTGCAATGCAGCCGATGCTCCTTGATCAGCTGCAGAAGCGCGCCGCCGGTGGAATGGACGATGCATTTCGGCACGCCGGTCGTGCCAGAGGAAAACAGGATGAACAGCGGATGGGAGAAGGGCACCGCGACGAACTCGACCGCCTTCGCCTCGAATGGCGCGACAAACTCATCGAGGGTTCGCGCGCCAGGCGTAGGCACCACGACCGCGTCGGCGCTGCCGGCATAGGGCACGACGAGGGTGGGCACATTCAACCGCTGCGCAATGGCGCTGACCTTCGACGTGACATCCTGCAGCTTGCCGCCATACCAATAGCCGCTGCAGGCGATGAAAAGCTTCGGCTCGATCTGGCCGAACCGATCCATGACGCCCTGCTCACCGAAATCGGGAGAGCAGGAGGACCAGATCGCGCCGATCGACGCGGCCGCCAGCATGCAGGCGATGGTTTCAGGCATGTTCGGCATCATTGCCGCCACGCGATCGCCCTTGCCGATGCCGAGGGCGCGGTAGGCCTGCTGCAGGCGCGATACCATCGCCGCCAGCCGATCCCACGACCAGCGATCGCGCACCTTGTCCTCGCCCCAGAACACCAGCGCATCGCCCTCGCCGCTCCTCGACAGCAGGTTCTCGGCGAAATTCAGTTCGGCATCGGGAAAGAAGCGGGCTTCCAGCATGAGGTCGCCGTTGATCAGCGCCCTCTCCCCACGTTCTCCCTTGATGCCGCAGAAATCCCAGACCGCTGTCCAGAAGTTCTCACGGTCGGCGATGGACCAGGCATGCAGACCGCCGAAATCGGACATTGACAGGCCGAAACGCTGGTTGCATTCCTGCATGAAGGAAAACATCGGGCTCTGGCGACGAAATTCTTCCGATGGCGTCCAGAGCAGCTGTTGATCGTGCATATTTCTCTCCCCCTCTTTTCGACGTATATAGCAATGCTGCAGTGCATTATAAAGTCACGGAGTCGTGGGCATTTCCAGTGTGCAATGTTTGCATCCGCTAAACATTTCCTATATCCGGCAAACGCAGGCAGATCATCCCTATCAGTTTGAGAGTCTCACGGGATCATGAGAGCGTCGAGAAACAATAAGTGGCGGTTGACGATGCGATCGGCCTCGCGCTGGCTGCCGACCGTCGTTCGCACGACGGGCATCATTCTTCTAACAATCCTCATCATCTTTGCTGTCTTCAGAGCGACGGCGCCTTTCCTGATCTCAAGCGGGCTGGTTCGCTCCGGCATCGAAAAGGCGCTTTCGGAATGGACGGGATACCGCGCCCAGATCGAGGGCGATCCCACTCTCGATTTCTGGCCGACACCGCGCGTGACGCTCAATCAGGTCACGATCCGCGAACCGACGAAGAACGGCAAGGTACTCGGCCATGTCGACAGCCTGTCGGCGGATTTCTCGCTGCTTTCAGCCATCCGCGGACGCGCGCATTTTCATGAGTTCCATTTCCTGCGCCCGACCCTCTACATCCGACGCGACGAGAACGGCCTGATCGATTGGACGAACGAAGGCCGCCTTTCCAAGGCGATCGAGCAGGTGGACGCCTCCTCCTCCAGCCAAGGTGTGTCGATACCCAAGGAGCAGGATGCCGCCATCGGCATGCTGACCATCGAGGACGGCAGCGTCGAGATGACGGACGATCGCAGCGGCAACGTCTACAAGATGAACGGCGTCAATGCGGACATATCGTGGCCACGGCTGTCCCGCCCGATGACGGCTGTCATCCTGGCTCGTTTCAATGGGCAGGACGTCAAGCTCAACTTCGATTCCACCCAGCCTCTGCTGCTTTTCGCCGGCAAGAGCGTGGATGCCAGGACCAGTTTCTCTTCGCCGCTGATCAGCTGGACTTATGCGGGCGTCACCAGCATCTCGGATTTCTCGACGCTTGCCGGCAATCTCGAGCTCAGCGTGCCCGACATGCCGTCCTTCCTGACCTGGAGCGGACAGCGCCTGCCGGCCGCCGATGCGCTGAAGAACGTCTCGCTCAACGCCGATATAGCAGCGATCGAGAACGGCCTGCGCTTCAACAATCTGAATTTCAAGGTCAACGATTCCGCTGCCTCCGGCGTCATGGATCTGAATTATACCACGGCCGGCAAGCCGAAGATCTCCGGCACGCTCGCCTTCGACCAGATGAACCTCAATCCGTTCCTCGCCGCCTTCTCCATGCGTCTTGCCGCCGAGACCGCCTTCGATGCGCTGCTGAACGGCAATCCGCTGCAGCGGCTCGATCTCGACATGACGCTTTCATCGAACAAGGCGGCGCTCGGTCCCTTCCAATTCGACAATATCGGCGCGAGCTTGCTCGTCGCCGGCGGCAAGGCGAAATTCGACATTGGCGATAGCGGCTTCGAGGGCGGCTCGCTGACCGCACATCTGGAAGTCGCTCCAGGAGACTTCGATGGCGGCGGCAAATTGCAGATATCCATCCGCGACGCCGATTTCGGCGGGCTCTTTACCCGGTTGAAGCTGCCAGGCCCGCTGCCGTTGATGACAGCAGGGTCGCTGGACCTTGCGCTCAGCACTTCCAAGCCGATCTGGGTCGCCACGCTCAGCGACGTCGCCGGAAAGATGCATTTCCAGTCGACAGCCGGTTCCTTCCGCCAATTCGATATCTCGTCCTTCCGGGGTCTGGCTGCCGAGAAAGCCTTCTTCCGAATGAGTGACATTGCCGGCGGATCCTTCGATTTCGACAGCATCAATGTCGATGCAAGCTTCGCAAAGGGATCGGCCGAGGTCCAGAGCGCCACGATCGCCGGGCGGAACGAAACCGTGACATTGAATGGTGTCGTTCCGTTCCGCAGCAACGGCCTGGCGCTGTCAGGCGCGATCGATGCGACCGCGCCCGCCGATTCGGAAGAGCTGCCGATGCTGCCCTTCTTCATTGGCGGCACTTGGCCGGATCCGGTCGTCTCGCCGGTGACGACGCTTTTGCAGAAGCCGGCCCAGTCGCAGGAGCAATAAAATCCGCTCCACGCAACATTGTCTCAAGCTGCGGCCGCCGCCTGCTCGTCCCTTTGACGCTGGACCTCGCGACGCTTGGTCGCAATGGAAGCGCAGATGACGCCGATGGCGACAACGCCGATCAGGATGGTGCAGATGGCGTTGATCTCCGGCGTCACGCCGAGCTTGACCTGGCTGTAGATCAGCATCGGCAGCGTCTTAGCACCGGCGCCGGACGCGAAGGTCGCGATCACCAGATCGTCGAGCGACAGCGTCAGAGCCAGCACCCAGCCCGAAAACACGGCCGGCGCGATGATCGGCAGCGTGATCTCGAAGAAGGTGCGCACCGGCGGAGCGCCCAGATCCAGCGCCGCCTCCTCGATCGAGCGATCGAAAGTCAGCAAGCGCGACTGCACGACGACGGCGACGAAACACATGGTCAGCGTCGTGTGGGCCATGACGATCGTCCAGAAGCCGCGATCGACACCGGATGTTACGAAGAGCAGCAGCAGCGACAGGCCGGTAATGACGTCAGGCATGACCAGCGGCGCATAGATCATGCCCGAAAACAGGATGCGGCCGCGGAAGCGCGTGTAGCGCACCAGGGTCAGCGCCGCCATGGTGCCGAGCACGGTGGCGATGGTCGCCGACAGGAGTGCGATGCGCACCGTCAGCCAGGCGGCGTTCAGCATGGTGTCGTTGCTGAACAGATGCACGTACCATTGCGTCGAGAAACCGCCCCAGACCGTGACCAGCCGGGACCTGTTGAACGAGTAGATGACCAGCAGCAGGATCGGCAGATAGAGGAAGGCCAGACCGAGCGTGACCGAGACGATATTGAAACGAGACCAGCGGATCATCGACTATCTCCCCTTCTCGTCGGCCTTGGCCTGGAAATGCTGGAAGAAGACGATGGGCACCACCAATACCAGAAGCAGGATGGTCGCCACCGCCGATGCCAGCGGCCAGTCGGTATTGCTGTAGAATTCGGTCCAGAGCACCTTGCCGATCATTAGGGTTTCCGAGCCGCCGAGCAGGTCGGGAATGACGAACTCGCCGACAGCCGGAATGAAGACCAGCATGCAGCCGGCAATGACGCCGGGAATGGAGAGCGGAAAGGTGACGCGCCAGAAGGCGCCGATCCGCGTGCAGCCGAGATCCTGCGCCGCTTCGATCAGCGTGTCGTCCATCTTCTCCAGCGCGGAATAGAGCGGCAAAATCATGAAGGGCAGATAGGAATAGACCATACCGATATAGACGGCTGTATTGGTGTTGAGGATGACAAGCGGCTGGTGGATGATGCCGAGCGCCATCAGCAGCTGGTTCAGCAGACCCGTGGTGCTGAGGATCGACATCCAGGAATAGACGCGGATGAGGAAGCTCGTCCAGAAGGGCAGGATGACCAGCATCAGCAAAGTGGGCCGGATCGTGCGCGGCGCTTGCGCCATGCCGTAGGCGATGGGATAGGCGATGATCAGCGTCAACAGCGTCGAGATGCCGGCGATCTGAAGACTCTGAATGTAGGCATTCATATAGAGCGGATCGCCGGTCAGCCATACGTAGTTGTCGAACGACATGGCCTGCAGCTTATCCCACCAGTCGGCGAAGCTGTCGGCCCAGGCGAAGGACGGATCATAGGGCGGAACGGACAGCGCCTTGGTCGACAGCGAGATGCGGAAGACGATGAGGAACGGCGCGAGGAAGAAGAGCAGCAGCCACGTATAGGGAATGATGATGACGAGGCGCTGATAGATTAGGGAACCGAGCGCTCTCATGATCAGTCCTTCAACAATACGCCGGCATTCTCGTCAAAGGACACCCAGACATTCTGGTCATAGGCGAAGGGCTCCTCCACGGCTCGGACCGCGTTCAGCGACGAGGCCTTGAGCACCTGTCCGCTCTTCAGCTTGACATGGAAAACGGTCATGTCGCCGAGATAGGCGATATCCCAGATCTCGCCTTCGGTGGCATTGACTGACGCGTTGGCCGGCGGCCGCGGCGTGACCCTCAACTTCTCAGGCCGGAGCGCGAGGCTGGCGCGGCTTCCCGCAGCCGGTGCCTCGCTGGAGGCGGTGCGCAGCGTGAGGGCGGGATCGACAGCGATCTCGACGATGCCGGACTGCGCGGAGGTGACGTTGCCGTCGAGTATGTTCACATCGCCGATGAAGTCTGCGACGAAGCGGCAATTGGGCGCCTCGTAGATTTCTGCCGGCGTCGCCACCTGCACCACCTTGCCGTGGCTCATGACCGCGATGCGGTCCGCCATGGTCATCGCCTCTTCCTGGTCATGGGTGACGACGACGAAGGTAAGCCCCAGGCTCTGCTGCAGATCCATGAGCTCGAACTGCGTCTCCTCGCGCAGCTTCTTGTCGAGCGCGCCGAGCGGCTCGTCGAGCAACAACACCTTCGGCCGCTTGGCAATCGAACGGGCCAGCGCCACGCGCTGCCGCTGGCCGCCGGAAAGCTGGTTAGGCTTGCGCTTGGCGAACTGCTCCAGCTTGACGAGCTTCAGCATCTGCGCGACGCGATCGTCGATCTCCGCCTTCGGCATGCCGTCTTGGCGCAGGCCGAAGGCAATGTTCTTTTCCACCGACATATGCGGAAACAGCGCGTAGGACTGGAACATCATGTTGACGGGGCGGCGATAGGGCGGCGTACCCGCAAGATTCTGGCCATCGAGCACGATCTCGCCGGTCGTCGGCTGCTCGAAGCCCGCCAGCATGCGCAGCAGCGTGGACTTGCCGCAGCCCGAGGCGCCGAGAAGGGCGAAGAATTCGCGGTTGTAGATATCCAGGGAGAGATTGTCGACAGCGATGAAATCACCGAACTTCTTCGTCACGTTCTTGAAGGAAATGTACGGCTTGGCCGAAGGATCGGTCCAAGGAGCAAAGGAACGCCGGATATTACCGAGTGACTTCATCATCTATCCCCAAATGGATTCCCGGGCGGGCTTTCCTAGAGCATCTCCGCTTTTCTTCGAATCGCGAAAACGCTCTATCTTCTTGTTTTTTCGCATTCCGGACGGAAAACCGCTGCGCACTTTTCCTGGAGATGCTCTAGCGCCGGCTCTTCCCCCTCCGGCACGCTCATGATTCCTAACGCTATCCTCATAAGGAAAGGCCCGGACGTTGCCGTCCGGGCCGCTTCGAATTACTGGCCAGTGGTGACCTTTGTCCACAAGCGCGTGGCCACTCGCTGTGTTTTCGGATCCCAAGGGGTCAGCGTGAACAGCTTGCTCCTGACCTCATCCGTCGGGTAGACGGCCGGATCTTCAAGCACGTCCTTGCTTACGAACTGCTGCGAGGCCTTGTTGCCGTTGGCGTAAGAGACGAAGTTGCTGGCCTTGGCGATGACTTCCGGCTTCATGATGTAATTGAGGAAGGCATGCGCTTCCGCGACATGCGGCGCATCGGCCGGGATCGCCATGACGTCGAACCACATCTGCGCGCCCTTCTTGGGGATCGAGTAGCTGATGTTCACACCGTTCTTGGCTTCTGCGGCCCGGTTGCGTGCCTGCAGCACGTCGCCGGAATAGCCGAAGGCGATGCAGATATCGCCGTTGGCGAGCGCATTGATATATTCGGAGGAATGGAATTTGCGGACGAAGGGCCGGATCGAGGTCAGCAGCGCCTCGGCCTTCTTGAAATCCTCGGCCTTGGTCGAATTCGGATCGAGGCCGAGATAGCGCAGAGCGGCCGGAATGGCGTCCGTCGGCGAATCCAGCACATAGATGCCGCAATCCTTGAACTTGGCGGCAACCTTGGGATCGAAGATGACGTCAATGTCAGGTGCTTCGTCGGAGCCGAGGATCTGCTTCACCTTGTCGACGTTGTAGCCGACACCGCTGGTGCCCCACATGTAGTCGATGGCGTACTGGTTGCCGGGATCGTAGGTGGCGATGCGTTGCTGCACCGTATCCCACATGTTCGAAATGTTCGGCAGCTTCGATTTGTCGAGCTTCTGGAAGACACCGGCCTTGATCTGGCGTTGCAGGAAATACGCCGTCGGCACGACGATGTCATAACCGGTCTTGCCGGCCAGAAGCTTGGTTTCCAGCGTCTCGTTCTGGTCGAACGTATCGTAAACGACCTTGATGCCGGTTTCCTTGGTGAAATCGGTCAGGATCGAATCATCGATATAATCCGACCAGTTATAGATATTGACGACCTTGTCTTCTGCCTGAGCGGCCGTCGCCAGCGAAACGACTGCGAAAGCCGTTGCTGCAAGCCTTGCGAACATGGACTTCATAATCTCTCCTGCTTCGTTCAAGGGCATCTTGGCGACACCCAACCCTCTGTTTTTCCCGTTAGACTAGAAAGGAAATCGGAACGCCACAAGGGGGAAAAGCAAGCCATTACGAGCTTTAGCGGATTTACCAAGAAACGATGGATCGCGTTGCAAAGGGCGACGCTGCCTGCTCGCACGCGATTGTGAACTCAAGATCCGCTTCCTGCGTGAATGCGGAAACCAGCTTTGCTAACATCGGAGCGTCTCACTCCTAGAATAGTCTCATGCCCGTTTCGCACCCCTGCCCAGCGGGCAAACCCAACCCATAATTCAAGGGTGCATCATGCAGTATCAAAAATTCGGCAATACCGGTCTCAATGTCTCGCGCCTATGTCTGGGCACGATGACTTTCGGCCTTCAGATCGAGCAGGAAGACACAGCCTACGCCATTCTCGATAAGGCGGCCGATGCCGGCGTCAACTTCATCGACACGGCCGACGTCTACCCGCTCGGCGGCGGCGAGCAGCTTGCCGGCCGTACAGAAGAGATCGTCGGCGGCTGGCTGAAGGGCAAGCGCGACCGCTTCATTGTCGCGACCAAAGCCGTCGGCAAGGTCGGCCCGTCCTCCTGGGACCAGGGTGCATCGCGCAAGCACCTTCTCGATGCCATCGACGCGTCGCTGCGCCGTCTCGGCACCGATTACGTCGACCTCTACCAGCTGCATTCCGACGATCGCGAAACGCCGATCGACGAGACGCTGGAGGCGCTCGACATCATCGTACGCTCAGGCAAGGCGCGTTATGTCGGCGTCTCGAACTTCCTGGCCTATCGGTTGGCACTGGCGCTCGGCCGCGCCGATGTCCTGCGCACCGCCCGCTTCGTCTCGATGCAGCCGCGCTATAATCTGCTGTTTCGTCAGGTCGAGCGCGAATTGCTACCGCTTGCCGAAGAACAACGCATCGCCGTCATCCCCTACAACCCGATCGCCGGCGGTCTTCTCACCGGCAAGCACAGGCACGATGTCGCGCCGACCGAAGGTCGCTTCAGCTCGCAGCTGCGCAGCGCCGGGACCAACTACCTGCAACGCTATTGGCACGAACGCGAATTCGCGACGATCGAGAAGCTGCGCGGCATCGCCGAAGAGGCAGGCCAATCGCTCGTCAAGCTCGCCGTCGCCTGGGTCGCCGCCAATCCGGTCATCACGTCAGCCATCATCGGCGCGAGCCGCCCGGATCAGTTGACGGACACGCTCGCCGCCATCGATCTCAAGCTCGATCCGGAGCTGAAAGCTAAGCTGGATGACGCCACCGTCGAATATCGCTGGGGTGACGCGGCGCGCTGAACAAGAGCAAACCGGCGGTCGATCACCGCCGGCCTTTCACACGTAGGTCGGGCGCTTGCCGGCAAACAGCTCCGAATGGCTTTTCAACAGCCGGGTCATGCGATCGACCACGGTGCGGATTTCCCGGCGATAGCGGTCGGCGTTGTTCATGACGATCCATTGCCGATGGCGGAGGGCTGCGATTTCTTCGCCGACCCGCTCCAGCCTCGGCTCCTGATCGCCGACGAAGCAGGGCAGAACCGCGATGCCCGACCCGGCCAGCACCAGGTCATGAAGCGATCGCGGCCGGCTGACCGTGAAGGCGATCTCCTGCCGCCGGTTCTGGTGCGGCCAGCGCAAATAGGCCGAAACCGCCTCGTCTTCCGCCACGGCGATCCAGCGCTGCGGCCCGGCAAAGCGCATGTTGCGGGCCTGATAGGCGGCATAGGCGACATCGCCGGTCTTGATGGCGGCGAGATTGGTCTCTTCCGGCTCGAAGGCGCGGATGCCGATATCGCTTTCGCGATGGGCAAGGCTGGCGCGGCGCTCGCCGAGATGCAGATCGATGCGAAAGCCGTCCCGCTCCGAGCAGATCGACGGCATGTTCTGGCTGAGCAGCCAGCCGACCCAGGTGCCGGCAGCGATCCGGACGATCGAGGCGCCCTGGGCATCGCGTTGCCAGCTATCCACCTTGCGGGCCGCGGCTTCCATCTCCAGCAGCTGGTCGAACAGCGCCTGGCCATCGCCGGTCAGGGTGTAGCCGGCCTGGCTGCGCTCGAAAAGCAGGCGGCCGATCTGCCCTTCCAGCTCCAGCATGCGCCGGCCGATCGTTGGCGGGCTCAAACCGCTAGACTCGACCGCCCCCGTCAGGCCGCCGCCACGGGCGACGTCGAGGAAAAGCTGATAGGAATCCCATGTCGTGTTTTTCATAATTGAAAAACATAGGGCGAAAACGGCTGTTTATAAAGCAAATTTCTGTGTGTAGTTGAAGAGATGCCCCACAAGATGGAGATATCTCATGATGGACAGCATCGGTTTGGCCAAGGCCATCGAACTACAATGCCGGGCGCGCGAGGAGCAATGGCGCCAGAACGAGGATCTGTTCTACCTCGACTATGGGCACGACCCCTGGCCGCTTTTCACCTGGATCGGGCGTATGCTCGACCGCCTGCATGCCGCTTATAAGGCGACAAAAAAGGCGGACCGGTTGGAGATCAACCGGTCCGCCTGCGATGATGACGGTTGCTGCGGTCAGGCCGCTTCTTCCCGCATATAGCCTGAGCTGTATCCGGCTTCGATCTTGAACTGCTGGATGAGATGCAACAGCGCGTCGGCTTCGGTGGCCAGCTCGCGGCTTGCCGCTGTAGTCTCTTCCACCATGGCGGCGTTCTGCTGCGTCATCTGATCCATGTGGTTGACCGAGGCGTTGACCTCCTGCAGCGCGCTTGCCTGGTCGTGGCTGGCGCGGGCAATCATTTCCACATGCTGGCTGATCGTGACGATCTGGCTGCTGATCTGCGCCAGGACCGAACCGGCCTCCTGCACGAACTGCGAGCCGGAATTGACCTCCTGGGTCGATTTGTTGATTAGTCCCTTGATTTCCTTTGCGGCGGCGGCAGAGCGCTGGGCCAGCTCGCGCACTTCCATGGCGACGACGGCGAAGCCCTTGCCGGCGTCACCGGCGCGCGCCGCCTCGATACCGGCATTGAGCGCCAGGAGGTTGGTCTGGAAGGCGATCTCGTCGATGACGCCGATGATCTGCTCGATCTGGCGCGAGGCACCCTCGATGCGCGTCATCGCGTCGATGGCATTGCCGACGACGACAGAGCTGTCATCGGCGCTGCGCTTGGCTTCGCGCACGATGGCATCCGCGTCCTTGGCGCGCTTGGCGGACGAGCGGACGGTGACGGTGATCTCGTCGACAGCGGCGGCGGTCTGCTCCAGCGAAGCGGCCTGCTGCTCGGTGCGCTTCGACAGATCCTCGGCGGAGGCCGCCATCTGGTTGCCGTTGCTCTGGATCATCTCGACATTGCTGCGGACCTGGCTCAGCGTCTCCTGCAGGCGCGACAGCGAGCTGTTGAAGTCCTGACGGAGCTGTTCGAGGCGGCCGATGAAGGGTGTCTCGATCGTGGCGGAAATATCGCCCTGCGCAAGACGTTCGAGACCGGCTGCGAGCTCGCTGACCGCGAAATCGATCTGTCGGTCGAGTTCGCGCTTTTCAGCGTCGTTGCGCTGGCGTTCGTGTTCAGAGGAAGCGCGCTCCTCGTCGCTCTGCTCCTCGATGCGGATCTTCGAAATGGCGTTTTCCTTGAAGATGCCGAGCGCGCGGGCCATGTCGCCGATTTCGTCGTGACGCTGCTCGCCGGAAATCGCCGTCTCGAGCATGCCATCGGCGATCCGGCGCATGGCGGCGGTGATCTGGCCGATCGGGCGCTGCAGGGTCAGGACCAGCGCGATACCGCCGGCAACCGAGAGGATGATACCCAAAGCCGTCGCCAGGATGGATATGTAGTTCGCCTGGTCGCGTTCGGTGCCGGCGCTCTGCTTCTGCGTCTCGGCAAATGCCGTGAGCTGGCCCCATACCTGATCGAGTTGCTGGCGGGCGCTTGCATATTCTGCAATCCGCTGGGTGATCGTATCGACCAGCTTGCCGCCGGCATCGTCCATCGACTTGATCGCCGGGCGGATGGCGGCATCGATGTCGCCGGCGAAGTCCATGCTTTTGGCACTCTGGTTCAGCGTATCGATATCGCCGCCGAGCTTTGCGATTTCCTGGCGCAGGCGGACGAGATTGTCCTTGTTGGTATTGGCGTTGAACTCGGCCAGCACAAGCTGCAGAGAGTAGACCGAATCTTCCAGGCGGCGGGTATCCTGCAGAACGGAATTGGTCTGCGCGACGCGGGCATCCAGCGATACGAAGGTCGTGGTCGCCTGACGCATCATCTGCGTCGCCGTCAGCTGCGTGTAGGTCGATGTCTGGCGGAAGCGCGAGAGAAGACGGCCGATATTGGTAATGGTGTCATCGGTCGGCACATCAGTGCTTTCAGTGAAAGCGGTCAGATCCTTGATCGTGCTCGTCAGCGACTGAACGACACTTTTCTGGTTCTGCGGCAGCGCAAGGTCGATGGCGCGCAGGGCCTTGTTCAGATCCGGCAGCCGGTCCTTGAGAAGCTTGACCTTATCGGCCGGCGTCGCGGCCTTGTTGAAATCCTCCGCAACCGAGGCCAGCAGATCGCCGCCTTTCAGCAAGCGGTCGGCGGCGCGCAATGTCGAGGTCGCGTCGGCCTGATCCTGCCGCATCTGATCTTCCAGCTGCTGGCTGTTGAAATCGACGTTGAAACGGGCGCTGATCAACGCTCTCTGTGCGTCGTCGATCGTCTTGCGGAACGCAACCTCCTGCTCATGGAGCGTCCACAGCCTGCCGACGAGATTGGCCGTGTCGGCCGTCTTGGCGGTCGCGTCGGTCAGATTGTCGCGGCCCTCCGCATCCGCGCCGAGCTGGCCGAGCGTCGCATTGAGCACGCCCTGCTGGGACTTGATATCCTCATAGAGCTTGTCGCGTTGCTGCGTATTGGTGATGCGCAGGAAGTCATCCATGGAGCCGTAGAGATTCTTGAAGCCGGTCAGCGATTGCAGCACGCTGTTGGAGATTTCCATGCGTCCCTGCAGCAGGCCGGAAGCATAAAGCCCGGTGAGGCCGACGGCGGAAATGCTGATGACGAAGGGCAGGACGAATAGGAGAACCTTCGTCTTGATCTTGAAACGAGACAGTATCCTATCAATAAACATAGTGGCTCAGACCTCTCACACCGCTCCCCTCGCCGACGCCTGCGCGGCGCTGGCCGGACGTATATCGTCAATCTTGAAATCGTCGCAGGCGGGGTCCTGAGTGGCGTCAGGAAGCAATCATTGCATCGGCTCGGTCTCGCAGACGAGCGCCCCATAAAACTGCGCGAATTGTGGGTCTGATAGATTAATTTTCAGATAAGGCGCCAGCGAGGGCCCTTGTTGCTGAAGAGATCCGAGTAAGAAGGCGTCGAAAAGAATATTGGCGCGCAAACAAAGGCCGCCATGACAATGACGGCCAAGACAGATAAAGCGGCTAAACTATCAGTAGCCGCGCACGGCCAGATACGCGATGCAGGCCGCAGTGGCGCCCGTCGCCAGCATCAAAAGCCTTGTGGCCAGGAGCTTGGCGTTATCCCGGGTTTGAGCGATTGCAATGGCGCGAGCACGACGATTGGTTTTGTTCATGAGCATATTCCCATTTTCGCACTGACACGATAACCGGCAAATGGTCTTTTCGGCAACTGCCAATGTATTCAATAAACATGTAGGAAAGGAAAACGCGAGAACCAGAGGCCGGTTCCATTTTCTGACGGAACGCACAAGGTATTGAATATAGAGGCTCACGCAGCCTCGCCGGCAACATGACCGGACGCCCATGCCCATTGAAAATTATAACCGCCGAGCCAGCCGGTCACATCGACGCATTCGCCGATGAAGAAGAGGCCGGGCGCGGCTTTCACCTGCATGGTTCTCGAATCGAGGCAGGTGGTATCGATGCCGCCGAGCGTCACCTCCGCAGTGCGGTACCCTTCCGAGCCGGACGGCTTCACCGGCCAGGACTGGATGGCGGCCCCGAGTTGTTGCAGGCGCTTGTCGGACTGATCAGCCAGATTGCCCGACATGCCCTCAGCCTCGACGAAGTGCTGCGCCAGCCGCTTCGGCAGGAGCTCGGCAAGGGCTGTTTGCGCCGATTGCCGGCCGTTGGCCTGCTTTGCTTTCTTAAGAAGCGCAAGGACATCGACGTCAGGCTCGATCGTGACAGTAATCTCCTCCCCTTCCCGCCAGTAGGAGGAAATCTGCAGGATGGCCGGTCCGCTGAGGCCGCGATGGGTGAAGAGCAGGGCTTCGCGAAATGCCGTCTTGCCGTGACGGATTTCGGCAGGCGCGGCGATGCCGGAAAGTGGCGCCAGGCGCTGAAGGAGCTGCGGATCGAGGGTGAGCGGCACCAGGCCCGGCCGCGTCTCGACAACAGGCAATCCGAATTGCTCGGCGATGCGATAGGCAAAACCGGTCGCTCCCATTTTCGGGATCGATTTGCCGCCGGTCGCCATGACCAGCGAGGATGCCTCGAAGGTGCCCTCCGAAGTGCTGATGCGATAGCCGCCGCCGGCAATCTGTTCGACCCCGCCCGTTTCCGTGCGCAACCACAGTTGCGCGCCGGCCGCGCGCATCTCGTCGGTCAGCATGCGGATGATGTCTTTGGCGCTGTTGTCGCAGAAGAGCTGGCCAAGCGTCTTCTCATGCCAGGCGATGCCATGGCGCTCGACCATGGCGAGGAAATCCCTGGGGGTGAAGCGGGCCAGCGCCGATATGGCGAAATGCGGATTGGCGGAGACGAAGTTCTTCGGGCCAGCATGGATATTGGTGAAATTGCAGCGGCCGCCGCCGGAAATGCGGATCTTCTCGCCGGGTGCCGCGGCGTGGTCGAGCACAGCGACGGAACGCCCGCGCTGGCCGGCGCGGATGGCGCACATCATGCCTGCCGCGCCCGCTCCGAGAACGATCACATTATACCTGCCGACCACGCTTCAACCCCTAATCATTCGCCGCGCTCACTGATCATTTTTCCATCATACGGCGAAAGTCCGAGCGGTTTTCCCCCTCGCCAATTGGCAAACTGCGGTTATGATGCAATCACCGATCAACCCAAATACGGTGTTTTATGCCTGCGAGAAAGACCCCGCTGAAAGCTTCCGTGCCTGTCTCGAAAGTCCCTACGGTACCTCCTAGCCTGAGATCGGCACGCGGCGTGGCAAACTGGAGGGAGGCAGAGCAATGGCTGCGGGCGCGCGGGATCGAGGATATCGAATGCATCACACCGGACCTTGCCGGCGTGCCGCGCGGCAAGATGATGCCGACCTCGAAATTCACCTCCAACACATCGCTGGCACTGCCTTCTGCGATCTATCGCCACACGATTTCGGGCGAATATCCGGAGGAGACTGAGAGCTTCCGCTACGAGCCGCGCGACAGCGACCTGAAGCTGGTGCCGGACCTTTCGACGCTGTCCGTCGTCCCCTGGGAAACCGATCCGACAGCGCAGGTGATCTGCGATATCGTCAATTCCGAAGGACACGCGGTGTCCTATACGCCACGCAACCTATTGAAGCAGATTCTGGGACTCTATCGCGATCGCGGCTGGAAGCCGGTGGTTGCGCCCGAGATCGAATTCTATCTCGTCGCCAAGAATGACGACCCCGACTATCCGCTGCATCCGCCGAAAGGTCGCTCCGGCCGCTCGATCCTCGGCGGTCAGGGCTACTCGATCGCCGGCATCAACGAGTTCGACGAGCTGATCGACGATATCTATCACTTCTCGGAGAAGCAGGGTCTCGAGATCGACACGCTGATCCATGAAGAGGGTCCGGCGCAGCTGGAAATCAACCTGCGCCATGGCGACCCGATCGAGCTTGCCGACCAGGTGTTCATGTTCAAGCGCACCATTCGCGAGGCGGCGCTGAAGCACGGCATCTATGCCACCTTCATGGCCAAACCCATGCAGAGCCAGGCGGGGTCGGCGATGCATATCCACCAGTCGGTCGTGAACATCGAGACCGGCAAGAATGTTTTCACCAATCCGGACGGCAGTCCGTCGCAGGAGTTCTTCCACTTCATCGGCGGCATGCAGCGCTATGTGCCGAATGCGCTGGCCATGCTTGCGCCCTATGTGAATTCCTATCGGCGGCTGGCGCCGAACATGTCGTGCCCGGTCAACAATGCCTGGGGCTACGACAACCGCACCACGGCTTTCCGCGTGCCGGTCTCCGATCCGCAGGCCCGCCGCGTCGAAAACCGGCTGCCGAGCTCCGACGCCAATCCCTACCTGGCGCTTGCCGCCTCGCTCGCCTCCGGCCTGCTCGGCATCATGAAGAAGGTGGAGCCGACGGCACCGACCGAGGATTCGGCCAACGAAGGCTCGATCGACCTGCCCCGCGGCCTTCTTGAAGCCATCGCGCTCTTGGAGGGCGAACCGGCCTTCCAGGAGGTCCTCGGCAAGGAATTCATCGACATCTATGCCGGTGTCAAACGCGGCGAGTTCGAAACCTTCATGCAGGTGATCAGCCCGTGGGAGCGGGAATTCCTTCTGCTCAACGTGTGAGGGGATCGCCCATGACACTGCACGAAACATGGCAGAGCCCGATCGCGCCGGGACTTTCCTTTTATCAGGCAACTGTCGGCCCACGCCCAATCTATCCCAAGCTCGATGGTTCGCGCCTGGCCGATGTCGCCATCATCGGCGGCGGCTATACTGGCCTCCAGGCGGCCTACAATCTCGCCAAGGGTGGTGCCGAAGTCGTTCTGATCGACGGCAACCGCTTCGGCGACGGCGCTTCAGGCCGCAATGGCGGTCAGCTCGGCACCGGGCAGCGCTCGTGGCCTGAAGAGCTTGAGGAGACGATCGGCTACGAGCGCTCGAAGGCACTTTTCGATCTTGCCGAGGATGCGAAGCGTCATCTCCTCGATTTCGCCTCCGAGCACGGCATCGACATCGATTTCCTGCCGGGCCAGATGAATGTCACACACAAGCCGAGCTACAAGCACGCCTATATGGAAAATGCGGAGATCGCAGCGACACGCTACGGCTATCCGCACGTCAAATTCATGGATAGGACCGAGACCCAGGAACGGCTGGGCTCCGAATTCTATCTCTACGGCGTCAGGGATATGGGCACGGGCCATATCCATCCACTGAAGCTGCTCATCGGCCTGGCGCGGGTCGCCGCCGAGGCCGGCGCCTCCCTCTTCGAAATGACCAGGGCGAAGGCCTTCCGGCAATCTGGCGGCAAGACAATCATCCAGACGGACGGCGGCGAAATCACCGCCGAACGGGTGCTGATCGCCTGCAACGGCTATATCGACAATCTGGAGCCGGTGACCGCGAGCCATGTGATGCCGATCCGCTCCTTCATCGGCGCCACCGAACCGCTCGATCGCTTTCCGACCGTGCTTCCCGGTAACGAAGCCGTAGCGGATTCGCGATTCGTGGTGCGCTACTTCCGCAAATCGAAAGACGGACGCCTGCTTTTCGGCGGGCGCGAGGCTTATACATCAGACAATCCACGCGACATAACGCAGCACATCCGCCGTCAAATCGCCGAGATCTATCCAGCCCTGGCGGATATCAACATCGACTATGCCTGGGGTGGATCGGTCGGCATCACCATGCCGCGCCAGCCCTTCGTGCGTGAGGTCATGCCAGGCGTCACCTCGATCGGAGGCTATTCCGGGCACGGGGTCATGCTGTCAAACTATTGCGGTAAACTCTATGCGAAAACAGTTCTCGGGAATGCGGACGAGCTTCACCTCTTCAAGGAGCTGAATGTCCCGCCTTTTCCGGGCGGCGCGCGCATGCGGGCGCCTCTGCTTTTCCTGGCGCTCTCGTGGTTTGCGTTGCGCGACAGGTTCTAAAAATCGGAAGATGGATTTCTTCCGCAGGCAATCCGCTATAAAAGCCGAGTCTGAATTTTGCGATGCACACTGGCCTTTTTAAATCGATTAGATTAAAAGGGGCCTCAACCAAGACCGATTGAGAGATACCTCATGAGCAGCCAAATCATTCCCGTTGAACCATTTGATTATGTCGTTTTCGGCGGCAGTGGCGACCTTGCCGAGCGCAAGCTCCTGCCCGCTCTTTATCATCGCCAGATTGAAGGCCAATTCTCCGAACCGACCCGCGTCATCGGCGCTTCGCGTAGCGCGCTTTCGCACGAGGAATACCGCAAATTCGCCGACGCCGCCCTCAAAGAACACCTGAAGAAGGGCGAATATGACGAGGCGCAAGTCAAGAAATTCCTCGCCCGTCTGTTCTATGTTCCCGTCGACGCGCGCAGCGATGCCGGCTGGGACCAGCTCAAGAAAATCCTCGACGAGGGCAAGGAGCGCGTCCGCGCCTTCTACCTCGCCGTCGCTCCGGGCATCTTCGGCGACATCTCGCAGAAGATCCACGACCACAAGCTGATCACCAAGCAGACCCGTATCGTCGTCGAAAAGCCGATCGGCCGCGACCTCGCTTCGGCCCTACAGCTCAACGACACGATCGGCAGGGTCTTCAAGGAAGAACAGATCTTCCGCATCGACCATTACCTCGGCAAGGAAACCGTGCAGAACCTGATGGCGCTGCGCTTTGCCAACGCCCTCTACGAACCGCTCTGGAACGCCAATCACATCGACCACGTGCAGATCACGGTGGCGGAATCGGTTGGCCTCGAAGGCCGTGCCGGCTACTACGATACCGCCGGTGCCCTGCGCGACATGGTGCAGAACCATATCCTGCAGCTCCTCTGCCTGACCGCGATGGAAATCCCCTCCTCGATGGATTCCGAAGCAGTCCGCGACGAGAAGCTGAAGGTGCTGCGCGCGCTGAAGCCGATCAACGCTTCCAACGTCGAGCAGGCGACGGTTCGCGGCCAGTACCGCGCCGGCGCATCCTCGGGCGGCCCGGTCAAGGGCTACCTCGATGAGCTCGAAGGCGGCGTCTCCAACACCGAAACCTTCGTCGCCATCAAGGCCGAGATCGGCAACTGGCGCTGGGCCGGCGTTCCCTTCTACATCCGCACCGGCAAGCGTCTTGCCGGCCGCATGTCGGAGATCGTCATTACCTTCAAGCCGATCCCCCACAATATTTTCGATCAGGCCGCCGGCCGCACCGTCGCCAACCAGCTGATCATCCGCCTGCAGCCGGACGAAGGCGTCAAGCAGTCGCTGATGATCAAGGACCCTGGCCCGGGCGGCATGCGTCTGCGCAACGTTTCGCTCGACATGAGCTTCGCCTCGGCCTTCAACGTCCGCAATCCGGACGCCTACGAACGCCTGCTGATGGACGTCATCCGCTCGAACCAGACGCTGTTCATGCGCCGCGACGAAGTGGAAGCGGCGTGGAAGTGGGTCGACCCAATCCTCAAGGGTTGGGAAGAAGCCGGCCAGCAGGTGCAGGGCTATACGGCCGGCACATGGGGTCCGAGCCAGGCCATCGCGCTGATCGAGCGCGACGGCCGCACCTGGCATGACGATATTTAATCCGGGACGACAACGATGACAGCGAATATGCATGCTTTCGCCAATGGCGCCGAACTCGCCGGCAAGCTCGCGGACAAGGTGGCCGAGACCCTCTCGGCCGCCATCGAAGCGCGTGGCTCCGCAAGCATAGCGGTCTCCGGCGGCTCCACGCCGAAGGCCTTCTTCCAGGTGCTGTCCTCGCGCACGATCGACTGGGGCAAGGTGACGATCACCCTGGTCGACGAACGGTTCGTGCCGGCCGACAATCCGCGCTCGAACCACCTGCTCGTCCAGGAGAACCTGCTGAGGGACAAGGCCGCTGCGGCCAAGTTCCTCCCGCTCTACCAGGCCGTGGCTTCCGTCGAGGAGGCCGCAGCCATCGCCACGGAAAAGACCAAGATCGTCAGCCAGCCCTTCGACGTCGCCATCCTCGGTATGGGCAATGACGGCCACACGGCCTCGTTCTTTCCGGGCGGCAGCAATCTCCTGACTGCGCTTGACCCGAACACCCCGCGCGGCATCATCACGATGGAAGCGGAAGGTGCCGGTGAGCCGCGGCTGACATTCACCTTCTCCAGCCTTCAGGATGCCCGATTGCTGGTGCTCCATATCGAGGGAGAGGGCAAGAAGGACGTTCTCGCCAAGGCGGAAGCGCCGGGCGAAGAAACCGAGATGCCGATCCGCGCCATGCTGCGCCGGGCTGCCTCTCCAGTCGAGATTTACTGGGCTCCCTGACGCGGCTGACAGGCCTCGTCATCGAACCCTGAAAGACCAGCAACAGCTGCTGTGCCGCGCGCCCGCAAGGGCGTATCGGCATCGCATTGACATTCGAACCACGCGCCACGCCCTCTACCAAGACAGATCGAAGCCGATCTTCCGGGGCACCGCGCAGAACAGACGGAGGCAGATCGACCATGGCCGCTGACGCCCGCATTTCCGCGATTACCGCACGTATCGTCGAGCGCTCGAAGCCGACGCGCGAGCGCTATCTGGACCGCCTGCGCAATGCTGCAACCAAAGGCGCACAACGCTCCGTGCTCGGCTGCGCCAACCTTGCGCATGGCTTCGCAGTCTGTTCCCCCTCCGAGAAGGATGCATTGGCGGGCGACCGCGTGCCCAATCTCGGGATCATCACCTCCTATAACGACATGCTCTCGGCGCACCAGCCGTTCGAAACCTATCCCGCGATCATCCGCGAGGCAGCGGCGGCGGCCGGCGGCATCGCCCAGGTGGCTGGCGGCGTGCCGGCCATGTGCGACGGCGTCACGCAGGGACAGCCGGGCATGGAGCTCTCGCTCTTCTCGCGCGACCTGATTGCCATGTCGGCCGGTGTCGGCCTGTCACACAACATGTTCGACGCGGCCGTTTTCCTCGGCGTCTGCGACAAGATCGTGCCGGGCCTGGTCATCGCCGCCCTCTCCTTCGGCCATCTGCCGGCCGTCTTCATTCCAGCCGGGCCGATGACATCGGGCCTGCCGAACGACGAGAAGTCGCGCGTGCGGCAGCTCTACGCCGAAGGCAAGGTCGGCCGCGCCGAACTGCTGGAGGCGGAATCGAAGTCCTACCACGGCCCCGGCACCTGCACCTTCTACGGCACGGCCAATTCCAACCAGATGCTGATGGAAATCATGGGCTTCCACATGCCCGGCGCGTCCTTCGTCAATCCTGGCACGCCGCTCCGCGAAGCCCTGACCCGAGAGGCCACCAAGCGCGCACTCGCTATCACCGCCATGGGCAACGAATTCACGCCGGCCGGCGAGATGATCGACGAGCGCTCGATCGTCAACGGCGTCGTCGGCCTGCACGCCACCGGCGGCTCGACGAACCACACGATGCACCTGGTCGCCATGGCGCGCGCCGCCGGCATCGTGCTGACCTGGCAGGATATTTCGGAGCTTTCCGACATCATCCCGCTGCTTGCTCGCGTCTATCCGAACGGGCTTGCCGACGTGAACCACTTCCATGCCGCCGGCGGCATGGGCTTCCTCATCAAACAACTGCTCAAGAAGGGGCTGCTGCACGACGACGTACGCACCGTCGCCGGCCAGGGGCTTGGCGCTTATTCGATCGAGGTCAAAATCGGCGCCGATGGCGGCGTAGTCCGCGAACCAGCACCCGAAAAGAGTGGCGATCCGAAGGTGCTCGCTAGCATCGAGACGCCTTTCCAGGGCAGTGGCGGCCTGAAGATGCTGCGCGGCAATATCGGCAAGGCGGTCATCAAGATTTCCGCCGTCAAGCTGGAACGCCACATCATCGAAGCGCCAGCTGTGATCTTCCACGATCAGCTGGAGATGCAGCAGGCATTCAAGGATGGCAAGCTGAACCGCGACTTCGTCGCCGTCGTCCGTTTCCAGGGGCCGAAGGCCAACGGCATGCCGGAGCTGCACAAGTTGACGCCGGCGCTCGGCGTGCTGCAGGACCGCGGCTTCCGCGTGGCGCTTCTGACCGACGGACGGATGTCCGGCGCATCGGGCAAGGTGCCCGCCGCAATCCACGTCACGCCGGAGGCCGTCGAAGGCGGACCGATCGCCCGCATCAGGGAAGGCGACATTATCCGCATCGACGCGATCGCCGGCACACTTGAGGTGCTGGTCGACGCCGCCGACATGGCCGAGCGCGAACCGGTCACCGCAGACCTCTCCGGGAACGAATTCGGCATGGGGCGCGAGCTCTTCGCCCCGTTCCGCCGAGCCGCAGGCCCGGCCGATCAGGGCGCAAGTGTCCTGTTCCACTGAAGCGTCTCACGGCTCGGAGTCGTGAAACGCCAGCGGCGAGCATCACAATGACGTCGGCTCAGGAGGGGTTGGGGGCGGCTTTATCGGTCCATTTGGGCGGCAGCCCCATGCGTTGTCCGATAAAGCCGGCAACACCAGGCGATTTTCCGAACGCCTTGCACGCTTCATATTTCGGCGCGCGTCCAACCAATGCATTGAGCTTCGCCTTGGAAAGCATGGAAGGCATCGTGCCGAAAGGCGTGCGGCCCTTGACCAACAGCTTGCTGAAATCGCCGCCGAATTTCGCTGCGAGACTATAGGCATCTCCTTCCTTGGCGACGGTTCCCGAATCAAGAAACGCGTTCGCACCCCGTCCCCAAATCATCGCCGCCTTCGGCACGCCCTGACGATCAAGCGCCTCGGCTTCGAGGGAAAGGCTGCCCATGCCGATCGGGATACGCGGAATGGGCACGGGTACGCCCGGCAACAGTACGCTCGTTCCCACCGACGCGACTTTTGACACACCGACCGCCGTGGCGTTCGTTGCCTTGACCTGGGTGACAAGCGCACGAACAGTCAGATCCGCTGGTTCTGACAAACCGACGACGACGAAGCGTTCGCTCAATCCCGAGCAAAGCGCTCTGTCGACGGCATTGGTGACGAGGCTGCGCTGCGCGGGGGTAAAAGAGGCGCTTTCCGCCTGCATCGAAAAAGCGGTCGGAATGATCTTCACGGTCTTTGCCGCAAGAACATCGTCCTTGCTCACCTTGAGAAGCGAGTGGGCGACCAGCCCATTCGACCGTGTCAGGCCATCATAGGACCGCAGGGATCCCGCGCGATCCAATGGCGCCGCAGCGCAGCCTGCCAATAAACTCATCAAAAGAGCTATCGTCACGATATTGAACCGACCGGGTCTGACACCTTCGGCGGCGAATGAATCGTATATCGCAGTAGTTTCATGATCCGGAACTAGGTTGACTGACATTGACGTACCGCTCTCCTGCACCCTCTCAGGGTTCTCGTGCCAACATTAAATATTACACTTGGTGTAAAAATTGATGTTGGCTACTTTGCGGCAATTGCGAACGAAGCTGCAGAATTATTTCTGCCGGAAATAGCAGTGGCAAAAACGAGGCGCGCATGGCGAAGCAAGGCGCCACAGTTTGTGCGCCGCGATGATTTATGGCAGAATTGAGCCATGCAAGATCCCCCCTCAAAACCGGAAGGCCTGCGCGAGCGGAAGCGACGGCTGACGTTTCAGCGCATCGCAGATGCGGGACTGAAATCCTTTCTTTCAAAGGGCTATCAGGAAACGACTCTCGATGACATTGCGGCAGCGGCTGGTATTTCCCGCCGGACTTTCTTCTATTATTTCAAAAGCAAAGACGAAATTCTGCTGGCACATCGGCACGGATACATAGAGGCTCTCAGAACATGCGTTCTGGAGAGCGCATCGGCCGGACGACCGTTCGACGTAGTCCATCAGGCGACGCTGAAGCTCGCAGCGCGTCTCCAGGCCCCTCAACTTCTGGCAACCGCCCGACTTATGCGGCAAACCAAGCCGTTGCGTGCCCAAATTGGGGGCAACTATCTGCAGCTAGAACAGGTTGTCTACGAGAGCCTATGCGAGCTGTTTCCAGCCAAGGACCGCGACGGACTGCGGCTGGTTTCAATGATGTCGGTGAGCCCACTGCGTCTTGCGGTCGACAAATGGCTCCAGGAAGACGGCAAGCTGCCGCTGATCGACTACATCGAGGATGCGCTCAGGAAATGGCGGGCGGAGATCTGATCTTTTGACCGCCTAAGCCGCTTGTCTCATTGGCGCGCATCTGCAGGGCGCACCGCTTGCAAAATCGCTTGACGCTGGAACGGACGCTGCTTGACGGCGCCCGTCGAAATCCCGCTGGGCACACCAACCTCAGGTTCGGGCAAGCTAGTCTGACTACACTCACTCTGTCAGGCTGTGAATTTTAATGACTGTCAGTTTTCAGGCCCCGAACATTCACGCGATGCTGGTTATCGGGTGAATGGGTTTCCGTATTAGCTAACACAAGAGCTGCACGTATGACTTCGATCGTCTCCACCCTAAGCACCACCCAGATCAGGTCTCTTTCGACAGCTGCAGTTAAGGCCTGGACGACGGAAGACGTCGCATCGCTGTCCACAAAGCAGATTAGCGTCCTTTCCTCGGCTCAAATTGCCGCGTTGGATACGGAAGACGTTGAGGTCCTCAGTTCGCAGCAGTTGAACGCCATTTCACAAAGCGCCATCGTTGGCCTGACGCTTGATCAGCTCGCTGTTCTCACCAGTTCTGACATCGAAAGTCTGAGCACGCTTCAGATCGCCGCGATCACCACGGCGCAGATCAGCGGCCTGTCGACAGATCAGGCGGAAGCCTTGACCACGTCTCAGGTCAAAGCCCTTAGCTCAAAGCAGCTGGCGGCTCTAAGCGCTGCGGACGTGTCGACTTTCTCCACCGATGATATTGCGGCGCTTACCAATCAAGCCATATCGGGCCTGAATACAAGCGCCGTTGCAACGCTCTCCTCCACGCAGGTTGCCGCCCTGAGCACAAGCGCGATCGCCGGCCTGACGACGAGCCAGATCGCAGCGCTGACCACGGCTCAAGTCGCCGCCTTAACAACAACTCAGATCGCTGCTCTCAAAGCTTCGCAAATCGCGGTGATGGGAACAAACGATATTGCGGTGCTTTCCACCGCACAAATTGTTTCCCTGAGTACGAGTGCGATCGCCGGCCTGACGACGAGCCAGATCGCAGCACTGAGCACGGCTCAGGCCGAGGCGCTTTCTTCCTCGCAAGTCAAGGTGCTGAGTTCGTCCCAGCTTACGTCACTCGGGACGGATGACGTCGCTACATTCTCCAGCGCGGATATGGCGGCAATCACCGTCTCGGCGGTGCCAGGCTTGTCCACGGCCGTTATCGCAGCCCTCTCGACCGATCAGATCGCCGCCTTGAGTACCGGCACGATCTCCGGTCTGACGACGGCCCAGATAGGAGCGTTGAGCACGAAGCAGGTCGCTGCCCTGACGACGACGCAGATCGGCGCTCTCAAGGCGACGCAAGTCGCTGTTATGGGCACAGACGACATCGCGGCGCTGTCAACCGCGCAGGTAGCCGCCCTGAGCAAGACCGCAGTCGCCGGCCTGACGACAACCCAGATTGCCGCCTTGAGCACGACGCAGGTCGCTGCCTTGACGACGACGCAGGTCAACGCCCTCAAGGCGACGCAAGTCGCTGTTATGAGCACGACCGAAATCGAGGCGCTATCGACCGCACAGATTGCCGCCCTGAGCATAACCGGTCTTTCCGGCCTGACGACGACCCAGATTGCCGCCTTGAGCACTGTGCAAGCTGAGGCGTTGACGACGACGCAGGTCGCGGCACTGAGTTCGACACAGTTTTCTGCCTTGGGAACGGACGATATCGCGACCTTCTCGACCGCCGATATCACGGCGATTTCCAGCAGAGCGATATCAGGCCTGAGCACGGACGTCATAGCGGCCCTCTCTTCGACCCAGATTGCTGCTTTGAGCAAGACCGGGATTACTGGTCTGGGCACCGATCAGATCGCGGCGCTGAGCACGACACAGGCAGCAGTCCTGACGACGACCCAGGTCGCCGCGTTGAGTTCCAAGCAGATTGCGGCTTTGGGTACGGATGTCATCGCATCCCTCTCCTCCGAACAAGTCACTGCGCTCAGTACGGTCGGCATCGCGGGCCTGACCACTGGCCAAATCGTCGCCTTGAGCACGACGCAGGCCGCGGCGCTTTCCGCCGCTCAAGTGAAAGCGCTGAGCTCAACCCAGCTTTCCGCCATGGGTGCGGACGACATAGCCACGTTCTCGACCGCCGAGATCGCGGCGCTTTCCAGCAAAGCCATAGCAGGCTTGGCCACCGATGTTATTGCATCTCTTTCCACCGAGCAGGTTGCCGCCTTGGGCACGAGCGCGGCTGTCGGCCTGACGACGAGCCAAATCGCTGCGCTTTCGACCGCACAGGTCGCTGTCCTCAGTTCGAGTGCCGTTGCAAGCTTGACGACGAGCCAGATCTCTACCCTGAGCACGGCGCAGGTTGCCACCTTGACGACCGCCCAGGCCGCCGCCCTGAAAGCGGCGCAGGTTGCAGTCATGGGTACGAACGACATCATGGTGTTTTCGACCGCGCAGATCGCGGCCCTCAGCACCAGTGCCGTTGCGAACCTGACGACCAGCCAGATCGCGGCGTTGAGCACAGCACAGGCCGAGGCGCTTTCGTCCTCCCAGGTCAAGGTGCTCAGTTCAACACAGCTTGCCGCCTTGAGCACGGATGACATAGCCACGTTCTCGACCGCCGATATTGCAACGATCTCCAGCAAAGCCATAGTCGGCTTGAGCACCGGTGTCATTGCATCGCTTTCCACCGAGCAGGTTGCGGCGCTGAGCACAAGTGCGATCGTCGGCCTGACGACCAGCCAGATCGCAACCTTGAGCTCCAGCCAAGTTGAGGCGCTGACGACGACCCAGGTCGCGGTGCTGAGCTCAACTCAGATGGCCGCTTTCGGGACGAATGATATAGCAGCCTTCTCGACCGCAGATATGGCGGCGATTACAAGCAAAGCCGCTGCGGGCTTGAGCACCGGCGTCATTGCAGATCTTTCCGCGGCGCAAATTGCCGCCCTGAGCACAAGCGCGCTCGCCGGTCTGACCACCAGCCAGATCGCAGCGTTGAGCACCAGTCAAATCGCGACGTTGAGCACAGCTCGAATTGCAGTGCTGACGTCGACACAGGTCGCCGCTTTGAATGCGGGCGTGGTTACATCCCTTTCCACGGCGCAGATTGCAGCACTGAGCACATCCGGCGTTACAGGTCTGACGACCGATCAGATCAACACACTGAGTACGGCGCAGATGCAGGCATTGACGACGAGCCAGGTTGCCGTGCTGAATTCTACCCAGCTTGCCGCTCTTGGAACGGATGATATCGCCACCTTCTCGACCGACGAGATCGCGGCGCTCTCAAGCAAGGCCATATCGGGCCTGAGTACGAACGTCATCGCAGCTCTTTCGACGAGCCAGGTCGCTGCTCTGAGCGCGGTCGGAATTGTCGGGTTGACGACCAGCCAGATCGCGGCCTTGAGCACGGCGCAGATCGCCGCCTTGCCGACCGTGCGCGTCACGACGCTCAGCTCGGCGCAGATCGCGGCGCTTAGTACGGATGTCATCGCCTCCCTTTCCACCACGCAGTTCGCAGCCATAAGCACCTCCGGTGTTGCCGGGTTGACCACAGATCAGGTCAACGCTCTGAGCACCGCGCAAGTGGCGGCATTGACGACGAGCCAGTTCGCGGCACTGAAATCCACTCAGCTCTCCGCCCTTGGGACGGATGATATCGCCGCTCTGTCGACTGCCGATGTCGCGGTGATCACTTCAGGTGCGATATCGGGATTGTCCACCGCTGCGATTGCGGCCCTGTCGACCGCGCAGATCGCGGCCTTGAGCACGGCGGGCGTCGCCGGCCTCAACTCGACACAGATCGAAGCATTGAGTACCGGCCAGGTCGATGCTCTGGTCACGAAACAGGTTGCGGCTCTGCGTTCATCGCAGATCGCCGCCATGGATGAGGATGTGATAGCCTCCCTCTCCACTGAGCAGATTGCCGCCCTGAGCACACTCGGCATCACGGGTCTGACGACGAGCCAGATCGCCGCCCTTGGCACGGCGCAGGTCGAGGCACTGTCCTCCTCGCAGGTGAAGGTGCTGAGTTCGACCCAGATTGCTGCTTTGGGTGCCGACGACATAGCTACATTCTCGACTGCCGACATAGCGGCGATTTCGAACACCGCCGTCCCCGGCCTGAGCACGGCCGTCATCTCCGCACTCTCCACCGGCCAGATCGCGGCTCTGAGTACGACCGGCATCGCAGGCCTGACAACCAATCAGGTCGCCGCCCTGACGACGGCGCAGATTGCCGCCTTGACCACGGCGCGAATTGCGGCGCTGAGTTCGAGCCAGGTCGCCGTCTTGAGCACGGGGGCTATCGCATCGCTTTCCACCGGCCAGATAGCTGCACTCAGCACCGCCGGCATCGACGGCCTCACCACCGATCAGATTGCGGCCCTCAGCACGGCACAGACCGAAGCGCTGACGACGAGCCAGGTCGCAACACTGAGCTCAACCCAGCTCGCCGCGTTGAGCACGGCAGATATAGCAACCTTCTCGACCGCCGATATCGCGGCGATCGGTTCGCTTGCCATTTCGGGCTTGTCCACGGCTGCCGTCGCAGCCCTGTCGACAAACCAGATCGCGGCCCTCAGCACCGCTGGCGTTGCCGGGATGACGAGCGATCAGATCCTCGCCTTGAACAGCGGTCAGATGGGTGCCCTGCTTACCAAGCAGATTGCAGCGTTGAGTTCGACACAGGTCGCGGCTTTGGGCACAGGCGTTATCGCTGCGCTTTCCACCGCGCAAATCGCGGCTCTAAGCACTTCCGGCATCGCCGGCCTTTCCACAAAACAGATCGCGGTACTGAACACCGCCCAGGCCGAGGCCCTGACGGTTGCCCAGGTCGGCGCTCTGAACTCCAAACAGGTTGGAGTCCTGAGTACGGAAGACATCGCGACCTTCTCGACCAAGGACATCGCGGCGATCGGCTCGAGTGTCATATCCGGCCTGTCAACGGACGCCGTTGCCGCGCTGTCAACGGCGCAGATCGCCGCGCTCAGTGCTTCCGGCATTGCCGGTCTGACCACCAAGCAGATTGTCGCTTTGAGCACTGGCCAGCTTCACGCTCTCACCACGACACAGATCGCGGCGCTGAATTCGGCCCAGCTTTCAATGCTGACGTCGGACGACATGGCTGTTCTCTCGACCAATGGTATCGCCGCGATCAGCTCCAGCGCCATATCCGGCCTGTCCACCGCTGCCGTTGCCGCACTATCGACGGCGCAGATCGCCGCACTCAGTACATCCGGCGTCGCCGGCCTGACCACCAAACAGGTCGCAGCCTTGAATACCGGCCAGGCCGAGGCGCTGACGACGGTTCAGGTCGCCGTCCTCAGTTCTACGCAGCTTGCAGCCCTGACAGCCGACGACATAGCTGTTTTCTCGACCAAGGACATCGCGGCGATCGGCTCCAGCGCCATATCGGGCTTGTCCACGGCAGCCGTTGCCGCGCTGTCGACGGCGCAGATCGCCGCACTCAGCACGGCAGGGATCACCGGCCTTTCGACCAGGCAGATCGCGGTCCTGACCACCAGTCAAGTCGATGCTCTGCCTACCAAGCAGATTGCGGCTCTGAGCCCGACACAGGTCGCGGCCTTGAGCACGGGCGTTATCGCTGCCCTTTCCACTGCACAAGTCGCCGCGCTCAGCACATCCGGCACCACGGGTCTGACCACCTCGCAGGTTCCCGTCCTCAGCACCGGTCAGACCCAGGCCCTGACGACAGCCCAGATCGGCGCTCTCAGCTCCAAGCAGGTCTCGGTTCTCACCACCGACGACATCGCCGCCCTGTCGACGGACCAGATCGCGGCACTGAGCACGGCCGGTATTGCGGGCATGACCACCGCGCAGATCGCCATATTGAGCACCGATCAGGCCCAGGCCCTGACGGCCACGCAGGTCGGCGCGCTGAGCTCGAAGCAGATCGCTGCCTTGGGAACGGATGCTCTGGAGACTTTCTCGACCGCCGATATGGCAGCAATCAGTTCGAGCGCCATATCGGGATTGTCCACGGCCACGCTTGCCGCCTTCTCGACGGACCAGATCGCGGCGCTGGGCATAGCCAGCATCGCAGGTCTGACCACAGGGCAGATTTCCGCCTTGGGCACCGGCCAGCTCGCGGCCCTGACCACCGCGCAGGTTGCTATCCTTGCCTCCACCCAGATTGCCGCCCTCGGCACCGCAAGTATCGCTGCTCTGTCAACCGCGCAAATCGCTGCCCTCAGTACGGCCGGCATCGCCGGCCTGACCACTGCTCAGATCGGGGCTCTGAGTTCCGGCCAGGCCGAGGCCCTCACGACGCCCCAGGTTGCCGTGCTGAGCTCGACACAGATCGCAGCCTTCGGAACGGCCGATCTTGAGACCTTCTCCACCGCCGATATCGCGGCGATTAGTTCGAATGGCATATCGGGATTGTCCACGGCTACGATAGCTGCCTTCTCGACAGACCAGATCGCGGCGCTCAGCACTGCCGGCATCGCGGGCCTGACCACTGCCCAGATTTCCGCCTTGAGCTCCGACCAGCTCGAAGCTTTGACGACGGCGCAGATCGGGGCGCTTGGTTCCAAACAAACCGTGATACTCGGTACGAAAGGGATCGCGGCTCTCTCGACTGCGCAGGTCGCAGCGTTAAGCACGTCCGGCATCGCGGGCCTGACCACCGACCAGATGGCCGCGCTCAGTACGGATCAGGCCGAGGCCCTGACGCCGACCCAGGTCGGCGCCCTCGGTTCCAAGCAGATCGCAGCCCTCGGGACGGATGATCTCGACACTTTCTCGACCGCCGACATAGCGTCGATCAGTTCGAACGCGGTATCGGGCCTGTCCACAGCCGTTATTGCGGCGCTGACGACCGCGCAAATCGCTGCGCTTGGCACGGCCGGCATTGCAGGCTTGTCCACCGACCAGGTCGCGGCGCTGAGCATGAACCAAGCGGAGGCCTTGACGCCTGACCAGGTGGGAGCCCTCAGTTCCAAGCAGATTGCGATCCTCGGAACCGACGCTCTCGGTACTTTTTCGACCGCCGATATCGCAGCGATCAGCGCGAGCGCCATATCCGGTCTGTCCACGGCCGTTATCGCAGCGCTGTCAACGGCGCAGATCGCTGCTTTCGGCACGGATGGCATCGCAGGACTGACGACGGCGCAGGTCGCCACTCTGAACACCGACCAGGTCGAGGCTTTGACGACAGCTCAAATCGGCGCCTTCGGATCCAAGCAGGTTGCTGTCCTGAGCACCGACGATATCGCAGCCCTGTCAACGGCGCAGGTCGCGGCGATGAGCACGGCGGGCATATCAGGTCTGAGCAGTGCACAGGTTGCCGCCCTAAGTGTCGAGCAGATCGAAGCGCTCTCCACGGCCCAAATTGCCGCCTTGAGCTCGACAGGCATTGCAGGGCTGAGCACCAGCGACCTGGCAAAGTTCTCCTCCAGCGATATTGCCGCGATCAGCTCCGGCTCCATCCAGGGATTGTCCACGGACTTTGTCGCATCGCTTTCCACGGCCCAAATCGCCGCGCTGGGCACAGCCAGCATCGCCGGCCTGAGCAGTGCGCAGGTCGGGGCTTTGAGCATCGAACAGGTTGAGGCGCTGTCGGCCGCCCAGATCGCAGCCTTGAGTTCCGCAGGTGTAGCAGGCTTGACGACGGAAGATCTGGGAACCTTCTCCACCACCGAACTCGCGGTGATCAGCTCGGACTCGATACAGGGTCTGTCCACGGCCTTTGTCGCAGCCCTGACCAGCGACCAGATCGCAGCCCTGTCAACCAGCCAGCTTGCCTCGCTGGGTTACAATCAGATAGCGGCGATGGGCACCGATCAAATCGCAGCGATGTCGACATCACAGATCAATGCACTGAATGCATTGCAGCTCGCTGCACTGGACACCGACGACATCGCCGTGTTCACCACGGATGATATCGTCGCCATAAATTCGAAGGCGATCGCGGGATTGACCACCAGGGCCATCGCCTCCCTGACGACGACACAAGCCGAAGCTTTGACCTCAAGTCAGGTCAGCGGGCTGACGTCAGCGCAAGTTGCGGCATTGACGACGCAAGAGCTGGCGGCGTTCTCAACCAGCGATATCGCGTCGTTCAGCTCGAACGGCGTGGCGGGACTATCCACGGAAGACATAGCGAGCCTGTCGAGCGCGCAATTGAGCACTCTGATGAAATCCCAGATGGGGTATCTCACTCCAGATCAGATCGCGGCCGTCATTTCGAACTATGTGAGTGCCTGATCCGCGTTTTTTTGACCAGATCACGATCTCGGGGAAGCCGTACTTCAAAACTCGCGCGAGGGGCCGGCTTGACCCCGGCCCGGGCGAGAACGTGTGACTGAGGACTTGCAGCCACCGCTAGGGCAGCCACCGCCAGGATTGCAGGAGGTTTCCCGGCATGGTTCGAGACCGCATAAATCTGTTGATGGCTGACAAGGCCCCCACCGATTTTAGGAGGCATGGGCGTGACATGTTCAAGGCAAGCTAGCACAGTTAACCACTGACAACCATTTCATAGATGGTTGCAATGCCTGCCGCCAATTCGTGGGATGTCCATGGTCACCAACAATGCATCAGCTCCAGTTTCCGCTCAGTCTCTTGCCGAAATTCTGGAGTTAGCGCGCACTCAGCGCCTTCCCTTCAATGAGCTGTTCCAGTTCGCGGAAGGCCGAAGTGGTGCGGGACAAAAAGTCGAGGCGGTAGAGGCCTACAAGGTCTGGATCGCATTCAACGAAACCCATCCCTACCTGCATCTCGTCTATTTCAATTATTCCGTTACCTTGCGGCAGTTAGGCGATGTGGCGGGATCTATTCATGCCTTGCGCGCTTGCCTCAAGCTCGATTCGCGTTTTGGTCCGGCGCACATCAATCTCGGACGGGCGCTGGAAGATAGCGGCATCGCCACACAGGCAATCCTGCAATGGCGGAGTTTCGCGGACATGACCGCGGACAGCACACCCGACAAGCTGACGCATCGCCTGTTGGCGCTTCAGCATATCGGTCGTGTCATGGAGAACGCCGGCCTCATGGAGGATGCGGAAACCGTTTTGTGGCAAGCAATCGAACTTCGGCCGGACAAGACCGAGGCTGGACAACATTGGAGTGCGCTGCGCCAGCGCCAGTGCAAGTGGCCGACTTTGGTGACATCAGACCATGTGTCCATGCGCCAACTGCTCGATGCGATGTCGCCGCTGACACTTGCCTGCTTTTCCGACGATCCGCTGTTCCAACTCGCCAAGGCCTATCGCTACAACAAGTCTTTCGTCGGACGTCCAGATATCAGCGGCTTCCCGCGCAAGGCGCCAAAGCAGAAGACGGGAACCGGCCAGCGCCTTCGTGTGGGTTATGTTTCCTCGGACCTGCGCGATCACGCGGTCGGCTTTGCGCTCCGGGAAGTGCTGGAACTGCATGACAAACGCAGTGTTGAAATCTACGCCTACTACTGTGGAGAGCCCGCGGAAGGTGATGCGACACAGGCTCGCATGAAGGCAGCCGTCGATTGCTGGCGCGATATCGCTGCAATTGGCGAAGCGGAAGCTGCAAGGCAGATCGCCGACGACGACATCGACATTCTGGTGGATGTCAACGGCTATACCAAGCATGCGCGGACGAAAATCTTCGCCTATCGGCCGGCGCCCGTTATCGTCAACTTCTGCGGCTATCCAGGCACGATGGGCAGTCCGTTCCATCACTATATCATTGCGGACGAACACATTATTCCGCCCGAGAACGAGATTTACTATTCGGAGAAAGTGCTCAGAATCGCCTGCAACCAGCCGATCGATCGCAAGAGGGTGATTGCCGAAAAGTCGTCACGCACGGAGGCAGGGCTGCCGGAAGATGTTTTCGTCTTTGCCTGCTTCAACGGCATGCAGAAAATCACGCAAGAAACGTTTGCGTACTGGATGAAAATTCTTGCTGCGACGCCCGACAGCGTGCTTTGGCTGCTCACCGGAGGCGACGATGTCGATAAGCGCCTGCGCCAGGTGGCCGAGAATGCCGGCGTTGCGCCGGAGCGCCTCATTTTCGCGCCCAAGGCACCGAATGCAAGGCATCTCGCCCGGATTTCGCTCGCCGATCTGTTCCTCGACACGTTTCCCTACGGGGCGCATTCGACCGCAGCCGACGCCCTGACCATGGGGCTGCCTGTCCTTACATTCCCCGGCAAGAGCTTTGCTGCGCGCTTCTGCCACAGCATCGTTACCGCAGCCGGCGTGCCGGAGTTGATATGTTCGGACCCGCAATCCTACATTGACAAGGCCGTCGGTTTTGCAAAAATTCCCCGGAGCCTCGCGAGGGTCAGGGAGACCCTGCAGGCTAAACGGGAGACATCGGCGTTGCGCGACATTCCGGCGCTGGCCCGCCGTCTCGAAGAGCTTTTCTGGCAAATGCAGGCAGAGTGCGAAGCTGGCAAGACCCCGGTGCCTGACTTGAACAATCTCGACATCTACTACGACATTGGGGTGGAGCTTGTTCAGGAGAATACCGGCTTCGTAGATCATCAGGCCTACAGAAGGGCTTACCACGACAGGCTGGCCGCATGGCACGATTATGCACCATTGCCACACGACAGACGACTGTGGCTGAGGGAAGATGCCACGCGCAGCAATGACCGAGGCGTATAATCAAATCGCCTGACTCAGTCCAGAGCTTTTCTGGCCTGGTCGAAAGACGGGGAAGCGGTAACAAGCCTCAGTCCGGCACTTTAAAGTAGCGGACAGAGGCAAGACCGTTGCGGGTGGCTTTATGTTTCGGCCCTTTGGCTGCGTAGACCGTCGATCGCTTTTGCTGCCTAGGCCCGGATGTCGAGCACGCGGTCGCGATGGGCGGGGTGCGTGCTGTAGACGAAGATCTTATTCATTTCCTTATCCGTGAGCAGACGCAGGAAACGGACTTCCACCGTGTTGTTGGGGAAGACCTTCATTAGCACGCAGCCAACCTTGGTGATGCGCGCGTCTGGGATATCCAGATAGAACTGCTTCGGCAGATTATACTGGGTGAGGATCGCCAGGATGGCGCCGCTCTGCGAGATGCGGATGATGTCGCAGCGGCGCGACGCAAGGTTCATCACGCCCTTTTCCGTGTATTCGAGCCGTGCGGCGTTCATCGTATCCTCCATTCTGAACCGCACTTCGCGGTCATACATGAAGGATTCTTCTTTATTGAGGAAATGTTGACCTGAATTAGCTCTGCCGAAAGCAGCCATCTTAGTAAACCCCTGAGGTATATTACGAAGACAAGACTATCAGCGGGTCTTTAACAGAAAGTTTGAGTGCGCCAGCTCAAGTTGAATTTTGTTATTCGTCTTTGCTTGAGCCGGCATCGTCTCATGGGCGCGATCTGCTACTGCTTTCCATAGGTGTGGCCTTCGGCATTGAAGAGATGCAGCTTCTGCCTGTCGGCGGCAAAGCGCATCTTCTGGCCGCGGTGGATATCGGTAATGCCGGGGATCTTGACGATGATCGGCTCGCCATCGACCAGACCTTCGATATAGAGCTGCGTCACCTCGCCAAGCGCTTCGACGATGGAGACTTCGCCTTCGAAGAGATAGTTTTCGTCGGTCGCAATGCGCAGATCTTCCGGGCGAACGCCGAAGCTCGCCGACTTGCCCTTCTCGGACGCATCGATCGGCATGTCGAGCGTCACCGACTTGCCGCCCTTCAGCGTCACCGTCGTCGTTGCGCCGGTTTCGGTCACGGTTGCCGGAATGATATTCATCGCCGGAGAGCCGATGAACTTGGCAACGAAGAGGTTGGCCGGGCGCTCGTAGAGTTCGAGCGGCGCACCCACCTGTTCGACGCGGCCGGCCGACAGCACCACGATCCGGTCGGCAAGCGTCATCGCTTCCACTTGGTCGTGCGTGACGTAGATCATCGTCGTCTCGGGCATGGAGTCGCTGAGCTTGGCGATCTCGATGCGTGTCGCGACGCGCAGGGCGGCATCCAGGTTCGAGAGCGGCTCGTCGAACAGGAAGACCTTCGGGTTGCGGCAGATGGCGCGACCGATGGCGACGCGCTGACGCTGACCGCCCGAAAGGGCCTTGGGCAGGCGCTCGAGATATTGGGTGAGCTGCAGGCTGGCGGCGGCCGCGCGGACGCGACGGTCGATCTCCTGCTTGTTTTCACCGGCAATCCGCATGCCGAAGGCCATGTTGTCGTAGACAGTCATATGCGGATAGAGCGCATAGGATTGGAAGACCATGGCGATGCCGCGCCTGGAGGGCGGTACCTCGTTCACCTTCTGCCCGGCAATGAGCATGTCGCCCGAGGTGATGCTCTCGAGCCCGGCGATCATCCGCAGCAATGTGGATTTGCCGCAACCGGACGGCCCAACGAAGACGATGAACTCGCCCTCGTTGATCTCCAGATCGATGCCATGCAGCACATGCACGCTGCCGTAGGATTTTCTTATATCCTTCAGAACAAGTCCCGTCATCTGTTCTTCCTCCTCCCAAGGGCTCAGGCAAGGCGCGCGAAATAGGCGCCCCATGCCGGAATATCGATCTTGTTGCCGTAGTTGTTGCTGGTAAAGCCGTGCCCGGTCAACGCTTGCCAGTTCCCCTCAGGCAAGGCTGCCAGGGCTTCGGCAGGACTCATGTTGAACGCGCAGAGAATGGTCTCGTTGCCGTAGGTGCGGGTAAAGATGAGTATGTCGCCCTGCGGATCCGCAAAGGCGATCTCGCCCTTGGCAAAGGCGGGATACTGCTTGCGGAAGGCGAGGAAGCGGCGGTACTGCTCCAGCACCGAGTTCTCGTCGCCCTGCTGAACGCTGACGGCGCGCAGGATGTGTTCGACAGCCACAGGCAGCCATGGCTTGACTGTGGAAAAGCCGCCCTGTGCGACCTGGCTGTCCCAGACCATCGGCGTGCGGCAGCCGTCGCGGCCCTTGAATTCCGGCCAGAACTGGATGCCGTAGGGGTCCTGCAGATCCTGATAGGCGAGATCGGCTTCGGTGAGTGCCAGTTCCTCGCCCTGATAGATGCATACGGAACCGCGCACGGTGAGCAGCAGCGCCGCATAAAGCTTGGCGAAGGCATCGCGGTCGGCGACCAGATTGCCCCAACGGCTGACGTGGCGCACAACGTCATGGTTGGAGAATGCCCAGCAAGCCCAGCCATCGGGGGCAGCAGTGGCGAAATCCTTCATGACCTCCTCGACGCGATCGGGCGTCAGCGCGTCGGGCGCCAGAAACTCGAAGGCATAGCACATATGCATCTTGTCGTTGCTGGAGGTGTATTCGCCGACGATTTCGAGACCGCGCTGGCTGTCGCCGACTTCGCCGACGGCGGCAATGGCCGGATATTCGTCGAGGACGGCGCGGAAACGCTGCAGGAACTTCAGGTTTTCCGGGCGGTTCTTGTCGTAGAGATGCTCCTGGAAATTATAGGGATTGACCGCCGGCGCGGTCGAGGCGTTGCGGCGCGCGGGCTCCAGCGCCGGGTTGTCGCGCAGTTCCCTGTCATGGAAATAGAAATTGATGGTGTCGAGCCGGAACCCGTCGACGCCCCGGTCGAGCCAGAAACGCACGACATCCAGCAACCTGTCCTGCACCACCGGATTGTGCAGGTTGAGATCCGGCTGCGAGGTCAGGAAGTTGTGCATGTAATATTGCATGCGGGTCGGATCCCACGCCCAGGCCGAGCCGCCGAAGATCGACAGCCAGTTGTTGGGCGGCGTACCGTCCGGCTTGGCGTCGGCCCAGACATACCAGTCGGCCTTGGGATTGTCCTTGCTCGCGCGGCTTTCGACGAACCAGGGATGGCGATCCGAGCTATGCGACAGCACCAGATCGATCATCACCTTGATGCCGAGGCGGTGGGCTTCCGTCATCATCGCATCGAAATCGGCGAGCGAGCCGAAAATCGGATCGACGTCCTCATAGTTGGAGACGTCATAGCCGAAATCGCGCATCGGCGAGGTGAAGAAGGGCGATATCCAGATTGCGTCGACACCCAGGGCCGCGACATGCGGCAGGCGGATGGCGATGCCCTTGAGGTCGCCGATGCCGTCGCCATTGGAGTCCTGGTAGGAGCGCGGATAGATCTGATAGATCACCGCGCCACGCCACCAGTCCTTATCAACTGCCGAAATCGATTGAGGGGCAATGCTCATGCTGAATAGGTCCTGTTAGAATGGAATAGTCGTGGATCAGCCCCCCTTCACCGACCCGGCGAGCAGACCGCGCACGAGATAGCGCTGCAGACCGAAGAAGACGAAGAGCGGGATAAGGATGGTAACGAAGGCCGAAGCCGTCAGGATCTCCCAGTTGCCGCCGCGCGAACCGAGCAAGGCGTTCAGGGCCGCCGTCAGGACCAGATGATCCTTGTCCGTGCCGAGGAACACCATGGCGATCAGCAGGTCATTCCAGACCCAGAGGAACTGGAAGATCGCGAAGGAGGCCAGCGCCGGGAAGGACAGGGGCAGGATGATCTTGACGAAGATATCGAAATCGCTGGCGCCGTCGACACGAGCGGATTCGATGATCTCCTTCGGCAGGCCGGCAATGTAGTTGCGCAGCAGATAGATGGCGAGCGGCAGACCGAAGGCCGTATGCGCCAGCCAGATACCGGGATAGGTCTTCGACGGAACGCCGAAGATCTGGCCGATCTCGTTATAGATGCGCAGAAGCGGGATCAGCGACATCTGCAGCGGCACGACGATCAGGCCGACGACGAGCGCGATCAACAAGGCGCGTCCCGGGAACTCCATCCAGGCCAGCGCATAGGCGGCAAAGGCGGCGATCAGGATCGGGATGACCGTTGCCGGGATCGTCACCGTCAGCGAGTTGATGAAGGATTGGCCGATGCCTTCGCCGCCGAGCACTGAGCGGTAATTGTCCAGCGTGAATTGCGGCGGCGTGGCGATCGTCAGATAGATGCGCTTGCTGCGGGCATCGGCACCGAAAGGACCGGTCTTCTGGTAGCGATAGCTGCCATCCGCATTGACGGTGAGCGTCTCGCCATTGCCGAGGTCGGCTGATGAACCGACCTTGTAGGTGGCCGGCTCCTGCACACGCAGGCCAAAGGCCTGGATCCTGCCATTGCCGCTATTGCCTTCGCCGGCAACCGTACCGGCGATAACGTAGTTGGGCCCGTCCTGCTTTGCCTTGTCCGGGCCGTCGAGGCGGACGGCCGCCGTCTGCGACGAGCCGGAGAAAGCCGTCCACCAGCCGGAGACGACGATCTGATCCTTGTCGCGCAGCGCGGTGACGAAGATGCCGAGCGTCGGCAGCAGCCAAAGCACGACGATGAGCAGCACCGCGGCATGAACGAAGATGCGGGCGGGACCGATGCGACCGAGATTTCCAAGCATATCAGCGCCCCTTCGTTTCCGCGTTTGCACGACGAATGTTCCAGATCATGATCGGTGTGACAGCCGCCATGATGACGAGAGCGATGACGGCGCTTCGGCCGGAATCGCCGCCGCCGCGGAACATCCAGTTGAACATCAGGTTTGCGAGCACCATCGTGTTCCATTGACCGTTGGTCATGGTGAGCACGATATCGAAAACCTTGAGCACGAGAATGGTTATGGTGGTCCAGACCGTGGCGATCGTGCCCCAGACCTGCGGGACCATGATCTTCCAGAAGATCTGCCAACCGTTGGCGCCATCGATGACGGCAGCTTCGATGGTTTCCTCCGGAATGCCGCGCAGCGCCGCCGACAGGATCACCATGGCAAAGCCGGTCTGGATCCAGATCAGCATGACCATCAGAAAGAAGTTGTTCCAGAAGGGAATGGTGATCCAGACTTCCGGCGTGCCGCCGAACAGCTGGACGACAGAATTCAGAAGGCCGATCTGCGCGTCGGTGCCGCCGCGATATTCGTAGATGAATTTCCAGATGACCGAGGCGCCGACGAAGGAGATCGCCATCGGCATGAAGATGACGGCCTTGGCGATATTGCCCCACCAGATACGGTCGGTCATGACGGCGATCACGAGGCCGAAGAAGGTGCAGGCGGCCGGCACGACGGCGAGCCAGAGGATATTATTGAAGATCGACTGGCGGAATTCGGTGTCGTTGAGGGCCCAGAGATAGTTGGCGCCGCCGACGAACTGGTTGCCGTCAGGCCCGTAGAAGGACAGGATGAGGGTCGCAACCACCGGATAGACGAGATAGACGACCAGCAGGAAGAGCGCCGGACCCAAGAAGAGCCAGGGCCGGATCAGGCCGCGACGGGTCAGGTTGACGGCGGCCGTATGGACCTCGGTCCCCTCCTTTGCCGGAAAAATTATGTCCAGAAGCTTGTTGGAGAACCAGAAATAAGCGGCGCAAAAGGCAACGCCGAATATCATGGCTCCAATCGCCGACAGTATCTGCGAAAACATCCTTCCCTCCCGAATTTACCTGCTTGAGGCCACCCGCCCGACATCGGCCACGCCTCCCGGGCGTGCCGTAACATGGTGCATGGCGTCGCCGGTATCAGCCGGCGACGCTTGGCTTGTTATGTCTTACTTGATGGAGTCCCAGGACTTCTGGATCCCGTCGGCAACATCCTGTGCGGACTTGCCGCCAACGAAATCCACCATACCGGTCCAGAACGAGCCCGCGCCGATCTTGCCCGGCATCAGGTCGGATCCGTCGAAGCGGAAGGTCGTCGCGGTGGTGAGGATTTCGCCTTCCTTGCGCAGCGTGTCGTTGGCGTAGGCCGCCGTGTTGACACCCTTGTACGGCGTCAGGAAGCCGGACTGCGCCATCCAGACTTCCTGGGCGATCGGCGTCTGCAGGAACTGGATGAAGGCGCGGGCAGCCTTCGAGTCCTTGGTGATAGCAGCAAGCGTGCCAGCACCTAAGACCGGCTTGCCGAGTTCAGGATGCGCGGCATAGGGCGGGAAATAGAAGAAGTCCGCGTCCTGGCCAAGCTTGGTGCCTTCCGGGAAGAAGGACGGGATGAAGGAGGCCTGCTTGTGCAGATAGCACTTCGGCGGAACCGTGAAGAGACCCTTCGGGCTGTCGCGGAAATCGGTCGAAGCAACCGCTGCGACGCCGCCGGCGACATATTTCGGGTTCTTGGCGAACTTGCCGAATTCCTCGACGGCGGAGACGACCTTCGGATCGTTGAACTTCAGCGTGTTGTCGACCCAGTGATCGTAGTCCTGCGGCGCATTGATGCGCAGCATCAGATCCTCGACCCAGTCGGTTGCCGGCCAGCCGGTGGCGCCGCCCGAACCGAGACCGATGCACCAGGGCGTGCCGCCGTCCTTGACGATCTGGTCCGAAAGCTTGAGCAGGTCCTCCATCGTGGTGGGAACCTTGTAACCGGCTTCCTCGAAATTCTCAGGCACGTACCAGACCAGCGACTTCAGGTCGGCCTTGTAGGGGAAGGCGTAGAAGGCGTCCTTGCCGTCCTTGCCCTTGTAGGTGCCGTAGCCGACCCAGCTGTCGCCGGCGCCGTAGTTGCTCTTGATCCAGCTTGCCAGGTCGTCGCCGAGCGGCGTCAGATAGCCCTTGCTGGCGAGGTTGGCGAAAAGACCCGGCTGCGGCAGGATGGCGACGTTTGGCGGCGAACCGGCCTGCGTGTCGATAACGATCTGTTGCTCGTAGTTTTCCGAGGACGAATACTTGGCGTTCACGCCTGTCGCCTCGGTGAAGTAATTCAGGACGCTGGTAAAGAGTCCTTCGTCCTCACCGCGCCAGGGACCGAAGATGGTCAGCGTCTCGCCCTTCAGGTCGGCGTGAGCAGCCTTGAAATCGTCGTAGCTCTTCCAGTTAAACTTGGAGTCCTGACCGGGCTGGAACTTCAGATCGGCCGCCATCGTTGTACCCGCCACCAGAGCGGCGGCAGCGACAGTCATCAAAAACAACTTCTTCATGTGGTTGTCCTCCCAAACATAAAACCCACGAGCCGAAACACGTTGTCGCGTTGCGCGCTCCATTCCTCAAAGCGCTTTGGCTACTTCTCTCATCCATTGAGGACGGGACAAAGTCAAGCGATTTTCGGATTTCGGCTAATATACATAGCATTTCTCGCGCTGCAGCATAAAATAGACACCAATATTTTGCTAATTGTCTTGTCTCAGGCGCGTCGCCTGCTACATATTTGAAAGCGCTTTGGAAGCCGTGGACGTTGCGGGAGGTTACGTTGGCATCTTAGCGGGCGAGGAGTTGGGAGCCGAAATACGTGAATCTGAAACAGCTATCGCAAATGCTGGGGCTGTCGCAGACGACAGTTAGCCGCGCCTTGAACGGATATCCGGAAGTCAATCGCGAAACCCGCGAGCGAGTGCTCAAAGCGGTTCGGGAAACTGGCTATCGGCCTAACAAGGCGGCGCAAAGGCTCGCGACAGGCAAGGCCGGCTCGATCGGGCTGGTCATGCCGACATCGCCAGGCAATTCTTCCGACGTGCATTTCAGCGAGTTCCTGACCGGGCTCGGCGAAGAGGCCTTGCGGCACGATTTCCATTTCGTGCTCACGCCCGCCGATCCGAATGATGAAGTCGGTGCCTTGAAGCGGCTGGCGGCCAGCGGCAATGTCGATGCCCTGTTCGTCAACTATATGCGCGGCCACGATCCGCGTCTGGAAATGCTGAAGACGCTCTCCATGCCCTTCCTCGTGCATGGGCGGTCGATCGGCTCGGAACCGGATTATCCCTTTCTCGACATCGATAACGAAGCCTCGTTCTATGACGCCACGAAGCTGCTGCTGCAGCTCGGGCACAGGCGCTTTGCGCTGCTGAACGGCCCCATCTATCTCGATTTTGCCATTCGACGGAAAAACGGCGTCGAGGCTGCGCTCGCCGAATGGGGCCTGGCTTTGAACGAAGCCTGCGTCAGTCACACTGCCATGACGGATGAGCAGGGCCTGTTCGAGATGGAGCGCATCCTGCAGCTCGAAAAGCGCCCCACGGCAGTTCTCTGTTCCAGTACCGTGCTGGCGCTCGGCGCGGTTCGAGCCATTAATCAGGCGAAGCTAAAGCTGGGTGAGGATATATCGCTGATCGCCCATGACGACGTGCTGACCTTGCTCAAGCCGGAAAGCTTCACCGTGCCGCTGACGACGACGCGCTCGTCGCTGCGCGCCGCCGGCATACGCATCGCCGAGCGCCTGATCGGCGAGATCAAGCATAACGAGACTTTTCCGGCGCAGGAACTCTGGAAGACGGAGCTGATCGTTCGTGCTTCGACCGGCGTCGCGCCGGCCGACTGACGCTGGCTCAAAACTTCGGCGGTTGCCTGCCCGCGGCGCGATGGGCGGCAATGACGGTATTGGCCATCAGCATGGCGATCGTCATCGGCCCGACACCGCCTGGAACCGGCGTGATGGCAGCAGCGACATCCGAAGCCTCTACATAGGCGACATCACCGACCAGCCGGCTCTTGCCCTCGCCGCGCTCCGGAGCGGCAATGCGGTTGATGCCGACATCGATCA
>NZ_JAFEVL010000057.1 GCF_016901135.1 Martinezella lusitana | reverse complement strand
TCGGATCAGCGTGACTATTTGTGGGACTCCGTGGCGCAAAAGATCAATGCCGCCAGGTTCAAGCCCGAGGAATAGCATAGGAAGATCAAAGACGGAGGGTGAGGTCATCACATCTATCCCGTCTTATTCCGTAGTCTGTGGCATTCGAAGATCAGACACGCCTTATCGACCGAGATGATGCCGGATGCTCCCGGCGGCTCTTAGGGATCTCGCATTCCCAGGCGGTAGGCATTCGCGCCAAACCTCACCACTTTCGTCGTTTATCCACCCTTGCGGGGCGCTCAAGGCCGTCCAAGCCCGCGTTCTGATCTCATGCTGTCCATATGCCGGTTAGCCCGAATCCTGGCATCTCGACACGTATACTCCAATTCAGCCTGGGAATTGGCACCGCGTGGGATTGTTCATGTGCCGGAATGATCGGCGGAGCGGGTGAACACCCGGAGACCGCTGCCTTTGCGCTATGAACCACATCATATGGGATAAATACTTCCGCTAGACCCAATATTTTGCGTTTTCATCGCCTGACAGCGCCATTCCGATTGCAATTTGATACCAGTTCTGTTAGACAATCGGTATCGCAATAACGTCTGTCAGCGCCGGTAGGATCATCCCTCCGGCGCTTTTCTTTTGCGCCGTCATTTTCGCGATGTCAAAATAATTTTGCGATAATCGCGATATTTCACTTGACTGTTTTTGCGATAATCGCGAATATCTCCTCATCAACACCGCACCGACTGAGCCCCGTAAGGAAGCGAACCGGTTGCGCAAGATGAGGATGAGGGAAATGAACGATCTGCAAATCCAGAACTGGCTGACTTACTGGGGCAACGCCAAAATGGTCAACCTTGATGCGATCCGCGCTTTTGAGAATGTCTTTCAGGCTCGCAAGTACTGCGAATGCATGCGTATCGGAGTTTTCACGGACGTTACCGACCTGCAGATTTGGAACGCTCTTCAGGCGATGCGCCGGTCGGAACACCTGAACAACGGAGAGATTTCCATCTCTGGACCGGAAGGATTCTTCGAAGATCCCTTCGAGAAGAGTGATGACACAGATACCGTCCTAAAGGCAGCAGCACGCGAGGCTGGATGGGCTCTTTCAACTTTGGTGGATGAGATCCGCTTCAATAAGCGACAGCAGGTTGTGAACATCATCAACAAGCTATCGGCGGCCTTCGCGTATGAGGCCAGAACAAACCCGCCATCCATTTCCTGACCCCCTTCGATATCCGCTCTTCACTGCAGCGGATATCGAAAGTGATCGGTCCCTAAGGAGGGCAGAGACATGGAACTTCTTTATCAATTCGATGAACTTGCAATCGTCCTGAACGGCAAGACCGAGAGCGGGATGCTGATCGGCGGCACGGCTGAGCTTGTGGATGCCGGTGCAGACTATCCCGGCGAGTTCTACGTACGTTCCGTCATGCTCGACGGCGGCACGATGCTTCATCGGGAAC
>NZ_JAFEVL010000056.1 GCF_016901135.1 Martinezella lusitana | reverse complement strand
AAGAAAACAGCAACGAAAAACAAGAAAGGCGAAGCACTGGCCTGAGAAACCCGCTTCGCCTTTTCAGTGTTCACGTCAAAAATTGGGGATTTTCAACATGCACGTGCATGATAGCATCACTGTGCGCGATTTTGCAATCGCGCGATCTTTTAGTCGCCGATTAAAGATCACTCTCTCTGATCCTCCGTATAGCCGAGAGATCGGAGGCATTAAATGAATGACTTATTCATGTCCCCCATTACCCCCGAGGCTGTATTATCGGGAAGATTTAGAGTTCATGCAGTGGTGGGGGATGCAATGGAGCCCGTATTACGAGGCGGTCGAGATTTTGTAATAACGGTGCCAGTTACTACTTATCATGGCGAAGGCATCTATCTCATAGACATAGGGCTCGGAATAGAATTATTCCGAGTTACAAATACCCTGAAAGCTGCTGAGCTTCATCTTTCTCGAGAAAATCAACGATACGAACCCCGGTTACTTGATCGGACGAAATTTGATGAGCGGGTGGTCGGAATCGTTGTTGCAGACATCAGATCGAGGATGATCGATTTTTAGCTAGAGAATGAATTTGGGCGGCCGAAAGCCGCCCCTTCTTTTCAATCCGTCGTGAATCGGCCGATGTAGCGCCCGACGATCTGAATTTCGTCGAGCGTCAATTCTCGCGTGATATGGCGAGGATTATCGGACGATATCCGAATGGTGATTATGTCAGCGCCTGGCCTCGACGTGACGTCAAGTCGCTTCACCACCACCCCTCCAAATTCATCGGCAAGCGCGTAGACGCCAGGAGGCGACGGAATCCGATGTCTAGTATCCACAAATACGACATCGCCGTCATTTATCGTTGGAGACATCGAATCGCCCTTGCACGGGAAAGCGGCAACATGGGGCACATGGACGCCCATGCTATTCAGTTTCCACTCGGGGAGCTTCCAATGGTCGCGAACGACTTCTTTGGCGAATGTAATGCCGTTGTGATTTGAAATCTCAAGGGCCGCCAAGCCGCCACCGCCCATGCCGGCGACAACATCAATTTCCGGGATCAGATCACTTATCGGAGCTGATGGTTCTGCAGGCGGCCTATTCATGCCACCAAGTTCCTCCTCGGGAATATCCAGTATCTCGGACAATCGCGCTCGATCTGCTTCCTTAAGCTCACGAGGAATCCCGCGCTCGATGTACTGTTGAAGGTAGGCATGGTTGCGGCCCATCTCCAGCGAAACCACCTTATAGGTCAGTCGCCGCTCGTCGATCTTGCTCGCGATCAATCTTCTTATCTTGTCCATGAAAAATCACTGCCATAGGAATTGACAGCAGGCTAATAGGAATGTACCTATTGAGTTAGGAATAGTCCTATTAGGAATTGCGGCATTGACCGAGATCGACGCTTTCAAAGACAAAGTTGAGCAGTTCATCGCCGATCGAGAGATGACGCCAACCCAATTCGGCAAGAAGTTCGCTGGTGATCCGCTTTTCGTTTTCCAGCTCCGGGACGGTCGCGAGCCTCGTTCGCAGACACGCCAACGCATCATTGAGGCAATGGG
>NZ_JAFEVL010000077.1 GCF_016901135.1 Martinezella lusitana | reverse complement strand
AAAGCATCCTGGCCATCGCGTCAGCGATGGCATGATCGCTGTAAGGCTTTGAGAAGAATCGACTTCCCTCAGGAAGGCTGCTCTCTTGGAGGATTGCCCTGCCGGAAGCAACAATCAACTTGACCGGCGGCCATCGGTTACGGATGTAATGGGAGAGCTTGATGCCGTCCATTGTTCCCGGCATCTGCACATCGGTGAAGACCAGGTCGATGTTGGCTCTCGATTCCAGAATGCGAATTGCCTCGTCAGCGTCGCTCGCCTCGAGCGCCTCGTAGCCGGCGGATCGAACCAGGTCGACGGCGCCCATTCGAATGATCGCGCTGTCTTCGACCACCAGGATGACCGCCTTGCCATTAAACATATGTCACTCGGTTTTTGTGTGAGCCGGGGAGTCCTAGGCTCAGTTGATAACGTTTCGGTGAAAGGTCAGTTCCTAGGCGGCCGCTGGAATTCTGGTTCGACGGGCGGCATCTCCGCGATGACTGATTGTCACGGCAGTTCCAGGGCTTGCATCGCTCAACTTGATCTCGCCCTGTAGATTCCGGGCAAGAGCCTCGACGATGCCTGTGCCCAGGCCAGCCTTGGCAGCAATACTGCCACTAGGCATGCCTACGCCGTCGTCAGATACAGAAAGTGTCCAGTCGCTGCCGGTCGAGCGATAGTCTATCGCGATCCTTCCGGTCTGCTGTTCAGGGAAGGCGTGCTTGAGAGCGTTAATCACCAATTCGGTTACGATAAGCCCCAGGCTTACGGAGACGTCCGCGTCGACGACGCTGTCATCCCCTGTCACCGATATCGAGAACTGGTTCTCGTTAGCAATCATCGATGCGCCCAGGCTCTCGCAAAGCTGCGTGAAATAGCTGCGGAGTTCGACATTGCCGCCGCTTGATGTCGAGAGTTGTCGCTGTACGGCCGCGATTGACATGACCCGGTGATGGGCGTTGTGAAGATGTCCGCGCGCTTCCTCCGACTGCACCCGACGTGCGCTCTGCATAAGGACGCTCGCAATGATCTGAAGGCTGTTTGCGACGCGATGCTGGACTTCCTGTATCAGGATTGCTTTGTCCCGGACGAGGTCATCTTTCAGTTTTGCTTCGACGCGCGCGTCGGTCACGTCGGAAAGGGCCACCAGCAGCCGGATATGGTCCTTGTTACCATCGTCAAGAATTTGCGCATTGACGACCAACTGGCGTGTCTTCTGGTCTGGCCGCGTGAGGTCAATTTCGTAGGCCTCGATCTTCGCGCTCCCGGAGGCCGTCGCCTTCAAAAGCGAGGCGAGCCTGGGCATTGCCCACTCACCGTTTCCAAGCTCACTGAGTGCTCTGCCGGGAATTGTCGCAGGATCGATCTCGAAAGCCCGGCAGAACGATGTGCTCGCCGCAATGACCTTCTGGTCTGCGGACAGGAACAGCAACGGCTCGTTTGATGAGACCACGACGGCAAGCGTACTGGCCGCCTCGAAATGGACAATCGGTTCTTTGGACATGGAAATGGCCCTCATGGGCCGAAAACTCGCGTAGCGAATCATCACTCGGCAGGAGCGCCGTCAATACAAACCTTAGAATGACGCTCTAAGGCACGATACCACGTCCCCCGCCGATCAACATCATCCTTTATTGCCATGGGCAGGTTTTCAAGACGCTGCTGTGCCTCGGATTGTGCCGGACATCTCGGACTTGAAAGAGGTACCACTGACAGAACGGCAAGGGTGCCCCGGTCGACGTTCGTGGCCGTAAAACGAGCGGTCAATCGCGAGGCGCGAGTGCTCTTAGCTTTTCCGAGGAAGCTGTAAGGGAAGAATTCAGAGAATTGCGACCCCAAGCGATGAAGCTTCGCTTTCACAACGACCAA
>NZ_JAFEVL010000022.1 GCF_016901135.1 Martinezella lusitana | reverse complement strand
GGTCATAATGGTGGGCGACGTTGCGACGCGCACGATCGATCGGATTGTATTGCTTCAACCGACCCATGATGCGGGACAACAGCGAGAACCAAGCCGCCTGCTTGAAGTTGCCGTAGTTTCTGGCAACGATTTCGAGAACATCGAAAAGGCTGCCCTCCTCGATGGTCAGCAGGCCGTCCATGTAGGCTTCCCCTACCGACAGTTCGGGATTCAGAGCCAGCGTATAGTCGAGATGGCGAGCGCCCAGCCGGATCGTACAGCGAGGTGGAGTGCCGTCTCCACAGTCGTGCATCTTCCCGTGTCCATCGATCAACCGAAGGCTGCCTGTTCGGACGATTGACTTCAAAATGGCGGGAAACAGCATTTGGCAAGTCCTCAGCTCTGATCGTCACGCGGATGCGGGCGTCTGGCGCGCAATTCCTCCGACATCTAACGCCTTTGCAGTGAACAACAATATTTCTGTCGCTTGGCATTTAATCCTGAGAATGCGACAGTTCTTGCAAGGTCTGGCATTTAAATTGAGACTCGCGGACGCGAATCCTAGTCAATGACGACACTAAAACTAGCCACAACCTTCTGGAATCGTTGCGATTTATGCAAAAATTGCGAGAAAGCTGTTCGTCATAGGTTTCGTGACAGAATCTCAATTTAAGTGGTAAAGGTCGATCGATATTTTCAAATTAAGTGCCAAGTGTCAAATTATGTGCAACACTAACTATTTGATTTCGTTGGAGCGAGAGTCTCACGATTAAATGCCAAACGACACTAGCCGTGAAAATAATCACTCCCGCTACGGCCAATAGAGCGAACGTTGCGTTTGATACTGCATTCATTGAATTCCCCCTAATTGCACGACTCCGGAATCGGGTCGCTCGTCCAGATATTGCCGTCGCAAACGCCGAGTTCCGACACGGCGGCTCGGAAAAGTAGGTTGCGCTCTTGTCCCCACGCGTCCCGGAACGCTTGGCCAACCGCAGAAGCCCATTGAGGTGATCGATTTTCGGCATCACCGACATCTGCAACGCCCCCCGCCTCGCTGTAGGACGTGCGCGTGGCGGAGACCGGCCTGCCGTAGGAGAACGCCTTCACGGGCGCCTCGAAGGCCGCCGCCGGAGGTCCGCAGGCGTTGTCTATCGCATGGGTAGTCTCGGGATAACTTTCCGTTGTTACGCCCACTCCGTCACGAAAGAGAAAGCAATAGGGATCGTCGGGATACTCCCACGTCTTTTCCTGTGCAGGCTCCACGACGTATCCGGCCACCGGAAACTGACCATTCGACGCCGTCCACATGCGTGAAGCCAAGCGGCCGGTGCAAGTCGTCAAGTCGATCCTCCCGGCGTCGACGCAGGCATTGACGATCCAGCTGGCGAGCTGGTCAGCGCTGGGAAACAGCATATAGGCCGTTGTGGTGACGTGATTCTTTGGGAATTGTGTGTCGGTGTATGTACAGGCTTGGACGGGCAGGCCTTGCCACTCCGGAAACTGCTTCAGATCTGCATCAGTGCAGTTCTGCCTCATGTACTGGCCATCATGCTGCTTGTCGCTGACGTGCGGGCCTAGCCAAGCGGCGATCCGTTTCTGCAAAATCGCAGGCGACTCTTGAGGGGCCTTTGCCGAAGCCGTCGAGCCGATGGCGATAGCGATAAAACAGCTTGCCGCAAGTCTCACCAATGTCGCCATTCAATAAGATCTCCTGCTCAAATCCATCCAGATGTTAAACATATTCCTTATAACATCCAGTGCCCCAAATCATGAAGCTTGGGTGACCGTCGGGACCAAACAGATCGTCAGTTAGTGCCCGATCGGGACGTCGTCCTGATCGGGTGTCGCCAGCCGGATTCCATAGCACAACTCTCCTCTCCGACTCGGAATCGCATTCAGGTTTCGACGGTGGCCGGTTGGATCGCCGGCGCTCCTGACATGGCGA
>NZ_JAFEVL010000006.1 GCF_016901135.1 Martinezella lusitana | reverse complement strand
AAGAAAACAGCAACGAAAAACAAGAAAGGCGAAGCACTGGCCTGAGAAACCCGCTTCGCCTTTTCAGTGTTCACGTCAAAAATTGGGGATTTTCAACATGCACGTGCATGATAGCATCACTGTGCGCATTTTTGCAATCGCGCGATCTTTTAGCCGCCGACTTAAGGTAATCCTATCTGACCCGCCATTCTGCTATACGATCGGAGGCGTTAAATGAGCGATTTATTCGCCTCCTCGATTGCACCAGAAAAAGTATTATCGACTAAACACAGAGTTCATCCGGTGGCGGGTGACTCTATGGAACCAACATTTCGAGGAGGGTTGGACTATGCATTGATCGCGCCAGTCCAATGTTTCCGAGGAGACGGTGTTTACTTGATCGATGCTGGCAGCTCTATAGAATTATATAGGGTTAGCGCGACACTTAGCGGTCTTAGATTGGCGCGAGATAATCCGATTTACGGGGATAATTTTGTGGCCAGAGATGTCTTTGACGATCATGTTTTAGGAATCGTTGTCGCCGAAATTCGCGTTTATGATGAAAGATTTTTGCGAGACACGTAATCGCCAAATCAAAAAGGGGGGACAATCCCCCCTTATTACCGCCGGCTGACTTGCCCGCAAATTCTGCCTATAATCTTGAGGCGCGCCAGCGGAACGGTGAAAACCTTATATCCGGGATTGTCGGATATAATCATTACCTCTTGCGGCTCGCTAAACGGCACCTGTTGTAGCCGCTTAATCTGCGGGTCGCCATATCCATAGCTAATAGCGTAGACCGTATCCATCGTAAATCGATCTTGCGATAGATCGATCAGGACTCGATCGCCAGGCAGATAGTTCGGCTGCATCGAATCTCCGATCACTTCGAGCACAATCGAGTGGTTCGGAGATACCTTTGCTTGAGTTCGCAAATATTCTTCAGGGAAAAGCCACTCCCCAACGACGCGGTGGCCGGCTACATTCCCAGACCCTACCGGAATATTGATCAAATCCCCAACGACACCTTCTCCAGCGCCCAATTTGGCATCTAGCTCAGGAAGAGCACCATCTACTTTCGGCCGCCAATGCTCACGATTATATGATGCCTCGTCCTCGTCAGTATTGAACCCTTCAGACGGATCATACGCATCAGGGTCAAAACTCGCTATTACCGCCTGATGGCGGATCCCGTTTTTTAATCCAGTGCTTGTTGCAGGCTCATCAAGCCACTGTTTCATGCCTTCAAAGCCGGGAGGCAGTTCCTTGAAGAACTTAGCGATGCCCTCAATCTCATGAAGAGTAATTTTTCTAGCTTCGCCATCCTCGATATTCTTCATCCTCGACACTTTAGTCGAAGTGGAACCAATAGACTTCGCAAGAGCGGTCGCAATACCATGCGGCTCTAGTTTTTTTGCCAACCATATTTTCAGATCATATTGCGGGTCGCTCATGCGCAGATAATCGCGAATGCCGCAAAAAACTCTATCGCGATTATCGCAAAATTATAGCTTGACAAAAATCGCGATAATCGCAAATATCGCGACATGAGCGAAAAACATCTCGAACCCGCAAAATCTATCATCGCCAAGATCGGCATCGACAAGGTTGCCGAGATCACCGGCAAGCATGTTTCGAGGGTATATCGCTGGATGTACCCAAAGGAGCGCGGCGGCACCGGCGGCATGATCCCAAATAGTGAAGTGCCGGCGCTACTGGCATTCGCAAAGGCGAACAACATCGATCTTTCGCCGGCAGAGTTCTTCGCGGTGCCGGAGGCTGCAGAATGATCATCGAACTCGAAGTCAACGGCGCTCGCCTCATCATCAGCGGCGATAATCTCGCAGTGAACTTGACGGAAGGTCATGAGGCGCACGATGGGCTCTCCATTTCAGCCTTCAAGGCGCACATTGAACAGTTCATCACCGATCGAGAGATGACGCCAACCCAATTCGGCAAGAAGTTCGCTGGTGATCCGCTTTTCGTTTTCCAGCTCCGGGACGGTCGCGAGCCTCGTTCGCAGACACGCCAACGCATCATTGAGGCAATGGG
>NZ_JAFEVL010000037.1 GCF_016901135.1 Martinezella lusitana | reverse complement strand
GCGCTTCGCTGCGTTTCTTGGGCGTGCCCCTTATACGGCGACGGTCGAAGACATACGGCATTTCCAGTTGCATCAGCATGAGAACGGCGTAGGCCCCGCGACGATCAACAGCACGGTTTCGGCGCTACGCTTTCTGTTCACGGTGACCCTGAAGCGGCGGGATCTGGCGCGAGCGCTGGTGATAACGCGCAATCCGCGCAAGCTACCGGATGTGCTGAGTATTGAGGAAGCTGCCCGCTTACTGGAGGCGGCACCTGGCATCAAATACAAGGCGGCGCTCGGCGTGGCCTATGGCGCTGGGTTGCGCGTCTCCGAGGTCGCGCATCTCAAGGTCGATGACATCGACTCGAAACGCATGCTGATCCGGGTCGAACAAGGCAAGGGACGCAAGGATCGCAATGCCATGCTTTCTCCGCAGCTCCTCGAACTGCTGCGGCTGTGGTGGCGCGAAGGAAAGCGGCGCGGCGTGATGCTGCCTCATGGTTGGCTGTTTCCGGGACGTAGCCGCACCGACCCGATCTCGTCGCGGCAACTGCATCGCGCGGTTCAGGAAGCTGCCGATGTTGCCGGCATCCACAAGCGCGTCAGTCCACACACCTTGAGGCATAGCTTTGCCACCCATCTTCTGGAGGATGGCACGGATATCCGTGTCATCCAGGTTCTGCTCGGACATAGCAAGCTGGAGACGACCGCTCTCTATGCGAAGGTCTCCACCCGGACCATTCACGCGGTCGCGGGACCTCTTGATCGGCTGATGGCGCTGATGGAAGGCAAAACGCCCGACGGCTGAACCATGCGTACCGCGATCGAGGTCGCCGATATCTTCCGTGCTGCCGGGCCGACCTATCGGAAAGCCCATGCGGGACATCTCAGCTTGACCCAGCTCAAGGTGATGTCGGCGGTCGAGCACTGCCGCACAGCGGCACTGGGCGGACATGTCGAGGCCTGCGAGGATTGTGGAGAGTGGCGCATCGCCTACAATTCCTGCCGCAACCGGCACTGCCCGAAGTGCCAGGGCGCCGCTGCACGCACATGGCTCGCCGAACGAGAGGCTGATCTCCTGCCTGTCGGATACTTCCACATCGTCTTCACATTGCCAGCCGAGGTCGCCGCCATTGCCTTCTACAACAAGGCGCTGGTTTACGACCTTCTGTTCAAAGCCGCATCCGAGACTATGCTGACGATCGCCACCGATCCCAAGCATCTCGGGGCGCGCATCGGCATCACTGCAGTCCTGCACACATGGGGATCGGCCATGACCCATCATCCCCATGTTCACATGATCGTGCCAGGTGGTGGCATAGCCCTCGATGGTTCACGCTGGATATCGTCACGTCCAGCATTCCTCCTGCCGGTGCGTGTACTCGGCAAGCTCTTCCGGCGCTTGTTCCTGACGCGGCTGCTCCAATTCCACGATGCCGGGCGGCTCGCCTTCTTCGGTTCGGCTGCGCATCTCGCTGACTGCCGGGCATTCGGACGGTACCTGTCGCCGGTGCGAAAGAAGCGTTGGGTCGTTTATGCCAAGCCGCCCTTCGCGGGACCTGAGGCGGTTCTTGCCTATCTGTCACGCTATACGCACCGGGTGGCCATCTCGAACAGTCGTCTGATCTCGTTCGACGAGACCGGCGTCACCTTCCACTTCAAGAACTACCGCCGCGATGGTTCCGATCGACAGCAGGTCATGATCCTTGCCCCCGACGAGTTCATTCGCCGCTTCCTGCTCCACGTCCTGCCGCGCGGGTTCCACCGCATCCGGCATTACGGCCTGCTCGCCGGCAGTGCCCGAAAGACTAGCATCACCCGCGTCCGCGAACTCCTGAACGCTGCCCCGCAGCCTGTTGACAACGCTGCCGACGAGCCGATCGAGATCCGCCCGCCATGCCCATGCTGCGGCGGGCGCATGATCGTCATCGAGGTGTTCAAACGCTGGCAGCAACCGCGCGGACCGCCGGATAAGGCAACAACAAACCGGGAGAGTGCGTCATGACCCGGCATGGCAGATCCATTCATATGGACCACTCAAAACAGAGCCGGCCAACGGGAGGCCCTGCGCCAGTCACTATGGCGACGGCTTTCAGCCTGGCAAACGTGCTCCCAGTCACGACAAAAATCTCGGCAATCACACCTGCAAACACCACTCTCGGCCTGCTGGGACTGACAAACGTC
>NZ_JAFEVL010000058.1 GCF_016901135.1 Martinezella lusitana | reverse complement strand
CGTAAGCGCTCATTTCGCTGCGCGTTGACGCAGTGGATTGTGAGGCCCGCAGCGGCTTATGCGGCAGTGGATTTGGCGAAGTTAAATGGGAGCAGATCGTCGATATTTGCGCCGTCCGGACGCTGCGGCAATTCGGTGAAGACGTGTCGCAACCAGGCGAATGGCTCGACGCCACAGGCCCGACAGGTCAGCATAAGGCTGTAAATGACGGCGCTTGCCTTGGCCCCGTCGACAGTGTCGCAAAATAGCCAGCTTTTCCTTCCAGTGGCAAAAACTCTGATATCGCGTTCCAATAAATTGTTGTCGATCGGCATCCTGCCGTCTTCAGTGTAGCGGGTCAGATATTGCCACTGGTTTCGCGTATAAGAGATCGCATCGCCGAGCTTGGTGTCGGGCACGACCTTGGGGGCCATCCTGTCGAGCCACTCCTTCAGGGCATCAAGGACTGGAACGCTATGCTTCTGGCGCAAGCGCCGGGTGCAATCGGCCTGCGTTTCGCCGTCATCCGGCTTTTCGTCCCGCGCCTGCCTTTCAATCCGATAGAGCTGGTCGAAGAACTTCAATGCCTGCGCGGGCGGCCCGCTTTGTTTTTTCCCGGCCTTGAAGGCGTTGACGAAGCGTCGCCTGGCGTGAGCCATACACCCGACATGCGTTGCGCCCTTCAGGGTGCGCCAGCCCTGATAGCCGTCGCTCATCAGGATGCCGCGATAGTCACCAAGGAAAGTCTGCGGATGCACCTGCCCACGACCGGGCTGATATTCAAGCAGCACAACCGGCTCGACACTATCCTTTCCGCTACGATAGGCCCAAATGTAGGACTCGTCAGTTGCTTTCCTGTCCTTTTCCTTCAGCACCTGCACCGTGGTCTCGTCACCGTGAATGACGTTCTGCGACAAGAGCCGCTGCTTCAGTGCATCGTAGATGCGAACGAGGTGCTTTTCGCTGGAGCCGATCACCCAATGGCCAAGAGCGCCACGGCTGACAGGGACGCCAGCGCGCTCGAAGGCCTGTGCCAGGCGATAGAGCGGTGTGCCGTCGACATATTTATGAACAAGAGCAAAGGCCAGCGTCGAGGCCGTGGCAATACTGCCCGGCAAGGGCTGTGCGGGCATCGGCGCGATGATAACGGGAGTGCTGATATCGGTGCGCTCGCAGTTGCGGCAAGCATACTTGGCCCGGGCATTCTGCAGCACCGTGGCCTTCACCTCGATATGCAGCTGCTCGGTGACGACTTCGCCCATCCTATGCAAAGGATGGCGGCAGCACGGACAGGTCTTCTGATCGTCGGCAAGGTCATATTCAACGCGTTGGCGGGGCAAATTTGCCGGAAGAGGTTTACGCCCGCGCTTGCGGCCTTCGGGCTTTTCCACCTCTGGCAATCCCGTGTCGGGAAGCTCAGTGGCGTCGGTCTCGTCACAGTCGGCCAAGCCCTCATCAGCATCGGCCTCGAGAGCGGCGTTCTCGGCTTCATTGAAGACGCGGTCCATATGCTTTTCGCTGCGCGGCGCAAAACGATGCAGTTGTGCAAGCGCCAGTTCTTCCTCGAGCTTGAAGACACGCTGCTCAAGGGCGTCTCTCTCAGCCCGCAGCGCGGCGTTCTCGGCAGCATTCGCCGCCAGAAGCGCCATCAGTTCCGCAATGGTCGGGGTGCCGGCTCGTGTCATCGTAGCTTTGAATCTGAGCCGCCCCGCCTCGTCAACAGCCTTCAGCCGACAAACTCATATTGCCGAACAGGATGGCGCACCATCGCGTCGAGATCGATGCCGTCAAGCAGCCAGCGCAACTGTTCGGTATCGAGCGTCACGACCGGTGCCTCGCGGCGGGGCCAGCGAAACCGGTCTTCGGACAAAGCTTTCAATACAAGCACGAACCCTGACCGCTCGAAGAACAGGAGCTTCATCCGAGTGCGCCGGCGGTTGCAAAAGACGAAGACAGCACGCTCGAACGGGCTCAGGCCCATCGACTGCTCGACCAGGATCGCCAGGCTGTTGATCCCCGCACGAAAGTCGATCGGGTCCCGGTGAAGATAAACGCGAAGATCGTCAGCCAGCCGGAACATTGCACCGCCCCAAAACTTCGATCATCGCGGAAAGGGCCCGCTCATCCACATCCTCAAGCTCAAGCCGAACACCATTAGGCAAAGACGCAATCACCCGCATTCCTGCCGATGATGGCCGGGCCGGCATGTCGGGCTGCCGCGAAATCGGCAACACTGCAACCACAGGAACAAAGGCCGACGTTTCCTGTCCTGCAACAACCGTCAAACCACCCTGGGCCTGCCGATCTCGGCGAAGCTTCACCCAGTTGCGTAACTGATTGGCGTTGACGCCGTGCGCCAGTGCCAGACGGGCAACCGATACCCCGGGCTTCATTGCAGCGTCGATCAGCCGGTCTTTCTCGACGGGATCGAAACGCCGCTTCCCGTTGGAAAGAACCTTCACAGCCCGAAGACCCCCTGAGCCCTTCAAGATATCCAATGTCATTGTGTCCACCGTCTCCCTTGTGGACACAGAATCCTTCATTCGCTGTTCAGTGAACAGGTGCGCGGAATTGCGCGCTTAC
>NZ_JAFEVL010000016.1 GCF_016901135.1 Martinezella lusitana | reverse complement strand
TGTCGTTTGGCAGTTAATCGTAAGACTCTCTCTGCAATAGTTTCAATAAGATAGCCCGGCACTTAAAGTGAGATTGGGCAGTTAATGTGAGATTTTCTTTTGGATTTCGGCACTTAATGTGAGAACCGCCGCCATGAGTAAAATGACTGTCTTCGGCGGATCTTCATCAGAAAATCGCAAATATCACAAAAGGTTATTGCCGGATCTGAAGGAGTTACGCGCCGAAAATCGCTCTAAAGAATCTCACATTAAGTGCCGTAGCTCGCCGGAACGGCCGCATTCTTACGGTTACGTGCCAAACGACACCGGGCATCCGGCTGGCAACGATCTGTTCCGGTGCGTTGCTGGCCGCACGTGCGGGCCTGCTTGAAGGCCACGAATGCACCACCCATCATGCCCTGCTTCCGGAACTCGTTTGCCTCGCTCCGACTGCAATAGTGCGTGAAAACCGGCTCTACGTCGAGGATGGCGAACGGCTGACCAGCGCCGGTGTGACGGCGGGGATTGACCTCATGCTCGCCGTCATTGCGACTGAGATCGGCCATGCCGTGGTACTTGCGGTCGCGCGTAATCTCGTTGTCTATCTGCGCCGGGCCGGTGCGGATCCGCAGCTTTCGCCACCTGTCCCGGCTCTTCAGCGAGCACACTGGGATGAGCGTGACGGACTACGTGAACCGTATGCGAATCGCGTTGGCGCGGGAACTCATCATCGGATCGAGATTGGATATGGAGAGCGTCGCCGAACGTATCGGCTTCTCCTCGGCGCGCCAGTTCCGGCGGGCGTGGAGCCGTCTGCACGACACGCCGCCGGGCCGCGCTCGAACGGACCTGTGAATACCTTGGAGGACAACCTCAGGCTCAATATCTTCGGGCGTGGAAATATTTCGACGGGTTGGTAGTAGCTGAGTGCCGTTTCAATCTGCCTGCACAGCCCGGAATTTGCGTACCCTTGCATGCGATCCGCAGGTCTTGTCGGAGCACCACCGCCGGTGACCACCACGAGACTGGTCCAGAAAAAGCCACCCGCAATTTGGACCTTGGCACGCTCGCACAGGGCGGCGTCCGTTTTGCGACGTCAGCAGCTCGGCGGCTGACTGAGCGACACGGTTGCAAATCGTATCCAAGTCTTTGGCGTCCGCACGGCGCCACTCGATATTTCCGGCAATGCGGCTCAGTGTTTGTTGCGACTGTGAACGTCGGGCCATGTCGGCAACGAGATCGAGATCGTCCTGGCTGATCGGGCCTTCATCAACTTCAGACAGGAACAGGCGGCATAGCGCCTCCCGCAATTCCTTGGCCCTGCCTAGTTCGTCCGCAGCTGCAGAGGCCGATTTGCCAGCCTTGAAGAGCAAGATGTCGCGTTCCTTGTTGTCGATCAGATCGAGGCGCCGAGCCCAAGCCACGAGGTCGTCGTAGCTATTCAGGAAATCCGGACCCCAACGCTCCCCGCGGCTGTCGACGGTGTTGACGAAGTCGAGCGCCGGATGGCCGCCAAGAAGGCTGATATCGTTGATCGTCTTTTGCATGTTCATGAACTGAATATCGGATCGCGGAACGATTTGGACAAGAGCGAGTTGTAACGGTATAAATAATTTTTACCCGTTACATGATCGGAAACCCCATGTTCGCCGGCGTCAACAAAAATCAGCTGCGCTTCCTGATGTTATGCGCAATCTGGGGAAGCACCTGGATCGGAACCAAGGCAGGCATTGAGGCCGTGCCGCCTCTCCTGTTTGCCGGCACACGATTTACTGCTGCCGGCGTGTTGCTCCTTCTTTACGCCTCGACAAGAGGCGAAAGAGCTAGGTTCAAGATCCAAGACGGCTTTCGTTTCGCCGCTGTCAGCATCCTGATGATCACGCTCTGCTATGGCCCGCTGTTCTGGGGCATGCAATATATCGATTCCGGGACTGCTGCCGTTCTGGAAATGTCGCTCACCCCGATCGCACTCCTCGTTTTCGCTCTCCTTCTCAATGAGGAAAAGTTGGATGTGCGAAGGATTCTTGCGATCGCTCTGGGGGTCTCTGGATTGATCGTCCTGTTCTGGCCGACTTCTCCAAACACGAGTTCGCCTACGTCCGAAGCGTTCTCTGGAGCGAGCATCTGGGGTGGCTTGGCGGTCGCGTCCGCGGCGTTCACTTATGGCTGCGGCTCAGTGCTCGCCCGTCCACTCCTGCGAGCCTATCCGGCCTTGTTCGTCGCAGGCGTGACGACACTCGTCGGTGGCATTGTGCTCCTGATCGCCGCCTTGGCTTTTGAGCCGGGGGCTATTTCCGCCCTCTCTGGCAATTGGGGCACGTTCGCCTGGCTGGGTTGGTTCTTCCTTGTGATCTTCGGCTCGCTGATCGGCTACACGACCTTCATGCGCCTGCTGCGGGACATTGGCGCATCCCGCGCCGGCAGTTATGCTTTCGTGTCGCCCGTGATTGCCGTCGCCCTGGGCGCTGCTTTCTTCGCAGAACAGGTCACCGTGACGGATGTGATTGGCATCATCGTCATGCTGAGTGGCGCCTATCTCGCCATGTCAGGAGCGCCGGCGATCCAACCGGCCACCGTCGAAACCTGAATGCGATTCCGAGTCGGAGAGGAGAGTTGTGCTATGGAATCCGGCTGGCGACACCCGATCAGGACGACGTCCCGATC
>NZ_JAFEVL010000012.1 GCF_016901135.1 Martinezella lusitana | reverse complement strand
TCGTGGCCGTAAAACGAGCGGTCAATCGCGAGGCGCGAGTGCTCTTAGCTTTTCCGAGGAAGCTGTAAGGGAAGAATTCAGAGAATTGCGACCCCAAGCGATGAAGCTTCGCTTTCACAACGACCAATTCAGGAAAATGCTGGGGCGAGTTGGCCCGCTGAGGAGCCAAGCGCTCTTTGCCACGTTCAGAGTAAAGTCCCGCCGCAAGACCGCATTGGGTGATCGTACGAAGACCACCGGTTTATCAAGAAACTGGCCCGCGAGATAAAGGGCTTCAAATCCTTCCAGTCTGCGTCAGCAAATCTGGAGTGCATCGAAGTAGCCTAAATAACCCACAAACACCAAATTCCAACCAGCAGCCAATCGGCATTTCGGCAACTCACTGCACTCGCAGCTTAATTTTGTCCAGCAATTGCCGCTTCGGCGGCTTTTTCCGAAAGCTTGCGACAAAGCCCGTTAGACGTCCCGCGCCTTGCTCCTTTCCTAAAAGCAGATCAAAGTATCGCTATGCTCCGTCTCCCGTGAGACCCAGTCCTGGATGCGAAATGGCCCTTTTCGAAAGTCTCTTGGTACTCTTGGCACTCGCCGTGCTCTTGCTGCAAGTGTCCAGACGTTTCGCGATACCATATCCGTCGATCCTGGCATTGGCAGGGCTTATGGTCGCCGCTTTGCCTTCCTCTCCGAAAATAGCCGTAGACCCCGATTTGGCGCTCGCTCTTTTCATAGCGCCCGCCTTGCTCGGCGCTGCGTATGACATTCCGCCACGGGCCCTGCGAAAACATTGGCGGCATCTGATAGCTCTTGCTGGAGTTGCGGTTCTGCTAACCACTGCTGCTGTTACCTGGATCGGCATGACGTTTGCGGGGCTGCCCCTTGCCGCTGCGATAGCACTTGGCGCGATCGTCGCACCGCCTGATGCTGCCGCGGCGACGGCCATACTGGGTCAGTTGGCATTGCCGCGAAAAACGGTCCTGGTTCTCCAAGGAGAAAGTCTGCTCAACGATGCGGTCACCTTGCTGGTGTTTACGGCAGCCGTTGGGGCACAGGTGGCGGGCGGAATCACTCTTGGCTTCGCCGCTCAAATTATGTTCGCAGCACCAGCTGGAATAGTTTTTGGTATAATTGTCGCAAAGCTCTACGTGGCGGTCGCTCCACGTCTGAAGGGAACGCTTGCCGGAACGCTATCCGAATTTGCGATGACCTTCGGAGTCTGGATTGTTGCCGGTCATCTTAAGATTTCGGCGGTGCTGGCCGTCGTGGCGTACGCTATGGTAATTTCGCACCATATTCCGCGGCGTCAATCGGCCAGAGACCGTATTCATTCTTACTCGGTTTGGAACACGGCGGTATTTCTGCTCAATATCGTGGCATTTCTATTAATGGGACTGCTGACACGGCAAGTGGTTCTCCAATTACCCCGAGACCAGATCTGGCCGTCTCTTGGTTTCGCTTCGTTGGTCTTCGCAACGGTCGTGCTGGTAAGGATTGCGTGGGTTGTAGCTTACAATCGCGTCGTCAGCTTTTGGGGGACGAGGCGCGGTGGCGTTGAAGCGCCCACTCTCGCGGTGGGGATTGTCATGTCTTGGTGCGGAATGAGGGGCGTGGTCACTTTGGCCGCCGCGCTTGCTCTTCCACTTGAGTTTCCGCAGCGCGAACTCATTCAGTTAAGCGCCCTCACGGTCGTGATAGGATCTCTCGTTTTACAGGGTATGACCCTGGCACCGCTCGTAAAGGCTTTGGGGTTTGCCGCTGATGGCTCGTTCAAACAAGAGCTCGCCGCGGCCCAAGTGCAATTACTGGACGTCGCCCTATCAAAACTTGAGGGTGCTTCCGACCCGGACAGCGAGGCATTGAGGGAGATTTACCTCTCAGAGAAAGAAAGCGCGTCGCGAGGCGATCATCCCCGTGAAGAGAGCGGTAGTGACGCAATAAAGCGCCGGCACATCCACGCACAGCGTCAAAGACTGACAGAGATGCGCGCGACTGGAATGATCGAGGATGACATTTACCACGCCCTTGAAGGAGAATTGGATTGGGCAGAAATGGCGGTATCTCCGCCGGAAAAGTTCGAAATCCTAGAGGGGTAGTCTTCGGGTAGTCTTCTATTCCGCGCCAATGGGGTCCTGAAGATATTTGTTAATCTCGATTTTATGCCTGAGTTATGTTGAATTCCGCCGTGATTCCCCAAAGTGGGGTCAATGTTCGGTGCTGATTGACAGGCATATCCCGCCGTCGTCATCCCGACCACATATTCGCCGTTCTCCTCCGGCGTGAAGGTGGCGGTGAGCCGTGCGGAAAAATTCAAGCGATCCAGCCTTTGGGACGTATCGGGCGAAACATGTCGTTTGGCACTTAATCGTAAGAATGCGGCCGTGTCGTAGACGATTTCGTGAAGAGTATGAGAAGCTGGCGATGTACGATCAGAGCGCCGATTTTACCGGATTTAAATCAGGGCTTTTTGCGCGGTCTTGCCTTCTTCGGCTGTGCGGATGCTTCGACCGCGTCGCTGACTTCTTTTGCCAATCGCAGTTCGCGCAGTCTCAACGTCTTTAGGTTGCGCGCGCTGTTCCGCGCATCGATCAATGAATTCGCGGCCTCATTCGTCGCGTCCCATTTTGAAGTCGCAGACGGTCTTTTGCTCAGCTCTTCGTGAGCGTCCGGCGAAAGCATTTTCGCTTGCTTGGGCGGCCGAAGCTATAGGAGGCGCTTCACCTCATCTGCCATGACGCGCTCGATCATGTCGGGATCGCATTGTTCATCGACGAGGAAATGGCG
>NZ_JAFEVL010000053.1 GCF_016901135.1 Martinezella lusitana | reverse complement strand
GTGAGCGTCCGGCGAAAGCATTTTCGCTTGCTTGGGCGGCCGAAGCTATAGGAGGCGCTTCACCTCATCTGCCATGACGCGCTCGATCATGTCGGGATCGCATTGTTCATCGACGAGGAAATGGCGGATTGCACCATCCCACGTCCGTATGTCGGCGAGGAGATCTTGAAGGTCGTCAATTCCATTTTCGGTCAGGCCTTTTGTGCCATCTTCGCTGCCATCGCGGACATAAACCAATTCGCCCTCGGCGATATTGTCCGAGTTGGCGGTCACCTCCTCGATTAATTCGAGGTTCTCGCCGATCATGCCGGCGACTTCTTTAAGCGTATAGATGAACCTCGAGCGTGCCATCACGCAGCCTCGTATCGGTCTTTCGCCGGCGCCCACTGCCACGGCAGCAATTCCTGGAGCCGATCCTTTGGATGGCTTTGGATCCGGGTCAGGACGTCTGTGAGATAGACCTCCGGATTGTGGCCATGGAGTTTGGCAGTCTCGATGATGGTCAGGATGTTGGCGATGCGCTCACCGCCCTTGTCTGACCCGGCGAAGAGCCAATTTTTTCTTCCGATTCCAAGCGGACGCATGGCACGCTCAGCGATATTGTTATCGATTTCGACACGGCCATCATCGATGTAAACGCTCAATGCTGCCCATCGCGAGAGGGCATATCGCATTGCCTCGGCCAGCTTCTGCTTTTGTGGCAGCGTCGAAAGCGTCTCTTCTATCCAGCTCTTGAGGTCCGCCAGAATGGGCCTGGCGTGTTGCTGGCGCAGTTTGCGTCGCTCGTCGGCCGGCATGCCGCGGATGCGATCCTCGATATCGTAGAGCGCGCCGATGCGCGACAGCGCTTCGTCAGCGATCGGAGATGGCTTCAGCTTGATCACATCATGGAACTTGCGGCGCACATGCGCCATGCAGGCGGCCTCGACGATCTGGTTGCCGTAGAGCTTCTTGTAACCCCCATAGCCATCGGCATGCATCACACCGCTGAAGTTTGCGAGGTGGTCAGCCGGATGCACGCCCTTTCGGTCGGGGCTATAGTAATAGGCGATCGCGCCGGGAGTGGGATCCTGGTAACCGCTTCCATCGAAGACATAGACCCAGACCCTGCCGGTTTTCGTCTTTCCTCGTCCAGGGTCGAGGACATCCACCGGGGTATCGTCCGTGTGTATTCGATCGACCGCCGCGATATGGGCTCTGATCAGCAAAATGAGCTGGGCAAGAAGAACGGACACACGACCCACCCAGTCCGCCATGACGGAGCGCGAGATATCTACTCCCAGCCGATCGTACATTTCGGACAGACGATAGAGCGGGATATGATCGTCGAACTTGGCGACCATGATATGAGCAAGCAAGCCTGGTCCGGGTTTGCCTCGCTCTATCGGCAAAGTCGGCATCTCACCCGATACGGTCGTATCGCAGTCCCTGCAGACCATACGCTTCTCGACATGCCGGACGATCTTTATAGAAGCCGGCACATGCTCCATCACCTGGGCCACCTTGTCAGCCGCCTTCAAGAAGGAGGTGCCGCCACAGGTCGGGCAATTGCAGGGCGCTGCATACACCCGCTCTTCAGTTGGCAGGCCATCCGGCAGAGGTCTGCGTTTCGGCTTGTCCGGGGCATCATCCACATCGGGCAGCAGGCCTTTTCCAGAACAAGCATCAGCCTCGGCGCGGGCGGCTTCGATCTCCTCCAGCATGAGTTCAAATTGCTCAATCTTCCGATCGATCTTCTCTGAAGATGCGCCGTGCTGCCGATGTCGGAGCAGCTCCAACTGCGCGCGCAAAAGACCGATGATGGAGTCGCGTTTGTTGACTTCGGCTTCTTGGCTCTCAAGTTTCGCCGCCTGTTCAGCGACGAGCGCGCGCAATGCCAATAGCTCGTTCTGACTGTCCAGAGGCGGTGCTTCCATGCCCAAAAACATAGCCGATTTGCAGCGAAAGCGCTAGCATTTTAGCCCGGATGCCCTTGCAAAATATAGCTTTTACCCCGTTCGGCCGGGAGCAGAAGTCCACGCCGGTCGACGCCAATCGATCCCTTCCACAAGCATCGAAAGCTGCGCCTGCGTCAGGTGCGCAACACCTTCTTTCGCCGTTGGCCAGGGAAAGTATCCGCGTTCCAAAATCTTGTAAAACAGGCAGAACCCTTGGCCGTCCCACCACAGAAGTTTGATCCGGTCGGCGCGTTTTCCGCGGAAGCCGAAGATTGCGCCGGAGCCCGGCGCCTCCTTGATAGCCGTCTCAACGAGCGCCGACAGTCCATCAATGCCACGCCGCATGTCCGTCACTCCGCAGGCCAGATAGACCCGCACATTCCCAGAAGGCCCGATCATGCCGCCTCCACACAAGCGACCAGCGACGATAGCACCTCGAGATCCATGTCCGCTGCAATTCTCAGTAAGCGGCCATTCCTCAGGACGATTTCAACGTCTTTGCGCCTCGACCGCACACTGCTCCTCGTGGAACCATCGCTGGGGCTCTCTGACGCTCCGATAAGAGAAACCGGGATGAACGATACGGTCTCTGGAGACTTCAATTCGGGTGGCGAGAACTTCTTTCGCCACGCGTATATCTGTTGCGGAAGAACGTCGTGCCGGCGCGCTACATCGGAAACGCTCCCATCCGCGCTGAACGCTTCTTGCAATATCGAAAGCTTCAGTTCTGTCGACCAACGACGTTGTCGCTCGGCACCCGTCAGGATCTCAACCTTGGCCATTCATACCCTGTTACGTCACAAATGAATCATCTGTGTCGTAACTTGAGCTAATTCCGCACCTAACCAAAACCGGCTCACCGGACGCTCAC
>NZ_JAFEVL010000010.1 GCF_016901135.1 Martinezella lusitana | reverse complement strand
AGGCGTGGCTGGCCGGATCGTCGCCGACGATGACAACGGCAAGCCCGGTCCTAACACCGGTCTCCGTCTCTAGCCCGCCGGCGGCAACCTTCACCGCCTCGATCACCGAAGCCGCCGCAATCTTTCCATCGATCACTGTCGTCACGCTCGTCTCCCGATATGAATTCGGCAGCAATCTACAAGCCGTCAGCCTGATGGAATTGCCTGCAAACGCCCTATGGTGTCTGAAAGTGGTAATTGCAAGGAGAAAACGGCGGGCCGATCAACCGCGCCCGACGTGCCTGTGCGCGGCATAGGTTTGAACCTTGGCACGCAGGAATGCCAGCTCCTGATGAATGCGCGTCCATTCATCGGCGCCGGCCGGTCGGCTTCCAATTTCCGGCATAGGGGCCGCAACAGGTTCGTCGGGAGCATCATGCGTTGACGGAAACTCCAGCTCGATATCGTGCTGTAGAGCGGTGGCGGGCACGGCGGCATCGCCGATTGCATCATCCTCCGTCGGCGCGGCCCCAGTCAGCCATTTGCGCAGGAAAACCAGGCAAAGCGCCAGGCCGAGCCCTCCCAGGAAGCCGATCGCCTGATTGCCAACAAGATCGTTGTCCAGCGGAGCTGCGGCTGCCGGCGACACCACGGTCATCGGCGCCCCGGCTTCCGGCGGAGCAATAATGGGACTTTGCTGATCCGCCTCGTAGCGGCTTTGCGCGGCGGTAACAGCATCCTGCAATTGCGCGAGACGGACGACGTCAACACCGACGCTCTTCTGGCTGAGAGCGGTCATACGCGCAGAAAGGGCCTGCTGGCTCTCAAGAGCGGCCTTCAGAGCTGCATCGCTGCTGACGACAAGCCGTTGCAGCTGGCTGCGGATGCCGGCCGAGAGATCATCGACCGTCGCCTGCTGCGCGAGCAGGCGAGGATGGCGAGGCCCAAGCTGCGTCGAGAGCTGCGTGAGCTGCGCCTTGGCGGCGTTGTAACGGCTGCGCAGATCATCGAGGGCGGCGGATGCCAGATCGCCCGGCAAGGCACCGCCGAGCACGGAAGCGGGTGTCGCGGATTTGACCGCCGAAACGCGGGCCTTGGCGCTACGCACCGCCAGACCGGCCGCTTTGATGTCGCTATCCAACTGCTGCCGTTGCTCCTGCAACGTCAGTGCCGCCGCGATCCTGTCTTCGCCATACTGCGCCTTGAAGCCCGCGAGCGCGGCCGAAGCGCGCTCGAGCTCCTTGCGACTGTCGTCGGCTGCCGTATCACCAAGGGCTGGCGTTCCCGCCGCCTGCGCGACGGCGGCATCATGGGTGGTGGCGACAGCCAGCCGATTGGCGATCTCGGCGGATCTGACCGGATCGCCCGTGGTGACAGCCAAGCGCAGGAGGCCGGTCGAGCCATCGACGCTCACGGCGACGCCCTTGCGAAGAGCGGCTTGCGCGCGCGACGGCGCATCGGAGGCATTGCCATTGCCGGACAAGAGTTCGACGGCAACGCCAAGAGCGCCCGCCCGGCTGCCGGTAAATTCCGGATCGCGATCCAGCTTCAGCCTGGCGACGACGTCGGAAAGGGCTGAAGGGGCGACCGCGCGCTTTGCGGCTACATCCAGCAATGCCTGGCGCGCCCTGCCCTCGCCTTCAGCATGCAGGATGGTCTGTGACATATAGAGCGGCGGCGGTGCGAGCATCGTCGGAATGGCCGCTCCCGCCAGCGAAGCTGCGATGACAAGACCGATGGAACCAATGCCAAAAGTCCGACGACGCGGCGGAGGGATTTGCTCACGAGGGGCTGGTGTGGCGGCCAGAGCCGGCAGCCCGGTTTCGCCGTCGAGCAGGTCGGGCACGAACTCCAGCAGATCGACGCCGGCTTCCGATGACGGACGACTGATCGGCTCGTCGATGTGGCGATGGCTCAGAATGCTGCTGATATGCTCGGTCAGAGACTGAGCCTGCTGTGAAGCTTCCGCCACGGATGCCCTTCGACCCGAGACGGGATAGGGATCGCCGTCCAGCATTCTGCGGAGGATCGCGCGCAGCTCCGCATCGCGTGGATCGTCGGAGTTGGCCGCACGCAGATGGGCGGCAACGGAGGGGCCATTGTCTTCCCGGTGGGAGGAGACACGCCGGTGCGGCCCGCGCGAAACCTCGAAGGCTTCCGCATCGTCAGGGTAAAATCCGAGCCTTGCTTTGCTTTCCGACATGGCAGGTCATCTCGCGCGCATGGTCGAGGACCGATGCGAATGGTTAACCCACTCTAAATTTTCATGCCAAAGAAATGGTTAACGCCACGTCGGCGATCATCAACTTGCCAGCTTATCTCGCGATACGAGCAGCGGCTGCGGCGCTTCCTGTGGTTCTGCACGAAGGATACGTTCCTTGCGGCCGAACTGGTGCCGAACCACCTGATAGAAGAACTGCGGCACGCCGAGGACATAGCGCCGCCACAACCTGTTTGGTTCCAGCAGCAGGCGGAACATCCATTCGCTGCGCAATGCGCGTACCAGCCCCGGAGCGCGCGGCACCGATCCGGAAAAGAAATCGAACAGCGCGCCAACGGTCAGCACCAGCCGCGCATGCTGCGGACCGATGTTTTCGGCAACCCATTTTTCCTGCAGCGGCGTCCCCATGCCGACGATCAGCACATCGATCTTCTGCCTGCTGATTTCCCTGGTTACCGCGTCGCTTCTCGCCGGATCGAAGAAGCCGTCCGAGACGACGATGAATTCATGCCAAGGCGCGTGTTGCCGCATTCTCTCTGCGGCCTTCTCGACGATCGCGCGACGGCCGCCCACAAGACCGATGCGTTTCGGCCGCTCCATGAAGGTCAGCAGCGCCGGCACAAAATCGGTGCCGTTCAGATTGGCGGGAAAGGGCTCTCCATGGGCGATCCGGGAGGCGATATCGAGACCTACACCATCGGGCAAAACGAGATTGCGCTCCAGAACCTCGCGATAGCTCTCGTCGCGCAGCATCACCAGCATGTTATGAGCATTGACGAAGGAAATTGCGGTATGTCCGACCGGCAGGGATGCAAGTTCATCGATGAAGGTCAGCGCATCTTCCCAGTCGAGATCGCAGACCGGCAGATCGAAGATCATGCGGCGTGACGCGAGTACGGCGAAATCAGCGACCGGGTTCAATCCAACAACCTCCTGCCGGCAGCGCTCAACCATATTCGGTGCCGGCGATACAAGGCGCGCCTCCGCTGCCGTTCGTCGGTGCGGCAACAATGGAGGCATGCATAGGAGGTGCTTATAGCAAGGCAATTCCAACCTTCCGTTAGAATAAAGCCTTGCAATTGCGCGAAATCGGCAGGGATTTTTTAACTTTGCCGTCGGGCGGCAAATCCTTGTTCGCCGCCCCTCGGATGGAGCGGCACTATCGCCTTGCCAGGACGATATCTACTCAGCAGTCGCGGTTTCCGGAACGATCTTCACCGGCTTGACCGTTTTCTTGCCGACGGTTTCCCCGCCATGGGTCTCTTCCTTGGAGAGGTAGTCGAGCTGTTCGATCAGCACGTCGGCAACATAGTCGCCGCCGAGCCGCTCGTTCATCCCCTTCTTCAGATCGCTGCGAAAGGCAGCGACATCGAAGCTCTCGGTGTGGGCGATATCGATCGCCTTGTTGCCGATCAGCAGCGAAAAGAGCTCATCGGTCGTCAGTTCCGGCAAGGGTATCTGCACAGTGTTTGCCTTGCCCTTCTCCATCATGAAGGAGATACGGGTCAGGAAATAGCCGGTCACCTGGCCGTTGGCGATAACGGGAACATTGATCGATTCGCCCTTGACCAATTCCTGCTGTGCCCTCTTGGCATCGTCAGGACTGATCGCGGGCGCCGTCGCCGTCTGCACCGAAAAATAGACCGAGGCCAATGTTACGGCGCAAACCCACAGACCGGTGAGAACGAGCTTGATCATCCGGCCTCACGGACGCGGAATTGCTCTTGAGAATAGGTGCCATCCGCATCGACGTTCTGCACCGCGCTTCTCAGAATATCGGCGACCGCACGCACGGCCTCGAGATGAGCCTCGACGCGACGCGCGTTCACAACCAGTTTCTTCTTCAGACCATGAAGCTGCTCGATATGAGCGACGGCGAGGTCCGCCGGATCGGTATCCCGAAACAGCATCGACAATTCGTAGAGGCAGCGGCTCTTATGAGCGTTCGACACCTTCAGATCGAACTCCGGGTCGGTGCCGATCCGGTTGTTCTCGTTGTCGATAATCATCTCCAGGCGGCCAAGGACCGATTTGATTCGATAGTCCTGCGACATCACTTCCATGGTATTACCTCGCTTATGCTTTCTGGGACGTCAGCGTGTTCTGATTGGTGATGCTGGTATCGCTATCGCTACTGTCGTCAGCCGCGGCAAGCGTCTTGCGCTGAAAATCCGTGATGGCGCTGAGGGCCATCTTCTTGTCGTTCTCATTGGTCGCGGAATTGATGGCGCCGGTATTGCGCATCTTGGTGACCTGTTCCTGATACATCTTTTCGGCGATGCCGACGCCGCCGTTCTTGGCGATCGTGTTGCCCAGCTGCTCGGCCATCATGCCTTTCCAGATCTCGCCCGCCGAACCCTTGCCATAGAGCGTCTCGCTGCTCGGCAGCATGTTCTTCACGAAATTCTGCAGCATCATGGCTTCGAACTTGCGATAGACCTGCGGTACCTTCGTCGGGGCCGCATTCGTATTCGCATTGCTGAGGCCGGCCTGCGTCCCAGCGCTGTTGAGCGCATCCACTGTCGAGCCGAAGCCGTTGCCGTTCTCGGCCAGGCTTGTGGCGGCGAAGGCTGCTCTGTTGGCGGCGAGCTTGGCCTGGGCAGCCTCGACATCGGTCGGATCGGCGGCCTTGACGACATCCAGAACCAAATCACTCGGAGGCGAAATAGCCACGTCACGTCTCCTTCTGCTATCGCATGCCCCGGAAACACACGATGCATCGATCGCGCGGAGGGCATGTCGAATCAAACGGTCAGAGCAAGCGGGCAACCCAACGATGCACGTCCTGCTCCATGATCGCGGTGATTATGGTTTTTGAACCTTGCTGGAGGCTGGCGTTGCTGCGGCGAAGTGCTGATCGACGATGTCGTAGACCGCATTATCGTCAGCTTCACGCGTTTCGAGCTCCCGAGCGTCCTTCATATGCTCTTCCAGCCGGTCTGCCTTGGTGCGCTCCTGCTGGACCTTCATCTGAATCAGCTCCTGAATGCCCTCAAGCTGCTGATCCCTGATCGTCAGGCGGCCGTAGCGGTCGGCATATTGCATGGAAAACGCCATATGAATGGGGTCGGCGGAGCTGATCGCATCCATGACCCTTTCCATCGATGCGGTGACATCGGAGCGCTGACGCGTCGTATCGGCAAGCTCGGTCTCGGCTATCCGTTCCAGATGCCGCTGCACCGCGACGAGGCGCTTCAGTTTTTCAGAACGACTTCTTTCCGCCATATCCTACCTGCTCACCGTCTGTGCGTTCCCGAGCCCGTCCGAAGTGCGCTGCGCAGCCTTTCCGCTCATCCGCTAATGCCCGTTGAAGACGGTGAGGAACGCATTGGAGAACTGGCTGATCATCGCCGCGATACTGAGATAGAGCATGAACAAGCCGCCCATCAGAAGATAGGGCGTGGAAATGAAATAGATCGGTATCTGCGGCGCCAGCTTGTTGATGAAGCCGATCGAGATCTGGAACATCAGGCCATAAAGCAGAAAAGGGCTCGCCAGCCGCAACATGATGAAGAAAGTCGCCTCCAGCGCGTCCGTGATGGAGATCAGCGCGGCTCGGGGCTCGATATGCCCGCCGAAGGGAATGAGGGAATAGGAATCGACCAGCGCCTGCAGAACGTAGTGATGAAAATCCAGGATGAAGAGAATCATCAGCCCGCAAAAGCTGATGAGGCTGGTCAGCGAGGTCTCGCTTGAATCCTCGATGATATCAGCGCCAGCCGGAGCGTTGAAGCCGATCATCATCGATATGACCGTACCGGCGAACTGCAGGCCCAGCGTATAGATCCGGGCCATCATGCCATACATCAGACCGATGATCGTTTCGGTGAAGATCAACGCTATATAGCTCGCGCCGCTCTTCGACACTTCGGGATAGATCGTATTCCAGAGCAGCGGCAGGATCGCCATCGACAAGGCCACCGAGATCAGCAGCCGAATCTGCGTCGGCACCCGGCCAGACGAAAACCCCGGAAGCACCATCATGCAGCCGCCGATGCGGCAAAAGGCGACGAACAGCGCCAGAATGGTACCCTGGGGGTCAGATATCATGAAATCGAACCTAGAATCTTGATCTCGATCCCCTTGGCCAATTCCACATGCGACAGAACCGGAAGTGTCGCGAACAAGCGTTCGATGATCATGCGCACATAGGAGCGCGTTTCCGGCGACGTGACAAGAACGAAGGGCATGCCTCGGTCCATGTATTCACGGATAACTTTGCCTGCCTGCTCGCTGAACTCCTCGAGGCTGCGCGGATCGATGTCGAACTCGACGACCTCGCCCTTCTGATCGCGCTTCAGCGCCTGATGGAAGACCAGGTCCCATTTGCTGCCGAGGCGCAGCACTCGCAATACGCCGTTGTCGGCCAGATCGCCGCAGAGCTGCTGCGCCATGCGCACGCGGACATGCTCGACGATCTGCTCCGTCTTGCGCACGTGCGGCGCAAGTTCGGCCACGGCTTCGAGGATGAGATGCAGGTTGCGGATCGAGACGCGCTCGGCAAGCAGCAGCTTCAGCACCGCCTGCAGGCCGGAATAGGACATATGCGACGAGCAGATCTCGTCGGCGAGCTTCTTGTACTCGGGATCGAGACGTTCGATCAGTATCTTCACGTCCTTGTAGGACAGAAGTGCGGGCAGGTTGTTGCGAATGACCTCGCTCATATGGGTGAGCACGACGGAAACATTGTCGATCGGCTGGAAGCCTTCGCGCTTCAGATCCTCCGTGAAGGCTTCGAGAACGGACACGGCCGGCATGCCGAAGGCGGGTTCGCGGATGTCATCGCCCGGAACGGTGGGTTTGCGGCCCGCGCCGGTGACGACAAGCACTTCGCCGACGCGCAGCACATTGGAGGCGATCGTCGTGCCGTGGATGCGGATCTGATACGACTTATCGGCGATGGCCATGTCGTCGATCACCTTGATCTCCGGCACGACGAAGCCGTATTGCGTCGCGAACTTCTTGCGCATCTTGCCGACGCGGAAGGCCAGTTCCTGGTGGGCGCCAAGCAGGCGGGTGGAGACGATCTTGCCAAGCGCCAGCTCGATCTCGGCGGTCTTCAGAACCGACTTGACCGAATCCTTCTCCATTTCCTTCGTGTGCATCACCTTCTGCTCCTCGGCGTCGCGGCGAAGCTTGTTCTCGGCTTCGATCTGGCGCGGAATGAACCAGGCGCCAGCAGCCATCAGGCCGCCAAGGAACGTGAAAGGCAGGAAAGGCATGCCGGGCATGACGGCCAGGATGCCCATCAGGACCGCCGACACGGCGAGCGCGCGCGGATAGCCGCTCAGCTGATTGATGACGGCCTGGTCGGTGGAGCCGGAGGTGCCGCCGCGCGAAACGAGGAGGCCGGCGGCCAGAGACACGATCAGCGCCGGCATCTGCGAAACCAGACCGTCGCCGACGGAAAGCTTGACGAAGACGTCCGCGGCCTGGCTGATCGGCATGCCGTGACGGAAATAGCCGATGATGATGCCGCCAAAGATATTGATGCAGGTGATCAAAAGGCCGGCAACCGCGTCACCGCGCACGAACTTCGAGGCACCGTCCATGGCACCGAAAAAGGAGCTTTCCTCTTCCAGCTCCCGACGGCGCCGCTGTGCCTCCTTCTCATCGATCAGGCCCGCCGAAAGATCGGCGTCGATCGCCATCTGCTTGCCGGGGATGGCATCCAGCGTGAAGCGGGCGCCGACTTCGGCGATACGGGTCGCGCCCTTGGTGATGACGATGAAGTTGATGGTGATCAGGATCATGAAGACGATCAGACCGATGACGAAATCGCCCGACATTACCAGGCTGGCGAAGCCCGCAATGACGCCGCCGGCGGCGTCATGCCCTTCATAGCCATGCGAGAGGATGACACGCGTCGTCGCGATGTTCAGCGCCAGACGCGTCATCGTGGCGATCAGAAGGATGGTCGGGAAGGACGAAAACTCCAGCGGCTTCTTGATCCACAATGCCACCATGAGGATCAGCACCGAAAGCGCGATCGAAAAGGCGAGCCCGAGATCGATCAGGAACGGCGGGATCGGCAGGAACAGCACGCAAAGGATGACCATGATGCCGAGGGCGAACCCGACATCACGCATACTGGGATTGGCTTTGGGGAGTGCTATTGCGGGTGGTTGTGCCATCGACCGGTTCCGTCTCTTCATGAGAGGAGGCAAACGGCTGATCCGCTTACCCTATTCAAACCGATCTTTAAGAGGCGAAGCTTGTGCGAGAATGGTTTATAGCCAGCGAAACGTATGAACCGAAAGCCGTTTCGGCCTTCGGCTCCGATCTAGAAGCCCGATTGGATTCGGGAAAAGACGAGATTGGTAAAGATCCCAATCTGCGAGCCGACGAAAGGGGCCGTGATGCCGATGGTCACCATGACGGCGACGATCTTCGGCACGAAGGTCAATGTCGCCTCCTGCACCTGGGTCAGCGCCTGAATCAAGGCGATCACCAGACCGACAACCATGGCTGCGAGAACCGCCGGGCCGGAAGCCACGAGCACCGTCCAGATCGCCGCCTGGAAGATATCCAATGCATCGGCTTCATTCATGGCATCTTCACCTCAGGTTCAGCCAGCTCCTCATGAGCTGCTGCTCTAGTTCGTACTCGACGAATCGCTGGTGCTAGTATCGCTCGTTGATGTCGTCGTATCAATGGTCGTGCCGGCCGGGGCAATCGTCACGCCGGCCTGGATCAGGACCTTGTCGCCCGCCTCGGTCTCGGCGATAATACCGTCCGAATAGACGGTTACTTCCTTGATCGTGCCCGTGACCGTGCCGTCGGCGCTCTGGATTTCCTTGCCGATATAGTCGGACGCCTGCGAGATCCATTGGTTCTGCAACACCGTTTCGAGGTGCGAGTTCGTCTGAATCTGCTGCTCGACCTGAGAGAAGCTGGCAAGCTGCGAAATCTGCTGGGTGGCATCCATCGGAGCGGTCGGATCCTGGTTCTTCATCTGTGCGATGAGGAGCTGCAGGAAGTCGTTATAGTTCAGGGTAGCGCTCGCAGAAGCCGCGGCAGCGGTACTGGTGGAATCGCTCGTGCTCGTGCTGCTCGTGACGGCATCTACCGCTGCCATGGAGCGATCTCCCGGCGAATGTGCTCGATCGTGGCCGCCGGCATTTCCTGAGTGTTCAGGATATTGTCCTCGACCGGATAGAGCCCGCGGATCGCCTTCAGTGCATCGAAGGCGCGGCCGGTGGCCACGAGGCCGTCGATACGCTTCAATTCGGCCAGCACTTCCTCATTGTGGAAGCAGGACAGCAGCATGACGATCGACTTGCGGAACATCATCATCGACTGTTCCTTGCCCTCGGGATTGATGAGGATCATCTGCGCGATGAAGTAGAGCTGGCGCAGCGGGGTGTTCGCGTCCTCGGGCTGAAGCACGTGGTTCTCAAGGAGGAAAGTCACATCATTCAGGAATTCCAGGGCGACCTTGCGATCGACACGCAGAACGGCCCCATTTATAAAGATCTTTTCCCCGGCTTTAAGCGATATGCGAAGCGTACTTTTCATTTAAGTCCATCCCTGATGATGGTGGTGACATCGATGATGCCTTGATAGTTTACCGACTGGCGCCGCCGGATCCGATCGCATTCCTTCAATATCCAGATGGCGATCGAAATTAGGTTGGCGCGCAGTTCGACATTGAGCTGGTTCTCCGGACTTTTAAGGTCCTCGACGAAGCTGACCCATACGCGTCGCGTATAGAACAGGGCTTCAATCGCTTCACGGCCGTATTTCCCCGCATCACGGGCCGCAGAGAGAAGGGCAATCGACCGGTCCAGAACTTGTCGTTCTCGCTCTTTGGCGTCGGCCACTGCATCCTGCATGACTTCCGCATATGAGAACTGATACATTCATGCATCCTTCCTGGTCATTACTTCCCTTTGATCATCAAAGGTAATTTACAAGGCTTAGTTGTTGGATCTTGGAGACGATGGTGTAAGCGGTCTCGAGCTGGGTCTGGAGGCTATTGACCTTGGTCGAAGCCTCGTAGGGATCCACTCCCGTCAGGTCGCCAATATTGGTATTGAGAATGGTCTTCTGGGCATTCAGAGCAGTGTTTGCATCCGTCAGGCGCGACTGAGAGAGGCCGAGCTGGCTCGCCTGGGTGTTAAGCCCGTCTATCGCCTGGCGCGCATAACTGGTCGCCTGGTCGGTGACGGCATTCAATGCGTCCTGACCGAGACTAGGCGTCGTACTCATCAGCGAATTGGCAACCGTCGTTGCGAGTGCCAGATAGCGCATACCCGAGGAATTCGCATTTGTCGACGAATCGATGACTTCAGAGTTACTAATCCGGCTCGTCATGTTCTGATCCGACGCACTCGACCAGCTAGACCAACCGCTGTCGGACGTGACCATCGGCTCGACAATGGTCGTGATGAAGTCCTTCATCTGGTCGCCGCTGAGCTGGTCCACAGTTGTGCCATTGTCCGTGGCATACTGCGTCAGCGCTGTCTGGATCGCCGTGGTCGTCGCCGAGGAGTTGTCGGTCACCGGCTGCACGTCGGTGTTGGTGCCGGCGAAAAGATATTCGCCGTTGACCATGGTATTGGCGTCCGCAAGGAAGCTGGACATGGTCGCCGTGGCCGTCTGCTGCGTCAGCGACACGCTGCTGCCGTCGGTGTTGCCGCGCAGCGCCACCAACTGATCCATGAACTTCTGGGCCTGGGAGCTCATGTCGCTCAAGGCCGTCTGCGACGATGTCATTCGCTGGTTTGCGATCGAGTTGCTGCTGAGGATCGAATCGATGCGCGTCACTTCCCTCGTCAGATTGACGTTCTGCGTCGTGCTGCTGCCCAACGAAACGCCAATATCCGCATAGGTACCGGTGGTTGCCTCTGTCGAAGCATCCGTCATCTCGTTCTGCGCCTGACGGATCGTCTGGCGCATGGAGTTCTGAATGGCCGTGCTCGAAATGAAAGAAAGTTTCATGGCTTAGCTCGCAATATCCAGTACCGATTGAAGCATCTCGTTGACTGCGTTCAATATCTTGGTTCCAGCCTTGTAGGACTGTTCGATATCCATCATCAGCGTCAGCTCTTCGTCGAGATTGACGCCGGTCGCGTTTGAATAGGCGCTTGAGGAGCGCGAGAGTGCCGCAGATGTGTTTTCACCCGCCGTCGTTGCCGTGCTGCGCTGCCCCTCGAGCCAGCCGATAGAGCTGGACGAATAATCCATGAGGCTGGCGTTCGTGTCGGAGCCCGCGCTGGAGTCGAAGTCCATCTTCGTGTTCATGGATGTGATATAGGCATCCAGCTGGGTGGAATAACCGCTATCGCCGCTGGTGTTGACGACATAATCCGTACCGTTGATACCGCCGTCGCGCAGGAGGTCCGGATTGCCGCCCTGCGAGGCGATCAATGCCGAGTTGACGGTGATCGAGCCGGCCATACCCGTGACGACCGATGCGCTGGTCGGAACAGTACCGTCGCTCCAGGTGAACAAACCGGTCTGTGCCGCTGCGGTAGGATCCGACTGGTTCTTCTCCGAGAAGACCGTTACCAGACCGCGCGCGATTTCATCGAGTTGCTTCTGGTAGGTCGGAGCGACGTCGTCTCGAACCTGCAACGACGCCTGCAGGCTACCCTGCCCTGTGGTGGCGGCGCCCTGACCCGCAGGCAATGCAACACCATCGATGTAGACATTGTTGCCGACAGTGCCTGCCGTGTAGGAATTCGTCGGCGTAAAGGTCACCGAGCGTGGAATGGTCTCGAAGAGGGTCGCACCGTTCGTGGTGTAGAGCGCCACGTCGTTGTTGGCGCGCGTCACCGTCGTCACACCGACGATCTGCGAGATCTGCTTCAAGACGGAATCGCGCTGATCGAGCGCATCGGCAACCGCGCTCGAAGTAGGTCCGGCGGTTGCCGTCGCGGACTTGACCGCGTCGTTTGCCGTCTGGAACTGATTCAACAGACCATTCAGCGTATCGACATCGGACGCGATCTGCTTATCGGCATCGGCCCGGGTGCTCTGCACCGCGGTCGTGGCGTCGTTGAGCCCAGTGGCAAGGCTTTGAGCCGCATTGATGGCGGATTGAGCCGCCGTGGTGCTGGACGGCGACCCCGCATAAGTCTGCATCGCCGTCTGAAAGGTGGACAGGTAGGTTGCAGGTGCGGTCTCGTTGTCGTTGCCGCCAAGTGTCGCTGACTGAAGGCTGTTATAGGCCTTCAGAAGCAACTGCTGCGCAGAGTCGGCCGACGCGTTGCTGAGATAGGCCTTCTGCAGCGCTGGCTCATCGGCGCGAGCGATCTTCACGACCTGCGCGCCAGACATGTCGGTCGTCAACATCGCCTGGCGACGCGAATAATCCGCGTTGCTAGCATTGGAGATATTGTTCGATACGACGCTGCTCTGCGCGCCTGTATTGTTGAATATCGCCTGTGCGTTATTGAGTGCTGTTGTGAGCGACATGACTGACTCGATACCCTATCCGTTTTAACGTTGCAGGTTGACGAGAACGTCGAGAAGATCGGAACCGGCCTGGAAGACCTTGGAGTTCGCGGTGTAGCTCTTCTGCGACACGATCATATTCGTCAGCTCGGTTGCGAGGTCGACGTTGGATTCCTCCAGTGCGTTGGACTGGATGTAGCCGAACCCGCCGCTCTGTGGCCAACCACTGACCGTTACGCCGGACACACCATTCGCTGAATAGACGTTTCCGGTTTCCACAGTCAGATTGTCAGGGCTTGCCACCGTGGCGAGCGGAATGCGGTAGAGTGCTTTGGTCGAGCTGTCCTTGTAGACGGCGTTGACAGTGCCATCCTTACCGATGGTGACGCTCGTCACCGGGTTGGGAGCCTGACCGTTCATCTTGCCGGTGGCGCTGAAATCGGTGGCTACCTGGCTGAAGCCGGTGAAATCCATGGCAATGGTCTGCGAGTTGGATCCGAAGGTGACGTCGAACGTGCCGCCCGATGTCAGCGCACCATTGTCGTCGAACGTCAGGGTCGTGCTGCCGACAGCGCCGGAAGAATAGGGGAACGGCGTGTCGCCCGAAGCGGCGTCCGCCTTGTTGTAGACCGAGACATCCCAGGTGTTGTCGGCAGTCTTGGTGTAGTAGACGTCGAAGGTGACGGCGTTGCCCTGACTGTCGTAGCCCGTAATCGAAGCCTTGCTCGTGTCGGTGGTGACTGGCGACTGGTTTTCGGACGGCAGGTATCCGGTCGCGCTGCTGGTGGCGATGTCGGCGTTGGAATCGAGATTACCCGACATGGTGCCGGTCGTCGTCGCGACCGCAGTTACGCCACTCTGGTTGACATTGATCGGGACCATGCCGCCGAAGCCGTTGACGACAACCGAAGGGGAGCCAGCCGCGGCGGAATAGCCCATCAGCGTAAAGCCGGCGGAATTGACCAGGTTGCCGCTGGCGTCGGCCGAGAAGTCGCCGGCGCGGGTTAGAAACGTTTGTCCCGCCGCGCTCTGAACGACGAAAAAGCCGTTACCCTGGATTGCAAGGTCGGTGCTCGAAGTGGTGGACGATACGTTGCCCTGCTGCGAAATCGCATAGTGAACCGAAGTCTCCACGCCGCCGGAATTGTAGCTGCCGCCCGAAGAAGGCAGCACGAGGGAGGAGAAGCTCGTCGTCGCCTCTTTGTAGCCTGTCGTGCTGGAGTTGGCGATATTGTCAGAGACGGTTGCCAAACGATTCGCTTGCGCATTCATCCCTGAAACCGCGGTTTTCATGCTACCGAAAATGCTCATCTGGAATCCTCGTTTTCCTTCTTGCGACTGAGAGTAGGTGGCGGGCCTTGCGTGAAGCTGTCTGAGAGGAGGAAAAGTCATTCATCGCGAGGTGACTTTTCAAAGAGCGTCGCATTGCATCCGCCCGGGCATCAGCGAGACGCCAAACGGTAAGAGACGACGCACCTTCGAAAGGAAACATCAGCCTGACGACTGCCCAAGCAAAAGCCCGAGAATCGCTGGATTCCCGGGCTTCTGTTTGAATTCAACTGGCTGGAGGCAGGAGCGGGAGCTTCAGCTCCAATCGATGCAGTAACCAAGGAAGCGCTTGGAGTCGACCGGATCGAAACCAAGCTTCTTGCGCAGCTTCTTGCGCAGCTTCGAGATATGGCTCTCCACCACGTTTTCTTCGACTTCCTCATCGAAGATGCCGTAGATGGCATTGAAGATTTGCGTCTTGGTTACCCGGCGACCGCGATTGGCGATCAGGTATTCCAGGATGCGCCGCTCACGCCGTGGCAATGCAAAGACATCACCGTTGATTTCCGGGTCGCGACCATCGGCAAAGATGCGAATCGCGCCGATATCGGTATAGTTGTTGATGGCCTTGAGCCTACGGCGGATTGCCGCGGCACGCGCCAGGATCTCCCGCGGATGCACCGGCTTGCGGACCACATCGTCGACGCCACAATCAAAAAGCGCAAGAGTCGATTCAAGCGAGGGATGATCGCTGACCGCGATGACGGGTGCCATCGTCCGGTCACGGATCGCCCTGGGAAGCTCGTGTACGTGCTGTCCCTGCCCGATTAGAAATGCCTCGACCGCCGCAATATCGCCCTCTGCCGCCGTCGTGACCCATTCGCCAAATTCGCGAGGATCAAATCCCGTGGACGGGATGCCCTCCCGTCCAAAGAGTGAAGTATATCCGTCCTTAACAAGCTCTCGCTCATCAACCACTACGATCATTCGTCCGCCTCCGAATCAGTGTGGTGTTTCGATGAACTATGGGTACGAATCGGGCGAATCACGAACAACTGTCGGAAATGAGTGACGGGAATTAATAATTGATTAACTTTCAAGGAGCGATTTGCACTAGATATAGTGGGTGCTCGGCAATTTACACCGATAAAAAAGTAGTTAGTTATTACATTACGAATATGCGTAATTCAGGCCATCTCGCGGCTGTCAACTACATCGAAAGGGTTAGTGGCGGCTAACCGGAAGCGGTATGCAACCTATAGGTTGTCTAATCCTGGCAGAAGGTCGCCGCGTTGGGCGTCCATTTTCCGTAGCCCGTGGCAACCAGATTGGCGATCACGCGGCAGACATAGACCTTCTGGGCGGGGTTATTGTTCGGACCGGCGTGGTATCTAGCTACCGCCATCGTCCAAGTCTCATGCTGGTCATGGAGGTTGCGGAGAAACTTGGCGGCATACTCGACGTTACTGCGAGGATCGAACATAGCGGCAACAGAGGCGAAATTCTCGCCGTGGAAATACTGGTTTATCTGCATGCAGCCGATATCGATAAGCTTTGCGCCGTTCTGTCGCGCTGCGGCGAAAGCTTGCAGGGCGGCATTTTCGGACGGCGGGAAGACCGGCCGGCCTTCGATATTGAGGGCGTAAGGATAGAGCGAACCCTTGCGTCCCGTTTCCGTCAACCCGACCGAGTAAAGGATTCCTTCCGGTATTCCGTATTTCGCGGCGGCCGACTGAATCTCACGTTCGCAGAGGCCGGCGGCACCGTTATCGGGTGGCGTCGCGTTTCCGGATGCGAACGCCTCACAGGTAAACTGCGCCAGAGCGAGAACGCAGAGCGTTGCCAGCAGCGCCGTCTTCCACGCCGCGCTCACCCGAGCTGCGATTGCCGTTATTGCCATTTGCCTGCTGTCCCGAATAGTTCTGGCCCTTCGGCCGTGCATCGCCGCCTTGCCCCTGGTTCAAGAGGGATTGCTGTTGCGACTGCCCCGATCCGGATTGCCGGCTGCCGGTGTCGGACTGTTGATCCGCATTCGACGCCATCGTCACCGTGATGCTGTCGACCTGATAGCCCTGAGCCCGCAGCGCATCGACCATGCGGCTCTGATCGGCATGGAGCTGTCTGTAGGCCTCGCCTGTCTGCACCTTCAGGTCGACGCTCAACTGGTCGCCGGAAAGCCGCATGGTGGCCGTGACATCGCCGAGATTGTCGGGGCGCAGCTGGATCTTGAGGGTGTTGACGACCTTGCCGGTGCTCGTCTGACTTGCTGCGTTGGAGAGCGCCGAGCCCGGCTGCATCGCAGCCGACCACTCGCGATCGCCCGCAAGCGAGCCGGCAACGAGCGCCGAGTTGGGGCTAGCGGTCAGGCCCAGATAGCGGCGACTGTCGAGCACTGTGACCGACTGCCCATCGCCGTTCGCCGAGGCCGCCACATTGACATCTGCCGCGTCGTCACCATTCTTGGTGATCGACATGTCGAGCGAGCCGCCTCGTCCATCTGCGCGCGCCACCCGAAATGTCTGCGCCGTATCCGCTTCATTGCCGTCGCTTGGCAACGCCGCCGTATTGTCCGACGAGTCTTGCGTCAGCGCCGCCTTGCCGAGCACGGCTCCCTGAACCTTCGTATCGCCTGTAGCCTGACCATTTGGTACCGCTACGGCTTGCGCCGCGGCAACGGTCTGCGGAGCGTTGAGGAGCGACAAGGCGTCCGAGATCGTTCCAGCCGTATGCGCGCCTTGTGTCACTGAAGACTTACCGTCATCAGTGGTTGACGTGCCTTTGCCACCCTTTACGACCGGTGTCTTGCCGTCACCTTCGCCCGGTGCCGGCTGGTCAACGGCGGTGGCCACCTCGACCAATTGCTGCGCGATATCGGCGAGCTGATCCAGGCTCTTGGGCTGCACTGGCACTTTACCCGCCTCACCCGCTTCGGAAGAGGGCATGGCCTGATCCGTCGTCGCGGCAGCCGGGTCAGTAGCGGAGCCGGCGGAAGCATCGGCCGCAGCCGCCTTCTGAAGCTCTATCAACGACTTGGAGAGAGTGGCTGTCCCTGCACCTTGGGCAAGCTTGGCGCCCTTGGGCAGGCCGGCGAGATTGGCCAGATTGGCGGCGGACGTATCGATCATTCCAGCCCCGGCATCGATGCTTTCGTCGACAGCCAGAGCGCTGGAAGCCAGAGCGTCAGGCGCCTTATCGCCCGACGCTGCCTTCCCCGTATCCGTATCCGTGTCCTCGTTCATATCGGCAGCGGCATTCGCGTCGGTACCGGCACTCGTCCCCGACGTGTTACGTCCGTTGCCGAGTGAGCCGGTCAGCGCATCCAGAAATCCCTTGCCGTCATCCTGTTTTCCCGGGCGGGCACCCTTGGCGGAAGCAAGAACATCCACCCCCGAAGAGGCGCCGGATATACCGATGTCGTTCATGATCAATGACTTTCCTGCTTCAACATGCCGTCGATCGCATCAAGCTTCGAACGGCTCGTCGTGACGAATGCATTGAACGAAGAGTCGGCCTCCTGCCGCCCTCCCTCCGGGGTACGAGCCGCGCTTGCCGCGGCTCCCTCCTCAACACCCGCCGTGCCGGGCAATTGGCCTCCCGGTTGATTCGTCACAGCAGCATCGTGTTCAGTACTCTGTTGGTTTGGCAGATTAGGAAGAGTGCCTTGCCCGAGGCTTACGGGGTCCGGTGCGCGCAGGATCTCCTGCGCCACCGCCTTGGCAGCATCGCGCAACGCACGATCCTGCGTGTTCAATTCACCCGCAGGCATCTGGTTGAGATTGTTGACCGCCGATTGCAGAGCTGGCGTGGATACGCCCGCAACCCCGCCGTAGAAGCCCGCCAATGCGCCGAAGGCATCGCTACCGTCATTTGATATCGCCTGGGCGCGACCGGCCGCGAGCGTCGCGAGATCGGACTTGCCGGCGATCGCCGCGCGGCGTGCCATACGCAGATAGATTTCCCGTTGCCTGGGAGGATCCATGAAGGAGAGGATATCGACGATATCCTGCTGTTTGACATCGGAGTCGTGGTCGACGACCAGCTGCACGAAAAGATCGGCGAACTGGCTTGCATAGGGCGAATGCAGAAAGCGCCTCGTGTAGCGCTGCGCATATTCGAGCCCTGATGGCACCAGCCCGGCATCGGCGCACAGTGCAAGCGAGCGTCGAAGTGCCGATTCCTCTACGATCGTCCCCGGTGCGGTCAATCGCGCCCAGTCGTAAAGCTTCAAGGCCGCCGCCGCGTTCTTGCCGGACATCACATTGCCGGCAACCAGTGCGAGGTAAGGGCCGATCGGCTTGTCACGATATTCCTTGGCAATGTCGGCGAGCGTGTTGACGACCAGCAGACCCTTGCCGTTCAGATACTTCCTGAGAAGGTCGGCAACCCGGTTGTCGAAATTGCCGTTGACGTCGCGCGACATCAGATATTCGAGTGTTTCCGGATTGCCACCGCTCATGGTGTAGATCAGGGCCGCATCGACGTTACGGTCGTCGTCGAAAACAGCCTTGTCCGCATTGCGCAGGCGCTCATCGATTGTGGCCAGCATGAAACGCTGCATTTCACCGGCGGAGCTGTCGCCCGCGACGACGGAATCCTGGATGAATTCGAGCGAGCGCAGCATCTTGTAGAGTGGCAGGATGTCCTGCCCCTCGGCGCGCACGCCCCCCGGCAGGAGCATGCCGAAGGTCAGCGCGAGCACAAGGCTATGACGATGCTGTTTGCGCATCATGGACTATCCCTGTTTGCCTTGGCCTGACTTGCCCTTGCCCGGGACGGGCTTCACGGGGTTCTGGGTATCGGGAGGTGCCTGGTCTTTCGACGCCTGGCTCGACGGGTTCGCAATCAGGATCTCGATACGGCGATTGGCGTCGTTGAAGGGATCGTCGGGCAATTTCAGGCGCCGGTCCGCAAAGCCGGAGACCTGCACGATTCGCTTCTCATCCAGTCCGCCGCCGGTCAGCATATAGTAGGCACTCTGGGCGCGGTCGAGCGACAGCCGCCAGTTGTCGTTACGGCCGCCAACCATATAGGGGCGTCCGTCGGTATGGCCCCGGACCAGGATCGATCCCTTGCGCTCAGCCAGGATCTTGCCGATCTTCTCCATTGCCAGCACCATTTCCCGGCGCGGCACGGCGGAACCGATGTTGAACATCGGGTCGTTGCTCTGATCGGAGATCGTCACCAACAGACCGCCTTCGGTCGACGTGACCTGCAGACCCTCGGCCAGCTGGCCCGCGACACCGTTGATCTCAGCCTGTATCGCCTGCTGCAGTTCCTTGGCTTCCTGCTGCTGCTCCTTGGTCGGCGTCGTGCTCTTGCCCTGCGCCACGGCGGCGTTGTCCTCGAAGGTCGAGGCATCGCTCTGCCCGACGGCGCTCGCGGTCTGTGCCGACTTTCCTGCCCGATTGTTCTGCTGCTGCGCGCCGGATGCCTGCTGCTCGCTCACCGTCGGTTGCTGTTCCGGGGTCTGAGGCTGATTGGCCGGCTGGCCGGTATCGGCAGCGGTTGCCTTGGAAAGCGCGATGACTTCGCCCTTTGGCGACTGATCCGACTTGGCGGACTGTTCCTCGTTCGCATTCTTCGACGCGCTGGAGACCTTGACCTGCTTGGTCCAGAAATCCGGATCGAATGGATCGCGATAGGCCTGACCGCCGTCCGCGCCCGTGGCCGGACCCGACTGGGCGGCACCGCCCTCGCCCTTGGCGCTGACATTGGCCTGCTGACCGACTTCCTGTGCGATTTCCGCCAGGACCGAATAGGGGTTCTCGAAGAAGTCAGCCTCCGAGTAGTTCGTCTCGTCGCCGGAGGTGGACGTCAGGTCTTCGCCCGTCTTGGCGGATTTGCCGTCGTTCGGTCTGTCTTGCGGCTTATTTGATTTCTGCTGATTCTTCTCGCCTTCAGCCTGGTCGACAGGCTTCTTGAGACCCTTCTCCGTCGGCTTCTCATCGGCAAGCTTGATCGGATTGAAATAGGAGGCGACCGAGGCCTTCGTTTCCTCGTTTGCGGCGTTCACGAGCCACATCACCAGGAAGAACGCCATCATGGCCGTCATGAAGTCGGCATAGGCGATCTTCCATGCACCGCCATGGCCGGTATCCTGATCTTGGCCGCTATGCCGCTTGACGATGATGATCTCATGCTTGCCGTGATTTTGATCGCCGTCGCTCATTTCAGAATCTCTCTCAGGCTGGCGGCCCAGGCGGACATGCGCGTCACAAGAACGCTATCGCCGATCGTGACGGCGAGATCGACATCCGGCGCTTCGACGTGGCGCAGGAGAGCGCCATCGTCGCCGAGATGGGCGTGAAGGGCTTCAAAGAGATGATGGGGCCCGCTAACCACAATCGGACCGGCGCTGCCGTCGAGGATCGCCGCCTTGACCAGATCGGCGAGATCGGCGACGGCGCTGGCGGTCAGCGTTTCGGTCATGATCGGCGCAAGCACCGCGGCGGCTTCCGCGCTGATCGCCTGGCCGAGCATCGTCGCCATACGCGTCATGTCTGCCGCAATCCTTTCCGCCGCCTGCTCCTCATAGCGTGCCCGCAGGGCGTCGATTTCGCTGCGGAACGAGCCCGCCATGGCCTCGAGCTCAACCTGATGCTTCTCAGACAGTTGCTGCGTGGCCGCCTCGTGCCCTTCCGCATATGCCTCGCGGCGCTCCGCCTCGATATCAACCGGCGGCTCTACCGGACTATCTGGGACAACGGCCATCTCGCCGAACGCCATGTCCACCACGTCGGAGGATGGTGCCTGTTCGGCGCTGAAATCCTTGAGGTATCGGGATAATACCAAGCTCACGCGTGCATCTCCCCGTTCACATCGGCAAGGCGCTGCGAGTGGATACCATAAGAGGGCCGAACAATTCCCATGCTCAAAACGTCGATCATCACGCTTCCGGTTTCCGTCCTGTGGCTGCGCTGCCGGAAATGACGACTGATGTCACCGGCAAACTGCGCAACCATGCCACTGCGATGGACCGTAGGCAGTCAAACTTGTGCGAGGATGAAGACAGGACCGTCGCCGATCTGGCCGCGCCGCCCGACCATCATTTCGCCTGAAGGAGAATCAACACCTTGTTCGCCATGCTATTGGCGATCGACAATGACTGGACGCCCATCTGCTGCGCCGTCTGGAGGGCATTCTGCCGCACCGACGCCTCTTCCATGTTCGTATCGACGAGATCGCCGACACTGCTCTTGATGGCGTCACTGAGCTTGGAAATATAGCTGGACTGGTCATCGATGCGCGACTTCATCAGGCCCAGGGTCGAATCCGCCGAGGTTGCCGACGTCAGAAGCGAATTCGTGACATTGAGCATATCCGTCAATTCAGCGTCCGTCGTGCTGCTCGAGATCGCGATTTCCGTCCCGCCGGTCGGCGTCGTGCCGCTATCGGCGGCCAGAAGATAATAGTTGCGGGCCGTAGTGCTGCCACTGCTCGAGGTGTCGAACGTGCTTGCATCGACATTCTTGGTCAGCAATCCGCGGCTCGGATCGGCAGTATCGATCATCAGGGTTTGTGAACTGTCGTAGTTGATCGACACGAGGCTTATCTGCCCGCTGGCACCGCGGGTGAAGTTGCTGATTACGGATTGCTGCGTCGTGGCCTGCTGATTGGTATTGTAGAGCCAGTTCTCGCCGGAGAAGGACGCCGACTGCGTGACCGATTGCAGCTGACTCTTGAGCTGCTGAATATCGGCGTTGACGGCATCCTTGTTCGTGCCGGGCTCCTGCGCCGAAACCAACTTCGCCTGGATCTGGGTCAGCAGGCTTACGACGCTATCCATGGCCGTGGACGCCGTGTCGACCTTGGACGAGCCGAGGCCGAGTGCGTCCGTAATCGTGGAAAGGCTGCTCTGGTCCGAGCGCATCGTTGTCGCCATCGACCAATAGGTGGGATCGTCGCTTGCAGTTTCGACGCGAAAGCCGGATGAAACCTGCTGCTGCACGATACCCAGATCTTTGTTGACTCCGCGTAACACGGTCAGTGCCGCGGACGTGGCACGATTCGTCGTCACATTGCTCATCTGAACATCCGTAATTCCATTGGAACTGGCAAACCGGGCCGATCCGGCAGCAACGATTGGCCTCATGCCCACCAGCGGGAGAGATCCCGGCACGGCCCGTCGCTAAAACAAGGTGCCGAAATCGCTCCAAAGAGATCGAAAAACGGGCCCTGCGCAGAAAACTGCAAATCAGTTACGCGGCAAGGTTAACAAAAGCTTGTGCGCGGCGACAAGAGAGAAAAGCCGCCGCGCCATCTCAACGTAAGCTCCGGTCAAGGCTCACTTGAAGAGCGCCAGGACGTTCTGCGCGCTGCTGTTGGCGATTTGCAGCGATTGGATCGCCAGTTGCTGCTGCGTCTGCAACGCCGAAAGCTTGCTCGACTCTTCTTCCATGTTCGCATCGACGAGCTTGCCGACGCCCGAGTCGATCGTATCCTGCAGGGAGGAGACGAAGCTGGTCTGCAGATCGATGCGTGTCGAGAGCGAACCGAGCTGCGAAGCGGTGCTTGTCATGGCGTTGAGGGCGCCTTGTACAAGGTTCATCGATTTGGCGATATCACCGCTCGTCATGTTGGTGATATCGAGGCTGAATACGGAATAGGATGTGCCGTTGATATCCTGCTTGGTACCGAGGATGCCCGAACTTGTATCGATGGCGCCCGCAGCATCCGCGCCGAACATGACATTGCCCTGCGACCCGGTATCGAAGCTGTAGCTGGTGCTGTTGACGGCAACAGTACCGTCATTGTTGCGCACGAAGGAAGAGACGACGGAAGCCGACGCACCATCGGCCGCAAACATCCAGTTTTGTCCGGAGAAGGAGGCGGATTGGGCAATGCTCTCCAACTGCTGCTGAAGCTGCGCGAGCTCCTCCTGCACATCAGCCTTGTCGACGCTGTTTTCGGTTGCGGCGACGAGCTTGTCCTTGATCTGCTGAACGACGGTGATGGAATTGTCCATTGCCGTATAGGCCGTATCGACCTTGGCCGCACCCAGCCCCAGCGCGTCGGAGACGGCGGAGAGCGCGCTGTTGTCGGAGCGCATGGTGGTTGCAATCGACCAATAGGCAGCGTTGTCGGATGCCTTGGCGACACGATAGCCGGAAGAAACCTGGCTTTGAGTATCTTCGAGGTTCGTATTGATGGAGCGCAGAGTCTGAAGAGCGGACATTGCCGCGTTATTGGTGAGGATGCTGGTCATCGAAGGGTGCCCCTTGTGGCTGAGTTTGGAAGGGACATTCCGGTCTGCGGCCGGGAACGGCAATCAGCCTCATGCTTGTTAACCGGCTCTTAAGAGTGGTTAACCAACCGTTGCGTTAGCTGCAAATGACAGCATTAGCCTTAACAAAAGGTTAATGCCGCGCGTAAAAATTAACGGAATCATATTTCCCGGAGAATAGCCAATCGAGCCCTCGGGGAATCCATCTGCACCACCTTGCATTGCGTATGCCCAAGAGCTTTTCGCTCCGCGCGCATGAAAGCATCGATTTCGGGGGGATCTTGCCATTTTGGAGCGTTTGAACAACGCAAGTCAGCCTCGCGCCATCTTGGACGGCATAGCATTGCGCCGATCCGACGAATGTCGAGTAAGACGCGGCCAGGCGGCAATGTCGGCCCAACGGCCGATTACGAGGTGATGATGTTTAGCTTGCAGGACGCCGGACGGATGGCGGATGATCGCCATCAGCGGACGAGCCTCGATCCCGACGACTGGCAGGCCTTGCGCAAGCAGGGTCATCAGATGCTGGACGACATGTTCGATCATCTGCAAACACTTGCTGCAAAGCCGGTCTGGCAACCCGCCCCGTCTTCCGGACGCGCGCTATTCGATGCACCATTGCCCATCGAAGCAAGCGACCTCGAAGATGTCCATGCGATTTTCCGCGACAACATTCTCCCCTATGGCAGCGGCAATATCCATCCGGGATTCATGGGTTGGGTGCAGGGCGGCGGCACGGTTACCGGCATGCTTGCCGAAATGCTCGCCGGAGGGATGAACGCCAATCTCGGCGGGCGAGACCACATGCCGATCGAGGTCGAACGCCAGATCATCCGCTGGACACGCCAGATATTCTCGTTTCCGGATACGGCCGGCGGCATATTCCTGACCGGCGCGTCTCAAGCCAATTTCGTGGCGGTGCAACTTGCAAGATGCCGCAAACTCGGCGCCGATGTTCGAGCGACGGGGCTATCCGACGAAGCTCGGCTGGTGGCCTATGCGTCGCGTGAGGTGCATGGCTGCGTGCCGCGCGCCTTCGAGATGTCCGGGATCGGCAGCGATCAGCTGAGGCGCATCCCGGTCAACACCGCCGGGCAGATCGATGTGCCCGCCTTGGAGCAGGCGATCCTGCGCGACAGGCAAGAGGGGCACACGCCATTTCTCGTGATCGGAAGCGCGGGAACCGTGAATACCGGCGCCGTTGACGATCTGGCCGCCCTGCGCGGCATCGCTGACCGCTACGATCTTCATTTTCACGTCGACGGTGCGCTGGGCGCGCTGGGTATCCTGAGCGAGGATCTCGCCGATCTGTTCGCGGGCATCGAGACCTGCGATTCGCTGGCCTTCGATTTCCACAAATGGGGCCAGGTACCCTACGATGCCGGCTTCCTGCTCGTTCGGGACAGCGAGTGGCAGCGTCAAACCTTTGCATCGGAAGCCGCCTATCTCAGCCGCGCAGCCACGGGCCTTGCGGGCGGCGACTGGTGGCCCTGCGATTACGGCCCGGATCTTTCCCGTGGCTTCCGCGCGCTGAAGACCTGGTTCACTCTAAAGACCTATGGCGTCAAGGCGCTGGGCAATGCGATGAGCGCCAATTGCATGCTGGCGCGCGGCCTCGCCCAAAGGATCGAGCGGGAACCGGTCCTGAAGCTGCTGGCGCCTGTCACGCTCAATATCGTCTGCTTTGCCTATGTCGGCCCCGACGGCGAGGCACCACCGGCCATTAACGCTGATATCGTCGAACGCCTCCATGCCGAAGGCCGGGTCGCTCCGTCTCTGACCCATCTGAACGGACAGCCGGCAATCCGCGCCGCGATCGTGAACCATCGCACGCGACAGGCGGACATAGACGCGCTCGTTCAGGGCATTTTGACACTCGGTTCCCGACAGGATCTTCGCCAATGCTGATGACCAAAGCCCCTTTTACCGCCTCGGCCTCACTGGACACGTCGGCCGCAGCCCGCATTCTGGGCATGCAGAGAATCGTATCGCTCGTCTATGCCGGCCGCGACGTGACGCCGCTCTGGAACGAGCTGATGCAGCGCGCGACGGCGGATCACACCGATGCCGCCGCATTCCTGGATCTGGCGACGATCCTGCAAACGCTGAGCCGCACCGAGGAGGCCCGCCAGATCCTGCACAATGCCGTGCAGCTGCGCCGCGATTTCTGTGTGGTCCATGGCAATGGAACCGGCCCGCGCCTTCTGGCCTTCGTCACGGAAGGCGATTTCATGGCGAACACGCCGGTGGACTTCCTGCTGGCCGGCAGCAATTGTGTGTTGTGGTTGCACTATGTCGACCTCGAGACCACCGCGCTCGCAGATCTGCCGGAATACGACGTGGCCTTCATGGCAATCGGGGAATCGACCGAAAACGCACCTCTCCTCGCCCATATGAAAAAGCTGCTTGCAGGTTTCGACGGCCCTGTCATGAACCGCAATCCCGAACTGATCAGCAGGCTGACACGTGATGGCGTGAGCGAAATGCTGGCCAATGAACCATCAATCCTCTCGCCGGCCACCTATCGCGTATCACGTCAGGATCTCGTCGCCGTGGGCGCGGGTGTCAAACGCCTGGAAGACTGCGTTCCGGGCCTCGCATTCCCGCTCGTCATCCGGCCGATCAGCACCCATGCCGGCCACGGAATGGAGCGCATCGCCGATCTGGCGGGACTGTCAGCCTGGCTGGAGATACAGCCCGCTCCCGAGCTCTACGTCGCGCCCTTCATCGATTTCCGCGGCCCGGACGGCTACTACAACAAGCAGCGCGTCGTGTTCATCAACGGCAGGGCTTTCGCGAGCCACATGGCGCTCTCCGACCATTGGATCGTGCACTATCTGAGCGCCGGCATGGGGCAAAACCCGGCAAAGCGCGCCGTCGAGCAGGCCTGGATGGAGAACTTCGATACGGACTTCGCGGTTCGTCACAAGGACAGTTTTGCGGCTCTCCACCGCCACATCGGGCTCGATTATTTCGGCATCGACTGCGCCGAACTCCCCGACGGGCGCCTGCTGGTGTTCGAGCTCGATGTCGCGATGGTGGTCCACAATATGGATGATCCGGCCATCTATCCCTACAAGCAGGTCGCCATGCGCAAGCTGTTCGACGGCTTCGTCGATGCGGTTCGCGGCAAGGCTGGCGCAACACTCGCGGCCGCCTCGTAGAGGCCACCGCAGCAGCAAGCGACGAAAAAAGGAAAACCGCGCCTTTGATAGGCGCGGTTGACTTCTTGTTCAAAGATTTCGACCGGCGCGCTGCGCCGACGTTTCCGATTAACGGAAGAGCGTCAGGATCGACTGCGTCGAAGAGTTGGCGATCGACAGGGACTGGACGGCCAGCTGCTGCTGCGTCTGCAGAGCGGACAGCTTGCTCGATTCCTGTTCCATGTCAGCGTCAACCAGCTTGCCAACGCCCGATTCGATCGAGCTGGAGAGCGAGGAAGCGAAGCTCGTCTGCAGGTCGATACGGCTGGAGATCGAGCCCAGCTTCGAGCCCATGCTGGTCAGGGAGTTCAGAGCGGTCTGAACCATGTTCAGGGCGCTGGAGATCTGGCCAGAAGTCATGCTGGAGATGTCAAGGCTGAACACCGAGTAGCTGCCGGTCTTGGTGCCGAGGATGCCCGACGTCGTGTCGATCGTGCCGGATGCACTCGCGCCGAACAGAACGTTGCCGGTTGCGCCGGAGTCGAACGCGTAGGACGTCGTGCTGACCGAAACGGTGCCGTTGGTGCCGCGGATGAAGGAGGCAACAACCGATGCGGAGTCGCCGTTTGCGGCTACGACCCAGTTTTCGCCGTTGAACGAAGCCGACTGGGCAACGCTCTGCAGCTGCTGCTGCAGCTGGCCGATTTCTTCCTGGATGGACGACTTGTCAACCGAACCTTCCATGGCGGTGACAAGCTTGTCCTTGATCTGGCCGACGACGTCGATGGCGCTGGTGACGGCGGTGGTTGCCGTATCGACCTTGGCAGCGCCGAGGCCGAGAGCGTCAGAAACGGCGCCGATGGCGCTGTCGTCGGACTTCATGCTGGTGGCGATCGACCAGTAAGCAGCGTTGTCGGAAGCCTTGGAGATGCGCAGGCCGGACGAAACGGCGTTCTGCGTGCTCTGCAGGTCGGAGCCGATGGTGCGCAGCGTCTGGAGAGCAGCCATTGCGGCGTTATTGGTAAGAATGCTCGTCATGATATTTTGCCCCTTTGGCAGTGGTTAAATAAGGGACATTCCGGACTAAGAACCGGTAACGGCATTCAGCATCATGCCTGTTAACCAAATCCGTTAAGGTTAACTCGCCGCTTCGATGGTCCTAAGAAACAGCAATATAGTTAAGAAAAGCTGAACCGCCTTGAGGCTGAAAATATAAAAAAAACCGCGCCTTAGATAGGCGCGGTTAACTTCTTCTTTAGGAATTTCGATCAGCGCGTAGCCGACGCTTCCGATTAACGGAAGAGCGACAGGATCGACTGCGTCGAAGAGTTGGCGATCGACAGGGACTGGATGGCCAGCTGCTGCTGCGTCTGCAGAGCGGACAGCTTGCTCGATTCCTGTTCCATGTCAGCGTCAACCAGCTTGCCAACGCCCGATTCGATCGAGCTGGAGAGCGAGGAAGCGAAGCTCGTCTGCAGGTCGATACGGCTGGAGATCGAGCCCAGCTTCGAGCCCATGCTGGTCAGGGAGTTCAGAGCGGTCTGAACCATGTTCAGGGCGCTGGAGATCTGGCCAGAAGTCATGCTGGAGATGTCAAGGCTGAACACCGAGTAGCTGCCGGTCTTGGTGCCGAGGATGCCCGACGTCGTGTCGATCGTGCCGGATGCACTCGCGCCGAACAGAACGTTGCCGGTTGCGCCGGAGTCGAACGCGTAGGACGTCGTGCTGACCGAAACGGTGCCGTTGGTGCCGCGGATGAAGGAGGCAACAACCGATGCGGAGTCGCCGTTTGCGGCTACGACCCAGTTTTCGCCGTTGAACGAAGCCGACTGGGCAACACTCTGCAGCTGCTGCTGCAGCTGGCCGATTTCTTCCTGGACGGACGACTTGTCAACCGAACCTTCCATGGCGGAGACGAGCTTGTCCTTGATCTGGCCGACGACGTCGATGGCGCTGGTGACGGCCGTCGATGCGGTGTCAACCTTGGCGGCGCCGAGGCCGAGAGCGTCAGAAACGGCGCCGAGGGCGCTGTCGTCGGACTTCATGCTGGTGGCGATCGACCAGTAAGCAGCGTTGTCGGAAGCCTTGGAGATGCGCAGGCCGGACGAAACGGCGTTCTGCGTGCTCTGGAGGCTGCTGCTGATGCCCTTCAGCGTCTGGAGGGCGGCCATTGCGGAATTGTTGGTAATGATGCTGGTCATTGAGGTTGTCCCCTGAAAACTGGATACAAAAAGGAGGACATACCGGACTGGGAATACCGGCGATGACGGAGCGGCTTCATGCACCTCGATCCATTTCCTAGCGGACCAAACCCGTCATGTCGCAAGGACACTCGCATCCATTGCTTGCGAATTCCTTAAACGCCGGCTGCCGGGAAATATCTCTCCGGAACGTGGCTAAGAAAGCATGAAGACCTATCGATCGATGCTTCGGTTTCAGGCAAGCTACGCGCGCGATGATGGGGCGAATCCATGATGCCGGCGCTCGGTCTTCGACCGGAGCCAGTTCAACATTCCGCTCGGAGTTCTCGCTCGTGAATACGAAAAACGCCTTTGTGACAGCGTCCGGTTTCTATCAGAAGGGACAATATACGCGCGCGCTCGAAACGCTGAACGAATTGCTTAACGTCGACAGGTCACCCAAGACCTACGCGCTGCTGGCGAAGACATTGCTCAAGCTCGGGTTTAAATCGGATGCGGCGAGCGCCTACGAGCTGGCAGGCAGGCAAAAGCCCCGTCGCGAGGACTATCTTCGCGAAGCGCTGCTGTTGCACGGCGATTGCGGCAACGACAATCAGGCGCTGGCGATCGGAAGTCTGATCCTGCCGATGGCGTTCAAGGATCCGGACCTTGCCTTCGTCCTCACCCGCATTTTCCTGAGCCGCCAGCAGAAGGAACTCCTCGCCGGCTTCAAGACCGTGCTGGTCGAGGGGCCTGAACTCAGACATCGGCTGATGGCGGCAAAACTCCTGACGGACGACCTCTATGACGAAGGCAACCGACACATCGTCGCGACGCTGTTCAAGAAGCACCCCGACAACATCATCTTTCGCACGCTCTATTTGATCTTCGCCCGCGAGGTGTCCGACCTTGCAGTCGTCGACAAGCACATGGCCCCCATCACCGCGTCGATCGCGCAAGGCAATCTCGACTATGTGATTCCGGACAATCCCTTCTTCCATCTGCACTGGTGCGGCGACGAGGCGATCAACAAGCTTGCGATCCACGATACCGTGCCGCTGCCAGCCGGCCATGCCGAGGCGCGGCGCGAGGCCCCGCATGCATGGGGCAACAAGATACGCATCGGCTATCTGTCGTCCGACTTCTGGCCGGGACATGCGACCATGAAACTCATGCAGCGTACCCTGGAACTGCACGACAGGGATCGGTTCGAGATCACGCTCTTCGACCATTCGGATCTGTCTTCCCAGCGGGAGCAGGAATTCGATCACGCGAAATGGGGGGCGATGGTCGACGTTCGCAGCCTTTCCGACCAGGCTGCGGCGGAAATGATCCGCGCCCGCGGTATCGACATCCTGGTCGACCTCAAGGGACATACCAAGGAAAGCCGCGCCCGCATCCTCAATCACATGGCCGCCCCGATCCAGGCTGCCTGGCTGGGCTTCCCCGGCACGGCCGTCAATATCGATCTCGACTACATCGTCGGCGACCCCTACGTGCTGCCGGACCATTCGAAGGCGCATTTCCACGAGAAGTTCTGCCGTCTGCCCGAATGCTATCAGCCAAACGATCCGCTGTACCGCCCGAAGCCACGGCCGACGACGCGCGCGCAGCATGGCCTGCCCGAGGAGGCCTTCGTCTTCGCCTCCTTCAACGGCAACCGCAAGGTCACGTCGCAGATGGTCGACGTATGGTGCAACATTTTGAAGCGCAGCAAGAACAGCGTGCTCTGGCTGCTTTGCAACGGCGCCCGCGCCGAAGCCAATCTCTGGTCACGTCTGGAAGCGCGCGGCATCAACCGCAAGCGGGTCGTCTTCACCACCCGTATTCGCTACGAGGACCACATCGATCGTCAGCAGCTTGCCGATCTCGGCCTCGACACCTTCCCCGTCAACGGTCATACGACCACGTCGGAGCAGCTCTGGGGCGGCCTGCCGGTCCTCACCATGAAGGGCACCAACTTCGCTTCCCGCGTCAGCGAAAGCCTGCTGAACGCGGTCGGCTTGCCGGAGCTGGTGGCCGACGACGTCCAAGGCTATGAGGATATGGCGGTAGAGCTCGCCAGCCAGCCGGAACGCATTGCGCAGTTTAAGGAAACACTGGCCGTCAATCGCTCGATCATGCCACTCTTCGACGCCGAGCGATTCACCCACCATCTGGAGACGGCCTTCGAGATGATGGTGGCGCGCGCCAAGCAGGGCCTTGCACCCGACCATATGGATGTGCCGGCGCTGCCGCTCCGCATGGAGCCTTTTCTGACTTATGATCAGAACGCGGCGGCAATCGCGGCCGAGTAAGGCTTGCAGATCGTCGGGAACCAGGTTTCCGACGATCGCCAGCGACTGACCTATCAGTGGAAGGAACGGACGAGACTGCCGACCAGCAGGTTCCAGCCGTCGATCAGCACGAAGAAGAGAATCTTGAACGGCAGCGAGATCGACGTCGGCGGCAACATCATCATGCCCATGGCCATGACGATGGTCGATACGATCAGGTCGATGACGAGAAATGGCAGGACGACCAGAAAACCGATCTCGAAACCGCGACGGATCTCCGAGATCATAAAGGCCGGGATCAGAACACGGTAGTCGATCTTGTTATCAACCACCGGCGTCTGACCGCGCTCCTGCGCCAGATCGACGAAAAGCTTGATGTCCTTGTCGCGGGTATTGTTGGACATGAAGGTTCGGAACGGCTCGGCGATGCGCTGCACCGCATCGGCTTCCGAAATCTGATTGGCGAGCAATGGCTGCGCGCCATCCTTCCACGCCTGATCGAAGGTCGGCGACATGACGTAGAAGGTCATGAACAGGGCCAGGCTGAGCAGGATCATGTTCGACGGCGTGGTCGCCAGGCCCATGCCGGAACGCAGGATCGAAAAAGCGATGATGAAGCGCGGAAAGCTCGTCACCATGATCAGGATGCCGGGCGCGATCGACAGGATCGTCAACAGCCCAAACGTGCGGATGATCCAGGCCGCGACCGAGCCATTCACTGGGACGTTCAGAAGATCTGTGGGAAGCTGTTGCGGCAATTGCTGCGCCATCGCCAGTTCAGGCGACAATACAGCGATAGCTAATACAGATAGGACAAGTATTAACCGAATCATTCGATCACGAAAGTTCTGAACATAACTTTCGATACGCGTCCTTCCGAGCGCAGGTCAACACGCTCTTGAATGTCATCCCGAAGATATTGCATCCCCCGTGCGCCTTCGATCTGCTGCAGGGAGACCGTGCGGATATAGGTCATGATATCCTGATGGATGGCCTGGGCGAGTTGCGCGTCGGGCTGACCCTTGAATACCAGCGCAAGTTCCAGCCTTATCCAGTTTTGCGAGGGATAGGCGAGATTGGCGGTGATCGGGTCGAGCGCGATGATGCCGTTCGCCAGATCGGCCGCCGTGGCCTGCTTGCTGTCGCCGGCGGCTTGCTTGGTTGCCTGCATGGCCGCCGTGGCCATCTTGATCCTCGGGGCGACCACTGTGCCGAGCAGCCAGCCGCCACCGCCGCCGAGCACGGTCAGCACCAGCAGCCCGACGATCGTCATGATCAGCGGTGATCCCTTGCCTTTTGCCGGTTCGTCTGTGGCTACTGCCATGTCCTTATCCGTCCGTTATCAAACTATCCGATGCCACCGGCCGTCAGAGCGGCGACAGCAAGTCGACGGCCTGCTGACCCGACGGCGGCTGCTGTATTTCCGTCAGACGACCACGGCCGCCATAGGAAATGCGCGCCTCGGCGATCTTGTCGTAGGAAATCGTATTGTCCGCGGTAACGTCCTGCGGACGCACGATACCGGCGACGTTGAGAATGCGGATTTCCTGATTCATGCGAACTTCCTGCGAGCCACTGATCATCAGATTGCCGTTCTCGAGAATGCCGGTCACGACCGCAGCCACGAGCAGGTTGATCTGCTCGGAACGCTGCATCTTGCCCTTGCTGTCGGTGCTCGTATCGGAGCCCGAGGTCGCCGTCGCATTGGTGGCAGGCTGCCAGCCGAAGATCTTGGCGGCAATGTTCCAGTTCATGTCGCTCTTGTTCGTGCGGTCGCGGTTGGTCTCGTTGTCCCAGTTCGCCTTGTCGTTGATCTGGATCGTCACCGTCAGGATGTCGCCGACATTGAGCGCGCGCGCATCCTTGAAGAGGGCCGCCTGCGAATCGTTCCAGAGCGAATAGCCCTGCGCGACCTGGTGAGGCCGCTTCGGATATTGCGACATCTGTGGCGTCTGTGCGTATTGCAAGCCGCTGCCGATCGGGCTCATGGCCGGCGCCCTGCCGATCTCCTTCAGAGCTTGAGAGTTGCAACCGGCGAGGAAGACAACGACCGCGCACGTGGCCGTAAGACGCATGTTCATGTGGGGTCCTTCGACTTCGATGTATTCGGGTCGGATGCGCTGGAGATGATGTTGGTGATGACAGCCGCCTTCTTTGCATCCATTTCCGCGAGAATGAGGCTCGACTGGCGCGCCGAAAGCTTCATGATGATCGCCGCTGCCACCGTGATCCTGACATCGTTGAGGCTCGCCGCCGCCGCGTCCGGTTTCATGTTCTTGTAGATGTCGACCAGGCCGAGATCCGCAGTCTTCAGGAAGTCGTCGCGGCGTTTGAGCCAGTCCTCGTATTCCGCCTTGCGCTTGTCCATGGTGGCGATGCGCTGATCGACATCCGCCTGCAGCTTTTCCAATTCCTGCTTCTGCAGCAGGTAGCGCTGATCCCGGGCCGGATTGGCGATGTTGGTGCAGAATTGCCGGATCTCATCCTGGCTGGAAGCCGGGTCGACGACCGGCTTCGGCGCTTCCTGCGCCGTTGCGAAGCCAAGCGACAGCACCATGGCAACCGTTGCCAAGGCCGACGCAAGGCCACAGGAGTTCAGCATTTTCCGGGCGATCGCGATCGATATCATTGCAATACGAGCTCCGCTTGCAGGGCGCCGGCCGATTTGATGCCTTGCAGGATGGCGATGATACCGTCCGGCTTGACGCCGATGTTGTTGAGGCCGGAGACCAGCGTCTTCAGGTCGGGCCCTTCCAGCACCGCGACACGGCCGCCGCTCTTGGTCGCGGTGATGTCGGTCTGGTCCTGGATGGCCGTCTGGCCGTTCGAGAAGGGCTCCGGCTGGATCACCTGCGGGTTCTCGCTGACCTGCACCGTCAGCGTTCCATAGCTGACGGCGACCGGCGAGACGCGAACGTCGGCACCGATGACGATCGTTCCGGTTCGCTCGTTGATGACGACCTTGGCCGGCGTATCGGTCTGGACACTGAGGTTTTCTAGGTCGGCCATCAGCCGCGTCAGATCCGCCATCTTGGGCTTGGCGATCGCGACTTCCTGCGAATCCTTGGCCTCGGCGATCGGCGCTCCGAAGCGCGAAGTCGCCCAGGTATTGACGGTGTCGGCAATCCGGATGGAGGTGGAAAAGTCCGGATTGCGCAGCTGCAGGACCAGATTGACCGAATCCTTGAAACGCGACGGCAGCTCGCGTTCGATGATGGCGCCGCCGGGTACGCGCCCGGCCGTCGTGACGCCTTCGGTGACCGTTGCGGCAGCGCCCTGGGCCTGGAAGCCCGAGACGATGACCGAGCCTTGCGCGACGGCATAGATCTGCCCGTCGGCACCGCTCAGCGAGGTCATGATGAGCGTGCCACCACGTAGCGACGTGGCATCGCCGAGCGAGCTGACTGTGACGTCGATGCGGCTCCCCGGGCTTGCAAACGGCGGCAGGTTTGCCGTGACCATCACGGCGGCGGTGTTCCTTGCGGCGGATTGGCCGCCCTGGGTCGAGATACCGAGATTCTGCAGCATCGCGCGCATGGACTGCTCGGTGAAAGGCGAGGAACGCAAGCCGTCGCCGGTCCCCTGGAGACCGACGATCAAGCCGTAGCCGATGAGCTGGTTGTCACGGCCTGACTGCAGCGAGGCGATATCCTTGATGCGCGCTTGCATCGCCATGGCCGGATCGGCAACGATCAGGCTGGGCAATGCAAGCAGAACCGCGAGAAACTGACGAAGTCTTTTCATTTTGCGACCACGCGGATCGTACCGTTTTCGAGAACCGTGCCGTTGACGATGACGCCGGAATCCATATTGCGGGCCCGCACGCTGTCGCCGACGGCGCCGTCATCCAGCGGCGTCCCGGCCGCGGTGATCGTCATGCTGCCCATGGTCATCACCAGGCGGACGTTGGAGCCGCGCGTTACCGCATAGGGCTGCCGCAACGCCGAGACGGAGATGGTCCGGCCAGGCAGAAGCGTCCGCTTCGACACCAGACCCGTCACTTCCCGGAGCCGCTTGGCATAATCGCCTGTCAGATTGGGGTTGGTGACTTCAACCTCCTCGAGCTGACCGCTGCTGATGATGTCGCCCGGATAGATCGTCTCGGTCGGCACCACCGCGGTCCCCATGCTGGCCGCATCGGCGCGTGCCGCGCCTGCGGGCGCGATCGACACGAACACGACGGAGAGGCTCGCTGCGGCGAGCCAGGCCATTGCTAAGCTTTTCATCCGGCGAAACCTCATGTTCGGCCCATCCTTCCCGCTACTTCAGGTTCTTGCTGACGATCTGCGCCATGTCGTCAGCCGTCGTGATGACCTTGGAATTCATCTCATAGGCACGCTGTGCCGTGATCAGATCGGTGATTTCCTTGACCGGATCGACGTTCGACGATTCCAGGTAACCCTGTTTCAGGTATGCGAAACCGTTCTCGTTCGGATCGGAGACGACCGGATCGCCGGAGGCCGGCGTCTGTGTGAAAAGGTTGCTGCCCATCGGCTGCAGGCCGGCTTCGTTGACGAAGTTGGCGATCTGCAGCTGGCCGAGAACGGTCGGCGTCGTCGCCGTGCCGATGGTCGCGGCGATCTGGCCGGCCGAGCTGATGGTAATGTTGCTGGCATTGTTCGGGATCGTGATACCGGGCTCGAGCACGTTGCCGTCGGGCGTGACGATCTGGCCGGTGTCGCTCTTGTTGAACGAGCCGGCGCGGGTATAGGCCGTCGTGCCATCCGGCATCTGGATCTGGAACCAGCCGCGGCCGACGAGCGCGACGTCGAGATCGTTCTGTGTCTGCGACAGTTCGCCCTGGATCTGGATGTTGCGCACGGCCACGGTCTGCACGCCGAGACCGATGTTGGCGCCTTCGGGAACCACGGCCTGGTTCGGCCGGTTGGCGATGCCCTTGGCGCGCTCGGTCTGATAGAGAAGGTCGGAGAATTCGGCGCGCGAGCGCTTGTAACCCGTCGTATTGATGTTCGCGATGTTGTTCGCGATCACTTCAAGATTGGTCTGCTGGGCGTCCATGCCCGTCGCGGCAATTGCGAGCGCTCTCATGCTTTCGTCCTTCGGGCTGGGGCGGGACCTTCGAAACCGCGATGCGGCCTGCGAATAATTCTCGCCAAATCAGGTAATTAGAGCGGGAACCCCGCTCTAGATCTGCATTTTCGTAATATCGAGAAAGGCCGACACGACCTTGTCACGCAGTGCGATCGCGGTCTGCAGCGTCTGGTCCGCCTGCATGACCTTGTCGACGACTTCGCGCGTGCTCATCTCGCCCTTCATGCCGGCAAAGGAGGCATTTTCAGCTTCCTTCAGCGTGTTGACGGAGTCCTTCGCAACATTCGACATGACCGAAGCGAAGCTCATTCCGGCCGTGGTTCCCATCGCGGCGGCCGGCGATGAGCCAAGCGCGCCGGATGCGGCGGAGGTCAGGTCCGTGGCAATGCTGCCAAGGCCGCGGGTGGCTGAGAGAGAGGCGACATTCTTGATTGAGTCGATCATTATTGGTTCTTCAACAGGTCAATAGTGGAAGAGATGAGATCGCGGGCCTGCCTGACCGTCTGCAGGTTGGCCTCGTAGGAGCGGTTGGCTTCCCGCATGTCGGCCATCTCGACGAGGACGTTGACGTTAGGCATCTTGACGTAACCCTTCTGGTCCGCTGCCGGATTGTCCGGATCGTATTCCTCGACGAACTTGCCCGTGTCTTCGCCCAGCTTCTTGACGCCGACCGTCGTCAACCCGTTGGTACGGTCCAGCTCGGCGCCGAAAGTCACGGTCTTGCGCCGGTAGGGATCGGCGCCGGGCGTATCGCCGGTCGAGCGGGCGTTGGCGATATTTTCGGAAACGACACGCAAACGCGTCGATTGGGCCTCCAGGCCGGAGCCTGCAATCTTCAATGCGGCTGATAAGGGGTCCATGACATCTTCACTTCATCTATTGTTTTACGGTCATCAACATCATGCGATGAAAGGAGCTCACGAGTGCGGTATTCAAGCTGTACTGCCGCTTGATATCGCCGGCTTTGGCGAGTTCGTCTTCCAGGCCGACGGTGTTACCCGACTCCTGGACGCCTATTTCCTGGCTGAGCGGCGCTTCTTCGACGTTGACGTCGCCGCTCGTGCTGAATTCATTGCCCGAAAGATGCGCAGGATTGGTTTTCACCATACTGACGTTCTGGTTATCCAGAACAGCCTGAAACGGCGTAACGTCCTTGGCGCGATATTTCGGGGTATTGGCATTGGCGATATTGCCGGCAACAACTTCCTGACGCGCCTGGAGCCACTCGGCTTGCCGCGAGGCCAGGTCAAAGAGCTGAATGGGTTGCATGGCTTCTCTCCGTTCTTACACTATCACCCTAGCGGGATAATCTTGCGTGGGACTTGCGGGAAATGCGTTCCTGTAAACTCTTCGAAACGCCTGAAACACAGGCGATTCCGGGCTTTTCAATCATGGCCGTAAACATCACCCGTCGAGGTGACGATGACCCACTTTCCGTCTCGCTGTTCGATGGTGGCCAGACGGCTGTTGTCGGGCAGAATCGATCCGACGCGCACGACGTACATGCCCGTGTCATCCTCGATCAGAGCGCGGCCGTTTACGACGTGCAGCAGATGAAACGGGGACTTCCCGGGAAGCGGTTGGTCCTCGGCGGGCTGCCCCTTATCGTCATCGCGGCCGGCATTGCTGACAGTCGCCGTCGTCAACGGATCGGGAATGAGGTCTTTCGGGCCGTTGGGGTTCTTGTTGACCATGGCTAGCGGCGACACGCTGACGATCTCGCGGCCTGGCCAGTTCGGCAGGTCGCGCGAGCGGTCGCCTTCGGCCACGTGAATGCCGAACTTGTCCGGGTTCAGGAAAACGTACCAGGGGAAAAAGGCTGACGCGCCGGCAAGCGCCAATCCCGCGCAGACCAAGGCCCTGTCCGTGACAGTTCGCTTCTTCGCCGGTTTCAGCGAAGCGACCGGTTCGTCTGCATCGGATTCTCTCACGTTTGGTCCCTCTTTCGGCACGAAGTTCGGAAGTGTCGGCTAGCTGCGAATAAGATATTTGAATTCAAAGGGATGGATGAGGTGATGCAACTTGCCACCGCTATCTTCCCTTGGCCGGAACCACTCCGGCCGAGGCATTCTTCAAAGCGGTCGCAAGGTCGGTAAACGCGTCTGCCGATGGCCGCTCGCCAGGGGTCTGCTTCAGTATCTCGTAGATGATCGGAACCTGGCGGACGGCGATATCGAGATCCGCGTCGGCCCCCTGGCGGTATCCGCCGATGAGGCGCAAGTCCCTGGTTTCTTCATAGCGATGCACAAGCGCCTTCAGACGCGAAACCAGTTTTTCCTGATCCGGCGTCCAGGCCTTGCGCGCCAGACGTGAGATCGACGCCAGCGGATCGATCGGTGGATAGCGGCCTTCCTCGGCAAGGCTGCGCTGCAGGACGATATGACCGTCGAGAATACCGCGGATGGAATCGGCGATCGGATCATTATGATTGTCGCCGTCGACGAGGATGGAAATGATGGCGGTGATCGTGCCGGTGCCCTCCGGCCCTGGGCCGGCGCGCTCTAGAAGACGCGGCAGTTCGGTGAAGACCGAGGCGGGATATCCGCGCGCAATCGGCGGTTCACCGGACGCGGTCGCAACCTCGCGAATAGCATGGGCGAAGCGGGTGACGCTATCGACGATCAACAGCACGTTGTCGCCCTGATCGCGGAAATGTTCGGCGATGGTCATCGCCGACAGCGGCGCCATCTTGCGCAGCATCGGACTCTCGTCGCTGGTCGCGACGACGGCCACCGATTTCCGCATGTGCGTGCCGAGCGTGTCCTCGATGAATTCGCGCACTTCGCGGCCTCGTTCGCCGACCAGCGCAATCACCACCTTGTCGAAGGCGTCGGCTCTGGCCAGCATTGACAGCAGCGTCGACTTGCCGACGCCGGAGCCGGCAAAGATGCCGAGGCGCTGGCCGAGGCACAGCGGCGAAAAGATATCGATGGCGCGCACGCCGGTCTTGAAGCCGGTATCGACGCGCTTGCGCATCATCGAGGGTGGCGCGGTGTTGGAGATGGCGCGCGATTCCAGTCCCACCGCCAGCGGCCCCAGCCCGTCGATCGGTTCACCCAGCGAATTGATCGTGCGGCCGCACCAGCCGTCGTTCGGCCCGATGCGGAAGGCGCCCTTGCGGATGATGGTATCCTGAATGCCGATCGGTTCTCCCGGCTCGATCGGACAGACATAGGTCAGCTCCGGCTCGACGCGGACGACCTCGCCGAGATGGACGCCCGTCTGCGAACGATGCGCGACAAAATCGCCGAGACGCACCTGTCTGGAGAGACCGGCAACCGTGTAATGCCCGGCGGCGATCGTCCGCACGTGGCCGCCATGGGCCACGGCATTTTCCGCCATCGCATACTGGCCTGCCAGGACAGCCATGTGCGAAAGCTTCGGCGACAACGCGCCATCCGGCAACCGATCCTCGAACATGATCCGCCCTCTTTACTGGCTGCCGCCGAGGGTCTTGATCGCGTCAGTGAGCGTGCCCTCACTGCTGCTCGTAAGCGTGCTGATATTGTCGAAGGCGCGGTTGACCTCGATCAGCTTGGTCATTTCCCGCATGCCGTTGACGTTGGAGTTTTCGAGGTAACCCTGGGCGACGCCGACGTTGGAGCGGTCGACAACCGGCTGGGGCGTATCCGTCGGCAGAATGCCGCTGTTCTCGTAGCGCAGGAAGCCTTTGCCGACATCCGAATTATAGAGACCGATCTGGCCCATGCGCTTGCCGGCCTGCGAGATGGTGCCATCCGACGAGACGGTCGGCGCGCCGCCCGCCGGGTCGAGCTGGATTGGTCCGCCGCCGGGATCGAGCACGGGAAAGCCCCGCACGGACACCAGCGCACCGCTGTCGGTCATGGTGAAACGGCCGTCGCGTGTCAACACCAGACCCGCCGGCGTGTTGAGGCCGAACCAGGCATCGCCCTTGACGGCGAAGTCGAATAGATTGCCGGTGTTCTGCAATTCGCCATTGTCGGTCGAGAGATAGTCGTTGCCTTGCGACACGAAGGCGACTTTGGCGTTGAGCTTGTTTTCGGTATTGCTGAGGACTTGATCGAACTTGACCTCGGTGCCCCGGAAGCCCGTCGTATTCACGTTTGCCAAGTTGTCGGCGATCGTCGTCAGACGCCGCTCAAGCGCCATTTGGGACGACAGCGCCACATAGATACCAGACTGCATTTTCAACGCCCTCCGGACATTGGAGAATAACGGGAAAGGAAACGCCGAACGGCGGTCCTACATTTCGTTAGCGGGGCATGGATGCCCTTGCCCGTTACTCTGCCTGCATTGGCTTGTGCGAAGCTGACAAGACGAAAGGCGGCCGCACAACACGGCGAACAGCCTCACGCAAGGCAGGTCTCCTAGTTCATCGTATGAAGCAACGTTCAGGTGTGGACCGACGATGAACATTATTATCGGATTTGTAGTGACCTGCGGCTGCATCATAGGCAGCTTCATGGCCATGGGCGGAGACGTAGGCGCGCTGTTCCAGCCCTTCGAATTTGTCATTATCGCAGGCGCCGGCCTCGGCGGCTTCATCATGGCCAATCCGATGAAGGTCGTGAAGGACTCGGGCAAGGCCTTGCTGGAAGCGTTCCGGCACGCGGTTCCGAAGGAGCGCGACTATCTCGACACGCTCGGCGTGCTCTACGCCCTGATGCGGGACCTGCGCACCAAGTCGCGCAACGAAATCGAAGCCCATATCGACAACCCCGATGAATCGGTGATCTTCAGGGCGGCGCCGACCGTGCTGAAGAACAAGGATCTGACGGCCTTCATCTGCGATTATGTCCGTCTCATCATCATAGGCAACGCCCGCTCCCACGAGATCGAGGCGCTGATGGATGAAGAGCTCAACACCATGCAGCACGATAAGATGAAGCCCTATCATTCGATCACGATCATGGGCGATTCCTTCCCCGCCATCGGTATCGTCGCCGCCGTTCTCGGCGTCATCAAGGCCATGAGCCACATCAACGAATCACCCGAAGTGCTCGGCCATCTCATCGGCTCGGCGCTGGTCGGCACCTTCCTCGGCATCATCCTGTCCTACTCAGTCTGCGCGCCGCTGGTCTCGCAGATCAAGGTCGTGCGCAACAAGCAGCATCGTCTCTACGTCATCGTGAAGCAGACGCTGCTGGCCTATATGAACGGCTCCGTACCGCAGGTGGCGCTCGAATATGGTCGCAAGACCATCTCCTCCTACGAGCGTCCGTCCATCGACGCCGTCGAGCAGGAAATGATGAACCCCGGCGGTGAGAGCAAGGCAGCCTGATGACCATGAGCCAGCAATCCGCACACAAGACGCAGACGATGGATCGCGCCCTCTACGCCAAGCTCACCGGCAGCCTTGGCGATGAGGCGGCGCTCACAAAGCTCGGCACGGCGTTCGGCCAGGTCTATGCTGAATTTCTGCCCGATATGATCAAGAGCGAAACCGGTCTCGACATAGGGATCGGCTATACCAGCTGTCAGCCGGGCCTCATGAACGACCTGGTTGCCGGGCTCGGCGGCAACTACGCCCTGGTAAACGGCTCGCTGCGCAACTGGGCGCCGAAATTCGTGCTCGGCTGCGGCGCCGGCTTTATCATGACGCTCATGGAACATATGCTGGGAGCCCGTCCGGAGGACATGGAAGCCGCCGTTCCCCGGCCGCTTTCGGTGATCGAACTCGATCTTTCCGTCATGGTGTTCGACAAGATCGCCAATGTGTTGCGTTCGGCCGTCAATGCGACCGGCGGCTTCGAGCCCTATCTGGACCCGCCCCACAACGTCGAAGATCGTCCGGCACCGGTCAGCGGCGAAAACGATGAATTCGCCGCAGCGATCACGATGACGGTCTCGCTCGGCAAGTCGCTTTCCCAGGTCGTCATCATCGTGCCCCAGCGCGAGCTGTTGCGGACCGTCGTCAGCGCACCGCGGGCGAAGAACACGACGGCAGCCTCCGAGACATGGTCGGAACAGCTCGGCGAGCAGGTGCGTCGCTCGCAGGTGACGCTGGATGCGCGCATCCGGCTGCAATCCCTAACGCTCGATACGATTTCCAGGCTCGCCGTCGGCGACGTCATTCCATTCATGGATGACGGCGAGGTCCGGGTCGAGGTCAGCGCCAACAGCAAGGATCTCTACATCTGCGAGTTCGGCCGCTCTGGCGAAAACTATACGGTGCGCGTCAAGGACAATGTGAATTCCGATGACGAGCTTCTTCGGCACCTGATGAATTGACCGGCTGGCGGTTGCCCGCCACCCACGGCAGCTTGAGGCAAGTTTCAACTGGAATAGTGATTTCATGGCTACGAAGACGATACAGCAAAGCAGCGAGGAATCGCTCGAAGTTTCAAGCAGCGACGCCGCATTGGACGAGGCCATCGATGGTCTGCGCGGCGTCCTGAAAAAGGACACTGAAGGCAACATGCCGGATTTCGACCCCGATGCATTCGGCGCGGAGCCAAGCACGGGCCTTTCGACCTTCGGCGATTTTGACGACGACAATTCCGGCTCGGCCTTCGGCGACGGCGACTTCGGTAGCCCGTCCTCTGTGGCCGCCGCGCCGGGTAGCGCTCTTGCCGCCAATCTCGACCTGATCATGGATATCCCGATCGACGTCCAGATTGTTCTCGGCAATAGCCGGATGCAGGTCTCCGGCCTGATGAACCTGACCGAGGGTGCCATTATCGCACTCGACAAGAAGATCGGCGAGCCGGTCGAAATTACCGTAAACGGCCGCAAGATCGGCCGGGGCGAAATTACCGTTCTGGAACATGATGACACCAGGTTCGGTATCAAGCTCATTGAAATATACAATACGAAGAAAAGCTGAACCCGGCTCAGGATGAGCCCACTCCCCGTGCGGGATGGAGACGAAGACCATGATGGACTTTGACGATTTCAGCGGCGCGCTTGCCGAGAAACCGTTATCTCAGACTGAAAAGGCGGCGGCCGTCCTTCTTGCCATGGGTAAGCAGGTGGCGGGACGGCTGCTCAAGTATTTTACCCAGAATGAGCTGCAGCTCATCATCGCCTCGGCGCAATCGCTGAGGCTCATTCCGCCGGATGAATTGGCGCTACTCGTGGCGGAATTCGAGGACCTCTTCACGGAGGGCGCCGGCCTGATGGATAACGCCAAGGCCATCGAGAGCATTCTCGAGGAAGGCCTGACGCCGGACGAGGTAGACAGCCTGCTCGGCAGGCGTACCGCCTTCCAGGCTTACGAAACCTCGATATGGGACCGTCTCGGCGAGGCCGATCCGGTTTTCGTCGCCAAGTTCCTCCTGCGCGAGCATCCGCAAACCATCGCCTATGTGCTGTCGATGATGCCGTCGGCCTTCGGCGCGAAGGTATTGCTGCAGCTTCCGGAAGCGCAGCGCCCCGACATCATGAACCGCACGGTCAACCTGAAGGAAGTCAGCCCGAAGGCGGCGCAGATCATCGAGAACCGCGTTCTCGGGCTGATGGCGGAGGTCGATGCCGAACGCAACGCTTCCGGCTCGACCAAGGTCGCGGATCTGATGAACGAACTCGACAAGCCGGTGGTCGATACCCTGCTGAATTCGCTGGAATCGCTCAACAAGGAATCGGTCGAAAAGGTCCGTCCGAAGATCTTCCTCTTCGACGATCTCACCCGCATGCCGCAGCCGAGCCGCGTGCTGCTGCTCAACGACATCGCCGCCGACATCCTCACCATGGCGCTCCGGGGTTCGAACTCCGAAATCCGCGAGATCGTGCTTTCCTCGATCAGTCCGCGCCAACGGCGCATGATCGAATCCGATCTGCAGATGGGCAACACCGGCATCAACCCACGCGAAATCGCCGTCGCGAGACGCGCCATCGCGCAGGAGGCCATCCGGCTCGCCAATTCCGGCCAGATCGAGCTCAAGCCCAAGGAAAACACGCCTGTGGAAGAAGCAGCGTAATCTCGGCACGACTCACCTAATTCGTCTTAGTATGTTCAAGCTCAGGGCCGCGTGTGATGCGCGGCCTCTTTCCGTTTCATGAAGGACGGCTGTTTTGGCTGACGAAGACAAGGACAGTAAAACAGAAAAGCCGACGGAGAAAAAACTCCGCGACACGGTGGACAAGGGCAACGTTCCCCACTCCAGGGAGGCAACCATCTTTGCTTCCATGCTCGCGACCATCATCTACGTCACCTTCTTCCTGCCGGAGCGCTTGGGCCGCATGGGCGAAGTCCTGCGCGACCTCTTCGAAAAGCCCGATCAATGGCAGCTTGAAACGGGGCCCGACGCCATGTTGCTGTTCACCCGCCTGGGCTGGGAAGTCGGCAACCTGGTGCTGCCCGCCGTCGTGTTGTTCTTCACCTTCGGCATCGGCTCCTCGATGTTCCAGAATCTGCCGACGCCGGTTCTCAACCGCATCCAGCCGCAATTCTCCCGAATATCGCCCGTCTCTGGATGGAAGCGGATCTTCAGCACATCCGGCCTGGTGGAATTCTGCAAATCTCTCGCCAAGATCGTGCTGGTCGGCATCATCATGTTTTTCGTGCTGCGAAGCCAGTTCTTCCACGCGATGGACTCCATGTCTTCCGACCCTCAGACGATCTTCGTGCGTCTGTCGACGATCGTTCAGCGAATCCTGGTCATCGTGCTCATGGCGACGGCGGTCGTCGGTATCGGCGACGTGTTGTGGAGCCGACATCACTGGTTCGATCAGCTGAAAATGACCAGGCAGGAGATCAAGGACGAACATAAACAGTCCCAGGGCGACCCGATCGTCAAATCGCGCCAGCGCTCGATCGCGCGAGACCGCGCCCGGCGCCGCATGATGAAGCAAGTGCCGCGCGCGACCCTTGTCATCGCCAACCCGACGCACTTTGCCGTGGCGCTGCGCTATGTGCGCGAAGAGAATGACGCGCCCATCGTCGTCGCGAAGGGGCAGGACCTTATCGCCTTGAAAATCAGAGAGATAGCGGAGGCCAACAATATTCCCGTTTTCGAAGACGTGCCCCTCGCACGCTCCATGTTTGCGCAAGTCTCGGTTGATAGCGTCATTCCGTCAGTATTTTACAAAGCTGTCGCCGAGCTCATCCATAGGATCTACGCCGCGCAGTCGAATAGAAAACGGGTACGATAAACCAAATGAAAAAATGCCCCTACTCTGCCCAACGTGAACAAATACTTGCCGAAGCCATCAGCCCGGTCGCGAGCGAGCTGCGCCTCCTCGACGCCGCCGACCTGATATCGCTGCTGCGTTTCGAACGATACGGTAATCTCGCTGACCTCGTTGCCTCGGCGGCCGAGCTCTATTTCCTCCCCGGCACAGTTAATTTCGGGCTTGGCGGCGATTACAAGCTCGATTGGGGCGGCCCGGCGGAGGTCACAATCGACCTCGAAATCAAGCCGCGCGGCGTCACCATCTATGCGAAACTGGCACTGGCCGAGCATCATGCCGGCATCGAGATCAATCACATCGCCTTTGACAGGGCGTCGACCGATCCGGACGAGAATACGGCGCTGCTCGCACGTAGTCTCATGGATGCCCGCTACGCAATCCATGGCGAAATTGCTCGCGCGAGCTGAGCTGCTTCCAAATCTTGCAATTTATTTGACGAGGGCTATCCGCCGCGGCGCTGCAGCTCAGCCTGTCAGCTTATATAGCCGAAGCGGATTGCCTTCGCGATCGCCTGGATGCGGTTGACGCTGTCAAGCTTGATCGTGGCCGAGCCGAGATAAGCGTTGACGGTGTGTACCGACAATCCGAGCTTCTCGGCAATTTCCTCGCTGATCCGGCCGTCGCCGGCGAGCTGCAGACAGACGATCTCACGCTCGCTGAGTGCTTCGGCGGCCTGCGAACGGCGCTCATCAAGCGACAGGAGCTCCATCATGAGCTGGCAGCTGCGACCGTGCAACTCCACGATCATGTCGCTCGCCAAATCCATGAATTTTGCCGTGAAGACGACATAGCCGTTCCCCACGCTACCCAGGCGTACGGGAAAGGCAACGCCGGCAAATGGCACGAGATGCGGTTTCAGGCGCTGCGTGAACGAGGCGAAGTCCGGCGTCTCGGCGGTGCTGTCGCTATCGCGGCCGTTCCACATGAGAGGAAGCAACGATTTCTCGATATGCTCGATCAGCGCATCGCTATAGGCTTCGACGAAAGCCTTGCCGACGACGGAGTTCGCAGAGCCCCAATTGTCGATCTCGCATACCAGGCGCTGCTTGTGCGGCAGGCCGGAGCCATGGAGACGGTAAACCGCAAAATGCTGCGCATCGATCAACTTCAGCATCGATACGAGCTTCGGAAAAAGATCGGAGCGGCCAGAAATCCTGCCCGAGCGGGTAAGCCGTGTTTCTCCCGGCATACCCGTCGTCCTGTCTGGCTGATATCGCATTCACTGAGCCTTCAAACGAGATTGTTTCGGACGGCGAAGGCAATTGCCTCCGATCTGGTCTTGGTCGCGGTCTTGCGCATGACACTGGTGATGTAATTGTTGATGGTATTGCGCGATATTCCGAGGATCATGGCAATCTCGTCGCTCGTCTTGCCCTCGGCGATCCAGAACAGACATTCCAGCTCACGTTCAGTCAGATCGAAATCGCGATCCGACTTGACTTCGATGCAACGCGTGAAGCTGGCAAGATAACCCGACAACAGACCGACATCGCGCAGCCGTTCGAGCAAGAGCGGCATGGAGTCGCGGGCCAACAACAGCAAGGAGAAGCGCGTGCGGCCGACGTTGAAGGTCATCGCGTAATATTGGCGACCGACGCCTTCCGGCAGCTCGACATCGTCGGGCAGCACAGCCGCATTCGCCTGGAACAGCGCCATGCATTTTTCCAACTCGCCGGTGCGGCCATAGCCGCTCGTCAACTCCGGTGCAAGGCGCCTGACAAGATCGAAAGGCCAATCGCAAGCGACGACGAAATCGAGGCCGTTCTCCTGTATGAGATCGCACCGAGCCAGAAGATAGTGAGAGGCGCCGGCATAGCTCGCCAGCGCGCGCAGGCCGGCCTGCAGATAGGATGGGCCGGCAATGGCGCTGAGCTGCAGAATGAGCTGCTCACGCGACATGGCGCCAAAGGATGCCGCTGATCGCGCGTCCCTGTCGCCCTTGCTCACCTGCGATATCTGCATATCCATTCTTGCATTTCCTGCCGCTGCTAGACGATCGGCTGTCAACGAGAGCATTGTTCCGTCAGCAAACAGCGCATCGCCAAGAAAGCCGCTTCGATTCTCGGCAAGGCATCCGCGCCGATTCATTCTCTACCGCGACACAAACACATCCCGGCGCGGGCGGGGCAGATGAGCGCACTCACCACTGAATTCCATGTCGGCAATCGCATTGGCATCAATCGCCGCATACACAACCACCGAACCGTGAATTGATTTTTCCGCGTTCCGGACTCTGCAAACTCTTCGAACCTGCGAAACACGGAAATCGAGGGCCGATTCGCGCTGTTTGAACAACTATGGCGGAAAGGCACCCCAGTTGTAAGTCGATTCTTTCTACCCAGCAACGGGCTTTCCGGCGAAATTCCATCTTACGCACACGTCAAATTACCCAGTTGCGTCAGAGAGACCCCGGCGAAGGCATCGGGGAAACTGCGGCATTTCAAGCACCTCAAATGGGAAAGGACCGGGATCTCTCCCGGTCCTTTCATCAGGCTGCCTTGTCGACGGCCCATTTTCTGAGGATCTTCGCGGCTCGTTCCTCGCTAATCTCCACCATTCGCGAAAGGCGGCGTTCCGGCCCTTCCTTGACGCGGCGGTTGAAGGTGCCGCCATCGTCGCCCATCGTCAGCAGATCGTCGGTACTGTCGAAGCCGAAATCCGAGCCGAAGCCGTCCATCAGGGCTGCGCCGGGTCCGCCGACCGCAGGAGCGAAGTCTGGCAGCTCCAGCCCCGCTGCTTCCGGCAGAGCCGTGCCGCTGCCCGCGCCACCGCCGAGCGAGCGGATCAGTGGGCGGAAGCCCATCCAGACGATCAGGAAGGCGACCGCGACGAAGGCGAGCGAGTTGATGATGCCGGCCATGTTGCGGCCCAGCATGTCCATGACGCTGAAGCTGGAGGAATTGTCGTCGAGCAGCTGGTTGTCGAGGAAGTCCATCGCATTGACGGTGACGATGTCGCCACGGCTCGAGTCGACGCCGGCTGCAGTCGCCACGATCTTCTGCATCTCGGCGATATAGGCGTCGATCTTCGCCTGATCCGCGCCCTGGCCGACCATCTGCGCGACGCGGCCCCTGTTGACGACCACGGCAACGGACAGCTTCTCGATCTTGTAGCTGTTGCGTGTCGTCGCCGTCGTCTTGCTGTTGATTTCGTAGTTGGTCTGCTCTTCGCGCTTGTCGGACTGGTCGTTCGAGGTCGGCGTGTTACCGCCGGATTGCGGGGCCGCCTGCGGAATATTCTGCTCGACGGTTGCCGCGGTGTCGGGCTGGTTCTGCTGCGACTTCTGCGCTTCCTTCACCGTGCGGACGGAGCGCTCGACCTTCGAATCCGGATCGAAGGTTGTTTCCTGCACCTGCTGGCTGTCGGTATTGAGCTGCGCCGTCACGCTGGAGCGGAAATTGTCCATGCCGAGGAAGGGTGCGAGCGCCTTGTCGATATTCGACTCAACTTCGCCCTGTACATTCTGCACGATGCCGAGATTGCGGCTGAGCGCGCCGTTGCTGGGATCGTCGCCGGAGGCAAGCAATTGGCCGGTCGAATCGAGGATCGTGACGTCGTCGACCTCAAGACCCGGGACGGCGGAGGCGACGAGATGCCGGATAGCCGGCGCGGACTTGCGCGCCGCTTCCGCACTGGCGCGGATCATGACCGAGGCTGTCGGCTTCTGATCCGCTTTGCGGAAGTTGCCGACATCCTGCATGACAATGTGCACGCGCGCCGCGCTGATACCGGCGATGGAGGTGATCGTGCGGCTGATTTCCCCTTCGAGCGCACGAACGCGGGTGACTTCCTGCATGAATGAGGTCAGGCCGAGCGAACCGACATTGTCGAACAGCTCGTAGCCGGCATTGCCGCTATTCGGCAGACCGCGCTCGGCGAGAAGAGCGCGGGCTTTGCCGGTCATGCCGGTCGGCACCGTCAGGCTGGTGCCATCCGTACCGACCTGAAAGTTGATCTTGGCTTCGGCAAGCGCGATGCTGATCTGATTGAGATCGGTGGCATCCAGGCCGACATAGAGCGTCTCCTGGGCGGGCTTATTGACGTAAAGCGCCGCAAGAAGGACCAGCACAATCGAAACTGCGCCCACGCCGCCCATGATCAGCAGGCGCGTTCTCCCGAGATTCTGGAGATTCCGGAGCAAGGGAACTAATTGATTTAACAGATTCATTCTGTTCTCGCACGATTCGTCAAAGACCTGATGGCTTTGTGCCGTGCAGCGAAAATAGAAATCGAAACTTGTGCGAACGTTTCGTCGGGCCGAAAAACCGGAAAAAACCCGGAGTAAATTAGAGAAAATTATATAAGAAAAACAGCATTCATTGTCACCGGCTTCGATCAGAAGAAATCGAAATCGCCGGCAGCCTTCGCCATGGGCTGGGAATGCGCATGGAAACTGCCGCCGCCAAGCGCCTTTTGCATTTCCGTCAGCTTGACCAGGCTCAAGGCCGTCGCAAGATCGACCGTCCAGCCCTCCGGCATCGCGCCGGCAATCGTGTCGATGAATTCAGCGATGCCGCGCGTCTTCTGGACAGCGAGATCGATACCCTGGATGACCTTCATCGTGTCGGGCGATTCGAGCACGTTGATGCCACTGATATCGAGCAGTTGCGGTTCGATGCGTTCGATCAGATAGGCGACGTCATGCAATTCGGAAACAATGCGCAGGAGGATGGCCGGAAGCGTTTCCTCGAGGGTGGACGTTTCGGCACGCTGGAAGGGGGTCATACAGTAGCCTCGCTGATCAGAAAAACTCGATCGTGTTGTCGACTGGCTTGGGTGCAACAACCGGACGCTGCTCGAGCGCCACGGTCTTCTGCGTCTCTGCGCCGGTTAGCGGGTATTGCCTGGCACGTCCGGAGATCGGCCAATATTCGATCTTGCGCCCATGCTCGCCGCCCGTGCTGGAGCCGACAACCGGGATACCTTCGTCTTTCAGAAACTGCATGGCGAAAGCCGCATTCTGCTCGCCGACGTTGGAAAAGGTCGCGATCGTCTTTGCGCCGCCGAAGACCTTGGCCTCCAGACGATCGCGTCGCGCGCCCTTTTTCAGGAGGCCGTTGATCAGAAGTTCCATCAGGTGCACGCCGTAACGCGTCGCATCGCCACCGCTCATCGGCGAAGTTGCCATCCCCGGGAGGAGGAAATGGTTCATGCCACCGACGCCAGCGATCGGATCGCGCAGGCAGGCCGCCACGCAGGAGCCGAGGATGGTCGCCAGCACCACGTCCGGATCGCTGACGACCTTGTACTCGCCCTGGATGATGTGCATGCGACGGACCGCACCCTCGACGATCATTTCAGCGCTCCGAACACGGCCTCGATGGCCGCTTTCATCTTCTCCATGGTGAAAGGCTTGGCCAGAACGTTGTTGGCGCCAAGCTGGGCTGCTTTCTGAACCAGCGCACGGTCGCCTTGAGCCGTTAGGATGATAAAGGCCGCCTTCTTCGTCGTAGGATTGGTGCGTACGGCCTGCAGCAGGCCGAGCCCATCCATCTTCGGCATGTTGAAATCAGAGATCACCAGATGGTGCGGCTGCTGCTCCATGATCTTCATGCCCTGCTCGCCGTCACCGGCAGCAGTAATCTGCTTGAAACCCAGTTGTGTCAGCGCGTCGCTCAACAAGAGACGGCTGGTGACCTGATCGTCGACGATCAGAACTTTGATTTTTTCCGCTAGAGACATTATTCGCTCCCTTCCTTTCGGGCGGCTGTTACCTTCAAAATTTCCTCGCCAATGGCGTTCAGCGGAAACTGCTGTTCGACTGCACCGAGTTCGAATGCGACCCTCGGCATTCCGTAGACCACGCAGGTCTTTTCATTCTGGCCGATGGTGCGCGCGCCAGCATGACGCATCTTGAGAAGACCGGCGGCGCCGTCGCGCCCCATGCCGGTCAGGATCACGCCGACGGCATTGCGGCCCGCCAGTTCGGCGACCGAATCAAAGAGCACGTCGACGGAAGGGCGATGGCCATTCACCGGCCCGCCTTCAGCCAGACGGCAATGGGGTGCCGAAGCGTTGGCGACCCGCAGGTGCCTGTCGCCGCCAGGCGCCAGATAGATCTTGCCGATTTCAAGCCGTGCCCCGTCGGTCGCCTCTTCCACGACAGGCGCACAGAGACGGTTCAGCCGCTCGGCAAAGCTGCGCGTGAAGCTCGGAGGCATGTGCTGGGTGATAACGGTCGGCGGGCAGTTGGCCGGAAATTTCTGCAGCACATTGATCAATGCCTCGACGCCGCCGGTGGACGAGCCGACCGCGACGATCTTGCGGCCGACGCGGAAATCGGCAACAGCCGGCGGCGGCGTACGACTGGCGGTGGGCTTGACATACTGCCGCTGCGAGCGGGCGGCCGCCTTGACCTTCTCCGCCAGGTCGCCGAAGGGGTGCGGCTCGCCCGGGGAGGGCTTTCCGACACAATCGAACGCACCGATTTCCAGCGCGGCGAGCGTCGCATCCGCCCCGCGATGTGTCATTGTGGATACCATGATGACCGGCATAGGCCGCAGCGTCATGATCTTTTCCAGGAAATCGAGGCCGTTCATGTTCGGCATCTCGATATCGAGCGTGACGACGTCGGGATTGAGCGCCTTGATCGCGGCGCGCGCTTCGAGCGCGTCGCCGGCCTGGCCGACGACGTCGACCTCCGGGTCGGAGCGCAGTACCGCGGTGATCAGGCCACGCATGGTCGGGGAATCGTCGACCACAAGAACACGGGCAGCGGCGCTCATGGTTTTCTCCCCGCGTTTTTACCGAGATAGCGGTAGGTCGTAATGCCGACATTGTCGAAGAGGTGTTTCGCCTCGCCGGAAACCCGCTCGGAATGGCCGATATAGAGGTGGCCACCCTCCTGCAGCTGTCCGGCAAAGCGCGACCAGATCTTCACCTGCGTCGGTTCGTCGAAATAGATGACGACGTTGCGGCAGAAGATGACGTCGAAGGTGCCCTTGAGGGGCCACTGCGCCATCAGGTTCAGCTCGTTGTAGGTGATCAGCCGCTTGACGCGATCGTCGATCTGGAACTTGCGTCGCCCCTGAACATCGACCTCGTGGAACCATTGCTTGCGCATGGCAGGCGAGATCGTCTCGAGGGCTGCTTCGTCATAGGCGCCCGCGCGGGCGAGACTCAGGATCTTGGGGTCGATATCCGTCGCCAGAATCTTGAAGTCGAAGTCCGCGGCATTCGGCATGAGCGCCAGAACCGTCAGCGCTATCGAATAGGGCTCCTGCCCGTCGGAACAGGCAGCCGACCAGATCCGCACACGGCCTCCGGCCTTGGCGCGCGCGAGGAGACCAGGCAGAACCTCATCGCGAAGATGATCGAAATGATGATTTTCCCGGAAGAAACGGGTGAAATTGGTCGTCAGATGCGACAGCATCTCGCGCCGTGCAGCGCTTCCCGCCGGAGAGGAGACCAGCAGGCAATAGTCGCGAAAGCCCGGCAGGCCCAGCGCGCGAATATGCTTCGACAGCCGTGAATAGACCAGCGACGCCTTGCTTTCGTTGAGGGAAATGCCCGCATCCGCATAGATCATGGCGGCGATCTCGGCGAGATCGCGCCGGGTCAGCGGATATTCGCCGCTGGCCAGGACCTCGTCTGGCGATGCCTTGAGATCTATTGCTCCCATCACGCTCATGCAGCTTCGCTTTCGTTTTCAGGGAACAGGGCTTCCAGTTCGATCAGGCAGATCATGCGGCGCTCGATTGCGACGATGCCGCGCGCGAACTGCCGTTCATGGTCGGAAGAGACTTCCGGTGTCGGCTGAATATTGTTGGTCGTGATCGTGAGTATGTCGGACACGGCGTCGACCACAAGGCCGACGACCTTGCGCTTGACCTGCGCCACGATGATGACATGCCGCGCAGTCAGTTCCGCACGCTTCATACCGAGCCGGGCCGAGAGATCGACGATCGGCAGCACCGCGCCGCGCAGGTTGATGACACCAAGCATATAGGCCGGCGCATGCGGCATAGCGGTTGCGGGTGTCCAGCCGCGAATTTCGCGAACCGACATGATGTCGACGCAAAACTCCTGATCGCCTATCCGGAAGGCGATCAGCTCGTTGGCCTCCTGCGTCAGGTTCTTGGCGGCAAGGGACATGGGTCACCCTACCGCCGCGTAGGACATTTCGGCCTTCAGAGACTGACCGCGCGAGGCGCCGACCACCGCATCAACATCGAGGATCAGGGCAACGCGGCCATCGCCGAGGATGGTCGCGGCCGCAATGCCGGGCACATGCGTGTAGTTCGCCTCGAGGCTCTTGATGACGACCTGACGCTGACCCTGGATGGCATCGACCATGAGCGCACGCTGACCGCCACCTTCCGATTCGACCAGCAATGCCACGCCCTCGACCGGATTGGCCTGGGTGGCGCGGAAATTCAGGATGCGTCCGACATCGACCAGCGGGCAGAAGCTGTTGCGGATGGAGATCAGGCGATGGTTCGCGCCGAAGGAATGGATGGCGGCGGCCTCCGGCTGCAGCGTCTCGACGATCGCGGTGAGCGGCACGACCAGGGTCTGGCCGGCAACCGTCACCACCATGCCGTCGAGGACGGCAAGCGTCAGCGGCAGGCTCATGGTGAAGACCGAGCCATGCCCCGGCTTGGAGGTGATGTTGATGCGGCCGCCGAGCGCCTGGATCGAGCGCTTGACCACGTCCATGCCGACACCACGTCCCGAGATGTCGGAAATCTTGTCGGCGGTCGAAAAGCCCGGCAGGAAGATCAGGTTATCGATCTCCTCGTCGGAAAGATTGGCGTCGGCCGCGATCAGATCATTGTCGATCGCCTTCTGGCGCACCTTTTCGCGGTTGATGCCGGCGCCGTCATCGGCAAGCTCGATCAGGATGCGGCCCGAACGGTGCTTTGCCGTCAGGCGAACGGTACCTTCCGGGTTCTTGCCGAGCGTCCCGCGCTTTTCCGGGGTTTCGATGCCGTGGTCGACGGCATTGCGGATCATATGGGTCAGCGGTTCGGCGAGCTTGTCGATAACTGTCTTGTCGACCTCGGTGTTCTCGCCCTCGGTGATCAGGCGGATCGACTTGCCCGTCATGTCGGCGATTTCGCGCACGATACGCGACATGCGCTGGAACACCGGCTTCACCGGCTGGGCGCGGATCGCCATGACGCTGTCCTGGATCTCGCGGGTGAGCTGCTGCAGCTCTTCGAGACCCATGTTGATCGAGGATGCGCCGTTGTTGTCGTTTTCGATGACGCTCTGGGACAGCATGGCCTGGTTGATGACGAGCTCACCCACCAGATTGATCAGCCGATCGACGCGGTCGAGGTCGACGCGAATGGTCTGTCCCGCAGCGGCGGCAGCGCTATTCTGCGCGGCGGCGGCATTGGCAGCGGCGGCGGCCGCCAGGGCTGCTTCCTTCTTTTCGACGCGAGCGGCGACGGCGGCGAGCTGTGTGACATTGCTGGCGGTTTCAGCCGCCGCAACGGCCGCGGCCACGTCACTCTTCGGCAGCGGTGCTTCCTCGATCGGCTCGGCTTCCGGCCCTGTGCCCTCCTCATCGAGGACGGAAAGATCGAAGGGCACGGGCACCATCGGCAATTCTTCGTTGCCGGAAGGCCCGGCGGCATCTGCGACCTGCCGGACATCAAGGTCGCAATCCCATTCGGCAAATTCGAAGACGGTGCGAATTGCATCCTCGCCCTTGTCCGTCTTGATCGAGATCGTCCACTTGAAATAGGCCGCTTCCGGATCGAGTTCGGGAAGACCCGGCAACTCATCCACGTCGCAATAGATGCTCATCTCGCCCAAGCGCGCGAGATCGCGCAGCAGCAGCGTGGCATCATTGCCCTTGGCGTAGAGATCGGAGCGCGGGCTGAAGCTCACTTCGTATTCCGGTACGGCGTCAGTGGCCTCATCGGCACCGAAATCATCATCGAAGCTGAAGGGGATCGGCTGGAAGCCGCTGTCATCCGTCGGCGCGGGCGCGGGTGTGGCGGCCTTCGGAGCCGCCTCGGCGACAACAGCGGCGGATGGTGCCGGCAGGGCACCGTGCGCCAGCGCCTCCAGCTCCTTGACCAGGCCCCGGCTGCGGGCCTGATCGACACTGCCGCCGTCGCGGGCGGCATTGGTCAGGTCGGCCAGAACGTCGGCGGCCTTGAGCATGACCTTCAGGACATCCTGAGTCGGCTCCAGCTTGTTGGATCGAACGCAATCGAGCGTGGTCTCGAAGACGTGGGCGAATGCGACCAGGTCGTCCAGACCGAAGGCCCCTGCCCCACCCTTGATGGAATGAACGGCTCGGAATACGGCATTGACGGTTTCCGGGTCGCGGTCGCCATCATTCATTTTCAGGAGACCGGATTCCAGTTCGGCGAGTTGCTCTTCGCACTCCTGGAAGAAAATCTCTTTGATTTCGTTCATATCCATGAGGGGTGGATCCTGTTTAAGCGGTTACACGCTCGATGGCATCGATCAGCTTGGCGGGATCGAACGGCTTGACGATCCAGCCGGTCGCGCCGGCCTGGCGGGCACGGTTCTTCTTTTCAGCATCGCTCTCGGTCGTCAGCACGAGGATCGGAACGGCGCGGTATTTGTCGTTGCGGCGCACGCCCTCGATGAAGCCGAACCCGTCGAGACGCGGCATGTTGATGTCGGTGACGATGACGTCCGGGTTGGCTTCTTCGAGAATTTCCAGGCCCTCGACACCGTCTTCGGCCTGAATGGTCTCGAAGCCCGCATTGTTGAGGGTGACGAGAAGCATGTTTCGAATGGTCCGTGAATCATCCACGGTCAGCACTTTTTTCTTCATTGCCGGATCTCCTTGGCAAGCAGATGAGAGATATCCACCCCGATCACCTGCATCGTTTTCTGAAATGCGTCCGACACCTTGGAGAAGGTGAAGGACAGCTTGTCTTCATTCCACGTCTTGGCAGCGGCCATGATGACCTGAACGCACAAGGCCCCGATCCTCTCGACGCCGGACGCATCGATCACGACATTGCTGCCGCGCAACCCCATCAACTTGCCGCGAAGTGCCGCGGCCTCGTTGAGGTCCAGCACCGCGGCCAGACTGACTGCCTTTTCGCTTTTCCTGCTCGGCATCGCTTCATTCCTTAGTTGTCTGAAATCGGGCCTGACGGCCCGCATGCGCATGAAACAGAGACATCAATAGGCATTCCGCTCGCCTCCCAGCCCGATCCTGCGAAGCGGAAAGTCGAATTCGGACACATCGTCCTCATCCCGCCCGGCAACGAACTCGTCGCGACCGGGAAGCTGGCGCTGGCGCGCGGCCGCCACCTGCACCGGCGCGGCAGCATGGCGCCGTTCGCGTTCGATGCAGAATTCGCGGATCGTCCGGCCAAGCTCGACGACGACGGTCTGCAAATGATCGGCGCCTTCGTGCGCGCGGCTTGCGAGGTTTTCCCCCGCAGCGGCGCGTTGGCTGAAGCCGCCGATATCGGTCGTGACCGAATGCAGGCCGACGGCCTGCTCATCGCTGGCCGTCGCGATCCCGGAAATGACGTCATTGATGTCGGTCACCTGGCGAACGATGCTGCCGATCGCGTCCTGCGTACGACCGACCATCTGCACGCCGGCATCCACCTGCGCCTTGGTACCGGTTACCAGAACCTTGATCTCGCGGGCGGCATCGGCGGAGCGCTGCGCAAGGGCTCGAACTTCCTGCGCGACAACGGCAAAGCCGCGACCGCTGTCGCCGGCGCGGGCGGCTTCGATGCCGGCATTCAGGGCGAGCAGATTGGTTTGGAAGGCGATCTCGTCGATGACACCGATGATCTGGCCGATCTTTTCGGCCGAGGTCTCGATATCCGACATGGCCGATATGGCCTGGCCGACAATCCGGCCACTGTCTTCCGCAGCCACCCGGGTTGACGCGGCGGCGCGCTCGGCCGAGCGCGTATTGGCCGCATTGCCGCGCACCTGATCGGCCAGTTCGGCGAGCTGTCGCGCGGACGCCGCAAGCCCTTGCGACTGTTCTGCCGAATCCTGGACGAAGGATCTGGACGCGCGGGCGATGGCGTCCGTTGCGGTCTCCGCCGCCTGAACGCCACCGGACAGAGCGACAAATTGCTGCTGGATATCGTCCAGAGCCGCGTTCAGGGCCTCGGCCACTTCCGCATAGGCTTCGGGACAATCCATAGGCAGGCGAACCGTCAGGTCGCGCGCGGCAAGACCGTTGACGACGTCCGCAATGAGATCGGCCGCCTCGGCACGATCGGCGGCCCGCTGCTCCGCAAGCGCGCGCTGATGGCCGACACGCAATTCATTGAACCGCAGCGACACGGCAATCTCGACATCCATCATGACGAGGCGAATGACCGCGGCGACGAGCTCGCTCAATTCACGGGCACGACGTTTGCTTCCCGGCAGGATAGCGCGGCCGCCCATCTCGTCGATGATGCCGGCAAGCATATGCTCCAGAACCACGCCGTGGCCGGCGACATGCCAGCGCGGGTCGAGCCCCATCTTGCTTTCGCTGTCGGAGAGAACCTTGACACGCTCGGCATAGAGGCTGTCGAAGCGCGCATCCGTCAGCACGTCCCAATGCGAGGTTTGCAGATCCTGAAGCCGCTCGAGCTGGCTTTCGCTGGCAAAATTGCGGGCGGCGTCCGGAAAGGTTTGGAACCGGTGGAAAAGATCGCGAAGGCCGGCCTTGAGATGGACTTCGAGCATCGGCCGGTTGCGGCGCACGGTTTCGCATTGTCCGGCGTCGAGACCCGCAAAACGCAAGCGGTCGCGAAGGCTGCCAGCCTGCGCCCTACCTGCCTGATCTGACGGCGAATCCTGCGCCAAAATCGTCCCCGCAACTGCCGCACGCTCAAGCGCCGGCGAAACCGCTGATGATCCGCGCCAGACGCTATGAAGAGGCGAGAAAGGGTACTTAGCCTTCGATCGTGTGATCTAGGCGCTGAAGCTCGCTCGTTCATCAAAGTCTTTTGCGGACCTGTCTGATGAGATGGATACCGGATCTACACGGTACGGCGGGGCGGCTTCATGCCTGGTGAGAACGAGTCACAATTTTCCCATTCCGACGTTCAAGCTCAATGTTTATGGTTAATTCCTTGCCCGAAGGTTAATGACATCAGGCCGAGCGCCCTGTTTCGAACAGCCCTAATTTAGCGATGCACTTCATGAACGTTCAGCCGACCGAAAAAAACTGCCGATCGCAAGTCACGAGCAAGCTTCATGCCCTACTGCTGAAGGCATAGACACCTTCGATGTCGATACGGAGAGAGCAATGATTGTTCTTGGTTTGACCGCTTCGCTGATGGCCGGCTTGACGCTCGTGGCGTTCATGCTTCTCTGCCGCATAGAAGAGGCGCGCGGCAAGGCCGCATCTCGCGTCCTCTAGGGAGGACGAACCCGAGATCTCGGGCGTCGAAATCAGTCGCAAGGCTTTTCGGAGGCGGCGACAGCGGGCGTCCCGCCATCTTTCTCGACCGCCGGGAGCTAGCATTGGGCTTGATAGTTCCGTATTAAGCCTCACGACCCGGCACCGAGATCCATCAGTCAATGCCCGATACCGCCCATTCCCGAACAGACACCCAGAAACTATCGCTGGGGCTCGGCCTTGCAATCATCTTCGGTGTCACGCTTTGGCGCGTGATCATGTTGCTGCCCAACCGGACGGATCTGTTCGTCGACGAGGCGCAATACTGGTTCTGGGGCCAGAACCTGGACTTCGGCTATTATTCCAAGCCGCCGATGATTGCCTGGGTCATCCGCTTCTTCAACGCCATATCGGGATCGGATTCCACATTCTGGATCCGCGTATCGGCACCGCTCTTCCATCTTGCTACCGCCCTGATGCTGATGCGCACGACGCGGCGGCTGATTGACGGAGACGCCGGGCGCGATATAGAGTCGTGGGTCGGCGTGATTTTCATCACCCTGCCGGCCGCTTCGCTCTCGGCCGTGCTGGTATCGACAGACACGATCCAGATCCTGTTCGTGACAATTGCGATCTGGGCTTTTCTCGGCCTGACCAAGCGCTCCTCCGTTTCCGAGGCGCTGATCCTGGGCATCAGCCTCGGCATAGCCTTCCTGACCAAATATTCGGTACTCTTCCTGCTGCCGGGCGTTGGCATCGCCATGCTGACGCTGCGCTCTGCACGCATCGCCTGGCGCGACGTCGCAATCGCCGCCATTGCGGGCGCCATTGTCGTTGCGCCCAATCTGTGGTGGAACCTCACCCATGGTGCGGCGACCGTGCGCCATACGCAAACCATCGCCCATTGGGGCACGGGCGGCGGCGACAACGGCGGGCTGCTGAAACATGTGTTGAGCGCGCTCGGTTTCGTCGGGGCGCAGTTCGGCGTGGTCGGGCCGGTCATCTTCTATGCCATGCTGTGGGCCGCATGGCGGCTGATCCGGGGCCAGAGCGACGACAGAGAAAAGCTGCTGTTCTGGTTTTCCGTTCCGGTGGTGGCCCTGATCACGTTGCAGGCCCTTTTCGCCAAGGCCTATGCCAATTGGGCTGTTACCGCCTATGCCGCCGGTACCATCCTCGCCGTGTGGCTGCTCTACCGGCTGACGAAAAAGGGACTGGTCACCTCATTGATCATCGGTGGCGTCGTCGCCTTCGTCATCCCGGTCCTGACCGTCTTCGCCTATGACATCAAGCTGCCGAACGGCGATCTCATCATGAAGCGCTATGTCGGCCGCAGCGCCATCAGCCTGGAAATCGCCGACATCGCTACAGCGGCGAAGACGCCGGATATCGTGGCCGAAGACCGCGATATTCTCGCCGATCTCTTCTATACGCTGAAGGGCAAGCCGTTCCAGATCTATGCCCGCAACTTCGGCGGCTTCCCGAAGAGCTATTACGAGCAGAACTTCTCTCTGCCGTCGACCGTGACCGGCAGCGTACTCTATGTCTCCGACGATCCGTTCGACTGTGCTGGGGGCCAAGCAGAGCTGGTCAAGAGCTGGTCGCCCGATCTCGGCGACATGAAGGGAAAGACGCTCTACGCCTATCGCGTCCCGGCGGGCTGCCTGGCGCCCAAACCCTAATCGCGAATTACAGGCGCGCGCGGGCAAAGCCCCCAGCCGAGACCCGGCATCTCAGTGAAGACGACGCCGCCTTCCTCGAAGGCGAGGCGCAGTTGCGCCTCGGTCGCCCGGTGGATTTCGTGATGGCCACCTTCATAGTCGCGTATCGTGCTTCGTGATACGCCAGCCTTCTCCGCTATATCCGATTGAGTCCAATCGAGCAGGCCACGTGCCGCGCGACAAAGCGCTGGAGTCAGAATCATTGGTTTCATGCCTTGATTCACAATCAAAAACCAACCATATTGGTCAACATAAACCAAATTATAGCATAATTATACGGGATTTCCAGCATCGAGGAGACGACAATGCCACATGACACACCTTTGATTTCGACCATCGTCATAGGCCTTGTCCTGGCATTCATCCTCGGCGCCATCGCCAATCGCTTCAAACTGCCGCCGCTGGTGGGATATCTTATCGCCGGCGTGCTGGCCGGCCCGCATACGCCGGGGTTCGTTGCCGATCAGAACCTCGCACCGGAACTGGCGGAAATCGGCGTCATCCTTCTGATGTTCGGCGTCGGCCTGCATTTCTCGCTGAAGGATCTCCTGTCGGTGCGCGGCATCGCCGTTCCCGGCGCAATCGTCCAGATCGGCTTTGCCACCCTGCTCGGCTGGGGCCTTGGCACGCTGATGGGATGGCCGCTCGGCGGCAGCCTGGTGTTCGGCCTTGCGCTTTCTGTCGCGTCGACGGTCGTGCTTCTGAAAGCCCTGCAGGAGCGGCGGCTGGTCGAGACCGAGCGGGGCAAGATCGCAGTCGGATGGCTGATCGTCGAAGACCTGGCAATGGTTCTGGCTCTCGTGCTCATCCCGGCCGCGGCCAGCATTTCCGGCGACGGCCACGGCAGCGTCGAGCCGCTGTCGGCCGGCTTGAGCCGCCTGCTCGGCCTCGATCTCGGCATCACCGGCATCATCGGGGTGACGTTGCTCAAGGTCGCGGCCTTCGTCGGCCTGATGCTGGTTGTCGGACGGCGGGTCATTCCCTGGATCCTCCACCGCATCGCTCACACCGGCTCGCGCGAACTTTTCCGCCTCGGCGTCCTCGCCATTGCGCTCGGTGTCGCCTTTGGCGCCGCAAAGCTCTTCGGCGTCTCGCTGGCGCTCGGCGCCTTCTTCGCCGGCATGATCCTTTCGGAAAGCGAGCTCAGCCACAGGGCCGCGCAGGAAAGCCTGCCGCTGCGCGATGCCTTCGCCGTGCTCTTCTTCGTTTCCGTCGGCATGCTGTTCGACCCCAATATCCTGATCGACAATCCGCTGCCGTTGCTCGCGACAGTGTTCATCATCGTCATCGGCAAATCGGTCGCCTCCTTCGTTATCGTGCTCGCCTTCCGCAAGCCGATGAGTACGGCATTGATCATCTCCGCCAGTCTGGCGCAGATCGGCGAATTCTCCTTCATCCTCGCCGCCCTCGGCGTCGAACTCGGCCTGCTGCCGAGCGAAGGTCGCGACCTCATTCTCGGCGGCGCGATCATCTCGATCATCCTCAACCCTCTTGTCTTCATCGCCTGCGACTGGTTGCGCAAGATGCTGGACACCAGGCGGCAGGGCGGCGAGACACCCGAAAGCGGAGAGCAGCCGGCAGTGCAGGCCGATAAGGCGGCGACCGTCGAGCCGTCGCCCATTCCTGCCGAACAGACAGCTGCCGCCGAAGTGGATGAAGAGTTGCGCACGGTCACCATGACCGGTCACGCCGTGCTGATCGGCTATGGCCGGGTCGGCAGCATCGTCGGCGAGAATCTGAAATCGTCCGCTACGCCCTTTGTCGTCATCGAGGATTCCGAAAAGCGGATCGGCGAGCTCAAGCAGGCGGGAATCGAGGCGATCTACGGCAACGCCGCCTCGGCGCTGGTGCTGGGATATGCCAATATCGCCGCAGCCCGCAGCCTGGTCATCGCCATTCCCAACGCATTCGAAGCCTGCAGCATCGCCGAGCAGGCTCGGGCGATCAACCCTCCGCTGCTGATCGTCGCGCGGGCGCATTCCGACATCGAGATCGACGTGCTGAAGCAATACGGCGCCGATACCGTCATCATGGGAGAGCGAGAAATCGCGCTTGGCATGGTTGACCGGCTCGCGCAAGTGCATCATGACAGGCCGCACTATGAAGACGCAGAGCGTCCTGATATCATGACCGAACCGCCGGAGCCCGCGCCGGCAAAGGAATGAAGGCATCTTTTACCGTTGAACCCGCTCGAATTCGGCGTCGCCGACAGCGAAGATAAGGACAACAGGACGCACCGCGCCGGAGCGCGCGTGATCGCCTCGCTGTTCCTCGCCTTCTTCGCTTATCTCGGGCTGGCGCTTGGCGGCGGCATCAATCTTGCTGCGCGGTCGGACGCGGAGGCGCTTTCCTCCGGCAAGGACAATCAGCCGCTTTATCTTTCCCTGCGGGACCCGGTTCGCGGCATCGTCGTCGCCGACCGCACGGCGCTGCCGAAAGCCACCTGGCATGATATCGGGCCGATAACGCTCGCGGCCACTCCATCATTCAGACTTTTCATCGACCCCTGGCAGCCGCGTGAACGCAGCGACGTCACGCAGCCTGAAATCTTTGCGTTTCGCGCCTATCTCGCCCGCGCTCCGCCGGCCGGCCTCGTCTGACCGGTTAACGCGCCCGTCGGCGCATCCCCGACATGACATGACCTACGTCCGCCAGCGGCTCAGCCGCCGGCATCAGCGTATTTCCAAGGATAATACCCATGCGCACTTCACCATGGCTGGTGGCACTCTACTCGGTGATCATCGTGCTTGGCTTTCTCGTTGCCTTGCCGAACGTCCTTCCGCAGTCCGCTCTCAGCAAAATCCCAAACTGGCTGCCGCATAGCCAGGTACCGCTCGGCCTCGACCTTCGCGGCGGTTCCTATCTCGTCCTCGAAGTCGACGAGAAGGACCTGACCAATGGCCGGCTGCAATCGCTGCAGCAGGATTCGCGCCGCGTGCTGCGCGACAAGAACATCCAGACCCGCTCGATTGTCCGCAACGGCAACCAGGTCGTCGTAACGCTCACCGATCCCTCGCAGAGCGGCGATGCGGTGACGCAGTTGCAGACGCTTGCCAACACGGTCACCTCAGGCCTCTCCGCCGGCCAGTCCGACCTGACGATCGCGCCGAATGGCGGCACGATCACCATGTCCTTCTCGCAGGCCGGCATCGCCAGCAATGTCGATTCCGCCGTCCAGCAGAGCCTTGAAGTCATCCGCAAGCGCGTCGACCAGGTGGGCGTTGCCGAACCGACCATCCAGCGTGTCGGCCCGAACCGCGTTCTCGTGCAGCTTCCGGGCGCACAGGACCCGTCACGCCTGCGCGAGCTTCTCGGCTCGACCGCGAAGATGTCCTTCCACCTGCTTGCCGACAATGTCGACCCGAACAATCCCGGCCCAGGCGTTACCATTCTCAAGGACGACCAGGGCAACAGCTATCCGGTCCTCGACCGTATCGAGCTTTCCGGTGACCGCTTGACGGACGCCCGCGTCAGCTTCGACCCGAACACGCATGAGCCGCTCGTCACCTTCCGTTTCGACAGCGCCGGTGCCAATCGCTTTGCCGAAATCACCCGCGAAAACGTCGGCAAGCCTTTCGCCATCGTGCTCGACAACAAGGTGCTGAGCGCGCCGAATATCCGTGAGCCGATCACTGGCGGTTCGGGCCAGATCTCCGGCAACTTCACCGCCGACAGCGCCACCACGCTGGCAGCCCTGCTGCGCGCCGGTGCGCTTCCGGCCAAGCTGACCGTCATCGAAGAACGCACCGTCGGCGCCGACCTCGGCGCCGATGCGATCCAGAAGGGCATCTATAGCGGCCTGGTGGGCTTCGTCTTGGTTGCCGCCTTCATCTTCGTGCTCTACGGCGCCTGGGGGATCCTCGCGAATGTTGCACTGCTCATTCACACGATTCTGACCTTCTCGGCCCTGACGCTGGTCGGCGCCACGCTGACGCTGCCCGGCATCGCCGGCATCGTCCTCGGTATCGGCCTTGCGGTTGATGCCAACGTTCTCATCAACGAGCGTATCCGCGAAGAAACCCGCAAGGGCCGCGGTGCCTTCGCCGCCATCGATAACGGCTTCAGGAAGGCCTATTCGACGATTATCGACGGCAACATGACGGCCCTGATCGCGGCTGCGATCCTATTCTACTTTGGCTCCGGCCCGGTTCGCGGCTTTGCCGTGACCATGGGTCTCGGCCTCATTATCTCGATGTTCACCTCCGTCGCCTTCGTGCGCGTCGTGATGATCGCCATCACCCGTCGCCGCAAGCTGAAGGTGCTCAACATCAGGCCGCTGATCCCCTTTAGCCCCTATGACAAGCATATTCACTTCATGAAGGCCCGCTTCTTTGGCGTCACCGTCTCAGCGATCCTGTCGATCGCCTCGGTGGTACTGTTCATCCATCCAGGCCTCAACTACGGCGTCGATTTCCGCGGCGGCATCCAGATGTCGGTCAAGACCAAGGACGCGGCCGATTTGTCGACGTTCCGCGAGGGCCTGAACACACTCGGCCTCGGCGAAATCGCACTGCAGTCTTTCGGCGACAACAACAGCATCCTTGTCCGCGCCCAGCGCCAGGACGGCGGCGAAGAGGCACAGACAGCAGCGGTGACCAAGCTCAAGGCAGAAATCACCAAGATCGACCCAGCCGCGACCATTGAAGGCACCGATGTCATCGGTCCGAAGGTCTCGGGCGAGCTTGCCTGGGCCGGCATCCTGTCGGTCGTGATCGCCAGCCTGGCGATGCTCGTCTACATCTGGGTGCGGTTCGAATGGCCGTTCGCGGTCGGCGCCATCGTCACGCTGGTACTCGACGTCACCAAGGCGATCGGCTTCTTCGCGATCACCGGCCTCGATTTCAACCTGACGGCCATCGCCGCGATCCTGACGCTTGTGGGATATTCGGTGAACGACAAGGTCGTGGTCTATGACCGCATGCGTGAAAACATGCGGCTCTACAAGTCGATGCCGCTGCGCGAGATTATCGACAAATCGATCAACGAGACCCTGGCGCGAAGCCTCTATACCAACGCCACCGCCTTCCTGGCGCTGGTGCCGATGGCGATCTGGGGCGGTAGCGCCGTCTCCAGCTTCGCGATCCCGATGGTGTTCGGCATACTTGTCGCCGGCGCCTCGTCGATCTTCATCGCAGCACCGATCCTGCTGTTCCTCGGCGACTGGCGCCGTCGCCATGCCAAGCCGGTTGCCAATGACGCGGTACCGGCAGACGGCAAGTCGAGCAAGGGCAACAAGCAGATCCCCGCCGCGGAATAAGCGGTAGCGCGATTGGAACGGGACATGCCCGGCCTCCGGGCATGTCCACCGGCGTTCACACTGGACACTGGAACCCCCTCTAGCACTCGGTGGCTCTATCCAAGCCCATACCCGCCAAAAACCGCCAGCCCGCAAAGGCACGTCTCATTATCATGATGGCGACGGGCGACGAAGACAGGGCGGGAGTGAAAGACCGTTTCTGCAAGCAGGCCGCAACGCCGGTTGCGAACAACGATACGCCCGATTTCTGCTAGGTCTTTTCCGGAGAAGCCCGGTCGATGACGGACATACTTTCGCGGGCACGAGAGCTGCTTCAGCGATCATATCGACGGTGGATATGTAAGCGGCCCGTCGGCTCCTGCGAACCGGCGGGCCGATCTGGCGCTAACTGGCACTAAATTGCGTTATGGATAGCACCTGCAAGCGCCGGAGATCCGCCAGAATAGCCCGAGATCGCTTTCGCAAGTGCCGGATTGGTCGAGGCAAGTTTGGCGTTTACGGCTTGAATGGTCGCTGTAGACAACGGCTTGTTCGCGGCGGCGGACAGGGCGGCCGCGACCTGTGCCAGCGTCGGGGGCGTGCTACCCTGCTGCGGCGACAGGTAATTCTGCAGGAGGCCACCATAAACGACAGCAACCCTGCCGATTTCCGATTTGGCGGAGGCATGTGCCAAAGCTTTGGGCGAGGCGTGCATAAAGCCGTTCAAAGCACCAAGGCTATTCGCCGGTTTGACTTTTGACGTCGAAGGATCGCTCGCCGATGCGTTCTGAGCGGAATTGTCGGCGTTTTTGCTATTTGCATGGCCATTGCCATTGCCGTTGCCGTTGCCAGCGCCATCGCCCTTGCCGTTGTTGGCGAGAGCAGGAGAGGCGACAAGGACTGCGCCAAGCAGGATTGCGGCGACGGATCGCGCGAAAATATTTGTGTGATGTGTGATAAGCATGTGGTTCTCCCAACCAGACCTCGGCAACTTTCCTTACATCGCTTCATGACTACAATGTGACGGGAGATCGAGCCTCTAGATGGACGGTATATGCAACGGCAGCCCGGGACGCGGCGCCGTTATCTTTTCCACAGCACCGTTGTCCTGCTCGCTGACGAGCAAATGCTTGCCGTCGACAGTAAAGGCAATCTTGCCAGGTCGCGCGCCGTTCGTGCGGATATGGCCCGCCATCCTGCCCTCGGTATCGACAAGTGAAATTTCGCCCAATCCGTACATGGCGCAATAGAGCACGCCGCTGCGATCGAAAGCGATGCCGGCCGGCCCGCGCAACGCGTTGACGGCGGGCGATGTCATCGACTGCGCGAACATCTCCTGCCGCCCACCGACGATCTGCCGATGAATTTTTCCGGTCAGGGTCTCGCTGTAATAGAGCAGCCCATCGGCGCCGAAGGCGATGCCATTGGCAAGGAGCAGGCCTGCGGCCAAGACCCTGATGACCCGGCCTTCGGCAGGATCGATCTGATAGACGCAGCCATTGTAGGCTGCCTTGAAGAAATCCGGATGAATATGGCCGCCTTCGAGCAGATCGGCGGTGCGGATGCCCGAATCGGTCATGTAGAGCAAGCCGTCAGGCCCGAAAGCGAGATCGTTCGGATGGAGAAACGAGCCATCCGCGCCACCTTCGATCACCTGCAGCACCCGGCCCTGCGGCGAGAGCTTGACGAGAGAATGCTCCGGGCCGTCGGTTATCCAGAAGCAGCCATCGCCGTCGATCGCAATCCCGGTCGGACGGCCACCGATCCGACAAACTTCCCGGTGCGCGCCGCTTGCGTCGAAAAGCTTCAGACAGCGGCGGGTATGATCCATCTCAACGAGCGCGATGCGCCCATCCGGCAAAGCCACCAGTCCGCCAGGCAGATGCAGCCCAGTGGCGATCGTTTCGTTCATATTCTGAAACCTTTACTCAACGCACTGCTGAAACCCAAAACTCAAAATGCTGCGCCATAGCAATACATAAGCACGAGGATAGTCCTTTTCGAGCCATGCCTGACCAAATCTGGGTAGGATTCTTGCGCAAAAGATCACATCCCCAAGCGAATCCCACAAATCTTGACAGGCTTGGGCAATTCGGAACATTCATAGAACGTCCGGATCATTTCGCCGATTCGATTCGTCGCGGATTTGCGCCTGGCGCGCCCTTCATCCGAGGCATTCAGGAGAGTTCATGAGCGCGGCCTATCTGGAAAAGCTGAACCCGGAGCAGCGGTTGGCGGTGGAGCATGGCACAACGGCCGGCGACGGCCATGTCGCAGGGCCGCTGCTTGTCATCGCCGGGGCCGGATCCGGCAAGACGAATACGCTTGCCCATCGTGTCGCGCATCTGATCGTCAAGGGCGCGGACCCGCGCCGGATCCTGCTGATGACATTCTCACGCCGTGCCGCCGCCGAAATGGGCCGCCGTGTCGAGCGAATCTGCCGCGAAGTGATCGGCGCCAATGCGGGTGTTACAGCCGATGCGCTCGCCTGGAGCGGCACGTTTCACGGCATCGGCGCGCGGCTTTTACGAGATTATGCCGAGCAGATCGGGCTCGACCCGGCCTTCACGATCCACGACCGGGAAGACAGCGCCGACCTCATGAACCTCGCGCGCCACGACCTTGGTTTTTCCAAGCTCGAAAGCCGCTTTCCGACCAAGGCGACATGCCTTGCCATCTATTCACGCTCCGTCAATTCGGAAGCGCCGCTCGCAGAGATGTTGCGCGACTCCTTTCCGTGGTGCGCGACCTGGGAACAGCAGCTGCGTGATCTCTTCGCCGCCTATGTCGAAGCCAAACAAGCACAGAACGTGCTCGATTACGACGACCTGCTGCTCTACTGGGCGCATATGCTGCAAGAGCCGCTGATCGCCGAGGATATCGGCGGTCGTTTCGACCATGTGCTCGTCGACGAATATCAGGATACCAACCGGCTGCAATCGTCGATCCTGCTGGCACTGAAGCCCGACGGCCGCGGTCTGACGGTCGTCGGCGACGATGCGCAGTCGATCTATTCCTTCCGCGCGGCGACGGTGCGCAACATCCTCGATTTTCCGAAAGCCTTCACGCCTGCGGCCGACATCGTCACGCTCGACCGCAACTACCGTTCGACGCAGCCTATTCTCGCCGCCGCCAATGCCGTGATCGACCTTGCTTCGGAGCGCTTCACCAAGAACTTGCGCACGGAACGGCAGAGCGTCGAACGCCCTCGGCTTGTGACGGTGCGCGACGAAAGCGATCAGGCGCGTTACGTCGCCGATCAGGTGCTGGAAAACCGCGAAGGCGGCGCCAGGCTCAAGCAGCAGGCCGTGCTTTTCCGCACCTCAAGTCATAGCGGGCCGCTGGAAGTGGAGCTTACCCGCCGAAATATCCCCTTCGTCAAATTCGGCGGGCTGAAGTTTCTCGACAGCGCCCACGTCAAGGACATGCTGGCCGCACTGCGTTTTGCCCAGAACCCGCGTGACCGGGTGGCCGGCTTCCGGCTGATGCAGCTTCTGCCCGGCGTCGGCCCCTCCACGGCGCAGCGCGTGCTCGACCAGATCGGCGAGGATGCCAATCCGATCGCGGCCCTTGCCGAGCTCCCGTCGCCGCCCCGGACGGGAGAAGATTGGACTGTCTTCGTCGAGACCATGCGAGACGTGAAGAGCGGCAAGGCCGGTTGGCCGGCGGAAATCGGCCTGGTGCGGCAATGGTATGAGCCGCATCTGGAACGGGCGCACGAGGATGCCGCGACACGCCAGGCAGACCTTATCCAGCTCGAGCAGATTGCCGCCGGCTATGGCTCGCGCGAACGTTTCCTGACCGAGCTGACCCTCGATCCACCTGACGCCACCAGCGACCAGGCGGGCGTGCCTTTGCTCGACGAGGACTATCTGATCCTGTCGACCATCCATTCGGCCAAGGGCCAGGAATGGACGAAGGTCTTCATCCTCAATGCCGTCGACGGCTGCATCCCCGCCGATCTCGCCGTCGGCTCATCCGCAGAGATCGAAGAGGAACGACGGCTGCTCTATGTCGCGATGACGCGGGCCAAGGACAATCTCGATCTCGTCACCCCGCAACGGTTCTTCATTCACGGCCAGCATGCGCAGGGCGACAAGCATGTCTTTGCCTCGCGCACACGCTTCATCCCGGCGACATTGCTGCAATTCTTCGAAGTCTGCGGCTGGCCACAGGCGCGTGCGGAGAGCCCCGCCGCCATTCGGGCCCGACAGGTGCGCGTCGATGTTGGCGCGCGCATGCGCGGCATGTGGCGGTGAGTTGCGGGGAGAGGGTTAGGGTGAGGGGCTATACAGAGCCGCCTTCTGTCACAGGGCCGCCCGAGCATTGTCAACAATACTCACGCCTCCCGAAACATCTCTATAATTGCGGAGAAATCGCGGCTGCCATTGCCCAGTTTCTCGAACAGCCCGAAAAGCTGTGCCGCTTCCGCACCCAGCGGCGTCGACGCGCCGCTCGATAGCGCCGCCTCCTGCGACAGGCGCAGATCCTTCAGCATCAGCGCTGCCGAAAAGCCGGGCTTGTAGTCGTTGTTCGCAGGCGATGTCGGCACGGGTCCTGGCACCGGGCAATAGGTATTGATCGACCAGCATTGGCCGGATGAGGTCGAGGCGACATCGAACAGCGCCTGATGCGAGAGACCAAGCTTTTCGCCGAGCACGAAGGCCTCGCAGACGCCGATCATCGAAATGCCGAGGATCATGTTGTTGCAGATCTTCGCGGCCTGTCCTGCTCCGGCATCTCCGCAATGGACGATCTTGCGGCCCATCACCTCCAGCAACGGCTTGGCGGCGGCAAAACTTTCCGGAGAGCCGCCCGCCATGAAGGTCAGCGTTCCCGCCGAGGCCCCGCCCGTGCCGCCCGAGACCGGCGCGTCAAGCGAGAGGCAACCAACCTCACCTGCCATGACGTGAGCCTTGCGGGCACTATCGACATCGATGGTGGAGCTGTCGATCAGCAGCATTCCCTTCGGCACGGAGCGCAGAATATCGGTCCAAACCGTAAGGACATGCTGACCTTTTGGCAGCATGGTGACGACCACCTCAGCCTCCACCAAGGCTTCGGTCAGCACGTTCGCAGCCTTGACTCCCGTTGCCTCGGCGGCCTTCAGCATGTCATGCGAGAGATCGTAACCGATGACAGCGTGACCGGCCTTGACCAGATTGGCGGCCATCGGGCCTCCCATATTGCCGAGGCCGATGAATGCGATCCGTGTCATGATTTTCCTCCCATGATCCGTTAGGCTGCGAAAAGCGGCGGTTGCGCCGGTACGAAGAAGCGGTCGATATCATCAGCCGTGACTTCGGCAAGGCTTGCCGGCGACCATTTCGGGTTGCGGTCCTTGTCGATGACGGCGGCGCGGACGCCTTCGTAGAAGTCATGATTATACAATATGCCCAGGCAGGCGCCGAGTTCACGATTGAGGCACTCGGCGAGATTGGCGCTGGTTCGGCCGGCGCGCAGAAGCCGCAGCGTCAGCTTCAGGCTGGTCGGCGAACGGCTCGCGATCAGGCCGGAGGTTTCAGCGGCGAATTCTCCCGGTTCCCGAGCCAACGCCTGCAGGATGTCCTCGACCGTGTCGCCGGCAAAGGCGCGATCGATCACGTCTCGATTTGCCGCAAGGCGGCTTTCGCCTGCAGCCGTTGCCATGGTCCTGATCAGGGCATGCACATCGGCCGCCGACGTCGAGGCGGGCAGCGCCGCGATCGCATCTATCAATGCAGGGAGCGCCGAGGAGGCAACGCAATGATCGGCAAACCCCGCGTGCAGTGCGTCGGCGGCATCAACGGCAAGGCCGACAAGGCCCATCCAGGTGCCGGCTTCGCCCGGCGCGCACGGCAAGAGCCAGGTGGCGCCGACATCGGGGAAATAGCCGATGCCTGTTTCCGGCATGGCGAGGCGGGTGCGCTCGGTGACGATGCGATGGCTGCCATGCGCCGAGAGGCCGACGCCGCCGCCCATGGTGATGCCGTCCATGAACACCACATAGGGTTTGGGATAGCGTGAAATGGCATGGTTGAGCCGGAACTCCTCGCGCCAGAAGGTTTCTGCGCCGTCCGAACCCTCCTTGCCGCTCTGGTGCAGCAGGCGGATATCGCCGCCCGCGCAGAAGCCACGCTCGCCCTCCCCCTTGACGATGACGGCGGCGATAGCGGGATCGACAGCGAATTCCTCAAGAGCCGAGGTTACCGTCCGCACCATGGGCAGCGTCAGGCTGTTCAGCGCCTTCGGCCGGTTGAGCCGGATGATGCCAGCCGATCCGCGGCGCTCGATGATGACTTCGTCCGTGCTGTCCATCTAAATCTCCCTGTCCTTGCTGCCAGAACGGTTTGCGTTTCATGGAAACGCCGAACCGTTCCGGTTCTTTGTCTTATCGCAACTCCGGACGGAAAACCGCTGCGCACTTTTCCTGGACTTGCTCTCATCAATAGGCGTTCAGCGGTTGTCGGCAAGGATCATCTCAGCCGCCTTTTCGGCGATCATGATGGTCGGCGAGTTGGTGTTGCCCGATGTGATCGACGGCATCACCGAAGCATCGGCGATGCGCAGCCCTGCAAGGGCGCGCAGCCGCAGGCGGGGATCAACAACGCTTTGCGGATCGCTACCCATGCGGCATGTGCCGACGGGATGGAAAATCGTCGTGCCGATGTCGCCGGCGGCACGCTCCAGATCGACATCCGTCTCGTAGGACGGGCCAGGCTTGAACTCCTCCGGACTGAATCTCGCGAAGGACGGCTGCGCCACAATCCGCCGCGTCAGTCGGATGGAGCGCACAGCGATCTCCCGGTCGCGCGATGCGGAGAGATAATTCGGGCTGATCGCCGGCTGCATGGCAAAGTCGGGGCTGCGGACATGCACCGAGCCACGGCTCTCCGGCCTTAGGTTGCAGACGCTGGCGGTGATCGCCGGAAAGGGATGGACGGGATCGCCGAACTTGTCGAGCGAGACCGGCTGCACGTGATATTGCAGATCCGGCATTTCCTTGTCCGGCCCGGAGCGGGTGAAGATACCGAGCTGGCTCGGCGCCATCGCCATCGGCCCGGAGCGGCGGATGAGATATTCGAGCCCGATCGACGCCTTGCCGAACAATGATGTCGCCTTTTCGTTCAAGGTGGGAACGCCGGTTACCTTGTAAGCCATGCGAAGCTGCAGATGATCCTGCAGATTTTCACCGACGGACTTGACCTCGCGGACGACCTCGATGCCGGCCTTGCTCAACACATCGCCCTGCCCGATGCCCGACAGTTCGAGGATCTGCGGCGAGCCGATGGAGCCGGCCGACAGCACCGTCTCCTTGCTTGCGTAGGCGCGCTTCGCCACGCCATCGTGCTGAAACTCGACGCCAGTGACGGCATGGCCCTCGATGATGAGGCGCCGCGCCTGGGCCTTTGTGTAGACTGTCAGATTGCCTCGCTTCATTGCCGGCCGCAGGAAGGCCTTCGCCGTATTCCAGCGGATACCGGAACGCTGGTTGACATCGAAATAGCCGGAACCCTCATTGTTGCCGCGGTTGAAATCGGCCGTTTCGGGGATGCCTGCCTCGCGGGCTGCCGCCTGGAAGGCGTCGAGCACGGCCCAGCGCACGCGCGCTTTTTCGACCCGCCATTCGCCGCCGGCGCCATGCATCTCGTCCTTACCCCGGTAATGATCCTCGGACCTGGTGAAATAGGGCAGCACGTCTTCCCAGCCCCAGCCGGTGCAGCCGAGCTGCCGCCAGAGATCATAGTCTCGCGCCTGGCCGCGCATGTAGATCATGCCGTTGATGGAGGAGCAGCCGCCAAGCACCTTGCCGCGCGGATAATTCAGCGAGCGACCGTTCAGCCCCGCCTCGGGCGTCGTGGTAAAGCACCAATCGGTGCGGGGATTATTGATGCAATAGAGATAGCCGACCGGGATATGGATCCAGTGGTAGTTGTCATTACCGCCAGCCTCCAGCAGCAGCACCCGGTTGTTCCGGTCGGCCGAGAGCCGGTTGGCAAGCAGGCAGCCGGCACTGCCGGCGCCGATGATGATGTAGTCGAAGCGATCCATGTTCAAAACTCAGTCATCCCCTCTCCCCGCATGCGGGAGAGGGAGAGGGTGAGGGGCATGAAGGTTCGGCAAATCCCAGCTTGCGGATCAATCTCGAAATAGCCCCTCATCCGCCCTTCGGGCACCTTCTGCCCGCCCTTCGACAAGCTCAGGACGGGGAGAAGGAAAGGCAAATAATCAACGCCGATATTCAAACCCCAGTTTCCGTCCCAACCGCGATGCGTAGAATTCGCCGATGACGCCGCGGCGGAAGAGCAGGACACAGACCATGAAGACGATGCCGGTGATGATGGTGACGGGGAATTCCGACGTCGCGAGGTAGTTTTCCAGCGTCGCGACGAATCCCGCGCCGAAGAGCGGGCCGATCAGCGTGCCGATGCCACCGAGCAAGGTCATCAGGATCACTTCGCCCGACATCTGCCATGCGACATCGGTGAGCGTCGCGAACTGGAAGACCAGCGCCTTGACGGCCCCCGCGAGCCCCGCCAGCGCCGCCGACATGACGAAGGCGCCAAGCTTGTAATGCGCGACGGAATAGCCAAGCGAAATCGCTCGCTGCTCGTTTTCGCGGATCGACTTCAGGATCATGCCGAAGGGCGAATTTATGAAGCGCCAGATGATCAGAACGCCGATCAAGAATATGGCGAGGACGAAATAATACATGTTGAAGGAATTATTGAGATCGAGGACGCCGAAGAGATAGCCGCGCGGCACGGACTGAATGCCGTCCTCCCCATGGGTAAACTCGGCCTGCAGGCAGAAGAAATAGAACATGTAGGACAGCGCCAACGTGATCATGGCGAAATAGATGCCCTGCCGGCGGATCGCGACGAAGCCCATGACCAGGCCGAGAAGCGCCGCGCCGGCGACGCCGATCAGGATGCCGAGTTCCGGCGGCACGCCCCATTCCTTCACCGCATAGGCGGTGAAATAGGCAGCACCGCCGAAGAAAGTGGCATGGCCGAAGGAGAGCAGGCCGGCATAGCCGAGCAGCAGATTGAAGGCGCAGGCGAAAAGCGCGAAGCAGAGCACCTTCATGACGAAGATCGGATAGATGAAAAACGGCGCCCAGATCAGCCCGACAAGACCGAGAACCAGCAGCAGTTTCTGCGCAGAAAGCTTCTTCTGTGGCCCGGACCTCAATGTGGCTAGATCAACCATCTCACGCATCCCGACCGAAGAGGCCCGCGGGCCTGATGAGCAGCACGATCGCCATGATCACGAAGATGACGATATTCGACGCTTCCGGATAGAAGACCTTGGTCAGGCCTTCGGCGATCCCGAGCATGTAGCCAGTGACGATCGCGCCCATGATCGACCCCATGCCGCCGACGACGACCACGGCGAAGACGATGATGATCATGTTCGATCCCATCAACGGCGAGACCTGATAGATCGGCGCGGCCAGCACGCCGGCAAAGGCGGCCAGCGCCACGCCGAAACCATAGGTCAGCGTCAGGAGCACGGGCACATTGACGCCGAAAACCTGGACGAGCACGGAATTTTCCGTCGCCGCGCGCAGATAGGCGCCGAGCTTGGTCTTCTCGATCAGCAGCCAAGTGCCGATGCAGACGATGAGCGAGGCGATGATCACCCAGCCACGGTAGACGGGCAGGAACATGAAACCGATATTCCTGGCCCCCGCCAGCTCGGCCGGCACGGCATAGGGCTGGCCGGAGGAGCCATAGAGATAGCGAAATGTGCCCTCGATGGTCAGCGCCATGCCGAAGGTGAAGAGCAGGCCGTAGAGCGGATCGATCTTGTAAAGCTGGCGCAGGCATAGCCGCTCGACCAGCGCCCCGAACAGCCCGACGATCAGCGGCGCCACGATCAGGGCCGGCCAGTAGCCGATGCCGGCATAGGCAAGCAGCAGGTAGGCGGTGAAGGCGCCGAGCATATAGAGCGCGCCGTGGGCAAAATTGATCACCCGCAGCATGCCGAAGATGATCGCGAGCCCCAGGCTCAGCAGCGCATAGAAGGAGCCGTTGATGAGGCCGATCAGCAATTGTCCGAGAAGGGCCTGGAGCGGGATGCCGAATATCATCGTCATGGTTCAGACCCCCAGCGCTTTGTGCAGCATGTCCATGCGCTCAGGTAGTTCGCCGACCGGAAACTCCGAGACCATCTGGCCGTGATCCATCAGATAGAAGCGATCGGCGATGCGGCTGGCGAAGCGGAAGTTCTGCTCGACCAGCAATATGGTCATCCCCCGCGCCTTGAGCTTCTGCAGGACCTCGCCGATGCGCTGAACGATCACGGGCGCAAGGCCTTCCGTCGGCTCGTCCAGCAGCAGCATACGCACGCCGGTGCGCAGGATGCGCGCCATGGCGAGCATCTGCTGCTCGCCGCCGGAAAGCTTGGTGCCGGCGCTGTTACGGCGCTCGTGCAGATTGGGAAACAGCTCGAAAATCTCGTCGACCGTCATGCCGCCTGATGCCACGACCGGCGGCAGCAACAGGTTCTCGTAGACGCTGAGCGTCGAGAAGATGCCGCGTTCCTCCGGCACGAAACCAATGCCCTTGTGGGCGGTCTTGTGCAAAGGCACCTGCATCATGTCTGCCCCGGCGAAAGCGATCCTGCCCTTACGTGCACGCACGATGCCGACGATGGTGCGCAAGGTCGTCGTCTTGCCGACGCCGTTGCGGCCGAGGATGGTAATGGTTTCGCCCTCGCCGACCCGCATGTCGACGCCATGCAGGATGTGGCTTTCGCCATACCAGGCATTCAGGCCCTGGACTTCGAGCAACGCCGCCATGCTCAAACCTCCTCCGTGCCCATATAGGCTTCCCGGACGCGCGGGTCGCGGCTGACCGTGGCGTAATCGCCCTGGGCCAGGATCTCGCCACGCTGCAGCACGGTGACATGATGGCAGATATCGGCGACGACGGAGAGATTATGCTCCACCATCAGCACGGCCCTGTCGCGCGCCACCTCGCGGATGATGGCGGAGACGGTGTTGACATCCTCCAGCCCCATGCCGGCCATCGGCTCGTCGAGCAGCAGCACTTTCGGGTCGAGCGCCAGGGTCGTCGCAATCTCCAGCACGCGCTTGCGGCCATAGGAAAGATCGGCGGCAACGGCATCCCGCTCCTTCGAAAGTCCGACGGAAGCGAGAAGCTGCTCGGCGCGGGCGTTGAGGCTGTCGAGCGCCGAGATCGGCCGCCAGAATTGATGGGCGAGATTGCTCGACCGCTGCAGGGCGACGCGAACATTGTCGAGCACGGTCAGATGCGGGAAAACAGCCGAAATCTGGAAGGAGCGCACGAGGCCCATGCGCGCCACCTTGTCGGGTCTCGTCCGGGTAATATCGGTGCCGAGCAGCGTGATCGTGCCGTGCGTCGGCTGCAGGAACTTGGTGAGCAGGTTGAACACCGTCGTCTTGCCGGCGCCGTTCGGGCCGATCAGCGCATGGACGCGGGCATGATGCACATCGAGATCGACATTCTTGACGGCGGTAAAGCCACCGAAATCGCGACGGAGTCCCCGGGCGGACAAGACCACCCGAGGCTCTTCATGCTGATCTATTGCTGACATCGCCATCGGCCGGCCGCAACCTCATTGCTTGACGAGATCGCAACCACTCTTGGCGGGATCGATATAGGCTTCCTTGCCAGGAATGGTTGCCAGCACGTTGAAGTAATCCCAGGGCTGCTTACTCTCCTCAGGCTTCTTGACCTGGAGCAGATACATGTCGTGGATCATGCGGCCGTTGGCGCCGACCGTGCCGCCGCGGCCGAAGAAATCATCGACAGGCATTTCATGCAGTTCCTTGGCGACGGCCTCGGTATCGTCAGTGCCGGCCTTCCGCACCGCCTTCAGATATTGCGTGACGGCGGAATAGGTGCCGGCATGGATCATGTTTGGCATCTTGCCGGTGCGGGCGAAGAAGCGCTTGCCGAATTCGCGGCTCTTGTCGTCGAGGTTCCAGTAATAGCCCTCGGTCAGCGTCAACCCTTGAGCCGCCTGCAGGCCGAGGCCGTGGACTTCGGCGAGCGTGAAGAGAAGTGCCGCCAGATGCTGGCCGCCCTGGGTGATGCCGAATTCCGAGGCCTGCTTGATGGCATTGGAGGTATCGAGGCCGGCATTGGCAAGACCGATGACCTTGGCGCCCGAGGATTGCGCCTGCAAAAGGAAGGATGAGAAATCGTTGGTCGACAGCGGATGGCGAACGGAGCCGAGAATCTTGCCACCGCTTGCCTTGACGTAATCGCTGGTCTGCTGCTCCAGCGAATAGCCGAATGCATAATCGGCCGTCAGAAAGAACCAGGTATCGCCGCCCTGCTTGACCAGCGCGCCGCCGGTGCCGACGGCCAGAGCATGCGTGTCATAGGCCCAGTGGAAGCCATAGGGCGAGCATTGCTTGCCTGTCAGATCCGTCGTCGCAGCACCCGTGACGATATCGATCTTCTTCTTCTCCTTGGCGACGGCCTGTACGGCAAGCGCCACCGACGAGGTCGTCAGCTCCATGATCGCGTCGACCTTGTCCTGGTCGTACCATTGGCGCGCGATGTTCGAAGCGATATCGGGCTTGTTCTGGTGATCGGCATCGACGATCTCGATCGGCGCGCCGAGCACCTTGCCGCCAAAATCCTCGACGGCCATCTTTGCAGCCTCCACCGACGACTTGCCGCCGAAATCGGCATAGACGCCCGACTGGTCATTCAGGATGCCGATCTTGACGACACCATCGGACGCGCCGGCAGCGAAAGCCGCGGTGCTGGTTGCAAGCAGAAGTGCCAGGGATGCAATAAGACTCTTTCGCATATTCTCCTCCCAGAGATTTGGCAAAAATGAATCTGTTCAAAATTGGCCAGCCGCTTTCCTCCAAACGACTTTCCGAGACGGGCAGGATCAAGGAAATCGCGCGTTGACGCAAGTCGCGATTGCAATTAATTCCAAACAGGGTCTGTTCATTTTTGAACAGAAGGGGGAAACATGAAGGGCACGCCGCACTTTACCTGGGACGATCTGCAATTCTTCCTCGCCGTGGCGCGAACCGGGCAGCTTTCGACCGCGGCCCGGCAGTTGCGCACCAGCCATGCCACCGTTTCGCGCCGCATCGACCGGCTGGAATTCGCCCTGAAGGTCAAGCTCTTCGAGCGCAATCCACGCGGCTACATGCTGACCGGCATGGGCCAGCGGTTCATCGACACGGCGGAGCGCATGGAGCAGGAAACCGAGCGTCTTCGGACGGATCTTTCCGCCGGATCAGCGGCGCAGCGCGGTGTAGTGCGCATCAGCGCGCCGGAAGGCTTCTCCAACTTCTTCTTTACCGGCGTGCTGCCGGAATTCACGGCGAAACATCCGACCATTTCGCTGGAGCTGATCACCATCCAGCAGATCATGTCGCTCTCGCGCAAGGAGGCCGACATCGTCGTCGTGCTCGACCCGCCGAAGGCCGGCCCCTACTTCACCGAGAAGCTGACCGATTATCATCTTCAGGTCTATGGATCGCGAGACTATCTCGCCATTCATCGCGCAATCGAGAGCCGCGACGACCTGCCCGACTGCGCTTTCATCGGCTATATCGAGGACATGATCTTCGCGCCGGGCCTGGACTATCTCGGCGATGTCCATCCGCGCATCAGGCCGCAATTCCAGAGCTCGAGCATCTTCGCGCAGCTGACGGCAACGAAAAACGGGCTGGGGCTTTGCGTGCTGCCGTTTTTCATCGCCGGCAAGCATCCGGATCTGCAGGTCGTGCTGCCGCAGGAAGTGGATCTGAGGCGCCACTATTGGATCACCTGCCACCGCGATCTGCGCCAGTCGCCGCGCGTGCGCACCGTCATCGATTTTCTGGCGGAAGCCGTGCGCCGGAATGCCCCGGCCTTCCTCGGGCCTTGGAGACGCGTTGACAGCTGACGCCGTCGGCTCCGGCCTTCCGCCTACCGGATACTTGGGGCAGCGTAGACCTTCTTAAGCCCGCCGGCATCGAACCCTGAACGTTGCGCGAGCTGGAGTTCCCAATCCAGCGACGAGCGCACGATCGTTTCCAGGCAATTGTATTTCGGTGCCCAACCCAGTTCCCGATGGGCGAGCGTCGCATCGGCGACGACGCTGGCCGTGTCGCCCGGCCGACGCGGCGCCATGTGGATGCGGAAGGCACGGCCATGGACGCGCATGACCATGTTGAGCACATCAAGCACGGAATAGCCCAGGCCATAGCCGCAATTGGCGACCAGCGGCCGGCCGCCGCTGCGCAGATGGCGCAGCGCCATGAGGTGCGCATCCGCAAGGTCGCTGACATGGATGTAGTCGCGAACGCCCGTACCGTCATGCGTCGGATAGTCGGTGCCATAGATATCGACCTGATGGCGGCGGCCGAGTGCCGCCTCGCAGGCTACCTTGATCAGATGGGTCGCGCCCTCGGTCGACTGGCCGGCCCGCCCCTTGGGGTCGGCGCCGGCGACGTTGAAGTAGCGCAACGCGACATAGCGGAAATCATAGGCCGCGGCGGCATCGCGCAGCATCAGCTCCGACATGAGCTTGGATTGACCGTAGGGCGATTCAGGCAGCAATGGCGCACCCTCGCTGACCGGCCTGTCCTCAGGCTGCGGACCGTAGACGGCGGCGGTGGAAGAAAAGACGAAATGGCGAATGCCGGCCTTGACGGCGGCACTCATCAGGATGCGGGTCTTGCCGGTATTGTTTTCGTAATAAGCGAGAGGATCCTCGATCGACATCGGCACCACGGCCGAACCGGCAAAGTGGATGATGGCGTCGATGTCGTTTTCGGCGAAAATCTTCTGCAGCAGCGCTTCGTCTGCCATATCGCCGAGATAGAAGCGGGCGGCCGGCGGAACAGCCCAGCGAAAACCGGTCGACAGGCGGTCGACGACGACCACGTCCTCGCCCGCGTCAAGCAATCTCCAGACCATATGGCTGCCGATATAGCCGGCTCCGCCCGTCACCAACACCGTCATTCTTCGCGTCCCCGCCAAGTCGTATCGGCGATATATGAGGCCTTCGCTCTTGCCAATTTGATTAAAAGCGAGCGGCTGGACGAGGAAGATTGGTGGAATGGTTAGGGCAGTCTTTCGCGGATCGATTGCATTTTATTGGTCGGGTGCGCGATGGCTATTATACTGAGCTTGGATAGTGTGCACCCCCTCTGTCACCGTCGTGACATCTCCCCCACAAGGGGGGAGATCGTTGGGAGTTTGCAGTCCGCGCTGTAAAAACAATGGACCTTAGCTTCAGCAGATACGATGCCGGTTTAGATCCGAGAGGCCGCCACGCGTTACCAATCTCCCCCCTTGTGGGGGAGATGTCACGACAGTGACAGAGGGGGGTGACAGAGGTGCGGCAAACAAAAAATGCCCCTCAACCGACACCCACCCACCCACCCACGCCGAAGCGAAAGACTTACAAACTCAAAATATACTGGCTCAACCGCTCGGCGGCATCGGCGACCTGAGCCGGGTCGCGCAGGAAGCAGGCGCGCAGGAAGAGCTCGCCGCCCTGCCCGAAGGCCGTTCCAGGCGCGAGGCCAACGCCGGTCTTGTCGACGATATCGATGGCCGCTCCGCGGCTGTCGGTGACGCCGTCGATCTTGAGGAAGGAATAGAGAGCGCCATCCGGCTTCAGCGTCTGCACGCGATTGGTGGCGATCAGCGCATCGCAGAGAATATCGCGAGAACGGGTGGCCTTGGCGATGTTGGAGCGAATGAAGTCATCGCCCTCATTCAAGGCGGCAACCGCGCCGCGCTGCATGAACTGCGCGACGCCGGATGTCGAATATTGCACGAGATTTTCGATCACCTGGCCGAGCTCAGCCGGCGCGACGATCCAGCCGACCCGCCAGCCGGTCATCGACCAGTTCTTAGAGAAGGAATTGACGAAAAGGATCTTGTCGTCGGCCTCCTTGACATCGAGGAAGCTCGGCGCCCGACCGCCGGCATAATGGTAAAGCGCGTAGATTTCGTCGGCCATGATCCAGAGACCATGCCTTCGCGCCAGAGCCAGAATATCGGCGAGATCCTGATGCGTTGCCGTCCAGCCGGTCGGATTGGACGGCGTATTGATGAAGAGACCTTTCGTCTTCGGCGTGATCGCAGCCTCCAGACGCCCGAGATCGAGGAACCATTTGCCGTTCTCGAATTGCAACGGCACGCCGACCGAGCGGGCGCCTGATATCTCCAGCGCGGCTGCGATATTCGGCCAGGCGGGAGTCAGATAGACCATTTCATCGCCAGGCGAGGTGATCGCCTGCACGGAAAGCTGGATCGCCTGCATGCCGGAACCGGTGACGTAGAAATGCTCCATCGGCAAGGAGGTGCCGAAGTGCCGGCCATAGTAATCGGCAAGTGCCTGGCGCAGCTCCGGAATGCCGCGCTGCCAGGTGTAGAAGGTTTCGCCGGCATTGAGCGAGGCCATGGCGGCACGATTGATGAAATCCGGCGTCGGCAGATCGCCCTCGCCGACCCAGAGCGGCAGGAGGCCTTCACGGCCACGCGCATAATTCACCACTTCGACGATCCCGCTTTCGGGTGCTGCAAGCGCACGCGGGCTGAGGCTATTCAGTATCGACATGCAACGTCTCCGGTTTTCGCCTTCATAGAGCAGAATGGCGGGCAAATCCCATGACTTTGCGTTAGTGACCGATCGATTTTCGTGATGAATAAAGCCCCGGCCTTTATCGGGCCGAGGCTCCAAAATCAGCGGTACGGAGACCCCTCAGCGTTTGGCGAGAAGGTCGCGGATCTCGGTGAGCAACTGGACATCTGCCGGCGGAGGCGCTGCCTCGGCGATCTTCTCTTCCTTGCGCTCGACTTGCCTGCGCAGCGTGTTCACGCCCTTGACCATCAGGAAGATGATCCAGGCGAGGATGAGGAAGTTGATGAGGACGGTGATGAAATTGCCGTAGGCGAAAACCGCACCCTGGGCACGGGCAGCAGCCAAAGTCGGCGCATTGACCGCCGAGGAGAGGCCGAAAAAATAGTTCGAGAAATCGAAGCCGCCAAAAATCGCACCGACGACCGGCATGATGATATCGTCAACCAGCGATTTCACGATGCCGCCGAAAGCGCCGCCGATGATCACGCCGACCGCGAGATCCATGACATTGCCGCGTGCGATAAATGCCTTGAATTCATTAAGCATTGAGCAGACCCCTTCGCGTTGCCGTTGAATTCACTAAAGATAATTAGCATCATCTTTTGCTTTATTTTTCAACAACGAATTGACGAAGGGCCTCATTCCGGTACGCGTATTCCAAGGAAATTCCGTTGCATTGACAATTTTTGCGTGCATTCATCTGTTAACTTGTTCGTCAGTTGCGGGCAACGCAACCAAAGTCGCAAAGAAGACAGCCCGACAGCTTCTGGTGAGTCGTGCGCCGGAATCGACCGCCGTCTCAAGTTCGGGATGTGTCCCCCGGCACCGCTCGTGCGATGAGTTCACGAACATAATCTGCGCTGGGCGCCTGATCGAAAAGGACGCGGTACATGATCGGCGAGATGACGTGATCCATCAGCTCGGCCAGGGTCGGGAAGGCTTCGCCGTATTCCTCGGCCCGGGCAATGAGGACACATAGTTGATGCTGGGTGTAGCCGCTGCACCTTTCGGCATTTGTCGTATCGGCAATGGAGAGCACGTCGCGGATCATTTCGCGGCCGACGCCGGAGGCCATTTCGTCGGCATATTGCTCGACCCAGGCTTCGAGATCGTCGCGCGCGCTGCCGATCTTGGCCGGCGCGCCGTCAGGCTGCAGGCGCGAGGCTGCGACATCGGCCAGGAGCTCCTGCAGATCGCCCCAGCGGCGATAGATCGTCGACGGCGTGACATTGGCGCGCTGCGCGATCAACGGGATCGTCACATCGGCGCGATCCATTGTGGAGAGCATATCGCGGACGGACTGGTGCACCGCGGCCTGTACCCTGGCGCTGCGCCCACCCGGACGCGGGTTTTCCCTGTAGCCCATAAACCTTGCCAATCTTTCCCTTTTGCCTATCGTGAACGGGGTTGATTGTCCACTAACGCAAATTATTTGCTTTTGTCCATGCGGCGCTCTATATGAGCCTAACGCAATCTTTTAGCTTTAAGCAGGATATAGTCGATGCCCGCGCTCGAATCCACTGCCAGCACGCCGATTTCGCCCGCCAGACGTCTGGCGCCGTTCTATTATGCAGCGACCAGCGCCCTATTCTTTGCCGCCTCCTCCGCGCCGACGCCGCTTTATCGCCTCTACCAGCAGGCCTTCGCCTTTTCGCCGGTGCTGATCACGGTGATCTTCGCCGTCTACGCCTTCGCCTTGCTCGTCGCGCTGCTGATAGTCGGTTCGATCTCCGATCATCTCGGCCGCCGCCCGGTGATCTTTGTGTCCATCCTCCTCAATATGGTGGCGATGGCGCTGTTTTTAATGGCCGAGGGTCCGAATTGGCTGATTGCCGCGCGCATCGTCCAGGGTCTGGCAACGGGCGCCGCGGCAAGCTCCATCGGCGCTGCCCTCGTCGATCTCGATCCGATCAAGGGCTCGATCACCAACAGCCTTGCGCCGCTCGCCGGCATGGCGATCGGTGCTCTCGGTACGAGCCTGCTGGTCGAGTACGCGCCGGCGCCAACGCTGCTTGTCTATGCCGTGACGCTCGTCCTGCTTGCCATTCAGGCCGTGCTTCTCTGGCTGGTGCCGGAAACGACCCGCCGCCGGGCCGGGCTTCTTGCATCGCTGAAGCCGGAAGTGGCGGTTCCGCCGCAGGCTCGCCGGACATTGCTGGCGCTGACGCCGATCAATGTCGCCGTCTGGGCCCTCGGCGGCTTCTATCTATCGCTGGTGCCCTCGCTCGTGAGTGCGACGACCGGCAGCACGGCGCCTCTCGTCGGCGGCTCCGTGGTCGCGGCGCTGACGATCAGCGGCGCGGGTGCTGTGTTTCTGCTGCGCAAGAGATCGGCCACGACGGCAATGACATTGGGCATATCGAGCATGACGCTCGGCGTATTGACTGTCGTCGCCGGCGTGCATGCGGCTGAGGTGTCGATCCTTGCCGTGGGAACGCTGATCGCCGGCGCAGGCTTCGGCGCCACCTTCCTCGGCACCGTGCGCAGCATCATGCCCTTAGCAAAGCCGGACGAGCGCGCCGGGCTGCTTTCGGCCTTCTATATCCAGAGCTACCTCGCCTTCAGCGTGCCGGCTATCCTGGCAGGCTTCCTGTCGAAGGCGCTCGGATTTGCCGCGGCAGCCGACATCTATGCAGCAGCTATCCTTTTGCTGGTCGGCTGGGGCGTCCTTGCCCTGCGGGCTGGCAAGGAGAAGCCGTTGAGCATAGCGTAAGACGATACTTACGGTTTCAGTTCGAGCTCGGCGCGGCCACTGCCGTCCATGGCGAAAGGGACCGACGTGTGCTCGTGAACGATCTTCCAGACACCGGCCTGCTTTCTGAGGCCGAGCGTCTGGCGGAACCAGAGGTCGACTTCGGAACCTTCAATCTTCCGGCCAGTCATATGCACAAGCCCGGTCCAGAAGGCGACGTCCTCACCGACGGTCAGCTTGACGTCGACTGCGTCGCCGCCGATCGGGCCTTGCCAGGTCGAGAACCAATTCTCCAAGCCATCTGCACCTTTGCCCTGGTGCACCAGGGGTGCCACCAGCGTGAAGCTGACGATATCGTCGCTCAGATGCCCGACGACGCCGGCCGCATTCTTGTTGCCAAGAGCGGCGGCCCAGCTTGCAAGCACGGCGCCGATGGCTTCGGCCTCGTCGCGATTGCCGATGATCTCTGTCATGTCACTCTCCTCGGTTTGATGGACTGAGCAGAGGACGAACGGAAAGGGCCGCTCCCGACAGGAGCGGCCCAATATTTGCTGTCAGCGATGGATTACGACCTCAAGCCGCCTTCTCGACGCGGTACGGATCGAAGCGCCCGTAGAAGGTCTCGCCCTTCGCGGCCATGTCCTTCAGGAGTGCCGTCGGCTTGAAATGCGGGCCATAGGCGGCCGCCAGCTTTTCGCAGAGATCGACGAAAACCTTGGCACCCATGCCGTCGATGTAGGACAACGCACCGCCGGTATAGGGGGCAAAACCGAAGCCGAGGATGGAGCCGACATCGGCCTCGCGCGGATCGGTGACGATGCCTTCTTCCATGGTGCGGGCCGCCTCAAGCGCGATGGTGACGAGGAAGCGCTGCTTCAGCACGCCGACATCGACGTCATCGGCCTTCTTCTGCGGATAGAGGTCCTTCAGGCCCGGCCAGAGCGACTTCTTGGCCGGCTTCGGCGGATAGTCGTAGAAGCCCTTGGAATTCTTTCGGCCCAGACGCCCTTCGCTCTCAACGAGACCGCTGACCAGCTGCATGTGGCGCGGGTCCACGGCCTTCTCGCCAAGATCGGCGACGGTCGCCTTCAGGATTTTGTAGGAGAGATCGATGGCGACTTCGTCGTTGAGCGCCAGGGGTCCCACAGGCATGCCGGCCATCTTGGCGGCATTCTCGATCATGGCCGCGGGCACGCCCCCGATCAGCATGTCATAGGCTTCGTGGATGTAACGGAAGACGCAGCGATTGACGAAGAAGCCGCGCGTGTCGTTGACGACGATCGGCGTCTTCTTGATGGCGGCAACATAATCCAACGCGACGGCAATGGCACGGTCGCCCGTTTCCTTGCCGAGGATGACCTCGGTCAGCATCATCTTCTCGACCGGAGAGAAGAAATGGACGCCGATGAAATCGGCCGGGCGCTTGGAATTCTCGGCAAGACCGGAAATCGGCAACGTCGATGTGTTGGAGGCGAAGATGGCGCTTGCGGGAAGCACGGCTTCCACGGCCTCGATCACGGCCTTCTTGACATCGCGATCCTCGAACACCGCCTCGATGACGAGATCTACGTCCTTCAGATCGGAGTAATCGGCCGACGGCGTGATGCGGGAAAGCAAGGCTGCTCCCTCATCTTGCGTCAGCCTTCCCTTACCGATTGAATCCTTGACCAGGCCCTCGCCGACACCCTTGCCCTTGATCGCGGCTTCGATGTCGCGATCGATGAGCGTGACCGGAATGCCGGCGGCTGCGGTGACATAGGCGATGGAAGCGCCCATGAAGCCGGCGCCGACGACGCCGACTTTCTTCAACGCCGCCTTCGGTTGCCCCGCCGGGCGGCGAGCGCCCTTGCCGAGCTCTTGCATGGAGATGAACAGCGAGCGGATCATCGAATAGGCTTCGGTGGTCTGCAGCACTTGCGTGAAATAGCGCTGCTCAATCTTGAGGCCGGTGTCGAAGGGAACCTGGAGGCCTTCGTAGACGCATTTCAGGATGGCGAGTGCCGCCGGATAATTGCCCGATGTCTCGCGGCGCAGGATGGCCGGTGCTGCCGGCCAGAGCTGGGCTGCGGCAGGCGTCCAGATGCCGCCGTTCGGCACCTTGAAGCCCTTTTCATCCCAGGGTGCGATCGGCTTCAGGCCGTCCTTGATCATCTGCTTGGCGGCGGGGATCAGCTGATCCGGCTCGACCACCTGATGCAGGAGGTTCATCGCCTTGGCGCGCGCCGCTGTCAACGACTGGCCCGTCGTCATCATCTGCAGGGCCGATTGAGCGTCAGTCAATCGTGACACACGCTGCGTGCCGCCGGCGCCCGGGAAGATGCCGACTTTGACCTCGGGCAGTGCGATCTTGACGCTCTTGGCACTCGACGCGACGCGGCCGTGGCAGGCCAGCGACAGCTCGAAAGCGCCGCCCATGCAGGTGCCGTTGATGGCCGAGACCCACGGCTTGCCGCAGGTCTCCAGCTTACGGAACAGGCCGGTCATGCGGCCAACGAGATTGAAGAGCTTCTGCGTCGCAGCGGTAGGATCCTTCGCCTTCTCATCCTGATAGAAGGAGAACATCGACTTGATCATCGAGAGGTCAGCGCCGCCGGAGAAGGACGATTTTCCTGATGTAAAGACCACGCCCTTGACGGCTGCATCTGCAACGGTTGCGTCGATGATGGCGTTCAGCTCGTCCATCACTTCCGCGGTGAAGACGTTCATGGATTTGCCGGGCATGTCCCAGGTGACGAGTGCGATGCCGTCTGCGTCGGTCTCGACAGTGAAATTTGTGTAAGCCATTGGTTTCCCCTCCCTCAGACGCGTTCGACGATGGTAGCCGTGCCCATGCCGGCGCCGATGCAGAGCGTGACCAGCGCGGTGTTGAGGTCGCGGCGCTCCAGCTCGTCCAGCACCGTGCCGAGGATCATCGCGCCGGTGGCACCGAGCGGGTGGCCCATGGCGATCGCGCCGCCATTGACGTTGATCTTGTCATGCGAAATGTCGAAAGCCTGCATGTAGCGCAGCACGACGGCGGCGAAGGCTTCGTTGAGCTCGAAAAGGTCGATATCGGCAAGCGTCATGCCGCTGCGCTTCAAGAGCTTTTCGGTGACGTCCACCGGGCCGGTCAGCATCAGCGCCGGGTCGGAGCCGATATTGGCGAAGGCCTTGATGCGGCCGCGTGGCTTCAGCCCCATACTCTCACCGCCTGCCTTGGAGCCGAGCAGCACGGCAGCCGCGCCATCGACGATACCGGAGGAATTGCCGGCATGATGGACGTAGTTGATGCGTTCGACTTCCGGATGCGCCTGGATGCCGACGGCTTCGAAGCCGCCCATCTCGCCCGGCATCTGGAAGGACGGATTGAGCGAGGCCAGCGCTTGCATATCCGTGCCGGGGCGCATGTGCTCGTCCCTGTCGAGGATCGTCAGGCCGTTGATATCCTTCACCGGCACGACGGAATTCTTGAAATAGCCCTTCTCCCAGGCATTGGCCGCCCGCTTCTGGCTTTCGACGGCATAGGCATCGACGTCATCGCGCGAGAAGCCGTATTTGGTGGCGATCAGATCGGCTGACACCCCTTGCGGCATGAAATAGGCCGGAAAGTTGACCGAGGGGTCCATGAACCAGGCACCGCCGGACATGCCGAGGCCGACGCGCGACATGCTCTCAACACCGCCGGCGATGACGATATCATCCGCCCCTTGCGCGATCTTGGCCGCACCGAAATTCACGGCATCGAGGCCGGAGGCGCAGAAGCGGGAAATCTGCATGCCGGGCGCCTTGGTGGAGTAGCCGGCTTCGAAGGCAGCGCCCCTCGGAATGACGGCCCCGGCTTCCATGACCGGGTCGACACAGCCCATGATGATGTCGTCAACCGTCGCGGTGTCGAGGCCGTTGCGGTCGCGGATCGCTTCCAGCGTCTTGGCGGCAAGACGTACGGACGGCACTTCGTGCAGCGATCCATCCTTTTTGCCGCGCCCGCGCGGCGTGCGCACATGGTCGTAAATGAAAACCTCGGTCATGTCTCATCTCCCTGCGGCAGCGTGCCGCCTTCCAATTCAGTATATAGCGACCAAAGCCGCGAATTCCCCCTTCTCCCCGCGGGGAGAAGGTGCCCGCCCCTCGACAAGCTCAGGAGGGCGGATGAGGGGGCCGAGGAATAGAGCCCCTGGAGCCTTGAACGGCCAAGGGCGAAACAGCCTTACGGTGCAATGCCCCCTCAACCTGCGCTTAGCGCGTCCTTCTCCCCGCCGGGGAGAAGGTAGAACTCAAAACGCTTCCGCCACCAGTTCCATCATCGTGTCGGCGCCGGTTTCGATGCGGGCCTTGCGCAGCGCCGTTTCCGGTATGATGCGCTCCATGTAGAACCGCGCCGTGACAAGCTTGTTCTTCAGATAATCCTCGCGCGCGGTGTCGCCGTTCGCAAGGGCATCCTGCGCCGCCTTCGCCATCTTCGCCCACATATAGCCGAGGACGACGAGGCCGAAGAGGTGCATGTAGTCGGTCGAGCCGGCACCGGCATTGTCGGGCTTGGCCATGGCGTTCTGCATGAACCACATGGTCGCGGCCTGCACGTCGTTCAAGCCCTTCTTCAGCTGCTTGGTGAAGAAGCCCATCTGTTCGTCGTTGCGATGCTCCTCGCAGAAATCGCCGATTTCCTTGAACATGGCCATGACGGCGCGACCGCCGTTCAGCGCCAGCTTGCGGCCGACGAGATCGAGCGCCTGGATGCCGTTGGCCCCTTCATAGATCATGGTGATGCGGGCATCGCGGACATACTGGCTCATGCCGTGCTCTTCGATATAGCCATGACCGCCAAAGACCTGCTGCGCCATGACGGCATGTTCGAAGCCCTTGTCGGTCATGACGCCCTTGAGGATCGGCGTTGCCAGACCGAGAATGTCGTCGGCGGACTGGCGCTCCTTTTCGTCCGGCGAGCGATGGGCGATATCAGACTTCAGCGCCGTCCACAGCAGGAAGGCGCGACCGGCCTCGTTGAAGGCGCGGATGGTCATCAGCGTGCGGCGGATATCCGGATGGACGATGATCGGATCGGCCTTCTTATCGGGCGCCTTCGGACCGGACAGCGAGCGGCCCTGGATACGCTCGCGGGCGTAGGCGGCGGCGTTCTGATAGGCAATCTCGGCGATCGAAAGCCCCTGCAGGCCGACGCCGAGGCGCGCTTCGTTCATCATGACGAACATGGCGTTGAGGCCCTTGTTCTCGGCGCCGATCAGGAAACCGGTGGCCTCGTCATAGTTCATTACGCAGGTCGCGTTGCCATGGATGCCCATCTTGTGCTCGATCGCGCCGCAGGAGACCGGGTTGCGGGCGCCGAGCGAGCCGTCTTGCCTGACGAGGAACTTCGGAACGATGAACAGCGAAATGCCCTTGGTGCCTTCAGGGGCGCCCTCGATGCGGGCAAGAACGAGATGGACGATATTATCGGTCATGTCGTGCTCGCCGGCGGAAATGAAAATCTTCTGGCCGGAAATCTTATAGCTGCCGTCGCCTTGAGGCACCGCCTTGGTGCGCAGCAGGCCGAGATCGGTGCCGCAATGCGGCTCCGTGAGGTTCATGGTGCCGGACCACGTGCCATCGACCATCTTCGGCAGATAGGTCTGCTTTTGCTCCTGGGAACCATGCACGAGAACCGCGGCGATCGCGCCCTGGGTCAGGCCCGGATACATCATCAGCGACATGTTGGCGGCGGAGGTGTATTCGCCCACGGCGCAATGCAGCACATAGGGAAGTCCCTGGCCGCCGAATTCCTCCGGCACCGCCAGGCCCAGCCAGCCACCTTCGCGATAGGCGCGATAGGCTTCCTTGAAGCCCTTCGGCGTCGAGACGGTGCAGTCATCATGGCGCACGCAGCCTTCCTGGTCGCCCGAATAGTTCAGGGGGAAGAGCACCTCTTCTGACAGCTTGGCCGCTTCGCCGACGATCGCTTCGATCATGTCGGGCGTGGCTTCGGCGTATCCCGGCAGATTGTTGTAGCGCTCGAGCCCGAGCACATCGTTCAGGACAAACAGCGTATCGTTCACCGGGGCCTTGTAGACTGGCATTTCTCGAATTCCTCCAATTCGCCGCCGGACCTCAGATTCCGGCCACCGGGCTACTCATACAAAATATTGACGTTTGCGTAAACGTCAAATGTTTATCGCGCGTTGAAATTTTGGTGAGCGGCGAAGCGGGGAATTGCTGGTCGGAAGTCGACAGGAAACACCGGCTCTGGAGAATCTGCCGGCGCAGTCACTTCATAAGAATATCCGAATATTCAATGATGTAACCGAAATAAAAGGTTAAGACTTCGGCAAAACTTAACGAGTTGTTTACCACGTTCCGTAAATTGTACGAGTTGAGCAGCAATGCTTCGCGTTTTTTCAATTTTATCCTTTGAGGAAACGCCGTTTTGCGGCTCGGTTTGAGGAAAGCCAATACATTTATCCCTTTCCGAATGGTGGGATGCGGGCGGCGCGGAAACGTCGCGATGTCCTCGTCCTGTCAGTCCGGTGGCCCGTAGTGGTCGATAGTTCGAAGCGAGCAAAAGACATGAGCGGATCGCGATCAAATCCTACCGGCACGGGCGACTGGGCGTCGCTGGATGCTTTGAGCCGCACGATCGAGGGGCTGGAGGCGCGCATCGAGGGCTTGATGGGCACCGCCGCCTCCCGGGACACGCGCCAGCGCGTTGCCGGCGGCTATGCAGCCATCCCCGAGCGGACCGCTGCACCGGAGCGCATGCCGTCGCGCGCCGAACGCGAGGCTCCTGTCGGCCGACCCTATGAGCGCCCGCTGCGCGCCGAGCGTCAGGAAAACGATATCCGTCCCGATCCGCTTGCGGAGATCCGCCAGCGCCAGCGCGCCCTCGAGGCGAACCGCGAGCGGCTGCACGCGCGCCGTGACGATATTGCGCATGCCGAACCGCAGCCGGTCCGGCGGCCGATCGATCCCTATACCCCGCGCCAGCCGCAGCGGCCGACCGCCGAAAGCTCAGTCGACATCGCCCAGGCGCTCGTCAACCTTCGCCAGGATCTCAAGCGCGACATCGCCGAAAGCGTGACCCGCGAAGTCGGCGCCTTGCGCCTCGAAATCCGCGACATCCGCGAGAGCGCGCAGGACACGCATTTCGCCGCCGACGTGCGCCAAGACATGGCCCGCCTTGCCGACAGTATCAATCAACTCGCCGGCCAGCCGGAAACGATGGGCTTGAAGGCCGAGTTCGACCAGCTCCGCTCCCTGATGGACGGCCTTGCCCGCGAGGAATCCCTGCATCATGTCGGGCGCCAGGTTAAGGCAATCGACACCGCCGGCCTGCAGGACGAGCTCGTCTCGCTTGCCTATCGCCTCGACGACATGAAGCAGCAGCTGGGCGGCACGAACGACAGCCCGGCCGTGCATGCCCTGGAAACCAAACTACTGACGATCGCGACCGCCATGGAGAGCCTTGGCAGCATGATGCAGCCGCAGGATCAGGCGATGCAACGGCTGGAAGGCCGCATCGGCGGCCTTGCCGATCAGATCGACCTGATGAGCCGTGATGCGGCGCGGCGCCAGCCGGCCGATGATCTCTCCGGTCGTCTTGAAGCGCTTGCCGTGCGTATCGACGAACTGGGCAGCGCCAAGGCCGTCGCCCGGCTCGAGGAACGTCTGGACCAGCTTTCCTACATGATGGAGCGCTCGCAGGAGGCCGCCGCGCAGCCCGAGCTTGTCGGCTATCTCGCCGACATCTCCCACAAGATCGATGCACTGGAGCATGGGTCGGTCGACCACGTGCTGGCGGACCGACTGGATTACCTGGCCCGCCGCATCGACGAGATGGATTTCCATCCGCCGCTACCGGCCGCCAACCTCGACGACGGCATGGCACGCCGGCTTGAAGGGCGCCTCTCCGACATCGCCGCACGGCTCGAGGCCAGCACCGCGGCGGCGCCGACGGACACGCAGGCGCTGCGTAATCTCGAAGAGCAGATTGCCCATCTGTCCGCATTGCTGACGAATGAACCGAGGGCTGCTGCCGACCATATCCCCGTCGATTTCGACCGCCGGATGAGCGCCATCGAAGACCATATGGCGACTAATGACGAATACATCATCGAAGCGGCGCGCCACGCAGCGGAAGCCGTTGTCGAGGCCTATTCCCGGGACGGCGGATTAGGCAGCGGCGCACAGGCCGCCGATATGTCCGCTCTTAGCGCGCTCGCCGAGGATCTTCGCCATTTAGAGGACCTCAGCCGCAGCAGCGACGAACGCACGCACCGCACCTTCGAGGCGCTGCATGGCACGCTGCTGCAGATCGCCGACCGCCTGGATCATATGGAACATCGCCGGCCGGCACCCGCCATGCCCGCCGCAAATTTCGAAAGCAACGTCTTCGCCGAAGAGGACGCGCCGGCCGTGAAGCCGCCGATGACCGCGCAGCAGAAGGCCGGGCCGATCATCCGCACGATTGCGCCCGCCGAATCCGCTGCCTCCTCCGAGGTCGCCATCGCGGAAGCGATCGATGCCAACACCAAAGCCGAAATCAAAGCGGCTGCAAAGAAGAGCGGCTCCAAGGCCGGCCTGCTCGCCAGCCTTGGCAAGCGTCTCTTCACGCCAGAGAAGGCGGAACCGATCTTCCCGCCGGACCGCCCGGTCATCGAACAGGCACCGTCGATCGATCCGGCCGACCTGATGCCTGCCGAAGAGGCCAACGCGCTGCTGGAGCCGGGCTCGGGCGCGCCCGACATCAAAAAAATCCTGGAGCGCGTGCGCGCCAGCCAGAATGCCGCGCGCAACGGCAACAGCCGCCAGCCGACCGAAAACGAGCGCGCCGACTATATTGCCGCAGCCCGCCGCGCCGCACAGGCAGCGGCGATGGAAGTCGACCAGACACAGCGCTCGGCCCCATCGTCCAAGAAGGACGCAAAGAAGGGCGGCGCATTTTCCCGCTTCCGTCGTCCGATCCTGCTTGCCGTCGGCGCAGCCCTGCTCGCCATCATGGCGTTTCCGCTGGTTAACACGCTGACGCGCGGCCAGAAGGCCCTGCCGCCCGCGGAGGTCTCGACGTTGGTCGCGCCGACAGTCGGCGCCGCAAGCAACGGCATCGCCGCCAACGCAAGCCCGATGGTGAACAGCCAGCAGCTCGCAAGCCAATCCGCCTTGCCGGCCGCTTCCACGGGCAATGCCGCGGACGTTCAACAGACCGCAGCCCCGGCCAATCCGGCTCCCGCGCAGACGAGCGATCACCTGACCGTTGCCGCGCCGCTCGACGGCAACCAGGCAAGTGAGGCTCTGGCTCCGGCCGGCAGCGCGGCAACCGCACAGCAGACGGCAGCCTTCGTTCCGGCCGACAAGGCAGCGCCGGCCGCCGCTTCCGCCGCGCCAGCGGACATCAGCGTGCCCGACGGCATCCAGCCACCGTCGCTCGCCGCCGCCGCCAAGTCAGGCGACCCGGTCGCGCTTTTCGAAATCGGCGCACGCTATACGGATGGCCGCGGCGTCACGGCAGATCTCAAGCAGGCGGCAAGCTGGTATCAGCTTTCGGCCGACAAGGGTTACGCCCCTGCGCAGTACCGTCTTGCCAGCATGTACGAGAAGGGCAACGGCATCGACCACGATCTGGCCAAGGCCAAGCAATATTACGAGCAGGCCGCCAATCAGGGCAACGCCAGCGCCATGCACAACCTCGCTGTCCTCTACGCCTCGGGCGCGGCCGGCCAGCAGGATTATGACTCGGCGGCAAACTGGTTCATCCGCGCCGCCAACCTCGGCGTATCCGACAGCCAGTTCAACCTCGCCATCCTCTATGCGCGCGGCAACGGCGTGAAGGCGGACCTCCAGGAATCCTACAAATGGTTCGCGATCGCTGCGAAGAGCGGCGACAAGGACGCCGCGCAGAAGCGCGACGAGGTCGCCAATGCCATGAAGCCAGCCGACCTCGAAAGCGCCCGCGCCAAGGTCGACCTCTGGAAGGTGCAGCCGGCCGACGCCAAGGCCAACGGCACCGACATTCCGGAGGAATGGACGACCGGCAAGGGCGTGAACACCGCCTCCATCGACATGAAGAAGGCCATTCGCAACATCCAGGCGATCCTCAACAAGAATGGTTTCGACGCCGGTGCGCCTGATGGCAGCATGGGCGACAAGACCGTGGCGGCATTGAAGAGCTTCCAGAAATCGGTCGGCCTGCCGTCGGACGGCCGGGTGACCGATCAGGTCGTCAAAGAGCTTCTGGCCCGCAACAAGTAAGCCCTTGCGGAATCTAGGATACGAGCATGCCGGCGCAACCACGCCGGCATTTTTCGTTTTGGGGCCTCGATACGCACCGCCGTCCACATCCTGCCAGCCGTCTGCTGGATCAACGTCACAGAAATGCGGAAAAAGCCGCGTTAGAGTGAAGCCGGCAATTCGAAAGCTGAAGCTGCACGGCTTTTCCTAAGGCTCTGGCAATGATTTCAGATTAGGGTTCGCCGTTTAAAGGGGAAAATGGTTCAGGCTCCGGTCACCGTGCCGTGATGCCTGCAAATGGGAACAGCGCGTGACGATCTATCTGCCGATCGCAGAACTGTCGGTGAATATCCTTATTATTCTCGGCATGGGCGCAGCCGTAGGGTTCCTCTCCGGCATGTTCGGCGTCGGCGGCGGCTTTCTCATCACGCCCCTCCTGATCTTCTACAACATCCCGCCCGTCGTCGCTGTTGCCACCGGCTCCAACCAGGTCGTCGCCTCCTCGGTCTCAGGCGCGCTTACCCATTTTCGACGCGGCTCGCTCGATCTGAAGCTGGGGTCGATACTTCTGGCGGGCGGCCTGGCGGGCGCGACATTCGGCCTCTGGCTGTTCGTGCTGCTGCGACGGTTGGGCCAGATCGACCTGATCATCTCGCTGATCTACGTGCTTTTGCTCGGCACCGTTGGAACGCTGATGCTGTGGGAAAGCGTGCGGGCGATGCGCCGGGCCGCGGGAAAGCTGCCACCGTCTTCCGGCAAGCCGCGCCATCACAACTGGGTGCAGCGCCTGCCCCTGAAGCTGCGCTTCAAGAAATCCAAGCTGTATCTCAGCGCCATACCGGTCGTCGGCCTCGGCTTCTTCGTCGGTATGCTGACGCCCATGGGTATCGGCGGCGGCTTCATCCTCGTGCCGGCCATGATTTATCTGCTGCGCGTTCCGACGAGCGTGGTCGTCGGCACTTCGCTGTTCCAGGTCATTTTCGTGACGGCCTTCACCACCATTGTCCAGGCCGCCACCAACTATTCCGTCGATATCATACTGGCCTTCCTGCTGATGGTGGCGGGCGTCATCGGCGCCCAATATGGCGTGCGCGTCGGCCAGAGGCTGCGCGGCGAGCAGCTGCGCGCCTTGCTCGGCCTCCTTGTTCTCGCCGTCGGGCTTCGCCTGGCGATCGCCCTGGTGGTCACGCCAGCAGACGTCTATTCGGTCGTGCTGGAAGGGGTGAGCAGATGACGCGTTTCGCACTGCTCGTCGCCACGACACTTCTCCTTGCGCCGCTCGGCAGCCAGGCGCAGGTGATGCTCGATCAGCCGACAACCTCGACGACATCGCGCGAGACGATGGAAATCGGCACATCGACCAGCGAAATCGCCATCACCTCCGACTTCGCCGGCGCCGACCTGACGATCTTCGGCGCTCTTTCAAACACCGATCAACTGCTTCTGGCGATCGGCCAGTACGATATCGTCGTCGTGCTCGAGGGGCCACGCGAAAACGCCACGGTGCGCAGGAAAGAGCGCGTCTTCGGCATCTGGGTCAACACCCGCTCGATGACGTTCGAGCATGTGCCGCAGGCTTATTCGCTTTCGAGCACGCGCGCCGTCGACAATATCACCGCGCCGCTGGAGCTCAGCGACCGCGGTATCGGCGTCGACCATATTCCCCTGACCCCTGTCGGCTTCGTCGGCAATGTCGCTGACGTGCCGGAATTCCGGCAGGCCTTCCGTCGGCTGCAATCGGCCGGCGGCCTCTATGAAAGCGATCCGGCCGGCGTGCGCTTCGTCAGCTCCACACTGTTCAAGGCGACCTTGAGGATTCCCGCCGATGTGCCGAACGGCGTCCATACCGTGCGCGCCTATCTCTTCAAGAGCGGCAAGTTCCTGAACGAAAAATCCCTGCCACTGCGCGTCACCAAGACCGGTATAGAGCAGATGATAACCGACGCCGCGCACCAGCGACCGATCAGCTACGGCGTGTTCTCCGTCTTGCTGGCATTGATCACCGGATGGGCGGCAAGCTTCATATTCCGGAAAAACTGATCATTCGCTTTTCTTACGCTCGACGACCTCGAGATAGGCTTGCGTCAATCTGCCAAGCACCGAGGGCGTGCCCGGCGGCAGCACCTTGTCGAGATGCTTGGCGCGCAGTTCGTCCATGAAATCCTCCCAGAGCTTCGGCCCACCCTCTTCCAGCAGCTCGGCGCGGATGGACAGTTCCTCCGATGCCGGAAGATGCTTGCGGCCCCAGGCGCCCATATGGGCAAAGAGCGGTACGAGGTCGATCGCCATTTCCGTGAGGCTGTAGACGGCCTTCTGTTTGTGGGTGGGATCATCGTCACGGGTGAGAAGCCCGCGCTCGACCAGCCGTTTCAGCCGGTCGGCGAGAATATTTGAAGCAATACCCTCCTCCGACTTCTGCAGCAGCTCGCGGAAATGCCTGCGATTGCCGAACATGATGTCCCTGATGATGATCAGGCTCCAGCGATCGCCGAGGATTTCCAGCGTCAGATTGATCGGGCAGCCGGAGCGGTGCAATGCGTCCATAATGGTCTCCAAAAACTGCTTGCATTTTGCCATCAGTCGAACTAGTTTTCAACTGCTTGCTTTTAGCAACCAGTTTTGATTATGATGCAGTTATCGTAGAGGAGAAACCGATGAGAAAGCTTGTTGTCTGGAATCTCATGACGCTCGACGGCTACTTTGAGGGAACCAAGCCTTGGGACCTCGATTTTCACATGCTCGCCTGGGGCGACGAGCTGGAACGCTATGCGACCGAGCTCGGCCGCGAAGGCGACCTGCTGATCTTCGGCCGGAAGACTTACGAGGGGATGGCTGCCTACTGGCCGACCGCGACGGGAACGGCCGAAATCGCCGCCTACATGAACGGCATCGCCAAGATTGCCGCCTCGCGGACGCTCGACAAGGCGGAATGGAACAATACCCGCGTCGTCGGCGACATCGCCGCCGAAGTGAGGAAGCTGAGGCAAGGGCCTGGCAAGACCATGTTCGTCTTCGGCAGCGCCGAGGTGACGGATGTGCTGCTCAAGGCCGGACTGGTGGACGAGATGCGGATCTGCCTCGTTCCGGTCGTTCTCGGCGGCGGCAACCCGCATTTCAAGCCGGCGGCGGAACAGCGGCCGATGACGCTCATCGACTCCAGGCCTCTTAAGACCGGAGCAGTGATCCTGCGTTACGAGCCGGTGAAAACCGCCTAAATTGATTGCGCAATTCCGGACGAAAACCGTTGCGCACTTTTTCTGGAATTGCTCTAAGCCGACAGATTGCCGAACCGCACCGAATAGATGCGGTCGCGGCCGAGCAGATGGGCGATCAGGCTCTCCCGCTCGAACAAGCCGGCCATGGCCTTGTGACGAAGGTCGAGCCCGCCGGCCATGACGCCGAAGGCGGGCATGAGCAGACGCGCGCCATCCGTGGCGAAGCATGGGCGGCGCACCGACTTTTCACGGCGACGGACGGTGGCGGACGGATGCAGGTGCCCGGCGATCTCGCCGGCCTGCCGGCCAGACTTCGGCTCGTGGCGGAATGTCAGTCCGCCATAGTGCATCTCGTCGACCGAATGGCCGGGCAGATCGACCGTACCATCAGGATCATGATTGCCGTTGATCCAGATCCACTCGCGGCCGCGCGCCATGGTGACGATCAGGCTCCGAAATTCCTCCGGCAGATGCTGCGAACCGACCCGATCGTGGAAATTGTCGCCGAGCGAAACGACGAGCTTCGGGTCGTAGCGGGAGATGACGGCAGCCAGCACGGTCAATGTCGCCAGCGTATCGTAGGGCGGCAGCAGCATGCCGCGCCTCGCGAAGGCAGCACCCTTTTCCAGATGCAGATCGGAGACCACGAGAATGCCGGCATCCGGCAGATAGAGCGCACCGAGCGGATCGCAGAGGGCGGCAATGCCGTGAACGACGGCCTCGACGCCCGAAGCTGATGTCGCGCCGTTCCCTTGCCCGTTCATGTCTCGCGCTAGCGCCAAGCGGTTCATCACCGTAATACTCTACCTTTGTCGTCAGCTCATGGCCTCGCGGATCAGATCATCCGCCGCTTCGGCCAAGAGGACATCGTGAGCCTCTCCCGGCACCGGCACCTTGCCGATTTCCAGCATCACCGGCACGGCGAGCGGCGAGATATGATCCAGCGCCCGGTGGGTGATATGGCCTTTGATTCGCTTCAGCATATCCCCAAGACGGCCGATATCCAAAAGTCCGGTCGCCGCATCCTGCCGCGTTGCCTGCAGCAGGATATGATCCGGCTCGTGGCTGCGCAGCACGTCATAGATCAGGTCGGCGGATACCGTCACTTGACGGCCGGTCTTTTCCTTGCCGGGATGCCGACGCTCGATCAAACCGGCAATCACGGCACAATTGCGGAAGGTGCGTTTCAGCAGGAAGGATTCGTCGAGCCAGGCCTCAAGATCGTCGCCGAGCATGTCCTCGTCGAAGAGGTCGGACAGGCTGAGACGCCGGCTGGCGATCATCATCCCAATATCCTCCAGCCCCCAGATGCCAAGCGAATAATCGGTGGCGACAAATCCCATCGGCTTGGCGCCCGCCCGCTCGAGCCGCCGGGTCAGCAGCATGCCGAGCGTCTGGTGCGCCAGCCGTCCTTCGAAGGGATAGGCGACCATGTAGGCACGGCTGCCGCGCGGAAAGGTCTCGATGAGAAACTCGTCACGCCGTGGCAGCAGCGATTTTTCCTTCTGGATTTCCAGCCAGTCGCGCACCTGATCCGGCAGGCGCTGCCGCCGGTCTGGATCGGCGATCATGGCCCGCACCTGATCGGCGAGATAGGTCGAAAGCGGAAACTTGCCGCCGGCATAGGAGGGGATTTTCGGATCCATGGAGAAAGCCTGCGACGCCAGGCACTCGTTCTCGCGGATGCCTTCGAAGCGCAACACCTTGCCGGAAAAAAGGAAGGTGTCGCCGGGCGAAAGCTGTTCGAGAAAATACTCCTCGACCTTGCCGAGCGAAGCGCCACCCCGCCCGAGTGAGCCCAGCGCATTGCGCTTCACCATGCGGATGTTCAGCATCGCTTCTTCGACTATCGTGCCGAGGTTCAGACGGTATTGCTGCGCGACCTGCGGATTGGAGACGCGCCAGCGCCCTTCCGGCGTCTTGCGAATGCGGGCATAGCGCTCATAGGTTCTTAGCGCATAGCCGCCGGTGGCGACGAAATCGACGATCCGCTCGAAGGTTTCCCAGGAGAGATCGGCATAGGGAGCAGCACTCTGCACTTCATCATAGAGTTCGAGCATGTCGAAGGGCTCGGCACAGGCCATGCCGAGCACATGCTGGGCCAGAACATCGAGCGCGCCGGCTCCGATCGGCGGCGTATCCTGCGCGCCGATATAATTGGCATCGAGAGCGGCCTGACATTCCATGACCTCGAAGCGATTGGCCGGCACCAGGATCGCCTTTGACGGCTCGTCCATGCGGTGATTGGCACGGCCGATGCGCTGGGCTAGACGGCTCGCACCTTTGGGTGCGCCAACATGGACGACGAGATCGACATCGCCCCAGTCTATGCCGAGATCGAGCGTCGAGGTGGCGACGACTGCGCGCAGCCGGTTGTCGGCCATGGCGGCCTCCACCTTGCGGCGCTGGCCGACATCGAGCGAGCCGTGGTGCAGGGCAATTGGCAGATTATCGTCATTGGCCGACCATAGCGCCTGAAACAACATTTCCGCCTGCGAGCGCGTATTGACAAAGAGCAGCGTCGTGCGATGGGCCTTCAGCTCGCGATAGATATCGGGGATCGCGTATTTGGCGGAATGGCCGGACCAGGGGATGCGCTCCTCGGTCGAAAGGATCGATATGTCAGGCTTGGCGCCGCCATCGACCAGAACGAGACCGGCATGCCGCTCCTCCCCCTCTTCCTGCGCCACAAGCCATTTCTGCAAGTCCATCGGCTGGGCGACGGTGGCCGAAAGGCCGATGGTCTGGACGCTTGGCGCGAGCTTGCGGATGCGGGCGAGGCCGAGTGACAGCATATGTCCGCGCTTGGAGGTGACAAGCGAATGCAGCTCGTCGAAGACGATGTATTTCAGATCCTTGAAGAAGCGCTCGGCCTCGCGATTGGCAAGCAAAAGCGCCACCTGCTCCGGCGTCGTCAGCAGGATATCGGGCGGATTGAGCTTCTGTCGCTGGCGCTTACCAGCAGGCGTATCGCCGGTGCGGTTTTCGACTGTAACAGGCAGTCCCATTTCGGTAACGGGCTTCATCAGGTTGCGCTCGATATCGACGGCGAGCGCCTTCAACGGCGAGATATAGAGCGTATGAATGCCCGTGAAGGCCGAGCCGGGCGGGATCTTACCGCGACGGGTGAGATCGGCGAGCGACGGCAGGAAGCCGGCCAGCGTCTTGCCCGCGCCCGTGGGTGCAATTAGCAGCGTGCTTTCGCCGGCCTCAGCCCGGGCAAGCAGTTCGAGCTGATGCGCACGCGGCTGCCAGCCCTTTTCCGCAAACCAGCGGAGGAAGGGGGCAGGCAGGGCAAGAAGGTGCTCCGGGTCGATCTGGTCCACGCGGCTAAATGTAATGGATATGCGGTGGATGAGAAGCGGGGATGTTTGACTTCGCATTGTTGGGTTCAGTGGTCGTGGAGAGTGCATACCCCCCTCTGTCACTGTCGTGACATCTCCCCCACATGGGGGGAGATTGTTTGGAGCGTGCTGCTCCCTTCAGCAGAAACAGTGATCCCTGTTCCAGCAGATGCCATGCTCTCTTGGGGCAAGAGCGCTTCGGGGGTTACCGATCTCCCCCCATGTGGAGGAGATGTCACGACAGTGACAGAGGGGGTATCAGAGGCGCGGCATACAGAAAGCCGCCTTTCAGACTCCATGCAGGCCCCATCAAAAGGAAATTGACACACGCCATAATCGCGGATAAAAAATATCCATGATTAGAAAGGCTGAGAAATGAAACTCGGAGACGGCGTCGAACAATCCATCCATTGCGTTGCCATGCTGGCAGGATTGTCGGATGGCGGCGTGCTTTCGGCAGCCGCCCTTGCCGAATATCACGGCGTCTCGGTGAGTTATCTTCTGAAGCATCTGCAGGCGCTTTCGGGCGCCGGCATTCTCGATACGGTTCCGGGGCCGAAGGGCGGCTACCGGCTGGCGCGTAAGCCCGAGGCGATCAGCCTACTTGATATCGTGCTGGCGGCCGAAGGCCCGGCGCCTGCCTTCCGCTGCGCGGAAATCCGCCAGCGCGGCCCGAGCCCATTGCCGGGGCGCTATTTCGCCAAGCCCTGCGGCATCAACGCCGTCATGCTGGCGGCCGAACGCGTCTATCGGGCCGAACTGGCGAAAACCAGCATCGCCGACGTGCTGACCGATCTCAGGCAGACGGACACGGACGGCGGCATAAACGCGAGGGGCTGCGCCTTCCTCGCGATCCATGAACGCAAGACCAAGAGCTGAACCCCCAAGAACGAGAACTCCAGGAGAAGACCATGCATCCCCGTTTCAATTTCGCCAAAGCCTCGCCCGACTCCTACAAGGCTGTCACCGCGCTGGAAAACTTCGTCCAGGCCTCAGGCCTCGAACGCCGCTTCATCCACCTGATCAAGCTTCGCGCCTCGCAGATCAATGGCTGCGCCTATTGCGTCGACATGCATGTGAAGGAAGCCCGGCACGACGGCCTTGGCGAACAGTGGATCAACCTCATGTGCGTCTGGTGGGAATCGCCTGTTTATGACGACCGCGAACGCGCCCTGCTTCGCTGGGTCGACTCCGTCACCAAGATTTCCCAAACGGGCATACCGGATGCCGACTACGAGCCGCTGAAGCAGCATTTCAGCGAAGAGGAGATCGTCAAGATCACGGTGGCGATCGGCGCGATCAACATCTGGAACCGCCTTGCCGTCGGCTTCCGCGCGCTGCATCCGGTCGATGCGGCAAACAAGGCGGCTTGACGGGAATAATACGCTTCGGATTGCAGGGGAGCTTACCCCCCTGTCACTTCGTGACATCTCCCCCACAAGGGGGAGATCGTCGGGCGCTTGCCGCACGCCCACCAAAGACAACAGGCATCAACTTCAGCAGATACGATAGTAGTTTAATGCGAGAGGGCGCTACGCGCCATCAATCTCCCCCCTTGTGGGGGAGATGTCCCGAAAGGGACAGAGGGGGGTGGCGGAGGTGCGACAACTGAACAATCACCCGATTTCGAATTCCATACCCCCAGATACAATTATGGCGTCGATCCAGAAGACCGACGCCATAACTAAAACACTTAGGCAGCAGCCGAAGCGAAGCCTTCAGTCGAGACTTCCGAGATGGTCTTCAGAACCTGCGAAGCGATCTGGTAGGGGTCGCCTTGCGAGTTCGGGCGACGATCTTCGAGGTAGCCCTTGTAGTCGTTCTTGATGAACGAGTGCGGGACGCGGATCGAAGCGCCGCGGTCGGCAACGCCGTAGCTGAACTTGTTCCACGGAGCCGTTTCGTGCTTGCCGGTCAGACGCTTGTCGTTGTCCGGGCCGTAGACGGCGATATGGTCGTCGAGGTTCTTGTCGAACTGAGCCATGAGCGCTTCGAAATAGGCCTTGCCGCCGACTTCGCGCATGAACTTGGTCGAGAAGTTGCAGTGCATGCCCGAGCCGTTCCAGTCGGTGTCGCCGAGCGGCTTGCAATGGAACTCGATGTCGATGCCGTACTTTTCCGTCAGGCGCTGCAGCAGGTAGCGGGCCATCCAGATCTGGTCGGCGGCTTTCTTGGAGCCCTTGCCGAAAATCTGGAATTCCCACTGGCCCTTGGCCACTTCGGCGTTGATGCCTTCGTGGTTGATGCCGGCTTCCAGGCAGAGGTCGAGATGCTCTTCGACGATCTCGCGCGCAACGTCGCCGACATTGCTGTAGCCAACACCGGTGTAGTACGGGCCCTGCGGAGCCGGGTAGCCGGCTTCCGGGAAGCCGAGCGGACGGCCGTCCTTGTAGAAGAAGTATTCCTGCTCGAAGCCGAACCATGCATCTTCATCGTCAAGGATGGTCGCGCGGCTGTTGGAAGCGTGCGGCGTAACGCCGTCCGGCATCATGACTTCGCACATGACGAGAGCACCGTTGGTACGGGCCGGGTCGGGATAGAGGGCGACGGGCTTGAGCACGCAGTCGGAGCTGCGGCCTTCTGCCTGCATCGTCGACGAACCGTCAAAGCCCCAAAGCGGAAGCTGCTCAAGCGTCGGAAATGCGTCGAATTCCTTGATCTGCGTTTTACCGCGCAGGTTCGGTACCGGGGTGTACCCGTCGAGCCAGATATACTCGAGCTTAAATTTCGTCATTACGCACCTCATAACTGTTAATCAGGCGAAGTAGAAAAAATTGCCGGCACGCCCGCCGAAAAATCCTTCACTACAAACGGCTGTCACAGGACATGCATTTGACATGCCAGATTACACGGCCGTTCCACTCGATCGACGAGGATTTCGCAATTCGCGCGCTTTTGCGCGGGGATTTATGAGCACTAAATGCCCGAATCTTTTCAAATCGTAAGCCGCTCGGCGGCAGGGGCTGCCAACTTGTCGCACCCCTGCCGATTCGGTCCGGCCCGGAAAATCGGCAGGCCCGAGCAGGGGTTGCCGATCTGGCGACATCTAAATTGCCTATAATTTCAACGTTTAGCATTTTTTTTGAGCAAAATGCTGAAATCTGCGTTTGGCTCTGCTATATATGAGTTGTCTCTTCAAGCACGCCCGCTTGAACACCAAAAGGAGAGACAAAGAATGGTAATCCGTGTTCAACACGAAACGGCAAAGATCTTTCAGTTTCCCGTCAAGGCCCGCCCTACCGCGGCGAGCCAGCGCGCTAAGCTCAACCTCACCCCGGACATCGGCGCGAGCATCGCAACAGCTGCATTCGACAGCTGGTATCACGAAGCCGCGATCGCTGAATCCGACGAGACCCGCAAACAGTAAATCGCTGGCCGCCTAGAAGGCGATATAACGATCCGAGCGGTGATTGATCGCGAGGAAGAGGTTGAGGGCGATTGCGCCCAACACCGAGCAGATGACCACGAATGGCGAGGTCACTGCGAAGGCGACCGCGAGAACGCACAGGTCGACCGCAAGCTGCACTAACCCTGCACGTATGCCGAAACGCTCCTGCAAATAGATCCCCAATATGCCGACACCGCCCAGGCTGGCGCGGTGACGGTAAAGTGCGAGCAGCCCGAAGCCGAGCAGGACGCCGCCGAGAAGTGCCGACCAGAAGGCATTGATATGGGCCACCTCGAACAGGCGCGGCTGAAGGTTGGTCAGCAGTGAGGTCAGCGCAATGGCGATGAAGGTCTTCACCGTGAAGGCGGGACCGAGCTGCTTCAGCGACAGATAGAAGAACGGCAGATTGACCACGAAGAAGGCCAGGCCGAAGTTCACGCCGATCGCGTAGTGCAACAGGAAGGCGACGCCAGCAGTGCTGCCCGTCAACAGCCCGGCGCTCGAAAGGCAGAAAAGCCCGAGCGACGAAACTAGACTGCCGGAAACTATGCCCTGGATATCCTCGACCAGCGAATGCCGGGTTGCGGACGTGTTCCAGACGCCAAAGGCGCTCTTCAGGTTCGCCATGTGCTTTCCCCTTTGTTTTCGGGGAATTTGCTCAAAGCTTGGCCGACAATCAAGGGAAATATGTAAGGTATACTGACCTATTTGAATTTCGCAAGATTCGATCGGTCAGGCGGATTTGCGGGCAATGAACAGAATGCCATGGACCGGTTTTCCGGCATCCATGCGAATGATGCTGCGGGCTAAGTCCTGCACGTCAAAGCCGTGATCGGCCAGTATCTGCTTCACATAGGCTTCAGAATGGGCGAAGCGCAGAGAATCGCGCAAGGTATAGCCTCCCGGCCGCTCGGCATCCTCGACCGAAAAAGCGAAGATGGCGCCATCCGTTGCCAGCATGCGCGTGATCGCCATGACGCCATGCAGATCGCCTAGATACATCAAGACATCGGCGGCGGTGATGAGATCCGCCCGCCCCGGCGCCAGCCCGGCATCGAAAACGCCCGACAGAAGCGGATCCAGCGACAGATCGGCCTGGCCGAGATGGTCGTAGACACCCTTTTCGGCAGCCTTGGCGAGCATGCCCTTCGACAGATCGAAGCCTTCGAGCCGATCGACGCGCTCGCGGATCTCCGGCCCGAACAGGCCGGTGCCGCAGCCGAGATCGACGGCGAGTTGGAAATGCGCTGATATATTGGCCGTGCCGGCGATCAGGGCCGCAAGCTTGCCCGGAACGCTATAGCCAAGCTTCCCCACCAGCGAAGTCTCGAACCGATCGGCGTAATCGTCGAACAGCCGCTCGACGTAAAGGCTCGGGGGCCGGTCCGGCACCTCGACTGCTCCGAGAACCGCAAGCTTCAGGCGCGCGCCGAAGACGTCGCCGGCATCCAGCGCCAGCACCTCGTTCAATGCCGCGATCGCGCCCGGCGCATCGCCGGCCTTTTCGCGATAGGTCGCGAGGGTGAACCAGCCCGCGGTCCAGCGCGGCACAAGCTCCAGCGCCTGTTCCATCAATTCGGCGGCGCTCGCTGGCTCGCCGCCTTCGGCAAGCATTTTCGCATAGTCGGCACGACGGTCGGCAATGACATCGCCGGAGGAGAGCTGGCTCGGCAGCATGGGTTCGATCCTGTTTGACGCTCGGCTTTGGACGCGGTCACAAAAAAACTCAAGTCCTATTTCAGGCAGACGCGTGTTTGAGATAAGTGCCGGCCAAAAGCGCTTGCGCGTTGCAGCCCGCAGCCCTATCTCAAAACCGACCGACTGCCATTATGGAGACGTCAGCATGTCCGATCAGGTGAACAGATTCCTCGGCGACTCGCCGGGCCGCACAGTAGTGAAGCTCATTGTCGTGTCGCTCGTCGTCGGCTTCGTGATGAAGTTCTTCGGCTGGCGGCCGCTCGATTTCCTCAACGGTGTGCGCCGCTTCGTCGTCGATCTCTGGCACAGCGGCTTTGCTGCGCTCGGTGAGTTCGGTGATTATCTGGTTATTGGCGCATCCATCGTCATCCCGCTCTTCATCATACTCCGATTGTTCAATTATAACCGCTGACATGAACTCCCAGACACTGCCTTATACGCGCCGCGATACGCTGCGCCTCGCCGCCCTTGCGCTCGCTGCCTCCGTCGCGAGCTGCGCCACCCCGCCTGCCCGCCTTTCCAATACGCCGGCCAGCGACCAGACCGCCTCCGCCCTGCCGCTCGTCAACGCGCTGCGTGCCAAGAACGGGCTGCCGCCGCTGAAGATCGATACCGCCGCCAGCACCGCCGCCGTCTATCAGGCGCGACGCATGGCGGATGCCGGCAAGATGGAACATCTGATCGGGATCGGTGACGATTTCGGCAAGCGGGTCAAGGCAAGCGGCGTCAAGCTGCCGGCCGCCGAAAACATCGCCGAGGGCCAGCGCGACGTGAACGCCGCTGTCACGGCCTGGATCAATTCGCCGAAGCATTTGCACAACATGCTCGGCAAATATGACGGTATCGGCGTTGCTCTTGCCTATGCCCCCTCTTCCGGTAGCAAGCCCTATTGGTCCATGGTGCTCTCCACGGTTTGAGGAGGCGCGAAGCAGATATGAATGTTCAGGAAGCGAGCGGAAGGGTCCTGCCCTTCGACGTGACGCATCGGCTCGTGCTGTCGATCGCGCTTCCGATGACCCTCGGCTTCATGACGACGCCGCTGCTCGGTCTCGCCGACACCGCCGTCGTCGGCCATCTCGGCCAGCCGGATGCGCTTGCGGGGCTCGCAATCGGCGCGGTGCTCTTCGATCTCATCTTCGCAAGCTTCAACTTCCTGCGCGCCTCCACGACCGGGCTCACCGCACAGGCCTATGGCCGCCATGACCGGCACGAGCAGCAGGCCGTCTTCTGGCGCGCCCTGATCTCGGCGCTCGGCTCCGGTATCCTGATGGTCGTGCTGTCGCCCGTCCTACTCTGGCTCGGCATCAAGCTGATGGGGCCGCAAGGCACCATCGCCGAGGCGACACGCACCTATTTCTCCATCCGCATGCTCTCCGGCCCGGCAGCACTTGCCAACTACGCGCTGCTCGGCTTCGTGCTCGGTCGCGGCCAGGGCCGCATCGGGCTACTGCTGCAGACCGTCATCAACGGCGTCAACATCGTGCTCGCCATCCTTCTCGGCCTCTGGCTCGGCTGGGGCGTTGCAGGCGTCGCCTGGGGCACGCTGATCGGTGAGGCGACCGGCACAATGCTGGGGCTCGCTATCGTGCTGCGCGGTTTCGCCGGCGAAGACAGGCCGGCGCGCGCCGAATTGCTGTCGCGCGCCAAACTCACGCAGCTCTTCGCGCTCAACCGCGATATCCTCATCCGGACCTTCGTGCTGATCGGCGCCTTCACGCTGATGACGCGCATCGGCAACAGCTTCGGCGCGGTGATGCTGGCGGCCAATGCGGTACTGATGAACTTCTTCCTGCTATCCGGCTATTATCTCGACGGACTGGCGAACGCCGCAGAGCAGATCACCGGCCGCGCGATCGGCGCCAACTATCGGCCCGCCTTCGAACGCGGGGTGAAGCTGACCGGGCTTTGGTCCTTCGGGCTGGCGCTTGCCGCTGCCGTGTTCTTCTTCACCGTCGGCCCGGCGCTGATCCGCCTGCTGACGACTTCGGAGGAAGTTCGCGCCGCTGCCGAAACCTATCTGCCATGGGCCGCCGTCACGGGTCTGACAGGCGCACTCGCCTTCCTGATGGACGGCGTCTTCATCGGCGCCACCTGGTCGCGCGACATGCGCAACCGGATGCTGATGTCCTTCGGCGGCTATCTTATAGCGCTTGCCGTCTTCGTGCCGACGCTCGGCAATCACGGCCTGTGGATGGCCATGAACGCCTTCCTGCTGTTCCGCGGCATCTTCCTGGCCATGGGCCTGAAGAAACGGGCCGATCAGACGTTCCGGTTCGCCCAGTAGTCCAGCCTGATGTCGCGCAGGTCGCGGATCGAGCCGGCGCGCTCGCGATCGAGCAGCTTCGACAGGCCGGCGACGATCTGGCCCGGCAAGCCCCGCCCTTCGTAGACCATGCAGGAATAGAGTTGCACCAGATCGGCGCCTGCCTTGATCTTCTCCAGCGCCGTCTCGGCCGACGAGACACCGCCGACCCCGATGATCGGGAGAGCGCTGCCGACACGGCGGCGCATCTTCGCCAGCACAATGGTCGACTTCTCGAAGACCGGCTTGCCGGAAAGGCCGCCGGTCTCCTTGGCCTGCCGCTGATCCTTCAGCCCGTCACGCGAAAGCGTGGTGTTGGAGATGATCAATCCATCCAGCGCATGGGCCAAGGTTTCGGCGGCGATATCGTCCATGCCCTCCTCTGTCAGATCAGGCGCGATCTTGAGGAAGACGGGGATACGCTTGCCGGCCTTCGCTGCCTCCTCGTCGCGTGCGGCAAGCACGGCTGACAGCAGCGCCGACAGGCTTTCGCGCCCCTGCAGATCGCGCAGGCCCGGCGTATTGGGCGAGGAGATGTTGGCGGTGAAATAGCGCGCCACGGAATAGAAGCGGCGGATGCCAGCGACGTAGTCGGCGATGCGGTCGACGCTGTCCTTGTTCGCACCGATATTGACGCCGATGATGCCCTTGCCGCGAACAGCCTGCAGCCGGCGGAGAGCCGCCGCATGGCCCTCATTGTTGAAGCCGAGGCGGTTGATGATGCCCTCGTCCTCGACCAGGCGGAAGATGCGCGGGCGCGGATTGCCGGGCTGCGGCTTCGGCGTCACCGTGCCGATTTCGGTAAAGCCGAAGCCGAGCTTCAGAAGCGCTTCCGGCACCTCGGCGTTCTTGTCGAAGCCTGCCGCCATGCCGATGGGATTGGCGAAATCGAGCCCGGCCACGGTCTGGCGGAGGCGCGGATCGGCGCTGACGCGGCAGGCCGGCACGAGGCCGGACTTCAGGGCGGCAATCGACATGCCATGCGCCGTTTCCGGATCGAGGAGGAAGAGGCCGCGTCGGCCAAGGTCACGAAAGGCTCCGATCATTCGGCCATCTCCGGAAACACATGCGCACCATCGGCACCGATCGGCAACGGCTTTTCCCAGAGCACCGCCGAAAGCGGCAGCGGCGCATAAAGATGCGGGAAGAGATCGCCGCCGCGCGAAGGCTCGAACACCAGCTCGTCGCCGAGCGCATCGCCATCGACCGCCACCAGCAGCAGCCCTGTCTGGCCGGCGAAATAAAGCTCCGCGGTTTTCACCGCCTGCCTGGCCGTGGACAGATGAATGAACCCATCAGTCAGATCGATCGCCGCGCCATTAAAAACGCCGGTTTGTCTGGCCTGCTGCCAGAGCGCGTCCGGCACGATCTTGTAAACCACTGGCATCGCGGTCATCATCCCTATGTGAACATTTGCTCTAATAGGGCTTTGCACGAAAACCGCCGTCGATGTCCACGGGGAAACGTGCGCGAAGATGCACAGTTAAGCAGAAAATCCGGAGGATGACATGACGAAGGAAATGAGAATCGACATCGCGGCCCTGCTTCTGCCCGCCGCTGTTCTTCTGACTGCACCCGCATTCGCGGCCGAGCCGGATGCCACGCGCTTCCAGCTGGAGCGCAGCGGCGATCATTTCGTCCGCCTCGACCGGCAGACCGGTGCGATGTCCATCTGCCAGGATCAGACCGGCACCCTCGTCTGCCGCATGGCCGCCGACGAGCGCGCCGCCTATGACGACGAGCTCGACCGTCTCTCCGACCGCGTGACCAAGCTGGAAAAGACCGTTGCCTCTAACAACGGATCAAGCCTTCCGAGCGACGCCGATGTCGATCGCACGCTCGGCATCATGCAGAAATTCATGCGCGGCTTCATGGGCATGGCGAAGGAGTTCCAGAACGAAGTGCCGGACCCCAAGCCGCAGCCGCAGAAGACCTGAGGCCCAGGATACCCGGGCGATGAAAGCACAGGGATAAAGGACCGTATTCCTATCTCGCCCTTTACTCGCCAAAATGCCTCGGTTAACCTTTTTGAAATGAGTTGAACGCCGGACGAGCCGGCGCGCGGATGCTGAGCGGCGATGCTGTCACATGAGCAGATATGGGGTGCGATAGACAGGCTCGCCGAGCGGTATGCCTTGACGCCCTCCGGTCTGGCACGCCGCGCCGGGCTCGATGCTACGTCCTTCAACAAGTCGAAGCGACTGAGCCAGGACGGGCGCCTGCGCTGGCCATCGACGGAATCGATCGCCAAGGTGCTGGATGCGACAGGCGCGAGCCTGGAGCAATTTCTGGGTTTCCTGCGGAGTGGCGAGATGTCCGCGCAGGGAATTTCACCACCCGGCAGCTCCATTCCGTTGATCGGTTTTGCCCAGGCAGGCGCCGGCGGCTTCTTCGATGACGGCGGCTTCCCGGCGGGCCAGGGCTGGGATATGGTGGAATTTCCCGCCGCGACCGGGCACGAGGCCGGCGTCTATGCGCTGGAGATACAGGGTGAAAGCATGCTGCCGCTCTACCGCGACGGCGACATTCTGATCGTCGAACCAGGGGCTCAGATCCGGCGAAACGACCGCGTCGTGGTCAAGACCCGCGAAGGCGAAGTCATGGCCAAGGTCTTGCTGAGGCAGAGTGCACGCTCGATCGAGTTGATGTCGCTCAACCCCGAGCACCCTAACCGCAGCTTCGATCTGGCGGATGTGGAATGGATCGCCCGGATCATATGGGCAAGCCAATAGGAAAGTTTTCTCGGTATGCGTCGTAATCTTTTGCTTGGAGGTGTGGCCGGCGCGGTGGTCGGTTCGTGGTTGACGCTGATCGTGGTCCAGCTGGGAGAGCATGGTTTTGCCCTGCCCCACCGAAGCGATAGCGGCGCGACGAGTGAAAATCGGCCGGCGGAGACCGCCAAGGCCCATCTCACGCCGCCGAGGAATACCGAGGCGCCAAAACCCGTCGAAACGGCCTCGAGCAAGACGCAGCCCGAAGATCAGGCAAAGGCGCAGCCTGCGAAGCCAGCCCCGGATAAGGTGACACCGTCAGCCGCAACACCTGCTTCGACAACCACGTCCGACAGCGACACTAAGCTATCTGCCGCCGCGGCAAGATCAACACCGGTATCCGACGATGACGAAAAAGCACCGGGCAGCGATGTAACCAAGGTTGGGGAAAACAAAGCGGCCACTGCCCAGCCGGCAACGCCGCAAGAGAACAAGCCCCTTCCCGTATCAATGCAGTCGAACGGCACTTCGGCAAAGCCGGATGAGGCGCAGCCGGCGCAATCAGCCCTCCCAACGCCAGGGGCCTTGAAAAACACGGACACGGCCTCCGACCAGACTTCAGGGTCAACCGAAGTCGCGGCAGACAAGCCCAACGCCGCACCGGTATCCCCGCAGGCAGATCCGACGCCGGACAATCGGATGCCGGCCGATCAGATCGACAGGCAGATGGCCGCATCCGAACATCAGACCCTTCCGCCCCAGCTGCAATCGGGGCAGGCCTCGCTCGGCGATGCGCAGAAGCCACCGGAGCAGGCAACGCCCATCGAGCTTGTCCGACCCTTCGCGGATCAGGCCGGCGTGCTGACCATTGCGGGCAAGAGCGTGCAGCTCACCGGCATCATTCCGACCGATGTCAATCGGATGTGCACCGGCCCAAGCGGCAAAAGCTGGCCTTGCGGATCGGCTGCCCGCACGGCATTCCGCATGTATTTGCGCGGACGCACCATCGACTGCGACCTGCCGAGCGCGACCTGGCAGGGCACGGTGAAGGGCGCCTGCCGCTATGTTCGCGTCGATCTCAGCGCCTGGCTCGTTCGCTTCGGCTGGGCCGAGCCGGAACCCGGATCGCCGCTCATGCCACTCGTCGAGGAAGCAAAGCAGAAGCAGCGCGGCATGTATGGTGACGACCCACGAAAGACTGGAAAATCGACCCTTGGACCTGCCTTGCCCAAGGAAGATCCGCTCAATCCGATCTGACGCCTTGCTTCCGCCACCAGCTTTTGCCATGAGACGCGCGACTTTCCAGTCTGCCGCCAAATTCGAAGGACTTCGCCCTGTCATGAACAAGCCGCTTTCCGCTCACGAGGCCCTTATCTACGTCATGGTATTGGCATCGGCCGTCGACCGAACGATGAACGACCGGGAACTCAGCCGGATCGGCGAGCTCATCCACGCACTGCCGGTTTTCAAGGGTTTTGACGACGAGACGCTGATCTCGGTCTCCCGCGATTGCGCCAAGCTTCTGGCGAACAATGAGGGGCTCGATATCGTGCTTGAAACCGTGCGCGACACCTTGCCGGTCCGGCTCTACGACACGGCGTATGCGCTCGCCGTGGAAGTTGCGTCGGCCGATCTGTCGGTCAAGGCGGAGGAATTGCGCCTTCTCAGCCTGCTTCGCGACCGCCTGAGCCTCGACAAGCTCACCTGCGCGGCCATCGAGCGCAGCGCGATTGCCCGCTACCGCAAGGCCTGATCAATAGAGCCCGTAAGGGAAATAACGCACATAGATTTCCTGCAGCCTGCCGTCGCGCGACAGGGTGCCGAGGGCATGATTGATCGCCGCCGTCAAATCGGCGTCCTGCTCGCGCAACATGATGGTCATGCCTTCGCCGAGGAACTGCTGCGACAGATAGGGACCGTCAAAAAGGGCGCAGCATTTTTCCGCCGCCGGCGACGATACCCAGAAGGAAAGCTGCAAGCCGTCGGCAAAGGCGGCATCGACCTTACCGTCCTTGACGGCCGCCAGCAGAGCTTCCTTGTCGTCAAACGGCACCGGCTTGATCGCCGGGAAGAAGGCGGCCAACATCCCCTCGTGCATCGTCCCCTTGACCACGCCGACCGAGTGTCCGGCAAGCGATGCGGCTGTCGTGCCACTGATCGGGGCCTTGAGGTTGCGGACGAAGCGAGCCGGCAGCATCAGGAAGGGGCGCGAAAAGGCGAAGGTCTTGCGCAGCTCCGAGGTCACGGCGACGCCTGATATCACCGCATCGCCCTGCGAAGCTGCGAGTGCTCCCTGCAGCTCGTTGAACGGCAATGCCTGGATCTGGCATTTGTCCGATATGCCGAGTTCGTCGCAGATCTTGCGGGCGAGTTCGACATGAAAGCCTGCGAGCTTGCCGTTCTGATCGACGAAATTGAAGGGCGGGAAATCGATCGAAGTCAGGAACCTCAATCTCACCAAAGAAGACAGGTCAGGTTTCGGCAGCCGCTCGCGCGCATCGAACAGGATCGGCAGGCTCGGCGGCTTGGCTTCCTGGGCGGCAAGCGGCAAGGCGCACGACATGGCGATCAGCGCCGCGCGTGTCAGAAGCTTCGCTGTGGAGGTTGGCGACGAAAGACAAACACGCATGGTGATGATCCAGCCTCCGGTCGTGTGTATCGATCCCTGATTCACGAACCGATGTAGCAGAGTCATGCCACCGGGGGAATATCGCGCCAAGGAATGATGCGGCAGCGTCCGCAAGATGAATGGCGGACGCGTGCCGCACCGGCCGGTTGCGAGATTTTGAACAAGCGCAAAATTGACACGGGAAATCGGCCGCACAGGTATCCTCGTTAGCGGTCGATTAAACTCTATTGATTGTACTCGCGGCATCGACGACGTCGGCCCGGCAGCCGATCGCATGATGCAGGTCGTCCGAGCCTTCTTCGCAAGGTATCCCGCAAATTCGGCTTCATCCGCGAATATCAGGCGGCGCGATCCTCACCGTCTTTCCAAGACGGACGGACCCTTGCGCATTCTCCTCGATAAGGCGCGGCACCCCAGATGGACCACCATGTTCAGGAACCTGAAAATCAAAACCAAGATGCTCGCCGTGATCCTTTTTCTCGGCATCATCTCCTTCGCCGGCCTGCTGTATATCGCTGGCGAGGCCCGCAAGGCGGACCAAGCCTACAGCGCCTTCCTCGATCAGGAAGCTGTGGCAGCGACTGAAGGCGCGCGCTCGAATTCCGCCGCACTGGCCGGGGTACTGCAGGCAAGCCTGATGCTGAATTTCGATCCCGGCAGCGATGCATTCAAGGCCGTGGCGGCGGGCAGCGGCTATTTCAGCGAGGCGAAGGACAGGCTGAAGCATGCCGAGAGCCTCGTCCCCGCCCAGAAGCAGCCGATCGACGCGATCCTCGCCGGCCTGGACGAATTGCAAGCGCTCGCGAACAAGACCATCGAGCAGCGCAAGAATGGCGACGCCAAAGGCGCCGAAGCGAGCATGGCCGTGGTCAACGACAAACTGCTCAAGCTCATGACGCAGATGCAAGCCAATGGCGATGCGCTGGTAAACCGAATGAACAGCGGCGGCGATGCCTTGTCGGCGGAGGTCAACAGCGCCATCGATTATACGCTCGGCGCTCTCGGCGCCGTGACACTTCTGGCCCTGATCTTCGGCATGTATGTCGTGCAGAAAGGCATAGCAGCGCCGCTGATGCGTCTGCATCACCGCATGACGACGCTCGCCAGCGGCGATACGGCAAGCGAGATCGAAGGCCGCGATCGTCGCGACGAGATCGGCCAAATGGCATCCGCCGTCGTCGTGTTCCGCGACCACGCGGTCGAACGCGCGCGGCTCGCGGCGCAGGCCGAAGCCGACCGGACGCTCAGCGACAGCGAACGCGCTCAACGCGAGGTTCGGCAGGCTGCCGAGGCAGCGCATCTGCAGCAGGCCGTTCAAGCGGTCGGCGATGGCTTGAAGCGTCTTGCGGAAGGCGATCTTGTGACGCGCATCGACACCCAATTCGTCGAGCATCTCGATCAATTGCGGCAGGACTTCAACAACGCGCTCCTCAAGCTCAATGGGGCAATGCAGGCGGTCGGCGCCAATGCCCGCGCCATCAACGCCGGTGCCAACGAAGTCCGCGGCGCCGCCGACGAACTTTCAAGGCGCACGGAGCAACAGGCGGCATCCGTCGAGGAAACCGCCGCCGCGCTGGAACAGATCACCACGACGGTCAAGGACGCCGCCAGGCGTATGCAGGAAGCAAGCCAGCTCGTCGTCCATACGCGCGCCGGAGCGGAGCGGTCCGGCGAAGTCATTCGCAATGCCGTAGAAGCCATGCAGCAGATCGAAAAATCCTCCGATGAGATCAGCAACATCATCGGGGTGATCGACGAGATCGCCTTCCAGACCAACCTTTTGGCACTGAATGCCGGCGTCGAAGCCGCCCGCGCCGGTGACGCCGGCAAGGGCTTTGCCGTCGTTGCCCAGGAAGTCCGGGAGCTTGCCCAGCGGTCCGCCAATGCCGCCAAGGAGATCAAGACGCTCATCGCCGCGTCCGAAACGCATGTCCGGACCGGCGTCGGCCTGGTCAACGAAACCGGCAAGGCACTCGACGCCATCGTCTCGGACGTACAGGAAATCAACCGGCATGTGCACGCGATCGCCGAAGCCTCGCGCGAGCAGTCGGCCGGCCTGCAGGAGATCAATACCGCCGTCAACGCCATGGATCACGGCACCCAGCAAAATGCCGCCATGGTGGAGGAGAGCACGGCTGCGAGTCACGGCCTGGCGACCGAAGCCGCCTCTCTGGCGGCACTCCTCGGCCAATTCCGCACGAGCGGCGGCGAGGCTGCGCATGTGCGTGCGGCACCTGCCGCAACCAATGCTCCGCGGCCCACTGTGCGACCCCTGCCACGACCTGTCCCCGCTCCCCTCGTCCGGGCTGTCGAAGGCGCCAAGGCGCGTCCGGCCCCTTCGCCGGCGCGCGCACTCGGTCAAAAATTGCTGAGCGCGTTCAGTGGCAATCAGCCAACGGCAACGACAAGCAAGGACGCGGACTGGACGGAATTCTGAGAACGCCGCCATCGCAAATCATGAGCAAATAGACGGCAGGCGGCACGTCTCAACGAATGCCGCCTGTTTTGACGCGTGAATGCCTATCGATTTGCCAATCTCTTCGAAGGAGGAAGCTGCTCGATATTTTCGGCAGTGGGGCTATCTTTCTGTCCGCGCCATTTCAGCAATCTGGCGGGCGCACCGACATAGATGCCGTATGGCTCGGTCTTTCCCTTAACGACGGCGTTCGCGCCGATGACGCATCCCTTAGCGATATGGGAGCCGCCCAGGATCTTCGCTCCCGCGCCGATCCAGACATCATCCTCGATGACGATAGGCTTCCTCGTGAGACCCTGCAGGCGGATGGGCTGAGTGAGATCATCGAAATTATGATCGAAGGATACGACCATGGCATGGGCGGCGATCCGGACGTCGTTGCCGATCGAAATCCCGCCACTACCCAACAGAATTGTATATTCGTTGAAGGAAACGTGATTGCCAATATCGATGCTGCCCTTTTGCGCATCGATGACGACGCCCTTGCGGAAACGCACCACTTCACCGATGCGAACGCTGCCGCGCTTCCAGATGATCGTCGTTCCCAGCGGAATTTTCGTGCTGCGCGCTATCGTGAGCACGCCACGCACAAAGATCGCCTTCAACCTGTAGAACCATGCAATGCCGGGCATAAGGACGCTCCTTTCAAGGGGCACCCCTTTTGCCATGCTTGTCTGGCACCCACCTGAATGAGCTAGCATATGGCGATGCGGAGGCGCGGCGGCAAGTGTTACCGTTTCCTTGCATCCTTCACATACGCGCCGCAAGGCCTGTGATCAAGGCAACCACGCCAAAGCCTGCGGCCGCTGCACAGACGGCAACCCAGCCACCAAAATCCCATGCCGTGCCGGCAAGCGCCGAGCCCAGCGCGCCGCCAAGAAAGAAGATGCCCACGAAGAGACCATTGATGCGTCCACGGGCTTCGGGCCGCAGAAGATTGATGGCACGGCGCCCCAAAGTCTGATCGCCGGTGACGCCGACATCGAGCATGACTGCACTGGCGCCGAGAAGGATCAGCAGGGTTAGCGGGTGGCCGGAGCGTATCCCGCCCGCCCAGGCGGCGAGTGCCATGGCGGCAAGCAGGATCAGGTGCGAGACCAGTGTCGCCACCCGTGTCCAGCCCCTGTCACCCATGCGGCCGAAGGCGGAGGTGGCGGCGGCACCGCCGGCTCCCACCAGCGCAAACAGCGCGATACCGGACTGACCGAGCGCGAATGGCGGTTGGGCGAGACGCAGGGCAACGGAGGTCCAGAACAGGCTGAAGCTCGCCATCATCAGAGCGGCGGTAAAGGCGCGCAGCCGCAGCACCGGCTCATCGCGCAGCAGCTGGAAGAGCGAGCCGATAAGGGCTCCATAGCTGGTATTGGTCAAAGGACGCCGCTCCGGCAGGCGCAGGGCAAGCACGGCCGCGAGAAGCGCAAGGGCTGCGGCACTGATGGCATAAAAGCTCCGCCAGCCCCAGAAATCGGCGACCAGGCTTGCGAGCGGGCGCGAAACCAATATGCCGACCATCACGCCGCTCATGACATTGCCGATCACTCGGCCGCGATGCTCCGGGGGCGCCATGGCTGCGGCGATCGGCACGAGGATCTGGATCGCGGAGCAAGCCGCACCCAATAGGAAGAGAAAGATCAGCAGGCTCCATCCTGTCGGTGCGAAAGCTGCAGCGACCGCCATCACCAAGGCTGACACGAGCATGCGCAGCACCAGCTGGCGATTTTCCATCAGGTCTGCCAGCGGCACCAGGAAGAACAGGCCGGCGGCATAGCCGAGCAACGAGGCCATCGCCACCAGACCCGCACCGCTTTCCGAAAAGCCGAGTGACGGGCCGATGATACCGACCAGCGTCTGCGGCGCGAAGAGATTGATGATGATGACGCCGGTGGCGATGGCAAACAGCAATGTCGGGGGAGCGGCGACCGCCTCGGACACCTCGTCCTCCGGCTCGCTCGCAATGCATTCCGGGACCTGAGACATAAGCTCTCCAATAATTTCTGATAATATTGATAGTCATGTTTATCGTTTTATTGCATAATGCAGCAATTGAAATGAGCAAATAATGATTATGCGAGTTCCTCATGAACATTCATGATCTTGAAGCCTTCGTCGCCGTGGTGGAAACCGGGTCAATCGTCGCCGCCTCTGCACGCATCAATCTGACGCAGCCGGGCATCACCCGGCGGATACAGAATCTGGAAGACAGTCTCGGCATTGCCCTGCTCGACCGGCAATCCAAGCCGCTCAAGCCGACGGCGGCCGGGCGCGAGGCCTATGAGCATGGGCGACGGGTCCTGCGTTCGCTCGATGACCTCAAGGCCGGCGTTTCGCCTGGCGGGGCGATCGGCGGCGAATTCCGCCTCGGCATCATGCCCTATCTTTCAGAGGCGGCCCTATCCGCTCCGCTCGACCGGCTGCGCGGCGAGTTTCCGCAACTGACGCTGCGCGTCGTCGCGGACTGGTCGCCGCGGCTTATCGAACAGGTGGCGCATAGCCAGCTCGATGCGGCGACCGTCTGCCTGCCGGAAGGCCTTCAGCCGCCCGACGATGTCGTCGGCGATGCCCTGGGGATCCACAGCGTCATTCTCGTTGCCTCACCGTTGCTCGGAGTTCCCAAGGCACCGAAACTTGACGAGCTTTCCCGCTTTCCATGGATCATGAACCAGAGCGGCTGCGGCTTCCGCGCCTTCATTCATCATCGCTTCGAAGCGGAACGCCTGCCCTTCGACGTCGCGGTCGAAGCCATGAGCGCCGATTTGCGCATGTCGCTTATCGCCCGCGGTCTCGGCATCGGCGTTCTGACACCGGCGGCACTGGCAGACAGCCGCTGGCGCGATGCCGTCGAGATCATCGAGCCGCCGGATTTCAGCCCGAAAGTCGTCAACTGGCTGGTGCATCGCCCGCCAGCCGGACGCCTCGCCCGCCCGATTGCGACCTTCGGCGAAGCGCTGACGGAAGCGCTGAAAGCAAGAGGCCGTTTTTGACGTGATGAAGACACGCCGGAACTACGGCGCGACAGAAACCGCCTGCCTCACGTCACAGGCTTATTGATCATCGCTTCGATATTGTAGCCATCGGGATCGAGAACGAAGCAGGCATAATAGTTCTCTGTATATTCCGGCCGTGGACCAGGAGCGCCATTGTCCTTGGCACCGGCTTCAAGAGCGGCGTGATAAAACGCATCGACCTCAGCCTTGCTATCGACATGGAATGCGACGTGCAAACGCGTCAAAGGCGGCTTGCTTCCCGTGTGCTGAATCTCAAACAAGCTGCCGCCGCCGACGTCAAACGCCCAGAACACGCCTTCTTTTCCGAAGGACAGCCCATAACCCAGTGGTTCGAAGGCGCTTTCGTAGAACGACTTGCTCTTCTGCAGATCGCTCACTTCGATGGTTATGTGATCAATCATGTTGAGCACTTCCCCGAGATTGATGACGATGAAAGCAAGTTGGAGCGGGTGAAGGGAATCGAACCCTCGTATTCAGCTTGGGAAGCTGCTGCTCTACCATTGAGCTACACCCGCCTGACACCGTGAGATGTCCAACAGTTGGCGGCCTCTGTCAAGGCCGGTAGATAGGCGATCAAAGCCGGAAGTGCTTCGACAGCTTCAGGCCTTGCGCCTGATAGTTCGAGCCGAGGCCGGAGCCGTAGAGGCTGCTCGGCTGTTCCAGCATGTGTTCATAGATCAGGCGCCCGACGATCTGGCCGTCCTCGAGGATGAAGGGCACCTCGTGGCTGCGCACTTCGAGCACGGCGCGGCTGCCGCGGCCGCCGGCCGGCGCATGACCGAAGCCCGGATCGAAGAAGCCGGCATAGTGGACGCGGAATTCGCCGACCAGCGGATCGAAGGGCGTCATCTCGGCGGCATAATGCGGCGGCACATGCACGGCCTCGCGAGAGACGAGAATATAGAACTCATCCGGATCAAGGATCAGTTCGGTGCGGCCGCGGCTATGGAGCGGCTCCCAAAAATCGAAGATATCGTGCTGCGCCTTCTTGTCGACATCGACAACGGCCGTGTGATGCTTGCCGCGATAGCCGATCAGGCCTTCCTTGTCGCCGGCAAGATCGATCGACAATGCGATGCCGCCACCGGTGATATTCGGCTTCTTGCTGGCGACGAGCGTTTCGGTTTCGTGCAACGCCAGCAATTCAGGCTCGCTGAGCAGCGCCTGGCCGACGCGGAAGCGGATCTGCGACAGGCGCGAGCCGCGGCGCACGACGATCGGGAAGGTGCGCGGGCTGATTTCCAGATAGAGCGGGCCGGAATAGCCGGCCGGGATCTTGTCGAACTCCTGCGCCCGGTCGGTGATGACGCGGGTGAAGATGTCGAGGCGGCCGGTCGAGCTCTTCGGATTGGCGGACGCCGACATGTCTTCCGGCAGGTCCAGCCGCTCCATCAGCGGCACGATATAGACACAGCCGGTTTCGAGCACGGCACCTTCGGAAAGATCGACGACATGCAACTTGAGCCAGTCGAGCTTGTCGGCAACGAGATGCGAAGGACCGGGCATGAAGCTGGCGCGGACACGGAAAGCATGGGAGCCGAGTCTCAGGTCAAGGCTCGCCGGCTGGATCTGATCGACGTCCAGTTCTCTTTCGCTCGTCAGCCGCCCCGCGTCGAAAAGCGCCGCAATGGCGCGATCGGCTAGAATTCCAGTATTGCGAGCCATCATGCCTCTTCCCTAGCGCATAACCCTGCAAATCATAGCGCGATCTGAAGGGTGATGTGCAAATTCCAAGTGTTACCATGACCCTTTGGCAGCTTGCTGGCGCCCGGCACAGTAATTTGTCGCAGACAAAACCAAACTCAGGGAATTGACGCAAGCGATCAACGGCAGTATTGCAACTTATCCCGTGGTGATTTGGCCGGTCGGCTTGCAGCCACGTTAAATAAGTGGCTAAAAAGACCGGGTTGAAACCGGTCTGCAATTGCGGCCGGTTTTTTTGTTTTGAAAGTGGTGATGGCATGAGCAAGACTTGGCGCCCCGCAACCCAGCTCGTTCACAGCGGAACGCTCCGTTCGCAATTCGGCGAAACATCCGAAGCAATCTATCTGACCCAGGGCTTCGTCTATAATACCTCGGAAGCGGCCGAAGCCCGCTTCAAGGGCGAGACGGATGGCTTCATCTATGCCCGCTATGGCAGCCCGACCAACGACATGTTCGAAAAGCGCATGTGCGCGCTGGAAGGCGCCGAAGATGCCCGCGCCACGGCCTCGGGCATGGCCGCCGTCACCGCCGCCATTCTCTGCCAGTTGAAGGCCGGCGACCATATCGTTGCCGCCCGCGCGCTCTTCGGCTCCTGCCGCTGGGTCGTCGAGACGCTGGCGCCGAAATATGGCATCGAATGCACGCTGGTCGATGGTCGGTTCATCGAGAACTGGGAAAAGGCCGTCAAGCCGAGCACCAAGGTGTTCTTCCTGGAAAGCCCGACCAACCCGACGCTGGAAGTGGTCGATATCACTGCTGTGGCCAAGCTCGCCAACCAGATCGGCGCCAAGGTCGTGGTCGATAACGTCTTCGCCACGCCGCTCTTCCAGAAGCCGCTGGAGCTTGGCGCCCATATCGTCGTCTATTCCGCCACAAAGCATATCGACGGCCAGGGTCGCTCGCTCGGCGGCGTCATCCTTTCCGACAAGCAGTGGATCGACGAAAACCTGCAGGATTATTTCCGCCACACCGGCCCGGCCATGTCGCCGTTCACCGCCTGGACGCTGCTGAAGGGCATCGAGACATTGCCGCTGCGCGTCGCACAACAGACGGCGAACGCCGCCAAGGTGGCCGATTTCCTCGCCGAGCAGACCGGCAAGGTCGCCCGCGTGATCTATCCCGGCCGCAAGGATCACCCGCAGGCCGATATCATCGCCAAGCAGATGACCGGCGGCTCCACCCTGGTCGCCTTCGAGCTGAAGGGCGGCAAGGAAGCGGCCTTCAAGCTGCAGAACGCGCTGGAGATCGTGCGGATTTCCAACAATCTCGGCGACAGCAAGAGCCTGATCACGCATCCGGCTACCACGACGCACAAGAACCTCACCGACGAGGCGCGCGCCGAACTCGGCATTTCGCCGGGCACCGTGCGTTTCTCCGCCGGCATCGAGGACAGCGCGGATCTGGTCGAGGATTTCGCCCGCGCCCTGGCGCAGGTCTCCGCCTGATATCAATCGACAAGCCGCCCGGATATTCTCCGGGCGGCCTGGCCTGCGCTTAGCAGCCAGTAAACCATGGCGCAGGCTGACGGCCGCCGTCAGCTCGCCGCTTTGAATTGAACCTTGCCGGCGTGCAAGAAGAACAGCTTATCGAAAAGCGCGAGATCCAGAGGGTTGGGCAGACGGATGTCATCGAGATCAGGCAACGGTTTCAGCGCCGGATCGTATGAACGGTCGATTTGCGAGATGAACACGACGATCACGCCCTTGTCGCGCGCGAAAGCCTTCAATGCCCGGACCTGGGTCATCAGTTCCGGCTTCTCCCGCTTCTGATCGAGTATCTGCAGATAGTCGACCACCGCCAGTGTGCCGCGCGGCGCGGGCGTCAATTTGCGCATGATGTAGTCGGCGCTTATGGCGTCGGAACTGTCGAGCTCGAACAGTTCCCGGAACTCGGCCTGATCCACGCCGATGATCCGGAAGCGATCCAGAACGACCTTCTCCGTATCCTCGAGCGTGAAGAAGGCGCTGCGATTGCCTGATTTCATGGCTCCGACGGCGAGCTTGAGGCTCATCAATGTCTTGCCCTGGCCGGGTCGCGCGCCGACCAGCACCAGATCGCCCGGATTCAAGAGTGAAAACAAATCGTCGGCGGGTACGGCTGCTTGCGTCTTGGCCGCAAGCAAGCTCCAGCCTTTAAATCCCTCGTCCGCCGCGATGCGATCCAGCGCCGCATGCAAAGGGATGTTCTGTTGGCGCGACAGAAGCCGCGCCTTGCGCTTCAAATGATAAACAGGGGCAGAAAGCTTCATGTAAACCTCCTATTGCGAGCAATGACCGCAACCCCTCCTTATGCCTGGCGCTCAAAACAGTCGGTTCAGCTATCAACGACCCCGCATGAACTATGCTTTCCCGAATGGAGGGGGGAGGCACGGGCCGTGCCAGAATCAGATGATAGCCGAAATCCTTTCACCCGGGAATCGCGGAGAGGCGCTTCCTGGGGAACACAAGACGGGTTTGGGAATTATATGATTTGGAGATTTCGATTGAGGCTCGACGGATATGACAATCGAGTCTCAAGTCCGCCATACAATTTCCGCAAGCGTTTCCGCCCGTTGAAGACATTCCGGCGGCAACATACAGGATAACAATGAAGGAGAAGCGGCCTACGATACTTTTAGCTGCGGCCTATTAACCTTGGATGTTAGCCGTAATAGCTGAAAGTCGGAATGCTCAGGCCGATCACACGGGTTTTCACCGATCCGTTCCTTGACGGAATAGGTTGCTTGTAGGATACCGCTAGATATCCTGCATTTTGCGGGACGGTGGAAAGCGGATAATATGCCGCAGACTTTAAGATACTGAGGCTTTTCCAGCGTTTGTCAGACGCTTGATGCTCCAGCGCAGTGGTAAGGTATCAGGCATGTATCGCGCCCTAACACGCGACATAGAAGTGGTCGTGGAGCCGTTTTATCTGGAGGAGCAATCCGATCCGGATGACGATCGCTATGTCTGGGGCTATCGCATCGTCATCTCCAACCACTCGAAAATTTCCGTTCGGCTGGTGACGCGCTATTGGCATATCACGGACATGAACGGAATAGTCGACGAAGTGACCGGCCCAGGCGTCGTCGGCGAACAGCCGCATCTGCGGCCCGGCGACACCTATGAATATTCTTCAGGATGCCCGCTGGACACGCCCTCGGGAATGATGTTCGGCCACTATCAGATGGAGACTGATGACGGGGAGCTTTTCCATGTCAAGATCCCCGCCTTCTCTCTCGATACGCCCAACCTGCTGCGGACGCTGAACTGAGCCTGATCAGGCCGCATTTATCTCGGCTGCCTCGAAGTGGTAGGTGGTCGAGCAGAATTCGCAGGTGACGGCGATTTCGCCGTTCTCCTGGCTGGCCTCGATCTCCTCGGCCGAGAACCCCTGCAACACGCCCTTCAGCTTGTCGCGCGAACAGGAACAGCGGTCGAAAACCGCCTTGGGTTCGTAGACGCGCACGCCGCGCTCATGGAAGAGACGGAACAGCAGGCGCTCGGTGCCGACAAGCGGATCCGTCAACTCATCGGCATCGATGGTCTCCACCAGGCTGCGTGCTTCCGCCCAGGCATCGTCCTCGACATGGTTACGCATGCCGCTATCGCCATCGCCGCCATGGAGATCCGGCTGGCGCATGCGCTCCGGCGCTTCCGGCAGAAACTGCGCGATAAGGCCGCCCGCCCGCCAGCGATGCCGCGGCTTGCCGTTCTCATCACGATCGAAGAGCTCCGCTGCGCCCAGACGAACCCGGGTCGGTATCTGCTCCGACTGGCGGAAATAAGTGCCGGCAATCTCCTCGAGCGAGGCGCCATCGAGAGCGACGATGCCTTGATAGGGCTGGCTGTAGCGACCCTGATCGATGGTGAAGGCGAGCACGCCCTTGCCGAGCAACTGTTCCGGCTCGGTTTCACCGGCGGCGATCGCCTTTGCCAGGGCCTCTTCATCGAAACGAGCGTAGGCGCGGACATTTTCCGGCGTCGAGAAATCGGCAACCAGGAGGTCGACGGGACCGTCGCTCTTGGTCTGCACGGTGAACTTGCCCTCGAACTTCAGCGACGTGCCGAGCAGGACGGTCAGGACGATGGCCTCGGCCAAAAGCCGGGCGACCGGGGTCGGATAGTTGTGCCGGGCAAGAATTGCGTCCAGCAACGAACCAAGCTGTACGGCACGACCGCGCACATCGAGCCCTTCCACCTGGAAGGGAACGACATGATCGTCACCGGCAAAATCAAACTGACCCAGCGAGGCTGCATTTTCGGCCATTGCTCTACTCCTACTGCGCCCCCGCCCTCAGACGCGGTTTCATATCCTCAGATTGCGCCCAGGCACCAAGCAAGAATCGACTTTTGCGCATGAAGGCGGTTTTCCGCCTCATCGAAAACAACGGATTGCGGACCATCGATCACTTCATCAGTCACTTCCTCCCCGCGATGAGCGGGCAGGCAATGCATGAACAACGCGTCCTTGCCGGCCTGTGCCATCAAAGCCGTGTTGACCTGATAGGGCTGGAAGACGTTGTGACCGCGGGCCCGGTGTTCCTGATTCATGGAAACCCAGGTATCGGTTACCACGCAATCGGCACCGGCGACCGCACGGTCGGCATCATGCGAGAGCATGATTTCGGCGCCCTGGTTGCGGGCCCAGTTCAAATAGTGATCCTTGGGCTCGGAACCAAGAGGTACCGCCATGTTCATGCGATAGCCGAACCGCGCCGCCCCTTCCACCAGCGAATGCAGCACGTTGTTGCCGTCGCCCGTCCACGCGAGGGTCTTGCCCTTGACCGGGCCGCGATGCTCCTCGAAGGTCATGATATCGGCCATGACCTGGCAAGGATGGGTATCGTCGGTCAGCGCGTTGATGACCGGAACGGTCGCATGCTCCGCCAGTTCCAGCAGGCGCGAATGATCGGTCGTGCGGATCATGATCGCATCGACATAACGCGACAGCACCTTCGCCGTATCGCCGATCGTCTCGGCGCGGCCGAGCTGCATTTCGGTTCCGGAAAGGAAAAGTGTCTCCCCACCGAGCTGGCGCATGCCGACGTCGAAGGAGACGCGGGTTCGGGTGGAAGGCTTCTCGAAGATCATCGCCAGCATCTTGCCGGCAAGCGGCTTGTCGGCGGTACCTGCCTTCAATGCCATTTTTCGCACGATCGCGTCATCGATGATGTGGCGCAGATCGGCGGCCGGGACAGCCGAGAGATCGAGAAAGTGTTTCGGAGAAGCCATGTCCTTACCTGTACTCCACAAAAAACAATAACGCCCGCGTGGGGCAAGAACGCCCCGATTGCGGGCGCTGAATTCAAGCCGATTTCTTGACGCGGGCGGCGCGGGCACGCTCGGCCGCACGCTCGATGCGGGCGAGACCTTCGCGCGCTTCCTCGGCGGTCACGATCAGCGGCGGCAACAGGCGAATGACGTTGTCGCCGGCCGGAACGCCCAGCAGGTGCTCGGCGCGGATCGCCTGCAGCAGTTCCGTCTGCGGGATAGCCGCCTTGATGCCGAGCATTAGGCCTTCGCCGCGGATGTCCTCGATGATATCCGGGAAGCGATCCTTGAGCGAGGCAAGGCCCTGGCGGAAGACCAGCGCAATATCACGCACATGCTCCAGGAAACCATCGGCCAGCACGATGTCGAGCACCGCATTGCCGACCGCCATGGCAAGCGGATTGCCGCCATAGGTCGACCCGTGCGTGCCGGCCTTCATGCCGGAGGCTGCCTCAGCCGTCGCAAGGCATGCGCCGAGCGGAAAACCACCGCCGATGCCCTTGGCGACCGCCATGATATCGGGCTTGATGCCGGCCCATTCATGGGCGAAGAGCTTGCCCGTGCGGCCGACGCCGGACTGGACCTCGTCGAGAACCAGGAGCAGGCCATGCTCATCGCAAATCTGGCGGAGGCCGCGCAGGAATTCGTTGGTCGCCGGGCGGATGCCGCCTTCGCCCTGCACCGGCTCGACCAGGATCGCAGCCGTCGCATCGGTGATTGCGGCGCGAACCGCATCGAGATCGCCGAAAGCCACCTGATCGAAGCCAGGGGCCTTCGGGCCGAAGCCTTCGATATACTTTTCCTGGCCACCGGCGGCGATCGTCGCGATGGTACGGCCGTGGAAGGCACCTTCGAAGGTGATGATATGGAACTTCTCGGGATGCCCCTTGGCAAACTGATAGCGCCGCGCCGTCTTGATGGCGCATTCCAGCGCTTCGGCGCCCGAATTGGTGAAGAACACCTTGTCGGCAAAGGTGACCTCCGTCAGGCGCTTCGACAGCTTCTCCTGGCCGGGCACTTCATAGAGGTTGGACAGGTGCCATACCTTGTCCGCCTGCGCCTTCAATTCCGCCACGAGATGGGGATGCGCATGACCGAGCGAATTAACCGCGACGCCCGCGGCAAAATCGAGATAGCGCTCGCCGCTTTCGGTGATCAGCCAGACGCCCTCGCCTCGCTCGAACCGCAGCGGAGCGCGCATATAGGTATCATAAAGCGGCGCGGTCTCGGCCATGGCCATATCTCCTCGATCACAACCCTAAGGACCAATCGCTTCCTTTCCATGAAACGGGTCCGAAAAAATCAAAAATGCCGCCTTGCGGCGGCGTGGGCACTATTGATGTTTTGCACCGCGATGTCAACAAAACTGGCGATTTAGCAGGTGCGAGAGAAGGCCTGCCGCTGAAAGGGACAGGTTCGTCGGATCATATTGCATAAATGCCACGTCAGGACAGCAAGTTGGGGAAAACCTCGAAATCGATTCCTCAAGATTCCCGCGACTCTTGTCACGGAGTCAGCCTCACACTAGGTTAAAAACCAATTGCTAGACTGCATGCGGCGGAACTAGTCACCACAATTTTAGAGCGTTTCGCGCCTCGAACCTATGCGAGGCAATGGTGAAGGATTCTGCCATCGGAAACGCGACAGCGGAGACAGGGCATGAATTGGACAGACGAACGCGTCGAGAAGCTGAAGAAGCTATGGTCCGAAGGGTTGAGCGCCAGCCAGATAGCGGCGCAGCTGGGCGGTGTCAGCCGTAACGCCGTCATCGGCAAGGTGCACCGCTTGAGCCTACCGGGCCGAGCGAAGGCGGGCGGCACGGCGAACGCGGCCCGAACGCCGAAGCGCGGCGCCTCGGCGCCCCGCGCTTCGAACTACACGTCTCGCGTCGCAACCCGCACGGTTACCCGCCAGCAGGGCGCGACCATGCTCAAGGAAGAGATTGAGGTCGATGCGGTCAACGAGATCCAATATCGTCCGGCTGCCAACGTCGTCGTTCCGATCTCTCGGCGCCTCGTCCTGACCGAGCTGACGGAACGCACCTGCAAATGGCCCGTCGGCGACCCGCTGAAGGACGATTTCCACTTCTGCGGCAACGAGAGCCCGGATGCATCGCCCTATTGCGGCTACCATCAGCGCCTGGCCTACCAGCCGGTGCATGAACGGCGTCGGCCAGCTCAACCGCGCGGCTGAGATGCCCCATAGCTGAGATAAAAGAAACGGGCCGAAAGGCCCGTTTTCTGTTTCCGCCGCTATGTCGATGCCTGAACGGGCTTACCCGCTCAGGCTTCCATGGAGTAGCCCGCGCCGCGAACGGTACGGATGACGTCCTGCATATTGGAGAAATTCAGCGCCTTGCGCAGGCGGCCGACATGCACGTCGACGGTACGTTCGTCGACATAGATATCGTGCCCCCATACGCCGTCGAGCAGCTGCGAACGCGAGAAGACGCGGCCCGGCGAGGACATCAGGAACTCCAGCAGGCGGAATTCCGTAGGTCCCAGCCGCACTTCGCGGCTCTTGCGGTGAACGCGATGGGTCTCGCGATCCAGCTCGATATCGCCACAACGCAATACCGTGGAGAGAACCTCCGGGCGCGCGCGCCGCAGCATCGCCTTGACGCGGGCCATCAGCTCCGGCGTCGAGAACGGCTTGACGACGTAATCGTCCGCGCCGGTGGAAAGGCCGCGCACGCGCTCGCTTTCCTCGCCGCGGGCCGTCAGCATGATGATCGGCAGGCGCTCCGTCTCCGGCCGCATACGCAGCCGGCGGCAGAGCTCGATGCCGGATACACCGGGGAGCATCCAGTCAAGGATCAGAAGATCGGGGATGCGCTCCTGGAGACGCAGCTCGGCTTCATCGCCTCTGAGGATCGTGTCGACCTCGAAGCCCTCAGCCTCGAGATTGTAGCGCAGCAGAACGCTGAGCGCTTCCTCGTCTTCTACAACAGCAACTCTCGGAACCATGCGCCTGTGGTCTCCTTTTCTTCGCTTTCGGATTATTCCGTCACTGCGCCAACGGTGTTGGCGGTATCATCCTTCGGGCGCTCGCCTTCTGGCTGGGCGCCGGTCGCCATGTAGTAGATCGTCTCGGCGATGTTGGTGGCATGGTCGCCGATGCGCTCGATATTCTTGGCGCAGAAGAGAAGATGCGTGCAGGTGGTGATGTTGCGCGGATCTTCCATCATGTAGGTCAGCATCTCGCGGAACAGCGAGGTGTACATCGCGTCGATTTCCTCGTCGCGCTCGCGGATCGACACAGCCTTGTCCGGCGAACGGGTGGTATAGACGTCAAGCACTTCCTTGAGCTGGCTGAGCGCCAGTTCGGAGAGATGTTCGATACCGCGGGCAAGCTTCCGCGGAACGCCCGTGCCCTGCACGGCGATGACGCGCTTAGCGGTATTCTTGCCGAGATCGCCGACACGCTCCAGATCGGAAGCGATACGGATCGAGCCCATGATCTCGCGCAGGTCGGCGGCCATCGGCTGCCGGCGGGCGATGGTGACGATCGCCTTGTCGCCGACTTCACGTTCCGCATGATCGAGGATGACGTCGTCGGAAATGACCTTCTGCGCAAGACCGGTATCGCTTTGGACCAATGCGCGAACGCTGTCGCTGACCATCTGCTCCGCCAGGCCGCCCATTTCCGCAATGCGGCGCGTCAGGAACTTCAGGTCTTCGTCATAGGCAGAGAGAATGTGAGTGGAGACCATTTTTCTATCCTCAAGGTGAACTGTGTGAAAGGAGCCGCGCGCCTGATATCATCAACCAAATCGGCCCATGATGTAATCCTGCGTGCGGAAATCGTCGGGATTGGTGAACATTTTGTCGGTATCGTTCTCCTCAACCAGATGGCCGAGATGAAACATTGCGGTGCGTTGCGAAACGCGGGCTGCCTGCTGCATGGAATGCGTCACGATGACGATGGTGAAGTTTTCCCGCAGCTCATGGATCAGATCCTCGACCTTGGCGGTCGCGATGGGATCGAGCGCCGAACATGGCTCGTCCATCAGGATGACCTCCGGACTGACGGCGACCGCGCGGGCGATGCACAGGCGCTGCTGCTGGCCGCCGGACAGGCTCGTGCCGGCATCATAGAGTCGATCCTTGACCTCGCCCCAGAGACCGGCCTTCTGCAGGCTGGTCTCGACGATATGGTCAAGATCGGCTTTCGAACCATGCAGGCCGTGGATGCGCGGCCCATAGGCGACGTTTTCGTAGATCGACTTCGGAAACGGGTTGGGCTTCTGGAAGACCATGCCGACGCGGGCGCGCAGCTCCACGACATCGATGCTGTTGTCGTAGACATCCTGTTCGTCGAGCGTGATCTTGCCGGTGACGCGGCAGGTCTCGATCGTATCGTTCATGCGGTTGAGGCAGCGCAGGAAAGTGGACTTGCCGCAACCTGACGGGCCGATCAGCGCCGTGACCGTATTGGCGCGGATATTCAGGTTGACATCGAAGAGCGCGCGCTTGTCGCCGTAAAAGACCGAAACGTCCTGGCCGATCACCTTGTAGGGGATCGTCATCATCTTCTTGGCCAATGCTCTTTCGCCTGCCGCTTCCGTCATCATGTTCATTCGATGGCCCTCCCCTACCAGCGCCGTTCGAAGCGGCGGCGCAGCAGGATCGCGCCGATATTCATCGCAACGAGGAAGAAGAGCAGAACGATAATGGCCCCGGAAGTTCGCTCGACAAAGGCACGCTCGGCTTCGCTCGCCCACATGTAGATCTGCACCGGCAGTGCCGTCGAAGGATCGAGCGGCGAGGCCGGATAGTTGGCGACGAAGGCGACCATGCCGATCAAAAGCAGCGGCGCCGTCTCGCCGAGTGCATGCGCCAGCCCGAGGATGGTGCCTGTGAGGATACCGGGCATGGCGAGCGGGAGCACATGATGGAAGACCATCTGCATGCGCGACGCACCGAGGCCGAGTGCCGCGCTGCGGATCGACGGGGGAACCGCGCGCAGTGCCGAGCGCGTGGCGATGATGATCATCGGCAGCGTCATCAGGCTGAGCACCAGCCCGCCGACCAGCGAGGCCGAACGCGGCAGCCCCATCATGTTGATGAAGACCGAAAGGCCGAGCAGGCCGTAGACGATCGAGGGCACCGCCGCGAGATTGTTGATGTTGACCTCGATCAGATCCGTCAGCCGGTTCTTCGGCGCGAATTCCTCCAGATAGATCGAGGCGGCGACACCGACGGGCAAAGCCAGGACGAGGACGGTCAGCATCAGATAGAGCGAGCCGATCAACGCGACACCAAGACCCGCGGCCTCGGGGCGGCTCGAATTGCCCGACAGGAAGAGACCGCTGTTGAAGGCTTCGCGCAGCGCGCCGCTGGTGGTAAGCTGCTTCATCCAGCCGAGCTGCCGATCGGAGACCTTGCGATCCTTCTCGTCAGCCGTCAGGTCGATCTGCCCCTTGTTGGCGGAGTCGATGTTGGCGCTCGCAAGGAACGTCACATTCCCAGTCGTTCCGATGATCGAGGGATCGGCCATGATCTTGTCGCGCAGCGCAATCCGCGCACTGTCCGACACCATTGTCGTTGCCTCACGCACGAGTACGCGGTCGGAAGGATCGATGCCCAACGCCTTCACCAGCGCATCGCGCATAAGGACCGGATAGTTGGCTGATATCAGCACCTTTGGATCACTGGCGCGCTTGCCGGTGGGGTCGATGACTTTCTCGGTGAACTCGATCGGCAGAGTGATCGAGGTCTGCACGAAGGCGGTATAGCCGTTGCGGACCACGGTCGAGACCAGAGTGAGCAGGAAGACGAGGCCGAAGACAACCGCGGCGATGCCGAAGGCACGAAAGCGGCGCTCGGCGGCATAGCGCCGCTTGATGCCGATATCACGCCGCGCCGAGGCGCCGGACGTAAGCCCGCGTGGAATATTCTGTGACGGGGAGGATACGATGTCGCTCATTCGTACTGCTCCCTGTAGCGGCGGACGATGTAGAGGGCGTAGACGTTCAGGCAGAGCGTCAGGCAAAACAAGGTTATGCCGAGCGCGAAGGCGACCAGTGTCTGCGGCGAGGTGAACTCCAGGTCGCCGGTCAACTGGTTGACGATTTTCACGGTAACCGTCGTCATGGGTTCGAAGGGATCGAACTGCATGCGAGCCGCGACACCGGCGGCGAGCACGACGATCATCGTTTCGCCGATTGCCCGTGAGGCGGTCATCAGCAGCGCGCCGACGATGCCTGGAAGTGCCGCCGGCAGCAAAACGCGCTTGACCGTTTCCGAGCGGGTGGCGCCAAGACCGAGCGAGCCATCGCGCAGCGACCGCGGCACGGCCATGATGATATCGTCTGATAGCGAGGAGACGTAGGGAATGAGCATGACGCCCATGACGAAGCCCGCCGTCAGGACGCTCTGCGCCTCGATGAAACTTGTATAGCTTCCCGTTAGCAGGCCATCGATCTCCGCCGAGATGTCTCTCAGGAACGGCCCGACCGTGACGAGGGCAAAGAAGCCGTAGACGATCGTGGGAATGCCGGCCAGCACTTCGAGCATGGGCTTGGCGATCGAGCGCACGCGGACCGAAGCATACTCGGCCATGTAGATGGCGGCGAACAAGCCGATGGGCACGGCGAATAACATGGCGACCAAGCCGATATAGATCGTGCCGGCCAGCAAGGGTATCAAGCCGAAGGTCCCTGATGTCTGCGAACCGGCACCGGCAAAGCGCGGATCCCAGACAGTGCCGAAGAAGAACTCGTTGGCAGGCACCATGCTGAAGAAACGCACCGCCTCGGAAAGCATCGAAAAGGCGATCCCGACCGTCGTCAGCACCGCAATGGAGGAGGCGACGATCAGGGCGCCGAGGATGACCTGCTCGACGCGGTTGCGGGCGCGAAAACGCGGGGCTATGGCGCGCAAGCCATAAACCGCGCAAAGCAATGACAGGAGGATCGCCGATGCGGACATCACCATCCGGCTGACTTCGCGCATGCCGTTGTATTTATTGGCGGCATCGATCATGTAACCGGTAGGACGAACCGCGAGCGGGACGCCTTTCTGCGCCAGAAGCAACTGGAGATCGGCCGAGCCCCCGTCAACCGCGGCGAGTTCCTGGCCATTGAGCAGGCGCATGCCGTGGGCGATGCTGCGCACCATGCCGTAGCTGAGATTGAGCTCCGCCTGCGGAAGGGTTCTCACCTCTTCCGGAAAGGACTTGACCACCAGGCGATCGATCACGATCGGGCTGACGATCAGCCAGATACAGACGAGCGCCAGGGCCGGCAGCACAGCCCAGATCGCGGCGTAGGCGCCATGATAGCCGAGCCGGGAATGCATCGACGAAGACCTGCCGCCTGATAGCGCAGTCGCCCTCACGCGCCCGAGCACGAAGGCAAGGGCACCAATGACCGACAGGCACAACAACAGCAGCGATACGCTCATTCCCACTCCCCGGCGGACGCCGATGCGGATCAAACCCGCACCGGCGCATGGTCTCTATGCACTTACATGATCTTCCCGCCGGCGAAGTCCTTGCGGATCTGGTCACGCTCGCCATCCGGAGCGGGCACGAGGCCATATTCCGCCAGCGGGCTGTCCGGTCCGATCATCTGATCGCTCGTGAAGAAATCGACATATTCCTTGAGGCCCGGAATGACGCCCAGATGTGCCTTCTTGACGTAGAAGAACAGCGGACGCGACACCGGATAGGTGCCATCGGCGATCGTCTGGCCCGACGGCACGATGCCGCTGACGGTAGCGACCTTCAGCTTGTCGGCATTGTTCTGGTAGAAATACAGGCCGAAAACGCCGATGCCGTGCTTGTTGGCATTGATACGGGCCAGCGTCTCGGGATAGTCGCCATCGATATCGACTGCGACGCCATCCTTGCGCACAGCGACGCATTTCTTGACTTGCTGGCCGGCATCCGAAACCGCTGCCTTGATCACGTCGACCGCGGCGGAAGCCTTGCAGCCGGCGGCAAGCACCCGCTCCTCGAAGACTTCCCGCGTGCCATGCTTCTCGCCCGGAATATAGGCTGATATCTCGAAAGCCGGCAGCGACGGATTGATCTCCGACCACTTCTTGTAGGGGTTGGCAACCAGCTTGCCGTCAACGACCACTTCGGCAGCAAGCGCCTTGTAGAGATCGATCGGCTCGAACTTGATGTCCGGATTGCTCTTGTCGAAGGCAAAGACGATGCCGTCGTAGCCGATCTTGATCTGCTGGATATCGGCGACGCCGGCAGCCTTGCAGGCCTGGATTTCACTGTCCTTGATCGGGCGCGATGAATTGGCGATGTCGATGGAATCCGTTCCGACGCCCTTGCAGAATTCCTTGAGGCCGGCCCCGGAGCCACCCGACTCGACCACAGGCGTCTTGAAATTGGTAAAGGTCTCGCCGAAGCTTTCGGCAACGATCTTGGCATACGGGAATACGGTGGATGAGCCAGCGATCTGAATCTGATCGCGAGCCGCGGCCGTGCCTGCAAAGGCAACCGATGCAACCAGTGCAAGAATAGACAATTTCAAAGCATTCATAATGAATCCCCCTGACGAGCTCTGAAGAGCGCTGTAACGGATGCCACATCCGCCTGGTTCAGCATCACTTTCTTAGCGGCCAAAGCACCGCCCTTTTATGTCAGGCAAGTGAAACAATTATGACAGGTCATCTCTTTGAAATTCATGGGATAAATCGCGCCAAAAATATGCGATTCGCGGGGGCTTTTAGAAACGGACAGTAAAGTCCGTTCCCTTCCCGACTTCCGACTTGACGATCAATCTGGCGCGGTGCCGGGTCAGAATGTGCTTGACGATGGCAAGCCCGAGGCCCGTTCCCTTCTTGGAGCGGCTGTCCTCGACATTGACGCGATAGAACCGCTCGGTCAGGCGCGGTACATGTTCTGCGGGAATTCCCGGCCCGCTGTCGGACACGACGACCTCAACGGCCTGACCCGGCTCGTTCAGCAGAGTAACCTCAACCGCCTTGCCTTCCTGGCCGTATTTGCAGGCATTCTCCATCAGATTTTCAAAGACCTGCACCAGCTCGTCGCGGTCGCCCAGCACCTCCACCTTGCTCGCCGGCATGTGCAGATTGATCGTCACGTTGAGATCGCCGGCAAGTGGCAGCAGCGAGTCGCGTACATGGCCGAGCAACGGGACGAGATCGACCTTCTGATCCGGGGCGATATGCGATTTCAGCTCCAGCCGAGACAGCGACAGGAGATCGTCGACCAGCCGGCTCATGCGCGTCGTCTGGTCGAGCATGATGCCGAGGAAGCGCTGCTGTGCCTTAGCATCCGATTTGGCCGGCCCCTGGATGGTTTCGATGAACCCCCGCAGCGAGGCAAGCGGCGTGCGCAGCTCATGGCTGGCATTGGCGACGAAATCGGAGCGCATGCGATCGATGTGACGCAGCTCCGATATGTCGCGAAACGACAGCAGGAAGAAGCCGGCCTCGATATCGGCTTCCGGCAGCTCGACCGGCGCGATGCGCACGACATAGACGCGCTCCGAGGGTAGGCGCTCGGAATGCTCGATCTGGTTCGGCGTGTTGGTGGTGATGGTTTCGCGCACCATGTCGAGCAGGCCGGGGGAGCGCAGCTTCGAAGAGATATGCGCCCCTATGGGGAAGGCGCCGAAGGCCTTTTCGACGGCCGCGTTCTGCACCAGTACGGATGCCTCGCGATCGATGATCAGCACCGGGATGTCGAGCGCAGCCAATCCCGCAAAAACCATGCGCAGCACAACGTCCGGATCGATCGGCTCAGGTTCCGTCCGCGACGGCACGACGACCCGCTCCACCAGCGGAGGCCGGATCAACGCGACGATCATGACTATGGCCCAGATCCAGAAGACGGCGCCGGTATTGATGCCCTCGATGAGCGCAAGTGCGGCGATCAGCGTCGCCAGAATCAGGATAGCGCGCTCCTGCCGCAACCGCAGCGCCAGTCTCCTGACAAATGACCATTCGTCTTCCAAGTGCGCACGTCCCTTCGCCTGCCGTCACGGAATGCTGGACCCCGCCTCTTAGCCGGGATTCATGACAGAAGTATTCGGCTCTATCCACAGAAGCCGGCAACTGACCATAATAAATGTAGCCGGCAAAGGAGGAAAAATGCAAAGGGCTTGAAACCATTGAATAAAAGCTCCAATTTGCCCGAAGAGCTTTTTATCGTACGCAAGCGACATGTTTAACAGAGCGTAAAGAGCCGAGGAGCCGGACATATGGGAGAAGAAGAAGCGAAGAGCCGCGTGGTGGAGCTGGATATCCACGGCACAAAACGCATATTCGATGTCGATGATCCCGTGCTGCCAGGCTGGATCGACGACGAGGCGCTGACCTCGGGCGGATATCCTTACAAGAAGAAGCTCAAGGAAGAGGACTATCTGGAAGAGCTGGAGACGCTGCAGATCGAACTCATCAAGGTGCAGTTCTGGCTGCAGGCGACGGGCAAGCGGGTGATGGCCCTGTTCGAGGGGCGCGATGCCGCGGGCAAGGGAGGCTCGATCGCCGCAACCTCGGCGCATATGAACCCTCGCCTGGCCCGCGTCGTGGCGCTCACCAAACCGACGGACCGCGAGGCGGGGCAATGGTATTTCCAGCGCTATGTCGCCCAGTTCCCGACTTCGGGCGAGTTCGTCCTCTTCGACCGCTCCTGGTACAACCGTGCCGGTGTCGAACCGGTCATGGGCTTCTGCACCCCGAAGCAGTACGAGCAGTTCCTGAAGCAGGCGCCGCAGATGGAAAAGCTCATCGTTCAGGATGGCATCTCCTTCTTCAAATTCTATCTCGATATCGGCAGGGAGATGCAATTGAAGCGTTTCCACGACCGGTGCCACGATCCCCGCGCCGTCTGGAAGCTTTCCTCCATGGATATAGCCGCCCTACCGAAATGGAAGGACTACGGCGAAAAGCGCGACCGCATGCTGAAGGATACGCATACCGATTATGCACCATGGACGGTCATCCGCGCCAACGACAAGCGTCGCGCTCGTCTGAACCTCATCCGTCACATCCTGCTGACGCTCGACTATGACGACAAGGACAAGAAGGCCATCGGCGAAATCGACGGAAAGATCCTCGGCGCGGGGTCGGACGTTCTCAAATAGATAGAGAAAGGGCTGCCCGGCCCTATTGTCCGGGCAGCACGCGGATAGCGTAGACGTTGATGCCGCGGGACTTGCCGTCGACGTCGCTGTTGATGATCAGGCGGCCGGGGCTTGTCGGCGCCAGAGAGCGATCGTAACGGACCTGGAACAGCGCATCCGTCTTCTGGCGGCTGACCGTGAAGCGATGGCGTCCACAGTTGCCGAGCGAGCCGAAATCGCATTCGACGGTAATCTGCGTCGGTGTGTCCGAGGTGGACTGCAACGTCAGTGCGATCGTCGACGGTTTGCCCGCCATCTGCTGCAGCACATTAACAGGCACCTGGACCGAGGCGGCGCCATCCGAGCCGCTGCTGAGAGAGGTCAGCCGCACGGCCGGCCCCTCGTTTTCCGAAACATTTTCCGCCTTTGCCTGCGCGCCGGCAGTGACCTTCGACGCTTCCGTCGGCTTCAGTATCGCGACCCACTCTTCAGAAAAGCTGTTCTGCGGGTCGATGGTCGCCAGCCCTGGGTTGGCAGGGCCGCTGTTGTCCTCATCGTCCGACGTATCTTCGTCGCTGTTGCTGCCGCTGAAATCCTGCGAATCGACATGGGCCGGCGGATTGCGGACACTCGTGTCTCTCTGCGCCGCCGACATGAACACGCCCGAAGTCTTGATCCACCAGGCTCCCATGCCGAGGAAGGCGAGCAGAATACAGAACACCAGCAGGCGCGAGAAGAACTTGCGCGGCTTGCGGCGAACGGCAGCTCGCTCCGGCTTGAAATTCATCGTACGCGCGGCTGCCGGTGCGGCTGCGGTCGCCGGCCGTATATCGCTATCGGCGCCAAGATGATCGGCAGGGCCTGCGCGCATATCACCGAAATCACCGGCCGATGCCGGGGGCTCGCTTGCCTCGGATTCGACCGGAGAAGACGCGGGGGCAGAAAGCGGCGGGTCTCGGGTTTCGCCGCGCACACTCATGACCGGCTCTTGCCGCTGTGCCGGCTGCGCGGCCGCCGGCGTCGGTATGCTCGGGGCAACATGCGGGGCATCAAGCTCCGGCGAAACCGAGACCTCCTCTGCCGGGCGCATGCGCTCCTCGGCCTCGATCTGCCGGATCGTCGCCTCCAGCCGCTGACGCTGGGCGGAGACGACATTGATATCGGTAATATCCTGCTTGCGGAGGCCGGCTTCCAAAGCCTGCCGCGCCGACTGATAGATGCGAGCCCGGATTTCCGGATTGGCGCGATCGGACCGCTCCAACGCGCTTCTAATAGCCGTTTCTAATCCGCTCACATCAGGTCCTTTACTCTCACTCGCAACATACCTGCATACTCTACCGACAAGACGGCCATAATCTTTATCATTCGTTAACCGGATTCGGTAACGCCCTGCCCGGCAATACGCAAGCCTTCGACCAAAGCCACGCGCACTCGGGCGGGGATAAACGTCAAAGACGACGCAATTGCGATGGCCAAAGGGCTGATCCGACAGGGATGTGGCCTTCGACGGGGTTTGGCATCTGCGCCCTTCCCACCGGTTTGGACATCTGCTATTTCTTTGACGTTTTCGTAAACGTCAAAGTGGATGATGTTCATGGCCCTTCCCTCCATCCTGACCGAGCGCCTACGGCTGCCGGTCGTGGCCTCACCCCTCTTCATCATCTCGCATCCGGCGCTGACGCTGGCGCAATGCAAGGCCGGCGTGGTCGGATCCTTTCCAGCCTTGAATGCGCGCCCGGAAAGCCAGCTCGACGAATGGCTGGCGATGATCACCGAGGATCTTGCCGCACATAATGCCGCAAACCCCGAACGGCCGGCGGTTCCATTTGCGGTCAATCAGATCGTCCATACGTCAAACAAACGGTTGGAACACGATCTGATGCTTTGCGTGAAATACAAGGTGCCGATCGTCATCTCCTCGCTCGGCGCCGTGCCCGAGGTCAATGCGGCCGTGCATTCCTATGGCGGCATCGTGCTGCACGATATCATCAACAACCGGCATGCCAACTCGGCTATCCGCAAGGGCGCGGACGGGCTGATCGCGGTCGCCGCCGGTGCCGGCGGCCATGCCGGCCAGCTCTCACCCTTTGCGCTCGTCCAGGAAATCCGCGAATGGTTCGACGGGCCGCTGCTGCTCGCCGGCGCCATCGCCAGCGGCGGTGCCATTCTGGCAGCCCAGGCCGTTGGCGCCGATATGGCCTATATCGGCTCGCCCTTCATCGCCACGGAAGAGGCGCGCGCTGCCGATGCCTACAAGCAGGCAATCGTCGACGGGGCCGCCGCCGATATCGTCTATTCCAACTACTTCACCGGCATCCACGGCAACTACCTGAAACCTTCCATCCTCGCCGCCGGGATGGATCCGGACAAGCTGCCTGAAGCCGACCCCTCGAAGATGGATTTCGAGGCGGCCACGACCGGCGTCAAGGCCTGGAAGGACATCTGGGGCTCCGGCCAGGGCATCGGCGCGGTCAAGGCCATCCAGCCCGTTGCGGCGCTGGTGGACAGGCTCGAGGCGGAATATCGTCAGGCGCGTGCACGGCTGGCGCTTTGAACAGGCTGGAAGCGGGCTGTTTTCTCACAGGCTTTTCGCTTTTTTGCGAAATGGCAATTTGGACGCTTGAAATCTGGCCGTATAGACTGTATCAGCGCCATGCAAATCGCGGGGCCGAACCAAACGCCCCTTGAATGCCGCTTTAGCTCAGGTGGTAGAGCACATCATTCGTAATGATGGGGTCGCAGGTTCGAGTCCTGCAAGCGGCACCATTTTTCCAGGCACTACTCTTTCCACACATTGCTACAGGCGTTCCCAGGTGTCTGTTTCCCTATTTCGTGGCTGCGATATCGCGATCCGAAGCGGCCAATTTAGGGACCGAAGAGAGTCAAGAACAAGATGGGCTGCACTCGACTTATCGAACGTGCAAGCTAATGATGGCTGCCATCGGAGGCCTCTATGAATCTCATGAACGCAATCGCCGTCACCGCTTATCTGGCAGCCACCGGGATGGCATTGGCAGCTCCCGCAGAGAAGCCAATGCATCTGCTCTGCAAGGGCGACGGTATTGATAACCTATACGTTCACCTGAATTCCAAAAAGCAGTTCGGCCACGTCCTTAGTTGCGTCAGCGGCCCATTCATCGCTGACATGACTCCTTGCGCGCCCAACGGTGGATACGGTCTGTCAGCTCCCACCGGATCAGCGGCTCTCGTCGGTATCGTCATGCGCCAGCAGGAATATCAACGCCATCTTGGCGGCGTCACCGGCTTCACCTGGCAAGGAGACGACGTAACCTTTACCGGAGGTTTTATGGGCTCGAACGGCCTGCAAACATCTTGGACTTTGAAGCTCGATCCGGAAGGCAATGCGGTCGTTCGTGATAAGGAAGGCTCGATACCTTATAAGTGCAAGCCGTACAGACCCGATGCTTCCAAGTAAGCCTCTTCGGAATCACCGCCTGCAGCTACAATCAGTTCGGCAAGCCTGGATGAGCCGCACTCAGAGCCGTTTCAGCGAAAACGAAAAGTGACCCTGGGATTCCACAGTCATGTATTCGAACTGCCAATGGAAATCCTTGCAGAACTTGGTGCAGGCTTCGACCACGCCATAGGGGATAGCATCGACGACGTTGCCGGTGCAGAAGTCGTGACCGGCAATGCGCCCATCCTGCTTCACCTTGAAGTGGCTGATCGACAGCTCTTCCCATGTCGTCTCGAAACTATGATTGGTATCGATATAGACCCAGTCGAAGAAGCCGTTGGGAAATTCCGCCAGCCTTACCGTCGAATAGCCTTGAACGATATGCAGGCGGCCGTTTTCCAGCGCCCCTTTGAACGTCGCCTTGATCTGCTCCAGACCATCCTGGTAACGGGGCGTATCCCATGCATCGATCAGGTAGAGCTCCCGTGGCGCATTCTTTTGAAGGATCTCTCCGGTAAAGTCGCCAAAGGCGGCGCCGACTTCCGCGCATATGCCTCCATGCGGCAACCTGTGAAGAAGTTCGCCACGATCGGGCAGCAGCCGGGCATTTTCCGTATGGTGCAGGCTGAGTTGCGTATGCGGCATGCCGCCCTTGTAGTGAAATCTTGAGTCGCGCGTGTTCATGTGGACGTACCTTCGACGTTGACTTCAGCCGGGGCCGCAGAGACGGTCCGCTTTGAAAACCATGGATGCGCAAATTCTTGGCATTCATGGCTTGCGTCAGGCATTCGAGGCTGCCGGTGCCACGCACGATGCCCATGGCTGCAACATAATTCTTCGTTTGCAGCCGCTCCTAGACAATCGTGTCTATTTCGATGAAGCCTTGCCGCATTATGCCTGGCAGGAAGACGTCGATCTGTGCCGGAGGCTGCGTCCATATGGCAAGATCGTCAAGTTCAATCGGCTGCGCGGCGTCCATCTCGGGGTCAAAGTCGGGCGCACATCCGGCACGCGTCTTGGATATTCCCAGGTCGCCAATCCGCTTTACCTTGTGAAAAAACGCTCCGTGTCGTTGAAGTGGGCGCTCAAGCTGATGGGCGGCAACGTTGCCTCGAATATCGTCGGCGCGGTCAATCCACCACCCTATATCGACCGGCGTGGCCGCCTGCAGGGCAATCTCATCGCATTCGGACATCTGCTCAGCGGATCACTCGATCCCAAGAACATCGACCGCATGTGAACGCTGAGCCGAACGGTGATTGGAAGTCACGCGTTCGGACGTCATCTTTTTGTGATAGTGGTCGAAACCGGTCGCGGAATCGGCGGCATCCGGTATTTTTCACCGGCATCATCCTATCGTTTCAAGGACATCATCATGATCCACGTTCTCGCCATCCTCACCGCCCTGCCCGGCAAGCGGGCCGAAGTGCTCGAAGCCTTCCAGGCGAACGTTCCGGCTGTTCACGCAGAAGACGGCTGCATCGAATACACGGCTGTCGTCGATGTCGACGGCGCCGATCCGGCATTCGGGCCTGATACATTCGTCGTCGTCGAAAAATGGGCGAGCATGGACGCGCTGAAGGTGCATGCCGCTGCAGCGCATATGGCAGCCTATGGCGACAAAGTGAAACACCTCATGGCTGACCGCGCCGTCCATGTGCTGAACCCGGCATGAGCTTATGACGCCGGACAGCCGGTGATCTGTCAAGAAACGGCGTCGGAAGACGCCGTTTTGCGTATCGGCAGGGATGCTCAGTTATGAGAGAAATGCGGCTGGTTGCGCCATCTGTGCCAACCACCGCCGCCATGCCAGCCACCGCCATGCCAGCCATGACGATACCCGCCGCCATACCATCTATGGCCGCCATACCCGCCACGATAGTAATGACTATTCCAGCCATAGAATGCGAAGGGCACGTAGGGCTGATAGTAGTCATCATAATAATAATAAGGGCGGTAGTAGGAATAAGGCCGATAGTAATAGGGGCGATAGTAATGGTGGTGGTAACGATGGACGATCACCGTATGGTGGTGATGCCCGCGGTGATGTGGGCGCGCTTCAACATGGGTTGCGGGCAGAATGATCACGCCAAGCGCAACGAGCGCTGTTGCCAGAATTTTCATTTCCAGCCTCCTTGGATGCCGGACGCTGACGCGGCTCGAATCATCCGCGCTTATCCAGACCAATAAACTAAACGCGGTTGCGCTCCGATGGTTCCAAATCACCCGGAGATGGCGGGTATTTTCAAGAGGTTCCGGCCTCACCTTGCCTGGCAAGCGGGCCGGACACGTTCGTCGTCGAGAAGCCGGCAAGCATGGGGCCACGCCGCTCATGCTCTAAACCCAGCCTGATCCTGCCACGGACGGACATCGGTAACTTCAATAAGAAACGGCGCCAGAAGGCGCCGTTTTGCATGTCGGGTGCTTATCGTCAGTTGTGCGAAAAATGCGGCTGGTTATGGTGCCGCTTATCCCAGCGATGATGGTAGGGGCGGTCGTTACGCATATCATGATGGCGATCCCAACCATGGTCAGGGCGGTGATGTTGGACGACCACCGGGCGATGATGATGCCAGCGATGATAATCTTGAGCTTCGGCATAAGTTGCGGGCAAAGCGACAATGCCCAGCGCGACGAGCGCTGTTGCCAGAATTTTCATTTTTAATCTCCTTGGGTGCCGAACGAGATCCGGGGGGCTTATGATTTCCGTACGTCCGGACTAACGTAACCTTCTTAAACGCAAAGGTGGTACGATGGTTCCACCTATCCGCGGGATGGCAGATATTTTCCGGATGTTTCTACGTCAGCCACCAGTTCGCGAACGGCCTGGTGGATCAGGCGGCATGCCTCGATCGACGCTTTGCGGCCATTGTGGGCGAGATGATAGGACAATGGCAGGATCTGATCGGGATCGACGATCCTCACCTTGTCGGCGATCGGAAGTGCGCTGACGCGGCCAAGGAACGAGACGTAGCCGTGATTGGCCACGAGGTCGACGATGACGGGCAGGGAATCGGCCGAGGTGATGTCGCGGCCGCGAAACCGGCGCCGGTCGCGGCTATCATAGCCGAAGGCCGTTGCGGCATTGCCGATGCCGGTGCGCGAACTCGGCACGCAGAGCGGATGATTTTCCACCAGCGCGGCCACCGTCTGCTCCTTGCTGTCAGGCGGTGCGATCGCCACCATGTCGGTCGCCACAAGCTCCATGTGCTCGAAGGCATCGAGGCCGAAAACAGAATCGACGATGGCGACATCGATGCGACCGAACCGGAGCGCCTCGCGCAGGTCGTCCGCCGTCATAAGCATCAGTGACAGCATGTTGCGGTTGCCGCCGATGTTCCAGCGCGACACGAGGCTTGCAAGCGAACGCGCGACCCAGCTTTCCGAGCCTGTCGGGATAATTGACCCGATGCGGACGGCACGGGCGGTCCGCTGAAACCGCTCATCCGCCGCGGCCTTCATCTCGTCCCAGGCCTGGGCGATGCCGGCGAGGATGGCATGGACCTCCTGGCCGGCCTCGGTCAGCACCGAGCCTTGCGCCTGCCGCTCGAACAGACGGCAGCCAAACAGCTCCTCCAGATTGGCGATCTGCAATGAGAGTTGGGGCTGCCCCAGCCGCAGGCGGCGGGCGGCGCGATTGATGCTGCCCTGATCGGCGACTTCGAGGAATCGCTCGATGGTGGCGATCTTCAGCGACAGACGTGCCGCCCATTGCGCATAATCATCAGGCGCAGGCGGCTCCTTCATCCGGGCCGAAAGCTGGCGGATTCCGGCAAGAATGGGCTGGAGCCCCTTCTGGACCTTCGAGCTGGCAAGCAGGGTTGCGAGCTCACCGGATGCCCGCTCGACGAGCTTCATGGCCAGCTCCGTTTCCAGGCGGCGGAGCGCACTGGAAACGGTCGACGCCGAAAACGAGAGCCGACGCGCGGTTTCCCTGACGGAGCCGACCGAGAACACCATGTCGGCTATGAACAATGCCCCGAGATACAAGCCCTTCTTCCTTCCACGCCAAGCGCGCGCCCTGCTGCGGCCGTAGGACCGCCTATGATATCCCGACGATATGATGTGTTCTTGAAAAAAGATATCCCTAAGCACAAGGGCGACCGCTATCGTTTCTTCGTCGCCTAACTGGTCCAGCCACGAAAATGAGATCGGAACAGCGTCAAACGGGTAAGGGGAACAAAAACAAACGCACTTGCCCCCGAAAAAAGAAATCCAATTTCGCGCGAATGTCGAGTACGCTCGTCATAATCGCGCGACTGCTGCGGGAAACCGAAGCGACATCGTTTTTCTCGATGAGCGCTAATTGCCCGCAGCAGCCAGAAATTCGCTTGTGGGTCATCGGCTCACACGAACACTTGTGTGTCCGGACAGTGGCTTTGAGGCGGCGCGGGCCTGCAAAACAAAGATTTAACGGGGTACAAAGGGAAACATCATGTTCAAGAATCTTGCACTTGCCGCCACGCTGACGGCCTTCCTCGCCAGCGGTGCCAGCGCCGCCGACGTCGTCGTCTCCTCCAAGATCGACACCGAAGGCACCCTGCTCGGCAACATCATCCTCGCCACGCTCAATGCCAACGGCATCAAGGCGCAGGACCGCATCGCGCTCGGCACGACGCCGGTCGTGCGCAAGGCGATCACCGCCGGCGAGATCGACATCTATGCCGAGTATACCGGCAATGCCGGCTTCTTCTTCAACAAGGCCGACGATGCGGCCTGGAAGAACCTGCAGCAGGGCTACGATCTCGCCAAGAAGCTGGACTATGACGCCAACAAGATCGTCTGGCTGACGCCTTCGCCCGCCAACAACACCTGGGCGATCGCCGTGCGCAGCGATGTCGCCGGCCCGGCAAAACTGAAGACCATGTCCGATTTCGGCAAGTGGGTTGCCGGCGGCGGTCCCGTGAAGATCGCGGCATCCTCCGAGTTCGTCAATTCGCCGGCGGCCCTGCCGGCATTCCAGACGACCTACGCCTTCCAGCTCAAGCCCGACCAGGAAGTCGTGCTCTCCGGCGGCGATACGGCGGCGACGATCAAGGCGGCAGCCGACCAGACCAACGGCGTCAACACTGCCATGGTCTATGGCACCGACGGCGCCATCGAGGCGGCCGAACTGACGGTTCTCGAAGACGACAAGAGCGTTCAGCCGGTCTACGCGCCGACGCCGATCATCCGCGAGGCCGTGCTCAAGGCCAATCCGAAGATCGAAGAGGTTCTGGCTCCGGTCTTCAAGGGCCTGACCGCCGACGTGCTGCGCAAGCTGAACGGCCGCATCCAGGTTGATGGCGAGCCGGCCAAGGCCGTCGCCGAATCCTACCTCAAGGACAATGGCTTCCTGAAGTAGGGCTTCGCCGCTGATCTCGCGGCTCCGTTTTGATAAAGTGGAGCCGCGGGACATTAAAATGGGCATGATCTTGTCCGAAACCGCCTCATTTTTTGGGCTCATGCGCTGACGGAGCTTGCCTTATGGAAGATGCGCTAGCGGTCCGCAGAGTGGACCGTCTCGGAGTGGTGCTGGTGGCGGGCGGCGCGCTGGCGGCGGCCTTGATGCCGTTCATCATCGTCAAGGCAAACCGCATCGCCGCCGGCAAGCCGCAGTTGCTCACGCAGCTTCTTGGCCAGCCGGCCACAATGGTCCTGCTTGCCCTTCTCGTGGCCGCCGCCCTCGCCGTGCTTTTCCTGCGCAATCAGTTTCTTCGCCTCGGCATCGGCACCCTTGCGATCGCCATGCTCATCGTCACGCTCGGGCTTGTTTCGACGGCGGCAACGCCGACGGGAAGCACCGTGGCGCGCATTACGCCCGGCGGCTCCTTCTGGGTGCTGCTGGCCGTTGTGGGGTTGATGATCTCGGATGCGCTGGTGAAGCTTCGGCTGACGCCCTGGCTTAGGGTCGCCGCGCTGGCGCTCTATGCCGCCCTGCTCGCCGCCGTTCTGCGCTCCGGCCTGCTCGATAATCTGTCGATCATGAAGGAATATGGCAATAACGCCGACAAATTCTGGCGCGAGGCGCTCGGCCACATGTTTTTGTCTCTCGGTTCCGTCGCCATCGCCATCGTGCTCGCCCTGCCGCTCGGCATCTTCTGCTTTTGGCAGCCGCGCCTGCGCGCCGTGGTATTGCGGGCGCTGAGCCTGGTGCAGACCATTCCAAGCCTGGCGCTGTTCGGCATCCTGATGCTGCCGCTCGGCTATATCGCCGCCCATGTTCCCTTCGCCGCCGCGATCGGCATCCAGGGCATCGGCGTGGCGCCGGCGCTGGTGGCACTGGTGATCTATTCCTTATTGCCGATCGTCGCCAACACCGTCGTCGGCCTTGCCGGCGTCGACCCCTCCGTGCGCGATTCCGCCGCCGGCATGGGTTTGACGCGAAGGCAGATCCTGACGGGCATCGACCTGCCGCTCGCCTTTCCGGTCATCCTCACCGGCATCCGCATCGTGCTGGTGCAGGCGATCGGCCTCGTCACCGTCGCGGCCCTGATCGGCGGCGGCGGCTTCGGCATTTTCATCTTCCAGGGCATCGGCCAGACGGCCAATGACCTGGTGCTGCTCGGCGCCGTGCCGACGGTCTTTCTCGCCTTCTCATCGGCCGTCATCCTCGATGCGGTCATCGACAGCATCCGGGGACAACGCGCATGACCGCCATGATCGAGCTAAAAGGCGTGACCAAACGCTACGGCAGCGCCACTGTGGTCGACAATGTCAGCATGAGCATGGAGAAGGGCACGATCACCGTCATCGTCGGCACGTCCGGTTCCGGCAAGTCGACGCTGATGCGGATGATCAACCGTCTCGTGCCGATCTCCGAGGGCCATATCTCTGTTGGCGGTGAGGATATCATGAGCGTGCCGGCGACGGAGCTGCGCCGCCGCATCGGCTATGCCATCCAGGGCCACGGGCTGTTTCCCCACCGCACCGTCGCACAGAATATCGCCACCGTCCCCGAGCTGCTTGGTTGGGACAAGACGCGTATCGACCAGCGCGTCGAAGAACTCCTTAATCTCTTCCATCTCGATCCTGGCACCTTCGCCGCCAAATATCCGAGCCAGCTCTCCGGCGGCCAGCAGCAGCGCGTCGGCGTCGCCCGCGCGCTTGCCGCCGAGCCGGAATTGCTGCTGATGGACGAGCCCTTCGGCGCGCTCGATCCGGTCATCCGCGGCAAGGCGCAGGACGACCTGCTGGCAATCCAGAAACAGTTCGGCACAACCGTCATTCTCGTGACCCACGATATGGACGAGGCCTTCCATCTCGGCAACAAGATCGCTGTCATGAGCGGTGGCAAGCTGCTGCAATGTTCCGAGCCCGAGAAGATCCTGACGGAGCCGGCCGATCCCTTCGTGCAGCAATTGACCGGCACGTCCGACCGCGCGTTGAAGCTGATGTCGTTGCTGCCGCTGAAGGAGAGCATGCAGCCTCTCAGGCCCGGTCTCGGCTACAGCCTGCCGCAAACGCTTAATCTGCGTGACGCGCTGGCCGAACTGATCTGGCAGGGTGCCGACGAGGCTTCGGTCGAGGACGAGAGCAAGGTGCCCGTCGGTTCGATCTCGATCCAGCATCTGATAGAGCTGGGCCGCAAAGCATGAAACTTCTCGCCGCCAATCTCTTCCGCCTCCTGGCGCTGGCACTGCTGCTGGTGTTGCTGTTCCGTCCGGAATGGCTGACGCCGATCCTGGCGCCGCTGACAAAATTCGGGGCGTCGCCGATCTATACGCAGAACAGTCTGCCGAGCCTTGCCCTCAGCCATCTCGAGCTGATCGTTATCTCGATCGGCGCGAGCGGCATCCTGGCGGTGCTCGGCGGCATCTTCGTCACGCGACCGGTCGGCGCCGACTTCCTGCCGCTTTCGCGGGCGATCGCCAATGCCGGCCAGACCTTTCCGCCGGTTGCCGTGCTGGCGCTCGCCATTTCCACCACCGGCTTCGGCGCGGTCCCGACATTGATCGCGCTTTTCCTCTATGCGCTGTTGCCGATCTTCGAGAACACCGTCGCCGGTTTGCAGCAGGTGCCGGCCTCCGTGCTCGATGCCGCCGACGGCATGGGTATGAATGGCTGGCAGCGGCTGTTCCGCGTCGAGCTGCCACTTGCCCTGCCGCTGATCATCGAAGGACTGAAGATCGCGACCGTCATCAATATCGGCACGGCGACGATCGGCTCCACCGTCGCCGCCAAGGGCCTCGGCGAGGTCATCATCGCCGGGCTGATCAACGACAACACCGCCTTCATCCTACAAGGCGGCCTGATCGTCGGCCTGATGGCGGTGCTGATCTATGACGGCATGGAACTGATCGAACATTCGATAACCCGCAAGATCGGCCTGCAGCCGCACTGAGATCGGAAAGCATTGCCGTTTCAGGCAGTGGGCGCAGCCATCAAGGGTGCCGAAGACGTTGCTAATCCTCCTCGCGCGCGCTCAATGGAGCTCCGGGCAGGTAAAGCGAGATCGGTCTGATCTCATAGACTGCGGTCGGATTGGCGCGACGCAGGTCACGCGCCAGTCCGACGGCCGCGTCGAGCGTCGGAAAGTCGACGACATAAAAGCCGAGCAACTGCTCCTTGGTCTCGGCAAAGGGACCGTCGATGACCATGCCGGCGCCCTTCCCCCGCAAGGTCACGGCGCGCTGCGTCTGACCAAGGCGCGCCGCCGGCCCGAGCGACTTCTCCTTGACGAGACGATCATTGATTTGGAGCAGCTCGGCCATGAGCGCCGCATCCTCCTCCTCGCTCCAGGATTCCACGACGCCCTCTTCGTGATAGGCCAGGATAGCGTAGTACATAGGTTCCCCCTTCGAACATCAGTCGGCTTCGGCCGATCGGGCCGTTTGCCTGAATGCTCGGAGTGTAAGCAGACTGACCGAAATTCAGAAGCCCCGGAGCGCGTCTTAATCTCAATAGTTGAATGTTGGCGTGGCACCACTCCGACGCACTTGTCTTGTCCGACGGCCGGTGGCATTGGCTTGGAGGATGCTCAGATGATCTATGGAGGCGCCGATGGCCAAGATGATTCACTCGATGATCCGCGTGCTCGACGAGGCACGTTCGGTCGATTTCTACAAAAAGGCATTCGGGCTCGAGGTCGCCGACCGCGTCGACTTCCCGACCTTCACGCTCATCTATCTCAGCAATGCCGAGACCGGTTTCGAGCTGGAATTGACAGTCAACCAGGGCCGCAACGAGCCTTACACGCTCGGTGAAGCCTATGGCCACCTTGCCGTCTCGGTCGAAGAGTTGAGAGAGGAACATGCGCGCATGGCCACACTCGGGCTTAATCCCGGCAAGATCGTCGAACTCAATCGCGATGGGAAGCTTTTCGCCCTGCTCTTCTTCGTCACCGACCCCGACGGTTATAAGATCGAGGTCGTGCAAAGACACGGGCGGTTTCTATAAAGCCGCACAAGCCAAAGCCCCGCGCCGGCGGGGCTCATGTGACCGGATCTGCAGGCGTACTTACATCCAATAGGGCGGCACGCCAAAATAATCATGGCTCTTATGGACATGATCCTTATGGTCGTGTTCGTCCTTGCTCGCGAAGCGGCGCGCTTTCTCGATGTCATTCTTGGTCATGCTGACGCGATAGCCGTCGATACGAGCATCATAGCGCAGCTTTTCCCAAGGCAACCGGTAGTGATCCTGACCGATGCCGAAAAAGCCGCCGAAACTCAGAATGACAAAAGCGATGCGTCCATCGCTTTTTTCAAGCATCAGACGCTCGATATGACCAATCTGCCTGCCGTCCGAACCGAATACCTTGGATCCCTCGACCCGGTCGCAAGCGACCAGCATCGACATGTCCTTGACGTAGAGGTCACGGCCAGAGATTTCGGCACTCTCATTATGCATATGCGCACCTCCTTTTGGATACGCGTCACATAAACTTTGGAGCGTCCGATCTGCTCATTAAGGGCAACACGATGCTCCCATGGGTATGCTTCAACGGCCCTATTAACGCTCCGTTACCGCAAAAGTTCCAGCATTTTTTTCAAAACTGTAAAAAAACGTGAGCGCACGGTAATTATTGACGTTTACGTCAAGGTTATTGTAGCTTTCATTGGGCTCAAATGATTTAGTTGAGAGCGAAAGCTGCGTCGATATGAAAAGCGGGAGACTTTTCCGTCGCGCAGTGACACTTTACATAACCGCCGCGCAAGCGGCGGGGCTGGTTATGATGCGTAGAGGAGGAAGTGCGCATGAATTCAGTCTCCGCTCCTTCGGATAGACCGCAAGTCAAAAAAATATGGCTTGCCTCCTATCCGGACATCGTACCGGCCGAGCTGCCGCCGCTGGAGCATGCATCACTCGTCGCGCTGCTGGAGGAAAGCTGCGCGCGCTACGCCGACCGGCTCGCCTTCACCAGCATGGGCAAATCGATCACCTATCGCGACCTCGGCACGCAAACGCGCAAGATCGCCGCCTGGCTGCAAAGCCTCGGCCTTCAGAAGGGCGATCGTGTTGCCGTGATGATGCCGAACGTGCTGCAAAATCCGGTCACCACCTACGGCATACTTCGCGCCGGCCTCGTCGTCGTCAACGTCAATCCGCTCTATACGCCGCGTGAACTCGAGCACCAGCTGCGCGATTGCGGCGCCAAGGCGATCTTCGTCCTGGAGAATTTCGCCCATACGGTGGAGCAGGTTCTGGCGCATACGGATGTTCGCCACGTCGTCGTCACCTCTCTCGGCGACATGCTGGGCGTGAAGGGCCATATCGTCAATTTCATCGTCCGCAAGGTGAAGAAGCTGGTGCCGGCCTGGTCCATCCCCGGCCATCGCAATTTCAAGGCCGTGATCGCCGAAGGCGCGCGCCTGCCGCTGAAACCTTCCGAACTCTCCGGCAGCGACATCGCTTTCCTGCAATATACCGGCGGCACGACCGGCGTTGCCAAGGGTGCGATACTGACGCATTCCAATCTGCTAGCCAACCAGCTGCAATTGCTGCTCTGGCTGCAGTCCGCCTATATCAACAAGCCGCGGCCCGAGCAGCTGACCTTCGTCTGCGCGCTGCCGCTCTATCACATCTTCGCATTGACGGTGAACTCGCTGATGGGCATGTCGATCGGCGGCCATAACGTGCTGGTTGCCAACCCGCGCGATATACCGGGCTTCATCAAGGAGCTGGGCAAATACAAGTTCGACATGTTCCCCGGCCTGAACACGTTGTTCAACGCACTGATGAACAATCCCGAATTCACCAAGCTCGACCTGTCGAACACTGCGACGTTGGCCGGTGGCATGGCGGTGCAGCGGCCTGTGGCCGAGCGCTGGCAGAAGATGACGGGCGCCTGGATCACCGAAGGCTACGGCCTTTCCGAGACGTCGCCGGTCGCGAGCGCCAACCGCTTCGACAGCTCCGAATTCTCCGGAACGATCGGCCTGCCGATCACGGGCACCGATTTCGATATTCGCGACGAAAGCGGCAATTCGCTGCCGCTCGGCGAGGTCGGTGAAATCTGCATCCGTGGACCGCAGGTCATGGCCGGCTACTGGAAGCAGCCGGCGGAAACCGCGCGGGTGATGACATCGGACGGCTTCTTCCGCAGCGGCGACATGGGCTTCATGGACGAGCGCGGCTATACGAAGATCGTCGACCGCAAGAAGGACATGATCCTGGTCTCGGGCTTCAACGTCTATCCGAACGAGATCGAGGAGGTCGCCGTGATGCATCCGGGCGTTCTCGAGGCGGCGGCGGTCGGTGTCCCGGACCCGCATTCCGGCGAGGCCGTGAAGCTCTTCATCGTCAAGAAGGACCCGGCGCTGACCGAGGCTGATGTCAGAGCGCATTGCGCTGCCAACCTCACCAACTACAAGCGCCCGCGCTTCATCGAATTCCGTGCGGAGCTGCCGAAATCGAATGTCGGCAAGATCCTGCGCAAGGAGTTGCGCGGCTGATATAATTCCATGCCATTCAGGAGGCCGCTCGCCTTTGCCGGCGAGCGGCCTTTTTTCGTTTTTGGATGATACGTGAACTTGATTTGCGCCCTACATAGGGAATAGTTTTCGCGACCAAACTCAAAGCGCCCGGCCCGTCTGACGGCAAGCGGCGCGAACCGCAAGGAGCCTCCCATGAACGCCCTCGTCGAACAACTGAAGAGCACCGCATCGGCAACGAAGGCCACCGATATCCGCGCCGCCTTTGCCGCCGATCCCAAACGCTTCTCCCGCTTCAACGCTTCGTTCGACGATCTGCTGATGGACTATTCCAAGACCGCGGTGAACGACGATGTCCTCGTCCTTCTCGAAAAGCTCGCGGCCGAAGGCGGCATTGCGGCCAAGCGCGAAGAGATGTTCTCGGGCGTCGCCATCAACTTCACCGAAAACCGCGCCGTGCTGCACACAGCACTTCGCAACCGCTCCAATACGCCGGTCCTCGTCGACGGCAAGGATGTCATGCCTGACGTCAACGGCGTGCTGGCAGCCATGGGTAAGTTCGCCGACGGCATCCGCTCCGGCGCGCTGAAGGGCTCGACCGGCAAGGCGATTACCGACGTCATCAACATCGGCATCGGCGGCTCCGATCTCGGCCCGGTCATGGCGACGCTGGCGCTCGCGCCCTTCCATGACGGCCCGCGCTCCCATTTCGTCTCCAACATCGACAGCGCTCACATTGCCGACATTCTGAAGCTCGTTTCGCCGGAAACGACGCTGTTCATCGTCGCATCGAAGACCTTCACGACAATCGAAACGATGACCAATGCCCAGACGGCGCGCAAGTTCATCGCCGATGCGCTCGGCGAGGCCGCGGTGCAGCACCATTTCGCCGCCGTTTCGACGGCGCTCGACAAGGTTGCCGCCTTCGGCATCGACAGCGAACGCGTCTTCGGCTTCTGGGATTGGGTCGGCGGCCGCTACTCGATCTGGTCGGCCATCGGCCTGCCGCTGATGATCGCCGTCGGCCCGGAAAACTTCGGCAAGTTCCTGGATGGCGCGCATGCGATGGACAACCATTTCCGCAAGGCGCCGTTCAAGGAAAACCTGCCGATGCTGCTCGGCCTCATCGGCTTCTACCATCGCAACGTGCTCGGCTATCCGACGCGCGCCATCCTGCCCTATGACCAGCGCCTGTCGCGCTTCCCGGCCTATCTGCAGCAGCTCGACATGGAATCGAACGGCAAGGGCGTCACCATCGATGGCACGCCGGTCGAAGGCAATTCCGGTCCGGTCGTGTGGGGCGAGCCCGGCACCAACGGCCAGCACGCCTTTTACCAGCTCATCCACCAGGGCACGAGCGTCATCCCGGCCGAATTCATGATCGCCGCGAACGGCTTCGAGCCGGAGCTGCGCTACCAGCATCAGCTGCTCATGGCCAATTGCCTGGCGCAGTCGGAAGCGCTGATGAAGGGCCGGACCTTCGCGGAAGCCAAGGCGCAGCTCACCTCCAAGGGCATGGACGACAAAAAGGCCGATTTCATCGCGCCGCACCGCGTCTTCACCGGCAACCGCCCGTCGATCACCTTCGTCTACGACAAGCTGACGCCCTATGCGCTCGGCCGCCTGATCGCGCTCTATGAACACCGCGTCTTCGTCGAGGGCGTCCTCTTCCGCATCAACTCCTTCGACCAGTGGGGCGTCGAGCTCGGCAAGGAACTGGCAACCGGCCTGCTGCCTGTTGTCGAAGGCAAGGAAAGTGCAGCCGGCCACGATTCCTCGACGCAGGGGCTGGTGGCTGCGCTGGCAAGCCGCGCGAAGTAAGGCGCTTATTCACCTCCCCCTTGAGGGGGGAGGTCGCCGCGAAGCGGCGGGTGGGGGTGACAACGGCTCTCCGCGCCGGAACGCCTAAAGGATCACCCCACCCCGGCACTGCGTGCCGACCCTCCCCCTCAAGGGGAGGGTTAAATTAAAGCCCGATCTCACTTGCCCAGGGCGGGTTGGCACCTGCACGAGACACCGTAACAGCCGCAGCCTTTGCGCCGAGCGCCAGCGCATCCTGCAGCGCCTTTTCGTCCAGGGCGGCGACTTGCGCCTTGGTCAGCAGGCCGTTCATCTTCAGTGATGCCAGAATGCCGGCGTCGAAGGTGTCGCCGGCTCCGACCGTGTCGACGACGGTGACGCGCTCGCTCGGAACCGTGACTTTCAGCGACTTCGTATAGCCCGTAGCACCCTCGGCACCCTTGGTGATGACGATGAGCTTGGCGCCCTGGTTCAGCCAGTGGGCAGCCAATTCGTCATGGTTTCCAGCGATGCCGAACCATTCCAGATCCTCGTCCGAGAATTTCAGGATATCGGACATGGCCGCCATGCGGCCGATGCGCCCCATATGCGCCTGCTTGTCCTTGATGAAGCTGGGGCGGATATTCGGATCGAGCGAGATCACCCGGCTTTGATATTCGCGCTTCATCAGCGCCTCGTAGGTCTCGCCGCACGGGTTGGGGATCAGGCTGATCGCACCGAAATGCAGGGCTTCGCAATCATCGCCGAGGGTCGGCAGGTCGGCCCCGGTGATCATGCGGCCGGCGGAGCCTTCGTCGTAGAAGGCATAGGTCGCCTGGCCGTTGACGAGCTTGACGAAAGCGATCGTGCTCGGACGGGGAGCGATGGCGCAATAGCTGTAATCCACCTTGGCGGCCGCAAGCGTCTCGCGCAGGATATCGCCCATCATGTCGTCGGCGATGCCGGTGAAGAAACCCGTCGGCACGCCGAGACGGCCAAGCGCAATCGCGGTGTTGAAGATCGCGCCGCCGGCATAGGGGGCAAAGCCCTTTTCGCCCTGCGTCGTATCCCGCGGCAGCATATCGATCAAAGCTTCGCCACAGCACAATATCATTCCGGCCTCCCAAAGAGCGCGTCTGTCGTGTCCAGTCTCATAAATCGATTAGATAAATTCATGGCAAAAGCAAAGCATCACTTTTTGGGAAGCTCCGAAACGCCGCCATTCCGTCCCGACCAGACAAGCGGCGCGTTGAGAAAGGCTTCGACTTCCTCGAGCGTCTTGTCGTCGAACAGCTTCTGTTCCCTGGCGACAGCAAGCACATCGCGCCAGGTGGCGATATGATGCAGCCGGACCTTGCCGTTGGCAAACCGCTCCTTCGCCTCCGGGAAGATATCATAATAAAACAGCGCCATGCCGTGCTCGACAATGCCCCCGGCGGCGCGGATGGCATCGATGAAAGTGAACATGCTGCCGCCGGCCGTCGTCAGGTCCTCGATGACGAGCACGCGGGCGCCGTCGGGCATATGGCCTTCAATCTGGGAATTACGACCATGACCCTTCGGCTGCTTGCGGACATAGATCATCGGCAGGTTCAGCCGCTCGGCCAGGAAGGCAGCGAAGGGGATGCCCGCGGTCTCGCCGCCGGCAACGCAATCGAACTGTTCGAAGCCGGCATTGCGGACGATGAGGCTGGCGGCGAAATCCATGACCGTCGAGCGGATGCGCGGATAGGAGATCAGCTTGCGGCAGTCGATATAGACCGGGCTCGCCATGCCGGAGGCCAGCCTGTACGGCTTGTCGGCGCTGAAATGCACCGCCTTGATCTCCCAAAGCATCCTGGCGACCAACTCAGCCATGACGGCGCGATCGGAAAAAGTCATCTGGGTCATGCGGGCCTCCTTCGCAGCTGGAATGTTTCAGCGGCAATAGCAGCTAGCGGCAATGGTTTCCAGACGAATAGAAGGTTTTGCATGCATCCGCCATCGGCATGGCCGGATTGCCAACATGCAGCAGTTTGGAGCGTCTATTGGACTGCGCCGAGATCGGCAGGCAGCATCGCCTTAAACAGCGCGATCGCCCTGTCGCCCTCTTCCTTCTCGATCGAGATCGCATAGCGAACCGCGGCCGCGACCAGCTGCATCGTCAACCGGGCGATCCGTGCGAGTTCCATATCGTCACGCTCAGGCCAAAGACGTTTAAGGACGGCAAGAAAGGCCTGTGAATGCCATTCCATGTCCTCGGCATCGACCTGCTGCAGCAGCTTGTCCGCCTGGGTGGCGTGCCAGATATCGCGCATGACGGGCTCGCCAAGAAACATCGCATAATAGCCGTCGACAATGCGACCGAGCCCAGCCTGGAGGTCATCGGTACTCTTTATTGTCAGCAGCTCGTCCTCGACGCATAGTCGCCCCTGCTCGTTGAAGCGCTCGGCCAAGACGCGGATGATCGCCGTTTTGTCGGGGAAATATTGATAGAGCGAACCGAAGGACACATCCGCTTTCTCGACGATTTCTCCCATGCGCAGCGCATCGCTGCCATTCCTAGCGATCAGCTCCGTCGCCACGGCCAATATGCGCTCGACGCGTTCGCGGCCGCGCTGCTGGCTGGGGATGCGACGCGGGGTGCCTGCCTCATCCTTGCTACGCCTGCGTCTCGCAACCGGTTCCTGCGCCATCTCATTCCTCGTCTGCCACCGTTGACAATCCATATAAGAGAGTTTATCACATTTTGCAAATGAGAGAGTTTATCACATTTTGAGATGGAGGAGCCTGACATGCAGATTTCAACTGTCGCCATCATCGGCGGATTGGGAAAAACCGGCGGTCGCGTTGCCGAGCGCCTGAAAGATCGCGGCATCGATGTCCGCGCCGCTTCGCGCTCGACGACGCCCGCCTTCGATTGGCAGGACCGCGACACATGGCATCAGGCGCTGGAAGGTGCCTCCGCCGCCTATGTCACGTTCCAACCAGATCTCGCTGTCGCCTGGGCGGCGGAGGCGATCTCGGCCTTCGCAAAGACGGCGGTCGAGGCTGGTGTAGGGCACATCGTCCTGCTCTCTGGCCGTGGCGAGGACGGAGCTGTCCTCAGCGAACAGGAACTCAAGGCTGTCGGTGTGGACTACACCGTGCTTCGCGCCAGCTGGTTCAACCAGAATTTCAGCGAGGGCGCTTTTCTGGACGGGCTTCTCCAGGGAAAGCTAGCATTGCCGGTCGGCGATGTGCCCGAGCCTTTCGTCGATGCCGCCGATCTTGCCGACGTCGCGGTCGAGGCCCTTACCAATCCGCGCCACCGCAACCAGACCTATGAGCTGACGGGACCTCGCGCCCTGACGTTCCGCGACGCAGTTTCCGAAATCGCGGCGGCTTCCGGGCGGGCCATAGACTACGAGAGGGTCCCGATAGATACTTTCATGGCTGAAATGACCGCAACAGGTCTGCCGCGCGAGACGACCGATCTTCTGCATGAACTCTTCACGCAGGTTCTGGACGGGCGCAATTCGCGCGTCGAGGATGGCGTCAGACAGATCCTTGGAAGGCGGCCGAGGGATTTTTCCGATTATGCCCGAGAAACGGCCGCAAGCGGCATCTGGAGCATCTAGCCATGACCTTTCCGATCACGAATATAGCCCTTATCGTCGCGGCCCTCGGCAGCGGCCTTATCGCCGGAATCTACTTTGCGTTTTCGACATTCATCATGCAGGCCTTTGCCCGCCTTCCAGCAGATCAGGGAATCGCTGCCATGCAATCGATCAACACGACGATCGTGCGCTCGCCCTTCATCGTGCTGTTTCTGTTGACGGCCGCCCTATCGGTGTTCGTTGCTGTCATGGCAATCCTTTATTGGCGGGGCGGTGTCAGCGTGCTGATGCTGACAGGCGCCGTGCTCTATATCGTCGCCAGCTTTCTTTCGACCATGGTGTTCAACGTGCCGCTGAACGACGCCCTGGATAAGGTCGATGGCCACACGGCTGAGGGCGCGCAACTATGGTCGAGCTATCTCAGCGATTGGACGCGGTGGAACCATGTGCGCACGCTGGCATCCCTGCTTGCGGCATGCGCCTTCGTGCGGGCCCTGTTCTGAGCGTTCCATAAAGGCTACCAGCGTTTCTAACGAAATGTTTTGCTAGACTGCGTGCAGATAGGCCGCGACCTCGACACGGTTGCGGCCATTGCGCTTCGCCTCATAAAGCGCCTTGTCGGCGGCGCGAAGGACATCATCGAAGCCGACCCCTTCGACCGTGCCGGTCGCAACACCCGCGCTGACCGTGCAGGTCAAGGATTTGTCGTCAATGCTGATTGTTCGTGCCGCAAAAGCATCGCGCACCCGTTCGGCAACCTGCTCGGCGCGGCCGGGCAGCGTATTGTCGAGCACAAGCGCAAACTCCTCGCCGCCGAGCCGAGCCACCGTGTCCGAAGCGCGCAAGCCCGCGGATAGGTCCTGACCGAAAAACTTGAGCACGAGATCGCCGGCAGCGTGGCCATGCTGATCGTTGATCGTCTTGAAGCGATCGATGTCGAAGACGATGACAGCCATCGACGGACCGAAGGAGCGGCCGCCATGGAGATTGAAAAGCGCGCGGCGGTTCAGCAGTCCGGTCAGCGCATCGGTGATCGCCTCCTGCCGGTGCAGCGCGGCCTGACGCCATTGATGCAGAGCGAGCGACAGCGCGCCGATCCCGGTCATTCCGGCAATGCAGACAGCAAGGCTGAAATCTTCCGCCCAATTATCCGGCGCATGGCCAAGCACGAGCTTGCCGTCCGCGATCAACACAGCCGCGCAAAGTGCAAAGGAGATCGCGGTCAATGTGTAAAGCGCGGTAATGCCATAGAGCGGCGTGGGCGCCTCATGGCGGCTCAGCCAATATTCACGCGCGGTCAGCAGCAAGAGCAGGCTGATGACGACGTTATCACCGATGAAAGCCAGGCCGTCATAACCGACAAGCATGGCGGGCACCGACGCTGCGATACCGGTGAGGCAACCAAACAAGAAGCGAATTTTCGAAAGGCGGCGGGTGCGAAACTGGTGACCGGCCACCCAGATCGTCGCGAAGCCGATGAAGAACAACACAAAAGTCAGAATGGCAAAAATCGGCCGCGGCCTGTCGACATAGGCGCCATATATGAAAATGCCGGCCACGATTGGCACCAGGCCGGCAGAGCACGTCAGCAGAAAGGTATCAGGCCGGCGAGAAAACCAGCTTCCCACCAATGTGACCGCGAGGCAGGACGCGGAAACGCCAAGGGCGAGAAGGAGGGAATTGTAATCGACCAGCATCATGCTCTTTCGACGGTCTCATCATTACCGTAGGGGATCAGTGACAGGCTAGCCCTCAAGGGGTATCGAATTGGTTACGGCAAATAATAAAGAAAATGCATTTAAATAAAATATACGTCCCATTTAGCGGCAAGACACGAATACTTTACCGCTAATATAGATCATTAAATTAACTTATGCTTATATACTCAAAATCTGAACTCAGCCTTCGACATCCCAATGCAACGAGAACATCGGGTCGAACACCGTGACGGGGCCTGCACCGGTCTCTATCTTTTCAGGGAAAGTGACCGCTTCCGGCCGGCGTACCAGCGTGATCCGGTCCTCATTGACAGGCAGTCCATACCAGGCCGGCCCGTTCAGCGAGACAAAAGCTTCCAGCCTGTCCAGTGCATTCTCCTGCTCGAAGACATGCGCGAGGCAACTCATCGTGTTGATCGAAGTATAGATGCCGGCGCAGCCGCAGGCGCATTCCTTCAGCGGATCGACATGTGGAGCCGAATCCGTGCCGAGGAAGAACCTGATATCGCCGCTCGCGGCGGCCGCGCGCAGCGCCTGGCGGTGGCTTTCGCGCTTGGCGACGGGCAGACAATAGTAATGCGGACGAATGCCGCCGACGAGGATGGCGTTGCGATTGATGATCAGATGATGCGTCGTGATGGAGCCGGCGAGATTAGCCTTTGCCGATTTGATGTAGTTCACGCCGTCCGATGTCGTCACATGCTCCATCGTCACCTTCAGCTCCGGCAGGCGCTTTCGCAACGGATCGAGCACGGTTTCGATGAACACGGCCTCACGATCGAAAATATCCACCTCCGGCGTCGTCACCTCGCCATGGACGCAGAGCGGCAGGCCGATCTTCGCCATGCGCTCCAATACCGGCATTGCCTTGTCGAGATTGCGCACGCCGCCATGGGAATTGGTTGTCGCCCCCGCAGGGTAGAGCTTGACGGCCGTAATCAGACCACTCGTCTTGCCTGCCTCGACATCGTCGGGGCTGGTGTGCTCGGTGAGATAGAGCGTCATCAGCGGCTGGAAGCGGGCGCCGGTCGGCAATGCCTTCAGGATGCGCTCGCGATAGGCGGTCGCATCCGCCGTGGTCACGACTGGCGGCACGAGATTGGGCATGATGATGGCGCGGGCGAAATGCCTGGAGGTGTCGCCGATCACGCCTTCGAGCATGGCTCCGTCACGCAGATGCAGATGCCAGTCATCGGGACGGCGGATGGTGAGCTTTTGCATGGGCGCGACCTCTGGAATGGGAGCATGATCTCTTCCGAAAACCGCTTCACACTTTTCGGGATCACGCTTTGTGCTGTCGCGCTTCGATAGCATCAACCGCCACCGCAAAACAATCCGCGACGGTGGTTAAATGATGGCGAGGTTTAATCCTGCACGATGTCGATGGTGACGTCGGCCGGGCGACGGTTTTCCAGGATCAGCCGGCCGTTCGGCAGATCATTGCCGTAGACCTTGGCGCGGGCTGCCTCGTCGTCGAGATCATAGCCCTTCCAGCGCTCCCAGAGCCGCTGCTCCAGCACTTCCATCGGCGGCGCCAGCATGATCGAATAGTCGAACATGCCTTCAAGCTCCGCCCATTTTCCCTGGCTGAACAGCAGATAGTTTCCCTCGATCACGATGAACCGGTGATCCGGCGAAACGACGCGGGCCGATGCGATGGCAATCTCGCGAGAGCGGTCGAAGACCGGCACGAGCACCTCCTGATCGGCAGCCCGCACAGCCCTGACGATATCGAGAAAGGCGCGCACGTCGAAACTTTCGGGCACGCCCTTCCGCTTCAGAAGCCCCTTTTCGATCAGGACGGCATTGTCCATGTGGAAGCCGTCCATCGGCAGGACCTCGGCGCTTTCGCCTTTGGCCTTCAACGCCTCGACGACGTTATCCGCCAGCGTCGATTTACCGGCGCCAGGCGGGCCGGCAATCGCCACCAGGATACGTTTTGCGTTGCCGGCGCGTGCAACGATCTCGCCGGCGACGTCCTCGAGCGCAACACTCATGCAGCGACAGTCTCCACCGGCGGAGCCTTGGCGCCGGTCATGAAGGCAACGGCATCGGACATGGTGTATTCCTTGGGATTGATCACGGTCAAACGGCGTCCGAGGCGATGGATATGGATGCGGTCCGCCACCTCGAAGACATGCGGCATATTGTGCGAGATCAGCACGATCGGCAAGCCGCGAGCCCGCACGTCGAGGATGAGTTCGAGAACCTTGCGGCTTTCCTTGACGCCGAGTGCCGCCGTCGGCTCGTCCATGATGACGACCTTGGAGCCGAAGGCGGCGGCACGTGCCACGGCCACGCCCTGACGCTGACCGCCGGAGAGCGTTTCCACCGCCTGGTTGATGTTCTGGATCGTCATCAGGCCAAGCTCGGTGAGCTTGTCGCGGGCGCGCTTTTCCATCGCCGGCCGGTCGAGCATACGGAATACCGAGCCGAGAATGCCGGGCTTGCGGATCTCGCGACCGAGGAACATGTTGTCCGCGATCGAGAGCGCCGGCGATAGCGCGAGGTTCTGATAGACCGTTTCGATGCCGGCCTCGCGCGCTTCCATCGGCGACCTGAAATGGACAGGCTTGCCTTCCAGCATGATCTCACCTTCATCGGGTGTGACCGCGCCGGAAATCGCCTTGATCAGCGAGGATTTTCCCGCGCCGTTGTCGCCGATGACAGCAAGGATTTCGCCGGGGTAAAGATCGAAATCGGCATTGTCGAGCGCAGTCACGCGTCCATAGCGCTTGACGAGGCCACGCGCGGTGAGAAGGGGTTCGCCAGTCGTGGTCATGCCGATACCTTTCTGATCCATTGATCGATCGCGACGGCGCCGATGATGAGCACGCCCGTCAGGAGGACCTTCCACTGCGGATCGGCTCCGAGCATGTTGAGGCCCATGGATACGACGCCGACGATCATCGCGCCGAACAGAGCGCCGAGGATCGAGCCACGGCCGCCGAAGAGCGAGATGCCACCGATCACGGTCGCGGTAATTGCCTGAAGATTGAAATCCGTCACAGCCGAAGATGGTGAGACCGAGCCGTTACGGCCAATCGAAACCCAGGCGGCAAAGGCCGCGATCAGCCCCGAAACGCCGTAAACAGCAAGCAGCACCTTCTTGGTCTGGATGCCCGACAATTTTGCCGCCTCCGGATCATCGCCGACAGCATAGACATGCCGGCCCCAGGCTGTGTGATTGAGAATATACCATAGCACCAACACCAGCAGCACCATGGCGATGACACCGAGCGTCAGCACCGCGCCGCCGAGCCGGAAGCTGATCGCGAAAAAATGCAAAAGCGGCGCCTTTTCATCGACATCGGTGTCGCGGATGGTCTCATTGGCGGAATAGATGAAATTCGTCGCCATGACGATATTCCACGTGCCGAGCGTCACGATGAACGGCGGCAGCTTCATGTTGGCGACAAGGAAACCGTTGAGCAATCCGCAGATACCGCCCGCAACCATGCCGGCAATAATGGCGATCGGCGTCGGCAGGCCGTAGGTGACGGCGACATTGCCCATGACGACGGAGGAAATGACCATGATCACGCCGATCGAAAGATCGATGCCAGCGGTCAGGATGACCAGCGTCTGCGCCGCGGCGAGAATGCCGACGATGGCGATCTGCTGCAGGATCAGCGTCAGCGTGTAGGCGGAGAAGAAACGGCCGCCGATGGCAAAGCCGAAGATGATGATCGCCAGCACCAGCACGATCAACGGCACGGCGGCCGGCGTCGAATGCAAGAAATGCTGCACGCGTTTGAGAAGAGAGACATCCTGGTGCTCGAACGAGGCAACATTCTTGTCGCTGCCGTCGAGAGCACGCTCGAATTCCTGTGCTTCGGTCATTGTATTCCTCCGCTGCCGCGCCGAATTATACGCGGAAACCGCCGGCTGTTGAAACCGGCCGGAGCGAGAGCCCGGCCGGCGTTGATGTCAGGAAGGCACGATCGCGAACCGAAGGACCGCTTCAGCGAAAAGCGTGAAGCGGTTTTCCGATAAGATCACGCCAAGTTCAGGATGAGGCTTAGCCCCAGCACTTGGCGGTGCCTTCCTTGGTGTCGATCGACTTCACGCCAGAGACCGGCTTGTCCGTCACCAGCGAAACGCCGGTATCGAAGAAGGACTTGCCTTCGGTCGGCTTCGGCTTTTCGCCAGAGTCGGCGAACTTCTTGATCGCCTCGACGCCGAGGGCCGCCATCATCAGCGGATATTGCTGCGACGTCGCGCCGATCACGCCTTCCTTGACGGACTTGACGCCCGGGCAACCGCCGTCAACAGACACGATCAGAACCTGCTTTTCCAAGCCGACGGCCTTCAGGGCCTGGTAGGCGCCGACGGCAGCCGGTTCGTTGATGGTGTGGATGACGTTGATGCTCGAATCCTTCTGCAGGAGGTTTTCCATGGCCTTGCGGCCGCCTTCCTCGTTGCCGTTGGTGACGTCATGGCCGACGATACGCGGATCGGTTTCGTCGCCGATCTTGTTCGGATCCTTCGGATCAATGCCGAAGCCGATCATGAAGCCCTGGTCGCGCAGCACGTCGACGGAAGGCTGCGACGGCGTCAGATCCAGGAAGCCGACCTTGGCGTCCTTCACCTTGTCGCCCAGCGTTTCCTTTGCCCACTGACCGATCAGCTTGCCAGCGAGAAGATTGTCGGTGGCAAAGGTCGCATCAGCGGCATCGGCTGGCTCCAGCGGCGTGTCGAGCGCGATGACCAGCAGGCCGGCATCGCGTGCCTTCTTGACCGAAGAAACGATGCCCTTGGTATCGGAAGCGGCAATCAAAATGCCCTTCGCGCCATCGGCGATGCAGCTTTCGATCGCGGCGACCTGGCTTTCGCTGTCACCATCGATCTTGCCGGCATAGGACTTCAGCGTCACGCCGAGTTCCTTCGCCTTGGCGGTTGCGCCTTCCTTCATCTTGACGAAGAAAGGGTTAGTGTCGGTCTTGGTGATGAGGCAGGCGGATACGCCGGCGGCCTTCGCCGGCGCTGCAAAGGCGACGCCGATCGCTAGAGCGGCGAGTGCTGCGGAAATAACAGATTTCTTCATTCAATCCTCCCGATGTTTGAAAAGCCGGACCTTCCCGGCGAGCCGCGGGCCCTGTCCGAACCCGGTTTAAAGATGCGCCATGCCTGTCAGATTGTTTCCGGTGGACCTCCTCCAAGGTCATATGCACATCCTCGACGGCCCATATCTGAGCCTAAAGATTTCCCGCTGTCAATAAATAAATCGGATTGAATTATTAATTGGATGTGGCATTCTCGGGAAAAATAAGGCATGGCCATGGTGGAAGGAGCAGGCCCATGTCTCTCGTGCATGACCCGGAGGACACACCTACAGCACCGATGATTCTCGACCCGAGCGGGGGCGCGAACCAGATTGGCGTGCGAGCCCATAACGAGCGGCTCGTGCTGTCGCTTGTGCGCCGTCACAGCGCGCTGTCGAAAGCGGATATCGCTCGGCGCAGCGGCCTCTCGGCGCAAACCGTTTCAGTTATCATGCGGGCGCTGGAGAAGGACGGGCTGCTCTCACGAGACGCGCCGGTGCGCGGCCGCGTCGGACAGCCATCCATTCCCATGCGGCTCAATCCGGATGCGGTGCTCTCCTTCGGCGTCAAGATCGGCCGGCGCAGTGCCGATCTGGTGCTGATGGATTTCGTCGGCGGAATCAGGATGCAACTTCATCAGATCTACCCCTACCCGCTGCCGCAGGACATTATCGCCTTCGTCACGGCCGGCATCCAGGAGCTCGAGGGGCGCCTCAGCAGCGACGAGCGGCGGAAAATTGCCGGGATCGGCGTCGCCGCGCCGTTCGAGTTGTGGAACTGGGCGGAACAGGTGGGTGCCCCGGCCGGAGCGATGGACGTATGGCGCGGCTTCAACCTGCAGACAGAGATCGCCTCGCGCGTTGCCTATCCCGTCTTCCTGCAGAACGACGCCACCAGCGCTTGCGGCGCCGAGCTCGTCTTCGGCGTCGGCTCGCATTATCCGGACTTCGTCTATTTCTTCATCGGCTCCTTCCTCGGCGGCGGCATCGTCCTCAATTCCTCGATCTTCGTCGGCCGAACGGGCACGGCCGGCGCGCTCGGCCCGCTGCCGGTGCGCGGCCGCAACGGCGAGAACCGCCAGCTTCTGGAAATCGCTTCGATCTTCGTGCTCGAAAACCTGTTGAAGGACCACGGCTTCGACCCGCGCCCCCTCTGGTACTCGGCCAACAACTGGATCGATTTCGGCGAGCCTTTGGAAATCTGGATCCAGGACACGGCCAAGGCGCTGGCGCAGGCGATCGTCGCATGCGCCTCGGTCATCGATTTCAGCGCTGCCGTCATCGACGGCGGCTTCCCGGATTGGATACGGGAACGCGTGGTGCGCGCGACCATCAAGGCCGCCTCGGCGCTGGACCTGCAGGGCGTCGTCATGCCCGACATCATCGAGGGCGCGGTGGGGCCGCAGGCACGTGCCATCGGCGGCGCCAGCCTGCCGATCTTCGCCCGCTACCTCATCGACCAGAACGTCCTCTTCAAGGAGATAGAGCATGCTGAAGGGCATTGACCCGCTGTTGAGCCCCGAGCTTCTGGCAACCCTGCGCGCCATGGGCCACGGCGACGAGATAGCCCTCGTGGACGGCAACTATCCCGGCCTCGAACACGGGCGCCGCCTTATCCGCCTCGACGGCCACGGCGTCATCCGCGTGCTTGATGCCGTGCTCAGCGTGCTGCCGATCGACGATTTCGTGCCGCAGGCGATCTTCCGGGCGACCGTCCGGCAGGATCGCGACGCCGTCGATCCGGTCCATGCCGAGATGATCGAGTGCTGCGCCCGGCATGTGCCCGACATCAAGGTCGTGCCATTGCTGCCGGCGGAATTCTACGAGCGCGTCGAGCAGGCGCATGCGCTGATACAGACCAGCGAGCCAAGGCTCTATGGCAATATCATCCTGCGCAAGGGTGTGATCTATCCAGCGAAATAGCAGGGCAGCCCCTCATCCGGCCTCCTGAGCTTGTCGAAGGGCGGCCACCTTCTCCCCGCTCGCGGGGAGAAGGGGATGGACGCAGCCGCAGCCTTCCTTCCAGCGATTTGCTTAGACGAGAATGCAGAGCTAGTCCCCTCTCCCAGCATGCGGGGAGAGGGTGAGGGTGAGGGGCAAAACTCTCCATGCGAACGGAACCGATTCCTTGTCTGCCCTCAAATATCCCCCGCCGAAGGCCCCCAGACATCCGTCATCGCAAAGCCTTCCGCCATCGGATCGAAGGGATCGAGCGCCACCTGGCTCAGGCCGAAGGTGAAGCCTCGGCCGGTGATTGTCGGGATGATGGCCGGCTTGCCGGCAACTTCGGTCACCGCCTGCAGGCCCACCTCGAACTCCGAACCGATGATCGAGCGGGACTTGAAGACATCGCCGACCTTGGCCTTGCCGCGCGCATGCAGTGTCGCCAGGTTGGCGGAATTGCCGGTACCGCAGGGCGAGCGATCGGCGCGGCCGGGCCACATGGTCGTGCAGGTGCGGATGGCGCCATCGGCATCGATGTCGCGGAACATCACGTAGGCGACGCCGGAGATCGCCGGGATTTCCGGATGGACGACCGACATCGTGCGGTTGATCATGTCCTTGAGGATCATGCCCGCCTGAACGAGATCAGCAGCATTGGCTTTCTCGATCGTCACACCGATCTGGCCGACATCGACGAGCGCATAGAAGATGCCGCCGTAGCAGAGGTCGAGCTTGATCCTGCCCCATTGCGGCGTGTCGATCTCGACATCCAGTTCATGCACGAAGGAGGGCACCATGGTTAGCCGCACCTTCTCGCATCGGCCGTCGCGGCAGGTGGCGGTTGCCCTGACCAGACCGGCGGCGGTTTCGAGCGTCACCACCGTTTCCGGCTCCTTCATCTCGACGATGCCGGATTCAAGCAGGGCCGTGGTTACGCAGATGGAATTGGAGCCGGAGCTTGCATGCGCCTGATCCGGCTGCAGGATGACGAAGGCGGCATCGGCATCGGGATGCTTGGCCGGCAACAGCAGGTTGACGGAGCCGATCGGCGCACCGCGCGGCTCGAGCACCAGGAAGCGACGCAACTCCTCGCCCTTCGGATCGGTGTTCAGCCAATGCAATTGCTCGGCAATGCTGTTGCCGGGGATCTTCGGCACGCCGCCGATGGCAACCCTGCCGATCTCGCCCTCGCAATGAACATCCAGCAACTGGATCGTGCGTTTCCATCTCATATCGTTTGCTCCAATCCGGACATCGGTCTTGTCCTAGTAGCGGTTGATGCGGAACGGCGTCATATCGACAGCAGGGGCGATGCCGGTCATCATATCGGCCATCAGCCGCGCTGTCGTCGCCGAAAAGGTCAGCCCGAGATGGCCGTGGCCGGTCGCGTACCAGACACCCGGAACACGCGACGACGGCGAGATGATCGGGATCGTATCCGGCAATGCCGGGCGATGACCCATCCAATCCTTGGCATCTTCCACCTGCAATCCGGGCAACGCTCTTTGGGCGTGACGGACGAGAATGCGGGGACGGCGATAATCCGGCGGCGCATCGAGGCCGGCCAGCTCGACATTGCCGCCCACGCGGATGCCGCCGGCCGTCGGCGTCACCATGAAGGCGCGGCGCGGCCAGATGATGGAATAGCGCATGGCGATGCCGGGCTTCATGATCTGCGTGTGATAGCCGCGTTCGGTCTCCAGCGGGATCGGCTCGCCGAGAGCGGAAGCGATAAACCGCGTGCGCACGCCGGCGGCAAGCACGATATCGTTGGCTTGAAGTCGGGTTCCGTCCTCGAACAACACGGCCACGTCGCCGTCCGACTGACGCTCCACGGTTCGCACTGTCCCGGAGACGAAGGTCGCGCCGAGCGCCTTCGCCGCCGCCATCAGCGTGAGCACGAGCTTATAAGGGTCGCGGATGGATTTGTTGTCCGGCAATAGCACGGCCTTGGCAATGGCGGGAGAGAGAGCGGGCTCGTGATCGCGGATTTCAGCGCCAGAGAGAACCCGGTGTTCCATGCCATAGCGCTGCATCAGCTCAATATGCGCGCGCTCGCCGGCAAATTCCGCTTCGGTCTCGTAGATCGAGAGGCACCCCTCCTCCGTCATCAGCTCAGGCGCGCCGGCAGCGGCAAGCATCGCCCTAAAATCGGAAAGGGCATGACGCGACAGGCTCATGCCGGCATCCTCGATCTCGCGAAGCCGCGAAGGGCGACCAGCTGCGATGAAACGCAGGAACCAGGGCAGCATCTTCAGCGCATAGGGGGGTCTCAGCCACACGGGGCCTTGCGGATCCAAGAGCCAGCCCGGAATCTTCGACCAGGTGGAGGGGCCGGAACCGGCGGCAAAATCGAGCGCGATGCTTGCCATGTTGCCGAAGGAGGTGCCCTCCCCTGGCCCCGCCCTGTCCACCAATGTCACCTGCCGGCCACGCCGCTGCAATTCCAACGCGATCGCCGCGCCGATGACGCCGGCGCCGACAATGATGACCGTACGCTTGTTTTCGCCCATGCCGAAAGCCCATCCGCAAAGTGCCGCCATGTCCGATATGGCGCGACTCTGTGATATATCAGATCAGCCAGACTGGCTATGGAGTTTCGAAAAGGCGGCGGAAAGTCCTTGGCGTGTGATGGGGGCTTTACTGCCCCAATGCCTCTCCGACATTGCTGCCCGTCGTCTGAACGCTATCGCCGACGGAACCGACCGTATTGCCGGCGGAAGCACCGACGCGGCGCAATTGCTCACCGTAGTTCGCACGCGTTCGAGGGTCGAAGATGGCGATCGGGGCGCTGATGGCAGCGCCAGCCACGCTGCCGACGGTTTGCGCGGCACCCATGGCAACCGCGCCGACGGCATCGCCGATACCGACATCGGAATCAGTGATCGTCTGGCCCGCAATCAGCCGGGCACCGATCAGCTTCACCACCTCGGGGCTCTCGGCGAACTTGCCGTGATTCAAGCTGTCGCCGGTCTTGAGCTTGGTGAGATCGAGCACGGTGATCCCCTGCTTTTCCAGCTCGCTGCGATAGGGCTCGGCTGCGGGATCGATCTGGCCCAGGCGATCGATATTACCGGAAATGCGCCGCGAGAGCGACAATGCCCGGTCGTCGCGCGAGACAAACAGCGTGAAATGCGGCTTGTCCTTGCCAAGCGCTGCAAACTGCCGGCCGAAGACATCGACGTCGAGATCGGGCGAAGCGAGAATGACATTGTTGATCTTCGGCGCGACGCGGCCGTTGCGGATCGCCATTTGCCTGAGGGATTCGACTGCAAGCCAGCTGCCCATCGAATGCGCCATGACCGTGATGTCGCCGACAGAAGGATCGGCTGCGACGCGGCGCAGCAGCTCTTCCAGCGAGTCACGGGAATAGTTGGTGCTTTCCTTGTCGTAGGCATAGTCGAAAATGCTGGCCCGCGACGGCCAGGTGAAAACGATGGGCGCGACTTCGGCATGCGAATCGTGAACGATCTGCGCGAAGCGATAGACCGCATCCTCATAGCGGTTGTTGAAGCCATGCACGAAGATCAGCACACGCTTGTTCTTCCGCAGCTCCGCATGCAGCCAGGCTCGCCCGTCTGCTTCGGTCGGTATCGGCTTGACGGCAGTCGTCACGAAATTCTTCAAGGGGTCGCCCGGCAGGCGGCTCGGCCATTGCACCTGACCGACCTTGCGATTGGCTTCCGGCGGGATCGAGACGCTGACCGCATCCACCTTCAGTCCGGGACCGCGTTCGCCTGAAAACAGGATTGCCGGATCCTTGTCCGGCAAGCGCGTGGTGGCGACCAAGAGATCGACCTTCGACGTCCCCGGGACATTTTCACTGATCGGCTGCATGACCCCGATCGGACGGCCACAGGCCACGAGTGACAGCGTCACGACGACGGCGACAGTCCGGAGAAGCACGCTTCCCCATCGGCCCGAACCTGCCACGCGCTGCATCATGCAACCTCTTCCTACGCCTGAATGTCGCGCCACTCTACGCATCGATGCCTTCGGTGCAAGCGGCTCAGGCCGTTCTTGGCCATATGATGCGGCGCTAATTCACGACGCATTGCAAAGGCGCAACGCCATGATCGAGGGCGGCATGTCACTGGTGATAGAAGAAAAAAAGAGCCCGACGCGGGAGGAGGATGCATCGGGCTCTTGATTCGGATTGGCAACTGGGAGGAGGAGGAGTGTTGCCAATCAATGAAGGAGCGCTGGGAGGAGGAGGTGCGCTACCTTCGATGAAATAAATAAAACGCCGGCGGGGACCTGAACAGACCGGCCTTCGCAATGCAGCAATGCGCTGAGCGCATTGCTTTTGTTCACATATCCCGAAAATGCCGCATAGCACTGGCAATCATGGCATTCTGCCGCCTATTTTACAGCCGTCGCATGGCCGAGAACCACGATTCACATGATCGTGATCACGCATTTCGACATGTCATTCGATGAAACTCCGCCATGAAGCGGCGGAGATATTTCCGCCGCCGCCCCTGCGCTTTCGATTCGCGGCCTCGGCCTTGTTCGCCGAAGCTGGAGGGTCTCAAGCCGCCTTGAACGCTTTCCGGCCCTCGGCATCCAGAGCCGCGAATTCCTCGTCAGAGAGGACAATGTTGACGGCGGCGGTATTTTCTTCCAGGTGCTTGACCTTGCCCGTGCCGGGGATCGGCAGCATCACAGGGCTGCGCTTTAGCACCCAGGCAAGGGCGATCTGGCTCGGAGCGGCATTGTGCTTCTTGGCGATAGTGTCGAGAAGCGAGCCTTCCTTGGCGAGGTCGCCCGCGGCAAGCGGGAACCAGGGGATGAAGCCGATATTGTGCTTCTCGCAATAATCGAGCACGTCTTCGCTGGTGCGATCAACGAGATTGTAGCGGTTCTGCACCGTCACCACCTTGAAATGCTTCGATGCCGCCTCGATGTCGGCGACAGACACCTCGCTCAAGCCCGCATGGCGGACGATCCCGGCGGCGAGCAGAGACTTCACGGCGTCGAACTGTTCAGCCGCCGGCACCTTCGGATCGATGCGGTGAAGCTGCCAGAGATCGATCCGGTCGACACCGAGATTGCGCAGGCTCTTGTGCGCCTGCTGGATCAGATATTCCGGGCGGCCGACAGGTACCCAGACATTGGGGCCGGTTCGCGTCAATCCGGCCTTGGTGGCGACGACAAGGCCATTGCCGTAGGGGTGCAGCGCCTCCTTGATGAGGCGTTCGGAAACATCGGGGCCATAGGAATCGGCCGTGTCGATAAAGTTTATGCCGAGTTCCGGCAGGCGCTTCAGGGTGCGGACGGCTTCGTCGTGGTTTTCCGGCTCGCCCCAGATACCGGACCCGGTAATGCGCATGGCACCGAAGCCGAGACGATGGACGGGGAGGTCGCCGCCGATCTTGAATTGACCGGACTTGGCTGCGTCGAAATCTGACATGGTTATAGTCCCTTTTGCTGGTCTGAAATGTATCTGGCTTTTTTGGCATTCGAGCAGGCCGAGGTTTCTCGGGCAGGTCGAGCTTCTCGCGAGGGGGAATGAGGCCGCGACTTGGAAAAAGATGGGGCGGCGGGTTGGCAGATGCAATGCGCTCCCGCGTAACGAATTCATCCTTGCGAAATGCGGGGATCGACGCCGACCATTCCGAGGCAGCTGGCGATGGGCCGTTCGCCCGCATCGAGATTACCGCGCGGGCACGTGTTGGCGCGCTTGCGTACCCAGATCGGCAAGAGCTGTCCAAAGCTCGTCGAACATGCTGCGGGCGAATTCTTCCAGCGACATATCCTGCCGCCCCGCGCCCCAGCGCTCGCCGCCGATGCGCAGCATGCTGACGACGGCTGCCGACAGCAGGTTAAGGCGGAACCGCTCCTCGTCGCCGCCACGGCAACGGGCATGCAGCGCGTCCGCCAGCTTCCTCTCAAGCTTGGCATATTTCAACTGATCGCGGGCGCAAAGAGTGGGGGTATCGCGGATCAAGGCGGCGATGGCGAGGTTCTTCGGATCCGAGATAGCGACGCGGAGCGCCGCATTGACCGCTGCCTCGATGACATCGACGATGGCCGCATCCTTGGGCTGAGCAGCAACCGCCTCGATCAACTCACCAGAGAAACTATCCTGCCAGGCAGCGACCACATCTTCCTTGCTCGGGAAATAATCGAAAAAGCTGCGCTTGGACACATCGGCAGCCTCGGTGATGTCCTCGATCGTGGTGCTGTCAAAGCCGCGCTCCAGGAAAAGCCCCAGGGCGGCGGTTTCGATGCGCTCGCGGGTCTGGCGGCGCTTGCGCTCCCGCCGGCCCTCCTTCACGACGACATCGACATCAGGCATATCCGCCATCTTACCCCCCGCTATGCACTTGCTTCGGGCCGCCCCATATCGGCCTTGCCGGCTTCGGGCGCATAGGCGGCGATTCCAGCATTCCCCTCGGTGCTACGATATTTGGAGCCGCCGATTGAGATCTCCAGCGGATTCTGCCGTGATATCCTGTAGACACCGGCCGGCGGTATGTTGCGCACCGTGCCGCCGATGCGTGTCCCCTTCAGGCCGAGGCTTTCGAGGATGGACCGCGAAATGGGGCAACGCGGACCGTAGGTGAACTGATAGAAGGCTCCGCCCGGCTTCATCGTCTCGAAGGCTCCGCCGACAATCGCCGCGATCTTGGCGGGCGGCATGGACAATAGCGGCAGGCCGCTGATCACAGCGCCGAAAGGCGCATCCTCAAAGAGGCCGCACTGGCCGAGTTGCGCCGCATCCATCTGCACCACGCGAGCCTCCGGAAAGCGGTCGCGCAGACGAACGGCAAACTCCTCGCCGAACTCGACAAGGGTCAGAGCGCTTTCCGGAATCCCGCGCGTCAGCAGCGCGCGGGTGAAAACACCCGTGCCCGGGCCGAGTTCGAGGATCGGGCCGTCGAGCGGTTCGATCTCCTGAGTCATCAGCCTGGCCAGGCGTTCACCCGAGGGCGCGACCGCCGCGACACGCAGGGGATCGCTTACCCAGGAGCGGAAAAACTGCACAAAATCAGAGCATGAGGTCTTTGTCGTCATTCCGTGAATCCAATCTCCGGCTACGATAGCAAATATGGCGCGATCAGGGCCGAGCAGCATGGCATTTCGAAGGCGCTCCACATCATTTGGCCATCGAGAACCGTTGATATGCAAGCACAATCCCGGATTTCTATTGCTGCGTATTTTCAGTAAATACAAACTTGCATTTAGTGCAAGATATGACCAGATACAATGGGCGATGCCAAATCCCTCCACAGGAGTTCCGCAATGCCCGACTGGACAGTGAAAGACATTCCTCCGCAGACAGGCCGAATTGCAGTTATCACCGGCGCCAATAGCGGTATCGGCTACGAAGCCGCCAAGGCGCTGGCCGGCGCTGGCGCAAAGGTCATCATCGCCTCACGCAACGAGAAGAAGGGTTCCGAGGCGCTCGCCAAAATCCGCGCGGCAACATCAGGCGCAGACGTTGCCTTCGAGCCCCTTGATCTCGCCAGCCTCGATTCGGTCGCGCGCACGGCCGATCGCATCGCAGCCTCCGTGCCGCGCATCGATCTGCTCATCAACAATGCCGGCGTCATGGCCATTCCTGATCGCCACGAGACGGAAGATGGCTTCGAGATGCAGATGGGCGCCAACTATATCGGTCACTTCGCCTGGACGATGCGACTGCTGCCCAGGGTTTTCGATGCCGACAACCCCCGTGTGGTCACAGTCAGCAGCCTGGCGCACCGCAGCGGCAGGATCAATTTCGAAGATCTGCAATGGCGGAAAAAATATGGGGCCTGGCGTGCCTATTGCCAGTCGAAGCTGGCGACGCTGTTGTTCAGCTCGGAACTCGACCGCATCGCCCGCGCCGAGGGCTGGAAGCTGAAAAGCATCGCCGCCCATCCCGGCTACTCGGTCACCGGTCTGCAGACCGCAGGCCCGCGCATGGGCCGCGACAAGGCAAGCTCTTTGGAATTCCTGATGAAATTCATGGAACCGATATTCTCGCAGACGGCTGCCGCCGGCGCTCTGCCGACCCTTCTTGCCGCCACTTCGCCTGAGGCAGAAGGCGGCGCCATGTATGGCCCGAACGGCTTCTACGAGCTCAAGGGGCCGCCGGTCCGTGCCAAAATCGCCGCCCATGTCCGCGATCCCGCCATCTGGCGGCGGCTTTGGGATGTCTCGGAGCAACTGACAGGATTGAAGATGCCTATCCCCGCAACTGCGTGACATGCGTCCCTCTCCGCGGGCGCGGAGAGGGACTTCATGCATTCAACCCATTGGCAACTCACTGGCAACTCACTGGCTGACGCACTGCCGGCGCGGACCATTGGTCGGCTGATAGGTGTTGTCAGAAGCGCGATAGGACTTGTACCGGCTCGCGCACCAGCGAACATGAGCGCTGCCGTGGGGCGGACGAGCGACGGCTCCGCCAACAATTGCGCCGGCGGTGAAGGCGGCCAGCGGATACCAGAAACCATCGTTATAGCGGCGATAACCCGGGCGGGCGTAGCGATAACCGCGATGGCCGTGCCAGTAGCCGCCGCCATAATGCGGACGATAGTGAGGACGGTAGTGCGGGCGATAATGGGGACGGTGACGACGATATTGCACGTCGGTCACGCCGGCAGTTTGGCCGGTCGTCTGCAGGATCGCCGGCTGCACCATCGGCTGGATCGGCCCCGCAACGGCGGGATCAAAGGATGTAACGGCAAGCAGGGCACTTAAGGCGGTAACTGTCACGGTCGTCAGGAATCGTTTCACAGCTCTTCTCCTCCAGAGACGTAATCAGAACGAACAACGCGCAATGATTGAAAATGTTTCACAATATTACCGCTTGCGCAAGTAAAAGAGACGCGATAGGTCTATAGATAGGAAGCCTACCTATCTAATATTGATTGAGACTCCATGACCAAACCCGACCCCCATCATGTGCTTGAAGAATCACATGCGCTCGCCGAGGCGCTGCGCCCTGCTCTCCATCGCCTGTACCGGCAATTGCGGCGCGAGAGCGACGATCCCGGACTTTCACCTCTGCATGCCCTGCTGCTGCTCGCCATCACGCGCGAACCCGGCATCGGCGTCGCCGAACTGGCCCGGATGGAGAAGCTGCGCGGGCCGACGATATCCGGGCATGTGAAGGCGATGGAGCGGGACGGTCTCATCACTCGCTCGGAGCCCGACCCGAGCGATCGGCGCCGCAACGGCCTGATCGCGACCGCCAAAGGAAAAGAGCTGATGCGGAGCATGAAACAAAAGCGGACCGACTGGCTCGCGTCCGAACTGGCCAAACTATCGCCTGACGAACGCGCTGCCATTCGCGCCGCGGTCGGGCCACTCGGGGAGATCGGGCAATGAGCGGCGAGCGTCTGAATGCAATTCCCCCATCGGCGCCGGCTACGAGCGATCCGCCCGATCGTCGCGAGATCCGCGCCGTCATTCTCGGCTTGATGATCGTTCTCGGCCTTGGCGCCATCGACCAGAGCATCGTGGCAACCGCTTTGCCGCGCATCGTCAGCGATCTTGGCGGCCTGACGCATCTGTCCTGGGTCGTCAGCGCCTATGTGCTCGCCTCGACCAGCACCATGCCGCTCTACGGCAAGCTCAGCGACCAGTACGGCCGCAAGCCGATGATCTACGCAGCGATCCTGATCTTCCTGCTCGGCTCGGTCTTGAGCGGCATGGCACAGACGCTGATGCAGCTCATCATCTTCCGCGCGATCCAGGGCATCGGCGCGGGCGGATTGCTGCCACTTGCGCAGATCATCATCGGCGACATCGTGCCGCCGGCCAAGCGCGGGCGCAATCAGGGCTCGATCGTCGCCGTCTTCGCCGTGTGCAGCGTCATCGGCCCGATCGCCGGCGGCGTCATCACCGATCTCTTGTCGTGGCACTGGATCTTCTACGTCAACCTGCCGATCGGCGCCGTCGCCCTCGTCATGATCGGCCGCGCGCTGAAGCGACCGCATCAGGCGCGGAGCCGCCGCATCGACTATCTCGGCGCTGTCTTGCTGACGGCCTGCACGACCAGCTTCCTGCTGGTGCTGGCGCTCGGCGGCAACGAATGGGCCTGGGATTCGCCGGAGATTTTCGGCCTGTCCGCAGCCGCCCTCATTCTCGGCGTTCTCTTCGTTCTCCATATCCGGCGGGAGCCCGAACCGGTGCTGCCGCCCGATCTCTTCCGCAACCGGCTGTTCGTCGTCGCCTGCCTCGTGCTGGCCCTGACCTTCATGGGCATGCTCGGGGCAAGCCTCTTCTTTCCGCTGTTCTTCCAGATGGTCATGGGTGTCAGCCCTTCGCACTCCGGCCTGCTGACCGGCCCGCTGATGGTCGGCGTCGTCATCTCGTCCATGGTCAACGGCCGCGTGCTACTGCATCGCTTCGGACGCTACAAGCCCGCCCAGCTATTCGGTCTGAGCCTTGCGACGGTAGCCTTCGCGACGCTCGCCTGGGCGGCCGCCACCAGCCAGGGCTTTATGGTGATCGAGCCAGCCGTCTTCGCCCTTGGCCTCGGACTTGGACTTGTCATGCCCACCATGACGATCGCGGTGCAGAATGCCCTGCCCTTTGCCCATCGCGGCGTCGGCACGGCGACGCTCGCCTTCTTCCGCTCGCTCGGCGGCCTCATCGGCGTCACCGGCTCCGGCGCCATCCTCGCCTATCGCGTACAGAACGCCGGCGGCCCCCTGGACGGTCTTCATATGTCGTCATTGACCGAAGCCGGCATGAAGCAGCTCGCCACCACCTCCCCCGAAGCCCATGCCGCGGCCATAGCGCTCTACCGTCACGCCATTGCCATGACCTTCACGATGGGGACGGCCATCGTCGCATTGGCGCTGGTCGCGCTGCTGTTCCTGCCGGAATTGCCATTGGCGACGGAGCATGGAGAAGGAGCGATACGCCGGGGCTGATCGGCGCGCGAGAGAATGACTACTGCCAAACGGTACTTTTCAGTCCTGCCATACCAAAGCTCGAACGCAATTTCCTGAAAAGCGGATGAGGCTTGAAGGCGATCTCGATATGCCGAGTTTGGTCAGCTATCCCGTTCCCGCGTATCATAGCGGATGCGGGCTGCGACGATTTCCCGTTGATTGTTTTCCGTCCAGTTGACCAGCGACTGGATCGTTTCGTGCAGGGTGCAGCCGAGCGACGTCAGCCTGTATTCGACGCGAGGCGGCACCACCGGGAACACGGTCCGTTGGACGATACCATCACGCTCCAGGTGCCGCAGCGTATTTGTCAGCATACGCTGGCTGATGCCCTCGATGCTCTTCTTCAGCTCGGTGAACCGCAATGTACGCTTTTCAAGCAGGGCAATGACCAGCAGCGACCATTTGTCGGCGATCCTGTCGAGGATCTGCCGTACTTCGCAGCCCTCGCGCTGATCCCACTGGAGAACATCGTATTCCCCATCGGTGCCGCAGCAATCACTCGGTGAGTTTGAAGTGCCTTCCTCCATGGTTGCGGAATATGCCCTACCTCAGAGTCGGTTACAAGAAGTAACTGAGCTGCATTTTGGTAATCGACATGCTGCTCCCATACCAATTCATCCAATGCGAGGGCATATACACCAATGTCGACCCCATCTCATGTACCAAGCGCACATGCGGCCATGACCGCACGCGCCAGGGGAGCCTTACTCATTTTGTGCGGAGCGATTTTCCTCGAAGGCATTGACGTCGCGATGTTGAATGTCGCCTTGCCGGCGATCCGCGCGGAATTGGGCCTCTCGACCACGACGCTCAGTGCCGTCGTCAGTTCCTATGTGCTCGGCTATGCCGGCTTCATGCTGCTTGGCGGCCGGGCGGCCGACATTTTTGGCAAGCGACGGGTATTTCTCTTCGCGCTTGCCGCGTTCATCATCTTCTCGGGACTCGGAGGCTTCGCCACTGAAGGCTGGATGTTGCTGACGGCACGTTTCGTCACCGGCGTTGCCTCAGCGTTCATGACACCGGCCGGTCTTGCGCTGATCACGACAATTTTCCCTGAGGGGCCACAACGCAATAAAGCGGTCCTCATTTACGCCGGTACGGCTGCCGGAGGCTTCTCGCTAGGGCTTGTCGCCGGCGGCCTGCTTGCGGCCATTGACTGGCGCTGGGTATTTTTCGCGCCAGTCGCATTTGCGAGCCTCATCTTCATCCTCACTCCACGCCTGATCGGCGACGACAATCAAAGAGAGCTCGGCCAACGCTTTGATATGGTAGGTGCCATCATCCTGACCGGCGCGATGTTGTCCGCCACCTATGGCGTGACGCGGCTCGAAAACCCTGCCAAGGGCCTGAACTGGACGCTTGCCATCTTCGCTGCCAGCGCAATCCTCTGGATAGCCTTCATCGCTACCCAACGGAAGGTCAGAATGCCATTGGTGCGGCTCGGCATCCTACATTCGCGCTCGCTCGTCCGCGCCAATCTCGGCGCATTGTTCTTCGCCGGCTCCTTCTTCGGCTTTCAGTTTCTGGTGTCGCTCTATTTGCAGGAATTGATGGGCTGGACATCGATCCAGACAAGCCTTGCGCTGCTGGCCATCGGCGCTGACGCGATTCTTGCTCCGACCGTGACGCCATGGCTGATCAACCGCTTTGGCAATATTAAAGTCATTTTCGGCGGCATGCTGCTAGCAGCGTTTTCCTATGGCTGGTTCTTGCAGGTGAGCCTTGACTGGACCTATGCGGCGATGTTCCCTTCGATGATCCTGCTTGGCCTAGCATTCTCACTCGCCTACGGCCCGCTCACCATTCTGGCCACGGACGGTATCGATGAAAGCGAGCAGGGTCTGGCGAGCGGCCTCGTCAACACGGCCTTTCAATTCGGCGCGGCTCTGGGGCTGTCTGCGGCAAGCGCAATCGGCGTTCTGGCGCTCGGCGCGGAAACTGCAGCCGATGCACGCCTCGAAGCCCTGCGACTCGCACTGCTCATACCCGTGGCGGCAACTCTTATCGGTCTCGCCGTGACCGCGACGGGATTGCGGAGGTCAAGAAGGACCGCCCACGGATAAAGCGCAAAGCGCCAATACCAACATGGGACGCTTTGGATGCCGCTAACGTACTGGGGAAGAAAAATGGCGCACCCGAAGAGATTCGAACTCCTGACCCCCAGATTCGTAGTCTGGTGCTCTATCCAGCTGAGCTACGGGTGCGTGACCGAAACGGAAGAAACCGTTGGCGTGGGCGGTTCTCTAAAACGTCCTTTGAGGGAATGCAAGTAGATTTCTGCAAAAGATCGCGATTTTCGTGCATGCCGGTGCGAAGAGGCTGAAAAACCTCAGCTTTCGCGGAAGCTTCGGCTGCGATAGTCATCAAGGGATACGGGGCGATCGGGGATCTCGATGCGGAACTGCGTTCCCGCGGACGGTTTTTCCACGAGCGCTATGGTGCCGCCATGAGCAAGCACCAGTTCGCGGGCGATTGCCAGGCCGAGGCCGGTGCCGCCGGAACGCGCAGAGCCACGGAATGCCGTGAAAAGATTTTCCCGCGCCTTCTGCGGCATGCCCGGCCCGGTGTCGTCGACGGTGATGCTGACGACGCTGCCGATGCGATGCGCCGAAACCGTGATGCGCCTGATACCGTCGGGTGTCGTCTCGCCGAAAGCGACCAATGCCTGATGAGCGTTGCGACACAGATTATGGATAATGCGGAACAGCTGCTCGCTATCGGCATCGACCTCCAGCTCGGGGCCGAGTTGCTCGACGAATTCGATACCGGTTTCAGGATCGATCGCCAGGATGTCACGAACCTCGCCGATGAGCTCGACAAGACGAATCTTGCGCCGGCGCGGCGCCGATTCGGACGTCTGGCCATAGGAAAGGACCTCGGTCGTATAACCGACGGCACGGTCGATGGTGCGCAGCAGCTTTGGCGCGAAACGCTTGACCATCGGATCGTCGACATCGACCAATCGGTCGGACATCAATTGCGCCGCCGACAGGATGTTGCGCATGTCGTGATTGATCTTCGAGACGGCGAGGCCGAGTGCTGCCAGATTTTTCTGCTGCTTCAGCGTCTTCTGCAGCTGCGACTGCATGGAGGCGAGATGGCGGCCGGCGACCGCAAGCTCATCGCGGCCCATCTCGGGCACGAGAATACGGCCCGGATCCTCCGGGTCGTCCGAATAGGCCTGCATGCTATCCGTGAGCCGCCGGATCGGACGGATCATCATGCGGTTGATCGCAAAGAAGATCAGCGTCGCGGTGAACAATGAAATCAGGATGGAAACGAAGAAGACGCTGACCGAATAGGCGAGCATCGCATTACGCAAGCGGGTGTCCTTCAACACCACTTCGATGCCTGTGCCGGCATCGCCGCCGGCCGGGCCGAAAACGCGGATGATGCGGTTGCCGCCGAAGAGCAGAGTGTCGAGCGCGTCCTTGATGGCCGTCAGCTGGGACACATCGCTCAGATCATACTTGTCATCGACCGAAGCCGGCATTTCGGCCGTGGCCAGCAGGCGCGAGGTGCCGTCCTTGCGCAGGACGATGGCCCGCGTGCCGGTGGCCATCAGCGTTTCCTTCTGCAGCGCGCGGGGCAGCTCGGCAGGCTGCAGGCCGTCGATGACGATCGCAGCTGCAGCCGCCGTATTCAGCCGGTCCTCCAGCCAACGCAGCCTCATATTGGCAACGGAGGGCACGAAGATCAGCACTTCCGCCAGGAGAATGAAGCCGACGGTGAGGATGAGGAGCTTGCCGGAAAGGCCGCCGAAGATCCCTGTCGGCCTACAAAATTGGGACAGGCCACCCTTCTCGGCCTTGCCGCTTCTTGCGGCGCTCCTGTCCTGCCCACTATCCATTTCAATTGTCCCGCTTCGCTGCAAAGCGACATGATGGCGACGTATCGAAACTAGATAATAGGTGATTGTAGGCTTTTTTCCAATCGCTTCCCGGCCTTAACAGTAAGAAGGGCCTGGCGGGGACGACGGCAGCGCTCAGATGCGACCGCGTCGTCCCTCTTCGCAGGGATCAGAACTCTTCCCAACCCTTCGTCGCAGCGGCCGGCGAGAGGGCGCTTCCACCGCCAAAGGCAGTTGCCACCTTGTCGATCATCCGGCGTGCCGGCGAGGCCGCCGGGCGATGCGTCTCGGCGCGCGCAGGCACCGGAGCGGATATGTTGCCGACATCGACCTTGAAGCGGGATACCAGGCGGACGAGGCCATCGGCTTCGCCTGCAAGACGATGGGTCGCGGCCGAGGTCTCCTCGACCATGGCGGCATTGCGCTGCGTGACTTCATCCATCTGGTTGACGGCCTTGTTGACCTCGGACAGGCCTGTTGCCTGTTCGCGCGCCGCCGTCGCGATGGAATGGATGTGGTCGTTGATCTTGAGCACGCGGGCTTCGATGGTCGACAACGCCGCGCCGGTGTCCTGCACCAGCTTGACGCCGACCTGTACCTGATCGCCTGATTTGCTGATCAGCGCCTTGATGTCCTTGGCGGCGGTGGCGGAGCGCTGGGCCAGTTCACGCACTTCCTGGGCAACGACGGCAAAACCCTTGCCCGCGTCGCCTGCTCGTGCAGCCTCGACGCCGGCATTGAGTGCCAGCAGATTGGTCTGGAAGGCGATATCGTCGATCACTCCGATGATCTGGCTGATCGCGCCGGATGCCTGCTCGATGCGGCCCATGGCGTCGATGGCGTTGCGAACCACCGTGCCGGAGCGGGCGGCGTCTTCCTTGGCTTCGGTCACCATGATGCTCGCTTCGCGCGCCCGTTCCGTCGAATTCTGGACGACGGAGGTGATCTCGTCGAGCGCCGCCGAGGTTTCCTCGAGGGCGGCGGCCTGTTGTTCGGTACGCTTGGAGAGGTCGTCGCTGGCGTGGCGCAGCTCGTTGGTGTTGGTGTTGATCGAGCCTGTCGTCTCGCGCACTTCGCGCATGGTGCTCTTGAGGGTCTCGAACGTGGCGTTGACGTTCTGCTGCAACTCGGCGAAGGCGCCCTGGAATTCGCCCTTCATGGCCTGCGTCAGATCGCCATCAGCGAGGCTTGCGATCACGCGACGCACCTCGCCGATGCCGGTATCGACGCTCACCAGCAGCTCGTTGACGTTCCCGGCAAAGCGATTGAGGTTGGCATCGCCGTAATCCTTCTCGACGCGACGGCTGAAATCGCCGGCAGCGGCAGCCGAGACGGCCAGAGACATGCTGGACTGAAGTTCGTCGCTCTTGGCGCGCAGGGCCGTTTCCTCGGCATTCATGCGGCGCACGGCCTTGCCGTTCTCCTTGAAAACATCGACGGCAGCGGCCATCTCGCCGATTTCGTCGCGGCGACCGGCAAACGGGACCTCGATATCGAATTGACCGTCGGCCACCTTGTTGATGGCTTCCGTCACCTTGCGGATCGGGCGGCTTAGGTGAACGGCGCCGATATAGGAGCCCAAGCCGACGCCGGCGCTGATGCCCGCCGCCATGATGCAAAGGACGACCCACAAGACGCCGCTATGAAACGCCGCGATGTTGGTTTCGGCTGCTGCAAGTTCAGCCTTGTCGGTTTTAACCACGGCATCGATCTCGGCCTGGAAGGCCTTGCGATTGGCGCGGTTGGCGTCATTGTTGCCTTGCTTGTTGGCTGCATCCGGACCATCCGTCACGCCGAGACGTGCCGTCTCGGTGCGGAAGACGCGAAACTCCTGAGAGCGGGCCTGCAGTTTGGAGAATTCGGCCTTTTGCGCATCCGGAACCAGAGGCGCCCAGGCCGCGAGCACTTTGTCGATCTCGTCGAGGTCGCCCATCAGCCCATCGGCGAAGCCCTTGGAGTCCTTTGCGGAAGCGGCAGCATAGATGCCGCGCGATTCCATGACCACCGCCGTCACGTAGCGGTTCAGGCGCTCGCCCATGTAGGCGCGGCTGGCGGTCTGCTCGTAACTCTCTAACTTCTGGTCATATTGATGCAGCGCATAAAGGGCGGTGGCACCGATCAAAAGCGCCGCGCCAGTCATGACGAATACAAGCAGATTTATTTTGCCGCGAATCTTCACGATACCCTCCGAGGCTGGCTTCATCCCCAGAAATCGATGGATTTTTCCAGCATGTACCTAGATATCGACTAAATTCATTAATGTTATATTGCGGTATTTATATATGAGAGATGTGGCGTCGCTACTATTTCCCTTGTATATTTCAGTATCTACTTAATTATATTGTTAGCCACGCAATCAATCGGCCGAATGTTATGGTAACCGGCAACGGCCGTCGATCGACCGGCTGGAACCCCGGATTTCAAGGAATTTGCGCCGGTATAATTGACTCTATGGGTCTTCATCCTTATAAGCCCGCGCACGTCCGGTCCCGGAGCCTGCTTTTGCGGGCGAAGTCCGTTCGCCATAATCAACAACGCTGCTTGCTTTTGAAGCAAAGCTCAAGAAGGGCCGCACTCCGCGGTGTTTAAATAAATGAAGCGTACCTATCAACCATCCAAGCTTGTCCGCAAGCGTCGCCACGGCTTCCGTTCCCGTATGGCCACCAAGGGCGGCCGCGCGGTTCTTTCCGCTCGCCGTAGCCGCGGCCGCAAGCGTCTTTCGGCCTAACGGCCGAAATGCCCGATAGTCGAGGATGGCGGGCAAATTGACGAATGAACGACCCAAAAAGACTGTCGGGCGGCTGAAGAGCCGGCCGCAGTTTCTTGCAGTCCGCGAAGGCGAGAAGCGCAGAGGCAGCTTCTTCCTCATAGAGATGCTGGACCGCAAGCTTACCGACGCCGACGCCCGCGTTGGTTTTACCGTTACCAAAAAACATGGCAACGCAGTTGAGCGCAACCGCATGCGGCGGCGGTTGAAAGAAGCCGTGCGGCTTCATGCCGGGTTTGCAATGCAGCCCGGACACGACTATGTGGTTGTCGCGCGGCGCGATGTGCTGACCGCACCTTTCGAAAAACTGGCAAGCGAACTCGTAAGCCGCATCGAAACCAGGCCGAAACATCGGCGGTCGGAAACGGACCGCTCCAGGAAAGTATGATGGAAAACAACCGCAATTACTTCATTGCAATTGCACTGTCTGTGCTGATTGTTCTCGGCTGGCAGTTTTTCTACATGAACCCGCGGCTCGAAGCGCAGCGGCAGGCCGAACAGGCCGCCAAGCAGCAGCAGCAGTCGCAGCAGGCCCAGACCCAGACGACGCAGGCACCCGCCGCGGGCGCAGGCTCTGCGGTAAACGGTTCGTTGCCGGCAGGCGGCCAGACTGCGCCGACGGTCCTGACACGCGACCAATCGGTCGCCAAGACGTCTTCGGCGCGTGTTATCATCGATACGCCAGCGCTTGCCGGCTCCATCAACCTGGAAGGCGCGCGCCTCGACGACCTCAGGCTCAAGACCTATCACGAGACCGTCGACAAGAGCAGCCCGATCATCACGCTGTTCAGCCCGGCCGATACCAAGGACGGCTACTTCACCGAACTCGGCTATGTCGGCAACGACACGGCCGGTGCGGTCCCCGGCCCTTCGACCATGTGGACGCTCTCGAGCGGCGACAAGCTGACCGACAAGACGCCGGTGACGCTCTCCTATACCAATGACAAGGGCGTCACCTTCTCGCGCACGATTTCCGTCGACGATCGCTACATGTTCACGATCACCGACAAAATCGCCAACAGCGGCCAGGCACCGGTTTCCCTATCGAGCTACGGCCGCGTCACCCGCTACAACAAGCCCGAGACGCCGTCCGCCTACGTTCTGCACGAAGGCTTCATCGGCGTTATCGGCGACGACGGCCTGATCGAGACCAAGTATGCGGCAACCGAGAAGGAAGCCACGACGCCCGCCAAATCGACCGGCGGCTGGCTCGGCATGACAGACAAGTACTGGGCTGCAACCATCGTGCCGCCGCAGTCGGCGGCCTATGATGCCCGCTTCTCGCACTTCAGCGACGGCACGCCGCGCTATCAGGCCGATTACAAGCAAGACGCCATCACGGTCGCTCCCAGCCAGTCGATCGAGTTGAAGAACCTCGTCTTCGCCGGCGCGAAAGAAGTACCGGTCATCGACCGTTACGAGACCAGCTACTCGATCCCGCGTTTCGACCGCCTGATCGACTGGGGTTGGTTCTATTTCATCACCAAGCCGATGTTCAAGCTGATGGATTTCTTCTTCCGCTACTTCGGTAATTTCGGCGTCGCCATCCTCTGCACTACCATCGTGGTCAAGGCGTTGTTCTTCCCGCTCGCCAGCAAGCAATATGCTTCGATGGCGAACATGAAGCGCATGCAGCCAAAGATGGAAGAGCTGAAGGCCAAGTTCGGCGACGACCGCATGGGGCTGCAACAGGCGACGATGCAGCTCTACAAGGAAGAGAAGATCAATCCGATCGCGGGCTGCTGGCCTGTGCTCTTGCAGATTCCGATCTTCTTTTCGCTCTACAAGGTGATCTACATCACCATCGAGATGCGCCATGCGCCGTTCTTCGGCTGGATCCAGGACCTTTCCGCTCCGGATCCGACCTCGATCGTCAATCTCTTCGGCCTGCTGCCGTTTGCGGCTCCGACCATCCTGCATCTCGGTGTCTGGCCGATGATCATGGGTGTCACCATGTTCCTGCAGATGCGTATGAACCCGACACCGCCGGATCCGACCCAGGCGATGATCTTCACTTGGATGCCGCTGGTGTTCATGTTCATGCTGGCAAGCTTCCCGGCAGGTCTCGTCATCTACTGGGCCTGGAACAACACGCTCTCGGTCATCCAGCAGTCGATCATCATGAGGCGTCACGGCGTGAAGGTGGAGCTCTTCGACAATCTGAAGGGCCTCTTCAAACGAAAACCGGCGCCATCGAAATGAACCAAAAGCCCCGCTTCGGCGGGGCTTTTCTTTGTCCGGTGGCAAGCGCTGTGGTGTTGGGCTCCATCTGCACAGAATGCCAGGCTTTCCGCAGTTCAAGCCGCATGCCGATCAAAACTTGACTTTTTCGGGCAAAACCCCGAAGCCAGTCAGTCAATAAAACCGGAAGATCTTGAGCAGCATGGCAGAGCAGATGACAAAAGACGACAAGCCGCTTTTCGGCCGCCCTTGGATCTTCATCCGTGGCGTGCCGTCGATGAAATTTCTGCCGCCGGAAGGACCGCTCGAAGTGGCCTTTGCCGGGCGCTCGAATGTCGGCAAATCGTCGCTGATCAATGCCCTGGTCGGCCATAAGGGTCTAGCGCGCACCTCGAACACGCCAGGGCGGACGCAGGAGCTCAACTATTTCGTTCCCGATGGCTTTTCAGGCGAGGGTGGCGACCTGCCGCCCATGGCGCTGGTGGACATGCCGGGCTACGGCTATGCGGAAGCCCCGAAGGAACAGGTGGATGCCTGGACGAAGCTGGTGTTCGACTATCTGCGGGGACGCACGACGCTGAAGCGCGTCTATGTGCTGATCGACAGCCGCCACGGCGTCAAGAAGAACGACGAGGAGGTCCTCGGCCTGCTCGACAAGGCCGCCGTTTCCTATCAGATCGTGCTGACCAAGACCGACAAGATCAAGGAGGCGGGCCTGCCGAAGCTTTTGGCCGATACCGCCGAAAAAATCCGCAAGCGCCCCGCCGCCTATCCCGGCATTCTCGCCACCTCATCGGAAAAGGGCGTGGGCCTTCAGGAACTGCGGGAGGCCATCGGCCTGACGGTGGGAATTCCCGTCTGAGCACTCTATCAATCGAATGAGGCCGCCGCCCTGCGCCCCGCGGGGAGCGGCGGCCCTGTCGCCGTCGAGGATCACATCTTCGGCAACAACACCTTGTCGACGACGTGGATCACGCCGTTCGACTGTTTGACATCGGCGATGGTGATGTGAGCGGTGCCGCCGGCCTCGTCGGTCAGCGTCAGCTTGCCGCCCTTGTCCATCGCCTTGATCGTGCAACCACCGACCGTCTTCAGGTCGTATTCGCCACCCTTGCTCGTCGCCCATTTCTTGATGGCGGCGGCCATATCGTCACCGGCCACGACATGGCAGGTCAGGATCTTCGTCAGGGTTGCCTTGTTCTCGGGCTTCAGCAGGGTTTCGACCGTGCCGGGCGGAAGCTTGCCGAAGGCTTCATTGGTCGGGGCAAAGACGGTGAAGGGACCCTTGCCTTCGAGCGTGTCCACAAGGCCGGCAGCCTTGACGGCGGCAACCAGGGTCGTGTGGTCCTTCGAATTCACGGCGTTCTGGACGATATTCTTGCTGGCGTACATCGCCGCGCCGCCCACCATGGGGTCCTTTGCGTTGGCGAGGCTGGTTGCGGCGGAAAGCGCTGCGGCCACAGCGACGACGCGAATCACGGTCTTGATCATAGCTTCTCCTCTTCCTGTTCTTGCCCCGATCGTGTGGGGTCATAGGAAGATACGGAGGGCCATGGAGAAGAGTTTCAGCGGCGATTATCTTTCGAGGGAAATAAATCCTCAGGGAAGACGGATGGTGCCCGATGCCACGACATCGCCCGTGGGCTTGCCGCTCGGAGAACCGCCGAAAGGTTCTACGCTGACGGCGATGATTGCGCCTTCGGTCAGCTTGCCGTGAAGTTCTGGCGGCAGCACGATTTCGCCTTCGCCGGTCTGCGGCAGGACGCCGAGCGCCTCGGCAGGATCGCTGCCGCGAATGAGCCAGAGCTCCAGCGATTTCTCCTCCGGCTTGCCGGCCGCAACGGGCGTCACCTTCAGTCGCCCGCTGGCAGCGTCATAATCGGCCAGGAGATTTATGGCGCTGTTCTGGCCGGCAAGGGAAGCCGTCAGCTGCTTGCCCGGTACCGGCTGGGATATGCCATTGTTTGTGATGGTGAAAACCAGCACGCCAGCGGCAAGGAACAATGAACCGAGGGCAACGACGCGCCAGACCAACAGCGAATTCCAGAGGTGGGCACCCAACGCCGCATCTCCGAAGATACGTTTTTCTATTTTCGGAAAGACCGACTTCGCCGGCGTCACCATTTCGTATTCTTCATTGAATTCCGAAAGGTTCTGCTCCCATCGGCTGACGATCGCCGCAAACTGGCGATCGCTGCGCATGCGCCGCTCGACCTTCTGGCGATCCTCCAGCGAGAGTACGCCAAGTACATATTCCCCGGCCAGGACTTCGTCGCGGGAGCGGCCTCCCTTGCTTTGATCGGGTGTACTCATCGGTCCATGCACTCTCTTAATCTGATCAGGCTTCGGCGCAGCCAGGTGCGCATGGTGTTCAAAGGCACCGAGTGTTGATCGGCGAGTTCCTGGTAGCTCAAGCCTTCGACATAGGCGCTGCGAACCGCCCGCGCGCGATCAGCTTCCAACTCTTCCATGCACCTGTCAATCCGCCTACCCTCTCCCTTCACGATTGCTTGTTCTTCCGGGTCGGGTTCGGTGTCGGCAAGATCGTATGCGGCGTCGATTTCATCGGCCACAGGCTTGCGGGCACGGACGAAATCGATGGATCTATTGCGTGCGATGGCTGTCAGCCACGGCATTGCAGGCCCTTCGGATGCGGCGAACTGCTCGGCCCGCTGCCAGATCTTCACGTAAACCTCCTGCAAAACCTCTTCGGCATCCATCCTGTTGCCAATAATACGGAGGCATACGCCATAGAGTTTCGGGCTCGTGCGTTTATAGAGCATGGTAAAAGCCTTCTGGTCACGCATGGCGACGCGACCGATCAGCGCTTCCATCTCCTCGTTCGCCATCTGACTCCCCACTTGCGGCGCCCGCGCCAATGTTTAAAAGAAAAGTCCCCGCTGGCAAGCTTGCTGGCGAATTCAATTTCGCCGACGCTAATGTGACACAGCGAAACTAATCCCGATATCATTATTCCCTCTGTCAAAAACTTGAGATAAAAGGCCGCGATCAATCCCGAAGGGTGCACTATGTCCGAAGCCCACAGCGAACTCCAGGCCAGCCTGCTTGCCAAGGCCCTGCCCTACATGCAGCGTTACGAAAACAAGACCATCGTCGTGAAGTACGGTGGTCATGCCATGGGCAATGCCGAACTCGGCAAAGCATTCGCGGCGGATATCGCGCTTCTGAAGCAATCGGGCGTCAACCCGATCGTCGTCCATGGCGGCGGCCCGCAGATCGGCGCCATGCTGACCAAGATGGGCATCGAGTCGAAATTCGAGGGCGGATTGCGCGTCACCGACCAAAAGACGGTCGAGATCGTTGAAATGGTGCTTGCCGGCTCGATCAACAAGGAAATCGTCGCGCTGATCAACCAGACCGGCGAATGGGCGATCGGCCTTTGCGGCAAGGACGGCAACATGGTCTTCGCCGAAAAGGCGCACAAGACCATCAAGGATCCGGATTCCAATATCGAGCGCGTGCTCGATCTCGGCTTCGTCGGCGAAGTGGTCGAAGTCGACCGCACGCTGCTCGACCTGCTTGCCAAGTCCGAGATGATCCCCGTCATCGCACCGGTTGCTCCCGGCCGCGACGGCGCGACCTACAACATCAACGCCGATACCTTCGCCGGCGCGATCGCCGGTGCGTTGAGCGCCACGCGCCTGCTTTTCCTCACCGACGTTCCCGGCGTGCTCGACAAGCAGGGCCAGCTCATCAAGGAGCTTTCGGTTTCCCAGGCGCGTGAGCTCATTGCCGACGGCACGATTTCCGGCGGCATGATCCCGAAGGTCGAAACCTGCATCGACGCAATCAAGGCCGGGGTCCAGGGCGTCGTCATCCTCAACGGCAAGACGGCCCATTCGGTGCTTCTCGAGATCTTCACCGAGCACGGCGCCGGCACGCTGATCGTTCCCTGAGGAGGGCGACCTCCTCAGCAGGACTTCAATTCGGCTCAGTCCGGCCGATAAATTGCTTCGGCCTCGCTTTTCAACATTCCCATGACAGAGCGGTAGGGAGCTGGGCCGTAGCTGATGCGGCTGACGCCGAGGCCTGCCATAGTCTCATTATCGGGCGTCGTCGGACGCACCATGATATTGACCGGCAAGGGAGAGCGTTCGCAGAGAGCTCCGATCAGTTCTGGGTCGACAAGGCCGGGCGCGAAGAAGCCGCTGGCGCCCGCCTCGGCGAAAGCATCGGCGCGGCTATAGGCTTCATCGAGCAGGATCTGGTGGTGCGCCGTATCGCTTTCCTGAAGGAAAAGATCGGTGCGGGCATTGATGAACAATGGTATTTCCCGCCGGTCGGCCATCTCCCGGATTGCCCGGATGCGCGCCGCCTGCGTCTCGATCGGATGGACGCCCTGTCCGCCAACCACCTGATCCTCGAAATTGATGCCGATGGCGCCGTGATCCATGATCTTTTCGACATTGGCCGCGACCGCCTCGGGTTCCACCGCATAGCCGCCTTCTAAATCGACTGACAGAGGCAGAGCGCTCGTGACCGAAATCAGCCGGGCTGTCACCGCGAGCAGCGACAGCGGTATCGCCTCGCCGTCACCAAAGCCGTTGGCGGCGGCGACAGACCAGCTGCCCGTGGCCAGTGCCTTCGCGCCCGCCTCGGTGACCGCCTTGGCCGAACCTGCATCCCAAATGTTGAAAAGGATGAGCGGCTCACCCTTTTTGTGCAGCCGCGCGAATTCCTGCGCCTTTTCCACCTGACTCATCGTATCCCCTCCGAAAAGCCCGGCCGGGCGACTTTCCTCTTCACAACCCCGAAAGAGCGTAAGCTCCCCCTCACTTTGCAAATAGAGCAAAGCCCCGGAATTCAATGGTAAAATCATAGCCGGCATTGGATCGGTCGGCAATGTCCGCGGCATCCCCCATATGACGTAGCATGAATATTTTCCTTTTCCTCCGATAAGGCGGCATGCCATAAGGCGGCCATGAGCCAGACAAAGACGCTATCCGAACCTTCAGATTTTGCCGATATCCGCGATTGGGTGTTCGATCTCGACAACACGCTCTATCCGCACCATGTCGATCTCTTCGCGCAGATCGACAAGAACATGACCGCCTATGTCTCGGCTCTGCTGCAGATGGAACGCGAAGACGCCCGCAAGCTGCAGAAGCAATATTATCTCGAGCATGGCACGACCCTGCAGGGATTGATGCTCCATCACGGCATCGATCCCAATGACTTCCTGGAAAAGGCGCATGCGATCGACTATTCGGCGCTGACGCCGCAGCCGGAGCTGGCCGCCGCCATCAAGGCGCTGCCGGGACGTAAGTTCATCTTCACCAATGGGAGCGTCAAGCACGCAGAAGCGACTGCCGGCGCGCTCGGCATTCTCGACAATTTCGACGACATCTTCGATATCGTCGCGGCCGACTATGTACCCAAGCCCGCCGGCAGTACCTACGACAAATTCATGAGCCTCAATCGGGTGGATACGAAGAGGGCGGCCATGTTCGAGGACCTGCCGCGCAACCTCACCGTGCCCAAGGCGCTCGGCATGAAGACCGTGCTGCTCGTACCCCAGAACCTCGAGACGACCGTCGTCGAATGGTGGGAGCGAACGACCGGCGAGGACGATCACATCGACTATGTTACCGACGATCTCGCGGCCTTCCTCAAGGCGTTGGTTTAACCATTCCTTAGGATCGGGTTACGAAAGTTTCATCCGCCTTACAGAGGTTTAATTGGTCGTTTTCGACCGCCAGCCGTATCGTTTGACCATTCCTCGACACGAAAGGAAAAACGATGAACGGGAAAAAAATTCTTCTTGCAGGACTTTCCGCAGCCCTTCTGGTGGGCGCTGCCGCTCAGGCAACTTTCGCTGCCCAAGGCGATGAGGCAAGGGGTGGTCACGGCGGTCGCTGGCATGGACCGCGCTTTTCGCCGGAAATCGTCTATGTGCGCATGCTGAAGCAATTCGGACAGCCCGGCGACACGAAGGTCACCAAGGATGAGGTCAAGGCCGGCGTTGACAAGATCTTCGATCAGATCGACACCAACCATGACGGCGAGCTCACGCCCGGCGAGCTGCGCGCCTATCGTCAGGAACGCATCAAGGAATGGAAGGCCGCACACGCCAAGGCCAATGACGATCAGGGCAACAACCAGGCCCAGAACGACCAGGCCAAGGGCGGTCAGGCCAAGGGCGGTCAGGCCCAGAACGACAACAAGGGTGACAACGGCCCGCGCCATCACGGACCGCACGGCCGCTTCATGCATGAGGCAGGTCTCATGCGCGGCATGATGCTGTTCCATCGCATCGACAAGGACGAAAACGGCCAGATCAGCAAGCAGGAGGCCGAAGACGCCGCCAACAAGTTCTTCGACCGCATGGATCGCAATCATGACGGAGTGATCTCGCTGGACGACATGCCGGACCGCCCGCTGCTTTAAACCGATCGATCCGGCGCGATCCGATACGAAGCACCGTCACGTTTCATGGATCGCGCCCTGAGCGATTACTCCCACGACCGAAGCCCGCCATCGCCATGCGACGGCGGGCTTTCGCTGTTCAATGCCCGTTATCGTGCTCGTAGAAATCCGTGACGATCTTCCAGGCCTCGTCGGCGGTGTCGACGAAGCTGATCAGATTGACGTCATCAGGCGCAATGGTGCCGAATTCGGCGAGCGCTTCGAAATTGATGATGTTGCGCCAGAACTTCTCGCCGAAGAGGATGAGCGGCAGGCGCTCCATGCGGCCGGTCTGGATGAGCGTCAGGCATTCGAACAGTTCGTCGAGTGTGCCGAAGCCGCCCGGAAACACCGCGATCGCCTTGGCGCGCACCATGAAGTGCATCTTGCGGATCGCGAAATAATGAAAATTGAAGCTGAGCTCGGGCGTGACGTAGACGTTCGGCGCCTGTTCGTGCGGCAGGACGATGTTGAGGCCGATCGAAGGAGCGCCCTCTTCGGACGCGCCGCGATTGCCCGCCTCCATCACGCCCGGACCGCCGCCGGTCACCACGACATATTCATGGAAATCGAAGCTCGCCGAATAACGAGAGCAAAGCCGGGCGAACTTGCGCGCCTCCTCATAGTAAACCGACGCAGCCTCGAGATTGGCACGCTGGACGTCGTTGCGCGCGGCCCATGCGTTTGCACCCGGTGCGGGAATGCGCGCGCCGCCGAACATGACGACAGTCGATTTGATGCCGCGTTCGGTCAGATACATTTCGGTCTTCAGCAATTCCAGCTGCAGACGGATCGGCCGCAATTCCTCACGGCAGAGGAAATCCTCGTCCGCATAGGCGAGCCTGTAGGAAGGCGACATCGACTGCGGCGTGCGCGGCACGGATTCGGCTCGCTTCTTGTCCGCCGAGCTCGTCTTCAGCGGATCCCATACCCCGTCCTTGCGCCTCAGCCTGCCGTTCTTCGCCTTGCTCATTGACCATGCCTTTCAAATAGATCATGCCGAGCCGCCCTGTCAGCGGGCAGCAACGGCAGAGCTCAGCATATGCCCCTACAACGCCCCGAATCCAAGCGTAATCGACGCGGAAAAGACATTCCATTTTTGAAGCCCATGCTGTAGGACCAATCGACCGTATCCGGACCTCTATCCGAAAACCACGATAGCTACAGACGTTTTAAGGAATTCCCATGAGCGCTACCGATCTCGCCTCTCTCGAAAAGACCATCGAGGCTGCCTTCGACAATCGCGACAATGTGAACACGTCGACGCGCGGCGAAGTCCGCGACGCCGTGGAGATGGCGCTGAACCTGCTCGACAGCGGCAAGGTCCGCGTGGCCGAGCGCGGTTCGGACGGCAACTGGACGGTCAATCAGTGGCTTAAAAAAGCTGTGCTGCTTTCCTTCCGCCTGAACGACATGAAGATCGTCGAAGGCGGCTCGGGCGGCGCGACCTGGTGGGATAAGGTTCCCTCGAAATTCGAAGGCTGGGGCGAGAACCGCTTCCGCGAAGCCGGCTTCCGCGCCGTGCCGAACGCCGTTGTGCGCCACTCCGCCTATATTGCTCCCAACGCCATCCTGATGCCGTCCTTCGTCAATCTCGGCGCCTATGTCGGCGAAGGCACCATGGTCGACACCTGGGCGACCGTCGGCTCCTGCGCGCAGATCGGCAAGCATGTGCATCTGTCCGGCGGCGTCGGCATCGGCGGCGTATTGGAGCCGATGCAGGCCGGTCCGACCATCATCGAGGACAATTGCTTCATCGGCGCGCGTTCCGAAGTGGTCGAGGGCTGCATCATCCGCGAGGGATCGGTGCTCGGCATGGGCGTCTTCATCGGCAAGTCGACCAAGATCGTCGATCGCGCCACCGGCGAGATCACCTATGGCGAAGTGCCGCCCTACTCGGTGGTCGTCGCCGGCGCGCTGCCGAGCGGCAATACCATGGCAAACGGCCAGCCGGCCCCCAGCCTCTATTGCGCCGTCATCGTCAAGCGCGTCGATGAAAGGACCCGCTCGAAGACCGGTATCAACGAGCTTCTGCGCGACTGATTATAAATTCGGGAGCGCGGCAGCCATATCGCGCTCCTCTCACGCTTGCCGGGTAAGCATGCCCGTGCGATTGCTGGAATCGCGGCAAGGATTTTCGGCCTATCGCCGACCCTTTGCCATCGCTTTGCCATTTCCCGCCGGATAAGTTGCCTCCGATGACCGTTACCGATCCCGTTGCCAACCTGCAAACCCTGATCCGCTGTGCCTCCGTGACGCCAGCCGAGGGCGGCGCGCTGACCGCGCTCGCCGACATGCTGCTGCCGCTCGGCTTCAAGGTCGAGCGCATGACGGCCAGCGAGCCGGGAACGCCCGATATCGAGAACCTTTATGCCCGGCTCGGCACCGAGGAACCGCATCTGATGTTTGCAGGCCATACGGACGTCGTGCCGGTCGGCGATGCCGCGTCCTGGAGCCATCAGCCCTTTGCCGCCGAAATCGCCGATGGCGAGCTCTTCGGTCGCGGCGCCGTCGACATGAAGGGCGGTATTGCCTGCTTCGCGGCAGCCGTGGCGCGCCATATCGAGAAGCACGGGCCACCTGCCGGCTCGATCTCTTTCCTGATCACCGGCGACGAGGAAGGCCCGGCGATCAACGGCACGATCAAGCTGCTGCAATGGGCGGCCGAGCGCGGCGAGCAATGGGATGCAGCGCTCGTCGGCGAGCCGACCAATCCGGAACGGCTCGGCGACATGATCAAGATCGGCCGGCGCGGCTCGATCTCCGGCTTCATCACCGTTCACGGCGTCCAAGGGCATGCCGCCTATCCGCATCTCGCCGACAATCCGGTGCCCAGTATCCTCAAACTGACCGAAGCGCTGCTCGACCCGCCTTTCGATGCCGGCACGGACAATTTCCAGCCGTCGAACCTCGAGGTGACGACCATAGACGTCGGCAATACCGCCACCAACGTCATCGCCGCCAAGGCGAGCGCAGCCTTCAACATCCGCTTCAACGATACATGGACCGTCGAAACGCTGAAGGCTGAGATCCTTGCTCGCCTGGATGCCGCCGCCGCCGACCAGACACTGCGCCCCGGACGTCCGCCGGCCAGATACGACATCGCCTGGTCCGAACGTCCAAGCCAGGTCTTCCTGACGCGCAACAATGCGCTGATCGCTTCGCTCTCTTCGGCGGTCGAAAACATCACCGGCCAGAGGCCGGCGCTCTCGACGACCGGCGGCACCTCGGATGCACGTTATATCAAGGACTATTGCCCGGTTGTCGAATTCGGCCTGGTCGGTCAGACCATGCATATGGTCGACGAGCGCGTGGCGCTATCGGATCTCGAAACGCTGACCGAGATCTATCAGACCTTCATCCAGCGCTGGTTCGAGAATGCCGACATTTAGGGAAGTCCAATATTATCTGTCCGGCCTTTGGCTGCTGATCCGGATGGATGCGCGCGGCTTCCAGTATCTGGACATATCGGACCGCGGCATGCTCCGCTCCTTCTGGGCCATTTTCTGGAGTCTGCCATCGATCGGCATTTCCTGGCTGTGGTGGCAGCAGGCCTATCTGACCGCCATGCCTCCGGAAACATCGACGGGCCTCGCCTTCTTCCTGCGGCTGGCGCTTGTCGAGGCGGCAAACTGGCTGATACCACCCATTCTTGCCGGCGTGCTGCTTCTGGTCTTTCGCTTCGGCGACAAGTTCGCGCCGATCGTCGTTACCATAAATTGGCTTTTCGTACCGGCAAACTATTTGAACGCGCTGCTCCTCGCATTGATCGTCTTTGTCCCCGGCTCAAAGGGTTTGGCAGCACTTCTATCGCTGGTACTGACCGTGGCAATCATCTTTTCGCTGGCGCGCATCCTCAGAATGATCTGCGGCACGCACCCGCTCTTCGTCGGCACTTTGACGCTGGTGCTGCTCATCCCGAGCATGTTGCTGACGGATTTCCTGCAGCGCTTCCTCGGCGTCTATCCGCCGGTGTGAAGCTGGCCGTGATCGAAACAGCCGCAGTCGTCAGGAATCATCAGATTCTTCATCCGGCAACGGCACCGCAGGCGACCCATCATCTCGATAATCCACCTGCATGAAATAAAGTCCATCCGGCGGCGCGACGGGGCCGCATGCCTTGCGGTCTCGCGCCTCAAGAGCCGCGCGCACATCGTCGGACGTCCACTTGCCCTCGCCTGCGAGCTTCAACGTTCCGGCAAAGGAGCGAATCTGATTGTGGAGGAAGCTCTGCGCCGTCGCGCGGATCTCGATCAGCTCGCCATTGCGCGTGACATCAAGCCGGTCGAGCGTGCGCACCGGGCTGTTTGCCTGGCAATTTGCCGAACGGAAGGTCGTAAAGTCATGCCGGCCGACTAAGGTCTGTGCCGCTGCGTGCATGACCTCATGATCCATTTCCTTCGGCACCCACCAGGCGCGCCCGGCCTCCAGCGCCAAGGGCGGCCGGCGCGCGATGATGCGATAGAGGTAATGCCTGCGGAGGGCCGAGAAGCGCGCATCGAAGCTGGTATCGACCTCTGCGATGTCGAGAATGACCACACGCTCACCCGCGAGCCTCAGATGCGCATTCAATGCTTTGCGTAAGGTATAGGGTTCCCATTCCCTGATAAGGTCCACATGCATGACCTGACCCATGGCATGGACACCAGAATCGGTGCGCCCCGCGCCACGGGTGGAAACCGTCTCCCTCGTTAGCGACAGGATGGCACCTTCGATCGCCCCTTGCACCGACGGACCATTGGTCTGTCGCTGCCAGCCGACATAAGGGCCCCCATCATATTCGACCGTCATTTTGTAGCGCGGCATTAGACCCGCTCCGAGGCAAGCACGGTGCCTTGTGCGATCGGCGTGCCACGCAGGAAATCGGCCGATGCCAGCAGCTTGCCGCCGGCTTTCTGCAGCTTCGTCAGCCGCACGGCACCGGAGGCGCAAGCTATGACGAGATCCTCCGTCAACACGTTACCGGGCGCTCCAGTCCCTTCGGCCAGCTCCGACCCGAGCACCTTGATCCGCTCCGGCCGACCAGCGATCTCGGCCTCGAACCAGGCGCCGGGAAAAGGCGAGAGGCCCCGAATATGATTGTGAACCTCCATCGAGGATTTACCGAAATCGATGCGCGTCTCACCCTTGTCGATCTTGGCGGCATAGAGCACGCCTTCGGCCGGCTGCGCGGCCAGCGGCAGCTCGTCGTGCTCCAGCTTGTTCATCGCTTCCGCCATCGCCTTCGCCCCGACCAGCATCAGCTTGTCGTGGAGTTCGCCAGCGGTCATCACGTCGCCGATCTCGACCTCGCGCGTCAAGGCGATGGGGCCGGTATCGAGACCCTTGTCCATCTTCATCACCATCATGCCGGTCTTGCTGTCACCGGCCATGATCGCCCGCTGGATCGGCGCCGCCCCGCGCCAGCGCGGCAGCAGCGAAGCATGGCCGTTGTAGCAGCCAAGCCGTGTGCCGGTGAGGATCGCTTCCGGCAGCAGCAGGCCATAGGCGACGACCACGGCGACATCGGCATCGAGATCGCGAAAACGCTGGCGCTCGTCGGGTTCCCTAAAGTTGACGGGGGTAAACACGGGTAAGCCCAGCAATTCGGCGGCCTGATGCACGGGCGATTTCTGCAGGTCGAGCCCCCGCCGGCCGCCCGGGCGCGGCGGCTGGGTGTAAACAGCGCGAATCTTGTGCCCCGCATCGATCAGCGACCGCAACGTCGGCACGGAGAATTCGGGCGTTCCCATGAAAATGATGCTGAGCGACATGCGATCCATCCGGCTAAAATATCAAGTTTCGCGTGATCTTGCCCGAAAGACGCGCCGCGCTATCGGGGGGACCAAACGCTAGCCGTCTTCAAACGGGTTTATGAGCTTGAGATCAAGCCCCTCGAAGTCTTTTGTGTTGCGCGTCGCCAATGTCGCGCCGTGTGTGAGGCAGATAGCGGCGATCATGGCGTCCTTCGTTTCCATCCGTCGTCCAACTCTATGTCGTCGGGCGGAAACTATTCCATACTGATGCGCTGCGCTGCTGGAAAATCCAAGGACACGGCCGGAAAACTCGGCCTCTATTGCTTCCAATTCCGCGATCAGCGCCGTCTTGCGTTTCCCATCAGCCAATAGCTCCAATCCGAATCGAATCTCGCCGACGGTGATGCTCGTCACAAAAATAGTCTCGGCGGCGAAACCGTCGAGCCATGACAATATCCGATCGCTATGCAATCGCCCTTGAAGTTCAGATACGACGTTGGTGTCCAGAACAATCATTGGGAGTATTCCAGGGCAGGGTTACTCAAACCGCGGCGGGTCGCGATCTGGTGCATGCCGGAAGGCGGCGATTGCATCGATCTCTTCTTTGCTCAGCTTCTCCCCGCCAAGAATGGTTCTGAGCCTTTGCCCAGCGGAACTGTTGGGATCCTGCTGGCGTCCAAGGGACTGACGCAGCAGGTCAATCGCCTCATCGGAGAGGCTGCGGCCATGCCGATTGGCATTCGCTTGCAGTTGCTTCTTCAGTGTGTCGTCAATGCCGCGCAGCAAAAGATCACTCATCCGCACCTCCATTTGATATCAATGATATCATAGGCGCTTCAGCCCTATCTTTCAATAACCGCAGATCAGAGAGCCTTGGCCTTGGCGGCCTTGGTGAACTTCTTGATCACCATCTCGCGCTTGAGGCGGGAAATATAGTCGATGAACAGCACGCCGTTCAGGTGGTCGATCTCATGCTGCACGCAGGTCGCAAGCAGGCCGTCGGCCTCGGTGAGCTGCTCCTTGCCGTCGCGGTCGAGATACTTGACGGTGACACGCGCCGGGCGTTCCACTTCCGCATAATAGTCGGGAATGGAAAGGCAGCCCTCTTCGTAGACCGAGCGATCGTCCGACGAGGTGACGATTTCCGGATTGATGAAAACCAGCGGCGTCTTCTCTTCGCCCTCGCGCGACACGTCGATCACAAGCATGCGGCGCGGAACGCCGATCTGGATGGCGGCAAGGCCGATGCCCGGCGCGTCATACATGGTCTCCAACATATCGTCAGCGAGGCGCTGAGTTTCAGTATCGATACGCTCGATAGGCTTGGAAGCCTGGCGGAGCAGCGGATCGGGTAAAATGATAAGTGGCTTGATCGTCATGACTTTTCCCATAACGCATCTTGTTGTGCGATGGAATCGCCAAGATGGCCGTATCGAGGTGTTTTTTCACCGACGCCGACCCAGGCCGGAATAAACGGGCGGAAAATCTTGTTCACGTTTTGATCTAGATATTCACGGCGGTTTTGTTATGGTGTCCGTAAGAATTCCACAAGCATACTCGGTTCCATGTCCTTCATCATCTTCGGCCAAGCAATCTCGACGATCCAGGTTCTGACCGGCCTGGTCGTCCTGCTCATGATCGCCGTCATCGTCCTGATGATGCGCGGCAGGGGGCGGTCGGAAGACGACATGCTGGAAGCCGAGCACAATATGGCGACGCTGCTGCGGGCGCAGGCAGAGATGCAGGGCCGGCTCGCCACCATGGCCGAAGTGTTCGGCGCGCGGCAGGCGGAGCTCAACCAGGCCATCGGCCAGCGTCTGGACGGCATGTCGCAGCGAGTGACGGCGACGATCGGCGAGCAGACACGGTCGACGCACGAAAACCTGCGCCGCCTCCAGGAGCGGCTCGCCGTCATCGACGCGGCCCAGACCAATATCCAAACGCTTGCAAAGGACGTGGTCGGCCTGCAGGCCATCCTCTCCAACAAGCAGACGCGCGGTGCCTTCGGCCAGGCACGCATGGAAACGATCGTCGCCGACGGATTGCCCATGGGCGCCTATTCCTTCCAGCCGACCCTCTCGAATGGCTCGCGGCCGGACTGCACTATTCGCATGCCGAATGGCTCGCCGCCATTGATCATCGACGCCAAGTTTCCGCTCGAGGCCTGGAACGCCATTCGCGCCGCCGCCAGCCCCGAACAGGGCAAGATCGCCGGACAGCAGTTCCGCAGGGATCTGGAACTGCATATCCGCGACATCGCCGAGAAATATCTCATTCCGGGCGAGACGCAGGACACGGCCTTCCTGTTCGTCCCCTCCGAATCGATCTTTGCTGAGATCCACGAGAATTTCGAGGCGATCGTGCAGAAGGCCCAGCGCGCACGCATCGTCATCGTCTCGCCGTCGCTGCTAATGCTGTCGATCCAGGTCATCCAGGCCGTGCTGAAGGATCAGCGCATGCGCGAGCAAGCGCATGTCATCCAAAGCGAGGTAGCACATCTGATGGACGATCTCTCGCGACTGGACGAACGGGTGCGCAAGCTCCAGGGACATTTCGCCATGGCGCAGAAGGATGTCGACATGATCGTCACCTCGGCCGACAAGCTGACGCGGCGCGGCGAGAGAATAGAAGCCCTGGAATTCGAGACCGCGAAAGAACCGGCAAAGACGCGTGCGGAGGACAGGCCGAAGCCGATCGACAACCGAACCAGCCAACTCAAGCTGAGGGTGGTTGACGAGGACTGATCGCTTCGGGCAGTGTCGCGCCAAATCGGCGCGTGATCCCAAAAGACTGAAAGCAGTCTTGGGGCAGGATCATGCAGGATCAACACGCAGGGCAGGATATCGCATGATCACCATTTTCGGCTCCATCAACATGGACCTCATCGCCACGACAGATCGTCTGCCGAAGCCGGGCGAAACCGTCGCCGGCAACGGCTTTTCCACCGCCGCCGGCGGCAAGGGCGCCAATCAGGCGCTGGCCGCGCGGCGTGCCGGCGCAACGGTGCGCATGAGCGGTGCGGTCGGCAATGATGGCTTCGCAGAGCCGGCGCTCGCACTGCTTGAGGCTGCCGGCACCGATCTTTCCGCCGTCAAGCGCGTCTCGGAGCCAACAGGCACGGCCCTTATCCTCGTGGGCGGCGACGGCGAGAACATGATCGCCGTCGTGCCCGGCGCCAACGGCACGAATACGGCCGAACACGCAACGGCGGGCGTCGCCGCGCTGAACCCCGGCGATACGCTGATGCTCCAATTCGAAATCCCCGTTGCCGCGGTCGAGACGGCGTTGATTTCAGCAAAGGCCAAGGGCGTGCGCACCGTGCTCAATCTCGCTCCGCTCATCCCGGAGGCAGCGCGCCTCGGGCGGCTGGCCGATATCGTCATTGCCAACGAGACGGAATTCGAGAGACTGGCCGGCCAGGACAACATGTCGGCACCGGAGCGCGAGGCAGCGCTCGTCCGCCTGCATGCCGAAACCGGGCAAACGCTGATCGTGACGCTCGGCGGCGACGGCGTCATCGCTATCCGCGGCGGCGAGCTTTCGCGTGCCAAGGGTCTGGTGATCGAGCCGGTCGATACTGTCGGCGCGGGTGATACATTCTGCGGCTATTTTGCCGCAAGCCTCGACCAGGGCATGGATTTTCACGCCAGCCTCCGCCGCGCGGCCGTCGCCGGTTCGCTCGCCTGCCTGAAGCAGGGTGCGCAGCCGTCCATTCCGGTTGCCAGCGAGGTCGCAGAAAGGCTTTAACGGCAAGAATTCGTAAGCATCGCGAAGCGCAATTAATTAAATTTTTGCGCTTCGGTATCATTCTCCTCTGGCCTGGCGCCCATAGCCTTCCGGCCGCGGCGGGCATTCTCACGGCGGCCCCATGATAGGGCCATCCTGCGCCGATTTTTGCATCTGGATAATGTCTATCCGACGCACCGCTTTTTCGAGGAAATGATGTTCATCTTTCGTATGAAGTCGCTTGCGGCCAAGCTCATCTTGGTCACCGGGCTGGCGATTGCACTCGTCTTGCTGGTTTCCAATTTTCTGCTGATTTCCCAGACTCGCGATCGTGTCGAGACTCTGACGATGGATCAGGCCAATACCGAGGCCAAGTCCATTTCCAACGAAATCGCCGCCAATGTCGGCGAGATGGCCAGCGCCGCCCGCTCCATGGCCGCCATCATCGGCCGCGGCCACGAGGGCCATACCTTCGACCGCAAGGGCATCGTCAACATCCTCAAGGCGAATGTCGAACAGAACGCATTCGCCTTCGGCAGCTGGTTCTGTGAGCAGCTCGGCGCTTTCGACGGCAAGACGACCGAACTCGCCAACAACAAGGATCAGGCCGTCAACGACAAGGGCGCCTTCACGCCCTATTGGTCAAAGACCAAGGATGGCGGCATTCAGTTCTCCACCTTCGACAACGACTATACCGCGGCCTGGTGGAAGCTCGCCGCCGATAGCGGCAAGGGCGCGATCACCCCACCCTATATGGCTGAAGGCACCGAGGTTCCGACGACCATGAGCTCGATCGCCTATCCCGTCATGTCGGGCGGCAAGATGATCGGCGTCGCAGGCGTCGACATCTCTCTCGCCTCGCTTTCCACGAAGCTGCAGAAACTGCAGCCGTTCGGTTCCGGCCGCGTGCTGCTGGTCTCCCAGGACAATAAATGGCTGGTCGCGCCAAGCGCAAAGCTGCTGATGAAGGATTATAACGGCGATGGCGCGGATGTCATCAAAGCGGCGTTGACCTCTTCTTCCGCCAGCGTCCTCAGAAACCTCACCGACAACGGCGGCGAGGAATTCGACCGCGTTGTTTATCCCTTTGCCGTTCCGGGTCTCAACGCCACCTGGGTCGTTCTCATCGACGTGCCGCATAGCGCGATCGCAGCACCGGTGCGGGATCAGACCTATACGATGATCGTCGCCGGCATCCTCGTGCTTGTCGCCGTCATGCTGGCTCTCTATGCCGCCGTGCGCAGCTTCGTGCAGAGGCCGCTTGCCGGTCTTGTCGCCAGCGTCAACGGCCTCAGCGCCGGCAACTATGCCGAGCCGGTCGCCGGTCAGGCGCGGGCCGATGAGGTGGGCTCGGTCGCCAAGGCTCTGGAAGGCTTCCGTTTCGCGCTTTCCGACACCAAGCGCCTGGAAAGCGAGGCTACCGATCAACGTCTGGCCGCCGAAGGCGAGCGCCGTCGCTCGGAAACCGAGCACAACGACAGCGTCACGCTGCAGCGACACATCGTCGGCATTCTCGGCCAAAGCCTGGCCGAGCTTTCGAAGGGCAATCTCGGTCACCGGATCGGGGAAGACTTCCCCGGCGAATACGCCCAGCTCAAGCAGGATTTCAACGCCGCCCTCGCCAGCCTCGAAGAGACCGTGCAAACGGTCAATCTCAGCGTCGGCAACATCGGCAGCGGCACCGGCGAAATCAGCAACAGCGCATCGGACCTTGCCCGACGCACCGAGCAGCAGGCGGCAAGCCTCGAGGAAACGGCCGCGGCCCTCAACGAGCTTACCGCACAGGTCAACTCCAGCGCCGAAAATGCCCGCACGGCTGCGAGCAGCGTCAACGCCGCATCCGAGGATGCCGGACGCTCCGGCGAGATCGTGCAGAAGGCCATCGCCTCCATGCACGGTATCGAGCAATCCTCACAGGAAGTCTCGCGCATCATCGGCGTGATCGACGAGATTGCTTTCCAGACCAACCTGCTTGCCCTCAACGCCGGCGTCGAAGCCGCGCGTGCGGGTGAAGCCGGCAAGGGCTTTGCGGTCGTCGCCCAGGAAGTCCGCGAACTGGCGCAACGCTCGGCCAATGCCGCCAAGGAGATCAAGACGCTGATCAACACCTCGGCCGGACAGGTCAAGGAAGGCGTCGATCTGGTCGGTCGCGCCGGCAATGCCCTGCACAAGATCGCCGAGCAGGTGATGGAGATCAACGGCCTCATCCGCCAGATCTCCGCCTCCGCAAGCGAGCAGGCCATTGGGCTGAAGGAGATCAATTCGGCCATGAACCAGATGGACCAGGTGACGCAGCAGAACGCAGCCATGGTCGAGGAGACCACCGCCTCGAGTGTGACGCTCGCCGAGGAAGCCCAGACCCTGAAGACATTGGTCGCGCGCTTCCGCACCTCCTACGGCACCCAGGACAACGCCGGCACATTGCGAGCCGCGGCACAGCAGATGCGGGCACCTGTCTCTGCCCGCAGGGCCCCGCCCGCAGCCGCACCGGCGCGCAAGGCACGTCCGCAAACCCAGGGCGCCAATGCCCTGGCACAGGACGCGTGGGAAGAATTCTAAGCCGGGTTAACTCAGCAACCGAAAAGGCCGCCGGAGCGATCCGGCGGCCTTTTTCTTGCTCGCGCGCATCAGATGCGGGCGAAGCGTTCCGTCAGCAGTGCAAAGAAGCCGTCAGCATCGACATCGCGCATGACCTTGGCATTCTGCTTGCGGTCGGTGACGCCCCACCAGTCGACGACAGTCATGCCGACGGTCAGCTCGGATGTCACCTCGATCTCGACATTGCAATCGCGGCCCTTGAACAGCTCGGGCTTCAGGAGATAGGCGATCACGGTCGGATCGTGCAACGGGCCGCCATCCGAACCGTATTTCTCGATATCGAAGCGTTCGAAGAACTCCAGCATCTCGACCATGGCCTTGGCGGGCGGAGTCCCGATGGCGGCGATGCGAGCGACGCGATCCTTGCGCGTCAGCAGCTTGTGCGTGACGTCGAGCGGCATCATGACGATGGGCACGCCGGCGCGGAAAACGATATCGGCCGCTTCGGGATCGACGTAAATGTTGAATTCGGCCGCCGGCGTAATGTTGCCGCCCTCGAAAAAGCCGCCCCCCATCATCACCAGCTCGCGCACGCGTCCGACGATGTCGGGCGCCTTCTGGAAGGCCAGCGCGATATTGGTCAGTGGGCCGAGCGTGCAGAGCGTGACCGCGCCCTCGGGCTGGCCGCGCAGCGTGTCGATGATGAAATCGACGGCATGGCCCGGCTGCAACTCCATGGTCGGCTCGGGCAGATCCGGACCGTCGAGGCCGGTCTTGCCATGCACATGTTCAGCGGTGACCAGCTTGCGCTTGATCGGCGCATCGGCGCCAGCGAAAACCTTCACATCGCGACGGTTGCAGAGCTCGCAAATGATGCGGCCGTTGCGGCTCGTCAGCGGCAACGGCACATTGCCGGCGACCGTCGTTATGCCGAGCACGTCGATCTCCTCGCGGCTGCCGAAAGCAAGCAAGATCGCGGCAGCATCGTCCTGGCCGGGGTCGGTATCGATGATGATTTTTCTGGGTTCGGTCATGTCTGTAACTTTCCTCCGGTGCAGATCGACGGGCTTTGATGCGAGTCCGCTCAGACTTTGTCAAGGCATTCAAAGCCGCGACGAAAGCGGGTTCGGTCTCGCAAATGCGAAGGCATGATGCCTTGCACTCAATGGCACGTACGCCCATATTAGGGACAACCGGGTGCTGAAGATCAGGTCCGGAACAGTCGCTTGACACCAAGGACTTGAAACGATGAGCCGGACGACGCCTTTTGCCAGCCCCCTGCTTCTGGGGTTCGACACCATGGAAAAGACACTGGAACGGATTTCCAAGGCCAGTGACGGTTATCCTCCCTACAATATCGAGCGCATGCAGGCCGACCGCCTCTCGGGCGAGCCGGAGCGTCTACGCATCACGCTTGCAGTTGCCGGCTTTTCGGAAGACGAACTTGATATCACAACGGAAGAGAACCAGCTTCTGATCCGCGGGCGTCAGGTCGAACAGGGGGAGCGCGACTATCTTTATCGTGGCATCGCCGCCCGGCAGTTCCAGCGCGTCTTCGTCCTTGCCGACGGCATGCAAGTCCTTGGCGCCGTTCTGAAGAACGGTCTTCTCTCCGTCGATCTCATTCGGCCGGAACCGGATCGCATAGTAAAGAAAATTAACATTTCGGTCTCACAGTAGGACAACGGCTCACTGCCGTTGGTCCCTCATACTGGAGGTACGAACATGCTTTTGAAAGAAGCTAACGCCCGCCTAACAGAATCCGAGCTTGCCAATATCGGCACCGGCGAAGTCGCCTATATCAGAAAGATGGATTGGAACGAAGTATCCCGTTGCTTTCCCGAGGCGCCCGATATCGATCCCGATGTCGACCTCTGGGCTCTCTTCGGTGCCGACGGCACGCCGATCCTGCTGACGGACAATCGCTCCAGCACCTTTTATCGTGCTGCCGAGGACGAACTCAAGACGATCAGCCTGCACTGACCGACGATATCGCCTGACGGTGAGCTTCACCGTTCATATAGGACCGCCCACACCGGCCAACGTTGTGACGCATGTGTATTCGAGTCGGCATGCGTCATACGGCAGTCTTGATGAAATAGCGGCTGTTCAATCCGACATTTTCGCCCGGAGCGCTGCAATCAGACCCTCTCGAAGGTCAGATAGGCCGAAGACCGCCCTTCGCGCCGCGCCTTTGCCTCATAGCGTGTGCTCGGCCATCCCTCGTAAGGCGTCAGCCAATCGGCTGCATTCCGCGCAGTCCATTCAAACCCACCATGCGCATGGCAGTGCTGCAGCGTCCAATTGACATATGTGTCTATGTCGGAAGCGAAGCAGAACAGCGCACCTGGCTTCAACACGCGATGAAAACGAGCGAGATTCACCTGCGAAACGAAGCGGCGTTTCCAATGCTTCTTCTTCGGCCAGGGATCGGGATAGAGCAGATCGATCTGGTCCAGGCAGCCGTCCGGCAGCCAATCCAGCAGCTGGGTGGCGTCATCATTGTAGACGCGGACATTGCGCGCGCCGGTTTCTTCGACACGCGCAAGCAGCTTCTGCATGGAATTGACGAATGGTTCGACGCCGATGAAGCCCGTGGTCGGCTGTTCCATTGCCCTGTGGATCAGATGCTCGCCGCCACCGAAACCGATCTCCAGGCGCAGACGCTCGGTCGGTACCGGGAAAAGGTCATTCAGCCGCTGCGGCGCCGGAGCGGAAAGATCGACAAGGTATCGCGGCAGCAATACCTCCAGCTTCTCGGCCTGCTGGCCGCGCAAGGCCTTACCCTTGCGCCGGCCGAAGAATGCTTCCGTCGCCCGCGACCGGCGAGCGACGTCGATCATGCGGCTTCCCGCACCTTCACAGCTTCCTTGAGAGCCTTCACCAAATCCGTACGCTCCCAGGAGAAGGAACCGTCACGGCCGGCCTTCCGACCGAAATGACCATAGGCAGAGGTCTTGGCATAGATCGGCTTGTTGAGATCGAGATGCCGGCGGATGCCCGTCGGCGAAAGATCCATGCTCTTGCGGATGGCTGCTTCGACATCGTCTTCGCTGACACCCTTGCCCGTGCCGTGCAGGTCGACATAGATCGACAACGGCTGGGCGACGCCGATGGCGTAGGAGAGCTGGATCGTGCAACGATCAGCAAGGCTGGCCGCCACGACGTTCTTTGCAAGGTAACGCGCCGCATAGGCAGCGGAGCGGTCGACCTTGGTGGTGTCCTTGCCGGAGAAAGCGCCGCCGCCGTGCGGTGCTGCACCGCCGTAGGTGTCGACGATGATCTTGCGGCCGGTGAGGCCGGCGTCGCCGTCCGGACCGCCGATGACGAACTTGCCGGTCGGATTGATGTACCACTTGCAATCATGCGCGATCTTCAGATCGCCAAGCGCTTCGCGGATATAGGGCTCGACGACGGCACGAACCTTCTTCGAATCCCAGCTGTCGTCAAGATGCTGGGTGGACAGCACGATCGAGGTTGCTTCAGCCGGCTTGCCGTCGACGTAGCGAACCGTCACCTGGCTCTTGGCGTCCGGGCCGAGCTTTGCGACATCGCCGTCGCCCTTCTTGCGGGCGGTGGCGAGCAGCTGCAGGATCCTGTGCGAATAGTAGATCGGCGCCGGCATGAGATCCGGCGTTTCGCGGCAGGCGTAGCCGAACATGATGCCCTGGTCGCCTGCACCTTCGTCGCCCTGCTGGTCGGAGGCATTGTCAACGCCCTGGGCGATGTCGGCGGACTGCGAATGCAGGAGCACGTCGATGCGCGCCTTCTTCCAGTGGAAGCCGTCCTGCTCGTAGCCGATATCCTTGATGGCGCGGCGAGCCGCAGCCTTGAACTTCGAGGGATTGATGACGTCGTTGCCGTCCTTGTCCTTCTTCATCAGGCTCGGCGGCAGACGAACTTCGCCGGCGATAACGACGCGGTTGGTGGTGGCAAGGGTCTCGCAGGCAATGCGCACGCCCCAGGGGTTCACGCCGGTCTTTGCGGCCTCGCGGTAAACCAGATCGACGATTTCGTCGGAGATACGGTCACAAACTTTATCCGGGTGACCTTCGGCAACAGACTCACTCGTAAACAGATAATTCGCGCGCATACGGGATTCCCCTCAAAGAACAAATCTCTTCATTTGATAGTCGCCTCCAGCTCGAAAAACAAGCCGCACAAGGACATAAATATATCTTTATATCCCGGGCGAAGTGATAAAATTTTTCCATAAATGCAGAAAAGGCGGCCAAAATGACCGCCTCTCGGCTTAACCATACCGGTGCTGCCCCCAAAGGCCTATTCGGCGTCCGCCTCGGCCGCGAGCGCCTTGACCAGCTCGACCACCTTGCGACGGACCTTGCCGTCCGAAATCTTCACGAAGGCGCGATTGAGCTGCAGACCCTCGGAGGAAGACAGGAAATCGACGACATAATTGGAGCTGGACGCCTCGGCCATGCCGCCGGCGCTAGTGTTATGCTCGCCCGGGGCGTCCTCGAAGAAGAAGGAAACGGGGACATTGAGAATGCTGGAAATATTCTGGAGACGGCTTGCACCGACGCGGTTGGTGCCCTTCTCGTACTTCTGGATCTGCTGAAACGTAATTCCGAGGCTTTCGCCGAGCTTCTCCTGGCTCATGCCAAGCATGGTGCGGCGGAGGCGTATGCGGCTTCCGACATGAATGTCGATGGGGTTCGGCTTTTTTTTGTTCTCAATCATCATATTACCCTAACATAGGTTGAATTCAGGTCCTTGCCACCCGGTACCCTTCACCACCCCTATAACGCCACGTTGCAGCCGACGCCCCCAAGGCCTCCAGTTTACGTTCAAAAAGGCGGACATCAAGCACTATGCAATTTTAGGGTTTTTTGGTCAATTCACCCTTGAAATAAAACCCATGCGTGAAATCAAAGCGATTATGCCGACTACACCGACAATCAACCAGAAGTATATATTTCTTGCTTTGTCGTCGATACGCGACACAGTTGCACGACCCAAAGTCGCGTCGATGAAACCCTGCTGATTATAGTCGATTCCGGAGAGCACGCGCCCATGCGGATCGACAAAGGCTGAAATGCCGGTATTGGCACTGCGAATCAGCGGCAGGCCCTGCTCCACCGCCCTTACCCTTGCCTGCAGGAAATGCTGATAAGGCCCCGGCGTGTCGCCGAACCAGCCATCATTCGTGACGTTCAATATCGCGTCGGCCTGCCGGATTTCCGGCGTCATCTCGTTCGGGAAGATGATCTCGTAACAAATCAGTGGATAAAGCTTGGCGCCATCAGGCAAAGTCAGCAATTGCCGCTTCGTGGCCGCGGAAAATCCTCCCGGCAATTCCACGACGTTCTCGATACCGAGATAGCTCAGGATACTTTCGAAGGGCACATATTCGCCGAAAGGCACGAGATGGGTCTTGTCGGATGCGCCGATGATCTGGCCGCGGCCGTCGATGACATAGATCGAATTATAATAGCGCGGCGCGGCGCCCGGCCCCATGTCCTCGACGCGAACCGCGCCGGTGATCAGGATCTGATCGTCCTCGAGCTGGTCGGCGATGCGGGCGAGCGCATCGCGATTGTCGGTCAGGATGAAGGGCACGGCGGTTTCCGGCCAGACGATGATATCGGGGCGCTTGCCGCCATTGGCCGGCGGCTGCACCGAGAGCGCCAGGTGCTTGTCGAAGATGGCGGTGCGGTCCGCATCCGAATCCATCTTGGTTTCCTGATCGATAGACGGCTGGACGATGCGCACGATGGGTGCCGCCTTGCCGCCGGCTGACGGCGCATCCGGCAGGCTCAGCGCATAATACCCGTAGCCGAAATCGGCGGCGGCGATGAGCACCGCCAGCGCCACCCCTGGCACCCGGCCCTGGCGCGTCCCGAGCAGGGCCGGCGCGGCGAAGACGAAGACGGCAAGCACGGTGACGCCAAGCACGCCGATCACATGCGCCGACTGCATCATCAGCGGAATGGGCATGGCGCCATAACCGATCATATTCCAGGGAAAGCCTGTGAAGAGAAAGCTCCGCAGCCATTCCAGCAGACCGAAGCTGAAGGCGAGTGCCGCGATGCGCCCCACGCCGTCGGACCAGAGAATTCGGGCAAGCACGGTCGCCGCACCGTAGAAGATCGCCAGGAAGGCCGGCAGGCCGAGGATTGCCAGCGGCAGCGCCCAGGCAAACTCATCGGCATCGATCAGCAGCGCATGGCCGAGCCACCACAAGCCGGCGACGAAATAGCCGAAACCGAACAGCCAGCCGGTAAAGAAGGCCGGCCACAGCCGGCCTAAAAGCCCGCTATCGGGGCCGGCAGCGACGCCGTCAAGCAGCCATACCAGCAGCGTGAAGGAGACGAACATGGCGGCAAAGAAGCCGAAGGGCGGCAACGCCAGCACGCCGAAGGCACCAGCCAGAATGGCAAGCAGCGCGCGTTTAAAACCCCAGACGAGGATCACCCTGCCCGAAAGCCATTCCATGCGCCAGCTCCGTCCAACCGCGAATCAACTGGCAGCAGTCTTTCAAAAAAGCAGCGGCTTGTCCCGCCGAAGCGCCGTTTATTGGTTGGCGGCGTTGCGCTCGGCCGAAGTTTCCTCGGCAATCGCCTCCGGTGACGGCAAGCCGCGCTCGAGGGCGCCGATCTCGCCTTCCGCCTTGATGGGGCGACGGCGTGCGGCATGCCGCTTGCGCGTGATGCGCACCCGCTTGATGCGGCGCGGATCGGCATCGAGAATGTGGAACTCGAAGCCCGGCAGCGCCTGCACGAGTTCGCCACGCACGGGAATGCGGCCGAGCGCGGAGAAGATCAGGCCGCCGAGCGTATCCACCTCGTCCACCTGCTCGGCGATGTCGAAATCCGGGCCGATCGCCTCGGCGATCTCCTCCAGTTCGACGCGGGCGTCGGCCACGAAAACGTCCTCGGAAACGCGTTTGAACATCACCTCGTCATCGTCATGCTCATCGTCGATGTCACCGACGACCATCTCGACGATATCTTCATGCGAGGCCAAGCCGTCCGTACCGCCATATTCGTCGATGACCAGCGCCATCTGCGTGCGGTTGACCTGCATGCGGCGCAAGAGGTCGGAGGCCAGCATGGATGGCGGCACGAACAGGATCTTGCGGATGATGCCGGCCTCCGCCAGCGTCTTCTGCAGGTCGACGCGGGAGAGATCGAAATTGGGCTTGGCCGAGCGCGCCACCTTTTCTGCCGCAGCAGTCGCACCCGTCGCGGACCCGGCAACCTTGGCGGTGCCGCCGCGGCGCTTGTTGCGAGCCTGCTTGGCGACATAGGACAGGAGGTCGCGGATATGCACCATGCCGCGCGGATCATCCAGCGTATCGGCATAGACAGGCATGCGCGAGCGGCCGCTCTCCTCGAACAGGATCATCAGTTCGCCGATGGTGATGTTCTGGTCCACCGCCTCGATGTCGGCGCGCGGCACCATGACGTCCTCGACGCGCACCTCACGGAAGCGAAGGATGTTGTGCAACATCGCCCGCTCATCCGGGGAAAAGGCATCGTCACCCGTCGCGTTGGTCATCAACGCGTCGGCGAGATCCTCGCGCAGCCGCGCCGAGTCCTGTGCCGGGCGCAGAATCCGCGCAGCACGCGCCCAGAATGAAGATTGGGATCGCTTGCCGTTGCTACTACTGCCAACCTCGTCGGAGGAGGCCGTATCGGCGCCGTCTTTGGCCTCGGGGGCCGATCTTGTCGTAAAGTCGCTCATTGTTCCTGGTCAGACAGGGTTCAAATCAAATGGGGTCTTGTCCCGCATAGGGATCAGATAGGCCAAGCTCCGCCAAAATGCGAGTCTCCAGCCCCTCCATTCTTTCGGCTTCGCTATTATTAATATGGTCGTAGCCGAAGAGATGCAAGAAACCATGCACCATCAAATGGGTCAGATGGTCGTCAAAACTCTTTTCGAGGTCGATCGCCTCGCGCTCCACCGTCTCCCTGGCGATGATGATATCGCCAAGCATGGGGCCGGGCTTGCCGCCGAGCTGCAGCGGAAAGGCGGGGAAGGAAAGTACGTTCGTGGCCTTGTCCTGCGAGCGCCATTCGGCGTTGATCTCGCGGATCGAGGCGTCGTCGGTGAACACCAGCGACAATTCCGGCGCCGTTTTCGGAAAGGGCTGCTTCTCGTGTTTCCTAAGGTAGCTCGCGGCTACTTCCAGCACACGCTCGGCGAGTGTCTGCAATACCTCTTCGGAGGGCCAAGCGCCCTCCTCCACACTGATCTGTATGTCGAGTTCGGCCATGATCTTGTGCGCCGCAGATCAAATCTGCGGAGCGCCTTCCTCTGCCTGTGCGGCATAGGTTGAGTCATAGGCCCGAACGATGCGCCCCACCAGCGGGTGACGGACGACGTCCGTATCCTTGAAGCGGATGATGCTGATGCCCTCGACGCCGTTGAGCAGCTGCAACGCTTCCACCAGGCCGGACTTGACGCCGCGCGGCAAGTCGATCTGGCTAGGATCGCCCGTGATGATCATCCGCGAATTTTCGCCGAGACGGGTCAGGAACATCTTCATCTGCATCGAAGTCGTGTTCTGCGCCTCGTCAAGGATGACGGCGGCGTTGGCGAGCGTGCGGCCGCGCATGAAGGCAAGCGGCGCGATCTCGATGACGCCTGCGGTGATGGCACGTTCGACCTTGTCGCCCGGCATCATATCGTAGAGCGCGTCATAGAGCGGACGGAGATAGGGATCGACCTTCTCCTTCATGTCGCCGGGCAGGAAGCCGAGACGCTCACCGGCCTCGACGGCCGGCCGCGACAGGATGATCTTCTCCACGGCGCCGCGCTCCAGGAGCTGGGCGGCGTGCGCAACGGCGAGATAGGTCTTGCCTGTGCCGGCGGGGCCGGCGCCGAAGACCATCTCGGACCGCTCCAGGGCACGCAAATAGGCATCCTGGGTCGGCGTGCGAGCGATGATCGTCTTCTTGCGCGTCGAAACCTGCGCCATCGTCAACTTGGCTTTTCTCTCCATGGTCGGCAGCGTCAATTGGTCGTCGGCGGCAACCGCCATGCGGATTGCCCCTTCCACGTCGGAACGCTCTACATTGCCGCCTTTTTGCAGCTTGTCATAGAGATAATCGAGCGTACGGCGCGCCTGATTGGTGGCCGGCACATCGCCTGTTATGACGACAGAATTGCCGCGGGCTCGGGCATCTATGCCGAGACGCTCCTCAAGCAGCTTCAAGTTCTGATCGAACTGCCCGAAAAGTTCGCTGGCGAACCTATTGTTCTCGAACGTCAGGATGAAGTGATTGGCGTCGCTCGCGGTGCGTGGCTGGCGCGATGAAGAAGAAACCAATTCCTGTCCGTTCAAGCGGTGTGGCTCCTTGTGCCCGTCCAGAACCTAGAGCAATTCAGCGAAAAGGCTGTTCGTGCTGGTTCCGGTGATTCGTACGTTGATAATGTCACCGATTTGCGATGCTTTTGCATCAACATTCACAGATTGCAGCCAGGGAGATCGTCCAATCAACTGGCCCGGCATGCGGCCCGGCTTTTCCAGGAGGATATCCACGACTTTGCCCACACAGACGTCAGCGAACGCGTGTTGCTGTTTCAACAGCAACGCCTGCAACCGTTCCAGCCGTTCCGCCTTGATCTCTTCGGCCACCTGGTCCTTCAAGTCAGCACCGGGCGTACCCGGACGCGTGGAATATTTGAACGAGAAGGCTTGCGCATAGTTCACCTCCTCGACCAGTTTCAATGTATCCTCAAAATCCTGATCTGTCTCCCCCGGGAAACCGACGATAAAATCCCCGGAAAGGGCGATATCCGGCCGCGCGGCGCGGATTTTCTCGATGAGCGCCAAATATTCGGCAGCCGTATGCCGCCGGTTCATCGCCTTCAGGATGCGGTCCGAACCGGACTGAACAGGCAGATGCAGGTAAGGCATCAGCGTGCGCAGGTTGCGATGCGCATCAATCAGCCGCTCATCCATGTCGCGCGGATGGCTGGTCGTGTAGCGCAGCCGGGCAAGGCCGGGAATTTCCGCCAGACGATAGAGCAGATCTCCGAGACTCCAGGCTTCACCCTTGGGGCCGGCACCATGCCAGGCATTGACGTTCTGCCCGAGCAGCGTGATTTCGCGCACGCCGCCATCCACAAGTTTCTCGGCCTCTTCGACGATCTGGGCGACCGAGCGGGAGACTTCGGAGCCGCGCGTATAGGGAACCACGCAGAAAGTGCAGAACTTGTCGCAACCTTCCTGGACCGTCAGAAAGGCGGTGACGCCCCGCGCGCGGATCTTCGCCCTCTCAGGCGCCGGCAGATGTTCGAACTTGTCCTCGATCGCATATTCCGTATCGACGACGCGATGGCCTTCCTTGGCGCGGCGTAGCGCATCCGGCAGGCGGTGATAGGTCTGCGGGCCGATGACCACATCGACGGCAGGCGCGCGGCGGAGGATTTCTTCGCCCTCTGCCTGGGCGACGCAGCCGGTAACCCCGATCATCATCTCGCGGCCGTCGGCGGCCTTGCGCTTCTTCATGTCGCGCAGGCGGCCAAGCGCGGAATAGACCTTTTCGGCCGCCTTCTCGCGGATATGACAGGTGTTCAGCAGGACGAGATCGGCCTCCTCCATGTCCTCGGTCGGCTCATAGCCATCGCGGGCAAGCGCGTCGCTCATCCGTGTGGAGTCATAGACATTCATCTGACAGCCGTAGGTCTTGATGAAAACCTTGCGGCTGTTGGAGCCGTCGCGGTGGCCGAGCTGCGATGCAGCCGTCGCCGGGGCGTCGAGAAGTGCACTGTCCTTGGTCATGGCCGCTATGTAGTGGCTTTTGCTTGCCGAGAAAATGAAAAAGTTGGAATCACCTGGAAATCAAGCGATCTCGCGGCCGAGCAGGCGGCTGGCGAGCATTGTGCGGATGCGCCGCGCTATGGTGGCGCTGACTTCCTTGCGGTTGGAGCCGGCACGATAATCCACGGCCTCGCCGAAACAGACATCGACATCGATAGCACCACAGGCAACGATATCCTTCAGATGCGGCACCAGCTCGATGTCACCGGGCCAGGCCGAGATCGGTCGGTGATAACGACCCATGGCAATACCGTAGATGCGGGTATAGGCGACCGCCACGGGCTGGACATGCACGACGGCATCCGGTGTCCTCGGTAGCGCGGCGGCGGCGGCACCGAACAGCGAGGACTTGACCTCGAGCAGGCGATTGCCATCGGAAGTCGTCCCTTCCGGAAACAGCACCATGATTTCGCCGGCAGCCATGCGCTCGCCGATCTCGTTCACCTGGTCGCCGGTCTTGCGCTTCTGTTCACGCTCGATGAAGACGCTCTTCTGCCATTGCGCGAAAAGACCGAAGATCGGCCAGTCCCGCACCTCGGATTTGGCGATGAAGGCAACATCGGCGACCGCCGAAAGCACGAGAATATCGAGCCAGGAGGAGTGGTTCGAGGCGAGCATCAACGGCCTGTTAGCCTCGATCTTTCCGATCACATGGATGCGGACGCCGAGCCAATAGCAGACGATGCGATGCCAGTAGCGCGGCAGATATCGCCTAAGCTTCCAGTCGAAACGCAAACAAAGAATCTGCAGCGGCAGCAGCACCAGGCTGACGACAGAAATGACGATGGCGGCACAGCCGACGCGCAGCCAGGTCATCAAATCATTCGCTCCCGCACGACAGCCTTCACCTCAACCTTCGTCCTTCTTCAGCGGGATGCCGTAAAGCTCCAGCCTATGGTCGACGAGCTTGAAACCGTGTTCGCGGGCAATGCGCTCCTGCAGCGCCTCGATTTCCGGCGAATGAAATTCGATCACCTCGCCGCTCTTCAGATCGATCAGATGATCATGGTGCTCTTCCGGCACCGTTTCGTAGCGCGAGCGGCCATCGCGGAAATCGTGGCGAGCGAGCAGGCCTGCATCCTCGAACAGCTTCACGGTGCGATAGACCGTGGAGATCGAGATCTTCGCATCCACCATCACGGAACGCCGGTAAAGCTCCTCGACATCCGGGTGATCCTCGGAGGTCTCGATGATACGTGCAATGACCCGGCGCTGCTCCGTCATGCGCATGCCGCGCTCGGCGCAAAGCTCCTCCAGGGTTTTTACGGGATCATCCATCGATTGCTGTCTTCGGTCTATTGGACTGCGACAACGGACTAGCGAAGAACGCGGCGCATGACAAGCGCCGACGACTTCGTGCCGTTGTCGCTGACATAATAGGCCTTGCGTTCACCGACCGTCTCGAAGCCGAGCTTGCGGTAGAGGCCGAGCGCCGGCTGATTGCCGCCATCGACCTCCAGGAACATGGTGTCGCCGCCGCGATTGCGCGCTTCGCGCAGGGCCGCCTGCATCAGCCGCCAGCCGAGACCGGAACGACCGAGCTTGGCATTGACGGCGATCGTCAGGATCTCGGCTTCTCCCGCCACATGCCTTGCCAGCACGAAGCCGGGAAGCGCCTTCTTCAGGATGGCGTTGGTCTGGCGGGCGACGAAGCCGAAAGTCAGGTCCTGCGAGAGGAGATCCTGAAATTCGGTCTCGTCCCAAACCCGCGAAAATCGTTCACCGTGCAGGAGCGCCACCTCGGCGCAATCCTTCAACTCCATCGGGATGATTTCGTACTCGGCTTTCAGAGTGAGATAGGATTCGAGCATTTCTATTGCCTGGCAACTGCGTATCCGGCCTGCGGTCTGGCGTCGGGTCCGCGAAGATAAAGCGGCTTCGGCTTTTCGCTGACCGGTTTGGCAGCGCCCAGCCGAGCGACGACGGCAATCGGAAATGCATCAGGCCGCTCCGCTGGCGGCGCATCGCTCAACCGGGCGACAGCCGTTCCGGTGACGATACCGTCGAAGGCGGCAGCGATCGTCCGCGCCTCATCGACTGTCACCGCACGTGCCTCGTCCAGAGGGTCGCCATTGGCGTCAAAGGCCTGGAGATAGATCTCCTCGCGCTTGGCGTCGATGGCGGCCAGAACCGGCTTGCCAGGATTCTGCTTTCCTGCAGCCGCCGCCATGACCTCAAGGGTCGTGACGCCAACGGCCGGAATATCGAGGGAGAGTGCAAAACCACGCGCGGCGGCAACGCCGATGCGGATGCCGGTGAAGGAACCGGGACCAACCGTCACGACGACGCGTTCGACATCTGAGAGCGCCGTACCGGCTTTCGCCAGCGCCTCGTCGATCACGTGCATCAGATGCTCGGCATGTCCTCGTCCGATCGTTTCCGTGACCTCCCCCATCACAGAATCACTGCCGCTATCATACACAGCGGCAGCGCAATCCACACCTGCCGTGTCGAGCGCCAGTACGATCATGTCAACTTTCCGAAAAGCCGGGGATTAGACGGCTTCGACTTCCTGAACTTCCGGAACGAAATGGCGCAGCAGGTTCTGCACGCCGTGCTTCAGCGTCGCCGTCGAAGACGGGCAACCTGCGCAGGATCCCTTCATGTTGAGGTAGACCTTGCCGTCACGGAAGCCGCGGAAGGTGATGTCGCCGCCATCCTGGGCAACGGCGGGGCGCACGCGGGTCTCGAGCAGTTCCTTGATGGTCAGCACGATCGCCTCATCGCCTTCATCGAAGAATTCGCCGCCTGCATCCTGCACCTCGGACAGAACCGAGGCGGAACCCATTACGGGCTTGCCCGACATGAAGTGCTCCATGATCGAGCCCAGAATAGCGGGCTTCAGATGCTGCCATTCCTGTTGCTCCTTGGAGACGGAAATGAAGTCGTAACCGAAATAAACGCCGGTGACGCCAGGGATCTCGAAGAGCTGGGCCGCAAGCGGCGAGACTTCCGCTTCCTCGGCACTGCGGAACTCGGCCGTGCCGTTTTCCATCACCACCTTGCCCGGCAGGAACTTCAGGGTCGCGGGGTTCGGCGTCGCTTCGGTCTGAATGAACATCTTGATCTCCATGCGGCGGGCACAAACCCGGTCCCGACTTTAGAATACTTCAAAAGAAAATAGGCCTTTTGGCCTCTCTATTCAAGAGAGTGATTCTCACGAAATAGCATGCAAGCATCAGCTGAGGGCGTCGATTTCCTCGTTGGTCAGCGTGTCAGGCAGCACCGTTACCGGGATCGGAAAGGCTGCGGCGCGCCCGGCGATCGACGAGACCAGCGGACCCGGCCCTTCCTTGGCCGAACCTGCGGCAAGAACGAGCAGCGCGATATCGCGATCCTCTTCGATCACGGCATTGATCTGCTCGGCGGCGGATCCCTCGCGAATGACGATTTCCGCATCGATGCCGACATTCTCGCGGATGCTCTGCGCCGCCTTAGCCGTCACTGCCTCGGCTTCTTCGCGCGCCTCCGCCCGCATGATCTCCTCGACACCAAGCCATTGCTGGAAGTCGCCCTCGGGGATCACGTAGAGGAGCACGAGGCCGCCATTGGAATTCTTGGCGCGCCGGCCGGCATAATGGACGGCGCGCTGGCATTCTGGTGTGCCGTCGATGACCGCCATGAACTTGCGGCGATGACCTTCGAGCCGTGAGAGACGTTTTGAAACCATACGGCGACTCTGACACCCGAAGGCGGCGTTTTGCAAGCCCCCGTTTTGCGACGGGAGCCCTGCTCTACGAGATCATCAGTAGATGAAGCCGACGATGTCGCGGACCTGCTTCATCGTCACGTCGGCGCGAGCGCGGGCCCGGGCGCCGCCGTCACGCAGGACGGCATCGATATGGCCGGGATCGGCCATCAGCCGGCGCATCTCGGTGGTGATCGGCGAGAGCACATGCACGGCAAGATCGACCAGAGCCGGCTTGAAGACCGAGAACTGCTGGCCGCCGAATTCAGAGAGAACCTCCGCCTTCGACTTGTCGGCGAGCGCGGCATAGATGCCGACCAGGTTGTCGGCCTCCGGCCGGCCGGCAAGGCCGTCTGCTTCGCTCGGCAAACCATCCGGATCGGTCTTGGCCTTGCGGATCTTCTTCGAGATGTTCTCTTCATCGTCGAGCAGATTGATGCGCGACAGGTCCGAGGCGTCGGATTTCGACATTTTCTTGGTGCCGTCCCGCAGCGACATGACGCGCGGCGCCGGGCCGTCGATCAACGGCTCGACCATCGGGAAATAGGCATGCACCGGCTCGTCGCCGACGGTGATGTCGATGCCGTAGCCGGTGCGGCGAATGTGCTCCATGTAGTCCAGATTGAACTTCATGGCGATGTCGCGGGTCAGCTCCAGATGCTGCTTCTGGTCGTCTCCAACAGGAACATGCGTGGCGCGATAAAGCAGGATGTCTGCGGCCATCAGGCTCGGATAGGCGTAAAGGCCAAGCGAGGCCTGCTCGCGATCCTTGCCGGCCTTGTCCTTGAACTGCGTCATGCGGTTCATCCAGCCGATGCGGGCGACGCAATTGAAGATCCAGGCAAGCTCGGCATGCCCCGGCACGGCCGACTGGTTGAAGACGATATGCTTCTCCGGATCGATGCCGGCGGCGAGAAACGCGGCGGTGATCGAACGCGTCTGGCCCGGCATGTCGTCATGCACGAGCTGAGCGGTCAGCGCATGCATGTCGACGACGCAATAGATGCAGTCGTTGTTGGCCTGCAGGGCCACGAACTTGCGGATCGCGCCGAGATAATTGCCGAGATGGAGATTGCCTGTGGGTTGAACGCCGGAGAATACGAGCGGCTTGAATTCGGTCATGTCGTCCTCGAAAGGCTTGTGGAGGGCCTGGGCGAGCTCACACTCGACCCTTGGTTTCGAGCGGCTTATGCACGCCGGACAGGCTGGGATCAAGAGGCTATATCATTGAGACTCACGAAGAATGCTCGATCAGATCCCAGGTATTGCCGTAAGGGTCGGCAAAGACCGCAACGGTGCCGTAGACCTCATGGCGCGGCTCTTCCAGGAAGCGGACGCCCTTGGCCTTCATTGCAGCATGATCGCTGGCGAAATCATCGGTCTTGAGGAAGAAGCCGACACGGCCGCCGGTCTGGTTGCCGATCGCGGCGCGCTGCCTGTCATCGGCTGCCTGCGCGAGCAGCAGCGCCGCTCCTTCTCCGCCCTTCGGCTTGATCACGACCCAGCGCTTGCCCTCCGGCTGCACCTCATCCAGCAGACAGTCGAAGTCGAGGCAATCACAGTAGAAAGCCTTGGCGCGATCATAATCATCGACGACGAGGGCGACGAGAAAGAGGGATTGGGGCATGGGAGAACTCCGCATTTGGTAAAGCCGTTCCCTCGCCCCGCTTGCGGGGAGAGGGCTACGGTGAGGGGCCATGCACAAAAGTCCGGCGGCGGCAGATTATCCTGGCCAGCCGCAGCGATGGTGGGGCCGGCATAGTTTATCTCTATGTCGACATCCGTGAAGGCCCCTCATCCGACTTGTCGCAATCTCACGCCGTTCGATCGCTCCAAGCCACCTTCTCCCCGCATCGCGGGGCGAAGGAGCTTAGTCACTCCCATTCACCGCCTCAGCATCCGGCGCTGATGCTGCCGGCTTGCGGTTCATGTTGCGGCGGATCATGCCGAGGTCGGCGCCGCCGATGAGGAAGGCCACCACAAAATAGACCAGCATGGAAATTGCGATCAGCAGGCCGAGCGTGCCGACTTTCGTCAGCAACGACGCGCCGGACGCCAGATACGGTTCCCAGCGATGCTGAAGAAAGATGATCATCCCGGTCATCACGCCGGCTGAAACGAGCAGGAGTACGGCGCGGCGGGCAAGCCCCCATTCCCAGGTCAGATGGCCCCGGCGCAACAGCGTCGTGAACAGCAGCACGGTGCTGATCCAGCCGGCGGTCGCTTCGGCGACGGCGATGCCGGGCGCGCCCATGTAAGGGAAGAGGCTGAGCGCGATCGCGCAGTTGGTGGCGACCGCGACGCCGGAGAACCGCATCGGGGTCTTGGTATCCTCGCGGGCGTAGAAGCCGGGCTGCAGCGCCTTGATCAGCACGAAAGCCGGCAGGCCCAAGCCGTAGATCGCCAGGATCGAGCCGACGATGATGGTGTTTTCCTGATGGAAGGCACGACGCTCGTAGAGCACGCGAATGATGTCGTCCGAGAGAACCCAGAGCGCCATCGCGGCAGGCAAGGTCAGGAACAGCACGAATTCGATCGAGCGGTTCTGCAGATTGCCGGCCTCCTTCAGATGACCTGACTTCAAGGAGCGCGCCAGCTCCGGCAAGAGGACGACGCCGACGGCAACGCCAACGACCCCGAGCGGCAGCTGATAGATGCGGTCGGCATATTGCAGGGCCGCGATCGCACCTTCGCGGCTGGAGGCGATCGCCTGGCCGATCATCTGGTTGATCTGGGTAATGCCGCCGGTGACGGCGGCGGGTATGGCAAGGATCAGCAGCCGCTTCACATTCGGCGTGAAGCGCGGCCAGCGGAAACCGATGCTGATGCCGGCATAGCGCACGCCAACATAGACGACGAACAATTGCAGGATGCCGGCGGCAAGCACGCCCCAGGAGAGATACCAGGCTGTTTGCAGCGGCAGAGCGCCGAAATAGAGCGAATAGAACAGCGCGCCGATCATAACAACGTTCAGGAAGACGGGCGCCACGGCAGCCGCGAAGAAATGATGCAGCGAGTTCAGCATGCCGCTCATCATCGCCGTCAACGACATGCACATGAGATAGGGGAACATGACGGCGGCCATGCGCACCGTGATCGAGAATTTATCCGGATCGCCGGCAAAGCCAGGCGCGATGATCCAGCGCACGATCAGCGGCATGCCCAGTTCCATGACGACGGTGATCAGGAAGAGGACGGAAAACAGAACGCCGAAGACTTCCTCGGAGAAGCGTTTCGCGCCCTCGATGCCGTTCGCCTCGATCTCCTTGGCGAAGAGGGGCACGAAGGCGGCGTTGAAGGCGCCTTCGGCGAACAGGCGGCGGAAGAGGTTCGGAAAGCGGAAGGCGGCGTAGAATACGTCGGCCATCGGTCCGGTGCCAAGGGCGGCGGCCATCAGCGTTTCGCGGGCGAAGCCGAAGACGCGGCTGCCAAGTGTCGCGCCACCGACCGTGATGAATTTCCTAACGAGGCTCATGCGGCTGAACCGGCTTTCTTTTCAGTATCTGACTTTTCGGCGGCGGCGGTGCGTGTGGCGGCGGGTGCGATAATGCCGGAGGGCATGCGCTCGCGCACCTCATCCTCTTCACCCGCCATGACCGCCTTCAGGCGCGCGGTGATATTGGCTCGCTTGTTTTCGTTGGAGATCTTCTGCCCGACGAGATCGGTCACGTAGAAGCTATCGATGACCTTTTCGCCGAAGGTGGTGATGCGCGCCGAGTGAATGTCGAGCGACAGATCCGAGAGAACCGAGGTGATTTCCGACAGAAGGCCGGTGCGGTCGAGGCATTCGACCTCGATGACGGTGAACTTGTTGGACAGGCTGTTGGAGATGGTCACCGATGGCGGGATGATGAAGGCCTTGTTCTTGCGACGGTTCTTCGTGCGCGTGGCGATGACTTCCGGCAGCCGCTTGCGGCCGGCAAGGACGTCTTCGATCATCTTGCCGATGGTGCCGGCGCGGCGGAGTTCATCGGCGTCGTCGGCGAATTCGCGGCTGACATGGATGGTGTCGAGGGCGCGGCCGTCGGCCGTCGTGAAGATCTGCGCATCGGCGATATTGGCTCCGGCCGCCGCGCAAGCGCCGGCGATGACGGTCAAAAGGCGCGGATGGTCGGGCGAGAGAACCGTGATCTCGGTGATGGCGTGGAAGCTGTCGGTGCGCACCATGGTCGCCAGAACCTGGCCCGATTTGTCCGTCTGGCGAATGAACCGCGTGTGACGGATCTGGTCTTCCAGCGGCACGGACAGAAGATAGGGCTGGTAGTGCAGCTTGACATAGGTCTTGCGAGCCTTCTGACCCCAATCATCCAATGCCGCTTCGAGCGCATTGGCGGCGGCTTCCGCCCGCTCCTTGCGCGACACTTCGGAAAAGCCGCCGGCAAGGAGCAGCTCGGTCTCATAATAGAGCGTGCGCAGAAGCTGGCCCTTCCAGCCGTTCCACACACCCGGGCCGACGGCGCGGATATCGCAGACCGTCAGGATCAGCAGCATCTTCAGGCGGTCGAGCGACTGCACCCGATCGGCGAAATCGATGATCGTCTTGCGATCCGTCAGGTCACGCGTCTGGGCGACCATCGACATGGTCAGATGCTCGGTGATCAGCCATACCACAAGCTCGGTCTGCTTCGGCGACAGGCCGAAGCGCGGGCAGAGCTTGCGCGCCACCTTGGCGCCGGCCTCGGAATGATCTTCCTCGCGGCCCTTGGCGATATCGTGCAGCAGCACGGCGACATAGAGCGCGTCGCGATCCTCGATAGCGGGCATCAGCTTGTTGGTCAGCGGATGGATTTCCTCCGCCCTGCCCTTGTCGATCTCCGACAGCACATCGACAGCGCGGATCAGATGCTCGTCCACCGTATAGTGATGATACATATTGAACTGCATCATCGAGACGATCTTGCCGAATTCGGGAATGAAGCGGCCGAGCACACCGGCCTCGTTCATGCGACGCAAGATCAGCGCCGGATCGCGCTTAGAGGTGAGAATAGAGAGGAAAAGCCGGTTCGCCTCCTCATTCTCGCGCAGGTCGTTGTCGATCAGGCCGAGCGAGCGGGTGACGCGCTTCAATGCGTCCGGATGGAATTCCAGACCGTTGATATCTGCAACGAAAAACAGGCGGATGAGGCTGACCGGATCGCGCTTGAAGACATCGGGATTGGCAAGCGCGATGCGGCCACGATCCTCGACGAACTCGACGGTGCCGGGGATCTTGCGCGACCGATTGGCAAAGCGGCTGATGACGCCGGTAAGGCCGGGCGTCGCCTTGGCCTGCTGGTCCTCAAGCGCTGCGCAGAGGATGCGGGTGAGATCGCCGACATCCTTGGCGACAAGGAAATAGTGCTTCATGAAGCGTTCGACGGCGGAAAGGCCGGGGCGGGCGTGGTAACCAAGCGCCTCGGCAATCTCCCGCTGGATATCGAAGGAAAGCCGCTCCTCCGCCTTGCCGGTGAGGAAGTGCATGTGGCAGCGCACGGCCCAGAGGAAATCCTCGGCCTTCTCGAAGAGACGGTATTCCTGCTTCGAGAGCACGCCGAGCTTCACCAACTCCACAGGATCGCGGACGTGATAATAATATTTGGAGATCCAGAACAGCGTGTGCAGATCACGCAGGCCGCCCTTGCCCTCCTTGACGTTGGGTTCGACCAGATAGCGGGTATCGCCGGCCTTGCGGTGGCGCTCGTCGCGTTCGGCCAGTTTGGCGGCGATGAATTCGGGACCGGTATTGGTGACGATCTCCTTGTCGAAGCGCGCCTCCAGTTCGCGGGCAAGCGGCGCGTTGCCGCAAATGTAGCGGGTCTCGAGGATGGCGGTACGAACAGTCATGTCGGACTTGGCCTGGCGGATGCATTCCTCGACCGTGCGCGTCGCGTGGCCGACCTTGAAGCCCATGTCCCAGAGCATGTAGAGAATGAATTCGACCGCCTTGTGCGTCTCGCTCTCCGGCTTCGGCTGGAAGAGGAAGAGAAGGTCGATATCCGAGCCCGGTGCCAGCGTATCGCGACCATAGCCGCCAACGGCGGTGACGGAAAAGTTGCCGGCCTGCTTCGGATAGACGTGGTGGACGGTAAAATCGTAGAGAACGGTGATGATCTGGTCCTGCAGCCAGGAAATTCGGTGGGCGCAATCCAGTCCGCCGCCTTGCGCTGCCAGCAACCGCCGCGCCTCTTCGCGCCCCTCCTGGCTCGCCTTCTTCAACAAAGCGAGCAGAGCGGACCGCTCCTCATTCTTATCCAGATGACGGTTGGCAAGGGCCTCGCATTCCGCCCTCAGCGAGGGAACGTCGAGAATGGCGGGAAAATCGATGTCATGCATTTCCATGCTCTGCCGACCGGATTCCTGTTCGTTGACTGCGGCCCACCGCTGGCGCGCCTGTCTTTTCGTCTGCATGCGCTATAGCCTCTTTGCCCAGCGATTGACACAGGCATTCTACGCCCGAATTTCCATAATCCAGCCTGAGCCAAACCTGTCGAATCGACGATCTCAGGATTTCTATCGGGTCAAGGTTGACGAAGCGTGACGGCAATCGACGCAGAAATCGGCGGTTTTAGGGCCTCGGCATCTCAAGCGCCCGTCTGAGCTCGTTCAAGCTATACAATATGTTTCGCGATTGGGCACCGATCTGCGTCACCATTTCGCGCTCGCATTCCCAATAGCCGGCCGTGGCGATTTTCGTGCAGATGTCGGAAATCCGCCCGCATGACAGGGCGATGTTCAGAAGACCGCGATCGGACTCGCAATCCGGCGCCTCGCCCTCGCCGCAGATCTTGCCGCGCGCGGCGATGGGGGAAAAGCGATCGGCCAGTATGCGGACCTCGGCGAGAAGATTTTCGATATACATCCTATTGTCCTTGCAATCGCCTTTGGTCAGCCGGCCTTGGTCACAGTTTTCTTCAGCTCATAGAGCACGTCGAGGGCGGCACGCGGGGTAAGGTCGTCGAGATCAAGCGTCTTCAATCTCTCTTCGACCTTGGACGGCGCGCGCCGGCCGGAGGCTTCCTCGCGGCGAACCGCCACCTGGAAGAGCGGCAGATCATCGATGAGCTGGCTTGCGGGATTCTTGCGGTCGGCATCTTCGAGGCGCGTCAGAACGTCGCGGGCGCGCGCCACCACCGAGGCCGGCAGGCCGGCAAGTCGCGCCACCTGAATGCCATAGGAGCGGTCGGCCGCACCCGGCCCGACCTCATGCAGGAAAATGACGTCACCATCCCATTCCTTGACGCGCATGGTGGCATTGGACAGCCGCCCGAGCTTTTCCGAAAGCACCGTCAGCTCATGGAAATGCGTGGCGAAGAGGCCGCGGCAGCGATTGGCCTCATGCAGATGCTCGACGGCGGCCCAGGCGATGGAAAGGCCGTCGAAGGTGGCGGTGCCGCGGCCGATCTCGTCGAGAATGACGAGCGAACGCTCGGTCGCCTGATTGAGGATCGCCGCCGTCTCGACCATCTCGACCATGAAGGTGGAGCGGCCGCGCGCCAGATCGTCGGAAGCGCCGACGCGCGAGAACAGCCGGTCGACGATGCCGATATGGGCCGACGCGGCGGGCACGAAGGCGCCCATCTGGGCGAGAATGGCGATCAGCGCGTTCTGGCGCAGGAAGGTCGATTTACCGCCCATGTTCGGGCCGGTCAAAAGCCAGATCGCCCCGTCCTTGCCGTCAGCCTTCGGCGACAGATCGCAATTATTGGCGACGAAAGGTCCGCCGGCCTGGCGGCGCAGCGCCTGCTCGACGACCGGATGGCGGCCGCCTTCGATGGCGAACATGCGGCTCGCGTCGACGGCGGGCCGGCAATAGGCCTGCTCCTCGGCGAGCAGCGCAAGGCCCGCTGCGACATCGATCACCGATAGCGCGCGGGCGCCGGCCTTGATTGCCTCAGCTTTGGCCACAACGGCCGCGACCATGCGATCGAAGGCTTCGAGCTCGATGGCGAGAGCCTTGTCGGCGGCATTGGCGATGCGGCTTTCGAGATCGGCAAGCTCGGTCGTGGTGAACCGCATGGCGTTCGCCATGGTCTGGCGGTGAATGAAGCGTGCCTTGGCTTCGCTGCTATCCGTCATCGGACCGGCATTGCCGGCGGTAACTTCGATGAAATAGCCGAGAACATTGTTGTGCTTGATCTTCAGCGACTTGATGCCGGTTTCCTCAGCATATTGCAGCTGCAGGCCGGCAATGACGCGGCGCGACTGGTCGCGCAGCGCACGCACCTCGTCTAGCTCGGCATTCGCTCCTTCCCGCAAAAAGCCGCCGTCGCGCTTCAGCAAGGGCAGTTCGTCTGCGAGCGTGGCGGCAAGCAGGGCTTCGAGATCGTCAGGCAAGGCACCGAGGCCAGCAAATGCAGCCTTCAGTTCTTCCGGCAGAAGTGCTGCACCGAGCATACGGGCGATATCGGCAGCCGCGCCCAGCCCCTGGCGGATCGCCCAGAGATCGCGCGGGCCGCCACGATCGAGCGCGAGGCGTGACAAGGCGCGCGGCATATCGGGCACATGCTTCAGCGCTGCCCGCAGATCGCTGCAGAGCGAAGGCTCCTCGGTAAGGAAGCCGATCGAATCCAGCCGTTCGTTGATGCGCTGGGGATCGGTGAGCGGCGACATCAGCCGTTCGGCGAGCAAACGAGCGCCGCCGCCGGTCACGGTGCGGTCGATCGCCTTCAGGAGCGAACCGTTGCGGTCGCCGGAGAGCGTGCGCACCAGTTCGAGATTGGCACGGGTGGCGGGATCGATGAACAGCGTCGATGCGCCGCTTTCGCGTTCCGGCAGCCCGAGCGGCGGCCGCTCGGCGATCTGGGTCTTTTCGACATAGGCGACGGCAGCGGCAGCGGCGGCCAGCTCGGCGCGACTGAACGTCCCGAAACCATCGAGCGTCGAAACGCCGAAATATCTCACGATGCGCCCCTCGGCGCTGGCGCTGTCGAACAGCACCGCCGGCTGCGGAACGGCCGTGCGGCCGAGCACGTCGAAGACCGGCTTCAGCTCGGGATCATGAAACATCGTATCCGGCAGGATCAGCTCGCGCGGATCGATACGCAGGATATCGGCGAGCAACCGCGACGCCTCAGTCTCGGCCAGCCGGAAGACCCCCGTCGAAATGTCGATCCAGGCGAGCGCCAGTTGCGGCTCGGCGCCGCCGCGAATGCGCGTCAGCGCCATCAGATAGTTGGATTCCGAAGGCGAGAGCAGTTTTTCCTCGGTAATCGTGCCCGGCGTCACCAGACGCACGACATCGCGCCGGACGACAGACTTGCCGCCGCGCTTCTTTGCCTCGGCCGGGTCTTCCACCTGCTCGCAGACGGCCACGCGGAAACCCAGTGAGATCAGCTTCTGCAGATAGTCGTCGGCGGCATGCACCGGCACCCCGCACATCGGGATGTCCTGGCCCATATGCTGGCCGCGCTTGGTGAGCGTGATGCCGAGCGCGCGCGACGCATCGACGGCGTCCTCGAAGAACAATTCGTAGAAATCGCCCATGCGGTAAAACAGCAGCGAACCCGGATTGTTCGCCTTGATCTCGATGTACTGTTCCATCATCGGAGTCGCGGAGGCGCGACTTTCCTCCGAGGCAAGCTCGGCGGCCGAGAAAGCATCGACGCTGGTGGTTATACGTTCGTTCACGGAGGTGCAGTTTTTCCAAAAAATGAGGTGTCACCCTATCCGTGCGCCGCTATAGAAGACAACAGCTATCGGGCAAGAGGGACCGGTCGCCCACAGGAGGTTTGGAGGAACAATGGCTGACAACAAGAGCAAGTCGCGTCCAGGAGCGGGGATCACCGATCAGGAGGCACTGGATTTCCACAGGCAGGGCCGCCCCGGCAAGCTCGAGATCAATCCGACCAAGCCAATGGCGACGCAGCGCGATCTTTCCCTTGCCTATTCGCCCGGTGTCGCCGTTCCCGTGAAGGCGATCGCCGCCGATCCCGCCACAGCCTATGACTATACCACGCGCGGCAACATGGTGGCCGTCATCTCCAACGGCACAGCCATTCTCGGCCTGGGCAATCTCGGGGCACTGGCCTCCAAACCTGTCATGGAAGGCAAGGCAGTTCTCTTCAAGCGCTTTGCCGACGTCGATTCGATCGACCTCGAGATCGATACCGAGAATGTCGATGAATTCATCAATTGCGTGCGCTATCTCGGTCCCTCCTTCGGCGGCATCAATCTCGAAGACATCAAGGCGCCCGACTGCTTTATCATCGAGCAGCGCCTGCGCGAACTCATGGACATCCCCGTCTTCCATGATGACCAGCACGGCACCGCCATCATCGCCGCCGCCGGCCTGATCAACGCTCTCGAGCTGACGGGTCGTGACCTCAAGACCACCAAGCTCGTCTGCAACGGCGCCGGTGCCGCCGCAATCGCCTGCGTCGAGCTGATCAAGGCCATGGGCTTCAACCCGGAAAACGTCGTCCTTTGCGACACGAAGGGCGTGATCTACCAGGGCCGCAGCGAGGGCATGAACCAGTGGAAATCGGCGCATGCGGTCAAGACCGACAAGCGCACGCTGGAAGAGGCGATGAAGGGGGCAGACGTCGTGTTCGGCCTGTCGCAGAAAGACGCCTTCTCCGCCGAGATGATCCGTTCGATGGCAGACAAGCCGATCATCTTCGCCATGGCCAATCCCGATCCGGAAATCACGCCGGAGGAAGTCGCCCGTATCCGCGACGATGCGATCATGGCGACCGGGCGCTCGGACTATCCGAACCAGGTCAACAACGTCCTCGGCTTTCCCTACATCTTCCGCGGCGCGCTCGACGTGCGCGCCACCACCATCAACGACGAGATGAAGATCGCAGCCGTCCACGCGCTCGCAAGCCTTGCGCGCGAAGACGTGCCTGACGACGTCGTGGCAGCCTATCAGGGCGCAAGGCCGCGTTTCGGCGCGCAATACATCATTCCCGTGCCGTTCGATCCGCGCCTGATCTCGGCGATCCCGGTGGCCGTGGCCAAGGCGGCGATCGAGAGTGGTGTGGCCCGCCGTGAAATGCCCGATATGGCCGCCTATGCCCGCGAGCTTTCCGCCAGGCGCGATCCGATCGCCTCGACGCTGGCTCAGCTCTACGAGCGCGTGCGCCGGCATCAGAAGCGCATCGTCTTTGCCGAGGCGGAAGAAGAGCAGGTCATGCGCGCCGCCCTCTCCTATGCCAACCAGGGGCTCGGCACCGCCATCCTGCTCGGCCGCGAGGATCTGATCCACTCCACCGCCGAACGCGCCGGCATCGACCTCAATCGCCCCGGTCTCGAAATCGTCAACGCCCGCATTTCTAAGCGGGTCGATGCCTATATCGACTATCTCTATGCCCGGCTGCAGCGCCAGGGCTACCTGCACCGCGACGTGACGCGTCTGATCCATAACGATCGCAATCACTTCGCCGCCTGCATGGTGGCATTGGGCGATGCCGACGGCATGGTGACGGGCGTGACGCGCAACTATTCGACAGCGCTCGGAGACGTGCGCCGCTGCATCGACGCGAAGCCTGGGCACCGGGTTATCGGCGTGTCGCTGGTGATCGCCCGCGGCCGCACCGTCTTCGTCGCCGATACCGCCGTGCACGACATGCCAACGGCCGAGGAGCTGGCCGACATCGCCGAGGAAGCAGCCGGCTTCACCCGGCGCATGGGCTATGAGCCGCGCGTCGCCATGCTCGCCTATTCCACCTTCGGCCATCCGTCGGGCGAACGCTCCGAGCGGGTGCGTGAAGCCGTCAGCATCCTCGACAAGCGCTATGTGAACTTCGAATTCGACGGCGAAATGGCCGCTGACGTGGCGCTGAACCGCAAGATCATGGAGAGCCTCTATCCCTTCTCGCGGCTCTCCGGACCGGCAAACGTGCTTGTCATGCCGGCGTTCCACTCGGCCGCGATCTCCACCAAGATGCTGCAGGAACTCGGCGGTTCCACAGTGATCGGGCCGCTGCTCGTCGGGCTCGACAAGCCGGTGCAGATCACCTCCATGGGCGCCAAGGATTCCGACATCGTCAACATGGCCGCCATCGCCGCCTATGGTGCAGGATCGTAGCCGCTACGCCAGATGGCGGAGCCCGTGACCGAACAAAGGTGATGGGCTGCCGCATCAATTCGGTGTAGATTACAGGGATGAGTGAAGCTCAGGTCCTGTTCGGAGTACTGCGCCATTCAGCGCGGTCGGATATTGTCGATGCTATCGAGCGGCTCGTTGTTGAGGCGCCCGACCGCAAGCTCAACCGCGTGAATGTCCTGGCCTTCGCGGCCGACCAAGGCTTCGATGAAGAGCAGGCCATCAACGCCTTTCTGCATGGCTCGCACCTCGGCCTGTTCGAGATGTCGTGGAATGTTCTCTGTCCGGGCTGCGGTGGGGTGTTGGATGCCAATACCTCGCTGAAAACAGTGCAAAGCGAAACCTATAACTGCACGCTGTGCGCGGCCGGCTACGAGCCGACGCTCGACGAGATGGTTGAAGTCACCTTCACCGTCAGTCCGCGCGTGCGCCACATCGAAGCTCACAATCCGCACGAACTGCCGCCCCTCGAATATTTCCGACAGATCTATTGGGGCTCCGGCGTCGACCTTCCCGACGAGGGTTACGAGGAGAAAGTCGATCAATTCATCCTGGAATCGCTGGAACTGCCGCCCGGCGAGAAGGCTGTCATATCGCTTCAGTTGCCGGCGGAATTTACCATCATCTTCGAGCCCGTCACGCACGCCGCGCAGTTCCTCGACGTGAAGGGAGAACCATCGAAGGAACGGCAGACCCTCTCGCTCGTTTTCGACCGCATGCACCGACACAGCGAGGCCATCGAACTGCGCCCCGGCCCCTTGCGCATCATGATGGAGAACCATACGGACCTCCGCGTGCTGCCGTCGATCTGCCTGGCCAACGAGGCTCTCCACACCCTGCTCGGCCAACGCCGACCGTTCCTGACCGCCAAGCGCCTGCTCTCCAATCAGACGTTCCGCGACATCTATCGCACGGACACGATCGATATCGACCAGCGACTGAAGATCACCAGCCTCACCTTTCTCTTCACCGATCTGCGCGGCTCGACCGAGCTGTACGAAAGGGTCGGCGACCTCGCAGCCTTCGATCTGGTCAGGACCCATTTCGGCATCCTGCACGAGATCGTGGCGGCGGAGGCGGGCGCGGTCGTCAAGACCATCGGCGATGCCGTCATGGCCACCTTCCCGACACCGGACCGGGCATTGATCGCGGCAATGCGGATGCGCGAGGCCATGCTCAGCCTCAACAAGGAGCGGGGCAGCGACGATCTTCTTCTGAAAATCGGCCTCCACGAGGGACCGTGCATCGCGGTGAGTCTCAATGAACGGCAGGACTATTTCGGGCAAACGGTCAATATCGCATCGCGCGTCCAGCATCTCGCCACGTCACGCGAAATATTCGCAACCAGTTCGGTGCTCGATAATCCTCGCGCCGCTGAACTGATGACAACGCGCGGCCTCACGCCGCAATCTCATCACGTCGCGCTTCGAGGCATTACGGATGCAATGGATATTTTTGCGATCCCTTGAGATCCGTCAGCTTGCGAAGCGACCGGCATCCGCGCCGTAATAATTGACGTAGCGATCCGAGATGCTGGCGATCGGCAGGACGATCAGGACGTCAGTCGTGTTGAAGGCCTGATCGACGACAGCGGTCGAACCGACCATGGCGCCGAGGCGCAGATAACCCTTGATCAGCGGCGGCAGCGCCATCAAAGCCTTCTTCGGATTGACGGCTTCGACCGGCATCAGGTCCATGTTGCGGGCAAGCGACGGCAGGGCGCCGACCGTCCATTCGTCCTTGGCAAGGACGTTGTGGTAGAGGAAGGACAGAGCCAGCGCATGCTGTTCCGGCAGGACGCCGGGGAAGGAGGCGCAACCGATCATCGCGCCCATGCCGTGCTTCAGCGCATAGGCCCAATTGCCCTGCCACAGCAGCTCAACGGTACGCTTGTTGCGGTATGCGGGCAGCACGCAGGAACGGCCAAGCTCCATAAAACGCTTGTCGGGATGGCGAGCGAGCAGCGCGTCGATGTCGAATTCCGAGGAGGAATAGAAGCCGCTATTGGCCATGGCCACTTCCTGGCGCAGCAGGCGATAAGTGCCGACGATCTGGTCTTCCGGATCGCCTTCAAGCGAGCGGTCTAACACCAGCAGATGATCACAGATTGCGTCCCAGCCATCGATATCGCGCTGGCGACGCATGGCGTCGGCCGGCAATTGCGCGTTCATCTCCTCGACGAAAACGCGATAGCGGACGGCCTGAGCGGCATCGATCTCGCGCGCCGTGCGAGCAAGGCGCGTTTCTAGATTTCCGATGCGTCCGAGCACATCGCTGGCAACCGGCGCAACCGTTGCCTTTGAAGACTGAACCATTTCGCCCTGAGCTTCGCGATTCAAGATTTCGATGGACATGGCGATTCTCCCCCTGCGGGCCGATATAGCGCCATAAACCAAATTCGTGCGACAGGAAAGTGACATGCAGCTTTGCTAAAAGCAAGAAGTGTGCCCGTTGCAATTTTTGAATGGGCGCCCCGTCCCCAACTTAACGACAGCAATTCGCGCAGGTTGAAGGTCGCCGCAAGCCACTATCGGTCATTGCCGCCTGATCGGTTCAGGCGACATGATGGATATGCGCGATCTTGATTCGAAAATCAAATGTCCGGCTCAAGCGCGTTCGAAAGCCACCTTCGACAGGCTCTGCACGGTGGCTATCAGCCGCTCAGGATCGACGGGCTTGAGGATCACGGCATCGGCCCCGGCGAGCAGCGCCTGACGGCGGATCGCATCGCGGCTGTCGGCGGTCAATACGACGATCGGCAAGGGCGGCAATCCCTGCCGGCGCTCATGGGCGCGCAGTTGCGCGAGGACGGCAACTGCGGTGCCGCCGGGCATGTTGAAATCGGTGACGATGACATCCGGCCGAGCCTCGCCGTTTTGCGCGCGAGCACGCAGGCCGTCGAAATCCTCGACGAGGCGAACCCTGTGACCGGCCTTGGCGAGCATGGCGCGAACCAGCATCGCGTTGACCGGATCATCCTCGCCAAGCAGGATGTTGAGTGCGGGATCCTCGCCCTCCGGCGTCGTTATCCCGATCTCGGACACACCGTCACTCGAATGGTCACGCCTTTCCATGCCGCGCATGCGACCGCTCAAGACGTCGATCAGCGACTGTTCGCGCAGCGGCCGGATGAGCCAGGCGTCGAAAAGATCGAGCGGATGGGTGTTGCGCTCCTCGGGATTGACGAGGAAAATCTTGCGCAGCGCCGGTGTCGCCAGTTCACTTCCCTCGCGGAAATACAAAGGCGCCATGCGATGATCGACAATGAGATCCGTCCAGGCACCGCCTTCCCCCATCGGGAAAGATTGCCGCAGCTCGTCCATATCGCCTGAGCCGATCAGGCGGCAATGCCCACCGAGCGCGCGGATGGTTTGCGCAATAGCTGTGCTTGCCGCGCCCTCCGGCGCCAGCAACAGGACGCGTGACCTCTCGAGCACGGCGTTACGCCGTCTGTATCCACCCTCCTCGGCGACCAGGCCGACCGGGAAGCGGATGGTGAACACGCTGCCGCTGCCGTGCTGGCTGGCGACACTGAGCCCACCGCCGAATTCGCGCAGAATGCGGGCGGAGATCGCAAGCCCAAGGCCGGTGCCGGCACTTTTTTCCACGATGGAACCAGCCTGCTCGAATTCACCGAAAATGCGAGCCTGCTCTTCCTCCGTCATCCCCGGACCGCTGTCGTGGACCGTTATCGTCAGGTCCCGCCCTTTGAGGCCTGCTCGGATGAGGATGCCGCCTGTCTGGGTGAATTTTACCGCATTGCCGATGACGTTGAACAGGACCTGGCGCAGGCGGGCGGGATCGAACTCCAACATCTCGGGGACATCGGACGCGACGCTCGCCGCGATTTCCAGGCCCTTTTCGTGGGCGCGATGGGCAAGCATTTCGACGACGCCTTCCAGCAACGGCCGCAATGCCTCCTTGCGCGGATGCAACTGGAAACGGCCGACCTCGATCGTGGAAAAATCAAGGAGGTCTTCGACCAGCTGCACCAGGGCATGGCCCGACTGGCGAATGCCCGTCAGATAATTGGCCTGCTCCAGCGTCAACCGCGTCTGGGCAAGCAGATGGTTCATGCCGAGGATGCCGGACAAGGGTGTGCGGATTTCATGGCTGACGGTGGCCAGCAGCCGCGACTTGGCTGCGCTGTTGTATTCGGCTTTCAGCCTCGCATCCTCGCGAAGGCGGGTGACCTGCCGCTCCTCGGTCACATCGCGCGCCACGCTTTGTATGCACAACTGTCCCGTCGTCGGATCGCGGAACATGACATCGTACCAGGCGAACGTACGCCGCCCTTCGGGCGTGGCAATCTCCGCATCCTGATGTTGCGCATCGGTGACGGCACGGAAGACGAGACCGGTTTCCTCCAGCGTCAGGCCCTCCGGGTTCGATCTGCCCGTCAGCCTGCGGAAGGTGGCATTGGCATCCAGAATCCGGCGGTCGATACCGCGCGTAACCGTAATGTCGCCAAGTGCGTCATGGATGGTTGCAAGCAGGCTGGTGCTTTCCCTGCGCTCCCAAAAACGATCATGCTCGTTTTCACTGAGATCGGTAATAATGACGGCAGGACCGCGGACGACGCTCCATTTTGTGAAGATAGCCATCGCTATCAGCAACAGCGCCACAAGGCACAGCGCGGCAAACAGTGCTGGCAGCCCGCCGGCGTAGCCGATCGCGAGCAGCGCGGCGCCGACAACCAGGCCGCCGCCGTTCAACCAGCGGCGTTGCAGCTTCCATGGCGCCGCCGGGCGCTGCGCCAGCTGTTCGGCATGACGCGGCGTCTCAATCGGCGTGATCAGGGACGACACGCCATCGGCCGCTCCTTCGATTGGCGGCGTCTGGCCACGGGCGATCGTAGCCGCAAGCTTTTCCTGCAGGTTTGCCAGAGTGCTCATGCAGTCTGGCTAACACACGCATCCTTCCCGATGCCTTCAAGGAAACGCTAGAATTTTAGTTTTTCGCCTTTTTCGGCATCAGAAGCTCGTCCAGGATGACGCAGCCGGCGCCAACGGTGATGAAACTGTCGGCGAGATTGAAGACGGCGAAAGACCATGTCTGCGTATGGAAGAGAATATAGTCGATCACGTGGCCGTAGAGAAAGCGGTCGATCAAATTGCCAAGGGCCCCGGCGATGATCAAGGCGAAGCCCAGATGGGCAAGCCAGCGATGATTGGGGGCACGCCGCCAAAGCCACAGGACGAAGACGACGATGACGAGCCGCATGCCGACGATGAACCAGCCATCCATGCCCGACAGCATCGAGAAGGCGACGCCGAGATTGTAGGTGCGATAGAGTGCCAGCATCGGAATGACCGGCACCATCTCCTGCAGCGGCAGCCAATGGTCGACCATGATCTTGACGGCCTGGTCGAGGATGACTGCGATGACGATGAAGATCAGGATCGGCACGGGCCGGGAAAACAGTGCGGGTTTTGCAGGCGCCTGCTCGTGGGTCTCGCTCTCGGTCATCGGCTCTCGCTAAGGGTCAGAAGATGGCGGCGGGCTTCGAACAGCATGACTGCCGTCGCAACCGCCAGATTGAGGCTGTCGGCGCGGCCGGCCTGCGGGATGCGGGCAAGCGCATCGGCCTCTTTCGCCAGGACATCCGGCAAGCCGGATTGTTCATTGCCCATCAACAGCACCACGGGCTTCTTCTTATAGTCGATCGTGCGGTAATCGACCGCACCGGCCAGATGAGTGGCGACGACGGAGACATCAGCCTTCTTCTTCCAGGCCAGAAACTCTTCCGGCGTCGCCTTGACGACGGGAACGGCGAAGACAGACCCCATGGTGGCGCGCACGGTTTCCAGCGAGAAAGGATCGGTCGTTTCGCCGACGAGGATGACGCCGGAAGCGCCGGCAGCATCGGCGGTGCGGATAATCGTGCCGAGATTGCCGGGATCGCGCACGCGGTCGAGCGCCACCCAGGTCTCGCCGGCCGCCGGCTTGACGTCCTTAAGCTGCCGCCAGCGCTGATCGAAGACGCCGACCACCATCTGCGGATTGTCGCGGCGGGTAATCGACGCAATGACCTTTTCGCTGGCCTCAAGCACCAGCCCACCGGCGGCGACCGTCTTGGCGGCGACCTGCTCGACCAAAGGCTTGCCCTTGGCGGACTTGGCATAGACCAGCGTGCGGATGGTCCAGCCGAGCTCGAGTGCGTCGATGACCAGTTTCAAACCTTCGGCCAGGAAAGCGCCGCTCTCCTCGCGCGATTTTTTGACCGTCAGCGCCTTGATATCCTTGACGATCGGATTGGCAAGCGAAGTGACTTCCTTGACCTGTCCGACCTTGCGGGGGCCGTCATTTCGGAAATCCTTGTTCATTTCGGCACCCAGCGGCTGAAGAGAGAGGTGGAAAGCGCCCTGCCCGGCGTGCGGCCGTCGAGGCCGGCCTCGCGGATGACCAGCTCGCCGGATTCGACGACGCCGCCGGCGCCGCGCATGGTCTCGCGCATCAATTCATGGATCGAATAGAAGCTGGCGCGGATCGAATAGGCCGTCAGCACCAACCCGAGCGCCTTTGGCGACAGGATCTCGCGGCAGATATCGAGCATCAAGGGCAGATGCTCGAAAAGATGCCACACTTCGCCATTCGGGCCGCGGCCGAATTTGGGCGGGTCGGTGAGAATGATGTCGTATTTGTTGCCCCGCCGCTCCTCGCGCAGGATGAATTTCATCGCATCCTCGCAGATCCAGCGGATCGGCAGCTTCTCCATGCGACCCAAGGCCTGGTTTTCCCGTGCCCAGCCGATTGCCTTCTTGGAGGCGTCGACATGGGTCACCTCCGCGCCGGCCGCAGCGGCGACCAGAGAAGCAACGCCGGTATAGCCGAAGAGGTTCAGGACCTTCAGCGGCCGTTTCGCCGCCTCGGCCTGTTCCTTCATCCATGCCCAGTGAACGATCTGCTCGGGAAAGACGCCGACATGGCGGAACGCGGTGAAGCGGCCGAGAAAATCGACGCCGAGCAACTGCAGCGGCCAGGTCTCGCTGAGCGCCTCGCGCGGAAACCGCCAGCGCCCCATGCCATCCTCGTCGGTATCACCGGTGAATATGGCATCGGCGTTGTCCCAGACATGCGAGGCGAGCGACGGCTGCCACAGCGCCTGCGCCTCCGGCCGAACGATGCGATACGGGCCATATTGCTCGAGCTTCAGCGCATTGCCGCTGTCGATCAGATGGAAATCCCCGGCACCCAGCGATTCCAGGATGACCGGTACGCGCTCCGGCGGTCGCTCACCGTTTCTCACGATCAGCGGACGCTCAGGCGCCGCAACCGTGGAGGCGGCGATACGCGGTTCGGCAATCCGCTCGCCGCGGTCACGCGATGGCGGAGCTTTGCCGCCTGACTTGACGGGCGCATCACGGCGAGCCTCCGGGCGGGGCTTTGCGCCAGGGCCGCCCGCAGCTTTCTGACCGGGCCGGCGTTCCTTCTGTTTCACCATGCTTGTCTCGAAATTGATATGAGCGTGCAAATAGCATCTGACCGCCACTTGGCAAAGCGCTTTCCGATCTGCGATGATCCATGCACAAAATGTGATATTGGGAGGACTGTGCATGGACATGACCGGCGAGGAACGGATCGCGGCACCCAGGGACGCGGTATGGGCGGCGCTGAACGACGCCGATATCCTCAAGCAGTGCATTCCCGGCTGCGAGAGCCTGGAGTGGGTTTCGCCGACCGAACTGACCGCAAAGGTGAAATTGAAGATCGGCCCGGTTTCCGCATCGTTCAACGGCGACGTGACGCTCTCCAACATCAATGCTCCGGAGAGCTACACGATCTCGGGCGAAGGAAAGGGTGGCATTGCCGGTTTTGCCAAGGGCGGAGCCGATGTCGTGCTGAAGGAAGATGGCAACGAGACGATCCTGCAATACGAAGCCAAGGCGCAAGTGGGCGGCAAGATCGCCCAGCTTGGTTCGCGGCTGGTCGATTCCAGCGCCAAGAAGCTCGCGCAACAGTTTTTTTCCGATTTCACCGCAGCGATCAACGGTCAGGCCGACGCCTGATTGCCGTTGGCACTTTTGACGCCCATATAATTCGCTCATGATATCGAGATCAGAGACTTGGACCATCCGGCCGGCGCGCGAGCAGGATATGCCGCGTCTTGCCGAGATCTATCTGCGCGTGCGCCGGGAAACATTTCTCTGGGTCGATGCCGGTCGTTTCAGCCTTGAGGACTTTGCCGTCCATACAACGGGCGAGCGCCTGTTCGTCTGCGAAGACGGGCACGGCATGATCGCGGGCTTCGCGGCGATCTGGGAGCCGGATGATTTCGTCCATATGCTGTACATTCTTCCGGCCTTTCAGGGCCACGGCGCGGGAAAGGCCCTGCTGACCGCGCTGCCGGACTGGAAAAGCCGCCGCTACCGACTGAAATGCCTGGTCAAAAATACGCGTGCGATGGCCTTCTATCAGGCAATGGGCTTCGAAATCATCGGCGACGGCGCCTCGGCGGAAGGCGATTATAAAGAGATGCGACTCGGCAACAGCCGGTTATTTTGACGGGAGCTGTCCGGCGATCTGTTCGGCGCGCGCGCGGTGCTTGTCGGCCTCGGCATGCCAGCGCACCGCCTCCTGCGACTGGCTGCGGGCGCGCTTGCGGTGCTTTCCCTGATTGAACCAGGTCACCCCAGCGCCGACGAGCATGCCAAGGATCAATGCTGCGAACAGCAATACGAACAGCGGTGCGTTCAGCGACAGGACCTGATCTTCAGGCCGAAACGGATTGAGCGCGAGCGTCACGGTTTGCCGGTTAGCAACGCAGAATACAATCAGGATGATGCCGAGCGGCAGCAATATCAACAGATTGACGATCTTCTTGGCCATTGCGCAGCTCCTTTGTCCAGGCGCATCCGTGCGATTGCACGCGTGACGCCGCCAGCCGCAGAATAGGAAAGACGCGGCCGAGTTCAAGTGCCACCGCGTCGCGGCACAATCATGTCCAATGGATATGTCCACGGGTGCATTTCGGGAAAAAACGGCCTGAGCCGGCTATTAGTTGTCGTCTTCCTCGTCGCCGGCGCCCGGATTCAGGCGTTCGCGCAGTTCCTTGCCGGTCTTGAAGAAGGGAACCCACTTCTCCTCGACGAACACCGTATCGCCCGTGCGCGGGTTGCGGCCAGAGCGCGAAGGTCGGTTCTTGACGGAGAATGCGCCGAAACCGCGAAGTTCAACCCGGTTTCCCGCAGCAAGCGCATCGGTGATCTCGTCGAGGACAGCGTTGACGATATTTTCGACGTCGCGGTGATAGAGATGCGGGTTGCGGGCGGCAACAATCTGCACCAATTCCGACTTGATCACGGCTACCCCCTTAAATCATTGATTTATCAATTGGCTGCACCCTGCCAAAGAGAAAGCAGGCCGTCAAGAAACAACTTCTCGGTCATGATTTTCTGGAGGCCTTCTCCCTTCATAAAATCAGCATAACCGAGCCGATTTAGCAACCAGGAAGCGGCCCCCGGCCAAAAGAAGGTTGAGCTTTTGTCTTCCGCCTTCCAATCGACGATCGGTAGGTCCTTGTTGACCTTGCGCGTCTCAAGATAGGCGCGGATCTCGTCTTCGCCGCCAAGCGTATCGATGAGCTTGTTCTGAAGCGCCTGACGGCCGGTGAAGATGCTGCCGTCGGCAAGCTTCAACACCTCTTCGCGCGGCAATTTGCGACGATCCGCCACGAGATCGACGAACCAGCCGTAGCTGTCCATGACCATGTTGCGGATCATGTTCTTGGCGTCTTCGCTGGCCGGGTGGAAGGGCGACGGTTCGGCCTTCAGCGGCGCCGACTTGATTTCATCGAGCGAAACGCCGACCTTGTCGAGCAGATCCTTGACCTGCGGATACTGGAAAATGACGCCGATCGACCCCGTGATCGAGGTATCGCCGGCAACAATATCATCGCCGGCGGTGGCGATCATATAGCCCGCGGACGCCGCAACGGTGCGGATGTCTGAGACAACGGGCTTCTTGGCGGAGACGGCGCGGATCGCCTTGAAGATGCGTTCGCCGCCATAGGTGGTGCCGCCGGTCGACGAGATCGACACGATCAACGCCTTGACCTGGTTGTTGTCGCGGATCTTCTTCAGTCGCTCCAGAAGTTCGGGATCGTCCTGAATGAGCCCGGAAATCGTGACGCGGGCGACCTGGGGGCCGCGCGTGTCGGGCAGGTCACCCGCGACGAAACGATAAAGCGCAAAGCCAAGGCCAACGAGGAGCAAAACAGCGATAATACGCCAAAAACCAAGCTTGCGACGCAATTGTCGCCGGTCCGCAATTGCAGAACTGTCCATGACGCTTTATTTCTCCCTGTCACAAACCGAATGCGCTACGAACCGGATGCATAATACCTTGAAACAGGCACAATCCTTAGCAAAGAGCGATCCCGTTTTTCGATGTCGTCGACGCAACGGCGCTCCGATGCTTCATCAGATAGGACATCGCCTGATCGGATGAAACCAGCAAATGGCATATTTTTCTGCCAAAATTCATTGGCTGCAGAAAAAAATCCATATTGGCAAGCCACTGCAATAATGCGAAACGATCCGATAGGCCTTTTGGCACAGTCTGTGCGTGACGTGAATGCCGTTCTCCGGATCAGAAAAGACGGACCTGTTGCATGCTCAATACGATCGAGACCTCCGGCCACGCAATCCACACAGCGCCGGACCGAAACGCGTATAAAATCGCCACTTTTCACTCCGCACGTGTGAAGAGGCTGCGGATACTGCTGCCTTTGGCCGCTTTCATCGTCTCGCTCATCTTCATCGCCGTCTCCGTCGTCCGCGCCTATCTGCCGGCCGACATCCAGATCGAGGGCGCCAAGATCGAAGACGGCAAGGTCGTCATGGAGCGTCCCGCCATCGCCGGCCGCAACAAGGACGGCATCAATTACTCCCTGCTTGCGGAAAAGGCGCTGCAAGATATCAGGAATCCGAACATGATCACGCTGAAGACGATCAAGGCATCGATGCCTGTTAATACCGACGTGATCGCGCATGTGACGGCCCAGAGCGCCGATTTCGATCGCCAGGCCGACACGCTGAAACTGACCGAGCCTTTCGTCGTTCAGATGGACAACGGCTTGCGCGCCGAATTCAAGACCGCTTTCCTGGATGTGAAGAAAGGCGACCTGTCCAGCCAGGATCAGGTTGCAATCCAGCGAGGTGGCATGTCGGTTGTTGCGCGTTCGCTCAAGATGACGGATAAGGGGAGCGTAATCGAATTCGACGGGCAGGTTCAAATGCGTATCGAACCGTCCGCACTCCACAACACAGCTAGCGAACAGAAGCCGGGCGGTTCATGATAAACGATTGGACACATTCAATTTTCAACTCCGGCCTGCGTAAGGCAGGACTTTTTTGTGCGTTCAGCGCGCTCGCCTTTTTCTCAGCGGCGGAAGCAGGCGCGCAGGCAACGACAAGCAACATGCCGGGGCTTGCGCTTTCCAAGGATCAGCCGATCCAGATCGAAAGCGACAAGCTGGAAATCCATGACGCGGAAAGCCAGGCCGTGTTCACCGGCAACGTCAAGGTGGTCCAGGGGACCACGACGATGCAGGCCGGGAAGATGACCGTCTTCTACAAGAAGAAGCAGCCCGCTGATGCCAATGCCAAGCCGGCGGACGACAATCCGGTCGCCAAGGCGGCCAAGGAGCAGAACCAGTCGCTCGTATCGGGTGACGCCAACATCGACCACATTCTGGTCACCGACAAGGTCTACCTCGTTTCCGGTACACAGACGGCGACAGCAGACGACGGCTCGTTCGACATGGCCAACCAGCTTGCCATCCTCAAGGGCAAGAAGGTGGTGCTGACCGACGGACCGAACGTTTTCACCGGTTGTCAGCTCACCGTGCACATGGCGACGGGCGAAGCGCAGCTGGATGCTTGTGGGGGCCGCGTCCAGATCCAGCTCGATCCCAAGTCGCAGCAAGTGCAGCAACAACAGCAAAAGAAGAACTGATACTGGCCCCCGTGACGACATCGACCACTTCCATCTTGCCCGGCACGACCGGGCCTTCCCCCACGGCATCGGGCGTACCGGCCGCGGACAAGGCGCGTTATCAGGGTACCCTGATTGCGCGCGGCCTCACCAAGACCTACCGCACCCGGCGCGTCGTCAACGGCGTCTCGCTGGTGGTGCGGCGTGGTGAGGCGGTCGGCCTGCTCGGGCCTAACGGCGCGGGCAAGACCACCTGTTTCTACATGATCACCGGGCTCGTGCCGGTCGACGAAGGCACGATCGAGATCGATGGCAACAATGTCACCTCGATGCCGATGTATCGCCGCGCTCGGCTCGGGGTCGGCTATCTGCCGCAGGAAGCCTCGATCTTCCGTGGCCTGACGGTGGAGGAGAACATCCGCGCCGTGCTCGAGGTCCACGAAAAGGACAAGGCGAAGCGGGAGCACAAGATTGACGAATTGCTGGAGGAGTTCCACATTCGCAATCTGCGCACAGTGCCGGCGATAGCACTTTCGGGTGGCGAGCGGCGTCGCCTGGAAATAGCGCGCGCACTGGCAACCGACCCGACTTTCATGCTTCTCGACGAGCCCTTCGCCGGCGTCGACCCGATCTCGGTCGCCGACATCCAGAACCTCGTGCATCACCTGACGGCGCGCGGCATCGGCGTGTTGATCACCGACCACAATGTTCGTGAAACGCTCGGCCTGATCGATCGCGCCTATATCATCCATGCAGGTGAAGTCCTGACCCATGGCAGGGCGAACGACATCGTCAGCAATCCGGAAGTACGAAAGCTGTATCTCGGCGACAATTTCAGCCTTTGACAGGCTGAAATTCAACCGGAGTGCACGTCAATATTATTGGAAGCTGGCGCGCTCCGGAAATTTACCTTCGCTTCACAGTTCCACTTGACCAAATCCAATAAAAAAGCAATTTTTGGGCCAGTTGGGATTTCGCGAAGATTTTATTAACGGAAAACGCGAATTCCCGAGGAGATCAAGGGGAGTCCCGCGTCCGCCATGGCACTATCGGCCAATCTTTTCCTGCGCCAAAGCCAAAGCCTGGTGATGACACCGCAACTGATGCAATCCATCCAGTTGCTGCAGATGACCCATCTTGAACTGACTCAGTTTATCGCGCAGGAAGTCGAGAAGAATCCGCTGCTTGAATTTGCGTCAAATGACGAGGATATAGGCAGCAATGGCGATCGCGAGACCAAGGACGAGCGCTTCGAAACCGTGGAGGAAACCCACGGCGACGATGATTTCGACCGCAACCCCGGTGATCTGGCGAGCGACTGGTACGAGAGCGACAATACCGGCAATGCGGACCGGCTGAACAACGAGCTCGACACCAATTTCAGCAACGTCTTTCCCGACGACGGAAGTCCACAGCGCGCCGACGTGCCGGAACTGCTGAGCCAATGGAAATCCATGCCCGGCAGCGAAGCTGGCGAGAGCTACGATCTTGACGATTTCGTCGCCGGCCAGGTGTCGCTGCGCGATCATCTGAACGAACAAATCCCCTTTTCGCTTCCGGCCGTGGGCGACCGGCTGATCGCGCAGTACCTTGTCGACCAGCTCGACGATGCCGGTTATCTGCATGCCGACCCGAAGGAAACGTCGGAGCGTCTCGGCGCCGCCCCTCAGGATGTGGAGCGCGTGCTGGATATCCTGCAGCAGCTGGACCCCCCGGGGGTCTTCGCCCGCTCTCTCAGCGAATGTCTGGCGATCCAGCTTCGGCAGAGGGATCGCTTCGATCCGGCCATGGAGCGGCTGATCCAGAATCTCGAGCTTCTCGCCCGACGCGACTTTGCAACGCTGAAGCGGCTCTGCGGTGTCGACGAGGAAGACCTGCTCGACATGATGACGGAGATCCGCCAGCTCAACCCGAAACCCGGCAGCTGCTTCGAGACCGGCATATCCGAGGCGATCATGCCCGATATCGTGGTGCGCCCAGCCGCAGACGGCAGCTGGCTGGTGGAGCTCAACCCCGATACGCTTCCGCGCGTGCTGGTGAGCCAATCCTATTTTGCCTGCGTCTCCAAAACCAGCCAGGACCACGCCTTTCTGTCGGAATGCCTGCAGAATGCCAATTGGCTGACCCGCAGCCTGGACCAGCGTGCCAAGACGATCATGAAGGTGGCGAGCGAAATCGTGCGGCAGCAGGACGCTTTCCTGGTGCACGGCGTCGACCATCTGCGGCCGCTCAATCTGAAAACCGTGGCAGACGCCATCAAGATGCATGAATCGACTGTCAGCCGCGTGACCTCGAACAAATACATTCTGACGCCACGCGGACTGTTCGAGCTCAAATATTTCTTCACGGTTTCGATCAGCGCCGTCGAAGGCGGCGATAGCCATTCCGCCGAAGCGGTGCGTCACAAAATCCGCCTGCTGATCTCGAGTGAGAGCTCCGAGGCGGTTCTGTCCGATGATGATATCGTCGATACGCTGAAGAAGGGCGGCATCGAGTTGGCTCGCCGTACGGTTGCAAAATACCGCGAGGCAATGAACATCCCTTCGTCTGTGCAGCGGCGGCGGGAGAAGCGCGCCATCGCAAAAGTCGCCAGCTTCTGACCGTTGTCGGCATTCAACCACAGACTGCGGATCTCCTAACAGTCCGTTAAGATGCAGTTGACTTTCAGATGCGGCGGGGCTAGAAGCCCGCCGCAATCGCTGCAGGACAGCACGACCATGAACTTATCCCCATCATCCCGAAGGCGGCCGATATACGCAATTTGTCTTTGACCGCGTGAAGTGCTTGGATGAGCTTGAGGCTTGGCGTAAACTGGTACGCGCAATAACCACTACAAGAAGGGAAACTCCATGAGTGTGCGTGTCTCCGGTAAACATATGGAAATTGGTGACTCCTTCCGCCAGCGGATTGAGGACCAGATCGGTATGGCCGTGACGAAATACTTCGACGGGGGGTATTCGGGTCAGGTAACGGTGCATAAGTCCAGTTCCCGCTTCGCGGCCGATTGCAAGCTCCATCTCGACAGCGGTGTGGTGCTGCATGCTGCCGGCGAAGCCATGGACCCGCAGCTGGCGTTCGACGCAGCGTCCGCGCGCATCGAGAAACGTCTGCGCCGTTACAAACGCAAGCTCAAGGACCACCAGGCCAGCAGCCACCCGAACGGACATGCCGAAGTCGCCTACACTGTCATGGATGGCATGTCTGATGACGATGAGGAAATCCCAGCCGATTTCGCGCCGGCGATCGTCGCCGAAAGCACGAAACAGCTAAAGACCATGTCGGTGGCGACCGCCGTGATGGCGCTCGACATGACCGACGAACCGTTGCTGCTCTTCCGCAGTCCCGGCAAGCAACATCTGAACATCGTCTACCGTCGTCAAGACGGTAACATTGGCTGGATCGACGCGGCCAATATCAAAGGCTGAGAATAGAAGATGAGCGGCGGCTCCGTGCAAGATAAGCCGACCGCCGCTCCCCCGTTATCGGTTCTCGGCGACACGAAGGATAAAGAGAATGGCATTGGCAGATTTGCTACACCAAGATGCGATCATCCCCGCCTTGAGGGCAAATTCCAAAAAACAACTGCTTCAGGAGCTGGCAGCCAAAGCCTCCAAACTGACCGGACTCCCCGAACGAGAGATTTTCGACGTGGTGCTACAGCGCGAGCGCCTGGGCTCTACCGGCGTCGGCAACGGCATCGCCATCCCGCACGGCAAGCTTGCCAGCATCAAATCCATCGCAGGCATTTTCGCACGCCTCGACGCACCAGTCGATTTTGAGGCGCTGGACGACCAGCCCGTCGACCTCGTCTTCCTGCTGCTCGCGCCAGAAGGCGCAGGCGCTGATCATCTCAAGGCGCTCTCACGCATCGCCCGCGTTTTGCGAGACCAGGACCTGGTCGCCAAGCTGCGCGCCACGGAATCCGCTTCGGCGATCTATGCATTCCTCAACGAGGAACAGGCATCCAACGCCGCCTGACGGCCTGAATCATATCGGATCAAGGCAAAAATAAGAGCCGGATGATTGTGCATCATCCGGCTCTTATTTTTTGTTATCGCGTGAAGATCAGGCGTCTTTTTCGTCCAGCGGGCTGTTGGCACCCTCTGCATTCTCGACGATCTTCGGGCCGCCCTTGGCGACGCCGACCATGGCCGGACGCAGAACGCGCTCGCCGATGACGAAGCCGGCCTGCACGACCTGCACGACCGTATTGTTCGGCACCTCTGAATTCGGCACCTCGAACATCGCCTGATGGAAATTGGGGTCGAACTTCTGCCCGATCGGCTCGATCTGGCGCACGCCATGGCGCTCCAGTGCCGAGAGCATGGCACGCTCGGTCAGCTCGACGCCGTCGATCAGCGTCTGCAGGCCGGCATCGGCGCTGGCACGCGCTTCGGCCGGAATGGCATCCAGCGTGCGGCGCAGATTGTCCGCCACCGCGAGCATGTCACGGGCGAAGCCCGCTACGGAATAGGACTTTGCGTCCTTCACCTCTCGCTCGGTGCGGCGGCGAAGATTGTCCATCTCGGCGGCGAGCCGAAGGTAGCGGTCACGCAGTTCGCCGTTTTCGGCCTTCAGCAGCTCAACCGGGTCTGGCTGAGACGGCTCGGTCGCATCAACGCTTTCCGCTGCATCTTGAGCGAAATCCGCTGATGTGTCGGCCGCCGTGGCGTCAGGTCCGGTTTTCGTTGTTTCGTCGGTCATGACGGTCTCCGAATTGCTTTGTCTTTTGGATGTGCCCGATATCGAGGTTTAGCCGGAAAAAATCAAGGCTTTGTCGAGAAGATCAGCCAATTCGTGGCATTCCGACTGCCGCAAGATACTGGCCGATCAAAGACGCTGGTTGCGACTTGGCTATCCAGGCCCTTTCTCCGGTGGTATGGTTAAGCGTATCTCAACACGGCGCAAGGTGAGATCAATGTCCAGCGGCAAATCCCTTTCAGGCAAATGTTTCTGCGGCGCGGTCGAGATCGCAGTCGACGGCGAGCCTATCGCGATGGGCTATTGCCACTGCGACTCCTGCCGAGAGTGGTCGGCGGGACCAGTCAACGCCTTCTCGCTCTGGCCGCCGGAAGCCGTTCACGTTACCAAGGGTGCGGACCGTATCGGCAGCTACCAGAAGACCGAAAAGAGCGTGCGCAAATGGTGCACGGTCTGTGGCGGCCATCTCTTGACCGAGCACCCTCCATGGGGCGTCACCGATGTCTACGCCGCCGTCCTTCCCGACCTCGACTTTCAACCGGCACTTCACGTCAATTACGAAACGACGGTGCTGCACCTGAGAGATGGGTTGCCGAAGGAGAAGGATTTTCCGGCGGAAATGGGCGGATCGGGAACGCTGCTTCCCGACTAGGCGCTTCTTTCAGATCCCCGGCCGGGACAGCCTCGAAATCAGTTGCGCGGTATAATCCACCATGGGCACGATGCGTGCGTAGTTCAGCCGCGTCGGACCGATGACGCCGACTGCTCCGACGATACGATCGTCCTCGTCGCGATAGGGCGCGACGATGAGCGAGGAGCCGGACAGCGAAAAGAGCTTGTTTTCCGAGCCGATGAAGATACGCACCCCCGGCCCGCTTTCGGCAAGGTTGAGGATCTCGATGAGACTGTCCTTCTTTTCAAGGTCATCAAATAGCAGCCGCAGCCGGTCCAGATCCTCGGCGCCGCCGACGTCGGCCAGCAGATTGGCGTGGCCACGCACGATGAGTTGCGTCGGCTTGCCTTCGGCGTCGTCACCCGACAGCACCGCAATTCCGCGCTCGACCAGCTCATGCGACAGGCTGTCCAGCTCCTGACGAACGCTATCCTTCAGACTTTGCACACGCCGGCGGAATTCCGGAAGGGTCTGGCCGGCCATATGAGCATTGAGGAAATTGGCGGCTTCCGTCAGCTGCGACGAGGTGATGCCGGCCGGCAGTTCGATGATGCGGTTTTCGACCTGGTCATGATCGCCGACAAGCACGGCAAGCGCCTTGGTCGGTTCCAGGCGGATGAATTCCACATGCTTCAGCACGGGATCGCTTTTCGCGGTAATGACCAGGCCGGCGCCGCGCGAAATCCCAGACAGCATGCGGCTCGCCTCGGACATAACAGATTCCATCGGCTGGTCGCGATTGCTGCCGCGCACCTGCCGATCGATGTTGGCGCGGTCCTCGGCGGAGAGGTCGCCGACCTGCATGAAGGCATCGACAAAGAAGCGCAGGCCGATCTGGGTCGGCAACCGGCCGGCGCTGATATGCGGCGAATAGATGAGGCCAAGCTCTTCCAGGTCGCTCATGACATTGCGCACCGAAGCTGGCGACAAGGACATGGGCAGCAGGCGCGAAAGATTACGCGAACCGAGCGGCTCGCCATTTTCGAGATAGCCTTCGACGATGCGGCGAAAGATTTCCTTGGAGCGTTCGTCAAGCGCAGCAATGACATCCGAAATCGACGATGTCGTAAATCCCATTTTGCTGCCAAATCCGTTCCATTGAGCCTTAGCGAAAATATAATCATTCAGTTAGCAATCGCGAAAGGGAAAAATGCGGTCACCGCCGCAGCAGGGCTTTTAAGCCTGCTTTTCCTTTGCAAAAGCCGCCTCTGGGTCGTAGAAGCGGTCAACGAAGTTTCAGGAGAGTGGAATGCGGCCTTCAGGCAGAAAAACCGACCAGATGCGCAAGGTGTCGTTCGAGCGTAATTTTTCCAAGCATGCGGAAGGCTCATGCCTGGTCAAGTTCGGCGATACGCATGTGCTCTGCACGGCGAGCCTGGAAGAAAAGACGCCGCCATGGCTGCGCAACAGCGGCAAGGGTTGGGTCACCGCCGAGTACGGCATGCTGCCGCGCGCGACCGGCGAGCGCATGAAGCGCGAAGCTGCCGCCGGCAAGCAGGGTGGCCGCACGCAGGAAATCCAGCGCCTCATCGGCCGCTCGCTGCGCGCCGTCGTCGACCTGAAGGAGCTCGGCGAACGTCAGATCACCGTCGACTGCGACGTCATCCAGGCCGATGGCGGCACGCGGACAGCATCGATCACCGGTGGGTGGATCGCGCTCTACGACTGCCTGAAGTGGATGGAAAGCCGCAACATGATCAAGGTCGACCGCGTGCTGAAAGATCACATCGCGGCGATCTCCTGCGGCATCTTCGCCAGCCAGCCGGTGATCGACCTCGATTATCTCGAAGACTCCTCGGCAGAAACCGACGCCAACTTCGTCATGACCGGTAAAGGTGGGATCGTCGAGATCCAGGGAACGGCTGAGGGTGCCCCCTTCAGCGAAGAGGAATTCGCCACGCTCCTGGGTCTTGCCAAGAACGGCATTGCCGAACTGGTGGATCTGCAGAAGCAGGCGATCGCCTGAGGATATCTGGCAATGGCGGACGCGGCCCTCGGAAGCATCTTGGAAACGGCTCTCTATGCCGATGATCTCGATGCGGTCGAGGCTTTCTATGGCGGCATTCTCGGGCTCGAGAAGATCGCTCGTGGCGGCAACCGCCATGTCTTTTATCGCTGTGGGCCGGGTGTGCTGTTGATCTTCAATCCGACCGAGACGATGAAGCAGCCAGAACCAGGCTCCCTTCCCGTGCCGCCGCATGGCACGACGGGCCATGGTCACATCTGCTTCCGGCTCAGTGGCAACGATATCGAGGCAATGGCTGAGAAGCTGAAAGCCGCCGGCATTGGCATCGAAGCCGATTTTCACTGGCCGAACGGCGGCCGCTCGATCTATTTCCGCGATCCGGCCGGTAACAGCCTGGAATGCGCCGAACCCCGTATCTGGGGCTTATGACGGGACAAGACATGCGCAAACTCGATACCAAGACCATCGTCGTCGCCAGCCATAATGCCGGCAAGATCCGCGAAATCGAGGATCTGATCGGCCCCTTCGGCTTTACCGCCAAATCGGCCACCGACCTCAACTTCATCGAACCGGACGAAACCGGCACGACGTTCGAGGAAAATGCCGCGATCAAGGCACTGGCCTCGGCGCAGGCATCAGGCCTGCCGGCGCTGTCTGACGACTCCGGCCTGGTGATCGACGCGCTCGGTGGCGATCCGGGCGTCTACACGGCCAACTGGGCTGAAACAGCTGATGGCACGCGCGACTTCGCAATGGCGATGCAGAAGGTCGAAACCGCGCTGGAAAAAGCCGGCGCCACCTCGCCTGAACGCCGCTCGGCTCGTTTCGTCAGCGTACTTTGCCTTGCCTGGCCGGACGGACATACCGAACTTTTCCGCGGCGAAGTCGAAGGCACCGTCGTCTGGCCGCCGCGCGGCACCCAGGGCTTTGGATATGATCCGATATTCCAGCCCAAGGGATATGAGACGACCTTCGGCGAGATGAGCGCCGACGAGAAGCATGGCTGGAAGCCTGGCGATCCGCAGGCCTTGTCGCATCGCGCACGGGCCTTCAAGGTCTTTGTCGAAACTTGTCTGGAGGCGTAAGCTTACTTCGTGGAAATCGTGGATTCGCAACAGCTGATGCGCGGGGCGCACTTACCTCCCGATACCGGTGAACCCGGTTTCGGCGTCTATGTGCATTGGCCTTTTTGCGCGGCCAAGTGTCCCTATTGCGATTTCAACAGCCATGTCCGTCACCAGCCTGTTGACCAGGAGCGTTTCGCTGCCGCCTTTCTGAAAGAGATGGCATCGATGCGGATGATCAGCGGCCCGAAAACGGTGACCAGCATCTTCCTCGGCGGCGGCACGCCTTCGCTGATGAAGCCGGAGACCGTCGGCGCGATCCTCGACGGCATCGCCCGGACCTGGCACGTGCCTGACGGCATCGAGATCACCATGGAGGCCAATCCGTCTAGCGTCGAGGCCGAACGCTTCCGCGGCTATCGCGCCGCTGGCGTCAATCGCGTGTCGATGGGCGTGCAGGCGCTGAACGACCGCGACCTGAAATTCCTGGGCCGCCTGCACGACGTCGCCGACGCGCTGAAGGCGATCAAGCTGGCGCGCGATATCTTCCCGCGCATGTCCTTCGACCTCATCTATGCCCGCCCGAACCAAACAGTCGAGGAATGGGAACGCGAGCTGAAGGAGGCGATTTCCTATGCCGTCGACCATCTCTCGCTCTATCAATTGACCATCGAGGAAGGCACGCCCTTCTACGGCCTCCACAAGGCCGGTAAATTGATCGTGCCCGACGGCGACCAGTCGGCGCTGCTCTACGAGGCAACGCAGGAGATCACCGAGCGCGAGGGCATGCCGGCCTACGAGGTCTCCAACCACGCGCGTCCCGGCGCCGAAAGCCGGCACAATCTCACCTACTGGCGCTATGGCGACTATGCCGGGATCGGTCCCGGCGCCCATGGCCGGCTGACGCGTGGCCCGCAAAAGCTTGCAACAGCCACCGAGCGGAAGCCGGAGAGCTGGCTTGAGATGGTCGAGCGCGACGGCCACGGCATGGTCGACCAGGAAATGCTCGGCTTCGACGAGCAGGCCGACGAATTGCTGCTGATGGGTCTGCGCCTGAAGGAGGGTGTCGACCTCGCCCGCTGGCAGGAACTCTCCGGCCGGGATCCAGATCCGCAGCGCGAGGCCTTCCTGCTGGAGCACGGCTTCATCGAGCGGCTGGGCAATTCCCGCCTGCGCTGCACGCCGACGGGAATGCTGCTTCTCGATTCCGTCGTTGCCGATCTGGCCTGTTAGTCACCTCCCTCGAGGGTAGGGCAATTGCATATGGGGCATGCCAGTGCCGCAAGCTCCTTCTCCCCTCGGGGAGAAGGTGGCCCGTAGGGTCGGATGAGGGGGATAACCGCTTTGAATCCATCGGCTTTTGTGCTCCTGGCACCCCCCTCATCCGCCTTCTGAGCTTGTCGAAGGGCGGCTCCTTCTCCCCGAGGGGAGAAGGAGGGGGTGCGCGGCAACGATCTCATCTCATATGCGCTTCCCTTCCCCTCCAGGGGAGGGTAAACAGCCGTCCGTCGATCGCCGCAAGGCCGAGCGCGATCATCGCCATGCCGATGAAGTGCTTCGGCTGCAAGTCCTCGCCGAGAATCAGCGCGCCGAGCAGGATGGCGCTGACAGGGATGAGGAAGGTCACCAGCATCAAGTTCGTGGCGCCTGCGGTCGCGAGAATGCGGAAGAACAGCACATAGGCAATGGCCGTCGACAGGATGGCGAGGCCCGCGAGCGCCAGCCAGGTTTCGGTCGATGGCATCGCGAGCGTCCAGGGGCGGTCGACGAAAAGCGCGATCGGCAACAACAGGACGGTCGAGGCGGTGACCTGACCGGCGGCGGGGATGATGGGCGCCAGGCCCATGCGGCGGAAGCGGCGTCCGAATATGCCGGCGAGGGAATAGGTAAAGGCGGCTCCCAATACGGCGAGCTGCGCCAGCACATTCGAGCCGAGGCTTGCGAGCACCGACGGGCCGATCATCAGGGCCACGCCGGCAAAGCCGACGATGACGCCGACCAGGCGATTGCGGGTCATCTTCTCATCCGACGTCAGAAAATGCGCGACCACGACGCCGAAAAGCGGTGTCGTCGCGTTGAGGATCGAGGCAAGGCCGCTGGCAATATGCGTCTGGCCCCAGACGATCAGCAGGAAGGGAATGACATTGTTGAGGAAGCCCATGCCGAAGAAGGCAAGCCAGGCCTGGCGATCGCGTGGCATGGAATGCCCGGTCGTGCGCACGATGACATGCAGAGCAATGGCAGCAAGCGCGACACGCGCCGTCACGATGGTAAAGGGCGGCAGTTCATGGACCAGAATGCCGTTGAACAGGAAGGAGCCGCCCCAGAGGACGGATAGTCCCACCAGCATGCCCCACTCGACTGCGCCCATGGATTTCTGCGGCATGACGATAGCCCCCGGTATTTCACTCGATTGAGTTCAGCTTTTCGATGGCCGGAATCTCGTACTGTTGCCAACCATCATAATTGCTGAAATAATCTCGCGATATTGGGCCTCTGGCAAGCGAGTCTTTCTCGTTCATTGATTTAGCTGAACTCAATCATTATGGATCAGTTGCCGTCTCTTTCGGCCCTCAGGGCCTTCGAAGCATCAGCCCGGCATCTCAGCATGACGCTGGCTGCGAACGAGCTGCACGTGACCCCGGGGGCCATTAGCCTGCAGATCCGGGACCTCGAAAGCGCGCTCGGCGTGCGGCTCTTCGAGCGCCGGGCACGCAGCCTTGCGTTGACAACGGACGGCGCCGAATATTTCGCGACGATGCGCACGGCCTTCCGCCTCATTCGCGAGGCAACCACAGCCCTGACGATGCGCTCAAGGGACACGGTGCTGACCGTCGCCTGCACTGCCGGTTTTGCCACGCATTGGCTGGTGCCGCGGCTTCGGCGCTTCGAGCAGGCTCATCCCGATATCGATCTGCGCATCAGCGCCTCGCATCGCATGATGGATTTCCAGCGGGACGGGATCGACATCGCCATTCGCCACGGGCTCGGCGGCTATGAAGGTCTGGCAAGCGAAAGGCTGCTCGATGATGAATATGTGCCGGTCTGCACGCCCGAGATGGCGGCGGCACTCGGCCCCTCGCCCGTCGTCAATGATCTGGCGGATCAGACCTTGATCCACGATGTCTATCGGCGAGACTGGGAGCTCTGGCTGCGGGCTGCGGGCGCGACGCGTGTGGACGCCACGCGCGGGCCGGTCTTCACGGATGGCACCGGGGCTTATCACGCCATGAAGGCAGGGCTCGGCATCGCACTGATGCGCCGCTCCTTCGTCGAGCAGGAATTGACAGGCGGCACGCTGGTAGCCCTCTTCCCCATGGGGTTTGCCAGCGCACTCGCCTATCATCTCGTCTATCCGCCGGGCGCGCTGGAACGGCCGGCGGTTGCGGCCCTCCGCTCCTGGCTGTTCTCCGAAGTCTCGCATGCGACGCCGCCGACATAGGCAGGCGCGAGTACTCGATCGGTCATCCCGTCAACATCAAGCAGACAAGGCCGCCCAAAGAAAACGGCCGGCGATGAGGCCGGCCGTGAAACGAAGAGCGGAAGCGCCCGCCGCTTATTCGTTGATGAGGCGCTTGAGCAGCTCGATCTCATGCGACAACTTGGTGTCGCCCGAGATCAGTTCCTCGATCTTGCGCACCGCATGCAGCACGGTCGTATGATCGCGACCGCCGAACCGGCGACCGATCTCCGGGAAGGAGCGCGGTGTCAGTGTCTTCGACAGATACATGGCGATCTGGCGCGGCTTGACGATGACGCGGGTGCGGCGGTTGGAGACCAGCTCCTGACGCGAGACATTATAGTGACGCGCGACAATGCGCTGGATGTCCTCGATGCGGACGCGACGCGGCTCGCCGGAACCGACCAGATGCGCGAGAAGCTCATCAACACGCTCGACCGTCAGGTTCGGCTCGAAGGAACGGCGGAAGATGAGTTGATTGAACGCGCCTTCCAGCTCGCGACCGCTTGCCGTGACATTGCGGGCGACGTGAGACAGAAGCTCCGCCGGGATTTCCAGCGACGGATCGTCCTGACGGGCCGCATCCAGACGGCGCTTGAGGATTTCAAGACGCATTTCATAGTCCGGTGCCTCGACCTCGATCGCCACACCACCCTGAAGACGCGAGCGGACGCGTGGATCGAGCGATTCCAGCTCCCAGGGAGCGCGATCGGCGGCGACGACAACCTGCTTGGCGCTGTCGAGCAGCATGTTGAGCAGATGGCAGAACTCGTGCTGGATCATCTTGCCCTGCAGGAACTGCATGTCGTCGATGATGAGCAGGTCGATGTTGCGCAGCGAATCCTTCAGCGTCAGCGCATCATTGTCGCGGATCGCGGTTGCGAAGCGCCACATGAAGTATTCCGCCGTCAGATAGACCACACGCAGGTTGCGCGGATTCTGTACGGCGGCATTGGCAATCGCCTGCAACAGATGCGTCTTGCCGAGACCGACCGTCGAGTGAACGAAGAGCGGATTAAACCGCACGGCGCCCGAGCCGGCTTCAGCGATGGTCTTGGCTGCGGCAAGGCTCACCCGGTTCGAGCTGCCCTCGACATAGGTGTCGAAAGTAAAGCGGGAATCGAGCGGCGAGCCGAACAGCGGCATACCTCCCGTCGCAGGTCGGGCAGCGGCAGCCGCGCTTACGGCCTGAGCGACCGCGTGGCCGGCAGGCTGCGCTACAGAACGGCGGATCGGCGCCACGGCAGCGTGATCCGGTACAACAGCCTGTTCGTCAGTGCCCGGCTTGGCGCTGTGCCGTGTCGCCGTACGCACCAGAATTTCAACTTTCAGGATCTCAGCGTCTTCTGTCTGGAACAGGCCGGTGATCATATCGAGATAGCGATTATTGATCCACGACTTCAGAAAGGTCGTCGGAACGGTAAGGCGTACAACACTCTTGGAGACCGAATGCAGCTTAAGTCGGCCGAACCAGCTGGCATAGACATCAGGACCAACCTGCGCCTTCAAGCGCGCGCTGACACGTTCAAACAAAACATTTTGCGCCACGTCTCCTTTTTCCCCCGCCGCTTCTAGGCAAACCGCACTGAACGCCTGCGCATTGTCCCCGGTTTCCAACGCACCCGTCGTCCTCGTATGTATCTGCATAAAGTGCCGCCTTCCACAGTCTCTTTATAGGACGGAGCGGCATTGAGTGAGCCGCTGTCCTTGGTCTTCGCCATGACATGACGGTCGCGCTCTTTTTTTTAAGCTGCGCCGCATGCCGGTTCACCAGCCGAGCCCAGCCAAGGGGCCTTACAGAAACACCGTGGCGAAAACTGCTCTTTAAAGCGGCCTTCGTCTTGGCGTTCTTAACCGGAGCATCGATCGGTCCTCGTATCCGATCAGTGCCCCAGCGGCTGTCAATTTTTTTCCCCTCCCCACAGCCACGCTTATGACTTAGGCTGCAAGGGACAGACAAGCTTCCTCGTTCCGCAAGCGTTGCCGCTTACGGTTTTAACTCGTCAACTGTTTGAAAAAACGGGGCTGAACTGCTCCGTCACAAGGGACAAAAATCACCTACTCCGCCTTTAGTGGCAGTGTTCGCCTAAGCCGTTTCAGATGATGTCCGCGCCCCTTGTTGAAATCCATTTAGGCAGGATCGAACGCAGATATCAACGATGAATTTTACACAAAATTAAGAGGCAGCCATTGACTCGTGAGGCCGTTTTTGACTGTCACATGCCGTTCAAAAAAGAATCGCTGTTGAATCAAGGAGATTCCCGTTCAGCGCGATTCTCACAGGTTTCAAAACAAAAAAATAAAAAAATCCCTTGACTCACTTGTGAGCCGGCAATGCGTCACGCAGATCACCCAGCGCTGAGATATCCTACCGCAAGCCTTTGTTTCCAAATGTATATTTCTGTCACGTCAATGACATGATCAGCCGGCTACATTTTAGCATTATGGCGTTTTTTTGGCCGAATCCAAAAAGCCCGGCACAAGGCCGGGCTCAAGTCTAACGATTAAATCGTTAAGGAAAAATTACGCGGTCGGGGCCGAGAGAGCCTTCACACGCTTGGCAAGACGCGAAACCTTGCGGGAAGCGGTGTTGGCGTGAAGCACGCCCTTGGTCGCTGCGCGAGCCAGTTCAGGCTGGGCGGCGAGGAAAGCTGCCTTGGCGAGATCCGCATCACCCGATGCGATGGCTTCTTCGACCTGACGGACGAAAGTGCGAACGCGCGAGCGACGAGCCTTATTGACATCGGTGCGGCGTGCGATCTTGCGGGTCGCTTTTTTCGCCGAGCTGGTATTGGCCATGTATGCCTCTCTTAGAATTCAAACACAGCTCCGTCACTGCAGCGCGGGCCCTGCGGCCACTTCATCCAGCAATGCGGGAGCAATTGCGGAAAACCAGAGCGGCTTTCCAAACTGTGGCGGGCATATAACTGGAATGAGCCGCGCCGTCAACGCGGATTCTCGTCAAAGGCTCGTAATTCCGGATTCTGCCCCTCACCGGTTCTTGAAGGCCGGCTTACGCTTTTCGACAAAGGCGGTCATCCCCTCCTTCTGATCCTCCGTGGCGAACAGGCTATGGAAAAGGCGGCGCTCGAAGCGCAAGCCCTCTTCAAGCGTGGTTTCCAAGGCGCGGTTCACTGCTTCCTTGGCCATCAGCACCGAGGGACGAGAGAGCGAGGCGATCTTGGTGGCGGCGGCCAGCGCCTCGTCCAGCAGCTTGTCGGCCGGTACGACGCGCGACACCAGGCCCGACCGTTCAGCCTCTGCCGCATCCATCATCCGGCCGGTCAGCACCAGATCCATCGCCTTCGCCTTGCCGACGGCGCGCGTCAGGCGCTGCGAGCCGCCCATGCCGGGGATGATGCCGAGCGTGATTTCCGGCTGGCCGAACTTCGCCGTCTCGGCGGCAATGATGAAATCGCACATCATGGCCAGCTCGCAGCCGCCACCGAGCGCGAAACCGCTGACGGCGGCAATCACGGGCTTGCGCGCCTTGGCGATCTCGTCCCAGCCGCTCATCAGATCGCCCTTGTAGACGTCAACGAAATCGAGCGGCTGCATTTCCTTGATATCGGCGCCGGCCGCGAAAGCCTTTTCGGAGCCGGTGAGCACGATCGCACCGATCGCATCATCAAGATGGAAGGCGGCATAGGCCTGCTTCAACTCGGCGAGCACCGTGGAATTCAGCGCGTTCAGCGCCTGCGGCCGATTGAGCCGGATGAGGCCGACGGCCCCATGAGTTTCGACGATCAGGGTTTCATAAGCCACTTGTCTCTCCCTTCAATCAGCTTTGGCAGGCGGCGCAATAGAAAGAAGAGCGTCCTGCCTGGACGATGCGGCCGACCGTACCGCCGCAACCAGGCGTGCCGCAAGGCTGGGCTTCGCGGTCATAGACGGAAAAGGAATGCTGGAAATAGCCAAGCGACCCATCCGTCTGGATATGATCACGCAACGACGAGCCGCCTGCGGCAATCGCGTCGGCGATGACAGAGCGGATCGCGGCGACCAGCCTCAACAACTCCTCCTTCGGCCCGCCGGTGTCGGTGACCAGCGTGCCGGCGGCGCGCAAGGGCGACAGATGAGAGCGCCACAGCGCCTCGCATACATATATATTGCCGAGGCCCGCGATATTCTTCTGATCCAGCAGTGCGCTCTTCAACGGCTGCGCCTTGCCGGCGAAGCGTTCGGCCAGATAGTCGGCGCCCAGTTCGTTGCCCGTGGGCTCCGGGCCGAGACCACGGAAGAAGGGGTGGCCGGCGATATCGGCCCGCCTGACGACATCCATGAAGCCGAAGCGACGCGGATCGTTGTAGATCACGCGCGCGTCACCGCTTGCGCCCGCCAGATGGAAGACGACATGATCGTGCTTCTCGTCCTTGGAGCGCGGATGGTGGAATGCTCCGGGCGTCTCCGCCGACGGGCCGGCCTCGACCCGGAACGAGCCGGACATGCCGAGATGCGCGACGATCGTCATGCCGTCATCAAGGTCGATCAACAGATATTTGGCGCGGCGCGACAGCGACGTGATGCCGCGCCCCGAGACCGCTTGCGAGAAGCCGGCCGGGAACGGAAAGCGCAGATCGCCGCGGCGCAGTTCCAGCTCTTTCAACAGGGCACCCTCCATGGAAGGCGCCAGCCCTCGTCTGACGGTCTCGACCTCTGGTAATTCCGGCATGGCTATCCATCTTTATGTTTCAACCGCTTATGATCTGGGCTATAGCCCAAGGGCATTGCGGCCGGTGATCTGGCTGATGAGATAGCGTGGCAAACGCGATTTCGCTATGGTCCGCCGCTGAATACTGCATAATTCCTTAAACCGGAATCGATTTAAGGATAAAATTATGCAGCAAATTTAAAGTGCTACAGCGACCTTTGCGCGTCACATATGACGCGCGGCGCTGTAGTGTAACGGAGTTGAGCCGATGGCAGACAGCCGCACCTCCGCCGATGGCGGCATGGAAACATCCTATGGCTTCCGCGAAGTGGCCGATGGCGAAAAGCAGGGCCTCGTCAACGAGGTGTTCCACAAGGTTGCCAAGCGCTACGATGTCATGAACGACGTCATGTCCATGGGCCTGCACCGGGCCTGGAAGGACGCCATGATCGCAGCGCTCAACCCGCGCAAGGATGCGGCCTACAAGGTCCTCGACGTTGCCGGCGGCACGGGCGACATCGCCTTTCGCATCGTTGAAGCCTCGAACCGCCTGGCGCATGCGACGGTGCTCGACATCAACGGCTCGATGCTCGGCGTCGGCGCCGAGCGCGCGGAAAAGAAGAAGCTCTCCGACAATCTCACTTTCGTCGAGGCGAATGCCGAGGAACTGCCCTTCGAGCCCAACTCGTTCGACGCCTATACGATCGCCTTCGGCATCCGCAACGTCCCTCATATCGACGTGGCGCTGAAGGAGGCCTATCGCGTGCTGAAGCGCGGCGGACGGCTGCTGGTGCTCGAATTCTCCGAGGTCGACCTGCCGCTGCTCGACCGCGTCTATGACGCCTGGTCCTTCAACGCCATTCCGCGGTTCGGCAAGGCGATCACCGGCGAGGCCGAGCCCTACCAGTATCTGGTGGAATCGATCCGCAAGTTTCCGAACCAGCGGGACTTTGCGACGATGATCGGCGAGGCCGGCTTCTCGCGCGTGAGCTTCACCAACTATACCGGCGGCATCGCCGCCCTGCACTCCGGCTGGAAGCTCTAAAGCATGATGTCGAGCCATGTGAAGCGGTCGACGGCCTCCACTTCCCGAGACCTTGAGACGCTATGAGTGCTTTCAACGCATATTTCGGCCTTCTCAGGGTCGGCTGGGTGCTGGTGCGCGAGGGCGTTGTCATTGCGCTTCCCTCCGAAGGCCTGCCGCCTTCCATCAGCCTCGCCAAATCCTTCGTCGGTATCTTTGCCCGCAAGAGTGCCAAGAACCAGGCCCGCAGCGACCGGCTTTCCAAAGCCGTCGAACGGCTCGGGCCGTCCTATGTAAAAATCGGCCAGTTCCTGGCGACGCGGCCCGACGTTGTTGGCGTCGACATGGCCAACGACCTGTCGCAGCTGCAGGATCGCATGGCCTTCTTTCCCCATGCCGCCGCAAAATCATCGATCGAAGGCTCGCTCGGCCGTAAACTCGACGAGCTTTATGTCAGTTTTGGCGAACCAATCGCGGCTGCCTCCATCGCCCAGGTGCATCCGGCCGAGATAGAGACACCGGAGGGGACCAAGCGCGTTGCCGTCAAGGTGATCCGTCCCGGCGTTCGCCAGCGTTTCGTAAACGATATCAAGGCGATGTATCTCGTCGCCAACCTGCAGGAGCGCTTCCTTCCCTCCAGCCGGCGCCTCAGGCCTGTCGAGGTGACGCGGACGCTTGAGCAGACCACCAAGGTGGAGATGGATCTGCGGCTGGAAGCGGCCGCCCTTTCCGAAATCGCTGAAAATACCGAGAAGGACCCGGGCTTCCGCGTCCCCAAGGTCGATTGGGAGCGCACCGGCCGCGACGTCATCACCATGGAGTGGATCGACGGCGTCAAGATGTCCGATGTCGAGGGGCTGAAAGCCGCCGGGCACGATCTCAACACGCTCGCCGACACGCTGATCCAGTCCTTCCTTCGCCATACGCTGCGCGACGGCTTCTTCCACGCCGACATGCATCCCGGCAATCTCTTCGTCGATGCCGCCGGCACGATCGTCGCCGTCGACATGGGCATCGTCGGCCGTCTCGGCAACAAGGAACGCCGTTTCCTCGCCGAGATCCTCTACGGCTTCATCACCCGCGACTACATCCGCGTCGCCGAGGTGCATTTCGAGGCAGGCTATGTGCCCGCCCATCACAATACGGAGAGTTTCGCACAGGCGATCCGCGCCATCGGCGAGCCGATCCATGGCCAGCCGGCCGAAACGATCTCCATGGGCAAGCTGCTGACGCTGCTCTTCGAAGTGACCCAACTCTTCGACATGGAGACGCGGCCCGAGCTGGTCATGCTGCAGAAGACCATGGTCGTGGTCGAGGGCGTGGCGCGCATGCTCAATCCGCGTTTCAACATGTGGAAGGCTTCGGAACCCGTCGTCGGAGACTGGATCCGCACCAATCTCGGCCCGAAGCGCATCGTAACCGACCTCAAGGACGGTTTGAAGGCGGCCCTGAAACTTGCCGAGGCGGCGCCCGAAATTGCCGCCAAGACGGAGAAATTCCATCACGAATTGCTGCGCATGAGCGAGAATGGTCTTCGCTTCGACCCGCAGACCGCCGAGGCGATCGGCAAGGCGGAGGCCAAGCACAGCCGCTCCGGCCGTCTGGCGCTGTGGGTGATCGCGCTGGCGCTGCTCTATATCGCCTGGCATCTGAGCTGAATTTCGATACTCCCTCACGCCCGCGCATTGGCAGGCGGCGCCACCGTTGATGCGGGAGGCAGCCACCCTTATTGCATGCGCTTTCAGCTGGTGGTGGTACCATACCCGAGCAAACACAGAGTTGCGTCGCAGCCGGACTCGCTCCAAAATTCACAAGCGCCGCCGAATGAGGTGTTCGCCATTTGGGATATCCCATTTGCGATGAGGCTCGCATAGCCTTGCGAAAAAGGAGAATAACGACAATGGAGCGTCAGAGAGCCGGCATCGAACTCACCGGGCAGCCCTTGGGGTTCAGCGATCTGGTGCGGATCGGCGCTGGCGTCGCCATGCCTTCGGCATCGGAAAGCGGCATGGCGCGGGTGCGTCTGGCGCGCGGCGTTCTCGAAAGCACGATCCAGTCCGGCATGCCGGTCTACGGCTCGACGACAGGCGTCGGGGCCATGAAGGATGTCGAATGGTCGCCGGAGGATCTTGATGCCTTCAATCTCGGCCTGGTGCGCGCCCATCATTTCGGCACCGGCGCACCCTTTTCCATGTCGGTCGTGCGCAATGCCATGGCGATCCGCGTCAACACGGCGCTAACAGGCCAAGTCGGCTGCTCGCCGGGGCTGATCGACGCCTATCTTGAGCTTCTGCATACGGATGTCATTCCCGTCGTTCGCCGCACCGGCTCGATCGGTTGCGCCGATATCGGCCTGATGGGCCAGATCGGCGCGGTACTGACCGGGGTCGGCGAGGCCGTCTATCGTGGCCGGCGCATGCAGGCGGCCGATGCCTTTACCGCTGCCGGTATCAATCCGGTGAAGATGCTGCCGCGCGACAGCCTCGCCTCGCTCAGCGTCAATGCGGTGAGCTTCGCGGCGGCGGCGGAGACCACCCGCAACGCCGCCTCCTCGATCCGGGTGCTGCTGGCGACCAGCATGATGGCCGCCGGCGCGCTCGGCGCCTCGCGTGATCCCTGGTATGCGGTGCGCCATGTCGGCACGGCGCGCGAAGCGCTGATCGGTGCATGGCTCTGCAACGCTTCGGACGAATGGCCGTGGCCCGTCGCGACGCATGTGCAGGACCCTTTGAGCCTGCGCATGATCGCCCAGGTCTACGGCGCTGTCATCGAGAACCTGCTGACCGCCGGCCACAAGATCCTGGCCGCCACCGGCCGTTCCGACGACAATCCCGTCATCGTCGACGGGCGCGTCATGACGTCAGGAGGCTCGCTGCCGCTCGACGTCACCATCCTGCTCGAAGCCGCCGTCATCTGCATGGCGCATGCCGCTCGCAATGCCTTCAACCACTGCGTCCTACTCGGCAACGGCCAGCGGCGCGGCCTGCCGGTCAATCTCGTGCCGGAAGGCAAGATTGCAACCGGCTTCGGCCCGATCATCAAGCTCGCAGGCGAGATCTTCTCGCGTGTGCTGTCCATGTCCAATCCGGTCTCGGCACAATCGCTGGTGGTCGCGGCCGGCATGGAGGACGAGGCGGCCTTCCTGCCGCTCGTCATCGAACGTTTCGAGCGGCAGACGCGGGCACTGAAACGCCTTGCCGCATTGGAAGCACTGCTTTCGGCCCAGGCGATGGATATTCTCGGCGACAAGCCGGAAGGCGTCGCGCGCATGCTCTACGACGTGGTGCGCAAGCATGCGGATTTCTATGTGGTCGATCGGCCGCTTTCGGCTGAAGTCGAGGCGATCGAAGAGGAACTGGCGTCCGAGGCCTTCGTTTCAGAAATGATCGCCCATAAGCCGATCCTTGCCTATGATGATTTCTTCGCGCTCGGCTCGCTGGAGCGGGTCGAGGAGCGGCTTTATCGCGACACCGTCGTTATCTGAACCAACCGATAAGCGGAGAGAACGCACATGGCGGATTTCGATCTTGTTCTGCAGGGCACCGTGGTTTTGCCTGAGCGCATCGTGGAAGCGGGTTATGTCGCCGTGCGCGACGGCAAGATCGCCGAGATCGGCATCGGCGTGCCGCCGGCGGCGCGCGAGCGGCATCTCCTCGGCAAGGCGCTGATCCTGCCCGGTGCGATCGACGCGCAGGTGCATTCGCTCTCGCAGAAGGACCAGGAGGATTTCATCTGGTCAACCCGCTCGGCAGCGGCCGGCGGCATCACCACCATCGTCGACATGCCCTATGACGAAGGCAATCTCGTCTGCTCTGCCGCGGCAGTGAAGAAGAAGGTCGACCATGCCTCGCCGCAGGCTCGCGTCGATTTCGCCCTCTATGGCACGATTGACCCGGAAGAAGGCCCCGCGCGCATCGCCGAAATGGTCGAGGCCGGCGTCTCGGCGTTTAAATTCTCCACCTTCGGCACGGATCCCAAGCGTTTCCCGCGCATCCCGCCAGCCCTGCTCGACGCCTGCTTTGCAGCGATCGCGCCGACCGGGCTGACCGCTGGCGTGCACAACGAGGATGACGAAGCCGTTCGGACTTACATGGAGCAGGTGAAGGCCAGCGGCGTCACCGACTATCGCGCCCACGGCCTCTCCCGCCCGCCGATTACCGAGCTGCTTGCCATGCATACGATCTTCGAAACGGGCGCCGACACCGGCTGCCCGGCCCATGTCGTGCACTGCTCGCTCGGCCGCGGCTACGACATCGCCCGCGCCTATCGCCGCGATGGCTTCGAAGCGACGGTCGAATGCTGCATCCACTATCTGACGCTCGACGAGGAAAACGATGTTAGGCGTCTCGGCGGCAAGGCGAAAATAAATCCGCCGATCCGCCCGCGCGCCGAAGTGGAAACCTTGTGGCGCAAGGTGGCGGAAGGCAATGTCTGGCTGGTTTCGACCGACCACGTGAGCTGGTCGGAAAACCGCAAGAACAATCCGGACATGCTGGCGAACGCTTCCGGCGTGCCGGGACTGGAGGTCATGGTGCCGCTCTTCGTAAAGGGTGCCCTGGAACGCGGCGTGCCGCTGACCTGGGCGGCGAAGCTGATGGCGGAAAATCCGGCCAGGCACTTCCGCCTCGACCATATCAAGGGCGCGCTGACACCAGGCAAGGATGCCGACATCGTCGTGCTGGAACCGCGCGAGATGATCTATGACGCAGCGGCAAGCGGCAACAACGTCGTCGGCTGGAGCCCCTATCATGGCATCCGCCTGCCCTGGACGATATCCGCCGCTTACCTTAGAGGCAGAAAGATCACCGAGGGACAGAAGGTGCTGGCCGAACCCGGCTCCGGCAGCTTCGTGCGTCCCTTGCCTCGCCAAATCATTGCCGGAGAAGCCGCCCGATGAACCAACCGAAGCGCCACAACCTGCCCGTCAACGCCGACCGCATCGCTGAAGACATCGACGCGCTGGCCGGCATTACCGAGCCCGGGCACCCGTGGACACGCCGGGCCTTCTCATCGCTCTTTCTGGAAGGCCGCGCTTACATCGAAGCGCGCATGAAGGCAGCCGGGCTCACGACGCGCATGGATGCCGCCGGCAATCTGATTGGCCGTCGCGAGGGTGCAAAACCCGGCCTCGGCACGATCCTTGTGGGATCGCATTCCGACACCGTTCCCGATGGCGGCCGGTTCGACGGCATCGCCGGCACGATCGCGGCGCTGGAAGTCGCCCGCTCGCTGAAGGATCGCGATATCCAGCTGGACCACGATCTGGAGATCGTCGATTTCCTCGCAGAGGAAGTCAGCATCTTCGGCGTCTCCTGCATCGGCAGCCGCGGCATGACCGGGCAGATACCAGAGGCGTGGCTTACCCGCACCAGCGGCGAGCGCACCCTTGCGCAGGGCATTGCAGAAGTCGGCGGCGATCCCGCCGTGCTGCTCGCACAGAAACGGCCGGATCTTGCCGGCTTCCTCGAACTGCATATCGAGCAGGGCCCTGTGCTGGAAGCCGAGAACAAGGATATCGGCATCGTCACTGCGATCGCCGGTATCACCCGCATCGAAATCACCGTTGAAGGCCGCGCCGACCATGCGGGCACGACGCCGATGGACCGGCGCGCGGATGCGCTTGTCGCAGCCTCCCAGCTCGTGCTGGATATCAGGCAGCAGGCCGCGGAGCAGGCGAAGACGCCGGGCCATTTCGCGGCCACCGTGGGCGAATTCCGTATCGAGCCGAATGCCGCCAATGTCGTGCCCTCCAAGGTCGTCCTGCTGATCGACGGCCGTGCTGAAATCCGCGGCGACATGGAACAGTTCCTCGCCTGGATCGATGGCGCAGTGCAAAAGATAGCGACGGCTTACGGTGTGACGATCAAGCCACCGGCGCGCGTCTCCGACAATATGCCGACACCGGGCGATCCGAACCTGCTCGAAACGCTCGAGCGCGCTTGCGAAACGGTCGGTGCCAAGCATCGCCGTATGGCCTCCGGCGCCGGCCACGACACGGCCTGGATCGCCAAGGTCGCGCCTGCCGCCATGATCTTCGTGCCCTGCAAGGAAGGCCGCAGCCACTGCGCCGAGGAATGGGCCGAGAATGACGATATCGCCATGGGCGCCGCCGTGCTGTTCGAGGCGGTGCGCGACATGGACAAAAGCCTCAAACAGAACCGGGAGTAGCCAATGGGACGCGTACTCGTTGCCAAGGATGTGGAAGCGGCCGTCAAGGGCGGCTCCGTTTATGCCGCCGGTGGCGGCGGCTGGGCCGATCACGGCCGTATGCTCGGCTATGCCGCCGTCAATGTCGGCAAGCCGGAGCTGGTGCCGATCGACGAGCTTGACGACAACGACTGGATCGCGACGGCAGCCGCCATCGGCGCACCGGCCTCCACCACCCCCTGGGAAATGCAGGGCATCGACTACGTCAAGGCCGCGCAGCTGCTGCAGGACGAGCTCGGCGAAAAGCTTTCCGGCCTGATCATCGGCCAGAACGGCAAGTCTTCGACGCTGAACGGCTGGCTGCCGTCGGCCATTCTTGGCACGAAGGTGGTGGATGCGGTCGGCGATATCCGGGCACATCCCACAGGCGACATGGGTTCGATCGGCATGGCGGGTTCGCCAGAGCAGATGATCCAGACCGCCGTCGGCGGCAATCGCGCCGAGAACCGCTACATCGAACTCGTGGTGAAGGGTGCGACGGCGAAGATCTCGCCGATCCTGCGGGCCGCTTCCGACCAGTCCGGCGGCTTCATCGCCTCCTGCCGCAATCCGTTGCGGGCCTCCTATGTCCGCACGCATGCAGCGCTCGGCGGCATCTCCATGGCGCTCTCGCTCGGAGAAGCGATCATCGAGGCGGAAAAGAAGGGCGGCAGTGCCGTCATCGACGCCATCTGCAAGACGACCGGCGGCCATATCCTTGCCGAGGGTACGATCACCAAGAAAGATGTCGTCTACACGAAGGAAGCCTTCGATATCGGCACCATCACGGTCGGCACTGGCGAGAAGGCCGCCGTCATGCATGTGATGAACGAATACATGGCCGTCGAAGACACCAACGGTAAGCGCCTCGCGACATTCCCCTCCGTCATCACCACGCTCTCGCCTGAGGGCGAGCCCTTGAGCGTCGGCCAGCTACACGAGGGGATGAACGTCTTCATCCTGCACGTGCCGATGGACATCATTCCGCTCTCGGCCAGCGTGCTCGATCCGACCGTCTATCCCTCTGTCGAGAAGGCCATGGGGATCGAGATCGCAAAATACGCTTTGGCCGGCAAGAAGAGCTGAGAAACGCGGGAGGCTTAAATGGCCCGTGACGCCGGTCTCGAAGAATTGCTGAGGGAAGAGCTCGGGCGGCGGCCCGGGCTTAGCGAAAAGGCGATGTTCGGCGGCTGGGCCTTTCTGCTCAACGGTCATCTCATGTGCGGCGCCCGGGAAGGCGGGATGCTGATCCGCCTCGGCAAGGGCAACGATGCCTGGGCGCTGGAGCAGCATGATGTCAAACCCATGCAGTTAGGCGGCCGGAAGATGCAGGGCTGGGTCCGCGCCGGACCGGAGGCTTATGGCAACGACATGCTGCGCAAGCGGCTGCTTCTGGCCGCGCTGGACTTCGTCGAAGGCTTGCCGCCGAAATAGCTGGCCGCCGAAATAACGATCAAATCAGGGAAGGGAATTCCATGCCGAAAGCCAATCCACGTCATCCGAAATTCCCGATTCCGGGCGGCCCGGAGCTGCGCGCCAAGGGCTGGCGGCAGGAAGCGCTGCTGCGCCTGCTCGAAAATGTGCTCTCGGTCGGCGAAGATCCGGATAATCTCATCGTCTACGCAGCCCTCGGCAAGGCGGCGCGCAACTGGGCGGCGCATAAGGGCATCGTCAAGGCGCTGACAGAGATGGACGAAAACCAGACGCTGCTCATCCAATCCGGCAAGCCCATCGGCCTCGTCCGCACGCATGACAAGGCACCGCTCGTCATCATGGCGAACTGCAACATCGTCGGGCAATGGGCGAAGGCGGAAGTCTTCTATGAGCTGCAGCGCAAAGGCCTGATCTGCTGGGGAGGCCTCACCGCCGGCGCCTGGCAATATATTGGCAGCCAGGGCGTCATCCAGGGCACCTACGAAATCTTCATGCGCATTGCCGAGCGCCGTTTCGGCGGTGATCTCTTTGGCCGCTTCGTTTTGACTGCCGGCCTCGGTGGCATGGGCGGCGCGCAACCTCTGGCCGGACGCATGGCGGGCGCTGCCATCCTCTGCGTCGATATCGATGCGGAGCGGGCGAAGAAACGTCAGGAGATCGGCTATCTGCAGGAGATCGCGCCGGACCTCGATTCGGCGCTGGCGATGATCGATGCAGCAGTGAAGGAGAAGCGGGCGCGCTCGGTCGGCCTCGTCGGCAATGCGGCGGAGATCTATCCCGAGATCGCCCGGCGCGGCATCGTGCCCGATATCGTCACGGACCAGACATCGGCCCACGATCTCGTCTATGGCTATGTGCCGAAGGGCATGAGCCTGCAACAGGTCAAAGACCTTCGCGACGACGGCCAGGGGCAGCTGATGGCGGCAAGCCGCGCCTCGATCGTCGAGCATGTGAAGGCGATGCTGGATTTCCAGAGACAAGGCTCTGAAGTCTTCGACAATGGTAACCTGATCCGCACGCAGGCGAAGGAAGGCGGCGTCACCAACGCCTTCGATATCCCGATCTTCACCGAGGCGTACCTCAGGCCGCTGTTCTGCCGCGCCATCGGCCCCTTCCGCTGGATGGCGCTTTCGGGCGAGGAAAGCGATATCGCCCGCATCGACGACCTGCTGCTGGAAATGTTCCCGGACAACAAGATCGTCACCAACTGGATCCGCCTTGCCCGCGAGCACGTCCCCTTCGAAGGGCTGCCGGCGCGCATCGCCTGGCTCGGCCACGGCGAACGCACGGCACTTGCCCGCCGCGTCAACGAGCTTGTCGCAAGCGGCGAGCTGAAAGGCCCGATCGCCTTTTCGCGCGACCACCTCGACGCCGGCGCCATGGCGCATCCGAACATCATGACCGAAGGCATGAAGGACGGCTCCGACGCCATCGCGGACTGGCCGCTGATCGACGCGATGATGCTCTGCTCGTCGATGGCCGATCTCGTCGTCGTCCATTCCGGCGGCGGCGGCTATGCGGGCTATATGACCAGCTGCGGCGTCACCGTGGTTGCCGACGGCACACCGGCCGCTGACGAGCGGCTCGACCATGCGCTCACCAACGACACGGCGCTGGGCGTCATGCGCTATGCCGATGCGGGCTATGAGGAAGCGCTGGACGAAGTGGCGAAGAAGGATGTGCCCTATATTAGGCTGTGATAAAGCGCTGGACCTGTGTCCGCAACCGCTTACATTGCTGTCAAACGGTTCCGACTGCTATTCACAGAAGGGCGCGGGCAATTGGGGATAAATTTGGACGAGAGCCAGTGTGAAAAACTGCGTGACGTTTATACTACTTTTTACAACTTATGGCGACAGCAGTTTGGGACCATCGAATTGGATGATCCGCGCCCGATAGTAGTGGAAGCGCCGTATACGTTCTTCCTGCCACTGGACGAGGAACTGGAGGCCCTGAAGCCCGGCGACTTTGCGAAGCTCATTGTGCGAAGTATTCCACATAGCCACTAATATGGTGCCGAAAGGCTATGGGTTAAGATATCGACTATATCGGGTCTGTCGATGACAGGGACGGTTGATAACGATCCCTGTGATATTCCACAATTGAAGGTTGGAGCTGAAATAGCATTCGAACGCCACCACGTCGTTGCCGTTGATTTCCTCCGTGAGACTCCCATCATCGAGCCGGAAAAATTTCGCCGTGAATTTTGGGAGCGATGTCTCGTCGACAGGAACGTGATCGAAAAGCGATCGCTCGTTCAATACCTTTATCGTGAGGAGCCAGACCTCACCGGCGAGAATGACCAGTTTCCCGACAGCGGATGGCGTATTCGTGGCGATGACGTTTCTATTGAAGATTCAGATACCGACACGGCCGCCTATGCCGCCTTGGGCGTGGTCTTGAATGCCTACGATAGCTGGTTACATCTCATCAACGCACCAAGCGGAAGCGCCTTTGCTCGCGACCCAGATAGCAATAGCTTTGTGCCGACGAACTAGCATGATCGCGATCTAAACCTCGCAAATAATATAACAGGCTATTCCAAACGCTTGACAGGCGATAAGGTCCCCGCCGATTTAAGATCAGTCGAAGAGTTGCCCTTGATCCCCTGGACCTTGCTCGATACTGCGAAAATCCCCGGCGGCGGTGAGCTGCGGCTGAAGCAGCGCGGCCAGGAATTTTCCATCATGCTCGGTACCAACGAGCTGATGAACAGCCGTCTCAGCGGCTCGGAACGCGCGCTTGCTACGCTTTCCTGCGAAAAGATCCAGGGCCGGAAGGCGCCGCATGTGCTGATCGGCGGCCTCGGCATGGGGTTTACCTTGCGCGCGGCGCTCGGCGAGCTGGACGTGGACGCCAAGGTCACGGTGGCCGAGCTGGTTCCGGCCGTCGTCGCCTGGGCACGCGGGCCGATGGCAACGGTCTTCGATGGCTGCCTCGACGATCCGCGCGTCGCCATTCACGAAGGCGATGTCCGATCGCTCATCCGCGCGAGCAAGGCGACTTACGACGCCATCCTGCTCGATGTCGACAATGGTCCTGATGGCATCACGTCCGAGGCTAATGATGGTCTTTACGATTATCAGGGCCTGAAGGCCGCCCATAGCGCATTGTGCCCGGGCGGTGTCCTCGCCGTCTGGTCTTCTGGGCCTGATGAGCGTTTCACAAGGCGCCTACGTGATAGTGGCTTTGCCGCCGAGGTGGTCCATACGCGCGCCAATGGCAAGAGCGGCGCGCGTCACGTCATTTGGCTGGCGGCGAAAGCCTAGGAGCCTTTCCTCCGCCGAACGCGGGTAATCTCAGGAAAGGGGATTGGAAACTTCGACCAGATTGTGATCCGGATCGCGGAAATAGACCGAGAGAATCGGGCCGGTCGCACCGGTGCGGCGCACAGGGCCTTCCTCAATCACGACGCCTTCGGCCCTCAGGTGAGCGATGATGTCATCGATCGGCGTCTCGCTGATGAAGCAGAGATCGGCCGAGCCCGGCGTCGGCCGCTTGGCTTTCGGTTCGAATTCGCGGCCCGCACGATGCAGATTGATCTTCTGATTGCCGAAAGTCAGCGCCTTGCGGCCTTCGCCGAACGTCTCCACGCCCATGCCGAAGACACGGGCGTAGAAATCGCAGCTTTGCTCGATGCTCGCAACCGTCAGCACGAGATGATCGAGATGGTCGATGCGGATCATTTTCGCTCTCCGGCCTTAGCGGCGAGCCAGCCTTGCGACCGCAAAGGCGCTGACAAGGCAGATGGCCAGCATGATGAGGATGAAGGCAACCACGGCATTCCAGCCGTCGTCAAGCCAGAAATAACCGCCGAGCGAGCCGGCGATGCTGGAGCCCAGATAATAGGCGAGCAGATAGAGCGAGGAGGCATGACCCTTGGCGCCGCGCGCAAGCCGTCCCACCAGGGCACTGGCGACGGAATGGGTCATAAAGAAGCCGATCGTCACCAGAACGATGCCGAGGATGATCAGCGGCAGCGACGTGGCGAGGGTGACGGCCGCGCCGAGCGCCGCAATCAGCACGCCGGCCGGCAGCACGACGAAGTGACCGATGCGATCGCCAAGCAGGCCCGCTGCCCAGGAGGCGACGATGCCGAAGAGATAGGCGGTGAAGATCAGGCCAAGTTCGGTCTGGCTGAGGTTATAGGGGGCGGCGACGAGGCGGAAGCCGGCATAATTATAGACCGTGACGAAAGAACCCATGACCAGGAAACCGATGGCAAAGAGCAGAGGCAGCGCCGGATTGCCGAAGTGACCACCCCAGGCCTTCGCATGGAAGGCGACATCGAAGCCCTTGCGCGGCGTGAAATTGCGCGACGGCGGCAGCAGATAGAGAAAGCCGGTGGCGGCGATCAGCCCGAGGATGCCGACAGCGGCTAGCGCTGGCCGCCAGCTGAAGAATTCGGCGATCGTCCCCGTCACCACACGACCGGCCATGCCGCCAAAGGCGTTGCCGGCGATATAGAGGCCCATGGCGCCGCCGAGGCCGCGCGGCTCGATTTCCTCCGCCAGATAGGTCATGGCAACTGCCGGCACGCCGCCCAGAAGGAAACCTTCGAGGGCGCGGAAGACCAGCAGGACATGCCAGTTCGGTGAGACGGAGCAGACGAGCGTGCAAAGGGCAGCACCCAGCAGCGATATGAACATCAGGCTGCGCCGGCCGAGGCTTTCGGAAACGGCCGCCGCGCCGAAGATCGCAAAGGCGAGGAAGCCGGTCGAAAGCGACAGTGACAGCGAGCTCGCCGCGGGCGTAACGCCGAAATCCTCGGAGAAGATCGGCATCAGCGGCTGCACGCAATAGAGCAGCGAGAAGGTGGCGAAACCGGAGAGGAACAGCGCGATCGTCGCGCGCCGGAATGCGGGCGTACCGCGCGTGAGGTATTGACGGGGCTCAACCGCCGGCTCGCTCCTGACGAGCGTCAATTCCGGACGGGAGGGAACTTCGGAAGCGGTGATTTCTTGCTTTTCAGCGGCGCGGAACATGGGGGCATCCAACCTTTGTTGCCTAGGAATCTAGTCAATACCGCTTCATTAGTCCAATATATGGAACAGGCGATTTCAATAGGTTTTGGAGATAGCGATGGAGCTACGTCATATCCGCTATTTTCTGGCGCTCGCGGACGAAGGGAACTTCACCCGCGCCGCCGCCAAGCTTGGCATCGGCCAGCCGCCGCTCAGCCAGCAGATCAAGGATCTGGAAAACGAGGTGGGCGCGCAACTGTTTCACCGCGTACCACACGGCGCCGAGCTGACGGCGGCCGGCGAAGCCTTTCTGGCCGAAGCGAAAATGGCTGTCGATGCGGCGGAAAAGGCAAAGCTCGCAGCCCAGCGCGCCAATCGCGGCGAGATCGGCCGCCTGTCGCTCGGCTTCACCGCCTCCTCAGCCTTCAACACCATCGTCACGGCGACCATCCGCGAGTTTCGCGATCACTGGCCCGAGGTACGACTGTCGCTCACCGAGATGAATACCAATGCGCTGATGGAGCGGCTGATACGCGGCGAGATCGATGCCGCCTTCATCCGGCCTGGCCTGGAAGATCCACGCGACGTGCGGTTGAAGCGTTTTGCCGACGAGCCGATGCTGATTGCGCTGCCGGCCCATCATCCCCTTGCCGCTAGAGATCGCCTGCCGGTCGCAGCGCTTGCCGGCGAGCCCTTCATCCTGTTCCCGCGCATGGTGGGCCTCAGCCTCTATGACGATATCGTCGCGGCCTGCCGCGAGGCCGGCTTCGAGCTTGTCGTGACACAGGAGGCGCCGCAGATCCCGTCCGTCGTCAATCTTGTCGCCGCCAATCTCGGCGTTTCCATCGTTCCCGCCTCGATCGCGCAGATCAAGCTCGACGGCGTCGCTTATCGCCCGATCGATGGGCCGCCGCTCGCCGCGCGTCTCGGCCTTGCCAGCCTCAAGGCGCAGCGTTCGCCCGTCGTCGCCAATCTCATGAGCCTGATTGCCTGATTAGCCTTCCCGGTCCCAATAGGGCGGATCGCCGAACGCCTTCCTCAAGTGATCGGCCATGGCGCGCAGTTTTTCCGAGGGATTGCGCCCTTCGGGATGCGCCATGAAGATGAATTCCGCCTCCGGCCGATAGCCCACATCGATTTCGACAAGCCGCCCCTCTTTTATCGCCGGACCCGCGATGAAGGTCGGCAGCAGTGCGATCCCCAGCCCGGCAATTGCCGCATCATGCATGACGTCGCCATTGTTGACGCCGAATGCCAGCTTTCCCCTGATGATGACGGCGCCATCCGGCCCCTGGAAACGCCAATCGGCGACGCCACGATTGGTGTAGAAGATGCCGCGATGGTTTTCGAGATCGGCCAATGAGGCAGGCCTGCCGTAGCGGCTGAGATAGTCCGGTGCTGCAACGAGAAGACGGCGGCTGCGGGCGAGCTTCCATGCGACGAGGCGCGAATCGGCAATCAAGCCATGGCGTATGATCGCATCATAGCCTTCCGACGCGGCATCAACCCGGCGGTCATCAAGGTCCAATGTCAGCTCGATCCCGGGATGCTCAACAAGAAATGGATAGAGAGCCGGGCCGAGATGCATGCGGCAGAAGGTAACGGGCGCTGCGATGCGCAGCGCGCCCGTCAATGTCCCGCGCCGTTCCGCCAGATCGGCAGCAGCCTCGCGCACCTCATTGGCGATGCGCGTCGCCCGCTCCAGAAAGGCGAGGCCATCCTCCGTCAGGGTCAGCTTGCGGGTCGTGCGATGAAGCAATGTCGCCCCGAGCGTCTTCTCCATTTCCGACAAGCGCTCGCTCACAACGGATTTCGACAGGCGCAGGCGGCGCGCCGCTTCGCTGATCGACCCCGCTTCGGCAACGGCTACAAAGGCAACGATACCGTCAATCTTCAACATCGTTCGGCGATTCCGAATTCGAGTTCCATGATTTGAAGACTAATCCGAACGATCGGAAAAGGCCATCTTCCGTGTATCGGACAGACCGAAAGACACGTCCTCACATAGGAGATGGAACAATGAACCGCTTGAATGGAAAAGTCGCGATCGTCACCGGCGCCAGCTCCGGCATCGGCCGCGCCACCGCAAAGCTCTTCGCCGCCGAAGGCGCCAAGGTTATCGTCGGCGCTCGCCGCAGCGCGGAATTGGAAAGCCTTGTCGGTGACATCAAAGCCGCAGGCGGTGATGCAGCCGCATTGGCCGGCGATGTGCGCTCGGAAGACTACCACAAGGCGCTGGTCGCCCTTGCGGTCGAGCGCTACGGCAAGCTCGATATTGCCTTCAACAATGCCGGCACGCTCGGCGAGGCCGGTCCCAGCACCGAGGTTTCAGAGGCGGGCTTTGCCGAAGCGCTGGCGATCAACCTCACCGCGTCGTTCCTGGCCGCCAAGCACCAGATCGGCGAAATGATCAAGCACGGCGGTGGTTCTGTGATCTTCACTTCGACCTTTGTCGGCCATACTGTCAGCTTCCCGGGGGTTGCCGCCTATGCCGCCAGCAAATCCGGCCTGATCGGCTTGACGCAGACACTCGCCGCCGAATTTGGTCCGCAGAATGTGCGCGTCAATGCCATACTGCCAGGCGCGGTCGATACCGATATGTATCGCGAGATGAACGATACATCCGAGAAGCAGGCTTTTATAACCAATCTGCATGCGCTGAAGCGCGTCGCCGGTCCCGAAGAAATTGCCCGCTCGGTCCTCTACCTCGCCTCCGATGACGCAAGCTTCGTCAGCGGTACGGCTTCGCTCGTCGACGGCGGCCTATCGATCACACGTACCTGACCGCCCTTTTCACGGCGCAATTATCGTCGGCTGCATCAGCAATCCCCGGAACGCCGATATGATCCCGCAAAGCATGAATTGGTTGCGGGATCATGTCGCTGGCGTGCTCTGAATGGATAAAGACCGGCCGTGGGCCTAGTCCCCTTGCGGCCTTTCCGTTCAGAACATCGTATTGTTGTTCATCGATTTTTCCGGGATCGGCTGCACCGAGTCCCAGTGCTCCTCGATCTTGTTGTCCTCGACGCGGAAAATATCGACGATGGCGCTGCCCCTGTCGCCCGGCTGGCGAATATTGTGGACACGCAGGATCACAAAGTCGCCGTCGACCATGACGCGCTTAATCTCGCTCTTCGACTGTGGGTAGTTCTTCTTCAGATACTCGAGGAAGCCGCGCAGGCCTTCTGGACCATCTGCAGCCAGCGGATTGTGCTGGACATATTTGCCGAGATATTTGGAGGCAGCGTCGAAGTCCTTGTCGTTCAGCGCCTTCTGGTAGAAATCCAGAACGATCTCCTTGTTCTTCTGCTCTTGCGGCGAATAGGCCCGCTCCGCCAAAGCCGGCGCGGCGGCAGCCATGATTGGCAGGGCGATCATTGCGACTTTCATCAGTTTCAAAGCGTTGCTCCTTCGATCAAAGACCCGGTCAGTCTCGTTGAGCCGGAAGAGCGTCGCAAATGACAAGGCTGTGATGCCCGGTAACCATCTGCCTGGAGGCCTCGGCAGAGCTGCCCGATCTCAGCATCATTGCCGCCTACCGCCGGTGCATTGGCGATGATGCCGGAACGCCGCGATTGCCTATTATCCGCCAAAGGCTTAGGCTAATTGCCAAAAGAACAGGCGACGGGTTCAACCATGGTTCTCGCAGGAAAGCGCATCCTTCTCATCATCTCCGGCGGCATCGCGGCCTATAAGAGCCTCGACCTGATCCGCCGGCTGCGCGAGCGCGGCGCGAGCGTACGCCCCGTCATGACGGCGGGCGCCCAGCAGTTCATCACGCCGCTTGCCGTCGGTGCCCTCGCCGCCGATCACGTTTTCACCGATCTGTTTTCCCGACAGGACGAACAGGATGTCGGCCATATCAGGCTTGCGCGCGATTGCGACCTCGTGCTGATCGCGCCCGCGACCGCCGATCTGCTCGCCAAGATGGCAAATGGGCTGGCGGACGATCTCGCCTCCACCATATTGCTGGCCACGGACCGGCCGGTGCTTGCCGCGCCAGCCATGAACCCGAAAATGTGGGCCCACGCCGCAACGAAGCGCAATGTCGAGATGCTGCGTGGCGACGGCATCGCTTTCGTCGGCCCCATGAAGGGGGAGATGGCTGAAAGCGGCGAGACAGGCGCGGGCCGGATGGCGGAACCGCTTGAGATCGTCGCCGCCGTCGAGATGCGGCTGCATGACGGCGCCAAGCCGCTTGCCGGCAAAAAGGCTATCATCACCTCAGGCCCGACGCACGAACCCATCGATCCGGTGCGCTACATCGCTAACCGCTCGTCGGGCCGGCAGGGCCATGCCATCGCCGCGGCGCTGGCAGCACTCGGCGCCGATGTCACCCTCGTCTCGGGGCCTGTCACCATTCCTGATCCACCGGGCATGCGCGTCATCCATGTCGAGCGCGCCGACGACATGCGCGATGCCGTGCTGGCGGCGCTGCCGGCCGACATCGCCGTCATGGTCGCCGCCGTTGCCGACTGGAAGGTGGCTTCCGCCTCGGACCAGAAGATCAAGAAGCATCCGGGCGAATCCCTCCCGACGCTGGCGCTCACGGAAAACCCCGATATCCTCAAGACCGTCGGCCATCACACGCAACGACCGAAACTCGTCATCGGCTTTGCTGCCGAGACGCAGGATGTGGAGAGCAATGCGAGGGCGAAGCTGGAGCGCAAGGGCGCCGATATCATCGTCGCCAACGATGTCTCGCCCGCGACCGGCATTATGGGCGGCACGCACAACCGCGTGAAGATCATCCGTCACGGCGGTGTCGAGCAATGGCCAGATCTCGACAAGGACGACGTGGCGGTGCGACTGGCGGCGCTGATCGCCGAGCAGTTCAAGCAGGGATAGCGGCTGGCGTCCGGGTCTCGTCGGTGGCACGCTCTTCCGGCTGGAAGGGCGTGACATGAACGCCCGTATCGTCAATCAGCACGGCGCTGCCATCGGGAATTTCCCGCCAGGCGTCGATATCGTCGTTCAGAGGTTCCGATACCAGGCAGTATCCCGAGCCGACAGGCGATGCATAGAGCGTCGGCGCCTTGCGGTCGGTGGCATAGCGTATCGCGTGCAGCGACTTGCCGTCGGAGAAGGCAGACGTGAAACGCACGAGCGCCGAGCCGGTCAGATGGATCGACAGGCCTTCGACAAAGCCGATAGTCTCCGCTATCGCCGCGACCGGATTGGCCACCAGGCCGAATTGCATCGACAGCAGGAACAGAAGCTCGGAATCGGTGGTGCCGCTGCGCGCGTGGAACAGCCTGTCATCGAGCATGGCTTCCATCGGACGGCGCAGGCGGTCGAAGTTGGAAATCTGCCCGTTGTGCTGGAAGGTCCAGTTCTCGAGAACGAAGGGGTGGCAGTTGTCGCGCCGGGTGCCACCGCCGGTGGCGGCACGGACGTGAGCCAAAAAGAGCGGCGAGCGGATTTGCCGCGCCAGGCTTTTGAGATTGCAATCGGACCAGGCCGGCAGGATGTCGCGATAGCGGCCCGGCTCCGGCCGGTCGCCATACCAGGCGATGCCGAAGCCGTCACCGTTGGTCGCGGTCTTGGCGCGCGTGGCGCAATGGGATTGTTCGATCAGGGAGTGGGCGGGCGAAGACACCAGCTCCTCCAGATAGAGGGGGTCTCCACGATAGGCTGCCCAGCGACACATGCGTCTTTCACTCCGATTTCCGGTGTTTTTTCTGTCCCGCGGGAGAATGGCAAATCTTGGACGATTGTTCATGCAGAATGGGTAACAAACTCTTAATTTTCCATTCCCTAACGGTCAAGATGACAGATATTTGACGCGTCGTCCGATCACATTTCGCATCGCAACATTTTCTTCGTGAGCCGATGCCGGCGAGGCTTTCGTCGCGGGGATCCCGCGAAAAGCATTTCGCTGCGACAAGAAGTGTGAAGTTCACTTGCGCCGAAACTCTTGCAATGATGGAAATTTAAGCTACGTTTAACTCATCTGAAACGTAACGAAAGGAAGGTGATCCAATGTCTAGTGAGATTTCGGTCTTCGTACCGGGCATGGAAATGGTCGTGAACGTTGCGAGGCAGCCCTCGCTCTGAATCAACGCCTTCCGGAAGCGCCTGTCGCTTCAGGCCAGTTACGGGCCAAAGCTCATGGGGGGTCGCTAACGCGGCCCCTTTTTGCATTCCCAGGCGTCAGTATTCTGACGATTTCAGCAGATCGCTGCCGACCTTGATCCATAACAAGTTCGTTTTTTTCCTTGCCGAATGGGAACAGCGCCTTAGCTAACCCTACATGTCTTCTCAGGAACAGCCCGATCAGGGCGAAGCCGAACCGAGGCCGCTGAAAGAGCCGGCACTCACCGCACTCTCACTGTATCCTCGGGATTGGGCCCTGTTCCTCGACATCGACGGAACTCTGCTCGATCTCGCCGAGAGGCCCGAGGCGATCGTCGTGCCCAACTATCTTCCCGCTACGCTCCATGCGCTTTCCCGCCAGCTCGGCGGCGCGCTGGCATTGGTAACGGGACGCTCGATCGAATTCGTCGATCCGCTATTTGCGCCTTTCCGTTTTCCGGTTGCCGGCCTGCATGGCGCAGAACGGCGCGATGCGGCCGGACGGCTGCGACGGACGCATATTCCGCCTGCCTTCCAGCAGATGAAGCAGACCATTGCTCGCGAGGCCCATGCCTGGCCCGGCGCTATCGTCGAGGACAAGGGAGCCGCCGTCGCGGTTCACTATCGGCATGCGCCCGGGAGCGAGGCCGAGATTGCCGCGGCGATGCAACGCCACCTTGAGGAGGCCGGCCCCGACTGGAGCCTGCAGCGCGGCAAGATGGTGGTCGAGATCTGCCCGGCCCATGCCAGCAAAGGGCACGCCGTCGAGGCATTTCTTGCCGAAGCTCCGTTTGAGGGGCGCCGTCCGGTCACGATCGGCGACGACGTTACCGATGAGACGATGTTCGCCACCGCCAACCGCCTGGGCGGCCAATCCGTGCGCATCGGCGACGGCAACGGAAAAACGCTGGCACGTGCATCCATTGGCTCACCCGCGCGTTTAAGAGACGTGCTGGCAACGCTCGTCAAATGATCCACCGATCATTGCGGCGCCCTGCCAGCCCTCCTGAAAGGAATAATCCGTGAGTCGTCTCATCATCGTTTCCAATCGCGTTTCCGTGCCCGATCACAAGGGTGCCGCGGCTGCGGGCGGCCTTGCCGTGGCGCTGCAGGCAGCCCTTGCCGAGCGCGGCGGCGTATGGATGGGCTGGTCCGGCAAATCGAGCGGCGAGGTCGAGCCGGAGCCGCTGCGGATGACGCAGGACGGCAATATCACCTATGCCCTGACCGATCTGACGCAGACCGATGTCGAGGAATATTATCAGGGGTTTGCCAACCGCGTACTCTGGCCGATCTGCCATTACAGGCTCGATCTTGCCGAGTATGCCCGCAAGGAAATGACCGGCTATTTCCGCGTCAACCGCTTCTTTGCCCACCGGCTTGCGCCACTGGTCGAACCCGATGACATCATCTGGGTTCACGACTATCACCTTATTCCGCTCGCGGCCGAGCTGCGGCAGATGGGGCTGAAGAACCGCATCGGCTTCTTCCTGCACATTCCCTGGCCGCCGGCGGACGTCGTGCTGGCCATGCCGGTGCATGAGGAGATCATGCGCGGCCTCTCCTCCTACGACCTGCTCGGCTTCCAGACCGATCATGATCTTGAAAACTTCGCGGGCTGCCTGAAGCGCGAGCGCATGGGCATCGAGAAAAGTCCTGGTCACTTCAACGCACACGGCCACGATTTCCGCGGCGGCGCCTATTCGATCGGCATCGAAACGGCCGCCTTCGCCGCCTTTGCCCGCAAGGCTGCGTCGCACAGCATGGTGCACAAGGTGCGGAAGAGCATCGAAGGCCGCGACCTGATCCTCGGCGTCGACCGGCTCGATTACTCCAAGGGCATTACCCAGCGCATCGACGCATTCGAACGCTTCATCACCAACAATCCCGCCCACCAGCGCAGCGTCACCTACCTGCAGATCACCCCGAAATCGCGCTCGGAAGTGCCGGAATACGAGGCGATGCAGCATGCCGTCGCCGAACAGGCCGGCCGGGTCAACGGCGCGATCGGCACGGTCGACTGGGTACCGATCCGCTACATCAACCGCTCGATCAGCCGCCCGATACTGGCCGGTCTCTACAGGCTCGCCAAGGTCGGACTGGTGACGCCGCTGCGCGACGGCATGAACCTCGTCGCCAAGGAATATGTGGCGGCGCAGGATCCGGAAGATCCTGGCGTGCTGGTACTGTCGCGGTTCGCCGGCGCGGCTCGCAAGCTGCACGGTGCCTTGCTGGTCAACCCCTATGACGTCGACGGCACAGCCAATGCATTGGCCCGCGCCGTCAACATGCCGCTGCAGGAACGGCAGGAACGTTGGCGCGGCATGATGGATTACCTGCTGAAGCACGACGTCTTGCACTGGTGCGACACTTTTCTCACCGATCTGAGGGCGGATTGAACATCACGACTGAGCGGTGTCCGCCTCTGCGAGCAGCCATTGAGCGAGCCGCTCGGCATGCGGGCTTGGCGCCGACGAAGGTAAGAGCCAGTAGCCGCGGTCCGGTGCTTCCAGCATGGGACCGGCCGTCACCAGCATACGGGCGGTCAGAAGCGAATCGACAAGGCCCATCCAGCCGATCGCGACCCCCTGCTCGCTGAGCGCAGCTTGGACAACAAGCGAATAGGTATTGAAGCGCAGGTCGCCGCGACCGGCATAGCTGTCGCGGGCGATGCCGAATGCCGCAAGATAGCTTTCCCAATCGAACCACGGCGACGGCATCTCGGAATCGAGATGCACGAGCGTGGTGCCCGCCAGCTGCGAGGGGTCCGTGAACGGGCCATGGCGATCTGCGAAGCCTCGGGTACAGATCGGCACCACCTTTTCCGGCAACAGTAAAACGGCCCCCGGCCCGAACTCGTTTCGTGCGCCGAAAACGACGACGATATCGCCGCTTTCCGGTGCGCCGCGATCCAGCCGCTGCGTGGCGACGATCTGGATATCCACCTCGTGGTGAAGCAGCCGGAATGCATGCATGCGGGGGATGAGCCAAAGCGCTGAGAAGGCATAATCGGTCCGCAACCGCACGGACGGGCGCTCTGCCTCGGCGCGAAAACTGCGCACCAGCGTATCGACACCGCCGACCGCCTTTTCGACGATTTCGAACAGGCGCTGTCCCTCAGGCGAGAGCACGACGCCGCGATGCTGGCGGCGGAACAGGGACACGCCCATCTGCTCCTCGATGCGGCGGATCTGGTAGCTAACGGCCGGCTGCGTCAAGCCAAGCGCCAGGGCTGCGGAAGACAGGCTGCCGGAGCGCCCGACCTCCACAAAAATCCGCAGCCAGCCAAGATCGATCAAACGTTCAGCCATAAAATTTCCTTTTGGCAGCCATCGAAAAATGTCGTCTTTACAGCGTGAATGCTAGTGATGTTCAATAAAATAACCCAATAGCAAAGAGGGAGCTATCGTCATGCGCGTTTCTGCAATGTGTCGGCTCGCCATCGGCCTCTGATCTCCAAGGAAAACACGCGAATGTCCCGCCCGAATATCCTCATTCTCATGGTCGATCAGTTCAACGGGACATTGTTTCCCGACGGACCGGCCGATTTTCTGCATGCACCGGTCCTGAAAGCCCTGGCGCAACGCTCCGTGAGGTTTGCCAATAGCTATACGGCAAGCCCCCTCTGCGCGCCGGCGCGGGCCTCCTTCATGTCCGGCCAATTGCCGAGCCGCACGCGCGTCTACGACAATGCCGCGGAATTTTCCTCGGACATTCCCACCTTCGCGCATCATCTGCGTGCCGCCGGCTATCAGACGGCCCTGTCAGGCAAGATGCATTTCGTCGGTCCGGATCAGATGCACGGCTTCGAAGAGCGGCTGACGACCGACATCTATCCCGCCGATTTCGGCTGGACGCCTGACTACACCAAGCCCGGCGAACGCATCGACTGGTGGTATCACAATCTCGGCTCGGTGACCGGGGCCGGCGTCGCCGAGATCACGAACCAGATGGAATATGACGACGAGGTTGCCTATCACGCCACCCGCAAGCTCTACGATCTCTCGCGCGGCCAGGACGATCGGCCCTGGTGCCTGACGGTCAGCTTCACCCATCCGCACGATCCCTACGTTGCGCGCCGCCGCTTCTGGGATCTTTACCAGGATTGTCCGGCGCTTGACCCGGACGTCGGCGAAATCCCCTTCGACAAGCAGGATCAGCACTCGCAGCGGCTAATGAAGGCATGCGATCATACCGCCTTCGACATTACGCCGAAGCAGATACGCCGGGCGCGGCGCGGCTATTTCGCCAATATCTCCTATGTCGACGAAAAGATCGGCGAGATACTGGAGGCGCTGGAGCGCGGCCGCATGGCCGACAACACCATCATCCTCTTCGTCTCCGACCATGGCGACATGCTCGGCGAGCGCGGCCTCTGGTTCAAGATGAACTTCTTCGAAGGCTCCGCGCGCGTGCCGCTGATGATATCAGCTCCCGGCTGGCAGCCGAGACGGATCGATCAGCCGGTCTCGACGCTCGACGTGACGCCGACGCTTGCCGGCTTGGCCGGGCTCGATATCACCTCGTTGCGCCGCTGGACCGATGGTGAGGACCTCGGTCCGCTTGCCCTTGGAACCGGAATCCGCGGCCCGGTGCCGATGGAATATGCCGCGGAAGGGTCCGAAGCCCCACTCGTCGGCCTGCGCGACGGCCGATACAAGCTGACGCTTTGCGACAAGGACCCGCCGATGCTCTTCGATGTCGAGGCCGATCCGAAGGAGCTGACCAATCTCGCCGGCGATCCCGCCCATGCCGAAACGCTGCACCGGTTGACCGCGCAGGCCATGGAGCGCTGGAACCTGGCGAGCTTCGACGCGGCGGTGCGCGAAAGCCAGGCGCGTCGATGGGTCGTCTACGCGGCGCTGCGCAACGGCGCCTACTATCCCTGGGATTATCAGCCGCTGCAGAAGGCCTCGGAGCGATACATGCGCAACCACATGGATCTCAACGTCTTGGAGGAGAACAAGCGCTTTCCGCGCGGCGAGTAGGATTTCGGGGTAGCCCGCTGCGAGCCGGGACGATATTGTCGCGCCGGCACAAGGGAGAAAATATCCATGAAAATCAGTGCGAGAAACCGCCTCAAGGGCAAGATCGTCGAGATCACCAAGGGCGCGACGACGGCCCATGTCCGCATCGATATCGGCAACGGCTCCATCGTCACCTCCTCGATCACCAACGAGGCGGTCGACGAGCTCGAGCTAAAGGTCGGCGCCTCGGCCTATGCCGTGATCAAGGCATCCGACGTCATGGTCGCAGTCGACTGATCTCAGAAGTGAGGCATGATCCCTCGCGAAAACCTCCGCGCCTTTCGGGAAAATGCCTAGGCCTTCTGGCAGTAATGTGCCGTCTCGCCGTCGCCCGTCTGGAAATCGCCAGGCTGCGGCGGCGCGATCGGTTTGAACAGCGTCCGATCCGGCTTCAGATCGAGCAATGGCGTGCCGTCCAGGCAATCGAGCCCACGCACCAGCAATACGGCACCCTCCACGGCTTCGAGCTTGACGATCGATGTGCCGATGGGGTTGGGCCGCACCGGCGATCGCAGCGAGAATGTGCCGTGCACCTTGCCGTTGCTCGCCGGGCTCTGCAGCACGAGATCCCGGCGCGAACGATCCAGCCAATAGAGAATTTCCAGGCGCTCGAAAGCCTCGACCCCCGTCAGCGCCGGCACCCAGGGCTCGAAGATCTCGATCCGGCACAGCGGCCCATCGTGCCGGCCTTGGCGCGGCGTCTCCATGCGGGATGTCCAGGGCGTGGAGATACGGCCGATGAAAGTGAGACCGGCATCCGACGCCGTAGGTGGCTCGACGGCCACCTCGTTTTCGCGAATCTCGTTCTCACGGACCATGGATTGCCTCCTTCACCGGTGCCGGTTACTTCACGCCCTTCAGCAGGGTGGCCAGCTGAGCATCCGTCAAATCGATCTGATAGAACAGCTTGTAGAACGTCTTCACATCGTCGGCGAACTCGCTCCTGAAGAGCTTCGGATAGAGCAGCCTTTCCAGCCAGCGCACGCCGAGGAGCCTGTTGACGCCGGGCGGCGAATCAAACCAGCCGAAAGGCAGGGACGGCGACACGAAGATCTTGCCATCCTTGACGGCCTTGATAGCAGCCCATTGCGGATCGCTCCTCACCGATACGGCGAAATTTGGATCATCGGCGATGATGATATCCGGATTCCAGCCGACGACCTGCTGCGGTGTCACCTTGGTCAATCCACCCTTGCCGGCGGCCGCCGCGACGTTCATCGTGCCCACGACATCGAGGATCTCAAGATTGATCGAGCCCGACAGTCCGGTCTCCAGGCCATCGGCGCCACGGCCGTAATAGACGCGCGGCCGCGGATCGCTCGGCAGCGTCGCCAGCTTGTCGTTGAGATCCTTGATTGCCGAATCGGCATAATCCGCAAGCTTGTTGGCACGATCCTCGACGCCGATGAGAGCACCGACATCACGAAGTGTCTCGCTGGTGCGGCCAAAGCTGCCGTCGATAAGGACATAGGGAATATGGGTCTCGGACTGCACCTTGTCGGCGAGCGCCTTGTAGGTGGGATCGACCGTGCCGGCATCGAGGATGATATCCGGCTTGGCGTCCGTCACGGCCTGCGAGCCGATCATGCCGTCCCTGCCTATCAGGCGCCCAATGGTCGGAAGCGCGCGCACCGACGGCATCAGATAGGCCTTGGCGGCATCATCAGGGGCGTGAACCCAGCCGACCAGCTTCTCCGGTGCCAGAACATAGACCAACACGGCGGCCGGCGGCCCGGCAACCAGGATACGGTTGATCTTGTCCGGCACCGATACAGTGCGCCCCGCCGCGTCGGTGATGATTCGTGCCTCGGCCGTAACAGGCAATAGTCCGACAAAGGCCAGAGCAAGAACCGCAAAAAATTTCATCATGAAAGTCGCCCGCTATGATCGAAGAGATCCCGGGGCGGCACTATGGCATAGCGCTATATTGGATGGAACATCGCGAAGACACTATTCCAAAGCCAAAGATGACCGTGGCGATCACGCCGCCTTGACGGCGGGGGAGCGTTCCGCTTCACCCGGTGCATACACCCTGCTGGCCAGCTTATCCGGCGCCGGACCAACGCGGACGCGGGCAGCTTTCATTACATCGCATGTAATTGAAAGCAGCACTCGTCTCGAGGTATCTAACAACCATCTTCTTGCAGGAAGAGCATTTTAAGCCCTTCAACACACAGAGCCTTCGCCCGGAACGATGTCGGTGGCCACGATCCCTCGTTCCAACGGCAGGCTCAGGAGAACCCCATGACCACGATGTCATTCACGAAAAAAGAAGCTCCCCAATGGCTGCTGGCCTTCTGGCGGGAAATTGACGACAAGACCTTCGGCGACGGCTTCGATTGCTTCGCGGAAGACGCAACATGCAACCTCGGCGTTGCCGACTGGAAGGGCCGCGAAACCATTCGTGAAAACTTGCGCGCCTTCATCGACACCGGATTCAGCGCGTTGCATGATGTCACCGAATATTGGGACGGCGGATCGCTGAAAATGTTCCGCGGTACGGTCACCATGACGCCCGATGACCGAACACAGACCGTGGTTAAGCCGGTCATGACGCATTTTTTCTACATGGATGAGGTCGATCCTACCAAAGTGCGTCATTGGTACGGATCAGTCGGGCCGATTGCGTTCTGACGGGAATCCACGTTGGCGGGGCGGTTGAATCATGCCCCGCCACAAAGAGACGAACGAAGCGAGGCCTCTGCACGATGAGTTCTTCCAGCGTAAATCCAGGAATGCCAAATGAACTCGGCCCACAGCTGCGCGCATGGCGCGGCACACGCGGCAAGAGCCAACTCGATCTTTCCCTCGACACAGGTATTTCGCAGCGTCAGATAAGTTTTATCGAAAGTGGCAGAAGCACGCCTGGCCGCTACAATCTTTTGCGTCTCGCCGATGCATTGGAGGTGCCATTCCGAGAGCGCAATACCCTGCTGCTCGCGGCCGGCTATGCACCCATCTATTCGGAAGGAAGCTTCGATGATCTGGAGATGCAAGGCGTTGCAAACGCACTCAGGCGTATGCTTCGTCAGCACGAGCCGTTTCCGGCTGTTGTGATGGACCGCTACTGGAACGTCATGATGACCAACGATGCGACTCCTCGCTTTTTCAGCCACTTCATCGATATGGCTGAACGGCCGGCACCGCGCAATCTCCTTCATCTCATGTTCGATCCCGCTGGCATGCGGCCCTTCATTCCGGATTGGGACCAGACGGCAAAAAGCCTGTTGGGAAGAGTCTTGCGCGAGGCTGTTGGTCGCGCCATCGATGCACGGACAAAGGATCTCATCGATCGTTTGCTTGCTTACCCCGATGTGAACGTCGAATGGAAAATATCCGTAACGGCGGAAAATACGCCCGTTATCCCTCTGTCATTTATGAAGGACGGTCACCTCCTGAGATTTTTCTCATTGGTCACGACTGTTGGTACCGCGCAAATGATAACAACCCAGGAATTGCGGGTCGAATGCATGTTTCCGTTGGATGAAGCCACGGAGATTCATTACGCCGAACTGATGAGCGCCGCTCAATAGCGGGCAGCGGCAAAGTTCCCGATGTCACGCCGCCTTGACGGCGTGATATTCCTTGATGGCGACCATTTTGATAGCCGGATAACGTTCTGCCTCGTAACGCAGCGAGAAGCCGTCCTGGGCAAGGAAAACCGGGTCACCGTCGAGATCGCGGGCGATATCGCCGCGGCGCGTGGTAACGAACTTTTCGAGGTCGGCGGCCTGGTCGGCGGAAACCCAACGGCAGACGGAGAAGCGCGACATCTCGAAGGAAACCGGCAGGCCGTATTCCCCCATCAGCCGCTCCTTCAGCACGTCGAGCTGCAGTGCACCGACGACGCCGACGATGGCGGGCGAGCCGTCTTCCGGCGAGAAGAGCTGCACGACGCCTTCCTCGGCCATCTGCTGCAGCGCTTCCTTGAGCTTCTTCGCCTTCATGGCATCCTCGAGACGCACGCGGCGGAGGATTTCCGGCGAGAAGTTCGGCACGCCCTGGAAGACCAGCGATTCGCCTTCCGTCAGCGTATCGCCGATGCGGAGCGTGCCGTGGTTGGGAATACCGACGACATCACCGGCATAGGCCGTGTCTGCAAGCTGGCGCTGCGAGGCGAAGAAGAATTGCGGCGCGGTCAGCCCGAGCTGCTTGCCGGTGCGCGACAGGCGTGCCTTCATGCCGCGCTCCAGCTTGCCCGAGCAGATGCGCGCAAAGGCGATGCGGTCGCGGTGGTTCGGATCCATATTGGCCTGGATCTTGAACACGAAGGCCGTCATCTTGTCGTCGGTGGCGTGAACCGTCCTGATATCGGCGACCTGATCGCGCGGCGGCGGTGCGAATTCGCCGAGTGCGTTGATGAGATCGCGAACACCGAAGTTGCGCAGCGCCGAGCCGAAGAAGACCGGCGTCATGTGACCTTCGAGGAACGATTGCCGATCGAAGGGACGGCAGGCTTCGATCGCCAGTTCCGTTTCGTCGATGAAGGCCTGCCGCTCGTTTTCCGGAAGCCTGTCAGCAACGGCTTGCGGGCCGTTGACATGGGTCGGTTCGATTTCCCTGTCGGAGCCGCGCACGGTATTATCAGCCAGATGATAGGAGCCGCAGAAGCTCTTTGCTCGGCCGATCGGCCAGGTGATCGGCGCCGTGTCCAGCGCCAGTTTCTCTTCCACCTCATCGAGAATCTCGAAGGGATCGCGGCTTTCGCGGTCCATCTTGTTGATGAAGGTGATGATCGGGATATCGCGCATGCGGCAGACTTCGAACAGCTTCAGCGTCCGCGGCTCGATGCCCTTGGCGGCATCGATGACCATGACGGCGGCGTCGACGGCGGTCAGCGTGCGATAGGTGTCGTCGGCGAAGTCTTCGTGGCCGGGCGTATCGAGAATGTTGAAGACATTGCCTTCATATTCGAAGGTCATGACCGAGGTCACGACCGAGATGCCGCGTTCGCGCTCGATCTTCATCCAGTCGGAGCGCGTCTGGATGCGATCCTTCTTCGCCTTGACCTCGCCGGCAAGCTGGATGGCGCCGCCGAACAGCAGCAGCTTTTCGGTAAGCGTCGTCTTGCCCGCGTCCGGGTGAGCGATAATAGCGAATGTACGGCGGCGGGAGACCGCCTCGGCGAGACTTTCGGCCATGCTTGTGAATCCTGTGAATTGCGGCCGTATCTAGCGATTCAAACTCCAGAATGCAATTGACCTTGGGCGCTCAGGCGCAAACTAATGCCGCATGACCATTCACACTGATATCAGCCCGACCCTGAACCTCATCCGCCTGCCGCATGGCCAAGGCCTGGACCTGCCCGCCTACGAGACCAAGGGCGCTGCCGGCATGGACCTGCGCGCAGCCGTCGAGGACGGCATGACGCTCTTGCTCGCGCCGGGCAAGCGGGCTCTCGTGCCGACGGGCTTCATCTTTGAAATTCCGGAGGGTTTCGAGGCGCAGATCCGCCCGCGCTCCGGCCTCGCCTTCAAGCACGGCATCACCTGCCTCAATTCGCCCGGCACGATCGACAGCGACTATCGCGGCGAGGTGCATGCATTGCTGATCAATCTCGGCGAGGAACCCTTCGAGATCACGCGCGGCATGCGCATCGCCCAGATGGTGATTGCGCCGGTCACCCAGGTGCGTGTTGCCGAGATTGCCGAGATCAGCGAAACGGCGCGCGGTGCCGGCGGGTTCGGCTCGACCGGCGTGTGATGGCGAATCTTGCCGGACTGCATGGCCTGACCTTCCGCCAGGACTATTTCGGCGACCCCCTCGCTTGGAAGGGGCTGGTCGATCTTTTGCAAGACACGTTTTCCATCGACGTCGGCATGCAAGATCAATTCGGCGGTCCTGATCCCAGCAGCATGCCGTTCGGCTATTTCGATTCCGATGGCCGCTGCATCGCCAACTTCAGCGCCTTCTCCATGCCGATGATGATCAATGGCCGTGCCATCAAAGCGGCAGGCTATCAATCCGGTGCGGTCCGGCCGGAATGGCGCGAACGCGGCCTCTATCGCGACCTCATGCAGCGCGCCTTTGACCGAACCTCAGCCGAGGGCTACGAACTCGACCTCCTGCTCACCGACAAGCCGGCGCTCTATGAGCGTTACGGCTTTCGCAGCCTGCCGCAGCATGTCTTCGTTGCTCGGATGCCAAAGCTCCAGAAGTCCGACCCAATTGCCCGGCAGCTCTCCTTGGAAGCGCCGGACGATCTGCGCCTGATCAAGACGCTTCTGCAAAACCGGCAGCCGGTCTCCACCCGCTTTGCCGTTATCAGGCAGACGGAGATGTTTCTGCTGAATGCCTGCTTCAATCCTGCGATCCGCCTGACAGCGCTCGCGGATAATGCGGTCATTGCGTGGACGTTTGATGGTGGGACTTTCTGGCTTCTCGATGTAGCGGGAACGGCCATTCCGTCCCTGTCGACCATCTTGTCCGCGCTTGATCTCCAACCCGATCGTGTCGAGATCTGCTTTTCTCCGGATCGCCTGGATTGCGAGGTATCGCGGGAGCCCTATGAGGGTTACACGATGCTAATGGTGCGCGGCAGCGCTGCGGACGATATAAGCGAACCGATCATGCTGTCGCCAATGGCGGAATTTTAGCGCGAAAGCGGTGGCAGCCGGCGCTTCACCGGTGTCGCCTTGATCATCGACGTATTCGTCTCCGCCCGCTCGGTGATCTTGTCCAATATGCCGTCGAGCTCGCCCATCGAGCGCACCACCAGACGACCGATGAAGCAATCATCGCCGGTGACCTTATCGCATTCGATGAATTCCGGTGTTTCCTGAATGATCCGCTCGACGACGTGCAACTGGCCGGGCAGAGGCCGGATGCGAACGATCGCCTGCATGGGGTAGCCGATCGCCTCCGGCGCGATATCCACCGTGAAGGCCGAAATAACGCCTCTCTCCTCCAGCCGACGCAGCCGCTCCGCAGCACTCGGCGACGACAGGCTGGCCACCTCAGCCAGCTCTTTCAAGGAGATCCGGGCGTTGCGCGCCAGCGCCTCCAGCATCCGCTGGTCCGTCTCGTCAAGACCGATCGCCGCATTAGGCACACCCATGTTTTGCTCTTATATAATTAGGAGAAATAACCGTAAATCCTTATCTAAACTATATCATCAAGGCTTCCCTGGCAATATTATTTGCTCCAACAAGCGGGAGCCAGGGCAATGAACGAGATAAGACGCGGTACAATGGAAATGACGGCGGCCATGCTGATTTCGGGGACGATCGGCTGGTTCGTTCTGATGTCGGGGCAGCCGGTGACCGGCGTGGTGTTCTGGCGCTGTCTCTTTGGGGCGATGACGCTTCTCGTCGTCTGCGCGGCCATGGGCCTGCTGCGCCCCGGCATGCTCAGCGTGAAGACATTTTCGATCGCCGTTGCCGGCGGGGTCGCCATCGTCCTCAACTGGTTGCTGCTGTTCGCGGCCTATTCGCATGCCTCGATCTCGATCGCGACGACCGTCTACAATACGCAGCCCTTCATGCTGCTTGGCCTCGGCGCGCTGTTCCTCGGCGAAAAGATCACGCTCACCAAGCTCTTCTGGCTCGGCCTCGCCTTTGCGGGCATGGTGGTCATCGTCGAGGGCAAGCCGACAGAAACGGGCGGCGCGGGAAGCTATGCGATCGGCATCCTGCTCTCGCTGAGTGCTGCCTTCTTCTACGCGCTGGCGGCAATTGCCGCGAAATGGCTGAAGGGTACGCCGCCGCACCTGATCGCGCTCATCCAGGTCTCCACCGGCATTCTGATGCTTGTCCCGTTCACCGATTTCTCAGCTGTGCCGCGTGATGCCGGCGGGTGGTCCATCCTCGTCACCATGGGCATCGTCCATACCGGCCTGATGTATGTGCTGCTCTATGGCGCCATCCAAAGGCTGCCGACACACCTCACCGGCGCGCTGTCCTTCATCTATCCGATCGCCGCCATCATCGTTGATCGCTTCGCCTTCGGCCATGTGCTCGGTGCCACGCAGATCGTCGGGGCAATCATCATTCTGGGCGCTGCCGCCGGCATGAATCTGGGCTGGACGATCCCGCTTCCCCGTCATAGAAGCGATCGTCTTTCAAAGGGGACCGCCGAATGATCACCTGCTATCTGCGCTATACGATCGATCCCTATAAGCTCGCCCAATTCGAACATTACGCCAAGCTCTGGATCCCGCTCGTCAACCGGCTTGGCGGTACGCATCACGGCTATTTCATGCCGCATGAAGGTGCCAATAACATCGCGCTGGCGCTGTTCAGCTTCCCGAGCCTTGCCGCCTATGAGAGCTATCGGCAAGAGATGGCCGAGGACGCGGAATGCCGCGCCGCCTTTGCCTATGGCGAGGAAACGCGCTGCATCGTCAGCTATGAACGCAGCTTCATGCGGCCGGTCTTCTAGGCTTATTTGGCTGGTTGCGGGCAGGTTTCCCGCTGACCATCGAGACCCTCAGTCAGCTTCTCGAAACTCGCGCCGGGCTTGGCCCCATCTCCGCCGAGATGCAGGACATAGAGGCTGTCGAAATCCTTGCCATGCCATTTCGGCACCGCCTTGGCATCGCCACCATTTTCACTCATCAATTGACGGGCGAGATCGACGATCTGCTTGTGCTCCCAGGCGACGAAGATCAGCTTGCCGGCATAATCAGGCTTTTCGAGCTCGGCCTTCAGGCCGTCGATATCCTCAGAGCCGAAGCTGGTATCGACCGGCAGCCCCAGCGCGATGGCGGTGGGCTCGATGGTCGCGAGCGGCCTCACATAATCATAGGAAACGCCGGAGTCTTCCTTCCGCTTCGATGGATCGGGCGCAAAGATCGCTGAGGGACGACCGAAGAGCCGCGTCAGCACCGGTGGCAAGGCAAGCGCGCGGTTGAGCCCCTGACAGCTCAGCTGGCCGAGACCGGCCTCCGGCTTTTCACCATGACGCAGGAAAACGATCGTGCTTGTCGACGTCTCCGCTGCAGATGCCGCGGACATGAAGCTGCACGATACGAGTGCAAGCAGGCCCGCGGCGAGCCGCAGCGGAAGCCTCCGCATCAACGCTGCGCTTCGACAGCCATACGAACAGCAAGCCCCGCCAACACCGTGCCCATCAGCCAGCGCTGCACCAGCGCAAAGGATGGACGGCGAACGAAGAACGATGCAACCGACCCGGCGGTCAGCGCGAAAATGGCATTGAAGGTCAGGCTGACCGCGATATGGACGAAGCCGAAGATGACCGATTGCGTGAAGACGCTACCGGCGGCGGGATCGATGAACTGCGGCAGCAGCGAAAGATAGAGAACCGCGACCTTCGGGTTCAACAGGCTGGTCACCAGCCCCATAGAGAAGAGCCGGCGCTTGCTGTCCTTCGGTAGTTCCCGCACTTGAAAGGCGGAGCGGCCGCCGGGCTTCAGTGCATTCCAGGCAAGCCAAGCGAGATAGGCTGCACCCGCCAGCCGCAACGCATCATACGCAAAGGGCACGGCGAGAACGAAAGCGGTGATGCCAAGCGCGGCAGACAGCATGTAGAAGACGAAGCCCAAGGCCACGCCACCGAGCGAGATCAGCCCGGCCGCCGGTCCCTGCGAGATCGATCGCGATACCAGATAGATCATGTTTGGCCCCGGCGTCAAAACCATGCCGAGTGCAATCAAGGCAAAGGCGATCATGCTGGTCAGATGCGGCATCGGGGGGGCTCCGGCGGCGGGATGAATGATTCAGAAGGGAATTTCAGTGGATGCAATCAGTTTGATTTCATGCGGCCCGGCGTCGAAACCGTCAAGCAGCATATTGTGATGGGAGACAATCTCTTCGAAGGCCAGCCTGCCCATGTCAGCCGTGGTGTGGCCATCGGAAATCAGCGAGACGTCGAAACCGAGCGAAACGGCGCGGCGCGCCGTCGTGTCGACACAGAATTGCGTCATGCAGCCGCCGATGAAAAGACGGGTGACGCCGCGGGCCCTCAGCCGCGCCTCGAGATCGGTTTCGAAGAAGGAATCTGAGCTCGCCTTATGCACCACGACATCGCCGGCCTCGGGCGCGATTTCCCGGCGCAATTGCCAGCCTTCGCTGCGCTTTACCAGGCGATGGCCAGGGCCGCCGTCATGCTGGACGATGAAGGCCGGAATGCCGGCGGCACGCGCCCTGTGCTTCAGCGCCGCAAGCTTTACGACGACCGCCTCCAGCGCCGCATCGATCGCCGGCTGCCGGCCCGGCGTGCCGAGGCAGGACAGGATGGAATTCTGAAGATCGATCAGGAGCAATGCAGAAGACATGATATCCTTGGGTAATGCGGTTTCGACGCGCCGTTAACTCCTTGGTAATATGTTCGCAGCATCAGCGCAATCGCTTGAAAACGCCAAGGTGGTGCGATAGAGCAAGCACCATCTGAGGAGGAAATTGCCATGACGCTTGCATCCCTGCTCGCCTATTGCGGCGCCCTCTTCATCGCCGCGGCAATTCCCGGCCCGGGCATTACGGCGATCGTGGCCCGCGCGCTCGGCTCCGGCTTCCGCGAGACCTTCTTCATGGGCCTTGGCCTCGTGCTCGGCGACACGATCTACCTGACGGCAGTCATCCTCGGCCTTGCCTTTGTGGCGCAGACCTTCACCGAGGTCTTTCTCATCATCAAGATCGCCGGCGCCCTCTATCTCGGCTATATCGCCTGGAAGCTCTGGACCGCCGGTCTGCTGTCGACCGATGTCGTGGCGAAGAAATCGAACGGGGCCGGCATGGCCTTTTTCTCAGGCTTGCTGGTGACGCTTGGTAACCCGAAGACCATGCTCTTCTATGTCGCGCTCGTGCCGACGCTCATCGACATCGGCAGCATCGGCCTGCGTGAATATGCCATGTTGCTGGCGGGGACCTTCATCGTTCTTCTGATCGTCCTCGTGCCCTATATGCTGCTTGCCTCGCGGGCTCGAACCTTCCTCAAGAAGCCGAGAGCCCTGCAGATATTGAACAGGGTCGCCGCCAGCATTCTCGCTGGCACGGCCGCGTTCATCGCCGCCCGCGCGGCCTGAAAAAACCTTCTCTGAAGAGGCCTCTTGAGAGATTCTTTTCTCACGGGCGACAAGCCGGGAGAATGAGCGCACTCTGGTTTCCGCAGGCGTTTGATCCTATTGTCACTCCATAATTCAAATATAGGGAGAGCTACCCATGTCCGACACCCGCAAACCAGGCCGCGGCCGCGTCTACGCCTCGATCACAGAGACCATCGGCGATACGCCGATCGTCCGTCTCGACAAGCTGGCGAAGGAGAAGGGCGTCAAGGCCAACCTCCTGGCAAAGCTCGAATTCTTCAATCCGATCGCATCCGTGAAGGACCGCATCGGCGTGGCCATGATCGAGAGCCTGGAAGCCCAGGGCAAGATCGCTCCCGGCAGGACCGTGCTGGTCGAGCCGACGTCAGGCAATACCGGCATCGCGCTCGCCTTCGCCGCCGCCGCCAAGGGCTACAAGCTGATCCTCACCATGCCGGAGACCATGTCGATCGAACGCCGCAAGATGCTGGCGCTGCTCGGCGCCGAGCTGGTGCTGACGGAGGGGCCGAAAGGCATGAAAGGCGCCATCGCCAAGGCGGAAGAACTGGCTGCGACGCTGCCGGACGCCATCATTCCACAGCAATTCGAAAACCCGGCCAATCCGGAAATCCATCGCAAGACGACGGCCGAGGAAATCTGGAACGACACCGAAGGCAAGGTGGATATCTTCGTGTCCGGCATCGGCACTGGCGGCACGATCACCGGCGTCGGCCAGGTACTGAAGGCCCGCAATCCTGACGTCAAGGTCATCGCCGTCGAGCCGGCGGATTCACCGGTTCTTTCAGGCGGCAATCCCGGCCCGCACAAGATCCAGGGCATCGGCGCCGGCTTCGCGCCGAAGATCCTCGACACCCACGTCTATGACGAGGTGGTCACCGTCACCAATGACGAGGCTTTCCAGCTGGCACGGCTCGTGGCGAAGCTCGAAGGCGTGCCTGTTGGTATCTCCTCGGGTGCTGCGCTGACAGCAGCCATCAAGGTCGGCCAGCGCCCGGAAAACGAAGGCAAGACCATCGTCGTCATCATCCCCTCCTTCGCCGAACGCTATCTGTCTACGGCGTTGTTCGAGGGCCTGGGCGGCTGATAGGATTCGCCTTACCGCTGAGCATTCAGAGGGCGCCACAGCGCCCTTTGTCATTTCTGGTCCTCGCGGTTTCACGCAGCCGCAATCAGCCGCTCGCCGGCAATGCGGTAGGAAATTGCTTCGGCCAGATGAATGCGCCCGACGGTCGGCTTGTCGTCGAGATCGGCGAGCGTGCGCGCCACCTTGAGGATGCGGTGATAACCGCGAGCCGAGAACTTCATCTTCTCCGCCGCATCCCGCAGCAATTGCAGACCGGCGGCATCGGGCTCGGCAATGGTTTCGATCATCGCGGTCGAGCAGCGGGCATTGGTGACGATCCCCTTCATGCCGGCGCTCTCGAAACGCTCTCGCTGCCGCTCCCTGGCCCGCGCAACGCGCAACGCAACGTCGGCGCTCTTTTCCGCCGTCGTCGGCCGGATCAGATCGGCAGCTGAAACGGCTGGCACGTCGATGCGGATATCGATACGATCGAGCAAAGGGCCGGAAATGCGCCCCTGATAATCGCTCACGCAACGCGGCCCGCGGGCGCAGGTGTGGCCCGGTTCGCCGGCCATGCCGCACCGGCAAGGGTTCATCGCCGCCACGAGCTGGATGGCTGCGGGATAGGAAACTCGATGGTTCGCCCTGGCAATGACGCATTCGCCCGTCTCCAGCGGCTGGCGCAATGCATCGAGCGCCTGCGGCGAGAACTCCGGCAGCTCGTCGAGAAAGAGAATGCCGTGATGGGCAAGCGAGGCTTCGCCGGGCCTGGCGCGCAGACCGCCACCGACGAGCGCTGCCATGGTGGCGGAATGATGCGGCGCGCGATAGGGGCGCCGGTCGGAGAGCTTGCCGCCCGAAAGCTGGCCGGCGACGGAATGGATCATCGAGACCTCAAGCAACTCCGATGTCGATAGAGGCGGCAATATCGACGGCAGGCGCGAGGCGAGCATCGACTTGCCGGAGCCGGGCGGGCCGACGAAAAGCAGATTGTGGCCGCCTGCCGCCACCACTTCCAATGCCCGCTTGGCGCTTTCCTGCCCCTTGATGTCGGCAAGGTCGGGAAGATTGGCGGGGTTGGTGCGGATCGAAGGCTCCGGGCGGGACAGGACCTGCGTGCCGCGGAAATGATTGGCGAGGGCGATCAGGCTGCGGGGCGCGAGAATGTCGATCTCCTTGCCCGCCCAGGCGGCTTCCGGCCCGCTCTCAGCGGGGCAGATCAGTCCCTTGCCCACGGCATTGGCGGCGATTGCCGCGGGAAGCGCGCCGGCAACGGGTGCGATCGTGCCATCAAGATTGAGTTCGCCGATGACGGTGTAGGAGGACAGGGCGTCGGCCGGGATGGCGCCCAGCGCTGCCATCAGGCCAAGCGCGATCGCAAGATCGAAATGGCTTCCTTCCTTGGGAAGGTCCGCCGGGGCAAGATTGACGGTGACCTTCTTCGGCGGTAGCGCCAGGCCGGAGGCGTGGAGTGCGGCCTGCACCCGCTCACGGCTTTCGGCCACCGCCTTGTCGGGCAGGCCGACGATGTGCATCAGCACCTTGCCCGGCGCGATCATCACCTGAACTTCGACGGGCACGCCCTCGATACCCTGAAACGCAACCGTACTAACGCGCGCCACCATGCCCTGCCCCCTGTCATCGGACTCGCTTGCCGCTACTTGCCCCGATCAGCAAACTATGGGTTGCAATCTGGCACAGGACAGGGAATGAAACAAGAACAATAAATGAACGGAGACACCTTAAATGCAATTGGCTGCCGCGCGTCGAAATCATCGACACGCGCAGGCAATCCCGCATCTTGAGCTGGGTCTGCCGATCAGGCCCGCTTGGATTCGATCGCGTCCCAGAGCAGGCTGGCGATATCGGCACCGCCGAAACGCTTCACTTCGCGGATGCCGGTCGGCGAGGTGACGTTGATCTCGGTCATGTAGTCGCCGATCACATCGATGCCGACGAGCAGGAAGCCGCGGGCCTTCAGCGCCGGACCGATGCGGGCGCAGATTTCCTGTTCGCGGGCTGTCAGCTCGGTGGCCTCGGCGCGACCGCCGACATGCATGTTGGAGCGGCTGTCATGTTCGGCCGGTACGCGGTTGATCGCGCCGACGGCCTCGCCGTCAACGAGGATGATGCGCTTATCGCCCTTGCGCACGTCAGGCAGGTATTGCTGGGCGATGAAGGGCTCGCGGAAGAGCTGGCCGAACATTTCCAGCAGCGAAGACAGATTGCGGTCGTCGCGCGTCGAATGGAAGACGCCGGCGCCGCCATTGCCGTAAAGCGGCTTCAGGATGATATCGCCCATCTCCTCGCGGAAGCGGCGGATTTCGCCGGCATCGCGGGTGATCAGCGTCTTCGGCATCAGATCGGCGAATTCGGTGACGAAGATCTTTTCCGGCGAGTTGCGTACCCAGGCCGGATCGTTGACGACGAGCGTCTTCGGATGGATGCGCTCCAAGAGATGCGTCGAAGTGATATAGGCCATGTCGAAGGGCGGATCCTGGCGAAGCAGCACCACATCCATGGTCGAAAGATCGACGCGTTCCGGCTCGCCGAGCTCGAAATGGTCGCCCTTGACGTCACGCAGGATCATCGGCTCGACGGAGGCATAAACCTCGCCGTCGCGCATGCTCAGCCGCTCGGGCGTATAATGGAAAAGCTTGTAGCCGCGGTTCTGGGCCTCGAGGCTCATGGCGAAGGTCGAGTCGCCCGCAATGTTGATGCCCCGGACATGGTCCATCTGGACCGCGACATTCTTGATACCAGCCATAATCAGCCCTCGCTCGAATTCGCGGACAGATGTAGGTCGGCCCGCCGTCAAACGCAACGGCTATTCAAGAGCTTCCGCAGAGGCTCGCCGCGCTCAGGCGGCAAGACCCTGGGTGGCGCCCTGCCTGACGAGATTGCGCAGACGATAGGCCATGGTCAAAGGCTTCGGGAACGGCTTGCGGCAGAAGGCCACCTTGCGCAAATAGCGATCGATGCGCCATGTCGCCCATGTGCCGCCGGCAAAATAGGCGACGTCGCCGGCGTTGAGCGTGCGTTCGACGCCGTCCTCCGTGGTGATATGCACCTCGCCTTCGAGGATCATCACCGTTTCGTCCCAGCCGAAATACCAGCGAAACTCGCCCGCCGTGCAATCCCACAGCGCCGTCAGCGCGGCATCGTCCTGCCCGCGCGAATGCTCGGCAATGCGGGCAACCGGCGCGCCGGCCACAATCCAGGACGGTTCGATCGGCGCCGGTTTCATTTCCATCTCACCTGCAGAACCGGCCACGAAGTTCTTCGACTGTGGCAATGCCACGGCGACCGGCACAGCACGAACCGCGAATGCGGCCATGCTCGCCAACATCAATTTCAAGACCATGCAATCCCCCAATTCCATGCGCGTCTCGGCCTTCATGGCACGGAAGAGGTAACGGCGCGGTTCAGGAAAAACCTCGCATTTTAACGGTTGCAGCAATCAGGCGACAAAACCCTCGATGGTGCAGACGATCATGTCATGATCGGACAGCGGCTTGCCTTCCTCGTTCAGCGAGGAAACGAGATGGCTCTCGCTGATCCTCAGGCCTCGGCTCAGGAACCAGTCGAGCTTCATGGCGCGATCCGGAAAGCGGGTGATGAGGCTTGGGCGCGTGCTTGTCTGATCAAGCGGGCCGCCGTGGCATTCAAAGCCACGGCCCTCCGCCATGGCGAAGAGAGTATCGGTCGAGAAGTCGCCGCCGGTGTGATTGCCGGTGTTGAGATCGCCGCCGATCAGGATCGGAAGGCCGGGCGCGAAGGCCTCGACGGCGTCGATCAGCGCCGCCGTCTGCCGCTCGCGATAGGCAGCGGTCGCGACACTTTCGAGATGGACCGAAACGGCGACGAAGGGACCGGCCTCGGTCTCGACGATGGCGCCGACAGCGCAGCGATCGCCGACACGCGGCTGCTCGTTGCCGTCATTGAACCAGACGGCTTCGCCCGGCAAGCGGAAGAGGAAAGCATCCTTCAGGGCAACGGAAGCCATCAGGGCGTTGCCGTGAAAGCCCTTTTCGTTGAAGTCGTCATGGCAGTAGGAACGCTCGATCTCGGAGCCGAGGCTGAGCTCCAGGAATTCGACAGCATAGGCGTAGTTCATGCCCAGTTCGCCGGCGACGACATCAGTTGGGTCACGTTGCTCGGTACGGGCCATGCCGTAGTCCATCTCCGAAAGCAGAACCAGCGGCGCTCCGGTTGCCCGCAGCTTGGCCGCGGCCTCCTCTGGAAAAAGGCAACGTTCGAGGTTCCAGGCCGCGACCGTGAAGGGGAAGGATAAAGCGCCAGTCTTCGCCGCAGCGCCGCCGATCCGCACCGTGTTCATGCAGGCGAGCGGCGCCAGGATTGCGGCATGGATGGCCGGGGTCTTTTCGAGCGCGATGAAGCTTTTGCGCTCCTCTTGCGAAGGAACGGAGAAGGCGGAAACGGTGCTGCGGATCATGATGTGGCCTATTGAGATGAGGAGCGCCGGCGAAAAGATCGCGAACGCGTTTCGCCCGCCAATAGGCTGATTTTGTGACGTTCCTGTAACGCTGTCCTCAAAAGGCATCCGGAAAATGCTGCGGCCAGCGCCCGGGCAGCATGGCGACGATATCGTAGCGCTGCGACAACAGGGCGAAATCCGGTTGCCGCGCCAGCCAGAGGTCGCTGGCGGCGCGGATGCGCCTCTGCGAGGAGAAGGAAACGGCGTCGATCGCCTCCTGCGCGCCGCGCCTGGACTTGACCTCGACGAAGATGGCGAGATCGCCCTTGCGGGCTACGATGTCGATCTCGCCAAGCTTGGTGCGGTGGCGTATGGCCAGGATGCGATAGCCCTTGCAGAGTAGAAAAGCGGCAGCCAGATATTCGGCGATGTGGCCGCGCCGCCAGGCCTTCTGCCGTTTCAGCCTTTCGCCCGGCTCACGCATGAGGCTCCTTCATGTCGAGCAGGCGCTGATAAAGCTCCTTGCGCGGCAGGCCGGTCAGCCGCGCGGCTTCCGCTGCGGCCTTGGCCGTCGGCATCGTCCCTGCGAGATCCGCGAGGATGGCGTCTACATCGGCCTGCGGCGTGACGATTTCCGCCGGTGGGCCGACAAGCCAGACGATCTCGCCCTTGACGTTGTCGACCTTATCATAAAAGGCGGCGAGTTCGGCGAGCGTGCCACGGCGGAATTCTTCGAAGGTCTTGGTGAGCTCGCGGCAGACGGCGGCAGGGCGTTCGGCCCCGAGCACATCGGCCGCGGCGGCAAGCGTCGCGGCGATACGATGCGGCGATTCAAAGAAAATGAGGGTCGCGGGGATACCCGCGAGCTCCGCCAGCCGATCCCGCTTGCCCTTGTCTTTCGCAGGCAGAAAGCCGGCAAAGAAGAAGGCATCGTTGGGCAGGCCGGAGCCGACGAGAGCCGCCAGCGGCGCCGAAGCACCCGGAATGGGAATGACCTTGTATCCCGCCTCGATCGCCTGGCGGGCCAGCCTATAGCCGGGATCGGAGACCAGCGGCGTGCCGGCATCGGAGACCAGCGCCACCGAACGGCCGGCCTCCAGCGCCTGAAGCAGACGCGGCCCTGCCTCATCGGCATTGTGCTCATGATAGGCATAGGGCCTGTTCTGGATGCCATAGCGATCGAGCAGGACGCGCGTGACACGGGTATCCTCGCAGGCCAGCACATCGGCGCCCGCCAACGTCTCCAGCGCCCTCAAGGTGATATCGCCGAGATTGCCGATCGGCGTGGCGACAAGATAAAGCGCCGGTTCGAGAGGACGGGCTGGAACCGTGGTATTGTGCAGGCGGAAACTGCGCGCCCCGCCGCTTGAATGGTCTTCGCTCATGCCTGTCCTGAATTCGCTTCGGATTCATCGTCTTTATGGGCGAGGCGCGGCCTGACGGCAAGAGCGGTGCAAATCCTGTGAGCATTGACGGCCAAATGTTCAATTGGCGCGCGACAAACGCCCCATGCCTCTTGCATTCGCATGCTGAAGTCTGCCATTTTGCCCGTCCAATCTTTCGGGCCTCGTCCGAAAACATGTCATTCGGGCGCTTCGGGCCGCCCGGAAAGTCACGGTCGAAAGCGGTAGCATCCATGCGTATTACAATTGAGCGGTCGAACCTCCTGAAATCGCTGAACCACGTGCATCGCGTGGTCGAGCGTCGCAATACGATCCCGATCCTGTCCAACGTGTTGCTGAAGGCCGAGGGCGCAAGCCTCGACATGAAGGCGACGGACCTCGATCTCGAAATCACCGAGGCGACGCCCGCCAACGTCGAGCAGGCCGGTGCCACCACGGTTCCGGCACATCTGCTCTACGACATCGTGCGCAAGCTGTCTGATGGATCGGAAGTGCTTCTTGCCACCAACCCTGACGGCAGCTCCATGACGGTTGCCTCCGGCCGGTCGAAATTCTCGCTGCAATGCCTGCCGGAATCCGATTTTCCGGATCTGACCGCCGGCAGCTTCAGCCATTCCTTCAAGCTGAAGGCGGCAGATCTGAAGATGCTGATCGACCGGACGCAGTTTGCGATCTCCACTGAGGAGACGCGCTATTACCTGAACGGCATCTTCTTCCACACGATCGAAAGCGACGGCGACCTGAAGCTGAGAGCCGTTGCCACCGACGGCCATCGCCTTGCCCGTGCCGATGTCACCGCCCCTTCGGGCTCCGAGGGCATGCCTGGTATCATCATTCCGCGCAAGACGGTCGGCGAGTTGCAGAAGCTTGTCGACACGCCGGAGGCGATCGTGACCGTCGAGGTCTCCGACGCCAAGATCCGCCTGACGATCGGCTCCATCGTCATGACGTCGAAGCTGATCGACGGCACCTTCCCGGACTACCAGCGCGTCATTCCGACCAACAACGACAAGGAAATGCGGGTCGATTGCCAGTCCTTCGCCCAGGCCGTCGACCGTGTGTCGACCATTTCTTCGGAGCGTGGCCGCGCGGTGAAGCTGGCGCTGTCCGACGGCCAGCTGCTGCTGACGGTCAACAATCCGGATTCGGGAAGTGCGACGGAAGAAGTTGCTGTCGGCTACGAGATGGATCCGATGGAAATCGGCTTCAACGCCAAATATCTGCTCGATATTACCGCACAGCTATCGGGCGAATCGGCAGTGTTCCTGCTTGCCGATGCCGGCTCGCCGACCCTCATTCGCGATACGGCCGGCGACGACGCGCTGTATGTTCTGATGCCGATGCGCGTCTGACGAAACCAAAGCGCCCCTTCATGCGTTTCTCACACGCAAAGGGCGCTTTTATTTTTTCCTTTGTGGATTGCGACATTTTCTCTTGTTATTGCGTCATCGCATTGCAAGATTCGCGATGAGCGGTATGTAAGTCGCGACCATAACATCTGGTGGGGGAGAGCATGGCGTTGCGTCTCAAGGAACGGCTGGGCAAGAAATTCGACGAGGAGATCCGTTTCTTCAAGGGCATGATGCAGGGGCCGAAGACAGTCGGTTCGATCGTCCCGACGTCCTCGATCACCGCCCGCAAGATGGCGAGCATCATCAATACGCAATCCGGGCTGCCGGTGCTGGAATTGGGCCCGGGTACGGGAGCCATCACCAAGGCGATCCTGGCGCGCGACGTCGAGCCGCAGAACCTCGTCGCCATCGAATATTCCACCGACTTCTACAATCACCTCGTCAAGCTCTATCCCGGCGTCCATTTCATCAATGGCGATGCCTTCGACCTCGACAAGACGCTCGGCGTCCTGCGCGGCCAGACGTTCGATTCCGTCGTCTCCGGTATCCCGCTTCTCAATTTCCCGATGCAGGCGCGTGTCGCGCTGCTGGAAAGCCTGCTGGACCGCATGCCGCCTGGCCGTCCAGTCGTACAGATCTCCTATGGGCCGGTCTCCCCGATCATCGCCAAACCCGACCGCTACCACATCCGCCACTTCGACTTCATCGTCCGCAATATTCCGCCGGCCCAGCTCTGGATCTACAGCCGCGGTTGAGGCAATCCCATGTACGCTCTCTATATCACGCACCCCCAGGTGCGCATCGACCCGGACGTTCCTGTGCCGCAATGGGGACTTTCCGAGATCGGCGCGGCAAGAGCGCGCTTGGCGGCGACACACACCTGGGCTCGCAAGCTCGGCCTGATCATCTCCAGCGGCGAACGCAAGGCGATAGAAACAGCCGAAATTCTCGCGGCCACAAGCGATGCATCGGTCGAAATCATCGAGGCGATGCACGAAAACGACCGCAGTGCCACGGGCTTCCTGGCCCCGCCGGAATTCGAGAAGGCGGCGGACTGGTTCTTTGCCCATCCGCATGAAAGCTTCAAAGGCTGGGAGCGCGCCGTCGATGCGCAGGCGAGGATCGTCTCCAATGTCGATGCCGTTCTTTCGCGGCATGATCCGCTCTTGCCGATCGCCTTCGTCGGGCATGGCGGCGTCGGCACGCTGCTGAAATGCCATCTGGAAGGAAAGCCGATCGCGCGTGAGGGCGATCAGCCTCCGGGCGGCGGCAATCTTTTCTGTTTCGATCTTGCGAAGCGTGTCGTCTCATGCGACTGGACACCCATGGAAGACTGGATGGGATGGGCTTGAGATGACCGCACGCGACCGCTTGATCGTCGGACTGGATGTTCCAAACCTTCAGGAGGCCGAGAAAGTGGTCGGCGCCCTCGGCGACGATATCCTCTACTACAAGATCGGCTATCAGCTCGCCTTTGCCGGCGGCCTGGAATTCGCGCGCGATCTTGCCGCCGACGGCAAGAAGATCTTTCTCGACATGAAGCTGCTCGATATCGACAACACGGTAGCCTCCGGCGTCGAGAACATCGTCAAGATGGGCATGTCGATGCTGACGCTGCACGCCTATCCGAAGGCGATGAAAGCGGCTGTCGCCGCAGCCAAGGGATCGGATCTCTGCCTGCTCGGCGTCACCGTGCTGACGTCGATGGACGAAGGGGATCTGATCGCCGCCGGCTATGAATATGATCCGCATACGCTGGTGCTGCGCCGCGCCGAGCAGGCGCACCTCGCGGGCATGGGCGGCATCGTCTGCTCGGCCGAGGAGTCCGCCGCCGTCCGCAAGATCATCGGCCCGGACATGGCGCTGGTGACACCCGGCATCCGTCCCGCAGGCAGCGACAAGGGCGACCAGAAGCGCGTGATGACGCCGGCCGCCGCCATCAAGGCCGGCTCGAGCCACCTCGTCGTCGCCCGGCCCATCGTCAAGGCAGCCGATCCGAAGGAGGCGGCCCGCGCCATCCTCGCCGAGATCGACGCCGCACTCTAGATCATTACCGGAAACAGGGAGGCAAATATGGCAAAGGGATACTGGATTGCGCGCGTCGATGTTCGCGACCTCGAGCGCTACAAGGACTATGTTGCAACCGCCAAGCCGGCTTTTGAGAAATACGGCGCGAATTTCCTTGCCCGTGGTGGTGCATTCACCCCGCTTGAGGGACAGGCCCGCAGCCGCAACGTTGTCATTGAATTTCCTTCCCTGCAGCATGCCGTCGATTGCTACAACTCGCCGGAATATCAGGCAGCCGCCAAAATTCGCCATGAAGTAGCGGATGCGGAAATGGTCGTCGTCGAAGGGATTTGATCCCTTCGAAATGCGACGCTGCGATGCGGCGCGATAGCACTTCACCTCGGCGCTCCGATCGGTTAAGACGAAATCAGATCAGCCCAATCAAAGCCTTTCGAGGAGCCCGTCATGACCCTGTCCAACCTCCCACCGCTCGTTACCGTGTTCGGAGGATCAGGCTTCATCGGGCGGCATGTGGTGCGCACGCTTGCCAAGCGTGGCTATCGCATCCGCGTCGCCGTGCGCCGTCCCGACCTTGCCGGTTTCCTGGTGCCGGCCGGTAATCTCGGCCAGATTTCGATCGTCCAGGCCAATGTGCGCTATCGCAATTCCATCGACCGCGCCGTCGAAGGCGCGCAGCATGTCGTCAACTGCGTCGGTATCCTGGCCGAAAGCGGCCGCAACACCTTCGACGCCGTGCAGGAATTCGGCGCCAAGGCCATCGCTGAGGCCACACGCGGCGTCGGCGCTTCGCTGACGCATATTTCCGCGCTCGGCGCCAATGCTAGTTCCGCTTCGGCCTATGCCCGTACCAAGGCCCGCGCCGAGGCAGCCATCCTGTCGATCAAGCCGGATGCAGTGATCATGCGGCCTTCGATCGTCTTCGGACCTGAAGATGGCTTCTTCAACAAGTTCGCCGATATGTCGCGCACGGCACCCTTCCTGCCGCTGATCGGCGGCGGCGAGACCAAATTCCAGCCTGTTTATGTCGAAGATATCGCCGAGGCCGTTGCGCGCAGCGTCGACGGCAAGCTGAAGGGCGGCACGACCTACGAACTCGGCGGCCCGGAAGTGCTTTCCTTCCGCGAATGTCTCGAGACCACACTGTCCGTCATCAACCGGAAGAAGCCGCTCGTCTCGATCCCGTTCGCTGTCGCCTCGCTGATCGGCTCGATCGCGTCGCTGGTGCCGCTCATCACACCGCCGATCACGCCAGACCAGGTCACGCTGCTGAAGAGCGACAATGTCGTTTCCAAGCAGGCCGAGGCGGAAGGACGGACGCTGAAGGACATCGGCCTGCTGCCGACGCTGCTCATCTCCGTACTGCCGTCCTATCTGGTGCGCTACCGTCCGCAGGGTCAGTTCACCGGTTCCGGCAAGGCCGCCTGACGATTCGGCAATTCAGTGAAATTCAAGCGCCGCCCGGTTTCGCCGAGCGGCGTTTTTTATTGTCCGAAGCAGAATGATGAGGCTCCGCAAGCGCAGCCGCCGGGTTGTCGCTCACAGCTTGGCGTTGCCGAAAAGACGCACTGTGGAAATAGTAGCATTAACGTCAAATTTAACATGAACATTTATTGCTATTGGTCATTTCACTGACTAACACAACCGCGCGTCTCAGGCTTGGACAATGAGCTGGTCTGAGACGCGCTTCACACTTCTGCGGAAAGGCATTCTTCGATGGGTAAGTCTATCGCGCTTTTGTTTGCGTGCGCGGCATTGGTGATTCTCGCCGGCTCTTTCATGGCCCGCGGCAGCATCGCCTCAGTGAAGGGCGAATGTGCGCCGGCCTATGGCGTCGATCCCTGCACGACAGGCTCCATTGGCGCTTCCTCGTCGAACTGATCGAGCATGAAAAAGGCCGGTTCTCACCGGCCCTATCTTTCTCCATGATTGCGACGTCAGACCGTCCGTATCAACCGATCGTGTAAAGTCCGATCAGGCCGAGGGTGCCGACGCCAATGCGCCACCATGCGAAAGGCGCATAGCCGCGGCGTGAGACGAAGTCTAGCAACGCCCGCACGACAAGCAGCGCCGATATGAAGGCGGCGACGAAGCCGATGACGATGAGCAGACCCTGGTCCATGCTGAGATCGTGCCGGCTCTTCCAAAGATCCAGCGCAAAGGCGCCTGCCATTGTGGGCATGGCGAGGAAGAAGGAAAATTCGGCGGCCGATCGCTTGTCGGCGCCGAGCAACAAGGCGCCGACGATGGTGGAGCCCGAACGCGACGTTCCCGGAATCATCGCCAGGCACTGGAAGAAGCCGATCTTGATCGCCATCGGCCAGGAGAACTCGTAGGCGCTGGTGTATTTCGGCTTGAACTGGATCTTGTCGATGACGAGCAGGACAATGCCGCCGAGGATCAGCGAGATACAGATAAGCTGCGGCGACTCAAACAGAACGGTCTTGATGAAGTCATGCGCAAGCGCGCCGATGACGGCAGCCGGCAGGAAGCCGAATAGAACCGCCAGCACGAAATGGCGGGCCTTGACGCTCACAGGCAGCGCCTTGGCGATTTGAACGAGGCGGTTGAAATAGACAAGCAGGATGGCGAGAATCGCACCGAGCTGGATCAGAACGTCGAAAGTGGCAGCTTCCTTGAAGCCGAGAAAGTGTCCGAGCAATATCAGATGGCCGGTGGAGGAGACGGGAATAAACTCCGTAAGCCCCTCCACAAGACCCAAAACCAGCGCGATAATAATTTGTTCAGCCATATCGTGTCCTTTGTCAAACGGCAGGGCGGCCCGATTCGCTTGTGCAAACTAGGCCAAGCTCCTATAGCTTCAACCCATGACAAATGACTAGGGCCGCATAGCGCGACCCGAAAAACTCCGTAGCACCGATTAGAAACACCCGAGTACCAATGCCGACGCTGTATCATCACCCAATGTCATCTTCTTCACGGTTCGTCCGTCTGATCCTGACCGAATATGGCTATCAGACGGAGCTGATAGAGGAGCAGACATGGGAAAAGCGCCGCGACTTCCTGGCGCTCAATCCCGCGGGAACCCTGCCCGTCTATGTCGATGACAGCATGCGGGCGCTCTGTGGCGCCACCGTGATTTCCGAATATCTCGACGAGACGCACGGCGTCTTGAAGCGGGATCGCCGACTTCTGGCCGAGGATCCGTTCCAGCGCGCCGAGATTCGCCGGCTGACGGAATGGTTCATGCAGAAGATGGAGCAGGACGTCACGCGTCCCCTGTCGCGCGAGCGCGTTTTCAAACTGCAGATGACCGCCGAGCAGGGCGGCGGCGCACCCGATTCCAAGGTGATGCGCATGGCGCGCGGCAATATCCGCCAGCATATGAAATATCTGTCCTGGCTCGCGGGCTCCAGGCAGTGGCTCGCCGGCGAGCGGCTGAGCTATGCCGACCTCGCGGCCGCCGCCTCGATTTCCGTGCTAGACTATCTCGGCGAGATCGACTGGACGGAATCTCCGGTCGCCAAGGAATGGTATCAGCGGCTGAAGTCGCGTCCGTCCTTCCGACCGATCCTGGCGGAGCGCGTACGCGGTGTAACTCCGGTTTCGCACTACGCCGACCTGGATTTCTAACGAGGGCTAGATATGCCCGAGGATCGTGAAGCGGAAAAAGCCGGCAAGCGACGGCGCGCACTGACCGCCTTTCTGCGCGAAGAGGCGAGCGCCCAAGGCTTTGACCTCTGCCGCATCACGCGACCGGACGCCATCCCCGAAGCAGCCGTCAGGCTCGGCCAGTTCCTGGAACAGGGTCATCACGGCACCATGAGCTGGATGGAGGAGACGCGCGACCGGCGCGGCGATCCGCGTGTCCTCTGGAGCGAAACCCGCTCCATTGCCGTTTTCGGCCTCAATTACGGTCCCGACGAAGATCCGCGCGGCATTCTGGAGAAGACCGACAAGGCAGCGATCTCCGTCTATGCCCGCAACCGTGACTATCACGATGTCATCAAGGGACGGCTGAAGGAGATCGCCACCCGCTTTGCCGCGCGCTCTAAGGAGGACGTAAAAGTCTTCGTCGATACCGCACCGGTCATGGAAAAGCCGCTGGCGGCCGCAGCAGGGCTCGGCTGGCAAGGCAAGCACACCAATCTCGTCAGCCGCACACACGGCTCCTGGCTGTTTCTCGGATCGATGTTCACCACGGCCGATCTGGAGCCGGACGAGCCGGAAATCGACCATTGCGGCTCCTGCCGCGCCTGTCTCGACGTCTGCCCGACCGCCGCCTTTCCCGCACCCTATCAGCTTGATGCGCGCCGCTGCATTTCCTATCTCACCATCGAACACAAGGGACCGATCGATCCGCAGCTCCGGCCGATGATCGGCAACCGTATCTATGGCTGCGACGACTGTCTTGCCGCCTGTCCCTGGAACAAGTTTGCCAGTGCTGCCTCCGAGATGAAGCTGGTGGCACGGGAAGATCTCAAGGAACCATCGATCTCCTTTCTGCTGACATTGGACGATGCGGCCTTTCGCGCCTTCTTCAGCGGCTCGCCGATCAAGCGCATCGGCCGCGACCGCTTCATCCGCAACGTGCTCATCGCCGCCGGCAATTCTGGCGAACGCGCTTTGATCGAGCTATGCCGCGATCTGACGAAGGACCCCTCGTCCGTCGTGCGCGGCATGGCCGTCTGGGCGCTGTCGCGGCTGATGACGGCTGGCGAGTTCCGGGCATTTGCGGCAGAAAGGGATGACGAGCCGGACGAAGAGGTTCGCGCGGAATGGAAAATGGCAGGGGTGATGTGATGCATGTGGTGATTTTCGGCTGTGGTTACTCGGGGACGGCAATCGCCAAGGCTTTCGCAGGCCCCGGCATTCGCATCACGGGCACGACCCGTTCGGCCGACAAGGCGGAGCTACTGGCCGCGGAAGGCATAGAAGCCTTCGTCTTCGACGGCGAGACGCTCGATCCGGCTCTCTGTGAGGCGATGAAATCCGCCACGCATCTGGTGCAATCGATCGCGCCGGGGAAATCAGGCGATCCGCTGCTGCGACTGGCGCAGCTCAATCTGCGGGCGCTGATGCCAAAGCTGGAATGGATCTGCTATCTCTCGACTGTTGGCGTCTATGGCGACCACAAGGGGGCCTGGATCAGCGAGCAGACCTCGCTGCATCCGATCGCGGAGCGCTCCGTCGAGCGTGTCGAGGCGGAAGACGGCTGGCTTCGCGTCGGCGCAAGGCTCGACCTGCCCGTTGCCGTGCTGAGGCTTTCCGGCATCTACGGCCCGGGTCGCAATGCCTTCAGCAATCTGGAAAAGGGCACGGCGCGGCGGCTCATCAAGGCAAATCAGGTTTTCAACCGTATCCGCGTCGAAGACATCGGCGCCTGCGCGCGCTTCCTGTCGGACCGCAAGCTCGGCGGTATATATAATGTCACGGACGACGAGCCCGCGCCGCCGCAGGATGTGGTCGCCGAAGCTGCCCGTCTCATGGGTGTCGAACCGCCTCCGGAACAGCCTTTCGAAACGGCCGAGCTCACGCCGATGGCGCGGTCCTTCTATGGCGAGAACAAGCGCGTCTCGAACGCGAAATTGCGCGCCCTCGGCTTTGCCTTTCGCTATCCCGAATACCGCATGTCGCTTGCGGAACTCTGGTCATCGGGGCGGTGGCGCGGCTAGGAAACCCGTCTTTCAATCAAGAGGAATCGCACGAAAATTCCTACTTGGCCGCTTCGCTTAGTTCAATTTACTCCACAATTATGGTTAACGACCTCTAAATTGGCACAAATGCGGCAGCAATTGTGGCAAGTCGGAAAATTATTTTTCCGATTTTCGTGATCCCGTGCATTGCCATATGCCGACAAGAATAATTGTTCCATTTTTAACTGATTTTATTAGATTTTTTCCACAAATCGATAAATCCAATCATTCGTCATATAGTTTGCTTTGCATCACGAATGTTACACATTGTAATACTCCGTGATCAAAAGAGGCACTTTTTCGCCATTTTTGGCCGGATTTAAGCCCCGCCGCCTACGCAAGGCGCAAGTTCAACAGCTTGAGGGAAAATTCGGTTTGACGAACATCAGACGTTCTTTGGCAATCGCCGCAACTATATCCGCCTCCTTTGCTCTTCTTTCGACACCGGTATTAGCTTCGAATGGATGTGGAGGCGCTTCATGGTACGGAGGAAGCTCCAAAACTGCTTCCGGGGAACGTATGAGTTCCAGAAACCTTACTGCCGCCCACCGCTCGCTTGCTTTCGGCACGCGTCTCAAGGTCGTCAACAAGCATAATGGCCGCAGCGTCGTCGTTCGCATCAACGACCGTGGACCGTTCATTCGCGGACGCGTCCTTGATCTCTCCCGTGCCGCCGCTCAGGATATCGGCATGGTCGCCTCCGGCACCGCCAAGGTCTGCTACGAGGTCGTCGCCTCGAAGTAATCGGCCGATCAGCCCGGAACTGCCAGGCATTTCGGCACGACGCTTGCTCTCTCCGTCAATCGCGGCTACCACGCGGTTGGGACGTCTCAATAATCCGCCGCCATGTGCACTATTCGTGCGGATTGATGAGACGTCAGCGACATTTTGGCAGCGCATGCCATTTACCGACAAGCTCCACCGAGTTTCGGGACCATGCGCCAGCAGGAGAGTAGTGAATGCGTCTGGGCGGCCGATTGCAGGGGGCCATCGAGGTTCTTGCCGATATCGAAACGCGCAAGCGACCGGTGGCCGACGCCCTGAAGGATTGGGGGCTCGCTCATCGTTTTGCGGGCTCCGGCGATCGGGCCGCGATCGGCAATATCGTCTACGACGCGCTGCGCATGCGGCTATCCCATGCCTGGCTCATGGGTGACGACAGCCCCTCCGCCCTTGCCCATGCCGTGCTCTTTCGCCAATGGGGCCTGACGCCTGAGGCGCTGGCTGCCGAGCTCGACGGCGACAAATTCGCCCCCGAGGCCCCGAGCGCCGAGGCGCTGGCTGCCTTTACTGCCCGCAAGCTCGAAGATGCGCCCCGGCATATCCAGGGCGATATCCCCGAATGGGTCGAACCTTCCTTTGAGCGCGCCTTCGGCGAAGACTGGCTTTCCGAAGCGCATGCCCTCTCAGAGCGCCCGACGCTCGACCTTCGCGCCAATGCACTGAAGGCGGACCGCGCCAAGGTGGTGAAAGCGCTCGATCGCGCCGGTGCGCAGGCATCGAAGGTCGCCCGCTTCGGCATCCGTATTCCCGCCGGCGAAGGTGCATCCCGGCTGCCGAACGTCACTGCCGAGCTTTCCTTCCAGAAGGGCTGGTTCGAAGTGCAGGACGAGGGCTCGCAGATCGTCGCCGATCTCGTTCTGCCCGAAGACGGCGACCAGGTGCTCGACTATTGTGCCGGCGGCGGCGGCAAGACGCTCGCCATGTCGGCTGCCATGCACAACAAGGGTCAGGTCCACGCTTACGATTCCGACCGGCGGCGGCTGGCGCCGATCATCGAGCGCTTGAAGCGAGCCGGAACCCGCAATGTCCAGGTCCATGACGAACGCAACGCCTTGCTGGCGCTGCGCGGCAAGTTCGACAAGGTGCTGGTCGATGCGCCCTGCACCGGCACCGGCACCTGGCGCCGAAGGCCCGACACGAAGTGGCGGCTGACGCAGAAGAACCTCGACGAGCGTACCAGCCAACAGCAGGAAGCGCTGGCCCAGGCCGGCGAATTCGTCCGCCCCGGCGGTTCGCTGCTCTATGTCACCTGTTCGGTCCTGCCCGAGGAAAACGAGGCACAGGTCAACCGTTTCGCCAGCCAGAACCCGGATTTCGACGTCGTGGAGGCGCTGAGCTCCTGGGAAAAACTGTTCGGCAAAGATACGCCGCAGCCACGCTCGTCTGATGGTAAGACCATCACGTTGACGCCCGCCTCGACCGATACGGACGGCTTCTTCTTTTGCCGCCTGAAGCGGAAGGGATGAGCTGAAATCAATCCGCCCGCAGCGGATATTGCTGCCGGGGCGGGATGAGATGATGCAGCACGGCAATCGCGATGAGCAGCAGACCGCCGAGGCTGACGACGGTGAACAGCGTCAACGCCGACAGATGCGATCCGAATGCCACCAGCGGCACGGCGCCGGCCGGCGGATGCGTCACCCTTAAAATAAGCATCGCGGCGATAGCAAGGCCGACCGCGATGGCGGCTGCCCACCAAAGGCCCGGCAGCAGCGCCATGGCAAGGCTGCCGACAAAGGCGGCCAGCAGATAGCCGCCGAGCACATTGGCCGGCTGCGCCAGCGGGCTTTTCGGCTGGCCGAAGATCAGCACGGCCGTTGCGCCGAAGGGTGCGATCAGCAAGGGAATACCTGTCGCGATCGCCAGAGCGCCAACGGCGGTCATGCCCATGACGGCGCCTACACCCGACTTTAGATGCCCGTGCCAATGGCCTTTCGGCTCATGACGGTGAAGGAAATGCTTGAAATGGCGACGCATGAAAGATCTTCGAAACTCGGCTGAAATCTATTTGCCTGTTTTTTGACCTGTATCTGCCGCTTTTTCAAGCAAATCCATTCCATTCGCGCGACCTTAGCCAATAATTTCCTGCCTTAAAATTATTCTAAACTAGACCATTTGACACAAGTTTGTTTTTCATACATGAGACAAAATACCAAGTTTTTGACGGTGCGCCCCGCTGTCGTAGGAGAGGAATATGAAACTGAAGATCAATTTTGGCGCCGTGCTCGCGGTGGCCGTTGTCACGACTGCCGCAGCCGCCCTTCCCGCCGTTGCAGCCGCCCCCGAGCCGGCTGCCGTCCTCAAGCATTATGCGGAAGTGGCGCATGCCAAATATCAGGACTCCCTGACGACGGCGCAGGCGCTCGACAAGGCGATCAACGCGTTGCTCGCCGACCCCAGCGACAAGACGCTGAAGGCGGCGCGCGCTGCCTGGATCAAGGCCCGCGTTCCCTATGCGCAGACGGAAGTCTATCGCTTCGGCAACTCGATCGTCGACGATTGGGAAGGCAAGGTGAATTCCTGGCCGCTGGACGAGGGCCTGATCGACTATGTCGACGCTTCCTACGGCACGGAGAGCGATGAAAACGCGCTCTATGTTGCCAACGTCATTGCCAACAAGACGATCAAGATCAACGGCAAGGATGTCGACGCTTCGCATCTGACCCCGGAATTCCTGTCGGGCACGCTGCATCAGGCTGGTGGCGTCGAGGCCAATGTCGCGACCGGCTATCATGCCATCGAGTTCCTGCTCTGGGGCCAGGACCTGCACGGCACCGGGCCGGGCGCCGGCGAACGCCCCGCAACCGATTACGACTTGAAGAATTGCACGCACGGCAATTGCGACCGCCGCGCGGAATATCTGAGGTCCGTTTCGACGCTTCTTGTTTCGGACCTTCAGGACATGACGGCCAAGTGGGCGCCGGACGGCGAAGCCACCAAGCATGTCGAAGCCGATCCGAAAGCTGGCCTTACCACCATCCTGACCGGCATGGGCTCGCTCTCCTACGGCGAACTTGCCGGCGAGCGCATGAAGCTCGGCCTGCTGCTTCACGATCCGGAAGAGGAGCAGGATTGCTTCTCCGACAATACCTATAATGAGCACAATGGCGACGCCATCGGCATCGCCTCTGCCTATACCGGCAACTATGCCCGCGTCGACGGCACCAAGCTGAAGGGCCCGTCGCTGCACGATCTGGTCAAGGCCAAGGACGCAGCGCTCGACAAGGAGACGGAAGGCAAGCTCAACGCTACCCTGACAGCCATGAAGGCACTGGTGCATCGCGGCGAAACGGTCGAGAAATACGACCAGATGATCGGCGAAGGCAACAAAGAAGGCAACGCCACCGTGCAGAAGGCCATCGATGGCCTGCTCGACCAGACGAAGAGCATCCAGCGCGTCATTGCCGCCCTCGATCTCGGTACGATCAAGCTTGAAGGTTCGGACAGCCTGGACAATCCTAACTCCGTCTTCAAGAAGTAATAAAGGAGGGCGGCAGCGCGACAAGACGCTGCCGCCCTGACCCCCATGACAAGCATCCCGGCCAACCGCGCCCTTTTGCCCGCCCTCGCTGCGGGTTTTTTGGTTTTTTCCATCACCCTGGCCGTTGCCGGCATCCTCGATTTTCCGACCACCCGCAGCGATCTTTCCACCGAACAGCTGAACCGGGTGCGCGACGTTACCCGCGCGACCACGGATTTTTCCAAGGCCGAGGCCTATGAGGCGATGCAGGGCGGGGCGGCCACGTCGATCGATCCCGTCACTCGCGATATCTTCTCGCAGCCTTCTGCCAATCTGGGGCTGGAGCGCGGCGAGAACTTCCACCTGGGCAACGCCCTCTTTCGCAAGCTCTGGGTCTCGGCCCCCTCCTCCACGCAGGCTTCCGACGGCCTGGGGCCGCTGTTCAACGCCCGCTCCTGCCAGAGCTGCCACATCCGCGACGGTCGCGGCCATCCGCCGGAGACTGCCGGAGCCGCCGCGACCTCGATGGTCCTGCGCCTGGCGCGGCCTGCCGCCACGCCGGAAGAGGAGCAGGCAGCCAAGGATTTCCGCGTCCTCAACTTCCCGGATCAGACCTACGGCGTACAGCTGCAGGATCTTGCCGTGCCCGGCCTTGCCGCCGAGGGCAAAGTGACGGTCAGCTATAGTGAGGAGACGGTGACGCTTGCAGGCGGCGAGACGGTCACGCTGCGCAGGCCGCATTACGGCGTGAGCGATCTGGCCTCTGGGCCGCTCGACCCGACGACGACGCTTTCGCCCCGCATCGCGCCGCCGATGATCGGCCTAGGCCTGATCGAAGCCATTCCGGAAGCCGACATTCTCGCCAATGCCGACCCGGACGGCAAGAACGGCACCGGCATTCGCGGCAGGCCCGCCATCGTCCGCGATCACCGCACGGGTGAGATTGCGCTCGGCAGGTTCGGCTGGAAGGCCCAGAATGCAACGGTGCGCGATCAGGTGGCGGACGCCTTCTCCGTCGATATCGGCATCTCGACGCCGGACCGGCCGAACCCCTATGGCGATTGCACGCCTAAGGAACCGCGCTGCCTTGCCATGCCGAACGGCGTGCAGAAGCGCCTGGGCGAAACGGAGGCGCCGGATCCGATCCTTGCTCTCGTCACCTTCTATTCCGAAAACCTTGCCGTGCCCGCCCGGCGCAAGGCGAGCTTTCCCGATGTGCTGCACGGCAAGGAGATGTTCTATCGCTCCGGCTGTGCCGCCTGCCACACGCCGAAGTTCGTGACCCGCGACAACCTTAAAGGCAGCGACGGCAAGGACGCGCCGCAGTCATTCCAGCTGATCTGGCCCTATTCCGACTTCCTGCTGCACGACATGGGCGAAGGCCTTTCCGACGGCCAGCAGGTGGGTGTCGCGTCCGGCCGCGATTGGCGCACCCCGCCGCTCTGGGGTATAGGCCTGACCCAAACGGTGAGCGGCCGGCAGGCTTATCTGCATGACGGCCGTGCCCGCACATTGACCGAAGCCATCCTCTGGCATGGAGGAGAGGCGGAAAAAGCCCGCAATGCATTCGCCGACCTTTCGAAAGACGATCGGCAAGCCCTCATCAACTTTCTGGAGTCTCTCTGATGCGCCACTGGAAACGTCTCGCAGCTAGCCTTCTCCTCACCGTCTCGGCGCTATCAGCCCATGCCGAGGACGCGACGACCAATGGCGCCGGCCTGAACGAAGCGGCGGTGCCCGCAACCCTGCAGAAGGCGGTGGACGATGTCATTCGCCCCGGCTATCGCGCCATGCACGATTCCGCCTCGAAGCTGACCATTGCAATGAAGGCGCTTTGCGCCGATCCCACCGCCGCCACGCTCGCCAGCGCCCAATCGGCCTTCGGCGACACCGTGAAGAGCTGGTCGCGCATCGAAATCGTCGATACCGGCCCGATCATCGACAAGAACCGCTTCGAGCACATCCTGTTCTATCCAGACCGCAAAGGCGTCGGCCTCAAGCAGGTGCAGGCGCTGATCGCGAAGGCGGATGAGCAGGACACAACGGTCGAGGCCGTTGCCGGCAAGAGCGTGGCGCTCATGAGCATGACGGCGCTGGAATATGTGCTCTACGGCACCGGTTCGGACGTTCTCGCCACCCAGAAGCAGGGCTTCCGATGCCGCTATGGCGCGGCCGTCGCCGGCAACATCGAGAACACTGCCAAGGAAATCGCCGACGAATGGGACGCGCCTGATGGCGTGCAGAAATCCTGGAAGAACCCCGGCAAAACAAGCAATGATTTCATGGACAACAAGGAAGCCGTCACGGCGCTGCTCGGCATCCTCGTGCATGGCGCCGCCAATGTCCGCGACCAGCGGCTGGAGACTTTTTACAAGGGTGATCCCGCCTCCGCGCGGCCGAAAATGGCGATCTACTGGCGCTCCGGCAACACCTGGACGTCGTTCACCGGCAATGTCGAGGGTCTGAAGACGCTCTGGGAAAAGGCAGATATGGCAAGCCTGCTGCCTGCGGACAAGCGTGACGCCGCCGCCAAGATCGACAAGCTGCTGAACGAGCTTGTGACCACCGCGCCGACGATCAATCCCAACATCGAGACAGCCCTTGGCAACGATGCTGAACGCGCCAAGCTCGACAAGCTGCTCGCCGTCAGCCGCGACCTCACCACCGGCTTCAGCGATGACTACGGCGGAGCCATCGGGCTTTCCGCCGGCTTCTCCTTCGCGGACGGGGACTAACCGCGATGCGCAGCGGGCTGATCGATCGGAGAGCTTTCGTCAAGGCCGCAGGGCTGACATTCCTCGCGGCGCTCAAGCCCGGCGCCCTGATGGCGCTGGAGCGAGCCGATGCTGTTTATGCTTCCGGCATACGCGCCGCCGACGGCTCCTTCGCGGTGGCGACGGTGACCGAAGAGGGTAGAATCGTCGATCAGGTATCCCTGCCCGCCCGCGCCCATGGCATGGCCTTTTCGAAGGCGACGGGTAAGACCGTTGCTTTCGCCCGCCGGCCGGGCACTTTCGCCATGATCTTCGATCCCTGGAACAAGGCCGAGCCGATCGTCATTAGCGCCAGGGAAGGCCGGCACTTCTACGGGCACGGCACGTTTTCGCCCGATGGCCGGCTGCTTTATGCGAGCGAGAACGACTTCGATGACAATCGCGGCATCATCGGGCTTTATGATGCCCGCAACCGCTTTGCCCGCATCGGCGAATACGACACCTATGGCGTCGGCCCGCACGACATGACCGTCTCGGATGACGGCAAGTTCCTGATCGTTGCCAATGGCGGCATCGAGACGCATCCGGATTTCGGCCGCACCAAGCTCAATCTCGACCATATGGAGCCGTCGCTGACGCTGATCGATGCAGCGAGCGGCCGGCTGATCGAGAAACATGTCCTGCCGGCGCAATATGCCCAGGTCTCCACCCGGCATGTCGATATCGATGCGACCGGCCGGGTCTGGTTCGCCTGCCAGTATGAAGGCCATCGCAACGATCTGCCGCCGCTCGTCGGCCACTTCGCCAAGGGAGAAGACCTGACCTTCGTCACGCTGCCGGACGAAACGACGCGTGCGCTCGGCAACTATGTCGGCGCCATTGCCGTCAACCGCGCCGAGAACCTCGTGGGCGTGACATCGCCGGTCGAGGGAACGTCGGTGACGCTTGATGCGAAGACGGGCAAGGTGCTGAAGGTCGAAAGCCTGCCTGATGCAGCGGGCATCGCGCCTGCTACCCACGGATTTGCCGTGTCCTCCTATGACGGCGAGTTTCTGGCGCAGAAAAGCGACGTCGCCTGGGATCAGCATATCGTCCGCATCGCCCGCGGCTGATTTTACCGCTGCTCAGACCGGCTTGCTGGCTTCGATGAAGCGGCGCAGCGCCGTCGCCGCATTCAGCATGTGCGCACGCATGCGCCGCGACGCCATCTCGCCGTCACCTTCGGCGATTGCCTGCATGATGGCTTCATGCTCTGCGCGCGAGCGATCGAGGCGTTCTTCCTGCTGCAATTGAGCGCGGCGGAACGCCGTCAAGCGACTGCGAATGGCAATCGCCTGTTCGGCTAGAAAGCTGTTATGCGTGGCGTGGTAGATCGCCTCGTGAAAAGCGCGGTTGAAGGCGTCATAGGCATCGAAATCGCCCTTCTTCACGATCGTTTCGGACGCATCGTGCAGCTCGATCAGGTGGCTGCGCTCCAAAGGCGTCATGCGATAGGTGGCGAGCCTCACGCACATGGCCTCGATCTCCGCCACCGTCTCGAACATTTCCATGATGCGCTCCGGTGTCATGCGGGCAACGACGACGCCGCGGCGCGGCCGTACCTCGACAAGACCGCTCACCGCCAATTGCCGCAGCGCCTCGCGAACCGGCGTGCGCGAGGCACCGAAGCGATCGGCAAGATGCTGCTCGTCGAGCGCCGCGCCCGCCTCCAGACGTCCGGTCGCGATCTCATCCGCCAGAGCATTGCGGATACGGTCCGACAGCAATTCGCGGTCGTCGGCGGAATCTTCGAGTCCATTGGTCATTCCAGATCTCCTGGCATTTTTGGCCATCTCGTATGCAATATCGCCACTGCCTCGCTACATTGCATGCAGAATGCCTATCACGCAACTGTTACGTATTCAATGATTGACCATCGCGAATGGCAGGAATACAAGATCCTTCATCAGACGTCCTCCTGCATACGCAGGGCGGCCAGAATGCCAGACCAGAATGCAAGCAGAGCAGATTTTGCCCGAGCGCTTCGGGCGGGATGCTGTTTTCAACGATAATGACATCGCGAGCGACCCGTCGTCCCTGCCCCTGGGCCGAAAGGCCCTCCACTGCCGATTTCACCCCTCCGATGCAAAGGATCAGGACCATGATGATAACCAGACGGAATTTCTCGGCGGCACTTGTTGCCGGTGCCGCCGCCTCTCTCGTTTCCACCAGCGGCATGGCCGCCACCAACGCTGCCGGCGGCTCGGCGAAATCAGCACCGCAAAAGGCCCGCAACGTCGTGTTGGTGCACGGGCTTTTTGCTGACGGCTCCTGCTGGTCGGAAGTCATCGCGCGACTGCAGGCAAAGGGGCTGAACTGCACCGCGGTGCAGAACCCGCTGACCACGCTGCCCGAAGCCGTTGCCTCCGCCCAGCGCGTTCTCGATCGCCAGGACGGCCCGACCGTGCTCGTCGGTCACTCATTCTCGGGCATGATCGTCACCGAAGCCGGCATGCACCCGAAGGTCTCCTCGCTGGTCTATGTCGCGGCCCGCGCGCCCGATGCCGGCGAGGATTACACAGCACTTGCCAAGACTTATCCGACGCCGCCGGCATCGGCCGGCATCGTCTTTGACGGCGACGAAGGCCGCCTGACCGAAGAAGCCTTCCTGCGCGACTTCGCCGGCGATCTGCCTGAAGCCAAGGCCAAAGTCCTCTATGCCGTGCAGGAGCCGTTCCACAAGGAACTCCTTACAGGCAAGACGACTGCCGCCGCCTGGCATTCAAAGCCGAGCTGGTATGCTGTTTCCAGCGAAGACCGGACGATCAATCCCGACCTGGAACGCTTCATGGCCAAGCGCATGGGTGCCAAGACCATCGAGGTGAAGGCAAGCCATCTTGCGCTGATCTCTCACCCCGATACGATCGCCCGACTGATCCTCGAAGCAGCCGGGCACTAGAGCGGTTAGGCGTTTCACGGAATCGCCTAACCGCTCTATGTTATTGTTTTTGCGCAATCCCGGACGGAAAACCGCTTCGCACTTTTCCTGGAATTGCTCTAGACCGACAGGCTGCCGGCCTATCCCTTCCTGGCGAATTCGGCCTGTTCCGCACTGACAGCGACAGCGACGGCCCTTGCCGCCGCTCGCAGCCAATCGGCGCCCCGCTTATCGAGATCGGCGACGATGCCTGGCATGTGCGAGGCATCGTCGGCATGGCAGTTGGCGATTTCGAAGCCCATGAGATCCAGCATGTCCGGCGCCAGCAGCACCTGCACGTCTCCGTCGACTTCGATCTTGCGGCTATTGGGTGATAGACGGCGGACCAGGAGCTTGCCGCTCACCTGGTAACGCGGATCGGGCGAGCGCGCCCGCCCGGCAGCGATGACACCCGTATGGGTCGCCTTGTCCGAGGGATTGTGCTTGAGCGACCAGCCCGACTGCAGCAGCGCCTTCACCTCCCGCAGGACGGGACCGCCACGCCATTCGACATAGGCGACGAAACGCGGGCGGCCGAGACTGCCGGTACCGGCCAGGCGCGGCTTTGCCTCGAATTCTGTCATCGGATCCGGCAATGCCCTGCGCAGCGCCTTCAGATAAGGTTCCGGCACCGGGTCTTTCGCCGGTGGCAGGCTGCGATACTTCTCCCAGAAAGCCTTGCGCTCGGCATTCGACAGCAGCACCTCATTGCGCAGCCGTTTGTAGTCGCGCTCCAGGATGACGGGAGACGGTTGCTGCAAACCGCGGCGATAGCCTCCAAGGATCGCATCGGCGATGGCGCGCGGCGTCGGACCATCATTACCCCGCGCCAGGATCGCGCTGGTCGCCAGGCGCACGAGATCGAGCGCATAAGGCATGACCGCGGCCTCGTCGAAATCATTGGCGCCCCATATCAGCCGCCCTTCCTCGTCACGCCATGTGCCAAAATTCTCGAGATGCGTATCGCCGATCGCCAATATCTGTGGCGCACTCGCGAGATCGGGGCAGATCTGGAGGATGGTTTCGGCCCAGCGCCAGTAGGTTCCGCGCAGGAAGGAGAAGCTGTCTCTCTTCATGAGCTTGTGTTTCTTTGTCAGACCGGACTCGACCAGATCGCTGCCAAGCTGCGCCCGCATCCAGGTCTCGTATGCCGCCACCGATTGCAGGATCGTCGTCATCGATGCCCCTCGCCATGAATTCTCTCGTTTCGGATAGCATGATGCCGCCATTGAGGAAATTCGATGTCGGCGGCAGAAGCCGCAAAGGCTTTCCTTTTCCCACGCATGACCCTTGTCCTAGCCGCCTCTCCATGCCAATTTCGCACCCGCGAAAGGGGACGGCATGACAGAGGCAGACAGCGGCGATTTTCGAGCCCGCATCAGAACGAGTTTCGAGCGGCAGGCGGCGATGGCGACCATCGGCGCGGAACTGACACGCGTCGAACATGGCGCAGTCGAGATCGAGCTGCCGTTCGACGTCAAGCTGACACAGCAGCACGGCATCCTCCACGCCGGCATCATCGCCGCCGCGCTGGATTCCGCCTGCGGATTTGCGGCCTACAGTGTCATTGATCCATCCGCATCGATCCTCACCATCGAATTCAAGATCAACCTGATGTCGCCGGGACGCGGCGAACGTTTCCTGTTTCGCGGCGATGTCACCAAGCCCGGCACGACGATTATCGTGGCCGATGGACGCGGTTATGCGATTGGCGACGGGCCGGCCAAGCTGATTGCCTCGATGACCGGAACGATGATGGTCATCCGGGGCAGAGAGGGAATTAGCGGATGAAATTCGAATTGAAGCGCGTTTCGGGCAAATCGATCCTGTTTGTCATGGCGGCAGAGGCGGAATATGGGCCCTTCCTGCGCTCGCGCATCGATCCGCTGATGACCGGCGTCGGCCCCGTCGAGGCGGGGATCGCGCTCACCCGCGCATTTGCCCAGCTCGAAGCCCATGACGACCTGCCCGATCTCGTGGTTTCGCTCGGCTCGGCCGGCTCCGCCAGGCTGGAGCAGACGGAGGTCTATCAGGTTACCTCGGTTTCCTACCGCGATATGGACGCCTCACCTCTCGGCTTCGAGAAAGGTCGTACGCCATTCCTCGACCTGCCGGCGACGATCGAGCTGCCGTTGCGCATTCCCGCCATTGCCGAAGCGAGCCTTTCCACCGGCGGCAACATCGTGTCCGGCACGGATGCCTACGAGCGCATCGGTACCGACATGGTTGACATGGAAACCTTCGCGGTGCTGCGCGCCTGCCAGGTCTACGGCCGGCCGCTGATCGGGCTGCGCGGCATTTCCGATGGGCAGGTGGAGCTGCAGCACATTTCCGACTGGACGGAATATCTGCACGTCATCGACCGCAAACTGTCCTATGCCGTCGACGGGCTGTTTACCGCATTGGAAGACGGCGTATTCTGGTTCTGACAGACCCGAGACCGTCAAAAGTGAGGACAATCGGGACAATAAAATCGGGCCTAGCATGATTTGCCCGATTGCCAGCGAAAGCGCTTTTCATTAAAGGCTCGCCATGACCCAGACAGCACATCCAGACACCGTTCTCATCGTCGATTTTGGCAGCCAGGTGACGCAGCTCATCGCGCGGCGCGTGCGCGAAGCGGGCGTCTACTGCGAAATCGTCCCCTTCCAATCCGCCGAAGCCGGTTTCGAGCGGCTGCAGCCAAAGGCCGTGATCCTGTCCGGCAGCCCGGCCTCGACCGTGGACGAAGGCTCGCCGCGGGCGCCGCAGATCATCTTCGACAGCGGTATCCCGGTATTCGGCATCTGCTACGGCCAGCAGACCATGTGCATGCAGCTCGGCGGCAAGGTCGAGAGCGGCCATCACCGCGAATTCGGCCGCGCCTTCCTCGACGTCAACGAGGATTGCGCCCTGTTCGAGGGCCTCTGGTCCTCCGGCTCGCGCCATCAGGTCTGGATGAGCCATGGCGACCGCGTCACCGCGCTCCCAGAAGGCTTCGAAGTGGTCGCCACCTCCTCGAACGCGCCCTATGCCTTCATCGCCGACGAGAAGCGCAAATATTATGGCGTGCAGTTCCATCCGGAAGTGGTGCATACGCCCGACGGCGCCAAGCTGATCGGCAATTTCATTCACAACATCGCCGGCCTCAAGGGCGACTGGTCGATGTCGGCCTATCGCGCCAAGGCCGTGCAGGCGATCCGCGATCAGGTCGGCGACAAGCGCGTCATCTGCGCCCTGTCAGGCGGCGTCGATTCCTCCGTTGCCGCTCTGCTGATTCATGAAGCAGTCGGCGACCAGCTCACCTGCATCCTCGTCGACCACGGCCTGATGCGCAAGGACGAGGCGGCTGGCGTCGTCGCCATGTTCCGCGAGCACTACAATCTGCATCTTTTGCATGTCGATGCCGCCGACCGCTTCATCGGCGAGCTGGAGGGCGTCAGCGACCCCGAGACCAAGCGCAAGATCATCGGCCGGCTCTTCATCGAGACTTTCGAGGAAGAGGCCAAGAAGCTCGGCGGCGCCGATTTCCTCGGCCAGGGCACGCTCTATCCCGATGTCATCGAGAGCGTTTCCTTCACCGGCGGCCCCTCGGTCACCATCAAGTCGCACCACAATGTCGGCGGCCTGCCGGAGCGCATGAAGATGCAGCTCGTCGAGCCGCTGCGCGAACTCTTCAAGGATGAGGTGCGTGCGCTCGGCAAGGAGCTCGGCCTGCCCGACAGCTTCATCGGCCGCCATCCCTTCCCCGGCCCGGGCCTTGCCATCCGCTGCCCGGGCGGCATCACCCGCGAGAAGCTGGAGATCCTGCGCGAAGCCGATGCCATCTATCTCGACGAAATCCGCAAGGCCGGCCTCTATGACGCCATCTGGCAGGCTTTCGCCGTGCTGCTGCCGGTCCAGACCGTCGGCGTCATGGGCGACGGCCGCACCTACGAATTCGTCTGCGCGCTGCGCGCCGTCACCTCCGTCGACGGCATGACCGCCGACTTCTACCACTACGACATGGAATTCCTCGGCCGCGCCGCGACCCGGATCATCAACGAAGTCCGAGGCATCAACCGCGTGGTCTACGACGTGACGTCGAAGCCGCCGGGCACGATCGAGTGGGAGTGAAGGGGAGCGCGGCCTTCAAATATTCGGTCGCGCGCTGTTCGAAGAAGTTAGCGCGCGACCAGTTCTCGGCGTCGATCATACGGTCGTAGATCGATTACTGTTCCTTCTTGAACAAATCCTGGAAGGTAAGCTGGCCCCAAGTGCGGCGCGTGCGTGCACCAGCGCGCCACCCTCGCTGAGCTTTCCCAGCTTGACGGGTGCGAACCCGAGTTGTTTGGCCAAATCCGCCACGGGAGCGATCGCGTCCTCGTCGTCGCTCGACAGAAAGACGAAGCGGCAACGCTTCCACGCTTGAGAGAGCTGATCTCATTTTAGCGCGGATGAATCACTGTCAGGGCTTCCTGAACCGATAGGCGAAGCGATCGGTCTCGCCCTTGATCGAGGGATCGAACACCTTGATCGAGTGCGGATCGTCCCTGTTCGCGAGCATGGTGCTTTCCGCGTCCAGTACGAAGCCGGCCGCCTCCACCTCCTCGCGGACGGAGGCAGGGTCGATCCGATGCAGCGACTGGGCATCGCCCGTGCCTGCCCCGGCGGTGGCGGCGTGATCGACGATGACGTAGAACCCACCAGGCTTGAGTCGATCGTAGACGGCCCGATTGAAGTCGGCCGCCGTCGCGCCCCTGGCCTGGATCAGCGCGGTGTGGAGATCGTGGTAGAACAGATGCAGCCACAGGACATCCGCTGGCTGCTGCGTGACCTCCGGCATCGCCACGAGGTCCGCCGAGACGGCCTCGACGTTCTCTCGGCCCGGCTCCTTCGCAAGCGTCCGCATACGGCCGACCGGATCGTTCTTGAAGTCGGCGACTTCGGCCGGCACGAAGCTGAAGACCCGCCCTTCGGGTCCCACGATGTCGGAGAAGAGACGGGTCCAGTCGCCGTCGCCCGGGTAAACGTCGATGACGGTGGAGCCCGCATCGACGCGTGCGAACCGGATCAACTCGGATTGCTTGGATTGGTCGTACATCGGGATTTCCTTTGTGGTTGGACGTTCGACGCGCGCGCGGCGTGCGAGGCGGCGATCGATGGCTCGTTCACCGTATTCGTAGGCCTTACGAGGCTCGTTGCGCGGCTCCGGTGTCGATGAGCGAGGGCGTCGGGTTCGTGTCCGTCTCGGAGGCCCGCGCCAGTGCTTGTGTGTCGACGTACTCCCGGATGCTGGTCAATCTGCCTTCCCGGACCGTGATGGCGAAGATCCAGTCGTCCTCGAACGTCTTGTTCGTAGCTTTGATCTTTCCCCTCGCGAAGCCGAGCACGAGGACCCGGTCTCCTTGCGCTACGAACTCCCGTGGTTCCGTGGACGTTTCTATCGACTTGGATGCCGTCTCAAGCAAATCCGCCAGCCCGGCGTGTCCGTGGCGCGTTCCGGCCAGCGGCCAGTCCTCGCCCGGAATGATCCACTCGATGTCTTCGGCTACCAGCGCCAGCAGAGCCTCCCTGTCGCCGCGGCCGATCGCGGCGAAGAAGTCCTTCACGGTCTGGATGTTCTTCTCAATGCTCATGGGAATTTCTCCATTTCGCGCGGATCGTGGTCCCGCCGTGTTGATCAGTCGAACTTGACCAGGTCCTTAAAGATCAGCCGACCCCAGCTATTTCCACGCGCCTGGACCAGCAGCCCGCCTTCCGACAGCCCGCCTAGTTTGATTGGTGCGAAACCGAGATTTTCCGCAAGTGCAGCAATCTCCGCTGCTGCGTTATCATCGTCGCTCGCTAGGAACACGGCTCTCCTGCCACCATGCACGGCCGGATCTTGGGCAAGAACGGCAGCGCCTAAGTGGTTGAAACCCTTGACCAGCCTTGCACCACGGAAGGTTTGCGCGACGAATTTGGAAGACGGCTGTCCTCCCAGGTCCTCGGGGGGCACGCCGTAGGCATTGGTCACATCGATGATGGTTTTCCCTTGCCAGGTGGGCAGCGCCTCTGCGACATCGGCGTGTGCCTCGAAACGGACAGCCAGGAAGATGATGTCCGCCTTGACGGCTTCCGCTAGTGTTTTGGCAGTGACCTTGGCCCCGATCGCGGCCGCATCAGCAGCAAAGCTTTCCGGGTCGCGCGTGGTTGCAACGGTCACTTCGATGCCGTTGCGGGCGAAGGCTTTGGCCAGAGCGTGACCGATGTTGCCGAAGCCGATAATTGCATAGCTCATAATGCTTCTCCAATCCTGTGTGAATGCCGGGTCAGACCTGCGCCCAACCACCATCGACGGCGAGATCTATGCCGGTGATGTAGGAACTTTCATCGGAAGCGAGGAAGGTGAGGGCAGACGCGATTTCCGCTGGCCTGCCCCTGCGACCCATCGGGATCTGTGACGCAAACTGGGCGACCGCCTCCTCGGCTTGCTCAGCGGTGAGGCCGGTCGTTGTCGCCAAGGCGGGGGTCTCGATCGCGCCGGGGCTCATCGTATTCACGCGGATATTGCGGCCCTTCAGCTCCTGGGTCCAAGACCGCGAGAAGCTGCGAACAGCCGCCTTGCTTGCTGCGTAGGCGCTGAACGCTGGCAGCCCCATCACGTTCGAGACCGAAGAGTTCAGGATAATCGATCCGCCGTCCTTGAAGAGAGGAAGGGCCTTCTGCACCGTAAAGAACAGACCCTTCACATTTACATCGAAGGTCTGGTCAAAATGGGCCTCAGTCGCTGCCGCGAGCGGCGCGACCGTACCTGCGCCCGCGTTTGCGAAGAGAATGTCGATGTGACCATGTTTCTCCTTCACGGTGGTGTAGAGGCGGTCCAGATCTTCCAAGCGCGAGACGTCGCCCACGACTGTTGTCACGTTTTTCCCGATAAGGGCCGCGGCCTCTTGTAAGACTTTCTCGCGTCGCCCGATGATCACGACCTGCGCACCTTCTTCCACGAAGCGCTTGGCGGTGGCTAACCCGATCCCGCTGCTTCCGCCCGTGATGACTGCGATTTTACCGTCGAGTGCTTTCATAATCTTTTTTCCTTTGCTGCGTGTAAGCTAGGCGCAGAACCGCGCCGGGGGTCAGAGTTGCGCCAGGCCGCCGTCGACGGCGACTTCGCTGGCGGTCATGAAGCTGCTGTCGTCCGACGCGAGGAAGGCAGCAGCAGCCCCGAGCTCCGCCGGATTACCCATGCGCTGGAGCGCAGTCATCGAGCCGTAGGCCTTCAGGCCTTCCTCGCCCAGCGCTGTCGCCGCGAGTTCGGTCGCCACCGCCCCGGGCGTCAGCACGTTTACCCGGATGCCGGTGCCCTTCAGGTCCTCCGCCCACGTCCGTGCAAGGTTGCGCACGGCCGCCTTGCTTGCGCTGTAGGCGGTGAACGCCGGGGCGCCCGTGGTGCCGGCGCTCGATCCGGTCAGGATAATCGAACCGCCCTTGCCCATTAGTGGCAGCGCCTTCTGGACCGTGAAGATCGTACCCTTCACATTGACATCGAAGGTTTCGTCAATGTGCTCGGCGGTGATCTGGCCGAGCTTAAGCTGGCTTCCCACCCCGGCATTGGCGAAGACGATGTCGAGGGTTCCGCGCTCGGCCTTCACCGCCGCATAGAGTCGGTCGAGGTCGGCCTCATCCGAGACCGAGCCCTTCACCGCGCGGGCATTAGGCCCGAGCTCGGCCACGGCGGCGTCAAGCACTTCCTGCCGGCGGCCAAAGATGAAGACGAAGGCGCCCTCCTCGATGAAGCGCTTTGCTGCGGCGCGGCCGATGCCCGTAGCGCCGCCCGTGATGACGGCGGTCTTTCCATTCAATCTGGTCATGTCATGGATCCTTCCAGGCTTTCGCCTTGGTATTTTTTTGGGGGGGGGACGCCCCCGAGACCCTAACATGGGTCCGCCGAGGTCAGGCGTTGAGTGAGGAGGCGCGCACATCGGTGGTGCGAAATCGATCCAGTAGGGCTACAACGCCAGGCGAGACGATAAGGTTCCGCCGTTCGGAATTGGGCCGTGCTTGTCGGTATGGGCTATGATAACCACCCCGCGCCACCCACATTAGATATACTGCTCGATGTGTTGGACACGGGCTTTGGAAGGCGCACCGCACGGTGCGGAATTGCACCATGATCGACTGGGATGACGTTCGCTACTTTCTTGCCGTGGCGCGCGGAGGTTCGGTGCGGGCTGCCGCCGCGCACCTCAGGGTGAATCATTCAACCGTGCTGCGACGCGTTGCACAGCTCGAGGAACGCCTCGGGGCGCAGATGTTCGAAAAACTGCCTTCGGGCTACCGCCTGACGGCTGCGGGCGAGGAGGTCCTCGAGCTCGCGAACCAGATGGAAGCGTCGTCGCACCAGCTGGAGATGCGCGTCTTCGGTCGCGACCAGAGCGTGCGCGGGCTTCTGCGGGTGACGTTGGCTCCGACGCTGGCGACACACCTGCTCATGCCGGACTTCGCCGATTTCGCGCGTCTGCATCCGGAGATCGAGATGGAAATCTTGTCGTCCGGCGAGCTGGCAAATCTGACCAACCGAGAGGCCGACGTGGCGATCCGCGTCGTCTACGACCGCAAAACCCTGCCGCTCAATCTTCACGGCCTTAAGGGACCGGAGCTGTTCGGCGGCGTCTACATGTCTCGCGATCGACTGGCCGCATGGCGTGCGGGCGCGCCTGATCCCATCCGGTGGATCGTCATAAGCGTTCATGGAATTCCGGATTGGGCCAGCGAGGGTGAGGTTCGCACCACGGGGGTTCCATTCAGGACCACGGACGGCGAGGCGCAGATCGTTGCTGTACGGCAAGGGCTCGGGATCACGACACTGCCGTGCTTCGTCGGAGATGCCGACCCCCTACTGGTGAGGGTGCCGGGCACCGATCTGCACATGTACGGAACGCTCTGGCTTCTCACACAGGGGGAGACACGCAAGACGAAGCGCGTGCGGCTCTTCACGGAGTTCGTATCCCGCAGGCTCGCCGCGTACGCTCCGCTTCTCGCGGGGCTGTCCATATCGCGCGACTGACGCCCGGCAGGTCGCCGGCGACGCCTGGCGTTTCGGCCAGTCGGAAGCCGAATGATCAATCAGAACAATCGAGTGGGAATAGAGGTAAAGGCACTCCCTAGATCGCTTTCCCGGAAGTGCCCGATCGCTAAATTTAGCAGATCGGGCTTATCCAAGGAATGACGACCGGTGTGGCGCCCTTACTTCACCGTGATGCTCAGACCGCTGATATCGGCATTGACCTGCAGGCCAACCTGCTTGCCTGTGAGTTCGAGTTGGGCGCCCTTGTCATTGGTCATGACGATCATCTGGGCCCCTTTGCCGACTGCGCCGCCGCCGCCTGCTGCACCATAGATCCCCGACACATCCTGGGCGCGGCGAATATGGGTAACGGTACCTTGGAAATAGGTCTTGGAGGCCCCGAAGGCGAGGCCGCCCGAGATACCGCCGATCGAGACGGGATATCGGCGACCATGGAAGGTCAACGTGCCCTCGCCTCCGGAACCACCGACGAAAAAGGCCGCCTTGTAGACGGCGAAACGAATGGTACCGCTGTCGGCATGCGCGACGCTGGCAAAGCTAATTCCGGCGGCGGCGATGGCGGCAACCGCGACTGAACGAAATCCGGACGAAATCTTCATGATGAGCTATTCCTCAAGAGCGCCGCTTACCCAGCCGGCCGGGCACGACATCAGCGTCGTATCAAAGTTATAGATGAACGATCTCGCACGTCATTAGTTCCAAAGCACGGTAATAACAAAGCGTTAGCACATCCAAATAATCGAGTGGGAATGAGGGGAAGTACTGCTGAGCAAAAAGAGGATACAACGGCCTGCGATAGACGATGTTGCCTCCGCGGTAGCTGTCGATCGGTTTCCCATCGTGATCTACGTGCCGGAGCGGTCTCCATCTATTGGAGTCAGCGCGGCCCCAGATCAGCGCATTTTCACACCGCGAGCGCGTCCATCATCATCATGAATTTGGACCTTATTGGCGGTGTCCGAGGCGGCTCTTCACGTGATCGATAAAGGCGCGCAGCTTCGGCATCATTTGCCGGTATCCGGGATAGTAAAGAAACACACCCGGCGCCATGGGCGCAAACGGCTCCAGCACGCGCACGAGTTTGCCCGCTTTCACCGCGTCGGCAGTGATCGGCTCGGGCACTTGCGCCAGGCCCAATCCCTCGACGGCCGCCCCGAGCATTGTGGGAATGTCGTTGGCGATAAAAGGCCCTGAAACGACGACCTCGACTTCCTCGTTGCCATCGACAAAGGACCATGGCGCGATCGACCCGTTCGAGCGGCGCATGCGCAGGCAGGCATGCCGGCTGAGATCGTCGATGAGTTCCGGCCGCTGTCGCTTGCGCAGATAGTCGGGGCTGCCGACCACAGCCAGCGGCAGCGACGGCGTCAAACGCACCGCGATCATATCGGCCTCGATGAACTGGCCGAGCCGGATGCCGGCGTCAAATCCTCCGGCAGCGATATCGACCAAATCCGCGCTTGCGACGATCTCCACCTCGATGTCGGGATAGGCTTGGCAGAAGGATGCGATCAGCGGTTCCAGCAGGATCGGCACTACCGACGGCGGCACTGTGAGACGCAGCAGTCCGGCAGGCCGCTGCCCAAGGTCACGCGCGACCTCGCTTGCGGCGACAAGCTCCTCGAAAGCGGGCTTTGCGCGCGCGTGAAATCGTTCGCCGGCTTCGCTCAGGCCGACACTGCGCGTCGTGCGAATGAAAAGTGCTGCGCCGACGCGCGCCTCAAGGGTGCGTACCGCTTGGCTGATCGCCGATGGTGTCACCCCGAGCTCCGCGGCCGCTTTGCGAAAGCTGCGGTGCTGAGCGACGCTCAGGAACGCCTCCACGCCATCTAGCGCACCTTGTCTGATTGTGAAGTTCCGCTTCATAGCTCGACAAGATTATCGCGAATAGTCCGTCACGGGAAGCGGTTGTACATCTGGACTTGCAAACAGGAGTCCCGCCGATGTCGATAGAACTGCTCTTCCAAACCCATCTTGTCCTCGGCTATGTCGCGTGGCTGCTCTGCTTCGGCGCCTACATTCTGCCCTGGCTCAAATCGATGGACAGGGTCAAGACGCACCGCGCCATCGCCACCCTGCACAGCTTCCGCTTCTTTGGGCTCGTCTTCATTCTCCCGGGCGTCGTCAGCCCCAACCTGCCCGCTAGCTTCGCCAGCTTCGCTGCCTATGGCGATTTCGCGACCGGGCTGCTCGCCATGCTGGCGCTCATCACGATCAGGATACGTTCCGTCTTCTGGCTGTTCGTCGTTGCCTTCAATCTCGTGGGAATAACCGACCTCATCCTCGACTACTATCAGGCGATCCAGGTCGGTCTTCCGGCGCGGGCGGGCGAATTGGGCGCAACATACGCAATCCCGATCATCTATGTGCCCTTGCTGATGATCACCCACGTCTTCGCATTCTATTTGCTGGTGCGTCCTGAGCCTAAGACAGCTCAGTCCCTCACCGCCGATGCGGCGGTATCCTAGATTACTCCGCCGTTGCGAGCCTCAAGCGACGGAGCTGCGCGTATCGGTCCAATCGACCATCAACTTGCGTTCGGCGAAAAGCCAGGCCCCGTTCGTCTTGCTGAACGTATCGAGGTAACGGATCGACGCGACCATCAAGCTTCGCTTCTCGCCATCAACGGTCAGATGATGGGCAATGCAGTAGCTTTCGCCCTTCGCCGTGTCTCCTTCGATCTCCACGGTACTTTGGCCATTGAAGTGGGTCGTGGCCTGGTAGGTGTTGAGATTTTCGAACACCGGAGCGAGGGCATCCCGGCCGTGCAGCGTCTGCGTGGGCTCTGCCGATCGGCTGTCCATGAAGACCTGGAAAACCGTATCGGTGGTGAAGAGAGCCATTTGCCCCTTGGCGTCCCGCCTGTCGGCGCAGTGGGCATAGGCGTCGATGAGCTGGCGGATTGCGAGCCTGTCGGCGGCTTCTTCTGGCGATATTGACGTCTGAACAGTCATTTTGGGCGCGTCCCATCTTTGTTGGAGAGCGGCGAAAGTGCGGCGCTGACGACTGCGACATGCGTAGCGATCAGGGTTCGCAGATCTGCGCTGCTGGTTGCGACATCCTTGAAGCCCTTGAGGGCATAGACAATCGACCGTGCCAGCTTTGCCGGCGACAGGTCGAGCGCCGATCGGTCAACAGCGTCCCTCAGGATGTCGGCAATCAGATCTTCGAAAGCCTGATAGGCGGCGCAGACGCTTTTAAAGCCGAGGTCGAACATATCGCGCGCGTCAGGGTGTGCCTGCACCAGCTCGTACCCTTCGGCCGCCCAGGCGTTGCAGGCATACAGGAGCTTCCTGTCGACCGTGGGGAGGTCCGAAATTCCGGTTCGGATCTGCGACATTTTCTCTTCGATCATCGCTTCGACGACCGCCTGGAACACGGACTCCTTGTCCGGAAACGTGAGGTAGAGGGTCGGTCGCGTCAGGCCCGCTGCCTGGGCGATATCCGCCATCGTCGTCCGGCCGAAACCGTAACGCAGGAATATCGATGTCGCCGCCCCGACGATATGCGACCGACGACTGCTTGCTGGATCACTCATGGCTGACATTCTGACATATTGACCATTTATGTCAATAGTGCTATCTGACACATAGACTAAAAATGTCAGAGCGTCGGCACGGCCGATCGGAAGGGACTGAAATCATGAGCAAGATCTGGTTTATCACGGGAGCTGCACGCGGTTTCGGCCGCCTCTGGGCGGAAGGAGCCCTCGCACGTGGCGATAAGGTTGCCGCCTCGGTGCGCAATCCGGATTCCATCGCTGATCTGGTCAGCGCCTATGGCGACCGGGTGTTGCCGATGCGTGTCGACGTCACCGACCGCGACGTCGTGTTCGAGGCGGTAGCCACGGCACACGCCCGCTTTGGCCGGCTCGATATCATTTTGAGCAATGCGGGTTACGGCCTCATGGGTGCGATCGAGGAGACGAGCTTTCCCGACATGCGGGCTGTCTTCGAGACGAATGTATTCGGCACGATTTCCCTCGTTCAGGCCGCGTTGCCGTTTCTTCGCGAGCAAGGCAGCGGTCACATCCTTCCCGTTTCGAGCTTGGCCGGCCTGCTCGCCGTTCCGACGGCCGGGATCTACGAAGCGACGAAGTTCGCAATCGAGGGTTTTGCCGAAGCACTCGCTGCCGAGGTTAGCCCCTTCGGAATCAAAACGACGATCATCGAGCCTGGTGCCTATGCGACTGATTTCCTGAGCGGGACTTCGCTGAAAACCGCCGAGCCGATGGCGATTTACGACAAAGCCCGGGACGATCTTGCTCAGATGCTGACGGGCGAAATGCTTGGCGATCCGGCGGCAACCTGGCCGGCCATCGCCAAGCTCGTCGATTCCGACAATCCGCCTTTGCGACTGATATTGGGCGACAATCTTTCGATGGTTCGCGAGGCCTATGACGAGCGGATGAAAACCTGGGAAGCGTGGGAGGCTGTCTCGAAAGCCGCGCATCGGGTGTGAGACTATCGTCGTGCCGGCAGCGCCGGCATCTAGTAATGGATGAGAGCGCTGTCCGCTCGCGATCGAGGCCGTATGGAAATATCAGACGGAATTACGAACCGACCGGAATAGGCGCCGCTGCGCTTCGTTGATACCGTGCTCGTCGCTATCTACCTCACGCTTCGATGCGGGTAGATGGTGGCGTTTGCGCTGCCAGTTGTAATAGAGCGTTCCGTGAATCCCCTTGGCTTCGCGCTTCAAGACCGGCCGCTCCCAAATGGGTGTCAGGATCGCTTGAGCGCGCTCATCGCCAACGCGCTCGTGAAAGTCTTCGGACAGCTCAATGTCCTGATCGTTCGGAAAGATCACCGCAAACTCGTCGTCCGTGGCCTGAAAGATGCTGAACGTGGCGTTTTCAGCACCATCGATGATCTGAATGTTCTTCACAAATGAGCCCTCGTCTCCCGCAGCGACAAGATAGCTGATTTTCAGGTTCTGAAACATCGCATGCTCGCGCAAAGTGCTGCAGTTGCGGCATGCTTCACTTCACGGAGATCACGACCTTGCCCTTGGCGCGACCTGTCTCGACGTAGGCCAACGCCTCGTTGGCCTTGTCAAACGGAAAGACCCGATCCATGACGGGTCTGACGGCCCCCGCCTCGATCAGCGAAGTGATCTGCTCGAGCTGCCCGCCATTCGCCGTCACGAAGAGGAACGAATAGCTGACGCGATGGCGTTTCGATTTCCTCCGGATGCCGAAGCTCAGCAGGCGCATGACCTGCTGAAGCAGCCAGCCGGAACCGTTCTGCCGGGCAAACTCGGGATCCGGCGGACCGGAAATCGAGATGAGCTTCCCGCCCGGCTTCAGAACGCGAAGTGATTTCTCCAGCGTGTCCTTGCCGAGACTGTTCAGCACGACATCATATCCCTGCAGGGCCTTTTCGAAATCGTCCTTCTTGTAATCGACGACGACATCAGCTCCGAGGCTTCTGACGAGATCGACATTGGCCGTGCTCGTCGTCGTCGCCACGGTCGCACCGATGTGTTTGGCAAGCTGGATGGCAATCGTCCCGACGCCGCCCGAGCCGGCATGGATCAGAACCTTCTGTCCCTTCTTCAGCCTGGCGCGTTCGACAAGCACCTGCCAGGCGGTCAAGGCAACGAGCGGCACCGATGCCGCCTCTTCCATCGTCAGGTTCTTCGGCTTCATCGCCACATCGGCCTCGTTCATCGCGATCAATTCCGCGAACGTGCCGATGCGGTCCTGGGACGGACGCGCATAGACTTCATCGCCCGGCTTGAAGCGCCGGACCTTGGACCCGACCCGGACCACGAGACCCGCCACATCGTTGCCGAGGACCAGCGGCAGGCGGTAAGGCAGGATAAGCTTGAACTCGCCGTCCCTGATCTTGGCGTCGAGGAGGTTCACGCTTGCGGCGTGGATCTCGACCAAGACGTCGCTCTCCCGCAACTCCGGTTCGGGTACTTCGCCGAGCCGCAGAGCAACACCTTTCGCGTAGCGATCGATCAGGAATGCCTTCATGAGTACTGACTTTCTTCTCTTAAGGTTGCGGCGACAGGGTTCAGGCGGGAAGCCTGTTGAATTTGCGCAGATTTTTGTCGACGAATGACTCGGGCAGGAAGCGGCGTATGAAGCGGACCTGGCCTGCCACCTTTCCTGCGGTGTAACGTCTCTTCGGTGATGCCGCATTGGCCGCCTTAACGAGCATGTCGGCGACGATCTCGGGTGCATCTCCCGTCTCGACGATCTCCCGCATCAGCTTTTCCGCATCGGCGCGAACGGTGTCGTAGATGGGAAGCGGCTGATCAGCACGCGTGAGATTTTCCTCGAAAGACGTGCGGGTGACGCCAGGCTCGACCAGCACGACGCGAATGCCTTGCGTTCGCACCTCGTGGTCGAGCGATTCCGAATAGCCCTCGATCGCGTGCTTGGTCGATGCATAGAGGGCGTTGAAGGGGGCGGGTATGAGACCGAGGATGGAGCTCATGTTGATGATCCTGCCCTTTCGCTGGCGTCTCATAATGGGCAGCACCGCATTCGTCAGACGCACGACGCCGAAGACATTCACATCGAACAGAGCCTTTGCCTGTACGGCAGAAGACTCTTCGGCCCCTCCGAGCAACCCGATCCCGGCATTGTTGACGAGGAGATCGATGCGCCCCGCGCGGCTCACGACATCGTCGACCACGCTCTGCACGGACCCATCGTCGGTGACGTCGCAAACCAGCATCGTCACACCATCCGAAGTGTCGGTCATCGGCTTACGGCTGGTGCCGAACACCCGGTAACCATTGCGGCGCAGCGCTCGCGCTGTCGCCAGCCCGATGCCGGAGGAAGCGCCCGTGACGAGGGCGACGCCGCGCTCTTTATTGCTCATCTGTCTCAGCCTTCATTTTGTCGTGGAACACCGATGCGGACTCAGTTACTATCAATTTGAGAGTAAGTCACTATCAAAAAGATACTAACATGCAAAATCTTTCAAACCAGCCATGCCTGATCGCCCGCAGCCTCGCATTGGTGGGGGACGCATGGAGCATGCTGATCCTGCGCGACGCCCATGCCGGGCTCACCCGCTTTGACGAGTTTCGCAAAAGCCTCGGCATCGCTCCGACGATCCTGACGCGTCGGCTCACCGCGCTTACCGAAGAGGGACTTCTGGAGAAACGGCGCTACTCGGAGCGGCCGCCGCGCGACGAATATGTGCTGGGTGCGGCGGGTCGGGACTTCCTGCCTGTCCTATTCGCGATCGGCGCGTGGGGGCGAAAGCACCGCAACGCGGACGGGGTCACCCGGTTCTTCGACGCCGAGACTGGAACGGAGATCGATCCCGTCATGATCGATCGTGCGACCGGCGCTCCGATCGGAACACGTCCGATTCGGATCGACATGCCTGAGTGAACGGCATCGCCCAAGGAAGAGCGGCGATCGTTCACATCGCATGCGCACTGTAGGCCGTCGGTCATCATGTCGTCTCGACGAGCGACTTGAGGCGAACAAGCGCCCGGTCCCAACCGGCCGAGATCGCATCCAGGAACGCCCGCGCCTCCGCGATGCGGCTGGCATCGAGCGCATAGAGCACTTCCTTGCCTTGACGCTCGTGAACCACCAATGCCGCTGCTTCCAGCACCTGCAGGTGCTTTACGATCGCCTGCCGGCTGATTGCCTGGCCTTCCGCCAGGGTGGTGGCCGACAAGGCGCCTGCGGCGAGAAGGCGCGTGACGAGGGTCAGGCGCGTCGCATCTCCCAACGCGGCGAAGACACCTGCCAGTTCACGCTCACGCCCGTTCGACATGGCGCCTGACGTTCTCGATCTGCGCGGTCCAGCCGCCGTCATTCATCATGAAGGCGCGTTTGCGCCGATGGGCTGGAATGCCTTCGAAGCCGGATTCGCTGATCGTCAGCCGCGTGCCTTCGGCAACGGGTTCCAAGCGGAATTCAACCAATGTCGGCGATTCCCGCGCCGGATCGCAGTCAATATCGATGCCGTAGGGAATCCAGCGGAAGCTGAAAGATCGAGGCTCCTCCATACGCTCGACGGTACAGAAAACCGCATTGTGCGGCGGCTGGCGGATGCCTGTGGGATCGAGACCCAGTGAGACCTGATATTGCCGCAAAGTCTCTTCGTCGAATGCTCCTTCGAACGTACCGGTTATGGCCTGGCCGGGAGCAAAAGGCTCGTTCAGCTTTACGCCGAACCATTGCGAGAACTCTTCGACATCGGTAATGGCGCGCCAGACACGCTCGATCGGCGCATGCAGCACCACCTGCTTCTCAATGCGGTCAAACATCCTCATGCGCCTCCATTCGTGCAACAAGTTGGTTGCAAGATATCAGCATGGCACCATTTGTGCAACTCACTTGTTGCACGTTGTCGTCCGCTGTTATCAATAACGGTAGCTCGACATTGTCAGCGACGATGAGCGCGCCTGGCCGGACACGGCGGCGCTCGCCATATTGACACCCGTTCCGCACGCGCCTAAAGGAACGGCCAGCCAGTCACTCTGGCCGTAAGCGTTTGACGTCAAGCAACGCACTCAACGATCCTCGTCGGTCGGAGTGCGTTTTTTTGTGCCTCCGCCGATCGAGGAAAGCCTGGAGATTGTCATGGCTTTCCCTTCGACAAGTGACCCGGCGCACGGCCGCCTTCTGCTGCTGAGCGCCATTCTCTTCATGTCCTATCTTTGTGTCGGCATGTCGCTTCCAATCGTGCCGATCTTTGTGACCGAGCAGCTTGGGCTCGGCAACGCCTGGGCCGGGCTCGGCGTCGGCATCGCCTTCCTTGCTACCATCGTGACGCGAGGCTATGCCGGCAGCCTGTCGGACAGCCGCGGCGCCAAGACCGCGGTGGCGCGAGGGCTGGCCTTCTATACCGCGGGGGCGCTGACCTCATTGGCCGCTGACCTGTTGGTCCACACGCCATGGACATCCTACCTGCTCCTCCTTGCCGGCCGCCTGCTTCTCGGGCTGGGCGAAAGCCTGGTTGCCGTCGGCGTCATCGCCTGGGGGATCGGGTTCGTCGGTCCGGCGCGCTCGGGCAAGGTGCTGGCCTTGGTCGGCGCCGCTATCTATGGCGCGCTTGCCATCGGCGGTCCAATCGGCCTGGTATTGCTCGACCGGTTCGGTTTTGCCGGCGCGATAGCGATCGGCGCCGTTCTACCATGCCTCGGGCTGCTGGCAATCTGGCTGGTTCCCGGCGTTGCCGCTCATCCCGGCACAGAGCGCCCACCGTTCTGGAGTGTGGTCGGCAAGATCTGGTTGCACGGTTCCATCGTATGCCTCCAGGGCATAGGCTTCGCTGCGATCGGTGCCTTCTTCACGCTCTACTTCCTCGACCGCGGCTGGAGCTATGCCGGGCTTGGCCTGACGGCCTTCGGCGGCGGCTTCGTTCTGGTGCGTGTACTCTTCGGCCACCTGCGGGATCGCATCGGCGGCCTGCGGGTCGCGGTGGGATCGCTCGCCGTCGAAACCGTGGGGCAATTCCTGATCTGGAATGCCACCGATCCGGTCCTTGCTCTGGTGGGCGCGTTTCTGACGGGGCTCGGATGCTCGATGATCTTCCCTGCCATGGGACAGGAGGTCGTGCGCCTGGTGCAGCCGCATCTGCGCGGCACTGCCTTGGGCGGCTTCTCGGCATTCCAGGATTTGGCCTATGGCCTGACAGGGCCCTTGGCCGGGCTGCTGGCCGACCGCGCCGGCTATGACAGCGTTTTCCTGATCGGCACGGTTGCCGCGGCGGCCGGGCTGCTGATTGCCCTCTCCCTTTACAGGGTACGGGCGGCCGCGTTCAGCTGACCTTGATCATGGCCCCCCGCCATCCGGCCGGGGGCCATGTCACACTCTTGATCTCCTCGCGGACATGGCGGGACGACCTCAAGGCTCTAGGATTGGGATGCCATCCCATGATAGCCATCTTGCCGAACGTCTGCAGCAGAATTCCCGAAGCTAAATCTCAGCGAGCCGCTCTCATGAAACCGATGACATCTCCGCCGCCATTGGAAACCGAACGCCTGCTCCTTACGGGGCATACGCTCGACGACTTCGGGGCCCTCGCCGCCATGTGGAGCGACCCTCTGGTCGTGAAGCATATTTTCGGCAATCTGGTATCGACATCAAGGGAATCGTGGATGCGGATGCTTTCCTATCACGGGCTCTGGCCGCTTCTGGGACATGGCTACTGGGCGATCCGCGAGAAGTCTTCCGGCCGCTATGTCGGCGACCTCGGCTTTGCCGATTTTCATCGCGTCATGGAACCATCGATCAGGAGTATTCCCGAGGCCGGCTGGGCGCTCTCGGCATGGGCGCACGGCAAGGGGTTCGCCACGGAAGCCCTGACGGCCGCCGTTGCCTGGCTCGATGAGCAGGCTCGATTTGAACGCAGCGTCTGTCTGATTTCGCCCGACAATACGGCCTCGATCCGCGTTGCCGAAAAGGCGGGATATAGCGATCCGACGCCGGTTCGCTTCGGCGACAAGGAAACGCTGTTGTTCTCCCGTGTCCGCCAGGCGCCAAACGACTAGAGCGGGCGGCTCGGTCGCAAACCGCCTCCCCCAGCATCGTGACCTAGAACCCCAGCGACTGCTGCACGGGTTTCGGCGGCGCAAGCTGGACGCCTTCGAGCTCGAGCATCCGGGCCTTGGCATTGGAACCGCCGGGCGCCGAAAAGCCGCCGATCTTGCCGCCTGCCGCAAGAACGCGGTGGCAGGGGATGATCAGCGCGACCGGGTTCTTTGCCATGGCCTCACCAACGTCGCGGGCGGCCTCCGGCCCTACGCCAAGCTGTTTCGCCAGCGTCCCATAGGTGGTGGTATGGCCCCAGGTGACCTGCCGGGCGGCGTCGTAGATCTGCTTGAAAAATGCATCCTGTTCGCCGAGATCGAGGGCGACGCCGGAAAAATCGATCTCCTCGCCCGCGAAATACCGTTTCACCTTGGCGACGACCTCCGCGACTTCAGGCGTCGGCGTGCCGGGGTGTGCATCCGGCAGGCGACGCCGAAGCAGGCGTTCGGTCGCCCCGGCGTCCTTTGTCGGCAACTGAAAGCGTATGACGCCGATATCGTTCCAGGCGATGCCGCAGAAGCCGCCGGCGGTTTCGAAGATCAGATAGTCTTGCCTTGTCTCGTTCATGACCGACACTCCGTGTTTCCACTTGTCATGAAAATCGTGCCACGAGCCGGGGAATTCAACCCGATTCTTGCGCAGGGCCGATATTGTCTGCATTTTGCCTGTTGAGGAAAACGGCGCCGCTGTGATCACGGCGCCCCAATCCTACCTCGCATTCTAGCGTATCAGTATCCGCCGCCGGCCGGAGGGGGATTCATCGTCATGCCGCTACCGGAGCTATGCTGGTCCGAGGTAGAACAAGAGGAAACACCGAGGCCGATGAGAGCGAGCAAGGCGATAGAGAAGATGGCTTTCGTCAACATGTGAGATCATTCCTTTTGAAGACGGCACAAATACCCCTGGCCGGTGGTGAACAAATCAAGCGGGCGTTTTATTCGATGGCATTTCTAAAATTGAGACTCGATGGCTCCCTTCGGCAGCCTGCTCACTCCGGCTTACTAGATATGTTCTCTATTTGTTCTTGATCTAGTGGCCATGCGGCTCTATGATGTTCGGATGGACAAGATTGGAGGAGGCAAAGCCGTGTGGCTTTGACGCAATCCCATGAAGAACAAAGACCAGCTCTCGCTCTATCTCAGCGGCGGATCGTCCAGCCGGACACTACCGCCAATCGATCAAAGGCCAGTCAGCGAACTCTATTTTGCAATCCTTCCCGATCCGGAGATCGCCGCAAAGAGTCACAAGCTTGCAGGCAATTTCCATCGACGGTACCGGTTTTTCGCGAAGCCGCGAAAAGCCAATCTCCTCCATGTGACGCTCTATACTATCGGCTCGTTTCGCTACTTGCCAGAAGAGACGGTGTTTGCGGCGATGGAAGCTGCCTCTAGAGTTAGGAAGCGGTCCTGTTCAGTAGTCTTCGACCGGGCTGTCAGTTTCGGCAATGGCGATAATCGCCCGCTTGTTCTATGGAACGAGAATGGAAACACCGAACTCAAGGCGATCTATCAAGAATTGGTCGATGCCATGCGGCTCACCGGCATTGCGCCGATCAAGGAAAAGCTCGTCGAGCCGCATATGACGCTGCTCTATCAGGGCCATCTAGTTCCCGACATTGTGCTCGAAGAACCTGTGAGCTGGACAGCTAAAGACTTCGTCCTCATCAACAGCCTACAGGGTGAATCAATCCACGAGCATCTTTGCTATTGGACTTTGCGCGACTGAACAGCCCGTTCAAACCTTCGGCTGATTGTCATCCGCCATCACCGCCGCCACCGCATCGTCGACGCTGAAGCTGCAGCGGCTCTCGAGGTCGGCGATGCCGGCCACCGTCATGAGATCGCGCACGCGATCATGCGCACGGGCGAATTGCACGCGGATGCCGGCGCGGCGCATCGCGCCATCGAACTCCATCAAGGCATCCATCCCCGTGCTGTCCAGATCGAAGCTTTCTTCAAGGCTGAGAATAATGGCCCGCAATCCCGTCTCGCTGCGGCTGCGTGACAATATCTCGCCGAAGATCGTGTCGGCATTGCCGAAAAACAGCGTCTCGCCTGGTCGCCAGATGACAATGCCCGGCATCTCGGACGCATCGCCGTGTCGGCTGATATCGACGAAGTTGTGACTGCTGCCGAGGCGCCCGAGACGGGCGACATAGGGCGAGGCCAATCGATGCATCATGGCGGCGAGCGATAGCGCGATCGCCAGCAGCATGCCGTTCAGCACGCCGAAAATCAGCACGCCCGCCGCAGCGCCAAGCGCGACGTAGAAATCGCGATGCAGCCGCCGCAGATGCAGGATCGGGCTGGGATCGAGCGCATGCGTGAGAGCGGCAATCACCACTGCTGCCAGCACCGGCTCGGGCAGAAGCGCCACCAGCGGCCCGGCGCAGGCAATCAGAATGGCAAGGCCGATGGCGGCGAAAACGGTGGTTGCGCGTGTCTTGGCGCCGGCCGCCTCGCTGGCGAAACCGGCGGAAAAGCCGGCGCCGACGGGCATGCCCTGGACAAGGGCGCTGGCGATGTTGGCGGCGCCGAGCGCACCGAGTTCGCGGTTGATCTCCAGCGTCTCGCCATAGCGCAGCGCCAGCGCCCGCATGGTGCCCCAGGATTCGGCAAAGAGAATGAGCACGAGGGGCACGGTGAACTGCACCAGCCGCGAATAGCCGGCCCAGCCGGCATCCGGCAGCGACGGCCATTGCGGCAGGATCTCGATTGCGCCGACCAGCTTGACGCCATGCGCCTCCAGACCGAACAGGTATGAAGCGAGAATACCGGTGACGAGCACGAGGAAGGCGCCGGGGACGCCTGGCAGTCGCTTGAGCAGCAGCAATGCCGCGAGCGCCACGATGCCGACGGCGACGCTGATCGGATTCCACTGCAGAACAGCGCCGAACAGTGCCGCCGCGTAGGTAAAGATGTTCGAGCCCTGCACGGGCACGCCCACCAGGATGGGCAGCTGGTGCAGGATGATGGTGATCGCCAGACCCAGCGCAAAGCCGCGCAGCACCGGCCGGGAAATGAAGCCGGTGATGCCGCCGAGGCGCAGCACCGCCGCGACGACGAACAACAGGCCCGCCAGCGCGACCGCGACCGTGGCCAAGCCGGCCTTGACCGTGGCGTCACCGGGCACGACCGCCAGCGTTGCGGCGAGAATGGCGGCGGACGAGGATGTCGGAGAGACGATGGCGAAGCGGCTGCGGCCGAATATGGCATAGACGAGACATCCGGCGATGCCGGCGAGGATGGCACGGTGCGGCGGCAGGCCGGCGATGCCGGCGTAGGCAACGGCTTCCGGCAACATCAGGCCGGCAACCGATATGCCCGCAACCAGATCCGCCCTGTCCACCACGAACCAACTGCTCAGCTTCGTCATCGATCACCGACCAAAAGGATGGTTCATCCGTTTATGGATAGAGATTCGCCGCTAGGCTGCAACAGGAAAATAAGCTGGCAAACCTTCGCCCTAGCCTGTCGTGCCCGTGTCGTCCCGGATAGGGCAGCTTTGGCCGATCACGTCGCAGACAAAATCCATGACGGCACGGACAGCCGGCGAACGGCGCAGATCGGGATAGGTCACCAGCCAAAGGTCTCGCGTCGGTGACGGGGCCGCTGCCGGAAGGCGCGTCAGGAGAGGTTCGTTATCCCCCAGGAAAGTGGGAAGCACGAGGGCGCCAATGCCCGCGCGCGCAGCTTCGAGCTGTCCGAAAATATCGGCGGCGCGGAATACGATTGGCCGGCCGGCCAGCAGACTGCGCAGCCATGTCTCCCGCGTTAGATGTTCAAGAGCCGCATCATAACCGATGAAGACCCAATCTTCCTCGGGCATCTGCGCAATGGCTGAGACAGCGTAGAGACCGAAGCGCATCACGCCAATGCGCCGGACCAGCAAATCACTCTCCTCCGGCCTCGTGGTTCTCACGGCTATATCCGCCTCGCCATGATCGACCACAGCACGACGCGTGACACCGGCGACGGTCAAGGTGATATCCGGATGGTCGATACGAAACAGGGCCGCCTTGGGAGCGAGAAGATGCGTGGCGATCGATGGCGGCGCGCTGATCTTGACGGCGGCGGAAAGCCCGGCGACGGCACTTTTCGAATAACGCTTGATCGCCTCGACATTTTCATCGATGCGCCCCACCAGTTCGGCAATGGCACGACCGTCTGCCGTCAGCGGCGAGGTGCGGGGCCGCCGGTCGATCAGGCGCAGGTCCAGCGAACGCTCCAGTGCCGCGATGCGCCTGCCGACCGTGGCGTGATCCACGCCAAGCTCGCGCGCCGCCGCCGAGAGCGAGCCGGTTCGCGCCAGGGCGGCGAAATGAAGTAGGTCCTGCCAGTCGATCATCTGTGCATTATTGCACAGATACGGTGAGCTCATACCGAATTTATTCAGGCCGAGGTTTGTGGTCAAAGATCTCCTGAAAGGAGACTTCTCAATGCCCCTAGCGATTGCCATCACCGGCCCCGGCGGCCCCGAGGCCATGAAAGCCGTTGATCTCCCCATTACCGAGCCAGGCTCCGGCCAGGCCCGGATCCGACAAAGCATTTCAGGCGTGAATTTCGTCGACATCTACGTCCGTTCCGGGCTCTATCCGTTGCCGCCCGGCCAGAGCGTCCTCGGCTTCGAGGGTGCAGGCGTCGTCGACGCGATCGGCCCCGGTGTCGAAGATCTGAAAATCGGCGATCGCGTCGCCTATATCGGCCATCCGCTTGGCAGCTATGCCGAGATGCGCACGCTATCGGCATCGCGGCTGGTGAAACTGCCTGATGGCGTCAGCGAGCGGGTTGCCGGCAGCACGATGCTGCGCGGGCTCACCGCCCACATGCTGCTGCAGAAGGTCTATCCGGTGAAAGCGGGCGAATGGGTTCTGGTGCATGCGGGGGCCGGGGGCGTCGGCCAGCTGGTCACGCGTCTCGCCAAGCGGCTTGGCGCCAAAGTCATCGCCACGGTCGGCTCCGAAGCCAAGGCCGGCTTTGCCTATGAGGCCGGCGCGGACGCCGTTCTCCTGCACACAGCCGAAGACTGGGTGGAGGAGGCCCGCCGCATCGCCGATCGCCGTGGCGTGCATCTCGCTATCGACGGCATAGGCGGCGCCATGCTATCGCAGACGCTTGCGGCCGTGCGCCCCTTCGGCATGGTTGCGAGCCTCGGCCAGGCTGCCGGACCCATCCCGCCGATCCAGATAGAGGAACTGACCGCACCGCGAGCCATCGGCCTGTCGCGCCCGAGCGTGCTGACCTATGCCAACGATCCCGAGCTCTATCGCCAGGGCACCCAGGCCCTGATGGAATATCTGAAGGCCGGATTGGTCAACCCGATCGGCGCCGAGTACGAGCTGAAGGACGCAGCCCGGGCGCATGCGGACCTTGAGGCCGGACGCACGACGGCGAGCGTCGTATTGACGATGTAAGCCTTTTCGAGCGGGGCTGCGGATAGTCCCGCTCCCATTGCGAAGAACCCTCAAGGCCCCACGCACAATCGCGTCATTCCGTCAATGGCTTTTGCTGCAAAGCAGCAATTCCATTGACCGGGCCTGCCCTTGCCTGTTACCGATTGTTCGTGGCGACGCACGGCCGTTCGGCTACCGCCGCCACCGCTATCCGATACGAACCCCGATCTTTCGTGGCAAACAGCATGGACACCGCACTTGCCGGTGCCCGTAGGCGATATCCCGTGAACACTGCCTCCCAGACCATCCGGTCCAATTCGACCCTGGCCCTCGTTTCCATCGTTGCGCTGACATTCTTCGGCTACCTGGCCATCGGCCTGCCGCTTGCGGTACTCCCGACCTATGTCGATAGCGGCCTCGGTTTCGGCGTCGTCTGGGCCGGCATCGCCATCAGCACGCAATATGTGGCAACCATCGTCAGCCGCGCGCAGGTGGGGCGGCTGTGCGATCAGTACGGGCCGCGCCGTTCTGTCCTGCTCGGTTTTCTCGCCTATGGGCTTTCCGGCATCCTGACGCTGGCCTCCGCATTGACCGTCAATGTTCCGGCGGCGAGCCTGGCACTGCTGCTTGCGGGACGCCTGGCGCTCGGCATTGGCGAAAGCTGGGTCAGCACGGCGGCAATCACCTGGGCGATCGGTCTGATGGGGTCGCGCGAAACCGTGCGCATCATCTCCTGGAACGGCATCGCCACCTATGGCGGCATCGCGCTAGCAGCACCCTTCGGCGCCTGGCTGCAGGGGCAATATGGCTTCTTCGCCATAGGCATCGTGACGATCGTTCTCGCCGTTGCCGGGTTCATGCTGGCGCAAACACGGCCGCCCGTACCCGGCGTCAAGGAAAAGGGCATTGGCACCGGCCAGGTGCTGAGCCGCATCGCGCCTTTCGGCGTGGCACTGGCGCTGGCTTCCAGCGGCTTCGGCGTGGTCATGGCCTTCGTCGCGCTGTTCTTCCACAGTCGCGGCTGGGAGGGCGCCTCCTTCGCGCTCAGCGCCTTCGGCCTCGCCTTCATGGGCGTCCGCCTCGGCCTGGCGCAAGCCGTTGCGCGGTTCGGCGGCCTGCCGCTTACGCGCATCTCGCTTGTCGTTGAGATGATCGGCCTCGCAGCACTCGCCTTTGCGCCCTCGCCGACCGTCGCCATCATCGGCGCGGCCCTCGCCGGCGCCGGCTTCGCACCGGTCTTTCCGGCACTCGGCAACGAAGCCATGGAGCGGATTCCACCGCAGAACCGCGGCGTGGCACTTGGCCTCTATTCCATCTTCCTCGACGTCTCGCTCGGCACGACAGGCCCGATTGCAGGCCTTTTGGCCGACCATCTGGGTTATGCCGCGCCCTTTTCCTTCGGTGTCGGCGCGGTGCTGCTCAGCCTTCTTCTGAGCCTCGGCCTGCGTAGAAACCGCGGTCCCTGACAAGGGATCGGGGCAAGCGGCCTCCATGACGCTCCGAAGCAACAACGGTTGCAGGAGGTGGCAACGACTTGGTATGGGTCTGCGATCATAACCAGCAGGAGGTCCCCTACATGAACGTCACCGAAATTGTCATCGAGGGCGATACTCCGGGGATTGCCTGGCGGCTACCGGTGCTGCATTTCGCCGGCAGCAAAGCCGATGCGCCGAAGATCTATATCCAGGCCGCGCTCCACGCCGGCGAGCTGCCGGGCACGGCGCTCACGCATTTCCTCTGCGAGCGGCTGCGGCAGGCGGAAGCGGAAGGGGCTGTTCTGAGCGACATCGTCGTCGTGCCGCACGCCAATCCGATCGGTGCGGCGCAATCGCATTTCGGCGAGATGCAGGGCCGCTTCGACCTGGGATCGCGCACCAACTTCAACCGTGATTTCCCGCTAATTTCGCTGCGCGACCGCGACCTGCTGATCGAGAATCTCGAACGCTACCCGGCCGTCGACCGGCTGAAGCGCCAGCTGATCCATATGGCGCTCGGCGCCGATCTGGTGATCGACCTGCACTGCGACGACGAGTCGCTGCAATATGCCTATATCGACGAGGCCTTCTGGCCCGAAGCTGCCGATCTTGCCGCCGCCTTGAAGATGGATGCCGTGCTGCTATCGGACGGCGAAAGTTCGGCCTTCGAAGAGGCTGTCAGCTTCGCCTGGAAATATGAAGTGCCGGGAGAGAAGAAGGTACCCTTGCCGGGCAAGCTTTCGGTGACAGTCGAATTGCGCGGGACGCGCGATGTCTATCCCGACATGGCGAAGCAGGATGCCGACGGATTGTGGCGGTTCCTCGCTGCCCGAGGTGCGGTGCGCGACGACAGCGTGGAGCTAGGCGCCTTTACGGGGCCGGCGGTGCCGCTCGACAATATCGAGATGATCCGCGCGCCGCAGACGGGCACGGTGCTTTTCCATCGCAATATCGGCGAACACGTCGAAGCAGGCGATCTGCTTGCGACAATCATCACCGCGCCCGGCATGCCGGATGGAACGATCGACATCTATGCCCCGCAAGCCGGCCTCATCGTCACCCGCGTCTCGGACCGGCTGGTGCGCCGGCGCGGCGACCTGATGAAGATCGGCTGCGACAGGCCGAGCGCGGTCGCCCGCAAGCCAGGCACGCTGGAAGACTAGTCCTGCCCTAGCGGCCGTCGATCACCTTGCACCGTATCGCGAAGGCAACGGCGGCCGCCTCCCTGAGAAGGGTGCCGAAACAACGAATATGATCCAGAGCGGCGGTAAGGACCGGGCGGCTTGCGCGTGCCGCTCTGTCGATGATTGTGCGATTTCCTGTCACGATCATGCCTCCGATCGAATTGATGCAGGCGATGTTCAGAGCGACGACGGTAGTGGTTTAAACCGCGTCACTCATATATATGTATGCAGTCTGCATAGATATTTTGTAAATGTCAAGGATACTTGTTCGACCGTTACGTCATGACGGTGATAGGGCACCGGTCCTGGTCGCAGACCCCCTGGTCGCAGACGCGGCAAACCACATCCTGATCGTCCCCAAGATCGACCAAAGCCGGCAGCAGCTTTTCCGCCAGGCGACCGAGCTGCTCGGTCTCTTCAGGCCCCAGCGCTTTGAAAGCCCGGTGAATGACGGCCCGGCGGGCGGCGAGGCTCTTGTCAAACAGCGCCCGGCCGCTCTCCGTCAGCTGCAGTGACCGGGCACGCTTGTCGCCCTCGACGCCGCCGGCCCTCAGCACGAGATCCGATGCCACGAGCTGGTCGACAAGGCGCACGGTCGCGGAATGGGAGAGCGCAATCAGCCTGCGCAGCGTCTCGATCGTCAGGCCCGGCTCGGTGCCGATCTGGATCACGGCTGCGATGGCGCTCGGCCCAAGGCCGGTTTCGTCGGCGAAGGCCTTTTCCATCTTGTCCACCAGAGCCAGGCTCATGGCGCCGAAGATGTTTTCCAGCCGCGATATTTCCCTATCCGTCGCCATGTCGATTTCACCGCCATAAATATGCACGCTGCATATTTACAGGAGAATCGACTGCGGCTGCAACCAGAAGCGAACCGCTTCGCCCTCCGCCCGGCTTTTACCCGCCTTTGCTTGCATGCTATGCGCTATTCGACAGCAAGAGACGGATTCGCCATGACGATCACCATTTACGGCATCAAGAACTGCGACACGATGAAGAAGGCACGCACCTGGCTCGAAAGCCACGGCATCGCCTATGATTTTCACGACTACAAGGCTGTCGGCATCGATAGCGCCCATCTAGAACGCTGGACAAGCGAAGCCGGCTGGGAAGTCGTGCTCAATCGCGCCGGCACGACCTTCAAGGCTCTGCCGGACGCAGATCGCGCGGATCTGACGAAGGATAAGGCGATTTCGCTGATGCTGGCGCAACCTTCCATGATCAAGCGCCCGGTACTGGAAGCGGCCGGCAAATTGCTCATTGGCTTCAAGCCCGATATTTATGCGGCTGCATTCGGCAAGACCGCCTAGAGACCGCCCGCCCATGTCAAAGACCACCCGCGCGACGCAAGTGCTGACCCAGGCGAAGGTCGCCTTCACCGTGCATACCTACGACTACGATCCGAATGCCGAGCGCGTCGGCATGCAGGCGGCGGACGCGCTTGGCGAGGAGCCGCATCGCGTGCTGAAGACTTTGATGGCCGAGGTGGACGGCAAGCCGGTTTGCGTCGTCGTGCCCTCGGACCACGAAGTCAGCATGAAGAAGCTCGCCGCTGCCTTCGGCGGGAAATCCGCGAGCATGATGAAGCCTGCGGACGCAGAACGTCTGACCGGCTATCACGTCGGCGGTATCAGCCCTTTCGGCCAGAAAAAGTTCGTGCCGACCGCCATCGAAGCCCAGGCGATGACGGAGGCCTATATCTATATCAACGGCGGCCAGCGCGGCCTGCAGGTGCGGCTGAGCCCACAGGATGCATTGGCCGTTTTGAAGGCCAAGGCGGCATCGCTGATTGCCTGATCGGCACCGCAGACTGACAAACCGCCTTCATTTTCGCCGCAAAGCGGTCTAAGTCTGGGGACCATCCTTCCGATCAAGCACGCAGGTTTTGCCATGACGTCCGCCTCCCCCAACCATCATCCCGTCGATCACGCCAAGCTGGAGAAGCTTGCGGAAGTGGCCGTAAAAGTCGGGTTGCAGCTGCAGTCTGGCCAGGATCTGCTGATCACCGCGCCTGTCGCGGCGATGCCGCTGGTGCGGCTAATCACGCGCGAGGCTTACAAGGCCGGCGCGGGGCTCGTCTCCACTTTCTATTCGGATGAGGAAACCACGCTTGCCCGCTACGAATACGGTCAGGATGCAAGCTTCGACCGTGCGGCGAACTGGCTTTACGAAGGCATGGCCAAGGCCTTTTCCAACAACACCGCGCGCCTTGCCATTGCCGGCGACAATCCGATGCTGCTCTCCAACCAGGATCCGGCGAAGGTGGCACGCGCCAGCCGCGCCAATTCGGCTGCCTATAAGCCGGCGCTGGAGAAGATCTCGAATTTCGATACCAACTGGAACATCGTCTCCTATCCCAACTCCTCATGGGCAAAGCTGGTGTTCCCCGACGACCCGGAAGCGATCGCCGTCGCCAAGCTCGCCAAGGCGATCTTCGCCGCCTCGCGCGTCGACGTCGCCGACCCGATCGCGGCCTGGGCCGAGCACAATGCCAGCCTGCGCAAGCGGTCCGAATGGATGAACGGCCAGCGCTTCGCCGCCCTGCATTTCCAGGGTCCGGGCACCGACCTGACGGTCGGTCTTGCCGACAGCCATGAATGGCATGGCGGCGCCTCGACGGCCAAGAACGGCATCACCTGCAACCCGAACATTCCGACGGAAGAGGTCTTCACCACGCCGCATGCGCTGCGCGTCGAGGGTCATGTCTCGTCGACCAAGCCACTGTCGCACCAGGGCACGCTGATCGACAATATCCAGGTGCGCTTCGAAGGCGGTCGCATCGTCGAAGCCAAGGCGACGCGTGGGGAAGAAGTGCTGAACAAGGTGCTCGACACCGACGAGGGTGCCCGCCGGCTCGGCGAAGTGGCGCTGGTGCCGCATTCCTCGCCAATCTCGGCCAGCGGCATCCTGTTCTACAACACGCTCTTCGATGAAAACGCGTCGTGCCACATCGCGCTCGGCCAGTGCTATTCGAAATGCTTCGTCGATGGAGCGTCGCTGAGCCAGGAGCAGATCAAGGCGCAGGGCGGCAATTCCAGCCTGATCCATATCGACTGGATGATCGGCTCCGACAAGGTCGATGTCGACGGGATCAATGCGGACGGCTCGCGCGTGCCGGTCTTGCGCAAGGGCGAGTGGGCCTAAGGCAGGGATAGAGCTAAAGGGCGGCAAGAGCCGCCCTGACGCGAGCAAGATGGGCCATGCGTCCAGCTTCGCTGACACGGTCCATATCGTGCAGCGCCAGCATGCGGAAATTCAGTCGCTTGGCGCAGAAGGCCGCGATGCCGCGCTTCAGCAGGCGCCGCACCGGATTGCCCATGTAGAGATGGACGACCCACCAGGGGGACCCGGTCGTCGTCAGCGCCCAGAACAGACGGATATTGGTCAGCCGCGGCACGATGCGGCCGCCGGCGGGATCATGCGTGAAAGCAATGCCGGGCGCGAAAGCGCGATCGAAGAAACCCTTGAGAATGGCCGGGAAATTGAACCACCATTGCGGGAAGACCAGTATCAGGCCTTCGGCCGCCCGCAGCCGCGCGACGATGGTGTCGACGCCCGACGCATCATAGGGCTGGTCGAAATAGCCGCGCCGCTCGGCTTCGGACAGGCGCGGGTCGAAGCCCTCGCGGTAGAGATCGAGCAGATCGACCTGATGCCCTCCGGCGGCAAGCGTCTCCTCCGCAACCTTTGCCACCGCAGCGGCAAAGCTATCCTCCAGCGGATGGGCCAAGACTAGCAGGATACGCATCAGAACAAACTTCCCTGCTTCGGTGGGGCGGCGGGGTCGACCGGCTTGGCGCTGCGCTTCTTCGATGGCGGCGTACCGGCTGGCGGGGTGGTCGACGACGGTGTTGTTCCACCATCACCCGCGACGGCGCCGACGCGGCCGTCGGCGAATTCGATCGAGATGGCGGCACCAGCCGTAAGCGCCACGGCCAGCGAAACCGGCCGGTCGTCTTCGTCGCGCACCACGGCATAGCCGCGTTTCAGGACATTCTTGTAGGACAGCGACTGCAGAATCCGCTCCTGCGCGACGAGCGCGCTGCGCGCGCGCGTCAACTGATGGCGTATCGCCGTATCGGCATGGCGGACGAGATTGCCGAGGCGGTCGCGGGCACGGCCGGTCTGCGCCTCCAGACGCGACGGCAGCGTGGCGAAGACGGCATCGGCCCTGTCTATGCGGGCGCGGGAACGGTCGATCATCCGCTCGATGGTGCGCTCAGCGCGGGTCATGCGCTCGTTGAGCTGCTGGCGGCGCTCGGCGATCCGGTTCGACAGGATATCCGGGCGCAGCTGCGCGGCAATGCGCTCGAAGGAGCGGCGCTTGTTCAGCGTATTCAGCTCCAGCCCACGGCCCAACCCGGCGGCTGCCTCGTCGAAGCGGCGGCGCGGCAAGGCGAGAAGCTGGTCGAGCGAAGGCAAAGCGCGCAGGAGCGCTCGTACCGACTGCCGCCGCTGATCCATCTGCCTGCTGACGCCACCCTGCAGCCGCGCGGAAAGACTGGCGAGCTGCGCCTCCAACTCGGCCTTGACCGGCACAGCCATTTCGGCGGCGCCCGTCGGCGTCGGCGCACGCACGTCGGCGGCATAGTCGATCAGCGTCCAGTCGGTCTCGTGGCCGACGGCGGAGATCAGCGGGATCTCGCTGGCGGCAGCGGCGCGAACGACAACCTCGTCGTTGAAGCTCCAGAGATCCTCCAGGCTGCCGCCGCCGCGCGCGACGATCAGCACGTCGGGGCGCGGGATCGGGCCGTTCGAGGCGAATTCATTGAAGCCGCGAATGGCATTTGCCACTTCTTCGCCAGACCCCTCGCCCTGCACCTTCACCGGCCAGACCAGCACATGCACGGGAAAGCGATCGGAGATGCGGTGCAGGATGTCACGGATGACGGCGCCGGTCGGCGAGGTGACGACACCGATCACCTTTGGCATGAAGGGAAGGCGACGCTTGCGTTCTGGGTCGAAAAGGCCTTCCGCGCCGAGCTTGCGCTTGCGCTCCTCCAGCAGTGCCATCAGCGCGCCCGCGCCGGCCGGCTCCAGCGTCTCGATAACGATCTGATATTTCGACGAACCGGGGAATGTCGTCACCTTGCCCGTCGCGATGACTTCCATCCCCTCTTCAGGACGGAACTTCAGCTTGGAGAATGTGCCTTTCCAGATCACCGCGTCGATGCGGGACCTGTCGTCCTTCAGCGAAAAATAGGCATGGCCCGAGGAATGCGGCCCACGATAGCCGGAGATTTCCCCGCGCACACGCACCTGGTCGAACGCATTTTCGACCGTGCGCTTGATCGACCCGGCCAATTCCGAGACGGAATATTCCGTCAGGTTCGACGGCGAATCACTCTCAAAAAAGCTGCTCATGGTCTTTTTCTAACCGATGTCGCCGAAAATGCGGAGCCCCGAGCAGAACCCCTTAAATCGGAATCGATTGAAGGAAAGGATTATGCGCAGATTTGAAGCAATAAGCTCCGCGCGTTCCACAAGACGCGCGGAGCTTATTGCTTCATCAAACGTTAACCCTGTCGACAAAGCCTTTCTTAGCCATCCGCGCGTAAATCTGTGCAAAGTGATTTTTGGTAAAGAGGATATGGAGCGATGATATTCGTGACCGCCACGATCATCGGAATTGCCGCCGGCCTGCAGCGCTCGACGATCGCTGCGATGCTGGGTGTGGCGCTGGTGAGTATCGCCTTCATGGCAGCCGTCGCCGTCTCCATCGTTGCGCCGCCGCTGACGACGCTGTTCGTCGCGCTTGGCGGCTACAATCTCGGCTTCATCGGCTATCTCATTACCACCGATATGATGGAGCACGGCCGCCGCGCCTAGGATCACTCCTGCGGCTTGAACCGGAAGAACTGCACATCCGATTTGGTCGGCGTGGGAATGGGCTCGAGATAAGCGGGCACATGGCCCGCGCCCAGCTGAGCATAGAGTCCCCGAGGTTTCAGTTCAGACAGCGTCTGTACCTGCGGATCACCCTTGCAGAATGCGACCAGCGTCACATGCGCGTCGCGCAGAAGCGCTTCCGCCTGCTGCGGCTCCGCAAGGCCGATATGCAGTTCGGCCAGCATCCCATCCGGATCACGATGATAGGGGCCGGACAACGTGCGATGCGGCGTGAAGCGCAGCAGCGGTGCACCCATGTTGGATGCGGCGGCTATGACCCCGGGCTGAAGGTTAGCAATCGGCGCCAGAGCTTCCTTTGAAGCGCAATTCGACGTCTCTTCGGCCTTGGCGGGTGAGGCGACGGTAAAGCTGCTGACGATGCCTTTATCTGCAAGCGCGCCACCGACGGCCCAGACGGCCGGCGCAGAAATCAAGGCCGTGACCACATAGAAGAAGGCTGCGCCCACATCCTCGGTATCGGCCGCCGAGATACGGCGCAGTTCGGCGAGCAACAATGCCAGCGGCGGAATGGCGAGCAGATTGGAAAATTCCGCGCCGCGGACCTGCACGAGCGTGATCGCCCAATTGACGGCGACCAAGGCCATCAGGATCGCATGCAAACGGGCGCGTTCACCGCGCAGCACGCGGAACGCGCAAACAAGCATCGCCAGCAAGCCCGTCGCGTAGAACGCACCGAGCCCGTCCGGCGTTGTGCGAGCGATCGAGAAGATTGACTGCGCCTCGGTCACCTTGCTCAGCCAGAGCTCCACCAGCATGGGGTCCAGATCGGCAAGCGGATTGCGCAGGCATTGCGGGGCGATCGCAACGGTCGTGGCTAAGACTGCTGCACCATTGGCCGCCAGCACGACCATGCGCCAGGGCCGGGACAGGCGGCTGGCGAAGAGTGCAGACAGGAGGAGCCCGACGCAGCCGACGCTGATGATGCCATAAAAGCCGAGCGAGAGATTGTCGCAGGTGACCATCGAATAGAGGCGCGGCGCCACCAGCGAAAAGAAAGCGGCACTGACGGCAATCGTCAGCGTCAGGGCAAAGGCCCGCGCGGCAGGCACAAAGACAGCACCATCCCAGGCCCATAAACAGGCGATCGCCATGCAGGCGACCGCCACGAAGGGCGTCGTCTCCGCACCGATACCGAGCTGGATGGCAAGGGCGACGGCAGCGATGGCGAAATTGCGGGGCTTGTAGCTTTCGTCGGCCAGCATGGCGACCGCAAGGGCGACGAGGCCGAGCTGAACATTGTCGTGATCGATGGATCCCGGCACGAAACGGCCTGAGGTCAGAACAAACAGCGATGTCAGGATCAGCGAAAAATGCATGCCTTCGACACCGCCGATGCGGCGGCCCGCGAGGCCCATGAAGGCCATCAGCGGCAGCACGAGCATGAGCGGCCAGACGGTCAACGCCGCCGCCTCCGCGCCTTCCGGCGAGAAGAACAGCCGGAAGAAGAGAATGAGGCTCGCGATCGGCAGATCGATGAAGCGCGACCAATGCATCAACGTTCCGCCGTCAAGGCCGAGGCGGTATTGCATCATGTCGAACCAGCCCTGACCACCCAGGAAATCTCGCACTTCGACAAGACGCATGGCGTCGTCATTGTCGGGGCCGACATAGTCCGTGAGGTGGCGATGAATGACCAGTTGGGCGACGATGATGACGACGGTATAGATCAATGGCACAAGGACAGGATGCGACCAGCGCAACAATGCTTTCCTCTCTGCCGCCGCAGCTGCTTCAGGCGGCATTGCCAGCGTCTGTGCCATGTCGATAAACCCTGTATTTGAAGGACATTCGGGGCTTTACGCTAATCGCTGTGCATCAAGAAAAAGTAAAGCGCATGCACGCGGCGGCATCCATCACGACAATGTTCCCAGCAAGGACGACATCCCGCCATTTTTCCTTCGCAACCATAGGGTCTTATTAACAGCCAACGGGCTAAGCTCTCGTCCGGATCGTCCATCGGGCCTCAACTTGAAATCACGCGTAGGAACCGGCCAAGACCATGTGGAATGAGAAGCTGAACATCGCCGTTCTTCTGCCCTGTTACAACGAAGCCGCTACGATCGGCGATGTCGTTCGCGGCTTTCGCCAGGCGTTGCCGGATGCCGGCATCTATGTCTACGACAACAACTCGACCGACGGCACGGCGCTGCATGCCATGCTCGCGGGCGCGACTGTGGTGCGCGAGCGGAGGCAAGGCAAAGGGCACGTCGTGCGGCGCATGTTCGCCGACATCGACGCCGATATCTATGTCATGGCCGACGGCGACGGCACCTATGCGCCCGAAGACGCCGAAGAGCTCATCCGCACGCTGCTGACGGAAGGCGCCGACATGGTCGTCGGCACTCGCCGCAACGTTCACAACGACGCCGGTCGCCAGGGCCACGCCTTCGGCAACCGCATCTTCAATTGGCTGTACCGTACGATCTTCGGCGCGGATTTCACCGACATCTTCTCCGGCTACCGCGCCTTCTCCCGCCGTTTCGTCAAGAGCTTCCCCGCCGTGTCGGGCGGTTTCGAGATCGAGACGGAGATGTCGGTTCATGCCTCGCGGCTGAAGCTGCCCGTCAGCGAGCTGGAACTCGATTACGGCCGGCGGCCGGAAGGCTCGCACTCGAAACTCTCCACTTTCCGTGACGGCTGGAAGATCCTCTGGATGTTCGCGATGCTGATGAAGGAAACGCGGCCTTTCGTCTTCTTCGGCATTCTCGGCGTCATTTCCATGGAATTGAGTATCGGCTTCTCGATCCCGGTCCTCGTCGAGTATTTCGAAACCGGCTTCGTGACGCGCATGCCGACCTGGGTACTCTCCATGGCGCTGATGATGATTTCCTTCATGCTGTTCACGGCCGGACTAATACTCGATTCCGTCGCCCGTGCCCGCGCAGAACAGCTGCGCATCCACTATATGAGCTTGGCCAAGCCGTCATCCCGCCAGATCGGAGACGACAGGCCGGTCTATATGGCGGAACTCGAAAAGCCGGCGAGCCGGAAGAAAAGGGCAAAGGCCGCATGAAGAAGCTCTTTCGCTTCCTGTTGGCTGGCAGCGTCGGCTTTGTGGTCGATGCGGGCGTGCTGCATTTGCTGCTTTGGTTCACGCCCTTCGGCCCTTTCATCGGCCGGGCGATATCGATACCGAGCGCGCTGCTCGCCACGTGGGTCCTCAACCGCAATTTCACCTTCGGCCGTTCCGACCGCTCGCTGGCGGCCGAAGGCTTCCGCTACGGCTCGGTCGGCCTGACCTCGGCAATGCTGAACTATGCCGTGTTCAGCTCGCTCCTGGTGGCCGAGCCGAGCTTGCGGCCGATCATTGCACTGACGCTGGCATCGGCGGCGGCGACTGCGTTCAGCTTCTTCGGCTATTCACGCTTCGTCTTCCGCCACCGGCAAAATCCCTGAGACGCTCGTTCAGACCGGCTCCCAGCCATCCTTCTCGCTGGCGCGATAGATGGCGTCGATGACCTTCTGATTGAGCTTCGAGCTTTCCAGCGATACGATCTCCGCGCCCTGGCCCAGCGCGGCCGAGGCAAAGGCTTCGACCTCGCGCCGGTATTGGCGGCTGTCGGGGAAACGGAAGATCTGCGATTCCGTGTGGCCACGATTGGTCAGCTCCAGCTCTTCGGCGCCGTAACGATCGGCGTTGAAGGGCGATTTCACCTCGATGAAGCCTTCCGTACCGTGGAAGACCATGACCTGGCGATTGGCCATCTGCGTCGAGATGTAGAAGGACATTTCAAAATCGCCGAAATCAGCCTTGACGCTGGAATAGATGTCGGTGCCGAATTCCGCGTCGCGCTCGGTCACTGCCTGGATGCGCAGGGGTTCGCGGCCGGTGACGAAACGGGTGCTGATGGTCGGATAGACGCCGATATCGGGAAGGCCACCGCCGCCCAGCGCCGGAATATTGCGCATGTTGCCGGCATCGCGGTTGAAATAGGTGAAGGCGCCCTGGATATGGCGCAAGCGGCCGATGGCGCCATCGGCCAGAAGCGAACGGACCTTCCGCCAGACGGGAGTATAGGTGACCATGTAAGCTTCGGTAACCAGCACCTTGTTGCGGTCGCGGGCAGCGATCAGGCTGTCGATTTCATCCGCCTTGAGCGCGATCGGCTTTTCGCAAAGCACATGCTTGCCGGCATCGGCGGCCTTGATCGTCCATTCGACATGCTGCGACGTGGGCAACGGAATGTAGACCGCATCGATGGTGTCGGAAGCGAGCATTTCCTCATAGGAACCGAAGGCATGCGGCACCGAGAAACGATCCGCCATCTGCCGGGCGCGAGCAAGATCGCGGCTGGCGATCGCCGTGACAACACAATTCTCCGCATCCTGAATGGCTGGTACCACCAGGTCGCGGCCGATCTTGGCCGTCGATAGAATTCCGAAACGCAACATGATCTTTCTCCTGAAACGCAACATCCGAAGCGCAGGCCGCGCCGTCCGGACCGGTAAGTTTGAAGGTAGAGCAAACGACTCGACGCCGTGGCAACGGTGGCGACCTTAAGCGGCGACCGCCGTGGGCGCAACGCTGTTCCCGCAAGACATCTTCGCCGATGAATAAAGAAATCGTTAGTGGAATTTCGCCGGTCGTGGAGATAACCTGCAACAGCATTTCCCCTCCGCGCCTCTACCGCGCCGGCTTCCTGCTCAAACGATTTGGAGAGATATCATGGACATGCGCAAGCTTGGAAGAACCGATCTTTTTGTTGCCCCCATCGTTTTCGGCGGCAATGTCTTTGGCTGGACAGCCGATGAGAAGACCTCCTACGCACTGCTCGACGCTTTCTTCGACGCCGGCTTCAACACGATCGACACAGCTGATGTCTATTCGCGCTGGGTTCCCGGCAACAAGGGCGGCGATTCCGAGGAGATCATCGGCAAATGGCTGAAGCAGGGTCGCGTCGCCCGCGACAAGGCCATCATCATCACCAAGGTCGGCTCCGAAATGGGGCCGGGCAAGAAGGGTCTCAAGGCGAACTATATCGTGGAGGCGGTCGATGCCTCGCTGAAGCGGCTGCAGACCGACTATATCGATCTCTACCTGTCGCACTGGCCAGACCCGGAAACGCCGCATGAGGAATCACTCGGCGCCTATGCCAAGCTGAAGGAACAGGGCAAGATCCGCCATGTCGGCTGCTCCAACCTCGATGCAACGCAGCTTCAAGCCTCGCTGGACGCCGCCACCAAGGCCGGCCTGCCGCGCTACGACGTGCTGCAGCCGGAATATAACCTCTATGCGCGCGACAGCTTCGAAGGTGCGCTCGCGGATCTCTGCGTGAAGGAAGACATTGGCGTCATCACCTATTTCAGCCTCGCCGCCGGCTTCCTGACCGGCAAATACCGCACCAAGGCGGATACTGAGGGTCGGGCACGCGAAAACCGGGTAGCGGCCTATCTCGACGACAAGGGTCTTCGCATTCTCGCAGCCCTCGACAAGGTTTCCGCCGAAACCGGCTCGAAGCCGGCCGAGGGCGCGCTCGCCTGGCTCTTGCGCAAGCGCGGCGTCACGGCCCCCATCGCCAGCGCCACTAGCCTTGGCCAGCTCGACGCGCTAATCAATTCGGCAAAGCTCTCCCTTTCCGATGAAGCCATGCGCCTGCTCGACGAAGCGGGCGCCTAAGCAAGGGCCAACTAGATGACCGTGACGATCCGTGACGCCAGACCCGAGGACGAAAAGCGCTGGCGCGCGCTCTGGGACGGCTATCTCGCGTTCTACGGCGTCACCATCGCGCCTGATATCACCGATGCGACATGGCGCCGGGTCTTCGATCCGGCGTCGGCGATCTTCATGCGCGTGGCCGAAGTCGACGGTGAGGTGAAGGGTTTCACGCTCTGCATCACGCATGAGGGCACATGGGTCCGCGCACCGGATTGCTACCTCGAAGATCTGTTCGTCGACGAAAGCGCTAGGGGTCACGGTGTCGGTCGGGCGCTGCTGGATGATCTCGTCGCGCTCTGCAAGAAAAACGGCTGGGTGCGCCTCTACTGGCATACGGACGAAACCAACGCGACCGCCCGCAAACTTTACGACACCTATGTCGAGAGCGACGGGCACATACGTTATCGCATCAACATCTGAGCTTCGGAAAACCCTCGTAAAGGGCAGAATGATCGCCCTCCCAGTTCGCCATGCCCGGCTTGGTCAACATGCCGCGCGGGCTGACATAGCTCTGGATGGTCCGCATCGGCCGCTCGTGCCACTGGATATTGAAGGCCCAGAGCTTCGGGAAGAAGCACAGCGAAGCGTAAGGCAGATGATCGTGGATCCACCACGCGAGCTTCTGCCAATCACCCTCGCGGCTGTGATGGTCGATCAGCCAGGGTACGGCGATGCAGACGGCCGCACCCGTGCAGCCATCAAGATCGCGCATGTCCCAGATATGATGCGCGGCGGTATGGGCATTGGTTGAGCAATTCAGCCCGTTCCTGTTGCCGAAGGCATTGACATCAGGCGCGCGATAGCCGGAGCGGATATGCAGCCGGCCGAAGGTCATCTCCAGCGGCTCCAGCAATTCCTCGCATAGCCTTCGACCCGCCTCGATCGCCAGATCGGGATCGTCGGGGATGTTGGGGATGCGATGGAAATCGGCGATTTCCGAATGCAGGAAATCCCGGAAGAAGAAGTTCTTAGACAGTCTGACGCGACCAAGCTCCTCCAAGCCCTTCATCGACCCCGGCTTTTTCATCGGCAACGCCTCCTATTCCCTATGGTCGCTTCAACATTCCGTCTTTTCCAAAACTTCGCCACCCGAATTTTTTCGGAACAATAGCGCTGCCGTTCCCTTGTAAGAGGGTCACCGTCAGTGACTCCCGCCCCAAAAACAAGGATGGAAACCATGTCCAAGGACAAGACGCTGGAAGACCTTTTTTACGATACACTGCAGGACATCTACTATGCCGAACGGAAGATCCTGAAGGCGCTGCCGAAGATGGCGCGCGCGGCTCAATCCCCCGAATTGAAGGCAGGCTTCGAAAAGCACCTTGAGGAAACTGAAGGGCAGGTCGAGCGCCTGGAGCAGATTTTCGAGCTGATGGGCAAACGCGCCAAAGGCAAGACCTGCGACGCGATCGAAGGGATACTCGCCGAAGGCGAAGAGATCATCGAGGAATTCAAGGGAACACACGCCCTCGATGCCGGCCTCATCTCCTCTGCACAAGCCGTAGAGCATTATGAAATGGCCCGCTACGGCTCACTGAAGACCTGGGCGCAAACGCTCGGTCTCAAGGAGGCTGTCGGCCTGCTCGACCAGACGCTGCAGCAGGAAACCAACACCGACAAGGCTCTGACCAAGATTGCAAACAGCAGCGTCAATCAGAAGGCAGCCGCCTGAATTGCGACACCCGAAAAGCGGCCGGACCATCCGGCCGCTTCCTTCTGCGTCATCCGGTGTGTTTGAAGAAATCGATGAAGGCTCTGAGCGCCGGGCGCATCTGGCGGCGGCTCGGGTAATAGATGCAGAAGCCCGGATAGGGCGGGCACCAATCCTCGAGCACGCGGATCAGGCTGCCGTCCTCTAGTTCCTGTTTCACGCGGATGTCGAACAGATAGGAGAGGCCCGCGCCATTGACCGCCGCCAGAACCGCGAGCCGGTCCTCAATCACAATCAGAGGGCCATCAATGGCGACGATCAATTCGCGACCGTCCTTTTCGAATTCCCAGCGATAGATCGAGCCATCGGTGAAACGCCGCTTGATGCAGCGGTGATGCACGAGATCGCGCGGATGCAGCGGCTTCGGATTCCTCTCGAAATAGGCAGGGGAGCCGGCGATGACGGTTCGAATGTCCGGCGAGACCTTGACCGCGATCATGTCCCCCTCGATGCTCTCCTCCAGCCGAATGCCGGCATCGAAGCCCTCTTTGACGATATCGCTGAAGCCATCCTCGTTGGCGATCTCCAGGGTAATGTCAGGATAGGTGTTGAGAAAATCGCCGAGCCGCGGCGCCATCAAGAGGTCTGAGGCAAAGCGCGGGGCGGTGATGCGCAGAGTGCCGGCCGGGCGGCCACGGGTGGCGAGCGTATCCTCCAGCGCGATATCGATTTCCTCCAGTGCCGGTGCCAGCCTTTGCAGCAACGCCTGGCCTTCTTCCGTCGGCAGCACGCTGCGGGTGGTGCGCGCCAGCAGCCGCACGCCGAGGCTTTCCTCCAAACTGGAGACTGCATGGCTGACGGCCGACGGCGCGATCGACAGTTCCTTGCCGGCGGCGCGGAAGCTGCGATGGGCGGCGACGGCGGCAAAAACCGCGAGTTGAGAGAGCTGAGTTCTGTTCATTGAACTAAATAATAGAACAGCCTGTGAGAATTTGCATGGGTTTTCATTCATTATGCCGAGACTTAGTTTGAACCCCTCGGCCGGCCTTGATGGCCGCCGCCGATCCAACAAGATTCAAGAGGAACGCAATTATGAAAACCCGCAGGCTTGGCAAGGATCTCACCGTTTCCGCCGTCGGGCTCGGCTGCATGGGCATGAGTTTCGCCTATGGCGCAACTGACGACGACGAATCCGTCAAAACGCTCCATCGCGCCGTCGATCTCGGCGTGACCTTTTTCGATACCGCCGAAACCTATGGCCCCTTCACCAACGAGGAGCTGCTCGGCCGTGCCCTGAAGCCCGTTCGCGACCGCGTGGCCATCGCCACGAAATTCGGCTTCAAGCTCGACCCTCAGAAATCCGGCCTCGCCGCCATGGTCGGCGTCGACAGCCGTCCGGAGCATGTCAGAGAAGTCGCCGAGGCTTCCCTGAAGCGGCTCGGCACCGATGTCATCGACCTGTTCTATCAGCATCGCGTCGATCCGAACGTTCCGATCGAAGACACGGTCGGCGCCATGGCGGAGCTGGTGAGAGAGGGCAAGGTGCGGGCGCTTGGCCTTTCCGAAGCCAGTGCCGCCACCATCCGCCGCGCCCATGCGGTGCATCCGATCGCCGCCGTGCAGAGCGAATATTCGCTCTGGAGCCGAGATCCCGAGATAGAGGTGCTGGCCACTTGCCGCGAACACGGTATCGGTTTCGTGCCCTACAGTCCGCTCGGCCGCGGCTTCCTGACCGGCGCGATCCGCAAGACGGACGATCTCGCCCACGACGATTTCCGCCGCAACCTGCCGCGCTTCCAGGGCGAGAACTTCGACACCAATGCAGCCCTCGTCGCCAAGCTCGAATCCCTTGCGAAGGAAAAAGGCGTCACGGCGGCACAACTGGCGCTCGCATGGGTTCTGCATCAGGGCGACACCATCGTCCCGATCCCCGGCGCCCGCAAACTGCATCATCTCGAGCAGAATGCGGCGGCGGCCGATATCGTGCTTTCGCCGCGTGAAGTTGAGGAACTCGGCGCGATCATCCCGCTCGAAAGCGTTGCCGGCAAGCGGTATAGCGATGCCTCGCTGGCCATGACAAATATATGACGCGCAAGCTCTCATTTCTTTACGCAATGGCATCGGCCCGGCGGCCGGTGCCATTTTAGGGCTGAAAAGAAAAGTGAAGTGAAGCGACAGGACCACGGAGTCCCCAAAAGCGGCGGAATTGCCGCCTATTTGACACCACAGGGCGCATCGGCATGGTCGCAAACCCCACGCTCCCACTCGACGCTCGGTTGACAAACCACCCCGAAATTTTAAGGTGCGGCCAATCAAAACGGGCAGCGTTGGGAGGACTTATGTCTAAGCGCGCGTTTATCGGCTTCTCCGCTTTTCTTCTCGCCATCTTCACATCTCTGAGCCCCTCGGCGGCAGCTGATGTCAAGCGCCAGGTGGTCACCACCAAGGACGGCGATTACTTCGGCTTCGATCTGCGAACGGAGCAGAACGTGACGCTGGACCAATGCTCCGCGTCCTGTATCGGCGACAAGTCCTGCAAGGCCTTCACCTACAATCCCAAGGTGAAGTGGTGCTTCATGAAGTCCGACTTCAATCAGCTCAACAGTTTCCCGGGCGCCGTCGCCGGCAAGATCGTCGAAACCGCCGCAGCCAACGAGCCCGATATCGGCGCCGCACCCGCCCTTTCCTTCCTCTCAGACGACTTCGTTCAAAGCGCGCGCGATGCAAAGAGCACGCTGACGCTCGGCAGCGAACTGAAAGGGCAAGGCGTCGAGAGCCTGATTGCGCTCGGCCGCATCGAATTGACCTCCGGCAACGTCAACAATGCGCTGAATGCATTCCAGGGCGCGCTGTCGCTCAGCCCCGATAATGGCGATCTATGGATCGAAATGGCGCGCGCCGCCAACACGATTACGAACGATACGTCCGTTGCCACCAAAGCGGCCTATGCCGCGCTCAACGGCTACCAGCTGACCCGCACGACGAACAGCCGCGCCGATGCGCTGGCCGTTCTCGCCGAGTCGCTGAAGAACGCGCAGAACTATCGCCCGGCGCTCAACGCTTACAAGGCGAGCCTCGATCTCGTCAGCTCGCCCGCAGTTCAGGCGGCCTATGACGATCTGCGCGCTCGCCAGGGCTTCCGCATTACCGGCAACACGCTCGACAACGACAATGCATCACCGCGCGCCTGCGTACAATTCTCAGAAAAGCTGGTGAAGAGCGGCGTCGATTACACGCCGTTCGTCACCGTCAACGGAGCGGCACCGAAGGGCGTCGACGCCAAGGACAACCAGATCTGCGTCGAAGGCCTGGAATTCGGCCAGCATTATCGTATTTCGGTGCGCGCCGGCCTGCCCTCCTCCGTGGATGAAAACCTTGCCGCGCAGGTCAATGTCGACGTCTACGTCAAGGACCGCACGGCCTCGCTGCGCTTCACGGGCGACAATTTCGTGCTGCCCTCCACCGCACGGCGCGGCATCCCGATCGTCTCGGTCAATGCGACGACGGCCAATCTCAAGCTCTACCGCATCGGCGACCGCAACATTGCGCAGATCCTCAACAACTCGCAGTTCCTGACGCAGATGGACAGCTACAGCGCCCAGACCATCCAGGACACCAATGGCGAGCTGGTCTGGCAGGGCTCGATCGAGATCAAGCAGGAACTCAACAAGGACGTCGCGACCAGCTTCCCCGTCGATGAGGCGCTGCCTAAGCGTAAGCCCGGCGTCTATGTGCTGACGGCGGTTGCGCCCAACAGCGGCGGTCAGGAATGGGATCCGCAGGCGACGCAATGGTTCGTGGTGTCCGATATCGGCGTCACCACCTATGCCGGCACGGACGGCCTGAATGTCTTTGCCCGCTCGCTCGGCAGCGCCAAGCCGCTTGCCGGCGTGCAGCTGCAGCTGCTTGCCAAGAACAATGAAATCCTGGGCACCGCAAAGACGGACGATAACGGCCGCGCCACCTTCAGCGCCGGCCTGATGCGCGGCACGGCGGGCATGACGCCGGCCGTCATCACCGCGCAGAACGGCGACCAGGATTATGTCTTCCTCGACATGACGCGCGCCGGCTTCGATCTTTCCGACCGTGGCGTCGCGGGCAGAACCGCGCCCGGCGCGATCGACCTGCTGACATGGACGGAACGCGGCATCTACCGCGCCGGCGAGACGGTGCATGCCTCGGCGCTTGCCCGCGACGTCAGCTCGACGGCCGTCGAAAACCTGCCGCTCACCTTCGTCTTCCTGCGCCCCGATGGCGTCGAGGACCGCCGCATCGTCACCGATGGCGGCAAACTCGGCGGCTACAATGTCGACCTGCCGCTGCAGCAGACCTCCATGCGCGGCACCTGGACGATGAATATCTATACCGACCCGAAGGGCGCCTCCATCGGCTCGCAGACCTTCCTCGTCGACGACTTCGTGCCGGATCGCATCGAGTTCGACATGACGAGCGACGCCAAGGAGATCGAAGTCGGCCAGCCGACGCCTGTTAATGTCGACGGACGCTACCTCTATGGTGCGCCGGCCGCCGGCCTCAACCTCGAAGGCGAAGTAACCCTGAAGCCGACGCGCGAAAGCGCCGACTACGTGGGCTATCAGTTCGGCCTTGCCGATGAGGGCGCGGGCAAGGAAGACAATGACGGCGACAGCAGCAGCGGCGACAGCAAGGCCGAAAGCACGCAGGTGCCGCTCGAAGATCTGCAGGCGCTGGACGAAAACGGCAAGACCACCTTCGACGTCACCGTCAACGACACGCCTTCGACCACGCAGCTTCTGAACGCCAACATCACCGTGCGCATGCAGGAGGCCGGCGGCCGTGCCGTCGAGCGCTCCCTCACGCTGCCGGTCAAGGCCGACGGCTCGCGCATCGGCATCAAGCCGGAATTCGATGGCGATCTCGGCGAAAATTCCGTCGGCAACTTCCACGTCATCGCCATCGACGCGAATGGCCAGAAACAGGCGATGCAGGGCCTGACATGGAAGCTGCTCAGCATCGAGCGCGACTATCAATGGTATCGCGACGGCAATAGCTGGAAATACGAGCCGATCATGTCCACCAAGCAGGTGGCTGTCGGTACGGTGAATGCCACGACGGATGGCGCGGCAATTTCCATGCCCGTCACCTGGGGTCGCTACCGGCTGGAAGTTTCCACCGCCGATGCGAACGGGCCGGAATCCAGCGTCGAATTCAACGCCGGCTGGTATGTCGCCTCCACCTCGACGGAAACCCCGGATGCGCTGGAGATCGCGCTCGACAAGCAGAGCTACCATGTCGGCGATACCGCCAAGCTGAAGGTGACCTCGCGCTATGCCGGCCAGCTTATGGTGACGGCCGGTGCCGAGACGCTGATCTCGGTCACCAATGCCGATATCGGCGCCACTGGCGGTGAGGTCGACATTCCCGTGACCGCCGATTGGGGCGCCGGCACCTATCTGACCGCGACCCTGTTCCGGCCCGGCGAGGCTCAGGAAAGCCGCATGCCGATGCGCGCCATCGGCATCAAATGGGCACCCGTCGATCCCGGCGAGCGCAAGCTGCAGATCGCGCTCGACGCGCCACCGAAGACCTTGCCGCGCCAGCCATTGACCATCGGCATGCAGGTTTCCGGCGCCGGCGCCAATGAAGACGCCTATGTCACGGTTGCCACCGTCGACGTCGGCATCCTCAACCTGACGCACTACCAGCCGCCGGCACCGGACGACTGGTATTACGGTCAGCGTCAGCTCGGCCTCGAAATCCGCGACATCTACGGACGCCTTATCGACGGCTCGCTCGGCGCGACCGGCAAGCTGCGCACCGGCGGCGACGGCGGACAGGCGGCCTTGCAGGCGAGCCCCCCGACGGAAAAGCTGGTCGCCTTCTTCTCCGGCCCAGTCAAGCTGGATGCCAGCGGCAAGGCCAATGTCAGCTTCGACATACCGCAGTTCAACGGCACAGCGCGTCTGATGGCAGTCGCCTGGTCGAAATCAGGCGTCGGACATGCGACGCAGGATGTGATCATCCGCGATCCGCTCGTCGTCACCGCGAGCCTGCCGAAGTTCCTGGCTCCCGGGGATAAGGCCAATCTGCGGCTCGACGTCGCCAACACCGATGCGCCTGCCGGCGACTACACGCTTGCGGTCACGGGCAATAACGCCGTGAATGTGGATGCGAATGCCGCGCAGCAGAAGATCAACCTGCAGGCCGGCGGCAAATACAATATCACGCTGCCTCTGACAGGCGGACAGCCCGGTGCCGGTACGGTCGCGATCAAACTGTCGAATGCTTCGGGACTATCGCTCGATCAATCGGTCGATATCCCGGTTCGCCCGGCGCAGCTGCCGGTCACCGAGCGGCGTGTCATCGCGCTTGCGCCCGGCAAGAGCCTGACCGTCAATGCCGATCTGCTGGCCGACAGCGTGCTGCCAGGCGCCTCGGTCAGCGTTAATGTCAGCCGCTCCAGCGCCTTCGACGTGCCTGCCCTGCTGATGAGCCTCAGCCGCTACCCCTACGGCTGCGCCGAACAGACGGCCAGCAGCGCGCTGCCGCTGCTCTATTTCAGCGACATGGCGATCAAGAATGGCCTTGCCGACGACACGGAGATCCACAAGCGCGTCCAGGACGCGATCTATCGCGAAATGTCCTACCAATCGTCGACCGGCAGCTTCGGCCTCTGGGGGCCGGGCTCGGGCGATCTCTGGCTTGATGCCTACGTGACTGACTTCCTGACCCGCGCCCGCGAGCAGAAGTATATCGTGCCGGATCAGGCCATGGTGCAGGCGCTCGAAAATCTCCAGAATTCGCTGAGCGCCAACACCAACGTCAAGGATAACGGCAACGAGATCGCCTATGCGCTCTATGTGCTGGCGCGCAACAAGAAGGCCTCGATCAGCGATCTGCGCTACTATGCCGACACGATGTTGAACGATTTCCCGACGCCGCTGTCCAAGGCGCATCTGGCCGCGGCGCTGGCGCTTTACGGGGATGCCCAGCGCTCGCGCAACATCTTCGTGGATTCCCTGCAGATGTCACAGAAGGCGGCGATCACCAAGGTCAGCTTTGCCCGCTCCGACTACGGCTCGTCGCTGCGCGACGGTGCCGCGGTGTTGGCGCTTGCCGCCGAAAGCCGTCCCGTCCCACCGATCATTCCGGATCTGGCAAGCGTCGTTGGCAAGGAATGGCAGAGCCGGGGCTACACCAGCACCCAGGAACAGACCTGGATGCTGCTCGCTGCCCGAGCGCTGCAGAACGGCGACGACGGCCTGACGCTTGATGTCAACGGCGCTGCCCACTCCGGCACCTATATGGCGCAGATGAGCGGCGATGCCCTGATGGGCCATCCGCTGACCGTCACCAACACGACGCGCCAGCCGCTGTCTGCGGCCGTGACCACGGTTGCATCCCCGGTTGCTCCGCTGCCGGCCGGCGGCAATGGCTTCAAGATCGAGCGCAAGTACTACACGCTCGACGGCGAAGAGGCGAATGTCAGCCAGGCACAGCAGAACGAACGCTACGTCGTCGTGCTGCACGTGATCGGAGACAATGACTGGCCGCAGCGCCTGCTCGTGACCGATCTCCTGCCCGCGGGCTTTGAGATCGATAATCCGAGCATTGTCAGCAGTGCCCAGCTGTCGAACTTCGACTGGCTGAGCGATGTGCAGCCCGCCCATGTCGAATTCCGCAACGACCGCTTCGTCGCCGCCTTCGACCAGACTTACGGCGCCAACCGTGACCTGAGCTTTGCCTATGTCGTGCGCGCCGTCACACCCGGCATCTACGACCATCCGGCCGCAAGCGTCGAGGACATGTATCGTCCGCAATTCTCGGCCCGCACGGCGATGGGCCGCATGGAGGTGCTGGCCGCCCAGCAGTAAGCGCAGCCATGAAGGCACGATGGAAGATTGCGATTGGCCTTGGAGCCACCGCCCTGACGGTGGTGGCACTGGTTTTCGGCCTTAAAGCCGCGGACCGCGCCTTTCCGCCGCCGCTGGACAATGCCCGCATCGTCTCTGCCGAAGTACTCGACGCCAATGGCGATCTGCTACGTGCTTTCGCCACGCCCGAGGGGCGCTGGCGGCTGAAGACCGGAGTTTCCGACGTCGACCCGCAATATCTGCGCATGCTGGTCGCCTATGAGGACAGGCGCTTCTACGATCACCATGGCGTCGATCCGATGGCGATCGGCCGTGCCTTCCTGCAACTCGTCACCCATGGCCGCATCGTCTCCGGCGGCTCGACGCTTTCCATGCAGGTGGCGCGCCTGATCGAGCCGCGCAGCCAGCGGTCGATGACGGCGAAGCTTCTGCAGGTCGTCCGCGCCATCCAGATCGAGCGGCGGCTGAGCAAGGAGCAGATCCTCGGTCTCTATCTGACGCACGCGCCCTATGGCGGCAATCTTGAGGGCGTTCGGGCTGCGAGCCTTGCCTATTTCGGCAAGGAGCCGCGGCATCTGAGCGTTGCTCAGGCTGCCCTCTTGGTCGCCCTGCCGCAGCTGCCGGAAAAGCGCCGGCCGGACCGCAATCTTGCGACCGCGCAAGCCGCCCGACACCGCGTGCTCGAACGCGCCGCCGTCGCCGCCATCATTGGCGAGGGAGAAGCCGAACGCGCTGCCCTATCCCCCATACCGGCCAACCGGCGGCAGTTGCCGGCCTATGCGGCCCATCTGGCCGAACTGGCACTTAAGAAGCAGCCCAGCGTCATCCAGCATCGAACCACGCTGCGGCGCGATGTCCAGCAGGGGCTGGAGGCTGTCGCCGATGCGGCAGCAAAGCGGCTGGGGCCGAAGGTGTCGGTGGCCATGGTGATGGCCGATGCCCATACCGGCGACATCATCGGCGAGGTCGGCTCGGCCAATTACTTCGATTCCGGCCGCTCGGGCTGGATCGATATGACCCGCGTGCTGCGCTCTCCCGGCTCGACGCTGAAACCCTTCATCTATGGCCTGGCTTTCGAGCAGGGCTATGTGGCGCAGGAGACGATCATCGAGGATCGCCCGGCCGATTTCTACGGCTATCGTCCCCGTAACTTCGACATGACCTATCAGGGTGATGTGAGCGTGCGCCAGGCGCTGCAGCTGTCGCTCAATGTGCCCGCCGTGCGCCTGCTCGACGCTGTCGGACCGACGCGGCTGCTGGTGCGCTTCCGCCGTGCCGAGGTGAAGCCGAAGCTGCCGCCGAACGAAGCTCCGGGCCTTGCCATCGGCCTCGGCGGCGTCGGCATCACCCTCAAGGACCTCGTGCAGCTCTATGCCGGGCTTGCCAATCGCGGCAAGCCGATGCGGATCGGCGACGGCGTTCAGGACCAGCCGGGACCGATCGACAGCGAACCGCTGATGGAGCCGATCGCCGCCTGGAACATCACCGATATTCTTTCCGACATCATCGCGCCGCGCGGCAGCAAACAGCTCGGCATCGCCTACAAGACAGGCACCAGCTATGGCAACCGCGATGCATGGTCGATCGGCTATGATGGGGCACACGTGCTCGGCGTCTGGGTCGGCCGGCCGGACAACGGTGCGGTGCCGGGCCTGGCGGGCTATGTTTCGGCGGCACCCATCCTGTTCGAAGCCTTCGCCAAATCGGGCGTGGCCATCACGCCCTTCCCCTCGGCACCCATGGGCGCGGTGCGCATCTCCGCGACCGAACTGCCGATCAGCCAGCGGCGCTTTTCCGTCACCGCCGCCGGGCTGCTGTCGGCCTCGAACCGCGAGCCGGCGCCGCAGATCGTCTATCCGCCGGAAGGCGCGCGCGTCGATCTCGGCGCAAGCAATGGTGCTGACCAGATCACGCCGCTGGCATTGAAGCTGCAGGGCGGACGGGCGCCGTTCCGATGGCTCGCCAACGGCAAGCCGCTGCCGGATCTTTCGCGCCGCCGCACCAATCAATGGACGCCCGATGGCGCTGGATATTCGACGCTCACCGTCATCGACGCCGCCGGCCGTGCTGCCAGCGTGCGGGTTTTCGTCGAATAAGAGCTGTCAAATCATTGCGAGCAGGCCGTCGCATTTTTGCCAGTAGGCACCGCCTATGTTATCTTAGACATGACTCAAACGAGGAATGGCGAGATGTCGGAAGAGCAGGCAATCCGTGCGGTTGTTCACCTCTATGTCGATGGCATGGCATTCGCGAATGAGCCCGCGCTGCGAAAGGCGTTCCATCCGCGAGCTGATATCATCGGAAATTATCAAGGTGCTGTCGAATGGATGACGAGGGATGAATTCATCTCAGCGATCGTGGAGGAAGGCAGCGCTCCGCCCGGCACCATACCGTTTATGGAAATCGAGCTGATCGACATCGAGGGCGATGCGGCAAGCGTCAAGGTCGTCGACGAGTTCGCCGGCATGCGCTTTTCGGATTACCTGTCACTGCTGAAGATCGATGGGCGGTGGAGTGTGGTGAATAAGGTTTATCATCTGCATCGGTGAGCACTCGCCTCAAGGCCGCTCTTCTATGCCGTGCCTCTGATACCCCCCTCTGTCCCTTTCGGGACATCTCCCCCACAAGGGGGGAGATCGTTGGGAATTTGACACCCACCTTCGTGAAAACAGAGACTTCGGTTTCAGCAGATGCGATGTCAGCTTGAGGCAAAGAGGTGCCGCAAGCTACCAATCTCCCCCCTTGTGGGGGAGATGTCACGACAGTGACAGAGGGGGGTGCCGCACTATCAGCGAGCGCAAAGCTGCCGATAAGACGCGCCTCACCCTCTCAGCACGCCACCCGTCGTCTTCGTCACATTGGCGACGATCTTCTGCGTGAGCGCTTCGAAATCCTCGTCCGTCAGCGTACGTTCCGCAGGCTGGATCTGGACCTCGATGGCGATCGACTTCTTGCCTTCGCCGAGCGATGCACCTTCGAAAATGTCGAAGACGTTGACGCCGGTCACCAGCTTGCGGTCGGCGCCGACAGCGGCGCGCACGATGGCGCCGGCTTCCACCGACTTGTCGACCACGAAGGCGAAGTCGCGCTTGACCGCCTGGAACGGCGAAAGCTCCAGCGCCGGCTTGGTGCGGGTTGCCTTCTTCTTCGGCTCGGGCATGGCATCGACATAGACTTCGAAGCCGGCGAGAGCACCTGACACGTCGAGCGCTTCCAGCGTCTTCGGGTGGAATTCGCCGAAGTAGCCGAGCACGACCTTCGGGCCTATCTTGATGGTGCCGGAGCGGCCGGGGTGATACCAGGCGGGGCCGCCCTGCTCGATCTGGATATTGCTCATGGGCAGGCCGCAGGCTTCGATGACCGCCAGCGCATCGGCCTTGGCATCGAAGACGTCGACCGGTTTTCCGCCGCCCTTGGCGGCGTTCGACCACATGCGGCCGGCGCCGGCGAGCGTCGCCGTGCCACGGCGGATGCCGCCGGCAACGCGGCGCTGACCCTCGGGCGTGTCGTTCTCATAGGTGCCGGAAACTTCGAAGATCGCCACGTCGCCATAGCCCTTGTCGGCGTTGCGCTGGGCGGCCGAAAGCAAGCCCGGCAGCAGCGAGGGGCGCATGTCGGACATATCGGCGGCGATCGGGTTGGCGAGCTTCAATGCGTTGGAGCCGCCGCCGAAGAGCTTGGCCTGGTCTTCGGCGATGAACGACCAGGTGACGGCTTCCAGCATGCCGCGGGCAGCAAGCGCCCGCTTGGCAGAGCGGGTGCGGATCTGCAAGGTCGTCAGGATCTTGCCGTTGACGGCGGCGTGGCTGCTAAGCGGCTGCGGCTTGATGTTGTCGACGCCGTGGATGCGCATGATCTCCTCGACGAGATCGGCCTTACCGTCGATATCCGGACGCCAGGACGGAACGGCGACGGAAACGCGCTCGCCGGAGCCCGTGACCGAGAAGCCGAGCTTCGTCAGGATGGATTTGCTCTCTTCAGCCGAGACCTCAAGGCCGGTCAGGCGCTTGACTTCCGACAGCGGGAAATCGACGATCTTGGGCTCATAGCCCTTATAGCCCTCGACCTTGGCCTTGGCGGCCGTGCCGCCGCAGCAGGCAAGCACCAGCTCGGTGGTGCGCTCGAGGCCAGGAACCATATATTCGGGATCGGCGCCACGCTCGAAGCGATAGCGCGCATCGGTGATGATGCCGAGGCTGCGGCCGGACTTGGCGATGTTCATCGGGTCCCAGAGCGCCGACTCGATCAGCACATCCGTGGTGTTCTCGTCGCAGCCGGAATGCTCGCCGCCCATGATGCCGCCGATCGACTCGACGCCATTGTCATCGGCGATGACGACATTGCTCGGGTTCAGCTTGTATTCGCGCTCATCCAGCGCCAGCACGGTCTCGCCGTCCCTGGCGCGGCGCACCACGAGATTGCCCTTGACCTTGGCGGCGTCGAAAACGTGCATCGGCCGGCCCTGGTCGAAGGTCATGTAGTTGGTGATGTCGACCAGCGCGCTGATCGGGCGGAGGCCGATGGCGAGCAGCCGCTGCTGCATCCACTTCGGGCTCGGGCCGTTCTTGACGCCGCGCACGAGGCGAAGGGCAAAGCCGGGGCAAAGCCGGGTGTCGTCCAGCTCGATCTTCAAGTCGACGGGCGTTTCGCCTTCGACGGCAAAGGACGGCGTGGCGCGCGGCTTCAGCGTACCGAGGCCGGAGGCGGCGAGATCGCGGGCGATGCCGTAGACGCTGGTACAATCCGGGCGGTTCGGCGTCAGGTTGATCTCGATGATCGGATCGTCGAGGCCGGCATAGGTGGCAAAGCTGGTGCCGACAGGCGCATCATCGGGCAAGTCGATGATGCCGTCATGGCTGTCGGAGATTTGCAGCTCCTTTTCCGAGCACATCATGCCACGGCTCTCGACACCGCGGATGTTGCCGACGGCGAGCGTCACGTCGATACCGGGAACGTAAGTGCCCGGAGCTGCGAAAGCGCCGACGAGGCCGGCCCGCGCATTCGGCGCGCCGCAGACGACCTGAATCGGCGCACCACTGCCCGTATCGACCATCAGCACCTTGAGGCGATCCGCCTGGGGATGCTTTTCAGCCGACAGAACCTTGGCGATGACGAAGGGCTTGAACGCCGCCTTATCGTCGACATCCTCGACCTCCAGCCCGATCATCGTCAGGCGGGCGCAGATTTCGTCGAGCGTGGCATCCGTTTGCAGGTGCTCTTTCAGCCAGGAGAGTGTGAATTTCATCTGATCAATCCTTGCTTACGCGCTCAGGCCGCCGAACAAAGTCGGCATGTCGAGGGGGCGGAAGCCGTAATGGTTCATCCAGCGGACGTCGGCATTGAAGAAATCGCGCAGGTCCGGCATGCCATATTTCAGCATGGCGATGCGATCGAGGCCCATGCCCCAGGCGAAACCCTGATATTCATCCGGATCGAGGCCGCCATGGCGCAGCACGTTCGGGTGCACCATGCCGCAGCCGAGGATTTCCATCCAGTCGGTGCCCTCGCCGAACTTGACGATCGGGCCGGAGCGGTCGCACTGAATATCAACCTCGAAAGAGGGCTCGGTGAAGGGGAAGAAGGACGGGCGGAAGCGCATCGTCACATTATCGACTTCGAAGAACGTCTTGCAGAATTCTTCCAGCACCCAACGGATATTGGCGACGTTCGCCGTCTTGTCGATGACGAGGCCCTCGACCTGATGGAACATCGGCGAGTGCGTGGCGTCTGAATCCTGACGATAGGTCTTGCCGGGAATGATGATGCGGATCGGCGGCTTTTGCGCTTCCATGGTGCGGATCTGCACCGGCGAGGTGTGCGTGCGCAGCACCTTGCGCTCACCCTTCTCGTCCGGCTGGAAGAAGAAGGTGTCGTGCATCTCGCGGGCCGGATGTCCCTCGGGGAAGTTCAGCGCCGTGAAGTTATAGTAATCGGTCTCGACATCCGGGCCTTCGGCGATCGAGAAGCCCATGTCGCCGAAGATCGCGGTGATCTCATCGACGATCTGGCTGATCGGATGGATGCGGCCGCGCTCAGCCGGAGAAGAGCGCACCGGCAGGCTGACATCGACGGTCTCGGCCTTCAGCTTCGCGTCGATAGCGGCATCCTTCAACGCGCCCTTGCGGGCATTGATGGCGTCGGTGACGGAGTTCTTCAGCGCGTTGATTGCAGCACCCCGTGTCTGCCGCTCTTCCGGCGACATCGAGCCCAGCGTCTTCAACAGTTCCGAAACCGAGCCCTTCTTGCCGAGCGCGGCCACCCTGATCGCCTCGATCGACTGCTCGTCGGTCGCCGCGGCCACATCGGCCATGAGTTGGGTTTCAAGTGTTACGAGTTCCGTCATCTGATCCTGCCTTGCGGGCGGCGGGCTTGGAACGCCGCTCAGTCCGCGGAATAATGGATGAACGCCCACATCAGACAGCTTGTGGCAACGATGAGGCGCTGCAGATCACTACCCATGTGCAGGCGGCCAATCAACCGGGCAAATGACAAAAACCCGCCGAGAAAGCGGTCCTTGCCACTTGCCGCCCGATACACGATCCATTTCCCGGGGTTCCGCCCGACAGGACCGCCTGACACGATGGAAAAGCGTATGCTGCAAAACACAAAACCCGCGCCGGTTTTGCCAGCGCGGGTTTCATAATGAATTTACGAAAGACGTGCGAGGCAGCGTTAGCTAACGGCTGCTTCAAACTCGTTCTTCGTGCCGGCGTCCTTCAGGTACTCGAGCGCCTTCTTCGAGGCAGCAACGAGCGCGCCGAAAGCTTCCGGCTCATGGATCGCCATATCGGAGAGAACCTTGCGGTCGACTTCGATGCCAGCCTTGGTCAGGCCGTCGATGAAGCGGCCGTAGGTCAGGCCGGATTCGCGGACGGCAGCGTTGATGCGCTGGATCCAGAGGGCGCGGAAATTGCGCTTGTTGACCTTGCGGTCGCGGTAAGCGTACTGCTTGGAACGGTCGACAGCGGCCTTGGCGGTACGGATGGTGTTCTTGCGGCGGCCGTAGAAGCCACGAGCCTGCTTCAGAACCTTCTTATGCTTGGCGTGCGAGGTTACGCCTCTTTTTACACGTGCCATTTCATGATCTCCTTAGTCTATAGCGTTACGAATAGTCTTAGAGACCGTTCGGCAAGTAGTTCTTGATAACCTTACGGCCATCCGGTTCTGCGAGAACCATGGTGCCGCGGGCATCGCGAATGAACTTGTTGCTACGCTTGATCATGCCGTGGCGCTTGCCAGCAGCGGCTGCCTTGACCTTGCCGGTCGCGGTGATCTTGAACCGCTTCTTGGCAGAGGACTTCGTCTTCATCTTGGGCATTTTGCTACTCCTTCGATGCTTCCGTGCGCGCTTTGCTAAAAAGCCCTTCCCACAGATCCGGCTAGACCGGGCTGCGACAAGGTGCCGGAGCGTTTGTTGTTGAACGGCGGAGACGGTGATGAACCGATCCACCAGCATTCTGAACTGCCACGGCATGCCCTGCCGGTCAGTTCGGACGCGCGCTTATAACCGCAGTTGCCTCAGAGTGCAACGGGCCAGACGCGCGAATCTTTGCAGATCGATGACATCAATCGGCATTGCTGCAAAAAAGGAAAAAGCCGCCCAATGGGACGGCTCCGACCTCTTACTTCAACTTGCGCCTCACTTCGGCGCAAGCACCATCATCATCTGGCGGCCTTCGAGCTTGGGCTCGGCTTCCACCTTGGCGATCTCAATCGTGTCTTCCTTGACCTGCTGAAGAAGCTTCATGCCGAGTTCCTGGTGGGCCATTTCGCGGCCACGGAACTTCAAGGTCACCTTCACCTTGTCGCCTTCCTCGAAGAAACGGCCGATCGCCTTCATCTTCACCTCATAATCATGGGTGTCGATGTTCGGACGCATCTTGATTTCTTTGACTTCGACGATCTTCTGCTTCTTGCGCGCCTCGGCGGCCTTCTTCTGGTTAGCGTATTTCAGCTTGCCCAGATCGAGAATCTTGCACACAGGCGGTTCAGCATTGGGAGAAATCTCTACCAGATCGAGGCCGGCCTCCTCTGCCATTCTCAACGCCTGGTCCGTCGCGACGATGCCCATATTAGCGCCGTCAGCTCCAATGAGCTGAACTTTGGGAATGCGAATTTCCCTGTTGGAACGTGGCCCATCCTTTACGGGCGCATCGGTTTTAAAGGGTCTGCGAATGGTCGTATTCTCCACGAATTGTTTCGGATTAGCTGCAGCCTCTCGCTCCCATCAGCGCAACTGACGGAAATGTCGTAAAAGCTGTGTTGAAGTCAATAGCATGACACCAGGAAAAAATCACCTCTTGCGTGTCAATGCAGTATCACGGCAGCGCAAGATGCGCGAAGGACACAGTATTATTCCAAAATGAATTGGAAACCTGCGTGAAAAGCCCGACGATTTTTCGGGTCATGCGCGCGCGAATCTGCTCTATAGGGCAAAAATTCCGGGAGTTTCTTGATGTCCGAAGCAGCCGCAGGCACTCAGCCGACCTTCCTTCCCGTTGGCGCGGGCGACGGCCAGCGTCAAATCGCCATCTGCCAGCGTGCCGCCGGCAAGGGCGCGAAGGACGTAAGCTTCGTGTGGCTATCCGGCTATCGATCCGACATGAGCGGCGCCAAGGCGCTGGAACTGGATGCGCTGGCCGAGCGGCTCGGCCTCGGCTGCATCCGCTTCGACTATTCCGGCCACGGCCAATCCGGCGGCAAGTTCACCGACGGCACGATCTCGCGCTGGCTGGAAGAGGCGCTTGATGTCATAGAGCATATCAAGCCGAAACGGATCGTCCTCGTCGGCTCGTCGATGGGCGGCTGGATCGCGCTCAGAGCGATCCAGGAATTGCGCAAGCGCCCAACGGCGCCCACGATCGAGGGCCTCGTGCTGATTGCGCCCGCCCCGGATTTCACCGTGGATCTCATCGAACCCAATCTTTCCGATGTCGAGCGGCGCTCGCTGGCAGAGCGCGGCTATTTCGAAGAGCCGTCGGACTATAGTCCCGAGCCGAACATCTTCACCCGCGCCCTCATCGAGGACGGCCGCGCCAATCGCGTGCTGACCGGCATCATCGAGACCGGCTGTCCGGTCCACATCCTGCAGGGGATGCAGGACGCCGACGTACCCTTTGCCCATTCGTTAAAGCTGGTCGAGCACCTGCCTGCCGACGACGTGGTGTTAACACTTGTGCGCGACGGCGATCACCGCCTGTCACGACCGCAGGATCTGGAGCGCATGCTGGCAGCAGCGGAGACGCTCGCAATGCATAATATGGCATAAAATCAAATGGATATCATCTCACTAGATTGATGAACGGCCCCGCGCCGTGGCAGATTGGCTTGGCACTTCCGTAATCACAGGAGGCATAAGATTATGGCAACTACCTCCTTGATTGTGCCGAAATTAACCATACAGGCCGGTTCCGACGTTAACACTTAAGTAACGATTGACTTCGCACGCCCCCCTACATTAACAATTTGTTAACAAATGCAGGGACGATACAAGGAATAGTGGGCGTGCGTATTAAGGGCCTTTTGGTTGCTTTCGCTGCTATAGTTGCGATGTCATCGTCGGCGATGCCGGCGTCTCAGCAGACCGCGTCGATGACCGTCGGCAACGTCACTTCCCAGCCTATCGGGCACTATGATTTCTGCCAGAGGCACACCGACGAGTGCGGCCCAACCCGCAATGTCGGCCCGGTCGACTTGAATGCCGCCTCTTGGGCGCTAGTCAACCAGATCAACCTGCGCGTCAACAAGACCATCCGGCCGGCAACCGACATGGAAGTCTACGGCCAGGAAGAATATTGGGAATATCCGAAGACCGCCGGCGACTGCGAGGATTTTGCGCTGTTGAAGCGCAGGCTGCTAATGCAGAGCGGTATCTCCGCCTCCGACCTGCTAATGACCGTCGTGCGCAAGCCCGACGGCGAAGGCCATGCCGTGCTGACGCTGCGCACGAAGCAGGGCGACTATATCCTCGACAATCTCGAGGACGAGATAAAGATCTGGTCCAAGACCCCCTACTCCTACCTGAAGCGTCAGGCGAGCTTCAACGCCGGTCGCTGGGTCACCATCGAGAACGGCAACGACGTTCTGGTCGGCGCCGTCAAGTAAGCACCGAAATCATCGAACTTGAAAAGAAGGCCGGCAAATTTGCCGGCCTTCTTTGTTCAGTGGTTCAGGAAAGCTGGGCTGCGACACGCCCTAAGCGTTTCCGATCAATATGCCCGCCGCGAGCACGAGGGAGCCGCCGACCACCACCTGGAAGGCCGCACGCAGAAACGGTGTTTCCATATATCTGTTCTGGATGAAGGCAATGGCCCAGAGCTCGAAGAAGACAACAATGGCCGCGATGATCGTCGCCGTCCAGAACTGCGGAATGAGATAGGGCAGCGCATGGCCAAGGCCGCCGAGCGCAGTCATGATGCCGCAGGCAAGACCACGCTTGATCGGCGAGCCGCGCCCGGAAATCTTGCCGTCGTCATGGGCGGCTTCGGTGAAACCCATGGAAATGCCGGCACCGACCGATGCCGAGAGGCCAACGAGAAAAGTCTGCCATGTCTGCTGCGTGGCGAAGGCAGCGGCGAAGATCGGCGCCAGGGTCGAAACAGAACCATCCATGAGGCCAGCGAGACCCGGCTGCACATAGGTCAACACGAACTGGCGACGCGCATGCGCATCCTCCTCGTGCTTGACGGTTTCCGGCGTATGCTTGTCGCCGAGCATGCGGGCGACGTCCTCGTGGCCCTGCTCGGCCAGTGCCAGATCGCCGAGAAGCTGGCGTGTCGAGGCATCCGAGACCTGCTTGGCCGCTTCGACATAGAAATTATAGGCCTGCTGCTCCATCGCCTCCGCTTCCTCGCGCATGGCGTCGAGAGAGAGATTCTTGCGCAGCCAGTCCGGTTTGCGCTCATAGAAGCCGCTTACATGCTCGCGCCGGATCAGCGGGATACGCTCGCCAAAACGCTGGCGGTGCATGTCGATCAGGGTCTTGCGATGGGTGTCCTCGACCTCGGCCATATCTTCGAAAACCTTGGCGGACTCGGGATAATTCGGGCGCAGTATGTCGGCATAGGCGAGATAGATGCGTGAATCGTCCTCTTCGGCGGCGATGGCTATGGCCAGGATCTCCTGCTCGGACAGGGAGGTAAAGGAACGTTTCGGCGAACGGAAAAAACCCAGCAGCATGGGAGGTAGCCTCTTACTTTTAGAATTATTCTAAATCTAAAATGGACCATCCTGTAGGTCAAGCGCCGAGGCAATACCTCACACAGAAATCGCGCCTCGGGAAATGTCGGATGATGCAGAAGGGGAGCGGAAAATTGCAACGCCACTTTGACAGATTGCCGCAACGCCTGCATGACGTCTTGGCTTCGCCATGAAATAGCATAGACAGGCGGGGACGAAGGCCGGTCGCCGCGGCGTTCCGCGCATGATCGGCAGGAGCATCATATGGAAAACGACATACAGGGCCGGGCCGCCCATCTCGCCGGCATCCGCGAAAAAGCCGAAGCGGAGATGACGCGCATGGGCATCGATGCCGCCTTCATCGACAGGTTGGTCGAAACGTTTTACGGGCGCATTCAGGCGCATCCCCGTCTCGGCCCGGTATTCGACGGTCGTCTCGCCGGGCGCTGGCCGGACCATATGGAGAAGATGAAACGCTTCTGGTCGTCGGTCGCCTTCAAGAACGGCGCCTATGGCGGCAAGCCGGTGCAGGCACATCTCGGCGTCGAGGGTATCGCGGCCGATCTCTTTCCGGAGTGGTTGGCGCTGTTTTCGCAGACACTTGATGATATCGCGCCCACCAAGGAGGCGAAGAACTGGTTCATGGCCACCGCCGAACGCATTGCCAAAAGCCTGATACTGTCGCTCTTCTATAATCCGGCGGCGGATGATCCGGCGCGACAGGGTGGATGAGCGATAATCGCGCCTTCGAGTTGGCGGAGAGTCTCGTACCCCCCTCTGTCCCTTTGGGGACATCTCCCCCACAAGGGGGGAGATTGGTAACTCGCAGCGCTCTCCTGACTCAAGCAAACATCGAGTCAGCTGAAATTGCAGTCTATTGTCTTACGACTAACGAGCGGCAGACTCCCAACGATCTCCCCCCTTGTGGGGGAGATGTCACGATAGTGACAGAGGGGGGTGTCAGAGGCGCGGCATATCGAAAGCTCGTCAACTCCTCGCAGCAAAAACAGTCGCCCCGATACTGGCGGCAACGACAAGCGCCGTACCAAACATCTGCGACGGCGTCATCGGCTGCGAGAGGATGACGAAGCCGGCGAAGGCGCCGATGGCGGGCTCGAGGCTCATGAGAATACCGAAGGACGAGGTGGGCATGCGCCGCAGCGCCACCATTTCCAGCACATAGGGAAGCAGCGGAACGAGCAGCGCCAAGCCGGCTATTTCGAGGAGGCCAAAGGCCGTCAGATGCGGGACTGCGGAGGCGAAGCCGAAGGGCGTCGAAACGACTGCCGCGACCAGCAACGACAAGGAAAGCCCTTCAAGACCCTGAAAAGCATTGCCGACCTTCTTCGTCAGCAGGATGTAGCAAGCCCACCCGGCGCCCGCGCCGATGGCAAAGAGGATGCCTGGCAGATTGCCCACCCATTCCTCGCCGTCATAGGCCAATAGCAGAACGCCGATAGCGGCGAAGATGGGCCAGAGAAGCTGCCGGCTCAACCCGAATCCGAGGGTCGCGACAAGCAGAGGCCCGAGAAATTCGATGGCGACGGCAAGACCCAATGGAATACGAACAATCGCCGAAAAGAAGGACGTCGTCATCAGTGCCGACACGGTGCCGAGCGCCAGCACGCCGATCCATTGCGAGCGGCTGTAGCTCATGATCTTCGGCCGAACGATGATCGCCAATGCGGCGGATGCGAAGACGAGCCGCAGCCACGTCGCGCCGACCGGTCCATAGGTGTTGATGATCGGAGACGACAATGCCGAGCCGAACTGGATTGACGACATGGACATCACGCACATGAGCACGCCGGCAGCGATGCCGCCGGAAGACGGCGCCACATCCGGATGCGGCATCAGCGCCGCACCGCCATCCGAGCCACCTTCGACAATCTTCTTATCCATGACCTCTCCTCTTACGCGAGGCTTTTAGAGGCCGAGCCAGATACTGGCAAATTCAAACTTTTCATCCTGCGATCAGACGCTTTGATACAAGAAACCGTCAGCCCTCGAGGCCCTTCAGCACGTTAGCGACATTCAACCCGATCTCCGGCACGCCATAGCCGCCCTCCATGCAGACGAGAACAGGCAAGCCGGCAGCCGCGATACGCTCGCCCATGCGAATGAAATCCTCTGACGCCAGTTTGAAGAAGGAAATCGGATCGCGCTCGAACGTATCGACGCCGAGCGAGAGCACGATCGCCTCCGCGCCGAAGGTCTTGATCCGGGAAAGCACGTCATCCAGCGCCGCCGACCAGACTTCCCAGGGCGTGCCGCGCGGCATCGGATAATTGCGGTTGCTACCGAGCCCGTCACCCTCGCCCTGCTCGTCGGCATGGCCGAGAAAGTAAGGAAAGGCATGGATCGGATCGCCATGAAGCGAGGCGGTGAAGACATCGCCACGCTGGTAGAATATGTCCTGCGTGCCGTTGCCGTGGTGGAAATCGACGTCGAGCACCGCCACCTTCGCCGCACCATGATCGCGCAGGCGCTGAGCCGCGACGCCGGCATTATTGATGAAGCAATAGCCGCCGAAGAGATCGAAGCCGGCGTGGTGACCGGGCGGGCGGCAGAGCGCGAAGGCGAAACGATTGCCGGCATGGAGCCAGTCGGCGCCGGTCAGGGCGCAGCGCATCGAGGCGATGGCTGCCTCATAAGACCCTTTGGTGATCGAGGTATCAGCGGCATTGGCATAATGGCCGATCATGCCGACGATGTTTTCCGGCACGCGCTGGCTGGTGCGCCTGACGGGAAAGGAATTGGAGATTGCCTCGCCCATGTAGCCGGCGGCGACCCAGCGCTCCCAGACCACGCCCAGAAAATCGAGATAGGCGGGATCATGCACCTTGCGCGCCGTCTCCAGCCCATGCGCCTCTGGAGCAACGACATCGACAAAACCTGCCTCCTTGACTGCGGCCAGGATCCATTCGGCGCGGAACGGCGCTTCGAAGGGCGTGACGAGCTGCCCGTCATGCAGCTCGGTCTTGGCGTCCCTGAGCTTATGGTCCTCCGAGTAAATGACCCGCATCGTCGTCTCCTCTATGACAGGCTAAATCAGGTTATCGATGCAAAGGCTTACATGCATCCAGACCAAGAAAAAAGGGTGAGATGCGGCCTTGAATACAGCCGCAAACGACGGCACCTTCCACCTGCCTTTTCATCAACCGGGAGATTCGCGCGGCATGAAAATCCTGATGGTCGATGTCGACGGCGTGTTGGTCAATGGCCGGCCGAGTGACGGCTTGCCGCTGTTCACCTATCTGGAGCGCGATCTCGGGCTGCGGCTGGATGTGCTGCAGGCGGCATTCTTCAAAACCTGCTGGCGCGACATCGTCACCGGCCGCGACGCGCTGGAACCGAGGCTAACGGAGGTTCTCGGCACGATCGCTCCGGGTCTCAGCGCGAGAACGCTGATCGACTACTGGTTTGAAAACGATTCTCGCCTCGACCACACGCTGCTCGACGACCTCGCCGCGCTGCGGGCGGAGGGGACGCAAATGTTTCTTGCGACCAATCAGGAGCATCTGCGCGCGGCCTACCTCATGGATGAGCTCGGGCTTTCCTCGCGCTTCGACGGCATTTTCTATTCTGCTGCTCTCGGCCATCAAAAACCATCAGCCGAGTTCTTTCAGCTGGTGACCGAGAAGGTGCGCATCCCCGCCAACGAGATCGGCTTCATCGACGATGTCGAGGCCAATATCGAGGCCGCACGTCAGTTCGGCTGGAAGGCGATGCAATGGACATCCGGCATGAGACTGCAGGACGCCATCGCCGCCTTTTCCGCCTGAGCTACCGCCCGCCTCAAGCGGCGATACGCTTGTAGAAAATGGTCGTGTCGCAGAGGCCGCCCTCCGGCCACATCGCATAGTCCGGGATGACGCCGACGCGTTGCCAGCCGAGACGCGGATAGATGGCCTCGGCTTCGCTGCCGGTGGCCGTATCGAGCACCAGCAGGCTCTTGCCGAGCCGGGATGCTTCGCGTTCCGCCGCCTCCATCAGGAGACGGGCAAGACCCTTGCCGCGAGCGGAGCGATGCACCAGCAATTTCTTCAGATCGCCGCGATGCGGCTGGTTCGGCATCTGCGCCGCGCCCACTTGCACGGTGCCCAGAACCTTGCCCTCGATCTCGGCAACAAGAAGCAGCGTCGCGCCGCTCTCGACGCTATCGGCGACGCCTTGCCAATAGGGCATGGCGTCAGCCGACCCATAGGGCTGCATGAAACCGACCGAGGCGCCACCCTTGACGCAATCGGCGAGCACTTCGCAAAGATCGGAGAGGACGGCACGGGCATCAGCAGCGGATAGAAGGCGAATGTCGGGCATGAAAGGGTCCTTGGATGGTTATGAACGGCCGCGATCGAGGATGACGCAATAGCGCGCCGGTCCCTCGCCCGGATTGTGGAAGGCATGACCGTCGCCGACGCCCATGAACAGGCAATCGCCGGGCATCAGGCGGTGGGTGACATCGCGATGGGTCACCTCCATCTCGCCCTCGAACAGCCAGACATGCTGGGTCATGCCGAGGCTTGCGGTGTTGGGAGGAAAGCTGACGCGCGCGCCGGCGGGAAAGACGACTTCGACGAGATCGACCTTCGAGCCCGTTCCCGGTGGCGAGATCGCGCGTCTGACATAGCCGGTCTCCGGATCAGGCCAGATTGCCTGCTGGTCGCGGCGGGCCAGCGGCGATACCTCTTTGTCTTCCTCGGCGAAGAAGGCCGAGAGAGAAAGGCCGAGCGCCGCGCAGAGCCGCGACAATAGGGAAGCCGTCGGGCTCGCCTCGGCCCGCTCGATGCGCGAGATCATCGCGCGGCTGACGGCCGAGGTGTTCGACAGCTCATCCAGCGTCAGGCCGCGGGCGATGCGCAGCTGCTTGATGCGAGCGCCAATCGCCAGTTCCAGATCATCATCAGTCATTTGATTCCATCATCCGCGCTTGAATTCTATTATAAGAGAATTACACGATCCAATAGTGGAATCAAGCGTGATCATAATCTGCCCGGCGCGACGTCAGAAAAGCCTACCGCAGCGTGAATATAGCCGTCAAAACCCCGCTTTTCCGCTTTGCGGCGCGGGGCGGCGCTGCTATATGGCGCGCATGAGCACCAATTCCACCACACCGCTTTCGCACATCCGCAACTTCTCGATCGTGGCCCATATCGACCACGGCAAATCGACGCTGGCCGATCGTCTGATCCAGACGACGGGTGGCCTCGCCGAACGCGAGATGTCGGAGCAGGTGCTCGACAGCATGGATATCGAGCGCGAGCGCGGCATCACCATCAAGGCCCAGACGGTGCGCCTGCACTACAAGGCCAATAATGGCGAGACCTATATCCTCAACCTGATCGACACGCCCGGCCACGTCGACTTCGCCTATGAAGTCTCGCGCTCGCTGTCGGCCTGCGAAGGATCGCTGCTGGTGGTCGACGCCAGCCAGGGCGTGGAAGCGCAGACGCTCGCCAACGTCTATCAGGCGATCGACAACAACCACGAGATCGTCACCGTTCTCAACAAGATCGACCTGCCGGCGGCCGAACCGGACCGCATCAAGGCGCAGATCGAAGAAGTCATCGGCATCGACGCCTCCGAGGCCGTGCTGATCTCGGCCAAGACCGGTCTTGGCATCCCGGACGTTCTCGAAGCCATCGTCCACAAGCTGCCGGCGCCGAAGAGCCCCGGCGGCGAAAAGGCGCCGTTGAAGGCGCTGCTGGTCGACAGCTGGTACGATACCTATCTCGGCGTCATGGTTCTCGTGCGCATCATCGACGGCGTGATGACCAAGGGCCAGACCATCCGCATGATGGGCACGGACGTGAAATACCAGGTCGAGCGCGTCGGCGTGCTGACACCGAAAATGCTCACCGTCGAAAGCCTCGGCCCGGGCGAGATCGGTTTCATCACCGCCTCGATCAAGGAAGTGGCCGATACCCGCGTCGGCGATACCATCACCGAAGACAAGCGTCCGACGGCCCAGGCCTTGCCGGGCTTCAAGCCGGCCCAGCCCGTGGTGTTCTGCGGCCTGTTCCCAGTCGATGCCGCCGAATTCGAGGATCTGCGCTCAGCCATGGGCAAGCTGCGCCTCAACGACGCCAGCTTCTCCTTCGAGATGGAATCCTCGGCCGCACTCGGCTTCGGCTTCCGCTGCGGCTTCCTCGGCCTGCTGCATCTGGAAATCATCCAGGAACGCCTGGAGCGCGAATTCAATCTCGACCTGATCGCGACTGCCCCTTCCGTCGTCTATCAGCTCACCATGACCGACGGCACCGCGATCGAGCTGCACAATCCAGCCGACATGCCCGACGTCGTCAAGATTGCCGAATTCCGCGAACCGTGGATCAAGGCGACAATCCTGACGCCGGACGACTATCTCGGCTCGATCCTGAAACTCTGCCAGGACCGCCGCGGCGTCCAGACCGAGCTGACCTATGTCGGCAACCGCGCCATGATCACCTATGACCTGCCGCTCAACGAAGTGGTCTTCGATTTCTACGACCGCCTGAAGTCGATTTCCAAGGGCTATGCCTCCTTCGACTACAGCCTGACCGACTATCGCGAGAGCGATCTCGTCAAGATGTCGATCCTCGTCAATGCCGAGCCGGTCGACGCGCTGTCTATGCTGGTGCACCGCTCTGCCGCCGAAAAGCGCGGCCGCGTCATGTGCGAGAAGCTGAAGGATCTTATCCCGCAGCACATGTTCCAGATCCCGATCCAGGCCGCCATCGGCGGACGCATCATCGCCCGCGAAACGGTGAAGGCGCTGCGCAAGGACGTGACCGCCAAGTGCTACGGCGGCGACGCCACCCGCAAGCGCAAGCTGCTGGACAAGCAGAAGGAAGGCAAGAAGCGCATGCGGCAGTTCGGCAAGGTCGAAATCCCGCAGGAAGCGTTTATTGCGGCGCTGAAGATGGGGGATGAGTGAGCGACTCGAAGATCGATATCTCACGCCCTATAGAAGACAAGGCTGCTCGCGCCAGCAAGATTGAGCGCGAGCGTTTCTGGCTCGTTGAAAATGCAGAGGCGATTGCGGAAGCAAATGCCTATATCGAAAAGCACAGTCTGCCTTTTGCGAAATACCGGCAATTCTGACGGCGTGGGTTCGCTGCTGCGGGTTTAGGCCTGCCCCATATATTCCTTGATCAAACCTTCATACTCTTCCATGGCCGGCAGCGCGGCATAGCTGTGCTTGGCGGGCGTGTTAACCCAGGGCAGCTTTTCGCCCGTCCAGGTCTCAATGAAGGGCGTGAACCAACTGGCGTCGTCGAGCATGGTGGCGCGCGTATTGACGAACCAATCCACGCCTTCGAGCCGCGTGAACAGCCAGCTCATGCAATGCGGGCAGAAATAGTGATGGATGGCATCGCCGTGCAGACCGCCGATGACCGGCTCGCCCCTGGTCACCTCGAAACCATCGGAGGGGATCGCGGCGCTCAGCGAATAGGCGCTGCCCGTCATGCGCTGGCAACCGGTGCAATGGCAGGCCATGGTGAGCATGGGCTTGGCGCTGATCTTCAGCCGCACCTGTCCGCAACGGCAGCCGCCCTCGCAGGGTAGTTCCAGCGTCGTCATGATTTTATCTCCCCCAGTCTTCAATGATTGATCGGTGCTGAGCTCTCAGAGCGGATGATCCGGCACCGACTTCCCTCCTAATTAGGCAATCCTCAGGCTTCCGCAGCTTGAAGAACCTGCTGTCGCGTTCCAATCGTCCGCACCCAGGCACGCGCGATGGCAAGACCCGCGGTTTCTGCCGCTGCCGCATGCTTGGCGACAAGCTCCGGATAGCTCTCCAGCCAACCCGGTTCCTTGCTTTCGATCGTCGCCTTGAATTCGGCGCGCCAGCGATCGACCACGGCGGCATTGGCCTCGAAGTGGAACTGCGTGCCATAGGTAGCGCGGCCGATGCGATAGGCCTGGTTCTGCGCGACCCCGTTGGTCGCCAAGCGTACGGCACTGGCCGGCAGGGTGAAGGTGTCGGAATGCCATTCGAAGATGGTGAATTGGTCGCCGACGCCGGCCAGCAGCGGATCCGCCTTGCCCTCCTCGGTAAGGCCGACCGTTTTCCAACCGAATTCATGAGCCGTGCCGATGAGATTTTCCGCCTCGTAGGCGCGCGCAAGGATCTGGCTGCCGAGGCAGATGCCGAGCACGGCCTTGTCCTCGCCTTCGAAACGGCGCATCAGGCGCGCCAGCTCCGGCAGGTAGGGATGGGTTTCATCATCGCGGGCATTCTGCTCGCCGCCGAGCACAACGAGCGCGTCATAAGATGCCGTGTCCTTTGGAAGCTCTTCGCCGTCCCATGCGCGGAACCATTCGGTCTTAGCTCCGGCCTCCTCGAGCGCGATGCCGAGGGCACCGAGCGGGGTATTCTTCATATTCTCGATGATTGCGACGCGCATGCCGATGATTCCCGAGCAATGTTCTCGCCAGAGATGAGCACGAGGCGGGGTGATCAGGCAAGGGCTTAGCTTGCAGCCCGCCAAAGTTGAGCCTAGAGCGCTTCCGTTCCAAACAAGGTCACGGCAGCGCTCTATCCTTTTGTTTTTGCGCATTTCCGCACGGAAAACCGCTTCACACTTTTCCTGGAAATGCTCTAGATGTCATCAAACGACGAAGGATGACAATGATGAGCGACAAGCCGCGGATCACCATTCTCTATTGCACGCAATGCAACTGGCTGCTGCGCTCCGGCTGGATGGCGCAAGAGCTGCTGCAGACTTTCACTGACAGTCTCGGCGAAGTGGCGCTTATACCCGGCACCGGCGGCGTCTTTGAAATCCGCATCGATGGCGAGCTCTTGTGGGAACGCAAGCGCGACGGCGGCTTCCCGGGGCCGAAGGAGCTGAAGCAGCGGGTGCGCGATATCATCGACCCCGAGCGCGATCTCGGCCATACGGATCGCGCATCGCTGGAAAGCTGAGCTGCTCATTGCCGGCCGCAGCCCTCAGTCAAAGGGCGAACGGCAGGTCTGGAAGCCGTGATGGATCGTGGAATAGAGGTTGGTGCCTGCATTATAGGTCCGATAGCGTTCGGCGCACCACATCTGATGCCGGCTACGCTGCTGGGCCGGCGACGGATAGACGAACCGCGGCGGCGTATAGTTTTCTCGCGGAGGGATCTGAATCCGCGGGCTGTCGTAACGGGTCGTACCGCCGGTATAGGGTGGCGTGATGGGAAGGGGCTGGCCAGGCCGGGTATAGAATTGCCGTGACCCGAAGCCGAAGCAGCCGCGAGAATCACAAATGACGGAGTTGGTGGTGCGCGGCGGAATGACGATCCTCGGAGGATCGGAAGCGGCAGCGGCGAAATCCGCATGTGCCAGCAAGGCGAAACCGAGAGCGCAACCGAACGCGATCCTGCCGAAAACAGCCATGATAAACTCCTGTAGCAGGCGCCGCCAGCCGATGTCGCTGCCGCGGCGCTTCCATATCTATTTGGTGTCATGACGGTGGCAAAACCAGTGCTGCCGCAACCGGAAAGCAACACTTCACGATCGGTTGATCCTTAAGACGGCTTGCGCCATAACAGCGCAATCATTCCGAGGAGATTGCCTGTGAGCAGCTTGAAATTTGGCACCAGCGGCCTTCGCGGCCTATCCGTCGACCTCATCGGACGGGCATCCGCCCTCTATGCGACCGCCTTTGCCCACCATCTGCTGAAGAGCGGCCATGCCAAACCCGACGACCTCATTCTCGTCGGCCGCGACTTCCGCGAGTCGAGCCCTGCCATCTCGGCCACCTGCATCGGCGCCCTGAAGCACGCCGGTCTGACGCCGATCGATTGCGGCGCGCTGCCAACGCCGGCACTGGCGCTTTACGGGCTGCAGCTCAAAGCCGCGTCGCTGATGATCACCGGCTCGCATATTCCCGCCGATCGCAACGGCATCAAGTTCTACCGGCCCGACGGCGAGATCGACAAGCAGGACGAGCTGGCGATCAGCGCGGAAGCAACCGCGATCATCGACACGTTTATCGACGAGACATCAGGCAATGCCGAAAATCGCATGGCAGAGGCCGAAGCGCTGTTCCTGGAGCGCAACAAGGGCCTGCTTCCCGCGGGCAGCCTCGCAGGCCTCACCATCGGCGTCTATCAGCATAGCACGGTCGCCCGCGACCTCTTCGGCCAGGTGCTTACCCATTACGGCGCTCGCGTGGTGCCGCTCGGCCGCTCCGAGAGCTTCATTCCGGTCGATACCGAGGCCGTCTCCGCCGATACCATCCGGCTGCTGAAGGGCTGGGCGCCGGAGCACGGGCTTGATGCCATCGTCTCGGCTGATGGCGATGGCGACCGGCCGCTTGTCGCGGATGAAACCGGCGAGCCGCTGCGCGGCGACCTACTCGGCCTCATCGCCGCGAACTTCCTCGGCGCCGAGGTCGTGGTGACCCCGGTCACCTCCAATTCCGGCATCGAAGCCGCCGGTTCCTATGCGGTCACCCGCACCCGCGTCGGCTCGCCCTATGTGATCGCCGGCATGGACGAGGCCGTTGCCGCCGGCAAGGCCAACGTGATGGGCTTCGAGGCCAATGGCGGCACGCTGACTGCCAGCCGCTTCACCGTCGCGGGCAAGCCCTTCGATGCCCTGCCGACACGCGACAGCTTCCTGCCGATCCTTGCGACGCTCTATGCGGCCGCACAGGCGCAGAAACCGCTCTCCGCCGTGGCCGGCAGCTATCGCCTGCCCTTTGCCGCCGCCGACCGTCTGGAGAATTTCCCTGTGGAAACCAGTGCCGCGCTGATGGCCCATTTGCGCGCTTCCGACGCCAACCTCGCGGACTTCCTTACCCCCATTGCCGGGGTGACATCGAAGAGCGACATAGACGGGCTGCGGGTAACGCTTGTGGACGGCCGAATCATCCATTTCCGCCCCTCCGGAAACGCGCCGGAAATGCGCTGCTATGTCGAAGCCGGAAGCGAAAGCGAGGCAAAGGCCCTGCTGGAACAGGGACTTGGCCTGATCACCGCATGGGCGGCAGCCCGGGTCTGACCTGGGCTTCAACCGCTTTTTTCCAGATTGACACGAAAACTTCAAAAACCCTGTTGACACCGGACGGCCACCCCCTTACATGCGTGTCCGTCGCCCAGATGGCGGAATTGGTAGACGCGCCAGCTTCAGGTGCTGGTACCCGAAAGGGTGTGGAGGTTCGAGTCCTCTTCTGGGCACCATTCCATTTTTTCAGCATTGATTTTGCTGGATAATTCATCAGAAATTGTCCCACTTTTTTCCACCTCTTCGGGTGTGGGACAAATTTCTGTGCTCGTTTGTTCCAACGTCAGCTTATGCATCGCGCCGCCGGCCAGCTTTTTGCGGTTGGCCTGCTTCGTGTAGAGCGTCGTTTGCTTCTTCGTGGTCCACCCGAAGATCGCCATCAGCTCATCATCGGTCGCGCCGTTCTCGGCGGCAATCGTCGCGCCCGCCTTGCGCAGTCCGTGGGTCGAGCAATGGAACAGGTTCGCCTCGTCGCACCAATCCCGCATCTTGTTGCCGAGGCCGTTCTTGGTGAACGGCTTGCCATATTCCGTGACCATGTAAGTCATCTGCTCTGCCGGCTGCTCGCCGAGACACTTCTGCAGGACTGACACGATCGGGATCTGTACGGTCACGCCGCTGCTGTCCTTCGTCTTGCCGGGGCGGATCGTCAGCCAACCGTCGCGAGCGTGCTGGCGGCCGACGATCGCCAGTTCCTGCAGGCGCAGACCGGTAAACAAAGCGAGGTTCAGAAACAGATAAGGCTTCGTGCCAGGCGGGTGCTTGGCGATGTACTGTTCCACCTCGGCGACGGTCCACGTGTGAAAGCCAGTACTGTTCTTATTGACCTTCTTGATTCGCAGCGCCGGATTGACTTCGGCCAGCTCGTTTTCGACGGCCCATCCAAACATCGCCGAGATGTATTTGACCATGTTGTCCTGCGCGCCGGCCGTCGATCGCAGCTCGTCGCGGATCTCGGTGATATACTTTTTCTTCATTGCGGCGAATGGCAGGTCGCCGCGCCGCAGCTTGCTTTCCTTGGTGACGCTTTCGCAGATCTCTTCCAGCATCGTCGCGCGCCTGGCGAGCTGATCCGGTGCCATGGTGTTGCCTGCGCGCCTTGTACTGCTGGACCAGCCAGCCGAACGTTCCAGGCTCTGCGGTTCTATCCAGCGTGGCTGGCTCGGGTGCCGGCTTCTCGCCTGGTCGGATATAGGGAACGCCAAGACGCGCGCACGCGACTTCCTGCTCGAATTCATCGGTTCCCGGCTGCTCACGCAAGCGGACCCTTTTGCGGCCTAGTGCACGTCTCCGGTCCGCCGATCGAAGGGCGGTTCTCTTCGTCAAATTGTGAGTAAACCTAGACCGTGTCCAGTCTTTTTTGTTCTATGAACGTTCTCATTTTAAGGAAGAGTCAAGCACGTTGATCAAGCAGAAAATGGCGATACTAGCGAAAGAGAGAAACCAGCCGCCGGAGCGGCTGCATTAGCCGCCAAGAACTACTTGCTTGGATAGCCTTGAGCATTCGGAGGTTCCTGTCGAACGAGAACACCTCTTCAACGTAGCCGGCGCGAAGCCAGTAAGGGCATCGTGATCGAAGACTTGATGGGTAAAGCGACTGGCACAATTTCATCGTCTTGAAAAGGTTTGCCTCATGGTTGATCGACACGAAGGTCTCGCAATTTTCGCTAATCCATGCGAGATAATCCGTTGCTGTCTTTTCTCCCATTTCTGTCAGGGAATCAACGTTGAGCACGATATCGACTTGTCCAACTGAATGAAGCTCAGACGGCGGCAATAGAACGATCCTGTCATTTTTCGGCACCGTGTCGCCGAGCAGCCAGATAGCATCATCACCTAAAACAGAAGCAAGGAAGAGTGCCTGCCCAACAATCGTCATGGGCAGATCGATGATCGTATATTTCAATCCCAAGAGATGCCCGAAGAATGCGGTTCTCCCCATCCCGCCGCCAATCTCAAGACAGCTTTCGGCAGCATATCTGCGGACAAGAATAGACTGATATACGGCCTGAATCGTACGGTAGGAGATCAGACCTTTTGACGTTGCGATGCCGAACTCACCGGAGAAGGGATTCGGAAAAGAAATTCTCCCTCCGAAAATGCCATCGATAATCTCAATAGCCTCCTCAACCGATTTAGTCTCTGGTTTGGTTTCGTAAGCATAACGCGCCCCGCCGTGACGATTGAAAAGATCAACCTCACCTAGCGCAACCAATAAATTATCGACCTCCGACTTTAGGCTGTCATATCCGTCTTTCCACCTGGCACCGATGATTTCCATCACATCTTTGGCCAGATTATCAACGCCATAATAGAGGTTTGTAGATTGCGGATCCGAGAGCAGCTCCATAAGCAAATGGTCATCATCCGACAAAAGCGCTTCATGGATTTCAGTCTGTTTGGCACCGATCATCAACCAGATGGTGGAATCTTCAGGCGTAGGTGATCGGCTTAATGCCAACCTATAAGAGTTTTTGATGCGGGAAATGAGAGAAGGGCTCGGCTTTGTGCCGATCTCTACTCGTGCCATTTCTGCGATAGAAATATTGTCCATGCCGGCCCCCTCCGGTTGTCTTTGCAAACGATTAACATCAGCTAAGGCGAATGTCGATTCCGAGAGTTCGCTCGCTGGCTGTAGATCGCCATACTTTACTTTTGAAAACTACCGGTTGGGGGATATCGTGTCCCTAGGCTGGATCGGTGCATTAGCCACCAAGTAGAAAACGCCGAGAAGGTCAACAGGCGGAACCGGGGTCAAGGTCGTGCATCTGGCGTTTTACAGCCCCATTGATACCAAACGGCATTTTCTCGTGCGAACGGCCGAGTTTTACAGCTAAGTGCTGGCGTCATCGACAATAAGTCGAGCTTCCCAAGCTGATGCTAGATCGTCTCTTCTTGATCGCCGCCGCGGACGCGGAGGGAATAAATCGTGGGACATGGCGCACGAAAAGCATAATGATTGCCTTGGTCGGTCAATTGTCCCACGATTTTGCAACGCATTGTTTATGCCGGCTTTCCGGACACCTCTTCTGGGCACCATTCCATTTGATCACTGCCAAGATCAAACACTTAATCCTGCACAATAATTTGCATATTTGCTGCCCTGTAACAGAGGGTAGCAACGTTGCGTCTGGGCCTGCTCACGTCATCCACGCGCCCTCGTCCCCCGCTTTGCGCAACCCTCCATCCCGCTACAGAACTACCTCTCGGTCCCCCGTCTGGTTAACCTCTCGCACAGGGAGGGACAGACCAATAAGGGGAACAATAAAATGGACCATATCTGCAACCTCCTCTGGCTTGCTTTCAGCGTCGCTCTTCTCTTTGCCGCGTTGAACAGGAGGCTGGTCGGGGATTATCTGAGCATGTGGTATCTGCTTGTCATCACGGCCATCGCCGTATTGGCCTGGGTTGGGGTATTCCCGACTGACGTCACCACGGCGCGGGCCGGGTAATTTAGCGAAACGAAGCAATTCTGGCTTTGCCGGCCATCATTTGTCACCTCATTCCGGGCATGAAAAAGCCGCCGAAAGTTTCTTCCGGCAGCTTCGAATGCGGTCAGACATTGAATGAGGATGAAAATTGCCTCACCCCCAAGTGGCTTGAGCTAGAGCTTCGGGCTCAGCGGGACGATGGCGGCAAATCGCAGCCAGTCCTTTTGCGCCTTCGGCGTCCAGGCTGCCTCGGCAACGGCCGGCAGGCGTGGGAAGACCAGGCGGTTGAAGTAATCACGCGAGATGAAATTCTCCTGCCAGATGCAGGCCTGTACACCCTTCATGAGGTGCTTCAGCTCATCCGGGAAATCACCTTCCGCCTCGTAGGCGTAGGTATGGGCTGGCGGTACGGTCCCGGCCCAGCTGGCACCTGGCTCCTGCCAGGCATCGGCCTGCACCATGTCGAGATAATAGGCCTGGCCCGGCGTCATGACGACCTCATAGCCTTCGCGCGCAAGCTCGATGCCGACCTCGGGCTTTTCCCAGGCCATCAGCAGCGAGCCTTCGGCACCGACGCCGCCGCCATGGGCGACTTCGTTCCAGCCGGCAAGCTTGCGGCCGCGCGCTGTCAGCATCGCCTTGATCCGTTTCAGGAAATAGGATTGCAGCGCGAAGGTGCCCGATATGCCTTCGCGGTCCATGAGCTTGCGCGCCAAGGGCGAAGCGAGCCAGGAACCGTTGGCGACCTCGTCGCCGCCGATATGGATATATTCGGAGGGGAAGAGCTCGACCATTTCGTCGAAGACCTTGCCGAGGAATTCGTAGGTCGGCTCGATGGTGGGATTCAATGCGTTGTTCGGAAAGCCCTGGACGGAATGATAGCTGTCCGGCGCTTCCTGCCCGTCGGTCAGGTCAGGCAGGGCAACAAGGGTGGCGGTGCTATGGCCGGGGATATCGACCTCGGGCACGACCTCGATGCCGAGCGCTAGGGCATGGGCGACGATCTCGCGTACGTCATCCTGCGAATAGAAGCCGCCAACGGGTTCGGCACCGTTTCCGAGCTGCGGCAGCAGCGGCTCATCCGGTCCGCGCAGCACGCCGGTCGAGGTCAGCTGCGGATAGGCGCGGATCTCCAGCCGCCAGGCTTCGTCATCCGTCAGGTGCCAGTGGAAGATATTGAGCTTCAGCCAGGCGAGAATGTCGATCAGGCGGAGGACATCGTCCTTGGGCGTGAATTGCCTGGACACGTCGAGATGGCAGCCGCGCCAGCCGTAGCGCGGCTGGTCGGCGATCTCGCCCGAAACCGGGAAGCGGAACTTGCCGGGTTCGCGCCGCGCGCCGTCCAGAAGCTGCGCCAGCGTCGTCAGGCCGTAGAGGCGGCCAGCATCAGCCGAAAAGGCGAGCACGACCTCATCTCCGGAGAAGGTAAGCTCATAGGCTTCCCGGGCAAGCGCCGGCCGCTCGACGAAACGCAGCGCCCTGCCCTGCGGCGCGGCGATGAGGCTGAAGGGAATGTGATTGGCAGGAAACAGCCGGCGGAACAGCGCTTGTGCCGTGGCGAGCGCCTTCACGCTTGCGGCATCCGTACCCTTGGCGGGATGGAGCGCGACCGGGAAGTCTTCGCCCGGCTTGACATCGATCGTCGCCGGCCACGGCTGGATGGCGAAGGGAAGCTCCAGCCTGCCTTCCGGCAACAGCACCGGCGGCGGCTCGCTGACGCGGCCTTCGAGCAGAAGGTCTGACGTGAAGACCGTCACATGACTGCCATCCGCCAGCGTCACATAGGCTGATTTGGCGCCGTCGGTGCAATGCCGCGCGACCCGGTGAAGGGCGGAGACACTGAACGTCCAGCTCTCTCCGGGCGCGATGGACAGGCCGGCCGGTGGTGCAAACTGATGGAAATTGGCGTTGCGGCGCACGAAGACGGCATTGTCGCAGGCCTCTGGATCGACGACGCGCGTCAGCGTCGTATAGGCAAGGCGGAAATTCGCGAGAGGCGCATCCGAGAAATTGAAAAGCGTCAGGGTCAGTCGACCATGCTTTCCTCCCTCGGGAGACCAGGTGTTTTCGAGATGATAGGAAGCCGGCTGCATCTTAGTTCCCTCTTTGGCGACGCGCGTTCAGAGCATGATGCCGAAAAGTGTAAGCGGTTTTCGGACGACATCATGCTCTACCTCTTTGATTCTAGAGCGGATTCAGATTTTAGGTCGAACAGACCTAAAATCATCCGACTCTAGTAGTGATCGGATTGTGAAAATGTGTGGGCGAGTTCGGCCTGGCCCGCAGTCAGCCCGCAATCGACCGGCAGGCAGACGCCAGTGATGGCGGCGGCGAGCGGGCTTGCCAGGAAGGAGACGGCATTGGCGACATCGACGGGGTCGACGACGCGCTGAAGCGCATACCAGCGCTTTGCTTCCTCGAAGACATTCGGATTTGCGGCGGCGCGCTTTTCCCATGCCTGCGTGCGCACCGTGCCGGGTGCCACCGCATTGGCGCGGATGCCGAACTTGCCGTATTCGACGGCGACCAGCCGGGTGAAATGCAGGAGCCCGGCCTTGGCGGCGCTATAGGCCGGGTGGCCGAAAACGGCCAAGCCGTTGACGGAGGCGATGTTGACCAGCGACCCTTTCGAGGCCTTCAATATGTCCTCGACGGCGCGGAAGCAGAGAAACGCCGCTTCCAGATTGAGGGCATTGTCGGCGCGCCATATCTCAGGCGTCGTATCGTGCAGACTGACGGCGCGGGCAGCCCCTGCATTGTTGACCAGCGTCTTGACGGTGCCGAGCCTCGACGCGGCCTTCGCCATCTCGGCGGTATCGGCTTCGCTTGTTATATCCGCCTTGAAGGCAACGAAGCGCTCTGCGGTGCCCAGCGCCTCCGCCGCCTTTTGCGCGGCAGCCTCGTCGATATCGACGAGCAGGATGACATCATGATCATCCGCCAGGCGCTTGGCGATGGCACGGCCGATATCGCCCGCGGCCCCGGTGACGATGGCTACCGATCTGCTCATATGTCTGTTCCCTTGATTAAATCCTAGTCCCCGAGAAGCTGGCGGTCGTCGCCGTCGCGATGGGTGACGAGCTGCTGTTTAATACGGCGCAATGTCACCGTGGCCTGCGGCTGGATACGGTAGGCAACGAGGCTGGCGAGAATGTCCAGAACGGCCACATATGCGATGCGCGTCGATGTCGGCCGATAGATATTCTCGCCTTCCGGCAGATCGACCGGCACGGTGATGTCGGCGACATGCGCCACCGGGCTTCCGCTCTGCGTCAGCGCGATGGTCGGCACCTTGGCCTCGCGCGCCAGCGTGAAGGCGCGCACCAGCTCGGCGTTACGGCCGGAAAAAGACGAACCGATCAGCACATCCGTCGGCTTGGCGGCCGCAGCCATCATCAGCTGCATGCTGTGGTCGGAGCTTGCGGTGATGCGCAGGCCGAGCCGGAACAGACGGTTCTGCATCTCGCTGGCGATCATCGAGGAATTGCCGCCGGAGCCGAAGGCGTAGATCATCTCGGCGCCGGCGAGCCGATTGGCCGCCTGCTCGATGGCCGCGACATCCAGCCCGCGATGCAGCAGGAAGAGCGCATTCTGCGCCTTGGTGATGATGTCCTGGGCGACATCGGCCGGGGCGATGCTCTTCGGCTCGGGCTTGAGATAGCGCATGCCGACATAGGCCGTGCGCGCAAGCTGCACCTTGAAATCGGAGAAGCTTTCGCAGCCGAGGCGGCGGCAGAAGCGGGTGACGGTCGGCGGCGAGACATCCGCCTTGCCGGCCAGCTCGATGATGGAAGCGTTAACAGCGAATTCGAAATCACTGAGGACGATATCGGCGATGCGGACTTCCGATTGTGAAAGCCGCCCCCTCTCGTCCTGCATGGTCGTGAAGATATCCATCAGCCCCCCTTTTGCGTTGCTGCGCTTAAGAACGTCCGATACTTAATGAGCGACGCAATCCATCTCAATCCGGCTATCCATCATCGGCGCCAAAACATGGCGCAAGAGCGGTTGCGCCTCGCCGCCGCTCTTCTCTGGCCGGAACCATAACGCTTGATGGACATCATGCGATTCCTGCAAATTATTTTCTTGATGCGTTGACAAGTGACCATAGAAAGCAGAATTTGACCAGTGAAAATCGTAGATTATGAAAAGAATTTAAATGACGGCCGATACAATGCGTGATCCCTTCATGAATCCCTTCCCTGTCAGCGATACCACCAGGCATGCGATCTGGGAGATGCTCGTGCCGCGTGACATCGACGCTTTCCTTGCCGCCGACTGGTCGTTGGTAGCAGGCGATTTCGTCGAGGATGGCTTCATCGGCATCGACGGCCGGCGCGAAATCAGCCCAGACAAGTGGCGTCTGGCTTTTCCGACACTGACAGCCTATCGCGAGGAATGGCTGCGCCAGGCGCGCGACTTCGCCGGCCAATCCTTTGCCGAGGATCCGCGCACCGCCATTTTCACCACGACGACGCTCGAAGACATCGAGATCGAAGGCGACACGGCGCTGGTGCGCAAGAAATTCGACGGCAGCCTGAAGAAGTCGGATGGCGGCATCGACGTGATGAAATGGCAGACACTTTACTATTGCCGACTGCATGAGGGGCGCTGGAAGATCTCCGGCTTTACCGGTTACCTGCCGAACCCCATGGAATAAAGGCGACCGTATTGCGCATTTTCACTGCGGCATTCGCGACCGAGACGAATACCTTCTCCCCGATCTGTATCGACCGGCGCGCCTTCGAGGCTTCCCTCTATGCGCCGCCAGGCATGCATCCGGAAACGCCGACACTCTGTTCCGCACCGATCACTGTGGGACGGCGCGTTGCCGCCCAAAAGGGCTGGGAACTGATCGAAGGCACGGCTACATGGGCCGATCCTGCCGGCCTGGTGAACCGCCGGACCTATGAGGACCTGCGGGACGAGATTCTCGATCAGCTTCATGCGGCCATGCCGGTCGATGCCGTCGTGCTTGGCCTGCACGGCGCCATGGTTGCGGACGGCTATGAGGACACCGAGGGCGACTTCCTGTCCCGGGTCCGCGAGATCGTCGGGCCGGACATTCTTGTCTGCGCCGAACTCGACCCGCACAGCCATCTGACCACCAAGCGCCTGACTGCGGCGGATCTCTTCGTCTATTTCAAGGAATTCCCGCACACCGATTTCGTCGACCGCGCCGAGGACCTCTGGCGTATTGCCGTCGATACGCTGGAAGGCCGCGTAAAACCGGCTATGTCCGTGTTCGATTGCCGCATGATCGATGTCTTTCCAACATCGCGAGAGCCGATGCGCTCCTTCGTCGACAAGATCATGGCGATGGAAAAGAGCGATGCGGATATCCTGTCGATATCGGTCATTCATGGTTTCATGGCCGGCGACGTGCCTGAGATGGGCACGAAGCTGCTTGTCGTGACCAATAGCAAGCCGGACAAGGGCTCTGCGATCGCGCGCACTCTCGGGCTGGAGCTCTTCTCCAAGCGCGGCACGTTCATCATGCCGCAGATCGACGAGAAACAGGCGGTGAGCCAGGCCATGGCGGCGACATCAGGACCTGTCGTCATTGCCGACCTCTGGGACAATCCTGGCGGCGGCACGGCTGGTGATGCGACCGTCATTCTTCAGGAACTGCTCGACCGCGGCGCCACCGACACGGCGATCGGCACGATCTGGGATCCGATGGCGGTGCAGATCTGCATGGCGGCCGGCGAAGGCGCGGAAATTCCGCTGCGGTTCGGCGCGAAATCTGCGCCGGGCACGGGCAATCCCATCGACGGCCTCGTCAAGATCATCAGCCTCGTCGCCAGTGCCGAGATGCGCTTCGGCGAAAGCTTCGCCCCCTTTGGCGACGCCGCGCATATCCAGCTCGACGGCATCGACATCATCCTCAATTCGACGCGCGCGCAGAGCTTCGATCCGAGCCTCTTCTCCGTGATGGGCATCGATCCGACGGCCAAGAAGATCCTGGTCATCAAATCGACCAATCATTTCTACGCGTCCTTCTCCAGGATTGCCTCGGAGATCCTTTACTGCTCCGCCGGAACGCCCTATCCGAACAATCCGGCCCGCACGCCCTATCGGCGCGCGCGGAAAGATATCTGGCCGATGGTGGCCGACCCTCATGCGGAAGAACGGAAAGAAGCCTGAGATGGCACATGATATTGCGCTCGAAATCAGCCCCAAGCCCGGCGACCGGATCGACAGAATTTCGACGCCGCGTCCGATCATCGACGAAGAGCGGCTGGCGGCGAATATAGCCCGCGTGCAGTCCTACATGGATGCGAACGGCTTGAACTTCCGGCCGCATATCAAGACGCACAAGATTCCGGCGCTTGCCCGCGCCCAGGTGGCCGCCGGCGCCAAGGGCATCAATTGCCAGAAGATCACCGAGGCGGAAGCCTTCGCCGATGCGGGCTTCGAGGATATCCTGATCACCTTCAATATTCTCGGCCCCGAAAAGCTCGTTCGCCTCTCGGCCTTGAACGATCGCATTTCCGGCTTGAAGGTCGTGGCCGACAGCACCGTCACCGTCGATGGGCTCTCTGCCTGGTTCGCTAAACGCAGACCGCTGACCGTGCTGGTGGAATGCGACACCGGCGGGGCGCGCTGCGGCGTGCAATCGCCAGCCGAAGCTGCTGCGCTCGGCAAGCATATCGCCGGCAAACAGGGCCTCGTCTTCGGCGGCTTGATGAGCTATCCGAAGCCGAACAATGCTGCCGGAACACAGGCGTTCCTCGCCGAAGCCGTCGCGTTGCTGAAGGGCGAGAACATCGAATGCCCGATCGTCAGCAACGGCGGCACGCCGAGCCTGTTCGAAGCGCATCTCGTGACGGCGGCCACCGAGCATCGCGCCGGAACCTATATCTACAATGACAGATCGATGGTGCGTGCAGGCCATTGCCGCGAGGAAGATTGCGCAATGCATATCCTCGCCACCGTCGTCTCGCGGCCGACGGAAGACCGCGCCGTCATCGATGCCGGCTCGAAGGCGCTCACCTCCGATCTCCTCGGCTTTGCTGATTATGGCCAGGTGGTCGACTATCCGGAAGCCGTGATCAAGGGCCTTTCGGAAGAACACGGCGTCATCGATCTATCCAATTGCACCGGTCCGCGCCCGCAGATCGGCGACAAGATCCGCATCATCCCAAACCATACCTGCGTCGTGTCCAACCTGTTCGATCAGATGGTGTTTCACCGCGACGGTATCGTCACGCGCGTCGAGGATGTGGCTGCGCGCGGCCTAGTCTGGTAACGGCTTCAGCACCAACCCGCCCTCATGGTGAGACGGCCCTATGGGCCTTCTCACCATGAGGGCTAGTCCTCACGCCTCGCGATCTACGCACCTCACTAGGAGAGCTGATCCTTTCCCGTCCGGCGACGGGAAAGTTAATCGCTCGACTGCTATTTTGTCATAGCGCTGGCTCGCTCCGCCTCATCCTGAGGTGCGCAGCGCCCTGAGCTTGTCGAAGGGGGGCGGAGCCTCGAAGGACGAGGCGGCCCCGAGGGACCTTTCACACTGAAGCAGAGTTCAGCAAGTCCATGTCGATATCGGTCAGTTCCACCCTACGCTCGAAAGCCATGCCGCTTTCATCGAACAGATGGCAATCGGCGAAACGCATGCCGGTCTTGAGCGGTGCCTCCAGGCGGATGGCGGCACTGCCCGGCAGCGTGGCGCAGAAATTCTCGTCGACACCCTCGGCGGCAGCGTAGGCAACGGTCTGCGCACCCAGATGCTCGACGACGGTCGGCACGATGGTCAATGTCAGCTCGCCGCCGCCGAGCTGGACATGCTCCGGCCGGATGCCCAGCGTGAGGGCCTTGCCGACCGCATCCTGACGCGGCGTCACCGGCAACAGCGCCTTCTGACCCTTATAGTCTATCTCCACGCCGGCCTCGCTGACGTCAGTGCAGGTTACGGGCAGAAAGTTCATCTTGGGATTGCCGATGAAGCGGGCGACGAATGTATTCGCCGGCTTGTGATAGAGCTCCAGCGGCTCGCCGACCTGCGATATCTCGCCGGCATTGAGGACGACGATCCGGTCGGCCATGGTCATGGCTTCGATCTGGTCGTGGGTCACGTAGATCATGGTCGCCTGCAACTGATGATGCAGCTTCGCCAGCTCGATGCGCATATCGGCGCGCAGAGCGGCATCGAGGTTCGACAAGGGCTCGTCGAAGAGGAAGATCTTCGGCTCGCGGACGATCGCGCGGCCGATGGCGACGCGCTGGCGCTGGCCGCCGGACAACATGCCCGGCTTCTGCTGCAGACGCTGATCGAGATGCAGGATGCGGGCGGCATGCTCGACCTTGGCCTTGAGCTTGTCTTCCGGCATGCTCTCGACACGCAAGGGAAAGGCGATGTTCTCAAATACCGTCATATGCGGATAAAGGGCATAGGACTGGAAGACCATGGCAATGCCGCGCTTGACGGGCGCCAGATCGTTGACGCGGGCACCATCAATCATGATGTCACCGCTGGTCACCTCGTCAAGGCCGGCGATCATCCGCAGCAGGGTCGACTTGCCGCAGCCGGAGGGGCCAACGAAGACGATGAACTCGCCGTCCGTAACGTCGAGCTCGACGCCCTTGATGACCTCGAAATGACCATAGAATTTCTTGACCTGATGAAGGTGCAGCTTTCCCAAACTCTGTCTCCGCGCGGCGCCGCCATTGTGCGTGCAGGGCTCGAAAGGCCGCGCGCGATGCGCACGGCCCGGCGATTTGCGATCTTACTTGTACTGCTCGAGATCGGCAGCTGCCTTCTTCAGGGCGGCCGCCGGCTCGGCCTTGCCTGTCACGACAGACTGGACCATCTCGATCATCACGTTCTGGAAGCCCTTATAGTCCTTGAACAGCGGCTCGGGACCACCATAGCTGATGCCGTCGATGAACGGCTTCCAGAAAGGATCTTTCTTTTCGAACTCATCGACCAGCGGAGACGGACGCAGAGGCGTGAGGCCGGCGCCACCCTGCAGCTCGTACTCGCTCTGCGGACCGGGCGACGTGATGAACTTCGCAAATTCGATCGTCTTGTCCTCGACGCCGCTTCCCTTGAAGACGGCAAGGCTGTCGGTGATGAGCAGCGTGCCCTGACCCTTGGCCGATGGGCCGAGCGGCAGGGGAGCGACGCCCCAGTTCATCTTCGTTTCCTTCAGGCGATAGGCAGCGCCCGAACCGGCCTGGAGCATGCCGACCTTGCCATCGAGGAAGATGGCGCGCATTTCGTTCTGCTCGTAAGCAGTCGGTCCTTCGACGGAGTAAGGCGTGATGTCCTTATACGCCTGAAGGGCGGCAAGCACCTCCGGGCTGTCGAGGACGATCTTGTCGCCGTCGATCACCTTGCCGTTGTTGGTGTAAACCCAATGGAGGAACTGGTGCATGGTGTTGTCGAAGGTCTTGGCCGACAGACCGTAGCCGGGGATACCGGTCTTTTCCTTGATCGTCTTGGCGTCGGCGATTTCTTCAGCCCAGGTGGTCGGCGGCTTCTCCGGATCAAGGCCTGCCTGCTTGAAGAGGTCCTTGTTCCAGTAGAGCGCCTTGGTCGAGAAGGCGATCGGCACGCCCCACTGCTGGCCATCGGACGTAACGGTACCGACGATACCCGGATAATATGTCTTCTTCTCATCGTCCGTCATCGGGATAGGAACGATGAGGTCGTTCTCCGCGAACTGCTTGAGCGTGCGCGAACCGACATAGGCCATGGCGACCGGCGTGCCGGCCGCAGCCAGCGTCGTCGCCTTGTCCTGGCACTGTTCCCAGCCGACGACCTCAGGCTTGACGGACCAGCCCGGATTCTTGTCTTCCCATTGTTTGATATATTTCACATGGATCGGGTCGATGCTGTCGCCGCAATAGATCCAGCTGATTTCCTTGTCGGCGGCATGGGCGGTCACGGCGCCAAGCGCGGTGGAGCCGAGCAAAGCAAGGGCAAGCAGCCCCGTTTTGAAATGGAATGTCACGTTTAAGCTCCCGTTTCTCTGGTGGTTGATTGATTTTATTGCTTCACCGCGCCAGCGGTCAGACCGCTGACGAGATACCTTTGCAGGAAGAAGATCACGACCAGCGCCGGCGCGATGCCGACGAAGCTTGCAGCCATGAGTTCGTTCCATACGACCTCCTGCCGGCCGAAATAGGCAAAAAGCCCAACCGGCAGCGGCATGTATTCCGTTTTCGAATTGAAGGTGAGCGCATAGATGAACTGCTGCGCATAGGCCTCGATGAAGGAGGAAATCGCAACCACGGTGATGCCGGGCATGGCGATCGGCAGAATGACGCGACGCAGCGTATAGAACTGGCTCGCACCGTCGACATAGGCGGCCTCGTCGAGCTCGCGGGGGATGCGCCTGATATAGGTGTGCAGCAGCCAGATGCCTGTGGGAATGATGAAGGCCACCCCAGGTATGATCATGGCGAAATAGGTGTTGAGCACGCCGAAGGAGCGCATGAGCCGAAATAACGGGATCAGAAGAACCGCACCGGAGAACATCTTGACGGCCAGAAAGGCGCCGAGCAGCAGGCCGGCGCCCCTGAACTCGAACCGGGCGAAGGCATAGGCCGCCGGCACCACAAGGATCAGCACGATGATGGTGATCGAACCGGAGATCAAAAACGAGTTGAAGATATACCAGCCAAAGCCCGGCACGCTGGTCCACATCGTCCGGTAGGCGGCGAAAGAGCCATTTTCGGGAATGAAGCGGTAGGGCGAGGAGAAAAGCTGGCTGAGCGGCTTCAGCGAGACCAGGAACCCTTCGATGAAGGGCGCCAGGACGAAGGTGAGGAACAGCAGGATTCCGGCATAGATGCCGACGAGTTCATACCATTTGTAGCGATGGATCATCGCGGGCTGGCTCATCGCTTGGCTCCCGTTGAAAAGCGGCTGGTCAGGCGGAAGTAAGCGAAGCAGAAGAGCGACAGGAAGATGCAGATCAGCACCGCGCGGGCTGCGCCCTCGCCATATTTGTACGACCCGATCGCCGTGCGATAGGTGTCGATGATCATCGTCGTCGTCTCGCCATTCGGGCCACCGCGAGTCAAGATCCAGATGATGTCGAAGGAATTGAAGGTGGAAATCAACGACAGCATCGACATGGTAACCAGCGAGGGCACCAGGAGCGGCAGAGTGATGCGGCGGAAGCGATAGAAACGGCCGGCACCATCCGTCCAGGCGGCTTCATAAAGATCCTGCGGGATCGCCTGCATGGCCGCCAACATATAAAGAGTGACCATCGGCACGCCGATCCAGACGTCGGTGACGATCGTCGCCCAGAAGGCCGTATCGCCATAGGCAAGAAAGGCAACCGGGCCGTCGACGACACCGAAGCGCTGCAGCAGGCCGGAAATCATGCCGAACTGGCCATTGTACATCCAGCCCCACATGAAGATGCCGATCGCCATGGGCACGATCCAGGGCGGCATGGTCAGCACCCGGAAGAGCGCACGGCCGGGAACCGCCGCATTCAGCATCGTCGCGCCCAAGGTGCCGATGATCATCTTGATCGACACGGAAAAGAACGTCCAGATGAAGGTGCGGACGATCACCGATGCGAATGTATCGTTGAAGATCTTGCCGTAATTCTCGAAGCCGACCCAGTTCGTCACCTTCTTCAACGACGCATCTGTGAAGGACAGGATTATGGTGTCGACCAATGGATAGGCGACGATGATGGTGACGTAAAGAAGAGCCGGAAAAAGCAGGACCCAAGCGAAGATGATTGTGCTGCGTTGAACACCCATCTTGCGCCCCTCCCTAGGCTGCTCGTGAATAGAGCGCTTCGTCGAACTCGTCCCAGATCGGTCGGAGATCCACGACGGTTCGCTTCATGCGTGCCTCATCCATCGAAAGCGCCAGGATGCCTGCCTCGAGCGCATTCAAGGTCGAGACCGGCAAGTGCTGCCCCGATTTGACATGCGAGATGATATCGGCGGCCATCTGCTCGTCGGCACCATAGTGCTGCGAAAGCGCTGTGCGCGTCGCATAGGTCTTTTCGACCACCTTGTTGCCGGTCAGCATCTCGTGAACGTTGAAATAGCCACGAATGAAGTCGCCTTCCGCCATGCCGCGCGAGCCCATGATGGCGAAGCGACGGAACTGGTCAGGTACGTTCAGATTGGTATGGAAGTTCATGCCGACGCCGTTGGCGTATTCGACGATCGCCACTTGATAATCGATGATGTCGCCATCGCTGTCGAAGACCTTGTCCGATCCCATCCAGCCGCTCGGCTTGCGATGGAAAAGCTCGAGATCGTTGATGCCTTCCTTTGCCGGATCGTTTTCCGGAATGAAGCTCTTGCGCCCGCCGAAGCTTGCGACCCTCTCCGGGCGCGCACCGACCACGCCATTATAGAGATCAAGGTCGTGGCAGCATTTCTCCAGCATGAAGCTGCCGGAATAATGCTCGTAGCGGCGCCAGTCACGCATGAAGAAGGCGCCGTGGTAAGGCTCGATATGCTCGGACGCTTCGATGGAAACGACATTGCCGAGCTTTCCCTCGGCCTGCGCGACCAGCAGATCGCGATACATGGGCGAATAGCGCAGCACGAGACCGACCATCAGCCGCTCATGGCCATATTTCGCCATCAGCCGGGCAAGCTCGATGCTGTCCTTGATGGTGGTGACGATCGGCTTTTCGCAGAAAATCTTGAGACCGGCTTCGAGACCGATGCGGATATGATCAAGGTGCATATGGTTTGGCGAGCCGATCATCAGCAGATCGAACTTTTCGTTGGCAATCAACTCCTGGGGAGTGGCGTAAGCCTTTCCGGCGGAAATGCCCTTTTCGATCAAGCCGGGCAGACCCGCCGGCTCCGGATCGACATATCCGGCGATCTCGAAACTGTCATCAATCGCCTTGAAGACATAGCCCAGATATCCCAGGCGGAATCCCAGCCCAATGATTCCAACTCGCATACTTTTTCAGTTCCCATTACGTAATTTATTTTCGTAAGATTGGGACAAATTTTCGCATTCGTCAACGACGTTCGCGCATTCACTCGAAAACATGAAATTTATTTTCAGATGAACGCCTAAAAATGCGCAGCCCTATCGGAAGAGGCTGCGCCTCATTTCATCGCATTGCTGCTTATTTCGGCATGGCGATGGCGTTATCTGTCAGGTCCGTTATATTGCCAATACTGGTAGTTTGGCTTTCTGGTGCTGCTGGAGATGACGCCGTCCTGCTCGCAAACATAACCCAGGCGCGGCAGGCCCCGGTAGAAGTAGCCTCTATAGAAGTCATCCGGATATAAGGTGGTCGTGCGGCATTGAAATTTCTCGTCGGCCGCCATTTTGGGCTCAGTTACACCCGGCAGGTCCTTGTAAGGATAGACGGGGCGGACATATGGCTTAGGGAGAAGTGGGTTGTCGGCAAAGCCGGTCGCGGGCATGAGGCCTGCGAGGAACAGAGCAACAATGACGATTTTCGATCTGGTCCACATGAATTGCTATCGTCCTTCACCAATGCGGACGCCACGACCGTGCGCCGCACCAATCAGATATAGTAAAGCCGATGTCGGGCGCCAACGGGCAATTCCGCAAAATCATATCCGGCCGGCAATATCCATCCCGGCAGGGAACCGATCACGAGACGTTACACCAAACAAAATGCTTTTATCTGAAAATGCAACATCCACGTGCATCAGGCATTTGCGACAAGTCATAAGCATGTTATATAGTATAAGTCTTGCATTCTTCATTTCCCGCCAACGCGATTTCTGTTTGTAGGAGTAACAGTCATTCTCGAACAGATTAGTCGTATTTCTCCGACCGTTGACCCTTTCATTGTTGCCGAGAGCGCGCAGCAAGTTCGCATCTATGTCATCAATCTCGAACGCTCGCGTGAGCGCTGGGAGAGATTGTGCGGCCAGGCCATGGAGTACGACCTGAATATCACGCGAATTCCGGCTATCGACGGTCGTACAGTCGCGGAGAGGGATCGCGCCGATTTTCACCCGAAATCGTTCATCTACCATAACGGCCGCAAGCTGCTGCCCGGCGAATATGGCTGTTATCGCAGCCACCTGCTTGCCCTCCAGCAATTCGTCGCCAGCGGCGACAAGATGGCCATCATCATGGAGGATGACGTAGAGCTGAACGAAAGACTGATCCCGCGTGCGATTGCCGCCATGGAGTGCGTTAACGGCGCACGCCTCGTCAAGCTGGTCAATCATCGCCTGGTCGGCTTCAAACCGATCTCAGAGACCGCCGAAAACGATGTTGTCGGACGCTGCATGCACGGCCCACAAGGATCCGCCGCCTGTTACATCGTCAATCGCAAGGCCGCCAAGAAGTTGCTCATCGCGCTGAAGCCCATGCTCCTTCCCTATGACGTCGCTCTTGAGCGCGGCTGGTCCACCGGCGTAGAGACATTTGCAACGCTCGAAAATATTGCGGATTTCAGCCCGTATCGCTCCGATACGACGATCGGCAAGCGCGTGCACTATCGCGCCGTGAAGCGACATTTCCTGCTGCGGGCAACCGCACACTGGTTCCGCACATGCGATCAGCTGCAGCGCTGGCGCTATGCCATCAAGGTCAAGCGGGAGACGGGCGTCAGCACCATCGAACACTGACGCCGGAGCGGTTGCGCAATTCCGGACGGAAAACCGCTGCGCACTTCTCGTGGAAGCGCTCTAGAGCGGAGCGACGTTGTCGAGATTCGGCTGCACGACGTCCAGGTCCGCTTCACGCTCGCGGTAAACCAGATCGACCACTTCACTGCTCGGCGCATAACCGGACACCAGCTTCTGCAGCATTGTCCTTGCCAAGGGTATGTCGTTCTCGTCCAGTGCCGCCTCCAGCGCCGTAAGTCGCTTCGACAGTTCCGGCCAGGCCAAGAAATCCTCCTTGGCCTGCATGATACGCGGATGGCTCGTCGGCTGCGGGTTGTCGCCGATCAGCAATTCCTCGAAAAGCTTTTCGCCCGGCCTCAAACCGGTGATTTCCAGCTCGATATCGCCATCGGGCTCTTCCTCGTCCCTGACCGTCAGACCAGACAATTCCACCATGCGGCGGGCGAGATCGGCGATGCGTACCGGCTCGCCCATATCGAGCAGAAAGACATCGCCGCCACCCGACATCGCACCAGCCTGGATCACCAGCTGCGATGCCTCGGGAATGGTCATGAAATAACGGGTAATGTCGGGATGCGTCAGCGTGATCGGGCCGCCGTCGCGGATCTGCTGGCGAAACAGCGGCACGACTGAGCCGGATGAGCCAAGCACGTTGCCGAAGCGGACCATGGAGAAATTGGTGCTGGCGACACCGGGTTTGCGACCGGCGTCCATCGCCTGCAGCACCATCTCCGCCAGCCGCTTGCTCGCGCCCATGATGTTGGTTGGACGGACGGCCTTGTCCGTGCTGATGAGGACGAAATCCTCGACGCCATAATCACGCGCCGCCTGGGCCGTGATCAACGTTCCCAGCACGTTGTTGCGGATGCCTTCGGCGGGATTGTACTCGACAAGCGGCACATGCTTATAGGCGGCGGCGTGATAGACGGTTTTCGGCCGCCATGCCTCCATGATCTGCCTGATGCGCTGGCCGTCCCGGACGGATGCGAGGAAGGGGATGATACGAATATCGGCGGGTTCTGCGGATGCAGCCGATTTTTCAAGCTCGCCGTGAATGGCATAGAGCCCGAATTCATTCTGCTCCACCAGCAGCAGGGAGGATGGGCCGTTCTTCAGGATCTGGCGGCAGAGCTCGCTGCCGATTGAGCCGCCAGCGCCGGTCACCATGACGACCTTGCCACGGATGTTCTTCTCGATCAGCGCACGGTCAGGGACAATCACGTTGCGGCCGAGCAGATCCTCGATATCGAGTTCGCGCAGGTCGGAGACCGCGACACGGCCCTGCGCCAGTGCTGTCAAATCCGGCATGGTTCGCACGGTGACACGAGCCTTGCGCATGTCTTCGAGAATTTCGTTGCGGCGTTGCCGCGTCGCGTTCGGCAAGGCCAGCAACACGCCCTTGATCTCGCTGGTAACCGCAAGCGCCGGCAGGTCGATTGGATCATAGATCGGCAGGCCGCCCATGATGCTGCCCTGCAGGTTGTGATCGTCATCGAGATAGCCGACGACATTCAGCTCGGCGCTGTTGGCAAGAGCGCCCGCGAGCTGACGACCCGAAGCGCCAGCGCCGTAGATCAGCACCTTGGCGAGCTGGTTGCGGTTCAAGAGCCGCTGATAGGCATTGCCGAGCCAATAGCGCGTCCACATGCGCGACAGGCCGATGGCGATCAGCAGCAGCAGCGGCTGCAATATGCCGACCGTGCGCGGCACGCCCGGCACGCTGATCGCGGTAAAAATCGTCATGAAGGCGAGCGCGTAGATGGCCACCGCCTTGAGGACCGTCACGAAAGCCGAAAGGCCGGCATATCGGAAAATGGCGCGATAGAGGCCAAGGACGATGAAGATCGGTATGGCGACCAGGAGGGAGACGATGGCGGGCAGCCATTCGACGCCTTCCAGAATGACCCAATCATCGAGGCGCAGACAATAGGCAAACCAAACCGTCAACACACAAAGGCTGGCATCGACCAGCAGCGCGAGCGCACGTTTGGTGGAGCGCGGCAGCGCCAGGAACGGCAGGACGAGCTTATCCGCGGGCACCATTGGTCAGTTTCCCCTGGCGCCGGTCATCGGAACAGCGCACCGCTTCTCTCGCATAGATCGTCTCACAATGTACCCACATGACGCATGATGATTGCATCATGCCTTCATTAGCAAAATTCAATCATTCCCAGCGCCGATTTACATCTAGAACAGCCGGCGCACAATTGCATCTCCGATATTGAAGAGGCCGAAGGCGGAAAAAGATCAATAGGGCTCACTTGGCGAGATAGCCGCGGATCACCGGATGCCGGAACAGGCCGATGAGAATGGCGAAGGTCATGCCAAGACCTGCGCCGAACATTGCGCCGGCGATCAATCCCGCCACCATCATCACTTTCCGGCCCGGTCCGTCTGCGGTCAGCGGCGGTTCCGCCTCGGAAATCACGCGAATATTGCTCTGCGACAGATCCTGCGCATCGCTGCTCTGACCGGATCGCTTCAGAAGCGACTCATAAAGATCGCGGGTGGCGGCGGCCTTGCGCTGCAATTCGTTCAGGCCGACGAGCTTGCCCGACGTATTGACCTGCGATGACTTCTGCACCGCCAGTTCCTTGGCAATATCCTGCTCGGCCGCTTGCGCCTGCTCATAGTCGGCGCGCGCCGAGGTCATCTGTCGCTGCAATTCGCTGCGAATTTCCGCGGCGAGGCTTTCCAGCGAGGATTTCGCCGCAAGCAGGCGCGGATGACGGGCACCAAGCTGGCTCTGCAGGCTGCCGACACTGGCGGCAAGCGTCGCATATTGTTGCCGCAGGCTGCTCAGCGCCGTCGATGCCGTGGCGGCGGTAGGATTGTTAGGGTTGTTGGCGACAACATCCTCGAAGCTCAGCTTGCCGGCGGCATCCGCGCGAGCCTTGGCCTCGATCGTCCTCTGCTGGGCGGTCACCAGCATGTCGTTCAGCGCTGTCAGGCGCTTGTCGGAGATCAGATTGCCTTCGACGGCAACCATGTCATTGTCGGCGCGATAGGCCTCTACCGCCTTTTCGGCTGAAAGCACCTGCTGGCGCAGATCGTCAAGCCTGCTGTCCAGTGCACTGTTGCTCGTCTTGAAGCTCTTCGCAGCTGCTCCGCTCTCCTCCTCGATGAAGGAGGACACGAGCTGGTTGGCGATGTCTGCCGATTTCTGCGGATCGCGCGTCGTCACCTTGGCTGTTACGACATAGGTGCTCGACTCGCGAGCGATTTGCACTGCCTTCGACAGGGTCGCCGTCGCTATGTATTTCGCTGCCTCGCCGGTGGCGCCGCCATCGAACTGCGGATCCTGGTCGAGCTTCAGCGCATCGACGACGCGACCAAGCACCTTGCCCGAAGACAGGATCTGGGTCTGGCTGTCGATCATCGTCGTGATCAGCTCCGGCGCCGTCGGGGCCTGCTGCGAGGAATCGGCGCCTCCGGCGGGTCGAGGATCGAAATAAAGACTGGTCTCGGCCGAGAATTTCTGCGGAATGAGCGGAATAACGGCCGCGCCCAGCACGGCGCAGACCGCCGCCAAGGCGAGAACCAGAAATTTCATTGCCCAGATCGAGCGAATGGCGGAGCGCAGATCGATCAATGGTGTATCTGCCGCAGGTATCGGCACCGGTTGTGGAGCGACCGGCGGTACGGCAACGGCTGCCGGTTCCATCAGCGGCGCAGCGGCGACAGCCAACGGCTCGACAGCTGGCTGCGGCGGCGCTTCCTTTTCAAGGTCGCGCCGGCCCGGCATCTGCCTGGGCGCGGAGTTGTCGCGGCTTGCCTGATCGACTTGATCTGATGATGTATCGGGCTCTGCTTCGGCGACGAAATCACGCGGACGCAATACCGGACTGCGCAGACGCAAGCCGTCGCGCTGCGCGTCAGACGGCTCCGTATCGCGCCAACCCGCAAGTCGGTTCGCTCTCCTGCTTTGTTCCATTGAGCTCATGTCAGACTTTCAATGCTCCGCAGGCCGATTCCACGCAGCAGATGCCGAGAGTTTAGAAATGTTTGGCTAACGGAACATTAAGGACACTCCCAGGAAGTCGCCATGCAGGCGCCGGTTCGGTCCGGCCCTTCATCATTATTCAATACCGTGGCCCTTATGAGAACGATGTATTCGCGTGGACAACAGGAACGTGCAATGACGGGATCGATTACGAGATTTCTGCGCCGCCTGCTGGCCGGGACGGTCATGCTGGCCGCAGCGGCGCAGGCGGACAGCAGCTTTGCCGCGTCGCAGCTCTGCTATCGGGGTGTCAATCTTTCCGGCGCGGAGTATGGCGAGCGCGACGGCGCGGTCAACGTCAACTACACCTACCCATCCGAAGAGACGGTCGGTTACTTCGCAGGCAAGGGCATGAACGTGGTGCGCTTGCCCTTCCGCTGGGAGCGGCTGCAGCCTGTGCTTGGCCAGCCTTTCAACGGAGCCGAACTGCAAAGGCTCAAGGATGCCGTCGATCTCATTCAGAAACATGGCATGGCCGTTGTCCTCGATCCCCACAATTACGGCTACTACGACAAGATCCAGCTGAAGCAGGTGCCCGCGACCGATCTGGCTTTCGGCGATTTCTGGGCGCGGCTCGCCGTCGAATTCGCCAATCGCAAAGGTGTCTCCTTCGGCCTGATGAACGAGCCGCACGATATCAAGGCACCCGACTGGCTGGAGCTGGCCAATATAGCAATCCGGAGCATCCGCACCGTCGGCGCCCGCAACCTCATCCTCGTGCCCGGCACGAACTGGACGGGTGCGCATAGCTGGGCGGCCGACAGTCTCGGCGACGGCTCGAACGCGACGGTCATGCTCGGCGTCAAGGATCCACTCGATTTCTACGCCTTCGAATTCCACCAGTATCTGGATGCGGACAGCTCCGGCACGCATACGGCCTGTGACGGTACCGACAGTGCCAAGAAGGGCTTGAACGACGTTACGGACTGGCTGCGCAAGAACGGCAAGCGCGGCTTCCTGGGCGAATTCGGCGTAGCTGCCAACGACGGCTGCCTCGAGGGCCTCAAACAGGTACTCGATGTCATGAACACGAACAGCGACGTCTGGCTCGGCTGGGCTTACTGGGCAGCCGGCGACTGGTGGCCGCCGGAGGAGCCGCTCAACATCCAGCCGCACAACGGCCGCGACAAGCCGCAGCTGAAAGTGCTGGTGGAAGGCCTGAGCAAGAAGACCACGCTTGCGCCGTCATGCGCCCTGGTCAAGCCGAAGTGACGGGCGGCTTCTCGACTCTTTGCCGCGAATCATCGGCCTGATATGGTGGCTTATGGCCAGAGAAGACGCCACGACCTCGGATATTTCATGCAAAGCTCAGGCGAAAAGCAGCCCATAAACTACGTCATTCTTGCGATTTCGCTGCTCGCAGTCCTGTACAACGGCATCCTCGCCTTCATCAATCACAACATCACGCCGCTGACGCCAAGCGCCGTCGTGATGAGCGAAGTGATCCTTCAGGTCGCCAGTTTCACCTATATCCTGACGAAGGGCGTTTACGAGGAGGACATGGCGCCGCTGCTGTATCTCCTCCTGACGATCCTGCTGACGGTCTTCGTCATCGCCATCAACAAGCAAGCCTACGTCGATCATCTTCGCAACGTGATGATCATATTCGTGTTTTCCATCATGGGGAGGCTTTGCAATGAGCGCACGCTCAAGCTCGCCTTCAGGATCGCCTGCCTGGCCGTGCTCGCCGTGCTCATCTGCGAAATCGTGTCGGTGAAGGAATATGTCGCGCTCTTTCATCCGGCCGAGTATTTCCAGAACACACGCGGCGTGCCGCCGGCCACCTATAGCGATCTCGGGCTGTTCCGTGGCGCGCTGGGTTTCGAGGGCCGGTTCTCCTTTGGCCTGATAGACCATCGATCATCGTCCATCTTCCTCGAGCAGGTCTCGCTTGCCAATTTCTGCGGCGTGATGGTTCTCTATCTGATCAGCTTCTCCAGCCGGCTGCGGCTGCTCGACAGGGTGCTGTTCTTCTCGACCGTCATTCTAATCCTGCTGACAAACGATACGCGCACGATGCTGATCTTCAGCCTCATCTGCATCGCCGGCTATTTCATCTATCCCTGGCTTCCGAAGATGCTCGACCTCCTGACGATGCCCGTGATCATCGTCGTCGGATTCGTCATTCACTCTCTCAAGCCGACCGTAACAGGCGATAATTTCGTTGGCCGCATCAACGGGACGGTAAAAGCCTTCCTCGGCATGGACCTGCAGAGCACCATCGGTCTACAGCTCGATCAGGTCGGCATATTCTTCGATAGCGGATATGTTTATATCATATACGGCGCAACCATCTTCGGGCTGATCCTGTTCTGGCTCTATGCTTCTCTCTATCCGGCGGGAGAGACCGTCAATCAGCGGCGCCTCGGCCACGCCCTTTCCCTCTTCCTGTTCCTGAACCTGATGATCGGCTCCACGGCCATCTTCTCGATGAAAACGGCCGGGCTCGTCTGGCTTCTGGTGGGCTTCCTGAAATTCAACGAGGGCACGCAGGCAAAGCAGCCGCAAAGGCTCTCCCTGGCCACCAGCAGCTAAGGCGGGGATGCGCCGTCCGAAGGCGCAATGGGAACGGTTTTTCCCGCAATCCTGCCTAAAGTAACGGTCGAAACAGGGGTGGGGGATATATTCCCCATACCTTCGATTTCATTTAAGCAGGCGGGCACCCTCGGCAGAAGAGAGAAGAGACATGACGAGCTATGTATTGATGGTATCGTGCCAGTCGACGCGCGGGATCGTTGCGGCGATCGCCAATTATCTGGCCGACCAGGGCTGCAACATCGTCGATTCCAGCCAGTTCGACGATCTTGATACCGGCAAGTTCTTCATGCGCGTCTCCTTCATCTCCGAGCAAGGGGTCGGCTTGGAGGCGCTGGTCGAGGGCTTCAAACCGGTCGCCGCGAAGTTCGAGATGGAGGCCGAGATCCACGATGGCAAGAAGCGCATGAAGGTGCTCTTGATGGTCTCGCGCTTCGGCCATTGTCTCAACGACCTGCTCTACCGCTGGAAGATCGGCGCGCTGCCGATCGACATCGTCGGCGTCGTCTCCAACCATTTCGATTACCAGAAGGTGGTCGTCAACCACGACATCCCCTTCCACCATATTCCGGTGACCAAGGCCAACAAGCCGCAGGCGGAAGCTCGGATCATGGAGGTGGTCGAGCAGACCGGCACGGAGCTGATCGTGCTTGCCCGCTACATGCAGATCCTGTCGGATTCGATGTGCCAGAAGATGTCGGGCCGCATCATCAACATCCATCATTCCTTCCTGCCGTCGTTCAAGGGCGCCAACCCCTACAAGCAGGCCTATGAGCGCGGCGTGAAGCTGATCGGGGCGACTGCGCATTACGTGACGGCCGATCTCGACGAAGGCCCGATCATCGAGCAGGATACGGCGCGCATCACGCATGCACAGTCGGCAGACGATTACGTCTCGATCGGCCGCGACGTCGAAAGCCAGGTGCTGGCCCGCGCCATCCATGCGCATATCCACTACCGCACCTTCCTCAACGGCAACCGCACCATCGTCTTCCCGGCAAGCCCGGGAAGCTACGCATCCGAGCGGATGGGGTGAACCCCGAGCGTTCGATCGACGGCCTTTCCCAATTACAGCATCCGCCGCAGCACCTCATCCTTTTGGAAGATGTGGTGCCAGAGGGCTGCGAGGATATGCAGGCTGACGATCGCATATAGGCAATAAGCGCCATATTCATGGATTTCGGCGGCGATTCTCTCCAGCGGCTTGTCGAGCGGCAGGAGATTAGGCCACTGGAAAAGCCCGAACCACGGCAGGTCGTGACCGCCGGCCGCGGAGGTCGTGTAGCCTGCGAGCGGCATCAGGATCATCAGCGCATAAAGCAGGATGTGCACGCCGCGCGCCGCATAGTGGTTGAGTGCGCCGAGCGGCTGCCGATAGGCAGGCTCGCCGAAAGAGAGCCTGAGCGGCAGGCGGATTATAATCAACACCAGCGCCGTCATGCCGAGCGATTTATGCACATCGAGAAGGACGCGGCGAAGCGCCGAGCCCGGCACGAGATACGAGCAATAAAGGCCGAGGCCGAGAGCTGAGATGATCACAATGGCCATAGTCCAGTGCAGGATTCGCTGCGACGGTCTGTATCGGAGCGTTGGTGTATCGGGCGAGGCCTCGGTAATGGTGGACATGTGATGGTTCTCCGGTGGTCCTGGGATTCGGCGCAAATGGGTTGATCGACCGGAACCTGGCTGATTTGAAGGCCTGTCAATTCACCTTCTCGCGAGCTGTGACGCCCGCAATCCGAAGCGCGACTGATGCTCGTGCCAAAGGCGAGAACACTTGGCGAGGCGACGGAAATCGTCCGGCGAGACGAGGGCCGGTTGCAGCTATTCCACTGAGGTCGGCATCTGGGCGGATGCCGCGCGAAGCCTATCTTCTGACTTATCGTTCGACCACCCTATCTGTTTTCGGTGATTTTCTTTAGGATGGAATGGTTTAGTGTCGACGCAAATGAACCGTCCGGGGGGATGCCATGGCTGACGCCGCGCTCGTGAACCGTATGCAACTGCAAAGACCGGATATCACGCCGGAAGACGCAGCCGAGATCCTGCAGACGCATTATGGCCTCAGCGGAGCATTGAGCGAACTCGGCAGCCAGCAGGACCGCAACTATCGCATCGATGCCGGCGACAACGCCTATGTGCTGAAGATATGCCGGGCCGAATATGAGCTGGTCGAACTGGAGGCGCAGAACGCCGCCATCCGCCATCTGCACGGCAAGCCCGATGCGCCGCGCGTACCCGATGTCGTGCCGTCACTCAACGGCCGCGACATTCTCACCATCACCATCCGCGAACAGGACTATCTCGTCCGGTTGCTCGGTTTTCTCCCCGGCCAGACATTGACGCGGCGCAAGCATCTGTCGCCGGCAGCCGCCGCCGGCCTCGGCGCACTTTCGGCCCGGCTCGCACGCGATCTCGCCGATTTCGAGCATCCCGGCCTTCACCGGAACCTGCAATGGGACCTGCGCCGGGCCGGGCCGGTCGCCGTGCAGCTCCTGTCGGCGATAACGGACCATGAGGCACGCGACCGCATCGCCAAGGCAATGGTGGCGGCGGTCAAGCGCATCCAGCCGCTTGCAAGCGCGTTGCGCGTGCAGCCCGTCCATCACGATGTCACCGACGACAATGTCGTCAGCCACCCCGATGCGCACGGTCAGCTCGTCCCGGACGGTGTGATCGATTTCGGCGATATCATCCAGGGCTGGCTGGTCGGCGATCTCGCCGTCACCTGCGCCTCGCTGCTGCATCACGCTGATGGTAATCCCTTCCATATCCTTCCCGCCATCAGGGCCTATCATGCCATCTATCCGCTGGAAGAGGCCGAGGCGAAGGCCCTATGGCCCCTGATCGTCGCGCGCGCCGTCATCCTGGCCGCAAGCACCGAACAGCAGCTCGTCATCGATCCCGACAACGACTATGTGCGCGGCAATCTCGATTTCGAACGCGAGATCTTCGATGTCGCGACCGGTGCGCAACCGGATGTGATGGAGGCCGCGATCCTGCGAACGATCGGCTTCGATATCGCCCCGATCGCGACCGAAGGCTGGGCGGCGCTGCTGCCGGATATCGATCCGCAAGAGATCGTCGCTGTCGATCTTTCCGTCACCGGGCCGGATTTTATCAATGGCAACTGGCAAAAGCCTGACATGGACTGGCGGCTGCTTGCCCAGGCGGCGATTGCTTCCGGCGCGGCGGCAACGCGCTACGGCGAATTCCGCCTGTCGCTTGCCGCTCCGCTCAGCATGGCGCCGCCACAGAATTTCGCCCTGCACAGCGACATCTGCCTGCCGGCCGGCGCGACGGTTGCTGCGCCCTTCCTCGGGCTTCTGCAGCGCCAAGGCCAGCATCTCGTCCTTGTCGGCGACGAGATCAGCCTGCATCTCGACGGCGTCGAGAGCGCGCTCGAAGACGGCGCGGCCATCGAACAGGGCGCGACCCTGGGCACGATCGGCAGCGAGGGATCGGCGATCGGCGGATTGCGCGTGCAGTTCTGCCGCGTGCCGACACTGGAGCCGCCGCTCTTTGCGACGGCAGATCAGGCTGATGGATGGTCTGCCGTCTGCCCCTCGCCCGCAGCTCTTCTCAACACTGCCTGCGAAGCGCCACGGCCGGATTCCTCTGCGCTGCTTTCCTTGCGCAATGCGCATTTCGCCGAGCCGCAGAAACATTATTACGAGACCCCGCCGCAGATCGAGCGAGGCTGGCGCGAATTCCTGTTCGACATGCAGGGGCGCTGCTATCTGGACATGGTCAACAACGTCACCACGCTCGGCCACGCCCATCCGCGACTGACGGCGGCCATCGCGCAGCAATGGTCCCGGCTCAACACCAACTCCCGCTTCCATTATGCCGCGGTCGCCGAATTTTCCGAGCGGCTGGCGACGCTGGCGCCGGAGGGGCTCGACAGCGTCTTCCTCGTCAACAGCGGCTCCGAAGCCAATGATCTCGCTATTCGCCTTGCCTGGGCGCATACGGGCAAGAGAAACATACTCTGCCTGCTGGAGGCCTATCATGGCTGGACAGTCGCGAGCGACGCCGTCTCCACCTCGATTGCCGACAATCCGCAGGCGCTGACGACGCGGCCCGACTGGGTCCATCCCGTCATCTCCCCCAATACCTATCGCGGCCCGTTCCGAGGCCCTGACTCAGGCCCCGATTATCTCGACGACGTCGCCGCAAAATTGCAGGTCATCGACCAAAAGGGCGACGGCCTTGCGGGCTTCATCGCGGAGCCGGTCTACGGCAATGCCGGCGGCATCACCCTGCCCCATGGCTATCTTGCCGGCGTCTATGATGCCGTGCGGCAGCGCCGCGGCCTCTGCATCGCCGATGAGGTGCAAGTGGGCTATGGCCGGCTCGGCGAGCACTTCTGGGGCTTCGAGAGCCAGGGCGTCGTGCCCGATATCATCACCATCGCCAAGGGCGTGGGCAACGGCCATCCGCTCGGCGCTGTCATCACCCGCCGCGAGATTGCCGAATCGCTGAAAAAGGAAGGCTATTTCTTCTCGTCTGCCGGCGGCAGCCCGGTAAGCTCCATCGTCGGGCTTACGGTTCTCGACATTCTGAGAGACGAGAACCTGCAGGAAAACGCCCAGCTCGTCGGCGATCGCCTGAAGGCGGGGCTGATCGCGCTCATGGAGCACTTTCCCCTGATCGGCGCGGTGCACGGCATGGGCCTCTACCTCGGCGTGGAGTTCGTCCGCAACCGTGAAGCGCTGACGCCCGCCACCGAGGAGACGGCTGCGATCTGCGAGCGCCTGCTCGATCTCGGGGTCGTCATGCAGCCGACCGGCGATCACCTGAATGTGTTGAAGATCAAGCCGCCGCTCTGCCTTTCCGCCGAGAGTGCCGATTTCTTCGTGAAGGCGCTGGAAAAGGTGCTTGGGGACGGATTTTGATCCGTCCAACAGCACCATTAACCATTAGGGTAATTTAGCGGCGGGTGAATTTTAATGCCGCCGGGGCATTGTCGAATCTCTCGTTCATTCCTACTTGTCTGTCGGTGATTGGCAATACCGTTCCACTACGGAAGGTTGCGCGGAGGTTGACACAACCTACCCCGTAATTAGCCAGGTACGGAATTATATTTTACCGATCGTCGATATTTTGACATCTTTCGGAATATGTTTCTGGAGATGTATTTGTTATTATCTACTAAGATTGTAGACAATAACACATCGGATCACCGGCTCTGGAATCGGAGCCTTAACAAGTACAACACCAACTAGGGACGTGACATGCTGAATTTTAAAGCCATCGCTTCGATCCTTGGGCGGTCCGTGCTTGGCCATGACCGCTCGGGCGCGCGCTCCAGCCCGCGCTGTCGAATGTGACGTTCGTCCCCTTACCGGATTCAAACAGTCAATTCGCCATGTCTGCGCCGATAGCGGTGCGGAGGGAGTATATTTATGAAGAAGCAAGTTATCGAATACGCCGGCGTTCCGGTCGGCATCGTCGTTCCTGACCAGGATCGACTCAAGTTCATTGCTGTGAAATATCACGTCCACGATCTGGACGAGCAGCATTTCAGAAACACGGACGAAGTGAAGCTCGCGATCCGCGATCTCCTCTCTCGCCAACGGGCAAAGCCGATCCATGTTTAATGGATCGGCTTTGCCGTTTCCTCCACCATTTCTGACCACCCGCCCTCGCCCTTCGAGGGTCGCCATGCTCCTGCCTCAGGGTGAGGGCTAGTCTTCTCGTTACAATCGCCGGACCTATCCTGCTTGCGTTTCCGGAGTCGGACTTTGTTGTATCTCGACCCGAAGGTTACTCCGCCCTCATGGTGAGGTGGCCCGAAGGGCCCTCGAACCACGAGGGTCGGCCCCAACCACCCACAAACCCATCTTGTCTTTTCCCCCTCTTTACGGTCCTATCGCCATGACCACCTCGCGCTGCGAAAGGCGAAGGATTTTTCATTGGCTGCTCTTCTCAATCTCCTGACCGATATCGAAGGCGTCGCCGTCGGTCATTGCACCGATCTTGCGCTCGGCTCCGGCGTCACCGCCATCATCTTTGACGAGCCGGCGGTCGCATCCTGCACCGTGCTCGGCGGCGCGCCGGGCGGACGCGATACGGCGCTGCTCGATCCGGCAATGACTGTTGGAGTAGTGGACGGCCTCGTTCTTTCGGGAGGCTCCGCCTTCGGGCTCGATGCGGCCGGCGGTGTTCAGGCGGGTCTTCGCGAAATCGGCCGCGGTCTGCAGGTCGGCGACGCGCGGGTGCCGCTTGCGCCGCAGGCGATCCTCTTCGATCTCATCAATGGCGGCAACAAGGATTGGGGCCTGCATTCGCCCTATCGCGACATGGGTTATGCCGCCTTCAAGGCGGCGGGCAAAGGGCCGTTTGCGCTCGGCAGCGTCGGCGCCGGCACCGGCGCCACGACTGCAACGGTCAAAGGCGGGCTCGGCTCGGCCAGCGCCATCAGCAGCAGGGGACATCGGATCGCGGCCATCGTCGCCGTCAACGCGCTCGGCTCGGCCACCATTGGTGATGGGCCGCATTTCTGGGCCGCTCCTTTCGAGGAGGATGGCGAATTTGGCGGGCTCGGCATGCCGCAGACCATCGATTCGCGCTTGCGGCTGAAGGGCACCAATGTCACCGCCACGACGATCGGCGCCATCGTCACCGATGCACGGTTGACCAAGGCGGAGGCACATCGCCTGTCGATCTTAGGCCATGACGGCTTTGCTCGCGCCCTGTTGCCGACGCATCTGCCACTGGACGGCGATACCGTATTTGCGGCCTCCACCAACAAGCATGATCGCGACGACATGCCGAGCTTCATGGAACTCTGCCACCTCGCCGCCATCGTCATGGCGCGCGCGATCGCCCGCGGCGTTTACGAGGCGACGGCGTTGCCGGTCGAGAGTGCGCAGCCCGCATGGCGGGATCGCTTCGCCAAACCTGTCGCCTAGCCGGAGGTTTCGCGCATGCAGATCCGGGCGCTGATCTATTTCGACGAACTGGTGCGCACCAGCTCGATGCGCCAGGCGGCCGAAAACCTGAATGTGGCGCCGACGGCTATCAGCCGGCAGATCGAGAATCTCGAATATCACTTCGGCACGCAGCTGGTGGAGCGCAGCGCCCGCGGCGTCAAGTTGACGGCCGCCGGCGAATTGCTGGCCGCTCGCGCTGGCCGGACGCTGCGCGAACTCGAGCATGTGCATCAGCTGATCGAGGACCTGAAGGGCCTGCAACGCGGCCGGGTCAGCGTCTATGCCAGTGGCGCTGCCGTCGCCAATATCCTCGCTCCCGCGCTTGCCGAATTCAGCCTGCGCTATCCAAGACTGCGCTTCGAGGTGACCATCACCACCGCGCGCGGCGCCATCGAAGCCGTCAACAGCGCCGAGGCCGATATGGCGGTGACGCTGTTTGCCCCGCCGCTTTCGGGAATCAAAGTGCGCCTGCGCTCCGAGCTGATTTACGACGTGATCGTCGCGGCCTCGCATCCGCTCGCGGGTAGCAAGGAGATCACTGTGGCCGAAATCGCCGCGCACGCGCTTGCCGTTCCCGATCGCTCCTTCGGCGCAAGGCAAGCCTTCGATGCGCTGTTCGAGCGCGAGGGGCTGACGCTCGATCCGGTGTTTGAGACCGGATCGCTGGAAATGCAGAAGGAGCTGGTGCTGCGTGGTGCTGCGATCACCATGCTGCCGGCTCTGACAGTGCAGCGAGAGATCGCGGCAGGCCAGCTTGTCGCCTTGCCCGTCGCTGATGGTAAGGCGGTGAGAACGCCGATCGATCTCTGCGTCGCGCCCGACCGGCAGCTTTCCTTTGCGGCCGGCAAGCTGCTTGATTTCATCGAGCGCTTCATGCGCCAGCAACTGACTGCCAAGGAGAGACAGGATTGATCGAAATACTGCAGATGAAGGAATTCAGTGTAGCGATATCGGCTACACTGAGCACACATTTTCGGAATTGTGTGTACGCCCGCTAGGTGACACTATCTTGAAAAGACTGCATGCCGGAAGGGAAGCCGGACTTGCGGACAAAAGCAAGGGAACTGAAATGACCACCTTTTTACGCCCGAGCCTCGGCGATTTTGCGCGCCGTCTCGCCTGCGGTGCGGCACTTTCGGCCGGTCTTTTGATACTTGGTCTAACGCCAGCGCAAGCCGCCAAGACGACACTCAATCTCGGCATGAGCGTCGAGCCGACCGGCCTCGATCCGACGATCGCAGCGCCCGTCGCGATCGGTCAGGTCACCTGGCAGAATATCTTCGAGGGGCTGGTCGCCATCGACGAAAGCGGCAAGATCGTGCCACAGCTCGCAAAGAGCTGGGAAATATCTCCCGATGGCCTGACCTATACGTTCAAGCTGCAGGGCGGCGTCAAATTCCACGATGGCGAGGCTTTCGATTCGGCAGCGGCGAAATTCGCACTCGATCGCGCCCGCGGCGCCGATTCCGTCAATCCGCAGAAGCGCTTTTTCGCGACCATCGCCTCGATCGACACGCCTGATCCGGAAACGCTGGTCCTCCATCTCTCCTCACCGACCGGCAGCCTGCTCTACTGGCTCGGCTGGCCTTCCTCTGTGATGGTCGGGCCGAAGTCCTCCGCCAACGACAAGACGACGCCCGTCGGCACGGGCCCATTCAAGTTTTCCGCCTGGGCGAAGGGCGACCATGTCGACCTCACCAAGAACCCCGATTACTGGAACAAGGCCGTCGACGTGAAGCTCGACAAGGTCACCTTCCGCTTCATTTCCGACCCGCAGGCCGAGGCCGCGGCCCTGAAGGCCGGCGATCTCGATGCCTTTCCGGAATTCGCCGCGCCCGAGCTGATGAGCTCCTTCGACGGCGATCCCAGGCTGATGACCAAGATCGGCAATACCGAGCTCAAGGTCGTGGCGGGCATGAACAATACGCGCAAGCCCTTCGACGACAAGCGCGTTCGCCAGGCGCTGATGATGGCGCTCGATCGCAAGACCATTATCGAAGGCGCCTGGTCGGGCTTCGGCACGGCGATCGGCAGCCACTACACGCCGAACGATCCCGGCTACAAGGACGTGACGGGCACGCTGCCCTACGATGCCGCCAAGGCCAAGGCGCTGCTTGCCGAAGCCGGCTATCCAAACGGCTTCAGCTTCACCATCAAGACGCCGCAGATGACCTATGCGCCGCGCAGCGCCCAGGTGATGCAGGCCATGTTTGCCGATATCGGCGTGACCATGAACATCGAGCCGACGGAGTTTCCGGCGAAATGGGTGCAGGACGTCTTCAGCGGCCGCAACTACGACATGACCGTCGTCGCGCATGCCGAGCCGCTCGATATCGATATCTATTCGCGCGATCCCTATTACTTCAACTACAAGAATCCAGCCTTCAACGAGCTGATGAAAAAGATCCAGCTCACCGCCGACCCAGTCGAGCAGAACAAGCTTTACGGAGAGGCGCAGACCATTCTCGCCGAGGATGTGCCCGCACTCTTCCTCTTCGTCATGCCGAAGCTCGGCGTCTGGGACAAGAAACTGAAGGGCCTCTGGGAAAGCGAGCCTATTCCCTCGAACGTCCTCACCAACGTTTCCTGGGAAGACTGATCGCTCCAACAGTTTGATTGGGCATGATCTTGGTATTTCTTTCGCGAACGACGACTAATCCCTTCTCCCCAGCGGGGAGAAGGTGGCCCAAAGGGTCGGATGAGGGGGCTGCCAGGCCGAAGATTGCCTTTTGCTTACGCTCAAGGCGCTCGGGATTTTATCCCTCGCCCCCCTCAACCGCCCTATCGGGCACCGTCTCCCCAAAGGGGAGAAGGGGGTTTCAAAGCGCGGGCCGGTTCCACATTCTTAGCCGGATTAACCTGGCCATGGACATGCTATGATCGCACTCCTCATTCGCCGGATTTTCGGGCTCCTTCTGACGCTGATCGCCGTCTCGCTGCTGGTCTTCGTGGTCATGGCGCTGCTGCCGGGCGATCCCGCCGCCATCACGCTCGGGACATCCGCGACGCCGGAAACGCTTGCCGCGCTGAGGCATGACATGGGCCTCGATCAGCCGCTGATCGTCCGCTACGGGCAATGGCTTGCCGGCGCGCTGACGGGTGATCTCGGCAAGTCCTATACATACGGCGTCCCGGTCGCCGGCTTGATTGCCGAGCGACTGGCCGTCACCCTGCCGCTCGCCGCCCTTGCCGTCGTGCTTTCCGTCCTCATCGCGGTGCCGCTCGGCGTCGCGGCAGCCGCCAGGCGCGGCGGCGTCTTCGATATCCTCGCCGCGCTGTTTTCGCAGATGGGCATTGCCGTACCGGGTTTCTGGGTGGGGCTGCTGCTGGTGCTGCTGTTTGCCACCTCGCTCGGCTGGATGCCGGCCGGCGGCTTTCCCGGCTGGGGCAATGGGCTCTGGCCAGCGATGAAATCGCTGGTGCTGCCGGCCGTCGCCCTTGCCCTGCCGCAGGCGGCGGTGCTGACCCGGGTCACCCGCTCGGCCGTGCTCGACACGCTGCATGAGGATTTTGCCCGCACGGCGCTTGCCAAAGGCCTCTCTCGAAGCCAGGTGCTCTGGGGACATGTGGTGCCGAACGCGCTGGTGCCGGTGCTGACTATTCTCGGCCTGCAGTTCACCTTTCTGGTCGCCGGCGCGGTGCTGATCGAGAACGTCTTCACCCTGCCAGGCCTCGGCCGTCTCGCCTATCAGGCGCTCAGCCAGCGCGACATCATCGTGCTTCAGGATGTGGTGCTGTTCTTTGCCGGCCTTGTCATCGTCGTGAACTTTCTGGTGGATCTCTCCTATCTGGTCATCGATCCCCGGCTTCGCGCTGGAGGTGCACAATGAGCGTCACCGACAGCGCAACCGTCGCCCGTCCCCACCGCTCTCGCTTTCGTAGATTGCGCCGCGCAAACCTGATCGTCGGGGTGATCATCATCCTCGCGCTTGTCGGCATCGCCATTCTTTCGCTGTTCTGGACCCCGGTGCCGCCGGCGAAGATGCAGATCATCCACAAGCTGCAGCCGCCTTTCGGTTTCGGGCTTCTTGGCACGGATCAGCTCGGCCACGATGTGCTGTCGATGCTGATGGCCGGCTGCTGGAACTCGCTGTCGATCTCGGTCTCGGCTGTTGCGATCGGCGGCACGCTCGGGACAATCATCGGCATCACCGCCGCTGCGCAACGCGGTGTTTTCGAGGCGCTGGTCATGCGCGCCTGCGACGTGATCTTCGCGCTGCCGCCCATCCTCTCGGCCATGATCCTCGGCGCCTTTCTGGGAACGGGGCGGACAACCGCAATTCTGGCCATTGCCGTCTTCATGGTACCGGTGTTTGCCCGCGTGGCGCTCGGCTCTGCTCTGCAGGCCTGGAGCCGCGACTATGTGCTGGCGGCGCGCGCGATCGGCAATACGCAGCTTTCGATCACCGTGCGTCACGTACTGCCGAATATCTTGAGCGGCATCATCGTGCAGGCGACGATCCAGCTTGGCCTCGCGATCCTGACCGAAGCCGGGCTTGCCTTCCTGGGCTTAAGCGTTCCGCCGCCGGAGCCGACCTGGGGCAGGATGCTCGCCGATGCTCAGACCTATTTCCATGCCGCGCCGTGGCTCGCCCTGCTGCCGGGCCTTGCCATCGCACTGTCAGTCCTCGGCTTCAACCTGCTCGGCGACGGCCTGCGCGACCTTCTCGACCCTCGCGAGGCGGCACGCTGATTTTAGACACGAAGAGAATAGACCATGACCGAACCGACCGATCTTTCCATCCGAGACCTCAAGCGCAAATTCGCCGACAAGAGCCTGTCGCCCAGCGAATACTGGCTGGCGCTCGAAAAGCATATCGATGCATGGGAGCCGACGATATCAGCCCTCTATGCCTATGATCCCGACGACGCGCGCAGGCAGGCCGTCGCCTCCACCGAACGCTGGGCGAAGGGCGCGCCACTTGGGCCGCTGGATGGCATCCCGGTGACGCTGAAGGAGCTGATCGCCACCAAGGGCCAGCCGGTGCCGCTCGGCACGGCCGCCGTCGAACTCGTCCCGGCAACAGAGGACGCGCCGATCGCCGCCCGCATGCGCGAGGACGGTGCGGTGATCTTTGCCAAGACCACCTGCCCCGACTATGGCATGCTCTCCTCGGGTCTCTCCAGCTTCCACAAGCTCAGCCGCAATCCATGGGATCCCTCGCAAAATCCCGGCGGCTCGAGCGCCGGAGCCTCGGCCGCCGCCGCAGCCGGCTTTGGGCCGCTGCATATCGGCACGGATATCGGCGGCTCGGTGCGCCTGCCGGCCGGCTGGACCGGTATTTTCGGCTTCAAGCCGAGCCATGGCCGCATTCCCGTCGATCCCTATTATGTCGGGCGATGTGCCGGGCCGATGACCCGCACCGTTGAGGATGCGGCCTTCTCCATGGCGACGCTGTCGCGACCCGACTGGCGCGACGGCACCAGTCTGCCGCCGGACGAAATCGATTGGATGGACCTCGACATCGACGTCAGGGGAATGAAGATCGGCCTGATGCTGGATGGCGGCTGCGGCCTGCCCGTCGATGACGAGGTGCGCGATGCGGTGGTTGCTGCCGCCAGACGCTTCGAAGAAGCTGGCGCCGTCATCGTCGATGTTGCACCGGTGCTGACGCGGCAGATGCTGGACGGACTCGACGTGTTCTGGCGGGCACGGTTCTGGGGCGATATCATGGGTCTCAGCGAGGAACGCCGCAACTTGATCCTCCCCTACATCCACACATGGGCCAAGAGCGGTGCCGATGTCAGCGGCGTCGAGGCGGTGCGCGGCTTCAACCAGACGATCGAGATGCGCAAGAGCTGCGGCAAGCTTTTCACTGAGGTAGACGCCGTGCTTTCGCCGACCAACCCGATCGTTTCCTATCCGGCGGAGTGGGCCTCGCCCACGAACGACCCGGCCCTGCCCTTCGAGCACATCGCCTTCACCGTTCCCTGGAACATGTCGGAGCAGCCGGCCTCCTCGATCAACTGCGGTTTTTCCCGCTCCGGCATGCCGATCGGTCTGCAGATCGTCGGCCCACGCTTCGGCGACATGCTGGTCCTGCGGCTCTCCAAGGCCTTCGAGGACTGGACCGGCGGTGTTACCAACTGGCCGAAGCGACCGGGTTGAGCAGGACGTTCGGACAGCCGGCTAATCTCGCGTCAATGGCAGGGAAAGACCGATCTTCACTCGGTCCATGGTGACGAGCGATTTGAACTTCGTGACATTCGGATTGTCGTAGAAAAGGCGGCGCGTCAGGACTTCATAGTCGGACATGCTGGCCACGACGACGACGAGAACGAAATCCGCCTCGCCGGTGACCTGGTAACATTGCTGAACGTCTGATGCTTCGAGGAAGCTGCGCTTGATCGCATTGATAAGATCGTAGCGTTCGTTGGCGATCTGGACTTCGACGATGATGGTGATCGGCAATGCCACTGCTGCCGGATCGACGACGGCGATATTCGCCTGTATGACGCCGCACGCCTGCATGCGCTTGATGCGCCGCTGCACCGCCGGCGCCGACAGATTGATCTGCTCGCCGATCGAGCGCTGCGGGACGGTGTTGTCCTTTTGAAGAATCTTGAGGATCGCCAGATCGAAATCATCGAGATCGGCAGGGTTGCGCATTTCAAAACATCCCGTCATCAAAGAAGAAACAAAATTGCACGAAGACTGCCAAAATGGAGCCAAATCCTCTCTTCTTATGCAATAGATTTGCGCCACAAGCCATCTGACTCCAAAAAGGTACAGGAATGTCCTCGCCCGACACCGAATACGATATCCACTCCCCAGCCCTTGCCGAAACCATGGCGGCGAAAGACGTTGCTACCATCGGCGCAACCTCCGCATCCGATGGCTCGAAGGGTCTGGTTGTCGGCCTGGTGGCGATGGTTCTCGCGGCGCTGGCGATGAGCATCTCCCCCAGCCTCGTGCGCCTGGCCGATGTCGGTCCCTTCGCCAGCGCATTCTGGCGTGTCTTTCTCGCCTTGCCGATCCTTTGGGTATGGATGCGATATGCGGAGGGGGCAGAGGTCGATGCGCCCCGCGCCAGCTTCACGCTGGCGACCATCCTTGCCGGTCTCGCCTTTACGGGGGACCTGTTCTTCTGGCATCTCGCCATCCTGCGGACCACCATCGCCAACGCGACCTTCTTCGCAACGATGGCGCCGCTATGGGTCGTTATCTTCGGCTGGCTGCTGCTGCGGCAAAGGGTCAACCGCGCCACGCTTATCGGGCTCCTGGTATGCCTTTCGGGCGGCACGGCGCTTGTGGTCCAGAGCCTTGCGTTCAATCCAAGCCGCGCCGTCGGCGATACACTGGGGATCATCACCGGCGCCTTCTTCGGCCTCTATTTTCTGGCGGTCGGCGCAGCGCGCGGCAGGACGAATGCCGCACGCGTGACCTTCGAATTGAGCGTCGTCACCTCGGCGATCCTGTTTGTCATTGCCTTCCTCTTCGAGCCGAGGATGCTGCCGCAATCGGCTTCGGGATGGGGCGTTCTCCTCGCGCTCGGCCTTGTCAGTCACGCCGGCGGGCAAGGCATGCTATCGGTGGCACTCGGGCGCCTACCGACCGTTTTCTCGTCGCTGGTCATTTTCCTGGAAACGATCGCCGCCGCGCTCTTCGCCTGGATCCTGTTCGGCGAAAACGTCACGCTGATACAGGGCCTGGGCGGAATCATCATCGTTGCAGGCATCTGGATTGCCAGGCCGCGTACGCAGTAGAGGCGGCCTAGTGGCCGAAGAAGGTACCAAACCGCATGACAGCGTTGCGGCGCCCTTCTGTTCGATGTCGGCATGGAGATCGTGCAATGCCTTTTCCATGACGCGCAGATCGTCCTGAAGACCGTCATCCGCGCTCATCGAGCTTTCGCTGCCGGCGCGCTGGATGCCACGCGCTTCACTTTGCAATTCGCGCAGCCTGTCGATCTTGCTGCTCTTGCGGATATGGCTGTCGAACAGAATATCCCTAACTGCCTTTTCCATCGCCGTGACGGGCATGTTTCTTCTCCTCTCGATAGGATATCGCGATCAGAAGAATAACGAGCGAGCGGAAAGACTGTTCCGAGACAAATCAACCGACGAAGCGGCGGTATCCGGTCGGCTGCTGGTATAGCCAGCCGATGCGCTCGACGGCGGCGGCGAAATTCTCGCGCGCGACCGTCATGGTATGGCCATTGGCATGGATGATGGTCTCCGGGTCCTCCATGATCGCGACATGGCCCTTCCAGAAGACGAAATCGCCACGGCTGAGATCCTCGCGGGCGATCGGTTCGCCGAGCCCGGCGGCCTGCATGTCGGTGTCACGCGGCGCTGCGCGCCCCGTCATCGAGAGCGCCAGTTGCACCAGCCCGGAGCAATCAATGCCCAGGCCGGAGCGGCCGCCCCAGAGATAGGGCGTATCGAGAAAATGCAGGGCGACATCGACGTAGTCACCACCCTCATTATAGCCGATCGGCTGCACATGCTTGGCAAAGATGGCGGTGCCGTCTTCCAGAACGACGTAATGATTGCCGCGCGCTTCGGCGGTGCCGGTGACGCGCACGCGGCTGCCCATCGAAAGCACGGTAACGTACGGCTTGCGCAGTTCCGGCTCTGGATAGAGGAAGGTACGTTGCGGGATGACGATGTGCGTCGCTGCCGCCGCCCCTTCCTTGACCGCGCCTTCGGGGAGATAGCCGACATAGTCGTCCGATAGCGACTTGACCCAGCACCAGCCGTTGCTGCGCTCAAAAACCACCACCTCCTCGCCCATCAGCAGCTCGGTATCGATGCCGGCGGCGAGGTCCGGCTTCGCGCGCAGCGCGACAACAGGTGTTGCGACCTGTGCTTTGCTGCCTTCGACGAAGCGTTCGGCTTCGACTTTGCCTCGTAGCGAGGCTTCGGCGAGGTCAGGTCTGAAGGCGTTGAGACGGCGGTCGAGCGTCATGAAGAAAATCCCGAATTCATAGTTTGCGGCCTTGCTCGATAACGAGATCGCCGAGTTTTTCCAGATAAAGCGCGCCGGTAACCGTGCGCTTGATGATGACATTACGGCGGTCGCGATCGTCGCGCACGCGGTCGACCAGCCCCATCTCGCCCATCGTGTCAAGCGCCCGGGTGATGACCGGCTTGGTGACGCCGAGCGTCGCGGCAAGCCCGCGCACCGTATGCGGCGGCGGCACGAGGTAGATCTGCAGCAGGATCGCGGTCTGCCGCAGCGTCAAATCATGATCCTCGCGGCGCACCTGAGTGAGCGTCACGCCGTGCCAGAGGCCGAGAGCCTGCGAGGCGGAGAGATCGAGCGGCAAGGGCAACCCCGAAAATCGTTACGCTACCGTTCCAGTCTCGGCCAAGATCGTGGCGGTTTCAAGGGGGATTCATCAACCCCTTCGCCCCGCAATGCAGGGAGACGGTGGTTGCAGCACATAGAGGCGGTCCGTGGCCACCTCGTGGTCCGAGGCCCTGTCGACCGGCGAGAAGATTAGCCCTCATGGTGAGGTGCGAAGGTCCAAAGGACCGTAGCCTCGAACCACGAGGGCGGATGAAGGGCAGTGTCCACCCCTAACGCACGCTCTGCCGAATATGATGATACAGCGCCCGGATCGCCTGTGCCTCGCCACCGCCCGGCGAGTGCGGTCGTTCGCTCTGAGCCCAGCCAAAGATGTCGAAATGCACCCAGCTCGGCGTTTTCGTGACGAAACGCTTGAGGAACAGGGCAGCGGTGATGGAGCCGGCCATGCCGCCGGCGGGCGCATTGGTGATATCGGCGAATTTCGTGCGGATATCCTTGTCGTAGCCCATATAGAGCGGCATGCGCCACAGCGGGTCGTCCGTTTCCAGGCTCGCCTCGGTCAGATCGCTGGCAAGGTCGTTGTCGTCGGTGAAGAACGGCGGTAGGTCCGGCCCGAGCGCGACGCGGGCAGCTCCGGTCAGCGTCGCCATGTCGATCATCAGGTCAGGCGCATCCTCGTCGGCATAGGCAAGCGCATCGGCTAGGATCAACCGTCCCTCAGCATCCGTGTTGTCGATCTGCACGGTCAGGCCCTTGCGGCTTTTGTAGATGTCACCGGGGCGGAATGCATTGGCCGAAATCGAGTTCTCGACGACCGGAACGATGACGCGCAGGTCGACCTTGAGCTTGGCGTCCATGATCATCAGCGCCAGGCCCATGACATTGGCGGCCCCGCCCATATCCTTCTTCATCAGAAGCATCGAGGATGCCGGCTTGATGTCGAGGCCACCAGTATCGAAGCAGACGCCCTTGCCGACCAGCGTGATGCGGCGATGGCCCTTCTTGCCCCAGCGCAGTTCCAAGAGGCGCGGCGCATCGGCGCTGGCGCGTCCCACGGTGTGCACCAGCGGAAAATTCTCCTTCAGGAGATCATCGCCGATGATGACGGACATGTCAGCCTTGTAGTGCTGGGCAAGCGCCCGGAAGGCTGCTTCGAGCTGCTCCGGCCCCATGTCGTTGGTCGGCGTGTTGATGAGATCGCGGGCAAGGAAGACGCCGGCAAGCTGACGCTTGATATCGGCGGCATCGGTATCGCGCGGGATCATGAGCGTCGGCGCTGTCGCCTTTTCGGATTTGTAGCGCTCGAAACGGTAGCTGCCGAGGCCGAAGCCGAGCGAAAGCCGGTTCGCCGTCAAAGGCGCCGTCTCGATATGCCAGTCGCCGGCCGGCAGACTGCGCGCCAGCCTGCCTGTCAGGAAGGGCTGCTCGGACGGATTGGAGCCGAGGCCGAACAATGCGCCGCCGAGATGCCCGTCGGCGGTCGGGATCAGGAGCAAGGAGCCGCTATCGGCCTTGTAGCCGGCCTTGCGCGCCCAATCGAGCGCGATGGGATCGATGGTGCCGGTCTCTATATGCGCCGGCGTGACGGCAAAGATCGGCAGCGTCGCCCCACCCTTCGAATTGAAGGGCGTCGCGCGCTCGATGAACTGATAGGGGGCCATGACTTTCCTTTGACGATGACTTCAGGGAATCGAGAGTTAACCGTCTGTTAGGGTTAACAGATTATTGCTGGAGCGAACATTGCGTCGAACCTTTCCCTGTTCCGATTCTAGGCCGGGCGCAAGTCTTAAGGATTCAGGGAAAAGCGTCATGTCCGCCGGTTCAACCGCGTCTTCGTTCAGAACCTTTCTTTTTCAGGGCACCTCGGCCGCGCTTCTGGCGCTCGCACTCGCAAGCTGCTCGACAACGGGCAAAGACAAGATGACGACCGGCTCGATCCCGACGGCGTCGAAGCCCCTCGACACGATGAACAGCAGCGACCTGGCGCAGGCAACCCTTACCTTCGGCAAGGCCTATGACGCCAATCCGAAGGATCGCGACGCCGGCGTCAACTATGCCAATGCCCTGCGCATGAGCGGCCGCAACGACCAGGCGCTTGCTGTCATGCAGCAGGTTGCGATCAACAATCCGAGCGATCGCGGCGTGCTGGCAGCCTATGGCAAGGCGCAGGCAGCGGCAGGCCAATTGGAAGAGGCGCTGGCGACCATCGATCGCGCCCAGACCCCCGACCGACCCGATTGGCGCCTGGCGTCCGCGCAAGGCGCGATCCTCGACCAGCTCGGCCGTTCCACCGATGCCCGCGGCAAATATCGCGACGCGCTGGTGCTGGCTCCCAACGAGCCGACGATCCTTTCCAACCTCGGCATGTCCTACGTGCTGACAGGCGATCTCAAGAATGCCGAAACCTATCTTCGCTCCGCCGTCACCCAGCCGGACGCCGATAGCCGCGTGCGGCAGAACCTCGCGCTTGTGGTCGGCCTGCAGGGCCGCTTCGCCGAAGCCGAGCAGATCGCCCGGCAAGAGCTGACGCCGCAGCAGGCAAACGCCAACGTCGCCTATCTGCGCTCCATGCTGGCGCAGCAGAACTCCTGGCAGAAGCTAGCCGCCAGCGGTGATGCGAAGAAAACGGTCCAATAAAATAATTCCAGTAAAATGAGCGGTGCTTGCTTCTGGAATTGCCCGTTCGCTAGTTGCTCAACGCCAGATATGCCGCGGCAGACCGTCGATCACCAACCGCGCTCCGAGCGCTCCAATGATGGCACCGGCCACCCTGTCGATCCACAATTTCGATCCGATGTAGAGCGCACGCGGGCGATTGGACGAAAAAGCCATCGTCACCACCATGTACCAGCCCGTCTCGACCACGAAAACTGCCGGCGGCACGGTGAGCAGCAGCCAGGGAGCGGGAGACGCCGGAAGAAGTGCTGCAAAAATACTGCCATAGAAGATGGCTGTCTTCGGATTACTGAGCTGGGTTCCAAGCGCAAACAGGAAATTGCGTATTATGCCCCCCGCGGCCGGCGTGGCAGGTGCGTCGATGGGAAGATCATGCGCCGCGTTGCGCCAGATGCGGATGCCGACATAGATCAGATAGAGCCCGCCGGCGACCTTCAGCGCGAGGTACAACCACTCGACCTTCATCAATAGGGCGCTGAGACCGAACAGAGCCAGCGTCGCGAAGATGACGCTGCCGGTTCCCATGCCGAAGGCGGCGGCGAGACCTGCCTTGCGGGAGCGGGAAACGGCAATGCGGGATACAAGCACAAAGCTCGGCCCGGGGCTGACAGCCCCGATGAAGACTGCGGCGATAACACTGAAAAATATGGCTATGGATGACATGCGACACCTCCGAACATGCCTGGAAATCCGCAAGGCGGCCGATACGAACCTCCACACGCATTCGGGGGTCATTCGCTGATGCTGCCGGCGACTTCAGATCGAAGATTAATCACGCTCCGGCGCCGCCTGCAAGCTTGCCGATCAGAACTTGTCCATGGCCTGAATGATCGCCGGGCCGAGAATGACCGCCATCAGAACGGGCAGGAAGAAGACGATCATCGGCACAGTCAGCTTCGGCGGCAGGGCGGCGGCCTTCTTTTCCGCTTCATTCATGCGCTCGTCACGGCCTTCCTGCGCCATGACACGCAGAGCCTGCGATAGCGGCGTGCCGTAACGCTCGGCTTGGATAAGAGCCTGGGTCACCGACTTTACAAGTTCGATCTGGGTGCGGGCGGCAAGATTGTCGAAAGCCGTGCGGCGATCCTGCAGGAATGAAAGCTCCGCTGTGGTCAGCACCATTTCCTCGGCAAGCGCTGGAGATTGCTCCGCCATTTCCTCGGCCACACGGCGCATGCCGGCTTCGATTGATATGCCTGACTCCACGCAGATCAGCATCAAGTCGAGGGCATCGGGCCAGGCGCGCTTGATCGACTTCTGACGCTTGGTCACCAAATTGGAAATATAGATGTTCGGCGAATAAAAGCCGAGATAGGCCGTGCCGATGACACCGAGCAGGCGGATCGGAAGAGGCTTGGCGGCGAAATATCCGAGAACGAAGACCAGAACGATGGCAACGGCCAGGAACAGGAACGGCAACAGAAACCGCGCCACCAGAAACATGTTCAGCGCGTTTTCCGAACGCAGGCCGGCGGCACGCAGACGGTTGACCGTATTTGCATCCACCAGCGCGTTGCGCAGATTGAAGCGCTCGACGATCTGCCTGACGTTACGATTGTTCTGGTTGCGCAGCGTTGCCTTGCCGCCTTCGGCGCTCAGCCGCGCCCGCTCACGCGCCCGGATCTGCTCGCGCTCCGTCGACACGGCCTTCATGCGCTTATTGAGATCGCCGCGTTCAAGCATGGGCATGGCAATCGTATAGAAGGTGGCAAAGACGGCGATCGCCACGACCACGGCGAGAATGGTGCCGGGATCGGTCAGTTGAGAGGCCAGATCGGACATGGGCTATGCGGCTCCTTTCGCTCAGATCTCGAAATTGACCATGTTGCGCATGATGTAGATGCCGATCGACATCCAGATGCCGGCGCCCATCAGAATCAGGTGACCGCGCGGATCGGTGAACAGGATCATCATGTATTGCGGCGACGTCAGGTAGACGAGCAGCATGACGATGAAGGGCAGCGCGCCGATGATGACGGCGGACGCCTTTGCTTCCATCGACAGCGCCTGGACCTTCGCCTTCATTTTCTTGCGCTCACGCAGCACCCGCGACAGGTTGCCCAACGCTTCGGACAGGTTGCCGCCAGCCTGCGCCTGGATGGTGATGACGATCGCAAAGAAACTCACTTCCTGCAGCGGCATGTGGTTGTTCATGCGCCCACAGGCATCCGACATGCTAAGGCCGACCTGCTGCGCCTCGACCACCCGCTGGAACTCGGTCTTGACTGGCTCGCGCGCCTCGCCCGCCACCAGCCGAATGGCATCATTGAGTGGCAGACCAGCGCGAAGCGAGCGCGTGATGAGATCCAGCGCATTGGGAAATTCGTCGAGGAATTTGTTCTGCCGGCGCTTGATGAGGAAGCCGACGACCCAGCGCGGCAAACCGAAGGCGGCAGCGAAGGGCAATCCCAGGATGACGAGGAACGGCGCGCCGCCGATGAAAAGGATCGCCATGACGAACAGGCCGAACAGCACGCCGAAGACGTAGAAACGCGCCGGCGTCAGCGACAAGCCAGCCTGTCCCAGGCGCGCTTTCAGCGATTGCTTCTTCTTGGTGTTTTCGGTCTGGCGCTTTTCCAGATCCTTCAGCGAATCCTGCACGGACTTGCGCCGCTTCGACAGTTCCTGAACACGGTCGCGCGTAGCCTTGACCTTCAACCGGTCGGTCTCGGCTTGGCTGACCCGGTTGACGCGGCTGTCGGCCTTCTTCTGCGTCTCGATCCGCGAATAAAGAATGCCATAGCAGATCGCGGCCGCGGAGACGGCCGTAAGCAAGACAATCAGTAGCACCGTTGGATCGACACCGAACATAGGGAGTCCTATTGCGATTTTTGTTCCATCTCATCGAGGGCGGCGGCCAGGCGCTTTTCCTCGTTATAATAGCGCGCGCGATCCCAGAAATGCGGCTTGCCGATACCGGTGGAGACGTGCCGGCCGATGATGCGGCCATTGGCGTCCTCGCCGTCCATCTCATAGCGCATCAGGTCCTGCGTAATGATCACATCACCCTCCATGCCGATCACCTCGGTAATCTGGGTGATACGTCGCGAACCGTCGCGCAGGCGCGCGGCCTGGATGATCACGTCGACGGAGCTGGAAACGATCTCGCGCACGGTCTTGGCCGGCAGGCTGAAGCCGCCCATCGCGATCATCGATTCGATACGGCTCAGGCATTCGCGCGGCGTATTGGCGTGGATCGTGCCCATGGAGCCATCGTGGCCCGTATTCATCGCCTGCAACAGGTCGAAGACTTCGGGACCGCGCACTTCGCCGACGATGATGCGTTCGGGGCGCATACGCAGGCAATTCTTGACGAGGTCGCGCATGGTGATCTCGCCCTCGCCTTCGATATTCGGCGGCCGGGTTTCGAGGCGCACGACGTGCGGCTGCTGCAACTGCAGTTCGGCAGTGTCTTCGCAGGTGATGATGCGTTCGTGACGGTCGATGTAATTGGTCAGGCAGTTCAGAAGCGTCGTCTTGCCCGAGCCCGTGCCGCCGGAGATAACGACGTTGCAGCGTACGCGGCCGATGATCTGCAGCAGTGTCGCACCCTCCGGCGTGATGGCGCCGAAGCGGACGAGCTGGTCGAGCGTCAGCTTGTCCTTCTTGAATTTGCGAATGGTAAGCGTTGGGCCGTCGATCGACAGTGGTGGCGCTATGACGTTGACGCGCGAGCCGTCAGGCAGGCGAGCGTCGCAGATCGGGCTCGATTCATCGACGCGGCGGCCGACCTGGCTTACGATGCGCTGGCAGATGGAAAGAAGCTGGGCGTTATCACGGAAACGGATTTCGGATTCGACGGTCTTGCCGCCCACTTCGATGAAAGTCTGGCCTGCGCCATTGACCATGATATCGGCGATATCATCGCGTGCCAGCAGCGGCTCCAGTGGGCCGTAGCCAAGCACGTCATTGCAAATATCCTCGAGCAGTTCCTCCTGCTCGGAAATGGACATCGCAAAATTCTTGATGGTGATGATGTCGTTGACGATATCGCGGATTTCTTCGCGCGCGGCTTCATTGTCGAGCTTGGAAAGCTGTGACAGGTCGATCGTATCGATGAGCGCGGAAAAGACCTGCGCCTTGGTGTCGTAGTATTCCTCGGTGCGTGCGGGTCGGCGTCGGGTGGGCGTCTGCATCGAAGGCGGTGCCACCTGTTGACGCGGCTGCGCCGTGTCGCGCGACGGCTCGACCAGCACTGCCGGCCCGCCGGTGGTGGCAGGCGCGCGCGCCGGCGCCGGCGGAAGTGCGCCGCCACCGCTCTTTGCAGAACCTTCATTTCCGCGCTTGCCAAACATGCTCTCGATCCAACTCCATTACTACAGCATGATTTTCACCGAGGGAAATCCACCCTCCGAAACTCATGCGAAATCAAACAACTACTTTCGCTTCAGGCGGCCAAGCAGGCCACCCCTTTTTGCCTTCTTCATAGCGATGCGCCCAGTGACGATGTGCGATATCTGCGCGAAGGTCTCGGCGATCGGCGACTTCGGATCCGTCTCCGAGATCATGCGGCCGCTATTGGCCGCATTGCCGAACAGACTGATGTCGAACGGGATGATGGCGATCGGATCCGTCTCCAATGGCGCGCAGAATTCTACCGGGTTGATCTCGGGACGCTTCGGCATGCCGACTTGATTGAGAATGAGATGCGGCGCCTTGTCGTTGGGGCGCAATTTGCGCAGCGCGTCGATCAGGTTCTTGGTGTTGCGCAGATTGGCAAGATCGGGTGCGGCGCAAATGACGACTTCATCGACAGCCGCAAGCACCGAGCGTGTCCATTCCGTCCACTGATGGGGTACGTCGAGGACGGCCACCGGCGCGCTGCGCTGAAGAACATCCAGTACGGGCATGAATGCCTGACCGTCGAAATCATAGGCACGATCCAGCATGGAGGGCGCGGCCAGCAAGGACAGATGCTGCGAGCATTTGGTCAGCAGGCGATCGAGGAAGACCTCATCCAGACGCTCCGGCGCATAAACCGCTTCGGCGATACCCTGAGCGGGGTCCTGGTCGAAATCGATGTTGGCCGTGCCGTACGGCAGATCGAGATCGGCGAGAATGGTTTCGGTGGAGAACAGGGTCGAGATTCCGAAGGCACAATTATGCGCGATCGTGGATGCGCCCACCCCGCCCTTGGCGCCGACGAAGGCAATGCTGCGACCGAGCGGCTCCGCGTCGGGGTCAATAAAGATCCCCGCCATCGCCGTCATGATATCGTTCATATCAACGGGCTGGACGATATATTCGGAAATGCCGTTGCGTATCAGTTCGCGGTAAAGGGCGATATCATTGTGGTAACCGACAATGATCACCTTGGTGCTCGGATCGCAGACGGCCGCGAGCGGCGCCAGTTCGGCCAGCAGATTGCGCGAATTTGCGCGCGTCTCGAGGATAATCAGATTGGGTGTCGGCGTCGAAGCAAACATGTTCGCAGCAGCAGCCGTGCCACCGCTGGTGATCCGGAGGTTGACCTTGGACATGCGGCGATCGTTGGCGCATCGGTCCATCACCTGCTGCAACTCCTCGCTTTCGCAGAAGACATGCACGGAAATGCGCGGTAGCGGCCGCATATTGTCGAGATTGCCTAAGCGCGGGGCTTCCTCGGCCTCCGTGGCAGTCGATCCAATATCGTAATCGATGGCGCTCATCACTTTATCCTGTTCTGCCGACCGCTTGCTCTCAATTTCCAGAACTGAACCCGCCGAGCGTTGCCGTACTGGTCGCGACCGAGCCGCTGCGATAATTGTCGATTATCTTGCCGCGCTGATCGGTATCGATCGGCGTCGTGGCGCGCGGCGAGATCAGATCCGTCGGGCTGGCGACCTGCGCCGCCAGGTTCTGCTGGGTCGCGCAGCCGAAATTGTAATAATTCTGGTTGTCGAAGGCGTTGTCCGAGAGATCGTCGGGCCATTGGCCGCAAGCGTTGGTGGCTGCGGTCGTCGCGGCGAAGCGCAGACGGATCGGAGCTGCGTCATCAGGACCACCGGCTGGATAATAGGTGTCGACGATGCGCCCCGACGGTATGCCGTTGGCCACCAGTTCCCCGCGGATCTGTCGGCGCAGCGCCGATGCGGCCAAAGCGTTCACCGACTGCCTTGGTGACAGGATTTCGACCGTGCCGCTCGCATGCGCCCTGTAATCCTGAACGAAGCCGCGGACGGTGTCGCGCATGCCCGTGGTCAGGTGGCGATCGCTGGCGGCGACGGGTATGTCGACATTGTGTTCCTTCTCCGTCAACACGATCGGGTGGCGCTGACGATAATCGTCATTGATGGCGCTGGTCGTCATGCGATCCCTTGAATCGGCACAGCCGCTGATGGCGGCGGCGGTCAGGATCAAGGTCGGCACAATCAAGGCCAGCGTGGAGAAACGGGGCCGGCCGGTGCGGGGCGCGTTACGGTCGAGACTGGCCATCTTCTGATCTCTCGTTGATCCGGTTGAAAAGGTGCGCGTCATGCTCCGTGTCCCCTCATTTGTAGATGAAGCCAACGGTGCCGTGAAAATCGGCGTCGGCGACCGGCGGCGCATCCTTGCGGCCGTAAATCTTGTTGACACGGTTCATGAAGAAGCCGCTGACATCGTTGCTCGGCGAGAAATTGTCGTCGGGACGAGCAAGCTGACTGCGGGCCACCGGGCGCACAAGATAGGGCGTCGCAATAATGACCAGCTCGCTTTCGTCGCGCTGGAAGCTCTTCTGTCGGAACAGCGCACCGAGGATCGGGATTTTCGAGGCGCCAGGCGTGCCGTTGGTGGTCTGTTGGATGCTGTCACTCAAAAGACCGGCAAGGGCTATCGAGCCGCCTGACGGCAATTCGACCGAAGTATCGGCGGCGCGCTGATTGTACGTTGCCGTGTTTGCCGTGCCGACCGGGTTCGACACCTGCGTCTGGACGTGCAGGCTGATGCGTCCGGCAGATAATACCACCGGCGTGAAGGCCAGGCTGATACCATAGGTGAAGGGCGTGATCGTGACGGTCCCGTCCTTGTTCGTCGTGGAATAGAGTGTCTGACCGCCCGAAGTGAAGGTCGCGGCCTGACCGGAGATCGCCGTCAGCGTCGGCTCCGCCAGTGTACGAACGGCACCCGCCTGCTCCAGCGCGTTGAGATAGGTGCTGATATTGTACTTGCCGACGGCAGTTTTGAACAGGCTGGCCAGACCGCCGCCGCCAGCCGCCGCTGTAGCGTCGGGCGAAATATTGCCGAGCTGCGCCACCGTCAGACCAGAGGAATTGCTGACGAGATTGTCGAAGCCGATCTGCTTCAGAACGCTGCGCTTGATCTCGGCGACGGTCACCTTGAGCGTGACCTGATCCTCGCCCTCGATTTGCAACATGTTGACGATCTGCGAGGTTTGCCGCCCTTCGGCGAAGAGAGCGACAGAGCTATCGCCACCGGTGCCTGTCGCAGTCTCCGTGCGGGTCGTCGCTTCACCGCCTTTCAGGAAAGCCTGCGCTAGCTGCTGCGCCCGCGATGCATCCTGCGGCGTGCGCACGGTGCCCGTCAGGACGATATTGTCGGAAACGATTTCGACATCGATGTCGGAGTCCGGGATGAAACGTTTGATATTGTCCTGCAGGCCGGCGATGTCGCGCTCGATCTGGAGGTCGAGACTGACGATTTCCTTGCCGTCGGCACCGAAGACAAAGATGTTGGTCTGGCCGACCGTCTTGCCGAAGAGATAGATGCGACGCGACGTGCGCGTCACGGCATCTGCCATTTTCGGATCTGAAACGAGGATGTCATGTGCGTCGGCCGGCAGATCGACGACCAGCGCCTTGTTGAGACCGAGCCTCAAAGTGCGTTTCGTGCCGAGGCCGGCGATAGTGACGATGCTGTCAGAGCCATCTGCATGCGCGGCCGACATGCGCAGGAAAGCCGGGACATCAGCCAAAGGCAGACCCGCAAAGGCGACGGAAAACGAGAGAATTGCAGCGAGAGGAGAGCTGGCTTTTTTGTTGGTCTTGAACATGATCCCGCCCCTTCTCATTGTGGTTTCATTCCGGTTGGGCCATCGGTCACGATCGTTCCCGACTTGATGACTTGCACAAGGCCGCTGCCGCTGTCGCCGGCCAGCAGATAGTCGGCGGCGGTCGTGTCCGGTTGCTGCGCGTCGGCGACGGAGCGCAATGCCAGCGTCAGCCGATCGGCCATCTGGTGCGCGACAACCAGAACCTTCGTCTGATCCGGCGTCAGTTCCAGCGTCGCGGTCGCACCAACCGCAGCCTTGCTGCCGTCCTGCTTCTCCTCGATCTGCTGGTCGACAGCCAAAACACGTACGTTGCTGAGCACCGTCTCGGTTATGAGCTGCTGCTGCGCACCCTTGCGAACCATGATCACGTCAACGCGGTCATTCGGAAGAATGAAACCGCCGGCACCGGTCGCGACGGAAATCTCGGTAGCAACGGCCCGCTTGCCGGAAGGCAGCAACGAGGAAAGGATGTGGCTGTTGGAATCAGCGACCTTTTCTTCCCGGATCGGCTCACCCTCGAAAATCGGCAGGCGGACCACCGCGCCGTTCAGGTCCTTCAGCGCATCGGGCCGCTCGCTCTCGGTGATGAGGCCCTTGACAAGGCCGCTTTCCGGCCAGCCCATCCAATGGACCGATTTCTCATTCAGGCGCGATCCGACAGGCAGATTGGCGCTCGCAACGAGCACATTGATCGTCGCTTCCTTTTCTACCACCGCCGCAACCTGGGGTACGATATTGTGCGAACCAGCCAGACGCATCGCCAGCAGGCCGGCCATCCCTGCCGCGACGGCTGCCACTGCGAGTATTATTGTCCGAGCGGGTTTCATGGTCATTCCTTGGGGAATAGGATTCTTCGCCCCGCAGAATGCTCAGCAATTGGTGTAATTATGGTTAATGGTGTATTACATCTACCATTACTTAACCATAATTACTTGAGTTAAATTAGAACTTATTCATATAATGATTTAATTTATACTCGCCAATTGACCGCTTAGAGCGCCCCTTGGGTCGCTGCGATCAAGAGCGGCGAGGAGGGAAAGGCGAGGATGCCGCCGATAGCGATGGCAATGCCGTAAGGGATCTTCTTGGCGACCATCAATGAATTCGGCACGGGCAAGCCAATGGCCATAATAATGCTGGATTGCGACCGGAGCAGAACGATTAGAACCGTCACTACCCCGCCAATAAACGCGACATAGACGAGAAATATCATCAGGGAAGAATCGAAACCGAACCAGAGCGCGGTAGCAGCCAAGAGCTTCGCGTCGCCGCCGCCCATGACATTCAACGCAAAGAGTGCGAAGCAGGCAAAAAAGACAACGCTGGCGCCGGCAAAGTGCATGCCGATTTCTGTCAATGACAGTCCGAAAACGGGCGCTAATACCAAGAAGGAGACCGCGAGCGCCAAGGATACACGATTTGGGATCGTCATTGTCAGCAGATCAGAGATTGCCGCGATCGACATGCAGAGCGGAAATATAAGTAACGCCGCAGCTTCGAACATGCCATATCCCCTTTGTAGATATAAATATCGGAAACCGCCCATTTTATTGAGCGGCTTCCGGGAAATATTATGCCGTTAAGGCAAATATCTTACTTGGTACCAACACCGGTGCCAGACTTGTTCATCTGGGTAGAGATGTTGTTGAAGGTCGTGCTGAGCGTATTGCCCAGGGTGGTTGCGCCGGCAATGATGGCGACCGAGATCAGAGCAGCGATCAGGCCGTATTCAATTGCGGTCGCACCAGATTCATCCTTCAGGAAGCGCGAAAAAAGCTTGGACATTAATTTACTCCACTCACTTTGTTGACAGCACGTCCGCCAACTGTTTGCCGTTGATCGGATGAGTTGAACCCTATTCGCGCGCCGTTTCCATCGCTTTAAAGAAGTGGGTTAATGTATTGTAAATACCAAAGCGAAAATAGAATAGTTAACTCCAGTTCAGGTCTTTCCAAGCATTTTTAAAGAAAACTTTTAGGCTAAAAGAAATTATTAGGCGCGCGTATATTAGACTAATATGTGACTTGCCTCGTATTGACGCGTATTTGTCGTGAAAAACGAAGAACGGAAGTCCGATGAGGGACACTAGCGTCATAATCACGCGATCGGGCTGCCCCTTAATCGTTCATTCACCATTCTTTCCCATTCTGTCCTGCAGACGTTTTCGACATAAATTCCAAGAGGCCAAGCCATGCCAATCGGCGGCAAAACCGCATTCCTTGCCGGCATCGTCGCCCTGGTCGGCATGACGCCGCAGCTTTCCCACGCTGCTGGGGAAAGCATGCTGCGCGTCTATATGGATCACGCGCGCGTATTGAAGCTTGACCGCCCCGTCGCCAAAGTCATCGTCGGAAATTCCCAGGTCGCCGATGCGACTGTCGCCGATCCGAAGACTATCGTGCTGACCGGCCGCAATTTTGGCACCACGAATATCATCCTGCTCGATGCTGACGGTAATGCGATCGTGGACGAACAGATCCTGGTCTCGATCGATGAAGGCAATACGGTGCGCGTCTTTCGCCAGACGGATCGCGCCGTACTGTCGTGCACGCCCAATTGTGAACAGCACGCTCAGCAGAGCAATACCGCGACAGCCGCGCCAACTGGCCAGTAAGCTGTATTTGCTAGCGCAAATATTCGAAGGAAATATATAAGAATTACCTTCCAATCGATAATCCTGGTTTCCTCTAAATATGAAGAGAGAAGAGAAACGGATTATCAAGAAAGCATCTCTAGTTTCACCCGCAGGCAAATCGCCGCGGATATTCAATGATGCCAGACGATGATCTTCTCGGAAACAAGAGCCCAGCACGGCGACGTGCCCAGGGCCGTCTGCGCGAATTCGTACGCTCTCGCGACGGGACTGCGGCCATCGAGTTCGCTTTGCTCGCCATTCCCTATTTCCTGATCATCTTCGCGATCCTGGAGACCTTCGTCGCCTTCACCGCCGAGCAGGTCATTTCCAATGCCGTCGACACCCTGTCGCGCCAGATCAGAACCGGGCAAATCACCGCAAGCAATACAACTCAGCAGCAATTCCGCCAGGCCTTCTGCAATGAGATCTCGGTGCTGATCACTTGCTCGTCATCGGAAGCGGCGACGCCATCGAGCCTCTATCTCGATGTTGAAAACTACACCAGCTTCGCAGCCATGCCGACGACAGTTCCGCGCCAATCGTCGACGGATCCCTATTCCGATCTCAAGACCACCGGCTTTGCATTCGCACCTGGCGGCGCCAAATCCATGAACATGGTGCGCGCCTACTATCGATGGCAGATCATGACGGATCTGATGCGGCCCTATCTCACCAACATACGTCCATCCGACGGCTCGATGCCGACGACCTATCTCATCGTCGCGACAGCCGCTTTCCAGAATGAGAACTATCCGTGAGCGGGCAAGCAAACATAGTTGAGAAGGAAGGCACGTCCTTCGGCCTCCTGCGGCGCTTTGCACGCGACCAGCGCGGCATCGGCGCAATCGAATTCGCCATTCTTTTCCCGGTGCTGCTGATGCTCTACCTCGGTGCTTTCGAGCTTACCGTCGGCCTCAGCTTCTCGAAGCGTGCCAGCCGCTCGGCCGGCTCGATCGCGGATATCGTCTCGCAGCAGTCGACCATCACGAAGTCGGTGCTCGCCACCATGCCGTCCGTGGCCAGTGCTATTTTCGCGCCCTACGTGACCACCGGCCTGACATTGAAGATTACTGGCATTGCGATCGACGCTGCAGGAAATGCGACGGTGGCTTGGTCCTGGGCGCAGGACGGGACGCGGCCTTATTCGGCTGGAACCGCGACCACGATCCCCACCAACCTGAACCAGCCGAGCACATTCCTTGTCCGCAGCGAGCTTGCCATCCCTTACCAGCTCATCAGTTTCGGCGCCAACTTCCTGCCGAGCGGCACCAACCAGATCACCATAAGCCGGCAGTATTACTATCGCCAGCGTGTCGGCACGTCGATCAGCTGCAGCGACTGCTGAGTGCGATCATCAAGACCAGGCTCGGCATTTCCCACCGAAACGGAAAATTGCCAAGTCGTTGCCTCCGTTATATGGGTGACGTCCAATGCACCCGGCGGAACTTGCCGGGCGGCGATGATCTTTATCGGGTGATCCATGGCGCGCGCCTTTCTCTTCGTTCTGGACTCTTTCGGCGTCGGCGGCGGCCCGGATGCGGCAAGCTATGGTGACGAGGGTGCGGACACGCTCGGCCATATCGCCGAATTCTGCGCCGCCGGTGTTGCCGACCGCGAAGGCTTGCGCCAGGGACCGTTGGTATTGCCGACCATGTCCGCCTTCGGGCTGCTGGAGATCGCCAAGGCCGCGACAGGCAGCTATCCCGCCGGAATGCCGCAGCCTGAGAAGCTTTACGGACTCTACGGCTGTGCCAGCGAGGTTTCGCGCGGCAAGGACACACCGTCAGGCCATTGGGAGATCGCCGGAACGCCTGTCATGTTCGATTGGGGTTACTTTCCCGTCGAGGGTGACGCCTTTCCGCCGGAGCTGGTGAACGCCATCTGCGAAGCGGCCGATCTGCCCGGCATTCTCGGCAATTGTCATGCATCCGGCACGGATATCATTGCCCGGCTCGGAGAAGAGCACATCCGCAGCGGCAAGCCGATCTGCTACACCTCGTCCGATTCCGTCTTCCAGATCGCCGCGCATGAGCAGCATTTCGGGCTCGATCGGCTGATCACCCTCTGCAAGACCGTGCGCGGCTTGCTCGATCCCTACAATATCGGCCGCGTCATCGCCCGCCCCTTCATCGGTGAGACGGCAGCGACGTTCGAGCGGACCGGAAATCGCCGCGACTTCTCCGTGCTGCCGCCGGAACCGACCCTGCTCGACCGCCTCATCAAGGCCGAACGCACCGTCCATGCGGTGGGCAAGATCGGTGATATCTTCGCCCATCAAGGCGTTTCCAAAGTCATCAAGGCCAATGGCAATATGGCATTGATGGATGCCACGCTGAAGGCCATGGACGAGGCGGCCGACGGCGATCTGGTTTTCACCAATTTCGTCGATTTCGACATGGTCTACGGACATCGCCGCGATGTGCCGGGCTACGCCGCAGCGCTCGAGGCCTTCGACACGCGGCTGCCGGAGATCTACAAGAAGCTGAAGGCCGGCGATCTCGTCGTCCTGACGGCCGATCACGGTTGCGACCCGACCTGGCGCGGCACCGATCATACGCGTGAACGCGTGCCGATCATGGCCTATGCACCGGGCATCCGCCCGCGCTCCATCGGCATCCGCCAGACCTATGCCGACATCGGCGAGACGATAGCCAAACATCTGGGCATTGCGGCAGGGCCGCATGGGAGGAGTTTCCTTTGACATCGCATTTGAAGAAGGTGGAGCTGCATTGCCATCTGGAAGGCGCGGCTCCGCCGGCGCTGACGCTCGCGCAGGCGCGGAAATACAATGTCGACACCAGCGCTTTCCTCAGGGACGGCATCTATCTCTGGAAGGATTTCGCCGAATTCCTCGTGTGCTACGACAAGGTTTCCGAGGTCTACCGCACCGAGGAAGATTATGCGCTGCTGACGGAGACCTATCTGGAGGAGCTTGCCGGCATCGGCACGATCTATAGCGAGCTCATCGTCTCGCCCGACCATGGCGACCGCATCGGCCTCGGCGCCGACGCCTATATGGCGGGGGTTTCTGCCGGCATCCGCGCCGCCAAGGCAAAGACCGGCATCGAGGCCCGGCTGATCGTGACAGGCGAACGCCACTTCGGCCCGGACCGGGTGGTGAAGGCGGCCGAATATGCGGCCAGGAGCGACAATCCGCTGATATCAGGCTTCAACATGGCTGGCGAGGAACGCATGGGCCGCGTCGCCGACTATGCCCGCGCCTTCGATATCGCCCGCGAAGCCGGGCTTGGCATCACCATCCATGCCGGCGAAGTCTGCGGCGCCTTCAGCGTCGCCGACGCCGTCGAGCTGGTCCGCCCTCACCGTATCGGCCATGGCGTGCGCGCCATCGAGGATACGGACCTCGTCAAGCGCCTCGCCGACCTCGGCACGGTGCTGGAGGTCTGCCCGGGCTCCAACGTCGCACTGAATGTCTTCCCGGATTTCCCGTCGCATCCACTGCGCAAGCTGCGCGATGCTGGCGTGAAAGTGACGATCAATTCCGACGATCCACCATTCTTCCATACCTCGCTGAAGCGTGAATACGAACTGGCTTCAACCGCCTTCGGCTTTAGCGATGACGAGATCGATGCGATGACCCGCATAGCGATCGAAGCGGCCTTCGTGGACGAGGCGACGCGGGCGGCGTTGCTGGCGAGGCTGTAAAGGCTAGATTCTAGGCCGCAGACTGGGGATGAAATTTCCCAAAGCGGCCTATTTTCTTGCACCAGAGACGATTTCCGTGAAAGAAACATCTCATATCGCGGAATTACTGGAAGGCTGAAACCATGGACGGCGTCACTGTCATCGATCACCCGCTTGTGCAACACAAGCTCACAATCATGCGCAAGAAGGAGACGTCGACAGGGAGCTTCCGCCGGCTGCTGCGCGAGATCTCGACGCTGCTCTGCTACGAAGTGACGCGCGACCTGGAATTGACCATCGAGACCATCGAGACGCCGCTGCAGCCGATGGATGCGCCGATCCTCGAAGGCAAGAAGCTGGTCTTCGCCTCGATCCTGCGCGCCGGCAACGGCCTGCTCGAAGGCATGCTCGACCTCGTGCCCTCGGCCCGTGTCTCGCATATCGGCGTCTACCGCGATCACGAGACGCTGCAGCCGGTCGAATATTACTTCAAGGCACCGGAGGATATCGCCGAGCGCCTGATCATTGTCGTCGACCCGATGCTGGCGACCGGCAATTCCTCGATTGCGGCGATCGACAAGCTGAAGGAGCGCGGCGCCCACAATATCCGCTTCCTCTGCCTGCTGGCCGCCCCCGAAGGCATCGCCAACTTCCGTGCAGCGCATCCGGACGTACCAGTCTTCACCGCCGCGATCGACAGCCATCTGAACGAGAAGGGCTACATCGTGCCCGGTCTCGGCGACGCCGGCGACCGTATGTACGGCACGAAGTAGATTTCGCCGTTATATTTGCTTTTTTGCCCGGCAACATCCAACTGCCGGGCTTTTTACTGATTGCTTTAGCGGCACTTCAGTAAAGTTGACTTACATATGGCGATGCCCGCAGGAGGGGCCTTGCCGATGCTCGTTCGCGTTCTTGTTTTTGCCGGCATTATCGCCGTTGCGGCCACCCAGGTGCCACCGCTCTTGAACGGGATCGCAAGCAGAGAAAAGCCCGCGCCGGTAGAAGCCGTTTCCATTCCGCCGCAGAAGGCTGAACCGCCCAGCCTCTATGGCAGCGTATTGCTGCACGCCGATGCGAGCGGCCACTATCAGGGCGATTTCAACCTTAACGGCCGACCGGTGCATGGGATGATCGATACCGGTGCAACCTATGTCGCGATCAACGAAAGCACAGCACGCAGCATCGGCTTCAGCAGCGTCGATCTGGACTATCGTTATCCGATGCAAACCGCAAACGGCACTTCCAAGGTAGCACTTGTCAAGCTCGAGCGCCTGGAGATCGGCGGGATCAGGGTCCGCGACATCGACGCCATCGTGGCGAAGGACAGCGCGTTATCTACGACGCTTATCGGCATGAGCTTCCTGAAAAGGCTGAATTCCTATGGTGTCCAGAACAGCACATTGCGCCTGACGCAATAGGGCGGCTAAGCGTTTCGCAGAATCGCTCAGCCGCCCTATACTATTGTTTTCACGTCAAATCCTGGTAACGATGACGGGTGACAAAGCAGGCCCTGCCTCGACAATACGATAGTTGGCAGCAAAATCCGCCGCCGCCCTGTCCGCACTCGCCTCATCGGCGGCGTGAACGGTTGCTATGCGATCACCCTTGTTGACCCTCGTGCCGAGCGGCAGGATATCGCTGAAGCCAACGCGATGGTCGATCTTGTCCTGCGGATGACGGCGCCCGCCGCCGAGATCGATCACGCTCATGCCGATCGCGCGGGCATCGCAGGCGCCGAGCCAGCCATCGGAAGAGGCAAGAACCGGCTTTTGCACCGGGGCTGTAGTCAGATATCGATCGGGATTCTCGAGCAGATCGGCCGGACCGCCGAGGCCATGCACCATACGGCCGAATATATCGGCGGCCTTGCCGGAAGCAATGGCGTCTCGTGCCCTGCCCTCTGCTTCTGTGCTGCTCGCAGCAATGCCGGACTGAACCAGCATCTCCACAGCAAAGGCCAGAACGACCGTTTCAAGCCGCGTGCCTGCCTTGTTGCCCTTCAGAAAATCCAGGCAACTACGAAGCTCGACCACATTGCCAGCCGCATCCGCCAGAGGCTCATTCATATCGGTGATCAGGGCGGAGGTTTTCACACCGGCGCCGTTGGCGACATCCACCAGCGAGCGGGCCAGCGTCTCCGCCTCCTCATTCGAGGTCATGAAGGCGCCGCTGCCGATCTTGACATCAAGCACCAAGGTTTCCAGCCCCGCCGCCAGTTTCTTCGACAGGATCGAAGCGGTGATCAAGGGTACAGAGTCGACGGTGGCGGTGACATCACGCACCGAATAGAGCTTGCCGTCGGCGGGTGCCAAAGCGCCGGTCTGGCCGATGATGGCACAGCCCACCTCGTCCACCACCTTGCGGAAGCGCGCCGCATCGGGGGTGATCCCGTAGCCGGGAATGGATTCCAGCTTGTCGAGCGTGCCGCCGGTGTGGCCGAGGCCGCGGCCGGAGATCATGGGGACTGCAAGGCCGCAGGCCGCGGCGATGGGCGCCAGCATCAGCGAGACATTGTCGCCGACGCCGCCCGTCGAATGCTTGTCGGCGATCGGCCTGCCGATGCCGGACCAGGAGAGCGTATCACCGGAGTGGGCCATGGCGAGCGTCAGCGCCACGGTCTCATCGCGTGTCATGCCGCGAAACCAGACGGCCATGGCAAAGGCGCCGATCTGGCTTTCCGCCAGTTCGCCACGCGCCAGCGCGCCGATGAAGCCATCGATATCGGCAGCCGACAGGGCAGCGCCGTTCCGCTTCAGCCTGATGATTTCCTGCGGGATCATCGGATCAATAGCCTGACGAAGCCGTCTTGGACTCTCCGCCGGCCAGTACGCTTAGGATATCGTCGAGCAGGCTCGACGCACCGAAACGGAAGGTCGAAGGCATGGCCCAATCGGGCGCCATGATCGTATCGGCAAGGCTCAGATACAGCGCCGCGTCCGCGACCGAACCGATGCCGCCAGCCGGCTTGAAGCCGACCTTGCGGCCGCTGGCGCGGATCGCCCGCAGCATGATGTCGGCGGCTTCGAGCGTCGCATTGACGGCAACCTTGCCGGTGGAAGTCTTGATGAAATCCGAGCCGGCATCGATGGCGAGTTCGGAGGCGCGCTGGATCAGCGCGGCGTCCTTCAGTTCGCCGGTTTCGAGAATGGTCTTCAAGATGACCGGCCCTTTGCACTCGGCCTTGACGGCTGCCACCATATCGGTGACGGCCTGTTCATTGCCGGCCAGAAGCGCGTGATAGGGAATGACCAGATCGATCTCGTCGGCGCCATCGGCAATGGCTTCGCGGACTTCGGCTGATACGTCGGCCACCTCCATGTCGCCGGCCGGAAAGTTCACGACAGTCGCGATCTTCACGGCATGGTCTGTTCCGAGAATGCTGCGGGCCTGGGCGACGAAGCGCGGCCAGATGCAGATCGCGGCGGTATTGCCATAGGGGGATTGCGCGCGGGCGCAGAGCGTCTCGATCTGGGCGGGCGTGCAATCATCCTTGAGATTGGTGAGGTCGAGAAGGGAAAGCGCAACGGCCGCCGTTTCTCTAAGGGAATGGCTCGTCATTGGGAATCTCCTCCGTCGGCGATCATTTCTTTTAGGATGGCGGCGAGACGAGCGCCGCCGACCGGAGCCATGTCCTTTGTCTCATCATGTGTGAGCTCGGCGCCGGTCATGCCAGCACCATAGTTAGTGATGACGGAGGCGGCGGCAACCCTCAGGCCGAAAAGACGCGCCAGAATGACTTCCGGCACGGTCGACATGCCCACAGCATCGGCACCCAGAATGCGCGCCATGCGGATCTCCGCCGGCGTTTCGAAGCTCGGTCCGGAAAACCACATATAGACGCCGTGCGACATCTTGATCTCAGCCTTTTCCGCGGCCTTGCGCATGCGCATGATCAGGTCGGTGTCATAGGCGCTGGTCATGCCGACGAAGCGCTTGTCGCTTTCCTCGCCGATCAGCGGGTTCATGCCGGAATAGTTGATGTGGTCGGTGATCTGCATCACCGATCCGGGCGCCATCTCCTCCCGCAGCGATCCGGCCGAGTTAGTGAGAATCAGCGTCTCGACGCCGAGCGCCTTCAGCGTCTCGATCGGCACGCGCATGGCATTGGCGTCGCCCTTTTCGTAGTAGTGCACGCGGCCGGACAGCATGATAACTGGCACGTCGCCGAGCTGGCCCGCGACCAAAGTACCGGCATGACCGGAAACGGCGCTGACGGGGAAACCTGGCAAATCTGCATAGGGGATGCGCACGGCATCCCCGACTTCATCGACGAGAGAGCCGAGGCCGGAGCCCAAAACGATGCCGTAGCGCGGCTTCAGATCGCCGAGCTTTTCGGAGAGGATATCGACGGCGGCGCTCATCCGAGTATCTCGGTTTCAAAGCTGAAGGGCAGCATCTCGTCCATGGTCATGGTCTTCCTCACGCCGGCTTCATCGCAAAGATAGATGCGTGTTTCCTTGCTGGCGAATTCGGCGATCTTCTGCCGGCAGCCGCCGCAGGGCGGGCAGAGCGGCAGCTTTTCCGCAATCACGGCCATCTCGACGATCTTCTTGGCGCCACCCATGATCATGTGGCTGATCGCTGTGGGTTCGGCGCACCAGCCCTGCGGGAAGGACAGGTTCTCGATATTGGCGCCGGCATAGATCTTGCCGTCCTCGGCGCGGATCGCCGCGCCGACGGGGAATTTCGAATAGGGGGCATGGGCGAAAGCCATCGCCCCGCGAGCGGCCTCGAACAGATCATGCGACATGGACTAGCGCTCCTTGGTATAGGGCACGCCACCGGCCTTGGGGGGCTTGGCGACACCGATAAAGCCTGCGAGCAGGATGCAGGTGAGGATATAGGGCAGCGCCTGGAAAATCTGTACCGGCACTTCGCCGATACCCGGAACCGCCTTGCCCTGCATGAAATTGGCGAAGGCGTCGAGGAAGCCGAAGAGCAAGCAGGTGAACATGACCGGCACCGGCTTCCACTTGGCGAAGATCAGCGCCGCAAGCGCGATATAGCCCTTGCCCGCCGACATGTTGTTGATGAAGGCGGCCGACTGGGCGATGGCAAGGTAGGTGCCGGAGAAGCCGCAGAGAATGCCGGCGACGATCAGCGAGCGATAGCGCAGCCACTCGACGGAGATGCCGGCCGTATCGACTGCACCCGGATTTTCACCGACGGCGCGCAGCCGCAGGCCGAACCGAGTGCGATAGAGGATCCACCAGGAAATCGGCACGGCGAGGAAGGCGAGATAGGTGAGGATATTGTTGCCGGAAATGACGTTGGCATAGAGCGGCCCAATGAACGGCACATCACGCACGGCATCGACGCCGGGCAGCGTGATCGAGGCGAAGCGCGCCGAGCCCGGCAGCGTCGGCGTGCGGCCGCCCTGGCCGAACCAGGCCTGCCCGAGCACGATGGTCAAGCCTGCGGTCAGGAAGTTGATGGCGACGCCGGAGACGATCTGGTTGCCGCGATTGGTGATCGACGCGAAGCCATGAAGCAGGCCGAAGACGACCGATATCGCAATGCCGGCGCCAAGCCCGGCCCAGGCCGAACCGGTGACGGAGGCGACACAGGCGGCGGCAAAGGCCGATGCCAGCATCTTGCCTTCGAGGCCGATGTCGAAAATGCCGGCACGCTCGGAAAACAGGCCCGCAAGCGCGGTAAAGATCAGCGGAATCGACAGGCGGATGGTCGAGCCAAGAATGCTGATGAGAAGATCATAGTAGTCCATCATCCGACCCTCACGTCCTGGCGAATTTTTGATAGATGCGCGCGAGCGCAGGTCGGAACATATATTCCAGGGCGCCGGCGAACAGGATGACGAGGCCCTGGATCACGACGATCATATCACGCGTGATGTTCGGCATATCGAAAGAGAGCGCATCGCCGCCCTGATAGAGGATACCGAACAGGATCGCCGCCAGAATGATGCCGAACGGATGGTTGCGTCCCATCAGCGACACGGCGATACCGACGAAACCGGCGCCGAGCACGAACTCCACCTGCAGGCGCGCGGAGGCACCCATGACCGGATTGAGTGCCATCATGCCGGCGAGACCGCCTGATATCAGCATGGCGATGACCACCGTGCGGGCATAAGGAATGCCGGCATAGACGGCGGCCGTCGGGCTGAGGCCGAGCGTGCGCATTTCATAGCCGAGCTTGGTGCGCCAGACGAGAACCCAGACGAGAAAACACATGACCAGCGCGATGAGAAAGGACACGTTGAGCGGTGCGGCCCCGATGGTCGAGCCGAACATGGCCATCAGCCAATCGAGCTTCGGAAGTTGGCCGCCTTCGAGAAAGGTGCGGGTTTCCGGCGCCATCTTGCCCGGTACGATCAGCACATGCACCAGGATGAAGTTCATCATCGCCGAGGCGATGAAGTTGAACATGATGGTGGTGATGACGACGTGGCTGCCGCGCTTGGCCTGCAGCCAGGCGGGAATGAGGGCCCAGAGCGCACCGAAGATGGCCGCGCCGATCACCGCGAAGGGCATCGTCACATACCAGGGCACGTATCTGTCCAGCGCCAGCGCCACCAGGGCACAGCCGAGACCGCCGACATAGGCCTGGCCTTCGGAGCCGATGTTAAACAGGCCGGCATGAATGGCGACGGCGACCGACAGGCCGGTGAAGATGAAGCTGGTCGCATAAAACAGCGTGAAGCCGATGCCCTCGCCGCTGCCGAGCGCGCCCTGCAAAAGCAGGACCAATGCATCGAGCGGACTCTCGCCGATCAACCAGACGACGAGGCCGGAAATCAGGAAGGCAATGATGAGATTGAGGATGGGGATCAAACCGTAGTTGATCCAATTGGGGAGCGGTAGGGAAGCCGTGCTCATAAACGCCTCACGCCGCAATGCCGGCCATCATCAGGCCGAGCGTTTGTTCACCGGCGTCAGCCGTTTTTTCGCCGACGACATGGCCGGCGAACATGACGAGGATACGGTCGGACAGCGCACGGATTTCATCCAGCTCCACCGAGACCAGCAGGATCGCCTTGCCGGCATCGCGCATCTCGATGATGCGCCGATGGATGAACTCGATCGCGCCGATGTCGACGCCGCGTGTCGGCTGGCCGATCAGCAGGGCTTTCGGATCGCGCTCGATCTCGCGGGCGACGACGATCTTCTGCTGATTGCCGCCGGAGAAGTTGGCGGTCTTCAGCCGCGCATTCGGCGGGCGGATGTCGTATTTCTCGATCTTCTCGATCGCATCCTTGCGCATGGCTTCGAGATCGAGCATCCCGCCCCGCCCGTATTTGACGTCGCGGTGATAGCCGAGCATCGAGTTTTCATATTCCTCGAATTTGAGGACAAGGCCCATGTGGTGGCGATCCTCCGGAATATGGGCGAGCCCGAGGTCGCGCAGAGCAGCAGGATCGGCCATGCCGATCGGCTTGCCGTGCAGATGGATCTCGCCTGAGGCCGGCTTGCGGATGCCGGCGATCGCCTCCAGCAGTTCGGACTGACCGTTTCCGGCAACGCCGGCAATGCCGACGATCTCGCCAGCTCGCACATCGAAGGAGACATTGTCGACCATGGTGACGCCACGGCCATCCTTGACGGTCAGGTTGCGCACCGAAAGCAGGACGTCGCCGGGATTGGAGGCGCCCTTCTCGACGCGCAGCAGCACGCGACGGCCGACCATCAGCTCTGCGAGTTCTTCCACCGTGGTTTCCGCCGTCTTGCGGGTGGCGACCATCTCGCCGCGACGCATGACCGATACCGTATCGGTGATCGCCATGATTTCGCGCAGCTTGTGGGTGATCAGGAGGATCGTCTTGCCCTGGTCGCGCAGCACGCGGAGAATGCGGAACAGATTGTCGGCTTCGGCTGGCGTCAGAACGCCTGTCGGTTCATCGAGGATGAGGATCTCGGCGCCGCGAAACATCGCCTTCAGGATCTCGACGCGCTGCTGCTGGCCAACGGGGAGCTCCTCGATCAATGTGTCCGGATCGACCTCCAGGCCGTAATCCTTCTCCAGCCGGCCAAGCTCGGCGCGTGCGGCTGCGACGCCCTTGGCGAGCAGCGCGCCGCCTTCGGCACCCAGCATCACGTTTTCGAGCACGGTGAAATTATCGACCAGCATGAAGTGCTGGTGCACCATGCCAATGCCGGCGGCGATCGCCGCCTGGCTGTCGCGGATGGCGATGGGATTGCCGTTGATGCGGATCTCGCCGCTGTCGGCGTGATAGAATCCGTAGATGATCGACATGAGCGTCGATTTCCCGGCACCGTTTTCGCCGATGATCCCGTGGATCGAGCCCTTGGCGACGGTCAGGTTGATATCTTTATTGGCGTGGACAGCACCGAACTTCTTGTCGATGCCCACGAGCTCGATGGCAGGTGTTTGGCTCACTATAGGGGGCTCCAGAAACCAGATTCCGGATAAGAAAAGGGCGTATGACGTTTTGATCCGTCATACGCCCTTGTTTCATATCAGCTCTTCGGGCAGGCGTTGTCGGCCGTATAGTCGTGGACCTTGACGGTGCCGCCAATGATATCGGCCTTTGCCTTGTCGACCGCAGCCTTAATTTCCGGCGTCACGAGCGGCTTGTTGTTGTCGTCCATGGCGACGCCGACGCCCTCTTCCTTCAGGCCGAGTTCCTGCGTGCCGGGCGTGAACTTGCCGTTCTTGGCATCGCTGAACGCGTTGTAGACGGCGAGGTCGACGCGCTTGACGACGGAGGTCAGAACGGAGCCCGGATGCAGGTAGTTCTGGTTGCTATCGACGCCGATCGACAGCTTCTTGTTGTCAGCGGCCGTCTGCAGCACGCCGAGGCCGGTCGCGCCGGCAGCCGCGTAAACCACGTCGGCACCCTGGTCGATCTGGTTCTTGGTGAGCTCGCCGCCACGAACCGGGTCATTCCAGGCAGCGCCCGTCGTGCCGGTCATGTTCTGGAAGACTTCGATCTTCGGATTGGCAGCGCGTGCGCCCTGCTCGTAGCCACACTCGAACTTGCGGATCAGCGGGATGTCCATGCCGCCGACGAAGCCGACCTTGCCGGTCTTCGAAGACAGCGCGGCCATGACGCCGGCGAGATAGGAGCCTTCGTTTTCCTTGAACTTGACGGAGCGGACGTTCGGCAGATCAAGACTGTCGTCGATCAGCACGAATTTGGTCTTCGGATATTCAGCGGCAACCTTCTGGAGAGCCGAGGTCCACGCGAAAGAAACGGCGATGACCGGATTGAAGCCCTTGCTGGCGAAGTTGCGCAGCGCCTGCTCGCCCTGGGTGTCGCCCGTCGGCTCGAAGTCGCGATAGGCGATGCCGGTTTCCTTCTTGAACTTTTCAGCGCCGCTATAGGCAGCTTCGTTGAAGGACTTGTCGAACTTGCCGCCAGTTCCGTAGACGATTGCCGGCTTGATATCGGCCGCAAGCGCCGTTGCCGACATGGCAGCCAAGGCGAAAAGGGTCAGAAGGGATTTTTTCATGAGTTGCAGCCCTGTTGTTGCTATCTTTGTTGGGTCCTCCCGCAAGCCCGTTGACCGGACATGTCTGCGGAACCGCCGGCCTCCCCCGAGGCCAAGCTGGCGCGCATCCTTGCATGGCTGCACGAAAAATTCACGAGAAATTTTTCAGTTGGTAAAGATTTGTGGGAATTGCCAAAAACCCGCACAAAGGGGCCGATTTTTGAACAATTTCGCTCTCAAACTGCGATTTTATTAGCCAACGAGGCGGTCATCGAACGTCTCGCAACCGTTGGTTCGGCGCTTCGCATTCCCCTTGCGAGGCCGCCCGAGGGCGTCCTCGTCAATGCCTCACTCCCCAAAATGGCACAGGTCCCGACGGGTCTTGCACGGCGCTTCAGACGCTGAAACGACCGGCAACCGGCGGCCGCTTGTAGGCGACCATCCATAGGAGCAGCGCGAGCGCCAGGAAAACCGCAAAGGCCGGCTGGAACAGCAACCACTGCATCGCCAGATCATAGAATTGCGGATGGACATAATAGGAGATCATCGAGCGGAGCGTCGCCAGCGACGATGGGCTGACATCGTTCCAGGCATCGCCCATCGGGGTCATCACCACGGCCGATGCCGCGACCGACTGGATGGAATCGATGGTGCCGGCGATGACAGCAACCACCAGCGCGACAAGGCTAGCGAAACGCAGCAGGAAACGCATGAACCCCTCCGGATACTCAATTATCCTCGGCCCTACACATTGGCCGGTTGCATTCTTTTTCCGTCCTTCTCTTTAGATAAGTTCAGAATGGGACAAACGCAATGGAGGAGAAGCGCGTAGTTTTTTGTCCAGAAGTCAAAAAACTGTCAGATTCGGGTTGATCCCAGAAAATTCATCGGTATATATCGCGCCGTTCCCACAATAGCTCCTTTATCGGACGCGAAGTGCAGATGGACAGGTGGCCGAGTGGTTTAAGGCGCACGCCTGGAACGCGTGTGTACGTGAAAGCGTACCGTGGGTTCGAATCCCACCTTGTCCGCCATCCCACGCTACACTACAGCGCGATGTAACTCTCTGTCTTCCGCAATAACCGGCGATCAGCCTGCGCTCGGGAGCGTGCTCCGCACGGACCTGCGCAGCAGGAGCACCACGCAAAATTGGAGGGTGGCAATGACGAGCGGCCCCGCGGATTTTCCGAGATCATGCTGAAGCAGACCGACTCCGGCATCCAACAATTGTATGATGCCAGCAAGCGTACCCAGCACTAGCAATGCCGACTTCGCACGCTTGTAGATCGCTACTAATGTCATCAACGCCAGCGGAATTGAGCGCGCCGCCGCGTACATGGCGAATAGGAACGACGCCTGCGTCGCACTATAGCCAGTTGGCATTATGGATAGTGGGCTGATGAGGCCCGTAATAGAAAAACCGCCCGCAACCAAGACGTTGATCGCCGTGATCAATGAGGCCAGTTGCCAAGCTTTTGCTTGAAAGAAAGATGTCACCATGAACCATTTCCCTGAATTGCTATAGCGCTCGTTCACCCAAGTTCGCGTTCATCAAGTCAACGCCATCCGGTTACGAGGAGTGCGATCGGCGCCCTATAGGTCTGCGAGGTCGTCACGAAAGCCTATTGCGCGAACGGTAAAACCTGTATCGAATGGGTATCATGAACAAAATCGAATTCGATTCATGGACACAATCGATAATATTCATATTCGTCGCCTCGACCTGACGCTGCTGATCGTGTTCGAAATGCTGCTGAAGAAACGCAACATGAGCGCGGTCGCGGTCGAGATGGGGCTAACGCAATCCGCCGTCAGCCACGCTGTCGGCCGGCTGCGCTCGGTGTTCGACGACCCGCTCTTTATCAGGAAGGGCGCGGGTGTAGAGCCGACGGCGCGGGCGCTGTTGCTGGGTCCTCCCCTGGCCGAAGCCCTTGCCGGCATACGCGGTGCGGTCCAGATCGGCCGGCACTTCGACCCCGGAACCGCCGCGCGCCGCTTTACCGTTGCCGCACCGGATACCTTGGTCGCAGCGCTCGCCGAGGCGGCCCTGGCCAGGTTGGCCCAGACAGCACCCCGTTGCCAGATCATGTTCCGCACCTTCAGCCACGAGAGCGCGGCGGCGGCCGTCGCCGCCGGAGATGTCGATGTAGCTCTGGGCGTATTCGCAGATGCGCCAAGGGAGACAATCGGCACGGTCATGGCATACGAAACATTCCGCGTAGCCTCCAGACGCGATCATCCGCACATCAAGGGAACGCTCGACCTCGATACCTATTGTTCACTCGACCATATACTCGTCTCGCATGACCGCGATGCGCGCGGCATGATCGACGCCGTCCTCGACGGCATCGACCGCCGGCGCCGAATTGCAGCGATAATGCCGCAAATGCTGGTCGCCTTTGCCGCAGCAAGCCGTTCCGATGCGATCATCACCGCGCCGCTCAGCGCCTGCCTCTACGCGGCGTCGCTGTTTCCGGTGACGCTCCACGATCCCCCGATGGCCATTCCCGGCTTCCAGCTCACATTGCTGCGCCATCGCGATGGGCTGGCCGACCCCGCCATCACGTGGCTCGCCAAGCTTGTCACGGAAGCGTTGTCTCGAAACCCGCAGGATGACCACCTTCATTGACCGAGAGGGTGGGTTTTTGGCTACCTCATAGTGCTGCAGCGCAGACATGGTGCCCATCTTCATCGTTCTCGGCCCGTCGCTGCACGCCGATTTTGCGCTATCCTGAGAGATAACTGCCCAGTTGCCACCGATTGCCACACCGTTCAGCCGGGGCGCGATCGTCCGCACGGCAAACGCTATCCCAGACGTCGCAGATGATCGATGAAGGCTCGCAGCTTCGGCGCCACGTTGCGGCGGCTCGGGTAGTAGAGGTAGAAGCCGGCAAATCGCGGGCAAAAACTCTCGAGGACGGGCACGAGTTCGCCACGCTCGATGAAAGGGCGAAAGCTCTCTTCCATCCCGAAGGTTAATCCGGCGCCGGCAACGGCGAGCTTTGTCATCAGCGCCATGTCGTTCGTGGTGATCTCCGGTGCGACGGCGACGCTGAACTCCTTGCCATGCTCGGCGAATTCCCACCGATACGGCGCGACCTTGGGTGCGGGACGCCAGCCGATGCAGCGATGGGCGGCCAGCTCGCTCGGATGCGAGGGCACGCCAAAGCGTTCAATGTATCGCGGCGCGCAAACGGCGAGTTGCCGCTCGTCACCGGCCACGGGCACCGCGATCATGTCCTGCTCGATCACCTCGCCGAGCCTGACACCCGCATCATAGCCCTCGGCAACGATGTCGAACTCCTCGTCCGTCACGGTGATGTCTATCTGAACCTCCGGATTGGCCTCGGCAAAGGTGGCAAGGAACGGTCCCGACAGAAAGCGCTCGGCAATCGACGAGACAGCGAGCCGCAGCTGCCCGCGCGGGCGTCCGCGCAAGTTTCCCGTGGCTTCTATTGCCGTGCGCATGTCTGCAAGTGCTGGCGCAACTTGGCCATACAGATGCTCGCCGGCCTCGGTGAGGCTTACACTGCGCGTCGTGCGCAACACCAGCGCTATGCCAAGCGTCTCTTCCAGCCGCCTGATCGTTTGACTGACCGCTGATCGGGTGACGCCCATACGGTCCGCGGCCGCGCGGAAATTCCTCTCCTCGGCGACGAGCGTAAAGACAGCAAGCGCGTTGAGATCTGGCTCCATTGGTTAGGATAGCTTTCCATAGTTGGAAGAAATGGACGTCTTATCGCAACAATGAGCCAGATCTATCTTCCTGGCAACTGCTGCATGGCAGTTCAAAGATCAACCAGCAAGGAAATGAACATGTCCCTCAACAAAGTCGTCCTCATAACCGGCGCTTCGAGCGGCATCGGTGCCGCGATCGCTCGGGAACTCGGTGCCGCCGGAGCGAAGATCATGCTCGGCGCGCGCCGTACCGATCGCCTGGAAGCGCTCGCAGAAGAAATCAGGGAAAAGGGCGGAGAGGCAATGACGCGCCGCCTTGATGTGACCGATCGCGCGGATGTCGCCGCCTTTGCCGAGGCGGCGCGCCAAGGCTTCGGCCGCGTCGACGTGATCGTCAACAATGCCGGCGTCATGCCGCTGTCGCTGATGGCCTCGCTGAAGGTCGACGAATGGGACCGGATGGTCGATGTCAACATCAAGGGCGTGCTCTATGGCATTGCCGCGGTGCTGCCTGAGATGACGGCCCGGGGCTCCGGCCATATCATCAACATCGCCTCGGTCGGCGCGCTGTCCGTCTCACCGACCGCGGCGGTCTATTGCGCCACCAAATATGCGGTGCGGGCGATCTCCGACGGCTTGAGGCAGGAACACGACAAGATTCGCGTCACCTGCATCCATCCCGGTGTCGTCGAAAGCGAGCTCGCCGACACGATCACCGATCCGGTGGCAGCAGAGGCGATGAAGACCTACCGCGCCATTGCCCTGCAGCCGGACGCGATCGGCCGCGCCGTGCGTTTCGCCGTCGAACAGCCAGATGATGTCGACGTCAACGAGATCGTCATCCGACCGACGCGCAACACATGAGAGGGCAACAACAAGTTTTCCTTTCATTTCGCCGCGAACTGTCGCCATGGCGCCGCTCGCGGCGAGCAACGCTGAGGAACTACCCCATGAAGCGGATTCCGCTGCTTGCCGCCGCCGGGCTTCTTACCGGCGCGGTTGTCCTACCCACAGAGAAAGGTCTCGCCGAGATGAACACCGAGCAAAACACGACCACCCAACGTTCAGAAAGCCACCCCTATGCCGGGATGTGGGTCACCGCCGATGGCCATATCCGCCACAACCTGCTTCCGAACGGGCGCTATGACGAAGCGCGCGGAAAGCGGGAGAGCGCATACCAGGGGCGCTATGAGATCCGAGGCAATCACATCGACTATTGGGACGACACCGGCTTTACCGCTGACGGAACATTCATCGACGGCGTGCTGCATCATGCCGGCATGATCCTGTATCGGGAGAAGTAGCGGTGAGGCAGCAGCCCCGCGTCCCCAAATGCAAGCTGTGGCGTCGAGATCGCGTCGATCGTAGCCCGCACACACGCCTGACGCGGGTCTTTCCGCATCGCGCTTGCCTCCGCCGGAATGCGAGTAGCCAAGCATGCCCGCCTCTTGCCTGCCAAGTCATAACGCAGGTCGCGTCGCCTGTCGGGGTGTTGCCCGCAAGGTCAGCGCCCAAAAGAGAATGGTGGCGAGGCTGATGCCGGCACCGGAGATGCAGACGCCCGTCCAGCCTGCATGGGCGTATATGATCGTCGATGTCGAGGAACCGATGGCGCTGCCGATGGAGTAGAACACCATATAGGCGGCGGTAAGCCTGCTCTGCGCGTCCGGCCTGACGCGATAGATCATGCCTTGATTGGTGACGTGTGTCGCCTGCAGGCCGAAATCGATGACAAGGACGCCGACGATGAGCCACAGGATCGAGCGATCCAGCATCGAGATCGGTAGCCAGGCAAGCAACATTAGCGCCAGCGCAATGCCCGTTGTGCGCTGCCCATGGCCGCGGTCGGCCCAGCGCCCTGCCCGCACGGCGCCGAGCGCACCCGCCGCTCCGGCGAGGCCGAACAGGCCGACTTCGGTGTGGGACATGGAGTAGGGTGGCGCGGTCAGCGGCAGGACGAGCGGCGCCAGCAGTGTCGTGATATTGGCGAAGATCAGCATGGCGATCACCCCGCGGATGCGCAGGATGGGCTCATCGACAAGCAGCGTCGCAAGGGAGCGGATGAGGCCGATATAGGAGAGACTCGACTGCGGCCTCTGCTGCCGGGGCAATGCGCGCCACAACAACAGCGCGATCACCAGCGTCAGCAATGCCGAGACGATGTAGACAGTCCGCCAACCGGAGAGATCGGTGAGCGTTCCGGCGATGCTTCGCGCCAACAAGATGCCGAGAACGATGCCGCTGGTGACCAAGCCGACGATATGACCGCGCTCGGACGGATGCGCCAGGCTGGCGGCATAGGCGACCAGCGCCTGCGTCACGACAGCAAGAAAGCCGACGGCGGCCATAGAGGTCAGCAGCATCGCGGCGCTCGTCGAGAGACTAACGGAGACCAATGCGACGGCGGTCAGGAGCGATTGTACGATGATGAGCTTGCGCCGGTCGACAAGATCGCCGAGCGGCACCAGCAGGATCAGGCCAAGCCCGTAGCCAAGCTGCGTGGCCCCGACGATAAGGCCCGCAACCGTGCGCGAAAGCCCGAGATCGTCGGCCATGACATCGAGAAGCGGGTGGGCGAAATAGGCGTTGGCCACCGCCAGGCCGCTGGCGACGGCAAACAGGAGGATGGTCAGGCGCGTCAGCGGCGAACTGCCTTCGACAGGGAAAGAAGACCCGCCGGTCCCACTTGCCGCCTGTTCGGAATGGACGCGCACGATGTCGTTCGCGCCACCTGCCGGCGGCACGTTCTGCCTGATCGTCATTGCAAACTCCCGTGCTTTTAGTTTAATAATAAAACCATCGATCGACTAACATGATTGGTTTAATTATGCAACCAATCTCGCATGTAAAAGACGGAGAGAGCTAAGCGGATGGTGGCGCGAAAGAGTCTCAAAGGCGATTACTGCCCGAGCGCGCGCTCGTTGGACGTGATCGGCGACTGGTGGTCGCTGCTGATCGTGCGCGACGCCTTCGACGGGCTGACGCGCTTCGGCGAGTTTCAGAAAAGCCTCGGCATCGCCAAGAACATCCTCACCGAGCGCCTGCGGACGCTGGTGTCGAGCGGCATCCTGGAGCTTGTTCCCACCAACGAAGGCGGCGCGCGCATGGAATATCGCCTGACGGCGATGGGAAAGGATCTCTTCCCCGTGATGGTCGCGCTTCGTCAGTTCGGCGAACGCCATCTCTTCGCGCCGGCGGAAGACCATTCGCGACTGGTGGATCGCGCGAGCGGACAGCCTGTGCGGCTCGACATCCGGGCACAGGATGGTCGGTCCATCGGCCCGGACGAAGCCGTTATCCTGAAGGTGCCCGAACAGGAATAAGGCAAAGACGCGGGACTGCGACCGCTCTTATCCTTCGTCGGTAGCAGGCGCATCATGCAGCAGCAACACGCCATAGCCGCGCTCCAGAGCCGCGCGCGCCGTCGCGGCGACACACATCTCGGAGGGCACCCCGCAGATCACCAGATCATGCACGCCGAATGCTGTGAGAATGGCGTCGAGATCGGTGCCATCGAAACCATCATCCTTCGTCTTTCTAATGACCGTTTCCTCGGGGCTGGGTGCAAAGATGCACGACGATCGGAGTTCAAAGGCTCCGAGCGGATCTTCCCCCGCTGCAAGCTTGCCAGCCAATCTGCTCAACCCCTCTCCGTCCCCATACCGACCCGGCGAATGCGCCGCCCACCGGGAGCAGCGCATCGCATGGCCGGCTCAGCCAGCGAAATAGCTCGGCCGGTCGAGGTCGGCGATCAGGCCTGGCCCGGTCGGCTCCCAGCCAAGCGATTGCCGCGTTTGCTCGCCGGAGGCCGGGGCGTCGATGGCGGCGAAATGGGCAAACCAGCCGAAATGCTCGGCGGCTTCCTCCTGCGTCTTGGCAACGACCGGCAGGCCGAGGCGTCGGCCGATCACCGTTGCGATCTCCCGGAAGGGCACGCCCTCCTCACCGACGACGTGATAGCGCGCGAGCGCAGCCGCCTTTTCCAGCGCAAGCCGGTAAAGCCGGGCAGCGTCGAGCCGGTGCACGGCGGGCCAGAGATTGGCGCCGTCTCCGACATAGGCCGACACACCCTTTTCGCGCGCAAAGGCGATGAGGCGCGGCACGAAGCCATGATCGCCGTCGCCATGGACGGAGGGCGGCAAGCGGATCAACGACACGCGCACGCCCTTAGCCGCCGCGGCTGCAGCTGCGACCTCCGACGCGACGCGCGGGATTGCATGGGTCGCCGCGTTCGGCACCATATCCTCCGTGGCAAGGCGGCCGGGGGAAAGGAGTGCCGTGCCCGAGGTGACAAGCAACGGACGCTCGGAACCCTCCAGCGTCGCGCCAAGCGCCTCGATGACGCGGCGATCCGTCTCGCAATTCTCAGCGAATTTCGAGAAGTCATGATTGAAGGCCGTGTGGATGACGCCGTCCGAGATGGCGGCGCCGCTGCGCAGGCTACCCAGATCCTCGATATCGCCCCGGTGTACTTCAGCGCCGGCGGCGGCAAGCGCCTCAGCCCCCGCATCCGAACGCGTGAGACCGAGCACCTGATGGCCCGCTTTGATCAATTCCTGAACGACAGCCGAACCGACGAAGCCGGTGGCACCGGTAACGAAAACACGCATCGCAACCTATCCTTTGCTTTGGTTTGCATTGCCTCGCGGCCGTCTTTGCGGCCCCGTTGCTTTGAAGATAAGCGGTTGAGGGAATACGATCTATGCTGTAAAATCCGCAATATCTTCGCGATCGTCCGGAGTTCTCATGGATCCACTCTCAGATGTTTTGTCCTTGCTCAAGCCGCGCAGCTATACGTTCGGCGGTTTCGATGTCGGCGGAGATTGGTCGATCCGGTTCGGCCGGCATGAGGGCATCAAATGCTATGCAGTCGTTTCCGGGCAGTGCTGGCTATCGGTCGAAGGCGTTCCTGACCCCGTGCGGCTCAAGACGGGCGATTGCTTCCTGCTGCCGCGCGGCTGGCCCTTCTGCCTGACAAACGATCTTGCCCTTCCCCCCATCGATGCCCGCGCACTCTTTTCGCGACCCAAGAACGGCGGCATCCGCCTCCTCAATGGCGGTGGAGACTTCTGGGGCGTCGGCGGGCATTTCGTGCTTTCCGGCGACAATGCCGGCATCCTGTTAGGTGTCCTGCCGCCGATCGTTCATATCCGGTCGGAAACGGATAAGACCGCCCTGCGCTGGTCCATGGAGCGGATGATGCAGGAATTGCGTGAGCCTCGGCCGGGCAGCTTTCTGGTTGCGCAGCACCTTGCCTACATGATGCTGATTCAGGCGCTGCGTCTTCACCTGGCGGAAACCCCCGGCGGCGTCGGCTGGCTCTTCGCTCTCGAAGACAAGCAGATCGGCGGGACGATCAATGCCATGCATCAGGACCCTGCGCATCGCTGGACACTGCAGGAACTGGCCGAGCATGCCGGCATGTCCCGCTCGACCTTTGCGCTCAGATTCAAGCAACTGGTCGGAAAGTCGCCGATGGACTATCTGACCCGCTGGCGAATGCTGCTGGCGGCGGACCGGCTTGCAAATTCCAGCGATCCGATCTCCGTCATCGCGCTCTCGCTCGGCTACGAATCCGAAAGCGCCTTCAGCACCGCCTTCAAGCGGGCCATGGGCTGCTCGCCCCGGCAATATGGCCGGCGCGGCATATCTGACGCACCTCCATTTGACGAAGATGTCAGCGGTACCGGACACCCCGAACGCATGGCGGGCTGAGCGCAACAAGCCCGCCTACAGAAATGCCCTGGCGACCATTTCGGTGCCGAGGAGGAGAAGGCAGACCAGAAACCAGCGTCGGAAGGTCGCCGGGGTGACACGGCTGCGAATGACCTGCCCGGCCCACGTGCCGGCCAGCGCCGGAACGATCGCAAGCGCTGATATTGCAAGATTGTCGATGCGAAAGACGCCATGCCACGCCAGCGCGCCGGCAAGCGCCACCGTCGAAACGGTGAAGGAGAGGCCGAGCGCCTGAACCAGATCGTCCTTTTCGAGGCCGAGCGCCTGGAGATAAGGCACCGCAGGCACGACGAAGACGCCTGTGGCGCCGGTCAGCAGGCCGGTTACCAAGCCAATGACGGGCGACATCAACGGCTCCAGCTTTGGCGGCACACGAAGCTGGCGAGCGAGCAATGCATGAGCGGCATAGAGGGCGAGCGCGGCACCCAACGCGCCCGTCGTTAACAGCGTGTCGCCGCTGGCAAGCAGAGATGAGCCGGCGAAGGTCCCTGCGACAACAGCACACGCCAGCAGCCAGAACCGCCGCGCAAGCTTGCCGAAGCTCGGACCGGCCAGCAGCTGCCAGACATTGGTCACGAAGGATGGGACGATCAGCAGCCACGCTGCCGTGAGCGGCGAGATCAGCGCGCCCAACACGCCCATCGCCACGGTCGGCAGACCCATGCCGGTGACGCCCTTGACGATGCCGGCGACAAAGAAGGTTGCGAAGATCGCAGCAACGAGCGGTATCGAATGATCCATCATGTCTTCCCCTAACAAATCCGGGGCCGCCCACAATGCGGATGATGCGAAGTCAGGCTTCGGCTATGCCGAAGGCTGGAGATGCGTTAATCTTGGGCCATGCGCTTCGATCTGACCGACCTTCGCCTCTTCCTCGCCGTCGTGGATGCCGGGAGCATTACGCATGGAGCCGCCGATGTCGGCCTTTCGTTGCCGGCCGCCAGCGAGCGCCTGCGCGACATGGAAGCCAATGGCGGCGTCAAGCTTCTGGAGCGCGGCCGCCGTGGCATCACCCCCACGCCGGCCGGAGAAGCGCTGGCGCACCACGCCCGGCTAATACAGCGGCAGATGGCGCAGATGCACGGCGAGCTCGGCGAACATGCGAGCGGCCTGCGGGCAACCGTCCGGCTTGCCGCCAATACAGCCGCGATTGCCGAATTCCTGCCCCAACGCCTCGCGGGTTGGATGGCTGGGCATCCGCGGATCGATATCGAACTCAAGGAGCGCCAGAGCATCGAGATCGCGAGAGCCGTTTCAGCGGGGCTGGCGGAGATCGGCATCCTCTCGGATGCCGTCGATACATCAGGCCTGATGCTGCGGCCTTTCGCCATCGACCGGCTCGTCCTGGTCATGCCTCGCGACCATGCACTTGCCGCGGCAAAACAGATCGCTTTTGCAGATCTCCTGCACGAGCACTTTGTGGGGCTTGCCAGCGGTGCGCTGCAGGATCATATCGACGCGCAGGCCGCCCGGCTGGGCACAAGGCTGAAGATGCGCGTGCGGATGCGGACATTCGAGAGCATCTGTGAGATGGCGGCTTGCGGCATCGGTCTCGGCATCGTGCCCGAAACGGCAGCGCGGCGCTGCGGCCGCTCCACAAAGATCGCCGCACTGCGCCTCACCGACGATTGGGCCACGCGCCAGCTCTCGGTATGCACGCGCTCCGCCGAGGAGCTGGCACCGCCGGCACGGGATCTTTTCGAGCATCTGGCAGCGAAGTGACCGTTGCTCCCTGTTGGAAAAACGAAGCAGGATCGAATAGGTTCGTTCGCATTGCTGTCGGAGGAGACAGCGCGTTGGGAGGTCAGCATGGAATTTCAGGACGACGATCTCGATCGATTCGAGGCGGAGGGTGCTGCACCCTTGCCGCCCGCAGAGACGGAGGGATACGTTGATCACGACGGTATCAGCATATGGTATGCGGCCTACGGCAGCGGCGCCCCGGTGATCCTTCTTCATGGCGGGCTCGGAAACAGCGGCAATTGGGGCTATCAGGTGCCGGCGCTGATCGACGCCGGCCATCGGGTCATCGTCGTCGACAGCCGCGGTCACGGTCGCAGCACGCGCGACATGCGGCCCTACAGCTACGAGCTGATGGCTTCCGACGTTCTGGCCGTAATGGATAGGCTAAAGATCTGGAAGGCCGCCATCGTCGGATGGAGCGATGGTGCATGCACTGGCTTGATCCTGGCAAGATCGCATCCAGAGCGCATTTCCGGGGTCTTCTTTTTCGCCTGCAACATGGACCCGAGCGGCACGAAAGAATTTGTGCTGACGCCGATGATCGAGCGCTGCTTCTCCCGTCATACGAAGGATTACGCAGCCTTGTCGGCGACGCCGGACCAGTTCGATGCCTTCGTTCAGGCCGTCAGCCTGATGCAGCGAACGGAGCCGAATTACACCGCCGCCGATCTCGCCGAGATCGACGTGCCCGTCGCCATCGTCCACAGCGAGCATGACGAGTTCATCAAGCGCGAACACGCCGATCACCTCGCCCGGCATATTCCCGGCGCGGAATTCATCTTTCTACCCGGCGTCAGTCATTTCGCTCCATTGCAGCGACCGGCGCAATTCAACGCCGCTGTACTCACCTTCCTCGCACGGATTTCGGCCTGACACGAGATTTAGTTGCGCACGTCCGATTGTTGGAATAAATGATGAGCATCATCTTATTCGACACTCCCGAGACCGAATCGCCGCTGACAGGCCCTTCCGCCCCGGGGAGCAACATCAGCTCCAGGCAGGAGAATTTTATGACAGTCACTTTATTTTCACCGCTTGCCGTCGGTCTCTATGAACTCGCGCATCGCATCGTCATGGCGCCGTTGACCCGCATGCGGGCGAGCCAGCCAGGCAACGTACCTTCCGCACTGAACGCAGAATATTACGCGCAACGTGCGACCGAGGGCGGGCTGATCATTTCCGAAGGCTCGCAGATTTCTCTCGCCGGACAAGGCATGCCGGCAACGCCCGGCATCCACACGATCGAACAGATCGTCGGCTGGAAAGCGGTAACGGACGCGGTCCACTGCAAGGGCGGCAGGATCTTCCTGCAGCTCTGGCATGTCGGCCGCATCTCGCATTCCTCACACCAGCCGGGCGGCGCTCCGCCCATCGCCCCTTCCGCCATCGCCGCCAAGGGACAGGCTTTCACCGCTTCATTCGAACGGGTGCCCTTCGAGACGCCGCAGGCGATCGACATCGATCTCATGCCGCTGCTGATCGACGTCTATGCGCAGGCCGCCGCCAATGCCAAGCAAGCCGGATTCGATGGTGTCGAGATCCACGGCGCCAACGGCTATCTGATCGAGCAATTCCTGCAGGCGCGCACCAACCAGCGCACCGACCAATATGGCGGCTCGATCGAGAATCGCACGCGGCTGCTGCTCGAAGTCGTCGAGGCGGTTTCGAAGGTCTGGGGTTCGGAGCGCGTCGGTGTCCGGCTCTCGCCTTTCGGCATTGCCAATGACAGCGGTGAGGACGACCCCTTGCGTCTCTACGGCCATATCATTCGCGAGTTGGACCGGCTGCACCTTGCCTATCTGCATCTGATCGAACCGCGCGCCAGCGGTGCCGGCCACGCCGAGGTCGACCATAAGAATGTGCCATCGGCGGCGGAGCTGTTTCGTCCTGCCTGGTCGGGCACATTGATCGCAGCCGGAAACTTCCGGCCGGAGACCGCCGAAGCAGCACTTGCCGCCGGGCATGCAGACGCCATCGCCTTCGGCCGCCTGTTCATCGCCAATCCCGACCTGCCGGAGCGCATTCGCCGCGGAGCTCCGCTCAATCCCTATCATCGCCCGACCTTCTACGGCGGCGGTGCCGAGGGCTATACCGACTATCCAACGTTCGATGCCAGGGAGGCCGCCGAATGAGCACGCCAAGCGCCGTCATCGTCGGAGTGGGAGCGGAACAGGGGTTGGGTGCAGCGCTCTGTCGGCTTCTTGGCAACAAGGGCTATCATGTCATCATCGCCGGCCGGACACCGGCCAAGATCGACAAGGTTGCCGAGACCATCAGGGCCTCCGGCGGCAGCGCCGAGGCCATCGAAACGGATGCAACGGACGAAGCTGCTGTCGTGCGGCTGTTCGAGCATGCCTTTGCGCCGCCGGACGGCATCGCTCCGCCCGATTTCATCGTCTTCAATGCCGGGATCAATCGACCGATCGGCTTTCGCGATCTGACGGCCGCCCAATTCGAGGAGTTCTGGCGCATCTGCTGCTTCGGCGGCTTTCTCGTCGGGCGCGAGGCGGCCCGCCATCTCGTGCCGCTCGGCCGCGGCACCGTGATCTTTACCGGCGCTTCCGCCAGCCTGCGCGGCAAGGCGGGCTATGCGCAATTCGCAGCCGCCAAGGCGGGGCTCAGAATGATCAGCCAGAGCATGGCGCGGGAGTTCGGGCCGCAAGGCCTGCATGTCGCCCACACCATCATCGACGGCGGCATTGACGGAGAGCGGCTGCGCGCGCGGCGGCCTGATATGGATGCCAGCGGATTGCTCAATATCGACGCCATTGCCGAAAGCTATTGGCATATCCACCGCCAGCATCCCTCGGCCTGGACACAAGAACTCGACCTGCGCCCCTACAAGGAAAATTTCTGAAGCCGGCAAGCGAGGCGCATCCTAGCAATTCCGCGAGAGCGCTTTCGCGATGTTGAGAAATTTCGGCTGCATGACATCGCATTGATTGCGATGGTCGGCGGTGGCGTCGCTCTCGACCTCAGGCGGTTCGCTCGGAATCGTGAAGGACCATGCGGACGGGCGCTTCCGGCGACGGCGGAAGAGGCGAGCGAGACGGCCGAGAATGCCCGGCTCGAGCACGCGATCCTTATCCGGAGTCGATGGCGGCTCGACCGCATTCGGGTTGTCGGGATCGCCCCAGTGATCGCTATAGAGATCCTTGAAGAAATGGTTGGTCAGCATTGGCTCTACCTTTTGAATCGATTCAATATCGATTCGGATTGGTTGACTTGAATCGGTTCAATTCTACGCCTGAAAGTTTCGTTGTCAAGCGGAATTGAACCGATACAATTTCCTGCTACAGTGCACGGGAACGAAAATGGAGAGGCTATTGGTCAAGGGCACGATCAAGCTCGCGGATGTCGCCAAGGCGGCGGGGGTATCGCAGGGAACGGCCTCCAATGTTTTCAGCCGGCCCGATGTGGTGCGCGAGGAGGTGCGCGAACACGTCCTCGAGACGGCCAGGCAGCTCGGATATCCGGGCCCCAGCCTCACGGGGCGGTTGTTGCGGGCCGGAAAGGTCAACGCGATCGGCGTCGCGGCGGTGGAGCCGCTCGCCTATTTCTTCGACGATCCCTGGGCAAGAGCGTTATTGGCGGCCGTTGCCCAGGTCTGCGATGCCAGTGGCACCGGGCTTGCGCTCGTTTCGGCCAAGGACCGGCAGAAGCTGGACTGGAACATCAAGAGCGCCCTGGTGGATGGCTTCATCCTGTTATGCGTGGAGGGCGGCGAAAAACTCGTGCAGCTGACGCGCGAGCGACAATTGCCCTTCATTGCCCTGGCATTGAATGACGATGATTCGTCCGTTCCGTCAGTCAGCGTCAACAATGTCGGCGGCGCTGCTGCAGCGGCCGGGCACCTGGCGGAACTGGGCCACCGGCGCTTTGCCGTGCTTGCCACCGAATTTTCCGACGATCACGTCGGGCCGGTGGGCATCGCCGAGATCGAGCAGGCGATCTATTCCACCTCGCGCGATCGTACCATCGGCTATTGGCAGGCGCTCGAGACGTTCGGCATCCGGCGTCAGGATGTTCCGATCTACGAGACGAACAACGACAAGGCGAGCGTCGAGACCGGTCTCGAACATCTGTTTTCCGCGCCGGAACCGCCGACCGCCATCCTCGCAATGTCCGATAATATCGCAATGCTGGCCATGAACTGGCTCGCAGCTCGGGGGCTTTCCGTTCCCGAAGACGTCTCCATCGTCGGCTTCGATGGCGTGCCCGAGGGCGGCATGACGGCGCCGGGCCTGACGACGATGGCGCAGCCCTTTGCCGAGATCGCGGAGCGCGCGGTAAGGGCGGTTCTCGAGGACGCCATGCCGGTCGAGCGCGAAATGATCGACGTCACCCTGGTGGTGCGCGGCAGCACCGCGGCGCCGAAGTCATGACACCGAGGTAAACGAAATTCGCTAGTTCCATTGCTTGCCTCGGCGGGCCAGCGGGCGCTAACCCGCTTGCTGCGCGCCGTCGACGGTTGCAGCACGCATCTCGACGAGCTGCCGGGCAGCGGCGGCGGGAGCATCCTTGTCACTTGCCACCTGCACGGTCGGGAAGGCGAACTGAATGCCGTTTTCATCGAAGGCCTGCTTGATCAGCGCCAGCGCGCTGCGGCGGATGACAGAGACTTCGTTGGGCTTGGCGGTGAACGCCAGCCTGATCTCGATCGCGAAATCGCCGAACTGTTCGACACCCTTCATCTTCAGCGTCTGGATGATGCTCGGCGCCAGTTCGGGATCGTCGAGCAGGCGCTGGCCGATATCCTTGATGATCCGCTTCATCTTCACCAGATCGGTATCGTATGTGACCTTGACGATGATCTTATCGATTGCCCAATCGCGGTTCATGTTGTTGACCGCGCCGAGCGAGCCGAAGGGGATGGTCGCCAGCGGCCCGCGCTGGTGACGCAGCTTGACCGAGCGCAGGCTGAAAGACTCCACCACGCCCTTGTGATTGCCGCTTTCTATGTATTCTCCGACACGGAAGGCATCGTCCCAAAGATAGAAGATGCCGCTGATGACATCCTTGACGATGGCCTGGGCGCCGAAACCGACCGCTACGCCGACGACGCCGGCACCGGCGATCAGCGGTGCGATCTGGACACCGAGCCCCGACAGCACCATCATGATCGCGATGATTACGATAACGACCGCAAGGATATTGCGGAAGATCGGCAGCAGCGTCTGCAACCGGGCGCGACTCGCCTTCATCTCCTCGGAATCGCTGTCGGCGGGCAAGGATTCCATCAGCTTGGCGTCGATATAGGTTTTCATCAGATGCCAGACGAGATCGGCGACCAGCAGGATGACGATGCCGCCCAGAACGCCGCGCGCGATTCGCCCGATGATTGATTCACTGCCGCTCATCATCGCGTAGGCCTCGACACCCAGCATCCGCCCCAGCCAGAGGACCGCGAAGGTGATGATCAGCGCGCGCACGCCGCGATCGAGAAGCACGGTTGCCAACTTGCCGGCGCCGAAAATGCCATCGGCCGCATCATGCAGCGCCTCGATGGCCCGCGTGGATACCGAGAGAACGCGCGGCAACAGGATCGCATAGATGCCGAGCCAGAGAAGGCCGTCGAAACCGGCGACCCACAGGCACCAGAGGGCCACGAAGAAAATCGTCAATAGCCAGGAAATCGTCTTCGCCCCACGTTCCTCCGACGCGACGGGTCTTGACCACACGGCCGTCACGGCGATCAGAAACAGGCCGATGCCGAGTGCATAGCCGATGAGATCCCGGGCGCCGGCGGAAAATTCGAGTGACGTGACAGCCTGCATGATCGCCCAACCACAGGCAAAATAGACAGCAAACAGGGTGCATCGCCGATACCAGTATCTTGCCACGTGCCGCCGTTCGGCTATGCGGGCGGTACCGCTATCCTCGTCCAGAACATCGTTCGTTCGGCGCATGGCGATCAACTCCATCAGCAGTTTGCCGATGGAAATCACGAGCCTGATGGAAACCAGCGCAATGACACAGGCGATGGCGAAGCTTTCGATGGCCGGCGGCCAATCGAAAGCGAGCAGCGGAACCAGCGTCACCAGAGCATGAATGATCGCAGGCACAACCCCGCCCAAAAACTGGAACCGGGCAGCCTGTAACTCGGTCTCGATGCCGGCAGCCCTTTCGGTGCGTTGCATGTGCTTGGTATTGATGAAGCGCGCAACGGCGAGCTCTGCCACAAGTCCCAGGAAAAAAAGGATCACGATCTGGATGATAATGCGCAGGACACCAACCGCCCTGCCTTCTCTTTCAAGCTTTTCGGAGGCCGTCATCACCTCGTAAGGCAACGTCATCCCGGCGCCGGATACGACCTCCAGATGATGCCGCGTATGGCCGAGCATGCCGGACAGGACGGACATCTGGTCATTGTCGGACGTTCCGGGATCGCTGGCGGCGGGTTGATCGTTCAGCTGGGCACCAAGCCATTGCTTGACCTCCGGCTCGTTCATCAGCTGAATGAGTTCGCGAACCTTTTCCGGCGGCGGCGGCGGCGGTTGTGTCGCAGCCGTGTTTTGCGCAAGCGCTGTGAGAGGCGCGGCCAATGCAAAAAAACACAAAAGCAGTGTCCTGATCGACAGCCTGCTACCCCCGACACTCTTCATATGCGCTGCCCTTCCCGCAATCGGGCCGCCGGCCCGTTTTTGCAGACTATACGCCTTTTTTATGCGGGCAAGCAGGCACTTACGCTGATGGCGCGATCGTCGCCGTTGGCATTGCCCCGGAGCGGTTGCCGCGCTAGGTTCTCCGGCAATACCGTTTGGTGCTCGGGGACGCGCGTGTTCAATTTCCTGAAAAAGCTCTTCGGTAAAGGCAAGCAACCCGAGCAGAGGCTCTCGGCAACCGAACCGGTGAGCGCCACGCCAGTCAAGACGCTCGATCTGAACATTCCAGACGAAGCTTTGCAGGACGAAGCCCGCTTTGCGGCCTATCTGCAGGAGCGGCTGCCGTTTTTCGGCGACCTGATCAGGATCGACTATGATGCCGGCGCCGGCAGCCTGACGCTGCACAGCCGCAATGGCGACACGATGACGAAATTCCTGAGCAATGCGTTGCTGGCGCTGCGCGAGAAGCGCGGACAAGTCCGCGCGCAGGCGCTGATGAACTATCTCAACATGACCGAAGCCATTGATGACGGCGACGAGCTCGCCAAGATCCTGCCGGTCTTGAAGGCGCGCGATTTTGTTGACGTGGCGCGGCGACAGATGATCCAGGCCGTCAAGGACGAACCCGATCCGCCGCAATTCGTCTATCTCGACGAGGCGGAAAACCTGATCAAGCTCTTCGCCGTCAACGGCGAAACCACGGTCAGCTACGTGATGTCGACGGCGCTCGAAAGCTGGGGTATCGACGCCGAGGAACTGGCCGCGCTGGCACAGCTCAACCTGCAGAAATTCCTCGACAAGACCGGCGTGCAGGTCGCCAAGCGCAGCCGCTTTCAATATGTCGAGGTGGACGGCCAGTTCGAATCCAGCATCGCTTTCCTGCCGAATTTCTGGGCGCAGGTGCAGGAGCAATCCGGCGGAGCGGCGCCGGTCGCGGCATTTCTTTCACGCGACAAGGTCTTCTTCACCCATGAAAACGACACCCTGGGCCTGCAGCTGCTGGAGCTGATCAGCGCCGATCTCAGCGAGGTGCCCTACGTTATTTCGCCGGATCAGTATCGTTGGGAGAACGGCAGGTGGACGCTGTTCAAACGCGTGGCGCCGATAGCGGCAGCTAAGCTCCACTAGAGCGATCAAGCTTTTCACGGAATCGCTCGATCGCTCTAGTGGCGCTATTTTCAGGCAATTCCGGACGAAAACGCTCTACACCAGCACTTCCTGATCGATGCGATCCTCGGCGCCGAAGAACTTCAGATAGCGCTCGACTTCCGCCGGTTCGCCTGTCGCCTTCTGCGGATTGTCCGAGAGCTTGACGGCCGGGCGGCCGTTGGCCTCGATGACCTTGCAGACGATGGAAATGGGGTTGAGGCCCTTGAGCTCGGTCGGCGCGCAGCCGGCGAAATCGTTGGTAAGATTGGTGCCCCAGCCGAAGCTCATGCGGACGCGGCCGTCGAAATGCTTGTAGGTATCGATGATCGCATTGACATCGAGGCCGTCGGAGAAGATCAGCAGCTTCTGGCGCGGATCGCGACCCATCTTCTTCCACCAGTCGATGATCTTCTCGCCACCTTCGATGGGCGGCGCGCTGTCGGGACGGAAGCCGGTCCAGTCGGCCACCCATTCCGGTGCATCGCGCAGGAACGAGGCGGTACCGAAGGCATCGGGCAGAACCACCAGAAGGTTGCCGCCATAGAGGCGGTTCCAGTCGCGCAGCACCTTGTAGGGCGCCTTGCCGAGCTCTTCGTCATTCTTGGCGAGAGCGGCCGCAACCATCGGCAATTCATGCGCATTGGTACCGACAGCTTCGAGATCGGAATCCATGGCGAGCAGCACATTGCTCGTGCCGGTGAAAGCGTGCGGCACGCCTTCCTTCAGCGCCTCGACGCACCAGCGCTGCCAGAGGAAACTATGACGACGGCGCGTACCGAAATCGGAAATGCGCAGGCCCGGCAGCTCTCTCAGCCGCTCGACCTTTTCCCACATCTTCGCCTTGGCGCGCGCATAGAGCACATCGAGCGTGAAAGGCCCGAGCGCTTTCAGCGCCGTGCGCGAGCGAAGCTCGTTGATGATGGCGAGCGCCGGGATTTCCCACATAGTCGTTTCCTTCCACGAGCCGTGGAAGTCGAGAATATACTGGCCGTCACGCTTCGACAGTTCATAGTCCGGCAGTTGGAAGTTCGACAGCCAGGTGAGGAATTCCGGTTCGAAGATCTGGGCGCGGCCGTAGAAGCTATTACCCGCAAGCCAGATCATTTCCTTCTTCGAAAGCCTCAGCGTACGCGCGTGATCGAGCTGTTCGCGCAATTCCCTCTCATCGATCACCTCCGCGAGCCGGACGCTCTTGGTGCGATTGATCAAGGAGAAGGTTGCGTCGACATCCGGATACAGCTTCCAGATCATCTGGAGCATCAGAAGCTTATAGAAATCCGTATCGATCAGGCTGCGGATGATCGGATCGAGCTTCCAGGTATGGTTATAGACGCGGGTGGCGATATCCGTCTTCGTCATGTCGTTCCTGCCCCGTCTCCTGCCCTGCGGACGTCATGCTTGCCGCCTGCCGACACATCGGCACGCGTATATCGTGCCTGTTATCAAAAAATGTTGAGCGAAAGTCCAGTCACTGAAAGAAAATTGATGCCAAAGCGACGGCACCACTTTCGAACATGCCCGGGCACGGCTGAACTCTGCCCACGAGCTCCATAGCTGCCAATGCCGAATGATATAGTGGTCGGCAGCGGCCATTCCAGCGAGGGTTAGAGCGGTTCAGCGATTCAAGGAATCGCCAAACCGCTCTATCTATTTATTTTTACGCAATTCCGGACGGAAAACCGCTGCGCACTTTTCCTGGAATTGCTCTAGTAACCCCGGCCGCGATCCACCAGATGCAGCAGCGGCTCACCGCGTTCGAAGCGGGTGATCTGTTCCTCGACATAGCGGAACAGCGCTCTTTCCTCCGACATGGCGGAATCATGCGGCGTGATGATGACATTTTCCAGACCCCAGAGGGGATCGTCCGCCGCCAAAGGCTCGACTGTAAAGACGTCGAGCGATGCTCCGCCAAGCACGCCAGTCCTGATCGCCGAGGCGATATCGGCCTGGACCTGGCTCTTGCCGCGGCCGGCATTGATGAACACCGGTTTGCCGAGAGCGCCGTCGCGGCGAAGCCTGGAAAAGAGCGAGGCGTCGTATAGCCCAGTTGTTTCCGGCGTCAGCGGCAGCAGCCCGACCAGAATATCGGTCCGTGCGAGAAAGGCATCCAGCTCGTCGGCATCGAAGGTTTCCATGCCATCGATCTGTTTCTTGTTGCGGGACCAGCCGATGACGTTGAAACCCATGACCTTCAGCTTGGCGGCGGCATCGCAGCCGAGCACGCCAAGGCCCATGACGCCGACGGTGACATCACCCGCCTCGGGGCCTTGCTGCTGAGCCCAGATGCGCTGACGCTGATTCCTGAAATGTCCGGGGACATCACGCAGGTGCATGAGGCATTGCATCACGACCCATTCGCTCATGCGCGTTGTCAGGCTGCGATCGACGAAACGGACGATCGGAATATCCGGCAGGCCGGCAATCGACATCATCGAATCGACGCCGGCGCCGCCCGAAAAGATGACCTTGAGATTGGGCGCACGCTCAAAAAGGTCGGCATCCGGCTTCCACAGAAGCGCATAGTCGACATGGCTCAGATCCGCGCCCTTGCTGGCGGGATCGGCCAGATTGATGCTGCCTCGATCCGCAAAGGCGGTCTCGAGCGCTTTGGCGACTGTCGCGGGATTGAATTTGAGGTCGACGAGAACGGGTTTTTTGGCGGGCATTGCGATGGTCTTCACTGCTGGATAGCGGCGGTGGGCACCGCCTCGATGTTGAAGGCGGCGGCGAGAAGCGCCTTGGTATAATCCTCTTTCGGCGCGCGGAAAATATCGGCCGAGGTGCCCTGCTCGACGACCTTGCCGAACCGCATGACGATCAAATCATTGGCAAGCGCCTTGACCACTTTCAGGTCGTGGCTGATGAAGAGATAGGCGAGGTCGTGCCGCCGCTGCAGATCGCGCAGGAGATCGACCACCTGCGCCTGCACGCTCATATCGAGCGCCGAGGTCGGCTCGTCCAGCATGACGAAACGGGGTTTCAGCACCATGGCGCGGGCGATGGCGATGCGCTGGCGTTGGCCGCCGGAAAACTCGTGCGGGAAACGCCAGCGAGTGGACGGATCGAGGCCGACTTCCTCCAGCGCCCAGCAGACGCGCTGGTCGCGCTCTTCAGCCGAAAGCGACCGTTCATGCACCTTCAGCCCCTCGGCGATGATTTCGCCGACCGACATGCGCGGGCTCAGCGAACCATAGGGGTCCTGGAAGACGACCTGCAACTGGTTGCGGAGCGGCCGCATCTCGCGGAAGGAATAGCCGGCTATATCTTGTCCGACGAAGGCGATGCGCCCCTGGGAGGAAATGAGCCGGGCCAGCGCCAGGCCGAGTGTCGTCTTGCCGGAGCCGGATTCGCCGACGACGCCGAGCGTCTGGCCGGCCCTGAGCTTGAGATCGATGCCGTCGACCGCCTTCACGTGATCGACGACCTTGCGCATGAAGCCCGCCTTGATCGGGAACCAGACACGAATATCACTGCCTTCCATGACCACGGGCTTGCTGGTGTCGCCAAGCGGCGGCTCGCCGCGCGGCTCGGCGGCAAGCAGATGACGGGTGTATTCATGCTGCGGCCGGGTGAAGACATCCTCGACCAGGCCGGTCTCGACGATGTGGCCCTTGGTCATCACGCAGACGCGGTCGGCGAACTTGCGGACGATGCCGAGGTCATGGGTGATGAACAGCATCGACATGCCATGCACGCCCTTGAGATCCCGCAGCAGTTCGAGGATCTGCGCCTGCACCGTCACATCGAGCGCCGTCGTCGGTTCGTCGGCGATCAGCAGTTCGGGACGATTGGCAAGCGCCATGGCGATCATTACGCGCTGGCGCTGGCCGCCGGACAGCTCGTGCGGATAGGCCTTGAGGCGCTTTTCCGGCTCGCGGATACCGACCTGGTTCAGGAGCTCCAGCGTGCGGCTACGGGCGGCCTGGCCGACGATGCCCTGATGCAAGGCCAGAATCTCGCTGATCTGCTTCTCAATCGAATGGAGCGGATTGAGCGAGGTCATCGGCTCCTGGAAGATCATGGTGATGTCGTTGCCGCGCACGGCGCGCAACTCGTTGTCGGATGCCTTCAAGAGATCCTTGCCCTTGAACAGGATCTCGCCTGAGGGGTGGCTGGCGGCCGGATAGGGCAACAGCTTCAGGATCGAATTGGCAGAGACGGATTTGCCGGAGCCGGATTCGCCGACCAGCGCCAAGACCTCGCCCCTGCGGATATCGAAGGAGATGCCATCGACGGCGGTCGACGTACCCCCGCCCTGGTGAAAGGCGACGGACAGATTGCGGACGGACAGCAAGGGAGTGGAATTTTCGCTCATCGGAACGTCTTCCTCGGATCGAAGGCATCACGCACGGCCTCGCCGATGAAAATCAGCAGCGACAGCATGATCGACATGGTGAAGAAAGCCGAAAGCCCGAGCCAGGGAGCCTGGAGGTTGGATTTGCCCTGGGCGATCATTTCACCCAGCGACGGCGAGCCGGGCGGCATGCCGAAGCCCAGGAAATCGAGCGAGGTCAAGGTGGAGATCGAACCGGACAGAATGAAGGGGACGAAGGTCAGCGTCGCGACCATCGCATTCGGCAGCAGGTGACGGTACATGATGGTGCGGTTGTCGACACCGAGCGCACGGGCGGCACGGACATATTCGAAATTGCGCGCCCGCAGGAATTCGGCGCGCACGACGCCGACGAGACCCACCCAGGAAAACAGCAATAATATGCCGAGAAGGATGAAGAAGCCGGGCGGCAGCACCGAGGCGATGATCAGCAGGATATAGAGCACCGGCATCGACGACCAGATCTCGATGAAGCGCTGCATCAACAGGTCTGTCCATCCGCCGAAATAACCCTGCACCGCCCCCGCGCAGACGCCGACAACAGCCGAGCAGATGGTGAGCACCAGGCCGAACAGCACCGATATGCGGAAGCCGTAGATCAGCCGAGCCAGCACATCGCGCGCCTGGTCGTCGGTTCCAAGCCAGTTGAAATTGCTCCAGTTGCAGTTCGGGTCGGCAACACCTCCCACATAGCCGGAGCAGCGCTGCTCCTTGCTCATCATCCAGAATGGCGGGGTCGGCGCCGACTTTCCTTGGGGAAGGTTGGAATTGGCGGTCTGATAGGAATAGTGGATCGGCGGCCAGAGCATCCAGCCATTGGCATTGATCTCATCCTGAATATCCTGCGCGCGGTAGTCCGTCTGCGCCAGGAAGCCGCCGAACTTCTCCTCCGGATAATCGACGAAGATCGGGGTCAGGATCTCGCCCTTGTAGGAGACGAGGATCGGCCGGTCGTTGGCGATGAATTCCGCACCGAGGGTGAGGACGAACAGAACCAAGAAGATCCAGAGCGACCAGTATCCGCGGCGGTTCGCCTTGAAATTCTCCCAGCGGCGCACGTTGGTCGGCGAGAACAGCCCCTTGCGCGGCGGCTTTACCGTCGTCGGGGTTGCCGGAGGGTTGCGTGCATCCATCACACATCCCTCCGCTCGAAGTCGATGCGTGGATCGATCCAGGTGTAGATCAGGTCGGAAACGAGGCTGACGACGAGGCCGAGCAGCGAAAAGATGAAGAGCGTCGCAAACACCACCGGATAGTCGCGCTGGACGACGGAGAGATAGCTGAGGCGGCCGAGGCCATCCAGCGAGAAGATGTTCTCGATCAGCAACGAGCCGGTGAAGAAGGCGGAGATGAAGGCGCCGGGAAAGCCGGCGATAACGATCAGCATGGCGTTTCGGAAGACATGGCCATAGAGCACGCGCCGTTCGCTGAGGCCCTTGGCGCGAGCGGTGGTGACATACTGCTTCTTGATTTCCTCGATGAAGGAATTCTTGGTGAGCAGCGTCGTGGTGGCAAAGGCGGCAAGAGACAGCGAGATCAGCGGCAGCACCAGATGCCAGAGATAATCGAGGATCTTCTGCCACCAGTTGAGATCGGCGAAATTATCCGAGACGAGGCCGCGCAACGGGAACCAGTCGAAGAAGGAGCCGCCGGCAAACAGCACGATCAGCATGATGCCGAAGAGGAAGCTCGGGACGGCATAGCCGATGATGATGACGCCCGATGTCCAGACATCGAAGGTCGATCCATCCTGCACTGCCTTGCGGATGCCGAGCGGGATGGAAATGGCATAGGAGAAGATCAGGATCCAGATGCCGAGCGAGATCGACACTGGCAGCTTCTGGCCGATGAGGTCGATGACCGAAGTATTGCGGAAGAAGCTTTCGCCGAAATCGAAGCGGATATAGTTCCACATCATCTGGCCGAAGCGCTCGAGCGGCGGCTTGTCGAAGCCGAACTGCTTGTCGAGCTTGGCGATCAGCTCGGGATCGAGCCCCTGCGCGCCGCGATATTTCGAGCCGCTGTCATCGGTCGCCTGCTGGGCCAGTATGTCGGTGCCGCCCGAAAGGCGGCCGGTGGCGTTGTCGCCCTGGCCGGTCAATTGCGCGATGACCTGCTCGACCGGGCCGCCGGGCGCGAACTGTACGATGGTGAAGGAAATGGCCATGATGCCGACGATGGTCGGGATCATCAGCAGCAGGCGTCTCAGGATATAGGCGCCCATCAGTCGGCCGCTCCCTCAAAGAGGAACGTGTTCTGCCAAGCCTCAATCCATCCGTCGTTCAAATCGTTCGTTCCCTTCCGCCGTATCGAACAGGCGCAGTCATGTGAGCCTGAAACCATCGAATCAGCCTGGGCATTTGGAGCCCAGCGCGCCCGTCATTGCAAGAGTCGCTCACTTTCCGGCGCTTTTCGACCACCAAACGTCGGGGAAGCCGATAGAGTAATAGGGCAGTTGGGCCGGATGTTCGAATTTGTCCCAATAGGCGATGTGGAAGCTCGTGGTATAGAAAAGCGGAACGACATAGTGATGAGCAAGCAGCACGCGGTCGAGCGCCCTGGCTGAGGCATCCTTGTCGGTAACGTCCTTGGCAAAGATGACCTTGGTGATCAGGGCGTCGATACCGGGGTCGGAAATGCCGGCATAATTGCGAGACCCTTGGCGATTGGCCGAGGCCGAGCCCCAGAAATCGATCTGCTCGTTGCCGGGATAGAGGGACTGCGCCCATACATTCCAGATCATGTCATAGTCGAAGCTGCGCACCCGATTGATGTATTGCGAGGAATCGACGGTTCGTACAGTGGCGTTGATGCCGATTTTCTTCAGGTTCTGGGCATAGGGCAGCACCCATTTCTCCACGAAAGGGCTGCCGAGCAGGATTTCGATGGAAAATGGCTGACTCGTCTGGGCGTTCACCATCTGATTGCCCTTCAGAACATATCCCGCCTGCTTGAACAGATCGAGCGCCTTGCGGAGATTGTCACGAGCCTTCTGCTGATCGCCGCCGACGGGATTGGTGTAGGGTGTGGTAAAGACCTCTGGCGGAACCTTGTCTTTGATCTCGTTCAGCAGTTCCAACTCCCGACCCTCAGGCAGTCCGGACGAGGCAAGCTTGGTGCCGAAAAAGAAGCTGTTGATGCGGCTATATTGATTGAAGGCGGTCGTGCGGTTCGATTCCTCGAAATCAAAGGCATAGTTCAGCGCTTCGCGAACGCGCACGTCCTGGAACTGGGCGCGGCGCAAATTCGGCACCAATGCCTGCATCACGCCGGCGGCGCGCAGGGGATTAGGCACTTCCTCGCGCTTGATGCGACCGTCCTTCGCGGCGGGGAAATCGTATCCAGTCACCCAACGGCTTGCGACATTGTCCTGCCAATAGTCGATATTGCCACCGCGGAAAGCCTCAAACTCGACGACGTCGTCGGTATAATAGGCATAGGAGATCGTCCTGAAATTGTCCTCGCCGACGTTGACGGGCAGATTCTTGCCCCAATAGTCGTCACGCAATTCATAACGAATGCTCGAACCGGGGGAGACCGACACGATCTTGTAGGGGCCAGAGCCCATGACCGGCTCAAGCGTCGTGCGGGAGATATCGCGGGGCTTGCCATCCGGGCCGGTTCCTTCCCACCAATGCTTCGGCACGATCGGAAACTGGCCGAGGATCGACGGCAGTTCGCGGTTGCCCTTCTCATTGAAGGAGAAAGTCACGTCACGATCGCCGGTCTTTTCGGCGCGCGTCACATGGCTGTAATAGCTGGTGAAAAGCGGATTAAGTTCCTTGGCTTTGTCGAAGCTGAAGATGACGTCCTCAGGCGTCACCGGCTGGCCGTCAGCCCATTTCGCCTCCGGCCGCAGACGGAAAGTGGCGCTGGAAATATCGTCCGGATAGGAAACGCCCTCGGCGAGCAATCCATAGGAGGAGGCGATCTCGTCGTCTGCCGATTTCAAAAGAGTATCGAAGACCAGGCCGGGACCCAAGGGAACTATGCCCGCAACCGGATTCCCCTTGAACAATACTGGATTGAGCGTGTCGAATGTGCCGTTGCTCGACTGCTTCAACTCGCCGCCCTTCGGCGCATCCGGATTGACATAATCGAAATGCTTGAAGCCCGGCTGGTATTTGAGGTCGCCGAGAACGGCCGTGCCGATGCGGAACTGCGGTTCTTCGGCTTGCGAGGGCGCTGGCAGGGCCAGCAGGCAAAAAAGAGAAAAGACCAAGCCTGCTCTCAACCGCGACAACGCCATTCATGATCTCCTGATGATTTCTAGGGAATCAGCATAGGACAAATGAGGGCAAAAAGCAGGACGCAATTGCTCACCTCTTCATAAAGCCGCCAATGGACGGTTCCTGAAATCAGGTCTTTGCCGCCGCTTCTTCGAGACGCCTTCGCAGCATCAGGCGCAATTCGCTGACGACGCGCCGGTCCTCGGCAGCTTCCGGTTCATTGGCGACAGCGACGACCATGCGCAACAACTCGAGAACGATGCCCGACATCAGGTCGACATCGTCCGCTATCGGCGGCTGCGCCTGCCGCAGGACGGTGGCGATCAATTCCTTCAACTCCGCCCGCGCGCGCGCCTTGCGGTCCTTGGGAATATCCCGACGCGTGGCGAGAACCGGAAATTCCGGAAATTCCTCTATGAACGCACCAAGCGCATCGAATATCGCTTCGCCGCCATCGGCTGGGGAAATGCCAGCGCTCCTCTCCACCATGCCCCGAAGAACCGCCTCCAGCCGCTCCAGGCGATCGACATGCAGCGCCTCGGCAAGCAAGAGCTTGGTCGGAAAGAACTGATAGAGCGAACCGATGGAGGAGCGCGCCTCGGCTGCGATCTCAGTCATCGTTGCGGCTTCATAGCCCTTTCGCGCAAAGACCTTTGCGGCCGCTTCCAACAGGACGACGACACGATCATGGCCGCGCTGCCGCTTCGGGGTGCGCGTCTTCAATTCTTCACTTGATTTTTGTGAGGTCATCCTCATATTTCCATTGTGAGGATACCCTCATGTTTCTCTTGGAGCTCCAAATGCCTCTTTACGATCCCCGGACCACCGCGCTTATTTCCATCGACCTGCAAGGCCTCGTTCTCAGCCGGCCGCTTGCCCCCTATTCCGCTCAACAGATCGTCGCGAATACAGTTGCCATCGCGAACAAGCTGAAGGCCGATGGTGGAACCACCGTTTTTGTAACGGTTGGATTTTCCCCGGACTATACCGACGCTGTCAATCAGCCCACCGACGAAACCTTCGCCCTTCCCGCCGGAGGCTTGTCGCCGGCCGCCCTGGCGGCACCCATCGAAATCGCGGCGCTGACGCCGGATGTCGCGATCGTCAAACGCCAATGGAGCGCCTTCTACGGCACCGAACTCGATCTGCAGCTTCGTCGCCGCGGCATCAAAACGCTGATCCTGACCGGTGTCGCCACCAATTTCGGCGTCGAATCGACCGTTCGCGATGCCCATGCGGCAAATTATGCCGTCATCGTCGCCGAGGACGCAGTGACGACTTTTTCGCCGGAAATGCAGGATTTCGCCTGCACGAAGGTATTGCCGCGACTGTCGCGTATTCGCAAGACGGAGGAAATCCTGGCAAATTGATCCGTCAGAAGTGACGGCCTAAGCGGGCGACGGACAGTCGCTCATCAGCCACCGGCGATTGAACGTGGATTACCCTCGCTTCCTTTTCAAGGTAATCTCGCCGCAAATCACTCGGCCTGTTCCGACCGCCTTTCAAGGATATGCATGGTTTCGCTCCTGGTTCGCACTTTCCAAACTATAGGCCAAACTATCGGCCAAACTCTCGGCAAATTTTCCCTCGCCGCCACGATCGGCATGGGCCTCATTGCCGGCGATGCACTGGCGCAGCAGGCGGGGCCGACGCCCGGCAGTGCCAAGGCGATCTTCGGGGCCGTGACGCTACCGACGCAGGGACCGCCGCAATCGATCGGCTTTTATGCCAAGGGTTGCCTTGCCGGCGCCGTGGCGCTGCCCGCCGACGGGCCGACCTGGCAGGCCATGCGCCTGTCGCGCAACCGTCGCTGGGGCCGGCCTGACATGATCGGCCTTCTCGAGCGCCTGTCACGCGATGCGGCGATGCGTGACGGCTGGCCGGGCCTGCTCGTCGGCGACATCTCGCAGCCGCGCGGCGGCCCGATGTTCAACGGCCATGCCTCGCATCAGATCGGCCTCGACGCCGATGTATGGCTGACGCCCATGCCTCCGCATAAGCTGACGGCTGCGGAGCGCGAGACCCTGCCCTTCACCTCGATGCTGGCGAAGGACAAGTTCCTGACCATCAACGACAGGATCTGGACGCCGGCGCATGCCCGTCTGCTGATGCGGGCGGCCAGCTACCCCGAAGTCGAGCGCATCTTCGTCAATCCGGCCATCAAGAAGAAGATGTGCGACACATGGACCGGCGACCGCAGCAATCTCGGCAAGCTGCGCCCGGAATATGGACATGACTCGCATTTCCATATCCGCATCCGCTGCCCCGCCGGCTCGGTCGGCTGCACGCCGCAGGCCCCGGTTGCGGCCGGCGACGGCTGCGACAAGACGCTCGCCTGGTGGCTCGGCCCCGAACCGTGGGCAAAGCCGAAGCCCGGCGCGAAGCCGCCGGCAAAGCCCCGCGAGGTCATGGTTTCCGATCTGCCCAAAGCCTGCCAGGCCGTGCTGGCCGCGCCGCCGGTCGCTTCCGTCCGCGCTGCCACCTTTGGCGCCACGGGTGCCGGCGCGTCGGCGGAAACGGAGACGATGCCGGTCTCCGGCAATACGCCGCCCGGCCAGATCCCGCAGCAGTGAGGCTTGGACGGTCCTTGCCGGAGCGGCCTTTCAAAGCTCCTGCTCTTGGTATAGAAGGCGGATAAATCGATTGAAAATACTGGGCGGAGCAAGAACTTCATGGCCGGCGGCAAATGCATCGCGCTGATCGCGCACGATCAGAAAAAGGATGCGATGGCGGAGTTTGCGCGGCGTAACGAAGCGGCCCTTGCCGATTGGCATATCGTCGCGACCGGCACGACCGGCGGCCGCGTGCTCGACGCCTGCCCCGATCTCAAGGTCACCCGCCTGAAAAGCGGGCCGCTCGGCGGCGACCAGCAGATCGGCGCGCTGATCGCCACCGGCGAGATCGACATGCTCGTCTTCTTCATCGACCCCCTCACCCCGCTGCCGCACGATGTCGACGTGAAGGCATTGACGCGGCTTGCCGTTGTCTACGACATTCCGATGGCGCTCAACGAATCCACCGCCGAGCGGCTGATCAAAACACTGAACCATTAATCCGCCTTGCCGGCGGCAGACGACGGACCTGGCCATGCCCGAGCTTAATCACAGCGATGCCCCCCTGCCTTTTCCGATTCTCATCGGCGATATCGGCGGTACCAATGCGCGTTTCTCGATCCTTGCCGATGCGAATTCCGAACAGGAGCATTTTCCTGTCGTGCAGACGGCGAATTTCGAGACGATCGACGATGCGATCAAGCTGATCCTCAAAAAGAGCAAGGTCCAGCCCCGCGCCGCGATCCTTGCCATGGCTGGCCCCGTGCAGGGCGATGAAATTCCGCTGACCAATTGCGACTGGGTGATCCGTCCGAAGACGATGATCGCCAATCTCGGCATCGAAGACGTGCTCGTCATCAACGATTTCGAGGCGCAGGCGCTGGCAATCGCCGACGTTGCCGACGAGCATCGCGAAACCATCGGCGAGACGCGGGATAGCATGGCTGCCTCGCGCGCCGTGCTCGGACCGGGCACCGGGCTTGGTGTCGCCGGCCTGATCCACACCCAGCATCAGTGGATACCGGTGCCGGGCGAAGGCGGCCATATCGATCTCGGTCCGCGCACGGAACGCGACCTGCAGATCTGGCCGCATCTGGAGGCCATCGAAGGCCGCATCTCGGCCGAGCAGATCATTTGCGGCCGCGGGCTGCAGAACCTCTATCATGCCATCTGCAAGGTCGACGGCGTCGAGCCGAGCCTGAAGGAGCCGGCCGATATCACCACCCATGCGCTTGCTGGCACCAACGCGCAGGCCGAGGAGACGCTGACGCTGTTCGTCACCTATCTCGGTCGCCTTGCCGGCGATATCGCCATGATCTTCATGGCGCGCGGCGGCGTCTATCTTTCCGGCGGCATCTCGCAAAAGATCCTGCCAGCGCTGCAGAAGCCGGAATTCCGCGCCGCCTTCGAGGACAAGGCGCCGCATAGCGAAATGATGAAAACGATCCCGACCCATGTCGTAGTCAATCCGCTGGCTGCGCTTTCCGGCCTTGCGGCCTACGCCCGCAAGCCGTCGAGCTTTGGGCTTGCGACCGACGGCCGCCGCTGGCGGCGTTGATCGCTTTCAATAGCCGATGGCGCATCGAAACTACTGACGCGCTATGCCTTTTTGAAGGAGCCGCCTTCCTCTATAATAAGGTCGGCTCCGAGATCGGCCTTAACCAGTGCGGCAGGCCGTCCCTAGCCAAAGCCGTCCTAACTCTTTATAGAGCCGCGGCAGCATGTGCCGTGCGCGGCTCACTTGGTTTGAGACAGGAAACCGATTTTTGAAGTCGCCCAACACGAAAAAGACCGATATCGACAGCGAAGCCATTACCGTTGTCCTGAAGCGCGTTATAGCTGAAAACGGCCGTGATCATGTCTGGGGCTATTCGGTCGCAATCTTTTGCCTCATTGTCGTCGCAGCATCCACAGCGATGATGGCCTTTGTTATGAGGCCGATCGTCAACGGCGCTTTCTACGAGCGCCGCGCCGAAGTCATGTGGCTGATTTGTCTTGCTATACTTGCGGCTTTTATAGCGCGTGGTTTTGCCGGCTATTTTCAATCGGTCATTCTGTCCAAGATCGGCAATGACATCATCGCTCGCTATCAACGGCGCCTCTATGCGCATCTGATGACGCTGTCAGTCGGTTTTTTCAGTGAAGCGCGCTCGGCTCAGATTGCCGCGCGGGTCAGCCAAAACGTTTCCGGCATCCGCGATGTGATGAACCTCGTCATCACGTCTACGGCGCGCGACTTTCTGTCATTCGTCTTTCTGCTCGGCAACATGGTCTATCAGGACCCATTGCTCAGCCTTATCTTTTTCGTCATTGCCCCACCTGTATTTCTGGCCTTGCGCCACATCTCCAAGCGCCTGCGCGCCGTCACGCGCGAGGCGGTCGTTCTCAACAGCCGCGTGCTTGGCGCGATGCAGGAAACCATTCAAGGCATTTCCATCGTCAAGGCCTTCACGATGGAGCCCGAACTCGACCGCAAGATCAACAAGCTGATTACGGCAGCAGAGAATCGACAAAACCGTATTGTTCGCATTTCCGAGCGTAACGGCCCGCTGATCGAAACGGTTGCCGGCTTTGCCGTCGCCGGCGTTTTTGCCTATGCCGCCTACCGTTCGATTTATGAAAATGTGCCGCCAGGCGCAGTGTTTTCCTTCATCGTATCGCTGCTTTTGGCTTATGATCCGGCCCGCCGCCTCGCGAAGTTGCAGACGCAGCTTGAACGCGCGGTCGTCAATGCACGGATGATCTACGAACTGCTCGACATGGAACCGCGCCAGCGCGATCTGCAGGACGCCAAGCCGCTTACCGTGACTGACGCCCGCATAGAGTTCCGCGACGTGGAATTTGCTTATGGCGACGAGGCGGTTCTATCCGGCGTTAATTTCACTGCCGAGGGCGGACAGACCACGGCGCTAGTCGGCCCTTCCGGCGCCGGGAAATCCACCGTCATCAATCTCATTCCGCGCTTCTACGATCCGAAGGCCGGCAGTATTTTCATCGACGGGCAGGACATAGCGCACGTTACGAAGCAGTCTCTGCGAGAGCAGCTCGCCTATGTCTCGCAGCAGCCTTATCTCTTCGAAGGTACGATCCGTGACAACATCCGCTATGGCCGCCCTGACGCGACCGACGCGGAGATCGAAGAGGCAGCCCGCCTGGCCTATGCCCATGATTTCATCGTGACGCAGCCGCAGGGCTACAACACGCCGGTCGGCGAAAACGGCGTGACGCTTTCCGGTGGCCAGCGGCAGCGCCTGTCGATCGCCCGCGCGCTGGTGCGCAACGCGCCGATCCTGCTGCTCGACGAAGCGACTTCGGCGCTCGACACGGAATCGGAAGCCGCCGTGCAGAAGGCGCTGGACGAAGCCATGAGCGGCCGCACGGTCGTCGTCATCGCCCACCGCCTGTCGACGGTCGTCCGGGCCGAGAAGATCATCGTCATGCAGAACGGACGCGTCGTCGAAGAGGGCAACCACGAGACGCTTGCGGAGGCCGACAATGGCCTTTACGCTCGCCTCAACAACCTTCAGCGGCCGGCCGTTTCCGGCAACTCCCGCAAATAAGACGATAGAGACGACATGAGCGACGATGCGATGAAGCTGGTGGTGGTTGGCGCGGCGGGCCGCATGGGGCAGGCTCTGATCCGCCTCATTCACGCCACCGAGGACCTGACCTTGCATGCCGCCGTCGCGCGTCCCGGCTCCGCCTTCATCGGCAAGGATGCCGGCGAGATTGCCGGGCTGGGGCCGATCGGCATTCCCGTCACCGACGATCCGCTTGCCGCCTTTCTGCATGCCGAGGGCGTCATCGATTTCACAACGCCGGTAACCAGCGTCACCTTCGCCGGGCTTGCCGCGCAGGCGCGCATCGTCCACATCATCGGCACGACCGGATGCACGGCGGAGGACGATGCCAAGTTCCAGGCGGCCGCCCGCCATGCCCGCATCGTCAAATCAGGCAATATGGGCCTCGGCATCAACCTTTTGAGTGTGCTCGTCGAGCAGGCGGCGCGCGCCCTTCCCTCCGCCGACTGGGATATCGAAGTGCTGGAGATGCATCACCGGCACAAGGTCGATGCGCCCTCGGGCACCGCGCTGCTGCTCGGCCAGGCCGCAGCCAAAGGGCGCGGCATCGATCTCGACGACAATTCCGTGCGCGTGCGTGATGGCCATACCGGCCCGCGTCCGGCTGGCACGATCGGCTTTGCGACCCTGCGCGGCGGCGGCGTGGTCGGCGATCACTCGGTCATCTTCGCCAGCGAGAGCGAGCGGCTGACCCTGTCCCACAGCGCCGGTGACCGTTCGCTGTTTGCCCGAGGCGCGCTGCAAGCGGCACTTTGGGCCCGCGACAAGAAACCCGGCTTCTATTCCATGCTCGATGTTCTCGGGCTCTCCACACGTTGATCCGATCCTGGAGCGGGTCGGCACGGAACTGCCGATCCGCTCCAGCCTTTTATTGTCTCGCAATTCCGGACGGAAAACCGCTACGCACTTTTCCTGGAATTGCTCTATCAAGGAGTGACATTTATGAGCGGTACTCTCGTCCTCGTTCGCCATGGCCAGAGCGACTGGAATTTGAAGAATCTCTTTACCGGCTGGAAGGATCCCGACCTGACCGACCTCGGCGTCGAGGAAGCCAAAACCGGCGGCAAGGCACTGGCCGACTACGGCATCAAGTACGACATCGCCTTCACGTCGGCTCTGGTCCGCGCCCAGCATACGCTTGACATCATTCTCGACGCCGTCGGCCAGACCGGTCTCGAGACCATCAAGGACCAGGCGCTGAACGAACGCGACTACGGCGATCTCTCCGGCCTCAACAAGGATGACGCCCGCGCCAAGTGGGGCGAGGAGCAGGTTCACATCTGGCGCCGTTCCTACGACGTCCCGCCGCCCGGCGGCGAAAGCCTGCGCGACACCGGCGCTCGCGTCTGGCCCTATTATCTCACGGAAATCCTGCCGCGCGTGCTCGCCGGCCAGAACGTACTGGTCGCAGCCCACGGCAATTCGCTGCGCTCGCTCGTCATGGTTCTCGACCGGCTGAGCAAGGAACAGATCCTGGCGCTCAACCTCGCGACCGGCGTGCCGATGGTCTACAAGCTCAAGGCCGATTCCACCGTCGCCTCGAAGGAAGTCCTCGGCGACATGTCCGGCGCGCATTGAGCGGCTGAAAAACCACCCCTCACCCGCCTGTATGGTCGAGGGGTGGAAATTGTAGCGAGATGTGTTACATTGCACTGTATATGTAACACATGGGTCGGATATGACGGACGCTACATTTACTTTTCGGGTTGAAGAAGATTTGAAGTCCGCTTTCAGCGAGGCTGCGAAAGCCCATGATCAAACCGGAGCGCAATTGCTTCGAGGTTTCATGCGTGACTATGTGAAACGTCAACAAGACGCAGCCGAATATGACGTATGGTTTCGCCAGCAGGTTCAGGCCGGTCTTGCTTCCGCCAATGCGGGCAATCTCATTCCTGCCGACGACGTCGAAGCCGAGTTCGCTGCCTTGCGAGAAGAAACGCGCCGCAAGCTAAGCGGAAAATCTTCGTGAAGCTAGCCTGGACTCCCGAAGCAAGAGCTGACCGACGCGCAATCTATACCTATATCGAGGCGGACAATGCCTCCGCGGCACTCGCGCTTGATGAACTCTTTGCCAAGCGATCAATGCAGCTTATTACACACCCGATGACGGGCCGACCCGGCCGCGTATCCGGGACACGAGAACTCGTCGTGCATAGAAACTATCTGCTGGTTTACGATCTCGCAGACGAGACGGTGCGAATAATCCGCATTCTTCATGCCGCGCAGCAATGGCCACCGAGCGATGCTCAGCCGGTTTCCTAGCTCGAATCCAAATACGTTGAACCTCAATTCTCGATCGTGAAACGCACTCTGTCGGCGGCGAAGCGGGAAATCGAATATTGCACCGGCACATTGTCGAGATCGGTGTTCAGCGCCTGCGTGATCAGGACGATGGCGCCGGGAGATAGCTGGAGATCGGCGAGATCGCTTTCGTCGGCATGCGTCGCGGTGATTTCGGTGACGACGCGTACATAGTCCGGCACGCCAAGCTCCCGAAACGCCTTGGTGATCGATCCGGTCGACCGGTAGATCTCGGCGATATTGCCGAACCGATCCGCCGGGAACCAGCTGGTGGCGCGCGATACCGGACGATGATCCGCTTGACCGAGCGTTTCCAGACGCACGAGTGGCGTACCGGTCTTGATCTTGAGGTACCGGGCGACTTCCGCGCTCGCGGTCTCGTCGCTCGTCGCGAGCAGGACGCTGCGGGTCTCGCGCACCTGATCGCCGATGCCTTGCGAGAATCGCGTCCGCTTCGAAATCGGGAAGCTCAGCCGCTCCTTGCGCTCGATCAGCGTACCGCGCCCCTGCACGGCCCTGACGATGCCTTCCTGCGCCAGCGCGGCGAGCGCACTGCGGATGGTGTGCCGGTTGACCCCGAACTGCAGCGCCAGCGTCGTTTCCGGCGGCACCATGCCGCTTTCGTCGAAGTCGCCGTGATTGATCGACGTGCGGATCCGGTCGGCAATCTGCCGCCAGAGCGCCACGCCCGTCTGCCGCTGTACCTTCTGCCCCGCCATCCTGCTCACCCGCCCTGTCATACGCTTGTCACGACTCACTAATAGATATAATACTATCTTGTATAGTTGTCTATATCAATAGACATTTAAGGGAAGATGCGATGAATTCAGCACAAAGGCAGGAAGCGGCCGCACAGGAGCGCCGCGAGCGCAAGCGGGTTGCCGATCTTTTGGCGCAGGCCGAACGTGACGAGCTCGATGCAGCCTGGGAAGCGTTGCCGAGCAAGCCGGCGGTGCAGCCGGTACGCGGGCCGGAAACGGGGTTGGTCATGGTGCGCGGCCGCATCGGCGGCGGCGGCTCTCCCTTCAATCTCGGCGAGGTCACGGTGACCCGCGCCACCATCCGGCTGGCGTCCGGCACCATCGGCCATGCGCATGCACTCGGCACGGATCGGGAAAAGGCACGACTCTCCGCGATCTTCGATGCCCTCTGGCAGCTGCCCGCCACCAAGGAATTCGTCGAGAAGGCGATCCTGCAACCGGTCACCGAGCGCATCGCCGAATATGATCGCAAGCGCGCCGAAGAGACGGCCGCGACCCGCGTCGATTTCTTCACCATGGTTCGCGGAGAAGACTGATGAGCATCACTACTCCCTCCACCTTCGGAAATGATGCATTGACCGGCGGTTTCACCGACCCGGTGTTCGATGCACAGAGCGTCTTCAAGATGATGATGGACGCGATGGCGCGCCCGGGAACCTTGCAGGCGGTTAACGCCGACATCGCTCCGCCTGCGCCGCTCGGCATCGCCGCCGGTGCGATCGGGCTGACCCTTTGCGACCATGATACGCCGGTCTGGCTTTCGACCAGCCTCGGCAGATCGAGCCTGCCGGAATGGCTGAGCTTCCATACCGGAGCGCCTATCATACCGGAAAGGCTGGAAGCGATGTTCGCCTTCATCGAGGCAGGCATGGCACTTTCCTCCTTCAACCAGTTCGGCATCGGCACTCAGGAATATCCCGACCGTTCGACGACGCTCGTGCTGGAAGTCGAAAGCCTCGAAGGCGGCAAGGATCTGGCACTTTCGGGACCCGGCATCAACGGCGTCCACATGATCGCGCCCAGGGGCCTGCCGGATGCATTCCTGCGCATCTGGACCGACAATCGCGCGCTCTTCCCGCGCGGCGTCGATCTCGTTCTGACAGCTGGCCGGCAATTCCTTTGCCTGCCGCGCACCACCAAGATCACCGCGACGGAGATGTGACATATGTATGTTGCCGTAAAGGGTGGCGAAGCCGCCATCGCCAATGCTCACCGGCTACTGGCCGACCGTCGCCGCGGCGACCGTTCGCTGCCGGCTGTTGGTATCGACCAGATCGTCGCGCAGCTGGCGCTCGCCGTCGATCGCGTCATGGCCGAAGCCTCGCTTTTTGACCGAACGCTGGCAGCCCTCGCCGTCCGCCAGGCGCGTGGCGACATGATCGAGGCGATCTTCCTGCTGCGCGCCTACCGCACGACGCTGCCGCGCTTCGGCTACTCCCAGCCGCTGGACACGGCGGCGATGAAGATCGAGCGCCGCATCTCCGCTACCTACAAAGACCTGCCCGGCGGCCAGCTTCTAGGCCCGACCTTCGACTATACGCATCGCCTGCTCGATCCGAGCCTTCTGACCGACGAGCAAGTGGACGAGCCGATGCAGCGGCCGGCCGAACAAGGCCGCGTCATGCGCGTCTCCGAAATCCTCAGCGAGGAGGGGCTGATCGAGGGCGACGGCAATATGCCTGTTGACCACGAGATCGGCGATCTGACACGCGAGCCGATGGAATTCCCGATGACCCGCGATCTTCGCCTGCAGGCGCTCGCGCGCGGTGACGAGGGCTTCCTGCTGGCGCTCGGCTATTCGACCCAGCGCGGCTACGGCCGCAACCATCCCTTCACCGGCGAAATCCGCATCGGCGAAGTAGAGGTCGAATTCGAGGTACCGGAACTCGGCTTTGCCGTCTCGCTTGGCCGCATCCAGGTGACGGAATGCCAGATGGTCAACCAGTTCAAGGGCTCGGCCAAGGCGCCGCCGCAATTCACCCGCGGCTATGGGCTGGTCTTCGGCCAGAGCGAGCGCAAGGCCATGGCCATGTCGCTGGTCGACCGGGCACTGCGCGCCGAAGAGTTCGGCGAAGACATCGTGGCGCCGGCCCAGGACGAGGAATTCGTCATCTCCCACTCCGACAACGTGCAGGCGACCGGCTTCGTCGAACATCTGAAGCTGCCGCACTATGTCGACTTCCAGGCCGAACTCGACCTGGTGCGGCGCATGCGCCGCGAATTCGAGGCCGCTCGCGATGGCGGCATGGATCCCATGACGGAGGCAGCCCAATGACCGAACTCGCCACCTACAACTTCGCCTATCTCGACGAACAGACAAAGCGGATGATCCGCCGCGCCATCCTGAAAGCCATCGCCATACCCGGCTATCAGGTGCCCTTCGCCTCCCGCGAAATGCCGATGCCCTATGGCTGGGGCACCGGCGGCGTGCAGCTGACGGCGGCGATCATCGGCCCGAGCGACGTGCTGAAGGTCATCGACCAGGGTGCCGATGACACGACCAACGCCGTTTCCATCCGCGCCTTCTTCCGGAAGGTCGCCAATGTCGCCGTGACCACCCGCACGGAAGAGGCGACCATCATCCAGACGCGCCACCGTATCCCGGAAGCCAAGCTCGGCCCCAATCAGGTCCTGGTCTACCAGGTTCCGATCCCCGAGCCGCTGCGCTTCCTGGAGCCGCGCGAGACCGAAACCCGCAAGATGCATGCGCTCGAGGAATACGGCCTCATGCATGTGAAACTCTATGAGGACATCGCCCGCAACGGCCGCATCGCCACCACCTATGCCTATCCGGTCAAGGTCGCCGGCCGCTATGTGATGGACCCCTCGCCGACCCCGAAATTCGACAATCCGAAAATGCATCTGTCGGAGGCGCTGCAGCTGTTTGGCGCCGGCCGTGAAAAGCGCATCTATGCCGTGCCGCCCTATACCGAAGTGGTGAGCCTCGATTTCGAAGATCATCCCTTCGAAGTGCAGCGTTTCGACAAGCCCTGCGCCCTTTGCGGCGCCGAGCAGGTCTATCTCGATGAGGTGATCCTCGACGACAAGGGTGGGCGCATGTTCGTCTGCTCCGATACCGATTTCTGCGAGGACCGCCGCGCCCACGGCCATGCCGGCCCTATGCTGGCGCCAAATGGGCTCGCGTCCGATGGATTGCCTGGTAGCAAGGAGGCTGCCGAATGACCGACACACCGCTTCTCAAGGTCAAGGACATCTCGAAATTCTACGGCAGCCGTATCGGGTGCCGTGACGTATCCTTCGAGCTCTGGCCCGGCGAGGTTCTGGCCATCGTCGGCGAATCCGGCTCCGGCAAGACGACACTGCTCAACTGCATCTCGACCCGGCTGCTGCCAACGACCGGCAGCGTCGAATATCATATGCGCGACGAGACCTATCGCGAGCTGTTCCGCATGAGCGAGGCCGAGCGCCGCTTTCTGATGCGTACCGACTGGGGCTTCGTGCATCAAAACCCCGCCGACGGCCTGCGCATGACGGTTTCGGCTGGCGCCAATGTCGGCGAGCGGCTGATGGCGATCGGCAACCGCCACTATGGCAACATCCGCAACACCGCCATCGACTGGCTGGAGCGCGTCGAAATCGATGCCGACCGTATCGACGACCAGCCCCGCGCCTTCTCCGGTGGCATGCGCCAGCGCCTGCAGATCGCCCGCAATCTTGTGACCGGCCCGCGCCTGGTGTTCATGGACGAGCCGACCGGCGGCCTCGACGTGTCGGTACAGGCGCGCTTGCTCGACCTCGTGCGCGGTCTCGTCAATGATCTCGGCCTGTCGGCGATCATCGTCACGCATGATCTCGCCGTCGCCCGGCTTCTGTCGCATCGCATGATGGTGATGAAGGATGGATACGTCATCGAGCATGGTCTGACCGACCGCGTGCTCGACGATCCGCGCGAACCCTATACGCAACTGCTCGTCTCTTCGATCCTGCAGGTCTGAGGAAGTATCATGGCAACCCCACTCGTCGTTTCCGAAGTCTTCAAGAGCTTCACCATGCATCTGCGCGACGGCATCCGCCTGCCTGTCGTCGCCGACGTCTCGTTCTCCGTCGCCGCGGGCGAATGCGTCGTGCTCGGCGGTCCCTCCGGCATCGGCAAGAGCTCGCTGCTGAAAATGATCTATGGCAACTATGCCGTCGACAACGGCCAGATCCTCGTCACGCACAATGGCAAGATCGTCGATCTCGCCACCGCCGATCCCCGCACCGTGCTTGAGGTGCGCCGTCAGACCATGGGCTATGTCAGCCAGTTCCTGCGCACGGTGCCGCGCGTCCCCGCCCTCGATGTCGTCGCCGAGCCGCTGCTGGCCCGCGGCGTCGCACCCGCTGATGCCCGCGAAAAGGCGGCCGGGCTGCTTGCGCAGCTGAACCTGCCGAAAGAGCTTTGGCAATTGCCGCCCGCCACCTTCTCCGGCGGCGAGCAGCAGCGCGTCAATATCGCGCGCGGCTTCATTACCGACCACGCCATCCTCCTGCTCGACGAACCCACAGCATCGCTCGACGCCAAAAACCGTGCCGTCGTGGTCGACATGATCGAGCAGAAGAAGAGAGCCGGCGTCGCTCTTCTCGGCATTTTCCACGACGAAGAGGTGCGCGAAGCCGTCGGCAGCCGCATCCTCGACGTTTCGCAATTTTCGCCGAGAAAGGCCGCAGCATGAGCCGCAAACTGGGCGAAACGCCCTTCATCAGTGCCTCGGCGAGCGTCAACAATTCGACGCTCGGCCGCTATACCGAGGTGTCCGACCGCTGCCGCATCGACGAAACCGAAATCGGCGACTATTCCTACATCATGCAGGACGGCGCGGTCTGGTGCACGACCATCGGCAAGTTCGTCAACATCGCCGCTGCCGTGCGCATCAACGCCACCAACCACCCGACATGGCGGGCGACGCTGCACCACTTCACCTACCGTGCCGCCGACTATTGGCCGGATGCCGATATGGAAACGGACTTCTTCACCTGGCGGCGCGACCACCGCGTCATCATCGGCAACGACGTGTGGATCGGCCATGGCGCCACCATCCTGCCGGGCGTCAAGGTCGGCAACGGTGCCGTCATCGGCGCCGGTGCGGTGGTCTCGAAGGATGTCGCTCCCTATGCGATCGTCGGCGGCGTGCCAGCCAAGCTGATCCGCGAGCGCTTCACCGCCGAGGTCGGGGCACGCATGGATAGGCTGTCCTGGTGGGATTGGGATCATGATCGCCTGCGCACGGCGCTTGCCGACTTCCGCGCCCTTTCCGGCGAGGAATTTCTGGATCGCTACAGCGCCTGAGGACGTTTTCTGCCCAGATCGGGCTTGCATGGGGCCGATGGGCGATCCAACCTCGGGCGATCTGTCGAGCCCGGGATAAGGGAGGCCTGTTCATGGCAAAGCAGTTTTCCAGCATCGACGACCGGCTGCGCGATTTCATCGCGCGGCAACACATCTTCTTCACGGCATCCGCGACCGCCAATTCGCGCGTCAATATTTCGCCGCGCGAAACGCTGTGCCTGCGCATCATCTCCCCGAACACGGCCATCTACCTCGACCGCACCGGCAGCGGCAACGAAACATCGGCCCACATGAAGGCCGACGGCCGGCTGACCATCATGTTCTGCGCGGTCGAGGGGCCGCCGACGATCCTGCGTCTTTACGGCCGCGGCAGGATCATTCATCGGGCATTACCAGAATACCGGGAATTGCTGCATGGCCACTACGCCGGAGACGAGCCGCTGGGCGCACGGCAGATCGTTTGGCTGGACATCGATCTCGTGCAGACGTCATGCGGTTTCGGCGTGCCGCTCTTTTCCTATGAGGGCGAAAGACCGAGCCTCGATCAATGGGCCAAAGCCAAAGGTCCTCACGGTATTGAGGAATACAGGCGCGAGAAGAATGTGGTCAGCATGGATGGTTTGCCGACGGGTTTGTTTGACGGCTAAAAGCAACCAAAGCTCTCAGCCGGCTAATCGTACAGGATAGCCGGGGATTGTAACAGCACTTACACAAAACTGACATTGGAGCTTCACGAAGCGGGACTAATGCGTTGCCTTGTACTTGGCGTGTGCTCCTCTCGAAACTCCCTTCGAGGTAGGGGCGTGCGCCCGTTCATGGTGCCGGATCGGATGCATTTTTGCCGCTCCGGCGTAGCCGCGAAAGGGAAACTTCATGTTCGAACTCAGGAATGTCTCACGCCGGTTTGGAAACAAGCTCGCCGTCGATTCTGTGACTTTGGACATTCCGCAGGGACAGATGGTCGGCGTCATCGGCCGCTCCGGCGCTGGCAAGTCGACGCTGCTGCGCATGATCAACCGTCTGGCCGATCCGAGCTCCGGCTCCATCCATTTCTCCGGCGTCGAGGTCTCCAAGCTCAGAGGCCGCGCGCTGCGCAGCTGGCAGCGCGACTGCGCCATGATCTTCCAGCAGTTCAATCTCGTTCCCCGGCTCGACGTGCTCACCAACGTCATGCTCGGCCGCCTCAATCAGCGCTCGACCGTCATGAGCCTCCTTTCCGTCTTCACCCGCGAAGAGCGCATCGAAGCCATCGCCGCATTGGAGCGCCTCGGCATCGAGCAGACGGCATTGCAGATGGCCGGCACGCTTTCCGGCGGCCAGCAGCAGCGCGTCGCCATCTGCCGCGCCCTGATGCAGCAGCCGAAGATGATGCTCGCCGACGAGCCGATCGCCTCGCTCGATCCGCTCAACGCCAAGATCGTCATGGACGCACTGCGCGATATCAACGAGCGCGAAGGCATCACCGTCGTCACCAACCTGCACACGCTGGATACGGCCCGCAACTATTGCGAACGCATCATCGGCATGGCAGCCGGCCGCGTCGTCTTCGACGGCAAGGCGGCCGATCTGACGGCTGCAGCTGTCAAGGAAATCTACGGCACCGACAAGGACGGCGCCGGGATCGACGAAACCATGACGTCGACAGCTATCAATTTCGCCGATCCGGCCGCGCAAGCCGCGGCAATCGAATCTGCCGGCCCGCAACCGCTGGCACTGGCCGGTCTCTGAGAGGGACGGCCGGGATCGAGAGCCCGCGTCAAGGGCACATTTTTTCTAGACCGAAGGCATCCGGGGACACCGGTTAATCAGGAGACGAACCCAATGTTGAAGAAGACCCTTCTCGCTGCCACGGCGCTTCTCGCGCTTGCTGGCGGCGCTGTCGCTCAAGACCTCAAGGAATTCCGCGTCGGCATTCTCGGTGGCGAAAACGAAGCCGACCGCCTGCGCAACTATGCCTGCCTCTCCGACCACCTGAAAAAGGAATTCGGCTTCGAGAAAGTATCGCTGTTTCCGGCGGCCGACTATGACGGCGTTATCCAGGGCCTGCTCGGCGGCACGCTCGACTTCGCCGAACTCGGCGCTTCCGGCTATGCAGCCGTCGCCATCAAGGACCCGAAGGCCGTCACCCCGATCCTAACCACGCAGCAGGAAGACGGCTCGACCGGCTATTACTCGATCGGTCTCGCTCTAAAATCCTCCGGCATCAAGACCATCAAGGATGCCAAGGGCAAGAAGCTCGGCTACGCCGATCCGGACTCCACCTCGGGCTATCTCGTTCCGCTGACGCAGATCCCGAAGGACACGGGCATGCCCAACGACAAGTTCTTCGCCTCGACCCAGTTCAACGGCGGCCACGAAAACAACCTGCTCGCCGCCTATGACGGCAAGGTCGACGTTGCCGTGGACGATTCCTCGGGCCTCGGCGACTTCAAGGACGGCTACACCTCCGGTACCTTCCGCAAGGAAGTCGACAAGGGCGCCGTCGACCCGAACAAGCTCGTCGAAGTCTGGCGTTCGCCGCTGATCCCGAACGGCCCGCTCGTCGTCCGCAATGCGCTCGGCAGCGAATGGCAGACCAAGCTGACCGACTTCTTCATGAAGCTCCCGACGACCGACGCCAAGTGCTTCGCAGCCATCGAAGGCGGCGACTTCAAGGGTTACGTCAAGGTGAAGCCGGACTTCTACAACGCCGTTATCGACGTTCGTAAGGCTGCTATCGGCGGCTGATCCGCATTCTCAAGACAGGGCGGCCGGCAACGGCTGCCCTTTTGCTATCAAAAGGGCAGGATTCATGACGATTGCCGATACGCAGCTGAAGATGCACGGCGCGCCACAGAGCGCTGGGGATATCGGCGACGCCTGGAGCAAGATGGTGGCACGCCGCCGCCTCTATACGGGCATCGGCCTGCTCATTCTGCTTGTTGCCTTCGTCAGCTCCGTCCGCTTTGCCGACGAAAGCAATGCCGGCCACTTCTTCGACCGTCTGCCGCATCTCTTCGACTTCCTGAGCTGGCTCATCCCCAAGGACTGGGCCGACGTCTATCGCGCGCTTTTCGACCTGCCGAGCCCCAACGGTGCCAATGGCGTCGGCGGCGAGGAATTCAACTTCCCGCTCGGCCGCGTCTATGTCTGGGGCGATTTCTATATCCCCGAATATTTCGAGCTGATGATCATCACGATCAATGTAGCCCTGGTATCGACCATCGTCGGTTTCGTCTTCGCGCTGCCACTCAGCTTCCTTGCCGCGCGCAACCTGTCGCCTTCCAATCCTATCCGCCTGGTGGCGAAGCGCATCATGGAATTCCTGCGCGCCTTTCCGGAGATCGTCATCGCCGGCCTGTTTTCGGCGATCCTGTCGATCGGGCCGATCGCCGCCATCATCGCCGTCGGCCTGCACACGATCGGCGCGCTCGGCAAGCTGTTCTACGAAGTTGTCGAGAATATCGACATGAAACCCGACGAGGGCATGCGCGCCGTCGGTGCGAGCTGGACGGAGCGCGTCCGGTTCGGCGCCCTGCCGCAGGTGATGCCGAATTTCATGTCCTATGCACTGCTGCGCCTCGAGATCAACGTTCGCGCCTCCACCATCATCGGCGCCGTCGGCGGCGGCGGTATCGGCGAGGAGCTGAAACTCTCGATCTCGCGCGGCTTCGGCGCCAAGACCGTGGCGCTCGTGCTGCTCCTCTTCATCACCATCATCGCCGTCGACCAGTTTTCCGCATGGCTCCGCCGCCGTCTCGTCGGCGAGCATGCCTTCCTTTTGCAGCATTGAGGTTCCCATGTCCGTCATCGACGCCGGCCGTATGCAGGAAATCGAAGCGCGCTACCCGGAGATCCTTCACCGGTCCTTCCGCCAGCGCTTCGGCGCGCTGATGATCTTCATCGGCGTCATCCTCTATGGCTTCTATGCGGTGTGGTTCTTCGACCTGCCGAAAGTCATCGCGGAAGCGCATTGGGAACGCGTCGGCATCTATCTCAGCGAATGGATCAGCTATGATGTCCAGCCGGAATTCCGCATCTCCGGCGACAAGATCAGCATCAAATATCCACGCTTTTCGCCTCTGGGCGACAACCCCAACCCGGATTGGGTGAAGACCGCGCCTGATGGCAGCATGACCGTTTCGGTCAGCGGCACCAGCCGCATGGTCACAATCACCAAGACGCAGGCCATCCTGACGGCGCATGGCGTGACCATCCCGATCGACATCACCGGCGACATGCCGAAGATCGTCGGATCGCAGCCGGTGCCGAGCTGGATGACCGTCTATGACGACAATATCCTTGCCAATATGGGCTTTGCCGGCGATGTCAGCATTTCCACGGACCGCGTGAAGATCCGCAAGCGTTTCATCGGCTGGGCCAATTTCGTCTTCGACACGCACTCGCCCTTCTTCGACAAGCCGGCGGGCGAAGTCATAAGCCTGATCGTTTCCGGACCGCGGCTGGAGCCGGACCAGTCCAACCTCTCATTGGCCTTCGACAATATCTGGAACAACGGCGCGTGGCAGCATGGCGATGTCTGGACCAAGCTGTTCCAGACCATCGTCATGGCCTTCCTCGGCACGCTGCTCGGTTCGCTCGCCGCCTTCCCGCTCGCCTTCCTGGCCGCCCGTAACATCACGCCGAACCGGTTGCTCAATCAGGTGCTGAAGCGCTTCTTCGATTTCCTGCGCTCGGTCGATATGCTGATCTGGGCGCTGTTCCTGACCCGCGCCTTCGGCCCAGGCCCGCTCGCCGGCAGCGGCGCGATCTTCCTCACGGAAACCGGCACGCTCGGCAAGCTCTATTCCGAAGGTCTCGAGAACATCGACAACAAGCCGCGCGAAGGCGTGAAATCCACCGGCTCTTCAACGATCCTCGTGCATCGCTATGGGATCGTACCGCAGATCGTCCCCGTCATCGTCAGCCAGACGCTCTATCAGTGGGAATCGAACGTGCGCGGCGCGACCATCATCGGCGCCGTCGGCGCGGGCGGTATCGGTCTGAAACTCTGGGAAGCCATGCGCACCAATGCGAACTGGGAAAACGTCGCCTACATGGTGTTGTTGATCCTGCTCGTCGTCTTCCTGTTCGATGCCGCGTCCAACGCTCTGCGCTCGCGCCTGATGGGCACACGGGTCAAATAAAAAAGCCCGAATATAAATCGACACGCATCATCATTTTGTCACGGGAATCCGGTAGCGCAGGCCCGGTAGGATCGCATCGATCGAGTCGGGTTTAGCCGGATTCGATAGGTTGCTGCCTTGCCGCTCTTGCGGTTTGTCGCAAATCACCCAACAGTGTCGCGCGCAGCCGATTTTTCCAAGGAATACAGCATTGCGCTATGCTCTCTATTTCACGCCGCCCAAAGACGATCCGTTGACGTCGCTTGCCGCCCGCTGGCTCGGTCGCGATGCTTTTTCCGACGAGATTTTTTCCGATAGGGCCATCGGCCCGGTGCCGGAAGACCATGCCGAGCTGACGGCAGATCCGCGCCGCTACGGTTTTCACGCCACGCTGAAGGCGCCCTTCGCGCTTGCCGCCTCGGTGAACGAACGCGACCTGCTTGAGGTTGCCGCCGAATTCGCCGCCAGCACGAAGGCATTCGTCATTCCCGAGCTGGTTCTTGGCCAGCTCGGCCATTTCTTCGCCCTCGTACCGGGCTCGCTCCATCAGCCCTTGCAGGATTTCGCCTCCCGCGTCGTCAAGACCTTCGAGCCGTTCCGCGCACCGCTTTCGCAATATGACATCGCCCGGCGCAACCCGGAAGGAATGACCGAACCGCAGCGCGCCAATCTGCTGCGCTGGGGCTATCCTTACGTTAACGACGAGTTTCGTTTCCATATGACATTGACGGGGCGCGTCCCGGCCAATCGCCAGGCTGAAATGCACGAGGTGCTGCGCGAACGCTTTGCCGAGCATATCGGCAAGCCGCTCGACATTTCCGGCCTCGCCATCTTCGTCGAAGAAGAGAGTGGGGCACCCTTTACCGTCCGTTCCTGGCTGCCGCTTGCCGGCGCCTAAAAGTGAAAGACCTGACATGACCAAAGAAACCGTCCTCTCCAACGCCCGCATCGTCCTTGAAGACAAGATCGTCGAGGGCTCCGTGCTGATCCGCGACGGTCGGATAGCCGGCATCTCCGAAGGCAAGTCCGATATCGGCGAGGATTTCGAGGGCGACTTTCTGATCCCGGGCCTGGTCGAGCTGCATACGGATCATCTGGAAGCCCATTATTCGCCGCGCCCCGGCGTGCGCTGGAACAAGACGGCCGCCATTCAGGCGCATGACGCCCAGATCGTCACCTCAGGCATTACGACCGTGTTCGATTGCCTGCGCATGGGCTCCGACGAGGACGGCGGTTTCGAAAAGGGCGAGATGCGTGATATGGCCGACGCCATCCAGGCGGCACAGCGCGAGGACCGGCTGCGCGCCGACCACCTGATCCACCTGCGCTGCGAAGTCTCTTCCGACAACGTCCTCGATCACTTCCACGATTTCGAGAAGGATGATTATGTCCGTCTGGTCTCGCTGATGGACCATGCTCCCGGCCAGCGCCAGTTCCAGACCATGGATCAATATATCTTCTACTACCAGAAGAAGCGCGGCCTGAGCGACGAAGCCTTTGCCCGCTTCGTTGCCAAGCGCCAGGAGGAATCGGCCAAATACGCGACACCGAACCGCGATGTGATTTCCAAGGTCTGCTCCGAGCGCGGCATCACCGTTGCCAGCCATGACGACGCGACGCTCGCCCATGTCGACGAAGCCATCGCCTACGGCGTTCGCCTGGCGGAATTCCCGACCAGCGTCGATGCAGCGAAGGCGTCGCACGGCGCCGGCATGAGCGTGCTGATGGGCGCGCCGAACATCGTGCGCGGCATGTCGCACTCCGGCAACATCGCCGCCCGCGATCTGGCCGAACTCGGCGTGCTGGACGTGCTCTCCTCCGATTACGTGCCGCTCAGCCTGCTGCATGCGCCGTTCATCCTGGCCGATGAAGTCGAAGGTATTTCGCTGCCGCAGGCCATTGCCATGGTGACGGCAACGCCGGCGAAAACTGTCAGCCTGAACGATCGCGGACGCATCGCCGAGGGCCTACGTGCCGATCTCGTGCGCGTTCGCCGCGATCAAGGCGTGCCGGTCACGCGCTCGGTCTGGCGGGAAGGACGGCGGGTCGCATGACGCCGGAAGTCAACATAAATCCGGCTAACGACAGCCTGTCGGATAGCGCAACGGGTATTATGGCCGTTGTCGTTGGTCCGAGCGGCGCCGGCAAGGATACGCTGATGAACCTCGCCGCCCGGCATTTCGCCGGCCGGCCGGACGTTCATTTCGTCCGCCGCGTCATCACCCGCGAGGGGGATGCCGGCAACGAGGATCACAGAAGCGTTTCCGAAGCCGATTTCGACGCCATGGAGCAGGCCGGCGCTTTCGCCGTCTCCTGGGAGGCGCATGGCCTGAAGTACGGCATTCCCGCCGAAGTCACCGACGAGCTTGCGCGCGGCAATCTGGTCATCGCCAACGGCTCGCGTTCGGTATTACACCGTTTCCAGGCGACCTTTCCAAGGCTGAAGATCATCAACGTCACAGCGCGGCGCGAGGCACTGGCGGAACGGCTGATGGCACGCGGGCGCGAGAGCCGCGAAGACGTGATGAGGCGACTGGAGCGCAGTTCGCTCACCGTTGAGGGCAGTTACGACGTGGCCGATATCGACAATAGCGGCACGCTGGAGGATGCGGAACACGCCATCGTCGCCGTGCTGGAAGCGCTGATCCGGAAATAGGCGTTCGGTGTTCTGCTCGGGTTATCCAGACGCTTATACGTTCATGCCAAATCGCGGATCTCTCACCACCTCATGCTGAGGTGCCTTGGCGCGACAGCGTCAAGGCCTCGAAGCACGAGTTGGCCCGGTAGCAATACCCCACCCGCCCTCGTGGTTCGAGGCTCCGGCCTTTCAGGCCTCCGCACCTCACCATGAGGACTAATCTCTTCGCTACGCCGGATATTGCCTCAGTGCGCCTCATCCCAATTGTTGGCAGCGCGTGCATCGACCTTCAGAGGCACCGCCATATCCACCGCCGGCATGGCTGCATTTTCCATGACTGAGACGATGATCGGCGTCGAGGGCTCGACATCGGCATCCTCGACTTCGAAAATCAGTTCGTCATGCACCTGCAGCAGCATGCGCACGCGGTCGCCGAGGCCGGCCGTAGCGAGCGCTGGCTCCATCTTGATCATCGCGCGACGGATGACGTCGGCGGCAGATCCCTGGATCGGTGCGTTGATCGAGGCGCGTTCATTGAAGGCACGCACAGAGGGATTGGAGGAGCGAATTTCCGGAAAATGTACGCGGCGGCCGAAGATCGTCTCGACATAGCCGTTCTCACGCGCCGTCTGCTTGGTGCCTTCCATATAGTCGCGGATGCCCGGAAAACGCTCGAAATACTTCTTGATGTAGTCGCCCGCTTCCGAGCGCTCGATGGAGAGCTGGTTGGCCAGGCCGAAGGCGGAAATGCCGTAGATGATACCGAAATTGATCGCCTTGGCGCGGCGGCGTACCTCGCTCGGCATGCCCTCTACCGGCACGCCGAACATTTCCGACGCCGTCATGGCGTGAATGTCGATGCCATCTTCGAAGGCCTGCTTCAGCTGCGGGATATTGGCGACATGCGCCAGCACGCGCAGCTCGATCTGGCTATAGTCGGCCGAAACCAGCTTGTGGCCAGGTGTCGCGATGAAGGCCGTGCGGATCTTGCGGCCTTCCGCCGTGCGCACCGGGATATTCTGCAGGTTCGGCTCGGACGAGGAAAGGCGTCCGGTCGTGGTTGATGCCAGCGAATAGGAGGTGTGAACGCGCTTCGTTTCCGGATGGACATAGCCCGGAAGCGCGTCGGTATAGGTCGATTTCAGCTTGGTGAGCTGACGCCAGTCGACGATCTTGCGCGGCAGCTCGAAGCCGGCGGCCGCCAGGTCTTCCAGCACCTGCGCCGAGGTCGACCATTGGCCCGTCTTGGTCTTGCTGCCGCCTGATAATCCCATCTTGCCGAAGAGGATATCGCCGAGCTGCTTCGGAGAACCGATGTTGAAGCGTTCGCCGGCAAGCGTATAGATCTCATCCTCCAGCCGCGCCGCGCCCTGCGCCAACTCGCCGGAAAGGCGCGACAGGATCTGTCGGTCGATGGTGATGCCGCGCTCTTCCATATGGGCGAGCACCGGTACGAGAGGCCGCTCCAGCCGCTCGTAGACGGCCGACAGCTTTTCCGCCGCAAGTCGCGGCTTCAGCACCAGCCAGAGGCGCAGAGTCACGTCCGCATCCTCGGCGGCATAGGCCGTCGCGCGGTCGATATCGACAAGGTCGAAAGTGACATTGGATTTGCCGCTTCCGGCCACATCCTTGTAGGCGATCGGCTTGTGGCCGAGCCAGCGTTCGGACAGGCTGTCCATGCCGTGAAGGGCATTGGAGCCGCCATCGAGCACATAGGACAACAGCATTGTATCGTCGAAGGCCTTGGTCTCGATGCCATAGCGCTTCATCAGCAGGTAGTCGTATTTCAGGTTCTGCGCGATCTTGAGGATGGAGACGTCTTCCAGCAGATCCTTCAATCTCGCCAGGGCATCGCGCAGCGGGATCTGATTGTCGGCGAGCCCGCCGCCGAGCAAATCGCCCACGCCGTTCTTATGGCTGAGCGGGACATAAGCGGCGCGGATGGAAGCACCGGAAGGGTCGTTGCGGTTGTCGGCGATCGCCAGCGAAAAGCCGACGATCTCGGCTTGCATGACATCAAGCGACGTCGTTTCCGTATCGAAGGCGACGATGCCGGTTTCGCGCGCATCCGCGATCCACGCGTCGAGGGTGGCGACGTCGCGGATGGTCACATATTTCGAATGATCGATCGGCGCGGTGGCGAAGCCCGCCGCGCGCGCATTGGCGAGGTCGGCGGGCTCCGTCAGCCCCTCGACAGCCAAACGCGGCTTTACCGCCGGTGCCGGAACGGAAGAGCCCTCGGCCGCAACCGTGCTGCCAGCAACGAGCTCGACATTGTCTTCGGCATCGAGATCCGGGCCATGCGCGGTGTCACCAAGTTCGACCTTGATCTCGGACGGCTCTATCGTCGCGGGATCGCAATCGCAGGCATCGGCGACGCGGCGCGTCAGCGAGGTGAATTCCATCGCCTTCAGGAAGCCGATCAGCTTCGGGCCGTTCTGCGGCTCGAGCACCAGTGCGTCGAGCTCAAGGTCCAGCGGCACATCCGTCCTGAGCGTCACCAGCTGGCGGGAAATCCTAGCTAGATCGGCGTTGGCAATGATGTTCTCGCGGCGCTTCTGCTGTTTGATTTCCTCGGCACGGGCAAGCAGCGTATCGAGGTCGCCGAATTCTTCCAGAAGCTGCGCCGCCGTCTTCGGACCAATGCCGGGAATGCCGGGGACGTTGTCGACCGAATCGCCGGTCATGGCCTGCAGGTCGATCATCTTGTCCGGCGACACCCCCCACTTCTCGATGACGTCGGGAATGCCGATCTGCTTGTCCTTCATGCTGTCATACATGTGGACCATGGAGGTGACGAGCTGCATCAGATCCTTGTCGGACGAGATGATGGTGACATCGGCGCCGGTGGCCTCGGCCTTTCGAGCATAAGTGGCGATAATATCGTCAGCCTCGAAGCCGTCGGTCTCGATGCAGGGCAGGTTGAAGGCGCGGGTCGCCTCACGGATGAGCCCGAATTGCGGGATCAGCTCTTCCGGCGGCGCGGAGCGGTTTGCCTTGTAATCGGGGAAAATTTCCTTGCGGAAGGTCTTCGAGGAATAATCGAAGATCACGGCGAAATGCGTCGGGGTGACGCCCACCGATGTATCACGCGCCGAGGTCAAAAGCTTCCACAGCATGTTGCAGAAACCGGAGACCGCGCCAACCGGCAATCCGTCGGACTTGCGCGTCAGCGGCGGCAGGGCGTGAAAGGCCCGGAAAATGAAGCCGGAACCGTCGACGAGGAAGAGATGATCACCTTTTTTCATGGAAGCATGGATAGCGTGGCGCACCTGGAACGTCCATATAAACTTCTATTTCGCAGGGTCGCCAGGGGCCAAATCTCTCACCGAAATGTTACTAAGTTTTAATCAATCTAATCTGCGCATTCCCTTGAAAAACCATATTTGAAATCACAAATCATAGTCACCGGCGATTGTTACGCCGAGGGTCTGACAACCGGCCTGTCCCCCGCCATGTCAGACTTGGACAAAGGCCTATCCCCTCTCCGGGCCTTTGTCCCCCTTTTCTAAGCCGCCATGGTGCCCTCCAGGCCATGGCGGCTTTTTCATGAAGAAAACTACCCTTAAAACGTGTAAAAAACATCGCTGAAGTTGCTGGTTTCGGAGCCATCTCTACCCAAGATTTGCTGATTGTCTTGGTTTTGAATTATCGGCATACTTGCAATCATGGGATTTAATCGGATGGACTCCGCGGCCTACCTCGCCAGTCAAATGGCGAAGGGATTCGCTCGCGCGTTACAACAACGCGCGGCTAAGCTTGGTTTTTCCCCCGGCCAGTTTCCGATCCTTCTCGAATTGTGGTCCGAGGATGGCCTGACACAGAAGCAATTGCTGGAGAGGGTCGATATCGAGCAGGCGACAATGGCCAACACGCTGTCCCGCATGGAGCGCGACGGATTGGTGGAACGTCGGCCGCATCCCTCCGACAAACGGGCGCAATTGATCTTTCTGACCGACAAGGCGGCAGCCATACAGGCTGAGGCCATCGAGGCCGCAATGGCTGCCGACACGGATCTTCTGAAGAATTTCCGCAGTTTCGAGCGCGAGCTGCTCCTGGAATATATCCGGCGCATCCTGGAAAACTCCAGGCATCTCTAGGCTTGGGCCTCGACCTTTTCCAGGACCAGAAGCCGGCTGCTCGGCCCGACATCCGGCTTGCCGAAAAGCATGCCCTGAAGCTGGGCGCAACCTTCCTCGATGACGATGCGGCGCTGGGTTTCCGTCTCAACGCCTTCCGTCACGACCGGCATGTTCAGGCTGTGTCCAAGGCCGATGATGGCGCGCACGATGGAGCGCGCCGCGGGATCATGTTCCAGCGCGCCGGTGAAGCTGCGATCGACCTTGATCTTGTCGAAGGGGAAGGAGCGCAGGTTGCTGAGCGAGGAGAAGCCGGTGCCGAAATCGTCCATGACCACCCGGACGCCGAGCCGGTGCAGCCGCTGCAGTGTTGCGATCACCACCGTGCGTTCACGCATCAGCGCGGTTTCGGTAATCTCCAGCTCCAGCCGCCGCGGATCGAGACCGGTTTCCTGCAGGATCCGTGCGATCTGATCGTAAAGCGTCGAGATCATGAATTGCAGCGGCGAAACGTTAACGGCGACATTTGCCGGCTCGCGCCATTGCACCGCTTCCCGGCATGCCTGTTCCAGCACCCATTCACCGATCGCAACGATGGAACCGCTTTCCTCGGCGATGGGAATGAAGGTTTCTGGCTCTATCGCTCCTCGATCCGGATGGCTCCAGCGCAGCAAAGCCTCGTAGCCGGTGACGCTGCCGATGCCGACATCGAAGATCGGCTGGTATTCGAGATAGAGCTGCTTGCGAAGAATCGCCTGGCGCAGATCGCTCTCGAGCTGACGCCGTGTGCGTACCGCCTTATCCATCTCGGCATCGAAGAAGCAGGCGTTGCCGCGGCCGCCGCGCTTGGCGCGATAGAGCGCGGTATCCGCATTGGCGTAGAGCTGTTCGGCATTGGCGCCATCACGCGGATAGATGGCGATACCAAGGCTGACGCCGACGGCGGTCGGATCGCGAGCGGTGTCCATCTCGGCGGCGAATTCCGCAAGAATGCGCTCGGCAAGACGCGTAGCGCCTTCGGGCTGCGAACGCATGGGCTGGACCACGGCGAATTCGTCGCCGCCGAGCCTTGCGACCGTATCTCCCTCTTCGACCGTGCGCCGCAGGATCGCGGCGACCTTGCAAAGGATCCGATCACCCTCGGCATGGCCGAAGACATCATTGATCGCCTTGAACCGATCGAGGTCCAGGCATACGATGGCGACCTCGCCGCCCTTTCGGCCAGCCATTTGCAGCGCCTGGCGCATACGCTGATCGAACAGCGAGCGGTTGGGCAGGTCGGTCAATATATCGTGGTGAGCCAGGTGCTCGATCATCTGCTGCGCCTGGCGCCGCTCCGTCAGATCGCGCACGACCAGAACGCTGCATTCGTGACCACGATAGGTAATGGCACGACGCACCGTCTCGACTGGAATGGCCTCGCCATTACATCCCGACAGCGTCGTCTCGAGCGGCACGACCGTTTCGGTATCGCCATCCATGTCGAGCGTCAGGAATGTTTCGGGCGCTGCACCAACCACTTGCTGAAGAGACCAGCCGGAAATGGCGGAGAAGCGCTCGTTCGCGTCGATCACCCTGCCGTCGCGAAGGATAAGCAGTCCCTCGAGCGAAGCATTGGCAAAGCCACGCAGGTCGGTGAGGTGACGGTCGATGAAGATGGCGCCGAGCGCGATGAGGATCAGCGCCGTTGCGGCGGCCATGACGATGCCGGCAAGGATGCTGCGGTCGATGGAGAGGGCCTCAATCGACGTTTCCGCCTCCGGAGTGAGCGTGACGCCGCTCATCGACGTGAAATGCAGGGAGCAGATCGCCAGCACCAGAAGAACGGCGCCGGCAACGATCCGCGAGGCGCCGGGCAGGCTGCGAAAGGCGAGGAAGGCCAACGAAGAAAAGCCGGCACCGACAGCAACGGAGGCAATCGTGCGGGGTGTGCTGTACGAGAGCGCTGCCGATGCCTCGATCGCCTGCATGCCGGTGAGATGCATGGCAGCGATCCCAAGCGCCATCAGCACGCCGCCGACGGCAAAGGAGACGGCGTTGTCCCACTCGAAGGCAACAGCGATGGCAAGCCACGAACCGAGAATCGCCAGGACCACCGAAAGCACGGTGAGCGAAAGACCATAAGAGATCGGCACGCTGCCTTCATATGCCAGCATGGCGATGAAATGCGTCGCCCAGATGCCGACACCGCTGGCAAAGGCTGCGGCAGCGATCCAGTAGCGCCGCTGGTGCGACTGGCATTCCTGTGCACGGGAGAGGAGGAGCATGGTGGCGAGGCTGCCTATCAGGCAGATGACCGCAGCGACGAAAATCAGCCGGATGTCATGGTTGTCGCGAATGCATGCAAGTACTGAAAACATCTCGCTCTCCAAAATGCTCTTCCGGATTGAGATTAATTTCAATCATCTAAAAAACTTGTAAACTACATACGCAACTAATCACATACGAACGACCGCCGACAGACACGGCAACATGCGGGAAATTTTCGGTTTTGCCGCCTCGAAACCGACAGGGCTTTGGTCTATCGTCCGGCGAATTCTCATGTAAGGAGTCGGATATGACCGATCTATCGCCCGTTCTCGATCGCGCAGACAAAAACCTCCCATCCAGCCTCGACAATCTTTTCGAGCTGCTGCGCATCAAATCCATTTCCACGGATCCGGCCTTCAAGGCGGAATGCCGCAAGGCGGCGGAATGGCTGGTCGCCTATCTGAACTCTCTCGGCTTCACCGCTTCTGTCCGCGACACCCCCGGCCATCCGATGGTGGTCGCCCATCATGATGCCGGCAGCGCCGACGCGCCGCATGTGCTTTTCTACGGCCATTACGACGTGCAGCCGGTCGATCCCATCGAGCTGTGGGAGAGCGATCCTTTCTCGCCTGAGATCAAGGACATGGGCAACGGCCGCAAGATCCTGACCGGCCGCGGCACGTCCGACGACAAGGGCCAGCTCATGACCTTCGTCGAAGCCGTGCGCGCCTACAAGGAAATCAAGGGCACGCTTCCGGTGCGTATCAGCATCCTGTTCGAGGGCGAGGAGGAATCCGGTTCGCCCTCGCTCAAGCCCTTCCTCGAAGCCAACGCCGCCGAGTTAAAGGCGGATTTTGCCCTGGTCTGCGACACCGGCATGTGGGACGGCGATACGCCGGCGATTTCGGCTGGCCTGCGCGGGCTGGTGGGCGAAGAGATCACCATCACTGCGGCCGACCGCGACCTGCATTCGGGCCTCTTCGGCGGCGCTGCCGCCAATCCGATCCATATCCTCACCGATATCCTCGCCGGTCTGCATGACGAGACCGGCCGCATTACGCTGCCGGGCTTTTACGACGGCGTCGAGGAAACGCCCTCGAACATCAAGGCCTCCTGGGAAAAGCTGGGTCTCACCTCCGAGGAATTCCTCGGCGAAGTCGGCCTGTCGATCCCCTCGGGCGAAAAGGGCCGTTCGGTGATGGAACTCACCTGGGCGCGGCCGACGGCCGAGGTCAACGGCATCTGGGGCGGCTATACCGGTGCCGGCTTCAAGACCGTGATCGCCGCCAAGGCATCGGCCAAGGTTTCGTTCCGTCTCGTCGGCCAGCAGAACCCGGCGGCGATTCGCGAAAGCTTCCGGGCCTATGTACGCTCGAAGATCCCGGCGGATTGCTCGGTGGAATTCCACGAACACGGCGGCTCGCCGGCCATCCAGCTCTCCTACGACTCGCCGGCCCTGACCAAGGCGAAGACCGCACTTTCAAACGAATGGCCGAAGCCCGCCATCGTCATCGGCATGGGCGGCTCGATCCCGATCGTCGGCGATTTCCAGAAGATGCTCGGCATGGAATCGCTGCTCATCGGCTTCGGTCTTTCCGACGATCGCATTCATTCGCCGAATGAGAAATACGAGCTGCGATCCTACCACAAGGGCATCCGCTCCTGGATCCGCATCCTCGACGCGCTCGCGGACTAAAAAGAATAGGGTGTTTGTGCCGTGAAGGGACTGAGATGCAGCCCTTACCTCGTCCCTAGCGTGCGAGGTAAGGGCTGCATTTTGCGCCAGGCCCGCAACCTCACCAGCGACTTCAATTTGCATTCGACAAACGCTCGCGATTGCTGTACGCGTTGATTAAACGATTAATCAACGCGTTTATCGATGGTGCAGCGACCAGATGGCAACCACGCGCTCCGGACCCAATCTCAATAGGATCGCCACAGCACTCGGTGTCTCCGTTGCCACGGTGTCTAACGCGCTCTCCAACAAGGGACGGGTTTCGGCGGAGCTGGTGGAGCGCATCCGCACGACGGCAGCAGCCCTCGGCTATGTGCCTAGCCAGGCAGGCCGGGCGCTCAGGACCGGGCGCAGCGGCGTTCTCGGCCTGGTGCTCCCCGATATCGCCAATCCGCTTTTTCCGCAAATCGCCCAGGCGATCGAATATGCCGCCTCCGTCGCCGGCTACGGCGTGCTTATTGCCGACTCCCGCGGCGATATCGGCATGCAGACGGAAGCGATCAGCCGGCTGGTCGAGCGCGGCGTCGACGGCATGGTGATCGTGCCGCGGCGCGGCACTCGCATTGCCGACGCCGGATGCCCAGTCGCGGTCATCGACACGTCCTCGACGCCGGGCAATACGGTCTCCGCCGACCATTGGCAGGGCGGCGCCGAGATCGCCAGGCATCTTCGCGACCTCGGCCACCGCAAGATCCTGCTGATCGGCGCAAGCAGCGCTTCCAACGTGCAGAACGATCGTATCGGCGGCATCAAATCCGCTCTCGACGCCACGGTGAAGACCGAGGTCCTGTGGATCGAAAAGATCGAGGAACGGGGTGGTCCGGGCTGTCTCCTGGGATTGGCGGACAAGGTGCAGCAGGGCTTCACGGCCTTCGCCGCCGTCTCCGACCTGCATGCGCTGCGCGCGCTTACCGAGTTGCAGCGAGCCGGCGTCAGCGTGCCGGACAGCGCCAGCGTCACCGGCTTCGACGATCTCATCTGGGCGCCGGTCGTGAGCCCGGCGCTCACCACCATCCGGATGGACATGGCGACGATTGCCGAAATCGCCATCACGGCACTGGTCAACGCCATCGAAAAAGGGGGGCCGGGCGAAGCGTTAGCGGACGAGCCGCCGCCCGGCAGCCGGCTCGTCACCGCGGAGCGATCCCGCGTGCCGATGCAGCTTGTCGTCCGTCAATCCTCCGGCCCGCCCAGGCCGGCAAAAACGAACCTCTCAGCGGAGAACTCCTGACATGAAACGACTGCTCTTGGCTTCGGCTACCCTGCTTGCCCTTTCCGCGCTTGGCGTACAGGCGCAGCAACGGACACTCACCATTTCCGTCTACGCCTTCGCGCAGGACGACTATAAGAAGCTCGTCTACGATCCTTTCGAAGCCAAATGCGGCTGCAAGCTGGTGGTCGAAACCGGCAACAGCGTCGAGCGTCTGGCGAAGATGCAGGAAAACAAGGCCAACCCGGTCGTCGACATGGCCGTCGTGTCCATGGCGGACGCGCTGCAAGCTTCCCGCGCCGGCCTGATCGACAAGATCGACACCTCGAAGCTCAGCAACTTCGACAAGCTTTACGACGTCGCCAAGGACCCGAACGGCGACGGCATGAGCGTCGGCTACACCTTCTACGCCACGTCGATCGCCTATCGTTCAGACAAGATGAAGATCGACTCCTGGACCGATCTCCTGAAACCTGAATATGTCGGCCATGTCGCATGGCCGAACGTCACCACCAACCAGGGACCGCCGGCGCTCTATATGCTCGGCCTCGCCCTGGGCAAGGATACGCCTGACCTCGCGGCCCCCATTGCCGCCATCGGCAACCACAAGAGCGATATCGTCACCTTCTACGAAAAATCCTCGCAGCTCGTGCAGCTGATGCAGCAGGAAGAAATCTGGGCCGCTCCGATCGGCCGCTTCTCCTGGGCCGGCTTCACCAAGCTCGACGTTCCCGTCTCCTGGGCGACGCCGAAGGAAGGTCAAACGGGCGGCATGAACGTCATGGTCCTCACCAAGGGCTCGAAGAACCAGGATCTCGCCATGCAGTTCATGGACTTCTGGCTCTCGACCGAGACGCAGACGGCGCTCGCCATGAAACTCGTCGACAGTCCGGCGAACAAGGACGTGAAGTTGCCCGACAATATCGCCAACAACCTGACCTATGGCGAGGCTACGGCCAAAAGCCTGAAGCTAATCCCCTCCGCCGTCGCGCTCGATCAACGCAATGGCTGGGTCAAAGAATGGAATGACAAGGTCGGCCAGTAAGGCCATGCCGAACCGATATCCCGGCCTGAAGGCCGGGATATTCCCTTACTGTTTTGTTTGCATCCTTTCGCGAAGGTTGGTCTCGATGTTCCAGAATAAGGCCGAAGCTCTGGCGCTTGCCCTGCCCGCGGCGATCTTCGTCGCGGTGGTCTTTCTTGCGCCGGTACTGATCCTGCTGTCGGAAGGCTTTCACACCGCCGTGAACGGCTGGACGCTCTCGGCCTACACCGGCTTCTTCTCCGAGACTCTGAACCAGACCGTCTTCCTGCGGACGCTCAGGCTCGGCGTCGAAGTCACTGCCGTTTCCGCCGTTATCGGCTATGCCGCCGCCTTCGCCATCGTTAACCTGCCGCCGAAGGGCAAGGGCCGCGTGGTCGGTCTCGTGGTGCTGCCGCTGATGATCTCGCCTGTCGCGCGCACCTATGCCTGGATCGTCATCCTTGGCCGCACCGGCATCGTCAATCAGGCGATCCAGGGCCTTGGCCTCAGCGGCGAGCCGCTGCGCCTGTTGTTCAGCGAGACGGCCGTCTTCATAGGCCTGCTGCAGCTCTTCCTGCCGTTGATGATCCTGTCTTTGATCAGCGCGCTCGAGAACATGCCGAAGGATGCCATTCCGGCCGCGCGCGTGCTCGGCGCCAACTGGTTCCAGGTTTTCTGGAAAGTTGTGCTGCCGCTGACCCGCGAGGGGCTGGTAGTCGGCGGCACGCTGGTCTTCACCGGCTCGCTGACGGCCTATATCACGCCCGCCATTCTCGGCGGCTCGAAGGTGCTGATGCTGGAAACACTGCTCTACCAGCGCATCTCGGTTTCCAACGACTATGTCTCCGCCAGCGTCATCGCCTTCATCCTCATCGTCATGAGCTTCGGCGCCAATCTGGTGCTGAAACGGCTTGCCACCGCGAGGAGCCGGGCATGATGCGCCGCCTGTTTTCACCGCTCATCCTGTTTCTGGTACTGGCGTTCCTGATCGGCCCGTTCTTCATCATCGTCGCGGCGTCTCTGTCGGGGGGCGAGACGCTGGCCTTTCCACCGCAGGGCCTGTCCCTGCGCTGGGTGGCGAAGGTCTTCACGGTCGACAGTTTCCGAGCAAGCTTCGCCATGTCGATGTTCCTGGCGATCGGCGGCACGCTGTTCGCGCTGATCCTCGGCATCCCCGCCGCCTACGCGCTATCGCGCTACAGGCTGCCCGGCGGCGAGGCGATCCGCACCATGGTCTCGGTTCCGATCATCGTGCCGGGTATCATCGTCGGCCTGGCGATCCTGCGCTATCTCGTCGTGCCCTTCTCCTTCGACGTCACGCTGGCGCTGTTCTTCGCCCATACGGCGCTGGTGCTGCCCTATGCCGTGCGCGTGGTTTCGGCCAGCCTCAACAATCTGCGTTCCGATATGGAAGAGGCCGCCGTGCTCCTCGGTTCGTCGCGGCTCGGCGCCTTCTTCCGAGTCGTACTGCCGAATATCCGCAGCGGCGTTCTCGCTGCCTTCATCCTGGGCTTCGTCACCAGCTTCAATCAGGTGCCGGTGTCGCTGTTCCTCGCCAAGCCCGGCGTCCAGACGCTGCCAATCGACATGCTCGGCTATATGGAAACGACCTACGATCCTTCCGTTGCCGCGCTGTCGGCTCTGCTCGCCTTCCTCTCCATCGGCATCGTCTTCCTTGCCGAGCGCTTCCTGGGATTTTCGCGCTATGTCTGACTCCTCCTATCTCATACTGGACAGGTTGACGCTCGCCTATGGCGATACAGTCGCTGTTCGGGATCTCGATCTCACCATCGGCCGGGGCGAACTGGTCGCCCTGCTCGGTCCTTCCGGCTGCGGCAAGACGACGACGATGCGGGCGATCGCCGGACTACTGACGCCCGCCTCCGGCAAGATCAGCCTCGACGGTGCCGATATCACCCGCGTTTCCGCCAACAAGCGCGCCGTCGGCCTGGTCTTCCAGTCCTATGCGCTTTTTCCGCATCTGACCGTCTATGAAAACGTCGCCTTCGGCCTGCGGCTAAAGGGCCTGCGCGGCAGCGATCTCGATGCCCGCGTCGGTGCCAGCCTGAAATCCGTGGGGCTCACCAATTTCTCCGGCCGCAAGCCCGCCGAACTTTCCGGTGGCCAGCAGCAACGCGTGGCGCTCGCCCGCTCGATGGTGATGGAACCGAAGGTGCTGCTGCTCGACGAGCCGCTGTCCAACCTCGACGCTCGCCTGCGCCTGGAAATGCGCACCGAACTGCAGCGGGTGCAGAAGGAAACCGGCGTGACAATGATCTTCGTCACCCACGATCAGGTGGAGGCACTGGCGCTCGCCGACCGCATCATCGTCATGCTTAACGGCGGCATCGAGCAAATCGGCACGCCGGAGGATATCTACAACAGCCCGGTGTCAGCTTTCGTCGCCGATTTCGTCGGCTTTGAAAATGTCTTTGCGCTCGAGAATGGCAGGCTGAAGACGGCAAACGGTCCCGTCTCGCTTTCCTCTCCGGCACCCGCATCCGCGTCAGGGCTCGCCTGGCGCCCGCGCACCGTAACCCTTGGTTCCGGTCCTTTCCAAGGCACCGTGCGCGGCACATCCTTCGCCGGCAACAGCCGAGAATATCTGCTCGACACGCCGCTCGGACCCATAAAAGCCGAAGTGGACGCGGCTGCCGCCGTCCACGCCATGGGCAGCGAGCTCGCTTTCGACCTGCCGGTTGTTGCCGCCGCCTCGCTTGCAAAATACGGATAGGATCATGGGAATCTGGATCGATACCGACATGGGGTTCGATGACATCGCCGCCATTCTGGTGGTCGCGCATTCGAATCTTACCATCGACGGCGTTTCGCTGGTGAGCGGCAATGCGCCGCTGTCCCATGTCCGCGCCAATGCGGCCAGTGCTGCCGCCGTCTTCGGCTGGAAATTCCCCATCCATACCGGCCGCGAATTGCCCGTGGTGTGCAAGCTGGAGACAGCGCAGAACATCCTCGGCCAGAGCGGCATTCCGACCACGGGCCGGAGCCTGCCGCCGACCGATCCACTTCCGTTCAGCAATGCCTTTGTCGCGCTCAGCGACTGGCTTGCCGATGGCGCAGGGCCGAAACGCATCCTCGCGCTTGGTCCGCTGACGAACATTGCCGCCGTGGCGCTTGCCCGACCCGAGCTTGCGGCACGCATCGACGAATTGACCTGGATGGGCGGTGGCGTCACATCGGGCAATCACACCGCCTCTGCCGAGTTCAACGCCTTTGCCGATCCCGAGGCGCTGGCGATCGTGCTGGCGCATGGTCTGCCGTTGCGCATGATCGATCTCGATATCTGCCGGAAGGTGCTGGCCTGGCCCGAGGATGTCGCCCGTCTCCGCCAGACGGCCGGCGAAAAAGCGCAGCTGCTCGCCGATCTTCTGGAAGGCTACGTCAACATCGCCATCAGCCGCGGCCGGCCGGCCATGGCACTATACGACCCGACGGCGGCGGCAATTTTCGTTGCGCCCGAGATATCAACACTTCGACACGCGCGGATCGACGCCGAATTGCAGGGGCAGCATACGCGCGGGCGCACCGTCGTCGAGACACGCGCCTCTCATGCTGAGTTCAATGCCCATTTCGCAGCCGAGATCGACGCCGACAAGGCACGCTCCATCATATTCGACGCCCTGCTTCAGGAGGCCAGCCGATGACCAGAGACTTGTTCGGCGAGCCTGCCGATCTCAACACTCCCGAGCTGCGGGCGCGGGCAGTCGCCGCCGCTCGAGGCGATCAACCCTTCGATCTGCTGATCACCGGCGGCCGCCTTGTCGATATGGTCACCGGCCGCATCCGCGCCGCCGATATCGGCATCGTCGGCCCACTGATTGCAAGCGTGCATGCGCCGGGCAGCCGTATCGATACGGCGCAGACGATCGACGCCGAAGGATGCTTCCTGTCGCCCGGCCTGATCGACACGCATATGCACATCGAAAGCTCCATGGTGACGCCGGCTATCTACACCGAGGCTGTCCTGCCACGCGGCGTGACGACCATCGTCTGGGATCCGCACGAACTCGGCAATGTCCACGGGCTGGAAGGCGTGCGCTGGGCGATCGAAGCGAGCCGCCAACTGCCGATCCGCGTGATACCGCTGGCGCCATCCTGCGTGCCCTCCGCACCGGGACTCGAGCTGGCGGGCGCCGATTTCGACGGCACTGACATGGCCGAGATGCTCGCCTGGCCTGAGATCGGCGGCATCGCGGAAGTCATGACGATGCGCGAAGTGATCAACGGCGATCCGCGTGGCAGCGCGATCATCAATGCCGGGCTGCGTTCGGGTAAAATGATCTGCGGCCATGCCCGCAGCCTTGAGGGCAGCGATCTCAACGCCTTTATGGCCGCCGGCGTCACCTCGGACCATGAGCTGACGTCCGGAGCCGATCTGCTGGCCAAACTGTCGGCGGGCCTGACGATCGAGCTCCGCGGCTCGCATGACCATCTGATGCCGCAATTCGTCGAAGCGATCAAGGAACTCGGCTTTCTGCCGCAGACCGTGACGCTCTGCACCGACGACGTCTTTCCCGACGAACTCCACGACGGCGGCGGCCTCGATGACGTGGTGCGCCGCCTCGTGCACTACGGGCTGAAGCCCGAATGGGTGCTGAGGGCAGCGACCTTGAATGGCGCCATGCGGCTTGGCCGCAACGATCTCGGCCTGATCGCGGCCGGACGCCGTGCCGATATCGTGCTGTTCGAAGACTTAGAGAGCTTCAAGGCACGGCTTGTGATCATCAACGGCACGCTGGCGGCCGAGGCGGGCCGGATTGTCGGCGCGAGTGCCGAAATCGATCCAGAGCCGCTGCGCAATTCCATCAAGCTGGCGACGCTCGGCGAGGACGATTTCCGTGTGCCGGCGACAGGCAGCCGCGTACGGCTTGCGACCATCGATCGGCCGCGCTTCACCCAATGGGGTGAGATCGGGGCCGATGTGGAGAACGGCTTCGTCGTGCCTCCGACTGGCACCACCATGCTCGCCGTCGCCCATCGCCATGGGAAAGCCGACGGCCGACCGCGTATCGGTTTCCTCACCGGCTGGGGCGAGTGGCGCGGTGCCTTCTGCACGACGGTTTCGCACGACAGCCACAATCTCACGGTCTTCGGCGGCAATGTGCGTGACATGACAATTGCCGCCAATGCCGTCATCGCTGCCGGCGGCGGGCTGGCGGTCGCACGCGACGGCAGGATCGAGGCGCTGTTGCCGCTGCCGCTCTCCGGATTGGTGAGCGACGCGCCGCTCGAGGAAACCGCCAACGCCTTCCGCGCCATCCGCGGGGCGATCGACGCCATCGTCGACTGGAGCCCGCCCTACCTCGTCTTCAAGGCCTGCTTCGGCGCCACACTCGCCTGCAATGCCGGACCGCATCAGACGGATCGCGGGATTGCCGATGTTGCGACGGGACGGGTGTTGGAGACGCCGGTGCTTGGGGAGGTTTAGGCTTCTTTGCCTAAACTCGCCTCTATATCTATGGATGGCGCACGTCTGCTACCCCCCTCTGTCCCTTTCGGGACAGAGGGGGGTAGCAGACGTGCGCCATGCTCAGAGCCACTTCAGCCTTGGTCCCCCAACTCCTGCTGCACCAACGTCGCCCAAAACGCCACGCCCGACGCGATCGCGTCATCGCTGAAGTCATAAGCCGTGTTGTGATGCAGCGCTCCGTCCACGGCCGGGCCATTGCCGAGCCAGACGTAGCAACCGGGAGCCTTCTGGCCGAAGAAGGCGAAATCGTCACCGGCGGTCGAGGGTGGGAAGCGGGTGAGCACCTTCTCGCCGAAGACGGCCGTGGCGGTTTTCAACGCCCGCGCGGTGGCATCTGGATCGTTGACGACGGGGGGGATGCGCCGCTCGAACTGATAGTCGACCGCGATCCCGTACATGGCCGCCGTGCCATGCGCCAGGCGTCCGATCTCCTGCTCGAGCTGATCGCGAACCTCGGGCGTATAGGCCCGCGCCGTGCCGCCGATATCGACGGTATCGGGAATGACGTTCAGCGCCTTGGGATCGCCCGCCTGCAGCGAGCAGGCGCTAACGACGGCCGGCTGAAGCGGATCGACGACACGGCCGACGATGGTCTGCAGCGAAGACAGGAATGTCGCTGCCGCCGTGATCGGGTCCTTGCCGAGATGCGGCTTGGCACCGTGGGTGCCGGTACCCCGGAAGGTGATGCGCCAGCTATCCGAAGAAGCCAGCTGCGGCCCCTCGACGACAGCCATCTCATCGACGTCGAGGCCGGGCATATTGTGCAGGCCGTAGACGGCATCGCAGGGAAACAGATCGAAGAGGCCGTCCTCCACCATGCGCTTGGCACCACCGCGCCCTTCTTCGGCCGGCTGGAAGATGAAATGCACCGTGCCGGAAAAACCGCGCTTGGCGGCGAGATGGCGGGCGGCACCGATCAGCATGGTCGTATGGCCGTCATGGCCGCAGGCGTGCATCTTGCCGGGAATGGTGGACTTGTAAGGTCGGTTGCCCTTTTCCGGCATGGCCAGCGCATCCATGTCGGCGCGAAGGCCGATGCGACGGGTGCCGTTGCCGACCTGCAGCGTGCCGACGACGCCGGTCTTGCCGAGGCCGCGATGCACCGTCAGCCCTGCCTCCTCAAGCAACGTCGCGACGATACCGCTGGTGCGCTCCTCCTCAAAGCCGAGTTCGGGGTGGGCATGAAGGTTATGACGAAGCGACGTCAGGAATGGGAGATCCTGGGCGATCTGATCGAGCAAAGACATGGGCGTTCCTTCGGCATAGGGGCGCGATGATAGGCTCGCTCTATCTTCCTCAAAGCTCCCGCGACTTCAACTCAAATGATGCTCAAGCGCCGAGCTTGTCGAAGATGTGCGCCTTTCCGAGGACAGTAACGGAGACCACGCTGCCGACCTCTGGCAAGCCGACACCAGAACTTTTGATGTTCAACGTCTCCAGGCCATTAGCGTTGGAAAGGACAACCGTCACCGTGCAGACCGCGCCACCGAATTCAATGTCGGTGACTTTGCCGATGCAAACGGCGTTCGTGCCGGCATCAGCGACAACACTGAGGCGCAATTGTTCCGGCCGCAGCATAATGTCTGCACGCCCCTGCCGACCTTTGGTATCAGCCGGAATCCGCCCCAAGACGCATGAGACAGCGTCATCGCCAAGGTCCGCCGGCAAGACGATGGCATCTCCGAGAAAGATAGCGGTCTCGCGGTCTTTTGGACTGAGGTAGAGCGTCTGCGGGGTTCCCGCCTGTATCAGCCTGCCGTCGCGCAGAACCGCTACCTGGTTGGCGAAGGATAGCGCCTCCACCTGATCGTGCGTCACCAGAACCGCGGTGATGCCCGCAATTTGCAGCACGCGGGCGACCGCTTTTCGCATGTTTTCACGCAAACCCGTGTCGAGCGCAGAAAAGGGCTCATCGAGCAGCATCAGCCTCGGCTTACGGCCAAGGGCGCGCGCGAGAGCGACACGCTGTTGCTGGCCGCCAGAGAGTTGATGCGGGCGGCGATCGAGCATGCCGCGATCGAGCTCCACCATGTCGATGAGCGCGTTGATCCGCTGATCACGGTCTTGCGCGCCGCGCTCCATGCCGAAGCCGACATTCTCGGCCACGCTCAGATGCGGAAACAAGGCGCCGTCCTGTGACACGATGCCGATGCCGCGGCGATGCGCTGGTACGATGGCAGCCCCGTCCGCCAGTGTCTGGCCTTCCAGCGTCACCTGGCCCTCGTCGGGAATCTCGAAACCGGCGATGATGCGCAGCAGCGTCGTCTTGCCGGAGCCGGAGGGACCGACGATCGCAGTGCGGCTGCCGGCGGCCACCGCAAGTTCGATGTCGTCGAGCGCGTGCACCTGGCCATAGTGTTTGCTGATATTCTTGATCGCCAGAAAGGTCATTGTCCGGCCGTCCGCTTGGATTGTACGTAAAGAAGGAGGGTGAGAGGCAGCGACAACACGACCATCATGAAGGCGTAGGGCGCGGCGGAAACATAGTCGATCTCGCTGGTCAACGACCAGAATTTCGTCGCCAGCGTTTCCGTGCCGTTGGGCGACAGCATGAGCGTCGCCGTCAGCTCGTTGGTGATACCGAGCGCCACAAGCGCGACGCTGGCAGCAAAACCGGGCGCGGCCAGGCGCATGGTGATCTGCCGTACGGCTTGGGCAGGCGTGCGGCCGAGCGCCATGGCTGCGCGCTCGAGCTCGACCGGCGCCTGGGCGATGCTGGCGCGCAGGCCGACCAACGCACGCGGCAGGAACAGCAGGACATAGGCGAGCAACAGCGTGGCGAACGTCTGGTAGAGCGGCAGGATCAACCGGACCGTGATCGAAACCAGGGCCAAGGCAACGACGACACCCGGCAGCGAGCCAACATAGTAGTGGCAGGCTTCGAGGATGCGCTGCAGCCGTCCCGGCGCCCGCACCGACAGCCACGCCATGGGGACCGCAGCTATCGTGGCCAGCAGACCGCCGGCAATCGCCAAGACGATTGTCTGCAGCAAGGCAGAGCCAACGGTATCGATCCGCCAGATGCCGGCGCCGCCAAGATAAAGCCAGCGCCCCAGGGTCACAAAGGGAACACCGAGCGTCAACACAGCGGTCAAGACCGGGAGCACGATGGCTGGAATGACAAACCAGCCCAGACGACGACGATCGGCCGGGCGCGCGGCGCCGGAACCGACGCGGGCGTAGCGCTCGTTGCCGCGTACCAGCACTTCGATGCCGAGCAACAGCAGGCAGCAGAAAACGAGAACACCGCCGAGCATATTGGCTGCAGGGCTGTTATAGGCAGACTGGAACTGATCGACGATCGCGGTCGAGAAGGTGTCGAAACGGATCATCACGTAGAGGCCGTATTCGGCCAGGAGATGCAGACCGATCAGCAGCGAGCCGCCGCAGATGGCGAGGCGAAGCTGCGGCAGGACCGCACGGAAGAACACGCGCCAGGGGCCGAGGCCGAGCGAGGCGGCAGCATCCTCGATCGCCGGATCGAGGCGGCGCAGGGCTGCGGCGACCGGCAAATAGAGGAACGGAAAATAGGCAAGCACCGACACCAGCACGCCGCTCCACAGCCCATGCATGCTCGGCACGAGGCTGACCCAGGCATAGCTGTGCACGAAGGCGGGCACCGCAAGTGGCGCGACAGCCAGCCAGGACCAGATGCGGGCACCCGGTATATCGGTGCGCTCCGTCAGCCAGGCGAGCGTCACCGCCAGCAGGATGCAGAGCGGGATGGTGCAGAGCTCGAGCAGGACGGTATTGACGAGCAGTTCGCCGACACGATTGCGAAAAATCAGCGCGATGACTTCGGCCCAGCCGGTATCGATCGTGATCCAGATGATAAAGCCGAGCGGCACCAGACTCAAAAGGGCGACGATGGATGCAAAGGCGACGACGGAAGCATGCCGAACGCGACTGCGGGGAGCAGCCGTCAACTGGGGCATTCGCATGGCGGCGGCCTGACCGGCCGGCGCGGCATATGTGTTCTTCTGCAGCAAGTCCTAGCTGCCTTTCACGCCCTGAAATAGGAAGGCAATCGCCGTTGAAAGGCGATTGCCCGATCGATCGGCCTGAAGGCCATTCGCATGCCCCTAGCAGGGCATGCGACAGTGATGCAAGAGCCAAGCCCGGGATAAGCCTATCCGAAAACCGCGGAAAGGCGTCTCGGCCCGGGCTTTTGCCTTAGATGAGCCCGGCTTCCGTCATCAGGTCGGTGACCTTCTTGCTGTTCAGCTTGGAGGGCTCGACCTTCGGTGCCTGCAGGTCCGTCAGCGGCACCAGCTTCGCATTGGAAGCGTCGCCATTGCCGACGGCATATTCATAGGAGTCGCCATCGCGCAGTACGGCCTGGCCGCCCTTGCCGGTGATCCACTTCAGGAATGCCTGTGCTTCCTTCTGATGCTGGCTGGACGCCAGAACCGCACCGCCGGAGATGCTGACGAACGCGCCCGGATCCTGGTTCTTGAAATAGTGCAGGGCAACGTTCTTGCTGTTTTCGCCGGTCTTGGCCTGATCGCCGAACCAATAGTAGTGATAGATCACCGCGCCTTCGATTTCGCCGGCATTGACGGCTTTCATGGCGACGCTGTTGCCCTTGTAGAAGCTGGCGTTTTCCTTCATCGCCTTCAGCCAGGCGCGCGTGGCATCCTCGCCCTTCAGCTCGAGAAACGCACTGACGATCGCCTGGAAATCGGCGCCGGCCGGCGAAGCGCCCCAACGGCCCTTCCACTTGGCATCGGCCAGATCGAGCATCGACTTCGGCAGGTCGCCTTCCTTCAGCTTGGTCTTGTCATAGGCAAAAACCGTCGAACGGGCGGCAACGCCGACCCAGTCGCCATCGGCTGCCTTGAAGGTTTCCGGCACCTGGGCGAGCGTGGCGGCATCGACCGGAGCAAAGAGCTTGTTGGCGTCGACCAGCGTCATGCCAGGCGAATTTTCCGTCAGATAGACGTCAGCGGGGGAAGCGGCGCCTTCCTGGATGATCTGGTTGGCGAACTGCATGTCGCTACCGTTGCGGATCGTGACCTTGATGCCGGTTTCCTTGGTGAAGCCATCCGCCCATGCCTGCGTCAGCGTCTCGTGCTGGGCATTGTAGACCACGATGCCTTCGGAATCGGCGGCATTCGCCATCATCGGAGCAACGGCAAGGCCAGCCGCAAGCGCCAGCGCGCTGGTGAGGTGAGAAAAGGAAAAAGCCATAAGTCCTCTCGCTTGAAAGTCGCCGCCCCCGGCAGCGATGCGATAGCGTATATTTTTCCTGAGCATTATTTTCAAGTTTACACTCGCGCCCTGCTTATCACAAAAGTTTTACAACGGAGTCAAGTTTTCACCGACACCTCTGCGGCAAGCTCGAGCCAAGCACGGCCGGCCTGCGACAGGTAACCGCCCCGCCGCCAAATCCATGCCATATGCCACTGCATTTCAGGCTCGACGACGAGCGCGTGGCTGATGCCGGGGCGCAGGCGTTGCTCGGCGATCAGCCGCGGCAGGAAGCCGACACCGAGACCGGCGGCGACCAGCTCGACGATGAAATTGATCTGGCTTGAACGTGCGACAATATCGGGCGCGAAGCTGGCGGTGCGACAGGCATCGAGAATGATGCCATTAAGGGCAAAGCCGGTCTCGAACAGGATGAAGGGATTGCCTTGCAGCGCCGCGAGCGAAACCGTCTCATGGCCGGCAAGCGGATGCGCTGATGGCAGCAGCACATGCATCGGCTCGCAACGCACGCTCTGCCACTCGAACGCATCGAGCGTCGGCAGAAGCGAGGCGCCGAGATCGACCTCGTCGGAAAGCACCATCTCCTCCAGCCGCTTGGCGCCCTGCTCCACTAGCTTGATCTCGATGCCGGGATAGCGGCTGCGGAAGACGGCAAATACCGGCGCGAACAGCGCATCGTTGCCGATCGGCGGCAGGCCGAGCCGCAGAGTGCCGCGCGCGAGGCCGCGCAATTCGGCGAGTTCGGCGAGGAGATCGTCGCGCCCGGCAAGGAGCGTTACCGCCCGGCGATAGACGACCTCGCCGGCATCCGTGAGCGTCGTGCGATGGCCGATGCGATTGAGCAGCGGCAGACCAAGCTCGTCCTCGAGCTGTCGCACGGCCTTGCTTACGGCGGACTGGGTCGCGAACACCACCTTGGCGGCTTCCGAAAAGCCTCCCTGGCGCACCACCTCGACAAAGGCTCGCAGCGTTCGAAGTTCCATCACTATTCCATACAGGACTGAATTTGATGAAATCAATTCATTTTATTCATAAGGAGGAAGGGCTTATCGTCAGGCCATCCGAATTTTCCCGAGTTTCTCCATGCACATCGATCTGCAAAACCGTCCGAAACTAAGCCGCCTGGCTCAGATCTTCCTGCTGCTGGCCTACTGGCAGGCCGGTGAAGGCATCGTGCGCCTTGCGCATCTGCCCATTCCCGGCGCTATCGCCGGCATGCTGCTGGTGCTGGCGCTGTTTGCGAGCGGCAAGGTCAGCATGACGAGCATGCAGCGCGGCGCGGAGTGGTTTCTGGCCGAAATGCTGCTGTTCTTCGTACCGGCCGTGCTGGCCGTGCTCGATCATGGCGAATTCCTCGGGATCGTCGGGCTGAAGGTGCTTGCCGTCATCTTCGTCGGCACCGTCATCGTCATGGGCGTCACCGCGATCTCGATCGACTTCGGCTACCGGCTGATGGTGCACCAGGGAGCATCCCGTCATGTCCGCAATTGAAACGATCGCACCGGGCCTGTTCTGGCCGCTGGCGACGATTGGCCTCTATTATTTTTCCAAGGCGCTTTATCGCCGTTGGCCTTCGCTGTGGCTCTCGCCGCTGGTGGCGGCGCCGGCGGTTCTGATCGCCATCGCACTCGTCCTGCATGCGACCTATCGGGACTATATGCACGACAGTCGCTGGCTGCTCGCTCTGCTCGGGCCGGCGACAGTCGCCTTCGCCGTGCCGATCTACGAACAGCGCGACCTGATCAGACGTTATTGGCCTTTGCTGCTATTCGGCGTGACGGTCGGTAGCACCACGGCCATGCTCTCGGCCTGGGGCCTTGCCAGCCTTTTCGGTCTCGACGAAAGCCTGCGTCTCAGCCTGATGCCCCGCTCGATCAGCACGCCTTTCGCCATGGTGGTGTCGGACGATATCGGCGGCGTGCCCAACCTGACCGCCGTCTTCGTCGTCATCACCGGTCTGTTCGGCGCCGCCGCCGGACAGACGCTGCTGCGGCTGTTGCCGCTCAAATCCGGCATCGCCCGCGGCGCGCTCTTCGGCATGGGGGCGCATGGTGTCGGCGTCGCGAAGGCCCATGAGATCGGCCGCGAGGAAGGATCGATCGCCGGGCTGGTCATGGTGCTGGTGGGATTGACAAACGTGCTGGCGGCACCGCTGATCGCCTGGCTCATGCATTCAGCCTGAACGAAAAAGGGCCGCGGCATTCGCACGCCGCGGCCCTTTTCAATTCGAAAATCCGGCTCAGGTGTCTTTCGTCTCCAGCGTCTTGCTGAAGAAGATCGCGACCAGCGTGCAGACGACGCCCGACAGCAGATAGAGGCTGGTATAGACGAGGCCGAACTGGCTGGAGAGGCTGAGCGCCACGAAGGGCGCAAAACCCGCGCCGATCAGCCAGGACAGATCCGAGGTCAGTGCCGAGCCGCTGTAGCGATAATTGCGGCTGAAGCGCGAGGCGCTGGCGCCTGCTGCCTGGCCGAAGGAGAGGCCGAGCAGCGTGAAGCCGAGAACCACATAGATGTGACGACCGGTGACGCCGCCGTCGAGCAGCCATGGCGCGACGAAAGCGAAGCAGGCGAGCAGCACCGCACCGACGGCAAGCTGATTGCGACGGCCGATCCTATCGGCCAGCAAGCCGGAACAGATGATGGCGAGGATACCGCAAATGGCACCGAGGAATTCCATCAACAGGAACGAGCCGGGAGTCTGCTCGCTGTAAAGCGTCACCCAACCCAGCGGGAAGACGGTGACGAGATGGAAGGTCGCAAAGCTTGCGAGCGGCACGAAGGCGCCGATCAGCACGTCACGGCCATGCACCCGCAGAAGCTCCGTCATCTTGACCGGCTCCAGCTCATGGCGCTCCAGAAGCGTGCCGAATTCCGGCGTGGCGACGAGGCGAAGCCGGGCGAAAAGCGCCACGACGTTGACCATGAAGGCGCAGAAGAACGGATAGCGCCAGCCCCAATCGACAAAGTCGGCGGTCGACAGGCTCATGACGAAGTAAGCAAAGAGCGCACTTGCCAGCATGAAGCCGATCGGAGCGCCGAGCTGCGGGATCATCGCATACCAGCCGCGGTGTTTGGCGGGCGCATTCAGCGCTAGCAGCGAGGCCAAGCCGTCCCAGGCGCCGCCGAGCGCAAGACCCTGGCCGATACGGAAGATGGCGAGCAGAAGGATCGCATAGCCGCCGATCTCATTATAGCCGGGCAGGAAGCTCATCGACGCAGTCGAACCGCCAAGCAGGAACAGCGCGATCGTCAGCTTGACGCCGCGGCCATAGGTGCGGTCGATCGCCATGAAGATGAACGAGCCGATCGGGCGGGCGATGAAGGCAAGCGCGAACACCAGGAAGGAAAGCAGCGTTCCATGCAACGGGTCAGCAAAGGGGAACATCAGCTTCGGGAAAACCAGGACCGATGCGATGGCGTAGACGAAGAAATCAAAAAACTCGGATGTGCGACCGATGATCACACCGATGGCAATGTTGCCAGGGGCAACCGAACCGCCAGCATGCATGCTGCGGGCATCGCTCTCGAGGGTTGAAGATGTAGGGTTCAGTGTTTCATGTGTCACGCTGACCATGTACGGGAGCCTCCCTCTCCGAGCGCGAACTCCTCCATGAATGCGCGCGTAACAAAGATGTCGATCAAACGTGCGAACATATCAAGTGTCGAGCATGAAATAATTCGCAAATTAGCCATCAAACCCGGCCTTTCCCGCCTCTGGCGCTGCATCATGCGTAGCTAGGGAAAGGCCAGCGGTGGTCATTTGTTCCGATCCGGGTATATTGGCCGCGATAAAAGCGAATGATCGGCGGAAAACCTTCTGGATTTTGCAGGGTTTTCCCGATAGGTGGGACCGCATTCCATACCGCATTGCACTCGCGCTTGCTGCGGTGCGACGAAACACCTCATATCGTTCATGACCACCGTCCTTTAGTCGCGGTAGGGTCGAAACAAAAAGAGCTTTAAGACGTGCTAAGACTAGCGAAGATTTTCAGCCGCTTTTCTGTCATCCCGCTGATTTTGCTGCTATCGGGCTGCAACATGGTGGTGATGGCTCCCTCCGGCGACATCGCCGTTCAGCAACGCAACCTCATCATCATCTCGGTCGTGCTGATGTTGATCATCATCATCCCGGTGATCTTCCTCACACTGTTCTTCGCCTGGAAATATCGCCAGTCGAACGAAGAGGCGGCCTACGAGCCGGATTGGCATCATTCGACACGTCTCGAACTGGTCATCTGGTCCGCCCCGCTCGCCATCATCATCGCGCTCGGCGCCGTGACCTGGATCAGCACCCATCAGCTTGACCCCTACCGGCCGCTCGACCGCATCGCCGAGGACAAGCCGCTCAGCGCCGACGTCAAGCCGCTGAGCGTCGAAGTCGTCGCGCTCGACTGGAAATGGCTGTTCTTCTATCCGGACTACGGCATCGCCACGGTCAACGAAATGGCCGCCCCGGTCGACAGGCCGATCAACTTCAAGATCACGGCCTCCGCTGTGATGAACTCCTTCTTCATCCCGGCGCTGGCAGGCCAGATCTACGCCATGCCGGGCATGGAGACGAAGCTGCACGCCGTCATCAATCATCCCGGCGAGTATCAAGGCCTATCCGCCAACTACAGCGGTGCCGGCTTCTCGCACATGCGCTTCAAGTTCCATGGCCTGAACCAGGCGGATTTCGACCAGTGGATCCAGAAGGCCAAGAGCCAGGGCACGGCGCTCGGCCGCCCGGAATACCTGGCCCTCGCCCAGCCGAGCGAACGCAATCCGGTGCAGTACTTCAATGCCGTCGACGATGGCCTCTATAACGCCATCCTCAACATGTGCGCCGACCCGAGCAAGATGTGCATGAGCGAAATGATGCATATCGACGCCAAGGGCGGCGGCGGCAAGGAAAGCCAGGAAAACCGCGAGCGTCTGATCTACGACAACCGCGACGCCGGCCACGCGGACGCAACGCCCGTGAAGGCCGACGGCTCCGCGGGTCATACCATGCAGCATGGCGATAACTCGATGCAGGGCATGGATATGGGCAACGGCTCTTCTTCAGATTCGTCGACCGGTTCGGTGCAGCACCAGGATCACTGATCCGGTGCGCTTAGTAACAAGACATTTATAAGGACAGAGGCAATCCATGTTTTCCAACCCGGACCTCTATAAGTTCATCTTCGGTCGGCTGACGCTCGACTCCATCCCCTATCACGAGCCGATCCTGGTCATAACCTTCATCGGCGTCGCCATCGGCGGTATCGCCGTTCTCGGCCTGCTGACCTACTTCCGTCTCTGGGGCTATCTCTGGAAAGAGTGGTTCACCAGCATCGATCACAAGAAGATCGGCGTCATGTACATCGTGCTGTCGCTGATCATGCTGCTGCGCGGCTTTTCCGACGCGCTGATGATGCGAGCCCAGCAGGCGCTCGCCTTCAACGGCTCGGATGGCTTCCTGCCGCCGCACCACTACGACCAGGTATTCACCGCCCATGGCGTCATCATGATCTTCTTCGTGGCGATGCCGATGGTTACGGGTCTCATGAACTTCGTCGTGCCGCTGCAAATCGGCGCACGCGATGTGTCGTTTCCGTTCCTCAACAATTTCTCCTTCTGGATGACGACGGCCGGCGCGATCATCATCATGATCTCGCTATTCATCGGCGAGTTCGCAAAGACCGGCTGGCTCGCCTATCCGCCGCTTTCCGGTATCGCCTACAGTCCCGATGTCGGTGTCGATTATTACATCTGGGGCCTGCAGGTCGCGGGTATCGGCACGCTGCTGTCGGGCGTCAACCTCGTCGCGACCATCGTCAAGATGCGCGCGCCGGGCATGACGATGATGAAAATGCCCGTCTTCACCTGGACCGCGCTCTGCACCAACGTGCTGATCGTTGCCGCCTTCCCGGTGCTGACAGCCGTTCTCGCCCTGCTGTCGCTCGACCGCTACGCCGGCACGAATTTCTTCACCAACGACCTTGGCGGCAATCCGATGATGTATATCAACCTCATCTGGATCTGGGGTCACCCGGAAGTCTACATCCTGATCCTGCCGGCCTTCGGCGTGTTCTCGGAAGTCGTCGCCACCTTCTCCGGCAAGCGCCTCTTCGGTTATGCCTCGATGGTGTACGCCACCGTCGTCATCACCATCCTGTCGTACCTGGTCTGGCTCCACCACTTCTTCACCATGGGTTCGGGCGCCAGCGTCAACTCCTTCTTCGGCATCACGACGATGATCATCTCGATCCCGACGGGTGCGAAGCTGTTCAACTGGCTCTTCACCATGTATCGCGGCCGTATCCGCTACGAAGTGCCGATGCTGTGGACCGTGGCCTTCATGGTCACCTTCACGATCGGCGGCATGACCGGCGTCATGCTTGCGGTTCCGCCGGCAGACTTCGTGCTGCACAATTCGCTGTTCCTGATCGCCCACTTCCACAACGTCATCATCGGCGGCGTGCTGTTCGGCATGTTCGCCGGCATCGCCTACTGGTTCCCGAAGGCCTTCGGCTTCAAGCTCGATCCGTTCTGGGGCAAGATGTCCTTCTGGTTCTGGGTCGTCGGCTTCTACTTCGCCTTCATGCCGCTCTACGTGCTCGGCCTGATGGGCGTCACCCGCCGCATGTCCCAGTTCGACGATCCGTCGCTGCAGATCTACTTCGTCGTCGCCGCACTTGGCGCCGTGATGATCGCCATCGGCATCGCCTCCTTCATCATCCAGCTCGTCGTCAGCTTCATCAAGCGCGAAGAGCTTCGCGACGTCACCGGCGACCCATGGAACGGCCGCACGCTGGAATGGTCCACATCCTCGCCGCCGCCGGAATACAACTTCGCCCTGACGCCGATCGTCCACGACAACGACGCCTGGTGGGACATGAAGAGCCGCGGCTACGTCAGGCCGACGGAGGGCTTCATTCCGATCCACATGCCGAAGAGCACGGGTACGGGCATCATCCTCGGCGTTCTCTCCATCGCCTTCGCATTCGGCATGATCTGGTACATCTGGTGGCTCGCCGCCATCACCTTCGCCGCGATGATCATCACCACGATCGGCCATACCTTCAACTATAAGCGCGACTTCCACATTCCCGCCGAGGAGGTCGTGAAGACCGAGAACGAGCGTACGAAGCTGCTCGCAGGACAGGTATAAGACCTATGACGACCCAAACCGCACATGCTCCCAAGGACGGCGAAACGCCCGCCTTCTACATGACGGAAGAGTATCATCCGGAAGGCAGCACCATGCTGGGCTTCTGGATCTACATCATGAGCGACTGCCTGATCTTCGCAGTCCTCTTCGCGACCTATGCCGTGCTCGGCCATAACTACGCGGCAGGCCCTTCTCCGGCAGACCTGTTCGAGCTGCCGCTCGTCGCCCTCAACACGGCGATGCTGCTTTTCTCCTCCATCACCTATGGCTTCGCCATGCTGGAGATGGAGAAGGAGAATAAGTCGGGAACGATGATGTGGCTGGCGATCACCGGCCTGTTCGGCGCAGCCTTCATCTTCTTCGAACTTTACGAGTTCTATCACCTGATCCTCGACGGCGCCGGCCCGCAGCGCAGCGCCTTCCTGTCGGCCTTCTTCACGCTGGTCGGCACGCACGGGCTGCACGTCACCGTCGGCATCGTCTGGCTGATCACGCTGATGGTGCAGACCAGCCAGCATGGCCTGATCCCCGAGAACAAGCGCCGCCTGATGTGCCTTTCGATGTTCTGGCACTTCCTCGACGTCGTCTGGATCGGCGTGTTTTCCTTCGTCTACCTCATGGGAGTTCTCGGATGAGCTCGAACACGGACCATTCGCATCATTCCGCCGACGCCCACGGTCACGATCACCATGGCGGTCACGAAGCTGCCCACGGCACCTTCAAGAGCTACATGACGGGGTTCGTCCTCTCCGTCATCCTGACCGCCATTCCCTTCTGGCTGGTCATGGCCAAGGTCTTCTCCGATCCGGTCGTGACAGCCGCGCTGATCATGGTGCTCGGCGCGATCCAGATCATCGTGCACATGATCTACTTCCTGCACATGAACACCCGCTCGGAAGGCGGCTGGAACATGATGGCGCTGATCTTCACCATCGTGCTTGTCATCATCGCCCTTTCCGGCTCGCTCTGGGTCATGCATCACCTCAACTCGAACATGATGCCCATGTCGCCCGAGATGATGCGCAATATGCCTTGATCGCAAGCGGCGGGCCTTTGAAAAGAGGCCCGCCCTCTTTCCGGCGCGAGAGTTCCGCCGGATGCTGCGCGGCACAGCCCTCAGGACGCGCAAGGTTCGCAGCCCAATTTCCCAGACGACGCATGATCTTCCGCGAAGGCCGTTTCGCACCTCCCGAAATCATGCGGCAGCGCGTCCCCCGGAGACCAGCGCCATGACCGATACTCCTTCGACCACGTCTCCCGATAAGCCCCGCTCGGTGCTCACGCTCGCCATCTGGGTGATGTTGCTCCTGCTGCTGACCGCGCTCCTGATCGGCCTCGGCACATGGCAGGTGCAGCGGCTGCATTGGAAGCTCGATCTGATCGCCAAGGTCGATTCCCGCGTGCACGCGCCGGCGGTTGCGGCGCCTGGGCCGACGCAATGGGCTGACGTGACGGCCGAGAACTCCGAATACAAGCATGTGCAGGTGAGCGGCACTTTCCTCAACGACAAGGAAACGCAGGTCTATGCCTCGACCGTGCTTGGCCCCGGCTATTGGGTGCTGACGCCGCTGAGGGAGGCCGACGGGACGATCGTCGTTGTCAATCGCGGTTTTGTTCCCACAGAGAAGCGCAAGCCGACGACGCGTCCGGCCGGCCAGCTCAGCGGCGAGACGACCGTTACCGGCCTGCTGCGGATCAACGAGCCCAAGGGCACGCTGCTGCGCTCCAACGTGCCGGCGGAAGAGCGCTGGTATTCACGCGACGTCAACGCAATTGCCGACGTGCGCGGCCTGCAGAACGTGGCGCCCTACTTCATCGACGCGGACGATACGAAAAATCCGGGCGACCTGCCGGTGGGAGGGCTGACGCAGATCGTCTTCCACAACAGCCATCTCGTCTATGCCATCACCTGGTACGGACTGGCCGCGATGACGTTCGGCCTCGCCGTATTCCTCGTCTATTTCGAACGGCAGCGGGCAAAAGCAGCCCGCTGACCGCTACTCCGTCATCTTCGGGAAGCGGAGCTGCCAGCGGCGGCCGTCGCTCGTCATTTCGACCATGCCAAAGGGCTCGACGTCGATTGTCCAGAATGCCATAGGCGGGGCCTGCAGCAAATGCAGGACGGCGGCGCGGATGACGCTCGCATGGGTGACGACGACGGTATGACCGGCATCATGAAGATGGTTTCCCATCCATTCGCCGATGCGCAGCACGACCGCCGACAGAGATTCGCCGCCATGCGGCGCGGCATCCAAATCCGTCATCCATAGCGCCAGGGATTCCGGATCGCTTTCGTAAAGTTCGGCGAGCGATTTTCCGCACCAATCGCCGTAGTCACATTCGCGCAAGGCAGTTTCAAGGATCGCGTCATGACCGAGGATAGCAGCCGTCTGGCGCGCGCGCAGCGCCGGGCTCGTCCAGACCCGATCGATCGTTCCGAGCTTTGCAACAGGCAATTTGGCTCGCCGCGCCGCTTTCGCCTCCAGCGGCTCGTCATCCGGAAAGCAGCCGTTTCGATTGGCTTCCGTCGGCCCATGACAAATCCAGCTCAGGCGACCCCTCATGACACTCGATATCCCCATGCCTTGTCGCGATCTAACATCGCAATGGCGTTTGATTGACAACCATCTTTGCGGACAGATATAAACTTGCACTTACGGGTGTGGAAGCCGGTGAAATCCCGGCGCGGTCGCGCCACTGTAATCGATGACGGAAGCTTCGCCCTCGAGAGCCAGACCCTTCCCGTAAAGAACCCTTCCGCAAATGGAACGCGCTTTTCTTAAAGAGGGAACTACAATGTCTGATACCGCTTTCGCAGCATCCGCAATCCCGCAGCCGATCCCGCTCGGCCAAATCCTGCCCTGGGCTGTCTTCGCCGGCCTGTTGATGCTGCTGGCGATCTATTTCGTCGGCGCCGAGGAAGGCGCAACCTCGCTGATTTCAGGCATGTATGTGCACGAATTCGTGCATGATGCCCGTCACCTTCTCGGTTTCCCCTGCCACTAAGGGATCAGGCACATGGTTGGACGTCTTTTGCTCCGCGGCATGATCGTCGGGGCCCTTGCTGGCATTCTCGTTTTTGCCTTCGCCCACACTTTCGGCGAGCCGCTGGTCGATTGGGCGATCGGCTTTGAAGAAAAGGCCGCGCAGGCGGCAGGCGAAGCGCCGGAACCGGAAATCGTCAGCCGCGCCACACAGGCAGGTATCGGTCTTTTCACCGGCAGCATCATCTTTTCGACGGCAATCGGCGGGTTGTTCGCGCTGGTCTTCTCCTTCGTCTACGGCCGCATCAGCCCCCTCGGCGCACGTGGTACTGCGGCATTGCTCGCCATCGCGGCTTTCGTGACGATTTCGCTCGTTCCCGACATCAAATATCCCGCAAACCCCCCGGCAGTCGGCAATCCGGACACGATCGGCGCCAGAACCGAGCTATTCTTCATCATGATCGTTGCTTCGATCGTCGGCATGATCGTCGCGGTCGGACTGGGTCGCCGGCTGGCGGCACGTTACGGATCATGGAACGGGGCGATCCTTGCCGGCATCGGCTACATCTTCTTCATCGCACTGATCCAGTATCTGCTTCCGTCGATCAACGAAGTGCCGGAACAGTTCTCGGCCGTCGTGCTCTGGCGGTTCCGGATTGCATCGCTCGGGATGCACGCGATCCTGTGGACCACCCTCGGGCTTGCCTTTGGAGCCTGGGCGGAGCGAGAGCTGCCGCAGATACGCTACCGCAACCCGGCGCTGCGCCGAGCCTAGCATGGCAAATCCATCGCATCCCGCGCATGATCTCGTGCGCGGGAAACGCCGGCACGGAAGCGGCGCCTTGCTCGCCGCGCTCTGCCTCATGCTGTCATGTTGGCCGACAGTGCTTGCCGCCCATGGCGGCAGTTCCTCGGGAAACCAAACCGGCATCCCGATACCAAGCCTCACACATGGTGAAATGGCTGTCATCGCGCCCTATTACGGGCGCATCGTGGCGCTCGCGGAAAATGTATCGGATACCGACGAGACGTTTCGCCGCCTGCTGAATTTCGCGCAGATCCAGCGTGCCTATTGTCTCTGGGGGATGATGCCCGGCAGCGTGAGCGACGAGCAAAGCCCGTTCAACGAATGCTCGCACGCCTATCTCGCGGCGGCCAAGGCGGTGCTGCTTCACATGCGGACGATGAAGAATGAAACAGCGCCTGTCGGCGATCTCGTCTCAGAAATCGATGCTGTAATGGTGCGCAGCAATCTCTCGCTCATCCTGTGCAAATTCAGCGGCGAAAGCTTCAATACGGCCGACCTGATCCGGCCGAAGCTCGCTGACATCGTCCTGCACGTCGGAAGCCTCATGGCCATCCTGTCGGCCGTGCTGGCAACCGTCGCCGGACTATGGCTGACGGCGCGGGCCTTGCGGACAGACCCCCGTCTCTAGAGCGGTTACGCGTTTCACGGGACTGCTTTACCGCTCCATGTTATTGTTTTTGCGCAATTCCGGACGGAAAACCGCTACGCAGTTTTCCTGGAAGTGCTCTAACAAAACACCGCCGCAAAGCTTGCGGCGGTGTTTTTATTTTACCAGTCGCGATGACGGCGCCAGCGGTCTCCACGCCAGCCATCGCGATACTCGCGATGACCGTGCCAGCCCCAGGGCGGTGGCGGTCTATGCCCCCAGCCATAACGCCGCGGCGGCGGTCCCCACCGGTTCGGGCGGCATTCGCCCCAGCGGGTCACATGCCAGCCACGACCGCAGGCATAGTCAACTTTCACGACCGGCACGGCAGCCGTTGTCCCGACAGCGGGGATAGGCATTGCTTCTGCCGAAGATACTGCCAGGCCACCAAGCAAAGCAGCGATGGCAAACACGGACGATCTCATTTTTGGTGGTCCTCTATCCAAGTCCCTTACATGCGGGATTTAAAACCCAAGCGGATGAACACGGGCTGAACCGAAAAAGGCGTTTTGACGGCGAAATCGAGAGCTGCAAAGATTGCCCGTCCGGAGCGAGGATCTCTTCCGCCGCATCGTCATCTTTCCATGAAGGAATCGCGGCCCATTCGGAAAATGCCTATCGGCCTTTACAGGCGTCACGAGAGTTTCATCAACGGCGCTTAAATCAGGGATATCATTTGCCATAAGGGAGTTTGAGATGGTGGACGTCGTTTCAAACAGTACGGAGGGTGGCAACGCCAATCACCCAATTCACGGCGCAAGCGGTTCGGCGAAATGGTTTCTGCCGCTCTTCGGTGTCGTCGTGCTCGGCGGTCTCGCCTATGTGGGCTATGCTCTCGGCAGCGACCTTGCCGAGGCCGCAGCGGTTCCGTGGATCCTGCTCGGTCTCGCCCTGCTGATCGCGCTGGGTTTCGAGTTCGTCAACGGCTTCCACGATACGGCCAATGCGGTCGCCACCGTCATCTACACCCGCTCGCTGCCGGCCGAATTCGCGGTGATCTGGTCCGGCTTTTTCAACTTCCTCGGCGTGTTGACGTCTTCCGGCGCCGTCGCTTTCGGCATCCTGGCGCTTTTGCCGGTCGAACTGATCTTGCAGGTCGGCTCCGGCTCTGGCCTTGCCATGGTCTTCGCACTGTTGACCGCCGCAATCATATGGAACCTCGGCACCTGGTATCTGGGCCTGCCGGCGTCGAGCTCGCATACCCTCGTCGGCTCCATCATCGGCGTCGGCCTCGCCAACCAGTTCCTTGCACCCGCCGGCTCCGCCACCAGCGGTGTTGACTGGTCGCAGGCCAGCAGCGTCGGCATGTCGCTGCTGCTGTCACCGATCATCGGCTTCGGCGCCGCCGCTTTGCTGCTGCTGGTCTCCAAGGTGCTGATCCGCAATAAGGAGCTTTATGAAGCGCCGAAGGGCAATGCGCCGCCGCCGGCCTGGATCCGCGGTTTGCTGATCTTCACCTGCACCGGCGTCAGCTTCGCTCATGGCTCGAATGACGGTCAGAAGGGCATGGGTCTGATCATGCTCATCCTCATCGGTCTGGTGCCGACTGCCTTCGCTCTCAATAAGACGCCCGATATCAACTATCTCGAGGCCTATAAGGCCGCCTCGGCACAGGTTGAGACGGTGCTCGGCAAATATGTGAAGCCCGGTGTGACTGCGCCTGCCGATCCGAAGGCCGCCGTCAGCGATGCCGTGAAGAGCAAGACATGGTCGGATGCGACGACGCCGGCACTGCAGGCGTATATCCACGCCACCAGCGCCGAGATCGCCGCCTATCCGAGCGTCGAAAAGCTGCCGAACGGGCTCGTCGGCAACGTCCGTAACGACATCTATCTGATCGGTGAATCGCTGAAGCTGATCGACAAGCAGAAGCTTCTGCCGATGAGCGCTGACGATCTGAAGGCCGTGACCAACTATCACGCCGCCGTCGACCACGCGACCAAGTTCATCCCGCTCTGGGTGAAGGTCGCCGTGGCGCTGGCACTCGGTCTCGGCACCATGGTCGGCTGGAAGCGCATCGTCGTCACCGTCGGTGAAAAGATCGGCAAGACACACCTGACCTATGGCCAGGGTGCAGCCGCCGAGGTCGTCGCCATGCTGACGATCGGTGCCGCGGACCAACTCGGCCTGCCGGTTTCCACGACGCACGTGCTGTCCTCCGGCGTCGCCGGCACCATGGCGGCGAATGGCTCCGGCCTGCAATGGTCGACCGTGCGCAACATGCTGATGGCCTGGATCCTGACGCTGCCGGCCTCGATCGCGCTCGCCTTCATCCTGTTCCTCGTACTCCGTCAGGTCTTCTGATCGACATGCTTGATCGGCCGTGCCGATTTTGCCCGACAATGACCCAAAAAGATAATGGCGCCCCCTCGTAGAGCGCCATTATCCTTGCAGCGTAGCGCCGCGTAGCTGTACGGCGAAACGCTCGCAATCCGCTCGTCGTGATCCGCACGCTTTCTCACGCGGACGTGCTAGCGAACAGTTTCCTTCCTGTTGCCATTGGCGCCAAGACCGGAAAGCTTGGCGAGTTCCGACCGACGATTCGCATAATTTTGTGCGACCATCGGATAATTTGGCGCCAAACCCCATTTCTGGCGATATTCCTCAGGCGTCATGCCATAGTGCACGCGCAAATGACGCTTCAGCGTTTTGAAGCGTTTGCCGTCCTCGAGGCAGACGATATAGTCGTTCGTCACCGATTTCTTCAAATCCACCGCCGGCACCAGACTGCTCCGTTCGACAACGGAAGCAGAGCTGTCCAAAGCTTGCAGCGCGCCGTGGATGTCCTTGATCAGCTTGGGAAGGCTGACGGCCGAAACGGCATTGTAAGTCACATAGGCCGAAACAATCTTCACACAGCCTTCGAATAGAAAACGCGTTTGCCGTGGTGGTGCGGGGTCTTTTCTCTCACTGAACGAATCCATGATCTTTTCCCGGATCTCATTTGGTTTCTCGTGCGCCGCCCCGCGCGATTGCGTCATATGCGAAGCCCGTTCCAAGGCCCGCATCGGTTCGAATTGCGCCGTCTTCCTGGCGCCGGTTTCCCGGCATGGTAGCTGGGATAGAATACGTTCGCACCAGGTGCGCCCGTGATCATGGTCGGCCGCCCACCGCTCTCCGGCCTGCACCGGTCGGTGCTTCCGGCAGTTTCCTGGCGGAGTCCGCAAAATACACCGCCAGTTTGTTACAGAGGACAACGAGTGGCATGCCGAGCATGAATGCCGTGTGAGTGGGGTCTCCATCGCAGTGATGAAGCGTCTGCAGGATAAGCTTGCGCTCGACATCTTCGATCGTCTGGCCGACGAGAACGCTGACGGCCGCGTCGATCGTTTGCGGCACCGGACTGTCGCCGCCAAGATGGAGGGCGATCTCTTCGATCAATCGATTTTCGTTCGCCGTCGCCAAGACAATATCGGTTGCGCGGCAGCCGAGTTCACAAAAAACAAACAGGCCGCTTTCGGCGTCGATCGTTATGCGCGCGGAGATTCCTGCCGTTTCATCGCGAATGGTAACATGGGGCTCGGTGCCGCCCGTGAAGATGACGGACAGCGGAAAGCCGGCATCGGAGAACAGATCGCGAAGACGACACACCAAGGCACGCAACAATGTCTTGGCCTTGAGATCACACGTGGCGCGGGCGGCGGCGGCTTCATAGTCGGCGGCAGAGAGCGGATACTTGATCATGGCAGCACCCGCGCGGCCAATATGAAGACCTCTTTGATACGAACCGCGCATGCATTCCGCATATCGCGTATCCGGATTCCGACGCCGCACGGCTGGGCAACAGCAGGAACGCTCATCCTACCCCCCTCAGGCCAGCCCTGCCCTTGGGTCGCCGAAGCTGCGCCAGCGCAACCGGCATCGACAACAGGAAGCCCTGTGCATGCGTCGCGCCGGCCGTTCGCGCGGCCTCCAGCTGCGACTCCGTCTCGATACCTTCGACGACGACCGAAGGGGCGAAACAGGCGGCAAAACCGACAATATGTGAAAGACTGTTGTGGCCATCGCGGCCTGGCCTGTTGTCGCGGATGAAGGCGGCGTCGATTTTGACGATATCTGCGGCGACCTGAAGCAGGGATTCCGGCGTGGCAAAACCGGAACCGAAATCGTCGATCGCGACGAGACAACCGAGCGCGCGGATCATCTTCAAGCGCTCAATGGACGCACCTTCGATCGGATAGGTTTCGGTGATCTCCACGACAAGCCGGCAAGCAAGCTCCTGTTGGCGGGTGATTCGACCGAAAATACCGGCAAAGTGTTCGGGATGAGATAGGCTGGCGACGGACAGATTGCAGCCGAGCACAAGGGCTGGGTCCGCCGCCAAGGCTGACAACACCATGTCGAGAATGCGTAAATCGAGATCGAACCAGCGATCCTGTTGCTCGAGAAGCGAAACGAACGTTCCTGCCGTATGAACGACGCCATCGGAATCCGTTACGCGCGCCAGGCTTTCCGCATAGGCCACCTCTCCGATATTCTCGACGTCATGGATCCACTGCGCCGCAAAGCTCAGGCCACCCTCAGCGATCGCCTGTAAAATCAGAGCGCTATGCCCCTCCTCGCTGCGAATCCCACTACCGATCATCAAACCTCCCTTGGCCAGGGACACGCCCACGAACGGATAACCGGAACCAAAAAGCGATGACTGAAAGCGGCGCGCGCGCCTGCGATGCATCGGATTTCTGGTGCCTAGAATCCGTTCCTCCCATCTTCCAGACACCTCAAACCCCATGTCACCGAGGTCCCCTTCAACGAGCCGGAGATATTGCGCTGAAGACGATAGTCAACCCAACGCTGATGCGCCAATAATATATATAGTTACTTTATGCTAATACACTAATTAACAAACCATTGCAAAAGTCAATCGCCGCGCGTTTTTCTTATTTCTAATTCAACTAAATTACTAATGAACTTCGCCAGTCACTCCTCGGCGGCCAGCGGAGACCACCAGCCGTTTCGCCTTGCCGCTTGAAGGGCCAGATCCAACGAGGGCAGTTCGACGTGCCACAGCTTCTCCCATTCCAGGCTCATGACGCCGTCATAGCCATCGGTGGCGAGCGCGGAACGCAGCGCAGCTATTGGAAATTCGCCGCTGCCCGGCGGCACATAGCTATATGGCAGCTTCGGCCCCGGTTTGGAGATGCTATCCTTCACATGAAGATGCCGGGTATTGCCCCGCACCTGCTTCCAGGTCTCGACAGGATCCTGCCCGCCCTTGCGCCAGGTGTGGTGGGTATCCCAGAGGAGCGCGCAATCGGGTGCTCCTTCCAGAAGACGGGCGATGGCATCCGGCTGCACGAGAAAGTCATGCGTTTCGACGATCATCTCCGCGCTGAAACCCTCGCGGTCGGTCGTTTCACGCCACCATTGCAGCGTCGACAGAGCCTCGGCCACTTCTCCGGCATCTCCGCTATTGCCGCCATCGAAAACCCGCAGCGACTTGACGCCGGCGGCCTCCGCCCAAGGCAGATAGCGCAGGAACTCTTCCTTTGCCTGAGATGTCGCGCCGACGAGACGCAGCGAAGTATTGAAGGCGCAGACGCGCACGGCAGACGCTTCCAGTGTGCGGGCAAGACTGGCCGGCGAACCGAATCTTTCGCTGAAATAAGTCGCCAGATCGATCGTACCGCCAAGCGCACGAATTTCGATGGCATCGAGACCATGGCGCGCCGCCAAGGCAAGGGCTTCGCTCAATTCGAGGTCGGCGCATCCCAGCGTCGAAAATGCCAACGTCATGCGCGGCCCATCATTGTCAACGGCAATCACCATGGCCTCCTCCGCCTGGTTTCCCGATCTCAGCCGGCGAGACCGAAAACAAGGTACGCTCCACCTTGTTCCCATCACCTGCGGCACGGTACAAGTAACCAAACGGATAATTACGAAGCAATGTTCGGCCGTCAAGAGCCGGCGGTGTCACTGACGAGCAGACGCCGATTGCACCCATTCGCCAGATTATCGATACCCGCGCATCAGGCGGGATATCCGATAGCTGAAATAAGGCTATCCCTTACCAGACGATGGGATGCGTCTCTCCAGTGGCAACATTGACGAAGCCTTCCGGCGCTCGCTCCGACGGTGCCACAAGAACCCAGCGCCATGGCGCACAGGTCAGCGTCGCAAAGGAGAGACGCTCGGGAAAGCCAGGCCACCAGCGCGGCGAGAAAGTCGGCTCGTACATCCAATCGATCCCGGCGCCGGCAGCATAGAGCCTCTGCATTTCCACATCGAGCTCCTCTGCCGATCGTGCCGTCATCAGGCCGCCGACCTCGTAGCGGACGCGGGCGATCACCTTTCCGCCCGATACAAGCACCCAGCCTCCCTGCTGTTCATTGAGCGCATTGGCGACCATTGCCATGGCTTCATCGGAGGAACCGACGACCCAGATATTGTGCTTGTCATGGCCGAGCGTCGCGCCAAGCGCCGTATCCGGCGTGCGCGGCCCGGTGCCCAGCCAGAACATGCGGGAAACCTTGGCCTCGCCCGAAAACCGGTCGACGATCGCGAACTTGGTGACATTGCGATCCGGATCGCGCTGGACGGCGCCATCCCGGACCGGCAAATCCATGATGATGAAATCATCGGCCCAATGGAACGGCCGCAACAGCGCGGCCTTTGCAGTCGCCGCATCCGATGGAGCGGCAATGCGAAAATCCTCCGGCGTGACGACCCTGTCGATCCGGACCGTCTTCGTCGCCCAATCCGGCCAGTCGATCTCGGGGCGGACACCGAGGAAGGTCTTGCCTTCGGAAGCCGGCTTACCATCAGCCCAGACCTTGGCGATCGACAGCCTCTTCACATCATCCAGAAGCACGATATCGGCAAAACGACCGGGCGCGATCGAGCCGACCCAGGGCGTGAGCCGCATATGCCGCGCCGGGTTGATCGTTACGCATTGAATGGCGATCTCAGGCGCCAGCCCGTTTTCGATCGCAAGCCGGACATTGTGGTCGGTGGCCCCGATTTTCAGCGTATCGGAGGCGCTGCGGTCATCCGTGACGAAAGCGATCTGCGACCAGTCGGACAGGCCCTTTTCGATCAGCCCCTGAATCACCTCGGGCAAGGAATGCGGCCGAAGCTCTATGAACAGGCCATGCGTCAGCTTTTCCCATATTTCGTCCAGGAACCAGCCTTCATGATCGGAGGCGAGGCCTGCGCCGGCAAAGGCATTGATCGACGCCAGATCGCGTAAGCCCGCCCCATGACCCTCGACGACGCCGCGCTGCTCGAAAGTGGCGCGGATCATGCCCCAGAGGCGGTCATAGGCGGGATTGTCCGGATTGCTGACCGAAGGCCAATCCATCACTTCGTCAAGGCCAGCGACCATCAGGCTTTCGCCGAGAAAGGCTTTCTGCTCGTCATAGCCGAAATGGCCGCCGCCCCATTCATAAGCGGTCGGCGGCACGGCCGAACCCGGCAGGGGAAAGATCTTCATCGGCGATCCGCGACGGCGTGGCTCAAGCCAGAATTCGAGATTGCGGGCGCCGTTCACATTGGAAAATTCATGGCTCGCCTCGCAGGTCCAGGTGACGCCATGCGGCATGACCAGGGCGGCCTCCCATTCCGGCGTCAAGTGCGAGCTCTCGATATGTTTGTGCGCCTCACCGAAGCCGGGAACGGCCGCAAGATGCGGCTCGTGCACGCGCTCGCCGACCTCGCCCTCATAGCTGCCGGCCGGGCCGACATAGGCGATGCGCCTGCCCTTGATGACAATCTCCTGATCCTCGAGCCAGGTGCGGCTATGGACGTCGAGCAGCCGGCCAACGCGCAGCAAGCGGTCGGCAGGACGGCGACCGAGCGCGGTGAGCGTCAGATCCTGGCGGATCAACACCTCGTCAGCCGCGTTCACTAGCAGATCGTCGGGGAGATTTATGGTCGGAGATGTCATGATAGGTATGCCTGCGAGAATTCGATCGGCCGAGGGTAGAGATGGCGATCCGGTGTGTAAAGCGGCCTGTCTTGCTTGAAGGAAACCAAATTATCTCAATGGGTTGCATTCCCGGCTATCATGCGCGCCGGAATACGTGGCCTGCCAATGCAGCGGCGGAAAAACTGTCCCGTGCTCAATTGTTGGGCTTGTAAAGCCGGTGCTCGAAAAATAGTATCCTGCAAGCTTGAAGCATATGCCTGATTTCATTGACCAAAGGATTTCGATAATGAAGGGCCTCACTCTTGCCCATGTCGCGGGCTTTGCGATTCTTGCTGCCACTGCCGCCTTCCCGGCCTATGCCCAGGCAAAAACGCTGACCATTTCCTGGTGGGGCTACAATGGCGAGAAGATGCAGGCCAACATCATCGAGCCTTTCAAGAAGATCTGCGGCTGCGACGTCGTTTTCGAAACCGGCAACAATGCCGACCGCCTCAACAAGTTGAAGCTGCGCGGCGGCAAGGGCGTCGATGTGATCTACCTGACCGACAGCTATTCGCAGGTCGGCATTCAGCAGGGTCTCTTTCAGGAGCTCGACCGCAGTAAAATCCCGAACCTTGCCGATCTCTACGACCTCGCCAGGGCGCCGCAGGGCAATTACGGCCCCGCCTATACCATCGGCCGCGTGGGCATCGTCTACGACACAGCAAAAGTCGTCACGCCAATTACCTCCTGGAACGATCTCTGGCGCGACGACTTGAAGGGCGCCGTCACGCTTCCGGGCATCACCACGACGGCCGGACCGCTGACGGTGCTTCAGGCCGGCAAGCATGCAGGCGCCGATCCCTATGACGACGCCGACAAGGCCTTCGAAGCGATCAGCGCGCTGAAGCCGAATGTCGTGAAGAATTACAATACCGGCTCCGAGCTGGTGAACCTGATCTCGACGGGCGAGGCCAAGGTGGCGCTGGCGCAGGACTTCACCTTGGCATCGATGCAGGCTGCCGTTCCCACCATGGCCTGGGCCAGTCTCAAGGAAGGCGATGTCGCCACCCTCAATACCGTCAATATTCCCAAGGGCTCCGAAAACGTCGAGCTCGCCCACCAGTTCATCAACTTCATCCTGTCGAAGGACGTCCAGCAGGCAGAAGCCGAACAGGGCGTCGATGCGCCTGTTTCCACCAAGGTCGTACTGACGCCCGAAAAGGCCAGGCTCTGGACCTACGGCCCCGACATGATCGCAAAGCTCAGCCGCATCGATTATGCCAAGCTGAATGAAGCGCAATCGGACTGGATCGATCGCTGGAACGAGATCTTCGGCATGTAACAGGGCGTGCCGCGGCGACCCTGCGGCATCCTTACGGAATTCGTTTGATGAAGCATCTTGCAAAATGGGGTTTGACGGCGCCGGCGATGACAGCCGTGGTGCTGTTCCTTCTCGTCCCCGTGATCATCACGATCGCGGCGACATTCGCCGAACCCAAGGGTGTGTTTTCCCCCTATGTCGCCTTCTTCACCAGCGGCTTCCGCCGCACGGTTCTCTACAGGACGATCGAGGTCGCGCTGGTGACGACGGCGATCTCCCTCGTCGTCGGGTTCATCGCCGCCTATGTGATCGCGCAAATGCCGGATCGCGCAAAAAGCCTGATGATCATCGCCGCCGTTTTCCCCCTGCTGACCGGCGTCGTCGTGCGCTCCTTCGCCTGGCTAATCATTCTCGGCAAGAACGGCATTCTCAACACCATCCTGCTCTCGGTCGGCGTTATCAGCGAGCCGCTCTCGATGCTCTATACCGAAGGTTCGGTCATCGTCGCGATGGTCTATCTGTTCGTGCCACTGATGATCCTCACCCTCGTCGGTGTGCTCGAGGGCATACCGCAGGACCTGATCCAGGCGGCGACTTCGCTCGGCGCGACGCCGGCGGCGACATTTAGGCAGGTCATCCTGCCGCTCGCCACACCCGGCCTCATCGTCGGCGCCGTGCTGGTCTTTACCGGCAGCTTCACCTCCTATGCCACGCCGCAGCTGCTCGGCGGCGAAAAGCAGATGATGATGGGCACTTTCCTCTACCAGCGCGCCATGGTCACCTTCGACTGGGTCGGAGCATCGACGATTGCCGCCATCATGGTCGTCGTGACGATCGGTATCGTGGCGATCATGAGCCGCATCGCCCGACGGCTGAACCCGATGGCGGTGTGACGATATGGCAAGATCCGTCCACCCCGCGCTCATCGCTTTCACGGCCTGCGTCTTCCTGTTTCTTTTGGCGCCGCTCGTCATCATCATCGGCTCCGCCTTCAGCAACACCAGCTACCTCACCTTCCCGCCGCAGGGGCTGACGCTGCACTGGTTCTGGAATATTTTTGAGATCGAGGCCTTTCGCACGACTGCCATTACCAGCCTCGAGCTCGCCTTGCTCGGAACAGCGCTTTCGCTGCTGATTGGCATCCCCGCCGCCTATGCCATCAGCCGATATCGGGTCGAGCTGCCGAGCTGGCTTTCGACGCTCTTCGTCCTTCCGATCCTCGTTCCGGAGATCGTCTTCGGCTTTTCGCTGATGAAGTCGGTCACCATAGGCCTCGGGCTTCCGATCTTCCCGAGCCTGCTGATCGGCCATGCGCTGCTGGTCCTGCCCTATTCCGTGCGCGTAGTGAGCGCCAGCCTCGCCAGCTTCGACTTCTCCATAGAAGAGGCGGCCATCAGCCTGGGCTGCCCGCCACTGAAAACCTTCCTGACGGTGGTGCTGCCGAATATCCGCGCCGGCGTCATCGCCGCCTTCATTCTCGCCTTCATCACGTCCATCAACGATGTCTCCGTCTCGGTCTTCCTGACGGGACCCGGCATCTCCACCCTTCCCATCCAGATCCTCGCTCACATGGAGCAGTTCTTCGACCCGACCATCGCCTCGGTGTCCGTGCTGTTGATGCTCGTGACCGTCGCCGTCATGGCGGTCGTCGAAGCGACCCTGGGCCTCACCTTCCTGACAAAGTAGCCGCCCGTGACCGTATCGCTTACCATCCAATCCATCAGCGCCCATTACGGCAAGACGCCGGTGCTGCAGGACCTCTCGCTGTCGGTCGCAGCCGGCGAGCTGGTCTCGCTGCTCGGCTCCAGCGGTTGCGGCAAGACGACGACACTGCGGCTGGTCGCCGGCTTCCTGCAGCCGACAAGCGGCACCATAAAACTGGGCGATCGCGACCTGACGACACTTCCGGCGCACGCGCGGGATATCGGCCTGGTGTTCCAGAACTATGCGCTGTTCCCACATCTGACCGTGCTTGAAAATGTCGCCTTCGGCCTGAAGCAGCGTCGCCTCGCGGCGCAGGAGCGCCGGCAGAAAGCCGCCGCCATGCTGGAACGCGTCGGGCTTTCCGGCCTTGGCGACCGGCTGCCCTCAGCACTCTCGGGCGGCCAGAAACAGCGCGTCGCGCTGGCGCGCGCCCTGGTCATCGAGCCGCCGCTGCTGATGTTCGACGAGCCGCTTTCCAATCTCGACGCCAAGCTCAGGATCGACATGCGCGTCGAAATCCGTCAGCTGCAGCGCGCCAACGGAACGACATCGCTTTACGTGACGCACGACCAGGAAGAAGCCTTTTCGATCTCGGATCGCGTCGCCATCATGAATGCCGGCCGCATCATGCAGCTCGATACGCCTGAGGTCCTTTATCGCAAACCGGCGAACAGCTTCGTCGCCCGTTTCGTCGGCTTCGAGAACCTGTTGCCTTTGCGAGCGATCGCGCGCGAGGGGGCTTTCGTGACGGCGGAAGGCGCGGGCAGCGCAAAGATTGCGCTTTCGCAGGATGATTTCGGCCCGATCCCCGACGACTTTGTCCTCGCCTGCCGCGCCGACGGCCTTTCCGTGCGGCGGCAAGGTGATGGCCTGCCGGCGGTTCTCGGAACAAGAACCTATCTCGGTCGCGCCTATCAATATCAATGCACCACGCCGGCCGGCGACATTGTCGCCAACGGGGCATTGTCCGAACCGATGGCGGCGGGCAGCGCGGCCGTGCTCGTACCGCTGCCGGAGCAATGCTGCATTCTCACTCCGGAGCGGTAGCCCGGGGATGTTCGCGGCATCGACGATAGGCGAGAGTGCGGTGATCGAGGGACCGTGCGATCAGTTGTGCGGGATCAACGCCCCAGCCACTGTTGCAACAGGCCAAATGACACGCTGCCCAGAAAGACGCCTGCGGCACCGATGATGCCGGTCAAAGTCGGCGGCGCAGGGAGCGGCAACCGCAGCCAGGAAAAGAGCAGGCCGACGGAAAGGCCAGCACAAAGGGCATAGAGATTTTGCATGTCGGGACCATCCTTCGCCGTCAAGCTCGTGCAACCGCGGCGAGGAAGCGCTGCAATATCGATTGAATATGCTTGAGCGTTGGCGCATCGACCAATCGATCCTGAGCGATCTTGCCGCCGATATGGGTGATGACAATTTCCGGTAGCGGCGTCAGTTTGCAAAGCATGGACGCCAGGGTTTCACGCAGTTGGGATTGCGCGCGCACGCCGCCAAGCGCGCCGGGCGACAGTGTTACGAACAGAACCGGCTTGTCGATAAGGCAACTGTCGAAAGCCGGTCGCGACAGCCAATCCAAGGTGTTCTTCAACACGCCGGGGATGCCGTGGTTGAATTCGGGCGTGACGATTAGAACAGCGTCGCTGGCTGCAACCATCTCCCGGCCGTAAGCTACCGGATCGGGCAGAACATCCTTTTCCAGATCTTCATTGTAGTGTGGCAACGATCCGATATCGATCGCCTCGAACTTGGTTCCATCCGGCAACATCTCGGCGATGGTTTCCAGTACCGTGCGCGAATAGGAGGCCGCGCGGAGACTGCCGACGAGGCCGATAATGCGAAGTGTTTGGGACATGAGATAGCTCACCTTGGCTTGTGAAACGACGATCTCTGTCATATAGACGAAAGCTGCAGCCCTTACCTTTGCAAAACGGTCAACATATTCAGCCTTTCTGCCATGTTCCCAAATTCGCCATCCCGCCCCATGAGTGCTTCGCTGTTCCGCCACGATGCAGGTGCCGTCGTCGCTGAACACGCGCATCCGCTCGGCCAGTTGACTGTCGTTACGGCGGGCACGATGACGCTCTTCAGCGAAAGCGGCTGGTGGCTTGCCCCACCGGGGAGAGGGGTGTGGGTGCCACCGGATGTCGCGCATAGCGCGCGCCATGCCGAGTCCTCCGTTCATATAAGGATATTGCTCAGTCCCGACATGGCAGCTGCTCTACCGAACCAATGCCAGACTATCGCTGTGACCAATCTCCTGCGCGAACTGGCACTGGAAGCCGTTCGGCTGTCCGCTGTGGCTGACCAGGAGGAGAACGCAACTCTAGTCGCGAGAATGATCGGTTATGAAGCCTCGAAGCCGACCTATGGTCCGGTACTTTTTGTCCCGCAGGGGCGCGACCCGCGATTGGTTCGGGTCATCGACCGGTTGAAGTCGGAGCCGGGTGATGATGCCACGCTCGAAGATCTTGCCGACCTCGCCGCCAGCAGCCCGCGGACATTGGCGCGGCTTTTTCTGTCCGAAACCGGCATGACCTTCGGGCGGTGGCGTGAACATCTGCGTATCGTTTCCGCCGTCGATCGCCTGGTGAGAGGACAATCCATCACCCAGACCGCACTGGAACTCGGATATCTCAGTCCAAACAGCTTCACGACCATGTTCACCCGTATTCTCGGCATGCCGCCGGCGCGGTATCTGAAGGAGATGCGGGAGGGGTCTTCCTCGTGAATTTGCGGCGAGTGGGCTGGTTAGGCGCCTGCTCCTGGTTAGCAAACATAAATTTAATGCAAAAAGGGCTCCGATTTTCCTCGGAGCCCTTTGATATCATTCGTAAATTCTGGTTGCGGGGGCAGGCTTTGCGCCGTTGGTTGCTTGACCAGTCCACTGGACTGTCCGATCGCGCTTTGCTCGAGCGCGCCTCACCCTTCAGGTTATGGTCTGCAGGACGATGAGCTACGATCGCCAGCGAAGATGAAGTCTTCGCGCCAGCGATAGTAGACCTGGAAAGGGGAAAGATTTGGTTGCGGGGGCAGGATTTGAACCTGCGGCCTTCAGGTTATGAGCCTGACGAGCTACCGGGCTGCTCCACCCCGCGTTACCAGCGTAAACCGCTTTGCGGTTTATCGCGCCGGGGCAAATCCGGAGGATTTGTCCCGTATTACCAGCGTAAACCCGAAGGGTTTATCGCGACCGAGCGAACTGCTTTGCAGTTCGTCTCGACGAAGCAAGCCGTGTTTCGGCTTGCGTCATCAGCGTAAACCGCTTCAGCGGTTTATCGCGTGTTATCAGCGTAAACCGCTTCAGCGGTTTATCGCGTGTTACCAGCGTAAACCGCTTCAGCGGTTTATCGCGTGTTACCAGCGTAAACCGCTTCAGCGGTTTATCGCGTGTTACCAGCGTAAACCCAAGGGGTTTATCGCGTGTGAGCACCCTTATTGTGGGTTCCCACCAAATTCCAGAAGCGTTTGTTGCTTGCTTTTCAGAAGCGACAAAGGCCGCTTTAAGCGGCCCATTGTAACACGGCTTGAGCCGTTATTCGATCAGAGAAGATTATGAGACGCATAAGCCGCAGATGCGGCTTAGCGTGAGGCATAAA
>NZ_JAFEVL010000076.1 GCF_016901135.1 Martinezella lusitana | reverse complement strand
CATCAGGGCCAGCGGTCATCACGCGCCGCATAAATAGGCCGAAGACATGACTGCACCCGACCCGCAAAGCTCAAACACCGGCCAAAATCACATTGCCAAACGGGCGCCATCCAGACATGACATCACCGGTCACAGTCATACCCTTAGAAAAGGCGAGAATCTACATCAGATCACCGTCCGCGGCAACGCGTTCAGGTGCGGTCAAACGTGAACGATGTCAGCAAGGTCGTGACGAAATTGCTCGCTTTTTCTTTCACGAGCACTTCCGTCCATTCATCCGTCCCGCGCAGCCTCAGGTCCGTATAGATGCTGTCGACGGCTGCCTCTTCGATGCGCTTGACGTGACCCATAAACGCCGCCGCGCCATCTTCACGATACATATCGCGGATGACCATCCGCAGGATTTCCTGAATCGCGATCTGCCAGGCCGTATTGATTGCCTGAAGTTCGCCGGTATTTTCTGCCATGGAAACTCCTGTGGATGATTAATACTCAGCAACGATATAAGCGGTGCTGGTTAGGTCGACGCTGCTGCGATGCCGGATCCAACCGTCATTCAATGCACTCCGACACATCGCAAGCGGTATGTGCCTCCATAGATCGAGCAGCACGCCCGCACGTAGCAGCCGAGATAGATAGACTACCCGCCTTTACGGGATGTCGCTGCTAAGCTTGCCGGGCCTTGCGGTTGGCATAGCGCCGATCGCGGTCAGCCTTTCGAGTGGCTTCATCTTCGATCAGGCGTGCGATGTGGTTTTGTTCAGCCGTCTCGCGTGCTTCGATTTCGGCGCGGGCTGCAGCAACTACGGCTTCCTGCCGCTCGGTCGCCTCGGCCATCAGCCGCTCTTGCTCTTCAAGCTTGACCCGCTCGCGCTCAAGGCGCCGCTCTTCTCTGGCCGCGGCAACAGCCACGCGTTCCGCCTCTCGCGCCAACCTGGTCGGCTCGGCCGCCGTCTGCGCCGTGCGATAGGCAGTCAGGAGAGCCGTCTTTGCTTGCGCGGCAGCCGCGCGCCGATCGATCAGATCGTTGTTCTTGGCGTTCTTCAAGTCTTCATCCTGGGATTCGGGTTATAAAAGATCAGGGCTTCCTGGCGCGTTTAACCAGAAGCGAGGCGGTCGCCGCAGTGCGGTCCTGCAGTTCCTTTGCAAGGCGCGCTTCACGAAGTCGCAGGGTCTTTTCCTCACGGGAACGGGTCAGGAAGTCGAGCTCATCGACGGCGTTGTTGCGGGCAAAGAATTGCGATTGGGCATTGCCGAAGGCAATCTCCGCCTGCAGGCGAGATTTGCTGAATGTCTGTGCCATGGTGTTTCCTGGATTGAGGCCGGGTCAATGCGGCAATAAAAAAGGCCAGGCAAACTGCCTGACCTTGGTTTGGTATCATGCTCTCAACAGTGCCAGTACATCCGTGGTCAAGGGAAAGCAGATACCGAGTGCGTTAGGCAGCCTGGAGATTGCAGGCCGACATTTTGCCCGACTTTACGTCGCGCTCCAGTTCGAAGCCAATCTTCTGGCCTTCGACGAGCTCGCGCATACCAGCGCGCTCGACAGCCGAGATGTGGACGAACGCATCGGTGCCGCCATTATCAGGCTGAATGAAACCGAAGCCCTTGGTGGAATTAAACCATTTAACTGTGCCAGTGGTCATGAAGAACCCTTTCATAGCAATAGAGAGACCACAACGCTCACGCGTTGCAGCTGGTGGATAGCGATTTTTGAAAGGAAGGTTCGTTCAGGGCGCGGTGCCAAACGCGCGGTAACCAAAGCTCAGCAAGCAAATATCGACACTCGTCGTTTAGGCTACCAGTAACGGATTGTCAACTTTTAGTTTTTCAGAAGGCCAAGTCTCGACATATGATTGCACTTCCAGACGGTACATTCGACCGCTGATTTCGTTTCGTCTAAAGACCGCCACGTGCAGTATAAGATTGAGAGCGCAGTAAATCCATGAGGCAACCAAACGTTTGCCTGTAAGTCGATCGCGAGGAACGATAAGACGTATGACGAGACCGTTCGGTGCCCATTGCCGGAAAACTCATCATCGAGCTAGCCACTGACCGTTGTCGGCTCGAACAACAGATTTTGCAGATGGCGCGCCGCCAGCTACCATCGGTGATTGGATAACCATATTTTCCGTCAGGCATGTGACCTCCTATCGGTACAAAAGACCGGTGGAATTCGGCGAGCACCGCTTGATGTTCAGGCCGAGGACAGTTTCGATCAGACGCTGTTGAATTCTCATCTGCAAGTCGATCCGAAGCCAAAATACGTCCGATGGATTCGTGACGTGTTCGGTAGTTGCGTCGCTCTTGTCGGCTTTGCAGGACCTTCGAATGAGCTTTACTTCGAAACGGTCATTCGCCTCGACCATACGCCGCACGCCGCATTCGATCTTCAGATCGACAAGGATGCTTTGACCTATCCTTTCGCATATGATCCGGACGAGATCTTTGATCTGGAGGAACCATCCAGCGCCATTACCCCGATCCAAATGATGACGTTGGCAAGTGGGCACGACAATTCGTGCGGATCGGTCAACCCACCGAAACCGGCCACTTGCTCATGACAATGTGTTACGCGATCCGTGAGAGCTTCATTTAGGCGCGGCAGTCGACGCATGGGACGCAGGTCCCGGTCGAGACCTTGCAGCTTCGGCGTGGAACCTGTCGCAATTTCGCGCTGCTGATGATGGAGGCAGCAACGTCGCTCGGGCTGGCCGCACGTTTCGTGACCGGTTACCTCTATGTTGCCGACCGCGACGGCTCGACGAGCCTGGGTAGCGGATCAACCCACGCCTGGTGCCAAATTTACTTGCCAGGCCCGGGCTGGGTGGAATCCCACCAACGGCATCGTCGGAAA
>NZ_JAFEVL010000052.1 GCF_016901135.1 Martinezella lusitana | reverse complement strand
TGTGGATCGTCTTTCCGATCTTCTCGTCCATGGTTGCGAACCTCGGCGAACGCCAAGAGATTCCGGTGTCTAGCCTGATTGCCGTGCTTTCTGGCACCGTCGTTCTTCAAGCGAGCTATTGGGCAAGGATGCGGTGGGGATCCGATAGCTCTGGCCGTTTTTCAGCAGCTGCAGCAAGAATGAATGTCTGGCACGTCGCAGATGATCAAATAGCACATCATAGACCACATCGATCGTCATGATCACATTAACGACCAACCATCCCAACCAAAGATCCATTCATGAATGCAGTTTGCCGGGTATCGGCAGACCGCAGAACGTTCTTTCGATACCCACAAAGAAGTTGCAATCCGCGCAGCTACCCATAGGGGGATCTGGTGAGTGAGGCGGCCGCCCAGCCCCACTTGCTGAGCGTTAGTCTAAAAACTCCTGGTATTGTGCCGTCGGCAGAACCCTGGAGTATAAGGACTGCCATAGGAGGAGCACCCTCGCCTGCCGCTCGCGGCAAGCACGGACCGCACGGCAACATCGTTCAAGCGTTGCGAGACATGCGCTTCAAGGTGATAAACTGGAGAAGCATCGGTGTCGGCGGCTTTGCCGTGACGGTGTACGTACGCAAATGGCGTGATCGGCCGGATGACTTCGAAGAATAAATCGACTGCCACGGAACCTTCGCGGCTTAGCGGTTCAACCGTCAGCACGGTGCAGACAGAACGCTCGACGGGTCAGACTCATGGAACGGCGATCCGGGCGTATTCGGGCCGCTCTCATCCAGTGCTTTCACAGCGGCGGCACGCCCGTCATGCTGGGGTGACATTGCATTTGAATTGGGCTTCATTGACGTTCGAAGCCAGTTGGAATGCTCAATCGTCTGGCGTTCGTAGCTACGCCGGCAGTGATTTTTGAGACACACTTACCCGCATAATTGGCCGATCGCCCGGCACCACCCGCAATAAAAATGACAGCGAATGCACGCGAGGCGATCAGTAGCAAGCCGATCTTTGTTATGCTGAAGCCAGGCATATCGAGTGCAAACGAACGACAGCTTGGAAGACAATGAAACGTCGGTTCTTGTTGTCGCCGGCCGGTTCCGCTCCGCAATATAAATAGCGGAAGCAGCACCACATCGGCCATTAGCCTTTGCGTCAACGCCTCGCAATCGGGTGATGCTTATGACGATATGGCTCGCTTGGCTAGCCGCACGCCGGCACCCCCACCATTTTCCGGAATGAACTCTACGCCGGCAGCTTCCAATGCCGCAGACAACAGCTTGAGTGTTGTGTCGCGTGGGATTGTTTGAGAGGTCTCGATCCTGGCGAGAGTCCGCACTGTTACCCCCGACGCTCTGGCGAGATCCTCTCGTGTCCAATCAATCAGCGCTCGGGCCGCTCGGATCTGCTCAGGCAGAATGTCCTTTTTCATGACATTTTTCACTTGCTAATGTCACTAAAAGTGACATATTGGTCGCACAATACAAATTGACCGGGCAAGGTGCTCGAACACCGTGCCCGGTCTAACCACAACCTAAGCTTCTGGGAGCTCGGATCATGGCTGATACCGACAATACACGATTCTGTCCATCCGTCACACGCAGGACGCTGATGACCGGCACCTTGGCGGCGACCGCCGCATGGCCGTTTCATAGCGATGCGGCGGCGGCCGAAACAGAAGGATTGGAGATGGACCTATCCTCTCTCGATCCCGCTTTGGCACTGTGGCTCGAATGGAAAGCGGCATGCCGGGAGGTTGAAGCACTTGCCCGAAAAGAGCGGAAGCTGGAGTTCAAGCTGGTTCAAGATATCGGATACCCCTGCGCATTTTTAGAAATCCCGAACGACATGGAACGCCTCTCCGTCTTCTCGCTGGAGCAGATCGACGAACTTCTCGGCGATAATCCCGCTACGCCAGATATCCGTATCATGGCCGAGGCGGAGCTTGCGGCTCATCAAGCCCGCTGGGATGCGGCCGATAAAGAAATCGGCTGGTCCGCCGTCAAGGGACAGAAGGTAAGGGCCGTCGAGCGCGAGGAGGCATTGGCCGATGCGATGATCGGCATGCCCGCCATGACGATCGCTGGTATCGCGGCCAAACTTGATATCGTTCTGCGCGAAGGCGAGACCTGGGAAGACAGTTCGGACTTTCCCTGGCCACAGATCCGCTCGGCGCTCAATGACATAATCCGCATCGAACGGGTCGTACATCCGGATACGCTGATGCCGGGCGGTGACCATGAAGGCCCCTACCCGCGCCAGCACGGCGGCGGGTATTCCATGCGGATCGACAAACCTATCCACGCCGGTGCGGGAGTATGAGGAATATGGAAAACGGAGGCAATTCTCACGGGGCGCGGCCGGAGAAGCGAACAGCGGCGATTGACCGATGCGGCAGGCTTGCCTTACCGGGGGATTTTTATCAGGCAACTAGTGCAATCCGGGAAGACGTTACGCCGCAGGCCATGGCCCGGCTCATCATCGATCTCTTCGGCCCCGCCGCCATCACCGCCGCTGCATGGTGTGCCTTCTCCGCCTATTGCGAAGCCGAAGAAGTCGAATATAGGTTCTGGTTTGCCGTGTTCAGCCGGTTCTGATGGGATGGACGCCCCGACGGCATCTGTTCCGAAGGGAATTCGATTGCTTGGCGTAACGCTTTCGTCTCTCGTTGCGGTCGATGAAGGAAACGAACCTCAGCTCACCCTTGCCCTTTGAGCAATCGGCCTCAATACCAACGAAAGCCTGGCACGGGACGAGGTGCGACAGGCTATTCTGAAAGCTCCAATCAACAGTTTGGAGAGGAGGCGTGGCTCGGTTAGCCTTGCGCGACGATCGATCAATTCTCCGGCACGGTCTCCTCAAACGCCCTCGATACCTTCAAGCGGTGATGTCAGGTCAACTCCGATTGAAGGTGATGGTCGTTAGCTGGCGCCATGATCCGGAATCCTGTCGGTTATAAACGCCATCGTTTCCCGCCTTCTGTAATTGCGCACGCGGTTTGGCTCTACTTCCGATTTCCGTTGA
>NZ_JAFEVL010000067.1 GCF_016901135.1 Martinezella lusitana | reverse complement strand
CCAATCACCATCGCCAACTGCGAGCAGCAGCCTTGGATACTTGGCACCAAATCGCACGTCTTCACACCGCATGAACCAAAGCCTCACTCCCAGAACTTGTTTTCAGAGCGTTAAGTTTACAGTGCCCGAGCGGATATTTCACGGCCCCGTGGCAGGAGCATCGCTGTTGATCATGTCGGCGGCGACCTTCCACGTGCCATCAGAACTTGCGCGCCAGACAACCAGATATTTGCCGACCTCGACAACCGGTTCTTCCGGACCGCGATAGGATAGCCGGTAACTGCCCCGTTCCATGGCAAAGCTGGCATCACCTGATATCTCCACCAAGGAAGGACCCAGAACCAACGCGAACTCAGGAAGGCTGAAGAAGAACTGCCATGCGGCGCGAACCGCCTCATGACCTTCATACGCGGGCTGACCGGGGAGAAGGAAGGCGCCATCCGTCCGGTACAGGTTCACGATTCCATCGGCGTCCTTGGCATCGATCATGCGCCCCCAGTTGGCACTCAGTTCGAAGATAGCTTCGGTTTTGGCGTCCATTGTTACTCCACTTCCCATTCGGTTCGCCGCCCCAAACCGTTCCCTGGGGCGCGCTCGTAGCTTCTGAGGCTCACACACTATATTTGTCGATCTCGCACCTTGCGGTCACCAGCGCAGTCTCGATTCCATCTTGTGGAACGGGATTCACCCGACCGCTCCATCCGCGTTTTTCTGCTCTTCCTCTCGCAATGGCCATCATCCAGCGTCGAACAGGCGAATGCGTCAATAACAGACGGATGTACCAGATGTTGCAGCAAGCAGCGGGGCGTGACGGACTTACTTGCGCCAAGTCCCAGGTGCCGCATTGCCGGACCAGAGGTCATCGTGCTTTCTATATCGCACCCGGTTTTACGAAGCCTCCCAGCCGTTTTTCGACTAGCTGGGCGAACCGGATGGGAGTCCGATCGTCGAAGGATGGCCCAATGATCTGAATTCCGACGGGAAGGCCATGGACGAAGCGACCGGTCGGCATCGACGTCGCGGGCAGATTTGCCACAGCGGCCAGCGAACTCCAGAGGAAGGTGTCAGCCAGTGATGTTTCGGTGCCGCCCATCGAAATGGTTCGAAGCACTGGGGCCAGCAAACCAGCCTCTGCATGCGAATGGTCGTGGGGGAATGCGGTGGTGGTACTGACAGGGCACAACAGCACATCGTAATTTTCAAAGAAGCGCGCCCAAGCGTCCATGAGCCTGACACGCTGTTTCGCCCGAGCAACATAGTCGCGGTGGGAGAGCTGGGCGCTGCGTTCAATGATCGCGGCATAGCGGTCGCCGGTGGCCGCGTGCTCATGCGCCGCCGCCTTCAAAGCCATGCCCGCCTCCTCGGGGCCGAGTGCGACGAAAATGGAGACCAGGGTAGAGAAAAAGGTTTCGAAAGAACCCCATGCGTCGAAGTCGGGCTTGGCGCCGATAGTCACCGTGGCCCCAACTCGCTGGAGATCGTCTATGTAGGCTAGCAGTTCGGCGCGGCAGCGATCATCGAGCGCATAGTCATCGAGCCAGACTGCGACGCGAAAATCCTCCACGCGGTCATGCCGGCTGCGCGGAACCTTCACAGTCCACGCTTTTGAGGCGGATGCCATCGGCGCAACAAGCACGTCCATCGCCAGTTCGAGGTCCAGGGCGCTACGCGCCAGCGGCCCGCATACAGCCATTTCGATTGGAACGATCTCTCCAGGCAAGGGGGGAATGTGCCCCCCCAGCGGCACGATGCCGTAAGTCGGCTTGTGGCCGTACACGCCGCAGAAATGTGCGGGCACCCGAATCGAACCGGCAATATCGCTGCCAAGTTCCAGCGCACTCAGGCCGGCGGCGATCGCGGCCGCCGACCCGCCCGACGAACCACCCACGGTTTTCGATAGATCCCATGGATTGTTGGCAGTGCCGAACAAGGGGTTGAACGACTGGTGGTCACCCGCGCCGGTCGGCAAGTTGGTCTTGCCGAAAATGACTGCGCCAGCTTGCTTGAGCTGCGCCACAGCCTCTGCGTCATCGGTTGGATGATAGTCGGCAAGGAACGGAAAGCCGCAGGTCGTGCGCATGCCCGCGACGCTGTAGCATTCCTTGACCGTCATCGGCAGCCCGTGCAGCCGGCCTCGCTGGCCATTTGCGGAGTCGGCGCGACGAGCAGCCTCCCTTGCTCCGTCCGCGTCGATCGTCACCACCGCATTTATCGCAGGGTTGACCGAATCGATCCGGGCAAGGTGGAGATCGAGCAGCTCGAGTGCGCCGATTTGCCGCTCTTCCAGCAGCCGCAACTGTTCGGTGGCTGAAGCGAAACAAAGATCGATCGGTGATTGGGGTGCGTCCACGCGGAACTCCTAAATTGACCTAGTAATGGTTTACTTCACAGCGGAACGTCGCTCGACAAACTCCGGTTTCCGGTTTCCGGTCGGTGCCGAACTTAGCCGCCGATGCCTCCCACTTCATAATAGAGCTCTGCGCCCTCGATCTGCAGGAGCCCAGTTTGCATGTTCGTCTCTCCGCCTGGGGCTTGGCAGATGCTCCTAGGCTTTTTCTGGGCCCGGAGTTATCCAATCTTGGCAAGAACAGACCCTGACGACATCATCGCAGCCGTCAGATGTGGGCACCAAGTGTTGGAATCAAACCACTCTAGTATGATCGTGATTGTATCTGTATTCGCCTACAGCCGCCCATATAAGGCGCTCTTCTTTCTTACACTTCAGTATTAGCATCTACCAGAATAACTCTACTGGATAGAATATCGGTCGAATCGTCCATGTCAATTACAAAGTTCCGGTATTTGAACTTAAAGTTCATTTTAATGGCCGTGTTGCAGGGATCAGATTCCGGACGAGGTAACCCCACCCTTGGGATTTTTCATACAACACGTCGGAATTCTGGACGACCAAGCTCAGTCATCCGGTTGAGAACGTGGACGCCGATCTTGGCTTCTGTTTTCTGATTGTCGAAGTTCCTCGCTTTGAGTTTTGGCCCGATCACGGTCTTCCATCGGCCCATCTGTGTCTCCACCCGGCTGCGCTGGTTATAGCCGGTGGATTTCTGCCAAGCCATCCGGCCGCTGGTTTCGATTTCTGCGATGTGGCGGTCGCGTACCGTTGGATTGAACGCCGATTGCGGACTTTCAACGGCTGTCTTAGGAGGCGGAATAATGATCTCCACGATCTCGCCAAGACGTGTTAGCAGAAGATCACGGGTCGGAGCTCCGTCATAGGCGCCATCACCGATAAACTTGGCAACTGGGCCATCAATCTGATCCAGA
>NZ_JAFEVL010000035.1 GCF_016901135.1 Martinezella lusitana | reverse complement strand
ATGATCCGCAAGCGGCAATTTTCAACCAGTGCCCATTCAACATTTCAGCAATTCGCCGCACTCGCTGCGTAAGTGTGTCCTGCGATAGCCGTCTCTGCGGCCTTGCAAAAAGTTTGCAACAGAACCCCATAAATGTGGCGGGCACCATGGTACGCACTATATCATTCGCAAATGGGTGCGGCTTAGTTTGCGGTCGGCACCGCCTGGGTGGTCATGCATTCGGACAGGCCCATGAAGGCCTTCTCGCCGCCCGCGAGGCTAAAATCGGCAGTAGTGCTGTTGGCGGTCAGGCTCAGCGACTTGCCGCTGGTCAGCGCCATGACGGCCTCGGTCGTGTTCGGGACGTCGATCGTTGCCGTTGCTGCCGTGTCAGCAGTCGACGAGAAATTTGTGGCCGTGCCACCATCGATCGACCAGGAGCCGGTCACCTGATCGCCCTTGGCGAAAGTGAACGTCGAAGAATTGGCAAACAGGACGACCTTGTCGCCAACGGCGAGAAGACCGAGGCCTGTCGCGGGGTTCTGAGCGAGGCAACCGGTGAAGGTGTCGCCGTCTTTCAGCGGCGTGACGGAGAAATCGGCAGCATCGACGGACGCAGTGGTCAGAAGCATGGTGGCGAGGGTCACGGTTGTCAGGTGAAGTCTGTTCACGACATTTCCTTCATGAGCGGGGAAAGCGATTAAGCCCTTGGTTACAAAAAAACCTGCGACCCCGGTTTGGACGGGACGGAGAATCTACGTTCAGCGAAACGGAAGCCTCGCCAAAACCCTCAGCGGTTGTCGCATGGATTGTTATTTCCACTTATAACCCCGGCAAAATTGTTTCACTCCAATCCTTAAACAGAAAGTACCGGATATTTTCGCGGTTCATTTCTGGGCTGATTTGCTATTCTTGACGGTCGAACGCTTCCCTAGGTAACGGCGAGCAGGAGCCTCTATGGATTGGTGCTGCATCGCCAAATTGATCGCACAACACAACTAAATCCTCAGCACAATCCGACATCAACCGAGAGTGCCACCTATTGACGCTTTCATTTACCGATTTCAAATAGCAAAATGTCTTGAAGTGCATGGGCTTGACGGCCAAAATGGGCCTCTATTTCAGCTAAGGATTTCACTTTCGTCTTGGAATTGCAAAAGCGATTGGGAGCCTTTGACAATCGCGAATCTCTGCGGGGCGGTGGTTGCCTGTGCGATGCATCGCGGCAAGGTGAGTTGGATTTTGGCGGGTTGAGCGATAGGCTGAAGCGTCCTACTAGCAGCTGGTTTTGGTGCACTGCAACCTTTGCGATTTTCAGCCAAACGCTTCAATGAAATCCTTAGCTGAAATCGACACTCACTACATCCCAACCGCGTCGATGACCTGCATCACGATCGGGATCATCGCCAGCAGACGCTTCTTCGGCACGCCGTCACGCGCCTGCACAGACAGTCCATGTAGGACGGTGGCGTAGTAGTCGCCAAGCATCTGGGCATTGACGTCAGGCTTCAACTCTCCCTCAGCTACCGCTCGCTCGATCCGTTCCACCAATGACGCGGTGCGCCGCAGGCGACAGTCCGCCAGCCACTCGCGCACACCAGCATTTTCGCTTGTGCAGTTGGTCGCCGCCGACACTACCATGCAGCCCTGCGGCCGGTCCTGTCTCGTGTAAGTTTCGACCGCTTCAAGCAAGGTTCTCTCAATTGCTCGTCGAGCGGTCGGCTCCTCCGCCAGCGCCCGGGTGGCGAAACCGCCTTCCTCGGCGTGATAGAGTGCCACGGCTTCTCGAAACAGTGCCTCCTTTGACCCGAAGGCGGCATAGATGCGTGCGGAAGCAAGTCCCAGCGTTGAGACGAGATCGGCCATCGACACACCCTCATAGCCGCGTGACCAGAAAGCGTCGCGCGCCTTTGTCAGCGCTTCGTGCCGGTCGAACTCTCGCGGTCGTCCCGCCATCCAAATCTCCATTCTTGATCAAACAATCAATAATTCGCTTGACGGATGAAAGCAAGGTTTTATTGTTTAGTGATTGACAAAGAATTGTCGGAATGGAGATAGACATGAGTACATCGGGTGAAGCAGGACTGGCAGTAGCGACAGGGATCGGGACAAAACGAGGAGCCGCATTGGCGCTGCTTGCCTTCGCCCAACTCATTTACTCGCTCGACATCAATATTGTTTTCGTCGCGCTGCCAGAGATCGGCGCGGGCCTCGGCTTCTCCGGTCAGACCCTGCAATGGGTGGTGAGCGCCTATATGGTTCTATGCGGTGGGTTCCTGCTGTTCGGGGGGCGGGCCGCCGACCTGATCGGCCAGCGGCGCGTGTTCATCTTCGCGCTTTGGCTCTACGCGCTATCATCGCTCGCAGGCGGGCTTGCCTGGTCGCCGGAGATCATCGTCACAGCACGCGCCATACAGGGGATCGGAGCCGCCTTCCTATTTCCGGCGACGCTTTCGCTCATCAATCGCCTGTTCGCCGAGGGGCCGGAGCGCAACAGGGCACTTGCAATATGGGGTGGGACTGGCGCGAGCGGGCTGACTATTGGAGCGCTGGCGGGCGGCTTTCTTACCAGCATCTGGGACTGGCCGGCCGTCTTCTTCGTCAACGTCCTTCTGGCCGGCATCGCCATTCTTGCCGCCTTCTTCGTCATTCCGCGTGATCCGAAGCGGCATAAGCACCGCAGCTTCGACGTGCTAGGTGCACTGACAGTATCGGCAGGCACGACGCTGCTAGTCTTCGCCCTGGTGCAGGGGCCGGAGTTCGGGTGGAATTCGAGGGTCATCCTCTGGGCTTTTGCCCTTTCTGCGATCTTTCTCATCGCTTTCGCCGGGATCGAAGCGCGAAGCGCCGATCCGCTTATGCCGCCGCGGCTGTTTCGCAATCGCAGCCTCGTCGCTTGCATGGCGATCACCTTCCTCTACATGGGCACGTTCGGCGCGCTGCCCTACTTCCTGACCGTGCTGTTCCAGAACATCCATGGCTTCACCGCGCTCCAGACCGGCTTTGCCTTTCTCATCCCATCCCTCGCGATCGCCGCCGGCACACAGCTCGGCGAACGGCTAGTGGCGCGGCTCTCAACCCGCACTACGCTGACCAGTGGTATGATCATCGGTGCGGTCGGCACCGCGCTTCTCGTTGCCGGTGCGGATACCGACAGCAGCTATTTTGCCATCGTGCCAGGCCTGATCGTCTCTGGCATCGGCCAAGGCATCGTCTGGACTGGCATGTGGATTGCTGCCTCGGCCGGCGTCCATCATGACGATCAGGGCGTCGCCTCCGGCATGGCGTCCACGACACTCAGCGTCGGCAATGCTATCGGACTCGCCGTGCTGATTGCTATCGCCAACCAGCATGTCACGGGACTGGCAGGCGATGACTTGCGGATTGCTGTCGCAGGTGGCGTTCAACGCGCCTTCTGGTTCGCCGCCGTCGCCGGCATTCTCGTCAGCCTCCTTGCGTGGTTCGCCCTACGTGGTCAGGTGGTTGCGCCTCCGGCTGAATGAGGTGAAGAATCGCATTGGCCACCCACATTCATCGCATCCGCGCAATGGAAGGCGGTGGCAGGTTGGATGAAGATGTCCGGCCTTGAGATACCGTGCTGCTGAACCAGATGTTCGACGGCAAGGTCGGCCGCTTCGCGGGTATCGAACGTCGCCCATATTGTCGTGGTGCTGTCGTCCGCCATCGACTTTGTCCTGCTTTATTAAGCTCACAGAATGAGAACGCCTTGACGGGTTAGTAGCTTCCCAGGCGTCATCTAATTGAATCTGTTGATATCGCCGAGAAGAATGGCTAGGTTCCCTCTTTGTTTCGGCGTGAGCCATCAACTGAGATGCCGAGCCGGCTCCCGGATCCTTGAAGCCACGATGAGCGACAAGATTTGCTTGGTGGTGAATTGGCGGTTTTCTCAACTTGTGTGCTTCATTGGCTGCTAGCGACGCTGCCGGCTATGGGCACGCAACGTCGTCTACCTGGGCAATCGCGTGGAAACGAGACACGCGGTGGAAAAGAAGAGCGGACGGCTGACAGCGGTTACCTCTATGTTGCCGACCGCGACGGCTCGACGAGCCTGGGTAGCGGATCAACCCACGCCTGGTGCCAAATTTACTTGCCAGGCCCGGGCTGGGTGGAATCCCACCAACGGCATCGTCGGAAA
>NZ_JAFEVL010000049.1 GCF_016901135.1 Martinezella lusitana | reverse complement strand
TAACACGCCGCGCATTGGCCGTATCCTGATGGCGACGGGCCGGGACGCTACCGATGTGGCGCTCACGACTGCCTTCGGCCCCGCAACTTTGTCGCGGTTCGAGGTTGTGACAGAGGAAATTTCCGACGCCACTTAGACGTGGCCATTCGGAATGGTCACATGCACGCGGTGTCCGTGAGTGAGCCTAGATGTGGGACGAAGAATTCGGCCATCAGTGACAAGCGCCGTGGTTTCCACCGTCGATCAAAGGCCATGCGGTCTGGGCTCCATTTCAGGTCTCCCCTGACCCTCGATCTGGGCTGGGGGAATGTTACTGGCGACGTACTATCGTCTCGTATAGCAGCTGCGGAACTGTTCCCGATCCCGCCGGCCGAACCCACGACAAGCTGGCCACCGCCGATGCAGAGCCCAACAGCCGTCATGATCCACAAAGTCGCAGCCATCGTCACACCTGTGACAAGATCACCACGCTTGAGAATAGCGCCGCCGCCGATGAAACCGACGCCCGTGAGCACGCCGAGTGGAAAGCGCAGGACATCCATCGAAGCGAACGATTGCGGTGTTTTACCCAAGGTGGAAAGCAGAAGATTGGCCTGGATCATCGTCAGGCATGCCGCCAGACCGACCAGAATCGTGGTGCGAAAGCCGGCCGCGTGGCCCCCCGACCTCACGATTGACCCCAATAAAGGCACCGGCGACGATCACCAACAGCAGGCGAATAGAGATATTCAACCAGCTCGGATCCGTTGACATAAGATCCATCGCGTTCGGCATGACATCCTCCCGCAGTCTCTCTCGCTTACGACGGTTTTCTCTTGAAAGAACAGGGTAGGCAGAATTTTGTTCCGCGCCAAAGCGGGCTTTGCCGAGGAAGCGCGGCTGCATCCTCAATCGGTCTAAAGTTATGCTAGGAAGGCCGCACAAAAGCTGACAGCGAGTCTGTCGTTGGTGACCTTCGAATTTGGGCTTTCGATTCCACCATCCGGATGAATTTGACGACTTGCTCAAGGAAAGCTGCAAATGGTTGCTCTTGAGAGGAGATGAACCACCGGCCCGTCAGCTCCACCGCCCGCGATTAAATGAATTGTGGACCTCTTCTAAGATCTCGTGGCTACTATGTCTGGTGCTCGCGACATTCCCGGTAAAATTCCAATTTCAGGTTTGCCCTGTAGGAAAACCTTGGGCAAACCACCTATCAGGCCCGGAAACAGTCCACCTCGACGGAGTAGGCGGCCGCAACGAGGTTTGCCCAATCACTCCGTAGCAAACCTCACCTGCAAGTGATCTCGGGCCTTACCCTTCCCCTAAATCACCTTGCAAATCATGCAGGAGCTTCAGCGCCTTTTGCTTTTCCTCAGGCATGTCTCGGCTAAAATGGGCAAGCGCTGCCAGCGTGGCGAGATGATGAAGCCTTTCAAGATCGACTACTCCCCTGCGGTAGAGTTTGATGACGTCTGCGGCGAATGCCTCGTGGTTCAATTCGTTCATATTGAACCACGGCTCGGCGATCACAGCATTGAAGACCCTTTGAAGATTGTCGATCTCTTCCGGCTGGAGCACCCCTTCGACAAGATGATGGTAGCGGCGCATCGGTCCCTTCTCCGACCTTAAAAACTAAAGTGCTTTCCTTCTTTCTCTAAGCACTAATAAGATGCATTTTCTATGCGACTGGCGATGTTGGCAAGACTTGACCGCTCGCTAGTCGCGCTTCTTATTTCGTCTGCGCATCAGATGCACTTTTGTCAACGTTTGGCTCTCCTTCAAGGCGGGAACAATTATAGAACAAATGAGATGGGGCTTGGCCCAGGTTTGCCAACGATCACTTTCCTTAAGCGGATAACGCAGTTCTTTTCATCCGGAGCGGGGCATTTTTCACAGCTGCGTTCGTGGCGGGCTTCCACCAGCGCCCAATGGTCGGATTGGGTCGATTTGCGCTTTTGAATGCTTCCCACACCGCCGCCGAGGCAGAAGCGGGCAGGCTCCGTCTCATGCCTAATCCGTCCCGGACTTAGGCCTTGGCAGCGTTCTGCGCGGCCTCGAATACATCGCGTGCGGACGTCGTACCCGCTATGTGCTCCGTACCCTCGGCTCCGAGGTCCATCCATCCCGCATTCACGGCCTCATACATTTCTTCGGCAGGTCCGGTGTGGCCCTTGGGGATACCTAATTGCTCGAACGCTTCCGCCCAACCTGCACGCGGGACCGCAAAGGCTTTCACGTCGAGCTTCAGGACTTCACCCAATTGCTCTGCGACTTCATCCGCGGTGACCATCGAACCAAGCTCGACGACGCGCTGCCCTGACCATGCAGGCCCGGTCAAAAGGGTTGCGACCTCCGCGCCGATGTCGTTCGTCGCGACCATGGTCGATTTCCGGTTTGTCGGATTGTAGTAGACCGGCAGCGTTCCGCCCTGGGCGACCTGCAAGCCGTAGAGGAAGTTTTCGAAGAAGCCGCCTGCGCGCACAAATGCGGTTGGGGATGTCAGGTCGCGAAAACCTTGCTCCAGAAGCGACAAGGCCGTGATCATCCCGAGCCCGCTGGTTCTGTTCGCGCCCATCGACGAAAGCGCAATCACTCGCGGCGGCGCTGCCTTGGTCAGCGCCTCGACATAGTTCGCAATCACGCCTTTTGCTTCTTTGTAATCGGGCGAGGGCGCCCAGACAGCCGGCAACATGACGAACGCTCCCTCCACGTCTTTGAGCGCTTGCTCGATGGCTGCTGAATCATTCCAATCGCCGTCTACCAGTTCCACGCCCTGGTTCGCCCAGTTAGCCGCCTTCTCGCGATTGCGGACGAGCGCGCGTACTTTCTTGCCTTGTGCCAACAGATATTGTGCCGTCGCACCACCGACTTTTCCGGTAATTCCCATTACTAAAAACATGCGTATTCTCCTGATTTTTAGGGACAGAACAATGCCACTGTTGGTTCAATGGATGAGCGGCAAAATGGCCCGGATACGGGGATCGCGCAGATAGAGGCCGCCCCATGTCATCGCGCCCAAAAGCAGGGAAATAAGTTCCGGCGGCGACCCCAACTCACCGATGCGCACATGGGCGCAGATGGCACCTCCCAGAAAGCCAGTCACCAGGATCGCACCGAGGACGGCGGTGGCCGGAATGGCGTAAAGGATGCCGCAGGCGAGTATGATCGGACCCACGATACGGGTCAGGTCCATCGCGAACCCGGTTTCCTGCAACATGCTCGCAATCTGTGTCGGTGCGAAAAGCTGAATAGTACCGTCTGCCACCAGAGCGATAACGACAATCGCGCTCATTATGCGGCCGGCCCACAGGGCGCGATGCAAGGTCATAGCTTCAGGCTCCTGATGGAGGTTCATAGTTTCGGACACTTGTCATTCTCCGATGGGGGGATCCCAATATTCGGAACTTACTGTGTCTCTCAGGTATGATAAACATCGAGGAAAGGAACTCACCGTTCTCTCAGAGGAGAACAATACCGGGGCACGAAAATGCAGAATCTCGAACCTATCCTCATATTCGTAACGGTCGCGGAAATGGGGAGCTTCACCCGCGCAGCCGATAGCCTAGGCATCCAAAAAGGGAGGGCCTCAATGGCGGTCCGGAAGCTGGAAGAAGATGTCGGTGTCAGGCTCCTGCACCGGACGACGCGCAGCGTGCAGTTGACGGAGGACGGACGCACATTTCATGTCCGTGCCCGCGATCTGCTTGCTGAAGTGGATGACCTACACTCGATGTTCGCAGGCGATCGCGTGGCACTCCGCGGGCGTTTGCGGGTCGATCTTCCGACCGAGGTGGCGCGCACAACGATCGTGCCGGCCTTGCCGGATTTCATGGCAGCTCACCCCGAGTTGGAGCTGGAGATGTCGAGTACGGATCGGCAAGTTGATCTGGTTCAAGAGGGGTTCGACTGTGTACTACGCCTTGGTCCCATCAGGGACGAGACGCTGATTGTCCGCCCACTGGGCCTGTTGCGCATGGTCAACGCTGCCAGTCCCACCTATCTGGTGCGCTATGGCGTCCCTCGATCGCTAGAAGATCTCCAGCGCCCGGGGCATCGGACAATTCATTTTTCGACGATACTGGGCGCAAGACCCTATGGATGGGAATATCCGGATGGCGACAGCTACGCGACGCTTCAGTTGCCAGGTGCGCTACACGTCAACAGCGCGCAGACCTACGACGCCGCTGCCCTCGCCGGCCTCGGCTTAATTCAGGCACCGCTCTTGGGGATTGGCCAATACTTTGAGAGTGGAGCGCTTGTGGAGATCATGCCCGATTTTCGTCGCCGGGCGATCCCGGTGTCCCTCGTCGTAGCACATCGGAGCAATCTGTCGCGTCGAGTCCGCGCATTCATGAAATGGATCGAAGATGTGCTAACGCCGTATCTGGAATAGATGGCCGCTTTCGGGACGACTCACTTTGCCCGAGAACGGCGGATATGGTGAAGGGTTTCGGGTGCCGTCAGGCGTACGAAAGCCTCTCATGCAGGAACCCGCGGTCGGCAGTCTCTGAGCTATGGGGTTTTGTGTATCGGATCTTCCGGCGGGCCGCCGATCGCAGCGAC
>NZ_JAFEVL010000054.1 GCF_016901135.1 Martinezella lusitana | reverse complement strand
AACGTGCTTATCCCGGTCGCAGATAGCTCGCCGAAATCCACCAAGGTCGACATGCTCGTGACCACGACACGCAGCCGCTCCACAGTTCAAGGTGAGATGTTCACAGGTGAGCGAGCGCTCACCCCGGCATTTGCCGACATTACCGTGTCCATCCCACCCTCGAACGTTCGAAAGGTTGGTGAGGTCGCCTGGCCGAAGAGGCTTCCATCCAATCCGGCAACCGACTTCGCAACCTTGAAGGCAGACGAGATTACGCGCGATGATGCCAAAAAATGGCTGAGCGCCTCGGTCAGGAAGAGCCGCGACGGCAGCGTCCTGGTGTTCATCCATGGCTTCAATAACCGCTTCGAGGACTCGGTCTACCGCTTTGCCCAGATTGTCCAGGATTCCGGCGTCCACAGCGCTCCGGTGCTTGTGACGTGGCCGTCGCGCGGCAGTCTGCTGGCCTACGGATACGACCGAGAGAGCACCAATTACACGCGCAACGCATTGGAGACCCTCTTCCAATATCTCGCCAAGGATCCGGAGGTGAAGGAAGTTTCCATCCTGGCGCATTCCATGGGGAACTGGCTGGCGCTAGAAGCGCTCCGTCAGATGGCGATCCGCAACGGCCGACTACCTGCCAAGTTCGAAAACGTAATGCTGGCCTCTCCCGACGTGGATGTCGACGTCTTCCGTCAGCAGATCGTTGACATGGGCAAGCAGCATCCGCAGTTCACCCTCTTCGTATCCCGCGACGACCGGGCGTTGGCCGTCTCGCGCCGGGTGTGGGGCAACGTCGCGCGGCTCGGGGCCATCGATCCTGAGCAGTCACCCTTCAAGAAGGAGCTGGCGGACAGCCAGATCACGGTGATCGACCTCACCAAGGTCAAGGCAGGCGACAGTCTCAATCACGGCAAGTTCGCGGAATCGCCCGAGGTCGTTCGTCTCATCGGCGCACGCATCTCAAACGGGCAAACACTGACCGATAGCAAAGTGGGCCTTGGAGACAAGATCCTTGCGGCGACGACGAGTACCGCGGCGGCGGCGGGTAGCGCAGCGGGGCTGATCCTTGCCGCCCCGGTCGCCGTCGTCGATGCGGATACCAGAGATAATTACGCTGGCCAGGTAAGCGGCCTCACCGGTCCTGCCGGCACGAAGCAGAGATCGTCTGACTGTGAGGCCGGCGTGAACAGGCAGAGGGCATGCGGGCGCTAATGGCCGCAGAGCGGTGCGACGGCCATCGATTTCATTCAGGTAAGGACAGACAATGGCAGCGCTTTCGAAAATCACCTCCGTCGGTACGCTGATCGCTGCGGCTGCGCTGGCGATAGCTGTTCTCATGGGCGTTTCCACTGCCGCGGCGCAGAACGACACGCCAGCGAAGTCACAGCCCGAGAGCGTCCAGCGTTTCATCGGCTTGTTCGCAGATCCCGACGTGCAGAACTGGTTGCAGCAGCAGCCCGCCGCCGCCAAAGCAGAGCCGGAGCTGGAACCGCCGCTTCCGGCATCGGATCCTGGCTTATCATTTGCAGAATTCACGACCCGCTTTCGCAGCCATGCTGCTGCCTTGCTTGCCGCGGCGCAATCCTTTCCTTCGGAGACAATGCGCGGTGCCGCAGTACTTGAACGAGACGTGCAGGCGAATGGCGGCACGCGACCGATCTTCCTCGTCGCCGCCTTCGTGGCAGTCGGACTGGCCGCACAATGGTTGTTCTATTGGATCACCGCGGGATGGCGCTCCTGGATGGCACGCGCGCCGTTTGCCACCGTTCGGGAGAGAATGATCGCCATCGCTGCCCGACTGTTGTGGGCAACATGCTACGTCCTCTCGTTCGGCCTCGGCAGCATCGGGTTCTTCCTTTTGTTCGAATGGCCGCCGCTCATCAGGGAGATCGTTGTCGGATACCTCTTCGCGATTGTAGTCTTCCGCCTGGCAAGTGCTCTTCTCGACGTGCTTCTAGTACCTCACGCGAAGGAAGAGGATCAATTCCGTGTCGTGCCTGTCACGGACGCCGCCGCCGCCCACTGGGCAAAACGCCTGGCCTATCTCGTGGGTTGGTACGCCTTCGGCTGGGTCACCATCCATCTGCTTGGCACCCTCGGCTTCTCAATTCCAGCCCGGCAACTCGTGGCATACACTCTAGGTCTGGTGCTTCTCGTCATCGGCATCGAAGCCGTTTGGCGACGCCCCACCGCATTGTCCGACGGCCAATCCGGCCGGATTGGTCTCCGCGCGCGGAACTGGCTCTGGACTGTCTACTTTGTTGGTGTCTGGCTCCTTTGGGTGGTCGGGGCGATGAAGCTCTTCTGGATCGCCGTCGTCTGTGCGGCGCTACCGGGAGCGATCGCCCTTACCAAGGCGTCCGTCGACAACCTCCTGCGGTCCTCCGCTGCGGAAGAAGATGGGCATCGAAGAGGCACCGTCGTCTCGGTGATCGTAGAGCGAGGTATAAGAGCCGCTCTGATCGTCGGAGCAATCGTTCTGCTCGCCGATGTCCTGGGAGTCCGGCTCACGCAGATGACGATGCAGGATTCTCCAGCCTTGAGGTTGGTCCGTGGCGTCTTGAGCGCGGGGATCATTCTCCTGGTCGTCGATCTCGCCTGGAACGTCGTCAAGGTCCTGATTGATCGCAAGCTCGGTGACACCGAGGCTGTCCTTGAGGTCGGAAGCGAACGGGAGCGGCGGCGCACCCGCCTCAGAACCCTGCTGCCGATCCTTCGTAACTTCGCGATGATCCTCTTCGTGGCCGTTGCCATTATGATGGCCTTGTCATCGCTCGGGGTCGAGATCGGGCCGTTGATCGCCGGGGCGGGCGTCGTCGGCGTTGCCATCGGCTTCGGCGCACAGACGGTGGTCAAGGACGTCATCAGCGGGATGTTCTACCTCCTGGACGACGCCTTCAGGGTGGGCGAGTACATCCAGAGCGGCAGCTACAAGGGTACTGTCGAGTCGTTCAGCCTGCGGTCCATCAAACTCAGACATCATCGCGGCGCAATTTACATCGTGCCGTTCAGCGAACTCGGAGCCGTGCAAAACCTAAGCCGCGACTGGGTGATCGAGAAGTTGACGATCACAGTGACGTATGACGCTGACGTGGAGAAGGCTCGCAAGATCATCAAGGCGATCGGCCAGGAACTGTCCGAGGATCCGGAGTTCAAGCCGATCACGATCCAGCCTCTGAAGATGCAGGGAATCGACAGCCTTGGCGATTCCGGCCTTCTTCTGCGCATCAAGTTCATGACCCTTCCCGGCCAGCAATTCACATTGAAACGCCGAGCCCTGCGGATGATCCACCAGGCATTCAACGAGAACGGCATCAAAATCGCCGTGCCGACAGTGCAGGTCTCGGGCGAGAAGGATGCAGGTATCGCAGCCGCTGCCCAGCAGACCTTGGCGAAGCAAAACCAGGCGCTGCTGGCGGCTGCCGAGACAAAGGACCAATAGGAGGATAAGATGAAGATACTGAAGACGATCGGTAAGATGCTCTCCGCGATTTCCATTCTGATGCTGGTCACCACCCCCATCCTCTCCCCTTCGTCAGCAGAAGCCCGCCGCGGCGTGGCTGCGTGCGGCCCCAGGGGTTGCGGTGCTGCGGCCTGCGGACCGCGCGGATGTGCTGCGGTCGGCCGGCGGGCAGGCCCGGCATACCGCCCCGCCTATCGCCCTGCCGTTAGACCTGCCCGGCGCGGCGTGGTGGTCGTCGCTCCGCGTCGCTACTGGCGTCCGGGTGGCGCCATCGCCGCGGGCGCTGCCATCGGCTTCGTCGCTGGAGCTGCGGCCGTTTCCCTTGCGGGTGCGCCGCCGCAGTCCGGTCAGTGCTGGTACTACACCTCCCCAGCTAGGACGACGGGTTTTTGGGACGTCTGCCCACGCTGAACGGCCCGACCGACAAAACCGGCAAGCCTGCTTGGTTTTCTTTGCCACCCGTCCACCCCTATTGGGAGGACTTGATTTCCGCGTCACAAATTTTAGAGGGAACGTTCCATGGATTTCTCAGTCATCGATGCCGCGCTCGTTGGAAAGCTTCTCCTGCTGCTTCTGATCGGCATGGGGCCGAAGATCGCTCTGGTTCCATTCCTGGAAAAGACACATGCCTTCGATACCGAAACCAAAGTGCGCATCGGTCGCCAGATGGTTTTGACGGCAACGGTCACCGCTCTGATCCTGTTCGCGACCGGCGCTCTGCTGATGAGGCTTCTCCACATCACGGGCGGTGCGGTCGCTGTCGCCGGCGGCATTATCCTTGCGCTTATCGCGATCAAGATGGCGTCTGGACCGACGGAAAAGCCGAACGATGACGTGGGGATTCCGATCGACCCGGCGAAGATCGCGGTCTTTCCGCTCGCCGTTCCCTATCTGCTCAATCCCGTCGGCATCACGGTCATCATCCTGGCCTCGGGTGAAGTCGTCTCGATTGTCAGTGCCGTACTTGTTACGGGTCTGATCCTGATCGTCGCCGCGCTCGACTATCTCGTGTTCACCAACATCGACAAGCTGGCCAAGCGCATGAAGCCTGCCAGTCTGATCGTCTCGGAGGTCGTCTTCGGCATTCTTTTGACTGCAGTCGCAATCCAACTGATCGTGAGCGGACTTGGCAATCTGGGAATCATCACGCCGACCGCCGCGCATTAATTCAAAACGGGATCTCTGGACGGAGCTTCGAGATGCCATCACTTGAGCGTTCTGTACCATGGGTGAGAAAACACGGCGCGGTCACCTACGCCGCACTTCTAACGGTGCAGACCCTTGCGGTCGGTTTCTTGTTGTGGATCGTCTTTCCGATCTTCTCGTCCATGGTTGCGAACCTCGGCGAACGCCAAGAGATTCCGGTGTCTAGCCTGATTGCCGTGCTTTCTGGCACCGTCGTTCTTCAAGCGAGCTATTGGGCAAG
>NZ_JAFEVL010000055.1 GCF_016901135.1 Martinezella lusitana | reverse complement strand
CACAGCATTCATTGAACTTTTTGCCTGAACCGCAGGGACATGGATCGCCGCTGCGACGTTGCAATCGGCCGACCAATGGCAGCAGAATAAGCGAAGGCAACAACCTCGCCGTAAGGGCAACCAGCTTGGCCGAAATGCCCGGCACGACGAGACGGCGTCCGGATTTGAACCCGCGCCAGGCCCTTTCGGCCACATAAGCCGAATCCAGCTTGGGCAGAATCTTGAATAGCGTCGCCCGGCCGGCGCCGGATTTTTCGAGGAATTCCGTGGACACTGGGCCTGGAGCTACACATGTCACGGTTACGCCGGTGTCCCGAAGCTCCTGATGAAGCGCTTCCGAAAAGGAGCGCACGAAGCTTTTGCTGGCATAATAGAGCGCCATATTCGGCCCCGGAAGGAACCCGGCTATGGAGCCGAGATTGACCACACCCCCGCGACGCCGCGCCGCCATCTCAGGCAAAAAGTGAAGGGTCAGAGCGGTGAGGGCGCGTATATTGAGATCAACGATCCCAAGCTGCTCCTCAACAGGAAGGATCGTCGCCGCGCCGCGCAAACCATATCCAGCACTATTGATGAGGACATCACAGACCAAACCGTTTGCGGACAAGAAATCCCGCAGACGCGTCGATGCATCGGCTGCTACGACGTTCAGCTCAAGTGTGTACGCCTCGCCACCTGCCTCCCGCACGTCAGCCGCCGCAGCCGCTAGACCTTCCGATGACCGCGCAACAAGTACGACAACAGCCTGTTCGCGGGAAACGACTTTGGCCATTGCCCTCCCGATGCCTCGCGAGGCACCGACGACCACGACTGCAAAGCGGGCCTCTTCCTGGAGGCTCATGTCGCGTTTCTCAAGGCGGCCGTGCTGGGCACGACTTTACTTTGAGCAAGGTTTTTCACTTCATAGGCAACGTCGTCGTTCAATATCTTTTCGAACCGCTCCAGGGCTCGCGCCACATTGGCCCCATCCATCACTCTGTGGTCGTAATGGATCCGCACGGTTACTGTTCCGCTCTTGCTGATCGGGCCGTAGTTCAGCAGTGTCGTCAATGGCGTAAGCGGATTGAGGGACTCTGCTCCGAGGCCCGAATAGACCGATAGTTGAAAAGTGCCAAAAAAGCGCGGCCGTTGTCTGCCGATGTTCAACCCAAGCCACATCATCAACCATCTAAGAGGCCCCGGCAGACGTGCAAACTTCAGCATCCGCCGGAATTCCTTTATCTCGAGAACCGGACGTGACCGAGCTGCCCCGGTAAGCGCCTCGAGCTCGATGATGGATCTCTTCTCGGGGCGCTTTATGAGGCTGAGCAATACGACCTTCTCACCCTCATGTTCGCGCTCATGGGCAACTGAGGCCACGCTTTCCGGGTATTCATAAAGCTGCACTCTAGGCAACTTGACGTAGGCGCGCCGCAGCTCTGGAATCTCGCTCGCGAGGAGCGCGTACCCCTTCAGGAAAAGAACGGTCCAGGACGGCCTCACTGGCTGCGGCTGCATCGTCCTGGCTTCAAGCAGCGGGCCAAGATTCATCTGCCGCTGCACCGTAACACGCGGTACACCGATCGAGAATCTCATCAAATCTCCGACAAGACGTCGTGATGCTGATAACTTGATGGTTCGCCCTCGCATGGTGCCACCTCTAATATAGATAAGGAATAATTCGCTTCGTGCGATCCATATAGGCGCGGTACTCAGGGCCGAAATACTTCAACATCATACGCTCTTCTTTGTCTACCCGCAGGAAATAAAGGGTTGCAAAGCCCAACAAACCTGCCAGCCCCACCACCCAGTTCGACAGTAAAAAGGCCTGACCAAGCCCCATGAGCAGGAAAGACGTGTACATTGGGTGGCGGATGAGGGCGTATGGGCCGCTGCAAACCAGCTGATGCTTTTCGCGAATCTCCAGCGTTATCGACCAGTTCTTTCCGAGTTCCTTATGTGTCCTGCGGAAAATCCACATTGCTGACAAGAACAAAATCGTCCCGACGCCCACAGCCCATGCGTGGGCAGGATAATCGGCCACCCGCGGGATGCCCGTTGCGACGTAGATTCCGGGCACGACCGCTAGGCCCAGAAGAGCCGCGGCAAGCCCGATGGTCTCGATGTGAGAGCGTTGATCGCGGACGACCCGCAAGCGCTTAGCGCGACGCGCGAAAGGATATCGAATAACGTACCAGGTGACGACCCCGAGCACCCAGATGATTTCGCCGGCCCCGGCTGCCGATACGATCAGGTTGTTCACCAAAGCCTTTCTGCGATCCGCGATCGTCGACGCGCGTCGGCGGTATGACCACGCTCGTTCCTCAATATCATCGATAATTTACCGGAAGAATCGAATAGTACCAGAGCGGCTCGCGGACTCCGTACGACAACGCCTCAAGCCGTATTCATCTCTCGGAGTTGCGTAATGAACTGTTGCGGCCTCAGCCAGATACCGGGGACCTTATATCCCATGTGTCGTGCGATGTTCCCCACCCAGGCATTGCAATTGTCGATCGTTGCTTGCCACAGATGGGAAGTGGCTTGCTGCTTGCGTATGAAGGCAACAACATCCGCGTATTCGGCGTCGCTAAGCATGACCCGCCAGCTGGCCGACCTGTACTGTTCTTCCAGGTCACCATCGGTCGCTCCGGTCGTGGCCGGCACCGGCACGAAATGGCCCAAGATGTAAGGCGCAGCATCCGGCGAGGCCGGCGCAAGGCCCGCGACTTCAGGATCGATCATCTTTCCATTTTCATCGGCACGTCCAAAAACCACGTAGGTATGGCCATAAGTGAGCGCATAGCGCGAACGAAATTCGATAAAGTGACCAGATTTGTTTTGAGCGGAGGTTGTTGCCGGGCCGTGGCGGTTGGAAGTGAACCGGGGCTGGGGACTTTTGTCTTCCGTCTGGCACGATGCTGTCGCCAACGCCAGCAGGACTGCAAGCGAAAGGCCACCCATTCCACGCATCATGGTACGCTCCATTAGATAGGCCCAACAAGCGCGGGCTAGAAGTTAGCGATCAACTCTTCGCCGTGGTGATTGCAAGCGGGATCATGCGGCAGGATATGGGAGGGGAGGCCTAATCCGGCCCCCCCGCTCATCGAAGGTAAGCTTACTTGTAGACTGCTGCCGCGGGCGGCGGCGCCTTACCCTTTCCCTTGCCAATCGATGCGCAAGCGCTGAGATTGGCAACTGCCAAAACGGAGATGATCACGATTAGAATTCTCATCATCAAAGAAGTCCTCTCTCCTTAGGGTTGCATTACTTATCGCAGGCAACGAATCAAATAGTAGCCGCAACTAACATATTAGCCTAGTGCAGAAAAAACACACTTGTGACGGATTATCTGCGTATTTTCGAACGTGCATAAGTTGCCCTTGATCAAACTGACGGGTTCGATGAGCAAATATTCGATCAGATGACCACTACCCGCGTCCCCACCGGGGCGCGGCTATAGAGGTCGATAATATTTGAGTTTGTCAGACGGATGCATCCGTTCGACACCGCATGACCTATCGACCAGGGGGCGTTTGTTCCATGCAGGCGGAACATGGTGTCATGTCCGTCCTGGTAAAGATAAAGGGCGGCCGCGCCTAGCGGATTGAGCGGTCCGCCCGGCACGCCGTCCGCATACTGCATTAGACGAGGCTTGCGTTGCATCATGTCATCGGTGGGCTTCCAGGATGGCCACTCCGCCTTACGTCCAATGGTGGCTTCCCCTTTGAAGCTCAACCCCTCCTCGCCAACGGCAACACCATAGCGTGTTGCCAGGCCACCTTGCTCCACAAAGTAGAGATAGCGCTCCGACGTATCGACGACAATCGTTCCCGGCGGCTCGCCTCCCTCATAGGCCACCTCTTGCCGCCGAAGGTCAGGATTTTCATCCGGATCCCTCCCAAAGACCTTATACCCAAGCGGCGGCCCATCCTCCGACCCCGACACGCATCCAGAAATCATCAAACTCAAACTACCGAGCACCAATCCCCGGCGCGTAACGCGGCTTTCGTCCATTTTCACCTGCCCAGCAATAGATCAGCCCTGCGCTCGTCTTTAACATCGCCGCGCTTCTAAGGCTATCGCACATTAGCTGATTCTGATTGAGTTTGAGAAACATCGAAAGCCCAAAGCTGCATCTGCTATTATGTGAGAGGCCTGGGTCTCATTCGAGGCTCTACCGGCAGTCGGACCGACAAAAATTCAGGAAGCTTGAAACGGCTCCCGGCCGTAGCAAATGCGCGGTTGTGCATCGCCGATGAAACCACTTGCATCAACCATCGGCCTCTGCTCGATTAGCAGGAACTTAAAAGGGGGGACATTATGAAGCTTGGCCTCGACGGAAAAGTCGCGGTTGTCACGGGGGCGGGCTCTGGGATCGGCGCCGCGATTTCCCTTCAACTCGGCAGCGAGGGGGGTAAGGTTGTCGTTGCCGATCTTGACGCCGATGGAGCACGTCGCGTCGCCGACGAGATCTGCGCGCAGGGAGGCAAGGCTTGTGCCTTTACTGTCGACGTTTCCGATGCCGAAGCCGTAAAGCGGTTGATCGATTTCGCCGTCCAAACCTATGGTGGCCTGCATTTGGCGGTGAATAACGCAGGACTCGATGGTGTGCGAAAGACAACTGGGGATTACCCACTCGATCAGTGGCGTAAGTTGATGAGCGTCAATCTGGACGGCGCCTTTTACTGCATGAAATACGAGATCGCCGCCATGTTGCCGCGCGGTGGCGCTATCGTCAACATATCTTCGATTCTCGGTTCGGTTGGATTGCCACTGGCATCGGCGTATACGGCAGCCAAACATGGCGTTGTCGGACTGACGAAGGCTGCCGCAATCGAATATGCCAGATTGGGCATCCGCATCAATGCCGTCGGTCCCGGTTGGATTCAAACGCCGCTTTTGTCGGAGCATTTGGAAGTAACAAGCAGCCGACGCATGGAAGCACTCCAGCCCATGGGCAGGCGCGGAAACCCTGAGGAAGTGGCGGCTCTCGTATGTTTCCTTCTGTCCGAACAGGCAAGCTTCATCACCGGAAGCTGCCATCTGGTAGACGGAGCTTATACCGCCCATTGAACAACATTGCCGGCCCTGCATGTCGATTAGCTGCCTGAAGGCGCGGCAACGCGCCTTCCATCTTTGTCGTCTTAAGCATCCGCCGCCGACCGGGCTACGCATCCCTGGCCAGCTCCACCCGGTCGGCGGCTCGCGCCTGCGTATCCATACCTATAGAATCTTGCAGAGGCAGTAATAATGGATAGTATGATGTCGCATTTCTAAATTGATTACTTTGTTTCATTTCTAAATTGCTGTGACATTTATTTGTTGTATA
>NZ_JAFEVL010000017.1 GCF_016901135.1 Martinezella lusitana | reverse complement strand
ATGATCCGAGCGCCCGGATGAAGCGCCAGCTGCTTGGCGACGATGTCGGCGGTCAACGTCCGGCTGACCGAATAGCCGCCGAGAATGCTTGAATCGATATGCAGAATGGTCGTCATGGAACAGATCCGTTTGCTTTGCCACAAGGCGGTTATCAAAGGCTGCGAAATGTTGTTGAAGCCTCTGCTGACTGCGATAGGGTGGCACGCAGGGATAAGGGAGAAAAGCCGGTATTTCCTGATGTTTTCCATCGGGTCAACCGATGTAAAGCCCGAACCTTATTGCCAGTGCGACGTGGATATCGGTAGCATCCGTTACTAGCTGCCTCGGTTGCGCCGAGCATTTCAGTCTTTCAGAAGATTCATCTTTGCGAGAGGGCCATTAAACTGTTGCATCGGGGCGCCGGCCGAAAGCGGCCCGAGGTCGATGGGAAAGAAACCAAGGTCGTTGATCAGACCAGAAATTGTTCGATTTGCGCTTTTTTCGTTGCCGCACAGGAATAGGACGCGGCGGCCGGCGGCTGTGCCGGGATCAGCGGCAAGCACCGGCGCTTGAAGCGTATTGAATGCTTTGACGACGCGAGCACCGGGCACGAGTTCAGACACAACCTCGGTGGAGAGTTTTCCGTCGAGATCGCGTGGCGTGAAGTCTGGGAAATTGATGGCGTTCGTCGCATCCACGACGATTCGGCCCGCCCAGTCGCCAACTCCTCCGACCGCCACCGGGACGGAGTCGAAATGCATCGCGAGTATGACGATATCGGCATTGAGCGCATCTCGAGCCTCAACGGCCTTGATACCTTTTTCGAAGCGATCTGTGAATTCGGCCAATGACGCGGCACCGCGGCTGTTGGCAATGACCGCGGGAATGCCGGCCGCATGGAACCGCGCTGCCAGTGCTGAACCGATTTTGCCGGAGCCGAGAATAGCAATGCTGGACATGGTTGATTCCTTGCTTGTTCCGTTCAAATGTGCTGCAGGCTGGCGGCCTAGACAGGCTGCCAGCCCTCGTTTACCGCGACCTCTTAAAACGGATACTGGGCTTCGTTACCGCTGTGGCGGGCATTGATCCAGATCGTGTCGGTGAAATCCTTCATGCAGTCCGGTCCGGTTCGGCCCCAACCGCTATCACGCACACCGCCCAACGGTACATGCGCCTCGTCATTGACTGTGGCCGTGTTGACGTTGACCACCCCGGCCTGGATCCGCGGCGCGAGCTCAAGCGCCCGGTAGCTGTCGCCACTTAGGATCGACGCGACGAGGCCATAGGATGTGCGGTTCGCAACCCTCACGGCATCCTCGACCGTATCGACCGGCTCGACGATGACGACCGGCCCGAAGGTCTCCTGGTTGGAGATTGTCGCTTCATAGGGAACCTTCGTCAGGATGGTCGGATGGTAGACCTGTCCATCGAACGTTCCGCCCGTCTCGATCCGGGCGCCGAGCGACACCGCTTCCTGAACGCCCTTGTGGACTTTCTCGATCGCCGCGGTGTTGATCAGCGGGCCGATCAGTGTCTCGGGATTGGAGGGGTCACCCATCGGCAACTGGCGGGCGCGCTTGACGAACTTGTCGAGGAATTCGTCATGCAGCTTGCGGTCGATGATGATCTTGCGCGTGTTCATGCAGATCTGCCCCTGATGGAAGAACGATCCGAACACGGCGGTGCGTACCGCATAATCAACATCGACGTCGTCGAGGATGATCAGCGGGTTGTAGCCGCCCAGCTCGAGCACCGAGCGTTTGAGCGTCCGGCCGGCGCGCTCGGCCAGGATGCGTGCCGTGCCGACCCCGCCGATGAGATTGATGCAGCGCACGTGCTCAGAGGCGAAAACCGCGTCGGCGATCGCGCCTGCCCCTCCCGGAGCATGCGGGACGACATTGACGACACCGGCCGGGAAGCCCGCTTCTTCGGCGATCCGGGCGACCATCAGGCCAGCCGAGACCGGTGCAAATTCAGACGGCTTGATGACGACGGTGTTGCCCGCCGCCAGTGGTCCCAGCGCCGCACGCCAGGACAGGATGTTGGCGCCGTTCCAGGGCGTGAAGCAGGCAACGACGCCGAGCGGGCGGCGGATGCTGAACGAAAACCGGCCGGGGACATCACTCGGGAACGTCTCGCCCCGAGGATTGTGGACCCAGCCCGCCGCCGCTTCCAAGTTCTGGACGACCAGGCCTTGCTGGAAACGCGCAAAGGATATCGTGCTCCCGGTCTCGCGCGATAGGATATCAGCGATCTCGTCCGTTCGGCTGCGATAGATCTGTGCGGCCTTCAGGAATAGGGCGGCCTTATCGGACGCCGTCATCGCCGCCCAAGCCGGAAACGCCTGCTGGGCCGCTTCGATCGCGTCTTGCGCCTCGGCGCCGCCGCACGCCGCAACACGCGACATCAGCTTGCCGCTATAGGGCTCCAGCACATCGAAAGTCGCATTGCCCGAAGCCTTCTTCCATGTCCCGCCAGCAAGATAGTCGTGGGTATCAATATCGCTCATGTCACACACCATTCGGTTATCACAAAACAGTGCCGGATGGCCGCTCACGCGGCCGCCGACGTCCCATCACACAAACATTCCTCCAGAGGCCTCGATACGCTGCGCGTTGATCCATCCAGTGCCATCGGACAGCAGTGAAGCAATCACCGGTCCGATATCATCAGGCAGGCCCACACGGCCGAGCGCGGTTTGCCCAGCGATCATCTTGTTGAGCCCGGCATTGTCGCGAACGACACCACCGCCGAAATCTGTCTCAATGGCGCCAGGGGCGACGGTATTGACGGCGATGCCGCGCGGCCCGAGTTCCTTGGCGAGGTATCGCGTAAAGACTTCGATCCCGCCTTTCATCATCGCGTAGGCCGCGTAGCCCGGAAGCGAAAAACGAGTCAGGCCACTGGACAGGTTCACGATGCGGCCGCCATCGGCGATCACGGGCAACAATGACTGGGTCAGGAAGAACACGCCCTTGAGATGGACGGCCATCAACCGGTCGAACATTTCTTCGCTGCAGCCAGTAATCGGAGCGGCAAGACCTATGCCGGCATTGTTGACCAGGAAATCGATATTGTCTCGCGACCAGGTCGTCTTCAGGATCTCGCGCAATGTATCGGTGAATGCCGGAAAGGTGGAAACATCGGACGTATCGAGCCGGATAACAGCCGCTCTTCTCCCCATTCCATCAATCGCGCGCGCGACGGCCTGAGCGTCGTCATCGTGAGTGTGATAGGTAATGACGACGTCGACGCCATCTTTAGCAAGCGCAAGTGCGGTATTGCGGCCAAGTCCTCGGCTTCCGCCGGTGACAAGAGCCAGTTTAGGTGTATTGGAAGCCATATTCTTCTCCTTTACCAGTCACGCGTACTGCCTAGGCCATTTTCGCGGCGATACGTTCTGCCAGCATCATGGTCGGGAACCCCGTGGCGACGGAGGGCACGTCCGGCCAGATCGAGGCATCAATGACGCGCAGACCAGCCACGCTGCGAACGCGTCCTTCAATGTCGACGACGGCGGTCGGATCCTTGGCGCCGCCCATCGGCACGGTGGAGGTTGGATGCTGGTAGGTGATAACGGAAGCCGCCAACGCGGAGTTGATCGAAGCGCGATCGCGGCTGGCTGGTCCTGGCGCCAACTCGCCGCTGATCATGTCGGCAAAGGGCTTGTGGCGCGCGATATCGCGGATCATCTCGACACCGTCGATCAAGCGCTCGCGGTCGGCATTGTCCTTGAGGAACCCAAGATCGATGACGGGCGCCGCATTGGGATCACGGCTGGCGATGGTGAGGGAACCGACGGAACGCGGACGCACGAGGGCTGCGAAGAGCAGGAACATCGCGCCGGCCGATGATTTGCCGTCGTCCGGCAGCGTCGCGGTGCTGATGTTGAGATCGGCTTCGTCGCCGATCGCGTGGCGCGAGCGTGTCCACAGCATGGCGCCGATCGGTGGGTAGGGCAGCCCGACCGCCTCCTTGCGGATTGACCATACCGTCGGAACAAGCGGATGATCCTGCAGCCGGTGACCGACCGGCAGATCGGCGATGACCGGGATATCGAGGCGGCGCAACGCATCAGCCGGGCCGATGCCCGATCGCATCAGGATCGCTGGACTGGCGTAGGTGCCGCCGGACAGGATGACTTCGCCCGCTGCTACGACTTCTCCGCCTGCCAGCCGAACCCCTGTTACACGTCCTGCCTCGACGACAACTGCATCGACCAGGGTTTCGTCGCGGATCGTCAGATTGGGGCGCGCCCGAACCGAGTCGCTCAGTAGCGTCATGCCGGTATTGAGGCGCACGCCCATGCGAGTGTTCATCACATAAGGACCAACGCCCAGCGGCTGTTCAGTGGCAAAACCCGCCGAGCGCTGATGGCCGGCGGCAAGCGCCGACGCGATAAAGGCGCGATGCTGATCGGAGACCTCCTCCTCACCAAGCTGGTGGACAGGAAAAGGTCCGTCATGGCCCTCACCGCCCTTGCCGGACGTCCGTTCCAGCGACTTGTAGAAGGGGTGTGTCGCATTCCAGCTCAGTGAGCCGAGGTCATGTTCCCTTGCCCAGCGATCATGGTCGGACTTCGGCAGTCGCATCGCCACGGCGCCATTGATGGCCGACGAACCGCCCAGCACCTTGCCGCGATTGAGCGGAATTTTCCGCCCAAGCACGCCCGGCTCGCTCTGGAAGCCCCAGTCATGCAGCGGGTCGCCGCCGACGAGATCCTGCCGCCGAACGGGATCGGGATAGGCGTTCGGCGCATAAGCCTTGCCGGCTTCGATCAGCAGCACGCGCCGCACCGGATCTGCGCTCAGCCGGTTGGCGAGCACGGCGCCAGCGGAACCGCCGCCCACAATGACGACGTCAAAGCGAGCGCCGCTTTTCGTCTGCGCGCTGGCTGTACCGGCGGCGGTCAGACCGGCTGCGGCGGCGACAGCGCCTGCGAGGAATTCGCGGCGATTGGGTCCGGAGGTGAGGGGATTATCTATGTTAGTCATATTTGCCAATCCTTGCTTGAGAATTGGCCGACACGCTGCTTTGTGCAGCGCGGTCGGCATTCGACGTTTTTTGATGGTGCGATTGAGCTGCGACACCTAGGCAGCAGCCGGGACTGCGTAAAGGTGGTCGCGCAAGGGCACGCCGGAACGTGTCGAACCCGCGACTGGAATCCTCCATGACAGCCACGTGATCGCAGCGGGCCCCCTTCGCCATCGCAGTCTCCTTGATATCAAACGACGATGTGTGATTTGCCACGCTTGCGAAACTCGGCACAGCCTGTATTTGTCGATGCAATCCATCGGTTGAGGCGATAAGAGGACATGACATCTCGATGGTGTTTCTTTCGACCAATCGGACGTTCGTAACAGCAGTTATCGACGTCTTCTTTCCCATATGGCATTTGTCGACGTCGCGCTGAATTCAGGGCAGGGTTCCCGGTCACCCCTTTACGACGGCTCTATGTTGAAGCATTGGGTGGCGTAGTGCAGCCGGCGATCGGTGGCGGCGCGAGTTTTGGTCTAGTTGGGTCACTGCCAACCTTACCAGCGGATCTCTTGGCCGAACGTGTCACGAGTGTCGAATTCGTCATGGTTGCTTCTGCTAATCATCCGCTTGCTCCTCATCATTGATCGAGGAACTTGGCCCTTCCATCACGGCAGGCACGGACGAAGAAGCTGCAAGCGCTGGGTCGATGTCGAAAAAGTGTTCGGCAGCTTGCCTGCCTGGAACGGTCGCATTGTAGTGGACGGCACCAACCCGGTTGTGTTCCTCGATCCAGCCTCCCCGGACGCGAAAGACCCAAGCAATCCGTTGGCGGCTTGTGGCATCAAGCCGGTCGATTTGGGAGGAAAATACTCAAGCAAATTTTCAAGCAATACGTGCCGGGTGCGCGAGTGGGAAAAGCGTTCACGCCGTCGAGACATTGTCCGTGCCAGAAACTATGCTGACGCCTGATTAAAGAGTGCCTTTGCCGGTGGTATGCGGGACTGGCACAACCTGCGTCAGCTTTTGAGTGCGGAATGCGTCGGTGATGAAATCGACGAAGGCGCGTGTCTTGGCGGGAAGCAGCTTCTGGCTGGTGAAGTAGACCGACATTGGCCCGACATCGACGTGCCATTCGGGCAACAGCCGTTCTAATGCGCCACTTTCCAGATGCGGAGCGGCAAGCGGCAGAGCAACCAGAGCGACGCCGATGCCCATGAGGGTCGCCGAACACAGAGCGTCGGGATCGTTGACGATCATTACAGCCTTCTCGACGGCCGTCATCTCCGCGCCCGTGGCGTTTCGCATCACCCAGGTGCGCAGGCGGCTGCTGAGCGGCGAGCGCATGGCCACGCAGGGAAGCTGCGCGAGCCCGGCTGGATCTTCGGGCCGGCTCCTGCCGCGCATGAAGGCTGGCGATGCCACAGCGATCAGATGAATCCGCCCTAACTCCCGCGCCACCATACCATCGGGCAGGTCGAAACCACCGCCGATGGCCGCGTCGAATCCGCCGGAAATCAGATCGAGCGGACGATTGTCGAGGTACCAGTCCGGCGTCACCCCCGGATACCGTTCGAGAAAGGCGGGCATCAGAGGCAACAGGAATTGCACCCCGAAACCGGCCGGCGCGTTCAGCCTAAGGATGCCGGCGGGCTGGCCGGCATTGAGCGTAATGTCCGCAATCGCCCCCTGAATGCTGTCGAGACCACTGCGCACCGACTGCAGGAAGCGGTCGCCCGCCTCAGTCAGCGTCAGGCCGCGCGTGCTCCGCTGGAACAGCCTGACGCCCAGATTTCGCTCGAGCTGCGCGACGTTGCGGCTGACCGCGGCAGGCGTGAGGGTCAGCCGCCGCGCTGCCAGGGAGAAGCTGCCGCTTTCGGCGCTTCGGACGAAGGATTCCAGATTGGCGAGGGTTTCCATAAGCATCAGTCATAACGAATGTTTGAAACAGATACAACTCGGCGCCAACTACCGCTATCATCAGAACGCGCCTAATTACCCCCCAACAACATCATCGTCCTCTCGAAAAAGGAAAGCATTATGAGCATTTCAATTATCGGCGCCGGCGCTATTGGCTCGGCTATCGCCCGCAAATTCGCCCGCAACGGCATCGAAGTGTCGATCGCCAACAGCAGGGGTCCAGAAACCCTTCAGGCGCTGGTCAGTGAGCTAGGCCCGAATGCAAAGGCTGTCACCCTCAAGGAAGCCGCACAAGCCGACATCGTTTTTCTGGCGGTGAACTGGGATCGGATCGAGGGCGCGTTGAAGAATCTTGGCCCGTGGGACGGTCGGATCCTCGTCGATGCCAACAATGCCGTCGAAGTGCCGTCCTACCAGCCCATCGATCTTGGCGGTCGGGCGTCGAGCCAGGCTGTGGCCGAATGGGCTCCCGGTGCGCGCGTCGTTAAGGCGTTCAATCATCTGGTCGCGCCCGTTCTGGAGGCCGACCCGAAAGTAGACGGGGGTCGTCGTGTGCTCTTCGTCGCCGGCGAGGATGCGGACGCCAAGAAGGCGGTCAGCGATTTGATCGTCAAGGTGGGTTATGTGTCGATTGACCTCGGTGGCCTTGAACAGAGCCGTCTCGTGCAGTTCCCCGGAGGCCCGCTGGCCATCGTCAATCTGGTCCAGCTCAATCAGTGATCCGCGCTTGATGCGATTGAGAGGGGCGGGCTTGGCGCCCGCTTCCCTGGAATATTCAAAGTCAAAAGGTGAAACATGACCAATCAACAGACAGGTTCGACCATCGACTATGACGGTCTCATGCAGGCACATCTTTATCGCGTTTTTGCCGAGCGCGACGCTGAAAAGCGTCGCGTGGCGATCCGTGAGATTTATGCCGAAACGGTAACGGTCTATGAGCCTGATGCCGAAGCGACGGGTTATGACGGCGTCGATCACGTGGTTGATGCGATCTTGTCGAAAGCGCCATCGAGCTTCGTTTTTGGAACGTTCGGTCCTGCTGTCGGCCATCACGGTATCGGCCGCATGCGCTGGCACTTCGGCCCGGCGGAAGGACCACCCATCGTGAGTGGCACCGACGTCGTCGAGATCGTGGATGGTAAGATCACGAAGCTTTACGTCTTCCTCGATCCGATGCCGGCCTGACCCGGACAGCCAAGCCCGCTACCCGAACACTAAAACGACCTTTAAGAGGACACCAACCGATGCCCGTACCCAAGACGCTGCTGTCACCCATTCAACTGGGACCCTATACGCTGCGCAACCGCGCCGTGATGTCGCCCCTCACTCGGAGCCGGGCCGGCGAGGGTGACGCGCCCACATCGCTGGCGGTGGAATATTATCGTCAGCGCGCGACGGCCGGCCTGATCATCACCGAGGGCTCGCAGATCTCGGCGCAGGGCAAGGGTTATCCGCGCACCCCCGGCATCTTCAGCGATGCACAGGTCGCCGGCT
>NZ_JAFEVL010000033.1 GCF_016901135.1 Martinezella lusitana | reverse complement strand
GGCAAGACCGAGAGCGGGATGCTGATCGGCGGCACGGCTGAGCTTGTGGATGCCGGTGCAGACTATCCCGGCGAGTTCTACGTACGTTCCGTCATGCTCGACGGCGGCACGATGCTTCATCGGGAACGCACCGTGGATGCTTTCGAACGGGAGCTCTTCAAGCGCATCGAGGCAGTCATCTGCAACGACAAGTCAGTCATCGGTCGGCATGCCACTCTTGAGTGGAGCGATGCCTGTTCCGAAGCCGTTGCGGCGTAATCCACCAACACGAGATCCGCATGGGGCGGAAGGGGATAGTCATGAAAATCGAAAAGCTTACGCCGGAGCAGGAGGCGATGATCCCGACCATTCGGGACGAGTTCTTGCGCATCGGCCTATCAACTGAACCCGCAGATTTCGACGCTGCGGAACAGGCCATCAAAGACGCCTACGCCGTCGCTAATCTGCCGGCACCCAAACTGTTCATTCGCCTCGCATCGCCGCATGAGGGCGCTATAGGCGCTGCCATCCTTAAGAATACTAGGCTTGGTGAAAACGTCAGGGCTCAGGTCAGGGCTCAGGTCAGGGCTCAGGTCTGGGCTCAGGTCTGGGATCAGGTCTGGGCTCAGGTCGGGGCTCAGGTCGGGGATCAGGTCTGGGATCAGGTCAGGGATCAGGTCTGGGCTCAGGTCTGGGATCAGGTCTGGGCTCAGGTCGGGGATCAGGTCGGGGATCAGGTCTGGGATCAGGTATCCCAAGCCTTTTATTCCCAACATGAAGCCGGTTGGCTCTCATGGTTGGCCTTCTTCCGCCGCGTCTGTGATCTGCCCAATACCGAAAAGATTGAGCCTCTGTTGCGTATCGCTCAGTCTTGCGGGTGGGTTTGGTTCTTTGCCGGCGCTGTGATCATGACTGATCGTCCGCGTACGCTGAAGCGTGACGAACAAAATCGTCTGCACTGCGAAACTGGGCTGGCGATCGAATATCGCGATGGCTTTGGCATATCCGCATGGCACGGAACGCGCGTCCCTCATCATTGGATCAGCGACCGCGCCAATCTCGACCCGAACGAAGTCATCAAGGCGTCGAATGTCGAACAGCGTGCCGCGGGTGCGGCAATCATCGGTTGGCCGAAGATGCTTACGGTCCTGAAAGCCAAGACTGTCGACAAGCATACAAACCCCGATATCGGCGAGCTTATCGAGCTGACATTGCCGGGTCTCCCAGAGCCAGGACGGTTCCTCAAAGCCGTATGCCCACGCAACGGAATCATCTGTGAGGGCGTTCCGCGCGTCTCCGACATTGATGGTCTTCCGATCAATACCGCCTTGGCGGCTCAAGCATGGCGGATCGGTGATCCGCAATCCGAATATATCCATCCCCAGCGTAGAACCTGAAAGGAAAGTGCATATGAAACAGGTAATTGGACAGCAGGGCGAATGCAGGATCGTAAAGATCGATGCTCTCCCCGTAGGCATGGAGACGAAGACGGTCGATCGCATCGCGAAAGGCTTCGTCATCTCCCACTCCGAAAGCGGTCACCACCACGTTTTGACCGGTGGAGACGTGATGGAGCGCACCAACAACGTCCCCGCCGGTATGCAGATCTTCTTCGCAATTCTGGATGAACCGCAGTCGTTCATTCAGGACGCGGCGAACCCGCACGGCGGCTACGACCTAGACCCCGGCATCTATGAGTTCCGTGTCTCGCGCGAATTCGACCCGTTCGCCGAACAAGCCCGTCGAGTTGCAGATTAACTGCCTATCTCCTTCGGCATCCCGCCTTTGGCAAGCGGGATTTCGAAAGTTGATCAATCGCCACAGGCGCGCGGGCTGAGTTTGAGTACCCGCGGTTTTCATGAGGATGAGGAAGATGAAAACGCTTTACGACAAGACAGGAGCTGCATTCAGCCTAGATCATGAAATTGACGGCACGGCTTATGTCCGCCCGATGGTCAAGGTCTTCACACAATACGGCTATGGCGATGACGTTCACGAGGAAGAGGATGTCGAGCCGGCCAAGTATCTCGTGGCCGTAGAGCGATCCTCTCTGTTCGATACGCCGCCGATTGTGGCTCTCGATGCTGACATCAAGGCCAAGACCAATGAGTTGGCTGCTATCAAGGCAGAAGCCCAGAAGGTTATCAAGGAGCTTAAGGCCGACCGTTCAGCCGCTGAATACAAACTGGCTGACGCAAAACGCCAGCTTGAACAGTGGATGCAGACCCATAAGGGTATGATCGACCTCGGCAAGCTGCTCGACGGGAAAATCCTCTACCCGCTGTCGGTGGAGGAAAATCGCTACCACGGCGCAAGGAACATACCACGTATCATCAAAATGGATGATATTCGCGGGCTTCGAGTTGAAGGTGGAAATTTTGAAAAAGGTAACGAATGGAGGGCCAAACCATACCTTTCCGACAGTTACCACACATCATTTCAATTCTTCGACACTGAGGAAGAACGCGCCGCTGTAATCCTTTCTGAGTTCGAGGCCACCTGCACCAAGTTCCGCGATAAGCCAAATTTTGCCGTCGATATCTACACCACGACCAATCTCCACTACGGCACGCTGCTCGAATGGGTGAAGACGCATCCATCCCTTCGCATTCCCGAAGATATCAAGGCGATGAAGGTCGCGAATGACGCTGAACTTGTCGAGCGGCGCAAGGCTACTCTGGCTGCCGAACTAGCCGCAATCGAAGGCGGTGCAGCATGACCACCAGAGATTTCCAAATCCAGTATCTCGCCCCCATCGAGGGGAACTGGTTCCTAACGGACGCCAATATAGCCGTCCTCGGCTTCAAGCTCGTCAAGGACGATCCCCGTCACCAGCACCACGACATGCGGGAACGGAAGAGGGCCAAGGCACGCCGGGCCTATGTCGTCGATGTTGTCAGCGTGCCGGAAATCGAGGTACGGCATGTCTGAGATTAAGCACACCCCAAGACCGTGGAAGGCGGATAGCCGATTTTCCCAGTATTCAGTTCATCTTGTAGGAGCTGATGGGCGGTTCATCGCAAGCTCAAGCTGGCATGATGATAGTCCACACTATCCAACAAAAAGCCAGACATTTGAAAATTTTGGCCTAATCGCAAGAGCGGTCAACTGCCATGACGATCTTCTGAGGGCACTGAAAAGTCTTACGGAATATGCGGAAGGTGCAAATGATCCGGATTGGTTCCCTGAAGAAGCTGAACGCATCGCAGTAGCTCGGGCTGCCATCGCCAAGGCGGAGGGCCGTTCATGACCTACATCTTCGCTGAAATGGCGATCGGCATTCTCTCCGGTCTTGTCAGCCTCTCCTATCTGTATTGGAGCCGGTCATGACCCATAGTTGCGATTTTCGAGCCTACGGCGAATGTGGATGCCCATCCGGCCAATGCCAGCAGCAGACCTACACCGCCCGCGCAAAGCAGCTCACCGCCGATCAGAACGCTGAATGGCGCGCATACAATAGGGCGATGTTCTCGTCCGTCTCATTCACCGTTCTTTGCGCCGTGACGGCCGGCCTTCTCGCCTTTGGAGCCGTCCAGGCAGAGCGGCAGGAGCGGACTTCAAATCTCATCAATCAGGAGAATGTCGCGTGGACAAGATAGTCGATACCGATGCATTCCAGCACATCGGCGCTGTCGCCGGCGGGATCGTTGAAGGCCTGAAGGCCGAGCAGAAATATCAAGGAAAGCAGATCATTCGCCGCGGAGTTTATTCCGGCGTGCCGATTGATGACTATCACGGCAATGTCGATCTATTCGACGGATTTTCGATTTCCAGCTCCGGCCTTCGCGCCGTGTTGCGCCGCCCCTCCGAATATTGGGGGTTCTCGCCTTACAATAAGAAGCCCTTCGACAAGCCTGAAAAGGATAGCCTGGAATTCGGCAAAGCCGCTCACATGCTGCTTCTTGGCGAAGACGGCTTCAAGGAACGCTATGTCCTTCGCCCGGAGAAATATCCCGACGACAAGGGCGGCATGAAGCCGTGGAGCGGCCAATCGAATTGGTGCAAGGGTTGGCTGTCGGATCAGAAGAAAGCCGGCCGTGTCGTCATCACGGAAACCGACATCACGCATATTCGGCACATCGCGACAGCGCTGGGCAAGAAGGAAGCAATTAGGCTTGGCATTCTGAACGGTCGTATCGAGCGAAGCATCTTTTGCAAGGATGGCGACATCTGGTTGAAGACGCGCCCTGACGTCGTTCCGAACGACAGCGGCGACTTCGTGGATCTCAAGACCGCAGCATCGGTTGATGACGAAAGCCTGTCCAAGGCCATCTACAATCACGGCTACCATGTCCAGGCCGGCTTGCTTCGGATGATCGTTCGGCAGGTTCTCGGCGCCGATGCCTTCACGTCTTTCACCTTCGTCTTCGTTGAGAAGGCGCCACCGTATGACGTTCGCGTCATGCAATTGAAGGATGAGGATATCGATCTGGGGGAACGCCAAGCGCGCGTTGCCATCGATGTCGTGAATCGCTGCCTCAAGGAAAATATTTGGCCTGGCTACGACGGCTTCGGCAAGGACTTTGGCTGGGTGGAAATGCCTAGCTGGTCAAAGACCCGCATCAAAAATCAACTGGAGGCCGCATGAGGAAGTGGACCCGCGGCGAGCGTATCTCCGACTACCACGAGGTCATAGATCGCATCGTGGCCGGTGAAATCATCTTCCATCACGAGAAACCGCAGAACAGCGGATGGCTCCAGTCCTGGCAGCTTAGGGCTGTCGTGAACGACACCAGGCGCGGGCTCTTTTACCGCGCAATCCCAAACGGAGACGCATAATGCAGAAAATTCGCGTAGTTGATTTCGAGACCACTGGGTTTCTGGAAGATCAGGTGCGGGCCATCTGCGAGATCGGCTATACCGATCTGACTGCAGATTGGCAGATTGGGGTGACAACATCATTTCTCGTCAACCCTGGTCACCCAATCCCGCCGCAGACACAAGCAATCCACCATATCTCGGATGCTGATGTCGCAGGAGCGGTTACGCCCGATGTGGCGCTTCGCACCCTCATGCTAGGCATGGAACCGGGTGACGTCTTTGCGGCCCACAACAGCAAGTTCGAACAGGCATTCTTTGCTGGGGGCGGCGTGCCATGGATTTGTACCATGCAGTGCGCCAAGCATCTTTTCCACGACGCCCCTGGGTATTCAAACCAGACGCTGCGCTATTGGCTGGGTATCGACAAGGATTTTGATGACGCTGGTCGCGCAATGCCTCCTCATCGCGCCGGTCCCGATACGTTTGTCACAGCCCATCTTCTTTCCCGACTGCTGATGCTGGCCAACGTCGAAGAGCTTATCCGCCTCACCACAGCACCGGTCGTGCTGCGGGACGTCACGTTCGGCAAGCACCGCGGCATGAAATGGAAAGACCTTCCTTGGGACTACCTGAACTGGGTCGCAACGAAATCTGATCTCGGCGCCGACGAGAAGCATACCGCGCGCCATTACCTTGGGGGCCGATAATCATGAACCAGGTCACGAAGCTTGGCGAACAGGTCGCCCTTACCAGCAGCGAAGGTGGCTTTGCCGTCACCCCGCAAACCCTCAACGATGTCGTTGAGTTCGCAAAATTCATGTGCCAGTCGAATGCCGGCATCCCTTCGTATCTTCGCGGTAACGGTCCGGATTGCGCAGCAATCATCATGCAGGCTCTCAAGTGGGGCTTTGATCCTTTCAGTGTTGCTCAGAAGTCCTATAAGGTGAAAGACGTCCTCGCTTACGAGGCGCAGTTGATTGCGGCCGTCATCAATGCTCGGTCCGGCATCAAGGGGCGCCTGAAATATCAATTCGAGGGCACCGGCGAAGATCTGGTCTGCACCGTGACTGGCATGCTGGATGGCGACGAGTGCATCTACACATCGCCGCGCGTCGGCAACATCACGACAAAAAACTCTCCTCTTTGGAAGACGGACCCGCAGCAACAACTCGGTTACTACAGCTCACGCAACTGGGCTCGCCGGCATTGCCCGGAAGTCATTCTAGGCGCCTATGACCGCGACGAAGCCGAAGAGTTCCGCGGGGCCGACAATGCGAAGGACATTACTCCGCAGCCGACCGTCATGGAGCGCCTTCGCGCCCAGCAGGAAACCACACAGCAGCCGCAGGGACGCCAAGAGGGCTTCGACGTCTCATTCGTCCACAGCGAGACCGAAAGCGCTCTGACGGGCGAGATCCTCGACAATGACAGCACCAATTCCGGTTCCTCCCCTGAACCGGAACCAGCAGACGCGACGCCCTCTCCCGCGTCTGCCGAGGCCGGGGATACCGTCCCCTTGTCCCCGGCCTCTCAAACTCTTGACGACGATCTGCGCACACACCTGATGGACTTTGCCCGCAAGGCGCTGCGCACCGCCGAAGATGATCTTCCATCAGCCAAGAAGCTGGATCTGATCGAGGACATGCTCGCCAACTATCGCGAGGTCATACCAGAACAGGAATGGGGCAAGCTCTCCACGATCAAGGTCAGCATTCAGGCCGTTCTGGCTGGCAAGCGTACGATCGACCAGGCGCGCAAGTTCATTACTGGTGATCTGCTCGGCTGTGATGCTTCGGAGATCGGAGGCGTGTCATGAAGATGCAACCTGGTGGCCCTAACGCAAAGCGCATTCTGAACCCCGATGGGTCAATAATTGGATTCGCTCTCAAATTAGCGAATGACCGCTGGGCTCCTTTCGATAGCCGCGAGCGTCGGTTGGTCGAAATCTCCGTAAGCTTTCAAACCCCAAACGAAGTCCTGAAATTCTTCAAGGCGGCTGCGGCTGGCTTGGAAGGCGGTGACGCATGATGTATCCCGGCCTCCCCCTCAAAGCCCTTTCCGTTCGCCAGCCGTGGGCGCACAGCATCCTGTATCTAGGTAAGCCCTACGAGAACCGTAGCTGGAATACTTCGTTCCGTGGCCATGTCTGCCTACATGCCGCAAAGGGCATGACTGCCGACGAATGGGAAGACGGCTTCTTTACTGCTCGTGCTGCAGCAGAAATCAGCCCGTTTCCCGAAGGGACCATCTTCCCCGGCCGCAAACAACTGCAGTTCGGAGGCATCGTCGGAATTGTTGAGATCGTCGACGTGATCACGGAAAGCGACAGCGCGTGGTTCTTCGGGCCATTTGGCTTTGTACTGCGCAACCCGGAACCTGTCCACTTCATCCCGGTCAAAGGCGCTCTTGGTTTCTTCGATTGGCGTCGGAATTTGGAGATGGCAGCATGAGCGCCTTCCGCATCGCCTCATCCCTAAAACCGGATGCAACGCCAAAGGCCAAGCCCGTAAAATCAAAGGGCTATCTGAGTTTTATCAGAAAATTACCATGCTGCATCTCTGGAGTGTGGGATGTCGAAGCCGCTCACGTATCATTCGCCGCCCCCTGGTACGGCTGCTACGGGCGCGGTAAGGGTGCGAAAGTAGCCGACCGCTTCGCATTGCCGGTCAGCTCAAAGCTGCACACTCTTCAGCATTCAGGAAAGCTCGGATCCGAGAAAGACTTTTGGGATCATCACGGAATCATTCCGCACGAACTTGCCAATACGCTGTTCGGCATTTGGTCCGACTACGACGAATACGAAGCTGTAGAACGCGCGAAGTCCCGCATTATGGCCGGTCTCGCCGATCGCGAGCTGTTACCTATGAGGGAAATTTGATGATCTATGCAAAAAAGCCAACAGGACCGAAATTTGAAGATTTGACGGGCCAGAGGTTCGGTATCGCTACAGTTACGGGATACCTTGGCAAGCAGGGCATTAAATCCCTCTGGGAGTACCGATGCGATTGTGGTTTTGTTGGTAGTACCGCTTCAGCGAACATGAAGATCAAAAAAAGTTGTGGGTGCCTTCATCGGGCGTCTTTATCGGCTAGGCAGCGGACGCATGGAGAAACGGTAAAGAACCGTCGCAGCACAGAATATGTCATCTGGGCGGATATGATCGACAGATGCGAAAACCCTAAATGTGAGCACTTCAAGGACTACGGGGCCCGGGGAATAAGGATCTGCCGGCGCTGGAAAACTAGCGTTGCAAATTTCATAGAGGACATGGGACGTCGGCCGTCCAGAAATCATTCCATCGATAGAATAAACAACAACGGCAACTACGAGCCAGGGAATTGCCGTTGGGCTACATGGAAACAGCAGCAACGGAATAGAACCGGACTGCATTTAATTCGATGGGATGATGAAACAATTACCCTTCAAGAGGCTTGCGACCGTGTGTCACTCAAGGACGTTACGGTCCACGGCAGATTGCGGCGCGGGTGGTCGTTACAAGATGCGCTGCGCAAACCTCCTCTACGGTCTGGAAAGATTAGCGATCTCACAGACGCAATAATCGCCGATATCGGGAAGACTAGCCGCATTAACCAAGGCTTGGCTCTTGCCGGCCGTCTTAGAGAGAGGGAATAGCCATGATCACACCCAAAGAACTTGCCGACCAGATCACGAAGGCTATGGAAGGCGTAACAAAGGGGCCATGGCGCACGTTTAACGGGACGGATGTTTACCCAGATGACGATGATATTGAGGGCACGAAGCATATCGCCGATTGCTCAATGACCGGGTCAATTGGTGGCGATGAGCAACGAGCCAACGCGACTTTCTTCGCCCTCTGCAATCCCGACAACATGCGCGTCATCCTCTCAGCTCTAGCGGATGCAGAGCGGGAACGGGATTATCATCATGATCGCGCGATGCGCCTAGCGGGCTTTCTTGGCGATGAAATTGTCCAGACAGTAATTGCCAGAGCCGACGCCGCAGAGCAAGAGCTTACAGACACGCAGACGGCCAATCATGCAATGTCGGAAGATCATGCTGCCCTGAAGGTCACAGCCGCTGCCCAAACCTCTCTATTGGAGGAAGCTCGTGGTGTGCTGGAATGGTACGCCAGCCCGGAGATCTACCAGCCTCACCCGCACGGCCCAGCTTTTGACCATCGCGACTTGAGCGCGAGCGCGAAATCGTTCCTCTCCAAACTGGAGGCTTCTTCCAATGCAAAAGCTTGAAGATCTGATTGCAGCGCTGGAGAAATCGACCGACTTCGGAAGTCGCATGGCTCAGGACGTAATGTCCGCCTGTGGCATCCGTTATTTCGAGACGGACTTTCACCGAATCCTGAAGCTTGTCGAATGCGGTGCGCAGATCGACGCCGCTATTGCTCTGGTAGAACGCGCAATGCCTGGGTACGGCTGGGATATATCCTCTAACACGGAGTTCATCAAAGCTTGCCTAAATCCTGAGTTTGGCAAGCCTATCGGCAAGTATCCTCATTGGGCGGCTGTATCAAATATCAGATCGAAGAAATTTGAAGATGGCCCGACCCAAGCGCTTTCCCTGGTGATCGCCACCCTCCGCGCTAAGCTCTCTCAGGAGAAGAACAATGGTTGAAAAGCCGATTGCACACCTTGTTTGGCTTCAGGGCCGACGCGCCGCCGATGATGTCGAAGATTACTACGAGGTTGCACGCCCCGGCGACAAGTCGGTTGACGGTTCAGACCCGTTTCCGGTCTACGCCTCCCCCTCCGACGACGCATGGACCTGCGCGGCACGAAAGCAAGGGACCACTGGCGGGAATGATCCGGCTGATTGCAATTGGCCGATGTGTGGGTGTGACCCGTATGCCGATAAGGTCATAGCTGCCTTGGAAGAATCTGGCGCCCTTTCCGCCTCCCCCTCCGATGCTGAACAGCATAAGAGGACGGTACCTGATATTGTGGCCCAGCTAGGCGGTCGCCCGGAAGATTTGAGAAATGTACTGTGCGGCGTTATCGAGCTTCTTGGCATTGAAGCGGCGGCTCAGGTAACCGGTTATGCGCTCAAGTATCGCGGGACGAACGCATTTGACGGATCTATCGCCGCCCCACCCCCACCCACAGCGGCGCAAGAGACGGTGGCCGTGAAGGCGATAACCGTCACCCCCGTTTCAAGTTCGGTGGCGCCAGAGCGTCTTTGGCTGGGCGCTGCTAATGAGGATGGCGAACATTATGTCTGGTTCGACCCAGATGAGGGCGGGACGCTTTACCTACGGGCGAACCTTGACCCGACAAAAACAGCTATTGCCGCTGCGAAAGCCGCATACTGGCATGAAACCCATAACGGCGGCGGTTACAGCGACAAGTGCTACGAGGCCGCTATCCGTGCCGCCTTGGTTACGATGGCATCGGAGGGATAGTAATGACACTCAACGAAACGCTTCTCGCCGCATGCCGTGCTCATGCTCCTCAATTCGATCGAATGGACGCCGAAATTCGCAAGTACGCGATGGAGCAAATGCGCTCCGCATTGCTCGCGGCAGTCGCAAACTTGGTCTTGGCCAGCCGGTCCGTTCTGGCTGATGGCCTGCCTGACGATCCGGAAAACAACGATCTCGTCCGCGCCTTAGAGCCCTTCGAAGAGCTTGTTGCGTATGACGATACTGTCGAGGCTAACATAAGCGCCGCAATGGCGGCCACCCCCACGTCAGCACTGAGGGAGGTCGCTCTCTCCCCCTCCAAAAGCGACCACGCACCCGATGAGGTGAAGCTATGAACATTTTGCGCGAGCCAAAAGGCTTATTTCAAGAGACAGTTCGAAAATTGTCCGAAGCTGCTATGTCCGTGACGCATCACGATATTGATTATGCCGAACCAGAAGCTGTCAACGAGATACAGTCGATGGAAAGAATGTTCACGAACATTCTTAGAGGCAAAATTCGTGGCCGAGACACCACGCTGCCCGCACCCGAGATAGCCGCTAGACGCGTCAAGCTGACGAAAGAAGGCGCGAAGGATGCGGCACTAGACCTAGTTCGCAAAAACGGGTGGAATCCGGGAAACAGTATATCTCTTCATTCCGCTGTTGAATTGATGGTCGCCTTCGGCCTGATGGTTGATGTTGGGGAAGTTCAATGCGACTGGCCTAATTGCGGTTGCTGTGCAGATGCGGCGTGCCGTGATGCTGTCACCTTCATGGGTACTGAGGCCGAGATAGCCGCGCTTAGGGCTGAGATCGAGCGGTTGCGGGGAAATCTCGAAAAGAGAGACGAGTACATCGTCAGTCGCAGCATGTGGTCTGACTTTGTAAGCGCCTTGCCGATCCGCGCCGCCGTCGCCCCTCGGCAAGAGGAGGCGAAGTAATGGACAACCTGAACGAATCCGCCCTCCTAGCCGCCGCAGAAGCCATGCGAGACGCTGAGATAGGGTATAGGATCAATCTAACGCGTCTGGTCGATGATGTTGCCGAACACACGGCAACGCTGCCCGATGGAAGCAC
>NZ_JAFEVL010000075.1 GCF_016901135.1 Martinezella lusitana | reverse complement strand
CCGAAACACGTTCCAGCGTGTTCTGAAACAGTGTCCTGTCGCCGATGAACTGGATGAATTGCTTCGGGGCGGAGGCGCGCGATAGCGGCCACAGACGCGTGCCCTTGCCACCTGCCATGATCACCGGAACGATTTTGGCTGCCATATTCTGCCTCTCCTAGACACTTCATTCGGGAGCTTGTCGCGAAAGATCGCAACTTTTGCGCTTCTCGCTCACGCTTCTTGGACAACTTCTATCGCCATTGCGATATTTTTGCAGAAAACGCTAGGCCTATCTGCTGTGATCGTAAACATTCGGCGATCTTCGTGTGTAAATTCTAATGGACGCACGTAGGGGCATGGTCTCGGATATCGAGCTGAAAGCCCCCGAAAGGGCTTCCACGTTGCGAAATATGGCCGCCAACCGGCTCGAGATGCGGCGGCGGCCATCGCTTGCGCGTCACGCTTTCGCCCTGTGGCTCTGTTCACCATGCGCAACGCCGTTGCGCTTGTTGTAGCGGATCGACGACCAGAGAGAGACACCGATCAAGGCAGCACCACCAAGGCCGGTGATAACTTCGGGGATATGTATCAGCGTCTGCATGTACATGATCACCGAAAGGATCAGGATGGCATAGAAGGCGCCATGCTCGAGGTAGCGGTAATGGGCGAGCGTGCCCTTCTCCACCAGCATGATCGTCATGGAGCGAACATACATCGCGCCGATGCCGAGACCGATGGCGATGATGAACAGGTTCTGGGTGAGTGCGAAAGCTCCGATCACTCCGTCGAACGAGAAACTGGCATCGAGGATTTCCAGATAAAGGAAAGCACCGAAACCGCCCTTTGCGGCGGCGCTCATCGTCTTTTGGGAGGCGTCGAGAAACCCGGCAAGAACCTCCACCAGCAGGAAGGTCAGGAGACCGTAGATGGAGGCATGAAGGAATATCGTCGAGTCATCGCCGTCGAGCAGGGAGCTGAAGATGAGAACGAGGATCAGCACGAAGGCGATTTCGATACCTTTGATGGTAGCGAAATGCGCCATCCGCTTCTCGAGGAAGCTGATCCAATGCACGTCCTTTTCATGGTTGAAGAAGTAGGTGAGGCCAACCATCATCAGGAAGGTGCCGCCAAAGGCGGCGATGGGGAGATGCGCATCCTGCATGATCCGCGCATATTGTTCCGGTTCGGCGGCCGCAAGCTTCAGCGCTTCCCACGGGTTGATGTGGGCCGCGATGGCGACGATTGCCAGCGGAAAGACGATGCGCATGCCGAAGACGGCAATAATGATACCCCAGGTCAGGAAGCGATGTTGCCAGACCGGGGTCATTTCTTTCAGCTTGTTGGCATTGACGATGGCATTGTCGAAGGAGAGCGAAATCTCCAGAACGGCCAGTACCGCGCAGATGAAGAAGGCCGTGGCAAGGCCGCCGAGCGTCCCGGTGGCGTTCCAGCCCAGTAGGGCGCCGAGAGCAAGGCCGCCCAAGGTGACGGCAAAAGCCCAGCCGAAATAGCCGAGCACGGATTTGGAGGCTGCGGGCGGCGTCATGGGCGCACCTCGCGGCAGATGGAAAGAAGGTATCCGGATCGAGCGCGCAACCACATGCCCGAGACGGCATGCGGATAACGCATGGTCAAGCTGTTCATAAGAAGAAATCCGCCGGCTCATCTGCAGGCGGTACCGACATCGCGAGAGCGCCGTAAAAACTCTCGCCAGAGGGGCCCGGCACCAAAGTTCAATCCGTCGCCGATGTCAGAAGGCGCGGAGATGACGCATAGTTAGTGAAGTCGCGACGCACGTCAAGGGTTGAAATCGCGGTCGAGACCATTGCTCCCGCTAATTGAGAATTCGGGGAACCAAACAGGGAAGGCGGCGTTTGGCCTTCGGGCATGTTTGTGCCATCTGCCAGGCGGGTTCCATTGTCTGGATAACAGCGACCGACAGGAGAAACGTCCATGAGTCCCAATCCTATCCATCGAAATGCAAAGGAGCCGAAGCCGGAACTGACGGAACGGCAGAAGAAGGCGCGGTCGAATACGCTGCGTCAGGCGCAGGTAATGCCGCCGCATCAGGTCGATCTGACACTGCACCCCGTGACACATGAGGACGTGCATGTTCCCGCCCATGTCAACGGCGCTGATCTTTCTCGCGAAGCGCCAGCCGATGCCAATCATGGAAACAAGCGAAAAGGCGGCTCGCACTAACAGGCGCGCGATAATCGCTTACTTGTGGCGAGGCGTCTTGCCGTCGGACGTAAAGCTGCCGTTGAAGCTCATTTGGGGCGATTTTGCCGAGCATTCGATGGTGACCGGCTTGCCCGAATAGGGATTGCCGAAGGTGCAGGTGCCCTTGGCTTCAACCTGGCCTGACATCTTGTTGCCGGCGCCGGTCGAGATGACCTCGACCGGCAACTGCGCCGTGCCCTTCTGACTGCCGGGCTTGATGCCGCCACCGTTGCCCTGGAAGCCGAGCATCTTGCCGCCGGATGTGAAAATGAAGGTCACTATGCCATCCGGCCCGGTCACGCTGGCAACCTCGGTCTTACAGCCCTTGCTGGCGTCGAGCTTGCCAACCACGAGCTTGGAACATTTTCCGCTGACCGCGGTGACGCCCTGCGCCGGAAAATTTTCCACGGCCGCAGCCGACGTAGCGGCCAGCGCCGTCAGTCCAAAAGCAATGCCTGCGAATCGCATAAGGGGCTCCTTTCAAGCCCCTATAGGTTTGCCGATCAAAATGTGGCAGTCAACCCAAAGCCGCGATGCGCGGGCGCGCTTGCCGTCATTCCGGCACGAGTGAACCGATCAGCTGCAGCAGGGCTTTCTGCCGGTTGCCGCCGCCGGCCAGGAATTCATAGAGGCTCATGGCTTTCTCGCTGCCGCCATCGACGGTGTAGTCGGCCTGGCGGATCACGAAGACTTCGCCGCTTTCGGAGTCGCGGGCAAGGTGGAACATATATTCGTCGCCATTGGACTTGTGGTTCTTATAAAATTGCCGCTTCACCACCGTCATCTCATCCTCCCGTATGGTCGATGCGTTGATATGACAATAGGATGACGGCGCGGCCGGAAGTCAAGCGGCTTATGGCCGGAAATCGCGCCGATAGGCCTCGGGCGGCCGCAACCATGGCGAACAGCAGCATGTGATTGGCTATCTGTAAAAAGGTGATTATTCTCGGCCTTGCGCTCGAATATTCGGGATGCGAAAAGCGGGAGATTAAAGCACATGAGAATGATGTTAGCGCTGGGGGCGATTTTGAGCCTGGCATGCGTCTCCGCAGGCGAGGCGCCTTCTAATTATCAGACATACCAGGGCATCCGAGTCGACAGTGATCCGGTGCTGCTGGCGAAATACAACAAGGCTCTCAACTATTGCGAGCCCGAGGCCTATTCGTGGCACCGCGGGTCGCCGGACCCGAACAGCACCTTCTACTGGCTGGCGCTGAGAGATTGCCTCTATCGCCACAGCTTCGTGGATCGCGGCGCCTATGCCTATCCGACGACGGCGGTATTCCGGAATTTTCTGGATCGCTGACGGCTCACAGCTGTCTCGGCTGGCGTGACGTTCTCGTTGGTTCGGCAACGAGGAGCGGCATTCAAGTCGATACAAAACGAAAAAGGCCTTTCGATTGCTCGAAGGGCCTTGTTTTGGTGGAGGCTTATGTCGAGCGGCGCAACCTCTCCACTCCGGTTGTTTAGTCGTTCTCGGCGACTAATGCTTTTGAAAGCATGCCCTCGGCGATGCGCCTGCCAGAATCCACACCGTTCAGCCTGCCTATCTCGCGCCTTTTGATTGTCCGTACTTCATTTCGCACGGTCGTATATTCGCGGAGGGAGGAAAAGGCACTCGCATAGTAATAGCGGTCGGGAAACGAAAGTCTCACATTCAGCCACGTGAACTGGCGCTCTTTGTCGTCAATCTCGATGGAAGATTTTTCATAGATGGTCGCGCCGTTGTGCTTCATTTGCAACATGAAGATGAAGGCGAACTCATCCAGACAGCGGGCTTCGGGCGTCTTCCGGATGGAAAAGTCTATCCGGTTGCTAAGTTCCCTGACGTAAGTTTTCAAGGCGCGCCTTCCCTAAGCAAATGAACTTTACCGCTGTAACTAAAAAGGCCTTTCGATTGCTCGAAAGGCCTTGCTTTTCAGCGAATTAGGATGGTGGGCGTGACAGGGATCGAACCTGTGACCCCTACGATGTCAACGTAGTGCTCTCCCGCTGAGCTACACGCCCATCCGATGGCGGCGCATAGATCACAAAACCTTGGTTGCCGTCAATAGGCTTTTTTTCGGTTTTGTGACGCGGCCGCCGGAAGCCTTAGGCGGCAAGGAGTTTGTTGACTTCGTCGACCAGTTCGCGGAGGTGGAAAGGCTTGGAAAGCACCTTCGCATCCTTCGGAGCCTTCGAATCAGGGTTCAGCGCCACGGCGGCAAAACCGGTGATGAACATCACCTTCAGATCGGGATCGAGCTCGGTGGCGCGGCGGGCCAGCTCGATGCCGTCCATTTCCGGCATGACGATATCGGTCAAAAGCAGCGAAAACGGCTCTTCGCGCAGCCGGTCGTATGCGCTTGCTCCATTGTCAAAGGACAAGACCTTGTAGCCGGCTTTTTCGAGCGCCTTCACAAGGAAGCGACGCATGTCGTTATCATCTTCGGCAAGAAGTATCTTTTGGGTCATCATCTCTTCGCTAATCAATCTTGTCTTGTTGGACTCGTCCAGCGTTTAGGTTAGCGCTCCGCCGTAAACAAGCCGTGAATAGCCGGCTGGATACGGCAATTCGCATTTATTCGAGGCGTGAGTTCATTCCACGAAAACGCTTTGCGTTTCCGCTGGCCGAGCATTCGGAGATTTCGGTTACGGCGCTTTGGATTAAGGCCATTTTGCTCAAGTTACTATGGACTTGCGTGCATGCAACTGGCAACATGATTACTGCGACAAGTTGTTGACATGGTAAAGACGTTGATGTCCGCGGAAATGCGCAGTTTCGAGATTTACGAGGTATTGGAGCCCGTCTCCCAGACGATACCGTTTGTCTATAGCTCGCCACATAGCGGTCGCGTCTACCCCCCTGATTTCATCGCCCAATCCCGCCTGCAAGGCATCGCCATCCGCCGCTCGGAGGATCACTACGTCGATGAGCTTTTTTCGGCGGCGAGTTCTCTTGGCGCGCCGCTGCTACTCGCCAATTTTCCGCGCGCCTATATCGATGTCAATCGCGAGCCCTACGAGCTCGATCCGCGCATGTTCGATGGCGCATTGCCGTCCTATGCCAACATCAATTCGCTGCGGGTTGCCGGCGGTCTCGGCACGATCCCGCGAATCGTCGCGGAAAATATGGAGATTTATGCCCGGCGGGTGCCGGTCGAGGATGCGCTGAAGCGCATTGACACCATCTACAAGCCTTATCATTCCACCCTTCGGCGGCTGATCGCGCGCACGCATGTCAAATTCGGCTTCGGCGTGTTGGTCGATTGCCATTCCATGCCGGGCAATATCCGCATCGCCGGCAGCAATGCGCGGCCGGATTTCATCCTCGGTGACCGCTACGGCACCAGCGCATCGGCGGAACTTTCGCGCGCCGCCATGCAGATCCTCGAAGAACTCGGCTTCAATGCCGTGCGCAACAAGCCCTATGCCGGTGGCTTCATCACCGAGCATTACGGCCGCCCCTCACGCGGGCTGCATGCCCTGCAGATCGAGGTCAACCGCTCGCTCTATGTCGACGAGGTGACGCTGGAAAAGCGCCCGGATTTCGATCAGGTCGCATCCGCCATCACGCTTTTCATGAAGCGCATGGCCGAGCACGTGGAATCCTATACCGGCGATCCCGCGCTGGCGGCGGAATAAGGGTATCTCGTCCGCCCCGTTCGGCAAGCTCAGTGGGGCAAGATATCGCTCCCGCTCCGCGTTGGTCGAGCCGTTCCCATGAGACAAATAATCCCGACAAAAAAAGAACCGCGCTTGTGGCGCGGCTAAGTCTAGGGAGGAAACACCCAAGGAGGGTATTTACAGTCAGAAGACTGTAGCCGGATATTGCTACCGCATTGCACAAATGTCAAGCATTTTATTGCAGTGCAAGATATTTAGGCAAATTTGAAAATCTTGCCTGATCGGCAGGCATTCCGCCCGCTGCTTCAGCATCCGGTTTGCTTCCTGGTGTATATGCGCTATGACATCGCTCGTCCCGTCACTTAATCGGATTGACCATGCTTCCGGATCGTTCGTTCTTCTATCGTCTGGCCGAGGCGGCCAAGGCCGAAACCCTGCCGCGCTTCCGTGCCGGCGTCGATGTGGTCAACAAGGAAGCCAGCGGCTTCGATCCGGTGACCGAAGGGGATCGTGCCGCCGAAGTGGCGATTCGTTCGCTGATCGAGGCTGAGTTTCCCGATCACGGCATCCTGGGCGAGGAACACGGCAATGTCGGCCTCGATCGCGAGTATGTCTGGGTGATTGACCCGATTGACGGCACGCGCGCCTTCATCTCAGGCGTGCCCGTCTGGGGAACGCTGATCGGCTTGCAGAAAAACGGCCGCGCCATCATGGGCCTGATCGACCAGCCCTTTACCGGCGAACGTTATTTCGCAGACGGCAATGGCTCGACCTATTCGGGTCCGGATGGTGAAAGGCGGCTCAAGGTCCGCGATTGCGGCAGCCTGTCGAACGCCATCCTCTTCACCACTTCGCCGCATCTCTTCGTCGGCGAGGAGCTTGCCAGATATCGCGAGATCGAGAGCCAGGTCCGCCTCTTCCGCTACGGTACGGATTGCTATGCCTATGCGCTGCTTGCTGCCGGCCATGTCGATCTCGTCATCGAGAATTCGCTGAAGCCCTATGATGTCGGCGGCATCATCCCCGTTATCGAGCAGGCTGGCGGCATCATCACCACCTGGGATGGCGGCCGACCGGAAATGGGCGGCACGATCATCGCGGCCGGTAGTCGAGCCGTGTATGACCAGGCCCGCGCTATCCTGTCTCGATAAGCGCTAGGCTTCCGCTTCCAGCTCGTAGGTATTGCTTTCCGCGTCGCTGCCGGGAATGAACGCATGGATGGCCGCAAGGGCCTGATTGCGATAGATATCCCGCTCCTGCAGGATCTCATGCTTGGCGCCGTGAATGGGCACGAGCTGTGCAGCGCGGAAATAGCGCGACAGCCGCTCCTGATCGACGTAAGGCACCACGCCGTCTCGCGTCGGTGCGATCAGCACGGTCGGAATGGGGATCGAAAACAGGTGTTCAGGCCTGTTGACGCGCTCGATCGCGCGGAAGGCTTGCGACAGCCAGCCTGCCGTCGGCGGGCCGAGGCTGAGTTGCGGATAGGCCTCGCCAATGCCGACATTGCGCCGATAGCGCTGCTCGTCGGTGGTCAGTGGGTTCTCGCCGAAAGGCCTTTCCTTGAATTTCTTGCTGAATTGTATCCGGCCGAGCCCGACGCCGCTGACCGCACCGGAGAGAAAGCGGATAAAACCCGGCGAGGCGCCGTGGCCGGTCAACCCGATAAAGGGAGCCGACAGCACCATGCGTTCGATACGGGTTGCGAGCCTTGGCGCCGCGGACAGGGCGATCAGGCCGCCGGTCGAGTGCGCGAGAAGAAAGAAGGGCAGGCGCGTATCCGGCAGAACGATTTTGTCGAGGAAGGCGGTGAGATCGTGTTCGTAATCCGAAAATCGCCTGATATGGCCGCGCAGGGGATCCTTCAGCAGCCGCTCCGAGCCGCCCTGGCCGCGAAGATCGAAGGTCGCCACCCACAGGCCCTTGGCGGTGAGATCGCGGATCGTCTCGAAATATTTCTCGATGAACTCGTTGCGTCCCTGAAGCAGCACGACGGTTCCCCTGGCGACCGGCTGCTCGCAGCGGAACACGGCGTAGCGCAGCTTGCGCCCGTCGAAACTCTCGAAGAAGCCTTCGGTGCGGTTCTCCGGCACCGGATTGTCTGCCGTGGAATAGAGGATCGAATCCATCGCGATGTCGCGCCTCGCTGACAAATGGCTCATCTGAAGGGATAGCGTAGGTTAGTGGAATTGCAACAGGTTTGTTGGCGGTCCTTGCGGTCGAATACCCCGTGCCGATATTCCTCCATCGGCGTTTCCGACGGCAGCACTGGTGCCTAAGGCACTCCCAATATGTTTTTGTCAAAACCCTGTCTGCGTCAGGTCTTCGGTGTCGCGCCGCGTCGTTCGAGTGCGGTTTTGCGGATGATGTCGGCGATCTCCGGGCTGCTGCTCGACAGCATCTGGAAATCCGACGAATAGAGCGACAGCAGTGAGACTTCAGTCGCGGCGCTGACGGTCGCCGAGCGGGGCTCGCCGCTGATCAGCGCCATCTCGCCGAAGAAGCTCCCGGAGCCGAGCTCCACAGGGCTCGGTGTGGCGACGCTGACGCGGCCCTCGACGATGAAGAACATCTGGTCGCCAGTCTCGCCCTTGCGGCAGATTATGGCGCCGGCCGGCACGACACGAGGTCTCAGCGCTCGCACGATCTCGATGAGTGCGGCCGAACCAAGCTTCTGGAACAGCGGCACTGCTGCAACCAGCTGCCAATTGCGCACGAAGTCCTGGCGACGAACTTCTTCGTAAAAGCCGGTGGCGAGGATGCCGGCCCACAGCGCAAAGATGCCGATTCCGCTCATCATGACCAGCCCGGCAAGGACGCGACCGGCGAAACTTTGCGGAATCTCGTCGCCATAGCCGGTGGTCGACAGCGTGACCACCGCCCACCACATTGCCAGGGGAAGGCTGCCGAACTTGTCGGGCTGGACGTCGCGCTCGATGATATAAGCCGCGAGCGCCGCGCCGAAGAGAACGATGCCGAAGATCGAGGTGACGCCGATCAGGTTGCGCGCTTCTTTGGTCAGGACCCTGCCCAGCAGCCGGAAGAAGGTCGAGCCGCGCAGCGGCTTCAGCAGCCAGATGGCACAATAGAGGCTTTGGTCGCGCCCGTGGACGAAGAGGAATGCGGCCACAGGGACTAAAACGGCAAGTACGTCGACGGTGATTTCCAGCCCTCTGCCACGAACGTCTCTCGTCCGTTGCATGATCAGCGTCTCGATCAATTGTAGAACGTAGGCACCCCAGATGCCGGCAAGCAGGACTTCCAAGATGAGCCTGGTCTGTCCGGTTATGTTCGGCGTCGTAAGTGCAGCCACGGTCAACAGACCGATTGCAACGAACAGCGCGTTCAGCGATGCGGAAATCTTCGAGAAAGGGAGCGCCAACATTCAATACCCCGGGTGGGCTGCCACTCTCCTAGAATAGGATGGCTTCGGTCCAAACGTAAAGGGCTGGCGAGACATGCACGGCAGCCAAGTCCTGACCAGTGAAACAAGCAATTTATGGCTGTCTTTTCAATCAGATTTCAATCGCTTCGGACATTCTTTAGGGTCGCGGAAGACTATGCCGGTTCCGGTGATCATGAGGCAGCGCGAGAAGTTGGGGGAATTGCGATAGATTTTTGCTTTTCTCGGCATGACGAGCGATCGCCTCCATGCGGTGCCAAGCATTCCATGTCGTGGGCCTTTATTGCTGCCCGACATCCAACGGAAACCCCTTGAACGGCTTGATTTCCTTGAGCACGAACGTCGTCTGCATCTCCTTGATGCGCGGCAGTCGGCGGACGACCGCCATGGCGAAATCCGCGTAGCTGTCGAGGTCAGCGGCAACGACCTGCAGCAGAAAATCCGCGTCTCCGGCGATGCTGTAGCACGCCACGACTTCGCTCAGCTTCAGGACGTCGCGCGAGAATTCTTCGGCTTCGGCCTCGCTGTGGCTGTCGATCTTCACCCTGATGAACGCTAGGACGCCGAGGCCGATCTGCCGCCTGTCGAGCGTCGCCGTGTAACCCTGGATGACTCCGGTTTCCTCAAGCTGGCGCACGCGCCGCCAGCAGGGCGAGGTGGAAAGCCCGACTTCGGATGAGAGTGCCTGGTTCGTCAGACGTCCGTCTTTCTGTAGCGCGCCGAGGATTCGCAGGTCGATGGGTTCAAGCGTAGAAGGCATAGGCCACCTTAAAGTCTATCAGTATCGGTAGGACATACCACATAAAGCCAATTTTCGGCAATGAAAGGTAAGATTATCCGTAATAGACGAGATATTCTGCGAGCAGACATCGCCAACAGCAGCAGGGTTCCAATGCTTCCAGATATCCGTCTCGCCATCGTCATCAATCCGGATCTGCCGCTCGGGCTGATCGCCAATACCGCCAGCGCCATCGCGATCGGGCTGGGGGCAAGGTTTCCTTGTCTCGCGGCGCGACAACTAATCGACGGGCAAGAACGCGCAATAGACATCAGCTCGAACATGCCGGTACCGATGCTGCTGGCCGATGCAGATACCATCCGGTCGCTGCTGTTAAAGGCGCTGCCTCAACAGGGTGAACGGGCAATCGTTCCCTTTCCAGCCTTCGCACGGTCGCTTCACGACTACAGGGAGTATGAGGCAACGTTTCCCGGTCGTGACCTTGCCGGAGAGACCATCGATGGTCTGGGAATAGCCGGTCCATCGAAATGGGTGAAATCGCTCACGGGTTCGCTGAAGCTTTTGCGCTAGTGGTGGAAAGAAAAATGGCCGGCTTGCGGGATAGAGAGATCCGCATCGCCGGCCGAGCAAGGACTGAAGAAGAAGGGACGATACACTTCAGTCATCGGATGATGGTGTATCCGACGGTGTTATTGATAGGTGCGTCAGCCTGAACGGGTGCCGAACCAGGCGTTCATCTGGGGTTCACGCAGTTTTTCGCCGAAATCCAAGAGGCGGGGCCTGGGCCTTGAAGTCCCGAAAAGCGATCACCATCTCCAGTCTGCGGGTGCCAAACGGGCTCGCAAAACCGTCCCGGGGCCGCCACGAGTGGGGCTGTGGGGCATGTTCAGAATCGCAATTGTCGCTCACAGGAGGACTCCATGCGTCACGTAGACTTCTCTCCCCTTTACCGTTCCACCGTCGGTTTCGACCGCCTGTTCACCATGCTCGATACGCTTGGCCAGCCGGATCAGGCTCAGACCTATCCGCCCTACAATATCGAGCGTACCGGTGAAAACACTTATCGTATCACCATGGCTGTTGCCGGTTTCGATGAAAAGGAACTGAGCATCGAGGCTCATGCCCATGTCCTGCAGGTCAAGGGCGAAAAGAGCGAGGAGCCGGCCGAAGTCAGCGAATATCTCTATCGCGGCATCGCCAAGCGCGCCTTCGAGCGCCGTTTCCAGCTCGCCGATCATGTCGAGGTCAAGGCGGCTTCGCTGAAGAATGGTTTGCTGCACATCGATCTGTTGCGCAACCTTCCGGAAGCCATGAAGCCCCGTCGTATCTCGATTGCGGCTGATCAGGTGGAAACTCCGAAGGCCATCGAGGCTCACATCAACTAAAACAGGCGTGACGGTCGTCGACCGTCACGCCTTTGATCCTCCCAAGATCAAAAAAGAAGCGGCGCTCCATCGGGGCGCCGCTTTTGTTTTGGAGCGATATGGGGGACAGTCAGGCCGCGTTCGTCGCCCCCGTTGCCTCAGCCTCGGTCTTCGCGGCCTCCCGCTTCTTGGCCGCATCGGCGTATTTCTGGGCAAGGAAGGCGCAGGTCATGAGCTGGATCTGATGGAACAGCATCAGCGGCAGGACGATGGCGCCGATACCCTGGCCGGCGAAGATGACATTGGCCATCGGCACGCCGCTCGCCAGCGACTTTTTCGAGCCGCAGAAGGTGATGGTGATCTCGTCGGCCTTGGAGAAACCGAGCGCGCGGCTGCCGAACATGGTGATGCAGAGCACCGTGGCCAGCAGCACCATGTTGGCGACGATGACGGTGGCGATGTCGAGTACCGAGAAGGTATGCCACAGTCCCTCGACCACGGCCTCGCTGAAGGCCGAATAGACGACCATCAGGATCGAGCCGCGATCGACCGGCATCAGGATCTTCTTCTTCGAGCGGATCCAGTCACCGATCCACGGCTGCAGCAATTGGCCGGCGATGAAGGGGGCGAGCAGCTGCAACATGATCTGCCACAGCACATCCCAGGAAAAGCCGCCCTGGCCACCCACCGAAAATAGCAGGCCGACGAGCAGCGGCGTCAGAAACATGCCGAAGATGTTCGATGCGGACGCGGAGCAGATGGCGGCCGGCACGTTGCCGCCGGCGATCGACGTGAAGGCGATGGATGACTGCACGGTCGAAGGCAGCACGCTCAGAAACAGCATGCCGGTGTAGAGCGACACCGGTAGAATGCTGTTCGGTACGACCTGGCCCATGGCGAGCACCAACAGCGGGAAAATGCCGAAGGTCGTCAGCAGGATGACGAGATGCAGCCGCCAATGCAGCAGACCGGCGATGACGACATCGCGCGACAGGCGCGCGCCGTGCAGGAAGAACAGCAGGCCGATGGCAAAGTTGGTGGCGATGCCGAAATAGTGGGCGCTCGCGCCATGCACGGGAAGGAAGGATGCGGTCACGACCGTCAGGACGAGCAGCATGGTGAAGGTGTCTGGAAGAAAGCGGCGCATCGTGCCAACCCCGATCGCAATTATAAGTCTCAATGATTAGTCCTTGCAGATAGACCTATTGTGATCCACGATGCAAGGAATAACAGTTATCGCAATATGGGATAAGCAGGATGCTCGACCTCACGCAGTTGCGCAGTTTCGTTGCCGTGGAGCAGATGGGCAGCTTCACGCTGGCGGCGGAAAGGCTCGGGCTCGGCCAGTCGACCGTCAGCCAGCATATCCAGAGGCTTGAAGCGGAGCTCGGCCGCAAGCTGCTGGCGCGCGATACGCATCGCGTGGTCCTGACCGGCGACGGTGAGGCGCTGCTTGGGCATGCGCGTCATATGCTGTCGATCGAAGGCGAAATGCGCCAGCTCTTCGCCGGCAACAGCCTGCGCGGCAGCCTTCGGCTCGGCGTTTCCGAGGATTTCGTTACCAGCCAGCTCCCCGACGTATTGGAGGAGTTCGTCCGTTCGCATCCCTCGGTCGATCTGGAATTGACGGTCGCGCTTAGCGGCACGCTTTATGAGATGCAGGACAATGGCGATCTCGATCTGGTGCTTGCCAAGCGTCGCCTCGGCGATGTCAGGGGCAAGCTCGTCTATCGTGAGCCGCTGATTTGGCTGGCGCGCGATCCCGAGCGTATTCGCAAGCTTACGGCACCGCTGCCGCTGATCGCCTTTCCCGCGCCAAGCGTCACGCGCGCGGTGGCATTAGAAGCGCTGCGCCGGCAGCAGGTGCCATGGCGGATCGTCTGCACCTGCGGCAGCCTCAGCGGCCTGACGGCGGCGGCCCGCGCCGGAATGGGCGTTCTCGTCCAGCCCCGCAGCATGGCGCCGGCCGGGTTGATGGAGATTGCCCCGGGTTGGCTGCCGGCCCTGGAGGATGTGGAATTCGTGCTCGTGCCGCGAAAGGGCGCAGATCAACTTGTGGTCAATGCCCTGTCGGAGGATATTCTGGCAAAGGTGAGGGGGCTCAGATCGAGCTGACGATTACGACACTTGCAGCGAGACAGTAAAAACCGTTGCGGATCGAGTGGATAGCATTGAGCATTCGTTGGGAATTCTTTTGCCGGCTGTCGTTTCTCTTCCTGCGTGCTCTATCCTGCTGCTGCATCCGGCTCAGGTCAAAGATTGAGCGCCGCCCGGCTTGGAGCCTGTTCCGGCGCTCTTCTTTGTCCTGCCGTCAAGCGAGGCAGGCGAGGAAATCCGTCACGTCGGTTTCGGTCGTGGCGAAGCTGGTGACGAGGCGGATCAGCGTCTCGTCCTTGCCGACCAGCTCGGGCTGCGATTCCGGGATTGGCCATTCGTAGAATTTCGCACCCTTGTCCTCGGCAGCCTTGGCGGCTGACTTCGCCACGATCGCGAAGACCTCGTTCGAAACTGTCGGCCAGGCGAGGCGTGCCGCAGGCGCATTTTCGATGCCGGCGCGCAGGCGATCGGCCAAGCCGTTGGAATGACGGGCCAGGTCGAGCCAGAGGCCGTCCTTGAAGTATCCATCGAACTGAGCGGCGATGAAGCGCGATTTCGAGAAAAGCTGGGCGGCGCGCTTGCGGATGAAGTGCATCTCCTTCGCCTGTTCCGGATTGAAGAAGACGATCGCCTCGGCGCACCAGCAGCCGTTCTTCGTGCCGCCGAAGGAGAGCATGTCGACGCCGCGCTTCCAGGTCATGTTAGCCGGGCTGGCGTCGAGCGCGACCAATGCATTGGCGAAGCGCGCGCCATCCATATGCAGCGGCAGGCTGTTCGCCTTGCTGATCGCGGCGATGGCATCGATTTCGGCGAGCGAGTAGACCGTGCCGATTTCCGTTGCCTGAGTGATCGTCACCGCCGCGGCGCGGCCGTGGTGGACGGCATCCTGTGGGAAGCGGGCGATTTTGGTGGCAAGTGCTTTGGGGTCGATCTTGCCGAGAGCGCCGTCGACGGTTGCCAATCGCGCGTTGCTGAAGAAATCGGGTGCGCCGCATTCGTCCTCGGCCACATGCGCCTCGCTGTGGCAGAAGCTGATGCCGCCTGGTTTCTGGACGCTGGCGAGCGAGAGCGAATTGGCGGCCGTGCCCGTCGCGACGAAGAAGACGGCAACCTCGCGCTCGAAGATCTCTGTGAATTTGGCCTCGACCCGCTGGTCGAGCTCGCTGGTGCCGTAGGCGGAAGCGAAACCTCCGGACTCGGCGAGGAGACGTTCGGCAATCTTGGAATGGGCGCCAGCCCAATTATCGGAGGCAAAGAACATGGATGTGCACCGGATGTAGGGATTGAATTGCAGGAAGGATAAATACGGTCCGCCGGACATTAAGCCAATGCAACAGGCTATCAAGAGCGTCCTCTTGAAGAATGCATCACGGAAATTGATCTACGCAATCAATAAATAAAATGATGCGCTGCAGCGAAACTTTATTGCTCTAATTATGCAACAAAGGCAATCTTCCGTCGTTCGGTAACGAATTTTTACCGTTTTGCTCTTGCGAAGGCTTAAGCTTTCTGGCATAGAGCTGATGAATTAGGACAGGGTTGCTGTCCTATTTTGGCCGCCGAGGCCGAAGATGCGCCGGAGGGTCCTGACGATGTCGGGATTTAGAGCTATAGTTATCGGGAGCATGCCTTTTCAAGCCTTCGAGGCGACGGGCAGGGCGGCGGTGGAATAGCAAGGCGCGGAACGCTGACGACGGGCTCCACCACGAGGCCCGGTGTTCGCGACCGGATCTTCACAATGCAACAGCGCTGTCGCGCGTCGGCCCCGGAAACGGACCGCGCGGGACGAAGGAGCGCCCGCGACGCGGGCCTTACCGGAGGGAAGACGATGACGAACAGGACGCCGTCCATGACTTTTGACCAGACCGCTGCAGCCAATGCTGTCGCTACGGCCAAAACGTCGAAACGCGCCGCCGGCATCCCACGGAAGCAAGGCCTCTACGATCCGCGCAACGAGCACGATGCCTGCGGCGTCGGCTTCGTTGCGCATATGAAGGGCGAGAAGTCGCATCAGATCGTGCGCGACGGCCTGTTCATCCTTGAAAACCTGACGCATCGCGGCGCTGTCGGCGCCGACCCGCTGATGGGCGACGGCGCGGGCATTCTCGTGCAGATTCCCGACCGTTTCTTCCGCGAGGAAATGGCCCTGCAGGGCATTACCCTGCCGAAGGCGGGCGAATATGGCGTCGGCCATTTCTTCCTGCCGCGCGACGAGGCGCTGATCGAGCATTTCAAGAACGCCATCAATCAGGTCGTCACCGAGGAAGGTCAGGAGCTGATCGGCTTCCGCGACGTGCCGGTCGACAATTCCTCGCTCTCGAAGGCACCTGATATCGCCGGCACCGAGCCGCATCATGTACAGGTCTTCATCGGCGCCGGTCGCGATGCCGGGACGAACGAGGAGTTCGAGCGCCGCCTGTTCACCCTGCGCAAGGTGATCTCCAACCGCATCTACGCGGAATACGAGGGCGAGGAGAGCAACTTCTACCCCGTCTCGCTGTCGAGCTCGACCATCGTCTACAAGGGCATGTTCCTCGCCTATCAGGTGGGCGCCTATTATAAGGACCTGGCCGATCCGCGCTTCGAGTCGGCGGTGGCCCTCGTGCACCAGCGCTTCTCGACCAACACCTTCCCGTCGTGGAAGCTGGCGCATCCCTATCGCATGGTCGCCCATAACGGCGAAATCAATACGCTGCGCGGCAACGTCAATTGGATGGCGGCGCGCCAGGCGTCGGTATCCTCGCCGCTATTCGGCGACGACATCTCCAAGCTCTGGCCGATCTCCTATGAGGGCCAGTCGGATACCGCCTGCTTCGACAACGCGCTCGAATTCCTCGTGCGCGGCGGCTATTCCATGGCGCATGCCGTGATGATGCTCATCCCAGAAGCCTGGGCCGGCAACCAGCTGATGGCGCCGGAGCGCAAGGCGTTCTACGAATATCATGCCGCCTTGATGGAGCCGTGGGACGGCCCGGCTGCCGTCGCCTTCACCGACGGCAAGCAGATCGGCGCGACGCTCGACCGCAACGGCCTGCGCCCGGCCCGTTACCTCGTCACCAATGATGATCGCGTCATCATGGCGTCGGAAGCAGGCGTGCTGCCGGTCGACGAAGAAAAGATCATCCAGAAGTGGCGCCTCCAGCCGGGCAAGATGCTGCTGATCGACATGGAAAAGGGCTGCATCATTTCCGACGAGGAAGTGAAGTCCGAGCTTGCCACCAAGCATCCCTATCAGAGCTGGCTCAAGCGCACGCAGCTGATCCTCGAAGACCTGAAGCCGGTGGAGCCGCGCGCGCTTCGCCGCGACGTGTCGCTGCTCGACCGCCAGCAGGCCTTCGGCTATACACTCGAGGACACCAAGCTCCTGATGTCGCCAATGGCGACGACGGGGCAGGAGGCGATCGGCTCCATGGGCACGGATACGCCGATTTCGGCCATGTCCGACAAGCCGAAGCTGCTCTACACCTATTTCAAGCAGAACTTCGCGCAGGTGACGAACCCGCCGATCGACCCGATCCGCGAGGAGCTTGTCATGAGCCTCGTCTCCTTCATCGGTCCGCGTCCGAACCTGCTCGACCATACTGGCATGGCAAACGCCAAGCGCCTGGAAGTGCGCCAGCCGATCCTGACCAACGGCGATCTCGAAAAGATCCGCTCGATCGGCCACACGGAAGACCGTTTTGACACCAAGACGCTCGATTTCACCTATGACGTCGAGCGCGGCGCCGAAGGCATGCCCGAGATGCTCGACCGTCTCTGCGAGCGGGCCGAAGCGGCGGTTCGCGGCGGCTACAACATCATCGTGCTTTCCGACCGCCAGATCGGGCCGGACCGCATTGCGATCCCGGCGCTGCTGGCGACGGCCGCCGTGCACCACCACCTGATCCGCAAGGGGCTGCGCACCTCCGTCGGCCTCGTCGTCGAAACCGGCGAGCCGCGCGAAGTGCATCATTTCTGCCTGCTCGCCGGCTATGGCGCCGAGGCGATCAACCCCTACCTCGCCTTCGACACGCTGCTCGACATGCATCAGCGCGGCGAATTCCCGAAGGAAGTGGATGCCACGGAAGTCGTCTACCGCTACATCAAGGCTGTTGGTAAAGGCATCCTCAAGGTCATGTCGAAGATGGGCATCTCGACCTATCAGTCCTATTGCGGCGCGCAGATTTTTGATGCGATCGGCCTGCAGCAGGAATTGGTCGACAAGTACTTCTTCGGCACGGCGACGATGATCGAGGGCATCGGCCTCGAAACCATAGCCGAGGAAACCGTCACTCGTCACGACTCCGCTTTCGGTCGCGATCCGCTGCTGGCGAGCACGCTTGAGATTGGCGGCGAATATGCCTTCCGCATGCGCGGCGAAAGCCACGCCTGGACGCCGGATGCGGTGGCAGCACTTCAGCATGCCGTGCGCGGCAATGCCGAGGATCGCTATCGCGAGTTCTCCGAGATGGTCAACCAGTCGACACTGCGGATGAACACCATCCGCGGCCTCTTCAAGATCAAGGGTGCGGAAACGCTCGGCCGCAAGCCGATTTCGGTCGACGAAGTCGAGCCTGCCGTCGATATCGTCAAGCGCTTCTCGACGGGCGCCATGTCCTTCGGCTCCATCAGCCGCGAGGCCCATACGACGTTGGCGATCGCCATGAACCGGATCGGCGGCAAGTCGAACACCGGCGAAGGCGGCGAAGAGTCCGATCGTTACATGCCGCTCTTCGACGGCTCGCCGAACCCGGAACGCTCCGCGATCAAGCAGATCGCCTCCGGCCGCTTCGGCGTGACCACCGAATATCTGGTCAATGCCGACGTGCTGCAGATCAAGGTGGCGCAGGGTGCCAAGCCCGGCGAGGGTGGGCAGCTGCCCGGCCACAAGGTCGATGCGACCGTTGCCAAGACCCGGCATTCGACGCCCGGCGTCGGCCTGATCTCACCGCCGCCGCACCATGACATCTACTCGATCGAAGATCTGGCGCAGCTCATCTTCGACCTGAAGAACGTCAATCCGACCTCGGCTGTGTCGGTCAAGCTCGTCTCGGAAGTCGGCGTCGGCACGGTTGCCGCCGGCGTTGCCAAGGCGCGCGCCGACCATATCACCATCGCCGGCTTCGACGGCGGTACCGGCGCTTCGCCGCTGACCTCGCTGAAGCATGCCGGCAGCCCGTGGGAAATCGGCCTTGCCGAAACCCAGCAGACGCTGGTGCTGAACGGGCTGCGCTCGCGCATCGCCCTGCAGGTGGACGGCGGCCTGAAGACCGGTCGCGACGTCATCGTCGGTGCGCTGCTCGGCGCGGACGAATTCGGCTTCGCCACCGCGCCGCTGATCGCGGCTGGCTGCATCATGATGCGCAAGTGCCATCTCAACACCTGTCCGGTCGGTGTCGCCACCCAGGATCCGGTGCTGCGCAAGCGCTTCAAGGGTGCGCCGGAGCATGTCATCAACTACTTCTTCTTCGTGGCCGAGGAAGTGCGCGAAATTCTCGCCTCGCTCGGTGCGACCAAGCTGGACGACATCATCGGCGCTTCCGAGCTTCTGGAGAAGGACGACATGCTCGCCCACTGGAAGGCGAGGGGCCTCGACTTCAGCCGCATTTTCCACAAGGTCGATGCGCCGAAGGAAGAGACCTACTGGACATCAGTGCAGAAGCACCCGATTGACGACGTTCTCGACCGCACGCTGATCGAGAAGGCCGAGCCTGCCCTGTCTTCCAAGACGCCTGTCGCCTTTGAGGTCGGCATCAAGAATGTCGACCGTTCGGCCGGCGCCATGCTGTCGGGCGCGGTTGCCAAGCGCTACGGCCATCGCGGCCTGAAGGAAGACACGATCAACGTCACGCTGAGGGGCACCGCCGGCCAGTCGTTTGGCGCGTTCCTGGCGCGGGGCGTCACCTTCAATCTGATCGGCGACGGCAATGACTATGTCGGCAAGGGTCTTTCGGGTGGCCGTATCATCATCCGTCCACCGGAGAATTCGAAGATCCTGGCCGAACACTCGATCATCGTCGGCAACACCGTGCTTTACGGCGCAACTGAAGGCGAGTGCTACTTCCGCGGTGTCGCGGGCGAGCGCTTCGCGGTCAGAAACTCCGGTGCAATCGCCGTCGTCGAAGGCGTGGGCGATCATGGCTGCGAATACATGACCGGCGGCGTCGTCGTCGTGCTCGGCGAAACCGGCCGCAACTTCGCGGCCGGCATGTCGGGCGGTGTGGCCTATGTGCTCGACGAAATTGGCGATTTCGCCCGCCGCTGCAACATGGCGATGGTCGAACTGGAACCGGTTCCGGAAGAGGACGAGCTGCTGGAGAAGCTGCATCATCATGGCGGCGACCTCATGCACAAGGGACGCGTCGACGTTTCGGGTGACATGACGCGCCACGACGAGGAGCGTCTCTACCAGTTGATTTCGAACCATTTCCACTACACCGGCTCGACGCGGGCCAAGGAAATTCTCGATCACTGGACCGACTATCGCCCGAAATTCCGCAAGGTCATGCCGGTCGAATACCGTCGCGCCCTTGAGGAAATGGAGCGCAGCCGGATGGGCGTGGCGGCGGAATAATTGGGAAACGGGCAATTCCGTGATATGACATGTCATATCACGGAATGGAGGCGCCTATGAACGAGCATTCACAGGTCATCAAGATTGCTCAGGTTTTCAACAATGGCCGCAGCCGGGCAATCAGAATTCCGAAGGAATTCGAATTCGATGCGGACCAGGTTGAGATTCGTATGAGCGAAGACGGAGATCTGATTGTTCATCCAGTGAAACGCAAAACTTTGCTGGAGGTTTTATCGGAGCTGGAGCCGTTATCGCCACAAGATTGGATGCCTGAGATCAACGACGACGATTTGCCGCCGTTGAAAGATGTGAATTTCTAATGCCTTATCTGCTCGACACAAATACGCTTTCGCGTCTTTCCAGTGACCCGCATGGTCAAGTCAGTCGAAAGATTGCGGAGCTTGGCGCCGATGATGTCATGACGAGCGTCATTGTTGCCGGCGAGGTTGAGTTTGGTTTGGAATGGAAAGGGTCTGAAAGGCTGCGCCTGAATATGGAGGCGATCTTGCAGGCCATCAGCGTGATGCCTTTGGAGAATTCGGTTTATCGCCATTACGGATGGTTGCGGGCGGATTTGAAAAAGAAAGGTACACCGATTGGTCCGAACGATCTTTGGATCGCTGCCCACGCTTTGGCGCTGGATGCGGTGCTGGTGACGGACAACGAGGATGAATTCTCCCGCGTGCCGGGATTGAAGGTAGAAAACTGGCTGCGTTAGCAGCGTTTGATGAATAGGGACGAAAGCATGGGCAAGGTAACAGGCTTCCTGGAAATCGACCGGCAGGTCGGCAAGTATCAGCCGGCGTCTGATCGTATCCGGCATTTCCGTGAATTCACGATCCCCATGTCGGACCCGGAAGTGCAGAAACAGGCAGCTCGCTGCATGGACTGTGGCATTCCTTATTGCCACGGCCCGACCGGCTGCCCGGTTCACAACCAGATTCCGGATTGGAACGACCTCGTCTACAACAACAATTGGGAAGAGGCGATCCGTAACCTGCATTCGACCAACAACTTCCCGGAGTTCACCGGCCGCGTCTGCCCCGCCCCTTGCGAGGAAGCGTGCACGCTGAACCTGGAAGATGCGCCGGTTGCCATCAAGACCGTCGAACAGGCGATTGCCGACAAGGCCTATGAGCTCGGCTTCATCCGCCCGCAGCCGGCGACTGTGCATACCGGCAAGAAGGTCGCTGTCATCGGCTCCGGCCCCGCCGGCATGGCCGCCGCCCAGCAGCTCGGCCGCGCCGGCCACGACGTTCACCTCTATGAGCGTGAGTCGAAGCCCGGCGGTCTGCTGCGTTACGGCATCCCGGACTTCAAGATGGAGAAGAACTTCATCGATCGCCGCGTCGAGCAGATGAAGGGCGAAGGTGTCACCTTCCATTGCGGCGTCAATGTCGGCGTCGACGTCAATGTCGAGCAGCTTCTGGCCGACCATGATGCCGTGCTCTATTGCGGCGGCTCGGAAACCCCGCGCGAGGCCGGCATTCCTGGCGTCGAGCTTGCCGGCGTGCATGATGCCATGCCCTACCTCGTGCAGCAGAACCGCCGCGTCGGCCGCGAAAACATCGACAGCGTCGGCTGGCCTGCCGATCCGATCCTTGCCGGCGGCAAGCATATCGTCGTTGTCGGCGGTGGTGACACCGCGTCCGACTGCGTCGGCACCGCATTCCGCCAGGGTGCTGTCAAGGTCACCCAGCTCGACATTCGCCCGCAGCCGCCGGAAAAGGAAGACAAGCTCGCCGTTTGGCCCTTCTGGGCGACGAAGATGCGCACCTCGTCCTCGCAAGCCGAAGGCGCCGTTCGCGAATTCCAGGTCGCGACGCTGGAATTCGTTGGCGAAGATGGCGTGCTGACCGGCGTCAAGTGCTGCGAAGTGGATGAGCGCCGCAAGCCGATCGCCGGGACGGAGTTCGTCATCCGTGCCGATCTTGCCTTTATCGCCATCGGCTTCCGTGGCCCGTTCACCGACGGCGTGCTCAAGGAACTCGATGGCCAGTTGACGCTGAACACCGACAAGCGCGGTTCGACCAACGTCGTTGCCGACGACAAGGACTACAAGACCTCTGTCGACAAGTTCTGGACCGCCGGCGATGTTCGTCGCGGCCAGTCGCTGGTGGTCTGGGCGATCCGCGAGGGCCGCCAGGCAGCCCGCGCGATCGATGAGGCCCTGATGGGCTCGACGGTTCTGCCGCGGTAAGTCTCGCCGACGATCTTCAGGCAGCCAAGTGAAGGCGGCCGAGGATCTTCACGGAGTCGCCGCGTCCGGCAGCCGATAATCATCCACGCGGCCTGCCGGCGCCGGCGCCATCTGGCCTTTGTCGACCAGAAGGTCTCGCGGCGATGGTGTCGTGGAAGCTGGTGCGGGCGTGCCGCCCAGGAGCTGCGCGCCGCCGTCGAGGTCTGGGTCGGAAAGGCTCATCGGCGGGATGCGGGTGATTTTCTCCATCTCCGTCGGAGGCAGGTTGGCTTGCTGCGCCGGCAGCGGATTGCCGGTATCGAGGCGGGTGATGTCGGGGCTTGCCTGATCGCCCAGCAGCCGGCGTGCCGATTTCTCCACATAGAAGGCGACCTTGCGCTTGCCCGCTGCGGTCAAATTGACACCGTCAGCGGTTCTAAGCCGCACCTGCTGGCCGTTGATATCGGAACCGGTGACGATGAACTCGCCGTTCTGGTCGGTAAAGCCGTCCCAGATGTCGATGAACTCTCCGCCGACGCTTGTCGCCTGGCTCTGATAGAGCTGGTTGAGCTTGACAGCGCTCGCCGTCAGCTGGTCCGAGCCGAAGGAGGGCAGACCGACCCAGAGCAGCGGAATGTGGCGGCTCGTCACCAGCTTGGCAAATTGCTGTACGCGCTCTTCATAGGCGAGGAACCACGGGTCCGTGCCGTATTTTTCGTTGAGCCCGTCGCCGATGATCTGCTGGCGGTCATTGGCGCCGAGCATGACGATGACAATGGCCGGCTTCAGCTGGTCCATCATCCCGGTCAATTGCTGCGGCCAGTTGTAGTAGTCCTGCCGCACGAGGCCAGAGGCGACATTGCCGCGCGTCTGGATGATGACGCCGGGGGAAGTGGAAAAGGCATCCTCCAGCCCCGTGCCCAGACCGCTTGCCATAAAGTCGCCGACGACGAGGATGGTTTTGGCATCCGGCAGCTTTTCCGCCGGAGGTGGTGTCTCCGGCTGGACCACCGGCTCGCGCGGCGGCGGTGTCGGCCGTTTGCGCGGCTGAACCTTTCGTCTTGGCGGTGGCTGGTCGATGGGCTGGTCGGGATAATCCGGCTCGCGGGTGCCGAACAGCATGTCGAACAAGTTTCTGCGTGACCGTTCCTGCGCCTCCGCCGCCGTCGATAGGCAGCCAAGTGCGATGATGGCGGCAAGGAGCGCCGTGAGAATGACCCTTAAGGCTGCCGTGGTCGCGCGGGCAGGTCGTTCTGTCATAGCTACTTTTCCGCTCACGGCCCATGGTCGCATGAGAGTGGCTCCCTGGTCCAGCGATCCCGGATTCGATTGATGGCGGCCCCTACTTGCGCAACGCGTTCAGCAGGTTCATGGACGGTTCGCCATCCGCATCCATGCCGATGCGCTGCTGAACCGCGGCGATGGCAGCCTTCGAGCCGGAGCCGAAATTGCCGTCGACGACGCCGTCATAATAGCCGAGCTGCTTCAGCCGCGTCTGCAGCTCGAATTTCTGCTGCACGTCCAGCGCACCGCTGGGGCGCGGCCAGGTTTGCTGCATGCCGCCATAGCCGGCGAGCTGATCGGCGAGCAGGCCGACGGCCACAGCATAGCTGTCGGATGCGTTGTAGCGCTTGATGGTGAAGAAGTTGCCGCTCATCAGGAAGCCCGGGCCATCCGGTCCGCCGGGCATCTTCAGCTGTGCGCGATCGGAGGTCAGGCGGAAGCCCTTGCCATTGGGGCGGACGAAGCCGAGAGCCGCCCATTGTGCGAGCGTGTGAGTCTTGCCGGCCTGTGCGCCGCCGCCCGGCGGCACGACCACTTCGTAGCCCCATGTACGGCCAGTTTCCCAGCCGTTCTTCGCAAGCAGGTTGGCCGTCGTTGCCAGCGCATCCGGAATGGAATTCCAAATGTCCGCATGACCGCTGCCGTCGGCATCAACGGCATAGAGCAGATAGCTGGTGGGGATGAACTGGGTATGGCCCATGGCGCCGGCCCAGGAGCCGTTCAGCTCCTTGCGCGACACGTCACCCTTCTGAAGGATCTTCAGCGCTGCGATGAGCTGCTTCTTGGCATAGTTGGCGCGCTTCGGATCGGCATAAGCGAGCGTCGCCAGCGCGCGGGGCACGTAATGCAGCCGATCGTTCTTGGCGAGAACTGCGCCGTAGTTCGACTCCATCGACCAGATGGCGAGCATGATATTTCGATCCACGCCGAAGCGCTGCTCGAGCGAGCGAAGCGTGGACGCATATTTAACCGCCATCTTCCGGCCAATATCCACGGTATAGGGATTGACACGGGAGTCGAGGTAATCCCAGATTTGGGACTTGAATTCCGGTTGGTACTGCGCTTTTTCAAGGACCGTGGGGTCGGGGTCCGTCACGCCGGCGAATGCATCGCGATAGGTCGATTGTGTAATGCCGCTCTTTGCGGCGGTCGTGTAGAAGCCCGCGATCCATTTTTGGAACCCTGGGTCAGCATTGGCGTTAACGGGAGCAAGTCCCGCGAAGGCAGCGAGCGCGAGCGCTAGAACGAGACCACGAAGGGAGTTTTTGCGGTTAGGGGTCATCTACAGCCTTGTCCATCGATCGTTGGATTTCGGTGCGGCGAAGCTCTTAGCGTTCATCCAAGCGTGACACTAGAAGAACGAAGTCAACAAATTCTTTACCATGGAAGCCGGGGTCAGTCATTATTTGCAAAACAGTAGCAAATTTATTCTACTGACCCTCAGAATGGCTTGGCGCCAGGCTAGTTAATGCCCAGGAGGTATGAGTGGGACAGCATAAAAAGGTGCGTAAGGCAGTATTTCCGGTGGCCGGACTGGGGACGCGGTTCTTGCCGGCGACCAAGTCGGTGCCGAAGGAAATGCTCACCGTCGTCGACAAGCCGGTGATCCAGTACGTCGTCGACGAGGCGATGGAAGCCGGGATCGAGCATTTCGTGTTCGTCACCGGCCGCAGCAAGCACGTGATCGAGGATTACTTCGACATTCAGTTCGAGCTTGAGCATACGCTGCGCCAACGCAACAAGAATGCCGAGTTGTCGTTGCTGAACGGCTTGCTGCCGAAAGCCGGCACGGCCAGCTTCACGCGTCAGCAGGAGCCGCTCGGCCTCGGCCACGCGGTCTGGTGCGCCCGCGAGATCGTCGGCGACGAGCCCTTCGCGCTGCTGCTGCCCGACATGGTCATGCGGGCCGAAAAGGGCTGCATGAAGGGCATGATCGAGCTTTACGAAACCAGCGGCGGCAATGTCATCGCTGTCGAGGAATGTGCGCCGGATCAGACGCACAAATACGGTATCGTCGGCGTCGGAGAAACGATCGGCAACGGTTTCCGCATCACCGAAATGGTGGAAAAGCCAGCCAAGGGCACGGCCCCGTCCAACTTCTTCATCAACGGCCGCTATATCCTGCAGCCGGAAATCTTCCAAATCCTGGAAAGCCAGGAGCGTGGCGCCGGCAATGAAATCCAGCTGACGGACGGTATGCTGAAGCTGGCACAGAAGCAGGATTTCGCCGGTTATCACTTCCAGGGCCAGACATTCGACTGTGGCGCAAAGGATGGCTTCATCCTGGCCAACGTCGCCTTCGCGCTTGCGCGCGCGGATATCCGCCCGACCATCGAGGATGAGCTGAAGGCGCTGATCGCTGCCCTGAAATAGGTCTCGAAGTTGCCAGGATGACAAATATGAGGCTCGGCATATGCCGGGCCTCATTTCATTTCGGCTGATGGGACGGGATCGAACGCGAGTCGCGCTGCGACGAACGGTTCAAGTGGTGATCAGCGCTTCACCGTCAATCCGACGCCGGCCTGCAGCTGGCGCGTGTCGTCGCCGGTCTTTCGCGAGGTCAGCTGGTAGCCGACATTGCTGGTCAGATCGAGGTAACGGTTGATCCCCCATGTAAGGCCGAATGCCGCGTCATATTCGGTCTCGTCGGCAAAGGAGCTGATGGACGGATAGTCACGCCAGATCGTTCCGCCCGTCAGCTTGGCGGTGAGATCGTCACGCAGCTGGTGGCTCAGGGTGCTGGTGATCTGATAGGCGGTGTAGCCGCTTTCGCCAGCTGTGGTGGAGGGCTGGACCGTGGTCGAAAGACCGACGCTGACATCGGTGCCGCGCTGCGGCGACCAGGCGAAATTACCGTCGATCGTCGGCGAATCGATCGAGGCGAGGCGCGAATCGTCGAATTGCGTGTGCTGATAGCCGAAGCCGAGCTCGCCCTTCATCTTATCGCCGAGATCGAGCTCGACACCGGCCTTGCCGCCGTAACTCTGGTTCGAGCGGGCATATCCGCTGCTGTCGCGCGTCTGGTCGTAGACCGCGCGGCCGAGATCGGCTTCGACGAAGGGGATGATGGCCGGCGACAGCTCGTAGCCGATGCGTCCGCGCCATGTGCCGGCGGTCTGGTCGCGGTCGCTGAGCGTCACCTGGGTTCCATCCGAGAGCACGGCATCGGAATAGACGGTGCGCGTCAGTTCCACGGCAGTCGTGCCGCGCAGCAGGCCGAAGTCGCGCTCCAGCGACAGTCCCGTGGTGAACTGGTTGACGGCCGACTGTTTCGTGGCGCCCGCAATAGCGTTCGGATCGCTGGTGTCCTCACGGTAGAACTGGTAGCCGGCGGTGATGTGGGCAGTGGTATCGGCGGGAAGATCGAGGCGCAGGTCGGCATTGAGGTTGATCGTCGGCTTTTCCTCGCCCGTGCCGCTGATGTTTCTCTGCCAGACGCCTTCGCCTGTTATGGTCAGCGCATGCCGGTCCCAATCCGATGTCAGCGTGCTGCGCAGGTCCGTCTGCAGGAAGGTGCGGTCGTCCTTGGTGGAGCCGGTGCGGTCTTGCTCGATATTGATCGACTGGTTGACGGAAGGGCGCAGGGTGAATGTGCCGAGCGGTATGCCCTGCGCATCCTCGCGATCCGGATGCTGGCGTGCCCTCAGCCCGTCGACGCTGGTCTCGGGCAGGTTGACGCGGCGCAGATCGGTGTCGAGCGTGGAGCCCGTCGTGGTCGGATCGACGCTATCGAGGCGAAGGCGCAGGTTGGGCGGCGCATCGGCATTGGTGGACGCCTGATTCGTAGATGTCGTCGGTTGTGTATTGCTCGAGGATGCGGCCGTCGGGTCGGTCGGTGACGTCGTTGTCGTGTCCGTGCCCGATGAGCCCGATGAGATTGTCTGGGTGTCGTCGGGATTTTGGCCTGGGGACAGCGATTGCGCGTTCGCCGACATCGGCACGGCGAATGCGACGCTCCAGCCGAGCAGGGCGGATGTCGCCCATGCCGTCAGCCGGAGGGTGCTATTACCCGCCTTGTTCTTGCCGATGCCCATTTTGCCTATATCTGACCTTACTGGAAATGCCTTAAATCCTTACCCAAGTGTAAAGCTGCGTGGTTAACGCTTGGTTGCTAAAGGGCCGTGGAGAGCATGCCGCCGGTAATATTGTTGAGGCCGCCGGCCTGCTGGTCGCGGTGGCATAAGTCGATCTTCAGTGGACAGATTTACAGAAAAGCGTTAGGCCTCCCTCATGAATAAGAGAGCTGTAAGACTCATCGAGAACGGTGCGATCGAATCCGCGATGCGAACGATCGAGACCGAGAGACGGGGTCTCGAGGCGCTGGAACGTGCACTTGCCGATGGTTTGGCCGGTCCTTTCAGCCGAGCGGTCGAGATCATCGGCGATATCCGCGGCCGTGTGATCATCACCGGTGTCGGCAAGAGCGGCCATATCGGCAACAAGCTCGCCGCCAGCCTCGCTTCCACGGGAACTCCGGCCTTTTTCGTGCATCCGGTCGAGGCCAATCACGGCGATCTCGGCATGATCACGCATGATGACGTCATCGTCGCCATGTCCTGGGGCGGCGAGAGCGCCGAGCTGCGCGGTATCATCGCCTATTCACGGCGCTTCTCGATCCCGATGATTGCCATTACCGCAGGCGAGACCTCGACGTTGGCGCGCGAGTCGGACGTTGTTCTGCTGCTGCCCAAGGAGCAGGAAGCCTGCCCGCACGGGCTGGCGCCGACGACATCGACGCTGCTGCAGCTCGCCATCGGCGATGCGCTCACCGTGGCGCTGCTGGAGGCACGCGGCTTCACCGCCGAGGATTTTCGCACATTCCATCCCGGCGGAAAGCTGGGTGCCAGCCTTTCACATGTTGCCGATATCATGCACAAGGGCGATAGCGTGCCTCTCGTCAAGCTTGGCACCGGTATGCGGGAAGCTGTCACGACGCTGGCGAAAATGCGCTTCGGCTGCGTCGGCGTCGTCGATGATGACGGCTGCCTCTGCGGTATCGTCACCGACGGCGATATTGCCCGCAATCTCGGTTCCAGCCTCGCGGAGATGCTGGTGGACGAGGTGATGACGCGCAATCCGAAGACGGTCAAGGAAACGACTCTGGCGACCAGCGCGATGGCCGTGCTCAATCGCCACAACATCTCGGCGCTGATCGTCATCGACGATGCGCGCCGCCCGGTCGGCATCGTCCATTTCCACGATCTGTTGCGGATCGGGGTTGCCTGATCAGACCGGTTCGACCGTAAGCTCGCGACCGTTGCTGGCGACGATAATGACACGTGTGCCAACCGGTAAATCAGGCCCCCTGACTGTCCAATAGGTGTCGTTGAGGCGGATGCGGCCGCGGCCCTCGGCTATGGGCTCGCCGAGCGTTGCCGTACGCCCGACAAGGCTTGCGCCGCGCTGGTTCAGGAAGGGCTCGTCCGTGACCTGGTTGTTGTTGTAGAAATAGCGGCGCCCGAGCAGGGCGACAATCACGGCAACAGCCGCAAAGACCAGCCACTGCACTTGCCAGACCCAGAAGGCGTTATCCCAGAAAAGCAGCGAGAGTGCCCCGACGATGATGCCGGCCAGACCGACCCAGACGAGGAAGAAGCCCGGCAATACCAACTCGGCGGCGAGCAGTACCAATCCCAGCAACCACCAGCTCCAGGGGCCGAGCTCCACGACGAGATTGTCGAACATCTCAGCTCTCCCTGGGCGTCAGCGGATTGACCGAAGGCGTGGTGCGAACTGCGCCCGAGCGCGACCGTGAAGGCTGCGGTGCGCCATTGCCGTCGCCATTGTCGCCAAAGACCTCGCGGGCAATGGCGCCGATGCCGCCGAGCGAACCGATGAGTGAGCTGGCCTCCATCGGCATCAGCACGATCTTCGAATTGCTGGCAGAGCCGATTGCCGTCAGGGCTTCGGTGTATTTTTGCGCGACGAAGTAGTTGATGGCCTGCACATTGCCTTCGGCGATCGCCACGGAAACCATGCGGGTGGCTGTGGCTTCGGCCTCTGCGAGACGCTCGCGGGCTTCAGCGTTGCGGAATGCCGCCTCGCGCTGGCCTTCCGCCTGCAGCACTGCCGACTGCTTTGCGCCCTCCGCGCGCAGGATCTGCGCGGCACGGAGCCCTTCTGCTTCGAGAATCTGAGCGCGCTTTTCACGCTCGGCCTTCATCTGTCGGCCCATGGCGTCAACCAGGTCCTTCGGCGGCTGGATGTCCTTGATTTCGACGCGCGTAACCTTGATGCCCCAGGGCTCGACCGCCTCATCGACGACACGCAGCAGACGCTCGTTGATGACGTCACGATTGGACAGTAGTTCATCCAGGTCCATCGAACCCATGACCGAACGGATATTGGTCTTGGTGAGGTTGAGGATCGCGCTTTCGAGATTGGTGATCTGATAGGCGGCCTGAGCCACGTTCAGCACCTGGAAGAAGGCGACCGCATCGGCGGAGACGCTGGCGTTGTCCTTGGTGATGACCTCCTGCGTCGGCACGGCCAATACCTGCTCCATCACGTTCATCCGCACGCCGATCGTTTCGATGAAGGGCACGATCAGGTTGAGGCCCGGCTCCAACGTACGGATGTAGCGGCCGAAGCGCTGGACCGTGTAACGATAGCCCTGCGGCACCGTCTTGATCCCCGCAAACAGCACCAGGATGACCAAGACCACCAGGGCAACCACGAAGATGCTGAAACCACCGACTACCATTGAATTCCTCCATGGACGCGCCAGCGGAATGCGGGCCTCTCGCGTCACCTAAAGCGCTGCTGCTTCATCTCGGCACGTCTGGTCGAAAACGCATCACGGCAACTCAATCAGATGTGGTGGGTTAGCATGTTCTCGGCAAGGGAGGAATGGGTCGCCCAGCTACACGATCCGGTGTCCCTGTGATTGCTTTCGCCCTATCAATCAATCGCGATCCGGGTCTTGCTTCCGACGGTTGATATTCATACTTTAGTAGGGAGATCTCCGGCTCCGCTGCCACACAGCCTTTCGGCCCCAACCTTTGCGCATCATCAGGGTGAAGCTATGAATATCGATAGGACCTTACGGTCGGTCGTGGCCGTGCATGCCTCAATTCCGGAAGACGCTTTCACGGCGACGACGCTCGGCACCCGCAGGGAAGGCAACGGCGTTGTTATCCGCGGGAACGGGCTGGTGTTGACGATCGGTTACCTCATCACGGAGGCCGAAGAAGTCTGGCTGACGACGAATAGCGGTCGGGTGGTGCCGGCACACGCGCTTGCCTACGATCAGGAAACGGGATTTGGCCTGGTGCAGGCGCTTGGCCCGCTCGACGTGCCCGCACTGGAATTCGGTGATGCCGAGAAGGCCGAGATCGGCGATCCGGTCGTGATCGCCGACGGCATCGGCCAGTTCGTCGAGGCGAAGATTGTCGCCAAGCAGGAGTTCGCGGGTTACTGGGAGTATCTGCTCGACGAGGCGATCTTCATCGCGCCGGCACATCCGTCATGGGGCGGCGCCGCGCTGGTGGACGAGGATGGCAAGCTTCTGGGTGTCGGTTCGCTGCATCTGCAGATGGCGACCCAGAATGGCGAGGGCGCTGATATCAACATGGTCGTGCCGATCAACCTGCTGCTGCCCATTCTGGACGATCTGATCAAGCGCGGGCATGTCAACAAACCGCCGAGGCCCTGGCTTGGTGCTTTCTCGGCCGAAAGCAATGGCGAGGTCGTTGTCATGAGCGTGACCGAAGGCGGTCCGGCTGCTCAGGCGGGATTGCGCCGCGGCGACGTCATCTCGGAGATCCGCGACGCGGAAGTGGATGGGCTGGCCGATTTCTATCGGAAGATATGGGAGAGCGGGCCTGCTGGCGCCGAGATCCCGATGCGGGTGCTGCGCAACGGCCGAGAGGCCTGGTTGCGCATCAAATCCGCCGACCGCGGAAGCTTTCTCAAGAAGCCGCAGCTGCAATAGAGTTTCATCGCCGGGATCATCCCGGCGATCGGTCAGACCCAGCCGAGCAGTTCCCGCCGCACGACCTTCTCCAGTACTCTCATGCCGTCCTCGCTGTCGTTGAGGCAGGGGATGTGCGTGAACTTATCGCCGCCATTGTGATGGAAGGATTCGGCCGCCTGTTCGGCGATCTCTTCCAGCGTTTCCAGGCAGTCCGAGACGAAGCCCGGGTTCAGCACGGCGATGCGCTTGGTGCCGTCCTTGGCAAGCTGTTCAACCGTCTTGTCGGTGTAGGGCTGCAGCCATTCCTCCGGGCCGAAACGGGACTGGAAGGTGACTATCAACTGATCCTCTGACAGCCCGAGCTTTTCGCGCAGCAGGCGGCCGGTCTCGATGCATTGGCCGTAATAAGGGTCACCCTTCTGCGAATAGGAAAGCGGGATGCCGTGGAAGGAGGCCAGGATCTTTTCCGGCTGCCAGTCGAGCGTGGCCAGATGCCCGGTGATGGAACTGGCGAGAGCCTCGATATAGGTCGGATCGGTGTGATAGTCGGGTACAGTGCGCAAGGCCGGCTGCCAGCGCATCTTCACCAGTTTCTCGAAAGCCTTGTCGTTGACTGTCGCGGTCGTTGCCGCCGCATATTGCGGATAGAGCGGAAAGAGCACGATGCGGTCGCAGCCGCGGTCCTGCAGTGCCTGGATGCGTTCGCCGATCGACGGCGTGCCGTATCGCATCGCCCAATCGACGATGACATCAGGCAGATCCGCCAGGCGCGTAGCCATCAGGTCCGACTGGTTGCGGGTATAGGTGCGCAGGAAACTCTCGTTCTTCTCCTTGTTCCAGATCGTCTCATAGGCCTTGCCGACCTTCTGCGGCCGGGTGTTGAGGACGATGCCGAAGAGGATCGGGTACCATTTCCAGCGCGACCATTCGATGACGCGCTTGTCGCTGAGGAATTCGCGCAGGTATCGCCGCATCGACGTGTAGTCGGTTCCGTCAGGGGTGCCGAGGTTGACGAGGAGGACGCCGATCTTGCCGGATTTTTGTTGTGTTTGGCCGGTGGCGACTTCTGCTGTCATCAATCATGTCCTCTGAGCAAAACGAAGCTCTTCACTTAGGAACAAAAGCCGGCCCAGGAAAGCCCGGACCGGCTGAGTTCCGCGAGACAAATCGTCTTACTTGGCCGGAATCCTCAACTTTTCGCCGACCGGGAGATGGTGCGGCTTGAGATTGCGGTTGGCCGCCACAAGCTTGTGCCATTGGTTGGCGTTGCCGTAGTAGGTCTTGGCGAGATCCCAGAGCGTGTCGCCGGCGACGATGACGTGGGTTGCCGGGGTCTTCGGCTTTTCGCTGGCCTCGGCTGCCGGCGCGGCGGTCGCTGGCGCGGCGGTTGCGAGAGCCGTTGTCACCGGTGCTGACGTTGCCGGGGCTTCCGTCGCAGGTGCCGATGCAGCAGGCGTCGAGGTTGCCGGAGCGGCTGGCGTGTCCGCGGGCTTCGCCGGCGTGGTGGCGGCGGGCGTTGTCGTCGCGGGCGTCGAGGAGGCCGGCGGCGTAGCGCTGGGTGCTGCCGCGCCGGTATCGGTGGGTGCCGGCGCAGGCTTTTGTTCCGGCGCAGCCTGCTGCGGGGTTTCCGCCGGCTTGGCCGCTTCGGGCTGGGCAGCAGCCGGCGCTGCGGCGATCTGAGTTATGCGGCCGTCCGTGTAGGGCTTGTAAGGGTTGTGCGCGGCAAGATAGTCGGCGACCACCGATTCCAGGTTGGGACCGAAGTCATAGGCATTCTTGCTATCCTTCGCGAAGACGGTGTAGCCGTCGCCGCCGGCGCGCATGTAATTGTTGCTGACGACACCATAGGTCTTTTCGGGATCGATCGGCTTGAATTCCGTGCCTTCCTGTACTTCGACGGAGACCAGCCGGCTGCCCGGCGGCTTCGACTTGTCGAAGCTGTATTTGAGGCCTGCTACCTGCGGGAAGCGGCCGGCGCCGTCGTCGATCTGGCTGAGGCCGTTTTCCAATGCGGCCTTCACGTTCGCGCCGGTGAGCTGGAAAGTCGCCACCGTGTTCTGGAAGGGCAACACGGTCAGTACGTCACCCATGCTGACATCGCCGCCGCCGATCGAGGCACGCAAGCCGCCGCCGTTCTGGATGGCGATGCTGATGCCTTGACCCTTGGTACGGTCTAGCATGGCGTCGGCGACAAGATTGCCCATAGAGCATTCCTGAACGCGGCAGATTTCCCGGGCGCCTTCGATCGGGCCTTGTGAGCTGCCGATGACCTTCTTGCGCAGCTCTTCGATCGGTTTCGCCATTTCCAGCACGCGAGCGGCAATCGCCGGATCGGGCTTGATGGAGGCGTCGAGCAGGATCGGATCGCCGTTGGCGCCCTTGACGGCGCCGTTGTCGTCGAAGGTGACGACGAGATCGCCGAGATATTTGCCGTAGGACGCCGCCTGGACGACCGGCACCTTATAGCCCGCCGGATTGTCGACCATGGTCGGATAGGGGCCGGCCGCCTTCGGATCCGTATTCGACAGCAGCGTGTGCGAGTGGCCGCCGACGACGACGCTGACGCCGGCGATCTTGGCGATCTTCTCGACGTCGCGCGGATAGCCGACATGCGTGAGCGCGATGATCTTGTTGACGCCCTGCGATTTCAGTGCGTCCACCTCGGCGCTGATGGCGGCGGCATCGTCGGTGATCTTCACATGCGGGCCGGGCGAGGCGAGTTCGGGCGTTTCCGTCGTCACGGCGCCGACGATGCCGATCTTCTGGCCACCGATAGTGAGGACGATCGATTTCTTGATGCGCTCGCCGAGCTTCGACTGGCCGTCGACGACCAGATTGGCAGTGACGACGGGGAATTGCGCCTTGTCGAGGAAGGCGGCAAGTGGGCCTTCACCGTCATCGAACTCATGATTGCCGACGGTCATGGCGTCGATCTTCATATCGTTGAGGAATTCGACTTCGGCCGCACCCTTGTAGGTCGTATAGAACAGGGAGCCCTGGAAATTGTCGCCGGCATCAAGCACCACAACATTCTGGCCGGCAAGTGCTGCGCGGCGCTGGTCTATGGCAGTCTTCAGCCGCGCTGCCCCGCCGAAGCACTCGTTCTTGGCTTCCTCGGCCGCAGAGCATGTCGCATCGAACTTGTTGATCGACTCCACGCGCGAATGGAAATCGTTGAAGTGCAGGATGTTGAGCTGATAGTCCGCGAAGGCTGTGCTGGTGCTGAGCGCCAATGCCGCGGCGGCCAAAAGGCCCACTCCGAAGGGCTGCTTCATCTGTCTCTCCTGTTCGTCATTACAATCCGGCCCGCCTATGCCCCACGGCGGTCCCCCGCGACGATGTTTTCATCACCGTGGAGCGAGCGCAAGCGAAAGCTGTTGGCTTCATTAGGATTTTACAAATTAACGGATTGAGCCTTCAGATCAGGCGCATGCCTCGATGGAGGCGTCTCCGTAGGCTTCCCGCAATGCCGTGGCGGCATTCCAGCCGACAGCGCAAAAGACAAGCAGGCAGCAGAGCGCCGCAACGGAGTGAAAGCGCCGGCTCCTGACCCGATAAAGCAGGATCGTGCCGGCACCATAGATCAGCAAGACGGGGAGCGCGAAGATGAGGACGCTCATCGGCCCGTCGCAATCGAGCGCCTCGATACCTTGAGCCCGGTAGCTGTTGACAGGGAGAATCGCGGCCAGGATGGCGAAGGGTAATGCTGCGATGAGAGCCAGATAGAGCACCATCATACGGCGCATGGCGTCTTATCCGTCCGCCGGGCCTGTTCAGCCCTGGCGGTTGAGGGAGAAGTGTCCGCCCGTCTCGGAGGTGCAGTTAAGTTGACCGGGGTTGGCCATGAAGCAATTCACCTTGGAGCTGGTGCGCTTGATGTTCGAATAGAGATTGATCTGGACGACGCCGGAGGGGTCGGTCGTGTAGGTTCCAGAGGCCATCTGCTGGTTCGTGCCGTCAGTCGTGTGCGTCTCGAAGCGGCCGGCCGAAAATGTCGAACTCAGACCGTTCGAATCGGCCCAGCTGCCTTCAACCGAGTTCGTCCGCGGCTGCGCGCCGGTGTTCATCGCCATCGGCGGCGGTCTCGATCCGCCGAAATCGACGCAGGCAGACAAGGCCGCCGAAGCAGCAACGAGGGCAAGGACGGTTCTGATCTTCATAAATATCTCCCGCGGTGAAGGGCGGACTGATGTCGCATTGGTTGCGAGAAAGATGGCGCGGCTATTTGGTTAAAGCAAGGCTTGAGAACGCAACTGCTTGATTTATCCCGCTTGCGTAACAAAAATGCCCGCACGACCTGTGCGGGCATTCGAGCGTTGCGTTTTGCGAACGCTGTCTCTGTTAGCGAACCAGGATATTCTTGAACTGCCAGGGATCCTTGGTGTCGATGTCTTCCGGGAAGAGGCCCGGGCGGCCATCAAGCGGGGTCCAGTCGGTGTAGTGGCCTTCAACCGGACCGAGATAGGGCAGCTGCACTTCGAGGCAGCGCTTGTAGTCGATCTCGTCGGCTTCGACGATGCCGGCGGTCGGGTTTTCGAGCGCCCAAACCATGCCCGCGAGCACGGCGGAGGTTACCTGCAGGCCGGTCGCGTTCTGGTAGGGAGCGATACGGCGGGTCTCTTCGAGAGACAGGCGCGAACCGTACCAGTAGGCGTTCTTGTCGTGGCCATAAAGCAGAACGCCGAGTTCATCGATGCCGTCTTCCAGTTCGTCCTCGTCGAGAACGTGATGAACCGGCTGCGGCGTGCCGCCATTGCCGAACATCTCGTGCAGCGAAAGCACGGCGTCGTTGGCCGGATGGTAGGCATAGTGGCAGGTCGGGCGGAAGGTGACGTCGCCGTCCTTGTCGCGGACGGTGAAGAAGTCGGCGATCGAGATCGATTCGTTATGCGTGACGAGGAAGCCATATTGCGGACCCGGCGTCGGGCACCAGGTGCGTACGCGAGTGTTGGCGCCCGGCTGCTCCAGATAGATGGCGGCCTTGGAGCCCTTCTTGTGCGTCTTGGCGTTCTTCGGCATCCATTCTTCGTGGGTGCCCCAGCCGAGTTCAGCCGGCTGCAAGCCTTCGGAGATGAAGCCTTCGACCGACCAGGTGTTCCAGAAGACGTTGAGCGGCTTCGGATGCTTGGTGCGCTGCGTGTCGCGCTCAGCGATATGGATGCCCTTGACGCCGACCTTCTTCATCAGCTTGGCCCAACCTTCGCGGTCATGCTGGTCCGGCTCTTCGAACTTCAAGCCGATATCCTTGGCGAGATTGACGAGCGCCTGCTTGACGAACCAGGACACCATGCCCGGATTGGCGCCGCAGGTCGAAACGGCCGTCGCGCCGCCCGGGTTCTTCGCCTTTTCCTTGCGCATGGTTTCGCGCAGCGCGTAGTTCGTGCGGTCGGCATTCTTCAGGCTCTTGTCGAAATAGAAGCCGAGCCAGGGTTCGACGACGGTGTCGATGTAGAGCACGTCGAGCTTGCGGCAGAGCTTGACCAGGTCGAGCGAACCGGTATCGACCGAGAGGTTGACGCAGAAGCCCTGGCCGCCGCCTTCCGTCAGAAGCGGCTTGAGAAGTTCCTTGTAGTTGTCCTTGGTGACATGCGCCTTGATATGACGGACGCCGTGCTTCGCCAGGATTTCCATATCGGCTGGTTCTTCACGCGGGTCGATGACGACCATCCGGCTCTTGTCGAATTTGAAGTGGCGCTCGATCAGGGGCAGCGTGCCGCGGCCGATGGAGCCAAAGCCGATCATCACGATCGGACCGGTAATTTCGGCATATACCGGATAGTTCTGTTCCGTCATTCTTGTCTCCTTCGAAAGGCAGGACGCCGTTCGGTTCATGAAATTCAATCAGAGTTTGCGCGAGAACGCGAGGTGAAGGGCTCTAATCATAATTTGATGTCACAATAAAGAGCTGTTCGGGGTTAGCCGAGCAAAGTCAAGAGAAGGGCACCATACACGCCATATGCGACGAGTTTGTTGCCTTCGGTCGATCAGGCCTTCAGGGCCTCCAATCCGTCGACAACGGTGGTGAGGGTGATTTCCTGGACCTCGTAGGATGCTATTCCGTGGATGGTGAAAGGGTCGGCGGCCACATAGGCTTCCAGCTCGGCGCGATCGCCGCAGGCAAAAACGACGCCGCCGGTGCGCGGCACCTTGCGGCCGGATGCCAGGAACCAGCCCTTGGCATATCCCTCTCTCACCCAGGCCATGTGCGGCTCCATGTACGTGTCGGCTTCGTCATTACCCTTGAGGTAGGTGAGCGAGAGAATGAACATGCATCAATTCCATATGAGTTGCGCGCGGATCAGGCCGCGCAGGGAGTTTCCGACATAAAGCGTGCGGTCTTGCAGGTCGTCGGGCCGGATGCGGCCGACACGGGCCTTGCGCTGGCAGATGAGCTCCGTGCGCAATACTCCGGCAAGCAGGCCTGAGGAGATCGGCGGCGTGCGCAATACGTCCGGGCCATCCTCGAGGAAGACGGAGGTGATGGTACCCTCGCAAACCTCGTCCTTGTCGTTCAGCAGCAACACCTCGTCCGCCTCGTCGGGTCGATATTCCGCGCGTGCGGCCTCATAGACGGAGCGCCGCGTGGTCTTGACGCGCAGCAGCTTGTCGGCGGAATCAAGCCGCGTTGCGGCGATGCGGACGCGCCAGATCGTTTCGGGCGGCAACGGCGTGAAGGCGGCCGTCGTTACCGCCGCATGCCCCTCGCGGTCCAGCGTCAGCCGGACCCGCAAGGGCGTGGATGCGCCGGTAACGGCATCTTCGAGTTTGTTCAATACGCTCTTGGGAGCGGAAAAGCCGAGGCGGCGAGCGGAACGTTGCAGCCGGGCGAGATGCAGGCGCAGGCGGACGAAACCGGCTTCCGGTTCGTAACGCAGCGTCTCGATCAGGGAAAAGTCCTCTAGCGGTCGATCCATCGGTCCCCCACGGCGAAGCGCGCCTTCAGGAGACATTCTTCATATTCCGCTTCCGCCGTCGAATCGAAGACGATGCCTCCGCCGACATTGAACACCGCCCGGCCGTCTTCGAAAAGCGTGATCGTGCGGATGGCCACCGAAAAGCGCATGGCGCCCGTCGGCGAGATCATGCCGATGGCGCCGCAATAGGCATCGCGCGGGCCGTCCTCGAGCTCGTGCAGGATTTCCATCGCCCGCATTTTCGGCGCGCCGGTGATCGAGCCGCAAGGGAAGAGCGCCGTCAGAATGTCGCGGATTGACATGCCGGGGAGCAGCTGGGCCTGCACGTGGCTGACCATCTGGTGCACGGTCGGATAGGTCTCGATTTCGAAGAGCCTGGGCACATCGAGCGTGCCGACTTTGGTGATGCGAGAGATATCGTTGCGCAGGAGATCGACGATCATGCGGTTTTCGGCCTGCGTCTTTTCGTCGGCGAGCATGGTGCGAATGATTTCGTCATCTTCCGCCGCGTCGGCGCCGCGCTTGGCCGTACCTTTCATCGGGTGGGTTTCGATCCAGCCCTCTTCGTCGGTCCGGAAGAAAAGCTCCGGCGAGCGCGACAGGACGATCGGTCCGCCGAGATCGACGAGCGCGCCGTATTTCACCGGCTGTCGTTCGATCAGCGACCAGAAGGCGGCCCTGGCGTCGCCGTTCCAGCGGGCATGGATCGGCATGGTGAGGTTCGCCTGATAGCAGTCGCCCAGGCGGATATGCCGGTGCAGCCTGTCGAATCTCTCTTTATATATAGGGAAATCCCACGCGGCTTTCGGCTCGGTCAAAAACTCCTGGTTTTCCAGGCGCTGCGTCGGCTGGCCGAGCGGATGATCGCCGGCTGCGGGGGCGTCGAAGACGCCGAAGCAGAGCAGCGGCGTTTCGCGGTTGTCTTCGGCAAAAGGCGCTAGCTTTTCCTCGAAGAGATGGCCGGCTTCATAGGCGATATATCCCGCCAGCCATTTTCCCTGTTGCCTGACCGTCTCCATCCTGTCCAGCGCCTCGAAGAACTGAGCGCGCGTCCGGGCCGTGATGATCTCGGCCGGTTCGGCAAAGATCATCACCTGTCCTGTGCTGTCGTCCCTGAAGAGGACGTAAGGTCGGGCCTCGGCCATGGGCGGGTTTCTATCCGGCTCTCGTTATGTCGATTGTCAGGCTGGGTTGTGCGTGCCGCAACTAGGCGCCTGGCCCCTCATCCTAGCCCTCTCCCCGCAAGCGGGGAGAGGGAACCGATCCGGCATTTGCCGCACCATTCGTGCCCAAATGATGCGAAGGCTGCTGCCGCAGCTCCCTCTCCCCGCATCGGCGGGGAGAGGGTCGGGGTGAGGGGCCATGCGCGAGGATACGGCGATGGCAGACCTGCCTGACCTGCTGCTCCTGCGAGCAGGCGAAGTTTCAGTTCTTATCTAGCGCTTCCAGCTCGTCGATCAGCCCTTCGATCATCGACAGTCCCTTGCTCCAGAACGACGGATCGGTGGCGTCGAGGCCGAAGGGCTTCAAGAGTTCGGAATGATGCTTGGTGCCGCCGGCTTTCAGCAGCTCGAAATACTTCTCCTGGAAGCCCTTTTCGGCATTGCTATAGACGGCGTAGAGCGAGTTCACCAGGCAATCGCCGAAGGCATAGGCATAGACGTAGAAGGGCGAATGAATGAAGTGGGGGATATAGGCCCAGTAGGTCTCATAGCCCTCCGAGATCTTGATCGCCGGCCCTAAGCTTTCCGCCTGGATGGAAAGCCACAGCTCGCCGATGTCCTCGGCGGTGAGCTCGCCATTCTTTCGGGCGGTATGCACCTTGCGCTCGAATTCGTAGAAGGCGATCTGGCGCACGACCGTGTTGATCATGTCCTCGACCTTCTGGGCGAGCATCGCCTTGCGCTCGCGCTTGTCTGTGGTCTTGTCGAGCAGGGCGCGGAAGGTCAGCATCTCGCCGAAGACGGAGGCGGTTTCGGCAAGAGTCAGCGGCGTCTGGCACATCAATGCGCCCTGGCCGCCCGCCAGCACCTGATGCACGCCATGGCCGAGCTCATGCGCGAGCGTCATGACATCGCGCGGCTTGCCCATATAGTTGACGAGCACGTAAGGATGCGCTGATGGCACGGTCGGATGGGCAAAGGCACCGGGCGCCTTGCCAGGCCGCACCGGCGCGTCGATCCACTCTTCATCGAAGAAGCGCTTGGCGATAGCAGCCATTTCGGGGGCGAATTTGCCGTAGGCGGAAAGGACCGTCTCCTTCGCCTCGCTCCAGGGGATCAGGGCATTGGGCGTTTCCGGCAGCGGCGCGTTGCGGTCCCAGAAGTTCATCTGCTCCATGCCGAGCCATTTGGCCTTCATCTTGTAATAGCGGTGCGAAAGGCGCGGATAGGCTTCGCGCACGGCGGCGGCCAGCGCATCCACCACCTCGCGTTCGACGCGGTTGGCCAGATGCCTTGAGTCGGCGATATCCGCGAAGCCGCGCCAGCGGTCGGAAATCTCCTTGTCCTTGGCGAGCGTATTGGTGATCAGCGTGAAGGTGCGCAGGTTGGCCTTGAAGGTTGCGGCAAGCGCCATGGCCGCCTTGCGGCGTGCTTCCGGATCCTGTTCCTGCAGCATGTTCAGCGCGACTTCGAGGGGCTGCTTCTCGCCGTCGATATCGAAGCGCAGCTCCGCCATCGTCTCGTCGAACAGCCGGTTGAAGGCAGCGGCGCTGGTCATGGATTTTTCCAGGAACAGTTGTTCCAGTCTGTCTTCGAGCTGGTAGGGCTTGTCCTTGCGCAGGTCGACGATCCAGGGGCGATAGTGGCCGGCGGCGGGATCGTTCGCCATGCAGGCGTCCATCGCGGCATCGTCGATGCGGTTCAGCTCCAGCTGGAAGAACAGGAGATGGGCGGCGTAGTCCGTCAGCCGCGTCTGCACGTCGCCATAGAGCTTGCCGTTGGCGGGATCGCTGGTGTTGGAAAAATAGGTAAGGCCGGCAAATGAGCCGAGCCGGCCCATGATATCATCAAGCGCTTCATACTCCTTCAGAGCAGCTCCGATGCCGGCATCGCCGGTCTTGCTGGCGGCATCCGTAAGCTTGCCCTTCCATTTCTCCTCGAAAGCGACCGCCATCTTGCCGGCCTTTTCCATGTCGCCGGTGAAGGCGGTTGACGTGGCGGAAGGGTAGAGATCGCTGAGCTTCCAGGCGGGCAGGTCTCCGAGCGCGCTGCCGGTGGCGGCCTGGCTCGTGGAAAAATTAAGGGATTGATAGAGCGACGTCGGGCTCATGGGCGATATTTCCTCTGCATTTTATTGCGGAACATCCGGTTCGTCCGTGTCTATTCGGCTGGAAAGCAGGCTGCAAGCCTGATTTCCCCGCACCGACGGTTGAACCATCGGCGATAGTACATTCGTCATAATGATTAAAATGCGATGGTTTGGCAAAACTTCATGTTCAAGCCTTTCTGCGAATGTTCGTGTCAGGTTTCGCATGAAGTGAGGCACCAATGACCGTTTATAATAGCGCCAAGGGGGGCGCGCAGGTTCTCGTTGTTGAGGATGATCCGATTCAACGTCGTCTGCTGAAGAATGCCATCGAGCGGCACGGACACGTTGCTCATCTGGCTGAGAATGGCCGCGTAGGCCTCGAGGTTCTGAAGCGCAATAGCGATCAGATCAATGTGATCGTGCTCGATCTCATGATGCCCGAAATGAACGGCATCGAGTTTCTGGGCGCGCTGAACGACACGGGTATCGATCTGCCCGTCATCGTGCAGACGGGGCAGGGCGGGATCGACACCGTGGTGCAGGCCATGCGGGCCGGCGCTTTCGATTTCGTCGTAAAGCCCGTGTCTCCCGAGCGCATTTCGGCTTCGATCATCAACGCCCTGAAGCTTGATCAGCGCGAGGCAAAGGCCCGCGCCGGGCGCAGGTCCCGCTCGAGCGCGGTCACTTTCGACGACATCGTCTCGGCAAGTCCTGCGATGATGCGGGTGCTCGATCTTGCGCATCGTGCATCACAATCGAATATTCCAGTCGTGCTGGAAGGCGAGTCCGGTGTGGGCAAGGAGCTTGTGGCGCGTGCCATCCAGGCCGCCAGCGATCGTGCCGGCAAGCCGTTCATAACGGTCAATTGCGGTGCCATCCCGCACAATCTGGTCGAGAGCATCCTTTTCGGGCATGAAAAGGGCGCGTTTACCGGCGCGGCCGAGCGCCATGTCGGCAAGTTCATGGAAGCAGACGGCGGCACGCTGTTCCTCGACGAGATCGGCGACCTGCCGCTTGAAGTCCAAGTCAAGCTGCTGCGCGCCGTGCAGCAGGGGGAAATCGAGACGGTCGGCGCGCGCGTCGCGCAGAAAGTCAATGTCCGGTTGATCTCCGCCACCAACAAGGACCTGATCGAAGAGGTCAAGGCCGGGCGCTTCCGCGAGGATCTCTATTATCGCCTCAACGTCTTCCCGATCACCATGCCGGCTCTGCGTCGTCGCAAGGAGGATATTCCGCATCTGGCGCGCGCATTTGCCGATCGCTTTGCGCTCGAACAGAAGCTCGACTATCCGCTCTCGATCAGCAATAGCGCGCTCGCTCTGCTGACGGCCTATGACTGGCCCGGCAACATCCGCCAGCTCGAAAACGCCGTTTTCCGCGCCGTCGTCCTGGCCGAAGGATCGGAGCTGCAGGATACCGACTTCCCGCAGATCGCCGCTCAACTGCCCGGTTATTTTACCGCCGAGCATCCGACCTTAGTTGTGGATAATTCGCAGATGGATGCCGTTGGCGAGAGAGGCGAGCGCGGCATGCGCGCCTTTTCACAGGATACAACTGCAACCTTGCCGCTTCCCGCGCTCGATGAATCCGCCACTGCTTCAGACAACGTCATCGTCAGTACCAACATATCCGGAGACGTCAGAAAACTAGCGGATGTCGAAGAGGAGCTGATCCGATTTGCCCTCAAATTCTATCGAGGTCAGATGAGTCAAGTAGCAAGAAAACTCGGAATCGGGCGTTCAACTCTCTATCGGAAGTTGAAAGATTACGGGATAGATCCGGACGACCCGCAAAAAAACGCTGCATGAGCACTGACTTAACGTTTAGGCAAGCATATTTTGTTACCCGTCGTAAAGCACTTGTTAGTGCATCGTTCACCATGTATGAAGAGGGCGACCATGTGTGGCATTTTTGCCATCGTGTCACCGCAATTGACAGCCATTTGGAACACGATGCGACATTGTCTGTCGGACGGGGATCGAATTGCCGAATCTGAGTGGAAATACCAAGCGCAATAGCTTGAGCTGGCATTCTGCGTGCTCTGATCTATTTAGCAAGGTGGCCAAGGTAGTAGCCGTTGGCCTCCTTGCTTTGGCTGTTTCTACACCTGTTTTCGTCGGTACTCCCTCCCAGGCGGGCGGTGAGACCCGTAGCCTGAAGATCTATTACGTCCACACCGGCGAAAAGGCCGTCATCACCTACAAGCGCAATGGCAAGTTCGATCCGGACGGTCTGGAGAAGCTCAATCGTATCCTGCGCGACTGGCGCAAGAACCAGCCGACCAAGATGAATCCGCGCCTGTTCGACCTGATCTGGGAAGTTTACCGTGAAAGCGGTTCGCACGAGTTCATCTACGTCATCTGCGGATTCCGTTCGCCGGGCACCAACGAGATGCTGCGCACGCGCACGGCCCATACGGGCGTTGCCAAGAAGAGCCAGCATATGCTCGGCAACGCGATGGATTTCTATATTCCGGACGTCAAGCTCACCAAGCTGCGCGAGCTCGGCATGAAGCTTCAGGAGGGCGGCGTCGGCTATTATCCGACCTCGGGCTCGCCCTTCGTGCACATGGATGTCGGCGGCGTGCGCGCATGGCCGCGCATGGATCGCCAGGATCTCGTTCGCCTGTTCCCGGACGGCAAGACCATGCATATCCCTGCTGATGGTCGGCCGCTGCCGGGCTATCAGGAGGCCGTTGCCGATTATAAGCGCCGCATGTCGTCCGATATCCAGATCGCCAGCTCCTCGTCGTCTCGCCGTGGTTTCTTCGCCCGTCTCTTTGGCGGCGGCGGTGCGGATGAGGTGGAGGACAATGCAGATGAGGGCGCGGCGCCGGTGGCTGTTGCTTCGGTTTCCGGAAAGAGCCAGCCGGCTCCGACCGCGACCGACGAGGGTGACGGTAGCGCGGCCCCTGCGCCCGCCCAGGTTCAGGTTGCCAGCATAAACGCACCGGTTCCGCAGGTTCGCCCGGCCTTCGGCAATCAGCCTGCGGGCAGCGACGTTGCTTCCGCTCTCGTATCGTCGTCGTCGCACAACGCCGCTCAGGATGCGCTTGCGGCGGCCATGCCGACTACGGATGATCAGTCGCAATATGCCGATCTTCGTTCCTATCGCGTTCCTGTACCGTCCTTGCTTGACCGCCGCGCACCCGGCGATGCCGAGACGGCATCCGTCGACGCTGGTATGAGCGGCCAGACGGCCGCCGTGCCTGTCCCGGCAGAGCGCCCCGAAGTTGCCGAAAGCCTGCTGGCCTCCGCGGATGCGGATCAGGAGGCAGTCGACGATCAGGCTGATGCAGGTACGCTCTCTCCGTCCGTCATCGCAGCTCTCGAGCAGAGCCGCCCCGATCGGTCGGATCCGAATGCTGCGGTCCCGGTGAGCGCGCCGCTTAACAACGTTGCATCCAAGGATCAGGTTGCCCCTGCGAATGGTGTGGCTGCCGGCAATGATGCCATGCAGGCGATCGCGGCGGTTCTGCCGCAGCAGCGGCCGGCGCAACGGATGCCGATGCAGGTGGCCGCGCTGGCGCCGATCCAGAACGAGGTCAAGGCCAGCAGCCGCCGCTTCAACGATAGCTTTGAACCGGTGCCGCAGGAACGAGCGATTGCCGCCGGTATCGCGGCCAAGGGAGGCCGTCCGAACAAGCAGGATGCAGCCGAAGCCGATGCCGGCCGCGCCACGGTGACGACTGAACCGAAGCTGACCGAGAAGATGATTTCCCAGTGGGCGATTGCCAAGGCTCGCGTCGAAATCATCAACCGCCCGGTCAAGGCGCCGCGTTTCGTGAGCCCGACCCTTCGCGCGCAGCCGACGGCAGTCTATACCGATGGCTTCAAGGTGCAGACGGCTTCCATCGATCCGGAACGCTTCAGCGGTTCGGCTGTGAACTTCCTTCAGGTGAAGAAGTTCAACTCGGTCGAGTAGGCGGAAGTCTCTCCGCTTAGCGATCTCGGAAGCCTGTTCGGGCTTCTATCCCATCTCAAGCATGATATCAGATTGAGTACCGTCGATACGCAAGGCATCGGCTGGGCAATCCCGCGCGACCCTTTGATGAGATAGCTGCTGTCAACGCCGCTGTTGCATGCAGGTGACAGTGCTTCGACTTTCAGGTTCGTGCCAGAATTTATTCATTTCCACGTCACCCACTGCTCAGTTTCGCGTCATTCAGCGCGATTAGGCCGACAGGCTGAAAAGGGCTGGATATTCACAATTGAACCGAAAGACGGCAATCATCGTCGGCAATGGCGAGCTTACTCGCGACCTGTCTGAGATTGTGGACAGTGCGCAATTTGCAATGCGCTTCAACGAGCCGAAGGCGTCTATCGGCATGAGCGGCTCGCGCACGGATATTCTGATGCTCGCAGCCTCGAGCAAGCCGATGCAGCGTCGACTGACCGACCCGAATTTTCTGGCAAGCCCCACGTTCAAGGCGGCGAAGGAGGTCGTGCTTGCCTATCACCCCGACATCATCCGCAAATATCACCCCAAGCCCAATTTCCTCTCGCGCCTGAAGGGCAGGCGGAGTGACTGGACGCTGCGAACGATCGAATTGGTCGGCGCTGCCGGCAAGGAGATTCGGGTGATGCCACCCCAGTTCTACATCGACGGCTGCTCGGAGCTCGGCGTGCCGGAATGCAGGATGTGCCAAGTCTTCCCGAGCACCGGCTTCTTTGGCATCCGATATGTTCTTTCGATGCTGCCCGCCTGCGAATGGGACGTGAAACTGTGCGGATTCAGCTGGGAGGGGTGGAAACGCCATGCCTGGCTCAATGAACGCCGATGGGTCGAAGACAGGATAGCAAACGGCAACATCAGCCTGCTCGTCTAGCACCACCTTCACCATGCAAATGATTGAAAACAATACTTTTCAGCTTCGCCTCAGGTTTGCCTAAGCCCGCCTTCATTCACGATTGCTACAGCCTCGTGACAGATGTCACCGAGGTATGTTTGATGCAATCTTACGAATTCAGCCCGTCTTCGGCGATGCCGCTCGAAAGAGCTCATACGGGATTCGGATTCGATCACGTTTCCAATCCGGTTGGCGCCAGCCTGGACGAGCCGAGACAACCGGTCATCCGCGGCTTCATCATCCATCTTGATCGCGCTCACGATCGCATGCCACAGGTCGAAAGACTCGCGGCAATGCTGCCGGTTCCGAGCGAAGTCATAGAGGCGGTCGACGGAGATTGCCTGACCGATGCCGAGATAGATCGGGTGTATCGTCGCCGGCTTCATAAGCCGTCCTATCCGTTCGAGATGAGCATCGGCGAGATCGCATGCTTCCTGTCGCATCGCAAGGCTTGGGCTGCCATAGTCGAGCAGGGCATCGATGCCGGCCTCATCTTCGAGGACGATGTGGAGATCGACGAATCCTTTCATGCGGCTTTCGCAGCCGCCAAGGCTTGTCTCAAGCCACGTGCGTTCGTCCGCTTCCCCTTCCGGATGGGCAAGGAACATGGCAAATGCGTTCTGACTGAGGGGCAGATCAACGTCATTCGGCCTGATCGCGTCGGCCTCGGCATGGTGGCGCAGCTTGTGAGCCGTGATGCGGCTATCCGTCTGCTCAAGGCGACCACCCTTTTCGACCGGCCGGTCGATACGACCGTGCAGATGAGCTGGTTCACGCATATATCGCCGCTTGCGGTCCTGCCTGGTGGTGTGCATGAGATCTCCTCGCAGCTTGGCGGAAGCACCATCAAGAGACGCAAGACGTTGATGGAGAAGCTTTCCAGAGAGATGCTGCGGCCGCTCTATCGTGCAAGAATTGCGCTGCGTTGGCGCCGCTCCATCTGAGAAGATCAAACTTGGCCGTTCCAATCCTCGCATATCATCAGATTGCGGTGCCGCCTTCGCGCGAGGCGCCGTTCAGAAGCATGGTCGTCCACCCGGAAGCCTTCCATCGCCAGATGGAATGGCTGAAAAGGCTTGGAATTCAGGGGCTTTCGCTTCGCGATGCACTCCCCTACATCACAGGAGCGAAGGCCGGCAAGGTTGCCGCCATCACCTTCGACGATGGCTATTTGAACGTCTATGAGAATGCCTTGCCCGTGCTGCAGGAGTTCGGCTTCACCGCCACGAATTTCGTGGTCGTGAACCAGATCGGCGGCAGCAATGTCTGGGACGTACCGCTTGGCGTGGCGCCTGCCCCTTGCATGTCGGGTGAGCAATTGCGCCGGTGGTGCAGCCTCGGGCACGAAGTAGGCTCGCACACGCTCGACCACGTCCATCTCCCGCAATTGCCGATGGAGGAGGCGCGTCGCCAGATCTCCCATTCGCGCGGCATGCTTGAAGACCTGCTGGACGAGGGCGTGTCGTCCTTTTGCTTCCCCTATGGCGACGAAACACCGCTCGATCGGGTGCTGGCCTACGAGGCCGGCTATAGCGCTGCGACCACGACGCGGCGGGGACGGGCGCGCCCGAGCGACGACCCGTTCGGCCTGCCGCGGATGACCGTTCGGCGCAACGACAGCTGGCTGCATTTCGTCAGGAAATGCGTGTTCGGATAGTTGGCAACATCGACCCTGTCCGGTGCACGTCGCCGGAGCAGCTGTCAGCCGCCCCGGAGATACTTGGTTAGGGTGCGACGGTGAAGCTATAGCTGCCGTTGGTCTTGTGGCCGTCCGTCGAAAGCGCGTGCCATTGCACGGTGTATTTGCCGGGAGCCAGCTTGTCGCTGACTGGTACCATCAGCGTCGCGTCGCCATCCATCAGCATGGCAGCGCCGGTCTTGACGGCTTTCTTGTCCGGGCCGGTGATGCTCACGCCGCTGAACTTCAGGTTCAAGCCTTCGCTGAAGGTGAGGTCGAGCTCCGAAGGTGCCTGTTTGACGGAGCTGTCGGCGGCGGGAACTGAGGACTTGAGATGGGCGTGCGCGAAGGCCTGGCCTGCGAGAGCGATGCTGGCCGTGGCCGCAATGAGGAGAAGCTTCTTCATCCGGGACATGTCGGTCTTCCTTTTGGGTTGAGGCGCCGCAGGGGCCTTGCGGCAGGTTCGGGCGGCGACAGCTGTCGCCTGGAATATCCCGTTCGGATTGCGGCCTAGGGGAATGGTGCGGAGCGGCTTGACGCCGCTCATTTCAGAAGCTTGCGTATCTTTTGCAGTGCGATGTCCTTGTCCTCTCCATAGGCAATCAAGCTGCGCAGATTGCCATCGGCATCGACGAGAAGAACCGAGGCGGTGTGATCCATCGTGTAGTCGCCGTCGGGCGAAGGCACCTTCTTGGCATAGATGCGCCAGTCCTTGATGGCCTTCTGCATCTCGGTCGGATTGCCGGTAATGCCGGTGATGCGATCGGTGAAATTGCCGGTATATTTGCGCATGATATCCGGCGTGTCGCGCGCGGGATCCACGGAGAAGAAATAGGCTTTCAGCTTGTCCGCCTCCGGGCCGAGCGTCTTCAGCCAGCCGGCCATTTCGAACAGCGTGGTCGGGCAGACGTCCGGGCAATGGGTATAGCCGAAGTAGATGAGTGACGGGTGGCCCTTGAGAGCTTGCGCGGTCATAGGCTGGCCCCGGTCGTCGATAAGGTTGAAAGAGCCGCCGGTATGGTCCTCCGCCGCCTTTGCCATCAGGCTCCATGTGAAGTAGGCGATCAAGCCGCAGACGCTGAGCAGAAAGACCGTCAGGATCGCGGGGATCGACCATTCTTTCGTGAACATCGCCTTCTCCTGCGTGGCCTGAAGGGAGGCGCGGCGGCTGCCGCGCCGTTCATTCAGCTGCGTTGGCATGCTCGCCTCCATTGTCCGCCTTGCTGGCGACCGCCGAACCCACAGGGGAATCGACATCGATCGAGCCGGCCTTTTCGAAGGTCAATTTCGCCCTGATCGTCTCGCCCTGTTTGAACGGGTCGATGACATCCATGAACATGAGGTGATAGCTGCCGGGCTTCAGTTGGACAGTCTTGCCGGCGGGCAGCGCCAGGCCATTCTTAAGCTTGCGCATGACCATGACGTCGTTATCCATCTTCATCTCATGGACCTCGACTTTGACAGCTCTCGACGAGCTGGCTGCGATCAGCCGGTCGTCGGTTCTGCCGGAATTGGTGATGGTCACGTAGCCGCCACCGACCTCGGCGCCCGGCACCATGGCCCTGACATAGGGAGCGGCGATCTTGAGATTTCCAAGCGTTACCTCGGTGGCGGAAGCGAGCCCGGGAGCGGCAAGGCTAAGGCTGGCAGCAACGAAAGAGCTGATAAATCGGTTCATGATCGGTTTCCTCTGGGGATCTGGGTGCTGCGCGGCAGGTTCTGCCGCGCAGCCTTTCATGAGAAGAAGCGTTTCAGCGGCGGCACAAAGCGGATGATGATCTGATCCGTCAGCAGCATCGCGACGACGGCGAGACCCGTTAGCGGAAAGGCGGCGCCGAAGGCGATCGCGATCAGCCACAGCCCGATATAGACGGACCTCTGGGGCGGCATGGGCGGCACGCCGAGACGGCCGGCCGGCCGGCGCTTCCACCACATCATGATTGCCGTGACGCAGCTGAGGACAATGGCGATACAGGTCGCCAGCATGAGCAATTGGTTGACGAGGCCCCATTCCTGTCCCTGATGGACGTTGATGCCCCATTCGATTGCCTGGCCGAGCGCCGGATATTGATCGAAGGAAAGATCGACCAACGGCTTGCCGGAATATTGGTCGATATGAACAGTGCGTTCCTTGGAGAGATCGGCGGGGAAGATCGAGGCGGTAAAGACGCCCGTTTCGTCGGAGGGAAGGGCCATGCTGAAGCCGGGAGCTACGCCCAGTTCTCTGGCGATCTCGACTGCCTTGTCCAGCCCGATCGGCTTCGATGCCGTTGCTGCGTCGGAGAGCGGCACCGGCGCATTTTCGACGATCCAGCCGGGTCGGCTGACGATATCCTGCGTGACTTTCTTCGATTTCGGCACCTCGTCCCAGAGGGCTGCCGGATAGCCCAAATCTTGCGATGTGAGCCATGCGTTGACGTTGGCGCCCCAATAGCCCGACCAGGGCATGCCGCTGAAGGCGAGGAAGAAGATGACGATGCCGGCGATCGCGCCGGTCACGGCATGGAGATCGCGCCAGAAGACGCGGCGGGAAGGGGTGCCGCGAACCGTGAGGACGCCGCCCGTCTGGCGCCGCGGCCACCAGAGATAGATGCCCGTCACGACCAGTATCAGCGCGAAGCCGCCGACGATCTCGATGATGCGGTTGGTCCATGTCCCGAAATATTCGAGGCTATGGATGCGTTTGACGACCCAGCTGAACTCCTCTTTCGAGCCGACCGAGCCGAGCACTTCGCCATTGTGCGGATTGACATAGACGAGCGTCGATTGGCCACCCTTCGACACCGTCACCAAGGCGGATCGATCTGCCGCCGCTGGCTCGCGATAGGATATCGCCGTGGCGCCAGGCGCTGCTGCCAATGCCGCATCAACGATCTTTTGCGGCGGGAGCATCGCGCCTGTGTCGGCGAGGATGTTGCGATGGGCATAGAAGGTGTCGGCGATCTGATCCTTGAAGAGATAGATGGATCCGGTGATCGCCAGGTTGAGCAGGAATGGGATGACGAGCAGGCCAGCGAAGAAATGCCAGCGCCAGATCGCTCGATAGAGCGAGATATGGTCTGATGTGGTCGCAGTGGGCTCGGCCATGGTGAAGGCAGACATGAGGAACTCCCCAAAGATCCGGCGACACGGAATGATCCGTTTCGAGAGATGCGCCTGTCTGCGGGAGTGGCGGCCAGCGCCGATGTCGCTTGCGGAGCGGACAATGAAGAGATCCGTCGTGTGTCGGGACATCGGCAAGGAGACATCTCACCCGCAGCCGGCACGAGCAGCTCTCGTGCGTGGTTCGGCCGCCGTTGACGACTAGCGTTACGGCATTGGCCGCAACACAGGCTCAGGCAAGGGCTTGGAGAGCAGGGGGAGCGCGTGGGCCGCTATTCGGCGGATAGAGTTGCCGGCGGAACGCCTCGTTTCTGGCGACAACGACATCTTCTCTGACGAAGGCAAGGTGTTCGCAGATATCGGTCGGCGGCGTGGGAAGCAGGGCGGCGGCGGAAATGCGGCATGCCTCGCATCCCGGCATATAGGCCTTGCTATGCTCCTTGCCGTCAGGCGTCTTTTCGGTGACGCAGAGGACGGGCAGGGTACCATCAGGCAGGCGGTATTGGGCAAGCTCGACGGGGGTCAGTTCCGCGGCGCTGGAAACAGCCGGGCTATGGGCGAAGCCGACGGACAGCAATGCGACGGCGCATAGAATGCGCACCAGCCATTGCGTTGTCCCAAAGGTTCGCTTCCGCACGGTTCTCCCCATCATTTTCCAGGAGGTAGCACTTACGACATTCGCCGCTGCAGCTCAATGCGGCAATTTGGTATCCGTCGCGCTTGGCCCCGTTTACATGCCGCGCGAAGGTCAGCTACAGATCGTTCGGAAAGTCTGGAGCCGACTAAACGGCGAGGCTCTATGTCGTTCATCGCCCTGTGGCTGGTTCGCCTTCAGGCGTTTGTGCGAAAAGGAAATGGAATGCCCATCGAACCCTGGAAAGGCGGCCATGTCGACGTTGCCGTCATAGGCGCAGGCGCCGCCGGCGTCGGAGCTGCCCGGCGGCTGCAATCGCTTCGCCCCGACCTTTCGGTCGTGCTGCTCGAAGCGTCCGATCGTGTCGGCGGTCGCGCGCGAACGATCCATCCCTTTGGCGCTGATGGCGCAGGGCTCGATCTCGGCTGCGGCTGGTTGCATGGCGCGCGCACCAACCCTTGGACAAAGATTACCGAGGAGATCGGCCTTACGGTCGATCGCACGCCCGCACCCTGGAGCGATGGTAGCCGACGGCTGGAAAGGAACGATCCCGAGACGAAGGCCGCGGCAGACGCCGTGGCCGAATTCTTCGAGCGGGTAAATGCCTACGAAGGAGATGACGACGCCGATCTGTCGACCATGTGGGCGCCTGACGATCCCTGGAGCGAGCGGATTCATGCGGTCGCCGCATTCATGACCGGGGCGGAACTGCACAAATCGTCGGTGATCGATCTCGGTCGCTACGATCCCGGTCCCGGCCCCGACTGGCGTGTCCGGCAGGGCTACGGCACGCTGGTGGCCACCTATGGTTTGCCGGTGCCAACCGTTGTCGGGGTGGAAGTCAGCCGTATCGACCACACCGGCGCCGGCCATATCGTGCTGTCGACGGGCAAGGGCGAGCTGAAGGCGAAGGCCGTTATCGTGGCTGTCTCCACCAATGTGCTTGCCGCCGAGCGAATAGCCTTCTGGCCGCCGCTGCCGGAGAAGATCGAGGCGGCCTCGCGTCTGCCTCTCGGATTGGCAAACAAGCTTTTCATTCACGTGTCCGAGCCTGGCATGTTTCCGGAGGAGACGCATGTCATGGGGTCGCGGCATAGCGGCCGGACGGGCGCCTATCAGCTGAGGCCGTTCGGCGCGCCTGTCATCGAGGCCTATTTCGCCGCCGATCTCGCGCTTGATCTCGAACGACAGGGCGTGGAAGCAACGTTCGCTTTCGCGGTGGAGCAGCTGAAGCGTGTTTTCGGCGCTGATGTCGGGGCGAAATTATCGCCTCTGGCCATGTCCGCCTGGGCGAGCGAGCCTTTTGTTGGCGGGTCCTATTCCTATGCGACCCCCGGCGCCTCGGACCTGCGCGGGGTACTGGCGGCGCCCTGCAATGATCGCTTATTCTTCGCCGGAGAGGCCTGCTCGCAGGCACGATACTCGACGGCGCATGGTGCTTACGAAAGCGGAGTTGTCGCGGCCGAAGCCGTTGCAAAAGCGTTGTGATGCAAGCTCTATGCAAGGGCGTGACATATTTCGGGCAAGAAATGGCAATTCGTCTCACGAATTTGCGCAAGGAGCTCTTAAACTTGCGCAGCAACAGGCGTAAACGCAATCAAATACCACCCGATTTGGTTTAAATTTTCTTTCGGGAGATGGGCGGCGAAAGCCGCGATAAATGAAGCATTGGAGGAGCCATGAGTAACGGCGACGTATTAACGTTCGACATTCAGAAAAATCCAAGCCCCGCTACGGCGAGCGAGCGGGAAGCCCTGCTGCAGAACCCGGGCTTCGGACGCATATTCACCGATCACATGGTGACGATCCGCTATTCGCAGGATCGCGGCTGGCATGGCAGCAAGATCGAGCCGCGCAAGGCGCTGGCTCTCGATCCGGCGACCGTGGTGCTTCACTATGCGCAGGAAATCTTCGAAGGCATGAAGGCCTACCATCTGCCCGACGGTGGGGCTGCGCTTTTCCGCCCCGGCGCCAACGCACGACGCTTCCACAATTCGGCCGAGCGGCTGGCCATGCCGACCTTGCCCGAGGATCTGTTCGTCGAATCCGTCCGGGAACTGGTGCGGATCGACCGCGAGTGGATCCCAACCGCGGAGGGTGCGTCGCTTTATCTCCGGCCGTTCATGATCGGCTCGGAAGCCGCGCTCGGAACAAGGCCCGCGACCGACTATCTCTATTGCGTCATTGCCTCCCCGGTCGCCTCTTATTTCAAGAGCGGCGCATCGGCTGTTTCGCTCTGGGTTTCCGAACATTTCACACGCGCGGCTCCCGGCGGCACCGGTGCCGCCAAGTGCGGCGGAAATTACGCTGCGAGCCTTTCCGCACTCGCGGAAGGCCAGCGGGAAGGCTGCGAGCAGGTCGTCTTCCTCGATGCCGTAGAGCGGCGCTGGGTTGAGGAACTCGGCGGCATGAACGTCTTCTTCGTCTTCGACGACGGTTCGCTGCAGACGCCGCCGCTGACCGGCACGATCCTGCCTGGTATCACGCGCGACTCGCTGATCACGCTGGCGCGCGACATGGGTCTCGTCGTCCGCGAGGAACCTTATTCCATCGACCAGTGGCAAGCGGATGCTAAGAGCGGACGCCTGCGCGAAGCCTTTGCCTGCGGCACTGCGGCCGTGGTCACACCGATCGGCAAGGTGAAGGGCAGCAAGTACGGCTTCACGATCGGCGACGGCAATGCCGGCCCGGTAACGGGCCGTCTCAAGGCGGCGCTGACGGACATCCAGTTCGGCCGGGCGGCGGACAAGCACGAGTGGCTGGACCGGCTGTTCTAAGCTGGAGCAGTCGCGTGATCCGCGCCAAGCCCTGAGCAGGCCGTGGATCGACACTCGGCGGGAGAAGAAATCCCGCCGAGCCCTGACATGTGAGATCGCATAGTCACCCGAAACATCGGAGTCGTTACGGTGACCAACGCAAGCGAGCGTCCCGGCGCCGAGCCGGGCGAGGAGATCGGATTTGTCGGTCTCGGCGTCATGGGCCAGCCGATGGCACTCAATCTCACAAGGGCCGGGACGAGGCTCGTCGTGTGGAACCGCTCGCCGGCGGCGCCCGATCCGCTGCGGGCAGCAGGCGCGGCTGTGGCGGCAAGTGTCGAGCTGGGCAACGGCCGGCTCGATATGATGTCCGTGCTCGAGGCCATCGAAGCCCGCACCGCGGCGCTTGGCCGCTCCTAACAAACCGCCGCGCGATGCCTATCTTGGATTGAGACCTAAACGGGCATAGCTGAAAGGAAGATGGACATGTCTGCCCCTACGGACAGCAATCTTTTTCACAAACTCGGATTGAAGCATCCGCTGATCGTCGCGCCGATGGCTGGCGGTCCTTCGTCGCCGGAGCTCGTCGCGGCGGCTTCCGCTGCGGGCGCGCTTGGGGCCATGGGAGGCGCTTATTACAATGCCGCGGCGATCGAGGCATTTGCCGCTCAGGTGCGCCAGCGGACTGAAAAGCCGTTCGCGATCAATTTGTTCATTCCTCATTCAATACCCGAAGTCGGCGTGGCTCAGGTCGAACGTGCGGCGGAGGCGACGGCGCACTATCGCGCGGAGCTGGGGCTGCTGGCGCCGCAGCTTAGCGCCCCTTACGAAGAGGATTTCGATGCGCAGTTCGACGCTGTGCTGCGGGTGAAGCCCGCATGCTTCAGCTTCGTCTTCGGATTGCTGTCTGCCGATTATGTCCGTGAGGCAAGGAAGGCCGGGATTCCGCTGATTGGCACTGCGACGACGCTTGAGGAGGCGAGGACGCTCGAAGACAGCGGCGTCGACGCGATCACGCTGCAGGGCTTCGAGGCCGGTGGACATCGGGGCATTTTCGATGCCCATGCTCCGGACCCGGAAATCGGCCTTCGCGACCTTCTGGCGCGGAGCGTCGGAAAGATCGGTGTACCGCTGATCGCAGCCGGCGGCATCATGACGGCGGGCGATATCCGCGTGGCCCTGCAGGCGGGGGCGCAAGCGGTGCAGATGGGTACGGCCTTCCTTGCTTGTACGGAAGCCGGAACATCGGCGCCCTACCGGGCCAGGCTTCTGGAAACCCCGGAGCGCAGGACGCGGACGACACGCGCCTTTTCGGGCCGTTTTGCCCGCGGCATCGAAAACCGCTTCATGGATGAAATGGAGACGAAGGGCGCAGCCATTCTCCCCTTTCCGGCGCAGAACAAATTCACGCGGGATATTCGGGGCGCATCGACGGCGAAAGGATCGGCCGACTTCCTGTCTCTCTGGGCCGGAACCGGCAAGGGCGAGCTTTGGCAGGGAAGCGCTGCCGCGTTGATTGACCGTCTTTTCGAGCAGTGATGCCGTATTCCGCGATCTGTGTGCCTAAAAAGCATTGGAGCCGGCAAGCCGGCTCCAAATCATATCACCAGGCTGAAGCTAGCCCTGATCATTCCATGCCGAGCGCGGCCATGTAGGTCTGCAGGATCGATTCTTCCTCCAGCCGCTCATTCGCGTCCTTCTTGCGAAGGCGGATGATGGTGCGGATCGCCTTGGTGTCGTAGCCGCGTCCCTTGGCTTCGCCCATCACATCCTTGATGTCGCTGCCGATCGCGGCCTTTTCTTCTTCCAGGCGTTCGATCCGTTCGATGAATTGACGCAGTTCCGCCGCGGCCACGTTCTCGACGCTGTTCTCTTCCATGCACTTCTCCTAAAGGGTCCTAAAGGGTCGCTTGAAGCCGGTCGCGAATGGGATCGGTGGGTCACCGATACGGCACTTCGCTTCAGGGCTTGCGCGGGATTTCGAATTCGATAGGGCAGTTGAACTGCCGCGAATGGAGCTGAAGGTCAAGCCGTCTTGGCCAAAGCGGCGTTATTCTTTCGGCTTGTTCTGCTCAAAAGCGGCTTTTTGCACAGCCGAGGCTTCGTTTTGATGCAGCTTTTTCCAGTCCTCATAAGGCATGCCGTAGACCATCTCGCGCGACTCGTCCTTGCTGACGGGCAGGCTCGATTCTTCGGCCGCTTCGCGGTACCAGTTGGAGAGGCAGTTGCGGCAGAAACCGGCGAGATTCATCAGGTCGATGTTCTGAACGTCGCTGCGTTCGCGTAAGTGCGCCACGAGGCGGCGAAAGGCGGCTGCTTCCAGCTCTGTCTGCTGTTCCTTGGTAAGTGCGCTCATCTCATTTCTCCTCGATTTGCTCGCCGCGTCATGCCTCGTAAGGACCGGTGCGCGATGGATATCGCTTGTATTCGTGCAGCGCCGGATCGGCATTCATGTCGGCAAAGATCCGTGACAGCCGATCGGCCCATTCGATAATGCCGGCCTCGTCGCCGATCAGATCCTGGCGGACCTCCAGCAAAGCATGCGGTATGCCCGTCATCATGCAATGGCGGAACATGGTGTCGTTCCGCAATGCGCCGTCGTAAGGCTCATTGTCGCCGATGATGAGATCGGTATCGGCGCCGAGCTTTGCAAGAAGCGGGGTGACGGCGCGCTCGTCGCTGTCCCAGAGCACGCTCGCATGCCAGGGTCTCGCAACACCCTTCCAGGCCGGCGTGAAGGAGTGCATCGACAGCACCAGCGGCGCCTTGCCCGTCGCCTCCGCCACTGACGCGATGGTCTCGTCGACCGCGCGGTGATAGGGCCGGTGGAACGCCTCGATGCGGTAATTCCATTCCTCATCCGTGATCGGGTGGTTGCCTGGAATGATCGCGCCGTCGGAGATTTTCATGATCAGGGTCGGGTCGTCCTCGCCGCGGTTCGGATCGATCAGCAGGCGGGAAAAGCCGCCGAGGACGCCTGGCACTCCCAGTCTTTGACAAAGATGACGGCAAAGACCCTCGATGCCGATGTCATAGGCTATGTGCCGGGAAAAGGCGGTTTCCGGCAATCCCAGGCGGCCGTAGCGCGTGGGCAGATGCCGCATGGCATGATCGCCGAGAATGACCATGCCTTTGTCACGATTGCCGGATATGAATTCAAAAGACTTGAAATCGGTCATGAAGATTGTCGTTTATTATATTTTCAACTCTTTGTTTGATTGCATGCGCGGATGGAAGGTGCAAGGTTCGCGGCATCGATCGAATGAACAGCGGCGCATGGCGCCGTCACCATGCCGTGAAGAAAATATAATCGATTAGAGTTGCGTTGACATTCATGGGATGGCGGCGCAAGAAGACGCAACAACGAATAACCGGGAGCCAATTGGAAGCCGTGTCCAGCCAAGTCGCGCCAAGTTTCGTTAAGCGGTCAGGGCCGCTCGCCCGAATCGCGTTTCTCATCCTTGCCGTCGCCGCGCCGTTTTTCTTTATGCCGAGTGCGGCTCATGCAGACTTCCGTGTTTGTAACGGTACGCAGAATCTTGTCGGTGTGGCGATCGGCTATCGCGCAAAGGAAGGCTGGGTGACCGAGGGATGGTGGCAGGTTCCGGCGACCACCTGCGCCACCCTGGTCGAAGGACCGCTTCAATCCCGCTATTATTACCTCTACGCAGAAGACGCGGCTCGCGGCGGTCGCTGGGTGGGCGACGTCGAAATGTGCGTAGCGGAAAATGAATTTAAAATCCCAGGTGTTAAGGACTGCTACGCTCGTGGCTACCAGAAGATGGGATTCAAGGAATACGACACGGGACGCCAGGCGAGCTGGATGGTTCAGCTCTCCGAGCCCCCGGGCAGCCAAGAAAGCCAGAACTGATGAGACGCAACCGAAAAGTCAAAATCCTCGCCACGCTCGGTCCGGCCTCTTCTTCCGAGGAGATGATCCAGAAGCTTCATGAGGCAGGCGCAGATCTATTCCGTATCAACATGAGCCATGCGAGCCATGATCTGATGCGCACGCTGATCCAGCGCATTCGCGCCGTCGAGAGCCGTTGCGGCCGTCCGATCGGCATTCTCGCTGACTTGCAGGGTCCCAAGCTGCGCGTCGGCAAGTTTGCCGAAGGCAAGGTCGACCTCAAGCCCGGCCAGACCTTCACGCTCGACAATCAGGATGCGCCCGGCGACGATACTCGCGTGTTCCTGCCGCATCCGGAAATCCTGGAATCGGTGCAGCCCGGTCATCGTCTGCTGATCGACGACGGCAAGCTGGCCCTGCGCGCTGAAAAATGCGACGGCAAGAGCATCGTCACGACGGTCATTTCCGGCACGAAGATTTCCGACCGCAAGGGCGTCAGCCTGCCCGATACGCTGCTCGGCGTCGGCGCTTTGACCGAAAAGGACCGCATCGATCTCGATGCCGTTCTCGCCACCAACGAAATCGACTGGGTTGCGCTGTCGTTCATCCAGCGCCCGGAAGACCTGACGGAAGTGCGCAAGATCTCGCATGGCCGCGTCGGCCTGATGTCGAAGATCGAAAAGCCGCAGGCTGTCGAGCGCATCGAGGAAATCATCGAGCTTTCGGACGCACTGATGGTGGCACGCGGCGACCTTGGCGTCGAAATGCCGCTCGAAGCCGTTCCCGGCATCCAGAAGCAGCTGATCCGCGCCTGCCGACGCTCCGGCAAGCCCGTGGTCGTCGCGACGCAGATGCTGGAATCCATGATCTCCTCGCCGGTTCCGACCCGCGCCGAAGTTTCCGACGTTGCAACGGCCGTCTTCGAAGGTGCCGATGCCGTCATGCTCTCGGCCGAATCCGCATCCGGCGATTATCCTGTCGAAGCCGTGTCGACGATGGCCTCCATCGCCCGCACCATCGAGCGCGAACCGCATTATCCGGGTATCATCTACGCCCAGCGCGCCCAGCCGGAAGCGACTGGCGCCGATGCGATCTCGCTCGCCGCCCGCCAGATCGCCGAAACGCTGAAGCTTGCAGCGATCGTCTGTTACACGTCGTCGGGCACCACCGGCCTGCGCACCTCGCGCGAGCGCCCGCAGGTTCCGATCCTGGCGCTGTCGCCGATCATTCAGACGGCCCGCCGCCTTTCGGTGGTCTGGGGCATGCACTGCGTCGTCACCCATGATGCGACCGATCTCGACGATATGGTCAACAATGCCTGCCGCATCGTTGCCGAAGAAGGCTTCGGCAAGCCTGGCGACCGCATCATCATTTCGGCCGGCGTACCACTCGGCACGCCCGGCGCCACCAACATGCTGCGCATTGCCTATATCGGTTCGGACGGCCAGTCCGGCGTGTGATCGCTGGCATCCGATTACGGCGGCACCTGAAACATCCGAAACCCGCTGTCGCAAGATGGCGGGTTTTTTCTTGAAGGCGAAGCGCCTGCGGCCGAACGTCGAAGCAGGCGGATTGAGAAGGAGATATGCCAATGAAGGTCGGATTTATCGGATTGGGACAGATGGGCAGCGCCATGGCGGCCAATCTCCTGAAGGCCGGACATGAGGTGACGGTCTACAATCGCTCCAGGGACAAGGCGGAAGCGTTGGCCGGTCAGGGCGCGAAAGTCGCCGCGACAGTCGCGGATGCCTGCGGTGGCGAAGCGGTGTTCACCATGCTCGCCCATGACGACGCGCTCTCGGCCGTCGTTCACGGCGATGGCGGCGTTCTCGCGAGCCTAGGCAAGGGAGCCGTCCATATCTCCGCAAGCACGATCAGCGTCGCCATGTCCGAACGGCTGACTAGGGAACATGCCGCAGCAGGCCAGCGCTTCGTTGCGGCGCCGGTCTTCGGCCGGCCGGAAGCCGCCGCCGCGGCGAAATTGTTTGTTGCCGCCGCCGGCTCACCTGATGCCATAGAGGCGGTCACGCCGCTTTTCGACGCCATCGGCCAGCGCACCTTCGTTCTCGGCGAAGAGCCGAAGGCTGCCAATCTCGTCAAGCTCAGCGGCAATTTCCTCATCGCCTCGGTCATCGAGTCGCTTGGGGAGGCCATGGCGCTAGTCGAGAAGGGTGGTGTCGACAGGCATGCCTATCTCGATCTGCTAACGTCGACGCTGTTCAACGCGCCTGTCTACAAGACTTATGGCGGGCTGATCGCCGATCGTAAGTTCAAGCCCGCCGGCTTCACCGCGCCGCTTGGCCAGAAGGATATCCGGCTGGCACTGGCCGCTGGCGAGGCGCTGAATGTGCCGTTGCCGCTTGCAAGCCTGCTGCGCGACCGGTTCCTGACCTTGCTTGCCCATGGCGGCGAGGAGCTCGATTGGTCGGCAATCGGCGCGCTGGCTGCCAAGGATGCGGGATTGGTGGAGTAGTTATGATCATTGGCGACCGAGTTTGTGGAGAGATACCCCCCTCTGTCACTTCGTGACATCTCCCCCACATGGGGGGAGTTTGGTGGCTCGCGGCACCGACCCGCCTCCAACCAATATCGGATCCGCAGTAACTGCAGTCTGTCGGTTTGAAAAGAACGGGCAGCAAGCTCCCTATGATCTCCCCCCTTGTGGGGGAGATGTCACGAAGTGACAGAGGGGGGTATCAGAGGTGCGGCATGCTGGAAGCCTACATCAAGCAGGCACTTGCTAAGCGCAGTGCCACATGCAAGTTTCGCTGCCTGAAGAGGAGGAAACCATGCATCTCACCACGCTGCTTGCCTTCGCCGCCGTCTCGTTCATCGGTATCGCGACACCGGGGCCGACCGTGCTTCTGGCGCTGACCAACGGCTCGCGCTTCGGTGTGCGGCGCGCCTTGCCGGGCATGTTCGGTGCCGTGCTTTCGGACGCGGTTCTGATCAGCGCTGTCACCATTGGCCTCGGCGCATTGCTCGCAGCCTCGGAATTCTGGTTCTCGGCGCTGAAATGGGTCGGCGCGGCCTATCTCGCCTTTCTCGGCATCATGATGCTGCGTTCGAAAGGAACGATCGACGGCATGTTGCAGAACGGCGCGGAGCAGCCGAAGGGAACCGCGTTTTCCATCGGCATGAAGAGCTTCATGGTCGCGGTGACCAATCCCAAGGGCTATCTGTTCTTCTCGGCCTTCCTGCCGCAATTCATCGATCCGTCGGCTCCGCAGCTGCAGCAGTATATGATCCTTGGCGCTATCTTCGCCGCGCTAGATTTCGCGATCATGTTCGGCTATGCCGTCTTCGGCTCGCAAGCCGTGCGTGTCCTGAAGACTGAGGGAGCAAAATGGCTGGAGCGCGCCTGCGGCGGCGCGCTTCTGGCTTTGGCCGGGTCGCTGGCGCTTTATCGTCGCGCCGTGAACTGACACAGAGCGGCTAAGCCGCTCGGTGTTGTTGTTTTCACGCAATTCCGGACGGAAAACCGCCACGCACTTTTCCTGGAATTGCGTTAGTGCCGGCTCAGTGCCGCCTCGAAGACTTCGGTATCCACGTTGCCGCCCGACGTGACTGCGATCACCGTGTCGCCGTCGATATCCTTGCCATGGAAAAGGGCCGCGGCCAGCGCGACTGCGCCGCCGGGTTCCACGACGATCTTCAGTCGGGTGAAGGCAAGCGCCATGGCTTTCTGAGCCTCTTCATCTGTCACGACGAGGCCTGGGCCGCAGAGGCGCTTCAGGATCGGGAAGGTGATGTTGCCCGGCTGCGGCGTGATGATGGCGTCGCAGATCGAGCCTTGCAGCGCGGCATTGCGCTCGATCTTGCCCGATGCCAGCGAGCGGGTGGTGTCGTCGAAATTCTCCGGTTCGCAGGGGCGCACCTTGAAGCTTGGCGCCCTGGATTCGAGTGCCAGCGCGATACCCGACGTCAAACCGCCGCCGCCGCAGGGGACGAGCACGCTCGCGACCTCGATGCCTTCCTCAGCGGCCTGCTCGGCGATTTCCAGGCCGGTCGTTCCCTGGCCGGCGATGACCTGCGGTTCGTCGAAAGGCTTGATCAGTGTCAGGCCGCGCTCCTTGGAGAGGCGTGCGCCGATCTCGTCTCGGTCTTCCTTGATCCGATCATAGAGCACGACTTCAGCACCGAAGGCACGGGTATTGGCGATCTTCAGCCTGGGAGCATCCGTCGGCATGACGATGACGGCGGGAATGCCGTGCAGCCGTGCGGCCAGCGCCACGCCCTGGGCATGGTTGCCGGATGAAAAGGCGATGACGCCTCTGGCGCGCACCGATGGCTCCAGTGCAGATACCGCCGACCAGCCGCCGCGAAACTTGAAGGATCCGGAATGTTGCAGGCATTCCGCCTTCACGAACAACCGGCGTCCGGCGATCTCGTCGAGGAAGGGCGAGGAGAGAAGCGGTGTGCGCCGCGCGCGGCCACCGAGGCGAACGCGGGCGGCTTCGATCATTGCAATATCGACCATGGAGGGATCACTCTTCTGCTATAAGAAAGGCTATCCATCCATAAAGCTCCCCGCTTCCCTTTGGAACAGCGAGATTGTCTCCATGACACTTCAGCTTGCGCTTGGCAGGGAAAGATGGCCGACATTGTAGGCTTGGACATCAGGTCGCGATACATCCTTCGGCGGCTCAGCCAGTAGTCGGAAGCGCACCAGCGTCCAATGTGTCGGCTCGAAGGCGACGATCGAGGCGAGGGCATTGCCGCTCGATATCGCGGTGATGGCCGCATCGCTCTCTTTCTGGCGAAGCTCGGCAAGCGGTACGTGCGCTCCGATTGCGACCACCTCGCGCGTGGCGAGGCGGGCGCTACGGATATCCGCTGACGTGTCGGCGCGCCAGGCGACCCAGGTGTTTACCTGTGGCCTGCCGAAACTCTCGGTCACGGCCACGAAGCCGGGACCGCAAACGAAGTCGCTCAGGACCTCTTCCTCTTGCCAGACATAGAAGGGCGCATAGAGATTTTCCCGGCTTGCCGTTATGGCGTCGCCCTTCCTCGCGGTGAGATAGGCCTTGAATTTCAGGCCCGGCAGATTGTCGAGCAAGGGCCCCTTGTCGCGGATGCGGCGATCGATGATCGCCATGTCGTAATCCGCCGGAAGGGAGAAATTATATTGCATGGCGATCATGAGTCATTCCTCCAGCCAGGTGACGGCGCTGCCGTTTTGGGCGGCCTGTATGCTGATATAGGCGAAGGTGCTTTCCGGTGCCGCACCGTGCCGATGGCGTTCGTTCGGTGCGAAGGTGATGCAATCGCCGGCGCGCAGTTCCTCGGCGGGGCCGCCATGGCGTTCGGCCAGGCCGACGCCGGACAGAACGTAAAGGATCTGTCCGTGCGGGTGGGTGTGCCAGCGGGTCATGACACCGGGTTCGATCGTGCAGCGCATCGCTGTCAGGCCGCCGTCCTCGCTGTTTTCGACCAGCATTTCCACCCAGAAGGGAGCGCTGGCGATGCCATCCGGCGTGCGTTGCACGGCCGTGCCGGCGCGATGGATTGCGGGCGATTGGCGCGATGTCGTTTGATGCATCATCGTCAGACTTGTTCGATCATCTGCGCGATGCCATCGGCAAAGGACAGATCCTCGCGTGTCGTGGATGTCACGGCAATCATGACGTCCTCGGGGCGAACACCCGGTGCGTCGCTGAGAAGTTCGACGAGCCGGCGATAAAAAGCCTTCTTGACCTCCGTGCTGCGCGGCTTTCCGATGGTTATATCGAAAAAGATGTAATTGTCCGAGCGCTGGCTGCTGACGAGATAGGTCCGGTCGAAGATCAGCTCATGCGGCTCCAGCTGATGGATTGCCTGGAAGCGATCTGTAGGCGGCACATCGAAGGTTTCAACCATGGCGCGGTGAAAATTGTCCGACAGGGCCTTCAGATATTCGGGCGACTTGCCGCGGAGGAGGGTGATGTGGGTGAAAGGCATGGGATGCTCCTGTTTCTGTGTCACTTGACGAGCATAGAATGTCATTGGATAATCATCCTGAAAATCAGATAATTCTGGACTTATAGTCCCAAAAATGTGGACGATTATCCATGCGGAAGATTATCTTCGACCTCGACGTCCTGCGCAGTTTCGTCACGGGTATGGAGCTCGGCAGCTTCGCCAAGGCGGCAGACCGGCTTGGGCGCTCGACGTCGGCGATCAGCGCCCAGCTCAAGAAGCTGGAGGAGCAGACAGGCACGCCGATCTTTCGCAAGGCCGGGCGCGGGCTGGCGCTGACCGAGGCCGGCGAGACCATGCTTGCCTATGCACGACGGTTGCTGGACCTGAACGACGAGGCGGCGACGGCGATCCACGGCGCTGAACTGGAGGGCTGGGTGCGGCTAGGCCTGCAGGAGGATTTCGGCGAAACCCTGCTGCCGGATGTGCTTGGCCGCTTTGCACGCGCTCACCCGAAGGTGCGCATCGAGGCACGGGTGGTCCGTAATGCGGAACTGGTCGAACGCGTGATATCAGGCAAGCTCGATCTGGCGCTTGCCTGGAGCGACGGCTTTCGCACCGCTCATTCGGATCGCATTGCCGAGGTGCCGATGTGCTGGGTCGGCCCGGCGCATGGTGCCGTGCATTGGCATGCCGGCAGTGGCGAACCTTTGCCCCTCGCATCGCTTGAGGCGCCCTGCCTTCTACGATCCATCGCCACGAAAATGCTTGATCGTGCCGGCATCGGCTGGCGGATTTCCTTTGTCAGCCCAAGCCTCGGTGGGCTTTGGGCGGCAACGGCGGCCGGCCTCGGGCTGACCGTACGCACGCCGCTCGGCCTGCCTGACAAGGTAAGGCAACTGCCTCCGGGCGAGGCCGGTTTGCCTCTCCTGCCCAAGCTTGATCTCGTGCTGCATCGCGCCGAGGCGGAGTCAAGCCCGGCGACGGATCGATTGGCGTCGATCATCCTGCAGGCGGTGCGGCAAACGGTTGAAGCCACGCCGCAGGGTCGAACCTTCGCGGATGCGCCGATTACGATGTCGTCACAGCCTGAGACGGTGGCGTAGGTTTGCTCTTGAGGCGGGCGATGCGGATTTCCGCCTGCGCCGCCAATCTCTGCAGGTCGCGGGGCTGCCCTGCCAGCCGCTCCATGGCGGCGATCGCAACATCAGTCGTCACGTAATCGGGTTTATGGCCGAGATTGCGGATGGTGATGAGCTGGGAGCCGGGGATATCGCGCGCGAGGCCCCGCGAATGCAATTTCTCCAGGACGATATCGTCGCTGTCGCCGGTGATGATGATCGTGGGTGCCTTGATCTCGCGATAGCGCGACGCGTGGGCGGAGACATAGCCGAAGAGATTAACGACATCGGCTGCGTTGTTGCGGAAGGTTTGCGGCCGCAGCACCAGTTCCGGCGCGGTCTTCGCTATATAGTCGGCCGGCCGCTCATTCGGGTGGAAGACGTTGAGCGTGCCGTTCTCGACACGGCGCAGGCCAATCGGGATGACGAACATGTGCGTGAAGAGCCAGCCTAAGAAGGGCATGGTGGCGAGGGTATAGTACCAGTCGACGCCGCCTGGCCATGGATGAGTCGCGGGTGCAAGGAAGAGCAGGCCTTCGGTCTTCTGCGGGTGTCGCATGGCGAAAGCGGCGGCGATCGCGCCGCCGAAGGAATGGCCGATGATGATGGCGCTCTTGATGCCGCGCTTGTCCATGAGCCTGGCGATTGCGTCGGCCTGGCCGGAGGGCAGGGCGTTTTCGGCAGTCCCACGCTCCGAATAGCCGTGGCCGGGCCGGTCGACGAACAGCATTTCGGCACGGCCGCTGAGTGGCGCGGCAAAGGCTTCGAACTGGTCGCGCAAGTTTCCGCTGGCGCCATGGATGAAAACCAGCGGCGGCAGATCCGGTGTGGCCGGGCGCGGCAGATGCAGGGCATTCAAGCGGTAGCCGCCAACATCCGTAAGCTCGCCGATATTGGGATAGGCTCGCTCGATGGCGCGCGTCTTGTAGGCGGAGAAGCCGGCGCCTAAGACGAGAAACACAGCAACGATGGCAAACAGAGAATCGATCATTGCGGCACGCATCAAATATCGAAACCAACTAAACTAGCGCGGTCTCACGGCTTTTCATCCCCCTTCGAAGCGTGATCTCAACGGCGAGCGGAGCCGCGGCCTGCGCCTCAGGTCCGATTGCCGGCGATCTTTTCCGAGAGCTTGTCGGCCTGTTCCTGCGCGGATCGATTGGCCGGATATATTTCAAGGAAACGCTCCCAGGCCTTCAGGGTCAGTTCGTCATTGCCACGTTCGCTCAGGATGGCCGCCATGCCCGCCAGCGCGCCGAAATGGCGCGGCTCTATCCGCAGAACCTGGTTGATGTCCTCCATCGATTTGCGATAGTCGCCGATGGCGTAATTGAGCGTCGCGCGGCGATTCCAGCCTTCGACATAGTCGGGCTTCAGCGCGATCACCTGATCGAGGAAGTCCATCGCGGCGGCATTGCGCTTTTCCTGAATGGCCTTGTCGGCCCATTGCATCAGGAGGTTGATCGTCGCACTGCCGGAATCGCTCAGCTCCGTATTGATCTGATCTGCAATAAGGCTTGCCTGATCGGGATCGCGTTGGCGCTTCAAGGCCGTGAAGAGATTGTCGAGCCGCTGCTTCGGCGAAAGGCTGCCTGAGGAATCACCGGGATCCTTCCTTTCGACGATACTCGAACCGTCAGCCATCGCCATATGTGGCGCAGCACTCAAAACAAGGAGGATCGGCAGGGCTAGGTATGACAAAGCAAAAACGCGCATGGCGGGCATAGTAGCCCGCCAATGTCGAAGATCAAAACAAATTTGATGCGATCAACTAAAACTGAGCGCCTGATCCATAGGGATCAGGCCGCGCGCTTTATCAGCCCTGACGAGCCTTGTAGCGCGGGTTCAGCTTGTTGATGATGTAGACTCGGCCCTTGCGGCGGACCAGACGGTTGTCACGGTGGCGCGCCTTGAGCGACTTGAGCGAATTCTTGATCTTCATTTTTCTGATCCGCGATGTTCGAGGGGGAATGTCACATTCGCCCGTATCTTTTAACAATCAAAAGCGCGCTCAGGGCGCGCTCTTTAGGGTGGGGAGCAAATACCTTGTCGCCTGGGCCCTGTCAACCACGTCAGGGCTTTTTCCCTGCGTTGTTAGCGGTGAAGCTGCGTGACATGGCCCATTTTGCGGCCGGGACGCGACTCGGTCTTGCCATAGAGATGCACTAGCACATCGTCACGGCGCAGCCAATCGGGGACCGAAAGGATGTCGTCGCCGATCAGATTCGTCATCACGCAATCGGAATGGCGGACGGGGTTGCCGAGCGGCAGGCCGGTGACGGCGCGGATGTGCTGCTCGAATTGCGAGATGACGCAGGCGGCCTCCGTCCAGTGGCCGGAATTGTGCACGCGTGGTGCCATTTCATTGGCGATGAGGCTGCCGTCGGCGAGCGCGAAGAACTCGATGCCGATAACGCCGACATAGCCGAGTGCGGTCAAAATCTTCTCAGCTGCCTCGCGTGCGGCGGCTGCCGTCGCGTCGGAAATGCCTGATGGCAGCGTGGAGGTATGGAGGATGCCATCGCGATGGACGTTTTCGGCAGGGTCGTAACAGGCGACCGCGCCATCGATGCCGCGTGCGGCGATGATGGAAATCTCCCGTTCGAAGGAGACGAAGCTTTCAAGAATGAGCGGCACGCTGCCGAGCGCCACATAGCCGCCTTCGGCACTGTCGGCGACGGAACGATAGACACGCTGTCCTTTGCCATCATAGCCGAGGCGACGGGTTTTCAGCACGCCCTGGCCGCCAAAATCGGCAAGTGCTGCTTCGAGATCACTCTGGCTGTCGATGGCATGGAAGCGGGCGGTCGGGATGCCACAGCCATTGATGAACTGCTTCTCGGTCAACCTGTCCTGCGCCATCTCCAACGCCTTCGGTGGCGGATAGACGGAGACGGCTTTTGCGAGCTTCTCAGCGGCGGCGACCGGAACGTTCTCGAACTCATAGGTCACGACGTCGCAGCGTTTCGCCAGCTCTGCAAGAGCGGCAGGATCGTCGTAGGCGGCCACGATCTGGTCGCTGGCGACCTGTGCTGCCGGGCAGTCCTTCTGCGGTTCAAGGATGATGGTAGCGAAATTGAGGCGTGCTGCCGCCATGGCCAGCATGCGGCCGAGCTGGCCGCCGCCGATGATGCCGATTGTCTTTGCGGTCATAGGTCGTCCATCGGATATTCGGCAACGGCAGCGCTCTGGCGGGCGCGCCATTCATCAAGACGATCGGCAATCTCTTCGTCACCGAGCGCCAGTACGGCAGCAGCAAGCAAGGCGGCGTTGATCGCGCCGGCTTTGCCGATCGCCAGCGTTCCAACGGGAATGCCGGCCGGCATCTGTACGATGGAGAGAAGACTGTCCTGGCCGGACAAAGCGCGTGACTGTACGGGCACGCCGAAGACCGGCAGCGGCGTCATCGAAGCGGCCATGCCCGGAAGATGAGCCGCGCCACCGGCGCCGGCAATGATGACCTTGAAGCCTTCGTCCTTCGCACCCTTGGCAAAACTCACCAGCCTGTCCGGCGTTCGGTGCGCGGAGATGATGCGCGCATCATAGGTGATCTCCAAGGCTTCCAGAGTGTCTGCGGCATTCTTCATGGTTTCCCAGTCTGACTGGCTTCCCATGATGATGGCGACAGGCGGTCTTTCGGTCATCATCGTCGCTTTGTGCTCCTCAAGCTATGATGTCGGGAATGATCTGGTCTTCCAGCTTGGTCAGCTTGTCCTTGATGACGAGCTTCTTCTTTTTCATGCGCTGGATGCGAAGGGCGTCGCAGCCCGTCTGGATCATGGCGTTGATGGCGGCATCAAAATCCTCGTGTTCCTGACGCAGCCGCGCCACGACCAGTCTGATTTCTGCCTGTTCCTGATCGGCCATGCTTATTTCCCCAGCATCTCGCGGAATCGCATTCGCTCCGCCTCATGAATTCCGCAAGCTCCTATCACCAAATAGCGATAACGGGAAGTTATCCTTCATCACGAATTTGCCGCCCATAAGCCACGTTTTCGCCTTCGACAAGGGTTCGATAATATGGCACAGTGATAGGGTTGACACCTAGAGCCTTGGCGAATGGATGGTCAGAGCTCTTAAAGAGGAAGGAAGGGTCATATGACTGTTCAAGCTCATCTTGAATCGCTCGAAAAGAAGCATGTCGCTCTCGAGGAGGAGCTACATGTGGCACGAACATCTCCCTCTATCAATGATACCGAAATAGCCGACATCAAACGCAGGAAGCTGCGTGTTAAGGACGAAATCCAACGTCTGCGTTCGTCAGTTCACTGACGCAAAACTCCAAGGATTAAAAGCATCGATCTTGGCGGGTAAGACAGGCGGATCGCAAGTTCCCGAAGCGATTGCTCGGCCAAGGTCGATGAACATTACCGCCAAAAACGGATGCGCCAGCGTCAGGTGTAGGGTTGGCGCAATTTTCCGGTCGATCGCAAAGTCGCCGGGGTCAGCTTTCAGGCCCAGAATTGATCCAGCCATAGATTGAGCTTGTCAAAGCCGCGGCTATTGACGGCGTATATGCGTTTCGTGCCCTCATTGGTCACGGAAACGAGATTGCTGTCGAGAAGTGCCTTGAGATGTTGAGAAACCGCCGGGCGGCTGATCGGCAGGCCCTGCGCCAGCTCGTTGACCGTTTTGGGTGCGCGACGCAACTCCTCCAGCAAATAGCGCCGGTTCGGATCCGCGATGGCAGCGAAGGGGTCCATGGTCGACATGGCGAAAAGCTACGTCAAACATCAAGGGGCGGCAAGTCAATTGTGCGCTGCATGATAGAATGTGCGTCTCATGCGAGAAAGCGGCTGTCGCAAGCGGCTAATTACGCATGGCATCTTCCGCAGACCGCCAGTTTCGGCCGCGGCCCCTTGTCAGACCGGGCTAACGGATTTACTCACGACTATCGAACCGGGTGCGTTATCACTGACGATGAAACCCGAAACCATGGAAGCTCGCATGACCGTGCCCGAAGATCGCTGCCGCCTTGTTCTCATCGTTCCCGATATTGCCGATATCGAAGAGCAGGCAAAGATTGTGGCCGATGCACTCAGAGGCGGGGACGTGGCGTCGGTGATCATCCCTCAATACGGGCTGGATGACGGCGTTTTCCAGAAACATGCGGAAAAGCTGGTGCCGATCGTGCAGGCGGCGGGTGGCGCGGCGCTGATCGCCGGCGATAGCCGCGTGGCCGGCCGGGCCAAGGCCGACGGGCTGCACATCACAGGCAACGTCGCGGAGCTTACGGATGCCGTGGAGAAATTCGTGCCGAAGCTCATCGTTGGCGCCGGCAATGCGGCGGACAGGCACCACGCGCTGGAGGTCGGCGAACTCCGCCCAGACTATATTTTCTTCGGTAAGCTTGACGGCGACATCAAGCCGGAGGCGCATCCGAAAAATCTCGCGCTTGGCGAATGGTGGGCGTCGATGATCGAGATTCCGTGCATCGTCATGGGCGGCACCGATGCGAAGTCGGCGCTGGAGGTGGCTTTGACCGGTGCCGAATTCGTGGCGCTGCGCGAAGCGGTTTTTGCCGATCCCGCTGCTGCCCCCTCGATCGTCGCTGAAGTGAATGCGCTGCTCGACGAAAAAGCGCCACGGTTTGAGGATTGATAGCGATTCATGTCGTTTGAGCCTCGATTCCGCCATCAAGTCTTTCTTGCCGCGCTCGCCGTAGGGCTCGCGGCATTTCCATTGCTGGCTGCAGCGCAATCGGCAACCGGGGATACCACTTTGCCCGGCGTCACGGGGCAGGCGGACAAGGGGCCTCGGACCGATGACAGCGGACAGGCCGATGACGATTCGGCTATACCGGACGCTCCGCAACACAATGACAGCATCGTAACGCGCCCGATGGACGCGGGTGCCGGTACGTTCAAGACCGAGAAGATCCAGCCGGGTGCCGAGCCAAAGGCCGATAGCGATGTCAAGCCGTCCGAGGGTGTCGGCGTGTTCGACCGCATGGGCGCAAAACTGCCCGATCTGCCGCCGGAGAAGCCTTTCAAGGGGAAGGCCGATGATGCCTACGGCGCGTTCCAGCGCGGCTACTATCTGACCGCGTTCCAGAGGGCCTTGCCGCGAGCACAGCTGGGCGATCCCGCCGCGCAGACCCTGATTGCCGAATTGATGTCGCAGGGACTGGGCGTCAAGCGCGATGCGAAGGACGCCGCCTTCTGGTACAGCAAGGCCGCCGCCGGCGGCGATGAGACATCGATGTTCAAATACGCGCTGATCCTGATGGAAGGGCGCGACGTGCCGCGCGACCAGAAGAAGGCGGATGAGTGGATGAAGAAGGCGGCCGAGGCGGGGCAGGCCTCCGCCGAATTCAACTGGGCCCAGACTTTGACGGCCGAAAACCCTGGAATCAAGGGCCTGCAACTGGCGCTTCCCTATTACGAGAAGTCCGCCGAGCAGGGCATCGCCGACGCGCAATACGCAGTTTCGCAGCTCTATCTCAATATGCCCGACCTGCCGCCGGAAAAGAAGGGGCAGGCTCGGGAGTGGCTTTCGCGCGCGGCCAATGCCGGCTTCGATACCGCGCAGCTCGATATGGGCATCTGGCTGATCAACGGCACGGGCGGCAGGCAGGATCTCGAAAACGGTTTCAACTGGATGCGCGTTGCTGCCTATCGTGGCAATGTTGTCGCGCAGAACAAGCTGGCGCATCTCTATATCAATGCCATCGGCACGAAGCAGGATCCGGTCGCCGCGGCGACCTGGTATGTCATTTCCCGCCGCGCCGGCCTGAAGGATCCGGAGCTTGAGGATTTCTACCAGGGCATTGAGGATTATCAGCAGAAGGCGGCGATCGACGCCGCCAATAAATTTCGCCGGGCGCGGTAGCGGAAGGTCCGAATCCGGTCTTATTCGGCGGAGCCCGGCGCCTGTTTGCATGCGCCATAGCCTCGCCACTTGAAATTCCCCCGATTTTATGGTCTTGAGGCCGCCAATCTTTTATGTGCGCTGACGCTCCCGCTCCGCCGGGGCCTGATTTTCGGGTCCGGTCAGCACCTTCTGCATTATCCAAGGAAATCCGATGGCCCGTTCTGCTCTTCTCAATGTCATGGTTCAGGCTGCCCTCAAGGCAGGCAAGTCACTCAGCCGCGATTTCGGCGAAGTGCAGAACCTGCAGGTTTCGGTGAAGGGACCGGGCGATTTCGTCAGTCAGGCCGATCTCAAGGCGCAGAAGATCATCCGCGATGAGCTGATGAAGGCGCGACCGACCTATGGTTTCCTCGGCGAAGAGGACGAGGAGATCAAGGGCACCGACGGCGCGCATCGCTGGATAGTCGATCCGCTCGATGGCACCACCAACTTCCTGCACGGCATTCCGATGTTCTCTGTGTCGATCGCCCTTGAGCGTAACGGCGAGATCGTCGCCGGCGTCATCTTCAATCCGGCGACGGACGAGCTCTACACCGCCGAGCGCGGCGGTGGCGCTTTCCTCAACGATCGCCGTTTGCGTGTCGCCTCGCGCCGCGTGCTGTCTGATTGCGTCATCGGCTGCGGCGTTCCGCATCTCGGTCGCGGCAATCACGGCAAGTTCCTCGTCGAGTTGCGCCATGTCATGGGTGAAGCCGCCGGCATCCGTCGCGTCGGCTCGGCAGCGCTCGATCTCGCCTATGTGGCGGCCGGCCGCTTCGACGGTTTCTGGGAAGTGGGCCTCTCTGCCTGGGACATGGCTGCCGGCATTCTGCTGATCCGTGAAGCCGGCGGTTTCGTCTCCGATTTCGATGGCGGCACCGATATGCTGGGCACGAGTTCCATCATCTGCGGCAACGAGCACATTCAGAAGGCGCTCGCCGAAGTCGTCAAGCGGCCGATCCCGACGAAGTAAGTTCGTCTTTTCTCATCTTTCATGCGGTGAAACAGTCTGTTGCCAACGGGCTGTTTTGTGCTTTCCGTCTCTTCAATTCGGCACAATGTTGCTCTAGTCTCCGCCTGCGGAAAATGCGGCGGAGCGTGTGATGGAAAATGTGAAATTGGCGGAACTGGGATCGACCGACAACGTGTCGGGTGGTTACGCCTACAAGCTCTCAAGCCCTATGGCTTTCTTCTGGACGATGATTCTTTTCCTGATCATCGTCGGCTTCATCGTCGCTATCCTGTTCCGGCAGGCCCAGGTCGCCTTCCTGCATAATCCCGGCCTCAACGGCCTCATTCTGGGTGTTCTGGCGGTCGGCATCCTCTTGGTTTTCAACCATGTGCTGATGCTGAGGCCGGAGGTTCGCTGGTTCAATCATTTCCGTGCCGTCGGTAATGCCGCTGACAAGGTCGGCCGCAACCCTCGACTTCTGGCACCGATGCGGGCGCTGCTCGGCAATCGCCGCGCGATGCAGCTGTCGACCGCGACCCTGCGCTCCATTCTTGACTCCATTGCGACGCGTCTCGACGAGTCGCGTGATACCTCGCGATATCTCATCGGCCTGCTCGTCTTTCTCGGCCTGCTCGGCACATTCTGGGGTCTGATCGGCACGATCGGCTCGATCAACGACGTTATCCAGAGTCTCGACGTCGGTTCGGGCGACAGCGGCGATATTCTCGGTGCTTTGAAGACCGGCCTGTCCGGTCCGCTGGTCGGCATGGGCACGGCCTTCTCGTCTTCGTTGCTCGGCCTTTCCGGATCGCTGATCCTCGGCTTTCTCGACCTGCAGGCCGGCCGCGCGCAAAACCGCTTCTATACCGAACTCGAGAATTGGCTTTCTTCCGTCACCGATGTCGGTTCCGATATGGCGCCTGTTATCGAAGGTGCAGCCGGCGCCTCTTCGGAGGATGTGCGGGCGCTGTCGGATTATCTGCGCAAGATCGCCGAAGAGGGTGGTGGCCAGCGTTCGGTAACGGCGATGGCGAACCTCGCCGAGGGCATTCAAGGCCTGGTCAAGAACATGCGCAACGAGCAGCAGATGCTGCGCGACTGGATCGAGGCGCAGCAGGAAGAGGCGAAATCGATGCGCCGGACGCTCGATCGCCTTGCCGATCGTATCGGCCATGCCGAGAAGACCGGGAGCAAGTAGACCATGGCGCTCGCCCGCAACCGACGCCATCAGAGATCGGTCGATTATTGGCCTGGATTCGTCGACGCACTGTCGACGCTGCTGATGGCCATCATGTTCCTGCTGACGGTCTTCGTCGTCGGCCAATTCATTCTGAGCCGCGAGATCTCGGGTCGCGACGAGGTGCTCAACCGCCTCAACAGCCGCATCAACGATCTGGTCGAGCAACTGGCGCTGGAAAAGAACGGCAAGCAGGATCTTGAGGATTCGGTCGCCAACCTGCAGGCATCCCTTTCGTCAGCGGAGAGCGAGCGCTCGCGCCTGCAGGCCTTGCTCGCCACCGGTTCTGGCAATAGTCAGGCGGCCGAGACGCGTGTCGGTACACTCACACAGCAGCTCGATGAGCAGAAGCAGGCAAGCGTCAGGGCGCTGAGCCAGGTCGATCTTCTCAATCAGCAGATTGCCGCCTTGCGCAGCCAGATCGCCGCGGTCGAGGCGGCGCTTCAGGCGTCCGAGTCCAAGGATCAGTCGTCGCAGGTCAAGATTGCCGATCTCGGGCGGCGATTGAACGTGGCGCTGGCGCAGCGCGTGCAGGAGTTGAACCGCTATCGCTCCGATTTCTTCGGCCGGTTGCGTGAAATCCTCTCCGACCGCGACAACATCCGCATCGTCGGCGACCGCTTCGTGTTCCAGTCCGAAGTGTTGTTCCCGTCAGGTGCGGCGGATCTCAATCCGGCCGGGCAGGTGGAGATGGCCAAGCTTGCGGCGGCGCTGATAGACCTTGCCAAGGAAATCCCTCCGGAGATCAATTGGGTGTTGCGAGTCGACGGCCATACCGACAACGTGCCGCTCTCGGGCAGCGGCCGCTATGCCGATAACTGGGCACTGTCGTCGGCGCGCGCCATCGCCGTCGTCAAATTCCTGATCGCGCAGGGCGTCCCCGCCGACAGGCTCGTCGCGGCAGGCTTCGGCGAATTCCAACCGATCGCACCCGGCGACACGCCGGAAGCCCGCGCCACCAACCGGCGCATCGAGCTGAAGCTGACGGAGAAGTAGCCTGTCAGCGCCCCGGCGGCGCGACAGCATCGAGGCGTGCCTGGAGAAACTGCCGCACGGCTTCGCTGTCGCTCAAGCCGATTGCAGTGCGATATGCGCTGGAGGCGCTTGCCGTTTCCCCGGTCTCGGTCAGCAGATGCGCACGCACCGCCCAGTAAGGCTGATAGTTGACGATGTCGCGCTCGGCTATCCGGTTCAGCAGAGCCAGTCCGGCAGCCGGACCTTGTACTTTGCCTGTCACTGCCGCGTGGCTGACACGGGCGCCAGCTGTCGGCTTCATGAGCACAAGCGCGTCATAGAGCTTGGCAAGTACCGTCCAGTCGGTCACACCGGAGCGTCGTCGGTCGGCGTGTACGGATTGAATGGCCGCCTGGCACTGGAACGGACCGAGACGGACGAATGTACCGGCCAGTCGCAGCAGCTTGTCGGCCTCGATGATCATTTCGGCATCCCAGAGCGTGGTATCCTGTTGATCGAGAGGGACATACTGCCCATTCACATCGCGACGGGCTCCGCGACGGGATTCGCTATAGAGCATCAGCGACAACAAGCCTGCCGCTTCCGGTTCCTGGGGCAGGGTTGCAAGCAGCGTGCGGCCGAGCCAGATGGCTTCATCCGCGAGATGGCCTTGCTTGCTGGTCTCGCCATCCACCCCGTCCCAACCGAGCCCGTAGGCGGCATATATGGCGGAGAGCACGCTCTCCAATCGACTTGGCAACGCGGATCGCTCCGGAACGACGAAAGGGATGTGTGCGTCACGGATCTTGATCTTTGCCCGCACCAGCCGCTGGCTCATGGCTTGCGGCGAAACGAGGAAGGCCTTGGCTATGGTTGCGGCATCGACGGCCAGTACGGATTGCAGCATCAGCGGGGTGTGAGCCGAGCGATCCAAAGCCGGATGGGCGCAGACGAAGAGGAGCTTCAAGCGCTCATCTGGAAAGGTGGAATTGTCGGCATTCATGCGTTCCTCCGCTTCTTCGAAGGCCATCATGATCCTGTCGCGCGCTCCGGCCCTGATGTTCTCGTGCCGCACCCGGCGAAGGAGGTTACGCTTGGCTGCAACCAACAGCCAGGCTTCCGGATTGTCGGGGATGCCGCGTTCCGGCCAGGTACTCAACGCTGCCGTGATCGCATCGGACAAGGCATCCTCGGCCGCCGGCACGTCGCGGAAGCGCGCGGCGAGAAAAGCAATCAGCTTGCCGTAGGATTGACGCGCCGCTTGCTCGGCAGCGCGTCGGGCATCCAATGCCATGATGGCTACATCTGCAATCGCGGCCGTATCTCGACCGAGCCTTGCTGGGAGATCGGTATACGCAAGGCCCATTCCAGCGCGGCATCGAGATCCGGCACGTCGATCAGATAGAAGCCGCCAAGCTGCTCCTTACCGTCAGGGAAGGGACCGTCCTTTACCTCGTGGTCCTCGCCCTGGCGACGGACGACCGTTGCCGTTTCCGGCGCGGTCAATCCCGCGCCGCCAGTCATGATGCCGGCCTGGACAAGTGCCTGAGTGTAGGCAATCCAGCCGTTCTTGTAGGCTGGATCCTCGCGGCGGTTAAAATCCTCGGCCGATTCACGGATGATCAAAGCATATTGCATGAGACAACTCCCACTTACTTTGTTGACGATAGCCGGACGGACGCAGCACCTGAAAATTCAATTGTAGAATATGCAACGCTGCCGGCGAAGCGACTTTCTGCCGCTTCGATACAATGAGCCGCGAGCAGCGTCGAATTCGACAGGCGTGAAGGGATTCTCGAAGTTTATTGTCGAACAAACGAAAACGGCCGGCACGCCTGAAGGCGACCGGCCGGTCTTTATAGCAAACGCTTGACGCGAAGTCTTAGGCAGTAGCGGTGGTCTGGTCGTCGATGACGGCGCCACCAACATGTGCCTTGATCGATTCGATGGCATGCAGGGCCGAAGCCTTCGCCTTGTAGCCTTCGGACCCGAACATGGTTTCGCCGTTCGAGGCTTTGAAGCGGAAGCGAAACTCGCCGGCCTTGTCCTTGTAGACTTCAAATTTGTACATGGTTCTCGTCTCCTAGAATCGCGTCAGCGCGGGATAACGTTGAAAATCTAGCTCAACTTGAAAGTTATTTCTACAAGGTTGTATGCGGCTTGACTTAACCCGGTTCGCGTTATTTCGCGATGAGCATGTGCTCCTCGATCCCGGCATCGAATTGCAGGCGCGCGAGCTTCGCATAGATGCCGCCGTGGCGGATCAGGCTCTGATGCGTGCCCTCCTCGACGATGCGGCCCTGATCCAGCACCAGAATGCGGTCGGCCTTCAGCACGGTTGCCAGACGATGCGCGATGACGAGCGTCGTGCGCGTTTCCATCAGGCCTTCCAGCGCCTTCTGCACCAGGGTTTCGCTCTCGGCATCGAGCGCGGAGGTCGCTTCGTCGAGCAGCAAAACCGGCGCATTCTTCAAGATTGCGCGTGCAATGGCGATGCGCTGGCGCTGGCCGCCGGAAAGTGTGACGCCGCGCTCGCCCGCCTGCGTGTCGTATCCCTGCTCCAGGCGTGAAATGAATTCGTCCGCCTGCGCGGCGATGGCAGCGGCGCGCACCTCGTCGCGGGAGGCGCCTGGGCGGCCGAAGGCGATATTGTCGTGGATCGAGGCGACAAAAATCGTCGTGTCCTGCGGCACGATGGCGATGCGTTCGCGCAATGCCTCCGGCGGTACGCGGCTGATATCCACGCCGTCGACGGCGACGCTGCCCTGCTGCGGATCGTAAAAGCGCAGCAGCAGCGAGAAGATGGTGCTTTTGCCGGCCCCTGAGGCGCCGACGATCGCCACGGTTTCGCCTGATGTGACCGAGAAGGACAGGCCGTGCAGTGCCGATCTGTTCGGCCTTGACGGGTAGGAGAAATGGACGTCTGCGAATTCCACGCGACCCTGGGGTGGCTGCGGCAGGGGCAGGGGATCGGCCGGGGCTGCGATCGGCGAAACTTCGGCAAGAAGCTCGCCAAGGCGGTCGGCAGCACCAGCTGCTTGGGACAGCTCGCCCCAGACTTCCGATAGCGAACCGAGCGAGGAGCCGGCAATGACGGAATAGAGCAGGAACTGGCCGAGCGTTCCCGCCGACATCGTGCCGTCGAGCACGTTCTGCGCGCCGACCCAGAGAACGGCAACGATGCTGCCGAAGACCATGGCGATGGCAAAGCCTGTGAGCAGCGAGCGGGATTTGATCGCCGCGCGCGCCGCCTGATAGGCGTCTTCGACCGCTAAGCCGTAGCGTCGGGAGGCTGCGTCCTCGCCGTTATAGGCCTGTATGGTGCGGCTGGCGGCGATGGTTTCGTTGGCATAGGCCGATGCATGCGCCAGCGTATCCTGCGCGGCGCGGGAGCGTTTGCGCACGGAACGGCCGAAACTGACAAGCGGCAGCACGATGATGGGGATCGCGATCAGCACGATGCTCGAGAGCTTCGGGCTGGTGAAGATCATCATCACCATGGCGCCGAGACAGAGGATGAGGTTGCGCAGTGCCACCGAGGCAGTCGCGCCGACGGCCGACTTGATCTGCGTCGTATCGGCCGTCAGCCGCGAGACGATCTCGCCCGACTGGTTGACGTCGAAGAAGGAGGGGGAAAGCCGCGTCACGTGATCGAAGACTTCGCGGCGCATGTCCGAGACGATGCGCTCGCCGATCGAAATGACGAAGTAGTAGCGCAGGGCGCTCGCCGCTGCGAGCACCAGGGCCATGGCCATGATTGCGATGAAATAGCTGTCGATGAGGCCGCGGTCGATCTGATCGAAGCCATGATCGATCATGCGGCGCACGGCGATCGGCAGAGCGAGCGACGTAACGGCGGCAATGACAAGTGCTACGAGCGCTCCGGCCACCATGCCCCGATACCGCCTGAGGTAGGGTGTCAGTCGTCCAAGGGGTCGGATGGACCTGTTGGTTTTTTCGTCTGCCTGGCCAATTTCCGACAAGTCGTCTCCAATCCCCATATCAGCAAGGGACTTGACGTTTTCGCCCCTTGTTATCCCTGCCGCCTTCATGTATAGGCACGCCATCTTAATTGGAAGCCGTGGCCTAACCGGACTGCGGCTTCATTTATTCAATCGGTTCGGTTGCCGCAATGCCTTGCGACAAATGGACCCTGCCATGACAGGAAGATTGTTATGAAGGCGAACATCCATCCCGACTACCACACCATCAAGGTGGTCATGACCGACGGCACCGAATATGAAACCCGCTCGACCTGGGGTTCCGAAGGCGCTGTCATGAATCTTGAAATCGACAGCAAGTCCCATCCGGCCTGGACGGGCGGCAACCAGCAGATGATGGACCGCGCCGGCCGCGTTTCGAAGTTCAACAAGCGCTTCGGCGGTCTTGGCATCTAATCGCTTCGCGATCTGCAGTTTTGAAAGAGCCCGGTTTTGCCGGGCTTTTTTATTGTTTTGCGGTGGCCGGCTGGTGCGGCGCGATTATTTCGCTATGACGCGAAAACAAAACCGGCCGCGCAAAGCACGACCGGTTCAAACCCGTCACCGATATCTCGATCGGTTCAATTGTTGCCGAAAGCCGTCTGCAGCAGGGTGAGCTGTGCCTTGACGCTGTTCTGGTTGTCCGGAACGATCGCGGCTTCCGTCGGGCGATAAATCTCGCGGTCGAGCAGGGCGACGCGGTTCTGCAGGCGAAGGGAGCGCTCGACGAGGTCGCGGAAGGATTCCGGCAGGTCGTTCCAGCCGGGTGCGGTGCGGTCCACGTTGAAGCCGTCGAGGCGAACCTTGTTCTTCTCGGCCAGCACCTGATCGCGTGACATTTCGCCATTGTTGACGGCGCGCTGCAGCAGCAGCCAGGAGGCCATCTGCATGAGGCGGGTGGTCAGGCGCATGGATTCTGCGGCGTAAAGTACGGAGGCCATGCGCGGCAGAACCTTGGAGGCGGCCCGGCCCTGACCGTCCAGATAGCCGGCGGTTTCCTCGACCAGCGACATGCCCTCGGCATACAGCGCCCTGAACTGTGCCGAAGAAGCGGCGTGGCCAGCGAAGCTGATCGTGTTCAACCCAAGTTCCGACATCGAATAAATCCCTGCTTCACGCAACACTTTTGTTCAGGAAAAGCCGGTCAAGTCCCTAAGAGCTTTCCGCATCTGCTTTTATGACTTTAAGATGGTGGTTTTAACTGAAATTCGCAAGGCGATTCTTAAGAAAGGGTTAATCTCCACAGTTTCGTCGGAGAGGCCGATACATGGCAAAAAAGAAGAGCCGCAAAAGCGGCTCTCAAGGTAAAACAGGGAGAAAAATCAGACCAATTCGCCAAGTGGAGGAACTGTCTGAGTCCAGAGCAAATCTGGATGATCACAGTAATAAGTCATAAAGCTTAATATTTTGTTGAGCATATCGCGATCAAAATCTTGCCGCCTCGATTTTGCGCTGCCGGCGTCAGAAACGAAAGAGATTCTCCGCCGCCTTGCGGCCGGATGCCTTGGTGGCAATTTCCTCCTCCAGCCGGGCGATTTCGCTCTGCAGGAGTGCTATGCGGTTTTTCAGCTCATCGACAGACAGCAGCGACAGATCGCTGCCGATCTCGTGGACTGATGGCTGCTGCGGACGATCATCGTCGAAAATGCTCATTTTGGCTCCTCCTTTTCCCGCAAAGGGATCAGGTGCCGTAATTTACAGTTATATCGTCCTTTTTTGAAGTCTCGCTTCGCGCGAGTGACATGCTCTCCGGCGTGATCATCTGGGCGTTGGCGGATGGCATCGTCGTGTAGGCGTCGCGATCGCCCGCGGGTTTGGCGGCGCGGCGGCGGCTACGGAAGATGGAATAGGCTGTTATGAGCACGTGGGCGACGGCTGTCAGGAAGAAGAGGGAGTAGGGGCCGACGGAGGACATGACAGGTCCGCCGATCGTCGGGCCGATGATGGTGCCGATGCCATAGAGCAGCAACAGGCCGCCGGAAACCTTAACGAAGTCCTCCGGCGCGGCGAAGTCGTTGGCGTGGGCGACGGCGATCGGATAGAGCGTGTTGGCGACAGCGCCGTAGACCACCACCATGCCGATGAGGAAGTAGGGGCTGCTGGGTTTCAGCAGGAAGAGCAGCAGGCCGTCGAGAGCCGCGATGGCGGCCATGCCCGCCAGCACGTAGCGGCGGTCGATGCGGTCGGAAAGACGTCCGGCCGGAAACTGCATCACGGCGCCGGCAAAGATAGTCGAGCTCATCATAATCGCGATGTCACGATCGGAAAGGCCGGCATTGGCGCCGAAGACGGCGCCGAGCGTGCCGTAAGCGCCATTGGCGATACCAACAAGCAGGATGCCGAGCGAGGCCACGGGCGAATTGCGGTAGAGCGCCTTCAGGTCGAGGCTGACGGCTTTCAGCGGCTGCGGCGAGGCGGCGGTCGACAGCGTCGTCGGCAGCATGGCGATGCAATAGCAGATGCCGCACATCATGAAGAGAATGGGCGTATGGATGTCGGCGAAGGGCACCATCATCTGGCCGGCGACCGCGCCGATCAGCGTGATGCCGATATAGAGCGAAAAGATTGCCCCACGGCTCTCGTTTGTGGCACGCTCGTTGAGCCAGCTTTCGATGATCATCGAGGTACCGGCGGTGCAGAAGCCGGTGACGGCGCGCAGCGCCACCCACCAGGTGGCGTCGACGACGATGCCGGTCAGCAGCGCGATGATGGCGATGACGGAGATGAAGCCGGAAAAGGCGCGGACATGGCCGATGCGTCGGACCACCTTCGGCGCGGTCAGGCAGCCGAGCACGAAACCGGTGGCCCAGGTCGTGCCGAGCAGGCCGAGCGTCGTGGTCGCGTAGCCCTCGGCCGTGCCGCGTACCGGCAGCAGCAGGCTATGCAGGCCGTTTCCCGTAAAAAGGAAAAGCGTGCCGAACAGCAGGGCCAATACGGGCAAAATATTTCTTTTCATGCTCCCCACCTTCATGCGGATCCGTTTAAGGAACCGATAAGACAGGAATCCCCTCCTGTCCGTCTTCGCTATTGATTGTGTCCCGGATTGCCGCTATCGGCGTGTAGAAACAGTCTGTTGGCGCGGAAAGATGTCCGTCCTATGACGTTAGAGCATGATCAAGAAAACTGCGCAGCGGTTTTTGGTCGCGGTTATGCTCACTCTTGCGCAAACGGGGAAAAATAGCGTGACAAAAGTCATCGCGGTGCTGCTGCTGCTCGCCATGGCGGTGCAAGTCATCAAGCCACTGGGGTTACCGGGCCTCAGGCGTCGGGTCGATTTCTGGAAGATCGCCATCATCGCCTTTGCCGTATGGACAGTTGCGCTGATCATCAACGAGACGTTTTAGAGCCGCTCAGGCCCGGATGGCGGCTTTCGAGCGCAGATGCGCCTCTCTTCAGAGCAGGATTTCGCCGCGCATGACCTTGACGCAGCTGCCCGACAGAAAGACATCATTTACCACGCCGTCAGATTTCCTGACGTCGACGCCGATCAGGCTGCGCCGACCCATCTCGACGCCTTGTTCGATGGTGATTTTCACCTCGGCATCGCGCGCCGGCAGCAGCGAGGTCAGATAGGCGCTGAGTGCTGCGGAGGCGCTGCCGGTTGCCGGGTCCTCGATGACATTGTCGAGCGGCGCGAACATGCGGGCGCGAATGTGCCACGGATTTTCGGCCGACCGCGTATAGAGAAAGAGCGAGAAGCCCGTCTTGTCTTCCTTGTGCCGCGCGGCCGCCTCGGCGAAAACAGCGGCATTCGGGCGGGCCTTGCCGAGTGTTTCGAGGCTATCCAATTCGGCAAAGGCAAAGGGCAGCCCGACGGAGGCAAATGTCGGCGCATGCGATGTCCTGCGGATCGAAAGAGGCTCGATCTGCACGCAGCGGGCAATCAGCTCGTCGGCGATCGTCTCGCCAATGGTAAGCTTTCCGGGCGCGCGGATGCTGGCCCCGGTGACGTCAGCACCACTGCGCAGCAACGTCACATTCACCAGACCGGCATCCTCTTCGAAGATCAGCTTGTCACCGACAGACTTTCCGAAGATCTCCCGTTGCTGGCCAAGTGCGAAAGCGGTGCCGACATTGGGATGGCCGGCAAAGGGAATTTCAGCCGTCGGGGTGAAGATGCGGACGCGTGCCGTACGATCCGGGTTTTCCGGCGGCAGCACGAAGGTCGTTTCGGAATAGCCGAATTCGGCCGCGATCTTCTGCATCGCATCGCCGCTAAGGCCGCGGGCATCAGGAATGACGGCCAGCGGATTGCCGACGAAACGCTCGGAGGTGAAGACATCAACGGTGACATAGGCGGCGGTATTCATGGCGGCTCCCGATGCTTTCATAGGACTGCCAAGGATATAACCGCGGGCCGAGCATGGCTGAAGGCCGGAACTTGTGCCGGTGACAAGTTCAGGTCATCCGTCCAATTCGAATAAGACTCGGACGCGGGTGGGAGAGCTATTTTTCGGAGACGTGGCTTATCGAAAACTCCCTCGCGGCCATTAAGACAGGCATGAGCCCTCGACCGGCATCGGTGAGCTGATACTCGACGCGCGGCGGCTGCTCGCCAAAGTCTCGTCTCTCAACAAGGCCGTCACTCTCAAGCTCTCGCAGGTGCTGCGTCAGCATCTTCTGCGAAATGCCCGGCATGTCCCGTTTCAATCGCGAGGTCCGCATGGATGGCTCGGCGAAGAGGCGGAATAGGATCGGCAGCTTCCAGCGCCCGCTGATCATTCGAAGCATTCTGGTGACATGTGCCACAGACCCGTCCGGACCGAGGCATACTGACCGCTCTTCGCGTTCTACGGGCACTTTAAAGTGCGTAATTGTCTCGCTCATCGTTCTGTTCTTTTGTGAGGTATCGACTTCAAGATAGGTACCGCGCAATGGATTTGAAACTGGACGGGAAGACCGCGCTCATCACCGGGAGCAGCAAAGGTATTGGAGAAGCGACCGCCAGAGGGCTTGCTCGCGAGAAGGTGGTCGTCGTTGTCCATGGCCGCGACAGGACACAAACGGAACGGGTCGTCCATGACATCATCACCGACGGAGGACGCGCCCATGCCGTTGTCGGAGACCTCACGATTGACGGCGACGTGCAGCGCCTCGTCGATGAGGCACAGGCGCTTGCCGGTCCGATAGACATCGTGATCAACAATGCCGGCGGCTCAGGTGACGCGGAGGATTGGACGAGCAGTCGCGCTGCTTCATGGGCGTCCGCCTACGATCGCAACGTTCTCGCTGCCGTGAGAGTAACGACCCTGCTGCTCCCGAGAATGCGGCAGGCCAAGTGGGGGCGGGTCGTCAACATTTCGAGCCTAGCCGGTTTGATGCCGCCAGCCTCCAGGCCTGATTATTCCGCTTGCAAGGCCGCGATGAATGCAATGACGGTCTCTATGGCGAAGGCGGTCGCTGCCGACGGGGTCACAGTCAATACGGTATCGCCCGGCACGATACACAGCGCGAGGCTGGACGCCCGGTTTCGCGAGGTCGCCGTGGAGCAAGGACTTGCGCAAGACGCTTCGTGGGAGACGATCGAACAAGCGGTGCTGCCGATGTTCGCCCAGGTCCCCGTGAGCCGCGTGGGGACCCTGGAGGAGATAGCCGATGCGGTTTCGTTCCTCGTCAGTCCGCGGGCCGCGTACATAACCGGCGTCAATCTGAGGCTCGATGGTGGCATGCTGCCGACCATCTAGAAGGAATTGGTTGGTGGTGACCGCAATGGGTCGATACCGCAGTTCTCTAGTCACCCGCCTTGGCCGAAGGCCGGGAAATCCGGCACGGTTTCCTTCGAGTTTTGCCAGGACGCTGGCAAGGAGGAGATTGGGCAGTAGCGGTAGCGCGTCGTGCTGCCCGCGACCTGGGTGACAAAGCTATCGGAATCCGGGACGGCGATGGTGGCATTCGCCGTGTGTTTCTTGCCCTTCGTCTGCTCCTGACATTTCTCCGTCATCGTGTAGGACGCGCCGTCGTGCGTCACTCCGTCGATCGCGCAAAGGTCGGAGCCTTCCTCGAACGCCGTGCCGGTGTACTGGATGACGATCGCCTGGTATGCCTCTCCGCACGGCGCATCCGAGTTCACGTAGTAGCCGGGACGCAACGGCAGCTTTGTCTCTGCGGGGGCGGGCGTGGCCTGTGCAAGCTGTGTCGTCGCCGGGATAGTCGCCGCAAAAGCCTTTAGCAGCGCGGGCTGGGCCCCTTCTGTTTTGAGCACTGCCGCAGGTATGATAACCGGTTCCTCGCAGGCAGCCATCACATGTGGCAACCCGAGTTGGAGCGCCAACCCGCCGCCCTTTGCGTCCAGCCAGACCATCATGCCCGGTGGTCCGTCTGTTGCCTCGCTCAGCAAAGCCTGCTTGCAATCGTCAAGGTCGCTACCCGGTGCGTCGCCAGCGCCGTATCCAGCCATATAGAGATCGAACAGTCGCTTGGAAGCCAGGGTGACGACTTTGGTGCCGTCTGCCTGTTGCGCCAACGCTACCGTGCCGGTTAGGGTCGCTGGAAGCAGATGCGTCCAGTCGACGGGTTGTCCCGTCGTCAGGTCGTAGACGATAGACATTGTGCCCGAGTCTGGGTGGGCGCTTCCGTCGCAATCAAGCGAATCCGTGATGACTAGGCTGAGGAACCCAGGCCCCCTCATGGCAACATCCACCGAGCGTTGCCAGTCACCACCCTTGCAGTCCTTGGATGCCTTAAGAACATTGAGATCCAGGCGCTTCAATGCGGTGTTAATACGATGTTCGGCATCGTCGACAGGCGCGATCAACTGCGGCATGGCCGCGATGTCTTTGCCGACAGGGCTAGGCACCGTCAGGTGCACGGGACGGTCTGCCGACAGGGTAGGCCCTGCCATGCAGGCGTAGGCAAGCAGGACGACGCAACTTATCTTCCACATCAGAACCTCGAAACGGCAAATCTCTTCAGGCAGCTGTGGCACAGAAAATGGCGATCACATAGTGCTCTGAGCCTTTGCACCAAAATTGGTACCCAAGCGGGCCGCGTAGTTCTTTCAACTTACTGAGAGAGAAACCGGGTGGGCCGGATAAGGGGTTCTTCAGGCGCATCTTACCGCATCAAAGCAAAAAGCCCCGACCGCATTGCGATCGGGGCTTTTTGTTCATTCGAACGCTACCTGAAATCAAGCAGCCTGTTCGCGATCCTTCGTCCAGCTGCCCTTGGCGGCGAGATAGTTCATCTCGGCGCGATGGGCGAAGGCGCGCTGGCCGGCGGCGACGTTTTCCGGCTTGCCGCCCCATGCCTTCAGCGCACTGTCCTGCAGGGCGCGGCCATAGGAGAAGGTCACCTGCCAGGGCAGGTCGTAGCCGGAGTTGATGGCGGAGAGATGGGCGGTCGCTTCTTCGGTCGACTGGCCGCCGGAGAGGAAGGCGATGCCGGGAACGGCCGAGGGCACGGTTTCCTTCAGCACCTTGACGGTGCGCTCGGCAACCTGCTCGACGGAAGCCTTGCGAGCCTTCTTGCCGTCAATGACCATGCTCGGCTTCAGGATCATGCCTTCGAGCTTGATGCGGGCTTCCGCGAGCTCCTGGAAGACGATCTGCAGCGTCCAGCGGGTCACTTCCTCGCTGCGGTCGAGATCCTGCGTGCCGGGTTCGCCGTCCATCAGCACTTCCGGCTCGACGATCGGGACGATTTTGGCCTGCTGGCAAAGGGCGGCGTAACGGGCAAGCGCATGGGCGTTGGCCTTGACGGCGCCATAGGTCGGCAGCGTGTCGGAAATAGCGATCACGCCGCGCCACTTGGCGAAACGGGCGCCGGCTTCGTAATATTTCGCCAGGCGATCGGCGAGGCCGTCGAGGCCTTCGGTGATGGTTTCGCCCGGGAAGCCGGCCAGCGGCTTGGCGCCAATATCGACCTTGATGCCGGGAATGCTGTCTGCGGCCCTGATGACGTCGACGAAAGGCGTGCCGTTCGCGGCTTTCTGAAAGAGGGTTTCCTCATAGAGGATGACGCCGGAGATGTATTTCTTCATCGCGTCTTCGGAGCGGAAGAGCATTTCGCGATAGTCGCGGCGGCTCTCTTCCGTGGAGACGAGAGAGATGGTGTCGAAGCGCTTCTTGTTGGTGGCGGTGGATTCATCCGCCGCCAGGAGGCCCTTGCCACCGGCAACCATCTTTACGGCAATGTCTTCAATTCGTTCGCTCATTTTGTTTCTCCAAGGCGATTTCAGTCGGCGACAAGATCAATATAGATCGGCGATAACAGAAGTATAGAAGGAGGGAAATGGCTGGCTAACTAATTGAAACGATTGAAATGATTTCAACCGTTTGAAAGTTTCGGAGGCTATCTTAGCACTCACAGGAAAGCCGCGAAAGCCTTCGCCTTCGCGGCTCTCTTCACTCGTTTGTGCGAACGCGCTTACTTGGCCGTCTGGAGAACGGCGACGCCGGGCAGAACCTTGCCCTCCATCCATTCGAGGAAGGCGCCGCCGGCGGTCGAGACGTAGGTGAAGTCATCGGCAACGCCGGCGTGATTGAGCGCGGAAACCGTGTCGCCGCCACCGGCGACGGAGGTCAGCTTGCCGTTCCTAGTGCATTCGGCGGCATATTTGGCGGCCGCAACGGTTGCGGCATCGAAGGGGGCGATTTCGAAGGCGCCGAGCGGGCCGTTCCAGACCAGCGTCGTGGCGCGGCCGATCCAGCTCTTGATTGCCTCAACCGACTTCGGGCCGACATCGAGCACCATGGCGTCAGCCGGGATGGCTTCGATGGCGACGACCTCGTTGTCGGCGCCTGCCTTGAACTCGCGGGCGACGACGCCGTCTTCCGGCAGGACGATCGCGCAGCCGGACGTGGCGGCTTCGATCATGATCTGCTTGGCGGTGTTGGCGAGGTCATGCTCGCAAAGCGACTTGCCGACATTCGTGCCGCGAGCGGCAAGGAACGTGTTGGCCATGCCGCCGCCGATCACCAGCGCATCGACCCTCTTCACGAGGTTCATCAGCAGGTCGATCTTGGTCGAGACCTTGGCGCCGCCAACGATGGCGACGACCGGGCGGACCGGGTTGCCGAGGCCTTTTTCCAGGGCCTCAAGCTCGGCCTGCATGGTGCGGCCGGCATAGGCCGGCAGGAGGTGGGCGAGGCCTTCGGTCGAGGAGTGGGCACGGTGGGCAGCAGAGAAGGCGTCGTTAACGTAGATGTCGCCATTGGCGGCAAGCGCCTTGGTGAAGGCCACGTCGTTCTTTTCTTCTTCCTTATGGAAGCGGGTATTTTCCAGCAACAGGATGTCACCATTGTTCATCTGGGCAATCGCGTCGGCAGCCGGGGCACCGATGCAATCGGAGGCGAAGAGAACGGCGTGGTCGAGGACTTCCTCGACCGCCGGGATGATGAGGCCGAGGGAAAGGTCCGGTGACGGGCCATCCTTCGGGCGGCCGAAGTGGGCGAGCAGGATCACCTTGGCACCCTTTTCGGACAGTTCCAGAATCGTCGGCGTGACGCGCTCGATGCGGGTCGCATCGGTGACCTTGCCGTCCTTGACCGGCACATTCAGGTCGACGCGCACGAGCACGCGCTTGCCGGTGATGTCGGTGAGATCGTCGAGGGTTTTGAAGGCTGCCATGGGGAGGATCCAATGTTGTTGGTAGCGTGAAGTGCGCCGACCATACTACGGATGATCGGAGACGCAAGGCGGTCAGGCGTCGTTTTTGCCGGTATTGGAATCGGTTGAAACAGCCCCTCCCGCACGTTCGCGACGTCTGCGCAGAAAGCTGCGAATGCCGTTCAGAATATCGTGCAGATTGATGAAAATCGGCAGGATGACCGGCGGTTCTAACGCTTCCAACGACATCCCAACAGACTGGATATGATCGTTCTCATCGAGATCGCGGACGATGAGGATGATTTCGCCGAGACGCACCCGGTCGGCATAATCGGCCTTGCCGCCGAGGCGCTGACGCATGAGTTCGGCGATGGTGAGGCCCTTCTCGTGTTCGCTGAGCAGCCCCGGCCCATAGGCCGCGTCGAGATCGGCGGCGGGGCGCAACGGCGAGATCGAGAAGGCGCCGAAGAATTCGGCATCATCAGGATCGACCGCCGCGCGGCTGGCGAAGAGGCGATCGAGCAGGCGCGAATAGCTGGGCGCGATGAAGAGATAGATGACATCGTTTTCGCGCAGGCGGCCGGCATACTGATAGCGCATCGACTTGCCGTCGCGCACGACGAGAGAAGGCATGGCCCAGCGCGGAATGCGCTCGCCGCGCAGAACCGGGCTGTCTTTCACGACGCGATAGGAAAGCAGCTCGTGACTGGCCGTGCCCGGCAGGTCGACCTCGACCTTGTCGATCGCGCCGATGCGAGGTGGCACGATGAGGCCGAGCTTGCGCGCCATGGGCTTGATGGTCCAGCCCTGGACGAGCAGCGACACCAGCACGACGATGAAGGCCACGTTGAAATAGGTCTGGCCTGCCTCGAGATTGCCGAGGATCGGCATGATCGCAAGCAGGATGGAGACGGCGCCGCGCAGGCCGACCCAAGCGACGAAGCCGGTCTCGCGCTGGGTATAATCGAAGGGCAGCAGGCAGAGCCAGACGGCGATCGGCCGGGCAATGAAGATCAGGAACAGGGCCAGAGCTACCGAGGGGATGGCGATTGCGGGAAACTGCGATGGCGTGGCGAGCAGGCCAAGGACGAGGAACATGATGATCTGGGCCAGCCAGGTCATGCCGTCCTGGAAGCGCTTGATGGAGGCCGAGGCCGGCATCTTGCGGTTGCCGGCATAGATGCCAGCGACATAGACGGCCAGGAAGCCACTGCCGCCGACGGCGCCGGTGAAGGAAAAGACGAGCAGCGCCAGCGCCAACACGAAAATCGGCGTCAAGCCGCGATCGGTCTCCAGGCGGCTGACAATGAGGACGATCATCATGCCGCCGAGCAGGCCGAGGATAACGCCAAGCCCCATCTGCTGGATAAACGTCGCCAGCATGGCAAGGTTGATGCCGCCATAGCCTTCGCCGCTTGCCAGCAGCTCGACCAGGGCCAGCGTCAGGAAGATGGCCATCGGATCGTTGGTGCCGGATTCGACTTCCAGTGTGGAGCGCACCTTGTCGCGGATATTGATGCCGCCGATGCGCAGCAGGAAGAAGACGGCGGCAGCGTCGGTGGAGGCGACGATCGAACCGAGCAGCAGGCCCTGCAGCCAGGTGAAGCCGAGAAGCCAAGTGGAGGCGAGGGCAAACAGAGCTGCGGTCACGAGAACGCCGACGGAGGCGATGGTCAGGGCCGGCGCTGCCGCGAGCTTGAACGCCTGGATCGGCGTGCCGTAGCCGGAATCGAAGAGGATGATGGCAAGCGCGAGGGAGCCGAGGATATAGGCGAGATAATTGTTGGAGAATTCGATGCCCAGCCCATCCGTGCCGGCCGCGAGCCCGATCATCAGGAACAGCAACAGCAGTGGGGCGCCGAAGCGGAAGGCAAGCAGGCTCGAGAAAGCCGCGATCAGGATCAGGACCGTGCTGACCAGCACGATGACGTAAAATGCCTCCACCTTGTTCTTCCCCTTCCAGTGCGCCGCTGCTGGGACCAAAAGCCCGGATCGTTCAAAACTCCCCCATCGTCCATCATGCTATCGCGCCATGCAATTTTGCAAACACGGATGCCTTTCGGGGAGGGTCTTGGGATATAGATCCGCTCCGATGGCTGCGACATCATGATGTGAGGCGCACCGCCAGAACGGCCGTGCGGCTTTGGAACGCCCTGGGAGAATTCCATTTGGAAATTTATTGGTAAATCTGGACCATAGCAGGGCAGGAGGCGAAAAAATCTGAAATGTTTTTAAGAAGATGCGCGGATCGATCGCGGCTGCGGATCAGACGTCGACACGCTTGAAATAGATAGGATAGTCGATTACCAGGCCGTCCGCGTCGACAGGCAGGTCGACGGTGAAGGCCCTGTCTTCGGCGGCATAGCGATAGAGCGCTCCCGGCACGATGCAGGTGTAGTGCTGGCCGTCGCGTACGGGATCGAAACTGTCGAACGGAATATAGAGCATGGAAAGCTTCGCCGTTCCGTCTTCCGGCGTCAGCTCGAGCCGGCGGATCGGCAGGCTGTTGGTGAAGGGCGAACCATAGAGGTCGATGTCGATACAGCCGTCGAATTGCGGCAGGGCAAGGCCGTCTTCGGTGCGCCAATGCCCCTTGCCGTCGGAAAGCAGGGCAAGGCGCCGGCCATCGGTGGTATCGACGCTAAAGGATAGAACGGCCCAGTTGGCCGTGCAGTCGATGCGGTAGAAGACGCCGTAGGGCGAACCGCCACGTCCGCCGATAATCATGCCACTGGCGCGAATGGTCGCGCCAGTGGCCGTGTCGTTGATCGGAGCGATCGTCAGATGCTCCAGTCCGTCTCCTTCGATCGGACGCCAGCGGACTGTCGTCGGAAGGAGAGAGCGGAAGGCCATGATCAGATCAGCTTGGCAAGCGCGACGGCCGTGTCGGACATGCGGCTGGAGAAGCCCCATTCGTTGTCGTACCAGGACAGGACGCGCACGAAGTTGCCTTCCAGAACCTTGGTCTGGTCGGTCGCGAAGATCGACGAATGGCTGTCATGGTTGAAGTCGCGGGAAACCAGCGGCTCGTCGGTGTAGCCGAGGATGCCCTTCAGCTTGCCGTTCGATGCAGCCTTGATGGCTTCGTTGATTTCACCGACCGTCGTTGCCTTCTTGGACACGAACTTGAAGTCGACAACCGAAACGTTCGGGGTCGGAACGCGGATCGACGTGCCGTCGAGCTTGCCCTTCAGGTGCGGCAGAACGAGACCAACAGCCTTTGCAGCGCCCGTCGAGGTCGGGATCATGGACAGGGCTGCGGCGCGGGCGCGGTACAGGTCCTTGTGCATGGTGTCGAGCGTCGGCTGGTCGCCGGTGTAGGAGTGGATGGTCGTCATGAAGCCATGATCGATACCGATGGCGTCGTCGAGGACCTTGACGACCGGCACCAGGCAGTTCGTGGTACAGGACGCGTTGGAGATGACCAAATGCTCCTTGGTGAGCTGGTCGTGGTTGACACCGAAAACGACGGTCAGGTCGGCGCCATCAGCAGGAGCGGAAACGATGACGCGCTTGGCACCGGCTGTCAGGTGAGCGGCGGCCTTGTCGCGGGCAGTGAAGATGCCCGTGCATTCCATGGCGATATCGACGCCGAGGTCGCGGTGCGGCAGCGTTGCCGGATCCTTGATCGCCGTGACCTTGATTGGCTTGCCGCCGCCAACAATGATCGTGTCGCCCTCGACCTTCACCTCGGCCGGGAAACGGCCATGGATCGAATCGTAACGCAGAAGATGGGCATTGGTCTCGACCGGGCCGAGGTCGTTGATGGCAACGACTTCGATGTCGGTGCGGCCGGATTCGACGATGGCGCGCAGAACGTTGCGACCGATACGGCCAAAGCCGTTGATGGCTACTTTTACAGTCATTTGAAATTCACTCCCGTTCACTCAGGGTGTTTATCTATTGGATTTGAGAGCGCTTGTCAGCGCCCTCAGGAAAGCTTTGCCTCGGCGGCGGCGACCACGGCTTCCGTCGTGATGCCGAAATGCTTGTAGACGTCCTTGTAAGGAGCGGAAGCGCCGAAGCTCTTCATGCCGATGAAGGCGCCTTCCGGACCGATGAATGCGTCCCAGCCCTCACGAACACCAGCTTCGACGGCGACCTTGACCGGCGAGTTGCCGAGCACTTCCTTGCGGTAGGCGTCCGGCTGTTCGAAGAAGAGTTCGGTGCAGGGAACGGAAACGACGCGGGTGGAGACGCCCTTGCCTTCGAGGACCGTGCGGGCTGCGACGGCGAGTTCGACTTCGGAACCCGAAGCGAAGATCGTCACCTTGGCGTCGGCGTTACCGGCCAGCGTATAGGCACCCTGTTCGCAAAGGTTCTTTTCGCTGTATTCCGTGCGTGCGGCCAGAAGGTTCTGGCGGGTCAGCGCAAGACCGGACGGACGGTTGGTCGTCTTGATGGCGATCTGCCAGCATTCCGCCGTTTCGGTTACGTCCGCCGGGCGGAATAGCTGGAAGTTCGGGATGGCACGCAGGCTGGCGACCTGCTCGACCGGCTGGTGGGTCGGGCCGTCTTCGCCAACGCCGATGGAATCATGCGTCAGGACGTGGATGGCACGAATGCCCATCAGGGCAGCGAGGCGGAGCGGCGGGCGGCAATAATCCGAGAAGATCAGGAAGCCGCCGCTGTAGGGGATCAGACCGCCGTGCAGGGCGATGCCGTTCATCGCGGCAGCCATGCCGTGTTCGCGAATGCCCCAGTGCATGTAGCGGCCGGAGAAATCGGTCGGGGTGATCGACTTCATCTGGCTGGTCTTGGTGTTGTTCGACGGCGTCAGGTCGGCGGAGCCGCCGAGCGTTTCCGGAATGAAGCCGTTGATGATTTCGAGCGCGTCTTCCGATGCCTTGCGGGTTGCAAGCGTCGGCTTGGTTTCCGCGAGCTTCTTCTTGTAGTCGCTGATGGCGGCGTCGAATCCGGCAGGCAGTTCGCCCGCGAAGCGACGGGTGAATTCCGCCTTCTTGCCTGCTTCCGCAGCGGCAAGGCGGCCTTCCCAGTCGACGCGCGTGCCGACCGAGCGTTCGCCCGTGGCGCGCCATTCGGAGAGGATGTCGTTCGGGATGACGAAGGGCTCGTAGGGCCAGTTCAGCGCGACGCGGGTCGCGGCGATTTCCTCGGCGCCGAGCGGCGAGCCGTGGACCTTGTGGGTGCCCTGCTTGTTCGGGGCGCCGAAGCCGATGATGGTCTTGCAGGCGATGAACGTCGGGCGGTCGGACTTATGGGCGGCTTCGATGGCGGCACTGATGGCGGCCTGATCGTGGCCGTCGACTTCGATCGTGTTCCAGTGAACGGCCTTGAAGCGGGCGACCTGATCGGTCGAATCCGAGAGCGAAATCGCGCCGTCGATGGTGATCGAGTTGTTGTCCCAGAAGAGGATGAGCTTGTTGAGCTTCAGATGGCCTGCGAGCGCAATGGCTTCATGGCTGATGCCCTCCATCAAGCAGCCGTCGCCGCACATGGCATAGGTATGGTGATCCTGCAGCTCCGAGCCGAACTCTTCACGCAGCTTGCGCTCAGCGATCGCCATGCCGACGGCATTGGCAATGCCCTGGCCGAGCGGGCCGGTGGTGGTTTCGATGCCGGTGGCGTGGCCATATTCCGGATGGCCGGCTGTCTTGGAGCCGAGCTGGCGGAAACGCTGCAGCTCGTCGACCGTCATGTCAGGATAGCCGGTTAGGTAAAGAACCGAATAGAGCAGCATCGAGCCGTGGCCAGCCGACAGGACGAAACGGTCGCGGTCCGGCCAATGGGGGTTCTTCGGGTCGAAGCGCAGATATTTGCTAAAGAGAACGGTGGCGACATCCGCCATCCCCATCGGCAAACCGGGGTGACCGGAATTGGCCTTCTCGACAGCATCCATGGCAAGGAAACGGATCGCATTTGCCATCCGGTCGTGTTGTTCGCGAGAGATCATGGGTTTTTCCGCAATGTTCCGGGTTCGGGGGATGGCCGCACGCTTGGGAGGGAGGCCACCGGTTGAAAGGCGGGCGAAAGGGAGACGTTCCTCCGAACTCCATTTTCAGCGTCACCTCAGGCGGCTGAGACATAGCAGTTGGGGCGAGCAAGTCAATAAATCGAGGCCCCAATCCGGGGCGGCTGCCGCACTTTTTTGACATTTGCCTGTTCACTTTTACAAAAGACGACAATCGTGCGACAAAGCCTGTATCGTCGGCAAACGGGTCATTCATCCACAGATTAGGCCCCCTGCCGTAGGGTTGCCTTTATTGACGTGCAGTCGCCAAGTTGAATATTGTTGCGAAATCAGACAAGTGGCCGGATGTTTTGATTCGGGCCTTGCGCGGAGTATCGAAAGGCATGACACCTTCAGGCAAAACGGTGGATGCGGCGCTCGCCCAATTGCGCCAGGCGCTTTCGACTTTGGAAAGCGCCGTCGACGGACGTTTCGAACGGGAGCGGGCGCAAAGCGACATAGAAGGCGAGGTCCGACGGGTCCACGCCGATCGCTCACGTCTGGCCCAGGAGCTGGACCAGGCCGAGTTCCGCGCAAACCGGCTCGAGGAGGTCAATCGCGAAGTGTCGCGCCGACTTGTTACGGCGATGGAAACCATAAGAGCCGTGCTGGACCGCTGATCCCTCACGGGGCGCAGCCGTCGCCACCAGCGGCAATGATCGGAAAGTCGAATGGCACAGGTAACGGTAACGATCGACGGCAAAGCCTACCGGATGGCCTGCGAAGAGGGGCAGGAAGAGCATCTGACGGATCTCGCCAATCGTTTCGACCGCTATGTTCTGCATTTGAAGAGCCAGTTCGGCGAGATCGGCGATCTGCGCCTGACCGTCATGGCCGGCATCATGATCATGGATGAGGTGTCGGAGCTGACGCGCCGCGTCTCGGTATTGGAAGGCGAGCTGGAGAACCTGCGCAGCAACCGCGACACCGTGCTTGCCGCCAGCACCCGCGCCGATGAAACGCTGGCCACTGTCATCGACGAGGTGACGACACGGATTCAGGGTATCACTGAGAAACTGCTGGTCCGGTCGAGCGCCGAGCCGAATTGAGTATCATATTTCTCGAACCGCCTGCTCGCACCCACTGGTGCGATGTCGCAATCCGCCTTATATAGGACGTGCGGTCTGCGCTTCCCGACAGGAACCACAATCCCTGGGGCCATACTCGATCCAAAGGGAGCTGTCCCTGGCTAGGCCCCTGGGCTTAGACACACGGCGCCCACCTACGTTTGTAGGCACCCAGGATCGTAAACATCCATCGGTCGTCGTGGATCGCTCTATCCTTTCTTGATTTTAGATAAAGACGTCATTGCCGATGATGACCGGCAGTGACTTGGCGTGGGCAACGTGCAGCCGTTATTGGCCGAGGCGGATACCGCCGTCGCAGATCAATGTGTGGCCACTGGTGAAACCGTTGCCGATCAGGAAGGCGATGGCCTGGGCAATCTCCTCCGGGCGACCGACGCGTCCAACCGGGGTACGCGCGGCAAAACCGGCAAAAACCGGTGCCTTCTGATCGTCTCCAAGGAAATCCCACCAGGGCGTCTCGACGACGCCGGGGGAAACGCAATTCACCCGGATCGGCTTCAGCTCGACCGCCAGAATGGGCGCAAGCGCGGCAATGGCGGCGTTGACGGCGCCGAGTCCAGCCGTGCCTGGCAGGGCGGCTTGTGCTGAGACGGCCGAGACGAAGGTGATGCTGCCTTCCTTCGAAAGAAAGGGAAGGCAGGCCTGAGCGCAGGCAAAATGTGCCAATGTCTTTTGCTCGAAGCCCTTCCTGAGGTCGGCGAGATCGACCGTGGCGAAGGGGCCGCCGCCATTGCCGCCACCGAGCGCCAGGACGAGATGATCAAGAGGGCCGATTGCCTTGAAGGCTTCGGGAAGAGTGTAGAGATCAGCGGCATCCATGACGACGGTGGTGACCTCGCCCGCAAGACTTTGCGCTGCCGCCTGCAGTTTGGTCTCGTCGCGACCCGTGATCGTGACGCGGTAGCCCTTCTCTAGAAGATCGGCCGCGGTTGCAAGGCCGATGCCAGATGAGCCGCCGATAATGACAGCATGTTGGAGTGACATGTCGCGTCTCCTTTTTTGAATATGGATGATGGAATTGATGAGGTCAGGCGAGGCCGGTAAGGTCTTGGCTGAGGGTGCGAAGTCGCTCGCGGGCGCTTGCATCATAGGCTTGGGCATTGGCGCGGGAGGGCCGTCGCCCATCGTAATAGAGACCGGAAGAGCCTTCGATGTCGGCGCTAGCAGCGAGATTGAGAATGGCGTCCGCACCCTGATCGACGGTGCTCAAGGGCGCCACGCCGGCCTGTCGCACCATGGTGGTATCCATATAGGTTGCCGGGTGCAGGCAGTTGGCGACAACGCCTGAGCCGGCCAGTTCCTCGGCAAGGTCGAGGGTGAACATGACCTGCGCCAATTTGCTCTGGCAATAGGCACGCACGCCGCTGTAGTCGCGGGTCAGCATGACGTCACGGAAGTCTATCGGTTGCTGTCCCGCGGAGGATACATTGACGATGCGTGCATGGCCGCTTGCCTTCAACAGCGGCAACAAGCGGCGCGTCAGTAGGAAGCCGGCGAGGTAGTTCACCGCAAAGCGCAGTTCATGCCCGTCGCGGCTGAGCTCGCGTTTTGGGTTACCGCCGCCGGTGCCGATGCCGGCATTGTTGATCAGAACGTCGAGCTGAGTGTGCTCGCGTTCGATCGCGTCCGCCAGGCTGCGAACATCATCCAACGACGAAAGGTCGGCCGGGTAGAAGGCCGCCTTGCCGCCGGCATCGCGAATGGTGGACAGCAGATGCTCGGCGCGCGGCTTGTCGCGGCCGTGCATCAGCACCGTTGCGCCCGTCGGGGCAAGCCGTTCGGCAACCCGTCTGCCGACGCCATCGGTCGAGCCGGTGATCAGTATCGTCTTGTCGCTCACATCCATCGCGGGCGCCTCCATTTCGTTTCCGCGACAATATTTGACAGCTCGAGAAGGTGATAAACAGTTCCGGCTTTATCCTAGTATCAATCCTGCTATGATGCGTGGATGAACATCCATCAGAACGAGGCGGTCCTCACCGCCAGACGCCGCGAATTCGGTGCTTTCCTGCGCTCGCGCCGGGAGAAGCTGACGCCGGCCGGCGTCGGGCTGCCGGGCGGATTCCGCCGGCGGACGCCGGGGCTCAGGCGGGAGGAGGTGGCGCTTCTCGCCGGCGTCGGGACCACCTGGTACACCTGGCTGGAGCAGGGGCGGGACGTACGCGCATCGGCGGAAGTGTTGTCGGCGCTCGCCGACGCTTTGAGGCTTGATGCTGCCGAGCGGCGGCATCTCTTTGCCCTGAGCGATCGACCGCCGACAGAGACGATATCGCAGGGACCGGAACAAGTTCCCGAATCTTTGCGGCGGATGCTGGCAAGCCTGAGCGGCCAGCCAGCCTATATCCTCGGCCGGCGCTGGGACGTGCTGGCCTGGAATTCGGCGGCCGTGGCGATTTTCGGGGATTATGGCCTGTTGCAGGGCGATGCCCGCAATACAATACATCGCGTATTCACCGATCCCACGCATCGGCAGCTTCTGGTCGATTGGGAGAGCGTTGCGGCGACCTCGCTTGCGATGTTCCGTGCGGATAGCGCCCGCTATGCCGGCGATCCTGACTTTGAGCGGCTCATAGCGACCTTGATGCGAGATAGCCCGGAGTTTCGCGCCTGGTGGCCCAGACAGGAGGTGCAGCGGCCATTGACCGGTCACAAGCGCTTGTGTCATCCGCACGGGGGCTTGATGACGTTCGAATATACAGCGCTTGCCGTTATCGATCGAACGGATATGAAGTTGGTCGTCTACACACCGCTCGAGGACGACGGGACCCAGGAGAAGCTGAAGGAGCTGCTGCAGCTGAACGAGAAGGCCTGATCCCGCATTGATCTCGGCTGGCTACGTCGTTCGGCGGCACTGCGTGTGATCAGCCTGAAGGGCTCAGGCAAACTCGCGCTGTGGGGCTGTGCGCGATTGGAACGATATCTTCGTTCGAAAGGCGTGGGGGGACAGGTGACCCGGTTGTAATTTCCTGATAGGGAGCTGCGCTTAAGGCAGGGTAGGCCGGTCACTTTTGTGTGTGGATAAGCTTAAAATCCGGGTGAATGACAAAATCCGGTAAATAATAACAGATCCAGTGCTGGTGGAATGGGGCCTGCGCCAAAATTGCCTAAATTCAGAACGATGGGAGCACGCGTCACAACGGGCCTGTCGAAAGAAGTGTAGACGGCAACACGAAGACGCATAGTCGCTGTTACTGAATATCCGAGCAATCGGGCCGGCGAAAGTCAAGATAAACAGGTAGAACATGTCGACGCCAATCGATCTGGAAAAAGCCGATGAGGAATTGGAAGAGCGTGGCGGTATCAGCGGTTTCCTGAACCGATACCGCACGCTGATCGCTGCCGTTCTGACCGTCGCCGTCTTCTGCATCGCCGCCTATGCGATCTTCGGTCTGACGAACGAGGTGCGCTACGACGACGTCGTGCATGCTCTGACGACGACGAAGATTTCCTCCATCCTGCTCGCCCTGCTGTTCACGGGGCTGAGCTTCCTCTCCCTGATCTATTACGACCAGAACGCGCTGGAATATATCGGCAAGCGGCTGCCGTTTCCGCATGTGGCACTGACATCATTCAGCGCCTATGCGGTGGGCAACACGGCAGGCTTCGGCGCGCTCAGCGCCGGCGCGATCCGCTACCGCGCCTATACGCGGCTCGGCCTGTCGCCTGACGATATCACCCGCGTCATCGCTTTCGTGACGCTTGCCTTCGGCCTCGGCCTTGCCGCTGTCGGCGCCATCGCATTGTTGGTCATCGCCGACGAGATCGGACCGCTGATCAATGTCAACGGCCTGTGGCTTCGCCTGATCGCCGTCGCCATTCTTGCAGCACTTGCCTTCGTCGTCTTTATCGGCCGCAACGGCCGGGAAGTGCGCATAGGGCCGATCGCCGTTCGCTTGCCGGATTCGCGAACCTGGTCACGGCAATTCCTGGTGACCGCATTCGACATCGCCGCGTCGGCGTCGGTACTTTACGTGTTGCTGCCGGAAACGGCCATCGGCTGGCCGGCCTTCTTCGCCATCTATGCCATCGCCGTTGGTCTTGGCGTGCTAAGCCACGTTCCGGCCGGCTTCGGCGTTTTCGAGACGATCATCATCGCCTGGCTCGGCAGCTCGGTGAACGAGGACGCCGTTCTGAGTTCGCTGGTTCTTTACCGCGTCATCTACAACGTCATTCCGCTTGTCATCGCGATCGCGGCGATCTCGGTCGCGGAATTGCGCCGTTTCGTCGATCATCCGGTTGCCTCCAGCATGCGCCGCGTCGGCGGCAGGCTGATGCCGCAGCTGCTGTCGGCTTTCGGGCTGCTGCTCGGCATGATGCTGGTATTTTCGAGTGTGACGCCGACGCCGGACCAGAATCTGATCGTCCTTTCCGACTATGTGCCGCTGCCGCTCGTCGAAAGCGCGCATTTCCTGTCCAGCATTCTGGGCGTGGCCATGATCGTTGCCGCGCGCGGTCTCAGCCAGCGTCTCGACGGGGCCTGGTGGGTATCGATCTTCTCGGCGGTGCTTGCACTGCTGCTGTCGCTCTTGAAGGCCATTGCCATCGTCGAGGCCGGGTTGCTGGCGTTTCTCGTCTTCAGCCTCGTCGTCAGCCGCCGGTTGTTCACCCGCCCGGCATCTCTGCTGAGCCAAGCGCTCACGGCCGGATGGCTGACGGCCATTGCGGTCGTCTGCATCGGCGCCATCGTCATCCTGTTCTTCGTCTACCGCGATGTCGGCTACAGCAATCAGCTCTGGTGGCAATTTGAATTCGCAGACGAGGCGCCGCGCGGCCTTCGTGCCGTGCTCGGCATTTCCATTGTTTCATCGGCGATTGCCATCTTCAGCCTGTTGCGTCCCGCGACGAAGCGGCTGGAACCGGTGACGGACCATGCGGTTGAGCGGGCCGTCGAAGTCGTCCGGAAACAGGGGATTGCCGACGCCAATCTGGTGCGCATGGGCGATAAGAGCATCATGTTCTCGGAAAAGGGCGATGCCTTCATCATGTATGGCAAGCAGGGCCGTTCATGGATCGCGCTGTTCGATCCCGTCGGCCCACGTCAGGCACTCCCCGATCTCATCTGGCGATTTGTCGAGGCCGCCCGTGCCGCCGGTTGCCGCTCGGTCTTCTATCAGATCTCGCCGGCGCTGTTGTCCTATTGCGCGGATGCCGGCCTGCGTGCCTTCAAGCTCGGCGAACTGGCGGTGGTTCAGCTCGCGAATTTCGAGCTGAAGGGCGGCAAATGGGCCAATCTTCGGCAGACGGCGAGCAGGGCAGTGCGTGACGGACTAGAATTTGCCGTTATCGATCCTCAACATGTGCCCGAAATCATGGATCAGCTCGAGCATGTTTCGGATACGTGGCTCGCAGACCACAATGCCAAGGAAAAGGGTTTTTCGCTGGGCGCTTTCGATCCGGACTATGTGAGCTCGCAGCCGGTCGGCGTGTTGAAAAAGGATGGTAAGATCGTCGCTTTTGCGAATATTCTGATGACGGAAACCAAGGAAGAGGGGTCCGTCGATCTGATGCGTTTTTCGCCCGATGCTCCGAAGGGGTCGATGGATTTTCTGTTCGTGCAGATCCTCGAATACCTCAAGGAGCAGGGGTTTCATCGATTCAATCTGGGTATGGCGCCGCTTTCGGGCATGTCGAGACGGGAGTCGGCGCCGGTTTGGGACAGGGTCGGGGGGACCGTGTTCGAACACGGCGAACGTTTCTACAATTTCAAAGGGCTTCGTGCCTTCAAATCCAAATTCCATCCCGAATGGCAGCCACGCTATCTGGCTGTTTCGGGAGGTGTGAGTCCCATGATCGCGTTGATGGATGCCACATTCCTCATCGGGGGCGGACTAAAAGGGGTCGTGAGGAAATGATCTTGAAATACGCAATGTCATTGGTTTTCGCATGCATGCTGACGGTGGGTCTGCTTGCCTCAGGCTCTGTACGGGCCGACGAAGACGATACCAAATACGATCTGGGCATGATTTCGCCGCCGCATATCCTGCGCCCGCAAGGCAAGGTGACGAGCGAGGTCGTTCTGATCTCCGACACCACGGGCTGGGGCGACAAGGAAAAGGCGGTTGCCGACAAGCTCGTCGCCAATGGCTCGTTGGTCATCGGCATCGATTACCCGTCCTTCCTGGCGTCGCTGAACAAATATGACGTCAGCCAGAACGACGGCTGCATCTACATGGTCTCGGATCTGGAATCACTGAGCCAGCAGGTGCAGCGTTCCTTTGCCGACAGCACCTATCAACTGCCGATCATCGCCGGCGTCGGCGCAGGCGGCGCCATGGCACTGACGATAGCCGCGCAGACCCCGGATGCCACGGTCGCCGGAACGCTTGCCGTGGATCCGGCAGCCGGCATCGGGCTGAAGCAGGAGCTTTGCACGCCGGCCGAGAAGAAGACCGATGGCGACATGGTGTCCTTCGGCCTGCAGGAAGGTGCTTTGCCGAATCCGATTCTCGTGACCTTCACGCCGAATGCTCCGAAGGATGGACGCGATCACGTCGAGGAGATCCAGAAGGATCATCCCGAGGTCCAGACCACGGATTCCGGGATCGACGATACCTATGCGACGCTCGAGGCTTCGCTGGCAGACCTGATGAAGTCGATCGACAGTGCGAAGTCGCCGCTCGGCCTGCCTGTTGATGTCATGGAAACGACGCCGACGGAGGACACGCTTGCGATCGTCTATTCCGGCGACGGCGGCTGGCGCGATATCGACAAGGAAGTCGGCAGCTATCTGCAGGATCAGGGCATTCCGGTCGTGGGCGTGGATTCGCTGCACTATTTCTGGTCGGAGCGGGATCCGCAACAGACGGCAGACGACCTCGCGCGCATGATCCAGTTCTATACCAAGCGTTTCAAGGTCAAGCACGTGGTGCTGATCGGCTATTCGTTCGGCGCCGATGTGCTGCCGGCGAGCTATAACCGCCTGAAGCAGCCCGACAAGGACAAGATCGTGCAGATGTCCCTGCTGTCGTTGTCGCAGAAGGTCGACTATGTGATTTCGGTCATGGGCTGGCTCGGCGCTTCGAGCGAGGGCAAGGGTGGCGATCCCATCAATGACCTCAAGTCGATCAATCCGAAAATGGTGCAATGCGTGTACGGCAAGGACGATGACGAAGACGTCGGATGCCCGCTGCTGAAGGGCACCGGCGCCGAAGTCATCGCCATGGATGGCGGCCACCATTTCGATGACGATTATGAGGCGCTGGCGAACCATATCATCAATGGTCTGAAGAGCCGCCTCGGCGAATAACAGATCGACGCGTGCGGCTGGTCTCTTCAGTCGCACGCTTCCGTTTCGCCATCCGCCGATGGCGATGCAAGCGCTTCCATCCGATGTCGTGCCGGCTGAAACGAATGAACGGGTTTTTCCTGCGTCCGTTGCTCAGCAATCATTTGCTTCTTGCCGCGGCTGCCGTTAGTCGGAGGAAGCTCCTATCGCGAGTGGCGCGGCTGCGCCGGCCACTCGTTTTCACGTCCAGAAAGGGCCTGCCTTGTCCGCTGCACCGTCTTCCGCCTTTACCAAAGCCTATTCCGGCTTCCTGTTCGACATGGATGGCACGATCATCAATTCGATCGCCGCCGCCGAACGCGTCTGGGGCAATTGGGCTCGCAGCAAGGGTCTGGACGTCGAAAAATTCATGCCGACCATGCATGGCAAGCGCGGTGTCGATACGATCGGCCAGTTGAACCTGCCCGGCGTCGATCCGGTCGCCGAGTCGGCTGGCATCATGGAGGCGGAGATTGCCGACGTCGAGGGCGTGGTCGCGCTGCCGGGTGCCATCGATTTCCTCGCGTCACTGCCGCCGGAGCGGTGGGCGATCGTTACCTCCTCGCCGTACCGCCTGGCGCTGGCCCGACTTGACGCCGCCGGCATCCCGGTGCCGCGCTTCATCGTCACCGCCGAGGACGTCAAGGTCGGCAAGCCTGATCCGCAGGGCTACATCCTCGGGGCGGAACGTCTGGGCCTGCGTACTTCCGATTGCCTGGTGTTCGAGGATGTCATGGCCGGCATCAAGGCAGGCGAAGCGGCCGGCGCCGATGTGATGGTAATCACCGCGACGCATTCCCATCCGGTGGAGACCGGCCACTCGACGTTGTTGAACTATGAAAATGTCCGCGCGCATCTGGATGGCGACGGAAAGATGTCCGTCGTGCGCAAGGGCGGCTGATATCAGCTTGCACCATACCATCCCAGATGTCGCTTTCGCGCATTGCATTAGGCTGCCGGCTCATTATGTTTTCGTGATATCATAGAAAATTGCGAAGATCCGATGACCCCCAAAGAGCTTAAAGCCCAATATCGCAACGAGCGTCTGGCGGCGCGTGATGCCATTCCAGCCGATGAACGCATCGAAATGGGGTTGGCCATGGCTGCCCATGGCGGCGATGCCATCGATGTCGCACCGGGAGCGATCGTTTCCGGTTTTCTACCGATCCGGTCCGAGGTGGATATAAGGCCGTTAATGGCGCGGCTCAGGGAGCGCGGTGCGCGGCTTTGTGTGCCCGTCATCCTCGATCGCAGCACCATCGTCTTTCGCGAACTCGTGCCGGGTGCCGCGCTCGTTGCGACCGGGTTCGGCACCTCGGGGCCGGGGCCTGATGCAGCGGTGCTCGATCCGGATATCATGCTGGTGCCGCTTTCGGCGTTCGACAGCTCCGGCCATCGCATCGGCTACGGAGCCGGCCATTACGATCGCGCCATCGCACGTCTACATCAAAAAGGCTTGAATCCGCGGCTGATCGGCATTGCATTCGATTGCCAAGAAGTGCCATCAGTACCGGCTGAGCCGCATGATGTCCGTCTTGACGCGATTTTGACCGAGAGCGGACTCGATTTCGTTTCGGAAGCGATTGGATAGCGAATGCGGCTGCTTTTTCTGGGTGACATGGTCGGCAAGACCGGACGAACCGCGGTATGGGACCGCCTTCCGGGGCTCGTGTCCGATCTGAAGCTCGATTTCGTCATCGTCAATGGCGAGAATGCCGCCGGCGGTTTCGGCATCACCGAGGACATCTTCCTCGAAACGATCAATGCCGGCGCCGATGTGGTGACGACGGGCAACCATGTCTGGGATCAGAAGGAAGCCGTTGTCTTCTGCGAACGCCATGACCAGTTCCTGCGCCCCGCCAACTATCCCGCCGGCACGCCCGGCCGAGGTTCCGGTATCTATTATGCGCGCAATGGCGCCCGCGTGCTTGTTGCTAACATCATGGGCCGCGTCTTCATGCATCCGGAGCTCGACGATCCCTTTAAATCGGCGGAGGTGATCCTCGATGCCTGCCCGCTGAAGGAGCAGGCGGACGCCATCATCTTCGACTTTCATGCGGAGGCGACCAGCGAGAAGCAATGCTTCGGCCATTTCGTCGACGGCCGCGCCAGCTTCGTCGTCGGCACGCATACGCATGTGCCGACCGCCGATGCGCAGATCCTGAACGGTGGCACCGCCTACATGTCGGATGCCGGCATGTGCGGCGACTATGATTCCTCGCTTGGCATGGAGAAAGAGGAGCCGCTCAACCGGTTCATTTCGAAAATGCCGAAGGGTCGCTTCGAAGCGGCATCCGGACCGGCGACCATCTGTGGCGTCGGCGTAGAGATATCGGATGCGACGGGGCTTGCCGAGAAGATCGCGCCGTTGAGGCTCGGGCCGCGTCTGGCCGAGACCATTCCCGAGTTCTGGCGCTGATCGTGCCCTGCAATTAATCAACGAAGCGCAATGACGCGATTGTGAGCAATTGTGTCCGATTGTCGCTGGACCTGTTTTCGGTCATGCAGCATCCTTCTGCCCTTCCTGGGCTTGAAGGGGTGGCAGATGCTGCGGTTTCCTGTCTTCGCCGTGTTCTTCCTGCTGGCTGCGGCGAGCTGGAGCGCCGCGGATGCCCAGGAGAAGCCTTCACGTCCTCAGCCGAGCCAATGCCAGGCGATTGCGCAGTCCTTGCCCAAGGCGACCTTCGCCAGCTTTTCCAATCAAGGCCCGACACTCGCCAACGATCCCGTCAATGGCGACGTGAAAATCACCTTCCTCGGTCATGCGACCCTGTTCATCGAGACGCCCGGCGGCGTTTCCATCGCCACCGATTTCAGCGGCGCCTATCCGCCGCCCTATACGCCTGACGTCGTCACCATGAACAAGGCGCATCCGAGCCATTACACGCTGACGCCCGACCCGGCGATCAAATATGTGCTGCACGGCTGGAGCGACACGCCGGGCGAACCGGCTAAGATCCACCTGACCGTCGGCGACACGCTGATCCGCAACGTTGTGACCGATATCCGCTCCTGGGGCGGGGGGATCGAGCCCAACGGCAATTCGATCTTCATCTTCGAGGTGGCGGGCCTCTGCATCGGCCATCTGGGACATCTGCATTTCGAACTTACAGACCAGCAATATGCCGAGATCGGCCGCCTCGACGTCGTGATGGTGCCCGTGGATGGCGGCTTGACCATGGGGGCCGACAGCATGAGCCGGGTGGTGAAGCGGCTGCGCTCATCACTCATCCTTCCCATGCATCGCTGGGGACCGCCCGTCGACCAGTTCCTCGCCCTGTTCGGCCCGGATTTCGATGTCGCCTACGCCCCGACCGCAAGCGTCACCGTTTCTGTGAAAACCCTGCCGAAAAAGCCGCTGATCTATGTGCTGAAGGGGATTTGATTGCCATGCCCATGGCTGCGGTTTTGTGAGCACTGACTGCCCAAAATCCGGCTTTTTGCTTGAATGAAAGCCGCTTCGCTCTTATAACGCCGCCCATTCCCAACAAAAGACGTGAACAGGGGTGCCATGGCTGGCCATTCACAGTTTAAAAACATCATGCATCGCAAGGGTCGCCAGGACTCTGTGCGTTCGAAAATGTTCTCGAAGCTGGCGCGTGAAATCACCGTCGCCGCCAAGGCGGGTCTGCCTGACCCTACCATGAACGCGAGCCTGCGCCTGGCGATCCAGAACGCTAAGGCCCAGTCGATGCCGAAGGACAATATCGACCGCGCCATCAAGAAGGCGGCCGGCAATGACGGCGAAAACTACGATGCAGTCCGCTACGAGGGCTACGGCCCCGGCGGCACGGCGATCATTGTCGAGGCGTTGACCGACAATCGCAACCGTACGGCTTCGAACGTCCGTTCGATCTTCACCAAGGCCGGCGGTGTTCTAGGCGAAACCGGTTCGGTCTCCTTCTCCTTCGATCATGTTGGCGAAATCACCTACAAGCCGACCGTCGGCAATGCCGACAAGGTGATGGAAGCGGCGATCGAAGCCGGCGCCGATGATGTCGAGAGCGACGAAGAGGGCCACACGATCATCTGCGGCTTCGAAGCGATGAACGAAGTTGCCAAGGCGCTCGAAGCGACGCTCGGCGAGGCCGAAACGGTCAAGATAATCTGGCGCGCGCAGAACAACGTGCCGGTCGATGAAGAAAAGGCAGTGTCGTTGATGAAGCTCATCGATAGCCTCGAGGACGACGATGACGTCCAGAACGTCTATTCGAACTTCGAAGTCTCCGAAGAAGTGATGGCCAAGCTCTCGGCCTGATCAATGTGATTGATTGAAAGAAGCCGGCTGCAGCGATGTGGCCGGCTTTTTGTTTGCCTCACGGGGCGGTGGCGCGTGAAAAATCGTCTCGAAAGGCAGAAAGGTCGGGGGCGCTAACATCGGATACCGCCCAGAACACCAGTCCGTCCGCATACCATTCGGCGAAATTGTAGCCTTCCTTCTCGGCACTGCTGCGGGTGGCGGCCGCGCTGGGCCAGATGAAGAGATTGATGATATGGCCGTGCCGGTGGTAGATCAGCGCCGCGACGACCCGACCGTTCAGATAATCCACCCGGCCGCCGACGAGGGGAAACCCCTGTGCCGCCAGATCGACTACCGGCGGAGAGAAATCGATCTTGCCGCTGAACCATGGCTTGACGGTGTGCTGATCCGAGGTCAGCACGTCGGTCAGGTGATCGGCGAGCATCGAGCGCACGTGGCTCGCAAGAAGCTGATCTTCGATCGTTTGGCTCTGCTGCGGCATGTTCAAGACCAGTATGAGGCTGGCTGCCAGCACGGCGAGCGACGGTATGAAACTCCATTGCCGGACGAACCGCCAGAAGCGATGCCACGGGTTTTCCGTTTGGATCGTTGCCGTCATGGCGCGTGCCACCATGACCTGTTCCAGCGCCAGCGCAGTCTGGATGCGGGCGTGGACGGCGTCAGGTGCTCGCCACTTCACCCCTTGGCGGCCGGTAAGGCGTTTTACCATGAGAGCCTCTTCCATCTCGTGGGTGCATTCCTCGCACGTCGCGAGATGTGCCTCGAAGCGTGCGAGGTTGGTCGGATCGAGTTCACCGTCGATGAAGCCGTGCAGCAGGTCGGCCCATTCGCCATGATCACTTTGTTCCCTCTCGCTCATCGCGCCGCCCCTTTCTCGTCGAGGCTGCGCCAGACCTCGCCGAAATCGCGGCGAGCGCGGGCAAGGCGCGACATGACGGTGCCGATCGGCGCATCGATGATTTCGGCAATCTCCTTATAGGAAAGATCCTCGAGCTCGCGCAGGACGAGGACTTCGCGCATGGCATCGGGCAGCATGTTGATGACCTGGCGCACTCGTAGCGTTTCCGCCTTGCGGATTAACGCTGCCTCGGGAGTATCGTCTTCGGAAGCGGGATCGGACGACCGCGGGTCCTCCGCTGAGTCATCGCCGTCGGTCATCGGCTGCTCGTAATAGGTCTTGCGCCGCCCTTCCTGCAACCAGGCGTGATAGCAGTTGCGGACGATGGTGAATGTCCAGGCCCGGGCATCGCCATTGCGAAAGCCGCCAAAGCCGCGATAGGCGCGCAGGAATGCCTCCTGCACGATATCCTGGGCGGCATCGGCATCCCTGCTCAAGAAGCGCGCGAAATTATAGGCGGCATCCAGATGCGGAACGATCGTGCGCTGGAAGCGGCGCATGGTTTCGTCCGACGATGAGATTGTATGCAGGCGCGGTTCGGCATTTGCGCCTGGTTCGGCCACTACCATGAGGCTGGGGTAGCTAGCCTCCTTAGTTCCGTGCGCGTTCGGTCCGGCAAACGGGCCAACCAACCGGGCGAGAAGCCGCTCGAGGCTGCGCGTCACGCTTGTTTGCAGCCGACTCCAGTTCACGGCGTGAAACCGGCGGTCGAACCAAATCGCGCTTATAATCTGGGCGTCTGTCATCATGGTCCCCGCGAAACGCCGACGTTGACTGTAAGCCTCGGGTCCGGCGCTTGCAATCTTGCCTAAAGACGTAGATCGCACTCGCTCGGGTTTTATTCCCAATCGGATGCGAAAAAGTCGAAGACGGTGCACCCAGGCGCACGGCACCCAGTGGATTGTGATCCGGGCTTCCGGCATCGAGCTAAAATAGCCAATTAATTTCAATTATTTGAATGAATCTTTCGTGCTGTGGGGAATAAGTGCCCGCAGTCGCTGATCTTTCTCCTCAGTGGGGGCGGCAATCTGCAAGCGTCCTCCGCCTGGCCCCAAAGCCATAACCCTGAGGAGATATCGCGATGTTTGACATGACCCGCCGTGCCGTGCTCGGAACGGCCGCCGCCGCGGCAGCCTTTGGACTGTCGTCGAAGCTCGAATTCATTCCGCAAGCCTTTGCCGCGACCCCGCTGGAGCCGACGACGGGCTTCTACAAATACAAGGTCGGTTCGATCGACGTCACGGCCGTCTATGACGGCATCTGGCGCAAGCCCCACGATCCGGCCTTCATCAAGAACGCCTCCGTCGATGACACCAAGGAGGCGCTTTCCAAGGCCGGCCTGACGACGGAATTCATGCCCATTCCGCTGACCGTCGTCGTTCTCGATATTGGCGGCCGGAAGATCATGATGGATGCCGGCTCCGGCGTCGGACAATGGCAGACCAATGCCACGCATCTTCCGGCCAACATGGCCGCCGCCGGCATCGACTACAGGAAGATCGACACGATCATGATCTCGCATTTCCATCCGGACCATGTCTGGGGCCTGATGGAAAAGGGGACGAATGCGCCTGTATTCGCCAATGCCGAGCTTGTGGTCAATGCGACCGAGTACAACTGGTGGACCGATCCCGGCCGCGTCGACAAGCTGGCGGAGGGGCGCAAGGAGGCCGGCAGGCGCATCGCTTCCGTCTTTCCGAAGTGGAAGAACTGGCGACTGGTCGATGACGGCGCCGAGGTTGCGCCGGGCGTGCGCATCATGGCCGCACCTGGCCATACCCCCGGTCACTCGGTCTTCCTCATCGATGGCGGCAACGAGCAGCTGATGGTCTCGGCCGACATCATGTACGTGCCGGCGCTGCTCGCCCCCCATCCCGAATGGCAGGGAGCCTACGACCAGGACGGCCCGATGGCCGTCGGCACACGCCGCAAGCTGATCGACCGCGTCATTGCAGACAAGATCAGGATCTGCGGCTCGCATTTTCCGTTCCCGGGCTCCGGTACCTTCGTCAAGGACGGCAACGCCTACGGATTCACCCCCACCATCCAGGCCTGAGCGGCCAAGAAGGAGCAAGGCCATGTTGAAACATGCCATTATCGGAATTGCCGGCCTGTGCGCCGTGATCGTCATTCCCGCCGCAACGGCCGGCGTCGCCTTCGCCGTCGACAATATGGAGGCCACCGACGCGCCGGATCTGACGTCGGTGCATGCCAAGATCGATGCGAAGGATTATGCCGGCGCGCTTGCCGAACTTCGCGATATCGCCGAGGAGTATCAGCAGGCCGATGTCTACAATCTGATGGGCTTTACCCTGCGCAAGACCGGCGACTACCGGACGTCGCTGACCTACTACACCAAGGCGCTGGAGCTACAGCCGGATCACAAGGGCGCGCATGAATATCTCGGCGAACTCTATGTCGAAACCGGCGACATGCCCAAGGCTCGCGAACAGCTTGCCACACTCACCAAACTTTGCCCCGGCGGTTGCGAGGAGCTGGAAGATCTGACCAAGGCGATCGCCGCCAAGGCAAGCAACTAGAGCTCCGCCTCAACTGACCCGGCGGCATTTCCATTCGACCAAGTCGTGGAAATGCCGCCGAGAGCGGAAACCGCCCGGATATTGCTGTGAAGGAGGAAATCCATGGAATTCGAAGAGGAGAGTGCCGCTCTCGTCAATATGGCAGACATGGCACTGCTGTTCGGCCGCATGCTGCTGTCGTTACTCTTTCTGGAAGAGAGTATCGAACTCGCCAGCCATTTCGATAATGCATTGGAGGCCATGGCAAAGCTCGGCGTTGCCGCACCCATCGCGACTGCAACCATCGCCGTGCAGCTTGCTGCAGGCCTTGCCATTGCGATCGGATTCACGACCCGATTGGCGGCATTCGGCCTCGGCCTGTTCTGCTTGCTGACGGCGCTACTGTTTCACACGAACTTCGCCAGCCACAATGAACTCCTGCACTTCGAAAAGGACCTGGCGATCTCGGGTGGAATGTTCGTGCTGATCGTCGCCGGCGCCGGCAAGCTGTCATTGGATATGTTGATCAGACGCCACTGGAAGACGAGGCTCGTATCCTGACCTCGTCGATCGCCGGTGAGCCGCTCATAGGAGATCGGCTCACCGGATTGTTCGCACTCGAAAGTCAGGACACCTTCTTGAAGCTCGGAAGCGTAGCGAACAGCTCAACCGATCTCAATCGCGCCTCGATATCGTGGATCGGCATCGAAATGATCACCTCGTCTGCCTCGGTATCCCTGATGAATTGCGAGAGTTTGGCCTCTGCCGTCGCAGGAGAGCCGACCACGGCATAGCGTAGCGTGTTTTCCACATTCAGCTTTTCCCTCGGCGTCCAGAAATCGTCCATGTCCTTGCGCGGGCGAGGGAAGGGGCCGCGCACGTTACGACGCAGGTTGACGAATTGCTGCTGTGCCGAGCTGAAATGGTATTGCGCCTCCTCATCCGTATCTGCCGTCGAGCCCATGACGCCGACCATGACATAGGGCTTGTCGAGTGTTGCCGATGGCGTGAAACGCTCGCGATAGATGGCGACCGCGTCAAGCAGGGCTTCCGGCGCGAAATGCGAGGCGAAGGCATAGGGAAGGCCGAGCATGGCGGCGAGGTGGGCGCTGTAGAGGCTGGAGCCGAGCAGCCAGATCGGCACGTTGGCGCCATGGCCGGGAACGGCGAGGATGATCTGGTTCTCGTCGGCCGGGCTGAACAGATGCTGCAGCTCGACGATGTCGTTGGGGAAGCTTTGCGCGCCGGCATCGATATTGCGGCGTAGGGCCTGCGCCGTGCGCATGTCGGTGCCCGGCGCGCGGCCGAGGCCCAGATCGACACGGCCGGGAAACAGGGCTTCCAGCGTGCCGAATTGCTCGGCAATGACGAGCGGGGAATGGTTCGGCAGCATGACGCCGCCAGAGCCGATGCGGATGCGCGAGGTTGCCGCGCCGACATGGCCGATGACGACCGCCGTCGCGGCACTGGCGACGCCCGGCATGCCGTGGTGCTCGGCCAGCCAGAACCTGTTGTAACCGAGCTCCTCCGCCTTCTGCGCCATGCGCTTCGAACCGTCGAAGGACTGGCGGATGGTGCTGCCTTCGGCAACGGGCGAAAGATCGAGAATGGAAAAGGGAACCATGGCAAGAAACCTGCGTGGTGAAAGGGAGGATGTGTTTCCACCATGTAGGAGCGCCGGCGCGTCATTCCAAACCCTGCCGCCCCGATTTCGTCACGATGCTTTCAGCGTGGCGAGAACCGCCGGCAATCTGTGGCTTGTTTTTGTTTTGTTCACATTTTGCTGGCACATCTTTGGCCTGAAAGATAGGTTGAGCCATGCAAAACACGATTCGCATCATCGGTATCGATCCGGGCCTGCGCCGCACCGGCTGGGGGGTCATCGATATACTTGGCAATTCCCTGCGTTTCGTGGCATCGGGAACGGTGACCTCGGACGCCGACATGGATCTCGCCTCTCGCCTTTGCCAGCTTCACGATGGCCTTGCGGAGATCGTTCATAGCTACAAGCCGGATGAAGCTGCCGTCGAGCAGACCTTCGTCAACAAGGATGCGGTGGCGACGCTGAAGCTCGGGCAGGCGCGCGGCGTCGTCATGCTGGTGCCGGCGCGCGCCGGCCTGCCGGTGTCCGAATATGCGCCGAACGCGGTCAAAAAGGCCGTGATCGGTGTGGGGCATGGCGAGAAGCAGCAGATCCATATGATGTTGAGGATCCTGATGCCCAAGGTCGAGTTCAAGGGCAACGACGCCGCCGATGCACTCGCCATTGCCATTTGCCACGCCCACAATCGCGGCACCAACCGGCTGCGGCAGGCGGCGCTGGTGACTACTGCCAAGGCTTCGTGACCGCATTCAATCCTGTTCGCTAAACCCATCCCTGACGGACACCATTCATGATCGGCAAGCTGAAAGGCACAATCGAAGAGCTCGGCGAGGACTATGTGCTCGTGGACGTGCACGGCGTCTGCTATGTCGCCTATTGCTCGGCCCGCACGTTGTCGAAGCTCGGTTCCGTCGGCGAGGCCTGCATTCTCTTCATTGAGACCTATGTCCGCGAAGACCAGATCCGGCTTTTCGGCTTCATGACGGCGCTGGAGCGGGAGTGGTTCAACATCCTGCAGACAGTGCAGGGCGTGGGCGCAAAAGTGGCACTGGCACTGTTGTCGACCTTGACGCCCGCCGAGCTTGCCAATGCGATCGCGCTGCAGGATCGCATCGCCGTTTCGCGGGCGCCGGGCGTCGGCCCGAAGGTTGCGATGCGTATCATGACCGAGCTGAAGAACAAGGCGCCGGCCTTTGCCGGCGACGCGGCGAATATCGGGCTCAAGCAGGAGCTGGGCGAAGGGGTCGCCGCGGCGCCCGTTGCCGATGCTGTTTCGGCGCTTACCAATCTCGGCTATTCCCGCGACCAGGCCGCCAATGCCGTTGCGGCCGCGATGAAAGTGGCCGGCGAAGGTGCTGACAGTGCCAAGCTGATCCGCTTCGGTTTGAAGGAATTGGCGCGGTGAGGCTTTGCACCTTCTGCATTCCTTACTATTGTCTCAAAGTGAGGAGATCGACTTGCGACGCTCCTTCGCGGGGAAATATTTTGAATGCGGCAGGCCCTGATGCCGTCTTCGGCGAAAGAGCAGCGAAACGCATACCGGGAATGGAACTTCTGACATGAGTGAAGCCGCGCGCCTGATATCGCCGGAAAAGCGGGGCGAGGACATCGATGCGACGCTCAGGCCGCAATCGCTGGACGAGTTCACCGGCCAGGCGGAAGCCCGCGCCAATCTGAAGGTGTTCATCGAGGCGGCCAAGGGGCGCGGCGAGGCGCTGGATCATGTGCTTTTTGTCGGCCCGCCCGGCCTCGGCAAGACGACGCTGGCACAGATCATGGCGAAGGAGCTCGGTGTCAATTTCCGTTCGACCTCCGGCCCGGTCATTGCCAAGGCGGGTGATCTCGCAGCATTGCTCACCAATCTCGAGGAGCGCGACGTGCTCTTCATCGACGAGATCCACCGCCTCAATCCGGCGGTCGAGGAAATCCTCTATCCGGCCATGGAGGACTTCCAGCTGGACCTGATCATCGGCGAGGGCCCTGCCGCGCGCTCGGTGAAGATCGATCTTGCCAAGTTCACGCTGGTTGCCGCCACCACGCGTCTCGGTCTGCTGACAACGCCGCTGCGGGATCGTTTCGGCATTCCGGTCCGGCTGAGTTTCTACACCGTCGAGGAGCTTGAGTTCATCGTCCGGCGCGGCGCGAGACTGATGGGGCTCGGCATGACCGACGAGGGGGCACGCGAGATTGCAAGGCGTGGGCGCGGAACGCCGCGCATCGCCGGCCGCCTGCTGCGCCGCGTGCGCGATTTTGCCGAAGTGGCCAAGGTCGAAGCAGTGACGCGGGAGATCGCCGACGAGGCGCTGACGCGGCTTCTCGTTGACAATGTCGGCTTCGATCAGCTCGACAAGCGCTATCTCAACATGATTGCCGTCAATTTCGGTGGCGGGCCGGTCGGCATCGAAACCATTGCCGCCGGCCTCTCCGAGCCGCGCGATGCGATAGAAGATATCATCGAGCCCTACATGATCCAGCAGGGTTTCATACAACGTACACCGCGCGGCCGTGTTTTGACCGCGATCGCCTGGAAACATCTCGGCATGCAGCCACCCAAGGATCTGGAGGCCGCGCAGTTCCGGTTGTTCCAGGAGGGAGATTGAATGCTCGGCCGTCGCGCCTTTGTGAAGCTTTTCGGCGGCAGCATATTCGGTTTGATGGCACTCGGGGGATACGCCCTCGGATATGAGCCTGTCGTGCGCCTGAATGTGACCCGCTATGCGTTGACCCCACCGCGATGGACGCCGGGGCTCAAACTGCGGATCGTGGCGCTCGCCGATTTTCACGCCTGCGAGCCGTGGATGACGGCCGAGCGCGTTGCATCGATCTGCGCCCGCGCCAATGAGCTCGACGGCGACATCATCGTCCTGCTCGGCGATTATACGTCAGGGACCGATCTTATCACTGCTCGCGTCGATCATCAGGCCTGGGCGGCGGAGCTGGGCAAGCTCAAGGCGCCGCTCGGCGTTCATGCCGTCATAGGCAATCACGACTGGTGGCACGACGCGGCCGCACAGAGAAGCGGCCATGGTCCGACGTTCAGCCACCGGGCCTTGGCCAGCGTCGGCATCGAGGTCTATTCCAATCGTTCCACACGTCTGGAGAAGAACGGGCAAGGGTTCTGGCTTGCCGGCGTCGAGGATCAGCTGGCCCTGCGCCGGAGCATGCGCTGGAGGCGCCCATATACGAAGGGGCTCGACGATCTTGGCGGCACCTTGGCGCAGGTTGTCGACGACGCGCCCGTGATCCTCCTTGCCCATGAGCCCGATATCTTTCCCAATGTGCCGTCGCGTGTGTCGCTGACTTTGTCGGGACATACGCATGGCGGCCAGGTGAGGATTTTCGGCTGGTCGCCCTATACGCCGTCGCGGTATGGCGACAGATATGTCTATGGCCATATCACAGAGGAAGAGCGTCATATCATCGTTTCCGGCGGCCTCGGCTGCTCCATTGCTCCGGTTCGTTTCGGCGTGCCGCCGGAAATCGTCGTGATCGATGTGGGATGAAGATCGTGTCGAAACGCAAGCTTATCAGACTGAATGCGGGCCGCTCGCGATTCCAGATGCGCGTGGCGGGCCTCGGCTTTCGTGATGGGCATGTGCTTGTCCATCGGGCCGAGCACGAGACATTCTGGACCTTTCCCGGCGGTCGTGCCGAGATCGGCGAGACGTCGGAAGAAACCCTGCGACGGGAAATGGTCGAGGAGCTGGGCGTCGATGTGACAGTCGGACGCCTTCTCTGGTCTGTGGAGAATTTCTTTCATTACGAGCAGCGCGACTGGCACGAACTCGGCCTCTATTACCTGATGGAGCTACCCGGCAGCTTCCCGTTCGCTCCAGACGAAATCGTGCATCGCATCCGCGATGGCGATAACGATCTCGAATTCAAATGGGTGCGGGCAACGCGGGAGGCGCTGGTAGCGCTCGATATTCCGCCCTATTTCATTGCCGAGGAAATCGAGAACCTGCCGCTGACGCCGCGTCATCTGGTCTGGCGGGACGGCGATCTCGACAAGGCCTAGGGAGAGATATCCGATGCCCGCTTTCGATCCGGTTCGTGTCTTTCGCAAGCTCGCCTACAACAATGCACTGGCGAATGTCCGGCTCCATCGCGCCTGCGCGGCGCTGCAGCCGGGCGAGTTCGAGGCGAAGCGGACAAGCTTCTTTCCGTCGATCAAATCGACCCTCAATCACATCCTGACGGTCGACTGGTTCTATGTCGATGCGCTGGAAGACGGCACTCTGGGGCTGCGGGCCTTCGACGTCGAAGAGCCGTTCGACAGGCTCGAAGACTTGTCCAGGCAGCAGGCGGATGTCGATCGCCGGCTGGTGGTGCTTTGCGAAGGCCTGACGCCGGAGACGGCGATGCGGACGGTCGATATTCACCGTGGTGACCGCATCCAACGGGAGCGGGCCGACGATGTGCTGAGCCATCTGCTCCAGCATCAGACGCATCATCGCGGCCAGGTGCATGCGATGCTGTCCGGAACCAGCGTCGCACCGCCGCAGCTCGATGAATTCATCGTCGCCGACGATGCGAGGTTCAGGGGTGCGGAATTGGCGTTGCTCAGCTGGGACGAGACGAAGCTGATGCGTTGATGGCGGCATGGAGCGGCCACATTGCCTGCGCCAAAGTCTCGATCGTCTGCCGGAGCAATGCTTTTCCGCCGCTCTGCCATCCAAGGGCACGGATCTTCGACGTATCCATGGCGCCGACGACACCTTCGGGCGCCGGGGCGGGGAGAGGATGAGGGCAGTCCGTTGCCGTCTTCAGGTGCCCGAGGATCTCGTGCGTATCGGTCAGTATGTCCGACAGGTTGAATGCCTCGCCGTCGATGCGGGCCGTCTCCGTCTCCAGCAGCAGGCGCACGGCGCGGCCGAGATCGCGGCCGTGGACTTCCGTTCCGGCGCGGGAGGGAACCGGCTTGCCGTTCAGATAGTCGTCGAACAGATCGTCCCATTTGTTCGGACGCAGGTCGCCATAGACGCCGGTCGCTCTCAGGCTCGCTGTTGCAAAGCCGGGAGCGGAGAGGGAGAACAGGGCATGCTCGGCATCGCGCTTCACTTCGCCGTAGAGCGTGTTCGGCATCGGCGTGCTGGACTCGGTCAACTCCTCTCCAGCAATTCGATCGCCGTATACAGCGCGGGATGATAGAAAGATGCAGCGTCGAATGCCGGCCTTTCTCGCCGTTTCGAACAGCTTGACCGTGCCGTCCAGATTGAGCCGACGGAACCCCTCGTGGTCTTCTCCTTCACCGCCGCGATATTTGCCGTGCACGTGGCTGAAAGCCGCATGCACGAAGAAATAGGCATCGTCGAAAGCATGGCTGTGGTCTTCAGCGGGGTCTAGGCTCAGCGGAACGAAGGAAACGGTATGGGGAAAGAGACCTGCCTGCGGAGCGCTGCGTCCGCCGACAGCAACCTTGTATCCGGCCGCCAGCAGCTCCTCGGCGATGTAGCGGCCGACAAGACCGGTTCCGCCCGATATGAGAACCTTCATGCAGCCTCTTTGGGATTTGCGAGCGTCGCGATATCGGGCATGTCCAGCCCGCTATGGAAGCCATGCCACAAGTCGATCAACGGTCGCAACAGCTCGGCCTTCGGATGGCTCTCCTCCCAAGGCTTTTCATATTGGTAATGCAGGATCGAAATGCTGTTCCAGTCCCAGAGCGCCGGCATGGTGAACCATACATATTGCAGCATGTTCATGAAGATCGGCAGGCCGTGCCAATCCGGGAAGAATGTCTCGAGAAAGGTCTGGTCGGTGCGCCGCCAGAAGACGTCGGTGCGATCGAGCCGCTGCAACATGTCCTGAAACGTCGCGAGCGACGGTTTGGCGACGAAGACGCCGGAGTTTAGCCGATGAAAATCGGACAGGCTTTCATAGACATTCGGCGCGGCGGAAAACTCAGGGTAATCGAAAAGCCTGTCGACATTCCTCAGCACGATGGCGTCCGCGTCGATGAAGACGCAGGTGTCGTATTCGATGAGCTGCCAGAGCCGCAGCTTGCAGAAATTGTCGAGCGGCGTGTGAAAGGAGGGCTTGCGGCCCTTGGTGAAGGGAGCGGCGGCATGAAGGTTGCCGCGCGCATGACGCGCGTTGAAAGCGTCGGACAGGGGCAGGTGTTCGACCTCGACGAGCCGGCAATCGAGTGCCGCTAGCGGGGCAAGATCGCCTTCGTTGACGCCTACCGTATGCAGCACGACGATATCGGCCTTCGTGCACGTCCGAACGATCGAACGCGCCAGCGCGGTAGCCCCCATGGCATAGTCGGCATTCGTGACGAGGGTCACGAATGCTTGGCCGGAGCGCGGGCGGGTCTGCGGGCGCAATCCCTGCAGCATTTCGCTTCCCGGCATCATGAGACGGACTTCAATCTCTTGCCCTCGGGATCATGGTTGACCGTCGCCGCGATATCCTTGGTCCAGGCGGAGACGGCCGGGACACGCGAGCGATCGACGCGATAGGCGTATTTCTTGGCGACATCGACGATTTCGCTCAGCAGGCCGGCTTCGAGCGTGATCGGGGCCAGCCCGAGATTGAGGAACTTGTCGTTCTTGACGATCAGGTCGTTCTCGGGGGCTTCCTTGCGTGGGTTGGGCAGGCGGACGATGTCGGCACCGCTTATCTTGGCAATCATCTCGGCGAGATCGCGGACGCGATGCGTTTCCGTCATCTGGTTGAAGATCTCGACGCGGGTACTCCGCGCCGGCGGGTTCTTCAGCGCAAGCTCGATGCAGCGCACCGAATCCTGGATATGAATGAAGGCACGGGTCTGGCCGCCGGTGCCGTGTACGGTAAGGGGATAGCCGATCGCCGCCTGGATGAGGAAGCGGTTGAGCACGGTGCCATAGTCGCCGTCATAGTCGAAACGGTTGATCAACTGTTCGTGACGGCGCGTCTGTTCGGTGTGCGTGCCCCAGACGATGCCCTGATGCAGGTCGGTGATCCTGAGCCCATCGTTCTTGGCGTAGAACTGGAAGAGGAGCTGATCGAGGCACTTGGTCATGTGATAGATGGAGCCGGGATTGGCGGGGTAAAGGATTTCCTGGCTGACGGTGCGGCCATCGGCTGTATCGATGCCAACAGGCAGATAGCCTTCGGGAATGGCGGCGCCAACGGTCGAATAGCCGTAGACGCCCATGGTGCCGAGATGGACGAGATGGGCGTCGAGGTTGAGCTCGACCAGCGCGTTCAGCAGATTGTGCGTGGCGCTGACATTGTTGTTGACCGTGTAGTTCTTGTGGCGGTCGCTCTTCATCGAATAGGGCGCGGCGCGCTGCTCGGCGAAATGCACGATCGCGTCGGGGCGATGCTCGGCCAGCCACTTCTTCAGGAGCTCGTAGTCCTTGGCGAGGTCGATGAGGTTGAAGTGGATGCGGCGGCCGGTTTCGGCGTGCCAGATGCGGGTGCGTTCCTGGATCGAATCCATCGGCGTCAGGGACTGGACGCCCAGTTCCGTGTCGATCCATCGGCGGGAGAGATTGTCGAGGATATGCACCTCATGACCGGCGTCGGAGAGATGGAGCGAGGTTGGCCAACCGATGAATCCGTCGCCACCCATTACCGCTATTTTCATGAGATGTTTCCTTCTGCGCCGATCCGCTAGCCGGCACCATTCCGGATAGTCGGAGTTTATGACAATTGTTCAAAGCTTGCTTGATGGCAGAACTTCGGCCAAAGAGATGCCGGACATTCAAGGAGATGCGGCAACGATGAACAGCCCCTTTCTGATAGCTGGGGAACTGGAAGCCGGAAGCCACCGGCTGGTGCAGCGAGTCTATTACGAAGATACGGATTTTTCCGGCCTCGTCTATCATGCGCGGTATCTGCATTTCCTCGAGCGCGGCCGCACGGACTATCTGCGCTGTCTCGGCGTGGAACAGCGCGAGCTTTTGAGTGCCGACGAGGAAGGGCTTGTTTTCGTGGTTCACCGCATGGAGATCGACTTCAAGGGGCCTGCCCGCATGGATGACGTGCTGCTGATTCGCACCGTCACCGAGAAAGCCGGCGGTGCCAAGATGGTGCTCTCCCAGGAAATACGCCGCGACGACACGCTGCTGATCGCCGCCAAGGTCATCATCGCCGTGATCAACGCGAAGGGGCGGCCGCGCCGGCTGCCGGAGAAGCTGGCGGCACAGATGCTCTCGGCATCGCAATCCGCTGGCTAGCAAGGCGGTCAACGGCTCGTCGGGCAAGCGGCTTCATGCAAGATATGACCATTGCCTGTGGGTGCTTGCAAAAACTTGAGTTTTGTGTGAAGGAATTTGCCGCGCAAGATTTGTCTGCGTTTGCCGGCGGTTTCGCCCGGTCATTTCTTCCCAGGAGCTAGAATAAGCCTTCGCCGCCGTTAAATCCTTCATGTTTCGACGCTAACATTCTTTTAACCATAATAGTGTCTTACTAGTTAAGTCGGAGTTTGTGCGGTGCACGCCTTCCTTTGACCAAATTTGACGGCAAGAAGGCAGTTGTAAGCTTGGAAGGCTTGACCAGGGCGTTCAGCGGCGGCTGCCAAACATTTCTTGTGAGATCACTTTTAGCCGCCCGGTCTAGCGCCGGGCGTTTGGATTCGGGGATTTTGGATCAATGGAACAAGTAGCATTGGCAGCGGCCACCACACCGGACATCACCCTCTGGTCGCTATTCATGCAGGCGGGCCTGGTAGTCAAGCTCGTCATGATCGGCCTTCTGGCCGCATCCGTGTGGACGTGGGCAATCGTCATCGACAAGTATCTGAGCTACGCGCGAGCGCGCCGGCAGTTCGATCATTTCGAGCAGGTCTTCTGGTCGGGCCAATCGCTCGAAGAGCTCTACCGGACGCTTTCGGAACGCAACAATACGGGTCTCAGCGCCATCTTCGTCGCGGCGATGCGGGAATGGAAGAAATCGTTCGAGCGCGGCGCGCGGTCGCCGATCGGCCTGCAGATGCGTATCGACCGGGCGATGGACGTTACCTTGGCGCGTGAATCGGAACATCTGATGGCCCGCCTAGGATCTCTGGCCACCATCGGTTCGGCCGGTCCGTTCATCGGTCTGTTCGGCACGGTCGTCGGTATTATGACCTCGTTCCAGGCCATTGCCGGTTCGAAGTCGACCAATCTTGCGGTTGTCGCGCCCGGTATCGCCGAAGCGCTGCTGGCGACCGCCATCGGTCTGGTCGCGGCTATTCCCGCCGTTATCGCCTATAACAAGTTCTCTGGCGACGCCGGCAAGCTCTCGGGACGCATGGAAGGCTTTGCGGATGAATTCTCCGCCATTCTTTCGCGCCAGATCGATGAGAAGCTGCAGCCGCGCCAGGCGGCGCAGTAAGTAACGGACAGAACCGGAGTAATTCATATGGCAATGTCTGTTGGAGGCAGGGGTGGCGGCGGTGGCCGCCGGGGCAGTCGTCGAGGCGGAAGCCGGAGCGGCCCGATTTCCGATATCAACGTGACGCCGCTGGTCGACGTCATGCTCGTGCTGCTCATCATCTTCATGGTGGCGGCACCGATGATGACATCGGGCGTGCCGATCGACCTGCCGCAGACGCAGGCAGGCGCGCTGAACGCGCAGACCCAGCCCATCACCATCTCGATCAAGGCCGACGGCCAGGTCTTCTTGCAGGAAACGCAGATCCAGGCAGCAGACATTGCCGCCAAGCTGCAGGCGATCGCGACGACCGGCTACAACGAGCGCATCTTCGTGCGTGGCGACGGCAAGGCGCCCTACGGCGTGATCGCCGACGTCATGTCACGCATTCAGGAAGCCGGTTACAAGAACATCGGCCTGGTTACGCAGCAGCAGACAACGGATCACTGACGGATCGCCATGAAACGCAGCCTCGTCACATCTGCGGTTTTTCACATCCTGGTGCTGATCGGCGCCATGCTGACGCTTAGCGCGCCGGCACCGCTGGAGACGCCGGAAAGCACGGCGATGGATGTCGACATCGTGCAGGCTGACCAGCTTCAGCAGGGTGAGAAGAAGGCGCCGGTGACGGATCACGTCTCCCGGAAGCAGACCACGAAGCAGGACCAGGTCGCCAACGCCCAGAATGTCGGCGAGAACAACGTCGATATCAAGAACCCGGTCGTACCGACCCAGCGGCCGGAGAGCGACACCGCGGCCTTGGCGCCGAAGAAGGTCGACGTGCCCGTCCCGCAGAACGATCCGCGGCCGAATGATGTCAAGACGATAGAGCAGAAGGAGACGGAGGCTGCGCCCAAGGAAGTGGCCGCCGTTCCGCAGCAGAAGCCGGATGTGACGCCCACTCCGCCGCCGAAGACCGATCCTACGCCGCCGCCGCCGAAGGCCGATGCGACGCCGACCCCGCCGCCGACCGAACAGCCCACCCAGCAGGCGGAAATCCAGCTGCCAAACAATGTTCCCGTGCCGGATGTGAAGCCGCAGCCGACGCCGCCTAAGACCGTCGAGCAGAAGCCCGAAGTCAAGCCTGCGCCGAAGCCGGATGTGAAGGTGGCCGACGCCAAGCCGACGGACAAGACGACGACACAGAGCACGAGCAAGACCACGTCTACCGATGACGGCAAGAAGGACAGCGACAAGAAGCGCGAGACTGCTAAAGCCTCTAACAAGGGTCTTGACGACGGCCTTGCCGATCAGATCGCCGACGTTCTGAACAATACATCGTCGAAGGGTGGTGCGAAGCGCTCGTCCCAGCAGGCCTCGGCCGGTGCCGATACGCAAGTTGCCTCGCGAGGCGGCATGAAATCGCTCGGCGCAGGCAAACTTAGCCAGAGCCAGCAGGACGGTTTGCGTGATCTGATTGCCAAATACTGGAATCTCATGCCGGGCATGGAAGGTGCGAGCGACGTGCGGATCAAGGTGCATTTCAGGCTCGACAAGTCCGGCCAGATCGTCGGGGAACCGGATGCGACGACGAGCGGTGGGCCTGCTTCGACACAGGCCGCGATGCAGAGCGCTGCTGTGCGCGCGGTGATGCGAGCGCAGTCGGACTATCTAAAGGTCCTGCCGGTGGACAAGTATGACGACTGGCAGGAAGTCGTCGTCAATTTCAGTGCAGCGGACCTGGGGATGTGATGCGGGGAGTGCGGCGTTTCCACTGTCCTCGTTTCGGCCTGTCCTTGTTTGTGGCCCTGGCGATTACCCTGGCGGGCTCAGCGTCTGCGCGATGCGCGGAAACTGCTGCCGGCAAGGATCGGCTTGAGCATTCCATGATTGAGAATATCCGCAAGAGTGTCACGGCAAATTGGCCGCCGCCGGCGGATATATCTGGCATCAAGAATGTCCGTGTTCAAATCCGGTTTGAGCTCGATCGTGCCGGACAGATCGTTGGCAAGCCGAATGTTGTCATGACGGGTGGTCCGGAGAAAACCCAACAAGCTGTGGCGGCAAGCGCGCTGCGCGCTGTGCTCAGATCCGCCCCGTTCAAAAATCTGCCAATGGATAAATATGACGCCTGGAAAGAAGTGATAATTCACTTCGATGCCGGCGACCTTGGGCTTTAATGCTGAAAGGCTTGATACATATGATCAGAAACTCCTTCGTCCGTCTCCTGCTGGTGCTGGCAGGCCTGATGACAGCGCTCGCCACTCCGGCCTATGCCGTGGTCGAGCTCAACATCAACAAGGGCAATGTCCAGCCCATGCCGATCGCCATCACCGACCTGCTGTCGAATGATAGCCTCGGCCCGCAGATTTCGGGCGTGATTGCGGCCGACCTGCAGCGTTCGGGTCTGTTCGCGCCGATCAACAAGCAGGCCTTCATCGAGAAGATCAGCAATCCGGACTCGACGCCGCGCTTCCCGGACTGGACTTCCATCAACGCGCAAGCGCTGGTGACCGGCCGCGTGACGCAGGAAGGTGGCCGCCTTCGGGCCGAGTTCCGTCTGTGGGATACGTTTGGCAATAGTCAAATGGTCGGCCAGCAATTCTATGCCCAGCCGGACAATTGGCGCCGTGTCGCCCATATCATCGCCGATGGGATTTACGAGAAGATCACCGGCGAGAAGGGCTATTTCGATACCCGCGTCGTCTTCGTTGCCGAAAGCGGCCCGAAGACGGCCCGCAAGACGCAGCTCGGCATCATGGACCAGGACGGTGCCAACGTGCGCATGCTGACCGATGGCAGTGACCTGGTGCTGACGCCGCGCTTCTCGCCGAACCGGCAGGAAGTCACCTACATGTCCTTTGCCAACCAGCAGCCGCGCGTCTACCTGCTGCAGTTGCAGACGGGCCAGCGCGAACTGGTCGGCAATTTCCCCGGCATGACCTTCTCGCCGCGCTTCTCGCCGGACGGGCAGCGCGTGATCATGAGCCTGCAGCAGGAAGGCAACGCCAACATCTATACGATGGACCTGCGCTCACGCACCACGACACGTCTGACGTCGACGGCTGCGATCGACACTTCGCCGTCCTATTCGCCTGATGGCACGCAGATCGCCTTTGAAAGCGACCGCGGCGGCAAGCAGCAGATCTACGTGATGAATGCTGACGGTTCCAACCAGCACCGCATCTCCTTCGGCGACGGCTCCTATTCCACCCCGGTCTGGTCGCCGCGCGGCGATCTCATCGCCTTCACCAAGCAGGCTGGCGGAAGCTTCTCGATCGGCGTCATGAAGACGGACGGTTCGAGCGAGCGTCTGTTGACCACCGGCTTCCACAATGAGGGCCCGACCTGGGCGCCGAACGGCCGTGTCATCATGTTCTTCCGCGAACCGGCCGGCTCCAGCGGTCCGCAACTCTATTCCATTGATCTGACAGGTTATAACGAGCAGAAGATCCCGACCCCGGGCTTTGCTTCCGACCCGGCCTGGTCGCCGCTTCTCGAGTAACGAGGGGCTTGCCACGTTATCGCCGCAAAGTCCTGTGAGTGGACCGTTTCGGGACAATTTTAGGACAGCATTAACCATATTTGTTGGAATCGGATTAACCGAACCCGGTTACAGTCTGGCAACCCTGATAGAGACTAAGGAGAGACCGGCAATGAGCCGCATCGCAAACCCGGCCGTTGGCCATATGCAAAACCTCGCCCGCAACCCGATCCTGATCGCGCTTTTCGTCGGCCTTTCCTTGGCTGGCTGTGCATCGAAGAAGGGCCTGCCGAATGATGCCAATGGTCTTGGCCTGAATGGTGCCGGCAATGCCGCTCCGGGTTCGCCGCAGGATTTCACCGTCAATGTCGGCGACCGCATCTTCTTCGATACCGACAGCTCGTCGGTTCGCGCCGATGCCGGCCAGACGCTCGATCGTCAGGCTCAGTGGCTTGCCCGTTATCCGAACTATTCGATCACCGTCGAAGGCCATGCCGACGAACGCGGCACGCGCGAATACAACCTGGCGCTCGGCGCTCGCCGTGCGGCTGCCACCAAGGACTATCTCGCTTCGCGCGGCGTTCCGGCTCAGCGCATGAAGACGATCTCCTACGGCAAGGAACGTCCGGTCGCGACCTGCGACGACATCTCCTGCTGGTCGCAGAACCGTCGCGCCGTTACCGTGCTCAACGGCGCTGGCTCCTGATAGGCAAAGCATCGGTCGAAATGCGCAAAGGCGGTCCTCGTGGCCGCCTTTACTTTTTTGACCACACTTTGGCCGAACTCCGTTGCTTTTTGAGAGCAATTGTAAAAATCTCCTGTTCGAGCCCCATGGCCCGAAGAATCAATGAGACAGGAAGATCCATATGAGAAGACTTGTCGTGGCGAGCTTGCTTTGTCTCGCTGCTGTTGCAGGCAGTGAGCGGGACGCCTCTGCCTTGTCGCTGTTCGGAATCCACCTCGGAGGCCGCGACGCCTCTGCGCAGTCGGCTCCGAACAACGCCTATCAGAGACAAGGCCAGGCGCCTGTCGTCAATGTCCAGAACAGCGATGCGGAAGTGCGCCTGCAGCAGCTTGAGGATCAGATGCGCCAACTGAACGGCCGCGTCGAGGAGATGAGCTATCAGCTGCTGCAAATGCAGGAGCAGATTCGCAAGGCACAGGAAGACAACGAGTTCCGCTTCCAGCAGCTCGAGAAGCGCGGCGGCAGCGCGCCCACGGCCGGCAATCCCCCGATGAAGAAGAGCGAGGCCGATGTTCCAGCCCAGGGCGCCGGCAATCAGCAGGATGACGTTGCCGGGGTCATCAGCGATTCCGGGAACAACGGCGTGTCGCCCCAGCAGGGGAGTGGTACGGGCAAGCCGCCGAGCCAGCTCGGCTCGATCCAGTTCGATCAGAGCGGTAAACAGGTGGGTTCTGCCCTGACGCCGTCGAACAATGGTTCGGGCGCGCCGCCAAGCGCGGGCTCCGGAGCGCAGACGGCTTCGCTCGGCAATGAAGGCGATCAGTATAAGGCTGCCTACGGCCATGTCCTGTCCGGCGATTATAGCGTCGCCGAACAGGAGTTCCGCCAGTATCTCGACAGCTACCCGAGCAGCGCGCGGGCCGCGGATGCGAATTTCTGGCTCGGCGAAGCGCTCTATTCCCAGGGCAAGTACAACGACGCGGCCAAGACGTTTCTGAATGCGCATCAGAAGTACAGCGGTTCGGAGAAGGCGCCAGAAATGCTCCTGAAGCTCGGCATGTCGCTTGCCGCGCTCGACAACAAGGACACGGCTTGCGCCACGCTTCGTGAGGTGACCAAGCGTTATCCCAAGGCTTCGAAGGCTGTCTCGGGCAAGGTTGCCAGCGAAGAAAAGCGTCTCGCCTGCTGATCGCCATGCCTAGTCAAGCTGTGACCGGTGCTGCCACAGCCCTTACGCCTGAAGCCGCAGCATCCGATTTTCTCCGGTCACTTTCAAAGCCTGCTCATATCCTGGTTGCCATTTCCGGCGGCAGCGATTCCACTGGTCTCCTGATCGCCCTTGCCGAGCAGCTGAAATCCTCTCCTCATTCCGACATTACCCTTGCCGCCGCGACCATCGATCATGGCTTGCGCGCCGCCTCCACGGACGAAGCGCTAGAGGTCGCCGCGCTCTGTGCCTTTCTCGGCATTCCTCATTTCGTGCGCCGTTGGGAGGGCGAAAAGCCGAAGAGCGGCATCATGGCCGCTGCCCGCGAGGCGCGCTACGGACTGCTCGCCGACCTGGCATCCGAAATCTCGGCCGACGCGATCGTTACGGCTCATACCTTGGATGATCAGCGCGAGACGATTGCCATGCGCGCCGCGCGCCGAGGCGAGAGCGAGGATGGCATCGGCACCGGCATTGCCGACGCGGTGCTGTTTGATCGTCGCATCTGGATCGCCAGACCGTTTCTGGCTTGCCGGCGGAGGGATATACGCGCCTATCTCGAGAGGCATGGCGTATCCTGGCTCGACGACCCCAGCAATGAGGATAGCCGGTACGAGCGCGTGCGCACGCGTATGCGCCTCGCGCAGGATCCGACCCCCGCTCTCTTTGTGGATGGTGGAGCAAATCGAGCCGCGCTTTCCGCAAAAGCAGCCTTGTGGCTGGACGACCACGTCGCCATTCATGCGAACGCGCTTTGTGTCATCGACCGAGCGGCCTTTTCCTTAGACGAAACGGTTGTCGTCTATGCCTTGTCCTACCTAGCGGCGGCTTTCGGTGGCGAGGCCTATGGGCCTGGCCGCGGGCAAATGGAACGCATTCTCAATTTCGTGAATGCGGGAAACCCTGGGAGACGCACGGCAGGCGGGGTGGTCTTCGACCTGCGCCGCGATGCGCTCTTTCTCATGCGGGAAAGCCGCAACATCGAGCCGCTGACGCTTATGCCTGGCGCCAGGGGCATTTGGGATGGCCGTTTCGAAGTGGTCAATCCGGGGCCGACACCCGTCCACGTGCGAGCTTGCGGGGCGGAAGGTGCGGCGTTTCTTCCCACGGATTTGCCGAGAGGGGCGGTGCAGCGCGCCCGCGCCGCGATGCCTCAGATCGAGGCGGATAAGGCCAATATGGCAGCGGACGTCACCATCTCGCCCTATCTTGCGCCGTTCGACCGCTTTTTGACACGATTCGATCTCACATTCGCAGATCGGCTTTCAGTCGCTTTTGGTCGTGAAGCCTATAGGCGGCTGCCGCTTTCAGTCATATAGACGGAAAAAACATGCGCCGACGCGGTTTGCCTTGGCAACGGCTTGGCGCAACCCTATGTTAGGGACCAAGTAATGCCGTCGCTTTGCGGCGGAAGTTTCAGTGCTGGGGAGTTCGATGAACCCTAATTTTCGTAATTTCGCTCTGTGGGCAATCATAGCTCTGCTGTTGATTGCCCTGTTCAGTATGTTTCAGAACGCGCCGGCACAAACAGGCTCCAGGGAAATTCCGTATTCGCAGTTCCTCCGGGAAGTTGATTCCGGCCGCGTTCGTGACGTCACCGTCACTGGCAATCGCGTCGTCGGCAGCTATGTGGAAAACGGTACACCATTCCAGACCTACGCTCCGGTCGTGGATGACAGCTTGCTTGAACGCCTGCAAAACAAGAACGTCAACATCGTTGGACGTCCAGAATCGGATGGCTCTTCGAGCTTCCTGAGCTATCTCGGCACACTGCTGCCGATGCTTCTGATCCTCGGCGTCTGGCTGTTCTTCATGCGGCAGATGCAGGGTGGCTCGCGCGGTGCGATGGGCTTCGGCAAGTCGAAGGCAAAGCTTTTGACGGAAGCGCATGGCCGCGTCACCTTCGACGATGTCGCCGGTGTCGATGAAGCCAAGCAGGATCTTGAGGAAATCGTTGAATTCCTGCGCGATCCGCAGAAGTTCCAGCGTCTCGGTGGCCGCATCCCGCGCGGCGTTCTGCTTGTGGGACCTCCCGGTACAGGTAAGACGCTTCTGGCGCGCGCCATTGCCGGCGAAGCCAACGTGCCGTTCTTCACCATTTCCGGTTCCGACTTCGTGGAAATGTTCGTGGGCGTCGGCGCAAGCCGCGTCCGTGACATGTTCGAGCAGGCGAAGAAGAATGCGCCCTGCATCATCTTCATCGACGAAATCGACGCCGTCGGCCGCCATCGTGGCGCCGGTCTCGGCGGTGGTAACGACGAGCGCGAGCAGACGCTGAACCAGCTGCTGGTCGAGATGGACGGCTTCGAGGCCAATGAGGGTATCATCCTGATTGCCGCGACCAACCGTCCCGACGTTCTCGATCCGGCGCTGCTGCGTCCAGGCCGTTTCGACCGTCAGGTCGTCGTGCCGAACCCGGACATCGTCGGACGCGAGCGTATCCTCAAGGTTCACGCCCGCAATGTCCCGCTGGCTCCGAACGTCGATCTGAAGACGCTTGCCCGCGGTACGCCCGGCTTCTCCGGTGCGGATCTGATGAACCTCGTCAACGAGGCTGCCCTGATGGCCGCCCGTCGCAACAAGCGGCTGGTGACGATGCAGGAGTTCGAAGACGCCAAGGACAAGATCATGATGGGCGCCGAGCGCCGCTCTTCGGCCATGACCGAAGCGGAAAAGAAGCTCACCGCCTATCACGAAGCCGGTCACGCGATCACGGCGCTCTATGTCGCCGTCGCCGATCCGCTGCACAAGGCGACCATCATTCCGCGCGGCCGCGCGCTCGGCATGGTCATGCAGCTCCCCGAGGGCGATCGCTACTCGATGAGCTACAAGTGGATGGTGTCGCGCCTCTGCATCATGATGGGCGGCCGCGTCGCGGAAGAGCTGACCTTCGGCAAGGAAAACATCACGTCAGGTGCATCCTCCGATATCGAACAGGCCACCAAGCTTGCCCGCGCCATGGTCACCCAATGGGGCTTCTCCGACGAGCTCGGTCTGGTCGCCTATGGCGAGAACCAGCAGGAAGTCTTCCTCGGCCACTCCGTCTCGCAGTCGAAGAACGTCTCGGAAGCGACCGCGCAGACGATCGACAACGAGGTGCGCCGCCTGATCGACCAAGCCTATCATCAGGCCAAGGATATCCTCACCGAACAGCATGACGGGTTCGTGGCAATCGCCGAAGGCCTGCTCGAATACGAAACGCTGAGCGGCGAAGAGATCAAGGGGCTCATCCGCGGCGAAAAGCCTGCTCGCGATCTTGGTGACGATACTCCGCCGAGCCGCGGCTCGGCCGTGCCGAAGACCGGCGCGAAGAAGGACGGCTCGCTCGGCACCAAGGGCGATGAGCCCGAAGGTGGTTTCGAGCCGCAGCCGCGCTAACGGACCAAGACCATCAAGCCGCAAAAACGAAGGGCCAGCTACCTCGAATAGGGAGCTGGCCTTTTGTTTTTTGGCGTGTAACAGGAGGTAATGCACTGAGCGTTGGCGAAGCGGCATGACAATCCGCAGATTCGGGCGAAGTAACGCAAGCGCCTTGATCCGCGGAATCGGAATATTGCCTGCCTCGTGCCCATGCAGTTTTTTAGTGCTTATTAATGGTAACGCGTTGTAATAGCCGTTCTCGGTAATTTAAGTGCCGATTTTTACAATCTGTGGCATGAGCCACAAGCATCGATGCTCGTCATGTCTCCGGAATCCGGGGCAGCGATTTCGATGCCGCTGCATCTCATAGGATGCCGCAACGACAGGAGTGCATATGAAACGTCGCTATTTCGGAACCGACGGAATTCGCGGTCAATCCAACATCTATCCGATGACGCCCGATCTTGCCATGCGCGTGGGTATCGCTGCCGGCACGATCTTCCATCGAGGTAGTCATCGACACCGGGTGGTTATCGGCAAGGATACGCGCCTTTCCGGCTATATGCTGGAGAACGCAATGGTCGCGGGCTTCACCGCAGCCGGCGTCGACGCCTTCGTTCTCGGCCCGATCCCGACGCCGGCCGTCGCCATGCTCACACGGTCGTTGCGCGCCGATATCGGCGTGATGATTTCCGCCTCGCATAACCCTTACGAAGACAACGGCATCAAGCTCTTCGGCCCCGACGGCTACAAACTGTCCGACGATCTCGAAATGAAGATCGAGGATCTGCTCGAAAAGGATATGACCGAGCATCTTGCCAAGGCCGAGAACATCGGCCGCGCCAAGCGTGTTGACGGCGTGCACGACCGCTATATCGAACATGCCAAGCGCACCTTGCCGCGCGATGTCACGCTGCAGGGGCTGCGGATTGCCATCGACTGCGCAAATGGTGCTGCCTACAAGGTTGCGCCCGCCGTCCTGTGGGAACTGGGCGCCGATGTCGTGACTATCGGCAATGAGCCGAACGGCACCAATATCAACCTCAATTGCGGCTCCACCAGCCCGGTGGCGCTGCAGAAGAAGGTGCATGAAGTGCGTGCCGATATCGGCATCGCATTGGATGGCGACGCTGATCGCGTCATCATCGTCGACGAGACCGGTACGATCATAGACGGCGATCAGCTCATGGCCGTCATTGCCGAGAGCTGGGCCGAGAGCCAGCTGCTGCGCGGCAACGGCATCGTGGCGACCGTAATGTCCAATCTCGGTCTGGAACGTTTCCTCGAAGAGCGCGGCATGTCGCTGGCACGCACGGCGGTCGGCGACCGTTATGTCGTCGAGCACATGCGTCAGCACAATTACAATGTCGGCGGCGAGCAATCCGGTCATATCGTGCTGTCCGACTATGGCACGACCGGCGATGGGCTTGTTGCTGCCTTGCAGATCCTCGTCGCGGTCAAGCGCACGGGCAAACCGGTGAGCGAAGTCTGCCGGCGTTTCGAGCCGGTGCCGCAATTGCTGCGCAACGTGCGCATTTCCGGCGGCAAGCCTCTGGAGGACAATCAGGTGCGGAAGGCGATCGCCGATGCGGAAAGCGAGCTTGCCCGCCATGGCCGCCTGGTCATCCGCCCCTCCGGCACGGAACCGCTGATCCGCGTTATGGCGGAAGGCGACGATCGCAGCCAGATCGAGCGTATCGTCGGTGGGCTGATCGATGTGATCTCGAGCGTCCGCACCGCCGCCTGATCGAGCGGAGCGGTAATCCATCGCAGGTATCGGATTCGTGGCCGCTCCCTTGGGGGCGGCCATGCTGCTTTTCGCTTGATCTATTGGAACATCTCGCCGGGATAGGCGCCCCAGAGCTTGTCCTGCCTGATGTATCCTTTCGCCGCATGCTCCCTAACGGAAACGCGGCACCAGGTTCCGGTGCAGGAGTGCAGTGAAAGCAGCACCCGTGATTGCAGCTCTGCAACCAGTGTCCCAGCCGGCTCCGGATCGGTGCGCAGCATTGCATTCTTCGTCAGCCAGGGTGCGACCACCGCCGTGCGCGTCGCCGACAGGAGGGCGCTGTGCATCCACCCGGTGACACCGGTATCGTCACGAACCTGCCGCCAGTGGCCGTATTCGTCGATGATCTCCATGGGAAGGCCGGGCTTCACATAGATCCATTTGGTGGCATAGATCGTCGACGGGCCGACCCGCATGCGCGCCTTGTGTGCCTTCAACGAAACATAGCGTGGGATCGGCAATCCGGTCTCGCGACCCTTGTTCCATGCCGTCGCGGCAACAGGCTTCATTGGCATCGCGTTGGCAAGCGCGGCGGAACTCAGGAAGACAAGGGCAAGGCACAGGCCGGCGCATAATTTTCGATGGTAAGTCAACGACTCCCTCCTGAGCTAACCCCCGGCTGCCGCACTGTAATGGTGCGATTGTTGCCAATTGGTTTAGAAAGCAGGCCCCGGCTGTACTTGCAGATACACGCGTTTCTGGAGGGAAGAGGGGGCTGGACGGGCGCATCCCGTTCTCTTCATTATAAAATCACCTATTCCTAATGTATAAATTAAAGTATAATTCGTGAATAGTCAGGGTAAATATTCGTAGTTAATCAGGTTTTAACTCCTTTTCATCATTATCCGTCTCATGTCGTTTCGATTGGCAAGCATCTGCTGTGCCAATGGCAAGAGATTTGGAGCCAAAGCCATGATGAAATCCCTGATCGGAGCACTTGCCACTTTGCTTGTCGGCACGTCAGCGTTCTCCGCTGACCTTTATACGCCGGAGCCCCAGCAGCCGGCGCAGGAAGTGGCTGTCGCCCAATCCAGCGGCTGGTACCTGCGCGGCGATGTCGGCTATGCCTTCACGAACCTGCGCGGCGCCAACTACTTCCAGGGCTCCAACTCAAACCTCGTCGATTTCAACAGCGCGAAGCTGGATGACAATGTTACGCTCGGCGGCGGTGTCGGTTACCAGATCAACAACTACCTCCGGACGGACGTGACGCTGGACTATCTCTTCAAGTCCGACTTCAAGGGCTCGACGAAGGGTGATTGCGGCGGCTGCGGCCCGGACTTCTCGTCTGTTCCGGCGACCTCCCGCGATGTGGCCTCCTTGACGGCCTACAGCTTGCTTGCCAACGCCTATGTCGATCTCGGCACCTACGGCGCGTTCACCCCTTATGTCGGTGGCGGTCTCGGCGGTACCTATGTCAAATGGAGCAATCTGAAGAACACCTCGTGCTCGGACGCCAATCCGGACTCCTGCGACAGCTCCGTCACGCATAATGGTCGTGGCAGCTGGCGCTTTACCTATGCGTTGATGGCCGGCACCTCCATCGACCTGACTTGTAACCTCAAGGCTGACGTCGGCTACCGCTTCCGTCATATCCAGGGCGGCGACATGTTCGGCTATGCGGAAAATGGCGGTCCCGGCTACGACAAGGGCCTCAACCTGCATGAAGCCCGCATCGGCGCCCGCTACACCTTCGGCGGCTGCCAGACCGCAAGCTACATGCCGCCGGCCGATATCCCGGTCCAGCCGCAAGCGGTCTACAAGTAAGCATCCCTCGCGCAAGTCATTGAAAAGCCGTCCGGTTTCAACCGGGCGGCTTTTTGCTTTTTCATCTCCCTCGTTAAGCAATTGTTCGGCGTTTTAAAGCTTCATTAACCATGAATTCCCTATGGTTAATGAAATGAGAATGGTGGCCATCCCGTCGCGGATCCTCGTGCTGGAGCCCGAAGCGGAAGACAAAGGTCAGCCGGGTCGGCATGCGGGCTCCGCCCGAAGGATGGAAGGCGAGGGGTAATGATCCGTTTCGACGCTCTGGCGCTGGCCACGGTGATGGCGGGCGCATCGGCGGGTGCTGCCCTTGCAGGCGACGCACCGCCGGAAATCAAGATGCCCGAAGTCAGCGTCAAGGATGCGAAGGGGTGGTACGTCCGCGGGGATCTCGGCTACGCCGTCAATGCCAGCCGCAACGACACGACGTTCCGTGCCTATGATCCGGCTGGCGGCGATTACAGTTCCGGACGCTTCGATTCGGATCGGTTCGGCGGCAACTTTTCCGGCGGTCTCGGTGTCGGTTACCAGTTCAATGACCTGTTGCGCGCCGACGTCACTGGCGATTTCTTCAGCGGCGACTTCAATGGCAGCATCTCAAGCGATTCGCCCTGTTCCGGCGGGGCAGGCGGCACCGGCTGCTCCACAAAGGCGCGGTCTTCCTTCAGGGCGGGCAGCTTGATGGTGAACGGCTACGTCGATCTGGGGACGCTTGCCGGTTTTACGCCCTATGTCGGTGCCGGCCTCGGCGCGACGCGGGTCTCCTGGAGCAGCGTCAATGCGGTCGGCTCGTGTATCGATGGCGCTTCGGGTTGCGGTGGCGCGGCCTCGGTCAGCGCGCGCTATCCCGGCGACAGCGACTGGCGCATGACCTATGCGCTGATGGCCGGCGTCGCCTACGAGGTGGCGCCGAACGTAAAAGTCGATCTCGGCTATCGTTTCTCCCACATCGCCGGCGGCGACATGTTCGGTGATTCGTCCGCAAGTGCCGGCGGGACGACGGGCCGCGATGGCGCTCTGTCGCGCCACGAGATACGCATCGGTTTGCGGATAACCACCTGGTAGCTCGGGTGCCTTACTGTGTCGTCAGCACATAAGCGATGCGGCGAAAGAAATCCCAGGTCCGGAAGAGATGTGCGGGAACACGTCGCCACGGCGAGGATTTGGCCGCACGATAGTCGCGGCGCCAGCCGATCATCGTGCTTTTCTGCAACCGGCTGAAGCCGACGATATTGGCGCGCGTGCTGAAGATGGACGTCTGCATGTCCCAGCCGCGTTCGACCGCGACATCCCAGGGCAGGGACATGACGGCAAGCGACTTCACGATCTTTTGAGCCCCGCTTCGCGTCACGAGATAGCACGCCGTCGATCCCTGGGGGCCGAAGAGGCAACGACCGATCACATCTCCCTTATCGCTGCGCGTTGCGACGCGGAAGCCGCCCCAGCGGTGATTGACGAGCTTGATCAGATCGGCCGTAGGGGCTGCTTTCTTGGCTGCCATGGCGCGGGTGAGAAAATCGGCGTCCAAGGCCACATCGTCTTCGATGATGACTGCTATTTCGCCGCCATTGGCCAAGAATTGGCGCAAGGCCATCAGGTGGCTGCGATAGCAGCCGTATTCTCCGGGCAGGATGATCCTGCCGTGCCGGCGTTGAAAGCGAAGGTGATCGACGTCAACCCATTGGTCGCGCGGCAAGAGCGCGCCATCGACGCCGTCGACGCGTTCGAACCGAATGCCGAGTTCGTCGCTCTGCCGTTGAATTTCCGCCAGTCTGTCTGTCGCTCGATCAATGTTGATCAGATAGACAGGCACAGGCTGCGCGGGCATGAAGTGGCTTTCGGCGAGTGCAGTTAGAGACATCGAGCACACTTGTTATTTTCCGTCGGCGCAAGTCAATAAGCGCCACCCTTTATATGATTGCGTGTCGGCACAGAAACCAGCTTTTGTGAGGCTGAATTTGACCTAACTTCATTGCGTGTGACTTGCCCCATCAAACTTTTCGCACGAATTCGTGATGCAGCAACATGAGTACCTTTTTCTGTTGCGCTTGCAGGCAGCTTCCAATATATCCGGCGGCGGGACACCCTTCCCCAACGAAGGGCTTTCTATCTGAGAGGATAGCATTATGACGAAGCTCGCCAAGCCGGACATCCGTCCGCAGAATACCCATTTTTCTTCTGGCCCCTGCTCGAAGCGCCCCGGTTGGTCGCTCGACGCTCTTTCCGACGCGGCCCTTGGCCGTTCGCACCGCGCGAAGGTCGGCAAAGCCAAGCTGAAGCAGGCCATTGATCTTACCCGTGAAATTCTGGAAGTGCCGGCGGATTACCGCATCGGCATCGTTCCCGCTTCAGACACCGGCGCCGTCGAAATGGCGCTCTGGTCGCTGCTCGGAGAGCGCGGCGTCGACATGGTCGCCTGGGAAAGCTTCGGCGCCGGCTGGGTCACCGACGTCGTCAAGCAGCTGAAGCTCAAGGACGTCCGCAAGCTCGAAGCCGGTTACGGCGAGCTGCCCGACCTCTCCACTGTCGATTTCGACCGCGACGTGGTCTTCACCTGGAACGGCACCACCTCCGGTGTCCGCGTTCCGAACGCCGATTTCATTCCGGCTGACCGCAAGGGCCTGACGATCTGCGATGCCACCTCGGCGGCCTTCGCGCAGAACCTCGACTTCGCCAAGCTCGATGTCGTCACCTTCTCCTGGCAGAAGGTTCTCGGTGGCGAAGGCGCGCACGGCGTCATCATCCTTTCGCCGCGCGCCGTCGAGCGTCTGACCACCTATCAGCCCGCCTGGCCGCTGCCGAAGATTTTCCGCATGACCAGCGGCGGCAAGCTCATCGAAGGTATTTTCACCGGCGAGACGATCAATACGCCCTCGATGCTCTGCGTCGAGGACTATATCGACGCTCTGCTCTGGGCCAAGGACCTCGGCGGTCTCAAGGCTCTGATCGGCCGCGCCGATGCCAACGCCAAGGTCATCCATGACTTCGTCGCTGCCAACGGCTGGATCGCCAATCTCTCCGCCAAGGCCGAGACGCAGTCCAACACGTCCGTCTGCCTGAAGATCGTCGACAAGGATATCGCCGCTCTAGACGAAGACGGCCAGGCGAATTTCGCCAAGGGTCTGGTCGCGCTCCTCGAAAAGGAAGGCGTCGCCTATGACGTCGGCCACTACCGCGACGCGCCTTCGGGCCTGCGTATCTGGGCTGGTGCGACGATCGAAGCCGCCGACATGCAGAAGCTGATGCCCTGGCTTTCTTGGGCCTTCGAAACGCAGAAGGCGACGCTCTCCCAGGCCGCTGCCTGAGACTTTAAGCGTTCATGGCTCCGCCGCTAGGGCGGAGCCCAGCATCCCGAATTACCTGTTTGCTTTCATGCAATCCCGCACGGAAACCGCTTCGCATTTTCCTGGAATTGCTCATCACCGCTGACCCTTTTCAGGAGGCCACCATGGCACCTCGCGTTCTCGTATCCGACGAACTGTCGGAAACCGCCGTCCAGATCTTCCGTGATCGCGGCGTCGAAGTCGATTTCCAGCCGCAGCTCGGCAAGGACAAGGACAAACTGTTCGAGATTATCGGCAATTATGATGGTCTCGCCATCCGTTCCGCCACAAAGGTGACGGAAAAGATCATCGAGGCGGCTACCAATCTCAAGGTCGTCGGCCGCGCCGGTATCGGCGTCGACAATGTCGATATTCCCGCCGCCTCGCGCCGCGGTATTATCGTCATGAACACCCCGTTCGGCAATTCGATCACAACGGCCGAGCATGCCATCGCCCTGATGTTCGCCGTTGCCCGCCAGCTTCCGTCCGCCGATGCCTCGACCCAGGCCGGCAAATGGGAAAAGTCGAAGTTCATGGGTGTCGAGATCACCGGCAAGACGCTCGGCGTCATCGGCGCCGGCAATATCGGCTCGATCGTCATTGCCCGCGCTATCGGCCTGAAGATGCATGTCGTTGCCTATGATCCCTTCCTGTCGAAGGAGCGCGCCGAGGAAATGGGTGTGATCAAGGTCGAGCTCGACGAGCTGTTCGCCCGCGCCGATTTCATCACGCTGCACGTGCCGCTGACCGACAAGACCCGCAATATCATCGACGCCAGCGCGATCGCCAAGATCAAGCCGGGCGTGCGCATCATCAATTGTGCTCGTGGCGGCCTCGTGGATGAGGCGGCGCTTGCCGCAGCCATCAAGTCCGGCCACGTCGCCGGTGCTGCCTTCGATGTCTTCGAAGTCGAGCCTGCCAAGGAAAGCCCGCTGTTCGGCCTGCCGAACGTCGTCTGCACGCCGCATCTTGGCGCGTCCACAACGGAAGCGCAGGAGAACGTCGCTCTCCAGGTTGCCGAGCAGATGGCTGATTATCTCGTCAAGGGTGCGGTTTCCAACGCGATCAACATGCCGTCGATCACCGCCGAGGAAGCGCCGATCCTGAAGCCGTTCATCAAGCTCGCCGATGTCCTCGGCGCCTTCGTCGGCCAGGTCACCGAAGAGCCGATCAAGGAAATCGAGATCCTTTATGACGGCATCACCGCCGGCATGAACACCAAGGCGCTGACGAGCGCGCTGCTGGCCGGCCTGATCCGCAACCAGGTTGCCGACGTCAACATGGTTTCGGCGCCGATCATGATCAAGGAAAAGGGCATCGTGCTTGCCGAAGTCAAGCGCGACAAGACCGGCGTCTATGACGGCTACATCAAGCTGACTGTCACCACCGACACCATGACGCGCTCTGTCGCCGGCACCGTCTTCTCCGATGGCAAGCCACGCTTCATCCAGATCAAGGGCATCAACCTCGACGCCGATGTCGGCAATCACATGGTCTATCTCGCCAATACCGACGTTCCCGGCATGATCGGCTTCATCGGCACGACGCTCGGTTCTGCCGGCGTCAACATCGCCAACTTCCAGCTCGGCCGCGACAAGCAGGGCGGCGATGCCATCGCGCTGCTCTACGTCGATGGTCCGATCAGCGATGACGTGCTTGCCAAGCTGACGGCGCATCACGCGATCCGCCAGGCCAAGCCGCTGGTGTTCAACGTCGACTAAGCCTGCCGCCTTCGCAAGGAGGCGGGAGCATCCGTTTGCTCCTCCCAAGAGCCATCCGGAAACCCGGCGTGACGCAAGTTGCGCCGGGTTTCCTTTGCTGTTGGCAGGGTTGTGGATAAGTCGGGCGGGCGGGCTATCGAGGCCGGTCAAACGGGCCTATCTCTTTGCCATGGAGGCACTGCGGAAGACTGTTTTCGGGGATGGGATGGGCAAGCCGATCGAGTGGCTGGCATGGCCCGTATCCGTGGCGATCGTGCTGTTTGCGCGAGCTGTCACCGCGGTGAGGGCGATCTGGCCCGAGAGCGGCATGCATGCAGGCCGTTGCATCTATTTTGCCAATCATTCCAGCCATGGTGATTTCATCCTCATCTGGGCCGTGCTGCCGCCTCGGCTGCGCCGGCGCGTGCGGCCCGTGGCCGGCGCCGACTACTGGCTGAAATCGAAGCTGAACAGTTTCATCGGCCGCGATGTCTTCAATGCGGTGCTGATCGAGCGGGATCGCGAGGCGCGCAAGGAAGATCCGGTGACGCAGATGACGCAGGCGCTCGATGCCGGATCCTCCCTGATCCTGTTTCCAGAGGGCACGCGCAATCTGACTGAGGTGCCGCTGCAGCCGTTCAAGAGTGGGCTCTTCCATCTCGCCCAGGCTCGCCCGGATATCGATCTCGTTCCCGTCTGGATCGACAATCTCAATCGCGTCATGCCCAAGGGCGAGTTCGTGCCCATTCCGCTGATCTGCACCGTTACCTTCGGCGAGGCGCTGCATATCGGCGAGACCGAGGAGAAGCCGGATTTCCTTGCGAGAGCCGAAGCGGCCTTGCTGGCGCTTGCGCCGAAACGGGCGGCAGACTGAGCATGAGTGCTGCCAGCGCCGATCTGATCCACCTCGTCCTCGGCATTTTCGGCGTGCTGATCGTTGCCTCCATCGTGGGCTTCGTGCTCGAGCAGCGTTTGTCGCCGGATGGATCGAATGCGGCGATCGAGAACCTGAATGCGCGCATCAAGGCCTGGTGGGTCATGGTGGTGCTGATCGGCATCGCCTTCGTGGCGGGGCGCGCCGGCGTCATCCTACTTTTTGCCTTCTGCTCCTTTGCCGCGTTGCGCGAGTTCGTGACGCTGATCAACACCAGGCGGGCCGACCATTGGGCGCTTGCGGCCGCCTTCTTCGTTGCCCTGCCGGTGCAATATTACCTGCTCTGGGCCGAGCAATACGGCATCTATTCGATTTTCATTCCCGTTTATGCCTTCCTGTTCATGCCCATCGTCGCTGTGCTGCGCGGCGATACCGAACGGTTCCTGGTGCGTATTGCCGAGGTACAATGGGCGCTGATGATCTGCGTCTTCTGCGCCTCGCATGTGCCGGCGCTGCTCACCCTGCATATTCCGGGCTATGAAGGCCGCAACGTGCTGCTGATCGCCTTCCTGGTGATCGTCGTCCAGTTGAGCGACGTGTTGCAATATGTCTGGGGCAAGCTCTTCGGGAAAACCAAGATCGCGCCACGGCTGTCGCCGTCGAAGACGGTGGAGGGCTTTGTCGGCGGGGTCATCAGCGCTTCGCTGATCGGCGCGGCACTCTGGTGGGTAACGCCGTTCACGCCGCTGCAGGCCGGCCTGCTCGCCTTTGTCATCACGATCATGGGCTTCTTCGGCGGCTTGGTGATGTCGGCGATCAAGCGGGATCGCGGCGTCAAGGACTGGGGTCATCTGATCGAAGGGCATGGCGGGCTGATCGACCGGCTGGATTCGGTCGTCTTCTCGGCGCCGATCTTCTTTCATCTCGTCCGCTTCTGGTGGTCTGTGTCATGACGGGCAGGCTGAAAGCGCTTGCCGGCAGCAGCATCGTGCATGTGCTTTTCGCGTTCCTTGCCATGGGCGGCTGGGCTGTCTTTGCCAATCGTATGCATCCGATGCCGCGCCCGTTAATTGCCGGCGTTGTGCAGGGCGTGCTTTCGGGCTGCCTGACGCTGTTTCTGAAGTCGGCCGTCGAGGCCCTGTCGCGGCGGTTCAGCGGCGTTGCGGTCCTCTGGGCGCCGCCGTTGATCGCCTGCCTCGGTTCGGCGACGATCCTGGTGACGATCCATGCCCTCAGCGGTACGCCGGAGATCCTGAAGACGATCGCGGTGCCGCTGCTGGTGTCATCGAGCTATGCGGCGATCTATAATTATTCGATTTCCGGCGGGAGGCGTCGAAGCATGACAGGTGTGGGCCATGACGGGTGAGGGAACAGGCGACAGACGGCCGCTGGCCAGCCGCAATACGCGCTGGGCGCAGGCCTTGGCGCGGCGCATGACCGCGCTTTCGGTGACGCCGAACCAGATATCGCAGGCGAGCGTGGCGATGGCGGCGCTGGCCAGCGCCAGCTTCTGGCTTTCCGGATCCGGCGGTGTCGGCATGCGAGTGGTTCTACTGGTCCTCGGGGCCTTGTTCTGCCAGTTGCGCCTGCTCTGCAACCTGCTTGACGGCATGGTCGCAGTCGAGGGCGGCAAGGGAGAAGCCGATGGACCCTTCTGGAACGAATTCCCGGATCGGATCGCCGATATGCTGATCCTTGCCGGCATCGGCTACGGCATTGGAGCGCCGGGGCTCGGCTGGGCTGCAGCCGCCTTTGCCGTGTTGACCGCCTATGTCCGTGAGCTCGGGCGTGCCACGGGCAACCCCAGCGATTTCGGCGGCCCGATGGCCAAGCAGCATCGCATGGCCGTCATCACCGCCGCGGCGCTGCTCTCCATTGTCGAGGCTCTGTGGAGTGGCGGCGTATGGGTCTTGACCGTTGCCCTCTGGATCGTCGCGATCGGGTCGGCCGTCACCGTACTGCGCCGTGGGCGCAATCTGATCGGGCATTTGAGGGCCAAGGGGTGATTCGCACTTCGGCTGACCCCTTGCGCCGGAAGGCAATCCTTTCTATATCCCTCCACAATTGAGGCGGGCTGCGAAGAGCGCAGCCCATTGCCCCGCATGATGAAAATTCGCCGCTTTTGCATGGCATTCGGCGAGAAGATTGCATCGAAGATCGTTCAAGACTGGCGGCAACGACCGTGAATACACTGGATTTTGACAAGAGGCCGGAAGATACCCGCGTCGTCGTCGCCATGTCGGGCGGCGTTGACAGCTCCGTCGTCGCCGGCATTTTGAAGCGGCAGGGCTATGATGTGCTCGGCATCACGCTGCAGCTCTATGATCATGGTGCTGCCGTACACCGCGCCGGTTCCTGTTGCGCCGGCCAGGATATCGATGATGCGCGCCGCGTCTGCGAAACGCTTGGCATCCCGCATTACGTGCTCGACTACGAGAAGCGCTTCCGCGAGACGGTGATCAATCCCTTTGCCGAGAGCTATGTCGCCGGCGAGACGCCGATCCCCTGCGTTGCCTGCAACCAGACAGTCAAGTTCGCCGACCTTCTGTTGACCGCCAAGGAACTCGGCGCCGATGCTCTGGCGACCGGCCATTACATTCGCTCGCGCCCGAACCCGTCTGCCGACAATCCTGGCCGCCGCGCGCTCTATCGCCCGGCCGATGCCGATCGCGACCAGAGCTATTTCCTCTTTGCGACGACGCAGGAGCAGATCGACTATCTGCGCTTTCCGCTCGGCGGCATGCCGAAGGCTGAGACACGCGCGCTTGCCGAGGAAATGGGCCTCGTCGTCGCCAAGAAGGCCGACAGCCAAGACATCTGTTTCGTGCCGCAGGGCAAATATTCGGATGTGATCGCCAAGCTGAAGCCGAATGCTGCGCTCGCCGGCGAGATCGTCCATCTCGACGGCCGCGTGCTCGGCCAGCATGAGGGCATTCTGCACTATACGATCGGCCAGCGCCGCGGCATCGGCATCGCCACCGGCGAGCCACTCTATGTCGTCTATCTCGACGCCCGCTCGCGCCGCGTCATCGTCGGCCCGAAGGAAGCGCTGGAAACGCACCGCGTCTATCTGCGCGACGTTAACTGGCTGGGCGATGAGACGCTGACACAGGCGGCTTCGGGCGAGGGCTTTGCCTGCTACGCCAAGGTCCGTTCCACCCGCGCACCGTCGCCGGCCGTGTTGCACAGCGATGCCAGCGGCATCTATGTCGACCTGACGGACGGCGAAGCCGGCGTCGCCCCAGGCCAGGCCTGCGCGCTATACTCGGCGCCGGGCGACGATGCCCGCGTCTATGGCGGCGGCTTCATCGAACGCTCCGAGCGCGAGCCCATTGCCGAAGCCTCGTTGAAGGCTTTGCTGGCAAGGCCGGTCGCGGCTTAAGGGGCAAGCGGCCCGGCCAAGAGAAAGCACTGATTTTTCCAAATCATCCGCTTGACACCAAGCCGAGCCGCACCTTATAAGCCGCTCAACCGACGGGCCAACGCTTTTCGAGCGACGGTTCGTTTGACCTTTGTGCATCATAGACAATTATTATGCGCAGACGTGGCGGAGTAGCTCAGTAGGTCAGAGCAGAGGAATCATAATCCTTGTGTCGGGGGTTCAAATCCCTCCTCCGCTACCATCGTTCTCCCCAATCCAAGTTTAAGTAGCGCATCAGCCGTTGTAGCTGGCTCCGATTTTCCGGTCTCTGCCGCTGGTCAAAGACATCCTCGCCAAGGAAAGTAACGAGATCCCGGAAGACCTCCGCATCGTGGGGCGTGATTGTGTACCCGGCCGTTTGCATGGCACACGTCTCCGTTCCGCCGATCGACGGCGGTCCTCTTTGTCAAATTGTCGGTAAACCTAGACCGTGGCCGGTCTTGTTTGTTCTATAAATGTTCTCATTTTAAGGAGGAGTCAAGGGCGCGCGAGAATAGGGCCGGCCGGCCGAGCGCATAGGCGCCGGCCTGGTTATCTTTCTTTGTAGTCTTCCTCTTGGTGGAAGAGCTAGGTCGTCCTATTTTTGGTTGTGGCGACTCCAGACGGCGATATCTGAAGGTTGCCGTTTGTCTTCAGCATAATCACATTTCCGGCGCTGCCGCTCTTACTCTCAATGATTTTTACAAGCCGCAGACGCTGAGGGACCCGAAATGCCAAGAATTTTGACGATCGTCTTTCGGTGCATCTGGGCGTTCGCCATAATTGCGACCGCTATAGGCTTCGGTGCGATATATGGTTGGGAAAAGCATGGTCTGGTTGCGGCCATCGCGCTTGGGTTTGTTGGTCTCGTGGTCAGCTGGCCCGCCGCCTATTCACCCGCATTGTTCTTTGAATCGTTGTGCCGATTGTTAGGCGAATTGCTAATGAGCCTAATTTGATGATCCTCGGTCGTGATGCTCTCGTCGACAGAGTGAACAAAGTGGAAGCCAGCGTCATCACGGTTCAAACGGATGTCTCAAAGATGCAGCCCGTTGTCGACAAGGTGACATCCTGGGAACAGAGAGGTATCGGTGGGTTGTTCATAGTCAGAATCGGGGCGTCTGCATTGACCCTGCTTTTGTCGCAGCTCTTCAGCCATTACATATCGAAGATGTGGCCCTGAGGCGCTTGTAAAAGACCCCCCTTGGCGCAGCTATATTCAACAGCTCATTCTCTCTCTTGGAGCGGTGGCAAAGGTTTTCTCAAAGACCTGCCATCTTGATATCATGGACTATGTCGGAGCCGTAATGGTTGACAAAGTCCCGAATAGCTACCCTTACCCTTTCCAGGGAAAAGCCTCGCCGCCAATTGGATGGATCACGCACAATTTTGTCTTTCCAAAAATCAAAATCGTGATCGATCATCGCTTGGTCGGTTGAGTCGCTCATATCTACGACCAACACCAATTTGTCGGACTTGCCGCGAGAGTCGGCGGGTGACCACCCGATCAGAAACGGGCCTTCCCCATCCAAGCTTACATGCTGCATTTCCGCGTATGCAATCGCGGTAGTTGCTGCACCCAATACGTAATGCTGTGTAATATAATCACAATCGTCTTTGATAGCGCCTTCGGCTTGAGGATCATCTAGCGGCCATATTGTGATCATCTGGTCCGCTATTGGAGCATTTGACACTTCGCTACGATCGAAATGCGCAATAAAGGACTTACAGACCATCATTAACTTTGCGTTATTTGCAGGAGTAGGTCTCGATTTCAGGGCGACCACACCATAGGCCCCCACTCCCGTGGGAGGGATTTCAGACTCTCTTAAATACGCACGAACTGGATGAAGCATCACCACTCGAGGATCTATCTCATTTAGCCCATTATTAAGCTTGTCTATGGCCTTGCCTGCGCGAACAGTTCCCCTATCGATGGTTTTACCCACTTCGCACAAGATGTCGAATGGCCCGTTGCATGCAGCTGCAGAGGAAACCGAGATACAGCCCACCAAGATTGCTACGAGCGCGAGTTTCATGGTTCGTTTCGTATTTTTCTGGGCACTTTAGTATTTTTTGTCTCTTTGACGGCAGAGAAGAGCGATCCAATGGCGCCCATCACTAAGATCGAAATAACGATCAAGAATGCCGTGCCGCTGCTGTCCGGCCGAACCCAGGCGACCAACAATATTCCGACAATTAATCCTATTCCACTGCCTGCCGATATATTCTTGAGCATGACTCCCCCCAGCCAATTCTTCGCGTCCATATCATAGCCGAAACCTCCCTATTTCGTACATCCTAACCCTTCGCAGTAATGCTCAAAATACATCGGCGCAGCCGTCCGTCCGTCCGTCATCGCTCATAGCATATTTCTGGCCCGCTGCGGCATAGACGCAGCGCTTTAAAGGGCTGCTAAGCGTTCCCATCCACTTCCCCATCCTCAACCAGCTCCCGCACCGGCAGATAGGCGTTCTTCTCCAACCATTCTTGGATGATGTAGCGGATCATGTCGTTTCGGGTCTTGCCGAGTTCGTCGGCGATGCTGTCAATCGCCTCTTCAACTTGGTCATTGAGCTCGATCGAACCCGCATTTCGGAGTACTAGAGCGGCCCTGCGCAGCAAGATCTGCAGATCGGCGCGGGACATATCGCCGATGCAATTGGCAGCGTCATCCAGCAGGCCGGCATAGTCTGTTTTCATTCCTCAGGCCACACACCAAAACCGTTTCAAACGCCCAATAGCGCATCGATTTGAGCAATCAGGGCAGCATAAGTTTCAATGTGACGGTGATATTCCGCCTTGATCTCTTCGGTAATCTCCGCCAGCGGGCCTTCGCCTTCCTGGCGAAAGTGGCGGGTATCTTTATCTTCCATCGATCGGAGCTGCTCTTCATGCTCCTCGATCTTTCGCTCATAGCTCATTCGAAGCTCACGCAAGTCCATGGCATCCTCCTCCAATCGTTCTGGCTAAGCCAATCGCACTGAACTACTTTCGCGCTGAGGAGCGTCGGGCACAATAGTCACTTGCGAAGATAGCTTTTCCGACCGTCATCGGTGAAGCAATAGTGGCCGCCACGCGGTCCAACGCAAAACAAGCCGGCTTGGCAAGAGCATTCTGCGGAGGTCGTCGGCTCCATTTCCGCAGGCGCCGATCCGAGAAGAGATGATGCTCCGCCCATATAAGCCTCGCATGATTTCTTGCTGGCGCTGACAGACCCGTCATTGCAAATGAAGGTCGATCCCTGGCAGTGATCAATGCCGCCCTTGTGGCCGCTGCACGGAGTATTGGTCGCCCACGAAGAAGCGGGCGCCAATATCAACGACGTTCCGACAAGTGCCGCCCAAACTCGCATCGGACCTAAGTTGCCAGCTTGGAACTATGCGGTTTCAAATGCTCTGCAAGCAGTTCCCGAGCCGCTGCGAATACGCCGCTGTGGTCATCGCCCTGGCTTTCCTCGAGCATTTGAAGGGCGTTCTCATAGAGATCGCGCTCTGCTTCCGCGCTGACCGCGCCGATCCGCCGAAGATGACCAATGAGCGCTGCAAGCATGGCGGAATTCGAAAGCGCCACCGCGCCGGCGGACAGGGCGGCGGCATCACGGTTGTTCGGTTTGCCGGTCATATGTTCCTCCCGAAAGTGAAGTTACTCCCAGAACGGTCGTCGCTGTAAAATAGAAGAAATATCAGAAGCCGCTTGAATGTCGATGGCGAGCATTCGCCTAGGGGTTACAGAGAAACGCTGCCATCACTTTCATTCCACGCGAGCGTTCGCTATCATCGGGCTATGCAGGAAAAATACGTCCTCCACGAAGATGAAGACGGCACTTTCGCGATCCTCGACGCCAAGTCGTACGAGGTCGTCGAGAGATCTGGCATGGCGCTGCAAAACATGGAGTGGCACTGGGTGGAATCTCCGATCTCCATCCTGGAAGCGCTCGACCGGCACAAAGAGCTTCCGAACTAACAGAGCATCCAGACTGGTGTCGGACAACAACCAGCGGAATCCCTGGAATATCGATGGGTGCGATGAATTTGGCGAGGATGACCCTATTCCGCTCGTCAGAATGGGCAGGGAACCAAAGCGAGCCATCGCCGTTCCTGACAGGCGACTTTACGCCACTGTCAGGAGAATCTAATGGCCGACATCACGCTAGACAAAGACATCAACGCGCAGATCGAAGAGCTTCGAAATCAGATCGGCAAGCTTTCAGCGGATTTGGCCAGCAGGATTGACGTTGCTTCCGAACGCGCTGACGAAGCCCTGTCGTCGGCGAAGACGAAGGTTTCCAATGTTGCTGACCAGGCGCGAACCGAAGGCAGAAATGTCGTTCAAGCCGCTAAGGAAAATCCAACGGCTACGAGTTCCATTCTTATGGCTACGGCTCTGCTGGGTCTCTTTGCCGGGCTTTTGATCGGCAAGCTGACGGACTAGTACCGCCGGCGGATATCTCTCTTCCAAGAGCAAAAGCCCGACCAGCAGCTACGCTGATTGGGCTGCCATGGTGATGGTTGCATGCACAGGCTGGTGCACCGTCGACCTCGCAGTGACCATCATCAGGCTCTCGCCATACTTTTAGCGACATCTTAGATTAGGAAACGACGATGGAAGTGAAACTTCTTGCGCGTCAGTGCGTTTGGGTGTCACGGAATTTGTGAGGATCTGGTTATGACCTCAAAAGAGAAGAGACTTGCTCGGCATATCATGGTCAAGCTTTTGCCTGTTTTCGGCGGCTTGAGCATCCTGGGGGTCGTTGTGCTTTCGATGATCGCATAGGCAGTTCGGCAAGCAAGACGATATGAAATCATTGTCGGACAAGGGGTCGCTTCTGCGGCTCTTTTTGTTGGTGCTTGAATGCAAACCGAGCGAAGTTCTTCGCGTCCGGAAGAAAAGATCGCAAGCCCTGAGCGCTGTTCTGAAGATGATCGGTAAACGGACTGAATGGAGCGAGAAGATCCGCTTATCACCGGCATTTGTAAGCGGCCATGGATAATTCATGCTAGATATCTTGCAAGACGAAACGCGCTCTGGCACCGTGCCGCCACAGGGGAACGGGGTGTTCAATGAGGATGTTTTTGGCGGCGGCCACTGCTCTGGTGGTCGCCAATTCTGTATTGGCTGCTGACGATGCCGTGAACAACGCGTTCCGGGTCTGCAAGATGATAGATAATACTGGCCTGTTCACCGCGCCGTGCCAGGTTTCCAGCCGAAAATACTCCGTCACGGCGACGATCGACTTGACGATCATCGATGCTCGGAAGGCTTGCACGCAGATCACGGGCGTTGTTTCGTCGAAGGGATTTCATTTCCCCGGCGGAGACTGGACCGTGCAGATCAGGTCGCCATCCAGCGGCGACCGATCGATTGTGTTCTGCCGGCTGCCGAAATAGCTTCCTCACGCGGACGCGTTCATCTCGTCCGCTGCAAAGGCCAACTGCAGTTCCATCAGAACCGCATGCATGAAGAGCCCAGCTTGGCGCGATATTTCGTCTTCATCCATTCCCTGTCGTTTTAGGGTGGCGGCAAAGCCCGCCATTTCCGAGCGCCAGAAGCGATTTGCTTCCTCTCCGTGAAGCTGCTGCAGGGCACTGGCGCACCGCCTGACATCGCTGGCGCGTCTGTCGGCTGGGAATGCTAAAAGCGACATAATCTCTCCGTCATTGGCGAGGCGAATCGCCTGCCTTTGTTGGCACCATCGCCGGCACTCGTTCACAAAGAATGAATTGCCCCTTCGGAGACCCCTCCTGTTTCCGAAATGACGGGATGAGTTCACTGCATCACCGATACGCCCGCCTCCCGCGCGGCCCTGATCAAGGCTTCGCGTGCGGCCTCCGGAGGAGCGGCACCCAGCATCGCCTCGAGGCAAACGCGCACCGCGGTCACATATTCTTCGCCGCTCTCGACCGGCCAATGCTCCAGCAACAACTCGGCGACCTGATGTACCGAATTGACGCGGCGATGTCCGCCGGTCTCTCCGAGTACGAGTGTTACGGCCGGGAATGGTCGTAAAGTGTTTCGTTTCAAAACGCACTACCTCCGAAACGTACATGCTTCGGTAACCATTGCAAAAAGCGTTCCGTGTCGAACGTGATCTTGCCTGGTGTCGTCGAGGTTGTTTCTGTTAGCCCGTAGCCACGGGGCGCGATCGAGCCGGCAGATTGCTTCAACAGCACCTGCCACGCCTGTTGTCCGAATAGGCCGTGTTCGGATATCCGACGGCTGTCACCATCGATCTCTCGGAGTGTGCGTCTGCGAACAGGTTCAGACCGGTCAGCGCCACGCTTTTGACGGCGCCCGATGCTGCAAAGTCGATGCCGACGAGCTTAGTCCAGCACGTCAGCTTCGACGCAGGCTTCAACAAATGCCATCCTGGCTTCGTTGCGAAGAAGGGAGTTTCCTTCCGCCGCCGCGCAAATATGCCTTGCCGAACGATATTTCTCGCCTCGGACGGTCGGCCAGCGGAACAGAAGATGGTTGAGGGCATCCTTCGGGCTTCTTATCGTTTCCGGCATGCCATAGCCGATGCGCAGGTACACAGGTTCGCTCCAGCGAACGCCGCTGGTCATCATGATCATGTTCATTTCAATGGTGCTCCGACATGGCACCGAAACTCTCGCGACAGGAAAAAGTTTCGCAATTTCTTGAAAATTGATTGTTTTGTCGGAATGATCCCGCAGCGCTTCGCATCGAAGATGCCCGGCGCCGAAGAGCTTATGTGGAGCACTGACCTCGCTGAGCCCGCCGCAAGTGCTGAACGAACTGGCGGCGGGACGTTTCAAAATTACCTTGCAAGCAGCCCGAAAGGTCGGCGGATCACTGGCAATCGGATACGACGACCTTGCAATTCTGGCAGTTGTCCAGCGCCATGCTTTCGGCTTCGCGCTTGGTGCTGCCGTAGCCGATGCCGTAGTTGACGCGATTGCCGACATAGGCTCCGCATTGTTCGAACCATACGGCCGACTTGCAGGAGTCATTGCCCGCCGAACGGCACTCTCTGACGGCATTCCGCTCCGCTTCCGCGCGAGTGGAACCCCAGCCGAGGCCGTAGCCGGCTTCGCCGGCAGAAACGCCCTGCTGATCGTCGACGGCGATTGCGCCAAAGGCCAGTGCGGATGATGCGAAGGCGCACGAAATTAATGCTGCGGCCAGGGCCGCGCGAATGTTCTTCTTCATGATTAGATCCCCGAAAAACCCAGATAACTTGGGTCAACCTCGGTATATATAGCGGCGGCGCCAAGACAAGGCGGGTTGAGGCTCCATTTTTGGGTGGATTTGGCCGGAAGCGGATTATCTGATCTTGCCGGAATGCGCAGTCGGCGCCGCTATACGGCGACCAGGACGACGACGACAAGGAGCAGAAGCGCCAACGCCACGAAAATGGCGCGCAAGATGCCTCGAAAGAATATTGCCAGGAGTGCGACGACAAGCAGCGCGACGATCATGAGGCGATCGGTCTCCGGATTTGGCTAGCCGGTGCGCGGGGCTCGCAAATGCGTGGCAATTGTCTTATGGGTGGCGCCTATTGAGCACGGTCAGTGCTGTTGGGCCATGGTGGTCTCGATCGGAACGCCGGCTTCCATTGCCGCAGCCATGAAGCTGTTCCTGGCTTCCAGCGGGTGCCCGTGGCCGCTCTCGACATCGGCACAGATCTGCAGGGCCATCAAAAACGCCTTGCCTTCCGCCACGGGCCAGGCGTTCAGCAGCATGTCCAATGCATCCTTCGTGGTCCCGACGGTGTAGACCTTCCCGGTACGCTTGCAGATGACCATGATGGGATAATTCCAGTCTTTAATGCTCATGGTGCGGGGCTCCGATATAACGCCGCAGAGGTTAATGCCACGGCGCGCAAAATCTCAAGTTAATTTCGGGACGTATCTGGTGCAGGTCACAGTTGTTTCAATCATCGCCCGGTTGATTCAAGCCGTAGCGCGATCAACTTTGGAGTCGCGCGTTACAATGTGTTGCTTCTGACCGATATCGAGGCGCCGAAGACCCTTGCGCAGAGGGATGGGATCATAAATGACTTGGCGTGCAGCGCAGCCGGAGGATGACAGCCATGGGAAGCTTTGCGGAGATTGAGGAGCGGGCCGAAAAGCGCAAGGGCGGGGCTGCCGCGCTGAAGACGCTGATGCCGAAATTGCCTGATCGCGATGCCTTGCGTGCGCAGCCGGACGATCGGCTTTTGTCGGAGATGACGCGTTATGTCTTTTATGCCGGTTTCGTCCGCAACGTCATCGATTCCAAGTGGCCTGGTTTTGAAGCGGCTTTCTCCGGTTTCGATCCCGCCTTTCTCAATCTCGCGCCTGATGATTACTGGCATGATCTGACGTCCGACACGCGTATTGTCCGCAACGGTGCCAAGATCATGTCGGTGCGGGCGAATGCCCAATTCATCCGCCAGCTTGCCGATGAGCATGGCAGCGCCGGCCAGTTTTTTGCCGATTGGCCGATTGAGGATCACATCGGCCTGCTCGGCGTGCTCGACAAGCGCGCGAACCGGCTCGGCGGCATGAGCGGGCAATATTTCCTGCGGGCGATCGGCCGCGACAGCTTCGTCATGAGCCATGATGTGCTCGTCTGCCTGCGCCTTTCCGGCCTGCCGATCTCGGAGGGCAAGCCGACGAAGAAGGACCTTCGCCTGATCCAGGATCAATTCAATGCCTGGTGCGCCGAGACGGGCCTGCCGCTCACCTATCTCTCACGCATCTGCGCCTTCTCCGTCGGAATGCCGGGAGAAGAGGACGAAGCCTGATTGATTTGAGCCGTCGAATGATATTGGATCGCACGCCTGAAACAGGGAAAGATTAAGATGACGACCGACAGCAGGCCTTTGGCCATCAGCGCGCCGGAGCCGCGCTCGCTTGAACTCATTTTCACCAAGGACGCGCTGTCCCTGCTTCACTCGAAATATCGCATCGTCGAGGCGGATCCGGAGGATATCGCCGCATTGGGCGACGAGGTGCTCGCAGAAGCGCGCTACATCATCGGCCAGCCGCCGCTGTCTAAGGAGACGCTGGAGCTTATGCCGCAACTGCGCTGCATCCTGAATGTCGAAAGCAACCTCATCAACAACATGCCTTACGAGGTGCTTTTCGAGCGTGGCATCCATGTCGTCACCACGGGCCTGGTCTTTGCCGAGCCGGTGGCCGAGATCGGGCTTGGATTTGCGCTGAGCCTGGCGCGCGGCATCGTTGACGCTGATCTCGATTTCCGCGAGGGCAGGGAGCTCTGGGGCGGCGACGGCAATGCCAGCGCCCGGCTGCTTTCGGGCAGCGATATCGGCATTGTCGGCTTCGGCGAGCTCGGCAAGGCGCTGAACCGGGTGCTGACGGGCTTCCGGGCGAATATCAAGGTGTTCGATCCCTGGATGCCGCCTTCGATCCTCAGGGAAAACGGCGTTCAGCCCGCCGGGCTGGACGAGGTGCTGTCGGGCAGCGATTTCATTTTCGTGGTTGCCTCCGTCACCAGCGAAAACAAGGGCTTTCTCGGCACTGAAGCTTTCGCGCGCATGCGCAAGGGTGCAGCCTTCATTCTGCTCAGCCGGGCCGACGTCGTCGATTTCGACGCGCTGATGGCGGCAGTCGCTTCCGGTCATATCGTGGCGGCGAGCGACGTCTATCCCGAGGAGCCGCTCGGCAAGGATCATCCGGTGCGAAGCCTCAAGGGCTTCCTCCGCTCGGCCCATCGCGCCGGAGCGCTCGACAGCGCCTTCAAGAAAATGGGCGACATGGTGCTGGAAGACATGGATCTGATGGATCGCGGCCTGCCGCCGATGCGCTGCAAGCGCGCGGAGCGGGAAACGGTGTCGCGGATGCGCTCGAAGCCGGTGACGCGGAACTGATAATGGCGGTTGCTTTTCATCCCCCGCGCAGCGGATCGCGCTGCACGGGGGATGAGCATGCACACGACAATGCTAGCGGCGATCCAGCCTGGCGGCCAGCCGGTCGCCGAGCCATTGCATGCCGCAGACGAGGATGATCAGCACGACAACGACGGCGACCATGACGCCGGTTTCGAAACGTTGGTAGCCATAGCGGATGGCAAGATCGCCGAGGCCGCCGCCGCCGATCGTCCCGGCCATGGCGGAAGCGCCGATCAGCGTCACCAGCGTTACAGTGAAGCCTGCGACGATGCCGGGCATGGCTTCCGGCACCAGCACCTCGCGGATGATGGTCCAGCGATTGCCGCCCATGGCGCGCACCGCGTCGATCAGGCCGCGATCGACTTCGCGCAGCGATACCTCAGCGATGCGGGCATAGTAGGGGATAGCCGCGATGGTCAGCGGCACGATCGCCGCCGTGGTGCCGAGCGCGGTGCCGACGATCAGCCGCGTCAGCGGAATGAGCGCAATCAGCAGGATTATGAAGGGCACGGCCCGGAAGCCGTTGACCAGGGCCGCAAGGACGCCGTTGACGGCGAGTTGCTCGGCGATGCCGCCGCGACTGGTGATGACGAGGGCAAGACCGAGCGGCAGGCCGATGATCAAAGAGATCAGGCCGGATGCGCCGGTCATCCACACGGTCTCCCAGAAGGAGCGCCAAAGCAGGCTGAGGATTACATCAGTTGTCATAGCCTAAAACCTCCACCCGGGCGGAGCGGGCGTTCAGAAAATCGCTGACTTGCGCCGGCAGGGTCGCATCGCGTGTCGGGACGGCAATGAAGAAGCGGGCGACGGGCTGGTTCTGAATGTGGTCGATGCCGCCGTGAACCAGGCGGAAAGAGCGCGGCAGGGCGGCGGAAAGCTCGGCAAAGAGCGCGCCTTGCGCGGCCGGGCCGGCGAGGTCGACGCTGAGGATGGCCTCCACCCCTGAGGTCGGCGACAGGCGGGCGGCGATGTGTTCCGGAAGCTGCGGGCGGATGCCGCCAAGCAGGCTTGCGGTGATTTCCGTTTCGGGGTTGGCGAAGACGGTCCAAACGGAACCTTCCTCAACGATCCGGCCTGCATCGATGACGGCAACGCGATCGGCGATCGAGCGCACCACTTCCATCTCATGGGTGATCAGCAGAATGGTGAGCCCGAGCTTGCGATTGATATCTTTCAGCAATGCGAGGATCGACCGCGTCGTTTCCGGATCGAGCGCCGATGTCGCTTCGTCCGACAGCAGCAGCGCCGGGCGGGCGGCGAGGGCACGGGCAATGCCGACACGCTGCTTCTGACCGCCAGAGAGGGCCGCAGGATAGGCCTTTGCCTTGTCGGCGAGGCCGACGAGATCAAGCAGCTCCCGGGCGCGCTGGAAGCGCTCGGCCTTGGCGACGCCCTCGATCTTCAGCGGCAGGGCGATGTTCTCTTCGACCGTCTTGGAAGACAGCAGATTGAAGTGCTGGAAGACCATGCCGATGCGGCGGCGCAGCGGCTGCAGCTCCTTCTCCGACAAACGGGCGATGTCGCGGCCTTCGATGTGGATCTCGCCGCTATCGGAGCGTTCCAGCCCGTTGAGGCAACGGATCAGCGTCGACTTGCCGGCGCCGCTGCGGCCGATGATGCCGACGATCTCGCCACGGCGCGCCGTCAGCGAGACGCCGTCGAGCGCGGGTGTTGTACCGAACCGACGGCGGACATCGACGAGACGGATGATTTCGTCGCTGGCCGACGTATCGGGTGGCGGGTGGCCATTGATTGATGTGGCTGGGGTGAAGGAGTTCATGTCTGTCTGTTTCCCGATCTTCTTTTTGCGTGCGGCGCGGGTTGAGGCAGCGCTGTAAACACCAAAGGCGGCCCGGGCAAGATGCCCCGGCCGCCTTGCCGCTCAGCGCTGTCCCCCGCGCCGTCCGGTTATCAATAGGCGCTCAGGCCCGTTCCCTTGTAGACCTTGTCGAACTCGGCCTTGACGGTGTCGTTCTGGTAGGCGGCCACCAGCGTCTTGACCCAAGCCTCGTTTTCGCTGCCCTGTTTGACGGCAATGAAATTGCGATAAGGGTTGCCGTCGATCGGCTCCTGCGCGATGCGATCCTTCGGTGTCAGGCCGCTCTTCAGCGCCCAGTCGGTGTTGACGACAGCTGCGTCAAGGTCATCGATCGAGCGGCCGACGATGCCGGCGTCCAGCTCCTTGATCTCGACATTCTTGGGGTTCTCAGCGATATCGGCTGTCGTGGCGAGAATGCCGGTGCCGTCCTTGAGCTTGATCAGGCCCTCGGTCTGCAGCACACGCAGCGCGCGGCCCTCATTGGAAGGATCGTTCGGCACGCCGATGACCGCACCCTTTGGGAGTTCGGCCACTACCTTGTACTTCTTGGTGTAGAGGCCGATCGGCCAGACACCGGTATAGCCGACGCGGACGATATGGTAGCCGTGCTGCTTGACCTGGTTGTCGAGATAGGGCTGATGCTGGAAGGCGTTGGCATCGACTTCGCCGCGCTCAAGCGCTTCGTTCGGCTGGGTATAGTCGTTGAAGACGACCGTTTCGATCTTCAGCCCCTTCTTGGCGGCTTCCGTGGTGACCACGCGCCAGACATCTTCGTCCTCGCCGCTCATGATGCCGACCTTGATCGTCTTGTCGGCAGCGAAAGACGGGGTAGCGGTCGCCATCAAGCCGAAAGCGGCGACAGCAGAGGCAAGGATGGCGGCAAGGCCGGCGCGGCGGGAAAGGCGCAGCGCGTCGAAACCTTTGAGAAGCTTTTCAGTCATGGGAAATCCTGTTCCAGATGATCGAGATCGTTATCTCGTTGACGGCTTAATCATCTCAGACGCGTGTTCGCGTCGCGAAGCAGGATCATGCGTTGTGCGGCGCACTTCTGAAAAACTCTTTTCAGTGCAGTGCAAAGCGGAAACTAATTTTCTACAAATATTATAGATTATTTATGTGGCAAAATAGGCAATTGCCCAAAGCTTATGCAAGCTAGCGATGGATCGGGTCCTTCCAGAGGACATTTTCCGGCTTTTCCACAGGCTCGATATCGAGATTGACCACCACGGGTTCCTGTCCGGAGCGCACCAGCACGCATTCCAGCGTCTCGTCGCGGCTGGCATTGATTTCCTGATGCGGCACGAATGGCGGCACGAAGATGAAATCGCCGGGGCCGGCTTCAGCCACGAATTCCAGATTTTCGCCCCAGCGCATCCGCGCCTTACCCTTGACGACATAGATGATGCTTTCGAGATCGCCGTGATGATGGGCGCCGGTCTTGGCGTTGGCGTGGATCGTCACGGTTCCGGCCCAGATCTTCTCCGCGCCGGCGCGGGCGTGGTTGATCGCGGTTGCGCGATTCATGCCCGGCGTCTGCGCCGTATTCGGGTCGAGGGCATTGCCAGGGATGATTTTGACGCCATGTTCGCGCCAGTCGATCGGCTCGGAACTGTGATCGTGCCCATGTTCATGCCCATTGTCATGATTGCCGCACATGGTCTTCCTTTCACCGTTTTGGAAGGGATTCGCGCGCCTTCCGGATGGATCGCGGCATTTTACTCTACTCGAAGGCCTTCAAAAATAAAGAGAATTGCAGAAAATTATCAAAGAGGCTTTTCAAGTCGTGATTAATCTATAGACTTGATCAAGTTAAATGACCGGTGGGAACATTTTGTGTGCGTCCCGCGTTGCGCCGGTCACAACCTGGTTTGCCGCGCCGCTTGCCCCTATTGAATGCGTTCGGGGCGCGCCAAACTCAAGAAGCAGCGCCTGGTCTCTGAAGGAGACCGATTACTTTCATATCATGCGCCGGACTTCCAATTGAAAGGAGACAGACATGTCGAATGCCTTGCCGCCCCTTCATGAGGGTCATGCCCCCATTACGTTGCAGCAGCTCTTCCGCGAAGGACTTTATGCCTTCGAAGAATGGGACAGCGAAGTAACCGAACCGATTGTGACGTTTGAGGGGCGGATCATCCCCATCAGCGTCGTTTTCGAAGCCATGCGCGAATGCACCGACATCGTGCCCAACAATATCGTTTCGGCTGTGACCGAACGGTTGACCAAGCCCTGGGAGGGCGAAGGTCCGCTTGACACGATGACCTTTTCGACGGCCGCCCGCGTGATGGGCGTTCTGGTTCGCAAAAGGCTGCTGGCCGTGAACAACGGTATCAGCGTCGCTGCCATCGCGGGAGAAGCTCAGGCTACGGAAAAGTCTGACCGCTAAAACGCGAGCATTGCTGATCGAAGGCCCGCCGGCACCCGCCTGCGGGCCTTTTTACGTTGTCAGGGATGGCTGACGTCGAATTCGGGATCGACCGGAATCTGCATAGCCGTGACCAGATGGTTCGTCTGTCCTGCAAGGCCGATGACGGCCAGCAGCTCCCCGTGTTGGGCATCCGTCATGCCCTTTGCCCTGGCGGCTGCGGTATGGGAATGGACACAATAGGTGCAGCCATTAGCCGTCGAGACGGCGATATAGATCATCTCGCGCACCAGCGGATCGAGCGCGCCCTCCGCCACCATGACCGCCTTCAGGCCTTCCCAGGTGCGCTTCAGCAAGGCTGGGTCGTTGGCGAGGCCGCGCCAGAAATTATTGACGAAATCGGACTTTCGGACGGCACGGATATCGTCGAACACCGCCTTGACCGCCGGGATCGCTTCCGCCTCCGCATCATCGAGCAATTTGACCGTCGCCATCCTCAATCTCCTTTCAACAATCCTGACCCTGCCGAAGCATAGCGTATTTTCCGGCGGCCTTGGCGACACGGCTGGTGAATATCCTCCCTCTTTTTGTTTGCAAATGTCATCCATATGTGAAAATACTATTCACATAAGAAGATTGGGGCTGACGCGGGAATCGGCAACGAGGGTGTTTGTCGAGGCGGAGAAGCGCTTTTGGCCGAAGTGATGTCATGGGAGCGGGAATATCGATGGCGCTGAAGAAGGACTTGCCGCTGGCCGGGCTGGTGGTCGTCGATATGAGCCAGTTCCTGTCCGGGCCTTACTGCACCCTCAGACTGATGGATCTCGGCGCCAGGGTCATCAAGATCGAACGGCCTGGTGGTGGCGATCTTTCGCGCGGGCTTTATCTCAGCGATGACGAGAGCGGCGATTCCACCATCTTCCATGCCATCAACCGCTCCAAGGAAAGCCTGGCGATCGACCTGAAGAACGAGCACGACATGAGCGCGCTGCGCAAGCTCATCTCCAAGGCCGACGTTCTCGTACAGAATTTCCGCCCGGGTGTGATTGAGCGGCTGGGATTGGACTACAAGGCTGCGAGCAAGCTCAACCCTCGTCTCGTCTACTGCTCGATCAGCGGTTACGGCGAAGAAGGCCCGTGGGTATCGCGGCCGGGTCAGGATCTCCTGGCGCAGTCACGCTCCGGTGTCATGTGGCTGAATGGCGACGAAGGGCAGGGGCCGGTGCCGTTCGGTCTGGCGATCGGCGACATGCTGGCCGGTGCGGCAGCGGCTCAAGGCATTCTGGCGGCGCTGGTTCGGCGTGGCGTGACAGGCGAGGGCGGCTTGGTCGAGACCAGCCTGCTGGAAGCGTTGATCGACTTGCAGGTGGAAGTGCTGAGCGTCCACATGAACAACGGCAACAAGCTGCCGCAGCGCTCCCACGTGCGCAGCGCCCATGCCTATCTCTCAGCGCCCTATGGCGTCTATCCCGCCACCGACGGCTATCTCGCCATCGCCATGACGCCGATTCCTAGGCTTGCCGATCTGCTCGGCATGGAGGAGCTGGCGCCCTATCGCGACGACCCGAAAAGCTGGTTCACGTCGCGCGATGACATCAAGGCGCTTATCTCGGCGCGTATCGCCACCCGCAGCGTGGACGAATGGCTTGCCATCCTGGAGCCTGCCGACATCTGGTGCGCCCGGGTCCTGAACTGGCCGGAGCTGCTTGGCAGCGAAGGCTTTCGCGTTCTCGACATGCTACAGACGATCGGACGCGATGACGGGGTTAGCCTTAGCACCACACGCTCGCCCATCCGCATCGACGGGCAGCGACCGAAATTCGAGCGTGCGGCCCCGCACGTTGGCGAGCATAATGTGGCGCTCTGGGAGGAGTTCGACCTCGGTTGAGGTTTCGAGAGGCGGCCGATGGATTTAGAAGGAGTTTTCCAATGACGCGCATCACCAATCTTCGTGTTTTCGATTTGCGCTTCCCCACATCGCAGAGCCTCGACGGTTCCGATGCGATGAATCCGGATCCGGATTATTCGGCAGCCTATGTCATTCTCGAGACCGACAGGCCGGGCCTTGCCGGCCACGGCCTGACTTTCACCATCGGGCGCGGCAACGACATCTGCTGCATGGCGATCGAGGCGATGCGGCATCTGGTTGTCGGCACGGAGCTTGCGACCGTGCTGGAAAACCCCGGCAAGTACTGGCGGCATCTGACCAGCGACAGCCAGCTGCGCTGGATCGGCCCTGAGAAGGGCGCGATGCACCTTGCCACAGGCGCGGTCGTCAACGCCGTCTGGGATCTGCTTGCGAAGGAAGCCGGCAAGCCGGTCTGGCGCCTGGTGGCGGAGATGGATGCGGAGCAGATCGCCGATATCGTCGACTATCGCTACCTGACAGATGTTCTGACTCGCGACGAAGCGGTCGCCATCCTGAAGAAGGCGGAAGCCGGCAAGGCGGATCGCATCGCCACGCTCGAGCGCGAAGGGTATGCCTGCTACACGACCTCAGCCGGCTGGCTCGGCTATGATGATGCCAAGCTGCGCCGCCTCTGCCAGGAGGCGATCGATGCCGGCTTCAATCATGTGAAGATGAAGGTCGGCCGCGATCTCGAAGACGATATTCGCCGCCTCACCATCGCCCGCGAGGTGATCGGACCCGACCGCTATCTGATGATCGACGCCAATCAGGTCTGGGAAGTTGGCCAGGCGATCGACTGGGTGGGCAAGCTTGCCTTTGCAAAGCCGTTCTTCATTGAGGAGCCGACCAGCCCGGACGATGTCGCCGGACACCGCAAGATCCGCGAGGCGATCGGCCCGGTGAAGGTTGCCACAGGCGAAATGTGCCAGAACCGCATCATGTTCAAGCAGTTCATCGCCGAAGGCGCGATCGACATCGTGCAGATCGATTCCTGCCGCATGGGCGGTCTCAACGAAGTTCTCGCCGTGCTGCTGATTGCCGCCAAGTATGGGCTGCCCGTGTGGCCGCATGCCGGCGGCGTCGGCCTGTGCGAATATGTGCAGCATCTGTCGATGATCGATTACATCGCCGTGTCCGGCACCAAGGATGGTCGCGTCATCGAATATGTCGATCATCTGCACGAGCATTTCATCGACCCTTGCATCATCCGCGATGCCGCTTACATGCCGCCGAGCCTGCCGGGCTTCTCGATCGAGATGAAGCCGGAGTCGATCGCCGAGTATACTTTCAAGGGCTGATCATCTGCCGCAAGTGCCTTCTCCCCGAGGGGAGAAGGTGGCCCGAAGGGTCGGATGAGGGGGCCAACCGCCTTGAATCAATCGGTTTTTGTGCTCCTGGCACCCCCATCCGCCTTCTGAGCTTGTCGAAGGGCGGCACCTACCGGGGTTGAGCCGCAGGTCTCAACCCGTCCTTCGGACCCCCGAGGGGAGAAGGGGTTACGCGGGCTGGTTCAGCCAGCGCTGAATGACCGGCACATCCGCATCATCAAGCTCGTGACCGGCAGGGACAGTCGCAAGCTCGACCTTTGCGCCGCCGTTCTGCAGGCGCTCGGCAAGGGGTTGGGCGTATGGACCGTACAAATCCTTTTCGCCTGCGATAACAAGTACGTTGGCGGTCGACATATCAGCTGCCGGCGGATTTTCGAGCACGGCCATGGACCGCAGCAACACAGCGCGGCGAATGAGTTGCGGGTGCAGTGACAGCATGGCGTTCAGCAGGTTGGCGCCGTTCGAATAGCCGATATAGACGATGCGGTCCGGGTCGAGGCTATAGGCGTGGATCGCACCATCGATGAAAGCGGCGAAGGCTTCCGCCTCGTTGACGATATCGGTCTGATCGAAGGACATAGGCCCCACCCGGCGAAACCAGCGCGGCGAGCCTTCCTCGAGCGCACGGCCACGCACACTGAGCAATGTCGTGTTGGCATCGATCTTGTGGCCGATCGGTAGCATCGTCGTTTCATTGGCGCCGGAGCCGTGCAACAGGACGAAGATATTGCCGTTCGGCTGCTGTGGCGTGAAGAAGCGATGGATGAAGGGCAGGTCGCGATAGATGACGCGCGGTTCGCCGGGCATGGAGAACTGCGGCAGGATCACCTCCAGCTCGGCCTGCCGCTCCGGCTTGTCGTCAGGCGAAAAGAGGCGCGTGCCGAGTGTTGTCTCGTCCTCATCGACCAGCATGCCCGACGCATCCGTTGCCAGCTCGAAGAGGATGCGGCCGGGTTCGCGAACATAGAGCGAGCGGAAATACTTGCGGTCATGCATCGCGGTCGGCCAGGAATTGACCGCCTGCAGCGCTGTTCGCACCGATTGAAGCTCGGCATCGTCGGCGGCGCGAAAGGCGACATGGTCGACCGTGCCCGTGCCCGGCGCGCTCGCCCAGAAGCCGCGCGCATCCCTGATGTCGATGATATCGCCGGGTTCCGACACGAGCCGGCTGATGGCGCCATTGGTTGCCTGCGGCCGATAGTCGAAATGGTTGACCAGAAGCTCCCGCGTTTCGTCCGGCGTTTCGCTGAACAGCGTCGTCCCGCGAATGCGGCGAATGGCGTGCTCCTGCGGGATAGCATCGTTCGTCCAGGGGGCGGCTGCCTGCAAGGCGTTGGTGCCGACCAGCTTGACGATGATGCCGTCCGGATCCTTCAGCCGCAGGACCGGTTCGCCGAATTCCTCGAAAGGACCTTCCGGCTTCAGGCCGGCGCTCAACGCACGCGTCAGCCAGAAGCCGATGCTCATGGGGTCGATCGCAAGCGAAATCTCGCCGACCTGGCCGACGCCGGCGCGGCCCGGAGAGCCATCCTCCCAGACGAGAAAGGTCACCAGCGAACCCGGCGAGCCCTTTGCGTCGCCATAAAGCAGATGAAGCTGGGTGGCATCCTCGAAGCCGCCCGTGCGCTTGACGAGGCGCAGGCCGAGAATGCCGACGTAGAAATCGACATTTGCCTGAACCTTGCGGGTAATCAGCGTGACGTGGTGGATGCCGGCGACCATGAATGCTCCAGACTCAATTGTGAGATTGGTGGCAATTTAGGGCGCAAGCTACCTCCGATTCAATGCGCGGGACGTAGAGGCTGTGTTCACGAAATACGCAATCTCATCTGTCGAGCGATGTTATTTTTCGGATTCGAGTTTGGCCGCTTCGGATGCTTTTGAGGTCTTTCGCTTGGCTTTCGTCTTTGGCTCCGGCGGCGGTTCCGATGCCTCCTTCTCGAGGCGAAGCTCGCGCAGGCGAGCCGTTTTCCGAGCGCGCATCGCCTGTTCGCTGGCGAGGATTTCCTTGACGGTGGAATCGAGCTGATTGGCCTTGGCCGGGGCTGCCTGTTTCTTGGAGCCGAATAGGTTGTCTTTGTTGGGTGGCGCCATATCGGCCTCCATGGTTCGTGTCGGCGTTGGCGTTGGTTGCAAATAGTGCGCGTTGATCGACCGCGCTTGCAAGACTGATGATTTCATCCTGTAGCAGATGATGCGCCGCATAAGCGATATAATTCCGCGATCCCTGGCGGAAACAGACGATGGAAGGCCTATCAGAAGGTGCAACTTGGCTGAAAATACCCGATGAAGCCTGGAGAAAGATGATGGAAATAGCAGGAAATCAACTGAAATACCTTCGTTTTTCAATCCAGAATTGCGCCTGGATTTTCCTCCACCCAGGCCCGTTTTGATGAGATATCTGGCTGCTTCGATATTTTAGATGTTTCTGCTTGTGAGGAATATGCTTATCGGATATAAGCACCGCCATCGATATTGGTGAATGAACTTTGCTGCGACGCGTTCCGCGCAATACTGACGAGCTTCCCTCTCAAAATCGGTGTACTGCCATCCAGTTATTCCCTGGATCGGGATTATTATATGAGCGATTGAAAGGTCATCGTTATGAGCACAGGTACTGTAAAGTGGTTCAATGCTGCCAAGGGTTTTGGTTTCATTCAGCCCGATGATGGCGCGACGGATGTTTTCGTGCATATTTCTGCCGTTGAACGCGCTGGAATGAGCACTCTCCGCGACGGCCAGAAGATTTCCTACGAGCTTGTCAAGGACAAGCGTTCGGGCAAGATGTCGGCTGATCAGCTGGAAGCCATGTAAGCCATTCGTTTCCGATCTTTGACCACGGATGAACTAGCATCGATCGTCGAGACAATGAAGGAAGAGGTCGGGTTAGCCCGGCCTTTTTTGTTTTTCGCAATTAGCTCCGGTTGAGCAGGGGCAGACAAGATCGTCTATCAAGACCGAAGCGCCGATCGATGATCGGCGCTTTTTATTTTGTCTTTGCAGTTGAGCGGTATGGCCGACTCAATGTTCGCCGAGCCCATCCGCCGGCGATTTGCGGCGGTGGCCGCTGATTTCCGAGCCGGCGGTGCGCGAGAATCTGGCGTTCCAGATGACCGCAAGAAGCGCGATGGCTGTCACGACAAGGAAGGCGACGGAGAAGTCGCTCATCTCGGCCTTCGCATGTCCGCGGAACTGGGTCGAGCCGTGCAGGGCGAGGGCAGCGATGCAGATGCCGAGAGAAAGCATCAGCTGCTGGAAGGTCGAATAGAAGCTGGTCGCGATGCTCATGCGGTCGCGCTCGATTTCGTCATAGGCGATCGTGTTGTAGGCCGTGAACTGGAACGACATGAAGAAGCCGCAGAAGAACAGGATCACGAAGATGACAGGCATCGGCCAGTCGGGCTGGAAGATGGCGCACAGTCCGTAGCCGAGCGTGCCGATCAGACCGAAGATGATGAGGGCGGTGCGGAAGCCGAGCGTGCGCAGGATGCGGACCTGCAACGGCTTCATCGCCATGGAGCCAAGCGCGGTCGCAATGGCGATCTGGCCGGCTGCGGCAGCCGAAAGGCCGAAACCGAGCTGCAGCATCAAGGGAATGAGGAAGGGATGGGCGCCCTGGCTGATGCGCGTCAACGAGCCGGCAATGACCGATGTCCGGAAGGTCGGCACCTTCATCAGCGAGAAATCCATGATCGGCGACGGATGCTTGCGGGCATGGCGAAGATAGGCGATGCCGAACAGCAGGCCGATCGAGATGAGGAAGACGGCCATATAGCCTTCGCCCTCGCGGCTGGACATTTCGAAGCCGAACAGCAGCGAGCCGAGCGAGATGCCGGACAGGATGAAGCCCGACAGATCGAAGCGGCCGTTGCGCGGGCCTTTCACGTCTTCGATGAACATCGTCACCAGTATGAAGCCGATGACGCCGATGGGCACATTGATATAGAAGATCCAGCGCCAGTCGAGATAGGTCACGAACATGCCACCGACGGGCGGCCCGAGGATGGGACCGACAAGCGCCGGAATGAGCAGCCAGGACATGGCGTTCACCATATCCTTGCGGGCGACGCTGCGCATCAGCACCAGGCGTCCCACAGGCAGCATCATGGCGCCGCCGAGACCCTGGAGGAGCCGCGCGATGACGAGGAAGAACAGGTTCGGCGCCTGCGCGCAGAGAAGCGAGCCGACAACGAAGACCGCAATGGCGGATCGGAAGACGGTGCGCGACCCGAAACGATCGGCGATGGCGCCGCTGGCGGGAATGAAGATCGCGAGGCTGAGAAGGTATGAAGTCAGCGAGATACTCATGGCCGGCGCGCTGACGCCGAAGTCTCTTGCCATGGTCGGAAGGGCTGTTGCGAGCACTGTCGCGTCAAGCTGTTCCATGAACATCGCGCTTGCTACAATAAGCGCTACTACACGAAAATTCGGCGCGGCCCGCCGGGTGGGGGCGGCCTGGAATATCTGATCCGACATTGTCGGGGATCGCTCTCGATGGTGCGGAGGGGTCCGGAGACAGAACCGCAAGTCTGGTCGCGGCGCGAAGGCCGGTTCGAATGGCCGCCTGTATACTCCCGCTTGCGCGCGATTTCTATATCAGAAATCGCAAATCTCCTTGATCGAAATGGAAAAAATGACGCACCCGGGCAGGAATGCAACAACGGATGAATGCCAGATGAACAGATGAGGCATTATGCCGTGGTTGTGGCGCTCACGGTTCGTTTTACCACGTAAGATGGTGTGTTCGCATTAGCGTTTCGATCTTAGAAGTTGCGCGCAAAAATGCCGGTGCCGAGAAGGACGGCACCGGCCTTAGTGTCGCGATGGCACGCGGGGAAGCGGTCAGTAGCCTTCGGCAAGCCCCGAGCCGGCGCGGCTATCCATGGCGCCATTGTAGCGGGCGCCACCACCCTTGGCGATATCCCCGAGGCTCTTGCCGCCGACCAGGATGCCCGCGGCCTGACCCCAGACCGGCCAGTCGCCGCCGACCTGAATCGTGTAGCCCATGCCGGCCAGCAGCTTCATCGTATCGGGCGAAAGCGCATAGGGCTCGGTATAGATTTTATCCGGCAGCCATTGGTGATGGATGCGCGGCGCGTCGATCGCCTGCTGGATATTCATGCCGAAATCGATGACGTTGATGATCGCTTCGAGCGTGATGGTGATGATGCGCGAGCCGCCGGGGCTGCCGATCACCATGAAGGGCTTGCCGTCCTTGGCGATGATCGTCGGGCTCATGGACGAAAGGGGCGTTTTCTTCGGCTGGATGGCGTTGGCTTCGCCCTGCACCAAGCCATAGAGGTTGGGCACGCCCGGCTTGGAGGTGAAGTCGTCCATCTCGTTGTTCAAAAGAATGCCCGTGCCGGGCGCGACGACGCCGGCGCCGAAGGAACCGTTCAGCGTGTAGGTGACGGCAACGGCGTTGCCATCGTTGTCGATGATCGAATAATGCGTCGTCTCATGGCTTTCGCCGAGGCCCTTCGGCATCAGATCCTTGGAAGTACCGGCCTTGTAGGGATCGATGCTGTCGCGGATCTTCTTGGCATAGCCTTTGTCCAGCAGCTTGCTGACCGGGTTGTCGACGAAGTCTGGATCGCCGAGAGCCGAATTGCGGTCGACATAGGCGTAACGCATGGCTTCGGTCATGAAGTGCACGGTGTCCGCCGAGGCATAGCCGGTGTAGGAAAGCGGGTAGCCTTCCAGCACATTGAGGATTTCGCAGATGATGATGCCGCCGGAAGAGGGGGGTGGCGAGGAAATGATCTCGTAGCCGCGATAGTCGCACTTCACGGGATCGAGCTCGCGGACCTTATATTGCTCGAAATCCTGGTTTGCGAGAATGCCGCCCTTGTCCTGGCTTGCCTTGACGATGGCGTTGGCGATCGGTCCCTTATAGAATCCATCAGGCCCCTGTTCCGAAATGCCGGAAAGAGCATTGGCGAGATCCGGTTGGGTCAGCGTATCGCCGGTCGCAAAGGGCGTGCCGTCCACCTTGGTGAAGATCGCGGCCGTGGCCGGATCGCGCGCGAGCCATTTCTTGCCCTCGTTCAGCTCGGCCGCATCGGCCTGATTCAGCGTGAAGCCTTCCTTGGCATAGCGAATGGCGGGCGCCATCAGATCCTGGCGGGACTTGGTGCCGTATTTCTCGCGGGCCGTTTCGAAACCCATGACCGAGCCCGGCACGCCGACAGCGAGATAGCCATCGGTGCTCGCGCCTTTGACGACATTGCCCTTGTCGTCGAGATACATGCCCTTGGTGGATGCCAACGGTGCGCGCTCACGAAAATCCAGGAATGTGGTCTTGCCGTCCCGCAAGCGGATGGTCATGAAGCCGCCGCCGCCGATATTTCCGGCGGTCGGATAGACCACGGCCAGCGCATAGCCGACCGCGACCGCGGCATCGACCGCATTGCCGCCGCTTTTCAGCACCTGCACGCCGACATCTGTGGCCAGATGCTGGGCGGTGACCACCATGCCATGCTCGGCCTCCACCGGGGGCGGCGAGGCGGCTCGGGCTGTCGTGATGGAGAAAAGAGCGAATGTGACCAGGGTGACCGAGGAGATCGCCCGCTGGCGGAATTGGCGCATGATGATGCCTCTCGTTGCGGTATTAGGGGTAAAAGGACCCACCATTGACATGGTGTTCAGCACGAAAATGGCGATATCCGCAGTTGTGATTTTTTCGGTGGCGCCGTCGAGAGGTGAATCGAAAGTAAAACGTCCATCTTTCGCGAGAGACCACAGCAGTCAGCGTCAGACGCCAAACTGACCGATATCACGTCAAGCGTCTGTGGCAAACGGGTCGTTTCGTCCTTCCCAGGTGTAGGAGTTGGTGGCGCCTTCGCACTTGCAATATTTCTTTCATTAGTTCAGCCTACTTTAGGGGAACCCTCGTCGAGGCGGAAGTATTGCGCGGAAGGTAATGATGGCCGTCACGAAGCTTGAACAGTGGAAGAACGAACGCAAGACCAAGGCCAAGCCACACGTCATTGCCGAGAAGACGCATGTCGTCGAAATCGAGTGCATGCATTGTAGCCGCCACTTTCTTCGATGGACATCGATGGCGGCCGCCTACTGGCGCTGCGACGACTGCACCGTCGGTACCTGACTTGCATCTACCCTAGCGTTTACACGATCAGGATGGCGCGGAGGTCGTTGACATTCGTTCCTGTCGGGCCGGGGACGAAGAGATCGCCAATGGCATTGAAGGCTGTCCAGGCATCGTTGTTCGCCAGCATTTCGGCGGGGATCACTCCGGCATTACGCAGCCGCGCCACCGTGCCGGCGTCGGCAAAAGCGCCGGCATTGTCTTCGCTGCCATCGATGCCGTCGGTATCCGCCGCCATGGCATGAATGCCGTCATGGCCATCTATGTCGATCGCCAGCGACAGCAGGAATTCGGAATTTCGGCCGCCCTTGCCTTTGCCTTTCAGCGTCACCGTCGTTTCGCCGCCCGAGAGCAGCACGACCGGCTTGGTAAAGGGCCGGCTGCGGTGCAGCACCTCGCGGGCGATGGCGGCATGCATGTGTGCGGCTTCACGGGCTTCGCCCTCTATGGCATCCGAGAGAATGGCCGTTTCGATGCCGGCCGCGCGCGCGACTTCGGCAGCCGCCTCGAGAGAGACACCGGCGGATGCAATGAGATGCACCTCATGACCGGCAAAGCGCGGATCATCGGGCCGGGGCGCATCGGCCTCCTGCCTTTCGATATGGGCGAGAACGGCAGCAGGCAGCTCGATCCGGTAGAGGCGGATGAGATCGAGCGCCTCGGCACGCGTGCCGGCACCCGGCACGGTCGGCCCGGAAGCGACGAGCGCCGGATCGTCGCCGGGAATATCCGAGACGACAAGCGAGACAACCTTGGCCGGATGGGCTGCGGCTGCAAGGCGGCCACCCTTGATGGTCGACAGATGCTTGCGGATGACATTCATCGCTGAAATCGGCGCGCCGGAGGCGAGCAGTGCCTTGTTGACGGCGATCTCGTCGGCGAGCGCCAGCGTACCCGCCGGCGATGGAAGCAGAGCCGAGCCGCCGCCGGAAATGAGGGCGATGACCAGATCGTCCTCCGTCAGGCCTTCGACGAGCTTCAATAGCCGGCCGGAGGCGATCAGCCCTGCTTCGTCGGGCACCGGATGGGCGGCTTCGATGATCTCCATCTGCCGGCAAGGCGCCGAAAAGCCGTATCGCGTCACCACCAGCCCTTCGAGCGGACCATCCCAGCATTGCTCCAGCGCGGCTGCCATTTGTGCCGAGCCCTTGCCGGCACCGATGACGATCGTCCGCCCCTTCGGCTTGGCCGGCAGATGCGCGCGAATGCCCGTCAGTGGATCGGCCGCACGCACGGCGGCGTCGAACAGGGAGGTGAGGAAGGCGCGGGGATCGGAAACGGTCATGTCAAAGTGCCTGTCTGCGATGAGCTTGTAACCATTTGGTGGCTTAACTGGCGCAAAGACGCAAGAGGCCGCAACGGCAATTGTGTCCGAGGGTGTGAATCCCTATGTTCTGAGCAAGGGTTTTATTGCACGATTTGAAGGATTTTCGAAATGGCCGAATTGAAGGTGAAGACGAGGCAGACCGGTGCCACCGCCACGGTTGGCCGCACCGGTCTTCCGCACGTGACATCGGTGACCGGCGGCGAAATCGACATCGTCACCTCGCCGTCGCAGCCGGGATTCAACCCGCTCGATCTGCTCTATTCGTCGCTGTCGGCCTGCCTGGTTCTCAGCGCGCGCATGGCCGCAAGCAGCCTCGGCGTGCTCGACAAGCTCACCGAAGTCACCGCCGTCGTAACAGGTGAAAAGGCGACGGAAGGGCTTTCCCGCGTCGAGAAATTCAACATCGCCTTCACCATCAAGGGCGATTTCGGCGACGAGATCCGCAATGCGATCGCGCATGCCGCCGAAGACGAGATCTGCACCGTCAGCAACACGATCCGCGGCAATCCGAAGTTCGAGACGGTGATTTCGGGGTGAGGTTGGCGCAGACTGGCGGCAAATGCGGAGCCTATCTCGCCCTTGGCGGGCGAGAAAGCAATTTCATTGGTTTAGGAATTGCGACACCGAAGCGCCTCCATATTCCATAGCTCGGCGCAATTTCTAAGCCATTGAAATTGCCAGAGCGGTGGCCATGTCTTGCTCAACCTATTCGATGTTAAGTGCGCCCTACCTACCCCCTCCCTTGCAAAATCTAGCACTTAGCTGAAGCTAAATGCTGATTTTGTTTTCCCGCCCGCAGGGGGCGGGATAGGCGGCACCTTATCGTCCCGGCAACTCAAACCCTTCGAGATAAGGCCCGAGCTCCGGGTCAATATCCACCTTCACGGCGTTGTTATAGATCGCGGTGGCGATCATGATGCCGGCGAAGGCGACGAGGTTGACGAGTGTCGGCTCGTCATAGCGTTCCTTCAGCCGTTCCCACAATTCCTCGGGAACGGCGTTGGAATCCCTGACGATGGCTCTGCCGAAATCGATCAGCAGCGCTTCGTCTTCGCTCGGTACGATCGTGTCGGGTGTCTGGCCGGCATTGATCAGCGCGCGGCGGAAAAAGCCGACGGGGATGATCGAGCGGCACTCCGTTGCGATGGCCTGGCAGAGAAGCCAGACGGCGCGGTCGTCCAGCGCCGGGCGCAGCTCTTCGCGCAGTGTGAACCATTCGGCATAGATGCGATGCGCCACCGGCGAATGCAGCAGCGTCCGCTTCATGTTCGTCATGCGGCCGCGCAGCTCCACTTCGCGGTCGTGCTCGGCACGCACTGCGTCGGAGGCGGTCTCGTAGTCGATCGGCGTGATATGGCTCATTGGTATCTCTCACTGCGCTGCCGCAGGCATTGCCTTGAAGAAACGATTGTCCGGGCGCGGCAGGCCCAGATGCTCACGCAGCGTCGTGCCTTCGTATTCTCGGCGGAAAATGCCGCGGCGCTGCAGCTCCGGAACGACACGGGTGGTTACGTCAAGCAGGCCCTGCGGCAGGAACGGGAAGACGACATTGAAGCCGTCGGAGCCTTCCTCGTGCAGCCATTGCTCCATCTCGTCGGCGATGGTTTGCGGCGTGCCGACGAAGGCGAGGCCGGCATAGCCGCCGAGACGCTGGGCAAGCTGGCGCACGGTCAGCTTTTCCGCTTCGGCAAGCGCGATGACGCGTTCGCGTCCGCTCTTGCTGGCATTGGTATCCGGAATTTCAGGCAGCAGGCCATCCGGATCGAAGCCGGACGCATCATGGCCGAGCGCGATCGATAGCGATGCGATGGCGCTGTCGTAGTGAACGAGGCTGTCGAGCTTGGCCCGCTTGGCCTTCGCCTCTTCAACCGTATCGCCGACGACGATGAAGGCGGCCGGCAGGATTTTCAGATGATCCGGATTCCGGCCGATCTCTCTCATCCGTCCCTTGATGTCGGCGAAAATCGCCTTGCCGTCTGCGAGATTGCGTGGTGCGGCGAACACCGCTTCCGCCGTCTCGGCCGCAAGCTGGCGGCCGGCATCGGATTGTCCGGCCTGCACGATGACAGGCCAGCCCTGCGGCGAACGGGCAATGTTGAGCGGGCCACGCACACTGAGCTCCTCGCCCTTGTGGGCGAGTACGTGCATTTTCTCCGGATCGAAGAAGATGCCGGTCTCGGCATTGCGGATGAAGGCGTCGTCGGCGAAGCTGTCCCAGAGGCCGGTGACGACATCATAGAATTCGCGGGCGCGATGGTAGCGCTCGCCATGGTCCATATGTTCGTCGAGGCCGAAATTGAGGGCTGCGTCGGGATTGGATGTGGTGACGATATTCCAGCCGGCACGGCCGCCACTGATATGGTCGAGCGAGGCGAAACGGCGGGCGATGTGGTAGGGCTGGTCGAAGGTGGTCGACGCGGTGGCGACGAGACCGATCCTGTCGGTGACGGCGGCCAGCGCCGAAAGCAGGGTAAAGGGCTCGAAAGAGGTTACGGTGTGGCTGCGCTTCAGCGCCTCGATCGGCATGTTGAGGACCGCCAGATGGTCGGCCATGAAGAAGGCGTCGAATTTCGCCTTTTCGAGCTCCTGCGCAAAGCTCTTAATATGCTGGAAATTGAAATTGGCGTCCGGATACGCGCCGGGATAGCGCCATGCGCCGGTATGCAGGCTGACGGGACGCATGAAGGCGCCGAGCTTTAATTGCTTCTGTTCGGTCATCGGCTCAGTCTCTCTCGAAAATTGCCGGGTCGCCACAACATCGCGACGCCGTCGTCAGCGGAATATGCACTACGACGTAGGCGTGCTCCTCACGCATTCAAAGAGCCGATTTCATTTATTTGATCGCTCGCGTGGAATATTCATCCAGCCTGCGTTTCCACGCCGATCTGCCCTGCGAAGACCTTGACCAGCCAGTCTATGAAAACGCGCACGCGCGGCGAAAGCTGGCGGCTGCGTGGATAGAGCATGGATACCGGCGTCTGGGTCGGTGGAAACTCCTTGAGGACATGCAGCAGCTCGCCGCTGCGCAGGGCATCCTCAGCGTGATAGCGCGGGACCTGGATCAAGCCGAGCCCGAGCTTGGCCGCGGCGAAATAGCTCTCGGCGGCATTGACGGAAATGGTTGCCGGCAGGGTGATCTCGCGCACCGTGCCGCCAACCTCGAATTCCAGCGGCAGCAACCCGCCCGTCGCCGAGGAGCGGAAGCCGACCATGCGATGGCCGTTGAGTGTATCCGGATGCATCGGCATGCCGAGACGCTTCACATAGGCCGGAGCGGCCAGCGTAACTTCTTCCAGCATCGCGACGCGTCGCCCGATCATGTCGCTGTCCTGCAGCGTGCCGACGCGCAACACGCAGTCGATCCCTTCGCGGATGAGATCGACGAAGCGGTCGCCCTCGGTCATCTGAAATTCGATCTCAGGGTAGGTTTCGAGGAAGGAGGGCAGGTTCGGCAATACGAAGTGCCGCGCCAGCGTTCCATGCACATCGACGCGCAGTACCCCCTTCGGCTTGGCGCCGGCAAAGGCGCCTTCGGCATCTTCTATGTCGGAGAGGATCCGCAGGCAGCGCTGATAATAGGCCTCGCCGTCAAGCGTCGGGCTCACATGCCGCGTCGTGCGCTGCAGCAGGCGCACCCCGAGCCGCGCCTCCAGCTGCTTGACCGCATCCGTCACTGTCGAGCGCGGCAGGCCGGTGTCTTCGGCCGCCAGCGTGAAGCTGCGCCGCTCCACCACTCGGCAAAACACCCGCATGGCATCGAATCTGTCCATCTTATTTGTTCGCTCATTTCGGATAGTGATGCCAATAAATGGCTCATTATCCGCCTTTTGAAAAGAGGCATCTTCTCCTCATCGAAACGCGCCACGGCGCAAGATCAGTGAAGGATGAAGATCATGAGCAGCAATTCCAACAAGGTAGCGATCGTTACCGGCGCATCCCGCGGCATTGGCGCAGCCATTGCGCAGCGGCTGGCAGCAGACGGTTTCACCGTCGTTATCAACTACTCCGGCAGCGAAGCCGCCGCCGAGGAGCTGGCCCGCAAGATCGAAGAAAAAGGTGGCAAGGCGCTGACGGCAAAGGCTGATGTTTCCGATTTCGATGCCGTGCGCCGCATGTTCGATGCAGCCGAGGCGGCCTTCGGCGGCGTCGATGTGCTGATCAACAATGCCGGCATCATGCAGCTTGCCAAGATTGCTGACGCCGATGACGCGCATTTCGACCGTCATATCGCCATCAACCTCAAGGGCACGTTCAACACGCTGCGCGAGGCCGGCAAGCGGCTGCGCGACGGTGGCCGTATCGTCAACTTCTCGACCAGCGTCGTCGGGCTCAAGCTCGAATCCTATGGCGTCTATGCCGCCACGAAGGCGGCAGTCGAGACGCTGACGGGCATCATGTCGAAGGAGCTGCGCGGCCGGTCGATCACCGTCAACGCCGTTGCTCCAGGCCCGACGGCCACCGACCTCTTCCTCAATGGCAAGAGTGACGAACTCATCGACCGCATGGCCAAGATGAACCCGCTGGAGCGTCTGGGCACGCCTGATGATATCGCCGCAGCCGTCTCTTTCCTCGTCGGCCCCGATGGCGGCTGGATCAACGGCCAGACGCTGCGCGCCAACGGCGGCATGATCTGAGCCATTCAGGCGGCAGGGCAATGCCTGCCGCCACCACCCCTCTCGACATCATTTCATCATCAGCAACTGACCATCCAAAAAGGAGCAGGATCATGAGCAAGCAAGTCATCGTCATCACTGGCGCATCGAGCGGCTTCGGCGCTCTGACGGCGCGTGCCCTCGCCAGAGCAGGCCATACCGTCTATGCCGGCATCCGCGAGACCCAAGGGCGCAACGCGCCGCAGGTTGAAGCGGTTGCCGCCTTCGCCAGAGAGAACGGCGTCGATCTTAGAGCCGTCGAGCTCGATGTCGCCTCGGATGCATCCGTGGAAGCCGGCATTGCCGAGATCATCGCACAGCAGGGTCGCATCGACACCGTCATCCACAATGCCGGCCACATGTCCTTCGGCCCCGCGGAAGCCTTCACGGCCGAGCAATTTGCCGAACTCTACGACATCAACGTGCTCAGCACCCAGCGCGTCAATCGCGCCGCGTTGCCCCATATGCGCAAACAGGGCAAGGGCCTGGTCGTCTGGGTATCCTCATCAAGCACCCGCGGCGGCACGCCGCCCTATCTGTCGCCTTATTTCGCCGCCAAGGCGGCGATGGATTCGCTCGCCGTCTCCTATGCGTCTGAACTGACCCGCTGGGGCATCGAAACGGCCATCATCGTGCCCGGCGCCTTCACGAAGGGTACCAACCATTTTGCCCATTCCGGCTCGCCTGCCGACAAGGCCCGCGCCGCTGAATACGACAACGGTCCCTATGCAGGCGTTCCTGATCAGGCATTGAAAGGTCTCGCCTCGCTGGAACCGGCCGATGCCGATGCCGCCTCGGTCGCGACCGCGATCGTCGAAGTCGTGGATATGCCCTTCGGCACACGCCCGTTCCGTATCCATATCGATCCGTCTGAAGATGGTGCGGAGATCGTCAACGGCGTCGCGGACCGAGTGCGCGCAGAACTTTTCCGGCGCATCGGCCTGGAGGATCTGCTGAAGCCGCATGCAAGGGGCTGAGACTTCGCCGCCACCCTTCCAGCATGTCAAATCGCCGCTTCTGTGCCACAGGGGCGGCAATCACTTACTTCCGTTGAGACTATTTTGCGTCGTATGGCATTCCAACCCTATAAGTTTCGTACTAAAGCGAATCCTTTAGAGGGTCGGGAGATATCCATGGACGCGAAGGACATCGGCGAAATCGCCAGCTGGCTCATGCAGGCCGGCCTCAAGGGCATGGCAGAAACCGATATCCTGGCGGGTTTCTGCGAGCAGTGCCGCCAGCATGGTCTCAGGCTCGATCGTGCCATGGCGTTGATGGACACGCTGCATCCGGTCTATGAGGGCCGTGCTTTCCGCTGGGACGGCAACCAGGTGATCGAGCGCGAGTTCGAATATGGCCCGTCGCATCAGGGGATCGCCGCCGAGAATTGGCAACGTTCCGCCTTCCATCATATGTTGACGACGGGCGGCGACGAAGTGCGCCGCCGCATCGGCTTCGGCGAGCCGGCCGATTTCTATGGGCTCGACACGCTGCTGGCCGATGGTCACACTGACTACATGGCCATGGTGCACCGTTTCGAAGAAGGGGGCACGATCGGCGAGATGGATTGCTTCTACTCCAACTTCGCCACCGCTGCCGAAGTGGGTTTCCCGGACGAGGATCTGCGCGTGCTGCGCAAGCTTACGCCGGCGCTGGCGTTGGCAATCAAGTGCACCGGCATGAGCCGTATCGCCCGAACGATTGCCGAGGTCTATCTCGGCGAGGATGCCGCCCGGCATGTCCTCGAAGGCAAGATCACGCGCGGCAAGACTGAGCGGATTTCGGCGGCGCTCTGGTTTTCCGATCTCGCCAACTATACCCGCATCTCCGATACCGCCGAGCCGGATGAGATCATCCCGATGCTGAACGCCTATGCCGATGCCGTCATTTCCTCGATCCACGAGGCGGGCGGCAATGTGCTGAAGCTGATCGGCGACGGCACGCTGGCGATCTTCAAGGCGAGGAATTCCGCCGATGCCTGTGCTGCCGCGCTGATGGCGGAATCGCTGCTGCGCCAGAGACTGCGCGATCTGAACGCCCAGCGGCAGATCGAGGGCAGGCCCGTCACCGATGTCTATCTTGGCCTGCATATCGGCGACGTCTTCTATGGCAATATCGGCAGCATGGACCGGCTGGACTTCACCGTCATCGGGCCTGCTGTCAACGAGGTCAGCCGCATCGCCTCCATGTGCCGTTCGGCCGACCGCAATGTCCTGATGTCGTCGAACTTCGTCGAGACGCTATCGACACACAGCAGCAACGATCTCGTCTCCGTCGGTCGCTACGCGCTGCGCGGGGTCAACCGACCGCAGGAACTGTTCACGCTGCTGTCCTCGGCGGCGTAACCGCGCTTAGAGCGGTTCAGCTTTTCACGGAATCTCTGAACCGCTCTATCTCTTTGTTTTACGCAATTCCGGACGGAAAACCGTTGCGCACTTTTCCTGGAATTGCTTTAGCGGCGGCCAGCGGCGAACATCGGGCCGCCCTTGCTCGATGGAAAGCCGTAGCCGTTGATCATGACGAGATCGATGTCGCTGGCGCGGGCGGCGATGCCTTCCGAAAGCAGCGCGTCACCTTCGGCGGACATGGCTTTCAGCAGGCGGGTGACGATCTCTTCCGCAGTGAAGAGCTTCGGCACGATGCCTTTCTCGGCGCGCGCGGCGTCGATCATGGCTGTTACGTCCGGATCGACTGTCCGCTTGCCGTCGGGATAGGCATACCAGCCACGCCCGGCCTTCTGGCCGAAGCGACCGGCCTCGCATAGCCGGTCGGCGATGACGACATAGCGTTCCGCAGGATCGCGCGTTGCGGCCTGCCGCTTGCGGCGCGCCCAGGCGATCTCCAGGCCAGCCATATCGTAGACGGCGAAAAGACCCATGGGGAAACCGTAGGCTTCCATAGCCGCATCGATCTCGTGCGGCAAGGCGCCGTCCTCGACCATATATTCGGCCTCGCGGCGATAGGCCGAAAAGACGCGGTTGCCGATGAAGCCTTCGGTGACGCCGCAGACGATCGGCAGTTTGCCTAACCGCTTCGCGAATGCCAATGCGCTCGCCAGGACCTCCGGCGCCGTCTTCTTGCAGTTCACCACCTCCAGCAGCCGCATGATGTGGGCGGGTGAGAAGAAGTGCAGGCCGACGACCCGCTCGGGCCGCGCAGTGGCGGCGGCGATGACGTCAGGATCGAGATAGCTGGTGTTGGTCGCGAGAATTGCGTCGGCGCGGACGATCGTATCGAGGCGCTGGAACAGTTCGGTCTTGACGGCGAGGTCGTCGAAGACGGCTTCGATGACGATATCGGCATGCGCGAGTTGCCGCATATCGGCGGTCACGCTCAATCGACCTAAACGGTCCTCGCGACCGGCCGCGTCGAGGCGTCCGGATTGCACTGCCTTGTCGAGGATGCCGGCGATCCGTTCGCGGCCCTTTTCCGCTGCTTCGGCACTCTGCTCGACGCCGATGACGCGATAGCCGCCGTTCAGTGCGGCGACCGCGATGCCCGATCCCATCAGTCCAGTGCCGACGATGCCGACGGTTTCAATTCTGCGCGGGGTGACTGCCTCCAAACCCTCGACCTTGCCGGCGGCGCGTTCGGCGAAGAAGACATGGCGCAAAGCAGCCGCCTCCTCGCTATCGCGAAGTTCGATGAAGGTGCGACGTTCTTCGGCAAGTCCTTCCGTCAACGGAGCAGTTGCAGCAAGGCGGACGAGGCGGATGGCTTCGACAGGCGCACGTTGACCGCGTGCCTTGCGCAGCGCATCGGCTGCTGCCTTGTCGATGGTCTCAACGGTCTCCGATGGAACGGAGAGTATGCCAGTGCGACGCGACGAGGAAGCGACGGCTACTTTGATACCCGCAATGGCGTCTGCGAGCAGGGCGCTCTCGGAAACCCCATCGAGAATGCCGAGCTTGAGCGCTTCGGTGGCAGAAACGATGCGTCCGCTAGCGATCATATCGATGGCGGCGGTGGTGCCGATGAGGCGCGGCAGGCGCTGTGTTCCGCCGGCGCCGGGCACGATGCCGAGCTTGACTTCCGGCAGGCCGAGCTTGGCGGCCGGAGCGGCATGGCGACGATGGCAGGCAAGCGCTACCTCGAGGCCGCCGCCGAGCGCTGCGCCATTGATGGCTGCAGCCATGGGCTTCGCAAAGGCTTCGATGCGGGCGATGACATCAGGCAGCAGCGGCTCGATCGGCGGCTTGCCGAATTCCTTGATGTCGGCGCCGCCGATGAAGCTGTTGCCCGCGCCTGTCAGTACGACGCCGGCGATTGTGCGCTCGTTCTCGGCATGATCGAGCGCCGCCATCAGGCCGGCCCGGACATCCGCCGAGAGCGCGTTGACGGGCGCATTGTCTATGGTGACGACAAGGATCCCGTCGGTCAGCGCCGCCGAGATGGTTTGCGAAAAGCGCAGTGCCGACATGATCTCCCCAGTCTATCCCGAGCTATTCCGGAATGATGGCTGTAGCCTGGATTTCGATCTTGGCGCGATCCTCGACAAGGGCGACGACCTGCATGGCGGCCATGGCCGGAAAGTGCCGGCCGATGACCTCGCGATACACCTGGCCGATGGCCTTCAGGCTGGCGAGATATTCCTGCTTGTCGGTGAAATACCAGGTCATCGAGGTGATGTGTTTCGGTTCGGCACCGCCTTCGGCGAGGATGGCGACGACATTCTTCAATGTCTGGCGCACCTGCTCGACAAAGTCGTCGCTTTCGAATTCGCAGGCAGCATTCCAGCCGACCTGGCCGCCGACGAACACCATGCGGCCGGTTGCCGCCATGCCATTGGCATAGCCGATCGGCTTGGCCCAGCCTTCAGGTTGCAGGATGGTGTGCATCGGTCGTCTCCAGATGAGAGGTCAGTGCGGCGCGGATATCATCCGGCCAGGCAAGCGATTGATTGTTGTCGAGCGAGGTGGCGACGACACGGTGCTTGGCAGTCCACAGCACATGGCCATTCGCCGAGACCTGGTGTTCCAGATCGAGCGAAGAACGGCCGATGCCGCGTACCGTCAGCGCGAACTCAAGGTCGTCGCCCTGAAAGCCCGGCTTCATGAAAGTCAGATCCAGCCGCACGGTGGGCACGCCGATCCGGCGGTCGTCGACCAATCTCTTCCAAGGGAAGCCAAGCGAGGTGAAGTAATCCTCCAACACTCCGACGAGGATGTTCAGATAGGACGGGAAATAGGCGATCCCCGAGGGGTCGCAATCTCCGAAGCGCAGGGGTCTCGTGGTTTTGAACGCCAAAGCCGGCCTCAATTCGAAAAAGCGGCGATGCCGGTGATGGCGCGGCCGAGGATGAGGGCGTGGATGTCGTGGGTTCCCTCATAGGTGTTGACCACTTCGAGGTTGACGAGATGGCGGGCAATGCCGAACTCGTCGGAGATGCCGTTGCCGCCGAGCATGTCGCGGGCGGCGCGGGCGATGTCGAGCGCCTTGCCGCAGCTGTTGCGCTTGAGGATCGACGTCAGCTCCACAGGCGGATGGCCGTCTTCCTTCATGCGGCCGAGACGCAGGCAGCCCTGCAGGCCGAGCGTGATCTCGGTCACCATGTCGGCGAGCTTCTTCTGGATCAGCTGATTGGCGGCAAGGGGACGGTCGAACTGCTTGCGGTCGAGCACATATTGCCGCGCCTTGGCATAGCAATCCTCGGCAGCACCGAGCGCACCCCAGGCAATGCCGAAGCGCGCCGAATTGAGGCAGGTGAACGGCCCTTTGAGGCCGGAAACATTGGGCAGCAGGTTTTCTTCCGGCACGAAGACATTGTCCATGACCACTTCGCCGGTGATCGAGGCGCGCAGGCCCACCTTGCCGTGGATGGCCGGTGCCGACAGGCCCTTCCAGCCCTTTTCGAGGATGAAGCCACGGATGATGCCGTCCTCGGTCTTGGCCCAGACGACGAAGACATCGGCGATCGGTGCGTTCGAAATCCAGGTCTTGGCGCCGGTGAGGCTGTAGCCGCCATCGACCTTCTTTGCCCGCGTCACCATCGAGCCCGGGTCGGAGCCGTGGTTCGGTTCGGTGAGGCCGAAGCAGCCGATCCATTCGCCAGTGGCAAGCTTCGGCAGATATTTCTGCTTCTGTGCTTCCGAGCCGAAAGCATCGATCGGCACCATGACGAGCGAGGACTGTACGCTCATCATCGAGCGATAGCCGCTGTCGACCCGTTCCACCTCGCGGGCGATCAGGCCATAGGCGACATAGCCGAGGCCGGCGCCGCCATACTCCGGCGCAATCGTCGGCCCGAGCAGGCCGAGCTCGCCCATCTCGCGGAAGATCGTCGGATCGGTCTTTTCATGGCGGAAGGCTTCGAGCACGCGGGGGCTGAGCTTCTCCTGCGCATAGGAATGGGCGGTGTCCAGCACCATGCGTTCTTCATCGCTCAGCTGCTCCACCAGCCGGAACGGATCGGCCCAGTCGAAAATCTCGCGGCTCATGCTGTCGTCTCCCACTAATTGGCTTTCAGAAGTTCGCGCGCGACGATGAGTTTCTGAACCTCCGTCGCACCTTCATAGATGCGAAGCGCGCGGATCTCCCGATAGAGTTTTTCCGTTATCTCGCCGGACTTCACGCCGCGCCCGCCAAACAGCTGGACGGCGCGGTCGATGACGCTCTGCGCGGTTTCCGTAGCCGTCATCTTGGCCATGGCGGCCTCGCGCGTCGTCGGCAAGTGCTGCACGTCGCGACGCCAGGCCGCCCGATAGGTGAGCAGTGCTGCCGCGTCGATGCCGGTCGCCATATCGCCGAGGGCGGCCTGCGTCAACTGAAGGTCGGCGAGCCTTCCGCCAAACATCGGACGGGCGCGAACATGCGCAACGGATTCATCGAGCGCGCGGCGGGCAAAGCCGAGGCTTGCGGCAGCGACTGAGGCGCGGAAGATATCCAGGGTGCGCATGGCGATCTTGAAACCTTCGCCCGGCGCGCCGAGGCGACGCGAAGCGGGGATGCGGCAATTCTCGAAGCGGATTGTCGCCAGCGGATGCGGCGCGATCACCTCGATGCGCTCGACGATGGAGAAGCCGGGATCGTCGGCAAAGACGACGAAGGCGGAAATGCCGCGCGTTCCCGGTGCCTCGCCGGTGCGGGCGAAGACCGTGTAGACATCGGCGATGCCGCCGTTCGAGATCCAGGTCTTCTCGCCGTCGAGAATATAGTGGTCGCCATCGAGGCGGGCTGCGCAGCTCATGGCCGCGACATCGGAGCCGGCGTCTTTTTCGGACAGCGCGAAGGCGGCAAGCCAATCGCCGGCACGTACTTTCGGCAGCACGGCGGCGCGCAGCTCAGGTGAACCGGAAAGGCCGATGGCGCCGGTGCCCAGCCCCTGCATGGCAAAGGCGAAGTCGGCAAGGCCGTCATACCAGGCGAGGGTTTCACGTGCGAGGCAAACGAGGCGAGAGTCGATCAGCGGTTTGTCATGGGAAGAACCCGTCGCGGCGGCAAGAAGCCCGGCATTGCCGAGCGCCTTGACCAGCTTTCGGCAAGCGTCGTCGACATCCCTGTGGTCGATCGCCGCGATAGCAGAGGATTTGGCGAAAGTGTCCACCTCAGCCGCGAATTCGCGGTGGCGTTCCTCGAAGAACGGCCAATCTAGATGATCCCGCGTCGGACCGGGGAGGCTGCTTGCCGTCGACATCGCCTAGTCCCCCTGAAATTCCGGTTTGCGCTTGGCCGCGAAAGCTTCGAAGGCGCGGCGGAAGTCTTGCGTCGCCATGCAAACGGCCTGGGCCTGCGCCTCGGATTCGATCATCTCATCGATGCCCATCGCCCATTCCTGGTTCAGCATCGTCTTGGTCATGCCATGCGCGAACCAAGGGCCATCGGCAAGCGAACGGGCGAGCTTGACTGCTTCCTGCTCCAGATCGGCGCTGGCGTGCAGGCCGTTGTAGAAGCCCCAGGCATGACCTTCCGTCGCCGTCATCGAGCGGCCGGTAAAGAGAAGCTCGGCGGCGCGGCCCTGGCCGATGATGCGGGGCAGGATGCCGCATGCGCCCATATCCGCGCCCGCAAGACCGACACGGGTGAAGAGAAAGGCAGTCTTGGCCTCGGGCGTGGCCAGCCTGAGATCGGAGGCCATGGCGAGGATGGCGCCTGCACCGGCGCAGATACCGTCGACTGCGGCGACGATCGGCTGCGGGCATTTGCGCATCGCCTTGACGAGATCGCCAGTCATGCGCGTGAAGGCCAGAAGCTCGGGCATGGCCATGCGGGTCAGCGGTTCGATGATCTCGAACACGTCGCCGCCGGAAGAGAAATTGCTGCCAGCGCCGGTCAATACGACAGCGCGAACGTCCGATGCATAGGCAAGATCGCGGAAGAGGTCGCGCAGCTCGGCATAGCTGTCGAAGGTCAGGGGATTCTTACGTTCCGGGCGGTTCAGCGTGAGCGTGGCGACGCGGCCATCCTCGCTGACGTCCCAGAGGAAATGTTGCGGCTTGTAATCCTTGAAGGGCTTCAGGTGTCCTCGCATCGTCATATCTAGATCGCTCATCGCGTTCAAACCTCCCCACCGGCAACCGCGATTGCCTGTCCATTGATCGATGCTGCCGCCGGCGATGCCAGCCACAGAACGGTGTCGGCGACTTCTTCCGGTTTGACGAGCCGCCCCTGCGGATTGGATTTCGTGAACTCGCCAAGCGCCTGCTCGGCCGTGCGCCCCGTCTTGGCGACGATGGTCTCGATCGACCGCTGGATGATCGGCGTATCGGTGAAGCCCGGGCAGACGGCATTGACTGTCATGCCGGTTTTGACGAATTCCAGCGCCAGCGAGCGGGTGAGGCCGACGACGCCGTGCTTGGCGGCCACATAGGCGGAGACGTAGCCGTATCCCTTCAAGCCAGCCGTTGAGGCGATGTTGATGATGCGCGCCCCGGCGCCATGCGCCTTCAGGTCGGGCAGGGCGGCCTGCGTCACCAGGAAAACGCCGGTGAGGTCGACTGACAGGACATGGTTCCATGTCTCGAGGCTGGTCTTCTCGAAGGGCGCGCTCGGCGCTTCGCCAGCGTTGTTGACGAGAATATCGATGGGGCCGAATTTTTCGCGTGCCTTTGCGAGGCCGTGGGCTATGGCCTCGGTACTTGTGACGTCGAACCCATCGAGCACGAATGTCTGGGTACCGATTTCGGCTGCGATCGCTTCCAGAGGCTCCTTGCGGCGGCCGGCCAAGGTGACGCGCGCGCCGTCCGCTGCAAGCGCCCTTGCGATCGCTGCACCGATGCCGCTGCCGGCGCCGGTGACGAGGGCATGGCGACCCGCAAGTTTGCCCGAAGTCGTCATCTGACCCTCACTTCGCCGGCGCGGTCGTCGCCGCGCGGGCGAGGTTGGTTTCGTATTGCGTCTTGCCGGAGAGATACTGCTTCGGCCATGGAATGGACGTCAGGCCGATCTTGGCGGCTTCATGCAGTGACCAGGCGGGATCGGCCAGATGCGGGCGGGCGACGGCGCAGAGATCGGCGCGGCCGGCGGCAATGATCGAATTGGCGTGGTCGGCTTCCGAGATTGCGCCGACGGCAATCGTGGGAATGCCGATCTCGTTGCGGATCTTGTCGGAGAAGGGCGTCTGGAACAGGCGGCCATAAACAGGCTTTTCCTCTTTCGAAACCTGGCCGGAGGAGCAATCGATCAGATCGGCGCCCGCCTCCTTGAATAGACGAGCGAAGATCGCCGCATCTTCCGGCGTGTTGCCGCCATCGGTCCAGTCATGGCAGGAGAGGCGGACGGACATGGGCTTGTCTGCGGGCCAGATCGCCCGCATGGCCTTGAAGATTTCGAGGGGATAGCGGGCACGGTTTTCATGGCTGCCGCCATATTCGTCATCACGCGTGTTGGTGATCGGCGACAGGAAGCTCGACAGCAGATAGCCGTGGGCGCAGTGCAGCTCCAGCCAGTCGGCGCCGGTCTTGACGGCGAGTTCCGTCGAGCGGATGAAATCGGCCTTGACGCGCTCCATATCGGCGCGGTCCATGGCCTTCGGCACTTGGCTGTTCTTAAGGTAAGGGACTGATGATGCCGAGATCAACGGCCATTCACCTTCCGCAAGCGGCTGATCGATCCCTTCCCAGGCGAGCTTTGTCGCGCCCTTGCGTCCGGCATGGCCGAGCTGAATGCCGACTTTGGCGGCGCTGCTCGTATGGACGAAGTCGACAAGCCGCTTCCACTGTGCGACTTGTTCATCGTTCCAGAGGCCAAGGCAGCCGGGGGTGATGCGCGCATCCGGGGTGACGCAGGTCATCTCCGCGAAGATCAGGCCTGCGCCGCCAAGCGCGCGCGAGCCGAGATGGACGATGTGGAAATCGTTCATGACGCCGTCTTCAGCCGAATACATCGCCATCGGCGAGACGACGATGCGGTTGACGAGCTGGACGTCACGCAGGCGATAGGGCGTGAACATCGGCGGCAGGCACCGGTCGTTGCCGACGGCGAGGCCGGATTTTTCCGCGAACCAGCGCTCAAAACCTTCGAGCCAGTCCTTGTCGCGAAGCCTCAGATTTTCGTGGCTGATGCGCTGCGAGCGGGTGAGCATCGAGTACATGAATTGCGGTGGCTCGAGCGTGTCGGCATAGCGGCGTCCGACAACTTCGAACCATTCCATCGCGTTGCGGGCGGCATTCTGGATGCGGGCGACGTCGACGCGGCGGATTTCCTCATAGGTTTCGAGAACGGCCGGTATCTTGTCCTTGTCGTGCCCGTGGATCTGGAATTGCCGGGTGAGTTCGATGGCATCATCTATGGCGAGCTTGGTGCCGGAGCCGATGGCGAAATGCGCTGTGTGGGCAGCGTCACCCATCAGCACGACATGCGAATTGCCGTTGAAATGGCTCCACTTGCCGCAGATCAGGCGGGTGAAGTTCAGCCAGGCCGAGCCTCGGATATGGCGCGCATTGGTCATCAGCGACCCGCCGTCGAGCACTTCGGAAAACAGGTTTTCGCAGAAGGCGATGGAGCCATCCTGATCCATCTTGTCGAGACCGTGGGCGAGGTAGGCTTCCTCGGTGGTTTCGACGATGAAGGTGGAGGTCTTGTCGTCGAATTTGTAGATATGCGACTGGAACCAGCCGTGCTCGGTCCGGCGGAAATCGAAGGTGAAGGCGTCGTACTGCTTGTTGGTGCCGAGCCAGATATAGCGGTTCGGCCGGGTGATCATATCTGGCTGGAAGACCTCCGGATAATGGTTGCGGATCCTGGAATTGAGACCGTCCGAACCGATGACCAGATCAGCGTCGGGATAATCGAGATCGGAATTGACGTCGGTCTCGAAGATCAGTTCGACATCGAGGGCTTCGCAGCGTTTCTGCAGGATATTCAGCAGCTTCTTGCGGCCGATGCCCACAAAGCCGTGGCCTGAAGTGCGCTGGCGCGTGCCCTTGAACAGGACTTCGATATCGTCCCAATGATTGAAGGCGTCCTCGATCTCGGCCGCACTTTCCGGATCCCATTCGCGCATCGATATCATGGTGGCATCGGAGAAAACAACGCCCCAGCCGAAGGTGTCATAAGGGCGGTTGCGCTCGACGACGCGGATCGAATGTTCGGGATGCAGCTTCTTCATCAGAAGCGCGAAGTAGAGGCCGGCAGGCCCGCCGCCGATACAGACGATGCGCATCGCTTATCCCTCCTTACGCGACCGAAGTCGGCCTCGAAATCATTTAAGTTTAAAATATCTCGTCGTGGCCGTTCGTCAAGGCTTGTCTTGCCGGAATCTGTGGTCTGTGGATGGCTACAATAGCTCAAAATTCCAAAATTGCCTTTTAAAATCAAAGAGAATCCAAAAATATTTTAGGCTTAAAATTTCTCGCTTGAACATTTCGATCTTCGGTGCGATCTTTTTTATCGCGCTACACGGGCTGCAGGGGAAAGCGGCTGTCGTGGCGATTTGATCGAGAAGAATGCGGGAGCAAGGCAATGCTGGGACCGACCGGTCATACCGATACATTCACGCGAGACAACCTGCCGCCCTTCGGCGAATGGCCCGAGCTGCTGATGGATGGTTTCGACTATCCCGAATGGCTGAATGCCGGCTTCGAGCTCAGCGACCGGATGGTCGAACGAGGGTTCGGCGATCATGTGGCGCTGATCGGCAATGGCCGCCGCCGCACCTATAAGGAACTGGCGGACTGGACCAACCGCATTGCCCATGGGCTCGTCGAAAATTTCGGCGTAAAGCCCGGCAATCGCGTTCTCATCCGTTCCGGCAACAATCCGGCGATGATTGCCTGCTGGCTTGCGGTAACCAAGGTCGGCGCCGTCGCCGTCAACACCATGCCGATGCTGCGGGCGGGAGAGCTTTCGAAGGTCATCGACAAGGCGGAAATCTCGCTGGCGCTTTGCGATACAAGGCTGCTGGAGGAGCTTGTCGCCGCGGCCAAGGACAGCCGCTTCCTGAAGCAGGTGGTCGGCTTTGACGGCACGGCCAATCACGATGCCGAACTCGACCGCATAGCCCTCAATAAGCCGGTTCGTTTCGAAGCGGTGAAAACCGGGCGCGACGACGTGGCGCTGCTCGGCTTCACGTCGGGATCGACAGGTGTGCCCAAGGCGACGATGCATTTCCATCGCGATATCCTGATCATCGCCGATGCCTATGCCAAGGAGGTGCTGCAGGTCACGCCTGATGACGTCTTCATCGGCTCGCCGCCGATCGCTTTTACCTTCGGCCTGGGCGGTCTGGTTGTCTTCCCGCTGCGCTTCGGAGCGTCAACCGCCCTGCTCGAAAATGCCTCGCCGAAGAACATGGTCGAGATCATTCAGGAATATGGCGCGACGATTAGCTTTACAGCGCCGACCGCCTATCGGGCCATACTGGCCGCCATGGAAGAGGGCGCGGATCTTTCTTCGCTCCGCATTGCGGTTTCTGCCGGCGAGACGCTGCCCGGACCGATCTTTGAGGAGTGGACGCGCAAGACCGGCAAGCCGATCCTCGACGGGATCGGCTCGACCGAGCTGCTGCATATCTTCATTTCCAATCGGCTTGATGATGCCAGACCGAACTGTACAGGCAGGCCGCTGACGGGCTATGAGGCGCGCGTCGTCGATGACGACATGAATGAGGTGCCGCGCGGCACGATCGGCAAGCTGGTGGTTCGCGGGCCGATCGGCTGCCGCTATCTCGCCGATAACAGGCAGGCTGACTATGTCCGAGACGGCTGGAACCTGACGGGCGACAGCTTCATCGAGGACGAGGAAGGCTATTTCCATTTCGCCGCGCGCTCCGACGACATCATTCTTTCGGCCGGCTACAATATTGCCGGGCCGGAAGTGGAAGCAGCGCTTCTGTCGCATGCCGACGTGCTCGAATGCGCCGTGATCGGCAAGCCGGACGAGGATCGCGGCCACATCGTTCAGGCGCATGTGGTGCTGGTATCCGGCGTGACTGGATCTGATCTGCTGGTCAAGGCGCTGCAAAATCACGTCAAGGCTGTCATAGCACCCTATAAATATCCCCGGTCGATCATCTTCGTCGATGCCTTGCCGAAGACGGAGTCCGGCAAGATACAGCGCTTTCGCTTGAAGTAAGGATGCCGCCTTTTCAGGCGGCGTCCTCCTGTCCCGCGTCGCGGCCGAGCCAGGTCGGATCGATTTCCGGCAGCGGAATGGCGTCGAGCAGCATGCGCGTGTAGCCGGAGGCGGGTGCTGCGAAGACGCGCTCGCAATCGCCTTCCTCTTCCACACGGCCGTGGCGCATCACATAGACGCGGTTGCAAATCGCGCGGATGACGGAGAGGTCATGGCTGATGAAGGCCATGGAAAGGCCGAGGTCGCGCGACAGTTCCTTCAACAGGTTCAGCACTTGCGCCTGCGTCGACACGTCGAGTCCGGAAACGATCTCGTCGGCGAGCACAAAATCCGGTTCCAGCAGGGCGGCGCGGGCGATGCCGATGCGCTGGCGCTGGCCGCCGGAGAGCTCGTGCGGATTGCGGTCAAGGCAGCTCTGCGGCAGCGTCATGCGCTCGAGGATGACGGCGACGCGGCGTTCGGCCTCCTTGCGATCCGAGGCCAGTCCGTGCAGGAGCAGCGGTTCGACTAGGATGCGGCGGATCGTGTGGCGCGGGTTGAGCGAGGCCATCGGATCCTGGAAGATCATCTGCATGCGCCGGCGCAGGGGGCGCATTTCGCTATCAGGCAGGCGCGTGATGTCGGTGCCGTCGAAATGGATGGAGCCGGCGGAGACATCGACCAGCCGGAGCAGGGCACGGCCGAGCGTCGTCTTGCCTGAGCCGCTTTCGCCGACGATGCCGACGGTTTCGCCGCGACGGATGTCGATATCGACGCCGTGCAAAACCTTGTTGCCGCCGGCAGCGGGCCCAAACAGGCGACGTCTGGCGCCGTAAGTGACCTCGAGCCCCTTTGCGGACAGAAGAATATCGGAAGTGCTCATTGGCCGCCCTCCGGAATGCCGATCTCTCGGCGCAGTTGTTCGAAGACGGCTTGCGGCACCGGCGTCAACCCGGCATCCGGCCGGTCGTAACGCGGGCCGGCCGACAGCAGCGATTTCGTGTAGATGTGTTGTGGGCGCGCGAGCACATCGCCGGTTTTGCCCTGTTCGATGACCTTGCCGGCGTAGAGCAATGTCACGCTATCGCAGATCTGGGCGACGACGCCGAGATCGTGGGTGACGAAGATGACGGCCGTGCCATGCGCCTCCTGCAGGCCGCGGATCAGCCGCAGGATCTGCTTCTGCACAGTGACGTCGAGCGCCGTGGTCGGCTCGTCGGCCACGACCAGTTTCGGCTCCAGCGCGAAGGCGGCGGCAATCAGTATGCGCTGGCGCATGCCGCCGGACAATTCATGGGGATAGGCGCGCAGCACGCGTTCGGGATCGCGGATATGCACTTCATCGAGCAGTTTCAGCGCGCGCTGTCGGGCATCGCGCGACGACATGCCCCGCTTCAGCCGCAGGCCGTCGGTCAGCTGAGCCTCGATGCGGCGGCCGGGATTGAGCGCGGTCTGCGGATCCTGCGGGATCAGCGAGATATCGCTGCCCATGATGTCGCGCAATTCCCTAGCGGAGAGAGCCAGAAGGTTACGGTTCTCAAAGAGGATGGAGCCGCCGGTGATGCGGACGCCGCGCGGCAGAATGCCGAGCAAGGCCTTGGCAATGGTCGACTTGCCGGCGCCGCTTTCGCCGACGAGGCCGCGCACTTCGCCGCGCTCGAGCGTGACGGAGACATCGCGCAAGATCGGCGCGCCCCCGTCGCGGTCGGACACGGCATTCAGGCCCGTTATGGAGAGAAGCGGCGCAGTCATCGGCGCATCACCGGATCGAGGGCGCGGCGCAGCCCGTCGCCAAGCTGGTTGAAGGCAAGTACGGTCGCGAAGAGGGCGATCAGCGGCACGACCAGCACCCACCATCCTTCATAGATGATCTGCCGGCCCTCGGCGATCATGCCGCCCCAGGTCGGCGTGTCCGAGGAGACGGAGAGGCCGACGAAGGACAGGATGGCCTCGACGATGACGGCGATGCCCATTTCCAGGCTGACGAGGGCGATCAGGACCGGCATGACATTGGGCAGGATTTCGCTGAAGAGAATCCTGGCCCGCGAAAAGCCGATCGTATGGGCCGCCGTCACATAATCCATCCGCGCCTGAGCCTGCGTTTCCGATCGCACGACGCGACAGAAGCGGGTCCAGTCGATGATGACGATGGCTGCGATGACCGAATGCACGCCGGAACCGAAGACGGCGACCAGCAGGATCGACAGTAGCACGGGCGGGAAGGCCATCCAGATATCGACAAGGCGCGAAATCACTTTGTCGATCCATCCGCCGTACCAGCCGGCGAGAAGGCCGAGCAGCGTACCGATGAATGCTGCGAGCCCTGCCGCGACGAAGGCGACAGTCAGTGCGATACGCGTGCCGAAGATGACGCGGGACAGCACGTCTCGGCCCAGATCATCCGTGCCCAGCAGGAAGCCCGGATCGGAGCCATCGACCCAGATCGGCGGCAGGGTGCCGGACATCAGGTCCTGCTCCAACGGATCCTTTGGCGCGATATAGGGCGCGAAAACAGCGAGAATGATCAGGATCAGGATGGAGCCGCCGCCGAAGATGACCTTCGGCTGGGAGAGCAATGCTCGTACGCGTTTCGCCATCCGGGAGGGCGAGCTTGGCACGGCGGGCGAGATGACGTCAGCCATGGGCGAGCCTCGGATTGAAGGCCGCGACCAGGAGGTCGACCGCCAGATTGACGAGGATGAAGAGAGCGCCGAACACGAGCACCAGCCCTTGGATCAGCGGCAGGTCGCGGTTGATGACCGCGTCGATCGCCATGTTGCCGATGCCGGGATAGGCGAAGATGCGCTCGACGATGACGGTGCCGCCGATCAGGAAGGTGAATTGCACGCCGGTGAGCGCAATAGTCGGGCCGACGGCGTTGCGCAGCGCTTCCTGCAGAACGAGCCGCAGATCGGACATGCCCTTCAGTTTGGCGAGCAGGATGTAGTCCTGCACCATGGCTTCCGAGAGTGCCGCCTTCAGTACCCGGGCGATGATGGCTGCGAGCGGCAGGCCGAGCGCCAGCACCGGCATGACCATATGGGCTGATATATCGGCAAAGATCCGGAAGCGGAGGGTGAGCAGGCTTTCGATAAGATAGAAGGGGGTCGCGAATTGCGCGTCCGTGCTCGGATCGATGCGGCCGGAAAGCGGAAAAAGCGGAAAGAGAACGCCGAGGACGAGCACCAGCGCCAGCGCCCAGACGAAATCCGGCACGGCAAGGAAGAGGCCGTTGAGGCTGTCGATGATGGGTTCGAAGATGGTTCGGCGGGCAAGCGTGCCGATGATGGCGACAGCACCACCGAGAAGGACCGCGAGCACGAGGGCTGCAAAGGCAAGCTCCAGCGTCGCCGGCAGGCGTTCTCCCAACAGCGACAGCACATCGCGCTTCAGCGAGATCGACGTGCCGAAATCACCCGTCAGCACAGATTTCAGCCAGATGCCGAACTGCGTCGTCAGGCTTGCATCGAGGCCGTAATGGGCGCGCAAGGCGGCTATATCGGCGGGGCTTGCGCCCGGCGAGATCATCATGGCGATGGGATCGCCGGGCACGACCCGCAGCAGCACGAAGACAATCAGCGCCACACCGAACAGCGTGACGGCGGCCATGATCAGGCGGTTGAGAATGGAGACTGCTATCATTCGTTATGAATTCCGATCGCACGGCTGGTGGCGATGGAGAGCCCCAAGCCCCTCATCCGCCCTGTCGGGCACCTTCTCCCCGTTTTGACGGGGAGAAGGGGAAGACGCACCTACAGACTACCCCTAACGACCTGTTCCGGCGAGGATACAAAGGTCGTTCCCTCTCCCCGCGAGCGGGGAGAGGGCTAGGGTGAGGGGCAAAGCCACAAGAGCAATATCAATCCTTCGACACCAGCGTCGGCTGCAGCGCGCCCGAAACGTTCGGCGTCACCTTCAGGCTCGATTTATAGACGATCGGCTGAACATATTGCAGCAGGGGGATCACATAGCCCTGTTCGGCGATGTACTTGATTGCAGTCTTCCAGCCGGCAATGCGCTTTGCCTCGTCCTTTTCCACCCAGAGCGGACCCAGCATGTCGTCGACATCCTTGGTCTTCCAGGCTGAATGCGGCGAGGGGCCGAACATGGCGAAGCCGGTCGAGGTCGTGGGGTCGCCGATGGCGTTGCCCCAGTTATAGAAGGCGGCGGGGCCGAGCTGGTGGGCGGCGCGCAGCTCGTAGTGCTTGGCGATTTCGTAGACTTCGATTTCCGCCTCGATGCCGACCTTGCGCCACATGCCGACGATCGCCTGGATCATCTCGTAGTCCTTCGGCTTGAAGCCGCGGGTGGTCTTGATGCCGAACTTGACAGGCTTTGCCGGCGAATAGCCGCTGGCGGCCAAAAGTTTCTTTGCCTGTTCCGGATCGTAAGGGATCTTGACGGAGGCGTCATAGGCCTCGTATTCCGGCGCTTCCAGCGTCGAAAGCGGCTTGCCGTAGCCGCGCAGCAGTCGCTTGATGATCGCTTCCTTGTCGATCGCCATATTGGCGGCAAGGCGCACGTTCTTATCGAGCATCGGATCGACGTTGCTGATGAAGATCATGCCGATATCGGAGATTGGTGTCGCGACGCCCGCAAGGCCGGACTTCTTCTTCAGCCGGTCGAAATCCTCATAGGGGATTTCCAGCGTCACGTCCGATGAGCCGGATTCGATTTCGGCGACGCGGCTTGTTGTGTCGGGCACGAACTTGAAGATGACCGTATCGAAGGCCGGCTTGCCGCCGAAATAGTTTGGGTTCGCCTTCAGGCGCAGATAGGAATTGCCCTCATAGGCGTCGACCATATAGGGGCCGGTGCCGACAGGCTTCTTCTCGAAGCCTTCCGTGCCGACCTTGGTATAATAGTCCTTCGGCAGGACATAGCCGGTGAGGAAGGCCATCCATTTGAAGAAGGTCGGCTCGAAGCGGACGACATCGCCGGTAATGCGATTGCCTTCCACTTTATAATTATTGGCCGTCGACCAGATGAACTGGATCGGATTGCCTGTCTCCTGCTTGGCTGCCCGCTCCAGCGACCAGACGACGTCCTCAGGCGTGAATTTGGAGCCGTCATGCCAGGTGACGCCCTCGCGAACGTCCATCCAAACCTTGGACTTGTCGTCGTTCCAGCCCCAGGCGGTCAGCAAGCCCGGCTGGAACTTCAGGTCCGGTCCCTGGGCGATGAACTGGTCGAAGATCGAGCGATAGATCGCCTGGATCGTCGGGTTGACCGCCGACGGCCCCGTCGTCGGGTCGAAGGAGGGCAAGTTGACGTTGAAGGCGATGGTCAGCGTGCCGGCTTCGGCGGCTTCCACATGCGTCCTGCCCGCGAGAATCCCAGTAATGAATGCGGCTACGCCGAGGCTCAAGGCCTCGCGCCGAGTAAGCGTTGTCATGGTCACTCCGTTCCCCTGTTAAGCGGCAGAAAAGCATGACGCCCGCCTGCCGCTGGCGATTTATTGTCGGAATGTTTTAATCCTAAAATAAGTATTTCGGAGCGGCAAGCGCTTTCTCTGAGCGTCTCACAAAATCCGGGTCTCCGTTTTCCAGCGCGCCTTGTGATGCGCCCATATTTCATGCATTTGCATATATATGCGCTTTCACCCACCATTTCTTCTGGGCACTTTCGGAATCGGGCGGCACAGTTCTGCAGCTTGAGCGCCAATCAATCCCTCGAAGTTTCATATTTGTTCGTTGACAGTCTAAGGGCGTTCAAAATATGATTTTGCAAATGATTAAAAAGAAGCCCACAGGGCAAAGGGGTAACGTCTATGGCCGAGCGGTCTTTTGCGCGCGAGGTCGAGGATCTGAAGCTCGGGGAAGGCGACATCTTCCGCGGCGAGGGTATTCTCGCGATCACCAAGGCACTTCTGCAGTCCGGCGTGTCCTATGTCGGCGGCTATCAGGGTTCGCCGATCTCCCATCTGATGGACGTGCTGGCCGACGCCAAGGATGTGATGGAAGATCTGGGCGTCCATTTCGAGACCTCGGCATCGGAAGCTGCTGCTGCCGCCATGCTTTCGGCCTCCGTCATGTATCCGGTGCGCGGCGCCGTCACCTGGAAATCGACGGCGGGCACCAACGTTGCCTCCGATGCGCTTTCCAACCTGTCGTCGGGTGGGGTCACGGGCGGCGCACTGATCATCATCGGCGAGGATTACGGCGAGGGTTCCTCGATCATGCAGGAGCGCAGCCATGCCTATGCGATGAAATCGCAGATGTGGCTGCTCAACCCGCGCCCGAACCTGCCGTCGATCGTGCAGGCGGTGGAGGAGGGTTTCGAGCTTTCGGAGGCCTCCAATACGCCCGTCATGCTGCAGGTCGGCATCCGCAGCTGTCATGTGCACGGCCAGTTCGTCGCCAAGGACAATAAGCGGCCGGCCTTTACGCTGAGGCAGGCGCTCGAAAATCCGATCCGTGATGTCAACCGCATCGTGCTACCACCCGCCTCGTTTCTCCACGAGAAGGAGAAGCTGGAGAAGCGTTGGCCGGCCGCTGTCGAGTTCATCAAGCAGCGTCAGCTCAACGAATATTTCGGCCCATCCGAGGGCGAGGTCGGCATCATCCTGCTCGGTGGTGCTTACAATGGCGTGATGCGTGCGCTGCAGCAGCTCGGTCTTGCAGATGTCTACGGCAATTCCGCCGTGCCGCTCTATGTTCTCAACGTCGCCTATCCGCTGATCGACGATCAGATGGCCGAATTCTGCGCTGGCAAGAAGGCCGTGCTGCTGGTCGAGGAGGGCGCGCCCGAATATATAGAGCAGTCGCTCAACACCATCCTGCGTCGCCGCGATATCCAGACCAGGATTGCTGGCAAGGATGTCCTGCCGATGGGCGGGGAATATACCGCGCCTGTCCTGATGAAGGGCATCAAGAATTTCCTGGAGACACATCAGCGCGTGTTGCTCGGCAATCAGCCGCCACTGCCGGATCCGTCGCCTATCCTGAACGATCCGAAGATCAAGGCGCTCGCCGAAGTCGTGCCGCCGCGCCCGCCGGGCTTCTGTATCGGCTGTCCCGAGCGGCCGATCTTCGCGGCGATGAAGATGGTTGAGGAAGAACTCGGTCAGCACCACATCTCCGGCGATATCGGCTGCCACCTGTTCTCGATCCTGCCGCCGTTCAACCTGGGCAGCACGACGATGGGTTATGGGCTTGGTCCCGCTGCGGCCTCGGCCTTCAATGTCGCCGCCGACAAGCGCGCGATCTCGGTCATGGGCGATGGCGGTTTCTGGCACAACGGTCTGGCGACTTCCGTTGGCAATGCCGTCTTCAACAAGCAGGATGGCGTTATCCTCGTCGTCGACAATTTTTATTCGGCCGCTACCGGCGGGCAGGACATCCCGTCATCGCGGGCGCTGAACCCGCGCCGCAAGACCAACAATTCCATCGTCAATGCGGTCAAGGGCATTGGCGCGACCTGGGTTCGCCAGATCGACCGCACCTATGATGTCGCCAAAATGCGCGACACGCTGCGCGAGGCGCTGACATCGAAGGAGCCGGGTCCGAAGATCATCGTCGCTTCCTCGGAATGCATGCTCAACAAGCAGCGCCGCGTGAAGCCGCAATTTGCCAAGGCGGTCAAGGACGGCAAGCGCATGGTCAAGGAACGCTTCGGCGTTGACGAGGACGTCTGCACCGGCGATCACGCCTGCATCCGGCTTTCCGGCTGTCCGTCGCTGTCGGTCAAGCATACCGACGATCCGCTGAAGGATGATCCGGTCGCGGCGATCGACAATAATTGCGTCGGCTGCGGCAATTGCGGCGAAGTCGCGGAGGCGGCGGTGCTCTGTCCCTCCTTCTATCGCGCCGATATTATTCATAATCCCACGGGTTGGGACCGCTTCGCCGCCCGCCTGCGTTCCGCCGTCATTGGCTGGCTACAGGCGCGTCGCCGCGCCGGCCGCATCGTCTTTTCGGATTGAGGGGACGATATGAACGAGCATGTGAGCATGAGTGATATCGGCACTAGCCGCCTTTCGACCGACAAGCCCCTGTCGCTTGCCATTCTCGCCATGGGCGGGCAGGGCGGCGGCGTGCTGGCCGACTGGATCGTCGGTCTTGCCGAGGCCGAGGGCTGGATGGCGCAGACGACCTCTGTGCCCGGCGTCGCGCAGCGAACGGGCGCGACGATCTACTACATAGAGATGCTGCCGGCCCGGGACGGCCATGCGCCGATCTTTTCGCTGATGCCGACGCCTGGTGATGTCGATGTCGTCATGGCGGCGGAGTTGATGGAGGCCGGCCGTTCCGTGCTGCGTGGACTGGTCACGCCTGATAAGACCGTGTTAATCGCCTCGACGCATCGCTCCTTCGCGGTCGGCGAGAAGGAAAAGCCGGGAGACGGCATCGGCAATCCCGAAGTCGTGGTCGAAGCGACGGATTTCGCCGCCAAGCGCACCATCGCCTTCGATATGGAGACCTTGGCCATCAAGAACGGCAGCGTGATCTCTGCCTCGATGTTCGGCGCACTGGCGGCCTCCGGCGCGCTTCCTTTCGGAAAACAGGCTTTCGAGGCGATGATCCGTGCTGGCGGCAAGGGTATCGAACCGAGCCTCAAGGCGTTCAATGCCGCCTTCGAACGGGTCAAGGACAAGCCGCGCGACGCTGTCTCGGCAACGCCGCTGAAACATTTCGACGTTTTGCCTGAGACGGCTGGCCATCCGGCGCTGGACCGGCTGGTCAATCGCATCAGTGCCGAATTTCCGGAAGCGGCTCACCCGCTGCTGTTTGCCGGTGCCAAGAGGCTGACTGATTATCAGGACCCGGCCTACGCCGACGAATATCTGAGCCGCGTGGCGGCTCTCCATGCGCTCGATCGCAAAGCCGGCGGCGCGGACAAGGATTTTGCCTTCACCGTCCAGGCTGCAAAATATCTCGCGGTCGCCATGGCCTATGACGATGTCATCCGTGTTGCCGATCTGAAGGTGCGTGCATCGCGCTTCGAGCGGGTGCGCAAGGAGGTCGGGGCCAAGGATGACCAGATCGTCTATATGACCGAATACATGCATCCGCGCATGGAGGAAGTCTGCGGCACGATGCCGAAGGCCATGGGCCTCTGGATCGAGAATCGGCCGCGCTTGTTCGAACGCCTCGACCGCTTCGTCAACAAGGGCCGCCGCGTGCAGACCGGCACGCTCCTCTGGTTTCTCGGCCTCTACATGGTCTCAGCCCTGCGCCGCACCCGTCGCGGCACGCTGCGCCATTTACGCGAAGTCGAGCATCGCGAAGCCTGGCTGGCAGCGGCGACCAATCTGCTCGGCGTGAATTACGATCTCGCCGTCGAGGTGCTCAATAATCGCCGCCTCGTCAAAGGCTATTCCGATACGCATGCGCGCGGCCTTTCGAAATTCGATCGGGTGATGTCGGCCCTACCGATGCTGCGCGATCGCGAAGACGGGGCTGCCTGGATGAAGCGGCTGCGGCAGGCGGCGCTGCTGGATGAGAACGGGGTTGCGTTGGATGGGGCGCTGAAGACTGTGGAGACCTTGTGAAGGGTTTGTTTCAGCCATCCGCCCTCGTGGTTCGAGGCTACGGTCCTTTGGACCTTCGCACCTCACCATGAGGGCTAACCCTTTGCGCCAATCGCGAAATCGCTCCGCCTCATCTTGAGGCGCGGCGGAAAGATGCCTCGAAGGATGGGGCGGCCACAGACACCACCCCGATCTCGGTTCAAATCTCGTGCTTGCGAATATTATGCAGCACCTTGTGCAGGGTCGAGATGAAGGCGCGGTATTCGGCCTCCTCCACACTATCGAACATCTGCAGGAACAGGTCGTACATGGTCGGCCACACCTTCTCGAAGGCGGCGCGGCCTTCTTCGGTGATGGAGACGTCGCGGATGCGCATGTCCTCGACACGGGGCTGGCGGCGGATGAAGCCCTGCCGCTCGAGCGAGTCTAATGTGCGGCTCATCGTCGATTGCTCGGTGACGGCGAAGACGGAAAGCTCGTTGATCGTGACGCTGGAGGAGACGCTGAGCACGGCAAGCGCCCGCATCTTGGCCGTCGTCATGTCGTATTCGCGCAGCTCCTCCGACATGTTGGCGTTCCAGCGGGCCATCAGCCGGTTCATCAGATAGGGCGCGAAGTGATTGAGGCCGATTTCGCCCATGGTCGGACGTTTTACGGGCTCCTCCCGATTGCGCCTCAAAACAGTGCCTGAAAACCGCTCCTCCATCGACGATACTCCTCCGGAAACGTGTTACTTCAGCGATGATGCGAGCAGGAAGCCGGAGCCTCCTCCGAGACCGGCTCCCGGGTGCGCCGAGGCGCCGATATGGTATAGGCCTGATATGTGGGTGCGGTGGTTAACAGATGACTTGAAGGGGCGCCAGATGAAAAACTGGTCCAGGCCGCAATAGCCACCATACGGGTCGCCGCCGACAAGGTTCATGTTCATGGCTTCCAGATCACCCGGCGAATAGGCGCGCCGTGCGAGTTTTATGCCGGAGAAATTCTCGATATGGCTTTCGAGCAGCGCTTCGATGCGGTCGGCATAGCGCTCGCGCACCTCTTCTGTCCAGCGGCCGTCTTGCGGCGTTGCGATCTCGCCTGCGGCGTCTCCCTTGATATGGCGCGGCGCTTCGGGAAGCTGCAGCCACAGGATCGATTTGCCCTCCGGCGCGCGGCTCGGATCGAGTGAGACGGGCTGACCGACGCAGACGGTGGGTTCGGCCGGCAGCAATCCGCGTTCACATTCATTGGCGGCGCGGGAGACGCCGTCGAGACCAGGCGTCAGATGCAGCAGCGCCACCTTGCCGAGATCTGCATTGGCCTTCCAGCGCGGCGGCTCGGAAAGGGCATAGTGGATTTGCATGTCACCCTTGCCGTAGCGATAATTGGCGACGCCGGTTTTGATCTCTGTCGGCAGCGGGTCGGGCCAGTCCTTCATCAGCCGTTCGTAGAGCTGGTTGGGCGTTACCGAACAGATCACGCCCAAACTGGCCTTCAGCGTTTCGCCGCTTGCAAGACGCACGCCGTCGGCGCGGCGATTGGCGCCGGGAATGATGGCTTCGACGTCAGCGCTGATGCGGATCTCGCCGCTATTGTCCTTGATCAGCCGCTCGAAGGCCGTCAGCAATGCTCCTGCGCCGCCTTTGACGATGGGCGCGCCGCCAAGCTCCAGCGCAAAGCCGATGACCTTCAGCATTTCGGCGGAATAGGCGCTTTCGGGCCCGAGGCCGCAATGCAGGACCCAGGGTGCCCAGAGCGCATGAATATCCTCGGATCGATAGCTGGTCTCCAGATAGCCGCGGGCCGGTGTCAGGGCTTCGCCAAACCAGGCCGCAAGCTTGCGCAGACCGCGATTCCAGCCTTGGCTGGCGACGTTTTTCAGGGTCGATCCCGACCAGAGTGCGCCACCGAGCAGGGAAAAGAGGAAGGGGGCATCGGCGGCGAGCGCATCCATCTCGCGGGAGAAGGTCTGCCCGTCGCCGAGCGACAATTCATCGAAGGTGGCGATGTTTCGTCGCCTGTCCTTGGAAAAGATCACATGCGAACCGTCCGGCCTCAGCACGCCTGTGGGAAGGTCGGCATGGGCAAATTCCAGGCCGCGGGCCTCGAGATCCCTACCGATGGCGCCATAGGCCGGCGAGGTGAGGAACAGCACCATGGTCGTCGCCATGACGTCGTGGATGAAGCCGGGCTCGGTGATCTCCTCTGTGCGCAGACAGCCGCCGATGCGGTCGTTGCGCTCGAGGAGGAGCACTTTGTGGCCCTTCTTGCCGAGCATCGCGGCTGCGACAAGCGCATTTATGCCGCTGCCGACGATGATGTAGTCATGATCGCCCATTGCCATTGCCCCTCGCAGGCAAAATGAGTGGAAAGGAAGAGCCTAATTCGCCCCGGACTCCAGCCTTTCCAGCCTATCATGCAATAAGTGCCAGCGCACGGACCGGCGAACCCGTGCCCTTGACGAACTTCAACGGTGCGGCGATCAGCACGGCGCGCTTGGCGGGAAGCTGGTCGAGGTTGGAGAGGCTGGCGAGGCCATAGCGATTGGCCTTGTGCATGAGGTTATGGGCCGGGAAGGGCGGGTTCATGCCGCCGGCGGAACCGGCGTCGGTGCCGATGGTTTCCGAGCCCCAGCCGATAATGCCCTTGGTCAGAAGATATTCGATCGCCTCGGCCGTCGGGCCGGGAGAATGCGGGCCGTTTTCATCGGCGTTCAGGAAGGTTTCGGTCGAGCCGTTGCGCTTGTACCAGTCGGTGCGCAGCAGCACCCAGCTGCCGGCTTCGATCGCGCCGTGCTGCGCTTCCCATTCCTTGATGCTGTCGACCGTCAGCAGATAGTCCGGATTGGCGGCAGCTTCCTTCGAGCGGTCGATGACGTTGACCGGTGCGACGAAGTTCTGCGGCGGTATGGTATCGGTCGTATTGTTCGGATTGTCCTTGCCGGTGATCCAGTGGCAGGGGGCGTCGAAATGCGTACCGGTATGCTCGCCGAGTTCCAGCCAGTTCCACGCCCAGAAGGGGCCATCCTGGTTATATTCCGAAATCGTATGGACCTTGACCGACGGCGTGTTCTTGCCGAACTGTGGTGGCAGGTAGAGTACCGGTGTTTCAGGGCCGAGCGGCGCTGTGAGATCGACGACCTTGATGGAGCCCGAAAGCAGGGCCGAGGCCAGGCTGGAAAGTGTGGTGGCGGTCATAGATTGCGTTCCCCTTGTTGTCGCGTGACCCCATGCGAAGAGCCGCTTTGCGGGCCTTCTGTCCAGGATCGAGATTGAAGCTATCATCGCCAGGCGCAGGGGTGCCTTTCCTCTGGGCACCGGGTCCGCGCGGCGGCGGATTGGAGGGAGCCTATGTTACAATATATGATATTGCAAGCATTCCGGCATGGTCTTCAGGCCCAAAATCGACCCATATCCGGCGGGCTATCGGGTATTTGTAAAGTGCTGAAACTAAACACGAATCTCTGGGGTAAATTGCGATCATACTACTTAGGATTGTTTCTATTTCTTGCGATTCGTTTCGATAGGTACTTGAAGCTTAAAACTCAAGATGTATGCATGTGACAATAATAATCACCGACGAAAGAGGGGCAATCGATGAGCTATGATGCGATCATAGTTGGGGCGGGCCATAACGGCCTGGCAGCGGCGGTGCATCTGGCGGCGAAGGGCTGGAAGGTTGCCGTCATCGAGGGCAATGCCGAGCCGGGTGGTGCGGTGAAAACCCGCGAGGTGACGCTACCGGGCTTCCGTCACGATCTGTGCGCCATGAACCTCTCCATGTTCGCCGGTTCGGCCTTTTTCGCCCAGTACAAGAACGAGCTTTCGGCCGAAGGTCTCAATTTCGTGCCGGCGGCGGATTGCTTTGCCAGCGTCTTTCGCGACGGCACATTTCTCGGCGTCAGCACCGATCTCGAAAAGACCACGGGCGCCATTGCCGACATATCGCCGCAGGATGCGGCCGCCTGGCGGCACATGCTGTCGGAGTTCGGCGCGGATGCGCCTCATATCTTCGGCCTGCTCGGTTCGCCCATGCCGTCGTTGGCGGCCGCCAGGGTCGTTTGGAAGGCATGGCGGGAAAAGGGGAGCGGCTGGGTTTACGATACGGCGCGCATGCTGTTTGCCTCGCCGCGCGACTTTCTCGATGCGCGTTTCCAGAACGCCAAGCTCAAGACGATGATGGCCGCCTGGGGGCTGCATCTCGACTTTGCGCCCGATGTCGCCGGCGGCGCGTTGTTTCCCTATCTCGAATCCATGGCCAATCAGGCATTCGGCATGGTGATCGGCAAGGGTGGGGCCGATACGATCGTCAAGGCGATGGCGGCCGTGCTCAAGAGCAAGGGCGGTGAGTTGATGCTCGGCACGCGCGTCGACAAGATCGTCACATCAGGCGGCAAGGCGACCGGTGTCATTCTCGCCGACGGACGTCGCTATGAAGCCAGGCGCGCCGTCATCGCCAATGTCCATCCGCAGATCCTGTTCGGCAAGCTTCTCGATGAGGATCCATCACGCCAGGAATTCGACAGCAAGGTCAGGCGCTTCCGCGCCGGCCCCGGGACGATGATGATCCACCTGGCGCTGTCGGGGCTTCCGGATTGGACGGCGGGCAAGGCGCTTCAGAATTTCGCCTATGTCCATATCGCGCCGGATCTCGAGATGATGTCGCGCGTCTATGCCGAGGCGATGGGCGGCTTGCTGCCTGCTGAGCCCGCGTTGGTGGTCGGACAGCCGACGGCCATCGACCCGTCGCGCGCGCCGGCCGGGCAGCATGTGCTCTGGATCCAGGTGCGTGTCCTGCCGGCAGAATTCCGCGGCGATGCGGCGGGCGAAATCAGCGGCGCGAACTGGGACGAGATCAAGGATGTCTATGCCGAGCGCGTTCTCGACATCGTCGAGCGCTATGCGCCCGGCTTGCGCGGCAAGATATTGGGGCGATCCGTGTTTTCGCCCCTCGATCTCGAACGCGAGAACCCGAATCTCATCGGCGGAGACAATCTCTCCGGCAGCCACCACCTCGACCAGAACTTCCTGTTCCGGCCCGTCGCCGGTTATTCGCGCTATAAGACGCCTGTGGGATCGCTGTTCATGTGTGGGGCCTCTACCTGGCCCGGTGCGGGCACCGGCGCCGGTTCCGGTTTCATGTTGGGGAAAATGCTGGCCAGGTGACGACCAACGGACTTGACGCGTAAACCTTTGACATTTCAAATGTCGCCCCCTAGATCGTTTAGATAAGCAATGCAAAGCGGTGGGTTTAGCTGACGTGATGACAGAGCCTGGGAGTGCAACCGTCGACCTGGAGATCATTGTTCAGGGAGCGCAGGAAGGCAAAAAGCAGGAGCTGCGGCTCTGGCTGCGCATGTTGTCGACCACCAAGCTGGTCTCGCAGGAAATTCGCCGCCGGCTGCGCAACGAGTTCGGCGCGACCCTGCCGCAATTCGACCTGATGGCGCAGCTCTATCGCGAACGCGACGGCCTGCGCCTCGGCGAGCTTTCCAAGCGCACCATGGTCACCAATGGCAATGTCACGGGGTTGGTCGAGCGGCTGGAAACGGACGGGCTGGTCCTGCGCGTGACGCCTGACGGCGACCGGCGTGTCACGGTCGCGAAGCTGACCGAAAAGGGCGAGACGATCTTCGGCGCCATGGCTGTCGCCCATGAGGGCTGGCTGCGCGATATGATGGCGGATGTCGATCCCGCCATCGTCAGCGAGCTCTGGCAGGATATCGGCGCGGTGAAGTCCTCGGTGAGCAACCACCTTTCAGGCGGTGACTTCGATTGATGGCCGGCTCTATCGGGCCTGTTCGCTTTTGAATCTCTTTTCGAGCACGCTGACGAGACGCACCATCGGCCAGAGCAGGATGATGTAGATCAGTGCGGCCATGATCAGCGGCGAGGGATTGGCGTAGAAGCCTTGAGCGTTCTGTCCTTCTTTCAGAAGTTCAGGCAGCGCCACGGTCGAGGCGAGCGACGTATCCTTGAACATGGACACGCAGTTGCTGGTGGTCGGCGGGATGACGATGCGCACCGCCTGCGGCAGCACGACCTTATAGAGCGTGATCAGGAACGGGATGCCGAGGGCGGCGGCGGCTTCGAACTGGCCGCGCGGCACGCTTTCGATGCCTGAGCGGAAGACTTCCGCCGAGTAGGCAGCCAGCACGATGGAGAAACCGAGGATCGCCGACCACCAGGCCGAAAAGCTGATGCCGACGAAGGGCAGCGCGTAATAGATCAGGATCAGCACGACAAGCATCGGCATGGCGCGCATGATGTCGATGTAGGCAATCATCAGCATTTGGAGCGGCTTCGGCGCATAGAGGCGGATCAGGCTGACGATGAGCCCAGCGGAGACGCCGATGGCGATGCTGACCACGCCGAGCGCGATGGTCATCCAAAGCCCGCGCATCAGTTGAGGAAAGGCCGAAATCATGACGTCGGAGTTGAGGAATGTATCGACGAAAGACATTGGCACTCCCGTGTGCGGAAAGAAATGAAGGTCTCTTACATTTACGCCGGCCGCAATGGCCGGCGTAAGATTTCATTCTAGAGCGTTTCCGCTTTTCTTCGAATCGCGAAAACGCTCTATCTTCCTGTTTTTTACGCATTCCGGACGGAAAACCGCTGCGCACTTTTCCTGGAAATGCTCTGGCGATGATCTTTTGATCACGCCTTGGGGATAGGCAGTTCTGTGACGGTGGAGGAGCCTGCGGGCGCCTTGCTGCCGAACCACTTTTCATGGATCTTTTCCAGCGTGCCGTCCTTCTTCATCGCGGTGATGGCGTCGTTGATCTTGGCGACGAGCGGCGAGTCCTTGGTCATCATCAGACCGTATTGTTCGCCGGTCTTGATGCGATCCTTGATGGCGAAGCCCTTCGTCTTGACGAAGAGATACTGCATGCCTGGGATATCGCTGACGACGGCGTCAACGCGGCCGGCACCGAGATCGAGGAACATGTCCTGTTGGGAGTTGTAGCCCTTGACGTCGGCGAAGCCCTGGGCGGCCTTGTTGTCGTTGACCCATTTTTCGCCCGTCGAGCCGGACAGTACGCCGACCATCTTGCCCTTGAGATCGGCAAGGTTCTTGATCGGGCTGCTTTCCTTGGCGGCGACACCCATGTCGGAGTCGTAATAGGGCTGCGTGAAGGATTGCGACTTCAGGCGCTCCGGCGTGATTGTTATGGACGAGATCGCCACGTCGATGCGCTTGGAGCTCGTTGCCGCGAACAGGGCCTGGAAGCCGTAGTCGGCAATATTGGTCGTCATGCCGGCGCGCTTGGCCGCTTCGTTGACGACGTCGACCTCAAAGCCCTCGAAACCGCCCTCAGCGGTCTTGTACTCGAAGGGTGGGTTGTTCGGATAGGAGCCGACATTCAGCACATCGGCGGCATAGGCGAAGTGGCTTCCGCCGGCGAGGCCAACGGCGGTCGCAAGGACCAGCAGACTGCGACGAGTAATATGCATTTTCTTAGTCTCCCTCTGGTTATGGCTGCGGGCATTCCTCTTACCCGCGGGTATTCCCGTCCGCCCGCCTGGGCGGCCGTGTCATGTCATCGCATCGACCATGCGGTCGAGGGCGATACGCATCTGTTCTGTTTCGCGGAAGGTGCACATGCGCAGGAAGGCGCGGGACGATTCACCGAAATGATATCCGGGCGCCAGACCGACGCGCGCCGTCTCCAGGATGCGTTCGCAAAGCGCGGTCGCATCGGCTTCACCCTCTAGCGCGAAGAAGGCATACATGCCGCCGCGGGGCTTCTCCGGCAGGATGATGCCCGGTATTTGCGGCAGTTTTTCATAAGCAAGGTCGAGGCCGGCCTTGATCCTGCCGCGGATCTCGGCAACCAGCGGCTCGCCTTCGCGCAGTGCCGCCGCTGCTCCCGTCTGGACCATGGCTGATGTGCCGCTGTTGACATACTGCGTCATCGCGCCGAGCTGGTCGGCAATGGCTGACGGGTGTGTGAGCCAACCGACGCGCCAGCCGGTCATGGCCCACGCCTTTGAGAAGCTGTTGATCGCGATCACACGATCGCCGTCTTGGGCGACCTGCAGGATCGAAGGTGCGATTTCGCCCTCGAAATAGAGGCGGGCATAGACCTCGTCGGAGATGATCCAGATGCCGGTGCGGCGGCTGAAATCCAGCAGGGCCTGCATCTCTTCGCGCGATGCCGTCCAGCCGGTCGGATTGGATGGGGTCGACAGGAAGATCGCGCGAGTACGGGCATCGCAGCGGGCAAAGAGCTTGTCGAGGTCGAGACGCCAATCGGTGTCGAAATCGAGCGATACCGACCGGGGCTCACCACCGATCAAATGGATGGCGTTGTGGATGTTTGGCCATTGCGGCGCCACGTAGACGACATTGGTGCCGACATCGACGAGCAGTTCCAGCGCCATATAGAGCGCCTGCATACCGCCGGGAGCGACCGTGGTGCGCTCGATGGGGATGGGACGTTCGTGCCAGCGGGTCTGATATTCGGACAGAGCTTCGTTCAGCGTCTGGAGGCCGCGCATGTTCGGAACGTAGAAGGTCGCACCATCGTCCAGCGCCTTCTTTGCTGCGTCGCGGATGAAGGCCGGCGTCACAATGTCGCCTTCGCCGAACCAGAGCGGGATGACGCCGCCGAGTTCGCGGGCACGCTTGGCGAGCACGGCAATATTGTCGGTGCGCATGTCGCGGATCTGGGCGCGGATGCCTTCTAGGGCATCGCGGCCACTGATCGTGTTCGGCAGGTTATGCTGCGGCAGAAGAGACAAGGAACTTCCCCTCGGAATTCGGTGTCGAAGGGACGATGCGATTGCAGAGGCCTGCGCTCGGATTGCCCTTCATTTTCGAATGGTTATCCAAAAACGAGTGCATTTCAAGGATAAAGTTTAAGCTTAAAAAGTCTGCCCCTTCATCCGGTTCGCCTATGGCTGGTGCACATCTTAAAGCTCTGGAATCGTTCACTTTTCTTCGACTCCCAAACTGCCCTTGTGCGTCTTTGCTTCGATGACACCGGCGGCCAGGCCGGCGCCGAGAAACATCGTGTCGCTGGCCAGCAGAAAGAAGCTTATCCCTGCCGCCGACCACGTACCGACGTCGTCCGGTGTCGGGCGAAAAATGCCGACCGCGCGGCCGGCGGACAGAGCCGTTTTGACAATGGTCCGGATGGCGGCGTCGAGCTTGTCCTTGCCGGCCGGACCCATCGCATCGATTGAGACCGAGAGATCGCCAGGGCCGATGAAAATGAGATCGACTCCGTCGATGGCGGCGATATCGGCAATGTTGGCCAGCCCTTCGGCCGTCTCGACCTGAATGGCCAGCACCAGCTCGGCATTGGCCTTGGCGAGATAATCCGGGATGCGATAGCCGTATGCGGCCGCACGGCCCGGGCCGACGCCGCGCGCACCGAGCGGCGGATAGCGCGTGGCCCGGACGGCCGCTCTCGCCTGTTCCGCCGTCGAAATCCGCGGCACCAGAACGCCGGCTGCTCCTGCATCTAGCACGGCGGCGATGTCTTCCGCCGCATGGCCCGGCACGCGAACCATGGCGGGAACGCGATGGACGTCGGCGGCGCGGATCAGATCCTCGATGCGCTCGCGGCTGATCTGCGAATGCTCCCAGTCGATGCAGAGAAAATCGACGCCGGAGGCCGCCGTGACTTCGATGGCGACCGGATGCGGGATGGCTGCAAACGTGCCGATGAGCAGCTTGCGCTCGATACAGTTCCGGCGGAAATCGCTCATCCTTTTCCTCCCACTTCAGCGGTCCTCTTAACGAGGGATAGACCGAAAAAACTTAGCTGCGAAGCGGCAATTTGTTCTGAACTCAGGCAGCGTTCCGTGCCGTTGCCGGTTGGGGCCTACGGCACGGAGGCAGTGCGGTGGCGGAGTTGTTCGGGCGCCGCCACCGCTCATGGGCGCGGCTTATTTGCGTCGCGCCATGATCTCGGTCAGGACCGCGTCGAACCGGGCAATCTCTTCGACCTTGTTATAATGCACCAGCGACACGCGGATGGCACCCGTTTCCATGGAAAGACCGAGGCGCTTCATCAGGCGTGGCGCGAACATATGGCCGTCGCGCAGGCCGATGCCGGCTTCGCCCATCTCGGCGGCGAATTCCTGCGGCGTGATGCCAGGCATGTTGAAGCAGATTGTGGGAACGCGCTGCTCGAGGCGGGCCTCGTCGGAAATGCCGTATATGACGGCGCCGTGGCGCTTCAGGACCGATATCATCTCCCGCGAGAGCATCAGCTCATACTGGCGGATCGCGCCCATCGCCGCAGCCAGGGCCTCACGGCGGCTATGGTCGCCGGTCGGGAGGAAACGCCGGCCGAGGCCTTCCAGATATTTGACCGCGGCGTTCATGCCGGCAACATTCTCGTAAGTGAAGGTGCCGACCTCGATCTTATAGGGCGGTACGTCGGGAATGAAGTCTTCCTTGAAGGTCGGAAGCTTAACCAGCGCATCGTAACGGCCCCAGAGGAAGCCCATGTGCGGCGAGAAATTCTTGTAGCCGGAGCAGACGAGATAATCGCAGCCCCAGGCCTGAACGTCGATCAGGCCATGCGGACCATAGTGGACGCAATCGAGAAAGGTCTCGGCGCCGGCCGCATGCGCCAGTTTGCAGACGGCGGCGACATCGACGATCGTGCCGATGGAATGCGCTGTCACGGTGCAGGCAACGAGGCGGGTTTTGTCGTTCAAGAGGGGCTTCAGATCCTCGGGATGCAGCGTGCCGTCCTCGCGCATGCGCCACCATACGATCTTGGCGCCGTCGGCTTCCAAGGCCATCCAGGTGGCGATGTTGGCGTCGTGATCCATGTCGGTGATGACGATCTCGTTGCGCTCGCCGAGCAGCTTGGCGATGCCGAGGCTCACCAGGCGAATGAAGGATGTGGCGTTCTGGCCGAAGGAGATTTCCTCCGGTCGGTAAGCATTGACCAGCATGGCGACGCTTCCGCGTGCTTCATCGAGATTGCGGTCGACGCCCTGACTGTGCTGGTATTTCGCCATGCGCTGGACGTTGAAATCGATCAGATGGTTGGCGACCGCATCGACCACCGTCTGGGGAACCTGCGACCCGCCTGCATTGTCGAGAAAGACGAAGTCGCCGGCCTTCTGGATGGCCGGGAACAAGGCGCGGACCTCATCGACCGGAAAGCTGTTGTGGCCGACGAATTGCGATGCGGAAGGGGCGGAACTCATGGGGATCTCGCTCTGAACGACGGAAATGAAATCTGCAGTTTGATCATTTGATCACAAAATACTTTAAGGTTCAACCAAATTTCTCGATCTCCGGTTACGGAGTTAGCGGCGGGACGCCGAGCCGGATCCCTTGCTTCGTGGTTCGTCCTGCGTGACCGGGCAATAATCGCGCAGAATTTCGTGGGTGCGGCGGATATCGGCGACGACCCCGTCGCGGGCAGCCGTAAAGTCGCCGGCCTTCAGGGCCTCGACGATCGGAACATGCTGGCCGGCGGGATCGAGTTCACCCTTGCGCATCAGCGGTTCGACCGAGGCGGACAGCATGCGCATATAGGGGCCGAACCGCAGCCACAATGTTTCGATGAGCTGCAGCAGCACTTCGGAGCCGGAGGCGCGATAGATGGTGAAGTGGAACTGCTGGTTCTTCGCCATCAGGTCATAGACATTACTGCCAAGGCCGATTGCGTGTTGATCGACGGCGATGCGATCGAGTGTGGCGATGTCGGTCGGGGTGAGGTTGGGTATGCCGAGCTCGGCGGCCAGACCCTCCACGGCGATGCGGGCGCGGCAGAGATCATCCAGCCGGGCAAGCGTGACTATCGGAATTCGGGCCGAGCCGTTGGCGGCGACTTCGAGCGCATTTTCGGCGGCCAGCCTGCGCAAGGCTTCGCGGACCGGCATGTTGCTTGTGCCGAATGTCTCGGCGAGCGAGGCGATGGTCAGGGTCTGGCCGGGATCGAAATTGCCAGCCATCAGCGCATTTTTGAGCTGCTGGTAGACGCCCTCCTGGATCGTCGTTCTGGAGGACACCGGTTCCAGGGCTATGCGCACGCTCGCTTCCTTTTCGCTTGGGGACTCGTTCATGGTAGAACGAAGACCGCGCGAATGGAAAGAGTTTCGCTAGGAAGCGCTCAGGCTTCCTCCGCTTCCCAGTCTGCTTCATCGGCTGCGGGTGACGCTTTGCCGCTCGCCGTCGGCGACTTTCGCAGGCCAAGGCCGACGCCGATGAGGGCGAGCGCGCCGCCGATGGCATGATAGGAGTGCAGCTGCTCTCCGAGAAGCCCCCAGGCAAGTGTCGCGACCACGATCGGCAGAAGATTGATCAGCAGCGAGGTGCGGCTTGCGCCGAGCTTCTGGATGCCGATCATCCAGCAGAGCGGGGCGACAAGCGATGTCGGGATCGCCGCGTAGAGGATCAGCGGCAGATTGGCTGTCGTGATCGGCGAGATATCGCCCATCAGGAAAACCGGTATCAGCAGCAGGGTCGAAAAGCCGATCTGCCAGAAAAGCTGCTGCCAGATCGGGATCGGCATTGCCCAGCGTTTCAACATCACGCCATAGAGCGCGTTCGACAGCACGGCGATGATCATCAGGCCATCGCCAATGTGGAAGCCGCCATTTATCAACCTTGTCGGGTCGCCCTGAGATGTCAGATAGATGAGCCCGATCAGCGAGATGGCGCCGCCCGCCAGGCTGGCAAGGGTCAGTCTTTCGCCGGCCAAAAGGCTGGCAAGCGCCGTCGACAGCAGCGGCATCAAGGCGATCATCACGCCCATGTTGACTGCCGACGTGGTCTTGGCCGCCTCATAGGCGAGGCTCTGGTAGATCACCATGCCGAGGGCGCCGAGGGTCGCGAGTTTCAGCCAATGCTCGCGCAATAGCGCCCGGTTGCGCCATGCCGTGCGGCCGACGAAGGGCAGCAGCACGACGAAGGCGAGCAGCCAACGATAGAAGGAGATGGAACCCGGCGAGATCACCCCGGCGGACGCCTTGGTGACGACGGTATTGCCGGACCAGATCAGCACGGTCAGCAGCGGCGCAAGTCCGGCCACGCTGACGATGGATGCGGATGAGTTCGGCTGGGTGCTCATGGAATGGTCTCCCGACGTCATTCTGGCTTCTATGCGAAACGAGGCATGGCGGACATCGTTCACCACTGTGATGTCCTTCTACTCTTTGTCCGAATTTTGGTATATAACGAGATTAGGACAATCGGTAGCGAAATGAGGACATGCCGGACAGGCTTCCACGCATTGAGGGCGATCCGCCGCGCCCCGTTTCCTTTCGGACGGAGAACTACAGAGCGGGCACGGTTTTTCCGAGGAAAAGCCAGCCGTGGGGTGAGCTCAATTATGCGCTCATCGGTGTCGCCGAGTTCGATATCCAGGGCGTGCGCTATCTGTCGCCGCCGCATTATGCCATCTGGCTGCCGCCGGATACGATGCATGGCGCGCATAACCAGCATGATCTGCGCTATGTCACCATCTATGTTGAACGCGGGCTCTGCGCCGATCTGCCGGACGAGCCCTCGACGCTGAGCATCAGCCCGCTGTTGAAGGCGATTCTGGCGGATTTCGCGACGCGGGACATCACCGTGCCGGAGACGGCGGAGGACTTGCGGCTCGCACAGGTTCTGGTCGACCAGATTCGCCTGGCGCCACGCTGTGAAAGCTATCTGCCGCTTTCCGACGACCCATTGCTCGGCCCGGTGCTCAGCGCCTTGCAGGCCGATCCCGGCGATCGGCACTCCCTGGCGGAATGGGCGCGCCGGATGGGGACGACCGAGCGCACGCTGTCGCGTCGATGCCAGGACGATCTCGGCCTTTCTTTCAACGAGTGGCGCCAGCGGTTGAAGCTGGTCGCAGCCCTGGCGCTGATCGAAGCCGGCGAACCGGTGCACCGGATCGCGGCGCAGCTGGGCTACAGCAATGCCTCCGCCTTCATCGCCATGTTTCGCCGGCTGACGGGCACGAGCCCGACCCAGATGCGATAGCGCCATTCATGGCTCGATCAACACGATATCCAGTTTGCGCAGCTGTTCAGGATCGGCCATCGCATCGATGGTCGCGACCATGCCGTTTTCGTTGACGGTGAAATGAAGCGCGATACGCAATTGGCCGCCGATAACCACGATGGCGCCGACCGCGCCGTTGATGACGGCCAGCCGGGCTGCCTGCGCGCGGCCATTGAAGGTTTTGGCGACATCGACACGCCCGCGGATTTCCCCGACCGATCCCATACGCGCCGCGACGGCATCCGGGCGGAAGACCGCTTCAGGATCAAGGACGGCGAGCAGCGCGTGCATGTCACCGCCACGCGAGGCGGCGAAGAAGGCATCGACGACATGCCGCTGGCGGGTGATGTCGGCCTCCATCGCGACAGGTGTTTCCTGCACACGGCGGCGGGCGCGGCTCGCAAGCTGGCGCGTCGCAACCGTGGTGCGGCCGACGATCGGGGCTATGTCGTCGAAAGACACGTCGAACATGTCATGCAGAACGAAGGCGAGCCGCTCGGCCGGGTTGAGCTTCTCCAGAACGACCAATAAAGCAAGGCCGACGGAATCGGCCAGCAGCGCATCCTGTTCGGCCTCGTGCGTCACTGCCGGCTCGGGGATGAGGACCGTCAACGGCTCCTCGCGACGGGATTTACGGGCGCGCAGCCAGTCGAGGCAGATGCGCGCAGTTACCGTCGTCAGCCAGCCGCCGAGGTTTTCGATTTCGGACCTATCGGCCTTGAGGAGACGGAGCCATGCCTCCTGCACCGCATCTTCCGCCTCCGTTCGTGAGCCGAGCATGCGGTAGGCGACGGCGCGCAGATGCGGCCGGTTCGCCTCGAATTTTTCAGCCTGCCACTTTTTTTCGTCCATCGGTCACATTCCCTCATCGTGTTCCGTCAAACCCATGACGAACGCAGTCCGGCCGGTGTGACAACGGATCGACAGGAAAGTGCGTCGTCAAGATCGGGGCCGTCGTGGCGTCCGAACAATCAGAGGACAGAGATATGCAAGCTCGTATGCAGAACCCCGCCGTCATCCTGCCGGAAACACTGCAGGCCCTTCTGGCCGTCAGCGCCTCGATCAAAGATCGCGGCCTTTCTGAAAATACAATCGACCTCGTGCATCTGCGCATCAGCCAGATCAACGGCTGCAGTGTTTGCACCGACATGGGCTTTCGCAAGCTGCAGAAGGCAGGCGAGACCATCGAGCGCATCGTCGGGGTCTCCGCCTGGCGCGAAATGCCTTACTTCTCGGATGCCGAGCGTGCGGCCCTTGCTCTCGGCGAGGCAGTCACCCGGCTTGCCGACCGGCCGGATGCCGTCAGCGACGAGGTCTGGAACGAGGCTGCCCGACACTATGATGAAAAGGCGTTGGCCGCCCTGATCGTCGCGATCTCGATCGACAATGTCTGGAACCGGTTGAACGCAACGGTTCGCCAGCAGGCAGGAGCCTCCTGGAGCTGACCGGTTGCGAGAACCTATCCTTCTCCCCTCAGATAGGCAGGGGAATCGCATATGAGATGAGACCGTCGCCGCTCAACCCCTTCTCCCCTCGGGGAGAAGGAGTTTACGGTTGGCTGCTCAGATAGGGGAAGGCAGTTTGCTATTTCAGGCTTCTCCGATCCGCGATGTCACAAGCAATTTCGCCAGCCAATCGACGAAAACGCGCACCTTGTTGCTCAGGTGCCGGTTGGGCGGATAGACGATGTGCATGGGCAGCGCGGGCCGGGTCCAGCCGGTGAAGATGGGCACCAGATCGCCCTTGGCAAGCGCCTCGCGGGCCATGAAGCTGGGGACTTGCGCGATGCCTAGCCCGGTCAGTGCCGCTTGGATATAGCTCCGGCTGTCATTGACCGAAAGGATGTAGCGCGGGGTGATTTCCAGCGACTCGTTGCCGTGTTCGAAGATGAAAGGGATAGTACGCCCGGTTTGCGCGCGGAAATAGCTGACCGCATAGTGAGTGGTCTCCAGCTCTTCCGGGCGCTCCGGGATGCCATGCTTTTCGATGTAACCGGGTGCGGCGCAGGTGACGAGGTGGATCTCGCCGACGCGGCGGGCGATCAGCGACTGGTCGCTCGGCATGCCGGCGCGCAAGGCGCAATCGACATTCTCGGCCAGATAGTCCACCAGTCGGTCACCGACACCGAGGTCGATATGAATATCGGGATAACGCTGGTGGAAATCACAGAGCGCCGGCATGACGATCTTTTCGGCAAAGGCACCCGCCATTTCGACGCGCAGGCGGCCGCTCGGCAGGCTCTGCGAATTGCTGATGCTGCCGTCCAGTTCCTCTATTTCCGAGAGGAGCTGAATGGCACGCTCATAATAGAGCGCGCCGTCGGTCGTCACCATGACGCGCCGGGTTGTCCGGTTCAGAAGCTTGGCGTGCAGATGGGCCTCGAGCGACTGGATGAGCGTCGTCACCGTTGCCTTTGGCATGGAAAGGGCTGCTGCGGCGCGGGTGAAGTTACCCGTCTCCACCACACGCGCGAAAGCCCGCATTGCTGATAACTGGTCCATTCCATGGTGTCCTTCGACCGCCAAGAAAGGGGTCGATTGTTTGTAATGCTGAATAGTCTGATCGAATATAGGCTACTTATGCTCTGATCGGAATAACAATATGTTGTTTCCAAGATTGTTGCAATGCGGCACGGGGCGCTGAAGACCGCACTATCGAGAATATGGTTCCAAGGCATGCTAAGCGGCTTCTGGAAGAGATCATATTCACTCGAGCAGATAGGATTTGGGTCGATGAGTGCGCCGTGGAAAGATGTTGTGCTGGAAAACGTGCCTACGGGGCCGGTGGCAGCTCGGATCTACAACGGCGAAGGTTTGAAGAAGGCGGCGCCTCTCGTGCTCTATCTGCACGGCGGCGCTTTTCTGGACACAAATCACGCAATCGACCGGCCGGTGGCCGTAAGCCTCGCGGAAGCCGGCGCGATCGTGGTTGCTGCGGACTATACCAGCGGCAATCAGAATGCTTTTCCGCAGGTGCTTGAATGCGCCTACGGGATTCTCGCCTATCTCAGCAACAAGCGAAACATGCTTGCGCTGGGTGGAGCGAAAAAATCACTGCTGTTTGTCGCCGGAGAGGAATCGGGTGGCAATGTAGCGGCAGGTGTCGCTTTAAAGGCGCGCGATCAGATGCCCGGTTCATTGGATGGACAGGTGTTGATATCGCCTTTGCTCGACCCCTTCATGGGATCGAAATCTTTCCTCCAGGCGGAGGAAAGCGGCATGCGCGAGCGCTGGACGGAGGGTTGGAACCGATACCTGGGTTTCCTGGGCGGTGTCTGCCACCCCTATGCGGCGCCTCGATACTGTTCGCGGCTTTCGGGCCTCGCGCCGGCATTGGTGCTCACGGCCGAGGACGACCCGCTCCGCGACGAGAGCATGGAATACGGCAGCCGGCTGAAAGCGGCTGGCGTCCGTGTTCGCCAGCAAGTCCTTCCCGCCGGGACAGGCTGGCCCACCCTCTACGGCGGACAGTCGAAGGACAGGCCCTCATGGCGGCAAGATGTTTGCTGTTGTTTCAAGGGCTTTGTCGAAGAAGTGCAGGCTTGATCGACTACAGCATCCCGATCGCGAGGGAAGTCGCGGAATTGGACGGGATGCTGGAGGCAGAAAGCCGAAGTGATCTTCGCGCGGATGCGCAGTGCTTCGGACCCCAGACTGTATTGAGATACTAGGAATTTTCGGCCCCGTTTCCCAAGGCGGTGCCAAAGGAGAGAATAACATGAAGTCCAACGGTAAGCGCTGGGCCCTGTGGGGCGCCGGCATGGGTGTTGCTGCGGCTGTTGCAGGCGCAGCTTTCTATCTTGAGCTGCCACGCGGCGCTCAAGCAACCGAGGCGGCTGGCCCGGCGGCAATGCCGGCCGTCCCCGTCACCGTTGCTGCCGTGGAGCTGCGCGACATCACGTCCTGGCAGGAGTTTTCCGGCCGGCTTGAAGCCATCGACCGGGTTGAAGTCCGGCCGCGTGTGGCCGGCGCAATTCAGTCCGTGCAATTCCGCGAAGGTGCCCTGGTCAAGCAGGGCGACCTGCTGGTGACGATCGATCCGGCAACATACCAGGCGGCCGTCGCCCAGGCTCAGGCCCAGGTCGGAGCGGCAAAGGCCAGGCTTAACCTAACGAAGGTTGAAGTCGACCGCGGTCAGAAGCTCTTCGACAACAAAACGATCTCGCAGAGCGACATGGATACACGCGCCAGCAATTACGCCGAAGCGGATGCCAATGTGAAGGCGGCGCAAGCAACCTTGCAGACGGCGCAATTGAACCTCGACTACACGCAGGTTCGCGCTCCGATCTCCGGCCGCGTCGGTAAGATTGCGGTTACCGTCGGCAATCTGGTTGCTGCCGGTTCGTCCTCGCCGGCGCTGACGACGCTTGTTTCGGTCGATCCGGTCTATGCGAGCTTCAATGCGAGCGAACAGACCGTTACCCAGGCGCTGGCCGAACTTCCGGTCACCAATGGCGCGGCACCACCGGTCGAGCAGATCCCCGTGCAGATCGGTACAGCGAACGACAACGGCACGCCGGTCAACGGCAAGCTGCAGCTGATCGACAATGAAGTCGATGCCGCAAGCGGCACCATCACCGTGCGCGCGGTCTTCGACAATCCGGGTGGGCGTCTCATCCCCGGCCAGTTCGTGCGGGTGCGCATGGGCCAGCCGAAGGCTGAGAGCAAGCTTCTCATCAGCGAGCGGGCAATCGGCACCGACCAGGACAAGAAGTTCGTCTTCGTTGTTGGGGCCGACAACAAGGTTGAGTATCGGCCGATCAGTCTCGGCGATACCTCCGACGGCATGCGCATCGTCAATTCCGGCCTGAATGCCGGCGATCGGATCATCATCAACGGCCTGCAGCGGGTTCGCCCGGGCGCCGTGGTCGATCCGAAGCCGGAGGAGAAGGTCGCCGCGAAGTAATGTATTCGGCCGGAAGGTAAAATCTTCCGGCCGCCATTCCAATGTTCCGATTTGCAATGCTCGTGACGCCTCGGTGGGTCGGGGGCACGGGCCTCGTGTCCTCTTGATTCACCCCCTGGAGAGGGTTCTGCCATGAACATCTCAAGATTTTTCGTCGACCGTCCGGTGTTTGCCGGAGTGCTATCGGTCCTCATCCTGGTCGCCGGCCTGATCGGCATGCGGCTGCTGCCGATCTCCGAATATCCGGAGGTCGTGCCGCCCTCGATCGTCGTCACGGCGCAATATCCGGGCGCCAATCCGAAGGTCATCGCCGAAACAGTGGCGACGCCGCTGGAAGAGCAGATCAACGGCGTCGACGGCATGCTCTACATGAACAGCCAGGCGACCTCGGATGGTCTGTTGACGCTGACGGTCACCTTCAAGCTCGGCACTGATCCGGACAAGGCGCAGCAGCTGGTGCAGAACCGCGTCTCGCAGGCCGAGCCGCGACTGCCGCAGAACGTCCGCGACCTCGGCATCACCACGGTGAAGAGCTCGCCTGACCTGATGATGGTGGTCAACCTCATCTCGCCCGACAATCGCTACGACATCACCTATCTGCGCAACTACGCGACGCTGAACATCAAGGACCGTCTGGCCCGCATCGAGGGCGTCGGTCAGGTTCAGGTGTTCGGTTCGGGCGATTATTCGATGCGCGTCTGGGTCGATCCGCAGAAGGCGGCCGAGCGCGGTCTGGCCGCCAGCGACATCGCCAACGCCATCCGTCAGCAGAACGTCCAAGCCGCCGCCGGCATCATCGGCGCGTCGCCCAACGTTCCCGGTCTCGACGTGCAACTCTCCGTCAACGCCCAAGGCCGCCTGACGACGCCGGAAGAGTTCGGCAACATCATCGTCAAGAGCGGCAGCGGCGGCGAGATCACGCGTCTGCGCGATGTCGCCCGCGTTGAACTCGGCGCGTCGGACTATTCGCTGCGCTCGCTGCTCGACGGCAAGCCGGCGGTCGCCGTTCCGGTCTTCCAGGCCCCAGGTTCGAACGCCATCACCATCTCGGACAACGTCATCAAAACGATGAACGAGCTGCAGACGGCGATGCCAGACGGCGTCAAATATGAAATCGTCTACGACACCACGCAGTTCGTGCGCGCTTCGATCGAGAAGGTCGTCGATACGCTGCTCGAAGCCATCGCGCTGGTCGTCGTCGTCGTCATTCTGTTCCTGCAGACATGGCGTGCCTCGATCATCCCGCTGATCGCCGTTCCTGTCTCGATCATCGGTACTTTCGCGGTGATGTATGTCTTCGGCTTCTCGATCAACGCGCTCAGCCTCTTCGGCCTGGTGCTGGCGATCGGTATCGTCGTGGATGATGCCATCGTGGTCGTGGAGAACGTCGAGCGCAATATCGAGAACGGCCTCAGTCCACGTGACGCGACCTATCGCGCCATGAAGGAAGTCTCAGGTCCGATCATCGCGATCGCTCTCGTGCTGGTCGCTGTCTTCGTGCCGCTTGCCTTTATTTCCGGTCTGTCGGGCCAGTTCTATCGTCAGTTTGCCCTGACGATCGCTATCTCGACCGTGATTTCCGCCTTCAACTCGCTGACGCTGTCTCCGGCCCTGGCGGCCCTTCTCCTGAAGGACCACCACGCGCCGAAGGACATGCTGACGCGGATTATGGATGCGGTATTCGGCTGGTTCTTCCGCGGCTTCAACAAGGTGTTCCACCGTGGTTCGAACGCTTACGGCAAGGGCGTCGGCGGTATCCTGTCGCTGAAGAGCGTTGTCATGGTTGTTTACATCGCGCTGATCGGTGCGACCTACTTCCTGTTCCATGCCGTTCCGGGCGGCTTCGTGCCGCAGCAAGACAAGCAGTATCTGATCGGCTTCGCGCAGTTACCTGACGGCGCGACCCTCGACCGCACGGATGACGTCATCCACCGCATGAGCGACATCGCCATGCAGCAGCCGGGCGTCGAGCATGCCATCGCCTTCCCGGGTCTGTCGATCAACGGCTTCACCAACTCGTCCAATGCCGGCATTGTCTTCGTGACCCTGAAGGCGTTCGAGGAGCGCACGACGCCGAATCTGTCGGGCGGCGCCATCGCCATGCAGTTGAACCAGAAGTTCGCCGGCATCCAGGACGCCTTTATTGCCATGTTCCCGCCGCCGCCCGTCCAGGGCCTCGGCACGACGGGCGGCTTCAAGATGCAGATCGAGGATCGCGCCGGCCTCGGCTACCTGGCGCTTGACCAGGCCAACAAGGCATTCCTTGCCAAGGCCTATCAGGCGCCGGAGCTTACCGGCCTGTTCTCGAGCTACCAGATCAACGTGCCGCAGCTTTATGCGGACCTTGATCGCGCCAAGGCCGAGCAGCTCGGCGTCTCGGTGACGGATGTCTTCGATACGCTGCAGATCTACCTGGGTTCGCTCTATGTCAACGACTTCAACGCCTTCGGTCGTACCTACAGTGTGCGTGTGCAGGCGGACGCCCAGTTCCGTGCTCATGCTAGCGACATCGGTCAGTTGAAGGTCCGTTCGGCATCGGGTCAGATGATCCCGCTGTCGGCGCTCTTGAAGGTCGAGGCCAGCACCGGTCCCGAGCGGACGACGCGTTACAACGGCTTCCTCGCCGCCGATATCAACGGTGGTCCGGCTCCGGGCTTCTCGTCCGGTCAGGCACAGGCGGCCGTTGAGCGCATCGCCAACGAAACCCTGCCCAAGGGCATCAGTTTCGAATGGACGGATCTGACCTACCAGCAGATCCTGGCCGGCAGCTCGGGTATCATCATCTTCCCTCTGGCCCTGCTGCTTGTCTATCTCGTGCTGGCAGCCCAGTATGAGAGCGTCACACTGCCGCTTGCGATCGTCATGATCGTGCCGATGGGCGTGCTGGCTGCCTTGACGGGCGTCTGGCTGACGGGGGGCGACAACAACATCTTCACGCAGATCGGCTTGATGGTGTTGGTGGGTCTCTCGGCAAAGAACGCGATCCTGATCGTGGAATTCGCCCGCGAGCTGGAGTTGGAAGGCCGCAAGCCGATACAGGCTGCTATCGAGGCCAGCCGTCTGCGTCTGCGCCCGATCCTGATGACCTCCATGGCCTTCATCATGGGCGTCGTCCCGCTCGTCACCTCCACCGGTGCCGGTGCCGAGATGCGTGCGGCCATGGGCGTGGCGGTGTTTGCCGGCATGATCGGCGTCACCTTCTTCGGCATCTTCATGACGCCGGTATTCTACGTGCTGATCCGCAATCTGACGGGCAACCGTCCGCTGAAGCAGCATCACAGCAACGACAACGACCATTCGGCCGAGGTGCTCCCCATCGCCGCCGAATAGGGTGCCGTATCGGATGGTACTCCAGTGCCTGATACGTTCACGGGCGGGACCGCTAGGTCCCGCCCTTTTTGTTTTTGTGCAGCCGCTTTTCCACTCCTGCCATTTCGGGCATCTGGTTTTTTGAAGAATTTGCCGCATGCGCGCCGATTTCTTTTGCATGCTGGCACCATAGGTTTATCAAGCTCTTGGACGAGTTGATTGACGTGCGTCGGGCAAGAGGAGTTGCCGTTGACGCCCGAGGTTCAAGGAGAATTGCGTGCATGACGTCCTTGCCGAATCGATCGGCATGATCGGTGGCCGCGCGATGGCGGGGCCGGCACAAATTTATGTCGGAGGACGCTTGCCATGAGCGGCAGAAAGATCGCCTTTCTCGGAACGGGTCTGATGGGAGCGCCGATGGCGCGGCGGCTGCTGGCCGCCGGCTTTCCGGTCACCGTCTGGAATCGCGACCGGAGCAAGGCCGATCCCTTGGCGGATGACGGCGCGACACTCGCCGCAACTGCGGCCGAGGCGGCGCGGGGGGCATCGGTGCTCTTCACCATGCTGACCAATGGCGGTGCCGTCAGCGAAGTTCTGTTCGGCAGCGGGGTGGCCGAGGCGCTGGAGCCAGGCGCCGTTGTCATCGACAACAGCTCGATATCGCCGGCAGTCGCCCGTGAACACGCATTCAAGCTTGCCGAACGCGGCATCCGGCATATCGATGCGCCGGTCTCCGGCGGTGTGGCCGGCGCTATGGCCGGAACTTTGGCGATCATGGCCGGTGGCGATGCCGATGTCATAGACAGCGTTCGCGATGTGATGGCACCGCTCGGTCGCGTGACCCGCGTCGGGCCGAGTGGCACCGGCCAGCTTGCCAAGCTCGGCAATCAGCAGATCGTTGCGGTGACCATCGGTGCCGTCGCGGAAGCGATGTTGCTGGTCGAAGCCGGTGGTGGATCGCGCGAGGCGTTCCGTGCCGCCATTCGCGGCGGTTTCGCTGAAAGCAGAATCCTGGATCTGCACGGCCAGCGCATGATCGAGCGTAATTTCGAGCCGGGCGGAACGGCACGCAACCAGCTGAAGGATCTCGATACGGTTCTTGCTGCCGCGCAAAGCCTGTCGCTTCACCTGCCGCTGACAGAAGTCGTCAGGACCGAATTTGCCGAATTCGTCGAAAATGGCGGCGGCGAACAGGATCACAGCGGTTTGCTGCAGCATCTGGAAGACAAGAATGCCCGAGGAAAGGCTTGAGGAAGAGATGAGCGATAAGGGTGCATCCAAGCGTCGCCTGCGTTCGCAGGATTGGTTCGACAATCCGGATCATATGGATATGACCGCGATCTATCTGGAGCGGTTCATGAATTACGGCATTACGCCGGAAGAACTGCGCTCGGGCAAGCCGATCATCGGCATCGCCCAGAGCGGTAGCGATCTCACGCCTTGCAACCGCCACCATCTCGATCTTGCCAAGCGCGTGCGCGACGGCATTCGCGATGCCGGCGGCATTCCGATCGAATTTCCGACCCATCCTATCTTCGAGAACTGCAAGCGCCCGACGGCCGCACTTGACCGCAATCTCGCCTATCTCGGCCTCGTCGAAGTGCTTTACGGCTATCCGCTCGACGGGGTCGTGCTGACGACCGGCTGCGACAAGACTACGCCGTCGGCGCTGATGGCGGCCTCCACCGTGAATATTCCGGCGATCGTGTTGTCAGGCGGGCCGATGCTGGATGGTTGGCACGATGGCGAGCTTGCCGGGTCCGGCACGGTGATTTGGCGCTCACGCCGCAAGCTGGCGGCCGGAGAGATCGACGAAGAGGAATTCATGGAGGCGTCACTCGCCTCTGCTCCTTCGGTGGGTCACTGCAATACGATGGGAACGGCCTCGACCATGAATGCGATGGCCGAGGCGCTCGGCATGTCGCTTACCGGCTGCGCGGCCATTCCCGGCGCCTATCGCGAGCGCGGGCAGATGGCCTATCGCACCGGGCGGCGCGCGGTCGAACTGGTGCTTGAGGACATCAAGCCGTCCGACGTGCTGACGCGGCAGGCCTTCCTGAACGCCATCCGCGTCAATTCCGCCATCGGCGGGTCGACCAATGCGCAGCCGCATCTGGCCGCGATGGCCAAGCATGCCGGCGTCGAGCTCTATCCCGACGATTGGCAGGTGCATGGTTTCGACATTCCGCTTCTGGCCAATGTGCAGCCTGCGGGCGCCTATCTCGGCGAACGCTTCCACCGTGCCGGCGGCGTACCCGCGGTGATGTGGGAGCTGCTGCAGGCCGGCAAGCTCGATGGCGACTGTCCGACGGTGACCGGCAGGACGATGACAGAGAATCTGAAGGGGCGCGAAGCGACGGATCGAGACGTTATCCGCCCCTTTGCCGAGCCGTTGAAAGAGCGGGCCGGCTTCCTCGTGCTGAAGGGCAATCTCTTCGATTTCGCCATCATGAAGATGAGCGTCGTATCGGAAGACTTCCGCCTTCGCTATCTGCAGGAGCCGGGCCACGAAGGCGTGTTCGAGGGCAGGGCGGTGGTCTTCGACGGATCCGAGGATTATCACAGGCGCATCAACGACGCCGATCTCGGCATCGACGAGAGAACCATCCTCGTCATTCGGGGTGCCGGGCCGATCGGCTGGCCGGGATCCGCCGAAGTGGTCAACATGCAGCCGCCGGACGCGCTTCTGAAGCGGGGCATCCGTAGCCTTCCCACAATCGGTGACGGCCGCCAGTCGGGCACGGCCGACAGCCCCTCGATCCTCAACGCTTCGCCGGAGAGCGCTGCCGGTGGGGGGCTTGCCTGGCTGCGGACCGGCGATATCATTCGCATCGATTTCAATCACGGTCGCTGCGACATGCTGGTGGACGAGGCGGAAATCGAGCGTCGAAAGGGCGATGGCATCCCGGCCGTCCCGCCCGACGCAACGCCATGGCAGCGCATCTATCGCCGCTCCGTGACGCAGCTGTCCGACGGTGCCGTGCTCGATGGCGCGGCCGATTTCCGCAACATCGCGGCCAATCCACCGCGGCACAATCATTAGCTAAGGATATCGATGGAAATCGCAGGCTAGGTCACGACACGCGCGCGGGCATTAAAGTTCGTGTAAGGGAGTAGTGCAAATATATCAGTTGCATGTGCGTAATCTCTCAATGTGTCCCAAGGAGGTGAAGCCGGTTGGCAGAGGCGGCGTCAGGGCGAACAGAGGAAGAGTTCCAGGACCTTTTGAGAAGGCTGGAGCTTGCGCTGGAGGCGTCTCAAATCGGTGTCTGGCAGCACAATATCAAGGATGAGGAACTGCTCTGGGATACCCAGATGCACAAGCTCTACAGAACCGGTCGCCAGGATCGCAAGGTATCGTCCGATGTCTGGCTGAAATCCCTGCACCCCGAAGACGTTGAGGGCGCGCTCGGCGACTTTCAGGCGGCCCTCGACGGAAGGGGTTTCTATAACTCGCAGTTTCGCGTCGTCCTGCCGGACGGAGAGGTGCGGCATCTGCGCTCACGCGCTCATTTCTATGAAGGTCCCGATGGTGCGCCGTCCTTCATCGGCGCGGAATGGGATGTCACCGCCGACGTCCTGCTCAATCGCGAGCTCAGCAGCCAGAAGGCCATCGCCGAAGCGCGCGCGGTGGCGCTTGAGCAAAGCCGCGCCCGTATCGAGCATGCCGCCGATCATGATTATCTGACCGGCCTTCCCAATCGACGCTATTTCGACCGCCGGCTGGCCGAATTGCGCAAGGATGATGCGGGGCAGACATTGGCCGTGCTCCATATCGATCTCGACGGCTTCAAGGAGATCAACGACAAATGGGGCCACGCGGCCGGGGATGCGACCTTGCAGAGCGCGGCAGCGCGAATCTCCGGCGCGATCAGCGCCAACGACATTGTGGCCCGTGTCAGCGGTGACGAGTTCGTCGCTGTTTTGGTCAATGTCAGCAGTGCCGAAAAGCTGCAAGCCATCGCGGACGATATTCTCTCGCGATTGCGGCGCGAAGTGCGCTTCGGCAATGAAATGCTGCGGATCGGCGCATCCGTCGGCGTGGCCTCAAACCGGGCTGACAGCGCGGGTAACCTGCTGGCGGAATCCGACGTGGCGCTTTTCCAGGCCAAGAAGCTCGGGCGCAATCGGGTCGAATTCTTCACGCCGCAGCTCCAGTCCGACCTGCACGCGGAACGTCAGCTGGCTGATGAGTTGCGGTTGGCGCCGGTGCTGCGTCAGATTGAGCCTTTCTATCAGATCCAGGTGGATGCGCGCAGCCGCCGCATCGTCGGGCTGGAGGCGCTGGCACGCTGGCGGCATCCGGAAAAGGGACTGTTGCACCCGGCAGCGTTCCTCAAGGTGGCAGACGAATATGGGCTGACGGCCGAGATCGATGCCGCCGTGTTGAAGCGCGCGCTTGCCGATCGCGCCGCCTGGGTTTCGCAAGGTATCACGCCGCCGCGCATTGCCGTCAATATTTCCGGACGCCGGCTTGCCGACCCCGATCTGATCGAGGGGTTGCAGGCGCTGAAGATACCGCGCCAGGCCATCGCCTTCGAACTGGTGGAAACCATCTTCCTCGACGATCCCGATGATAGGGTGCTGGCCAATATCGATGCGATCAAGGAGATGGGGATCGATATTGAAATCGACGATTTCGGATCGGGTCATGCTTCGCTGATCGGTCTGGTCAAGCTCAAGCCGAAGCGGCTGAAGATCGACCGGCAGCTGGTGACGGCAATAACCGTGTCAGACGAGCAGCGCCGCCTCGTCGGCTCGATCGTCGAAATCGCCCGGACATTGAATGTCGAGGTTGTCGCCGAGGGTGTCGAGACCGAAGAGCACGCGCGCATTCTGGCAGAGGTCGGCTGCGATGAACTTCAGGGCTACGCCATCGGCTATCCTTCCTCGGAAAGCGATACCGCCGCTTTGCTGAAATCGGCTCGCACATCGGGCAAGAACCGATCCTCGACTGGTGGGGGGGGGCGGACTACTGGATCTGCAAGGCAACGATCAGAGCGTAGCTGACGGCGCCCAGCATCAGCAGCGACAATGTGGCTGCTACAATCACGCGGCCGCCGGCGTGGGCGACCGAGCGGATATTCACCGACAGCCCGAGTGCCGCCATCGCGATGACAGTCAGGATGCCCGAGACCGATTCCATCGGGGTGATCAGTGCGTCCGGAATGAGGCCGAAGGAGCGCAGTGCCATCAGCCCAAGGAAACCGCAGATGAACCACGGAACCAGCGAATGATGGTGGCCGCTGCGCCCATCTGAACCCATTGTCTCGGCCTTGGTAAGGATGCCGAGCAGGAAGATCACGGGTCCCAGCATCAGGACGCGCACGAGCTTGACAAGGGTGCCGGTCTGCACAGCGAGAAGGCCGACCGGGGCGGTGGCGGCAAGCACCTGGGGTACGGCGTAGACAGTAAGTCCGGCCAGCGTGCCGTATTGCGGCACGCTCATGCCAAAGTGAAAATAGAGAAGTGGCAACAGGAATACGGCCGCAATGCCGAGTACGGCGGTGAATGCGAGGGCCGCTGCGATCTCTTGCGAGTCCGCCTCGATCACGGGGGCAACGGCAACGATGGCCGAGTTGCCGCATATCGAGTTGCCGCAGGCGATCAGCGTTGCCAGCTTCGGCGGCAGGCCAAGCAACCGCCCGATGATATAGGTCGCAGCGATCGAAAGGACGACGACGATGGCGATGCCGGCAATCAGCCAGACGCCCGCGCCCCGGATCGCCGAAAGGCTGATGGATGCGCCGAGAAGGACGATGGCGATTTCCAGCAGGATCTTGGCGCTGAAATCGATACCAGGCCGCATGCTTGGCTTCAGCGGTTTGATGGTGCAGACGACGATGCCGAGTGCGATGGCAAGCACCAGGCTTTCGATCCACCTGCCACCGAAAATACCTTCCTCAAGGTGCTCGCCGGCATAGGCAAGAAGCGCAACGGCGCAGGTCAGCGCAAGGCCGGGAAGAATCCTGTTTGCGCGCTGTGCATGGGACATTTCGTACTGCCGTTCGTTATTCCGATTGAGTGACGGCAGGAAAGTCTCATCTCCCGATGTGGACATCCATCGAATATTATCCTACGTTTCGTTCGATAAATTAGAATGATTTCCCATGACCTTCGAGCAACTCGCCATTTTCGTCGCCGTCGCCGAGCGGGAACATCTGACGCATGCCGCGGAAGCCATTCATCTGACGCCTTCGGCTGTCAGTTCGGCGATCAAGAACCTCGAAGCCTATTATGGCGTGGAGCTGTTTCACCGCGTCGGCAGGCGGATCGAGCTGACGGAGACGGGCCGCTCCTTCCTCGGCGAAGCCAAGGCGACGCTGGCCCGCGTGCGTTCGGCCGAACTGATGCTGTCCGAGCTGGGCGGCCTGCAGCGGGGTCAGCTCAGCCTCTATGCCAGCCAGACCATCGCCAGCTACTGGCTGCCGCCGTTGCTGATGCGGTTTCATCGCGATTATCCTGGAATTGAACTGGACCTGACGATCGGCAATACACGCACGGTCACCGAGGCCGTCATCGACGGCGCGGCCGAGCTCGGTTTTATCGAAGGTGAGGTGGATGCGCCGGCGCTGTCGATGACGATCGTTGCGCAGGATGCGCTCGTCATTGTCGTGCCGCCACACCATCCCTGGGCGGACGGGCGGCAGCTGGCCGCGGCCGATCTTGCCAGCGACACATCCTGGGTGATGCGTGAAGAGGGTTCCGGCACCCGATCGGAATTCGAAAATGCGGTTGCCAAGCTCGGCGCTTCGCCGCGTGATCTCAAGGTGGCGCTTGTCCTGCCCTCGAACGAGGCCGTGCTGTCAGCTGCTTGCGCGGGACAAAGTGCGGCCGCTATTTCCAGTGCGGCAGCCAGGGCCTATCTCGGGCAGGGCCTGCTGGTTCAAGCCAGCTTCGATTTGCCCGCCCGCAGCTTCCGATTGCTACGTCATAAGGAGCGCCACGCCAGCAAGGCGGCGTTGACGCTGGAAGCCATGTGCAAGGGTTAGCCGCTTAGCGCCGCTCCATCCGCTGCCGGTTGGCGATCACGAGTTCGATCTCATTGCGCTCGAGCATGGCCCGGATGTCCGGCGGCGGCATGTCGTCGGTGACCAGCACGTCATAGGTTGCCGGTTCATTGAGAACGACCGGCGCGCTGCGGCCGAACTTGGCGCTGTCGGCGACGATGATGCGGTTTTCGGCGCGGCTTGCGGCTTCTCGAGAATATTCCGCTTCCTCGAGATCGTGCAGCATGAAGCCGGACGTGGCATTGACGGCGCCGACGGACAGCACGGCGTGGCGCACGTTGAAGCGCCGCAGAAAATTGGCTGCCTCCATGCCAAAGGTGCCGCCGTCGTGACCGCGCAGCTCGCCGCCGGCAAAGAAGACGCGATTGCCATTGCGGGTGGCGAGCGCATGGGCCACCGACACGGCGTTGGTGACGACGAAGAGGTTCTGGTGCTTTTGCAGCGCAACGGCGATGAAAGCTGTGGTGGAGCCGACGTCAAGGAAGAGCGTGTCGCCGTCCTTGATCATCGCTGCAACGGATGCGGCGATCATTCGCTTGGCTTCGGCATTCTCGTTCATCCGCAGGTGCAGCGGCGGCTCGATCATGGCGTCCTTGATATGGACGCCGCCGTGCACCTTGGTCACGAGACCATTGGCTTCCAGGCTGCGGATGTTGCGGCGAATGGTTTCTTCCGAGACGCCGAGCCGCTCGGCAAGGAATTGAATGCGGCTGGCGCCGCCGGCAAGCCGCAGCTCCTCCAGGATCTCCCGTTCGCGATGATTGGAGTGAAGCGGCGGTTGGGATGTGCCCGACATGGTTCTGATCCTATTAAGGGTATGATCCCAAAATGTATGAGCGGCTTGCGGATCGGACAGCCATCCGACGCCGGAAAGTGGCGTAAAGACGCAAGCTCGATCCATTTACCTCGCGTGTGAGTTTTTAAGTCAAATCTCACTTACGGTGAAGCGCTCTATTGCAATATCCATAGTTCATACGATCGCATTCGTTTCCATGAAACCAACAAAAAGCCAAATATTCGTTTCATTTTGTGGGGTGATGCTTGACAGGTCGCCCTTTGTGAGGAACCTTTCTATTCTGAAGGATGCGCGGTCGCGGTGCCGGAGGAAGGATGATCGTAACGGCTGAAGACAAGATACAGTCTCTTGGCATTTGGCACGGGCCGATCGACATCGCCCCGCTCGTCGGCGGCATCACCAATCGCAACTATCTGGTCAGCAACGGCGGCCGACGCTTCGTCGTCAGGCTCGGCTCCGATATTCCCATTCACCATATCAGCCGCGTCCATGAGGTGGCTGCGAGCAGGGCAGCGCATGCGGCCGGTCTTTCGCCCGCCGTCATCCACCATGAGCCCGGCATATTGGTGTTGGATTATATCGATGCGAAGCCGCTCTCCGCCGACGATATCCGTGATCCCGCGATGTTGGCGCGCGTCGTGCGCCTCGTCCATTCCTGCCATCGCGATGTCGCCAGGCATTTTCGCGGGCCGGCCGCGATCTTCTGGGTCTTTCACGTGGTCAGGGATTATGCGGCCACACTCGATGCCGGCGGTAGCCGGCACAAGCCGTTGCTACCGTCCTTTCTCGATATAGCGGAACGGCTGGAACAGGCGGCCGGCCCTTTCGACATCACCTTCGGCCACAACGACCTGCTGGCAGCGAATTTTCTCGATGATGGCGAGCGACTTTGGCTGATCGACTGGGACTATGCTGGCTTCAACACGCCACTCTTCGACCTCGGCGGCCTTGCGTCCAACAATGAATTCTCCGAGGCGCAGGAAAGCGCGATGCTGGAAGCCTATTTCGGGACACCGGTAAACGACGATCTCAGCCGGCGCTACCGGGCGATGAAATGCGCTTCGCTCCTGCGCGAGACGATGTGGAGCATGGTCTCGGAAATCCATTCCGATATCGATTTCGACTATTCTTCCTACACAAGCGAAAATCTGCGGCGGTTCGAGAGCGCCTATCAGAGCTTTCGGAACTCCTGAGGTGACGCAATGAAGGAACTGCCGAATACAGCAAAGACCGTCGTCATCGGCGGCGGCATCATCGGCTGCTCGACGGCCTACCATCTCGGCAAGCTCGGCTTCACCGATACCGTGCTGCTGGAGCGCAAGAAGCTGACCTCGGGCACCACATTCCACGCCGCCGGCCTTGTCGGCCAGTTGCGCACCAGCGCCAATATCACCCAGATGCTCGGCTACTCCGTTGATCTCTACAAGAAGCTGGAGGCCGAGACCGGGCTTGCCACCGGCTGGAAGATGAATGGCGGGTTGCGTCTCGCCTGCAACGAGGAGCGATGGACGGAGGTCAAGCGGCAGGCGACGACGGCGCAATCCTTTGGCTTGCAGATGCATCTGCTGACGCCCAAGGAGGCTTTCGATCTCTGGCCATTAATGGATATCGACGATCTGGTCGGCGCCGCCTTTCTGCCGACCGACGGGCAGGCCAATCCTTCCGATATCACCCAGGCGCTGGCGAAAGGCGCACGGATGAGCGGCGTCTCGATCTTCGAGGATACCGAGGTTCTCGATCTGGAGATCGACAAGGGCCGGATCCGCGCCGTCATTACCGACAAGGGGCGGATCGAATGCGAGCGCGTCGTCGTCTGCGCCGGGCAGTGGACACGGACTTTTGCTGGCCGCTTCGGTGTCAACGTGCCGCTCGTCTCGGTCGAGCATCAATATCTGATCACCGAATCCTTCGGTGTGCCTTCCAACCTGCCGACGCTGCGCGACCCGGACAGGCTGACCTATTACAAGGAAGAGGTCGGCGGGCTGGTCATGGGGGGTTATGAGCCGAACCCGATCCCCTGGGCGCTCGACGGCATCCCCAGGGATTTCCATTACACGTTGCTCGACAGCAATTTCGATCATTTCGAGCAGATCATGGAGCAGGCGCTGATGCGCGTGCCGGCCCTGCAGACGGCTGGTGTCAAACAGCTCCTCTGTGGCCCCGAGAGTTTTACGCCCGATGGCAACTTCATCCTCGGCGAGGCGCCGGAGCTGAAGAATTTCTTCGTCGGTGCCGGCTTCAACGCCTTCGGCATCGCCTCTGCCGGCGGCGCGGGCATGGCGCTCGCCGAATGGGTTGTAAAGGGCGAGCCGCCCTACGATCCCTGGCCGGTCGATATCCGCCGCTTCGGCCGTCCGCATTTCGACACCGACTGGGTGCGGACCCGCACGCTCGAGGCCTATGGCAAGCACTACACCATGGCATGGCCTTTCGAGGAGCATTCCAGTGGTCGACCTTGCCGCAAGTCGCCGCTCTATGACCGCTTGAAGGCGCAGGGCGCCTGCTTCGGCGAAAAGCTCGGCTGGGAGCGGCCGAACTGGTTTGCCGATCTCTTTACGGGCGAGGAACCGAAGGATGTCTATACGTACGGCCGGCAGAACTGGTTCGATGCAGTCGGCCGCGAGCACAAGGCGGTTCGTGAAGCGGCCGTGATCTTCGATCAGACCTCCTTCGCCAAATTCGTTCTCAAGGGACGGGATGCCGAAGCGGCGATTTCGTGGATCGCTTCCAACGATGTCGCCAAGCCGGTGGGCGCACTGACCTATACGCAGATGCTGAACGACCGCGGCGGCATCGAATGCGATGTCACCGTTGGCCGTATTGCCGAGAACGAGTTCTACATCACCACGGGTACCGGCTTTGCCACCCATGATTTCGACTGGATCGCCCGGAATATTCCGGCCGAGATGCATGCCGAACTGGTCGATGTGACCTCGGCCTATTCCGTGTTGTCGCTGATGGGGCCGAAGTCGCGCGAGATATTGCAGGCCGTGACCTCGGCCGACGTTTCGAATGCCGCATTCCCCTTCGGCAAGGTGAAAACCATCGGTATTGCCGGCTGCCCGGTGCGGGCGCTGCGCATCACCTATGTCGGCGAACTCGGCTACGAGCTGCATGTGCCGGTGGAATACGCCGGCACCGTCTATGACGTGCTGATGGCGGCGGGGCGCGAGCACGGCCTTATCAATGCCGGCTATCGCGCCATCGAAAGCTGCCGGCTGGAGAAGGGCTATCGCGCCTGGGGCTCCGATATCGGTCCGGACCATACGCCGGTCGAAGCGGGGCTGACCTGGGCGGTGAAGATGAAGAAGGATGTCGCGTTCCGCGGCCGAGAGGCGATGGAGCGGCAGCTGGCGTCGGGCGTGAAGAAGATGCTGGCCTGCTTTGTGCCCGACGATCCCGAGACCGTGCTTCTCGGCCGCGAGACGATCTATCGCGACGGGCAGCGCGTCGGCTGGCTGTCGAGCGGCGGCTATGGCTACACGATCGGCAAGGCCATCGGCTACGGCTATGTTCGCGATCCGGGTGGGGTGACCGAGGATTTCGTGCTTTCCGGCCGCTACGAACTCGATGTCGCGCAGCGGCGCGTGCCCTGCCAGGTGTCGCTGAAGCCGCTCTATGATCCGCAGATGCTGCGGATCAAGGGGTGATTGCGGAGGGGGAGGCGGTTTTCGGGGAGTATGAGGCCGAGATCGCTGGCCACTTCGGAGCCTTGATGACCTTGGCAGGATTGCGCCAGAAGTGGTTGCGACCGCCGCGTCTGGCTAAGCCAGCGAGAGGAGCGACATGATCTCTGGGTGAGCAAGCGGCGCGACAAAATTAGCGTCGTCTATTGGCACCCATATCAGATCAGTATGTTCGTCCCCGAGCAATCGAGGCGGTCCATCCGACCAGTCGGTAACTGCATATATGTGGTAGGTTGCTTCGTGTTGGCTGTCTTTGAAGAAGCCTAAATGTCTGAAGGAGAGAGGTATCACCCCAACTTCCTCGTAAGCCTCTCTGACAAGTGCGATATCGACAGGCTCATCCGGCTCGACATGGCCACCGACCAAATCCCAATGCTCCGGATAGTGCTGCTTATGTGCGGCACGACGCGCCATCAACACTCGGCCGCTCTGAACGAATGCTGCCAGCACGATTGTCGTCAAAATCTCTCCCCGGCATACTCTAAGCGGCTGAGTTCTCGGCGCAGGGTGCAATCGGCAGATCATTACCGGAGACATCAGCGCCAGGACCCATAACGACTATGCCCTGACCGACAATTCGGCCCGCGACCTGGCCGTTCAAAACGAAATTTCCGTCATTCACGACATTTCGATCTATCTTGCCGGAAACCACTGCATTTCCCCCGGCTTCAATAACCAATCCGCCGAGCAGTTTTCCTGACGATACCAGCTTCCCGCCTGGTTTAACGCGGGTAACTCCGGTGGCAGTGTTGCTTGCAATCATAATGTTGGTCACAACCAAATCACCAATATGCTGGCCCATTTCAGCTACTCCCACGACATTTGAATAGATAGTTCGTGCAGCTTAGGGCTTTTCTCGCCTCTAGCAATGGCCTCAATCGACTTTCGTCCGGAGCTAAGTCACCAACCTCCCGCGGGGCTGCATCACCATTTGGAGGCAAGTGAATGCCATGAGGTTGCGTCTCATTTGGGCTCAAGCGCCATTCCCACAAAACGCCTATCGCCTGTCTGGCAAATCCCAAACCCGGTAGAGGCTATTGAGAGCCTCCGCCGTATGACATTCCACAATTGGCAAGCCGGATTCCTGGAGAATTTTCGCGTATTTGACGCCGCTGTTGCGGGTCTTCACAAGAATCCAATGAATCATTTCCCATTTGATGCTGTCCTGGGCACCTTCGAGATGTCCCGCGCGATCTGCGCGGTTGATGAGCGTGCGCTTGAGATAGCGGGAAAAGCGTAGCCAATGGTTTGAGGTTATAAGGATAGCACCGGTGGCTCGGGCGAAACGCTGTGGCATCAGGCGCGAGTAGTTGCCCTCCATAACCCACCGTTCTCCAAGAATTGCTGCATCATGAAGTGCAGCGAACTCGGCTTCAGGGCGCTGCTTCCAATCTGTATGGGGCAGGTGGTGAAGCTGATCGAGATGCACGGCTGGAAAGCCGAGTTTTTTGGCAAGGGCGACTGCAAGGGTTGACTTGCCGGCATTGGAGGGGCCGAGAACGACGATGCGCTCGCCAAGGGAATGCAAGGGAAGCATGGGGCACCAGTCGGGAAATTGGGATGGCTTCCATTGGCCGAAATGAACGGTGTTGTCAACGATTTGGAGCCTTGCTCCTGCCATCGGTGGGATTCACCAATAAGATCGGAGCCAGGCCACCCCGCCCTTCCAAAAACTGTGATCTCCCCGCCGCAGCATCCGCCATTTTCTTGACACGCCCTCGCTTTCATCCTCAATCGACATGCTGACAACAGACGGAGGCGAGAGACGATGGCGGAAGCGAGCATCAAGCTGGAGGAAAGCTGGAAAGAGGCGCTGTCTCCGGAATTCGAAAGCCCCTACATGCAGCAGCTCAAATCCTTTCTTGTCGAGGAGAAGCAGCGCGGCAAGGTGATCTTTCCGCGCGGCAGCGAGTATTTCCGGGCGCTGGATCTGACGCCGCTCGATGAGGTGCAGGTCGTCATTCTCGGGCAGGATCCCTATCACGGCATCGGCCAGGCGCATGGGCTCTGCTTCAGCGTCCGTCCCGGCGTGCGTATTCCACCGTCGCTTGTCAATATCTACAAGGAGCTCGAGACCGATCTCGGCATTCCGCCGGCGCGCCATGGCTTTCTGGAAAGCTGGGCGAAGCAGGGGGTGCTGCTGCTGAACAGCGTGTTGACCGTCGAGGAATCACAGGCCGCCTCGCATCAGGGCAAGGGCTGGGAGCGCTTTACCGACGCCGTGATCCGCAAGGTCAACGACGAATGCGATGGTGTCGTCTTCATGCTCTGGGGCTCCTATGCGCAGAAGAAGGCCGCCTTTGTCGATACCGAGCGCCATCTGGTGTTGAAGGCAGCTCATCCATCGCCGCTATCAGCCCATAACGGCTTTCTCGGCTGCCGACATTTTTCCAAGGCCAATGCCTATCTGGCTGAGAATGGTCGAGAGCCGATTGAATGGGCGCTGCCGAGCAATCCGGGCAATAGCTAAGCTCATATTGAACGACCTCTATTCGTCGTTCAACAATTAAAGACAATCCGTTTGGCACTTGGGGGCTATCGAAATAGGGCTTCCCGGACCATCTTCTGCCCATGAGAAACGCCTGCCGTCGCGGGCGAGACAAGGGGTTAAAGATGCTCAATCAGATCAAAGGTCTTCACCACGTTACTTCGATGGCTGGAGACGCCCGGACCAACAACAAGTTCTTCACCGATACGCTCGGCCTGCGCCGCGTCAAGAAAACCGTCAATTTCGACGCGCCCGATGTCTATCACCTCTACTATGGCGACGAGACCGGCGCGCCCGGCACGATCATGACCTATTTCCCGTTCGCGAAGATGGCGCAGGGTCGCCCGGGTACGGGCGAAGTCGGCAACACCGTCTTCTCCGTTCCGGAAGGCGCGATCGGCTACTGGACCGAGCGGCTGGGCAAGCAGGGTGTCGAGGGCTTGAAAGCCGACGAATCCTTCGGTGAGAAGCGCCTGCATTTCGCCGGCCCGGATGGGGATGGCTTTGCTCTCGTCGAGGTCAAAGGCGACAGCCGTCAGCCCTGGACGCATGGCGGTGTCGATGCCGAACATGCCATCAGGGGGTTCCATTCCGTCGCCATGCGGCTGCGGGACGAGGGAGCCACGGCTGAACTATTGAAATACATGGGCTACGAGGTGGTCGATACGCATGAAGGCGTCAAGCGGCTCGCCATGCCCGGCGGCAACGGCGCCGATTATGTCGACCTCGAAACCATGCCGAACATCAACCGTGCGCTTCCGGGCGCTGGTTCCGTCCATCACGTCGCCTTTGCCGTCGAGAACCGCGCAAAGCAGCTAGAAGTGCGCAAGGCGCTGATGGATACGGGGTATCAGGTAACGCCTGTTATCGACCGTGACTACTTCTGGGCGATCTATTTCCGTACGCCAGGCGGCGTGCTGTTCGAAGTCGCCACCAACGAACCCGGCTTCAACCGTGACGAGGATACGGCCCATCTCGGCGAGGCACTGAAACTGCCAGAGCAGCATGCGCATCTGCGCGCCTTGATCGAGCAGCATCTCGAGCCACTGGAAGGTTAACTGGGAGAGGATCATGACGGATACGACCTACGTGCACCGGCTGAAGGCCGGTGCACCCGGAAAACCCATTCTTTTCACCTTCCACGGCACTGGCGGTGACGAGAACCAGTTCTTCGATTTCGGTGCACGCATGCTGCCCGAGGCGACCATCGTGTCGCCGCGCGGCGATGTCTCGGAACATGGCGCGGCGCGTTTCTTCCGCCGGACGGGCGAGGGCGTCTACGATATGGCCGACCTTGCCCGGGCGACGGACAAGATGGCGGCCTATGTCTCGGGCCTTGCGGCCGAATACGGCGCGTCGCAGGTGCTTGGACTTGGCTTCTCCAACGGGGCCAATATCCTCGCCAACGTGCTGATCGAACATGGCGATCTTTTCGACGCGGCCGTGCTCATGCATCCGCTGATCCCGTTCCAGCCGAAGGACAATGCCAGGCTGGAGGGCAGGCGCGTGCTGATCACCGCCGGCGAGCGGGACCCGATCTCGCCCGCGCCCGTGACCAAGGCTCTGGCCGATTACTTCGCGCGGCAGGAGGCTGAGGTGACGCTCGAATGGCATCCGGGCGGCCACGACATCAGGCCGAACGAGATCGAGGCAATTCGCGCCTTCCTCGCACCTTACGCTTGAATTCGAGCAAGACGCTTGCGCACACGGCAGTCATCGGCTGCCGTGTGCGACTATTTTCCGATCAGGCGCAGCATTGCCTTCGCCTGGGATGCGGCTGCAAGTTTTCCGTTCTCGTCCAGATAGTCCGCTCCGCAGAAGCGGTTGAGATTGGTCGCATCGGTGCTGTCGGCCTGAGCGTGTCTTGCATCAGCGATGACGATGCGCCAGGCGCAGCCGAGCATCTTGTCGGGCTGGATCGCCTCATCGCAGCCGGTGCTCAGGCACAATGCGACATGTTTCTGCGCTCTATATCCGCCGGCGATGGCCTCGTCATAGTCGGCCTTCCACGTATCGCGCGTATGCTGGCAACGGGCTGGATTGCTGCTCTGGCTGCATTGCACCGTCGTATCGACATAGGTCTGCGCCGGCGGCCAAAGCGGACCATCGACCAGGCTGACGCAGCCGCATGCGAACAAGGTGGCTGACAGCAGGCGCAACTGATTCTCCCTAGACCGAAACCCATGCGGACCGTAAAGCGGCAGAGAATATCTGCAACATGAATGTGATCCTGGCCGTGTTCAAGACGCCATCGACCATCCGCCACTCAACTGACGGGACCGGGGCGTGGCCTTCCTGCAACCCTCACAATCTTCCGGCATCCGCGACATTCAGCGGCGCAAGCTTTGCTTGTGGGTATCATCGCCGCTCGCTAATGATCTGCCGCTAAGGGACGGGGGAGTTGATGGTGACGCTGGCGGAACAGCAGCAATACAGGCTGGGCGTGACCTATGTGGCGCTTTCGGCGCTGGCGTGGTCGACCTCGGGCCTCTTCGTGCGGGCGATCCATGCCGACCTCATGACCATCCTCTTCTGTCGTGGGATCGTCTCCGGCTTGGGCGTATTTACGCTGTTTTTCTACATCGAACGCCGCAACGCCTGGCGCATCCTGCGCTCCATGCGCGACCCCTCGCTGGCGGCGACGGTCTTTTCCACGGCGGCTATGATCAGCGGTATCGGCTCGATCTATTATACCTCTGTTGCCGATGCCATGGTCATCTATGCGACCGTGCCCTTCGTCACCGCGGGCGTTGCCTTTCTCTTCATCGGCGAGCGCCCCAATATGAGGACGCTGGTTGCCAGCGCCGTCGCCTTCATCGGCGTTCTCGTCATGCTTTCAGGGCATGCGAGCGACGGCGGCAGCTGGCTCGGCAAGGTTCTTGCCGGCGTCATGACGTTGACGGTCGCCGGTCTCGCCGTGGTCATGCGGCAACATCGCAATGTGCCGATGCTGCCGGCCATGGCCTTGTCCGCCTGGTTGTGCTCCTTCATTACCTTCTGGTTCGCATCGCCGCTCTCGCTGTCGGGGCAGGATCTCGGCCTGGTCATCGCCTTCGGCATCATCCAGAATGCGATGGGCCTCAGCCTCTATACATTCGGCTCGCGGCTGGTTCCGGCCTCGGACGCCGCCCTGCTGACTGCGCTCGAAGTGCCGCTGACGCCGCTGTGGGTCTGGATGGCCTTTGCCGAGCGCCCGTCGACGGCGACGCTGATCGGCGGACCGATCGTGCTTGCCGCACTCTTCGGCCATATCCTGTTGGAGGTGCGTCGAAATCGGGTAGTTACTTCAGCACAAGCGCATTGAACGGCTTGTCGGCTTAGCCTCAAAATGTTGAAATCGGTCTGATCACGAGGAGTCGATATCGATGAAGAAGGTATTCAACCCACCGTCTGTCCGACGCCCCTTCGGCAATTACAACCACGGTCTGCTGGTGCCGCCGGGCGCCAGCCTTCTGGTGACATCCGGCCAGCTCGGCATCGGTCTCGATGACCGTATCCCGCCAGATGTCACCTCCCAGGCCGAGATGTGCTTCAAGGCGATCAAGGCCATTCTCGATGATGCTGACATGAGCTTCGCCGACGTCATCCGCATAGCCGGCTTCGTCACCACGCGTGAGGATTTCCCCGCCTATATGGCCGTGCGCGATCGCTATACGCTGGAGCCGAAACCGGTCTCGACGCTGCTGATCGTCGGCGGGTTTACCCGATCAGAGTTTCTGGTAGAGGTCGAGGTCACCGCGGCGAAGGTGATGTGATGACGGCGAGCAGCCCTGCGCAAGCCGTCGATCCGCAGATGCCCGCCATTTTGGGCCTCTACGAGACGCATCTGACGGTTTCCGATCTTCAACGCTCGATCGGATTTTACCGCGATATCCTGAAGCTGGAACTGGCGGCTGTCCTCGAAAGCAGGCGTGTCGCGTTCTTTTGGATCGACGACAAAAGGACAGGCATGCTTGGCCTCTGGGAAACGGGCAGCGGGCCTTTACGGATGCGGCTCCACATTGCTTTTCGAACCACTTTGGAAGATGTCCTCCGCTCCGCTGCAGCGTTGAAGGCTCGCGGTGTTCAACCTTCGGGCTTCAGCGGAGAGCCACTTGACGAGCCCGTCGTTCTCGGTTGGATGCCGGCGGTTTCTCAGTATTTTGCCGATCCTGATGGGCATTCGATCGAATTCATCCATGTGCTTGAGGATGCGGCGGATCCGGACTTCGGCGTGAAGCCCTATTCGCAATGGCTGTTGCGGCCGAGGCCGACGGCTTGACGGGCACCAGCGGTTGGACCGCTCTCCGCCCGACTTTCCGCGAGCTTCGTTATCGTCTAAGCGAAGCAGATTCGACTGATATTGCCGATGCGGCCTGAAGCTGGCCGCATGGAGCATAGGAAACTACCATGACCCAGAATATCTACGACGATCCAGGCTTTTTCGAAGGCTATAGCCGGCTTCAGCGGTCGGTCGAAGGGCTGGGTGGAGCGGCGGAGTGGCCGGCTATTCGCGCCTTGCTGCCGGATCTGCATGGCCTCGATGTCGTGGATCTCGGCTGCGGCTTTGGATGGTTTTGCCGCTGGGCGGCAGAGCATGGCGCCGCCGGGGTGCTGGGGCTCGATGTCTCAGACAACATGCTTGCGCGCGCCCGCGCCGAGACGACGGACGCCCGCATTCGCTACGACAAGGCGGATCTGGAAAGGCTACAGCTTCCGGCCGCCGGCTTCGATCTCGTCTATAGCTCCCTGGCCTTCCACTATATCGAGGATTTCGCCGGGCTTCTGAGCAATATCCGCCAGGCGTTGAAGCCGGGCGGGCGGCTGATCTTCTCGATCGAGCATCCGATCTATATGGCGCCGCGGCAGCCGGAATGGCTTGTTGGTGCGGATGGCGGCAAGGTCTGGCCGCTGAATGCCTATCAGATCGAGGGGCCGAGGGTGACGAACTGGCTCGCCGAAGGCGTCGTCAAGCAGCATCGCACCATGGGCACGACGCTCAACCTGCTGATAAAGTCGGGCTTCTCGATCGCGCATGTCGAGGAATGGTCGCCGAGCGATGAGGATCTTGCCCTGCATCCGGAGCGGGCGATCGAGCGCGAGCGGCCGATGTTTCTGCTGATCTCGACCCGGACCTGAGGTTGGAGCGTCAGAACCGCGTCATCTCCTGCTTCACCTTTTCAAGGAACCGCCCTCTCGTCTCGTCGGTCGAGCGGTTCATGTCGTAGTGAGCGAGGAAGACGACCGGCGCGAAAGGCTTGATCTGCGCCCGCAGGACACGCTTGACGATCTTCTTCGGCGGATTGCCGGCGATGAAGGCGCGGAAGGGGTCGGCGCCATAGGTCAGCACCGCGCCGAGCTTGCGGATATGCTGCAGCTTGGAGCGCACCTTGCCGTCGACGAGCTCGAAAGAGACACCGGGAAGCCAGACGCGGTCGAAATAACCTTTCAGAATGGCCGGAAAGCCGAAGTTCCAGACCGGCGTGACGATGACAAGAGCCTCGGCGCGTTCCAGCCGCTCGACATGCGGTTTTAGTGCCTCGGTATTCTCGGGATAGTCATGGTAGATCAGGCGGTCGCGGCGCGACAGCACGGGGTCGAAACCCTCGGCATAGAGATTGCAGTCGTCGACCTCATGGCCGGCGGCTTTGAGGCTCTCAATGGTCTGGCGATGCAGCGCGCCGCCAAAACTTTCCTCCACCGGATGCGAATGAAGGACGAGAACCTTCATGAGGCCTCCATCAGCGCCGCAAGGCCGGGGAAGAGGTAGTTCTTGCCTGACTTGAAGTCGAAATTCGGATCGTCCCAGGCGATCATCTTGCCGGGATTGAGCAGGCCCTTCGGGTCAGTCTCTCTTTTAAAGGCGAGCTGGACGGAGTCCGTCTGCTTCATGCCGCCTTCCTCGAGCGTATAGCGATGCGGATTGAAGATCGGGCAGCCGTGATCCTGATGGATCTTGATGATCTCCTCGAGCCGGGCTTCGGAGGTATAGCGCACCAGTGGCAGGCCGGAGCACTGGATCTGGCCGTCGAACTTGATGAATTCGAGATGGCCGGGCACTTCGTCACCGAAGATTTCCACCATTTTCTGGACTTTGGCGACATGGTCCGGTCCCGGATATTGCACCTGCAGATAGGTGATTGATGGATCGACCTTGATGGCGCGCAGCGTCGTATGGTTCCAGGCGAGTTCATAGGCATGCGGGATGCCCTTCATGCTCTCTATCTTGTCGGAGCGGAAGGTGATTTCGCCTTTCTGCTGGCCGGCGAAGGCGACGAACGGCTCCATCGAATGTGGTGCGATCATCAGCGCCACGATCGACTGTCCCTCGCGGATATAGGGCTTGTGGCGGGTGAAATATTCGTGCGGGATGGGTGCCGCAATAGGCGCGATTTCCTTGACCAGAATGCCGTTGCATTTGGCGAGCGCGTCGGAAAAGCGCACGGCGGACATGAAGTCGTCATAGCCGACCAGCACGTCCAACCAGTCATAGGCGGGGGCAAGCGGCATTTCGATCTCGGTGATGATACCATTGGTGCCATAGGCATGGCTGACCTTGGTCAGATCCCAGCCGGTCAGATCGAGAACGCGCGGTTCTGCTTCCATGGTGACGACGCGCAGGCGCAGGATATTGCCGAGATCGCGCAGGCCGCCCCAGGTGATGGAGCCGACGCCGCCGGAGCCGCCGGCGATGAAGCCGCCGATTGTCGCCGTCTGCGCGGTCGAGGGGTGGAAGCGCAGTTCCTGGCCGGAATGGGCCTTGGTCTGGCGATCGAGTTCGGCGATGACGATGCCGGGTTCGCAGATGACGCGGCCGGGATGGATCTCCTTGACCCTGTTCATCGCGGCGAGGTTGAGCACGATGCCGCCGGAGAGCGGCATGGCCTGGCCATAATTGCCGGTGCCGGCACCGCGCGGCGTGACGGGAACGTCATGCGCATAGGCCACTTTCAGCGTGCGGATCACCTCTTCCTCGGTCTTCGGTGTGACGACGAGATCGGCGGTGACATTGTCGAGCTGCGCTTTCAGGATCGGCGAATACCAGTAGAAATCACGGCTCTTCTGGCGCACGAGCGCCGGATTGTCTTCGACGGCGATGCCTTCGAGTTCTTTCTTGATGCGCTGATAATCCGGCATTTTACGCTCCAATGACACTGTCGAGTTCACGATAGTCCGGCAGGCTGCGGTCGATCACCTTGCCCTTGCGAAGGACGACGCGGTCGGACTGTGGGCGGGAAAGGAATTCGCTCCAGCGCCGGGCGCTGAAGAGGACGAGATCGGCCGGGCCGCCGACGGCGATGCAGCCGATATCGGGGCGGCCGAGGATGGCGGCTGGCGAAGTGGTGACGACCCTTGCGGCCGTATCCAGCGGATGGTCGAGGTGGAGGATACGCACGGCTTCCCGGAAGACTTCGACGGGATCGAGGTCGCCATAGGCATAGAAGGGATCACGGGTGTTGTCGGAGGAGACGGCTGTCGGCACGCCGGCGGCGGCAAGCTCGTGCAGCAGGGTGACGCCACGCCAGCGCGGCGTGCGGCCAGGATGGCGGTCCTGCAGATACATGTTGCACATCGGCAGGGAGACGATGGAAATCCCGGCCTTGGCGACGAGATCGATGGTGGTGCGGGCGACATCTTCGTCCTGGCGGGCGAGCGAGCAGCAATGGCCGGCGGTGACCTTGCCGGTGAAGCCGTTGCGGAGCACAGCCTCGGCGATCGCCTTCAGCGTCAGTACCTGCTTGTCCTCGGTCTCGTCGACATGCAGATCGATGTCGAGGCCGTTGTCGGCGGCGGCGCGGATCAGCTTGTCGAGCTGCGCATCAATGTCTGGGTTCATCTGTGTGACCCCGCCCATCAAGCCGCCCGCATCGCGCACGACGCCGAGCAGATCTGCGAAGAAGGCATCATCCACCATGCTGTCGAGCGGGAAGAGAGCGACCGCCTGCAGCGCGATCCTGTCTTTCCAGGCTTCGCGGACCGAAGTGAAGACCTCGAAGGAAATGCGGTGCTGCGGCGCCAGCGAATCCAGATGGGTGCGGATCAGGCCGGTGCCGTGGGCGTAGGCCGAACGCAGCGAGAATTCCATGCGCTTGCGCACATCATCGGCCGACCAGTTGGCTTCCCGATCAGAGCGCACGGCATCGAGCGCGCCCATGAAGCTGCCATCCGGGTTGGAGCGTCGCTCCCATATATGGCCCTTGTCGAGATGGGTGTGCATGTCGACGAAGGTCGGCCAGACCATGCCCTCCCTCATATCGACCCTGGCGAACTCGGCCGGAGCAGTGCCGGGCGGCAGGATATCCTTGATCAGGCCGTCTGCGACGACGATGTCGGCCTTGACCAGCCCTTCGCTGGCGGCTGCGCGAAAGCCGGAGAGCGTCACGGCGGGAACGGTGGCATTACTCAGCACGAAGCGGGCGGCATTCGGCGGTGACATGAAGGCGTGGGACATCAGTTCTCCCGCTTGAGGCTGCTCTCATGCCAGCGATGCAGGCTCAGCCATGAGATGAAGGAGGTGAAGGCGAAGATGGCGACGCCGAGCGCCGACAGCAGCAGCAGCGCCGCAAAGAGGCGCGGCATGTTCTGGCGGTACTGCGCTTCGAGCAGGCGGAAGGCGAGGCCGGAATTGGGGCCGCCGGAGCCGGCGGCGAATTCCGCGACGACGGATGCGATCAGCGACAGGCCGCCGCCGATCCTGAGCCCGGTCATGAAATAGGGCTGGGCGGCCGGCAGCTTCAGATGCAGCAACGCCTGCCAGCGCGAGGCCCCATAGAGATCGAAGAGATTGAGCAGATTGTGGTCGACGCTTTTCAGCCCCTGTACCATGTTGGACAGGATCGGGAAGAAGGCGACGAGGAAACCGCAGATCAAAAGGGCAGACTCGCGTGTCGGCGCGTAGATCAGGATCAGCGGCGCGATCGCGACGATCGGCGTCACCTGCAGGATGACCGCGAGCGGATAAAAGGCGAGCTCGATCCAGCGCGACTGCACGAGGAAGATGGCAAAGCCGACGCCGCCGATCAAGGCCAGCACTAGCGATATGAAGGTGATCTGCGTGGTCACCCAGAGTGCCGGCCACAGGATGCCCCAGTCGGAAACCAGCGCCTTGGCGACGGCGATCGGGCTCGGCAGGATATATTGCGGGATGTCGGCGCCGAGGACGAGGAGTTGCCAGAGAACGACCAATATGACGACGGTCAGGACCGGCACGCCGACGCCAAGCGCACGCTCGGCATATCTTTTCCCGATTGCCGGCGCCTGAGGCGTGTCGGCAACCTCGGCGGAAAGATCGGCGGGCAGGCTGGTACTCTCGCTCATCAATGCGCCTCCGGCCAGCCGATGGCCTCGATCAGGGAAAGGGAGACTTTCTCGCAAACCTGCCGGTACTCTTCCGATGACCTGTAGAGAGGGTCGCGCTCGCCGCTGGTGACAAGCGGGAAATCCGTGTGGACGCGGCCGGGGCGGGCCTTCATGACGACGATGCGGTTTGAGAGATAGGCGGATTCATAGACGGAGTGGGTGACGAAGATGACGGTGATTCCCGTCGTCTGCCAGAGGCGCAGAACGTCATCGTTGAGCTTCTGGCGGGTGATCTCGTCGAGTGCGGCAAAGGGTTCGTCCATCAGCAGCAGCTTCGGCTTGGTGATCAGAGCGCGGGCGATCGAGACACGCATCTTCATGCCGCCGGACAATTCGCGCGGATAGGCCTCGGCGAAATCCTGAAGGCCGACCGTCGCCAACGTCGCCATGATCTGCTCATAGGCCGCGGCCTTCGAAACCCCTCGCAGCTTCAAAGGCAGGTGGACATTGCCGAAGACGGTTTTCCAGGGGAGAAGCGTCGGTTCCTGGAAGACGAAGCTGATATCGCCGTCCGGAAGACCCTTGGCATTGATGCGCGAGCTCGGCCAGTCGATCCTGCCGCCTGAGGCGCCGCCGAGGCCAGCGATGATGCGCAAGGCCGTCGACTTGCCACAGCCGGAGGGGCCGAGCAGGCTGATGAATTCGCCGCTTTCCACATTGATCGACATGCCGGAAAGCGCCAGCGTGCCGTTGGAGAAGATTTTGGAGACCTGCTCCATGACAACAAGCGGCCGCTTGCGCGCTTCTGCTTTGGTAATCGTGGTGGCATCAGACAGGGTCATGGTTCGGCTCTTTGTTGATCCACCCTCCCCTTGAGGGGGAGGGTCGGAGCAAAGCTCCGGGGTGGGGTGATCCTTCGAAATCTCGGGTTGTCACCCCCACCCGCCGCTTTGCGGCGACCTCCCCCATCAAGGGGGAGGTGCTAGAACTTACTTCTTCAGGGCCATTCCAAACCCCTTGCAGACGAATTGCGGATCGAATGCCTTCTTGTAGTCGATGTCGGCGTCGAAGACCTTGATCTGCACCATTTCGTCGAAGAACTTCTTGTAATGCGCATCGGTGATGCAGCCGATGCCCTTGTCGAGCGCGTCGCCGGATTCGACGATGCCGTATTCCTTCATTTTGGCGATGGAATAGGCGATCTGGCCGTCTGTCATGTCGGGATTGTCCGTCTTGATCAGGTCGTTGGCCGCTTTGTTGTCGCCGTAGAGATAGTTGTACCAGCCCTCGATCGAGGCGTTGACGAAGCGCTTCACCAAGTCGGGGTTCTTCTGAACCAATGCGGTCTGCGTGGTGATCATCGTCGAATAGGGCGAATAGCCGGCGTCGGCGATCAGGAAGACCTTCGGCTTCCAGCCGGCCTGCTTTTCGATCTCATAGGGTTCGGAGGTCAGATAGCCCTGCTGGGCGGACTGTTTGTCCGCCAGGAACGGCGCCGGGCTGAAGTTGTAGGGCTTGAACTGCTCGTCCTTGAAGCCGGGGAAGTTCGCCTTCATCCATTCGAAATAGGTGATATAGCCGTCCTTGCTCATGAACAGCGTCGGCAGCTTGGCAAGATCTTCAAACTTCTCCACGCCGGCATCCGGATGGGCGATCAGCACCTGCGGATCCTTCTGGAAGATCGCGGCAACGTCGACGACCGGGATGCCCTGTTTGACTGCATCGATTTCCTGCTGCGGCCCGCCCATGTAGAAATCGATCTTGCCGGAAATCAGCAGCGCCGAGTTGGCGGCATTGGGGCCACCCTGGACGATCGTCACGTCGAGACCGTATTTCTTGTAGGTGCCGTCGGCGACTGCCTGATAGAAACCGCCATGTTCGGCCTGGGCGAGCCAGTTGGTGCCATAGGTCACCTTGTCGAGGGCATTTGCGGGCTCTGCCGCGGCGATGGCGGCCGAGAGGCCGATGACGGCGAGAAATGCTTTGGTCTTCAATGCATTAAACATGGCTGACTGTTCCCTCTATCTGCCATGGGACGCCGCCAGTGACGCCCATTTTCTGCATTTGAGCGATTGCCTTGCGCTTTGAAAAGCATCAAAATTCGTGCGCATTGATGCCTTTTAGGCATCTGTCCCTGGGTCTGTGCCTAAATTGTGCGGCCTGGGCAAAATTTATGCAATGGGGACACGCATGCTGCACTCGAGACGACTTCTCTACATCAACGAAATCGCCCGCTGCGGCTCGATCCGCAAGGCGGCGGCGCGGCTCAACATCGCCTCATCGGCGATCAACCGGCAGATTCTGGCGCTGGAGGAGGAGATGGGAGCCCCGCTCTTCGAACGGTTGCCGCGCGGCCTGCGGTTGACGGCGGCCGGCGAGCTCTGCATCGAGCACATCCGCGAGGTGTTGAAGAACTACGAGCGGCTGGAGGGGCGCATCCGCAGCCTCAAGATGCAGCAGGCCGGCAAGGTTCGGATGGTGGCGACAGTCGGGCTGGCGTCAGGACCATTGCCCGAGATCATCGCGCGCTTTCTCTCCGAGCATCCTCGCGTCTTCATTCAGCTGCGCAATGATTCCGGTTCGACGACGATGGCGCCGGTGCTTTCGGGCGAGGTCGATATCGGCCTCGGTTTCAACATACCGGCCACGCCCGGTATCCGTTCGCTCGGCAATTTCGACATCCCGATCGGTGTCGTGCTGCCGCCCGGCCATCCTCTGATAGGGGAGGGGCCGATCAACCTTGCCGACGTCGTGGAAGAGCGGTTGCTGCTGGCCCAGTCGGGCACGAGCTTGCGTGACGTCATCAATCTGACGCTCGCTCGCCTTGCCATACAGGTCGAGCCGGTGCTGGAAAGCAGCGCATCGGAAATGCTGAAGCAGCTGGTCAAGTGCGGGGCAGGGCTGACGCTGCTCAATCCGCTTGACGTCATTACCGAATGTCGGCGCGGTGAGCTGGTGTTCCGGCCGATCGCCGAGCCGCATTCACGGCCTCAGCCGATGAAATTATTCGCCCGTACGCGCGCGCCGCTCGACGCAGCCACCAGCCTGTTCGTCGAATATCTGCTCGCCGAGCTGGCTGGCATGGTCGAGGAATTGCAGACAAAGGGGCATATCATCATGCCTTCGGAACGCCGCCGCTCGGATGCTTATTTCGAATAGAGGTTGGAGAGCGGATAGTCGCGGAGATCGCGCAGCATCTCGATGAAGCCGGCGACCTCGTGACGGCAGATGAGGGCGCCCTTTTCCGCCGTGCCGTTGGCGGCATTGCCGACGACGCCGTTCGGATTGAGGTCGTGCGCGATCCAGGCCAACGAATGTGGCGGCAGCGGCTGCAGATATTTGGAGTGCTGCTTCATCCACTCCGCCTTGGAGGCAAAATTCTCAGCTTTGTCCATACGAACGAGTTCAGGACGGAAATACAGCATCAGCGAGGTTTCGACGTCGCCGCCATGTATGCCAAAACGCTGCTCATGCTCATCGATCATTCCATCAGGTGTGCCGAAGCGGGTCCATTGCGTGGCGACGACTGCCATCTGATGGCGCACGCGCAGCTCGCGCGCGACGATGCCCATGATATCGAGATTGCCGCCGTGGGAGTTGACGATCACCATCTTGCGGATGCCGGCTTCAGCGACCTTCGCGCCAATTGCGGTCCAGACCGGGATCAGTAGCTCCGCGCCGAGCGATAGCGTGCCGGGGCCATAGATATGTTCGTTGGCTTTGCCGATTTCCTGCGTCGGCAGCACGAGGAAATCCAGATCGTCGGGGCGCTGAACCTTCAATTCCGCCAGCATGCCCTCGGCAATCGCAACATCCGTTGCGATCGGCAGATGCGGGCCGTGCTGCTCCGTCGAGGCAATCGGCAGGATGGCGATCGTGGTGTCGGGCGAGAGGCCGGCGAAATCATAGGTGTTGAGTTCGTTCCAATAAAAGGGCTTTGCCATTGCCATATCCTCTCGTCCGCGTCTCGTGCGTAAACGGATACGGCAAGGATGATGGCGGTGGAAAGCATCAATTTGCGGGCGTGCCGCTGCCTTTTTGCGTGCACTTGCAATGTGCGGCCATCACAAGCCGGAGGTCTTGGCATTCCGCTTGCATGTAACAGGCGGAAATACCCTAGATGTCAGCAGGAGGGATTGCTTTTCCTATTGTTGATAGATTTTATAGAAAACTAATTGCTCATCGCATGCCGCTTTCGCGAAACACCGTTGCTTGAGATAAGCGCCTCGACCCGATACGTTGGATCATCCAGCGCGAGTTGTGGGGATAGTGAGAATGAACATGAAAACGTCCGTGGCGATCGAGAATGCGGTGCCTGTTGCCGATCCCGATGTTGCGCGAGCCGAATTTCGCAACGCCATGGCGCGGATGGCTGCGGCCGTGAACATTGTCACGACCAATGGCCCGGCAGGAGTGGCCGGCTTTGCCGCGACCGCCGTCTGCAGCGTTACCGACAGCCCGCCGACCCTGCTCGTCTGCCTCAATCGCGGCGCTTCCGTTCATCCCGCAGTGACTGAGAATGGCGTGCTCTGCGTCAACGTCCTATCCGAGGCGCATCAGGATCTTTCGCGCCTTTTCGGCGGCAAGACGCCGGTCGAGGAGCGCTTTGCGGCCGCTGCATGGTCGGAATTGTCCACCGGTGCGCCCGTGCTGGAGGACGCGCTCGTTTCGTTCGACTGCCGCATCGTGCGCCAGGCCGATGGCGGAACGCATGACATATTGTTCTGCGAGGTCGATGCCATTCGTCGGAGTGACGGCAGGCAGGGGCTCATCTACTTCGACCGGGCCTATCACCCGGCCGGCTAGCCGTTTTCCTCAATAATTTTCCTGATACCACTCGACGAAGCGGCGCACGCCCTCGTCGACTTCGATCTGCGGCTTGAAGCCGGTCAACGCCACCAGCAGGTCCGGCACGGCATAGGTATTGTGCACGTCGCCGGGCTGCATCGGCAGCATGTGGCGGATCGCCTTCTTGCCGAGCATGGTCTCGATGGTCTCGACGAAGGTCATCAACCCCACAGGCTGGCCGCCGCCGATATTGACGACGCGGAAGGGCGCGTTTTTCGAGAGCGTATCGGTGATCGTATCCGATACGATCCGGTTTTCTTCCGAGGGAATGACGCCGATCAGCCTGATGATGCCTTCGACAAGATCGTTGATATAGGTGAAATCGCGGCTCATCTTGCCTTCGCCGTAGATCTCGATCGGCCTGTCGTTGCGGATGGCATCGACGAACTTGAACAGAGCCATGTCCGGGCGACCCCAGGGGCCGTAGACGGTGAAGAAGCGGAAGGCGGTCGTGGGCACGTGGAAGAGATGGGCGTAGCTATGCGCCATCAGCTCCATGCTCTTCTTGGTCGCCGCGTAGATCGTCATCTGCTCGTCGGCCTTGTCGCTTTCGGCGAAGGGGATCTTTTCGTTGGCGCCATAGACGGAGGAGGTGGAGGCGAGCAGCAGATGTTTCGGCTGCAGGTTTCTCGCCAGTTCCAGGACGTTGAACGAGCCTGTGACGTTGGAATCGACGTAGGAGCGCGGATTTTCGAGGCTGTAGCGCACGCCCGCCTGAGCGGCGAGGTGGACGATGACGTCGGGTTCCGCCAGCTCTGCGGCGTGGTCAAGTGCTGCCTTGTCCTCCAGCATTCCGACGACGGCTTTGAAGCCGTTGGAACGCGCCAGGATGGCCGTGCGCTTCTCCTTGAGCTTGACGTCGTAGTAGGGCGTCATGCCATCGAAACCAACGACGAAATGACCTTCGTCGAGCAGGCGTCTTGCAAGATGGAAGCCGATGAACCCGGCGGTTCCGGTGATGAGATAACGCATTGGTCGGCCTTTGCTTACAGTTCAGCGCCGTTCATCGGTCTGCCGATACTGGTATAGGCAAAGCCGTGCTTTGTGACCTCGTCATGGCGGTAGATGTTTCTAAGGTCGACGAGGACGGGCGATTTCATGACGGACTTGAGCCGCGCGAAATCCAGCGCGCGGAACTGGTTCCATTCGGTGACGATGACCAGCGCGTCGGCGCCGCGCGCGGCGCTGTAGGCATCGTCGGCATAGGCGATATTGTCGATCACCAGGCGGGCATTGCCCATGCCTTCGGGGTCGTAGCCCGTTACAGTAGCGCCGGCATCCTGCAGGGTCTGGATGACCGAGATTGCCGGGCTGTCGCGCATGTCGTCGGTATTCGGCTTGAAGGTCAGGCCGAGCACGGCGATGGTCTTGCCCCTGATATCGCCGCCCATTGCCGCGATCACCTTGCGGCCCATGGCGCGCTTGCGGTTGTCGTTGATCGAGATCGTCGTCTCGATCAGGCGCACCGGGCTGTCAAAGTCCTGTGCTGTTTTGGCCAGCGCCAGCGTGTCCTTCGGGAAGCAGGAGCCGCCATAGCCAGGCCCGGCATGCAGGAATTTCGCGCCGATGCGGCCGTCAAGGCCGATGCCGCGCGATACTTCCTGCACATTGGCCCCGACCTTCTCGCAAAGATCGGCCATCTCGTTGATAAAGGTGATCTTCATGGCGAGGAAGGCGTTGGCGGCGTATTTGATCAGCTCCGACGTGCGCCGGGCAGTGAAGAGCAGCGGCGCCTGGTTGAGGTAGAGCGGCCGGTAGACTTCCGTCATGACGCCGCGGGCGCGGTCGTCATTGAGGCCGATGACGATGCGGTCCGGCCGCTTGAAGTCCTCGATAGCAGCGCCTTCGCGCAGGAATTCCGGATTGGAGACCACGGCGACATCGGCCTGCGGATTGGTTTCGCGAATGATGCGTTCGACTTCGTCACCGGTGCCGACCGGCACGGTCGATTTGGTGACGATGACGGTGAAACCGTCGATATGCTGGGCGATCTCACGGGCGGCGGCATAGACATAGGAAAGGTCGGCATGACCGTCGCCACGCCTTGAAGGCGTACCGACGGCGATGAAGACCACATCGCTGGCTGCGACGCTCATCTCGACTTCTGTCGTGAAAGAGAGGCGGCCGGCGCGGACATTGTCCGCGACGAGCTGCTCAAGACCGGGTTCGAAGATCGGTATCTCGCCCCGTTGCAGCGCTTCGATCTTGCTCACGTCCTTGTCGACACAAATGACATCGTGGCCGAAATCGGCGAAGCAAACGCCGGACACGAGCCCCACATAACCTGAGCCGATCATGGTGATCCGCATGAAATTTCAATCCTTTTGCTGGCGCCGGGTTCAGCGAGTGAACGCGATCCCGGCATTGGCGTTTGCCTGCGCTTATACACAGGATCGCCGGTGACGCCTATATGCGATGCTCTTACCCGGAAAGTTGCGACAGGAGTGTTACAAAGGCAGGCTTGCGCTGTTACGGCGTTCGGGATGTTGCATTCCGCGCGCGGCGAGAGCTTCCTGCGTTAAGCTTGTCGTCGTCTGTCGCTTGTGATTGGCATCGCGTTGCAGCATGATGAATCGGGCGCAACCGTTCGGCGGGGACGGTGCGGAACGGTGGTTCGGGACTATTGCATGAAATCGACTTTTGCCGTGCGTACAATGCGGGCTGGGGAATTGGAGCTCGCTCTGGAATGGGCTCGGCAGGAGGGATGGAATCCCGGCGTCGATGATGCTCCGGCCTTCTGGGAAGCGGATCCTTCCGGCTTTCTGGTCGGTGCGATCGGAGAGGTGCCGATAGGCTGCATCTCCGTCGTCCGCTATGGCGAGAGCTTCGCCTTTCTCGGCCTTTATATGCTTCATCCGGAGTTTCGCGGCAGAGGATATGGCAAGCAGCTCTGGAACAAGGGCATGGTGCTTGCCGGCAACCGTACCGTCGGGCTGGACGGCGTTGCCGCACAACAGGAAAACTATAGCCGTTACGGTTTCGAGACGGCCTATCGAACGCTGCGCTATGGCGGCATTCCCATAGTGCTCGACGCAGGAGAGCAGGCAGCACAGGTAACGCCGGTCACGCATGGGAAGCTCGAGGGGCTATTGCAATATGACGCGGGTATTTTCCCCGGCTTGCGCCATTCCTTCATCAAGGCGTGGTGCGGCTCTCCCGAGAGACGGAAATCATTCATCGTCGGCGGCGGCAGCAGAGTTCGCGGCTATGGCACCATCCGGCGCTGCTTCGATGGTTACAAGATCGGTCCGCTGTTTGCCAATAAGCCGGAGGTCGCGGCCGCGTTGCTGGCAAGGATGGCGACCGAGACCAAGGGTGCGAAGGTCTATCTGGATGTGCCGGCTGATAATGCTCAGGCCATCAGGCTTGCCGAGGATTTCGGCCTGTCGCCCATCTTCGAGACGGCGCGCATGTATCGCGGCCAGGCGCCGGAAATACCGCTCGATCGTGTTTTCGGCGTGACCACGCTCGAGCTCGGCTAGCCCAGCCGATTTTCGCGCCAAGCGTGTGCGCGATTTTAACCTTAACAAACGATTAATGGCCGGATCAGAGGCTTAACCAGCCTTGTGATGCTGCATGTCCGGCGCGACCTGTTATATGGATCGCGTGGGGTGCCATGGGGAATTGGCAACTGATGAGCTGGGGGAATTGAGCAACCGAAGCGTTCATTTTAAATTGGAGTCCAGCCATGCATGTAATGGAAACCATCAACCGGCAGACCTGGCGTAATCCCTGGGCCTTGCGGGATTATCGTCGCAGCAGCGGCCATCTCAACGAAGGCGAGCGTGTCGCTTTTGCCATCGCTGCCCCGCGAGCGGGCAGGGCGCGCATCCTCGATATCGGTGTCGGCGGCGGCCGCACGGCCGGGCTCCTGCGTCCGATCGCGAGCGACTATGTCGGTGTCGACTACACGCCGGAGATGGTCGAGCTTTGCCGCACCAATCATCCCGATCTCCGTTTCGAGCATATGGATGCACGCGATCTCTCAGCCTTCGCGGATGCCAGCTTCGATCTCGTCGTCTTCAGCTATAACGGTATCGATTCCGTCGATGCTCCCGGCCGACTGGCCGTTCTGAGCGAGGCGGCACGCGTTCTCGCCTCCGGCGGAGCCTTCGTTTTTTCCACGTTCCATCGTGGCTGGCATGGCTTCGAACGCCGGGTCGATTATCGCCGGCTGGAATGGACACCCAATCCGGTACGGCTCGGCCTGCGCACCCTTCGCTATGTCGAGGGCCGCGTTTCCGGTACGTTGCGCCAGCGTCGTCTGAAGCCGCTTGAACAGCGGGATGGCGAGCATGCTATCCTGCTGCATGGCGCGCATGATTTTGGCGTCATGGTCTATGCGACGACGCCGGCGCAAGTGCAGTCGCAACTGGCCGAAGCCGGCTTCGCCATGCCGGCATTGCTGCTCGACCTGGATGGAAAGGCGATCGGCGCGGTCGCGTCGGCCGAACACGAATATTTCCATGTCGTCGCGCACAAGCCCGGCATTTGACAGGGAATCGGTCTTGGCCGGACAAGGGCGATCTTCGCGCTGTCCGGCCTGCCGGCGGGAAAAATCCTGTTAGAGGCGCTGATTCGTCACGTAAAAAGCCGAATCTCCTGGGACAACAGGGTCGCTTTCCCAAAAACAAAGCTTTATAGATGCGCGGGTTTGAGCAAGGTGCGCCTCCGTGCGCAGGAAGCGGGAATCGAGAAATGACGAATGTGGTAGTGATTGGCTCGCAATGGGGCGACGAAGGCAAGGGCAAGATTGTCGACTGGCTTTCGGAACGCGCCGATGTGATTGTACGCTTTCAGGGCGGCCATAATGCTGGTCATACGCTTGTCGTCGACGGCGTCAGCTACAAGCTTGCACTGCTGCCCTCCGGGCTCGTTCGCGGCAAGCTGAGCGTCATCGGAAACGGCGTCGTTGTCGATCCTCATCATTTCGTCGCAGAAGTCGAGAAGCTGCGTGCCCAGGGCATTGCGGTTACGCCGGATGTCCTGCGCATCGCTGAAAACGCGCCGCTGATTCTGTCGCTGCACCGCGACTTGGACGCTTTGCGCGAAGATGCCGCTTCCAACAGCGGCACGAAGATCGGCACGACGCGTCGTGGTATCGGACCTGCTTATGAAGACAAGGTCGGCCGCCGTGCTATCCGCGTTATCGATCTCTCCGAGCCGGAAACGCTGCCCGCCAAGATCGACCGGCTGCTGACGCATCACAATGCGCTGCGTCGCGGCATGGGCCTCAGCGAAATCTCCTTCAATTCGCTGCACGAGGAACTGACCTCCGTCGCGGAGCATATCCTTCCTTATATGGACCAGGTCTGGCGGCTGCTCGACGAGCAGCGCAAGGCGGGCGCCCGCATCCTCTTTGAAGGCGCACAGGGCGCGCTGCTGGACAACGACCACGGCACCTATCCGTTCGTGACCTCGTCCAACACAGTGGCGGGGCAGGCGGCAGCCGGCTCCGGCCTCGGCCCGACGGCGCTCGGCTATGTGCTCGGCATTACCAAGGCCTATACGACGCGCGTCGGCGAGGGGCCGTTCCCCTGCGAGTTGCATGACGAAATCGGCAAGCACCTGTCGACCGTCGGCCGCGAAGTCGGTGTCAACACCGGCCGCCCGCGCCGCTGCGGCTGGTTCGATGCCGTGCTGGTGCGCCAGACGGTGAAGACCTCGGGTATTACCGGCATTGCACTTACCAAGCTCGACGTGCTCGACGGCCTTGACGAGTTGAAGATCTGCATCGGCTACAAGCTCGACGGCAAGGAGATCGACTACCTGCCGGCCAGCCAGGCCGCCCAGGCTCGTGTCGAGCCGATCTACATCACGCTCGAAGGCTGGAAGGAATCGACCGTCGGCGCCCGCAAATGGGCCGATTTGCCGGCGCAGGCGATCAAGTATGTCCGGCAGGTGGAAGAGCTGATCGGCGCGCCGGTGGCGATGCTTTCGACCAGCCCGGAGCGCGAGGACACTATACTTGTGACCGACCCCTTTGAGGGCTAGAGTTACGGATCAATGACGAATCCCGGCCCGGCTGCTTGCCGGGCATCATGAGAAAGTACTGATGGCGGATTTTGTAGCAGTCATTCGACGGGCCGTGGATGGCCTGACGGAAAACACTCCCGAGATGCGGGTCAAGGTTTACGATCGAGCTCGTGGTGCCGTTCAGCGGCAGCTCGAGAGCATGAAGCCGCGTCCGCCCGAGGAGATGCTACGCCGCCAGCTGGACAAGCTGGAAGTTGCGATCGTCGAGGTCGAAGCCGAACATGCGGAAGCCTTGCCGGCGGTCGAAGAGCCAATCGCGGAAGCGCCTGCGGTCCACGAGGAGGTCGCGCCCGAGCCAGCTCAGGAGCATCATGCCGTTGCGGAATCTCATGTAGAAGAGCCCGAGCAGGCTCCCGTCGAGGTCCATGCCCATGAGGAACCCGCCTACGAGGAGCCGGTTGCAGATGTCGAGCCGGAGCGGACGCACGAGCACGAGCCTGTAGAAGAATGGAGCGAGCCGCAGCATGCCGCGGCGGAACATCACGCCGAGGTCTACGAGGAGCCGGCTCCCGAATCGGCTCATCATGACGAGCCGAAGGCCGATGCCGAGGAAGCGCCGGCGGTTACTGCCGAACCCGTCCATGCCGCCCCGCCATCTCTAGCGAGCCGGGCGCCGGTTGACGATGTTATAAGCCAGGTCGAACAGATTTGGGCGGAGGTTGATGCGCCTGCCCGGCGCAGCGCGGCGGAGCCGGCGATTTCACAGCCTGACGAGCCCGTGATGCCTGCTGCTGTTTTTGCGGAGACACCATTCGGCCACGCTATCGAGCCGGCTGAAGCTGCGAAGGCACCTGCCGGCAACAAAGGCTTCGTATGGGATGCGGATGTTTTCGAGGAGCTACAGCCGACGCCGGCAGCTCCCCAGCCGGTGCAGCCTGCCCGACAGGTGCCGGACAACGCCTTTGAAGACGTCGACCTCTTTGCCGACGTGCATTCTTCGTCAAAGGGCGCGCTTGCGAACGAAGCTGCCGGCGATGGCTGGCGCGAGCTGAAGGAACTCGCCGGTTTCGACAAACGGGGCGAAGACCAGCGAGGCGGCGGTTCTTCCATTCCGCCCGATCTCGATCAGGCCATGTCAGCAAAGCTGCAGGGCAGAAGCTTCCGCATGGAGCCGAAGCGCCGGCGTTTCAATGCCACCAGCGTCGTTCTCACGCTTGTCGGCCTCGCCATCGTCGGTGGTGGCGGCTATGCCGCCTGGCTCAATCGCGATGCGCTCAACAACATGGTGACGAAACTCGTCAGTTCCGCGCCGAAGAACTCGTCTGCGGCGACGCCTCCCGCTTCAGACACGGCAAACAGCAGCAGCAATGCTGCGGCTCCCGCACAGCCATCGGCTGCCGCGCCGGCTCAGACCCAGACCAACACCGCCGCTGCTAAGCCACCTGCTGCCGTCAATACGGATGTCGCCGCATTGAACAGCGACCCCAATACGGTCGCTACGAAATTCACGCAGCGTCTTCGGCCTGACGGCACGGAAGAGGATGAAGGGCCGGCTGCAAACGGCCAGCCCGGCGTCGTTGAGGGCAAGTCCGTGGCCGAGCAGAATGTTGCGTCCGCAGCACCTGCTGCCGGAGCACCTGCTGCCGCTGTACCCGCTGCCGCGACAGCGGCGACGCCGCCTGCGAACAATGCGGTTGCTGCGCCTCAGACTCAGCCGCCCGCCACTGCCGCGCCGGCTTCGACCGATCAGCAGGCTCCAGCCGCCACTCCACCACAACAGCAGGCAGCAGCCAATCAGCCGCCGCCCGTTACCCAGCAGACGGCTCCGGTCACGGACGGGCAGAAGGTCTTTCTCTATGAGGAGCGCCTCGGTCAGACGTCGCCGGCTGCCTTCGAAGGCACCGTCACTTGGTCGGTACAGGAAGGCAAGGGCGCTGATGGCCGGCCGGAACCTTCGGTCCAGGGCCTTATCAACGTTCCGGAACGCGGCCTCACAGCCACAATCACAGTCTCCCGCAATGGCGACCCTTCGCTGCCGGCAAGCCATCTGATCGAGCTCGCTTTCCAGGTTCCGCCGAATTTCGAGGGTGGTGCGATCGACAACGTCCAGCGCATCGCCCTTAAGGCGACCGAGCAGGATCGTGGCGATGCGTTGATCGCGGTGCCTGCCAAGGTCACCGACGACGTCTACATGGTCGCGCTCAACGATTTCCCGGATGCGCGCAAGACCAATCTCGACCTTTTGAAGACTCGCAACTGGATCGACATTCCGGTTGTCTATCGCAACGGCCGCCGTGCCTTGCTGACGATGGAGAAGGGACCGACCGGCACCGACGCTTTCAACAAGGCGATCGCGGAATGGCAGGCGCTTGGCGGTGTCGCCTCGAGCGGTCAGTAAGTTACTCTCAGTCGATTGATACGAAAAAGGCGGGCCTCGCGGCCCGCCTTATTTTATGTTGCGATGAAACGCTTAAATCGAAGCGTCAAGCTGTTGCTTCCACGACCCGCAGGGCCTTGGCGCGCTCGAGCGCATCCTTCTGTACCGCTTCCTGAACCTTTTCGAAGGCACGGACTTCGATCTGGCGGACGCGTTCGCGGCTGATATCGAACTCGGACGAGAGGTCCTCCAGCGTCACAGGATCATCGGCAAGGCGGCGAGCCTCGAAGATGCGGCGTTCGCGGTCGTTCAGCACGCCCATCGCGCGCGCCAGCATACGGCGGCGCGTATCAAGTTCGTCCTGCTCGATCAGTACGGCTTCCTGGCTTTCATGATCGTCCACCAGCCAATCTTGCCACTGGCCTGAATCGCCTTCGGAAGCCTTGATCGGCGCGTTCAGCGAAGCGTCACCCGAGAGGCGGCGGTTCATCGAAATGACCTCCTCCTCCGAAACGTTCAACTTGGTGGCGATCTCGGAGACATGCTCCGGCTTCAGGTCACCTTCATCGATGGCCTGGATACGACCCTTCAGTCGGCGCAGGTTGAAGAACAGGCGCTTCTGGTTGGCGGTCGTGCCCATCTTCACCAGCGACCAGGAGCGCAGGATATATTCCTGGATGGAAGCCTTGATCCACCACATGGCATAGGTTGCCAGGCGGAAACCGCGCTCCGGATCGAACTTCTTCACGGCCTGCATCAGGCCGACATTGCCTTCCGATACGACTTCGCCGATCGGCAAGCCATAGCCGCGATAGCCCATGGCAATCTTCGCCACGAGGCGCAGATGGCTGGTGACGAGCTTGTGCGCGGCCTGGCGGTCGGCATGTTCCGCATAGCGCTTGGCGAGCATGTACTCTTCCTGCGGTTCCAGCATCGGGAACTTGCGGATCTCGTCGAGATAACGATTGAGGCCGGCTTCTCCGGCAGCGATGGACGGTAAGGTATTACGGGTCATGAATGCACCCTCCTAATTCGAGATTTGGTTCCTTCTGGGGGCGTATTGCGCGCCTTCTGCGAAGCGGACCAAGGCGTGCGGGTTACGAAAACCCCGCACTAAACCAATGTATAGATAAGTATGGCGAAACGGCGATTCAAGAACGGTGTCACGCAAGTGTTACCGCGGCGTGACCGCTAGTCTCGCCGTGATATCGCCCTTGGGATTCTCCTCCCGAATGCTCCCGCACGATAAGCTTCAACCATATCGGCCACCAAAACGCGTCCGCGTTTTCGATAACCGAAGGCGCACCGGAGTTCGGTCCTCTGGGAAAGAGTATAGGCCGACAAGGGGCAGGCGTCCAGCCGGACGTTCACCGCGGGAAATTGCCGCTCATGCGCGGAGCGCGGCCGCCAGGTCTTCCATATCGTCGGGCAGCGGCGCCTCGAAATGCATGACCTCGCCGGTTCGCGGATGCTCGAATTGCAGCATGTAGGCATGCAGGGCCTGGCGCGTGAAGCGATTGACGACTTCCTTTGCCGCCTCCGGCAGAAGGTTGGCCTTGGTCTTGAAGCCGCCGCCATAGACGGCGTCGCCCAGCAGTGGATGGCCGATATGCGCCATGTGCACGCGGATCTGATGGGTCCGGCCCGTTTCGAGATGGCAGTCGACCAATGAGGCGAGGGCGGTCGCGTCCGGCGCCTCGTGGAAGCGCTCCAGCACTTCGTAATGCGTAATGGCCTCGTCGGCGTCCTGAGAACCTGGGCGTTTGACGGCGCGCCGTGTGCGGTCGTTGTTCGAACGTCCGAGCGGCGCATTGACGGTACCGATGAGCTGGCGGGGGCGTCCCCAGACGATTGCCTGATAGGCACGTTCCAGCGACGTCGTTCTCCCGTGATCAGCAAATTGCAGCGACAAGTGCCGATGGGCGACGTCGTTCTTGGCGACGACCATCACGCCGGTGGTGTCCTTATCCAGCCGATGCACGATGCCCGGTCGACGCACGCCACCGATGCCGGAAAGGCTGTCGCCGCAATGATGGATCAGCGCGTTGACCAGCGTGCCGGTCCAATTACCGGCGGCGGGATGGACGACGAGCCCGGCAGGCTTGGCGATGACGATGATGTCTTCATCCTCATAGAGCACGTCGAGCGGAATATCCTCGCCCTGCGGCGTCGGGTCCTCGGGCTCGGGCAGCGTGATCTCGTAGACGTCGCCGGGGCGCACCTTGCGCTTGGCATCGGTCACCGGCTTGCCGTTCAGCAGCACTACGCCTTCCTTGATCAGAGCCTGGACGCGACTGCGGGAAAATTCCTTGCCGAACTCTGCGGTCAGCCACGCATCGAGCCGGCCTTCGGCGCTTTCATCGGCGGTTAGGACTTTTCTATTGCTCGCGGCTTCTTTAAAGGGGTCGCTCAAACGTATTTCTCCGGCGCTCGAGGGCGCTCTCAATCAGTAAGGACGCATCGATGACAAATCTCGAGCCAGACGATCAAGAGGAAAAGCCCCTCGATCCGGCCCTGGAGAGTGTCCGACGCAAGATGATCCGCCTGCAGATCATCTCCGCGGCCGTCATGGTGGTGAGCCTTATGGCTGTCTTCGGGGCCGTTGTCTACAAGACGATGCGGCCGGCGGCAAAGCCGGCTGGCCAAGCCACCGCCAATATTCCCTCGGACGCTCCCGTCGCCGTGACGGCTTTGCTGCCGGCGGGCTTCACCGTCCAGTCCACGGCTCTTTCGGGAAACCAGGTGCTGTTCTACGGCACGCTCGCCAGCGGCCAGCGTCAGGCCGTCGTCTTCGACTACGGCATCGGTCGCATCGTGGCGACCATATCGCTGTCCAATTGACGGCCGCGCGATGACGAGCGATCGGCTCATCGAGATCACGCATCCCGACGATCCGCGCATCGCCGAGTTCCGTGATATCCGCGAGCGCGATCTGACGGGTCGCGAGAACCGCTTCATCGCCGAGGGTACGGTGGTGCTGCGGCTGCTTGCCGAGGCCCATGCGGCGGGCGGCGATTTCCTCGCGGAGAAGGTGCTGCTGCTGCAAAACCGCGTCGCCGGCCTCGCCGATATCATCGCTAAATTCCCTCCCGAGGTTCCGGTCCATGTCGCGACATCAGAGGTGCTCGACGGCATCGTCGGCTTCCATCTGCATCGCGGCGTTCTGGCGCTTGGCCGGCGGAAGACGGAAAGCGAACTGAGCGCGTTTCTCGACCGCCTGCCGCGACAGGCGCTCGCGCTTGTCGGTTGCGGCATTTCCAACCACGACAATATGGGTTCCATGTTCCGCAACGCGGCGGTCTTCGGGGCCGATGCGGTGCTGCTCGACGACAGCTGTTGCGACCCGCTCTATCGAAAGGCGCTACGGGTGTCTGTCGGCTCCGTTCTGACCATGCCCTATTGCCGACAGTCGAGCGACGTCGATCTGCTAACGGCGCTCGCCGATCGCGGCTTTGCGATCTGGAGCCTGTCGCCGCGGGGGGAGGCCGATATTCGCGATGTCCCGCCATCCGAACGCATGGCCCTGGTCGTCGGCACGGAGGGGGATGGTCTGCCGCAGAACATCCTGTCCGCATTCGGCAGCGTGCGGATACCGCAGGCTCCGGGGCTCGACAGCCTCAATGTCGCGACAGCCAGCGGCATTGCGCTCTTCGAGATGGCGTCGAGGATCAAGCGCATCTGAGCGCCGTGCATGCTATTGGACTAGGGATGCTTCGGCAGCATGGCAGCCACTCGGTCGGCAAGGCTGATGCGCGCGCCCTGCTCGGCGGCGTTCTTACCCTTGGGCAGAAGATCGAGGATGGGGGATGCGCTGCCTTCCTTGAGCGCCGTCAGCGCCACCATGTTGGCGGCGATCGTTGCGATCTCCTCGCGCATGGCCTCCTCATGGGCCGGCGTGCGGGCCTTCAGCAGGCGGTCCGAAAGGGCTGCGGCCCGATTACGGACCTCTTCCGTCATGTGCGCGATGTCATTTTCCACTGTGCGTTCCGGTTCAGCTGCGTTCGTCTGATTGTCGGCGCTATCCACGATCATGGACACTGCTGAGAGTTTTGGCGCTTTTGCCGGCTTCTTCGGAGGCGCTATGCCGGCGGCGCGCAACGCCTTGTTGGCTTCCCTCGATTCCTTGACGGCGGCTTCGAGCCGTTCTTTCAGGCGGGCAGCGTCCTGAACGTGCCGCTCGATCGCGGTCTCCTTGTCGGCGCTGCCGGCAATCTCGCGGGTCAGCCGTTCGTCCAGCCGCTTGTTCTTGTCGGTTTCCTGCCGAAGCGACCGCTCCGCATCCGTGGCGCGCAGGCTTGCGGCGTTGAGATCGCGGTGCAACGTATCGCGCTCGTCCCGCAACGTGTTGATGCGAAGCTTCAAACTTTCGATTTCGGTTTCTCTGGTCGCAAGGTCGATCTTGAGATTGTCGGCATCGGCAGACATCTTCATCATCCGCTTGCGCAGGTTGTCGACATCGGCTTCCTTCTCGGCGCTGGTCTGCTCCGCGGCATGAACGCCTGATTTGAGCTGGCTGATGTAGCTCTCTTCACGCCGCAGGCGCGAGCGAAGCTCCCCGGCTTCCACTTCCAGATCGTCGATGCGCGTCTGCAGTTCGCCGTTGCCGCCAGCAAGCCGGCTGGCTTCCTGCTGAAGCTTGCCATTGTGGATCTGCAGCGCGACTGTTTTGTCGCGCTCCTGTGTCAAGGCCTGCTCCGTCCTGGCATTTTCCGCGGCAAAGAGTGCGCGCGCCATGTCCTTCTGCGCCCGCACTTCCTGTGTGCTCAGCGGCATGGTCGCCTTCAGGCGCTTTTCGGTGAACCAGACGATGCGGCGATGGATTGCCGGCGCGATGAGAAAGACCAGAAGAGAGGCCGTCAGAAAGCCCAATCCGAACAATAGAGCAAATTGAATCACGACGCGGCCAGTATCCTGGATTTATTTTCGATCTCGATGAAATGATTAATCATGGGCTGGGCATGCGGCAAGCGTTTAAAGCGGATATGGTTTATCGGCGCGGGCCGGATTTGCTGAAAGAAAAGGCCCGCAATCCAGGCGGGCCAAGGCATCGGCTGCTTGGGAGACGATATAGCCAATGCTCAGAAGGGATTCCAGGTCGCGTTGGGCGTGACCTTCAGATAGCCGAGGTTGACGCCGAGGCGGGCACCAAGGCCGGTCCGGATCGGAACCAGCACGATATTGTTGTTCTTCAAGACAGTCATCCCGAAGCCGGCGACGACGAAGGCCTGGCCGCTGACGCCGCCGAAGCGGGTATAGACGCTGTTAATGCTCGGCAGATCATAGACCAGCATCATGACGCGGGTGCCCTGGCCGCCGTAGTCGAGGCCGAGCGAAGGACCCTGCCAATAGAGTGGATGCTCGCCGGCATTCTTGGTGTTCAGCTGGCCTTCGCCGTAAGTCAGGCCGGCGAGGAAGGCACCGGAGCCTTCCTGGCCGAGAATATAGCCGTTGGGCAGGCCATATTGCTGGAAGGCGCGCTCGACGACCTTGGCGAGGCCGCCGCTGGTGGAGCCGAAGAAGGAATGGCCGGCATCGACGATTTCCTGCGCCGAATATTGACTGTCGGGCGCGGCAGCGGCCTGACGGACCGGTAGTGCGAAACTCACGAATGCAACAATGGCCAGGATCAGACCGAGCCCGAGCGTCCTGGTGCCGAGGCTTGGCATTCTCTTCAGGAATTCATAGCGCATGAAAGTCATCCGTTCATCATGGTCGGTGCGATGGACGTGCCAAGCATGGCTCGCCCCCTCTTTCAGACCGTTCCGCCCGTCCATCGCAGTATGATTCGCGCGCGAAGACGTCTGATAGTGATGAATGCATTTTGCGTCGATGGTCTTAACAATCGGTTTACCAAATATGGTGTCTTTATGGCGTGCGGTACACCGGCTGCGACAATCCTCGAGCAACCTTACCGTGGCAACGTGGAATCTACTGCGTTTCGCCTTGTCAGCATTCAGGAGACAATGAATGTCGAAGAATCCGAATCTCACTCTGACCGGACCGGATCTGGCCGCGCTGTTGTGCAGCCGCGTTTGCCATGATGTGATCTCGCCGGTCGGGGCGATCAACAATGGCCTGGAGCTGCTCGACGAGGGTGGTGCCGATGCCGATGCGATGGATCTGATCCGCACCAGCGCGCTCAATGCCTCCGTCCGCCTGAAGTTCGCGCGCCTAGCTTTCGGCGCGTCCGGCTCGGTCGGCGCATCGATCGACACGGGCGAAGCCGAACGCGCCGCGAAGGATTTTGCCGCCGCCGAGAAGAAGACCGAGGTGAGCTGGGTCGGCCCGCGCGCCATCATCGCGAAGAACCGGGTGAAGTTGCTGCTCAATCTTTTCCTCGTCGCCTATAGCGCGATCCCGCGTGGCGGCAATATCGAGGTGACGCTGGAAAATCCCGAACTCGAGGCCAAGTTCACGATCACCGTCAAGGGGCGGCTGATGCGTGTGCCGCCGAAGTTTGCGGAAATCTGCTCCGGCACGCTGGAAGAGGCAATCGATGCCCATTCGATCCAGCCCTATTACACGGTGCTTCTCGCCGACGAGAGTGGGATGGAGCTCTCCTACAATGCGACGCCGGAAGAGCTCACCTTCACCGCGATCATACCGGCCGCATAGACGGATTCTTAATAGCTGCATTTTTTCACCCGCGGCCGAATGGCGGTCGCGGGATTATCTTTTCGTGCATTCAATATTTTTGCAATCTTCCGGTTGTCCGCGCAATTGACAATATAGCGGTAACGAATCCTTAGCTTGCTGATCCTATCGTTCCAATTTGAAGTCGTCGTTCATTTCGCGGCGACTGACGCTAAGGAGCGCACACATGCAGCGGTTCATGATAACGGATACATCGGATGTCGTACGCAAGGTCGGCAAGCGAATTCTATCCGAGCTGGATTTCCTGGTGAGCGAGGCCGGCGATGCCCGTGAAGCCTTGATGCGTTGCGAGGCCGAGATCCCGGACTATCTGATTGTCGACGCCGGCATGGAAGGCGCGCTCGAGCTGATTGCGAGCATCCGTGCCATGCCGAACGGCAAGGACGTGAAGATCTACTATTGTGTCGTCGAGGCGGACCTGCGCAAGCTGATGGCTGGAAAGCGGGCTGGCGCTACGGACTTCCTGTTGAAGCCCTTCGACCGCAAGATCTTAACGGCGATCTTCGGCAATCGCGCCATCGCCGCCTAGTTCTGCTGAGGATTATCAAAATAATGACAGCCGTCCTTTCGGGGCGGCTTTTATTTTTCTGCGGCGCTGCCAACAAAAAATCCCGCCTTTGGGGCGGGATTTTGATGCACGGGCGGCAATGGCGGGGAGGCGGCTCAGGCGCTTTCGGCGAGCTCGTGGTTGTCGGGCTCGCGCAGCACATAACCACGGCCCCAGACAGTTTCGATGTAGTTGGCGCCGCCGGCGGCATTGGCGAGCTTCTTGCGCAGCTTGCAGATGAAGACGTCGATGATCTTCAGTTCAGGCTCGTCCATGCCACCATAAAGATGGTTGAGGAACATTTCCTTGGTGAGCGTCGTGCCCTTGCGAAGCGAGAGCAGCTCCAGCATCTGGTATTCCTTGCCGGTCAGATGCACGCGCTGGCCGCCGACTTCGACTGTTTTGGCGTCGAGATTGACGATGAGCTCGCCGGTCATGATCACCGACTGGGCATGGCCCTTGGAGCGGCGAACGATGGCGTGAATGCGCGCGACCAATTCATCCTTATGAAAGGGTTTGGTCATATAGTCGTCAGCACCGAAGCCGAGACCGCGGACCTTGTCTTCGATGCCGGCCATGCCGGAGAGGATGAGGATCGGCGTCTTGACCTTCGAAAGGCGCAGCGTGCGCAGCACTTCGTAGCCGGACATATCGGGAAGGTTGAGATCGAGCAGAATGATGTCGTAGTCGTAAAGCTTTCCGAGATCGACGCCTTCTTCACCGAGATCGGTGGTGTAGACGTTGAAACTTTCGGATTTGAGCATCAATTCGATGCTCTGCGCTGTCGCGCTGTCGTCTTCAATGAGTAGAACCCGCATAATTGTCCCCTTTACCGCCGCCGAAAGGTCGTCAGCCCCCTTTACGCGATACCGATCAAATCACTGCATGATTTGGAAGCTGCCATGGAATGGTTAACAAATTCTGATTCACTCTGGCAAGTCGTATCGAATTTATTAAATAATTTTTCCATTGCACTGTTTTCCAACGACAATCAGCAATATCCGTTTCTAAAGTATCGCATTAGGAACCTACGCCAAGTGATTTATCCGACTCATCAATACCGACATATCGAATTCCGACCGCGGCATTTACTGACCCTTAAATCATTACGCCTATCATTAACGATGCCCGTAAACGAAAGGTTACCAGCGGTAGGTTTTTATTAAGATCGCTGGAAATTTTTTTAACCAAGTCGTCTAAAACCGGTTTGGCGGGCGGAAATACCGAGAGCCGGGGTCTCGCATCACGGGAGTAATGCGTATGAAGTCACGTGAGAGCCTAGTTCGCCTGAAAGAGTTTCAGGTGAACGAAAAACGCCGTCAGCTGCAGCAGTTGCAGATGATGATGGCGGAATTTGACCGCATGACGAAGGATCTGGAGAGCCAGATCGTGCTGGAAGAGAAGAAGTCCGGCATTTCTGACCCTAACCACTTTGCTTACCCGACCTTTGCCAAGGCCGCCCGCCAGCGCGCGGACAACCTGCAGGTGTCGATCCGGGAGCTTCAGGTTCAGGAAGAGGCGTTGGAATATTCGCTTGAGGAAATGCAGGCCGAATATGCCAAGGCCGCAGCGCTCGAGGAGCGTGACGGTTCGGGCCCCGCAAGGGCCCGCGCCTGAGGTCGCGATTTCGTCGTCCTCTTTTGATCCACGCATTATTCCATTCCGACACGGGGCCTTCCTCGGAATATGCGGGATAAGACAGAGGCGGCACAAAGCCGCGCATGACCGGCCGTGACAGGGCCGGTCATGCGCGGCTTTTTGTATTTTCGTCTGTGTCGACGTGGCATCTGCCTAGCGTTCTTGCATTCGGCATCTGCCTGGACACACCAGCGAATCCTTGTTTGACACCACTGCCTAGAGATTGACCACGTCGCGCCAGTCATCATGGCGCTGGGCCTGCGCCTTGAAGAAGGGGCAGAGCGGAATGATTTTCCAGCCACCGCGGCGGGCTTCCTCGACGGCGTGAAGAGCCAGCGCCTGACCGACCCCCTTGCCGCGCAGGGCGTCCGGCACGCCGGTATGATCGACGATGATGAGCTGGGGGGAGGCGCGGGAAAACGTCATTTCCGCCTCATGACCCTCGACGGTCGCGACATAGCGGCCACCCGACGCATTGTCTTCGTTGCGGATATCCATGGCTTATCTCCCTGATCGTTACATGCGGCGAAGATTGCATGGGCTCGCCAAGCTGCCAACTGTCGAATGCTGCATCATGGTCCGGCCTGCCGGCGGATGTCGATAAGCGGACAATCGTCCCATACCTGAACTTCGATGAAGGCATCTGGTCCACGTTGATCTCTCGACAGCGTCGGGTCGGGGAGGCCGTAGCGAGCGACCACCTGCGTGATCTCGGCAAGGGTGAAAACCTGCCCATGCCATGGTTTGTCGGAAGGGCTCGCCGGGCGTATGTGTGGGCAGCTTGCCATGCTATCGGGAAAGGTGAATGTGATCGTACGAGGATCGAACAGGGCGAGCGGAAGGACAATGGATGCAGGGCGGGATCTGTCCCACCCGTCGGCCATGTCGCCAAGGAAGAAATAGATAGGGCGGGTGAGGGGTGTTTCGCCGATCTTTCGGGCGCGTTCCGCAATGAGCCAGCCTTCGGTGCACAACCGTCGCGACAGATAATTTTCCTTGAGATAGGAATGCCCGCCAAGCCGGATCGACGCGATGATCCGCTCCGCATCGTCGCGCGGCAGACCGCAGACGTTGCGGAACGCACCCCGTTCGGGGTGGAAATTATGGGTAATCACCGTGGGTAGCGTGTGAAGCAGCAAGTGGCCTGAACCCTTCAATCGGCCGGGCTCTTGTAACACGCATCGCGGGAGCGCCATGCGGAAATCTTAAGATGGATGCTTCGTCGGCGCCTGCTTACAGGGAGACCGACAGCCTCGCCTCAAGGCGGCTTCAACGGAACAATTCGGGCCTCTTTCTGTCCCATTTTGGGGTGAAAGAGGCCCGAACCAAAGATCAGATAAAGGTCGTGTCTGTCGCTGTTGTCAGTGGCGATACTGCTGTATGCGGGTCGTCCGCAGGCCGGCAAGGCCATGGCTGTTGATGGACGACTGCCAGGAGAGGAACTCTTCGACGGTCAACGTATAACGTTCGCAAGCTTCTTCCAAGCTGAGCAGACCACCACGCACAGCGGCAACAACCTCTGCCTTACGACGGATGACCCAGCGGCGCGTATTCGGCGGCGGAAGGTCGGCTATCGTAAGCGGGCTGCCATCGGGGCCGATGACATACTTCACTCGGGGACGTATCATTTCGGTCATTGGACTCTCTACACACACTCAAGACCACGAGTGGCACTCTATCTCGCCACATTTAAAAATTGCCTAAGCACATAGTAAGACTTTGCTAAGAATTTTAAGAAATGTGGCCGGCGACTGATTTGCCTTTGGCCGAAGAGATAAAACGCCGGATAATCCCCTGTTATTTCAGGGGAAATGGCTTTCATCCTATCATTTTTTGTCAGTGAAAACTTACGCTTTCGGGTCAAAAATCCCTGCACCGGCTTTGTTACCCGGTCGCGTCAAAGGGGATCTTTCTTGCGAAAAAGCGCTCTTAAGCGTGTATGGCGCTCTTCTTGCCGCCCCAACAGATGAAGTGCGGGTTTGCAAAGTCGCTATCCTCGCTCTGGTCGATCTTGCCATAGGCCAGGGGACGGCCATCAACCGTCACGGTAGCGCCGCCGGCCGCGCGCAAGACGGCATCGCCGGCTGCGGTATCCCACTCCATGGTGCGAGCGAAGCGCGGATAGACGTCGGCCTTGCCTTCGGCAACCAGGCAGAATTTCAGCGAGGAGCCGATCGACGTGCAGGCGGCAACCGCATTGTCCGAAAGGAAGCTTTCGGTCCTTTCATTGCTGTTACAGCGGCTGGCAAGCGCGGTCAGATTGACCGGCTGTGCGCGCACGGCGATGGTCAGGCGGTCGGCGACGGCAAAATGATCGTCGACGATCAGCTTGCGGGCCCTTCCGGGCTCACCGGTAAAGGCCACTCCGAGTGCGGGGGCATACACGATCCCGGCAACGGGAACGCCATTCTTTATATAGGCGATGTTGACGGTGAATTCGTCACGATGCTCGATGAATTCGCGCGTGCCGTCGAGCGGGTCGACAAGGAAGAAGGCGCGGCCGCGAACATCCGGGACCCTGCCGGCGGAGACCGATTCCTCGGCAATGGCCGGTATATTCGGAAAATCGCGCGCGAGATGCTCGAGGATGATGTGTTCGGCGCGCTCGTCTGCAAGGGTTACAGGGCTCATATCCTGTTTTAAGGCCACGGCGTAGCCGGCGCGGTAGACCTCCAATATGGCCTTCCCCGCCTCGAGCGCTGCTCTTTCGAATGTTGCAAGCATCTGCCTGTTCGTCTTTCCGCACCGTGTCCGCGGTTCAAGTTTCCGGACACTATATATAAGAAGTCCCGATTGTGGAGTTTAGACTTCAAAAGATCTGGCTCGTTCCGGCTTAGCGCCTGAACCGAGGTTTCGCAACAGTGCTTTGCATGCTTGCGTCGCCGCTAAAATCATTGACCTGCGAGGCGTGTTCTTCGGGAGACAATCATAGGCTTCTCCTGCGCATTCGGAAAAGAACATGTTCTGTTTGCGAATCTTTTTCGTCCTTTCGGGACTTGTCGTTTTTATTGCATATGCGAATGTGCGGCCGGGTCGTGATCGGGATGAATGCATGCGATATTCGGCATATCAGCTTCTAAAACAGGCGTTTTCGGGCAACCGCAATTGGCAGCCGGTGTGGCGGACGCCGGAGCCGAAACCGCATTACGACGTGATCATCGTCGGCGGCGGCGGGCATGGGCTGGCGACGGCTTATTATCTCGCCAAGGAATTCGGCATCACCAACGTCGCGGTGCTGGAAAAGAACTACCTCGGCTCCGGCAATGTCGGCCGCAACACCACGATCATCCGCTCCAATTACCTGCTGCCGGGCAACGAGCCCTTCTACGAATTCTCGATGCAGCTCTGGGAAGGGCTGGAGCAGGATTTCAACTATAATGCCATGGTCTCCCAGCGCGGCATCGTCAACCTCTTCCATTCCGACGGCCAGCGCGATGCTTATGCCCGGCGCGGCAATGCCATGCGCATGCATGGTGTCGATGCGGAACTTCTGAGCCGCGAGCAGGTGCGCCGGATGATGCCCTACCTGAATTTCGACCATGCGCGGTTTCCGATCCTCGGTGGTCTCTTACAGGCGCGCGGCGGCACGGCACGGCACGATGCCGTCGCCTGGGGCTATGCGCGCGGCGCTGATAGCCGCGGCGTCGATCTCATTCAGCAATGCGAGGTGATCGGCATCCGCCGCGAGGCTGGCGTTGTGACCGGGGTGGAAACGAACCGCGGCTTCATCGGTTGCAACAAGCTGGCGCTGGCGGCGGCCGGCCATACGTCGATCCTGGGTAATATGGCCGATCTGGAATTGCCGATCGAAACCCATGTGCTGCAGGCCTTCGTTTCCGAGGGACTAAAGCCGGTGATCGACAACGTCATTACCTATGGCGCGGGACACTTCTATATCTCGCAGTCCGACAAGGGCGGATTGGTCTTCGGGGCTGATATCGACTACTACAGCTCCTATGCCCAGCGCGGCAATCTTGCCACCGTCGAGCATACGATGGAGGAGGGCGTGGCGCTCATTCCCGGCCTGTCGCGCGTCCGCGTGCTGCGCACCTGGGGCGGCGTCATGGATATGAGCATGGACGGCTCGCCGATCATCGACCGCACGCCGATCGACAATCTCTATCTGAATTGCGGCTGGAACTATGGCGGCTTCAAAGCGACGCCGGCCTCGGGTTTCTGCTTCGCGCACCTGATCGCCAAGGGCGAAAGCCACGAAGTCAGCCGCCTCCTGCGTCTCGACCGCTTCGAGCGCGGCTTCGCGCTGGACGAAAGCGGCAAGGGTCCGCAGCCGAACCTGCATTGAGGGCACGAAACCAATGGCAAGCTTGATCAACTGCCCGCATTGCGGCATGCGACCGAAGGAAGAATTCTCCATTCGCGGCGCGTCCGTCGCCCGTCCCGCTCCTTCGGCGCCGGATGAGGATTGGCATCGCTATGTCCATATCCGCGACAATGAGCGCGGCCGGATTCTCGAATACTGGCATCATGCGGCGGGCTGCCGCCGCTGGCTGGTCGTTGAGCGCAGCAATATCACCCACGAGGTCTTTTCCGTCATCGATGCCGAGGACAAGGCAAGGGAGGCGGCGCAATGACGGCCTATCGTCTGTCGACCGGCGGCCTCGTCAATCGCAGCCGCCCGCTTTCCTTCAAATTCGACGGCAAGGATATGAGGGGCCTGGAGGGCGATACGCTCGCCGCTGCTCTCCTTGCCAATGATCAACTGCTCGTCGCACGCAGCTTCAAATATCATCGGCCGCGCGGCATCCTGACGGCAGGTTCGTCCGAGCCCAACGCGCTTGTCACCATCGGCAAGGACGGGCGCACGGAGCCCAATACGCGCGCCACCGTCGCCGAGCTCTATCAGGGCATGGCGGCCGTCAGCCAGAACCGCTGGCCGTCGTTGAAATATGATTTTGGTTCGCTCAACGGCCTGTTGTCGCCGTTCCTCGGCGCGGGCTTCTACTACAAGACATTCATGTGGCCGGCAGCCTTCTGGGAGAAGGTCTATGAGCCGCTGATCCGCCGCGCCGCCGGCCTCGGCAAGGCTGTCATGCAGGCCGATCCGGACCGCTATGAGAAGGCCTGGGCGCATTGCGATCTGCTTGTCATCGGCTCCGGTCCTGCCGGATTGATGGCGGCGCTGACTGCGGCGCGTGCCGGCCTACGCGTGGTCCTCGCCGATGAGGGCTTCCGTCTCGGTGGTTCGCTGCTGTCGGAAAGGGTCTCGATCGGCGGCGCCTCGGCCGATGTCTTCGTGCAGGCAACGCTGGAGGAGCTGCAAGGTTTCGAGAACGTCACCCTGATGCCACGTACGACTGTCTTCGGCTGGTATGACGGCAATGTCTTCGGTGCGGTCGAGAAAGTGCAGAAGCATGTCGCTATGCCATCGCCCGACCTGCCGGTCGAGCGTCTTTGGCGTATCGCCGCCAAGCGCGCCATTCTTGCTTCCGGCGCCGAGGAACGTCCCCTTGTTTTCGGCGGCAACGACCGGCCGGGCGTGATGATGGCTGGCGCCATGCGCAGTTATCTCAATCGCTATGGCGTCGTTGCGGGTCAAAAGGTGGCCGTGTTCACCAATGGCGGCTCGGGTTATCGCACAGCGCTCGACCTTGCCGTAGCGGGCGTCGAGATTTCGGCTATCATGGATACGCGCGCCGCCTCTTCCGACGTTGCGCCGCAGGGTGTTCGCGTCGTGCATGGGGCGAGCGTACACGCGACCAAGGGCAAGTATCGCATCAGCGGCGTTATTGTCGATCGTGGCGGCCTGGATGAACTCATTGCCTGCGATGCGCTCGCGATGTCCGGTGGCTGGTCGCCGATCATCCATCTTGCCTGCCAGCGCGGCGCAAAGCCGGTCTGGTCGGACGAAAGCCAGGCATTCATGGCGCCGACGGTCGGCGGTGAGCTGGAGATTGCTGGGTCGGCTGCGGGCATCGAGAGCACCTCCGGCTGTCTCGCCGATGGAGCGGAAAAGGCGCGGAAGATTGTCGAAAGTCTTGGCCGTACCACACACGCAACTGATATGCCCGAGGTCGAGGGAGACTATGATCCGTCCTTCGCGGCGATCTGGCATGTGCCCGGCGCCAAGGACAAGGCGTTCGTGGATTTTCAGAATGACGTCCATACCAAGGATCTCGGTCTTGCCCTGCGTGAGGGTTTCGGCCATGTGGAGCACGCCAAGCGCTACACAACCAGCGGCATGGCGACGGACCAAGGCAAGCTCGGCAATGTGAATGCCGCCGGCATCATCGCCGGCATGCGCGGCGTCAGCCCTGCCGCCGTCGGCACGACAACGTTCCGGCCCTTCTACACGCCCGTTTCCTTCGGAGCGCTCGCCGGCACCGCGCGCGACAAGCATGCGCAGCCCGTGCGGGAATCGCCGCTGCACGGCTGGGCGAAGAAGAACGGTGCGACTTTCGTCGAGGCTGGCCTCTGGTATCGCTCGTCCTGGTTCGCGCGGCCGGGCGAAAAGGGCTGGCGTGACAGCGTCGATCGCGAGGTTCTGAACGTCCGCAACAATGTCGGGCTTTGCGACGTGTCGACGCTCGGCAAGATCGAGGTGTTCGGCAAGGATGCCGCGGAATTTCTCAACCGCCTCTATTCCAATGCCTTCCTGAAACTGCCTATCGGCAAGGCGCGTTACGGGCTGATGCTGCGCGAGGATGGCATCGTCTTCGACGACGGGACGACCAGCAAGCTGACGCCCGATCACTTCTTCCTGACGACCACGACCGCGATGGCCGGCGAAGTGATGACGCATATGGAATTCTGCGCGCAGACGCTCTGGCCGCAGCTCGATGTTCGTTTCGTCTCCTCCTCCGATCAATGGGCGCAGATGGCGATTGCCGGGCCGAAGGCGCGGCTGGTGCTGGAACAGATCGTCGAGGACGATATTACCGATGCATTCTTCCCGTTCCTCGCTGCCGCCGAAGTCATGCTGAAGGGCGGTCTGAAGGCCCGCCTGTTCCGCATCTCCTTCTCCGGTGAGCTCGCCTATGAGCTTGCGGTTCCTGCTGGCTATGGCGAGGCCGTGGCGGATGCGATCATGGAGGCCGGCAAGGCGCACGGCATCTGCGCCTATGGCGTCGAGGCCCTCAACGTGCTGCGCATCGAGAAGGGCCATGTCACCCATAATGAGCTGGATGGTCGTACGACGCCCGACGATGTCGGCCTTGGAAAAATGATGTCGGCTCAGAAGCCGGATTTCATCGGCAAGCGGCTGTCCACCCGTTTCGGCCTGACCGCTGCCGACCGCGTGCAGCTCGTAGGCCTGAAACCGCTCGATGCGGCGAAGGAGATCCATGCCGGCGCGCATCTGTTGAGGGAAGGCGCCAGGCCGTCGACTGTGAACGATCAGGGTCATGTCTCCTCGGCCTGCTTCTCGCCCGTTCTCGGCCATTCCATCGCTTTGGCGTTCCTGAAGTCGGGCCGGGAGCGGATCGGCGAGCATGTGGTCGTCTGGGACGGGTTGCGCGGCGAGGAAGTGCCGGCGGAAGTCTGCAACCCGGTCTTCGTCGATGCTGACAACAAGAAGCTTTTCGGGTGAGGGATTGATGAGCGTCGCGTATCAAAACAGGCATGTGCTGGAAGATCACATTTCCGGCTTCGAGGCTGCCCCCAATCCGAATCATCTTGCCGTCGTCCGCCGGCCGGTCATCTTCTCCCTACTCGGCAAGGCCGGCGAAAAGGATTGGGTTCTGGCCGGCCTGAAGGCGATTGACGATGTGTCGGTTCGCGACGTCGGCCCGAGAGAATGGCTTGTTCTGTCGGAGACGCTTGGTGTCGAGAGCGTGGCGCGGGATCTCTTCACGCTCGATCCAGCTCGGGTTTCCTTCTTCGAGCAGAGCGATGGCCGGGTGTTGCTTCGTATTTCCGGCCCCAGCGTTCGCCGTATCCTGGCGAAATGTGTCGCCGTGGACCTGCATCCGCAGGTCTTCGCCGAGGGCCAGTCGGCCAGCATGTTGTGCTGCCATGTCAGCGCCAATGTCGCCCGCACCGGCCCTGACCACTTCGAGATCATCATCCCGCGCTCCTATGCCGGCAGCGTGTTCGAGGAGATCATGGAGATGGGGCGCGAGTTTGCCCTGACGGCCGGTTTTGCCGACTGAAAAGCCATAGGCCGCCGGACTTCGAATGCCTTGCCGATCGATTTGTGTCTCCGAAAAGCGATGGCGCGATCCGAACAATTGTGATGGCGCAAACAGACATATCGGTTTCGCAGTTCGGGCTATTTGGCTTCCCGGATAGTCTCTAGGCTGCCCTGCAAATGCGGCCGGTCATACGGGACAACACCCGGCGACTTCGCGCCGAAAACAGGGGATTCCTAGATGAAAAGCCATGCCAAGGTCGTCGTCATCGGTGGCGGTGTCGTCGGATGTTCGGTGCTCTATCACCTGACGAAGTTCGGCTGGACGGATGCGGTGCTGCTCGAACGTTCCGAACTAACCTCCGGATCGACCTGGCATGCCGCCGGTGGCATGCACACGATCAACGGCGATCCGAATGTCGCCAAGCTGCAGAAATATACGGTCGAGCTCTATAAGGAGATCGAGGAATATTCGGGCCAGGACATCGGCCTGCATTTGACCTCCGGCCTGATGCTTGCTGCGACGCCGCAGCGCTTCGACTGGCTGAAGTCGATCCTTGCCAAGGGGCGCTATAACGGTCTGGAGGCGACCTTGCTGACGCCGAAGGAAGCGCATGAGATGATGCCGCTTCTCGATCCCGATCAGTTCGTCGGCGCGCTCTACGATCCCGTCGAAGGCCATCTCGATCCCTATGGCACGACGCATGCCTATGCTCGGTCGGCGAAGAAGAACGGCGCCGACATCTATCTGCATACCAAGGTGGAGGAGTTGGTGCAGCGCGAGGACGGTTCCTGGCGCGTCATCACCAACCAGGGCGAGATCATCGCCGAGCATGTCGTCAACGCCGCCGGTCTCTGGGCGCGTGAGGTCGGCCGCATGGTCGGGCTCGAGCTTCCGGTGCTCGCCATGGAGCACATGTATCTGATCACCGAGGATATGCCCGAGGTGATCGGCTTCAATAAAACCACCGGCAAGGAGCTGATGCACTGCGTCGACTTCGATGGCGAGATCTATCTGCGCCAGGAGCGGCAGGGCATGCTGATGGGCACCTATGAGAAGGCATGTCGCCCTTGGTCGCCGCTGACGACGCCCTGGGATTTCGGCCATGAACTGCTGGCAGAGGATATCGAGCGCATCACGCCGGAGCTGGAAGTCGGCTTCCGTCATTTCCCGGCCTTCAACAATGCCGGCATCAAGAAGATCATCAACGGCCCATTCACCTTCTCGCCGGATGGTAACCCGCTCGTCGGTCCCGTGCGGGGCTTGAGGAACTACTGGTCGGCCTGCGCCGTCATGGCCGGCTTCAGCCAGGGCGGGGGCGTGGGGCTGGCGCTCGCCAACTGGATGATCTACGGCGATCCGGGCTTCGATGTCTTTGCCATGGACGTCTCCCGCTACGGTGACTATGCGACGCTTGCCTATACGAATGCCAAGGTGCGCGAGAACTATGCCCGGCGCTTCTCCATCCGCTATCCGAACGAGGAACTGCCGGCCGCCCGTCCGCTGCTGACGACGCCGATCTACGACAAGCTGAAGGAGGCAGGCGGCGTTTTCGGAGCTTATTACGGCCTCGAGCAGGCGCTGTGGTTCGCCCCGCAAGGCGAGGTGGACCAATTCTCCTGGCGCCGTTCCAACGACTTCGACGTCGTCGGCGCCGAGGCGAAGGCGGTGCGCGACAGCGTCGGCCTGATGGAAACCTCGGGCTTTGCCAAATATTCGGTCAAGGGGCCGGGCGCGGAAGCTTTCCTCGACAATCTGCTCACCTGCCGCATTCCGGCTGCGGGCCGCATGACGCTGGCGCCGATGCTGAAGCATGACGGCAAGCTCATCGGCGATTTCACGCTGGCGAAGCTCGGCGAGGGCGATTTCCTCGTCATCGGCTCCGGCATCGCCGAAGCCTATCATATGCGCTGGTTCGAAAGCCTGCTGCCCAAGGACGGTTCGGTCGAACTGAAGCCGCTGGGTCTGTCGCTTCTCGGCCTCTCGATCGCCGGGCCGAACGCTCGTAAACTGCTGCAGAAGCTGACGCATCAGGACCTTTCGACCGATGCCTTCCCCTTCATGTCTATCCGGCGCATGGATATCGGCATGGCTTCCGCCATCGTCGGACGTGTCTCCTATACGGGCGACCTGGGATACGAGATATGGATGAAGCCGGAACATCAGCGCTATATCTTCGACCTCCTGATGGAGGAGGGAGCCGAATTCGGTATCCGGCTCTTCGGTCTTCGGGCGCTGAATGCGCTGCGTCTCGACAAATCCTATGGCAGTTGGGCGCGTGAATACCGGCCGCTCTACGGACCCTTCGAGGCCGGCCTCGGCCGCTTCGTGGCACTCTCGAAAGAAGCCGATTTCATCGGCAAGGCGGCTGCGGCAAAGGAGAAGTCCGAAGGCGGGGTGTTGCGGCTGCGCACCTTCATCCTTGCGGCGAGGGATGCCGATGTCATCGGCGACGAGCCGATCTATCACAACGGAGCGGTCTGCGGCTGGGTGACGTCTGGCGGCTATGCCCATGCCTCCGGTCTTTCGGTTGCCGTCGGTTATGTTCCGAAGGAAATTGCCGATGAGACACAGGGCTGGTCGATAGAACTGCTTGGCGAACTCTTGCCTGCGGACCTGCAGGCGGAGCCCCTGTTCGATGCCGACGGAGCGCGCATGCGCGCCTAGGTGTGCTTGTGGAAAGCGAAGCTGGTAGGCCCTGCAGAGGGCCTGCCGCTGACAAAAGCTCTTCAGCGAAAATACCCTGTTTGATCATTTTGGCTATTTTTTGAGCCAGGGGATGCCGCTTTTGTGTCATTTTTGGCCTGATTTGCGCCATCGCACGGTGATTTGAAAAGAATTTGTCAATTTCTCGCCTTTTTGGCTTCACATTTCCTTCGAAAACGGTATGGAATCGCGCCCACGGGCCCTCTCGAAGGAGACCCTAAAAAGTAATAAGAGATGTGGTCGATTGACGCCGCATCCAGGGGAAATGACATATGGAGTACTTCGTACAGCAGCTCCTAAACGGGCTGACTCTCGGGTCTATCTATGGCCTGATCGCCATTGGTTACACCATGGTTTACGGCATCATCGGCATGATCAATTTTGCCCATGGTGATGTTTTCATGCTCGGCGGCTTTGCCGCTCTCATCACCTATCTGGTTCTCGTCTCGCTTTTCGCCGGCTTGCCGGTGGCGGTCATGCTCTTGGTGATGCTGATCGTCGCCATGCTGATGACGAGCCTTTGGAACTGGGTGATCGAGCGTATCGCCTACCGGCCGCTGCGCGGTTCGTTCCGCCTCGCGCCGCTGATCACGGCAATCGGCATGTCGATCGTGCTGTCGAACTTCATCCAGGTCGCTCAGGGTCCGCGCAACAAGCCGATCCCGACGCTGGTGGGTGATGTCTACAACTTCGGCGCCGTCTCGCTGTCGCTGAAGCAGATCATCATCTTCATCATAACGGTCGTTCTGCTGGCCGCCTTCTGGTATCTGGTCAACAAAACAGCGCTCGGTCGCGCCCAGCGCGCCACGGAGCAGGACCGCAAGATGGCGGCGCTGCTCGGCATCAATGTCGACCGCACCATTTCCGTCACCTTCATCATGGGCGCGGCACTCGCTGCCGTCGCCGGCACGATGTATCTGATGTATTATGGCGTCGCCAATTTCACCGACGGCTTCACTCCTGGCGTCAAGGCGTTCACTGCGGCGGTTCTTGGTGGCATCGGTTCGTTGCCGGGCGCTGTCCTCGGCGGCCTGATGATTGGCTTCATCGAGTCGTTCTGGTCGGGCAACTTCCCCATCGCGTATAAGGATGTCGCGACATTCGGCATCCTGGCCTACGTGCTGATCTTCAAGCCGACGGGTATTCTCGGACGGCCGGAAGTCGAAAAGGTATAACGCCATGGCAAATTCAAATTTCGTTGCAGACAAGACCGCGCCCGGCCTTGTCCAGAAAGGGATTACGGATGCCCTCTGGACCGCGCTCATCTCCTTCGGGATGTTCGTCCTCTATATCGGGCTGAAGACCGATCAGAACATCGACAACAAGCTGGTCATCGTTCAGCGCTGGGGGCTGCTGGCCATCATCGTCGCCATCGCGGCGGTCGGGCGATTCGTAATGACGGTGTTCGTACGGCCCCGACTGGATGCGAGAAAGGCCGCCAAGGACAAGGTTGCGCCGGTCGTGACTGAGCCGGGCTTCGTCGGCAAGAATTTCAACACGTTAGCGCTGGTTTTCCTGCTCATCTATCCGATGCTGGCACTGGCGCTTTTCGGTCCGCAGGGGTCTTTGACCTATGTCGACAACTTCGGCATCCAGATCCTCATCTACGTGATGCTTGCCTGGGGCCTGAACATCGTCGTCGGTCTGGCGGGGCTGCTCGACCTCGGCTATGTCGCCTTCTATGCGGTCGGCGCCTATTCCTACGCGCTGCTGTCGACGCATTTCGGTCTGTCGTTCTGGATACTGCTACCGCTCTCCGGCATCTTTGCCGGGCTTTGGGGCATGATCCTGGGCTTCCCGGTTCTGCGCCTGCGCGGCGACTATCTGGCGATCGTGACGCTGGCTTTCGGTGAGATCATCCGCATCGTCCTGACGAACTGGACTGACGTGACGAAGGGCAGCTTCGGTATTTCCAACATCACCAAGGCATCGATGTTCGGCATCTACACCTTCGATCTCAAGGACCCGCACAACTTCATCCGCAGCTTCGGCCTGCCGTTCTCGTCGGCCTGGTACAAGATCTTCCTCTTCTACGTCGCCCTGGCGCTCTGCGCGCTGACCGCCTACGTGACGATCCGGCTGCGCCGCATGCCGATCGGCCGTGCATGGGAAGCGTTGCGCGAAGACGAGATCGCCTGCCGCTCGCTCGGCATCAACACGGTGACGACGAAGCTGACGGCTTTTGCGACCGGTGCGATGTTCGGCGGCTTTGCCGGCTCCTTCTTCGCGGCCCGTCAGGGCTTCGTCTCGCCGGAATCCTTCGTGTTCCTCGAGTCTGCGGTGATCCTGGCGATCGTCGTCCTCGGTGGCATGGGTTCGCTGAAAGGTATCGCAATCGCGGCGATCGCCATGATCGGCGGTACTGAATTGCTGCGCGACATGGATTTCCTGAAGACCGGTCTGGTCTTCGGCAATACGACGATCATCCCCGGCTTCGGGCCGGACTTCACCCCTGAACTCTATCGCATGCTGATCTTCGGGCTCGCCATGGTCATCGTGATGATCATCAAGCCGCGCGGCTTCGTCGGCACCCGCGAGCCGACCGCCTTCCTCAAGGAGCGGAAAGCGGTCTCCGGCAGCTTTACCAAGGAGGGCCACGGCTGATGAACGCTGTGACCGCAACCCCCGACGACATCCTGCTGAAGGTCGATCACCTGTCGATGAGGTTCGGCGGCCTGATGGCGATCAACGACTTCTCCTTCGAGGCGAAGCGCGGCGACATCACCGCATTGATCGGGCCGAACGGCGCCGGCAAGACGACGGTGTTCAACTGCATCACCGGTTTCTACAAGCCGACGATGGGCATGATCACGCTCCGCCAGAAAAGCGGCAAGGACTATCTCCTGGAGCGGCTTCCGGATTTCCGGATCACGCGCGAAGCCAAGGTGGCGCGTACCTTCCAGAACATCCGCCTGTTCTCGGGCCTGACCGTGCTCGAGAATCTGCTGGTGGCGCAGCACAACAAACTGATGCGTGCCTCCGGCTATACGATCCTCGGTCTGCTTGGCATCGGCCGTTATCGCGCCGAGGCCAAGAATGCCATCGAGCTCGCGCGCTTCTGGCTCGAGAAGGCCGATCTTGTCGATCGGGCCGACGATCCCGCTGGCGATCTCTCCTACGGCGCCCAGCGCCGCCTGGAGATCGCCCGCGCCATGTGCACGGGTCCCGAAATGCTTTGCCTGGACGAGCCCGCGGCCGGTCTCAACCCTCGCGAGTCCAATGTGCTCAACGAGTTCCTGCGCAGTATCCGCAAGGATACCGGCACGTCGATCCTTTTGATCGAGCATGACATGTCGGTGGTCATGGAAATCTCCGACCATGTCGTCGTGCTCGAATACGGGCAGAAGATTGCCGATGGCACGCCGGATCAGGTCAAGAACGATCCGAGAGTGATCGCGGCCTATCTGGGCGTCGAGGATGAAGAAGTGGAAGAGGTGATTGCCGAAGTCGAGCACCTCCAAGAGGGCGAACATTGATGACGGGGCAACCGCTTCTGAAAGTTGAGGGCGTCGAGGCCTATTACGGCAATATCCGTGCGCTTTCCGGTGTCGATATCGAAGTCAACAGCGGCGAGATCGTCAGCCTGATCGGCGCGAACGGTGCCGGCAAGTCGACGCTCATGATGACGATCTGCGGCAGCCCGCAGGCGCGCAGCGGCTCCGTCATTTTCGACGGACGCGATATCACGCGCATGCCGACGCATGAGATTGCACGGCTTCGCATCGCCCAGTCGCCCGAAGGCCGGCGCATTTTCCCGCGCATGACCGTCTACGAAAACCTGCAGATGGGCGCGAGTCTCGACAATCTCAAATATTTCAACGAGGACGTCGAGAAGATCTTTACGCTGTTTCCGCGCCTGAAGGAGCGCCAGTCGCAGCGCGGCGGCACGCTATCAGGTGGCGAGCAGCAGATGCTGTCGATCGGTCGCGCGCTGATGGCGCGTCCCAAGCTGCTATTGCTGGATGAGCCTTCGCTCGGCCTTGCGCCGTTGATCGTCAAGGGCATCTTCGAAGCCATCAAGGTTCTGAACAAGACGCAAGGGCTGACTGTGTTCCTCGTCGAGCAGAATGCCTTTGCGGCGCTGAAGCTTTCCGACCGTGGCTATGTGATGGTCAATGGACGGGTGACGATGAGCGGTTCGGGCAGGGAATTGCTTGCCAATCCGGAAGTGCGCGCCGCCTATCTCGAAGGCGGGCATCATTGAACGCCGTTTTGCGGAGAATTTGATATGCAGGGAATTTTCTTCGAAAGCGATACCGGCGGCCGCATCGTCATCCGCGCGATCATCGTCCTCCTCGGCTTCTGGACCGCCTGGCGCGCGGGCCGGGCGGTCGCCTCCAACTGGGATTCCTATCCGTTGGCGGTGATCTACACCTTCCTGGTCGGGCTCGGGCTGCAATTTCTGCACCACGCCTTGTTCAACGGGCCGGTCTTCGACCTCGGAAACTATGTTCTCGACGTGGTTCTGCTGCTGATCTTTGCGACAGCCGGATATCGCTATCGGCGCACCGACCAAATGGTCAATAATTATTACTGGCTTTATGAAAAGACCTCGGCCTTTTCATGGAAGAAGAAGAATTGACACTGTGCCTAAACTAGGCACAGTCTGCGTGTGGCATCGGCGTAATCCTGTCTTATAAAAACGAATGACACCTGACGGGATCATGCTTTAAGTATTCGGAATACAAGCGTTACCGGCGTGATGATTGGTGGGTATCGCGCAGGGCAAATCAAACGGAACCCGCTTAAAAATTGGGAGTAACAATATGAAGAAGTATCTTCTGTCGGCGGTGGCTTTGTCGGCGATGATCGCATTCGCTGGCGTTGCGAAGGCCGACATCATTGTCGGCGTTGGCGGTCCCTTGACGGGTCCGAATGCTGCGTTTGGCGCGCAGCTCCAGAAGGGTGCCGAACAGGCTGCTGCCGATATCAACGCAGCCGGCGGCATCAACGGCGAAAAGGTCAAGATCGAACTCGGCGACGACGTCTCGGACGCGAAGCAGGGTGTTTCGGTCGCCAACAAGTTCGTCGCTGACGGCGTGAAGTTCGTTGTCGGTCACTTCAACTCGGGCGTTTCCATCCCGGCTTCGGAAGTGTACGCCGAAAACGGTATTCTGCAGATTACCCCGGCTTCCACCAACCCACAATTCACGGAGCGTGGCCTCTGGAACACTTTCCGTACCTGCGGTCGTGACGACCAGCAGGGCGCAGTTGCCGGCAAGTATATCGCCGACAATTTCAAGGGTGCCAAGGTTGCCGTCGTTCACGACAAGACCCCCTATGGCCAGGGCCTCGCTGACGAAACCAAGAAGAACCTCAACGCCGCTGGCGTGACGGAAGTTCTTTATGAAGGCATCACCCCCGGCGACAAGGACTATTCGGCCCTCATCGCCAAGATGAAGCAAGCTGGCGTAGATTTCGTCTACTACGGCGGTCTGCACACCGAAGCCGGCCTGATCATGCGTCAGATGGCCGATCAGGGCGTCAAGGCTCACTTCATGTCCGGTGACGGCATCGTCTCCAACGAGCTGGCTTCGATCGCGGGCGACGCCGTTGACGGCACGCTGATGACCTTCGCTCCGGATCCGCGCAAGAACCCGGCTTCTGCAGATCTTGTCGCCAAGTTCCGCGCTGCCGGCTATGAGCCGGAAGGCTACACGCTGTACTCCTATTCTGCTCTGCAGGTCATTGCCGCTGCAGCCAAGGCTGCCGGCTCCAACGACCCGATGGCCGTTGCCGACGCGATGAAGGCAAAGGGTCCGTTCAAGACCGCTATCGGCGACCTCGGCTTCAACGCCAAGGGCGACATTACCCGTCCGGACTATGTCATGTACAAGTGGTCCAAGGGTTCCGACGGCAAGTACAACTACGACGAAATCTCGAAGTAATCTTTGCGATGCCGGCTTGCCGGCATCCATTCGATCTGCGAAGCCCGGCCATTGGCCGGGCTTTTTTCATTGTTAACATTGAGAAATATGTGTTTTTCTATCTGAAATTTTGCCGTTATCATAACATGAAGGACCCACCGATCGTGAGACGCTGGGCGAGCTTTATGGTGGCTGCGGTAATAGGTAGTCCGCACCAACAATGCGGCGAACACTTCATGCATAGCGCCGGGTCGGGAACTAATGGCCGCGGCACGGGTTCAACTTTGGAACAGGAGAACCTTCGTTATGCCAAATCCTTCAAACGAGCCAAGCCTCACACCTTCCGCCGACAGCCCCGGTCAAAAGGCCGAAAAGGTCCGCGCCGGAAAAGGCGTTGTGAGTATCATCGGTGGAATCGCGGTCGTGTTTCTTTGCATCTTTGTCGGCATTATCGGTTATGCCCTGATCTTTGGCTTGAGCCAGTGACCTGTGCCGGCGCATGACGGAACACGAACTGCCCTTAAAAATGAGTGCAGTAAACAACCGCCGGCTGGTGAGGCCGACGGGTATGCTGTGGTGGACTTGGTGGACTGGTATGTCGACACTTCGTAGCGTACCGCCCCTGATCTAACGCAATCGATGGCGTTTAGGCCGCCATAGCCAACGAGCCGACAACGGTATAATGCTTTCCTCATGGCCCTAGATCCAATCAAAGTTCTTGCAGACTATGCTGAGGCAGATTGCAGCGTGCAGTTCTGGATTGCCGACGCTCCTGCAGTTGAATTCAAGTCTTTAAGGGCCGCGGTCAGATACGCCAAAGATCATGGTGGACGATGGCAAGAGATCGAAATCACGGTGCATTTGCCCCGAGAGGACATCGTCTATGCAACTGAAAAGGTGCACAGGCTGATTGATGCATTGAAAATTCGAGGTGATCGCTAGTTGCTTCGGGAATTTTCCTCACCGAGCTTCTAAACAAGACCGGTGGGCACGGTGGCGGTTGGAAGATGGCCGCCGACATGCCTAGCGCGGCTATGCCGGCGGATGGAGGCACGTGTGAAGGCGCACCCCCTACCAGCCGCTTCGTGGTCGGCTGGGTCTGAATTCGTGCGGACAAATACTAGAGCATTTCATGTTTTGACCGAAGCATAGCCAGCGTTTGAGAAGTAGTTGGCGCATTCGTCAGGCTTGATGGTGTCTGCGAGGTAGCCGAGATGGCGCCAGGTGTCTTCGATGGTTCTCTTTTGAGCGTGACGCATCCAGTGCTTGATTTTGGCGAAGACCTGCTCGATGGGATTGAGATCTGGCGAATATTTCGGCAGAAACCATAGCCTGGCACCGGCCGCCCTGATGGCCTCGCGAATGGCCTTGGCTTTGTGTGAGCCGAGATTGTCGAGGATGACGATATCGCCGGGCTTGAGGATCGGGATCAACTGTTGGCGGACATAAGCGCCGAAGCACTCACCATTGATGGGACCATCGAAGACGCAGGGCGCGGTGAGCCGATCGCAGCGCAAGGCGCCGAGGAAGGTAAGCGTGCGCCAGCGGCCATGCGGTGTGAAGCCGCGCAGCCTCTTGCCTTTCGGGCCCCAGCCACGCAACGGCGCCATATTGGTCCTGATCCAAGTTTCGTCGATAAAGACAAGCCGCTTCGGATCGAAGCGGCCTTGCCAGACCCTCCAGCGCGCTCTGCGCCGGGCTACGCCGGCACGACCCTGCTCAAGGGCGAACAGTGTTTTTTTTGAAGCTCAAGCCTTCCCGGCGCATAAATTGCCAGATGGCATTGTGGGAGACGGTCACGCCGCGGGCGGCCAGTTCATCCTTCAGCCGATGCAGCGTCAGGTGTGATGTCTGATCAATCCACTCCACAATGAAGGTGCGGTGCGGTTCCAAGATGCGCCGGCGATGACCACCCATCTTGCCGGGCGACACGCTGCCGGTCGTCCGATGTCGCTGCGACCACTTCACCACGGAGGAGACGGCAATGTCGAACCGTGCCGATACAACCCGGCAACTCTGGCCAGCTTCAACTGCGGAAACAACACGCTCACGAAGGTCGTTCGAGTAAGGTCGTGTCATGGATACCGGCCTCCATTCCAGCATCCATCATGAAGCACAATTCTCCTGATTTGCGAATCCCCGTCGATTCCGAAAAGCAATGAACCGCTCTAAAGGCTCTTGGCCAGTCGCGCTTCTTCATGATGCTGCCGGCAAAGTGAAATGAGCTGGTCGTAGTCAAAGAAGACCATCCTGTTTCCGTTATGCCGCACGCGATGGTGGACAACAGTTGCCGGCTCGACTGTTTCGGTCTCAAGACAGATCTCGCAGAGCGACTGATGTGTGATCTTTTTCCGGCGTATCCGGCGCCACTCCGACGTTTGATATAGCCTTCGCGCGAAGACGCGCTCCGGCGTGAGTTCAGCCACTTTGGCGAGCCTCCCGACGCTCTTCTTCCATCCTTCTTATAGGTAATGCGCCGGCCACCGTGGTTCGATCAGCCGTGCTAACACTGTTGTGTATCCGCACGAAAGTACCATATATGGTGGGACGGCCCAGGTGCGCCCGTATGGCGCTCAGTCCTCGCCGCACAATCCAACGGAGAAATGTCATGACCAAACTAGAAGACGCTTCGGCGTCTGCGGAACCCTATGACGCGAAGACGCTAGCTAAGAAGCATCGCATCGACATCAAGGAGGCCGAAAAGATCATTGCCGAGCACGGCTCAGATCGTAAAGCCTCGGATAAAGCTGCCCGTCGCATCGCAGCCTGATAAAGCAAAAGCGGCGCGCCAACCTGCCTACGCTGCTGTGGCAATGCGCGCCTCAAAAGCCTCGATGCGCATCTTGCCGGCGAACAGCTCGCCGGATCGATAGGCCGGATCGCGACACACAGATATCTCGATGAGGTCGCAATCGGTGATGATGCGCAGTCGACCGTTCACGGTGTCCCGCCAGCTTGAAACGGGTCGCTCAAACCCAACGGAAGACCGGCTCGCGCACGGCAACGAGCATCGTGTATCGCTTGGTCGCCGGCGTCGGTATGGTTGGCCCATGCATCGACATGCAAGCCGACATCATCCTCGATAGCAAGAGGCTGCTGTTTGATTGGCTGGCGACGATGGCTCTCCGATCGTGGTCGCTGCAAAGGTTAGTCCGGCCTGCCGCTATCGATTTTGTGAACGCGCCACGTTCGAAGCGCTCCTCAAAGGATGTACCGCCACTACTGATGAAAGCCGGTTGCCGCCATTTGAGAGCGTATCCGACCATTCGCCGGCCGGTTACGGATAGGCCTTCATCCATCAGATGTCGCGCTTGCGCGCCGCAACAACCATCTTTGCGCGCGCCTTGGCCGGGCTTTTTTCATTGTTACCGGTAGAGGATCACCATTTTCTTCGCCGCCGACCTGCTTTAAGTCTGCCCGGTATCGGCAGGAGGAGGTGCAACATGAGCAGACCCAGTATTCTCGTTACCCGGCGCTGGCCTGTTGCGGTCGAGGCGGCGCTTTCCGAGCGTTTTGATGTCACGCTGAACAAGGCTGACATTGCGCTCGATACGGGGCAGTTGCGTGAGGCGCTGCGGGCTTATGATGCGGTTCTGCCGACCGTTTCCGACAAGCTTCCGGCAGCACTTTTCGAAGATGAGGCGATCAGGACGAAGATCCTCGGCAATTTTGGCGTCGGCTTCAATCACATCGATATCGCCGCCGCTCGGGCGAAGGGTATCGTTATCACCAATACGCCCGGTGTGCTGACGGATTGCACCGCCGATATCGCCATGCTGCTGTTGCTGTCCGTCGCCCGCCGTGGCGGGGAGGGCGAGCGGGAATTGCGCGCTGGCGCATGGACCGGCTGGCGGCCGACGCATCTGGTCGGCACTAAGGTTACCGGCAAGACCGTCGGCATCATCGGCTTTGGCCGCATCGGCAGGGCGTTCGCGCAGCGCTGCCATTTCGGTTTCGGCATGGATGTCGTCTTCCATAATCGCTCCGCCATCGATCCGATGGAGGCCGCGCGCTATGGCGCCATGCAATTGCAGACGGTGGAAGACGTGCTTGCAGCCTCCGACTTCGTCTCGCTGCATTGCCCCGGCGGCGCGGAAAACCGTCACCTGATGAATGCCGCCCGTTTCGCCGCAATGAAGCCGAGCGCCTTCCTGATCAATACTGCGCGCGGTGATGTTGTCGATGAGGCAGCGCTGATCTCGGCGCTCGAGCACGGCACGATCCGCGGCGCCGGTCTCGATGTTTATGAGGCAGAACCGAACGTGCCGGAGCGGTTGAGCGCGATGGACAATGTGGTGCTTCTGCCGCATCTCGGCAGCGCCACCGAAGAGACGCGCACTGCCATGGGCATGAAGGTGGTGGACAATATCACCGCCTTCTTTGCGGGGCGCGAGCCGCCAGATCGGGTGGCCTAGCTCCTTCGCCCAGTAATGCGGGAGAGGGGTGATCGCATCTAGATCTCGTGCAGCACATGGGCCGCCTTGACGGCGGCGGACGCCCGGTTTTCGACGCCGAGCTTCACGTAGATCTGCTCCAGATGCTTGTTCACCGTGCGGGCTGAAAGCCCAAGGATTTCACCGATGTCGCGGTTGGATTTGCCCTTGGCGATCCATAGCAGCACTTCGGATTCGCGTTGCGTCAGCGAGAAGTGCTGGCGCAGGATCTCGTCGTCGGCGCGTTGATTGGTTGCCGTCAGGCGAAACAGGTATTCGTCGGGGCCGATGGCGCCGAGGAAGGCGAATTGAAGGGCGGCCTGGCCGCCATTGCTGATGGAAACGATGTTGTCGCGCGCCGGGCCGAGCCGCTCGCGTTCGAGCATGAAGGCTGCAATGTGTTTCGACGCGAGATCGAGGCCGTCGTCGCTGCCGGTGGCGGCGTTGATGAGGCGGGTTGCCTGCGGTGTCGACCAATGGATCGAACCATTGCCTTTGACCGCCAGGAGATGACGGCCTGCGGCATCGAGCGCCACTCGCGCACTCTGCGCAGAGCGGGCATTGCGCAGGTGAACGCGGATGCGGGCGCGCAGCTCGTCGACATTGATCGGCTTGGTGAGATAATCGACGCCGCCGGATTCCAGCGCATGCACCACATGCTCTGTTTCGGTGAGCCCGGTCATGAAGACGACGGGAATCTGGGCGATTCCCGCATTGGCCTTCAGCCGGCGACATGTCTCGAAACCATCCATCGACGGCATGACGGCGTCGAGCAGGATGAGGTCGGGCGTGATGCGTTCGACGATGTTCAGCGCCGCCGATCCCGAGGTGGCGATCAGCACCGAGAAGCCGGATTGTTCGAGAGCATCGGTCAGGAAGCCGAGCGCCTCCGGCGAATCGTCCACCAGCAAGACTATATCGCGGGGCAAGGCGGGCTCAGCCAATCTGTTCTACCTTTTCGTTGTCGAAGGTGCGCAGCGCTTCCAGGAAACCGCCGAGATCGAAGGCCTGGACATAGGTGCGCAAAGCGTCGGTGAAGGGCTTGTTTTCGTCCAGCTTGGCGAGATCGGCAAGCTTTGCTTCGATGCCCCTGACATAGCCGATCTCGCCGAGCCGCATCAATTCGTGCACATGCTCTATCCCCGGGCTCTTCAAGGGGGACGGTGGTTTCGGGGCGACCGGGGCGGATGCGTCAGTATAGGCCCACTTGAGGCCGAGATGCAGGGCAAGCTTGTCGCGAAGCTGGCGGATGTCGATCGGCTTGGAGATTGCGTCATTGTGGCTGTCGTCGCTGTCGGCCGCGGCGGCGGCGTCGCCGATATTGGCAGACAGCATCAGGATCGGCGCCGTCTGGCCGCTTTCTCTCAGCCGCGACACCAGTTGCCAGCCGTTCATGCCGGGCATGGAGATATCCACCAGGAAAAGGTCCGGCTTGATGCCCTCGATCAGCGTCAGGCAATCGGGACCGCCGGCAGCGGTCAGCACGATAAAATCGAGCGGCGACAGCACTTCGCGCATCAGCTCGCGATGATCCTCGTTATCATCGACGACGACGATGGTGCGGCGCGGTCCCTCATAGCCGACGATGCGTTGCTCCTGTGGTGGCGGCTTCATCGGGCGGAGCACGGCCGACAGCATCAGGCGCACACGGAATGTCGAGCCCTTGTCCTTCTCGCTGGCGACCGAGATCTCGCCGCCGAGCGTATTCGTCAGCAATTGCGTGATGGTCAGGCCGAGGCCGAGGCCGGGCATGGGTCTTACGCTGTCGGCCTCGCCACGCTGGAAGGGCTCATAGATGCGGGTGAGATCCTTTTCCGCGATGCCCCGCCCCGTATCCGAAACGGCGAAGGTGGCGACCTGGTTGCGGTAGCCGACCTCGAAGCGAACGCTGCCCGTATCGGTGAACTTGATGGCATTGGACAGCAGGTTGACGAGGATCTGCCGCAGGCGTTTCTCGTCGGTGCGGACATAGTCCGGCAAGGCGCCGGAGCGCTCGTGGATGAAGGCCAATCCCTTTGCCTGCGCCTGCGGATGGAACATATCGATGATCTGGTCGAGGAAGTCGTGGATGTTGATTTCGTTGGAATAGACCTGAAGGCGGCCGGCCTCGATCTTCGATATGTCGAGCAGCCCGTCGATCAGGCCGGAGAGATGCTCGGCGCTGCGGCGGATGACCTTCAGGGAGGATTGGCGTGGAGCGGGAATGGTCTCGTCGCGCTCGAGGATCTGCGCGTAGCCGAGCACGGCATTGAGCGGCGTGCGCAATTCGTGGCTCAAGCCCACGACATAACGGCTTTTGGCGCGGTTTGCGGCTTCCGCCACTTCCTTGGCGCTCTGCAAGGCGGCGTCCGTCTTCTTGTGCGCGGCGATTTCCTTCAAGAGAAGCGTGTTCTGACGCGAGGATTCCTCCTCGGCCACCACGCGGCTGTCATGGGCAAGCACGTAGAACCAGCAGACGACGCCGGCGATGACGGCGAAGACGAAGAAGACGATGAGGATGGTGCGGTTGACCACAACAGCCGTTTCGGGCGAGGCGGCGCCGACCTGATGCGCGATCATCGCCAGGATGGCGCCGACGGCCGTCAATGCCACGGCGACCGCAATGCCATAACGACCGAGACGCGTGGCGAGCTTGGCGACGATGCTTTCGGGCAGCAGCGTCTTGGCGACGGTGCCGACTTGCGTGTTGAGCCGCGCTTTCGGCTTGCACATGTCGTGACAGCGGCTGTCGAGCGAGCAACAGAGCGAGCAGATCGGCGCGGCATAGGCTGGACACCAGGCCATGTCCTCCGGTTCGAAGGGATGCTCGCAGATCGAGCAGGTGATGCTCGTGAGATTCTTCCAGCTCTGGCGCGGCTTGCGGGCCAGATAATATTTGCCTTTGGTGGCCCAGGCGATGGTGGGCGACGCGATGAGCGCGACAATCAAAGTGATATAGGGCGCAAGCGAGGCGGCGAGAGTGCCGAAGGCACCGAAATGAGCGATCAGCGAGATCGTCGCCGAGAGTGCCATGGCTCCGAGGCCGACCGGATTGATGTCATAGAGATGCGCGCGCTTGAATTCGATGCCGGGTGGCGCCAGCCCAAGCGGCTTGTTGATGAAGAGATCGGCGGAGATCGTGCAGAGCCAGGCCATGGCGATGATCGAGAAGATGCCGAGCGTCTCCTCCAGCAGCTTGTAGATGCCCAGTTCCATCAGAAGCAGGGCGATGGCGACATTGAAGACGAGCCAGATCACACGGCCGGGATGGCTATGGGTCAGTCGCGAAAAGAAGTTCGACCAGGCGAGCGAGCCGGCATAGGCATTCATGACGTTGATCTTCAGCTGCGAGATCATCACGAAGGCGGCCATCAGCAGCAGCGCGGCATTGTGCCAGGGGATCATGTAGCCGAAGGCGGTGAGATACATCTGGGCGGGATCGGCGGCGCGATCGGCCGGTACGCCCGAGGTCAGCGTCAGGACGACGAGGAAGGAGCCGGCAAGCAGCTTCGGTGCGCCGATGATCACCCAGCCGGGGCCAGCGAGGAAGATCGCCAGGCGATGGCGCAATTTGCGGTGCCCTTCAGGCGGCAGGAAACGCAGGAAATCGGCCTGTTCGCCGATCTGCGACATCAACGCCAGAATGACGGCGGAAGCCGCACCGAATTCCACGAGATCGAAGGGCGCAGCACTTCCCGGCGCGCTCGATGCGTGATGGATGCCGGCAAAAGCCCGCCAGAGATCGAATTTCCCCCAGTCGGAAAAGGCGATGAAGACGAAGGGCAGGATGTTGAGAACGATCCAGAAGGGCTGCGTCAGCAGTTGAAACCGGCTGATCAGACGGACGCCATGCGTCACGAGCGGGATCACCATGACGGCGCTGATGATGTAGCCGATCCACAAGGGTATGCCGAGCGTCAGCTCCAATGCACCCGACATGATCGACGCCTCGATCGCAAACAGCATGAAGGTGAAGCTGGCATAGATCAGCGAGGTAATGGTCGAACCGATATAGCCGAAGCTCGCGCCGCGCGTCAGAAGGTCGATGTCGACGCCGTGGCGGATGGCATAGCGGCTGATCGGCAGACCGATCGCCAGCATGACGATGCTGGCGACGATGATGGCGTAGAAGGCGTTGGTCGTGCCGTAGGAAAGCGTGATCGCGCCGCCGATCGCCTCCAGTGCCAGGAATGAGATGGCGCCGATCGCCGTCTGCGAGATGCGCTGCGAGGAGAATTGCCGGGCGCTCTTGGCGGTGAAACGCAGGGCGTAGTCTTCCAGCGTCTGGTTCGCGACCCAGCGGTTATACTCGCGTCTCACAGGAATGATGCGTTGCCGCGCAGCCATGCTTACCCTTCAGCAGTCCTGCCCATCGTATTCCGGCAGTCTAGAGATGTCGTAACATGGATCGATACCGTGCTTAAGGGCATGAGAGCACCATAGACTGCACATTTCGCCCCGGCGCCTACGTCATATTACGTATGTGGTTTCCCCAGGGGCTGCCGGATAGTCGCTGAAGGCAACGGTTAATCTTCGTTACCGGCCGTTGCAGCAGACAAAAAGAGGGGAACCACAAATGAAACTGAAGACTCTCGTCTCCGGCGCGCTGCTTAGCGCCATCATGTCCACGACCGCATTCCACGGCGCCTTTGCCGCCGACGACACCATCAAGGTCGGTGTCCTTCATTCCCTTTCCGGCACCATGGCGATTTCGGAAACGACGCTCAAGGACGCCATGCTGATGCTCATCGACGAGCAGAACAAGAAGGGCGGCGTTCTCGGCAAGAAGCTTGAGCCCGTCGTCGTCGACCCGGCTTCCGACTGGCCGCTGTTTGCCGAAAAGGCCCGCGAGCTGATCCAGAAGGACAAGGTCTCGGCCGTCTTCGGCTGCTGGACCTCCGTGTCGCGCAAGTCAGTCCTGCCCGTCTTCAAGGAACTGGATTCGATCCTGTTCTACCCCGTTCAGTTTGAAGGTGAAGAGTCCGAGCGCAACGTTTTCTATACGGGTGCCGCTCCGAACCAGCAGGCGATCCCCGCCGTCGATTACCTGATGAAGAACGAAGGCGTGCAGCGCTGGGTGCTCGAAGGCACCGACTATGTTTATCCGCGCACGACCAACAAGATCCTCGAGGCCTATCTGAAGTCCAAGGGCGTCAAGGACGAAGACATCATCATCAACTACACGCCGTTCGGCTTCTCCGACTGGCAGACGGAAGTCTCGAAGATCAAGGCCTTCGGCGCAGCCGGCAAGAAGACCGCCGTCGTCTCGACCATCAACGGCGATGCCAACGTGCCCTTCTACAAGGAACTGGGTAACCAGGGCGTCAAGGCCGAAGATATCCCGGTCGTCGCCTTCTCGGTCGGCGAAGAGGAACTGGCCGGCGTCGACACCAAGCCGCTTGTGGGACATCTGGCCGCCTGGAACTACTTCCAGTCCGTCGACACGCCCGCCAATGCCGCCTTCATCAAGGAATGGCACGCCTACACCAAGAACGACAAGCGCGTGACCAACGACCCGATGGAAGCCGCCTATATCGGCTTCAACATGTGGGTGAAGGCCGTGGAGAAGGCCGGCACGACCGATCCGGACAAGGTCATCGACGCACTCGTCGGCGTCTCGGTTCCGAACCTGACCGGCGGCTACGCCACCATGATGCCGAACCACTACATCACCAAGCCGGTTCTGATCGGCGAAGTGCAGGAAAACGGCCAGTTCGACGTCGTTTCGCAGACCCCTGCGGTGGTCGGCAAGGAATGGTCCGATTATCTGCCCGACAGCAAGGACCTGATCTCGGATTGGCGCATGCCGATGAACTGCGGCAACTTCAACGTTTCCACCGGCAAGTGCGGCGGCAAGGGTTCCTGATTTTCGCCGACGTAACGCAAGACAGCCGCGGGCAGGCTTTTCTGCCCGTGGCAGCTTGAGGGGACAAGCCCAATGTTTGACAAATTCGTCTACCGCATGGCCTTGGCGCTCGTCGCCTGCTTCTGCCTGGTGCTGGCGTTCACGGCCACGGCCTTGCGCGCCCAGGAGGATGCCCACGGCCTCGTCAACTCGCTCGGCCAGGCCAATTTCCAGCAGGCGGCCGGCATCGTCCAGAACCTTGCAAAGACCGGCGACCCCAAGGTCGTGCCGGCATTGCAGGCCTTCTCCGATGGCGATCTCTATATCAGGAAATCCGACAACCAGGTCTTCATCGCCAAGTCCTCCGGTGACATGATGGCGCTGGTGGATCCGCTCACCGGGCAGGCGGCCGGCCAGGAAGCCACGGACAATCTCGGCAAGATCAAGATCAACAACAACCTCCGCCGCGCGGTTCGTGCGGCTCTCGGCAGTTTGACGCTGATGAGCCCGGATCGCGGTGTCCGCCTGGAGGCGGCGCAATCGGTGTTGAAATCGCCGAGCGCGGACTCGCTGGAGGCCGTCGAGACGGCGCTGCAGAACGAGAAGGACGGAGAGATTCGCACCGTCCTTGAACGGGCGCGAGCTGTTGCGGTACTCAGCTCCGACCGCCCGGTGCAAGACAAGAAGGCTGCGATCGAGACGATTAAGGTCGAGGGCGGCCGTGATGCCATCGGCATCCTCTCTTCGGTTTCCGTCGACGACAGTCTCAAGCCGGATGTCGCAGCCGCCATTGCCGGCATCCAGGAACAGTTGAAGTTCTGGGATGCCGTGCAGAATGTCTGGTACGGCCTATCGCTCGGCTCCGTGCTGCTTTTGGCGGCCATCGGCCTCGCCATCACCTTCGGGGTCATGGGCATCATCAACATGGCGCATGGCGAGATGGTGATGCTTGGGGCCTATTCCACCTTCATGGTCCAGAGTGTCATCCGCACGTCCTATCCGGAACTCTTCGACTGGTCGCTGGCGATCGCCTTGCCCGTTGCCTTCATCGTGACCGGTGCCGTCGGCCTCGTTATCGAGCGCGGTGTCATCCGCTTTCTCTATGGCCGGCCGCTGGAGACGCTGCTCGCCACCTGGGGCATCTCGCTGATCCTGCAGCAGGCGGTACGCTCGATCTTCGGGCCGACCAATCAGGAAGTCGGCAATCCCTCCTGGATGTCCGGTTCCTTCGATCTCGGCTATCTCTCCGTCACCTGGAACCGTCTCTGGATCATTGTCTTCGCGCTCGGCGTCTTCGTCGCGCTGCTGCTTCTCCTCAAGCGCTCCGCCTTCGGCCTGCAGATGCGGGCGGTGACGCAGAACAGGCGCATGGCCTCCTCCATGGGCATTCGCACGCCTTGGGTCGATGCCTTCACCTTTGCTCTTGGGTCAGGCATTGCCGGCATGGCGGGTGTCGCGCTTTCGCAGATCGACAACGTCTCGCCAAACCTTGGTCAGAGCTACATCATCGACAGCTTCATGGTCGTGGTCTTTGGCGGCGTCGGCAATCTCTGGGGCACGCTGGTCGGCGCCTTCTCGCTCGGCATCCTCAACAAATTCCTTGAGCCCTATGCGGGGGCGGTGCTCGGCAAGATCCTCGTGCTCGTCCTCATCATCCTCTTCATCCAGAAACGTCCGCGCGGTCTCTTCGCGCTCAAGGGAAGGGCGGTGGAAGCATGATTACGGCCTTCATCCTTCGCTCGCTCGACCGCCGCATCAGCATCGCCATCGCGATATTGATCGCCGTCGCCTTCCTCGTGCCGCTGTCGAACCTGTTGTTGCCGGAGACCAGCGCGCTGCATGTGCCGACCTACCTGATGTCGCTGTTCGGCAAGTATCTGACCTATGCGCTGCTCGCCTTGGCGCTCGACCTCGTCTGGGGCTATTGCGGCATTCTCTCGCTCGGCCACGGCGCTTTCTTCGCGCTCGGCGGCTATGCGATGGGCATGTATCTGATGCGGCAGATCGGCTCGCGCGGCACCTATGGCAATCCCATTCTGCCTGACTTCATGGTGTTCCTGAACTGGAAGGAGCTGCCATGGTTCTGGTACGGCTTCGATCATTTCTGGTTCGCGATGATCATGGTCCTCGTCGCGCCCGGCCTGCTTGCCTTCATCTTCGGCTGGTTCGCCTTCCGCTCACGCGTCAATGGCGTCTATCTGTCGATCATCACCCAGGCGATGACCTATGCCCTGCTGCTTGCCTTCTTCCGCAACGATATGGGCTTCGGCGGCAATAACGGCCTGACCGATTTCAAGGATATCCTCGGCTTCAACATCCAGGCTGATGGCACGCGCGCCGTGCTCTTCGCCATCACAGCGCTGATCCTGGCGCTGGCGCTGATGCTGTCCTCGGCCATCGTGCGGTCGAAGTTCGGTAAGGTGCTGGTCGGCGTGCGCGACGCGGAAAGCCGCACGCGCTTCCTCGGCTACCGCGTCGAGCATGTGAAGCTCTTCGTCTTCGTCGTATCGGCGATGATGGCGGGTGTTGCCGGTGCGCTCTATGTGCCGCAGATCGGCATCATCAACCCTGGCGAATTCGCTCCCGCCAACTCCATCGAAGTGGTCATCTGGACGGCGGTCGGCGGCCGGGCAACGCTGATCGGCCCGATCATCGGCGCCATCCTCGTCAACGGCGGCAAGACTGTTTTCACCGGCCTGTTCCCCAGTTTCTGGCTGTTCGCGCTCGGCGGCCTGTTCGTCGCGGTGACGCTGTTGCTGCCCAAGGGTATCGTCGGGACGGCGGCGCAATATATCGGCAGCGGCCGCAAGCCGGTCAGCCCGAAGCCCAAGGCCGAGGAAGATGATGCCAGCAAGACGATTCAGGCGGCGGAGTGAGCCATGATCCCGGATATCAAGCCCAACAGCATGCTCTATCTCAACAACGTCTCGGTCTCCTTCGACGGCTTCAAGGCGCTGAATTCGCTGTCGATCGTCATCGAGCCGGGGGAGCTTCGCGCCATCATCGGCCCGAACGGCGCCGGCAAGACCACGATGATGGATATCATCACCGGCAAGACGCGGCCCGACGAGGGCGAGGTGTTCTTCAATGGCCAGATCGACCTCACCAAGAGGGACGAGGCCGATATCGCCCAGCTCGGCATCGGCCGGAAATTCCAGAAGCCGACCGTCTTCGAAAGCCATACCGTCTGGGACAATCTCGAACTGGCGCTCAACCGCAATCGCGGCGTCTTCGCGACGCTGTTCTATCGCCTGACGCCGACCGATCGCGACCGCATCGACGAAATCCTCGAGACGGTGCGTCTGTCGCATCGCCGGGACGAGCTGGCGGCCAATCTCTCGCATGGGCAGAAACAGTGGCTGGAGATCGGCATGCTGCTCGCCCAGGAGCCGAAGCTGCTCTTGGTCGACGAGCCCGTTGCCGGCATGACGGATGCAGAGACGGCGGAGACGGCAGTGTTGCTGAAGGAGATCGCCAAGACGCGCTCGGTCGTGGTGGTCGAGCACGATATGGGCTTCATCCGCGACCTCGGCGTCAAGGTGACGTGCCTGGCGGAAGGCTCGGTGCTGGCCGAAGGTTCGATCGATTTCGTCAGTAGCGATCCGAAGGTGATCGAGAATTATCTGGGGCGATGACAATGCAATTTGCGCGTTTATAACGGTGCTGCCAAAATGATCGAAAGTATATTCGATTCCAGCAGTATGGGGATAACGCAATGCCTATTTTGGGGGTTCTTGTCGCGGCCATCGTCGGCGCGGCGGTTTGGTACTGGCGGTTGAAGATGGTGCGAGAAGCAGGCAGTGAAATCATCGATAGCGTTGAGCGGATGCGCGGGGCCTTTAAGCGTCGGCAATTCCGCAAGCGCGCCGAAGCCGCTCCCCTTGCATCAATCAAGGATCCGGCGATCGCTGCGGTTGCCTTTTTCTCATGTCTCGCCAACGAGAAGCCGATGTTTGTTGACGCGGCCAGGAATGTGATCCGCTCACGAATGAGCGGTATCATCGCGGCAAAGGACATGGACGAGGTCATCATCTTCGGCGATTGGGCCGCGAAGGGCGTGATCAATATCGAGGATCCGATCCGACGCTTCCGCGATTTATGGTTCAACGCACTGACGACCGATGAGCGCAGCGAGTTGATCGGCATTGCCGAACAGGTTTCAGCTGTCGGCGGAGAACCAACGGCCGAGCAGTCAAAGACGCTTCAAACTCTGAGGCGTAGCCTGTTGAATTGAGAGGGTGGTGAGTTCATGCTGACAGTCGAAAACGCAAATCTGCATTATGGCGCCGCACAGGCGCTGCGCGGCATCTCCGTCAAGGCCGAGATGGGCAAGATCACCTGTGTGCTCGGGCGCAACGGCGTCGGCAAGAGTTCGCTGTTGCGAGCCGTCACCGGCCAGCATGCGCTATCGGCGGGCACGGTCGCTTTTAACGGCGTGACGCTGAACGGCATGGCGCCCTTTACCCGCGCCAGGCAGGGCATCGGCTATGTGCCGCAGGGCCGTGAGATCTTTCCTCTGTTGACCGTGAAGGAAAACCTGGAGACCGGCTATGCGCCGCTCTCTCGCCGCGACCGCAATATCCCCGATGACATCTACAGCCTGTTTCCGGTGCTGAAATCCATGCTGTCGCGACGGGGCGGCGATCTTTCCGGCGGGCAGCAGCAGCAATTGGCGATCGGGCGGGCCATGGTGACGCGGCCGAAAATATTGGTGCTGGACGAACCGACGGAGGGCATTCAGCCCTCGATCATCAAGGATATCGGCCGGGCGATCCGCTATCTCAGGGATTCCACCGGCATGGCGATCCTGCTGGTCGAGCAATATCTCGATTTCTGCCGCGAGCTTGCCGATTACGTCTACATCATGGATCGCGGCGAGATCGTGCATGAGGGCCTGGCGGAGTCGCTGGATACGCCGGAAGCCCGTAGACATCTGACCGTCTGAGGCGAATGCCTTTCTTTTCGGCGTCTGGCGAAAAATGCAGCTGACGCAGCCTATTGCAGATCGCCATTGCAGGCGATTGCATAAGGCACAGAAATTGCTTGCCTTTATTTCCTGCCGGGTTTCAATGCCTAGGCATTGGCATGGTGTGTTGAGCGGAGAGACGGAATGGCAATGGCAGCGGCGAGCACAAGACCGCAGAGGGCGCGGGGTCGCGGCCATCTGGCGGCCAAGTCGCTTGGCGGTCGCACGCGTCTTGCTGAGCTGTTCCAGGAAGGGGCGGCGAAGATCCGGCTGCCCGAGACCTTCGACAGTTCCATGGAAGCGGTTATCATCAATACGGCCGGTGGTCTTACCGGCGGTGACCGCATGGATTGGAGCGTCGTTGCCGGGCTGGGCACGCGCATCGACGTGACCACCCAGGCCTGCGAGAAAATCTACAAGGCTTCGGCCGATACCGCCGTGGTGGAGACATCGATCAGGGTCGGTGCCGACGCGCGTGTCGATTGGCTACCGCAGGAAACCATTCTGTTCGACCGAGCCTCGCTTTCGCGCAAGCTGGATGTCGAGCTTGACGAAACAGCCGAATTTCTCGCCGTCGAGGCGATCCTGCTCGGGCGGAAGGCCATGGGCGAGACGATGGCGCAAGGGCTGTTCCACGATCGCTGGCGCATCCGCCGCAATGGGCGCCTGATTCATGCCGAGGAACTGCGGCTTGATGGCGATATCGCGGCTTTGACGGCCGAGAATGCCGTGCTCAGCGGCCAGGTCGCCTTTGCGACACTGCTTTATGCCGGGCCGCTGGCGGAAACCTATCTGCACCAGGTCAGGCCGCTCGTCGAAAGCCATATGGGAGGCGTCAGCCACTGGAGAGACAAGCTCGTGGTGCGGCTTGCGGCCTCCGATGGTTTCGCGCTCAGAAAAATCCTGATCCCGATCATTTCCGCCTTGCGCAATGGAGCGCCTGTGCCGAAAGTCTGGAACCTGTAGTCCGAGAAAACAGCAATTACATAGGTAGGCGATGAACCTCACTCCGAGAGAAAAAGACAAGCTGCTGATTTCCATGGCGGCAATGGTGGCGCGGCGGCGATTGGAGCGCGGCGTCAAGCTCAATCACCCCGAGGCCATCGCACTGATCACCGACTTCGTGGTCGAGGGTGCGCGGGATGGCCGTCCGGTTGCCGAGCTGATGGAGGCCGGCGCCCACGTCATCACCCGCGATCAGGTGATGGAGGGCATTGCTGAGATGATCCATGACGTACAGGTTGAGGCGACGTTTCCGGACGGAACCAAGCTGGTGACCGTGCACGAACCAATCCGGTGAGGTTGCGATGCTGGAACTCAGACCCAATTGCGAATGCTGCGACAGAGATCTACCGCCGGAAAGCCGCGCGGCAATGATCTGTACTTTCGAGTGCACGTTCTGCGTTAATTGCGTCGGTAATGTTCTCGGCGGCATCTGCCCGAATTGCGGTGGCGAATTCGTCCCGCGTCCCATTCGCCCGGCGGCGCTGCTCGCCAAATACCCTGCGTCGACCAAACGCGTTCTGAAAACTGAGGGATGTGCGCCCGTCCGGGCTGCATAAGGAGAGAGACCATGATCCCAGGCGAAATCATTGCCGCAAGCGGCGATATCGAACTCAACGTCGGTGCACCCACAGTGACGCTGGAGGTTTCCAATACCGGCGACAGGCCGGTGCAGGTCGGCAGCCACTATCATTTTGCCGAAACGAACGGCGGCCTGTCCTTTGATCGTGACAAGGCGAGGGGCATGCGGCTGGATATTCCCGCCGGCACCGCCGTGCGTTTCGAGCCTGGCCAAACGCGCTCGGTGACGCTCATCCCACTTTCCGGCAAGCGGGAAGTCTACGGCTTCCGCCAGCAGGTCATGGGCAAGCTCTAAGCTCGCGGGGGGAGCGACATGTCTTTGAAATTGATTGCATTCGGTCCGTTTGTTGCGGCGGTTTTGATCTGCGGTCAGGCGCTTGCGCAAAGCGACGCGGATCAACCGAAAATCGATTGCAAGAATGCCCAGACGCAGACGGATATGAACACCTGCGCCGCCCTCGATTTTCAGAGGGCCGACAAGGCGCTGAACGAGCAATACAAGAAGACCCGTACCGCTATGGTCGCGATAGATGCCGACCTCGACGCCGATCTCAAGGGCGCGGAAAAGGCATTGGTGAAGGCACAGCGCGCCTGGATCGATTTCCGTGACAGCCAATGCGAGGCGGAAGGTTTCGAAGCCCGGGGCGGAACGATGGAGCCGCTGCTCGTTTCCGGTTGCAAGGCGACATTGACGCAGCAGCGGACCAAGGAGCTGAAGGTGCTGGCGGATGGATCGGAGGGCGCGCAGTGAGCGCGAAGCGCACGATCATGATCGTCGGCAACGGCGAGATTGCGGAAGGGTTGGCGAAAGAGATCGACGCCGCCGACCTGGTCGTGCGTTTCAACGATTGCCGCTCCATGGGTGCCGGCGGCAGCCGGACCGATGTCGTCGCGGTCTGCAATACCGGCCGGCCGGCGCGTGCCATGCTCGGCTCGGCCGAATGGCGCAAGAGCCCTGCCGTTTCGTCAGCGTCCGAAATCTGGAGCGTGCGCGATCCCAGTAAATTCGCTGCCCTGCGTGCGCCACTGGCGCTGTCGCATCCGGAACTCGATGATTTCTGCGACGATTATACCGATCAATTCACCGCCTTCTGCCATGCGACGGGCAAGCGTCATGTCGTGATCGACCAGTCCGTTCACGACGGTGTCGATGCGGCGCTCGCGGCCTATGAGCCCCGCGCCTATGTGGTGCCGAGCAGCGGCATGATCGTGATCGCCGATGTGCTCTTGCGCCACCCCGACGACGACATCGCCATTACCGGCTTCAGCCATACGGGCTGGGACGGCCATCCCTTCGCCGCCGAGAAACGGCTGGTGGACGGCTATGTGTCCCTGGGCCGCCTGAAGCGCCTCGCCGATACGAACCCTATCTCTGCCTCCCAAGGAGACTGATTCATGCCCTACAAGATTTCCCGCGCCGCCTATGCCAGCATGTTCGGACCGACCGTCGGCGACAAGGTGCGGCTGGCCGATACAGAACTGTTCATCGAGGTGGAGAAGGACTTCACCACCTATGGCGAGGAAGTGAAGTTCGGCGGCGGCAAGGTCATTCGCGACGGCATGGGGCAGAGCCAGGTGACGCGCGCGAACGGCGCTGTCGACACCGTCATCACCAATGCTTTGATTCTCGACAATTGGGGGATCGTGAAGGCGGATATCGGCTTGAAGGACGGCCGCATCGTCGCGATCGGCAAGGCCGGCAATCCGGATACCCAGCCGGGTGTCAACATCATCGTCGGGCCGGGCACGGAAGCGATTGCGGGCGAGGGCAAGATCGTCACCGCCGGCGGCATGGACAGCCACATCCATTTCATCTGCCCGCAGCAGATCGAGGAAGCGCTGATGTCTGGCATCACCACCATGCTCGGCGGCGGCACCGGGCCGGCGCATGGCACGCTGGCGACCACCTGCACGCCAGGCCCTTGGCATCTGGCGCGTATGATCGAGGCCTTCGACGCCTTTCCGATGAATATCGGCCTTTCGGCCAAGGGCAATGCCTCGCTGCCGGCGGCCCTGGAGGAGATGGTGCTCGGCGGCGCCTGTTCATTGAAGCTGCATGAGGACTGGGGCACCACGCCGGCGGCGATCGACTGCTGCCTGAGCGTCGCCGACGAATATGACGTGCAGGTGATGATTCACACAGATACGTTGAACGAAAGCGGCTTCGTCGAGGATACGATCGGTGCCATCAAGGGTCGTACGATCCATGCCTTCCACACGGAAGGCGCAGGCGGCGGCCACGCGCCCGACATCATCAAGATCTGCGGTCAGTCGAACGTCATTCCGTCTTCGACCAATCCGACGCGGCCCTATACGGTTAATACCATCGCCGAACATCTCGACATGCTGATGGTCTGCCATCACCTGTCGCCATCGATCCCGGAGGATATCGCTTTTGCCGAAAGCCGCATCCGCAAGGAGACGATCGCGGCTGAGGATATCCTGCATGATATCGGCGCCTTCTCGATCATTTCATCCGACAGCCAGGCCATGGGCCGCGTCGGCGAAGTGGCGATCCGCACCTGGCAGACCGCCGACAAGATGAAGCGCCAGCGCGGCCGCCTGGCCCAGGAGACCGGCGATAACGACAATTTCCGCGTGAAGCGCTACATCGCCAAATATACGATCAACCCGGCTATCGCCCATGGCGTCAGCCATGAAGTGGGATCGATCGAGGTCGGCAAGCGTGCCGATCTGGTGATCTGGAACCCGGCCTTCTTCGGCGTCAAGCCGGAGATGATCCTGCTCGGCGGCTCCATAGCGGCTGCACCGATGGGCGATCCGAACGCCTCGATTCCGACGCCGCAGCCGATGCATTATCGCCCGATGTTCGGTGCCTATGGCAAGAATCGCACGAATTCCTCGGTGACGTTCGTCTCCCAGGCCGCATTCGATGCAGGGCTTGCCGGCAAGCTCGGCATCGCCAAGACGCTCCTGCCTGTCAGGAACACGCGTGGCGGCATCTCCAAGGCTTCGATGATCCACAATAGCCTGACGCCGCATATTGAGGTGGATCCCGAGACCTATGAAGTTCGCGCCGATGGCGAGCTTCTGACATGTGAACCGGCGACGGTGCTGCCGATGGCGCAGCGTTATTTCCTGTTCTGACAGGTTTTCTGACGGCCGATCATTGGCAGCTGAAAAAGCCCCGGTTTCCGGGGCTTTTTCAGCTCTACGCAGTTAATGCTGCGTTATCATAGGCTTGTGGCGGCAACTTTGCGCATCGCCTTTCGACTTGCGAAAGAGACTTGCCAGACGGCCATTTCTGACTGTTCACAACTTGGGAAATGCCACGCATTTTAATCGTTACATTAAAGACCTGGAAGCGTCTTCACCCCTATTTCACATGATTGAAATGGTGGCTGAGGAAGGTGAATCGCATGAGACAATGGATTTCGCTGCAAGCCGAGCTCGGTAATTTTCAGCAGCGGAGTGCGATCTATATTTTCGCGCTAAAGATGAGTTTTGCAGCCGTCATCATGTCACTTATGATCATGCTTGTAATGCTGCCCGTGCTGCAGTGGCTCGATCTCTTGCCAGTGCCGATTTCGGAGGCGATGCGTCTCGGTGTCCTGTTGGCATGGATCATCGGCGGTACCGTTTCCGGCGCGCTGGCGGTGCTGGCAGGTTGTTCCATTCACAAGCTTGCCGTCTCCCGCGCCGAGTTCCAGCTGCTGAGCCGCACCGACATGCTGTCCGGCTTGCTCAATCGTCGTGCCTTTACCGAAGCATTGGATCAGGCCGAGGAGGGTGCGTCACTTGTCATCTTCGACGTCGATCGATTCAAGACGATCAACGATCGCTTCGGACATGCATCCGGCGATGCTGTCATCGTTGCCGTATCGCAGATATTTGCGGATGTCTTTGCCGGCGAAGACGTGATCGCCCGTCTCGGCGGCGAGGAATTCGGCGCCATCGTTCATGGCGGCGACATGGCCGAACGCGTTGCCCGCATCGAGAACATCAAGGCTGAGATCGCCGATCATCCCATCGCCGTCGAAGGTGGTTCGGTGAAGATCACCATTTCTGCGGGAATCGCCGATATCGGCAAGGACCGCAAGTCGGAAGCCGTCTATGCGGCAGCCGACAAGGCGCTCTATCTCGCCAAGACGCTTGGCCGTAACCGCGTGATCCATGAATACGAACGGCTCAACCACGTCTGGCATCGTTGCGCAACCGAACAGGAGCGTGAAGCCACGACGGAGCATGTGGAACCGCAGCGCTACGCGCAACGGATATAGGTCTTGCGAAAGCGGCATTGGCGCTTGCGCCGGAAGCGACTATTTTGCATGGTCTGACAAAGCTTTAAATTGGACCCGCCATGCAACATGTTACCTCCTATCTGCCGGCCGGCACCCCGTCCTCCAATCCGATCGATCGTGTGGTCCTGCCGCATGATCTTCGGCATCTGCGCCGCAAGCTGCTACATCTCGAAAACGGCGACATGGTCATGCTCGACCTGAAGGAGCCGGTCCTGTTTGCCAATGGCGACCTCTTGGTGCGCGAGGACGGCGAGTTGATCGAGATCGTCGCGGCGGACGAAAAGCTTTTCGAAATCAGGCCGCGCGATCGCAGGCATCTGATCCAGCTCGCCTGGCATCTCGGCAATCGCCATCTCCCGGCGCAGATCGAGGAGGAACGCATCCTCATTCTGCGCGATCACGTGATCCGCTCCATGCTCGAAGGGCTCGGCGCGACGGTTACCGAGGTCAGCGAGCCTTTCCAGCCCGCTCGTGGCGCCTACCACTCCCATGGCGGCCATTCGCATGGCCATGCCGATCATCACGATCATGGGCACGATCACCATTCGCACGATTGAACGCCGATGAGCGAAGGGCTGGCAGCGGACGATCGCAATCTACAGGCGCTGTTGCGGCTGATGGCCTGGTTGTCGCCGGCTTTTCCGGTGGGGTCCTTTGCCTATTCCGGCGGGCTCGAGCGTGCGGTGCATGACGGGCTGGTTCACGATAGCAAGAGCCTGCGGGATTGGATCGTGACCCTCATCCAGCATGGCCCTGTCTGGAACGATGCCGTCCTGCTTGCCGAGGCACATCATGCCGGCGAGGATGCGCTGCGGCTCGCCGCGGTAGCGGAGCTTGCAGAAGCGCTGGCGGGCTCGAAAGAGCGCCACAATGAAACGATGCTGCTTGGCGAAGCCTTTCTGTCGGCCGCCGCCGCCTGGCCACACAGGATCTTTTCGATGCTGCCGGCAAAGACTGCCTATCCAATCGCCGTCGGCGCCGTTGCCGGCGCGCATGAGGTATCCGTCGACAAGACGCTTGCCGCCTTCCTGCATGCCCTGGCGTCGCAGATGCTGTCGGCCGGCATCCGGCTCGGCGTGACCGGGCAGAAGGATGGGGTTGCGATCCTGGCGGCCTTGGAGGATATCATCGCCGAAGTGGCGAGGCGGGCAGCGCAATCTAATCTCGACGATCTCGGCGCTGCAACCGTGCAGGCCGATATTGCGAGCCTGCGTCATGAAACCCAGGGGACGCGGCTCTTTCGCTCATGATCCGCGCCTTTGGGGAAATGCTACAATCGAGGCACGCCCTACGTCATTCGCCGCTGTGCGGCAGGCCGACGCTTCGCTATGCTGCTATTTTATCGGAGTTTCCAGCATGAAATCGAGAAATGGACCTTTGCGTGTCGGCATCGGCGGCCCCGTCGGTTCGGGCAAGACGGCGCTGACGGAAAAGCTGTGCAAGGCGATGCGCGACGACTATTCCGTCGCCGTCGTCACCAACGACATCTATACGACTGAAGATGCGGAGGCGCTGGTGCGGATGCAGGCGCTGACGTCGGATCGCATCGTCGGCGTCGAAACCGGCGGCTGCCCGCATACCGCCATTCGCGAGGATGCGACGATCAACCTGCAGGCCATTGCCGGCCTCAACGAGCGGCTTCCTGATCTCGACGTCGTCTTCATCGAATCCGGCGGCGACAATCTGGCCGCGACCTTTTCGCCCGATCTCGCCGATATCACCATCTATGTGATTTCGGTGTGCCAGGGTGAGGAAATTCCCCGCAAGGGTGGCCCGGGCATCACCAAATCGGATCTGCTCGTGATCAACAAAAAGGATCTGGCGCCCTTCGTCGAGGTCGATCTCGAGGTGATGGATCGCGATGCCACCCGCATGCGCCAGGCTCGCCCCTTCGTGTTCTCAGACATGAAGCGAGGCGAGGGCGTCGGTACGATCGTCAGCTTCCTGAAGGAACAGGGCGGCCTCTAGGCCGCCCCGTCACTTATCGGTTTCGCTAGGTCTGCCGACCGCTATTCGGCCGCGAATGGCGGCAGCTTCAGCACATTCGTACCGGTCGCCTTGCGACCCCTGACATCCTTGTTCTCCATGTCGTCCAGGCGCTCTTCCAACGTGGCCAGCGACTTGCGGTTTTCGTCGACGGCCGCCGCCAGGCCTTCCTTGGTCAGGACTTCATCATTGGCGTCTTTCTTGCCGACGAGGCGACCGAAGAGCCAGCCGAGCAGGCGCGAGAGGTCGTCCATGATCAGGAAGAAGGACGGCACGACCACCAGGCTGAGGACGGTCGACACGATGATGCCGCCGATCACGGCAATCGCCATCGGCGCGCGGAAGGAGCCGCCTTCGCCGACACCGAGTGCGGACGGCAACATGCCGGCCGACATGGCGATCGAGGTCATGATGATCGGACGCGCACGCTTGCGGCCGGCTTCGATGACCGCTTCCAGCCTCGGCATGCCGTGATGCATCATCTCGATGGCGAAATCGACCAGCAGGATGGCGTTCTTGGTCACGATCCCCATCAGCATCAGAATACCGATCATGACCGGCATGGACAGCGCGTTGCCCGTCATGATCAACGCCAGCGCCACGCCGCCGATCGCGAGCGGCAGCGACAGCAGAATGGTGAAGGGCTGGATGACGTCCTTGAACAGCAACACCAGCACGGTCAGAACCAGCAGAAGGCCGAGCAGCATGGCGTTGCCGAAGCTCTGCTGCATTTCCTTCTGGACCTTGGTGTCGCCGCTTTCGGCCAGATGTACGGTAGCCGGGATCTTGGCACTGTTGACGATATCGATGAAGTGGCTCGATGCCGTATCCAGCGCCACGCCCTGCGGCAGGTCAGCGCCGATGGAAACGACGCGGTAGCGGTTGTTGCGCTTGATCGAAGACAGACCCTCGGAATAGTCGATGTCGGCGACACTCGACATCGGCACGGTCGTGCCCGAGGCGGTCTTGATGCGCAAGGCACGGATCGCCGCCAGATCGCGACGCATGCCGAGTGCAGCCTGGACGCGGATCGGTATCTGGCGATCGTCGAGCGAGATCTTCGCGAGCGAAGCGTCGATATCGCCGATGGTGGCCACACGAACCGTATCGGAAATCATCTGCGGCGTGATGCCGAGGCGTGCGGCTTCGTCCTTGCGCGGATAGATCTGCAATTCAGGGCGCGGCAGGGCGCCGTCGGCGCTGACATTGGCGAGCGCCGGATCGGTTCGCAGCTTGGCTTCGAGAATGCCGACCGCCTGGTTCAGATCCTTCTCGTTGCGGGAGAGGAAGTTGTAGGTGAGGTCGCGGTCGCCACGGTCGTTGAGCTTGGTGATGCGGACGTCCGGGATCGAACGCAACTTCGCGAAGACTTCCTTTTCCACATCCCATTGCGGGCGCACGCGGCCATGCACGGTGACCTTCGGCAGGTGAGGGCCGATTACGGTCAGCGAGCCGAGGACGTCGTTTACCAGCTTCTTGACGAGCGACTGGTCGAGCTTGCCTAGCGTCAGCGTCACGGTCGCGCGGCGCAGCTCCAGATCGCCCTTGGGCGACGCGCCGCCTAGAACGAAGACGCTTTCGACGCCGTCGATGCCCTTGACGCGCCGGTAGATCTCGTTGGTCGCCTGTTCCGTATCCTCGAGCCGCGCATTCGGCGGCAGTTCGGCTGACAGAACAATACGCGACGAATCATCAGGCGGAATGAAGCTGCCGGGGACGAACATGATCAGCGCAAACACCGAGGCGATGGAAAAGGCGAAGGCCGCCAGCAGCGTCGGATAACGCGTATACCATCGCTTGGTCGTCAGCCGCACCAGTGCGCTGTAGCCGCGCATGAAGCGGCCGTCATTGTCTTGGTGATCGTCGACGGCATCTTCGGGGCGCATGAGATAGGCGGCCATCATCGGTGTGATCAGGCGCGCCACAAGCAGCGAGAAGAACACCGAGAAGGCGACCGTGAGGCCGAACTGAATGAAGTACTGGCCCGGAATGCCCGGCATGAAGGAGACCGGCACGAAGACCGCGATGATGGTGAAGGTCGTCGCGATGACAGCCAGGCCGATTTCGTCGGCGGCATCGATGGCGGCGCGGTACGGCGTCTTGCCCATCTTGATGTGGCGGGCGATGTTCTCGATCTCGACGATGGCGTCATCCACGAGAATGCCGGTTGCCAGCGTGAGCGCCAGGAAGCTGACGAGGTTCAGCGAGAAGCCGATCTGGTTCATGACCCAGAATGTCGGGATCGCGGAAAGCGGCAGCGCAACCGCTGATATCAGCGTCGCGCGCCAATTCCGCAGGAAGAGGAAGACCACGATAACCGCGAGGAGCGCACCTTCGAGCAGCGTATGCATCGCCGCTTCGTAGTTGCCGTAGGTGTAGTAGACGGAGTCGTCGATCATCTCGATCGAGACGTTCGGATTTTCGGCGCGTACCTTGTCGAGGGTATCGCCAACCGTCTTGGCGACCGTCACTTCGCTGGCGCCCTTGGCGCGGAACACGCCGAAGGTGACGACAGGAGCGCTATTGAACCGCGAGAACGACTTCGGCTCCTGATAGGTATCCTTGATGACGCCGAGAGCGGAGAGCTTGACGAAGCGGCCGTTAGTCAGCGCGATCGTGGTGTCGACGAGCTGCGCGACCTCGCGGGCGTCGCCAAGCACGCGGATCGCCTGTTCGCTGCCCGCAACCTGGCCGCGGCCGGAACCCAGGTCGATGTTGGTGCTGCGCAACTGCTGGCTGACCGAAAGCGCCGTGATGCCATAGGCATTCAGCTTGTTCGGATCGAGCTCGATGCGCACCTCACGGTCGGCGCCGCCGTAGCGATCGACGCGGCCGATGCCTGCCTGACCCTGCAGCGCGCGCTTGACGACGTCGTCAACGAACCAGGACATTTCCTCAAGGGTCATGTTCGGCGAGGAGACGGCGAAGCTCTGGATCGCCTGGCCTTCGACATCGACCTTCGAGACGATCGGCTCATCGATCGTGGACGGCAGATTGCCGCGGATGCGATCGATAGCGTCCTTGGTATCCTGAACGGCCTGTTGGGTCGGCACTTCCAGGCGGAAGATCACGACGGTCTGCGATTGGCCGTCGGTGACGGTCGATTGTATTTCGTCGATGCCGTTAATGCCGGCAACGGCGTCTTCGACCTCCTTCGTCACCTGCATTTCGAGCTCGGCGGGCGAGGCGCCGCTCTGCGTCACCGTGACGTTGACAACAGGCACGTCGATGTTCGGGAAGCGCGTGATGGGTAGATTGAAGAAAGCGTGCGCGCCCACCACCATCAGCAGGAAAAAGCCGAGGAGCGGGGCGATCGGATTTCGGATGGACCAGGCGGAGAAGTTCATCTTGCCATTCTCGCTCAGTTGGAGGCTTGCGGCGCTTCGCGCACGGGCGTGATGTGATCGCCGTCGCGGACATAGGCGCCGGCCTTGGCGACGACATCTTCGCCGGCCGTCAGGCCTTTGAGGATCTCGACATAGGCTCCGTCCTGAATGCCGGTCTCGACATTGACGAACTTGACGACGCCGTTCTCGACCTTACGAGCGGAAGAGCCGTTTTCGTCGCTATTGACGGCCGTCAGCGGCAGGGAGACACCCTCTTCCTGCCGGATGACGATCTCGGCGCTGCCATACATGCCGGCACGCGCCTTGTCGCCCTCGTCGATGGTGATGTGCACCGCGCCGAGGCGGGTGACGGAATCGACGATAGGCGCGACAAGGCGGACGGTGCCGGTAAGCTTTTCGCGGCTGCCGGACAACGAAATCAACGCTTTCTGCCCGATAGCGATCTTGGTGATGTCGCTTTCGGAAACGTCGACCACCAATTCAAGCTGGCTGTCGCGGATGATGGTGAAGAGCGGATCGCCGCTGCCGTTGGCGATGGCACCGACGCGGGCGTTGCGCGATGCAACCGTGCCTGCGACCGGGGTCTTGATGCCGGTACGGGCAAGTTTCAGGTCGGTGTCGGCGATCTGGCTGTCGGTGACCTTGAGATCGGCTTCGGCAACCGCGATTGCCTGTTCGGCCGAGCCAACGCGGGCCTTGTTGGCCGCGGCCGACGCGTTTGCCTGTTCGACTGACGAGGTCGACATCGTGCCCTTGGCGCCCATCATGACGGCGCGGACGCGTTGCAATTCGGCCTCTTCCGCGTTGGCGTGAGCCTCGGCGAGCTGCGCGTGCAACTGGGCAAGGCTTGCCTCGCCCTTGGCCCGCGTGGCCCGCATCTGGCTCTTCTGCAGGATCAGCGCGTCTTCGTTCAGCGTGGCGAGCGTGCTGTTCGCCTCGACCTTGTCGCCGACATCGGCATTGAGCGAGCGGATCGAGAGGCCATCCACCTGCGGCTGGATGTAAACTTCTTCGACCGCCTTCACAGTGCCAGTCGCGACGACCCTGTCGATCAGCTTGCGCATCGTGGCGGAGGTAATGACGATCGCCGGCAGGTTCTGCTTCGGGGTCGTGACGACAGGCTCCTCGGCCAACGCGGCAGGCGCGGCCAGTAGGGAAAGCATGATTGCGGTCGTGCTTAGAAATCTAAACGGCGTGAGGGCCATGCGTCAGGTTCCAGTTCGGCATCTAGGTAAAAGGATTTCGCTGTTTCCGTCGCGAACACGGGGGATCAATGCATGCGGGCCGGCTACTCCGGCGGATCAATATCCGTCTGTCATGCCTGCAGGTCCCTCATCCTAAATTCGCTCCTGTAGATGGGAGCGGTTTCCAAATCTCGCAAGATCACGAGAAAATGATTTCGCGGGTAATTTTACCCGTCGCAACTTTGCGAAGCAATCACGGCATTGTGATGTCAGCATTCGAATAGTTGATGGCTGAGGGCTTTTCGGGCAAATGCAGCGATAAGGCCAGCGTTTTGTTGCTGCTGTTACAAAATGAAAAAAACGCGCGAGGCATGAACCTCGCGCGTTTCGGTTGTTCGCGGTGCCTGAGACTATTTCAGGGCCGCGTCCGTGATCTCGTGCGTATAAGCGCCAGTCGGCTTCTTGTTGATGATCTTCTGGTCAAGCAGCGCCTCGACGGTGCGCTCATAGAGCTTCGTGTCGAGCTTGCCGCTGCCGATCAGCTTGGCGACTTCGCCCATCATGCGCTTCTGGTGATTTTCGTCCTGGCCGCCATTGTCCATGACGATCCCGGCGGCTTCATCCGGATGCTCGACGGCATATTTCCAGCCTTTCATCGAGGCGCGGACGAACTTGACCATATCGGCCTTGAACTTCGCATCCTTCAGCTTGTCTTCCTTGACATAGAGGCCGTCTTCCAGAAGGTCGACGCCGAGCTTGGTATAGTTGAAGACGGTCAGGTCTTCCTGCTTGAAACCGGCATCGATTGCCTGCCAGTATTCATTGTAGGTCATGACCGAGATGCAGTCGGCCTGCTTCTGGACGAGCGGCTGCACGTCGAAGCTCTGCTTCAGCACGGTGACGCCGTCCTTGCCGCCATCGGTCTTCAAGCCGATCTTGTGCATCCACGCGAAGAACGGATATTCGTTGCCATAGAACCAGACGCCGAGGGTATGTCCCTTGAAATCCTTCTCCGTCTTGACCGGGCCATCCTTCGGGCAGATCAATTCCAGGCCGGACTTTTCGAAGGGCTGGGCGATGTTGATCAGCGGTACGCCCTTTTCGCGGGCAACCAGGGCGCCACCCATCCAGTCGACGATGACATCAGCGCCGCCGCCGGCGATCACCTGTTCCGGAGCGATATCCGGGCCGCCCGGCTTGATGTCGACGTCGAGGCCCTCTTCCTTGTAGAAGCCCTTGTCCTTGGCGACGAAATAGCCGCCGAACTGGCCCTGGGCCACCCATTTCAGCTGTAGCGTCAGCTTGTCGGCGGCCATCGCGGCCTGCGTGGCGGCCAGCGTCATAGCGCTTGCCATCAATACGAACATCAGTTTTTTCATGTTTTCACCCTTTCCCTCTGAAGTTATGCCTTGATCCCTTGAGGAGATCCCGGATTACGTCTGCCCACTGCGGATAGACGGATGCCAGAACGTCGTCATTCTCTCGATAATGGCGACGATACCGTAGAAGACCGAGCCTGCGACCGCGGCGACCGCGATCTCAGCCCAGACCATGTCGAGATTCAACCGGCCGTTTTCGGTCGAGATGCGAAAACCCATGCCCGACATGGGAGTGCCGAAGAACTCCGCCACGATGGCACCGATGAGAGCCAAGGTCGAGTTGATCTTCAGCGCATTGAAAATAAAGGGAGCGGCAGCCGGCAGGCGCAGCTTCAGCAGCGTCTGCCAGTAGTTTGATGCATAGGTGCGCATCAGGTCGCGCTCGATGTTGCCGGCTGCGGCCAGGCCGGCCACCGTGTTCACCAGCATCGGGAAGAAGGTCATAACGACGACGACGGCGGCCTTGGACTGCCAATCGAAGCCGAACCACATGACCATGATCGGCGCAACGCCGATGATCGGCAATGCCGAGACGAGATTGCCGATCGGCAGCAGGCCGCGGCGCAGGAATGCGAAGCGGTCGGCGAGGATGGCAACGATGAAGCCGCTGGCGCAGCCGATGGTGTAGCCGATCAGGACCGATCGGAAGATCGTCTGCTGAACATCGGTCCACAGGATCGAGATGGAGCCGGCAATCCGCGCGCCGATGGCGCTCGGCGGCGGCAGGAGGATGAAAGGGATGCCGGCCCCGCGTGTCACCGCTTCCCAGATGATGATGATCCAGACGCCGAAGATCGCGGGAATGAGCAATCGTAACGTATAGCTGTCGGCGGTCGAGTGCACGCGGATGGCCGACAGGATGGAGACGCAGCGCCAGGCAAGCAGCCAGGCAGCGGCAAGCAGGATAAAAAACGACGCAAGCGCGTTGCCTTCATTGCCCGATATTCCGGCCAGCAGCAGCCAGGCCGCTGCGTGCGCGGCAAAGAAGAGGATCGCCGCGCTGAGCGTTGCGGACAGGTTCATGAAAGAAATCGCGGCCGCGGCAGCAATGAGAATGAAAATGACGAAAGTGGTTCCGCTGCTGATGGGTGCGGCGGCATCCGCGGCAAGCAGCGGCAGCGCCGGGAGCGCCATAAGGCAGAGAAGAAGGGAGAGTGTGCCCTGCCACGACAGATGAAAAATCTTCATGCCGCCCGACCTCCCATTGCACGATCGATGATACGCGCCGCGATGCTGACGACGGCAATCAACACGGCGGCTAGTATCGAGCCGGCGACGAGCGCTGCCCATATATCGATCGTCAGGCTTTGATAGGAGCCTGCGAGAAGCTTGGCGCCGATGCCGGCGACTGCGCCCGTTGGCAGCTCTCCAACGATCGTTCCGGTCAGGCTCGCTGCGATTGCAACTTTCATCGAAGTGAAGAGGAATGGGACCGACGCGGGGACGCGCAGTTTCCAGAAGGTCTGCATGGCGCTGGCATTATAGGTGCGCATCAGATCGAGATGCATGGTTTCCGGCGATCTCAGTCCCTTGACCATGCCAACGGCGACGGGGAAGAAGGAGAGGTAGGTCGAGACCAGCGCCTTGGGAATAAGGCCGGTAACGCCAATCGAACCCAACACAACAACGACCATCGGTGCGATAGCGAGGATCGGTATGGTCTGCGATGTGATGATCCAGGGCATGAGGCTACGGTCCAGAGTCACCACATGCACGATGCCGACCGCGATCAGGATGCCGAGAACCGTGCCGAAGGCGAAGCCGACTGCCGTGGAGGACAAGGTCACCCAGGCATTGTAGACAAGGCTGCGGTTGCTGGTCAGCGCCCGAAGAAAGGTGTTTTCGAACACATTCTGCGCCACTTGATGGGGTGCCGGCAGGATCGGCTTCGGCTGGGCCAGCGTTTTGCCGATGAATTCCATCGTTGTCGAGGTGACATTACCGCGGCGATCGAGATCGCGCTGGAACGGCGCGTTGAGAATGACGGCGAAGACATACCAGAGCAGCAGGATCGCCAGCACGATGGTTGCGACCGGCACGAACTTGTGTCTGAAGAATTGCTCCTTCTCCACGATCATGGCCTCCCTTGTGCCGGCAGCAGCATCAGCGCCATGGCGACGATGCCGAGCCCCACCCCGGCAAGCTGCGGCAAGCTCAGCCGTTCGCCGAAGACGAGGAAGGCGATGATGTTGACGACGATGAGCTGGGCAATGGAGGAGGCTGATATCGCTAGACCCAGCCCGCCCTCGCGCATGAGCCGCACCATCATCAGGTTGCCGACGCAATAGAGGATGAGCGCCAGGATCAGGACCAATATGTTGTTGTTGGCGATATAGGCGCGCGAGGCGGTCGCCCCACTGATGAAGATCGCCATCGCGCCGGTGAGCCAGAGGAGGAACTGCGGGTTCATGAGGCACCTCCTGTCGCAAGGCGGCCCCTCATCCGGCCTCCTGAGTTTTTATCGAGGGGCGGCCACCTTCTCCCCGTTCTGACGGGGAGAAGGGGATAGAGGCGCCCGCAGCCTTCCCACCAGCGAATGACGTTGGCGAGCATGCCCAGGTCGTTCCCTCTCCCCGTGCACGGGGAGAGGGCTAGGGTGAGGGGCCGCCGCGCGACGGAGCTGTCCAACATCCTATTCCTCATAGCTATGCCCCGCTCTCAGGCCTTCGCGGACGCGATGGGCGATCTCCAGGAATTCCGGCGTTTCGCGAATGCCGAGCGGGCGTTCGAGCGGAAGCGTGGATTCGATGACATCCGTGACGCGGCCCGGGCGAGGGGACATGACCACGATCTTGGTGGAGAGATAGACCGCCTCGGGGATGGAATGCGTGACGAAGCAGATGGTCTTGTTCGTCCGCTTCCAGAGCTTCAGCAACTGTTCGTTGAGGTGGTCGCGAACGATCTCGTCGAGCGCGCCGAAGGGCTCGTCCATCAGCAGGAGATCGGCATCGAAGGCAAGCGCGCGGGCAATGGAGGCGCGCTGCTGCATGCCGCCCGAAAGCTGCCAGGGGAATTTCTTCTCGAAGCCGGCGAGATTGACGAGGTCGAGCGTCTGGGCGATGCGCTTGGCCTGTTCGCTCCTGGCATAGCCCATGATTTCCAGCGGCAGGGCGATGTTCTTTTCGATGGTGCGCCAGGGATAGAGGGCGGGTGCCTGAAAGACATAACCGTAGGCGCGGGCCTTGCGCGCCTCCTCCGGCGTCATGCCGTTGACGGTGATATCGCCTGAGGTTTTCCGCTCCAGATCGGCGATGACGCGCAGGAAGGTGGTCTTGCCGCAGCCGGAAGGGCCGATGAAGGAAATGAAATCGCCTTTGCGAACATCGAGATCGACATTGCTCAGCGCATGCACAGGCCCGTCGTTCGTATCGTAGGTGAGACAGAGGTTCCGCGCGGAGACGACGGAGGAAGCGGACGACGTCATTAACACCTACCAGTCCTATTTTCGCCGCACAGTTGGGGCGGATTGCTTGTTATGCTGTTTGGCATTGCGGTAGCTTTGGAAGAGAAGGGCGCCGCGCGGCTGCCGGATCCAGAGGAGCAATGCCATGAGTTTGTCATCGAAGCCCACCTGTCGTGTCGTGCGGCCCGGCAGCACCTATGCCGGAAAACAGGGCTTCAGCTATTTTGAGGGAATCGCCGCCGAGACAGTGGGTTCGACGGGCATCTGCATGCATCTTCTGACCATCCCGCCGGGCGGCCGCGCCAAGGCGCATCTGCATGCGTCGCACGAGACGGCGATCTATGCGCTTTCCGGCGAGACGCATTGCTGGTTCGGCGAGCAGCTGGAAGAGCATGTTGTCGTTCGCGAGGGCGAGATGTTCTACATTCCGGCCGGCGTCCCGCATCTTCCCGCCAATCTCAGCGACCGGCCGGCGACAGCCGTCGTCGCCCGCACCGATCCGAACGAGCAGGAAAGCGTCGTCCTGCTGCCGGATCTGGAGCGGTACGTGCCGCGTTGAGCAGCCGATGGGCCGAAGCGCCTGCGCCAAGCGTCATACCCCGCTTGCGGGGATGCCGCTGCGCTGAACCTTGCGCGGCGCGGTGACTTCCTTCCAGGTCGAAAGCGCCCGGTTGGCGGCGGTGAACGGCTCGCGCTTGACGAACTCGCCGTGGCCTTGTTGCGTCTTCACCGTGCCTTCCTCGATGGCGACGACGCCACGGGTCAGCGTGTAACGCGGCAGGCCGGTCACTTCCTTGCCTTCGAAGACGTTGTAGTCGATCGCCGACTGCTGCGTCTTGGCGGTGATGGTCTTCGAGCGATTCGGATCCCAGACGACGATATCGGCATCGGCGCCGACGAGGATCGCGCCCTTCTTCGGATAACAGTTGAGGATCTTGGCGATGTTGGTGGAGGTGACAGCGACGAACTCGTTCATGGTCAGGCGACCGGTCTTGACGCCATGGGTCCACAGCATCGGTAGGCGATCCTCTAGGCCGCCGGTGCCGTTCGGGATCTTGGTGAAGTCGTTGAGGCCGAAGCGCTTCTGCTCGGTCGTGAAGGCGCAGTGGTCGGTTGCGACCACCTGCAGCGAGCCGGAGGCAAGACCCGCCCAGAGGCTGTCCTGATGCTGCTTGTTGCGGAAGGGCGGCGACATGACGCGGCGGGCAGCGTGATCCCAATCGGGGTTGGCATATTCGCTTTCGTCGAGCGTCAGGTGCTGGACCAGCGGCTCGCCATAAACGCGCATACCCTTCTGGCGGGCGCGGCGGATGGCCTCGTGCGCTTGCTCGCAGGAAGTATGGACGATGTAGACGGGCGAGCCTGCCATATCGGCGATCATGATGGCGCGGTTCGTCGCCTCGCCCTCGACCTCGGCCGGGCGGGAGTAGGCATGTGCCTCCGGACCGTTGTTGCCCTCGGCCAGCAGCTTTGCCTGCATCTGCGCAACCACGTCGCCGTTTTCGGCATGGACGAGCGGCAATGCGCCGAGCTCGGCGCAACGCTGGAAGGACGAGAACATTTCGTCGTCATCCACCATCAGCGCGCCCTTATAGGCCATGAAATGCTTGAAGGTGTTGATGCCCTTGTCGCGGACGATGGCCTCCATCTCGTTGAAGACCTGTTCTCCCCACCAGGTGATCGCCATGTGGAAGGAATAGTCGCAATTCGCCCGCGTCGACTTGTTGTCCCACATGGTCAGCGCCTCGAGCAGCGATTGGCCGGGCGAGGGCAGCGCGAAATCGACCACCATCGTCGTGCCGCCGGCAAGGGCGGCGCGGGTGCCGCTTTCGAAATCGTCTGAGGAATAGGTGCCCATGAACGGCATTTCGAGATGCGTATGCGGATCGATGCCGCCGGGCATGACATAACAGCCGGAGGCATCCAGCACCTCGTTGCCCGATAGGTTCTGCCCGATCTCGACGATCTTACCGCCTTCGACCTTGATATCCGCCTTATAGGTCAGGTCGGCCGTGACGATGGTTCCACCCTTGATGACTGTGCTCATGGCGCATGCTCCAGATGTGTGAAATTTTCGAAATGGGAATCGTGGCGGTCAAGCCACGATCTCCGCCGTCTCGATCACCGCGTGGAACAGGACATCCGCGCCGGCGGTCGCCCATTCCTTGGAAATCTCTTCAGCCTCGTTGTGCGACAGGCCGCCGACGCAGGGGCACATGACCATGGTGGCAGGCGCCACCTTGGCGGCCCAGCAGGCATCGTGGCCGGCGCCGGAGATGATGTTCATGTGGCTGTAGCCGAGCCTCTCGGCGGCAGTACGCACTGCGGTTACGAGCTTCGGATCGAAGGTCACGGGCTCGAAATGGCCGATCGCCTCGACGGAGCAGCCGACGCCGAGGGCGTCGCAGATGACAGGCGCTTCGGCCTCGATCCTGGCGCGCATGCGATCGAGCTTTGCCTTGTCGGGCGTGCGGATGTCGACGGTGAAGACGACCTTGCCGGGCAGCACGTTGCGCGAGTTCGGCGAGAAGAACACCTGGCCGACGCCGCCGACAGCGCCCGGCTGGTTTTCCATCGCCACGCTCTGCACCATCTCGACGATCCGCGACATGGCGAGGCCGGCATTGACGCGCAGGTTCATCGGCGTCGAGCCGGTGTGGGCTTCCTTGCCGGTCAGCGTGAACTCCAGCCACCACAGGCCCTGACAGTGTGTGACCACGCCGATGGTCTTCTCTTCGGCCTCGAGGATCGGGCCTTGTTCGATATGATATTCGAAATAGGCGTGCATCTTGCGGGCACCGACCTCTTCGTCGCCGAGCCAGCCGATGCGCTTCAGCTCCTCGCCGTAGGTCTTGCCCTCCGGATCCTTGCGGCCATAGGCATAATCAAGCGAGTGCACGCCGGCAAAGACACCCGAGGCCAGCATGGCTGGAGCAAAGCGCGCACCCTCTTCATTGGCCCAATTGGTGACCACGATCGGATGCTTGGTGCGGATGCCGAGATCGTTCATGGTGCGAACGACTTCGAGGGCGCCGAGCACGCCGAGCACGCCATCATATTTGCCGCCGGTCGGCTGGGTATCGAGATGGGAGCCGACATAGACGGGCAGCGCGTCCGGATCGGTGCCGGCGCGGGTCGCGAACATAGTACCCATCTTGTCGACGCCGACTTTCATGCCAGCGTCTTCGCACCATGTCCTGAAAAGGCTGCGTCCCTCGGCGTCGGCATCGGTCAGCGTTTGACGATTATTGCCGCCGGCAATGCCGGGGCCGATCTTCGCCATGTCCATCAATGCGTCCCAAAGGCGATCGCCATTGATGCGCATGTTCTCTCCTGGCGCTGCCACCATGATGCAATCCTCACCTGTTTGTCCTGGGGCATGCAAGGCGCATGCCCAATTGTTCCCGTTGGTCTTATCCGGCGCGTCGTCTTGTTTTTATCGCCCCGGAAAATCGCCGGTTGCCTTTAAGAGACATCTGACAGATAATTTGACCGATTGGTAAACATTACAACTTCCGTGGCGCGGCTCAAGACGAAAAGCACGAAAAATTCCGATAAAATTTCAGGCGATTGCCTAAATCCGTAGCATTGACAGGGTGAACGAGAGCTCGGCCGAAAGGCTTGGATTTCAAGGAGAAACAGAGCAGATATGGCCATCCCCAGAGCCGCCCGGACCCAACGCCGTACCCGCATTCAGGAAGAAAAAGAGGAAATCATACTCGAGGCCGCGCTGGACGTATTTTCCGTGAACGGCTTTCGCGGCTCGACCATCGATCAGATCGCCGAAGTGGCCGGTATGTCGAAGCCCAATCTGCTCTACTATTTCCGAACGAAAGAGGCCATGCATCGGGCGCTGATCGACCGGGTGCTGTTTACCTGGCTGGAACCGCTGCGTGCCTTCGATGCCAACGGCGATCCCGAAAGCGAGATCCGCTCCTACATCCGCCGCAAGCTCGAAATGGCCCGCGATTTCCCGCGCGAAAGCAGGCTCTTCGCCAATGAGATGCTGCAGGGGGCACCGCATGTCGAGGATGAGCTGCGCGGGCCGCTGAAGAGCCTTGTCGACGAGAAAGCGGAGGTCATCCGCGCCTGGGCCAAGGCCGGCAAGATCGCCAAATGCGACCCCTATCACCTGATCTTCTCCATCTGGTCGACGACGCAGCATTATGCGGATTTCGACGTGCAGGTGCGTGCGGTGCTGGGGCAGGAGCATTCGGGCGAAGGGCGTTTCGAGGATGCCGCCCGCTATCTGGAAAAGCTCTTCGTCGATGGGCTCGGCATTCGCCACACTTGAACGGCGGCGCAATCTCCGAAGGACCGCGCCGCACATAGATGCTGGTTGAAGTCAGCTCCGCTCCCTAAAAGTAGTAGTCCCGGTCAATACCGTCGTACTGCCCCGATTTCAGGCAACAGTTCTTGAAACCGCCTCCGCGAGCCGCAGGGGCAGGGATCGTTGCGACCGAGCTTTTCGATCAGCTCGACATCGCCATGGACGAATTGCGAGCCGGTTTTAACCTTGGTTTCGGAGGGGAAAGACTTGCGTCGCTTGGACGTGACCTCAAAAGCTCACGTCGTGGAGGGTTTTGGACTTGCGTGACATGGTAGCCTCCTGTCGTTCGGCGCTGCCATTCAGGGCAGCACGCATCCTGTAGCCGATCGCTTTTGCCTTCGCCAGCGGATAATTGCGCGCGCAGGTGGTGGGGCTGGCTTCCGCTCTCTTGGATTTCCGGCAATCAAAGCAGCAATGGCGGTCGCAACAACTACGACCGCCATGCAGTTTCTCGGTTACTCGGCTGCCTGCTGCGCCATCGGATTATTCGGATGGGTCGTCCAGTTGGCGTAGTTCGGGTCGACGATCTTGCCGGTGCGCTTGTCGAGGCTACCCGCCGGCAGTTCCTCCATGGTGATGCAGTTCTCGACCGGACAGACGCTGACGCAGAGGTTGCAGCCGACGCATTCCTCGTCCATCACCTCGAAATGCCGGACGCCGTCAACCATGTTGGTGATTGCCTGGTGCGAGGTATCCTCGCAGGCAATGTAGCAACGGCCGCACTTGATGCAGGCGTCCTGATCGATCTTGGCCTTGGCGATGTAGTTGAGGTTGAGGTACTGCCAGTCGGAGACATTAGGCACGGCGCGGGCGATGATGTCGTCCAGGCTGCGGTGACCCTTTTCGTCCATCCAGTCGGAAAGGCCCGTGATCATCTCTTCGACGATCTTGAAGCCGTAGGTCATCGCCGCCGTGCAGACCTGCACGTTGCCGGCGCCGAGCGCCAGGAATTCGGCCGCATCGCGCCATGTGGTGATGCCGCCGATGCCGGAGATCGGCAGGCCATAGGTTTCGGGATCGCGGGCGATCTCGGCCACCATGTTGAGCGCGATCGGCTTGACCGCCGGGCCGCAATAGCCGCCATGGCTGCCCTTGCCGCCGACGGTCGGGTTCGGTGCGAAATTGTCGAGATCAACAGACACGATCGAGTTGATCGTGTTGATCAGCGATACGGCGTCAGTGCCGCCGGCCTTGGCGGCGCGGGCGGGCTTGCGGACGTCGGTGATATTAGGCGTCAGCTTGGTGATGACGGGCATGCGGGTGTATTGCTTGCACCAGCGCACGACCATCTCGATATATTCCGGCACCTGTCCGACCGCAGCACCCATGCCGCGCTCTGACATGCCGTGCGGACAGCCGAAGTTCAATTCGATGCCGTCTGCTTCGGTTTCCTCCACCAGCGGCAGGATCGCCTTCCAGGCGTCCTCGACGCAGGGAACCATGATCGAGGCAATCAAGGCACGATCAGGCCAATTCTTCTTCACCTGCTTCATCTCGCGCAGGTTGGTATAGAGGTCGCGGTCGGTGATCAGCTCGATATTGTTCAAGCCGAGCAGGCGGCGGTCGGCGCCCCAGATGGCGCCGTAGCGAGGGCCGTTGACATTGACGACCGGCGGGCCTTCCTCGCCGAGCGTCTTCCAGACGACACCGCCCCAGCCGGCCTTGAAGGCGCGTTCGACGTTGTAGGCCTTGTCGGTCGGCGGCGCGGAGGCCAGCCAGAACGGGTTCGGAGACTTGATGCCGACGAAATTATTGCGGAGATCAGCCATTTCGATTCTCCTTTCAGGCGACTGCAGCGGCCGACTGGGCGGCAGCGAGCGCATGGTTGATGGATTCGGCCGCGTCGCGACCCTGTGCTACGGCTGAGACCGTCAGGTCGTCACCGCCGAGCACGCAGTCGCCGCCGGCCCAGACACCTTCGACCGAGGTGCGGCCTTCGCCGTCGATGGCGATGCGGCCCGCTTCCGTGCGCAGGGCGCCGAGGCCGGATGCCTCGAAGGTCTGGCCGATCGCCTTGAAGATCTGGTCCGCGGCGATGACGCCGACATCGCCGGTGCCTGTCAGCTTGCCGTCACGCAGCTCGGTGTACTCAACCTCGATGCCGGCGACCTTGCCGTCCTTGTCGAGGATGCGCTTCGGGGCGAGCCAGTGGCGGATGATGACGCCCTTGGAAGCAGCAAGATCCTGCTCGTATTCCGAGGCGTTCATATGTTCCTTGCCGCGGCGATAGCAGATGGTCACCTCTTCGGCGCCGAGCAGCTTTGCCTGCACGGCCGCATCGATCGCGGTCATGCCGCCGCCGAGAACGACGACGCGGCGGCCGATAGCGATATCGGCCTTGTCGTTCGCCTGGCGCAGATCGGCGATATAGGCAACGGCATCGGCAACGCCGTCGAGATCCTCACCTTCGGCGCGCAGCGCGTTGACGCCGGCAAGACCAAGGCCGAGGAACACGGCGTCATATTGCTGGGAGAGGTCGGAGAGGCTGAAGTCGCGGCCGAGCGCCTGGCCGTTCTTCACCTCGATGCCGCCGACGGCGAGCACGTAATCGACTTCCTTCTGGGCGAAGTCATCGACCGCCTTGTAGGTGGCGATGCCGTATTCGTTCAGGCCGCCGGCCTTTTCGCGGGCGTCGAATATGGTGACGTCATGGCCTTTGACGGCGAGGCGGTGAGCGCAGGCAAGGCCGGCAGGACCGGCGCCAATGACGGCGATCTTCTTACCGGTCGCGTCGGCCCGGGCATAGAACTGCTTGTTCTCGGCCATTGCCGCATCGGTCGCATAGCGCTGCAGCCGGCCGATTTCCACAGGACGCTCTTCGGCAGTGTTGCGCACGCAAGCCTGCTCGCAGAGCTGTTCGGTGGGACAGACGCGGGCGCACATGCCGCCGAGGATGTTCTGATCGAAGATCGTCTTGGCCGAGCCGATCGGATTGCCCGTCGAGATCTGGCGGATGAACATCGGAATGTCGATGGAGGTGGGACAGGCCGTCATGCACGGCGCGTCGTAGCAGAAATAACAGCGGTCGGCTGCGACCAGCGCCTCGTGATTGTTCAGGCGCGGGTGAAGATCGGAAAAGTTTGCATCATATTCGGCTGGCGTCAGCCTGCCTTTATGAATCCCAGTTTCCAGTCGTCCCATTGAAGTTCCCTCTTATAGTAAACGGCTAGTGGCAAGAACGGTAACTCAGGATAAAAAATTTATCAAACGGTAAAATTTTTGACCCTTGAAATTGCGGGAGCACACATTTCGGCCATGGCGGGCAAGCGTCCGGGATGGCTGCGTGAGGTCGTTCAACTATATGTTTTTGATATGTTTTCTTGTGATCTTCAGATGAGGGGCGTTCGAAGGCTGCTCGGTTTCGCCATGGGGCGGGACAGCTGCCGGAACGCGGTCGGCATCATTTTCGCCGTTGCGATGGATGTGAAGAAAAAATGAATTTTTTTGTGATCGCGTGGAACCAAGGCTCTGCTGCCCCGTTAATTAAGGGTCCGGATGATGATCGCATCTCCTGATGCGCGCCCAAAGCCATCATCGGACTTCTACTCACGGTCCCCTCCCGATGAGTGTAAAGCAGCCAGTGCGTCGCCCTCGCACTGGCTGTTTTCTTGACCCCGTCAGCGGCGTCTCAGTATTTCATACTCTGTCTCTGGAATGGTGAGGTGATAGCCGATATTGCCATCGCTGATGGTGAACTGGGCCCGCCCGTTCATGGAGGTCGGCACGACTCGTTCGAGCACCGTGCGGCTGAAGCTGTTATCCTCAAATTCATGGGTGGCAGGCGCGTGGAAACGCTCCAGCCAAGCCACTTCTATGGCTTTCTTCCCGTCCAGCTCGGCTTCCTTGCAATTCAGCGTGATGCTGGTTGCGCCCGATGAAATGGCTCCGTGCGATGCGGAGTTGACGATCAGTTCATGCAGGGCAAGCCCGAGATGCACGGCGGCATTGGGGGTCAGATGCGCATTGATGCCGTAGATCGGCATCGGGACGCCGGCATCTGGCCAATAGGGAGCGAACTGCTTCTCTGCAAGCTCGAACAAATAGGCGCCGCGCCAGCTGGAGTCGGTAATGAGATCCTGGGAATTCGACAGCGATTGCAGGCGGCCGCGGAACTTGATCAGGAAATTGTCGAGGGAAAGCGTGTGGCGCGCCGTCTGCGTCGCTATGCCCTGGATGATCGCCAGGAGATTCTTGGAGCGGTGCGACAGTTCGCGCAGCAGCGACTTCAGAACTTTTTCGCGGTGGCGGCTTTCTGTGACTTCTGAGATGACAGACAGTACGCCTTGCGCCTTGCGGGCGCCAACGCGCTCCATTTTCAGCTCATAGATGCGCACGCCGTCGCCGTTTGCAATTTCCACCTCGGCGGCCACGGGCCTGCCATTTTCAAGCACGCCCCGCTTCAGCCGCGTGAGGTGCTCGCCATCCTTCTCGCCGAACAAATGGTAATCGTTGCCGCCGATCAGCAGAGATGGCGTGAGATGATCGGGCAGGTTATCCGCAAAGCGGATTGCAAGGGTCGTGTCCTGAAACAGGACGGATACATTGGCGCTAATAAGCGCCCGCTCCATCAGAGCGGCTTTGCCTTCTAAACTCAAAGGCGCGCCGGACAATGGTTCAGACGTATTCACGGCTTGCCTTTCACTCGAATTTCGAGATGTCCACCGACGGGGACATTCTCAATCGGAAGAACTCGGACCGATCTATAAAATCGTGCGGGATAACAGTCGGTAAACCGATCGCCGCGGACCAAAACGTCCGGCTATCACCTTTGTTCCGCGGCGAAGGTTTCAATTGGATCAGGCGGCCACCTTTGTGGTTTCGTTAAAGAAAAGAGCCTGGCTGATGAGAGCCTTCACCATATCCGGATTGAATGGCTTGGTGACAAGGAAGGTCGGCTCCGGCCGCTCGCCGGTCAGGAGGCGCTCTGGAAAGGCGGTGATGAAGATGACCGGGATGTTTGCAGTCTTGAGGATATCGTTGACGGCATCGATACCCGAGCTGCCGTCGGCAAGCTGAATATCGGCAAGCACCATGCTGGGCTTGGTGGCATTATGCAGCGCCACCGCTTCGGCATGGGTGCGAGCGATGCCCGTGACCCGATGTCCAAGGCTTTCCACCATCTGCTCGATATCCATGGCGATCAGCGGCTCATCCTCGATGATCATGATATCGGTCGCTACCTGCCGCGAAATTTCCTGCGATGCCACATCAAGCAGATGCATTGTGTCGTTTTCCGATACATCGAGAATATCGGCGATCTCGCCGAGGCGGAAACTTTCAACGGAGGCAAGCAGAAACGCCTGACGCGCGACCGGAGAGACCTTGGACAGGTTTACCGAGGCGCGCTGTTCCCACGCGTAGGGCGAGTTTGGTTCAGGAATCTGCAGGGTCAGGGAACCGAACAGCTTTGTGAACAGTTTATAGAGTGCAACGCGGTCGTTGTCCGTATCCGGGAATATGGAAATATCGGCAATGATGGCTTCCAAAACCGCAGCAACATAGGCGTCCCCCGACGTCTGAGTTCCGGTCAATGCACGTGAGTAGCGACGCAAATACGGAAGGTGCGGCGCAATGCGTGTGGAAAGTGTCATCAATGGCTCCCGCCTTTTATCACATTCTAATTAAAATACAGCCCGGAGGCCGCAATGACTAACAAACGTCAATTGAGTAAAAAAGTTCCTCTTTGTCGGAACTTTTTTTAGGCAGTCGCATTACAATGCTTACAAACGGTTGGCTTCATCCTTTACGATTCGTTAGGAAACAGTTCTGGAGAGGGTCACCGGTCTTCCGGACGGGGAGGCAGCAAGCATACCCGACCCACGAACGCGACACATGAGAAGCGAGCAGGTTAAATGACAATCCAGAATAATGAGGAAGCGGACAACAAGGCATCAGACCTACGCGTGATGGATATCCTCGACCCCAATAATCAGATCGGCAACCGCCTGCGTTCCTTTTACGCTGCCATGCAGGACGAAGTCATTCCCGATCGCTTTCTTGATCTGCTTGAGAAGTTGGATCAGGCAGAGCGCATGGCTTCCGTAAAGGTGTCCGAATAGGGGTGGGCGTGATGGAAACGGAATCGAGCTTCAAGCGCGAACTTCTCGCGGCTCTGCCAAGTCTTCGTGCTTTCGCCATTTCGCTGACCGGGCGCCATGATCGTGCCGATGATCTCGTGCAGGATACGATCATGAAAGCCTGGGCCAAGCAGGATCATTTCGAGATGGGCACGAATATGAAGGCCTGGCTCTTCACCATCCTGCGCAACGAACTTTATAGCCAGATGCGCAAGAGCGGGCGCGAGATACAAGACAGCGACGGCATCTTCACGGAATCGATGGCGACGCATCCCTCGCAATATGGCGCGCTCGACTTGCAGGACTTTCGCAAGGCGCTGGATCAATTGCCGCCGGATCAGCGGGAAGCCATCATCCTGGTGGGCGCTTCCGGCTTTTCCTATGAAGAGGCTGCGGAGATCTGCGGCTGCGCCATCGGCACGATCAAGAGCCGCGTCAACCGCGCTCGCCAGCGCCTGCAGGAGTTGCTGGATATCTCCGGCGAAGCCGACTTTGGGCCTGATGCGACATCGGCGCCGCTTACCTCCAAGGCATTCGCTTTCTGATAGCGAAAAGCCCGGCCGTATTTGATACGACCGGGCGTCCCTCGCATTTTTTATTGTTTACACCTGCTGCGTTTTCTCAAGCAGGCTGCTGCGTCAGCTTCTTTCTACGTGAGGCGTCAATCGTCGTCGTCGTTCGATCCGAATACATTGCTAAACACGAGCGCGGCAGCAATGGCCGCTGTCATCAGCGGTTGCTTCCTGACAAGGCCGAGTACCGCTGCTGCCGCGGACTCCAATGCAAGCCGCCGTTCGCGGGCTCGGCGTTGCTCCTGTTTGTTGACGATCGCCATGACGACGAGGACAATCAAGCCTAGCAAGAGTGCGCCGGCTGCGATCAGAAGTGCCGCGACCGCGGCGCCATAGATGGTCGCCAGCGATATCGCGGCGGCAATCAGCGCAAAGGCGTAGCCCGTCAGCAGAAGAAGGACCGCTATGGCGACGAGAATACCGTTGCGCTTGGTTCGCGCAACGGTGCGGTTGAAGGAGCCTGATAGCAGCAGGCCGAGGATCGGAGCGAGCATGCCGGCTCCCTAGCGGCGTGACAGAAGCAGGGCGATTGCAAGTCCGAATGCCGCAGCCGCGCCGACCGTGGCGACCGGATGCTGGCGAACGGTCCTGCGGACCTCGCGAGAGCCTCGTGCATAACTCTTTTGCAGGTCACGCAGCAATTCCTCGCCGCGAACCGTCAGGTCATCGAATCCCGACTCGGCGCTCGCGCGCAATTTCTTGCCCTGCTTTGCACCGTTATCGCCAATCAGTTTGGCGAAGGCTGCAACTTCTTCGCGCAGGGATTCGATCTGGTCTTCGATGCTTGCCTCGACGTCGTGCAGGCTGCTGCCGTTGCGCTTGCGCGTCGAATGGAGAATGGATGAAGCCATGTTTGAGCTCCCTTTCGTCGTTTGCTGCGTTACTTGGCGCCTGTGGAGCGCGCCATATCGTTATGACCGGATATTGCGCGGCGCACTAAGCGAGTGGGCGTGCGGAACATTTATTCCCATCACTGAACCTCAACGCGTGGATGCAATGAAAAGTTCCAAAGCGCGTGACTTAAGGGAAGGTCAGCCGAGGATGGCGCTGTGGGCGAGGACGAAGGGTACACCGTCGGCGGGAATGCGATTGACCCTTAGATTGCAGCCGAAGACGTCCTGCAGATGTCGGTCTTGCAAGACCTCCTTCACCGGGCCGGCGGCCCGCAGCTGACCTTCCTTGAGCAGAACCATCCGGTCGGCGAAGAGGGCGGTCAGATTAAGATCGTGCATGACAGCGATAACGCCGCCGCCGCGTCGGCAAAATTGCCGGGCAAGCGTCATGATGGTCAGCTGGTGGCTGATGTCCAGGCTGGAAACCGGTTCGTCCAGAAGCAGCCAACAGGGTTTGCCGTCGATGACGGGCTCGGAAATCTGGCAAAGCACGCGGGCGAGCTGCACGCGCTGCTGCTCGCCGCCGGAAAGCTCCTGGTAGAAGCGTCCCTCGAACCCGGTGAGATCGACGGAGGCCAGCGCCTCCGCGGCTATGCGGTCAGCCTGTTCCGGACGACTGTTGCGGCCGCTGGTCAGGCCCATGCGGACGATTTCACGAACCGTGAAAGGAAAGGAGATGGAGCTTGCCTGCGGCAGCACGCCTCGCATTTCGGCGAGCTGCCACGCCTGCAGGCTACCGATTTCCGAGCCGTTCATATGCACCGAACCCTGGTAGGGCAGCTCGCCTGAAATGGCCTTCATCGTCGTCGTCTTGCCGGAGCCGTTCGGCCCGCAGATCGCCGTCAGCGTTCCCGGCTCAGCCGCAAAGGAGACTTCCTGCACGACGGCTTTGCCGCCGAGCCGGATGACGAGGTTGGAAACATCGATCATCGCTGGCTCACAGGCTGAGGCGCGAGCGCTGCCGCAGCAGCATCCACAGGAAGAACGGCCCGCCGACGCCGGCCGTCAGAATGCCGATGGGCAGTTCGGCCGGGGAAACGATAGTGCGGGCGACGACATCGGCAACGATCAGCAGCGAGCCGCCGAGCAGAGCCGAGGCGGGCAGCAGGAAGCGATGATCCGGCCCGATCAACATGCGCAATATGTGCGGCACGACGATGCCGACGAAGCCGATGCCGCCGCTGACGGCGACGGAGGCGCCGACGGCCGCAGCCACGCTGACGATCGCGACATTCTTCAGCCGCTGCACGGCGACACCCATGTGGAACGCCGCCGCTTCGCCGAGCGTCAGAGCGTTGAGGCCACGTGCCATGAAGGGGAGCGGCAAGAGGGAAAGAATAATGATCGGTCCGGCACCGATCACCTTGCTCCAGGTCGAGCCGGCCAGCGATCCCATGCTCCAGAAGGTGAGATCGCGCAATTGCCGGTCGTCGGCCATGTAGATCAGGATCCCCGTCGCTGCCAGGGCAAGCGAGCCGAGGGCGATGCCGGCCAGCAGCAGGGTGGCTATGGATGTCTGGCCATGCCGGGTCGCCACCTTGTAGAGCAGCACCGTCGTCACCAGACCGCCGATGAAGGCGGCGATCGGCAGGGAAAAAATGCCAAAGAGGTGGGCGATCGGCGCAAGGACGCCGCCACCGAGAACGATCATGGCGACCGCGCCGAGGCTGGAGCCGGCGGAAACGCCGATCAGGCCAGGATCGGCCAGCGGATTGCGGAACAGCCCCTGCATGACCGCGCCCGAGACCGCCAGCCCGCCGCCGATCAGGAAGCCCAGGATGGCGCGGGGCAGGCGGATATCGAAGATGACGATACGGTCGCGATTGCTCAGCGCGCTATCGGCACTGCCGGTCGCCATGCCGGCGATCACGTCGATGATCGAAGCATGCGACGCGCCTGTCGTGATCGAGAAGGCGAAAGCAACAGCCGAAACGAGAACGAGGCCGACGAGAACGAGAACCGCAAGCGCGGTACGATCCCCATCGCGACGGCGTGTCGTGCGTTGCGACATCTGCTTCAGCCCCGTCACGGCATCGTTGAATGCCACCTCAGCCTCCGTAGACGGCTGCGTTGAGCTCGCGAACGGCGCTGGCGGTGCGCGGTCCGAACCCGAGCAGATGCAGACCGTCCATGCGCACAATCGCCTTGTGGCTGGCGGCGGGCGTCAAGGAAATCGCCGGCTGCTTGAGGAGGTCGTCATTCGTCATCGACAATGGCCCCTCGCGATCCATGATGAGGATGACATCAGGCTTGGCTTCGATGATCGCTTCGTCCGTCAGTGACTTGTAGCCGGTGAAGCCGGTGATCGCGTTGACGGCGCCGGCAAGCTTGATGATGCCGTCGGCGGCGGTATGGGTACCCGAAGCGAGGATCTTGCCGTTCTGGTTGCTGAGCACGAAGAGCACCCGCTTGCGCTCGGCCTCCGGCCGCTTGGCGGAATCGGCGATGGCAGCGTCCAGATCGGCGGCGACCTTGTCTTCGAGCGCCTTCGTCTTTTCCGGCACGCCGAGCAGCGAGCCGACGACCTCTATCTTCTTCAGGATGCCATCACGATCATAGGTTTGCGGCACGGTCTCGAAAGGCAGGCTGGCATTGCGCAGCACGGCCAGCGCTTCCGGCGGACCTGAGCCTTCGACGGCGATGATCGCGGTCGGGTTGACGGCCAGAATTCCTTCCGGCGACAGCGCACGCATATAGCCGACATCGGGTAGCTTGGTGGCCTCCTTCGGATAGAGGCTAGTCGAATCGCGAGCGATCAACCGCTTCTCTTCGCCGAGCGCATAGATGATCTCGGTGACGTCGCCCCCGATGGAGACGAGGCGCGCGGTATCCAGCTTCTTTGGTGTTTCGGTTGCTTGAGCGTGCCGTACGAGGCTACCATATCCGGCGATCGGATTTGCCGGCACGAGCGGCAAGGCCATGACCGCCATGGTCAGCGCGACTTGCCACGGCCTGATGCGTTTGAAATTCCTAAACATCGTCATAGGCCATCTCTCATGCAGCGACGCTGGCGCCGGCTCTTGTCAGATTTTCGATGATGGCGCGCCAATCGCGGCGCTCGTCGAAGCCTTCCTTCCGCTTGCCGAAGAATTGGATGATCATCTCGCCCTTGGCATTGTAGGCTTCCAGCGAAGTGACGTGGCCGTCCTTGGTCGGCTTGCGTACGGCCCATGCCTCGGCAATGTGGTCCTGGCGCAGATGCAGGTGGAAGGTGGGGTCCATGACATTGATCCAGGGACCCATGGTCTGCACGTTGAAGATGGGGCCGGAGTGGATCTGCACCGTGCCTTCGTTGGCGACGAAGCACATGATCGGCAGGCCTTCACGCACCGAAGCATGCATCATCTCGGCGACCGCGCCGGTTTCCAGCTTCCAGGCATAGTCGTCGCCGACGGTGCGGATGGCTTCCTGACGGCCGATCTTCAGCTTCTTCAGCATGCCGAAGAATTCATGCGTATCCGTCATGCGGCTCCAGTGATCGCGGAGTTCGTCACGGCTGACGTCGCCATCGGTCTCGCCATTGTCATAGCCAGAGCGATCCTCGGCGAACTCCTGCGACTGATCTTCGAGCCGCAGCTCGGCAACGATGGCGTGATAGGCATCGACGTTCGAATCGGGGCGTAGATGCACCTTGTGAACCGCGTCGCCGGCCTTGTCGAAGAACTGCAGGCTCAGCTTCTGCTGATCGCCATCGGTCTTGGTGATGGCGAAGGCATGCGCCCAGCGCTTGGGGAAGATACGCAGATCGATGTTCTCGCCAAGGACGATCGCAGCCTGCACACCAGACTTGATGTTTTCATAAACGCCGATCTTTTCATGCACGGCGCTTTCATTGCGCGACAGGGCCATGACTTCGCCGAGCGAGGCGACCCGCTCCAGAAAGCGGTTGGCGTCGGCATCAATACGGATGGCTGAAATGCCGACTTCGGCCGCGACCAGGGCAGCTTCGGAAATATCGAGGCGGGCGGCGATGTCGCGCTCACGCATCTTCGGGTTTTCTGCGCGGAAGGCGCGAATGGCGGCGGGCGTTGGTCTGGTCGTCTCAGTCATTTGTCATGCCTATTTGTTGAGTATGAGCTTGCCTTGGCGCGTGATCTTCATGCGGTAGATGACGCCCTCGTGCTTGATCATGATTTCGGTCTGGCCCCGGAAAATATCCGTGCTCTCGACAATTCGTATGTCTTGGGCGGCCGCGTAATGCACCGGCTGCGTTGGGGTCTTCTCAGCGATCATCCTGTTTAGTTTTGCCTGAAAATTCATCGGAGGCCGAACAGCGTTGCGGCCAAATTTAACTTGACTCACATACTCATGGTTCCATAAAGACGCAATAGAAGACTGATAAAGTCAAGTTTAAAAATTTCGACGATGCACGCTTAGGCGGAACGCCCGGGCAGGGCTCGTCAGGACATATTCGGGAGACATTGCCGATGCTGACGAAAACGATTCTGGCGCTCGCTATTTCGGGGCTTTTTGCCACAGCATCCTGCGTCCCGGTCTTTGCCCAGGATGCGAACGCAGCTCCGGCAACGGCAACGGCCGTGCACAAGCTCAACGTCGAACTCAATGCGCTGGCGCCGTCCCAGAAGGGATGCATGATGACCTTCGTCGCCGAAAACGACATGGCGACACCGATCAACAAGATCTCCTTCGAGCTCGCCTTCTTCAACGACAAGAACGCGGTCGATCGCGTCACCGTGCTCGATTTCCGCGACCTGCCGCTCGGCAAGAAGCGGGTGCGGCAATTCGATATGCCCGGCGTGAAGTGCGAAACCGTCTCCCGCATCATCATCAACGATACGCCGGTGTGCGATGGCCCGGCGGCGGGCGAGTGCAAGGCCGCGTTGACGACCCGCTCGCAGACATCAGTTCCTTTCGAAGGCTGAGGCCATGGCGACGCGCTCGGCCAAGGTTTCCATGGAGCGCCGCCGCGCCGGCGGTGGCATGAATGACAACTATCCGAGTGTGCTTGAGGGCCACGAGCTAACCGGCTTGGACGGCGTACCGCGTCCGCCGGCCGGCGAAGCGGTGATGCATTATAGCCGTTTTACGCAGATCGGCTCTTTTCCGAACCATCCTGCAGAACCCATTTCCGCTGAGACGGCGGAACCGCTGCCGATGGATGCGCTGCCTGAGAGGCCGAGCAAGACGATAGCGGCACGCACGACGTCCCTTCTTTTCTCCGGCATGGGGTCCTGCCTGTTTCATGCCGTCGTTGTCGTAATATTGCTGCTAACCTTCGTTGCGACGCCGGAAGATGCGCAGGAGGAGGCGGGCGATACCGTCAGCGTTATCATGATCGGTAATTCCGATGCCGATCAGATGGCGGCGGGCGAAGACAATCAGCAGCCCGAGCCGGAGCAGATGACGGCAGAGGCTGTTCAGCCGCAAACGGTTCAACCCACCGAAGTCACGCCCGAAGAGACCCAGGCGCCTCAGCCCGATGTCGTGCAGCCGCAGGCCGCGGAAACGCAGCAGGTACAGACGGCCGAGCCCATCGAGCAGGCTCAACCTGAAACGGTCACGCCCGGGCAGCCGCAGATATTAGCGACGCAGGTACCGGCCGAGACGACGGTGGTGCAGCCGGCCGAGCCGGCGCCGGAAGTCGTGACGCCTGTTGAAAAGCCGAAGCCTGTCGAGAAGCCGAAGGAAATCAAGAAGCCGGTCGCAAAGATTGTGAAGGCGAAGTCGGGATCGAGGGGTGAGAGCCAGCAGGATTCGAAGAAGGGGTCCGTCGACGGGACCGAGACGGCTCAGTCCGATACCAATTCGCAGCTCAATGCTCGTCGAACTGGCTCGGGTGATGCGGCAGTTGCGAATTACAAAGGTAAAGTGCAATCCCGCATTAGACGCTACGTACAACGAGTGTCCTCGAAATATGAGAAGGGCCTGACGCTTGTGGTGAACTTGTCGATTGGTTCTGGTGGCGAGCTTCGATCTCTTTCCCTGGTGCGCAGCTCTGGAGATTCCGGGTTGGATCAAGCTGTAATGGAGCAAATCCGTAACGCTGCGCCGTTTCCGCCGCTGCCTCCGGAGTGGGGCAAGCCGACCTGGCCATTCATGCAGGCGGTTCAGGTCGGGGGGCGTTAATCTTCAGGCCCGTACCACATTAAAATATGACGAAAACTCTCAACTTTATACTTTACTCCAAAACTCATGTTTAATATGGTCGCCTCGCGCTCGATGGAATCGAGCACGCAAGAGCAACCAGCAAACGGGTGATGCATGGCGCGTAAGGGGAAGAAGGATTTTGGCCGCGAGAGCCGCCAGGCACAGGCGCCGGCGGCGGTTCCGGGGAAATCCAGTCTCGACGGGCGCAGTTTCCTCTATGTCGGCGGTCGCGATTGCCAGGTGGCGCATCTGCGGCAGATCGCCAGCAACTTCGGGGCCGAGCTGATCCATCACGACGGCGGTCTACGTGAGGCAGTGTCGCGCATCGACACCGTGCTGCCTTCCGTCGATTGCGTCTTTTGCCCAATCGACTGTATCAGCCACGATGCCTGCCTGCGGGTGAAGACCGGCTGCAAGAAATTCGGCAAGGCGTTCATTCCCTTGCGCAACGGCAGCAAATCCAGCCTCGAGCGGGCGCTGCAGACCATGAAAGAACGAGACGTTTCCCAATGATCGATGGTGGCCCTGACGGGTTTATGCTGATCGGCCTGCACAAGCTGGCCGCGCAGAACGGCGACGGGCTGGTGCCCGAACTTTATGAGCTGCTGACGCGTCGCGCCGAGGAACAGCAGCGCGCTCCGAACGTGATGACGTTCCCCGCGTGGAAGGCGCGGTTTCCGGGCGAGATGGCGGATCGCCCATTGGTCGAAGCGACCCGGGACGGCGCGAATGTCATTGCCTTTGCGCCGGGCGTCGATAAGATTGTCGCTCGCCGCAAGAAGGTCTGATCGTCGAACGAGGTTGCCATGTACATCGCCATGAACCGCTTCAAAGTCGTCATCGGTTTGGAGGGCGAATTCGAAGCGGTGTGGCGGGAGCGGGATTCGCGACTGTCCGAAGTGCCCGGCTTTCTCGAGTTTCGCCTCCTGCGTGGCAAGACGAATATGGATGAGGGCTACACCCTATTTTCTTCGCACACCACCTGGCGCAGCGAAGAGGATTTCATCAACTGGACGAAATCCGAAAACTTCCGCCTGGCACACCGCAGCGCGGGCGAAAACAAGAGGCTCTATTGGGGGCCGCCGCAATTCGAAGGCTTCACTGTGGTTCCCGGGATTTGAGAGGGCGTAGCTCAGCTCGCCCATGGTAGCGGTAATTGGCGCTGCCCGTTCATGCCTTTGCCCTGCCCATACCGAAGAAGGCACCAAGCGCTATCGCCGCCCAGCCCGCAATCATGCCGAATCCTCCCGTCGGAGCGGCCAGGGGAAACAGGGAGCTGCCGCCGAGGTGGCGGCTGATCAGATCGCCGGCGAAGATCAGCGTTCCAAGTCCCAGCAGCAGGGCCGCGACCGGTGCCGTACGAATGCGGTCGTAGCCGGCATAGAGCGCCAGCAGGGCAGGGGCATGCGCCAGGCACATGGTGGAGGCGGCGCCGAGAAAATGCGTATCGCCGCCGTGGGTAGCCGCCGCAGCGAGCGCCACACCACCGCCGCCGAGGATCCCGGCAACAAACAGGGTGGCTGGACGGATTATGGTGCCAATGCTCATGTCTTTCTTCATTCCCTGTTTTGCATATGGAAGGCCAACCGCTCGATCGGCTCCCAGATGATCGCTCTCAGCCTCTCGTTTTCGACGGTCTCGTCCATGGCGCGGCGGAAGCACAGCAGCCACTCGTCGCGCTCCCTGGGGCCGATGGCGGCGACGAAATGCCGGCTGCGCAGGCGCGGATGGCCGCGCTTCTCGATGTAGAGCTGCGGCCCGCCAAGATAGCCCGTCAGATATTCGTAGAATTTCTCCTGAGAGCCTTCGAGGCTCGGCGGATGCACGGCGCGGCAGTTGGCCGCTTCCGGCAGCGTGTCCATCAGCTGGTAGAAGCGCGCCGTCAGCGCCCGCACGGTTCGATCGCCGCCGATCGCCTCGTAAAGTGTGATGGTTTCTTCGCTCAAGTCCCGGTCCCTGTTTGCGATGTCCTACATGGCAACCGGCAGACCATGCCGCAACCGTTGAAATGGCCGGTGCGGCGTTTCGGCGCTGTTTTATTTGGTGGTCGCCAGTTGAAAAGAGTCGCTTTCCCCGGGAATGAGTTCGAGCGACCAGATCGTCTGGCGCCTCGTCTTGGGGTAGATATGGCCGTAGGCGGGCATGGCGGACAGTAGGATCTCCGCCAGTTCGACACCGAGATCGTAGAGCGATGTGCGGAAGCAGGTCAGCGGCGGTTGCAGGAATTTGGCGCGTGGCGCTTCGCGAAAGCCCACGACGGCAATATCACGCCCTGGAATGATGCCGGCCTCCATCATCCGTCTATAGAGGCCGATGGCCATCAATTCGTAGATCAGGATCACAGCCGTCGGCCTCTCTTCGAGGCTAAGCAATTCATCGGCGACCTGATAGCCACCCTGTTCGCTCGATTTGGCGCGGATCACCAGCGCCGGGTCGTAATGGATGCCATGCCGCTCCAGCGCGCGACGATAGCCCTCCACGAAGACGAAGCCGAGATTGATGTCGCTGGCGGGGGTGCTGATGGCAATACGGCGATGCCCATGTGCCACGAGCCGATCGACGGCACAATTGGCGACGCCGTCGAAGTCGAGGTCGGCCCAGGGATGCTGCCCGATTGAGAGGCTTCGACCAAGTGCTGCGAAAGGGATTTTCGCTTTGGCGAGCAGATCGAAGCGCTTGTCGATACGCTGCGTCTCCGAAATGATCATCGCATCGACGACGCGTCTCGCCACCATGCGCTTCAGATACTCGTAGGGATCCTCATCATTGGGGCAGGGGAGCATGATCAGATCGAGGTTGTGGCGCGAGAACACACTCTGCAGGCCGCCTGTCACAGTCAGAAAGAAGTTGTCGCTGTTTTCAACCGTTTCCCTGCTGGATTGGATCATCAGGCCGATGACATTCGTGGTGCCTTGCCGCAGGCTGCGTCCGGATTGGTTGGCCACATAGCCCAGCTGTTCAGCGGCGGCGAGTACGCGCTTGCGGGTCTCCTCGTTGACATCAGGCTTGCCGTTCAACGCGCGTGATACTGTGCCGATCGAGATATCGAGATGGTCGGCAAGCTGACGAATTCCCTTCATCGGCTGCGGTTTTCCTCCATACGCCATTTTCCGTAGTCCTCTTCTATTGACACAGGAAAATCTTTTCGCATAGTATCGTAAACGTTTACGGAGCGCGTGTCATGAGGGGTTAGACACAGCCCGCTGGAGGATATCGTGAAATTCAATGCCATTCTGTGCGGGTGCGGAGCCATGTCCAAGGGCTGGCTCAGGGCCATCGCCTCGACACCCGTGCTTGCCCAATCCATTCAGGTCGTTGGCCTGGTTGATCTCAACCGCGCGACCGCGGAGAATCTTGCCAAGGAATTTTCTCTCGACAATGCCGTCATCGGCTCGGATTTGGCCGAGGTCATCGCCGCGACCAAGGCCGACCTGGTCTTTGACGTTGTCATTCCGGCCGCGCGTTTCGGCGTGGTCTCGACGGCGCTGAAAGCCGGTTGCCATGTGCTGAGCGAAAAGCCGATGGCAACCTCGCTTGCCGAGGGTGCAGCCCTTATCGAGCTTGCCGAGCAAGCGGGCAAGGTCCATGCCATTATCCAGAACCGCCGCTTCATCTCGGGCGTGCGCCGTATGCGCCGCTTCGTGGAGGAGGGTGTGATCGGCGAGCTCACAGGTATCCATTGCGATTTCTTCCTCGGCCCGCATTTCGGCGGCTTCCGCGAGGAGATGGACAATGTGCTGCTGCTCGACATGGCGATCCATACGTTCGACGCCGCCCGTTTCGTTTCCGGCAAGGTGCCGGTCTCGGTCTATTGCGTCGAAAAGAATCCCGTGGGCTCCTGGTACAAGCATGGCGCTTCGGCCCATGCGCTCTTCGATTTCTCCGACGACGTCGTTTTCAGCTATCGCGGCTCCTGGTGCGCTGAGGGACGGCGCACGAGCTGGGAAAGCCAATGGCGGCTGACCGGCAGCAAGGGCATGCTGACCTGGGATGGTGAAGAAAATTTCGAGGCCACCATTGCCGGCCATGAGCCGGGGCTGCTGCATGGCTTCACGCCCATCGAGGTACCTGGCCCGAAGCATGAAGAGGAGACGCATGGTCATGCCAGCGTCATCGCCTCCTTCATCGAGGCGATCAGGACCGGCAAGCCGCCCGAGACCGAAAGCCGCGACAACATCCGCAGCCTCGCCATGGTTCTCGGCGCGATCGAAAGCGCGAAGACCGGCCGGCGCGTCGACATTTCAGCACAAGGACAGTGACATCATGACTAATCCGGCAAAGGCCATTCGCATCGGCACGATGATCAGGGCGACGAACGAGGATGCCGCCAAGGGCATAGCCAAGATCGCCGATCTCGGCTTCGAAAGCTTCGAACCCTTCTTCTGGCAGACGACCAACGGCCAGAACCTAGGCGAGCTCGGCAAGCGCTGCCTCGACGCCATCGGCGGTCGCGACATCACCATCTCGACCCTCGGCATGTTCGGCAATCCGCTCGAAGAGCGCGAGCTCGACCAGCAGACGCTGCAGGGCTGGAAGGATTGCATAGACAACGCCCATCATTTCGGCGCGACCTGCGTTGCCGGTTTTACCGGACGCATCCGCAACAAGCCGCTCACCGACAGCCTGCCACGCTACAAGCAGGTCTGGAGCGAGCTTGCCAAGCGGGCCGCCGACAAGGGCATCAAGATCGCCTTCGAAAACTGCGCCATGGACGGCAACTGGGCGACCGGCGATTGGAACATCGCGCATAACCCCGATGCCTGGGAACTGATGTTCAACGAGACCCCGGACGACAATATCGGGCTGGAGTGGGAGCCGTGCCATCAGATGGTCTATCTGATCGAGCCGCTGCCGCAGATCCGCAAATGGGCCAGCAAGATCTTCCACGTCCACGGCAAGGATGCGACGATCCGTTGGGATGTCATCAAGGAGCACGGTATTTTCGGCAAGGAGAAGTTTGTGTTCATGCGCACGCCTGGTTTCGGCGACAGCAACTGGACCGATATCATCTCCGAGCTGCGTCTCGCCGGCTGGTCCGGCTCGATCGACATCGAAGGCTGGCATGATCCGGTCTATCGCGATGCGCTCGAAATGACTGGTCAGGTTCATGGCCTGAACTATTTGAAGAAGAGCCGGGGTGGCGAGTTCGTCGAATAACGCATGCGTTTCAGAATCTGAATCGATTTAGGCGACAAGTTATGCCTTAATTCAAAGGCCCGAAGCGGAGAGGCGCTTCGGGCAAGACGGACACCCAAACGGAGGAACTGCCGCGCGTCTACTCCTGGTCCCATCGGACAGTCGGTCGCTCGGTAAAAGCAAGAGGAAAACGCCGACGACAGCGCGGGCCATGTCGTCGGACTGATACCGTCACGGTTCGCAGGTGGAGGAGAATGTATGAACATGTTTTCGAAGCTGGCGCTCACCGCCGGCATGTCGCTTCTGCTGGCTGCCGGTGTGGCGCAAGCCCAGAGCAAGACATTTAATGTCTGGTGGTACGAACTGCCCGACACGCCTCAGGCCGTGGCCTGGACGAAGGCACTCGGCGTATTCAAGACCAAACATCCCGATGTAACCGTCAATTTCGAACAGAAGACCTTCGATCAATTGCAGAAGGCAGGCAGTCTTATTCTCAATTCGGACCAGGCGCCCGACGTGCTCGAATACAACAAGGGCAACGCCACGGCCGGCCTCGTCGCCTCGCAGGGTCTGCTGACGCCTCTCGATGATCAATTCAAGGCGCGCGGCTGGGACAAGGTCCTGAACGAAACCAACACGCAGCTCAGCAAATACGACCAGAATGGCGTCTATGGCTCTGGTCCGATCATCGGCATTCCGGCCCTCGGCGAGTTCGTCTCGGTCTTTTATAACATCGACATGTTCAAGGCCGATGGTGTGAAGGTGCCGACGACGCTGGCCGAGTTCGAGGCTACTCTCGACCACTTCAAGCAGAAGGGCATCACGCCGCTTGCCTACGGCACGGTGGATTCGAATGCACAGCATCTGCTCTACACGCTGGCACTGACGCAGGCCGACGACACATGGGTCAAGAACTACCAGGGCCTCAAGGCGCCGCTCGACACCAAGCCCTTCCTGTTCGCCGCTCAGAAGATCGCCGACTGGGTGAGCAAGGGTTACATCTCCAAGGATTCGACCGGTCTCAAGGGGACGGATGCCGCCAACGTCTTCTCTTCGGGCAAGGCGCCGATGTTCGTCAGCGGTACGTGGAACAACGGCAATTTTGCGAATACCATCAAGACGTTCAAATGGAGCCAGTTCCTTTTCCCGACGCCGAAGTACACCGTCGGCTCGACCGGCAGCATGTTCATGGTGCCGAAGAGCGCCAAGAACAAGGATCTCGCCTATGAGTTCATCGATCTGGTACTGAGCAAGGAAAATCAGAACGAGCAGGCAAACCTTGGCGGCGTCGCCATCGGTGCCGATCCGGCTGCAATCACCGACGAGGTCGGCAAGCGCAACGTCCAGCTCTTCAACCAGATTTCCAGCAAGGGTGGCCTCGGCTTCTACCCGGACTGGCCGGTGCCCGGCTATTACGAACTGCTGATCCAGGCGACTACCGGTCTGGTCAACGGCTCGACCACGCCTGATCAATTCATCGTACGCCTGAAGAAGGCCTATGATGACGTGCAGGCGGCCCAATAACACCATCGGCGACAATCACAACGGCGGGACGGCTTTCAATGCCGCCTCGCCGTATCGGACTGGAGGATTTCGATGGAGAAATCGAAGAGCGCCGGCAAAGCGGGGTACTATTTCTACATGATCCCCGGCATGCTGGGGTTTGCGGTAGTGGTGCTCATTCCGCTGATTGCCAATTTCGTGATTAGCTTCACGACATGGAAGGGCGGCGTCATCCCGCCCCGTTATGTCGGTTTTGAAAACTATCAGAGGCTGCTTCAGGATGGCGCCTTCTGGGGCTCGATCCAGCATACGCTGCTGTTCATCATCTCGATGACGATCGTGCCCATTCTTCTGGGGCTGGTGCTTGCTGCAGTGCTGTTCGACTATATCAGCGCGCAGTTCAGCGAGACATGGTCGAGTTTCTTTCGCGCCGGCTTCTACCTGCCGCAGATTCTGCCGTTGACCGCGGCTGGTGTTCTCTGGGGATGGATCCTCAATCCTATCGGCATCATCAACGCGGTGCTGAAGGCGATCGGCCTCGATTTCATGGCGCAGAACTGGCTGGGGGATGCAAACTATGCGCTCTGGGCAGTTTCCGCCGTCATCGTCTGGGTTCAGGTCGGCTATTGCCTGGTCGTCTTCATGTCTGGATTGGCGCGCGTCGACCCTTCGCTTTACGAAGCCGCCGAGCTCGACAATGCGAGCTGGTTCGGTCGTTTCCGCTCCATCACCATTCCCATGCTCATGCCTGAGATCTTCGTGGTCGCGCTGACGACGCTGATCGCGGCCCTCAAGGTCTTCGCGCCGATCTACGTCCTGACGTCGGGCGGCCCCGACAATGCGACGACGGTGCCATCCTACCTGTCCTACTATCATTTCTTTACGACGAACCGCGTCGGCTATGCCGCATCGATCGCGACGCTGCAGACCGTGATGACCATCGTGCTCGGCATCGTGTTCCTGCGCATGCAATCGAAACAATCCGAGGGAGGACACTAACATGGCGGTCACGTCTGCGCTCTCTAACTCGGTTGCTTCGGTGCATCACCGCCAAGGAAAGGGGGTTGGCCGCTGGATCGTCCTGGCTATCCTGCTCGTCTTTCTTGCCGGAACGCTGTTTCCGTTCTTCCTGGCGGCTTTCAACGCCATCAAGACGCCTTCGGATTATGCCGCCAACGGCCCGCTCGCCTTCCCGCGGACTTTCGATCTGACGGCACTCAAGAACTTCTGGGATACGGTCAATTTCCCGCGCAAACTCTTCAACAGCATTTTGATCAGCGGATGCACGGCCATACTGGCTGTCGTCCTCAGCCTGCTCAACGCCTATGCCATCGGCATCGGCCGGGTGCGCGGCGGGCAGGCATTGCTGGTGGTCTTGCTGATCGCCATCATGGCGCCGCAGGAGGCGCTGGTCTATCCGCTCTACTATATGGCCAAGCAGGTGGGTCTGTTTGACTCGATGCTTTCGGTGATCCTGATCATCGGCGTGCTGCACACCGCTTTCGGCACCTACCTGCTCTCATCTGTCATGGCGACTTTTCCGCGCGAGATCATCGAAGCGGCACAGATAGACAATGCGAGCCGGTGGCAGATCCTTTGGATGGTGATCGTGCCGGTGATGCGGCCGACGCTTGCCGTGCTGGCAACCTTCTTCTTCATCTGGACCTGGAACGAGTTTCTGATTCCCCTGGTGTTCCTGGTCTCCAACAACAACCAGACGGTCTCGGTCGCCATGGGTGTGCTGTCGAGTGCCAATACGCAGGAGCCGACCGCGATTGCGGCGGCCTCATTGCTGGGCATCACGCCAACGGTGATCTTCTTCCTGATTTTCCAGCGTACGCTTACACGGGGCGTGGCCGTCGGTGCGGTCAAATAAACCAATGCGGAAAGTCCCAACCTTTCGGCGATAATCCGAAAGGACGGGATGCAATGAATGGCAAGTCTGACGAAGTTCGAGTTTTCCGCAGGAGGAGAAAGTGGCAGGAATCAACATCAAGTCCCTCACCAAGCATTTCGGTGCCGTGCAGGTTCTCAACGACATCGATCTGACGATCGAGCGCGGGGAGTTCGTCGTTTTCCTCGGCGGCTCCGGCTGCGGCAAATCCACTTTGCTGCGGATGATCGCGGGTCTGGAATCGATCACCAGCGGCGAAATCTGGATCGGCGGGCGACGGGTCGATCAGCTGCCGCCCGGTGAGCGCGGCGTATCGATGGTGTTCCAATCCTACGCGCTCTATCCGCATATGACCGTTCGCGACAACATGTCCTTCGGCCTGAGAAACATCAAAACGCCGAAGGCCGAGATCGAAAGACGCATCGCGGATGCGGCGAAGATCCTCGAAATGCCGCATCTCCTCGATCGCAAGCCTTCGGCACTATCGGGCGGCCAGCGCCAGCGTGTCGCGATCGGCCGCGCCATCGTGCGCGAGCCGGATGTCTTCCTTTTCGACGAGCCCCTGTCCAATCTCGACGCCGGCCTGCGCACCCGTACCCGTGTCGAGCTGGCGCAGCTGCACGAGCGACTGGGGGCGACCATGGTGTTCGTGACGCACGACCAGGTGGAGGCGATGACGCTTGCCGATCGTATCGTGTTGCTCAACAACAAGAAGATCGAACAGGTCGCCACACCGGTCGAGATTTATACGCGCCCGGCAACCCGCTATGTCGCTCAGTTCGTCGGCTCTCCCGGAATGAACTTCATCACCATGGCCAGCGTCGGCGAGACGGGCGGCCTTGCGACGGCGACCTTGCCGGATGGCGCGGTCATCAAGACGGCAGTACCGCTTAACGGTATCTCGAACTCGAAACTGACGCTCGGTATCCGCCCGGAGCATCTGGTGGTCGCGGCGGTAGAAAAGGGCGATATTGCCGGGCATGTCGAGACCGTGGAGCGCCTGGGCGACCGCTCGCTCGTCCATGTCAGGCTGAAAGACGGTTCGAAGATCATCGGCACGGATCCGGGTATGACCACCATCGCGGCTGGCTCGCCGATCGCTTTCGCCGTCGATGCGGCAAAGGTGTCGATCTTCGATGAAAATGATGTCGCGCATCATTGCGTAAATTGAGAGGAGAATGGCTCGGATGAGGTCTGGAATTCGTGAATTTAGGGTCGCCGAATAGTTCATTGACGAAACCGTCCAATTGGTATGTTATGCCGCCATGTCCACTGCGCACCATAGGAAAAAGCAGCCTCTGTTCGTCCGCCAGCAATTGCTGGAGGTGGCGGCGCGGCTGGCTTCGGAGAAGGGGATGACGGCGGTGACGCTGGATGCCGTTTCCGGCGCCTCCGGTATTAGCAAGGGCGGATTGCTGCATCATTTTCCCAGCAAGAACATGCTGCTTGAAGCGCTGTTCGACAGCCTGATCGAGCGGCTGGACGCGGCGATAGAGGAGGCGATGCGCGCCGACCCGTTGCCGCATGGACGCTTTACCCGCGGCTATCTCCATGCCTGCCTTGCGCTGCGGGATCAGCCGCAGGGAACCAAGGACTGGGCACAGGTGACGATGGTCCTGCTCAGCGAGCCGCAGTTGCGCCAGCGCTGGCGCGACTGGGTGCGTGAACGCAGCGAGGAATATGTCGGTACGGATTCCTCTGCGGATGCGGCGATCGTCAGGTTGGCGACCGACGGGATCTGGCTCGCGGACCTGCTCGGCAGCCACGACATGGACGAGAGCGCCCGCCACAGGCTGGTCGAGCGGCTGATCGAGCTCACGCAGCTTTAGGAACATCGGAGAAGACGGAATGGCGAACGCATCGGTCTATGCAATGCTGTTGATTGCGATCGTGCTGGAAGTGATCGGCACGACGGCATTGCAGATGTCGCAGCAATTCACCCGCTTCGGCCCGACGGTTGTGCTGGTGGTCTGCTATACCGCCGCCTTCTATTGTCTTTCGGTAACGTTGCGGGTCATTCCTGTGGGCATTGCCTACGCCATCTGGAGTGGGCTCGGCATCGTGCTGATTTCGGCTGTTGGGTTGGTGTTTTTCCGCCAGAAACTCGATCTTGCCGCCATCATCGGCCTGGCGCTGATCATCGCCGGCGTCCTTGTCGTCAATCTCTTTTCAAAATCCGTGTCGCACTGAAAAAACAGGTGTTATCCATGGCCGTTTTTGCCTTTGTCAAATCATTGGGGACGCACTATGTCTTGCGCAAGATAGGCTGATGGAGGCTTGAAATACGGCGCTTTTCCAAAGCGTTTTGGTTCGCATAAACTATTCAATTTCAATGGTATAAGAGGAGTGCCGTAATGACTATTCGTGCCGTCGTTTGGGGCGAGAACATTCATGAACAAACAAACAACGTCGTGGCCGAGATCTATCCGGAAGGCATGCACACGACGATCGCCAAGGCGCTGAATGCCGACGCCGGTATTGAGGCAACGACTGCAACGTTGCAGGAGCCGGAGCATGGCCTCAGCGAGGCCCGGCTAAAGGATACCGATGTGCTGCTTTGGTGGGGTCACAAGGACCACGGCGCCGTCAAGGACGAGATCGTCGAGCGCGTGGCCAAGCGCGTATGGGAAGGCATGGGCCTCATCGTCCTGCATTCCGGCCATTTCTCGAAGGTGTTCAAGCGGCTGATGGGCACGCCCTGCGCGCTGAAGTGGCGCGAAGCCGGCGAGCGCGAGCGCCTCTGGGTTATCAATCCGCGTCACCCGATCGCAGCCGGCCTCGGCGAGCATTTCGAGCTCGAGAACGAGGAAATGTATGGCGAACAGTTTTCCGTTCCGGAGCCGCTGGAAACCGTGTTCATCTCCTGGTTCCAGGGCGGCGAAGTCTTCCGTTCCGGCATGACCTGGCGCCGTGGCGCGGGCAATATCTTCTATTTCCGCCCCGGCCACGAGACTTACCCGACCTATCACAATGACACGGTCCAGAAGGTGCTGATCAACTCGGTGAAGTGGGCTCACAACCCGCTCGGCACGCAGGCGAGCATCCATGATGCGCCGAATGTGCCCGTTGAAAAGGCGCTGGAGCCGATCGTCGAGCGTGGCCCAAGACTGCACCAAGCCGGCGAAGCCGGTTATCGCTGAGGTACGATATGCGTCTCATAGTAGTTGGCACGGGTGGCATGGCGAAGAACCATGTGGAGCATTTCGCCCGTATTCCCGGCGTCGAGATCGTCGGCGCCGTTGATACGGATGCGACGAGGCTGACGGCCTTTTGCGATACGTTCGACATCAAGAACCGCTTCTCGTCGTTGGACGAGGCGCTCGCCTGGAATAACTTCGATGCGGTGACCAACGTCACGCCCGACAAGGCCCACCATCCGACCACCCTGCCGCTGCTTGCCGCTGGCAAGCACGTTCTTTGCGAGAAGCCGCTCGCGGAGAACTATGAAAAGGCACTTGAGATGACGGAGGCTGCCGAAAGGGCAGGCGTCGTCAACATGGTCAACCTGACCTATCGCAACGTCGCGCAGCTGCAGAAGGCGCGCGAAATGGTGATATCGGGCGAGATCGGCACAGTGAAGCATGTGGAGGCATCCTACCTGCAGAGCTGGCTTGTCTCCAGGGCATGGGGTGATTGGCGCAGCGAATCCAAGTGGCTCTGGAGGCTGTCCACCGGCCATGGTTCCAACGGCGTGCTCGGCGATATCGGCATTCATATCCTCGACTTCGCCGCCTATGGCGCCGCGACGGATATCGACCATGTCTTTGCCCGGCTGAAAACCTTCAACAAGGCGCCCGACGAACGTATCGGCGAATATACGCTGGATGCGAACGACAGTTTCTCGATGTCGGTCGATTTCGCAAACGGCGCGCTTGGTGTGGTGCATGCCAGCCGCTGGGCGACGGGACACCTGAACGAGCTGAAGCTGCGCATCTATGGCGAGCGCGGCGGCCTTGAAGTGTCTCATAGCCCGAATGGTTCCGAACTGCGCGGCTGCCTTGGCGATGACACCGAAACGGCGACGTGGAGGGTCATCGAGGTACCGCCGGTGCTGACCAACTATCAGCGCTTCGCCGAGGCTGTCATGACCGGCAGCAGCCAGGACCCGAGCTTCCGCCACGCTGCCAACTTGCAGCGCGTGCTGGATCTCGCCATGGTGACGGAGACGGAGCGGCGCGAACTGAAGGTTTAAATTCATAGCAGACCTTCAGGCAACGCCTTGGGAGAACATGCATGTCCACCGAGGAAAAAGTTGCCAGCCACTACACGCACGGATCGCTGGAAACGGCGATCCTGCAGACGCTTGCTGAAAACGGCAAGGATATCGAGAATCTGCGCACCAGCGATCTTGCCGGCGTCGACGAGTTCCATTTGGGGCGGCATGCGGCCACGGTGGAATTCGCCCGCGACCTCCATCTTGCCGCCGGCGTGCGGCTTGCCGACATCGGATCGGGCCTCGGCGGTCCCGCCCGCCATTTCGCCAGTGCCTATGGATGCACTGTCACGGGCATCGATCTCACCGAGGAGTTCGTTCAGGTCGCCAATTCGCTGACGGCCCGCTGCGGTCTGACTGAACTGGTGTCCTTCAGGCAGGGGAGTGCGCTGTCGCTGCCCTTCGAGAGCGGCGGCTTCGACCGTGCAACCCTCATCCATGTCGGAATGAATATCGAAGACAAGGCGATGCTGTTCGCCGAAATCAGGCGCATCCTGAAGCCTGGTGGCCGTTTTGGTCTCTATGAGATCATGCAGATGCGTGAAGGCGCGCTGCCCTATCCCATGCCTTGGGCAATGACGCCGGAGACGAGTTTTGTCTGCGGCCAGGAGAGCTACCGACATCTGCTTGAGGAGGCCGGTTTTGTGGTGGAGCTCGAGCAGGATCGCAGCGCTCTGGCGATCCGGCTGATGCACGAGATGCGGGCCAAGGCCGCTGCGGGCGAGGGAAAGGGTTTCGGGACATTGATGGGACCGAGGGCGTCGGAGCGGGGCGCCAATGTCAACATGTCGGTCGAAAGCGGCCTGATCGCGCCAATCGAGATAATCGCCAGAGCCGTTTGACGGAATCGAGAGCTTGCGGTTCCAGCGCATTGACAGTGGTGCGCCTGTTTCTGTATTGAAAATCCAACGGTAATGGATTTCTGCCGGGCCATGGTGGCCGAACCGCTGCTCTGAATTTCCCAGGGAAGCTGATGACTCCTACTCGAAACGCCTGAAAGGCGAAGGAGTAGAGTCGTGCCTGTTTTCCTGCCGTTATCTCTTTTAACTTTCCCATCCATTGTCTCCGTCAGACACGTCCGCGGTCTTGCGGGAAGGGCGAACTGATGTCCGTATCTGCATTCCTTCATCATCGTCTTCAGCAGTTTCGCAGTCTGTTCAAATGGATCGCGCTTGTCGTGCCCATGGCGGTAGCCGTCGGTTCGCTCTGCGCCCTTTTTCTTTGGAGCCTGGATAGGGCAACGGCGGCGCGTTTCGAGCATCCCTGGCTGATCTTCCTGATGCCTGTTGCCGGTTTCCTGATGGTGTTGGTCTATCAGCGCTTCGGCCGTGGCGCCGAGGGCGGCAACAACCTGATCGTCGATCAGATCCATGAGCCCGGCGGCGGTGTGCCGTTGCGCATGGCGCCCTTCATTCTCGTATCGACGGTCCTGACGCATCTGGTCGGCGGCTCTGCCGGGCGCGAGGGAACGGCGGTGCAGCTCGGCGGCAGCATTGCGAGCGCCTTCGCGAGGATTTTCCGCCTCAGCCATGCCGAGATCCGTATACTCCTCATGGCGGGCATAGCAGCCGGCTTCGGCGCTGTCTTCGGCACGCCGATCGCGGGCGCGGTCTTTGCTCTCGAGGTGTTGACGATCGGGCGCATGCAGTATGAAGCGCTGATCCCGAGCCTTGCGGCGGCGATAACAGCCGATTGGACCTGCCATGCCTGGGGCATCGAGCATACCCAGTACCATATCGGCTATCTCTCAGGCACGCCGGCGAGCACGTTCCACCTCGATGCTTTGCTGCTCGTCAAGGTCGGCGTTGCCGGTGTGCTCTTCGGCCTGATGGCGCGCTCTTTCAGCGAGATCTCGCATAGGGCGTCTGCGGCCTTCAAGAGGCTCTGCGCTTACGCGCCGCTGCAGCCTGTCATCGCGAGCGCGGTGCTGATCGGTCTCGTCTATCTGCTCGGCACCCGGGAATATCTCGGGCTTGGCGTCTGGTCGCCCAATCCCGGCGATGCGACGATCCTCGGCTTCTTCGATCCGGCTGGTGTCGATTATTGGAGCTGGTTCTGGAAGGCGGTTTTCACGATCGTGACCCTCAGCGCCGGCTTCAAGGGCGGGGAGGTGACGCCGCTGTTCTTTATCGGTGCCGCACTCGGCAATGCGCTTGCGGCCATCCTCGGCGCGCCGGCCGATCTCTTTGCGGGGCTGGGTTTTGTCGCCGTCTTTGCCGGCGCCACCAATACGCCGCTCGCCTGCATGATCATGGGCATAGAGCTCTTCGGCGCGACGCATACGGTCTACCTCGCCGTCGCCTGCTTCCTTGCATACATCTGCAGCGGCCATACCAGCATCTATTTGTCGCAGCGTCTCGGTATCGCAAAGAGCGCGGCCTCAGGCGACATTCCCTCCGGTATCGCTCTTCGCCATATTCGCGATCTCGCCATGAAAGGGCGCAGTGATGATGATCGCAAAATCGATCAAGCCCCGCCGCCGCTACAGCAGGAGCGGGACATTCAATAGGGTCGCTTTGCGATTGCTTCGAGCATGGCGGAGCTGATGATCAAGATGTTTTGATCGGCAATGTCGTCGGCGCGTTCATCATGGGGGTGCTGACGGAATACTTTGCTTTCCGCGGCGGAGTGTCGCAGGAGCTTCGGTTTTTTCTGACGACCGGCATTCTGGGCGGGTTTTCGACGTTTGCGCTGGAGAGTGTCGTGCTCTGGCAGCGAAGCCAATGGATGTCATCCATGGCCTATGTCGGCTTGTCCGTTTTCCTGTCGATAGGGGCCCTAATTGCCGGATTTGCCGTTGTCCGGCTAATAATTTACGCCCAAACCATCTAGGCGGACGGCTCAGGCCTATCTTGCCGTATTTTTGCCAATTCTGAGGTGAAGTTCTTCAAGAAATCGCAGGAGATTCATTCGCCGACAAGTCACCGCTCGTTGCGAACGGGCTCTCTTGCGAAATTCGACTAACCAACTCATATAATTGCCTATCATGATCATCGCATAACACAGGAGTCGGGCGTCGATCAGGAACGGGCAGGCGGGCATCGAAAGTGTCGAGCCTGTTGCCACCCTGGAATTTCCATGCGGATTCCCCTGAGGCAGCCTTCCTCTCGGACAGCCCTAGAAGACAGACATGACGGAGAGCCCCTTGAGCGCACCTGCTCCCACTTCCACCGAACATCATGCTCCGGAACAAACCTTTGGCACAAACGGCATCGCGCCGATGGACCGCCCGAGCGCCATGACGCGCTTTTTCATGGGCATCGTTGCCTGGGCCGAAAGCCTCAATCTGAAATATGCCAAGCTCGGCAATCCGCCGGTTTACAACAGCGCGACCTTCCCCTGGGCGGCCGAGATCGAGAAGGATTATCCGGCGATCCGCGCGGAGCTCGAAAAGGTGCTGCTGCGCCAGAGCGAGCTGCCGACATTCCAGGACATCTCCACCGATGTGAAGACCATTTCGACCGATACCCGCTGGAAGACCTTCTTCCTTCTCGGCTTCGGCGTGAAGTCCGAGCAAAACATCAAGGCATGCCCGAACACCTGGGCGGCGGTACAGAAAATCCCAGGGCTGACGACCGCCATGTTCTCCATCTTCGAGCCCGGCAAACACCTTCCCGCGCATCGCGGCCCCTATAACGGCGTGTTGCGCCTGCATCTCGGCCTCATCGTGCCCGAACCGCAGGACCAGCTCGCCATTCGCGTCGATAAGCAGATTTGCCACTGGCAGGAAGGCAAGGCGCTGATCTTTGACGACGCCTATGAGCATGAAGCCTGGAACCACACCGACAAGACCCGCGTCGTGCTCTTCGTTGATTTCGTCAAGCCGATGAAATTCCCGGCCCGCTTTGTCAACTGGGCCTTGATGAACCTGGCGATCTTCACGCCGTTCATCAAAGAGGGCCTCGACAATCACAAGGAATGGGAAAAGAAGTTCTACGCCGAGGCAGAGGCGCTGAGAAATCGCCCAAGGGCATAATCCACGCTGACTTGTGTACTCTACGAAAAACCCCGGAATCCACTAGGGATTCCGGGGTTTTATTTTTGGTCGGTCAGGCGCAACCGTTAAGCTGGCTTATCCGCCTCTTCGGTGTCTTCGTCATAATCATCGCTTGACTGCGTGGTAGCGGTTTTGCCGTCCAGATTGCCAAGCAGCGCCGAGATGGCATTGTCGCCATCGAAACCGGCTTCCTTGAGCAGGCGGTCGAGGATCGGCTTGTTGGCCTGATAGGAGAGCAGCTGACCAGCAAGACCTTCGCCGAGGCCGACGCCGCTGCCGCCGTTGGTTCCGTTGCCGTTGCGGCCGAGCATGCCACCGGTGTCGAAGATCCGGATATCGGAAATCTTCTCGATCGGCTTGACCGCTTCGGCAAGTGCGGCGGGCACGATGCGGATACGCTCGCGGGTGATCTCGAATTCGATGATGGCGGGGCTGAGCTTGTTGCGTGCTTCGTTGAGCAGCGCCTCGCTCTCGGCCGTGGCCTTACCGGTCTCCAGAATGCCCTTGGCCTTGATGATGGCGGCCTCGGCCTCTGCGGTCGCCAGCGTCTTGATCGCGTCCGCCTGATCGGTTGCCGCCTGCTTTTCGGCCTCGGCGGCGATGGTGACGGCCGTCGCCTGGGTTTGGGCGCGTTTCTGCGCGTCGATCACAGCGATCTGCTTTTCACGCTCGGCGATCTCTACGGCCTTGGCGGTGCCGACTTTTTCTTCCGCGGCGATGGCGAGCGCGCGTGCGGCTTCGGCTTTCGCCTTGGCTTCCGACTCCTCGCGGCTCTTGTTGGCGACCGCAATCGCGCTTTCCTGCGCAACGATCTGGTTGTCGCGGCGAGCCTCCGTCTCACGCTGCTGGACAGCACGGGTCGAGTCGATGTTGGCGGACTCGCGCACCTGCTTGGCCATGGCTTCGCGTTCAGCGATTGCCTGTTCGGCGGCGATGCGGGCTTCCTCTTCCGAGCGCTTGGCCGCCTGTTCCTGCTGTGCGGTCTCGGCGCGGGTTGCGGCCGATTTGTTGGCGATGTCGCGCTGCTGGTTCAGTTCGGCCTCTCGTTTCGTCCGCTCGATCGTCAGCGATTGCTGTCGGGCCTCCAGGTCCTTCTGGGCGATCGCGACTTCGGTATCGCGAACGATTTCGTTGCGCTCCTTCTTACGGCCTTCGGTGACGCGGGTGAGCGCCGCCAGACCATGGGCATCGAAGAAGTTGTTGGCGTTGAAATGCCTGATATCGGTCTGGTCGAGACGGGTCAGCGACACCGACTCAAGTTCAAGACCGTTGGATTGCAGGTCGGAGCCGACGGCTTCCTGCACCGCCTTGACGAAATCCATGCGTTGCTCCTGCAGCGCATCGAGGTTCATCGTGGCGGCGACAGAGCGCAGGCTGTCGACGAATTTCGCCTCGATCAGTTGGCGCAGCTGCTCGGTGTCGTTGGTGCGGCTGCCGAGCGTCTGCGCGGCAAGGGCGATCGAGGAGGTGTCCGGCTTGACGCGGACATAGAACTCGGCACCGATATCGACGCGCATGCGGTCCTTGGTGATCAAGGCATCATTTTCGCCGCGCTGGACCTCAAGGCGCAAGGTCTTGAGATTGACGCGGGCGATCGAGTGGAAGATCGGCAGGACGACGGAGCCGCCGTCGAGCACGACTTTCTGACCGCCGAGGCCGGTGCGAACGTAAGCCTCGTCGCGGCTCGAGCGGACGTAAAGCGAGGCGAGGACAAAGCCGATCCCGAAAATGAGGACGAGACCGACGCCCGCGGGAAGAATAAGGTCGTAAAGGCCGTTCATGAACGTTGCTCCGTAGAGGATTTATCATCGGCACCGACGAGGTCCGATGGGGCGGGAACTGCGATGAAGATATCGGCCTTGCGGTCGACAAGAAGGACCTCGGCGCCGAGGCCAAGCGGACCTTCGCCTTTGGCGGCGCTGGCGCGCAGCTGATGCCAGTTGCCGTACACGTCCTTGACCGAGACGCGGCCGGGCAAGCCCTGGTCCAGCGGCCCGATGGTGACTTTAGCGGTACGGCCGATGAAATCGCCGGCATCGACGGCATAGGTCTCATCGCGCGGAATAAGCCGCGCGATGGTACGGGTCGAGCCTCTCACCAGCGGGATGGTGAGAAAGGCGGCGGGAAGCACGGCCACGATTGCCGGCAGCGGCGTCCAGACAATGTCGGCGACCGTTTGTATGGCAAAGCCTGACATGGCGAAGATGCCGAGCAGCAGCATGATCAGGATCAACAGCGGCACGCCGCCGAGATTGATCCAGGAGAGCAGGCCGGCGACAAAGCCGTCGTGACCATCGAAATGCGGCTTGCCGATCATCTCGCTCAAGGAAAAGCCGAGCAGCATCGAGAGGATCTCGATGGCAGTCAGGCCGACCAGGATCATCGCCGCGATGGCAAACGGCGCGCATTCGGGTGCGAGAAAGAGGTGCATGGTCGTTACTGATCGTTTGCCTTGAAGCGGGCAAGGCGTGTTTCAATGGCCTGCTCCCGGTGCAGGCGGTCGAGCTCATCGAGCTCGGCGCTGGTGGCGGGCTCGCCAGCCGGCACGCCGGTGAGGCGGGAGACGGCTGCAGCCGCGCGAGCGGCTCCGGCGGTCGCGGTCGCACGCGGCACGCCGCCTGTTGCTTCCTCCGGCGTGTGGCGGGCAACGCTGCGCTTGAAATCGGCCAGCCGGGCCTCCGCCTCGCGGCGGGTGGCCAGGACAGCCTGCAGCGCCTTCTGGCCTTCATCGATCTGCTCACTTGCATCCGCCAGCGCCTTGTCGAGCGCGGCGATCTGGGCTTCGAGATCAATCTGGCGTGAGACGCCGGCCTTGGCGAGGTCTTCGCGGTCAGTGGAGATCGCAAGCCGGATCTTTGCGTCGAGGGCGGTGAGATCGTCGACGATTTCGGTGCGGCGGCTCGCGATGCGATATTCCTCGGCGCGGGCCTTGCCGAGATCGGTGCGTGCCTCGTCGGCCGCGGCGTCGATTTCGTGCAGCGCCTGTTCGATGACTGCGATCTTGTTGGCGCCTTCCACCTTGTCGACTGCCGCATTGGCGAGGCCGGCGATCAGTCGTCCCATACGGGAAAGAATGCCTTCGTTCATCGTCATATTTTCCTCCGTTCGGGGGGAGTTTGGTGTGACCCCGATGTGAATCGCGTAGTGGCCGCCATCGGCGATCAGGTAGGCGGGAAGATTGGTGTCCCACCCCTTGAAGTAGCCGGCCACGTCAAAGGACACGGCGACACGGCCGCGCACCGTCGAGATTGTCAGGTCAGACGGACCCTTGATGGCAAAGAGCTTTTCGTCGAGCGGCAGGCGGTTGGCGCCTACCGGCTCGCCTCGACTGGCCGCAAAATCACGCAGGCCGAGCGTTACGAGGCGCGCGGGCAAAGCTGTGCGTTCGCGGATAGTTTCATAGGCAAGCTCATGAAGCGTGACGAGGTTCGCGCCGGCTCTGTCCGGCACGATCTCCGTCAGCAGCTTCATCATCTGCCCGTATGCGGCGAGGGTCTCGTCCATTGCCTGTCGCGCGGCTGCATCGGGAGCGAGTTCATATCGCAGATGCGTTGCGTGCGATGGAGAGGGTGCCTTAGCCATGCACTTCAAGTAAAGTACCGCTCAGGTGCTTTTCAAGGGATGGCACGGGTAAAGATGGATGAATTGTAATGAAAGATGGACCGCATAGGTTGCAAAAACTTGATGCTTCGTGCTTCTACTGCGGGATAGCCCGGGAGGATATCTTCGCGCATATGTAGCAGCTGGTGCCAATCAGAGCTCTGTCAGACGAACGCCTCGCACCTGATCGAACAAGGGCGAGGCGTTGCTGTCGGACTGAAGCGGCTGCAATGGCAGCAGTCGCTATTTTATCGTGCGAACGATGGCCGCGCCCGATGTCATGCCGCCGCCGAAAGCGACGAGGCCGAGATTGAGCGGCTCGGGTCGTTCGTTGGCGACATGAAGCATGGCGAGCGGGATGCTCGAAGAGCTGGTATTGCCGTAATTCTCGATGACGCTCAACGCCGGGCGGCCGCTGCGCTTGGCGATGGTGTCGATGATGCGCTGGTTGGCCTGATGCGGCACCAGCAGATCGAGATTGGCGAGTTCAATGCCGGCGTCGACACAGGCGTCCTCGATCGAGCGGGACATGGAGTGCACCGCTTCGGTGAAGACCGCGCGGCCGTTCATGGCGATGACGCCTTCATCCGGCAGAGGGACGAAGAGAAGATCGCCCGGTTCCGGGCGGCCGCTGATGGTCGGGCGGCTCGCCGCGAATAGCGGGCTGCGCGCCATGTCGCGGGTGGTCACGAGGCTGGCGGTGGCGGCGTCGCCGAACAGGATGGCGGTGGAGAAATCCTTCATGTCGAGCAGTGGAGACAGCACTTCCGAGGTGACGATCAGCACCTTCGCGTCATTCTGCTGCGCGATGAAATCGTAGGCCTGCTGCAGCGCGTAGAGATAGCCGGAACAGGCGGCGCCCATATCGTAGGCGGCAAGGGACGGCCGCACGCCGTCTTCGGCGACTGCAACGGCGACGCGGCTTGCGAGCGACGGCGTGGCGATATCGGGCGTGCCCGTTGCGGCGATGACCAGATCGATGTCGTGAATCGACATCTGGGTCTGGCGCAGCAGATCGCGAACGGCCGCTGTCGCAAGGCTCAACGTGCCTTCCCCCGGACCGACCCAGAAGCGGCTCTTGATGCCGGTCAGCGCAAAGATTTCGTCGGCGCGCCGGTTCGGCCAATGATGGATGATGTCCTCATTGGCGACCCGGCGGGCGCCGGTCGCAAAGCCGATGCCGCTGACGGCTATCTCCGAGAAACTGCCGGAATGGCGGCGCAGCGCCGGAATGGAGTGCGATTTCAGGCGGCGCAGCACGAATTTGTTCTGTGTCTCCGAGGCGAGAGCGAAGTTCTGTTCGCTCGTATCCCGGTTGGCATCAACGGTCAGAAGCGTGCTGTCGGTGGCGATCTGGTCGCCGATCCTGGCGAAGACCTCCAGCACGACCCCGCCGATATTGGCGCAGATTTCCACCGAAGCCTTCGTCGCCTCGACGACCGCCACGAGCTGGCCGACCTCGATCGTGTCGCCCGGCTTGACCAGGAGATCGGTGATCAACACGTTTTCGTCGGCAGGACCAGAGCCGATTGCCTTGATGGCGGCAGTCGGGCCGCTATCATCCTCTTCGTGCCAAGTGACCTCGCATTCGAGAACCTCGGCCATCAGGTCGACGAGCTTGCTGTAGGACGGCAGCATTTCGAGCTGGTTGCGGAAATTGAAGGGAACATGCGCGTCCGCGCGGGCAAGCCTGCGGACGACGACGGGAACGTCGGCCTTTTCGGTGACGGTGGCGACGATCTCGGCGCCCATGCCGACAGTGCGGTTGTCTTCGTGCACGACGATCAACCGTCTCGTGCGCTTGGCGCTTGCCAGCACTTCCCTTTCATCCCACGGCGAGATGGAACGGAGGTCGATCACCTCGACGGAAAAGCCCTGCGCTTCGAAGGCCCTGGCGGCCTTGGCGCAGAGAGACACCGTGTTGCCGTAGCTGACCAGCGTCAGGTCGCGGCCGCGGGCAACGTAGCGCGACAGGCCCGGACGGACGAAATGCTTGTCGAGATCGGTCGAGGTGCGGCCGTCGGAATTGTTGAGCACCGCTTTCGGATAAAGGAAAACGGTGGGGCGCTTCGATTCGAAGGCGGCATTCAGCAGGCCGGCGGCATCGCCGGCACTGGAAGGCATGACGACATCGATGCCGGGCGTATGGGCCAGCATGCTTTCGAAGCTCTGCGCGTGGAATGGACCGAGGCCGGGCTTGTAGCCGCCGCAGCTCACCATCAGGATCACGGGAGATTCCCAGGCGCCCTTGGTGCGCCAGTACATGCTGCCCATTTCCGAGACGATCTGGTTATAGGCGAGCGGCAGGAAATCGGCGAATTGCAGGAAGGCGACCGGCCGTTGCCCGGCGAGCGCTCTGCCGACGGCGGTGCCGACGATGGTGGATTCGGTGAGTGCGGCGTTGCGAACGCGCTCGGGATATTTGGTGCTGAGGCCACGGGTGACGCCGAAGACATCGCCCTTGGGATCTTCGATATCCTGGCCGAACAGCACGACTTCGGGATTGGCGGCCAATTGCCTGTCGAGCACGCCGTTCAGCGCCTCGCGCATGGTCAGCGTTGCATCGCGCTCGATGCCGCGATACTCCGCCGTTTCGGCGAAGGAGGCGGGGTATGGGGCCTTTGCATCCAGCTCGACTTCGGGTGCATCTTCCTTGCGGGCAAGGGCGGCTTCCGCCTGCACTTCGGCCGTCAGTTCCTGTTCGATCTTCTCGAGCGCATCAGCGCTGACGCCCGCTTTCTGAAGCATCGCCCGCAAGTTCGGAAGCGGATCGCGGGAAGAGCCCGATTCGATCTCCAAGAGGGTGCGATAGGTCTTCTGGTCATCGGCATTCGTATGGTCGGACAGGCGCTCGAGATTGAGAAGCACGATGCTCGGCGTGCGGTTGTTGCGGCTGTGGCGAACGGCCTTGCGGAAGGCCTCGCGTGACGCAGGCAGATCGTCGCCGTCGATACGGATAATGTCGATGCCGTAGAAGGAGGATGCGGGGCCATCAGGCAGATCGAAGAAGGTCTGCTTGCTGGTCCGTGTCGAGATGGAGAAACTGTTGTCCTCGACGATGAAGACAATCGGATACTGGCTACGAACCGCTTCTGCCACGGCCTCGAGGAACTCGCCCTGCTGGGTCGTTCCGTCGCCGACGCAGCAGATGGCGATCGGCATGCTGGGCTTGTATTTCAGCGATGCGGCGACACCGACCGCATGCAGCGCGTTGTTGCCGACCGGGCCGACGATAGAGGTGATGTTGAGAGCGCGTGAGGATAGATGCGCGCTCATCTGTCGGCCGGCGGAATGGGAATTGGCTGTGGCGAGCAGGCTCGAGAAGAACTCACGAATGGGCATGCCGCGCGCCAGCATCAAGGCCTTGTCGCGATAGTGCAGATGCAGCCAGTCGTCGTCATGGAGGAATTCGTTGAGCAGCGCCGTCGACTCGTGCCCGGCGCCGGAGACATGAAAATGTGCTATGCCTTGCTTAATGAATTCTCGCTCAAGTCTGTCTACTTCTCTAGAAATAAAAAATATTCTATGGAGTTGCTTGAGGTATTCTGTGGTAAACCTCCCTTCCATCTTAATGATTTTCCTAATCTTTCATCATGAATAATTTGTGTGGACCTAGGTAACCCCCCGGGGTGCCTTTTTCAATACACGTTAAATGACAATATCTTCTCGAATTGAAATGGATTTACGTGCATTGGCCCGGCCGGGATTCGTCGGAGCCGGTGCCTTTTGCCGAGCGAGTTCGATATTTTGCCCGCCCGGAAATTCGGATGGGTGCAACGATCGGGAGGGGTTGCTAGCTGGATTTGCGGATCGGTTCGTTGGCCTGTTCGCGGGCGGCAGCCGCCTTTGCAGCCAGCTCTTCCTTATCCCGCAATTCCTTCGGCTTCTTGCCGATGATCTGCTTGGCGCCCTTCTTGGAGAAGGGTTGCGCGAGCTGGGCGAGGAAACTGTCGGCGACCTTACCGGTGATGCCGATGTCGGTGGAGGAGGGGCGGGGCGGATTATAATAGGTACCGAGGATCTGGTCCCAGATGACAAGGTTCTCGCCATAATTGGTGTTGCCTTCGGCAAGCAGCTTGGAGTGATGCCAACGGTGCAGGCGCGGAGTCGACAGGATCCAGTCGAGCGGGCCGGTGCACACATCGATGTTGCAATGGGTCAGAAGGCCGATAAAGGCCGTGACGGCGCCGATCCACAGGAAGACCGGCAGCGGCGCGCCGAGCAGATAGAGCGGGATCTGGCTGAGCGCGATCTTGAACAGGCTGTCGATGATATGAAAGCGCCCGGTATTAATGACCCACAGGCGCTCGACGCTGTGATGCAAGGCATGGAAACGCCAGAGCGACAGGTGCTCGTGGGCCAGGCGATGGGCGAGATAGAGGCCGAATTCGGCGATGATGAGTCCCAGCACGACCTGGAAGGCCATCGGCAATTGCTCCGGCCAGATATCTGCTTTGTGGCTCAGGAAAGGCTGCGCAACGATTGCCACCGCCATCGGAAATGACGTGCCGATGGCCGCGGCGATCTGCACGGCACCCTTGCTCAAGAGCGTATGCGCGAGGTTGTTGAACGTCTCGCCATCGCCATCGAGCCAAGTCTCCTCATAGGGCATGAGCCGCTCGAAGAGCGCGATTGTCGCAACGACCGAGAGGTAGACGACATTGAACCACAGCAGATGCATCTGCGAATGGAACGCGAAATACGAGCCCGTCAGTCCGGCGCAAAAGATGGCCGGCCACAACAGGGATGAAACAGCAGCGTAGAGACGCGAACTGCTCTGAAATGTCATGCCACTATCCTCGGATCGTCATCAGGTGGGTTGGCGCGAATATAGGCGATATGTACCGTGATGATTGCGGCCACGGAAGCGAAATCTTGAGTGGAACGGAAGCGTTTTTGTTTCACTGTGTTGCTGACACCGATCGAGTTCGGCATCTTCGGTATGCTCCACGTCGGAGTCCGGCTCTTTCCTACGACTGTTCTAGGGAAGGCCGCCCTGACGGCAATGAAAAGGTGTCGGAGTTGGATATTCCTTCCAAGTTCAGAATTCACGAGACCGAACATTGGCTCGTGAACCATCGCATCGACACGGTCCTGCCGGGCTATCTGATGGTCGGCTCCAAGGCTAGAACGAATGCATTATACGATCTGCCGACCGAAGCGCTCACATCGCTTGGGCCTCTTCTTGCCAGGGCGCAGCGGGAGGTCGAAACACGGCTTGGCCCCAAGCGCGTCTACATCGGCCGTTACGGGCATTCGCCGGGACATCCGATCCATTTCCACATCATCCCGGTCTATGATTGGCTTGAGACCTTGTTTTGGCAGGATGAGCGCTATCGAGTGCTCGCCTCCTTCGGCAGGCCTGCTGCCGAGCCGGAGACGGATGGGGCCGAGCTGACATTTTATATCTGGCGGGAGCTTTGCGAAGCACCAAATCCACCGCAGGTGACAGGGCCGATGGTTTCGGATGTTGTCGAGCTGATGCGAAGCGTGTTCTTGGTTGCGTAGAGGAAACCGAACGCGTCGTGCGCTGCCGAAAATCCCTTTAGCATCGAAGCATCACGCCAGAGGGGCTCTGGCTGACTAGCCGAACGTCAGCTTGCTCTTCTGCTGCCCGGCTTCGTCGAAATTCTCAGGGCTGAGCCAGCGCTCATATCCGGCCTTCAGTCTCGGCCAGTCGGCATCGATCATCGCGAACCAGGCGGTGTCACGGTTCCGACCCTTCGCGACCATGTGCTGGCGGAAAATGCCCTCGAAGGTGAAGCCGAAGCGTTCGGCGGCACGTTTCGACGGTTCATTGAGATTGTTGCACTTCCATTCGAAACGGCGGTAGCCGAGCGTGTCGAAGACGTAGGATGCAAAGAGATAGAGTGTTTCGGTGGTCGCGCGGCTGCGGGCGATCGCCGGCCCCCAGAGGATGCTGCCGATCTCGATGACGCCGTGCGTGCTATCGATGCGCATCAGGGCCTGGCGACCTTCGGCACGGCCTGTCCGCTTGTCGATCACCGCAAAGAAGAGGGGATCGGCGCTGGAGGCCGCTTTTTCGAGCCAGGGAGAAAAGGCGGCGTAATCGGCAGGCGCATCCTCGAACAGATAGCGGAAGCGATCCTCGGCGCCGGGAGCCTGAGCCGAAGCGAACAGCTCAGCGCCATGGCGCGTGGGATCGAGCGGTTCGATCCTCGCATAGCGACCTTCGAGGGTGGTTCTTTCGGGGCGAGGCACGCCGCTCCAGTTGGCGAGATCCATGTCAAAGTCCTTTGGTCATCAAATGCGGCTCAGCGAATCCGGCCCGATCCTATCAGGTCCGAGAGCGATTGCGGTAGCTCCATCCCGTCGGGCATGCCGGGCGCGGCTTGCGCCGGGGCTAGCTGGCTTCTTATGGGCAGGACGCCGGCCCAGACCGGGTAGTCCGCTTCGTCAATGTCGCCCGGCGGGCCGTTGCGAATCTTGGCGGTCGCTTCGTCGATTTTCATCCGCAGGACCGATGTCGCCTTCGCCTCTTGTCCGGTCATCGGCCTCAGGCTGTCCCAGCGGCCGGGAAACAGGTCTTCGATGAGGCGGCGCAAGGCATCTGCCTTCTCCTCGACGTCATCTACCAGGCGAGCCGTGCCGAAGACCATGGCGGAGCGATAATTGACCGAGTGGTTGAAGGCGGAGCGGGCGAGCACATAGCCGTCCATGATGCTGCAGGTCAGACAGACCGACACATCTTCCGCCGCGCGCAGAAAGCGGCTGGCGGCCGAGCCGTGCCAATAGACATATTCGCCCTCGCGCCAGTGCAAGGTCGGCGTCACATAGGGCGCACCGTCGATGACATAGCCGACGTGACAAAGAGGAGAGGCATCCAGAATGGCATGGACCTCGGCGCGGGCGTGGCTGCCGCGGCGAGGGCTGCGCCGAACGCGGCTGCGCTCGGTGGTCGGGTAGTCCTCTGTGGCGGGCGGATAGTGATCGGCCATGTCTTCCTCATCGATTGATCGTTGATCTCTGCCAGCAAAGAGGTAGGCTATAAACTGCCAGTTTCTTGATTTTGAACAGACCAGTTGAGGCTTCATGATATCTACCGCACAATGGCCGGCGCTCGACCGGACTTCGGGCGATCTCGAAGGGCAGGTCTACCGTGTGATGCGCGACCGTATCCTTCATGGGCAGATGCCGGCGGGGCAACGCGTGCCCTCGACGCGGGCGTTGGCCATCTCGCTTGGTGTCGCGCGCTCAACCGTTGTCAACGCCTATGATCGCCTGAAGGCGGAGGGCTATCTGCAATCGACGACAGGTGCGGCAACCCGCGTTGCGGCTTTCTCGACGCCACCCCTGCAGGGGCAGGTTGCAGCGCCACCGCTGAGCTCGCCCCAGGCCACAGAGTTCGCCACGGGTGGGTTGTTCGAGCCCGGTATACCGGATGTCTCCGCTTTCCCCCATGCCGCTTGGGCGCGATGTCTCGGCGCCCGCGGCCGGTCGCTTCGGGTGCACGATCTGGGATATGGTGCCCATGGCGGCCTTCCCGAATTGCGCGGTGCGATCCTCGACCATATTTCGGCGACGCGCGGCGTGATCGCCCGCCCCGAACAGGTGCTGATCGTGCCTTCGACCGGCGCGGCGATCAGCCTGCTCGCGAGCGTTCTGCTCCGGGCAGATCATCCGAACGGTGGCCTCGCATGGATCGAGGATCCCGGCTACGCCACTGCGCACGCATTGCTCCGGATGGCGGGCGCCACTCTGGTGCCTGTGCCTTGCGATGAGGAAGGCATCGATATTGCCCGCGCGGCCGGACCGCCGCCGCGGCTGATCTACGTCACGCCCTCGCATCAATATCCGACCGGCGTGACCATGAGCCTGTCACGTCGCCTGGCGCTGCTCGAATTTGCCCGCGCCACGGGTGCGATCGTGCTGGAAGACGATTACGACAGTGAATTTCAGTATGCCTCCCGCCCGATCGCCGCGTTGCAGGGCATCGATCGTGGCGAAGTGGTTGCCTATCTCGGCACGTTTTCGAAAACGCTCGCGCCCGGTCTGCGCGTCGCCTATGCAGTGGTGCCCTCCAGGCTCGTGGCGACCGTCGAGACGGCGCAACGGCTGAGAGGAGCGGTCGTGCCTGTTCATATCCAGGCGGCCCTTGCCGACTTTATCAACGAAGGCCGGTTTCGCGCGCATCTCAGGCATATGAACGCCGTCTACGCGGAACGCATGGCGGCTGTTGTCTCCGCCCTCAATCGTCATTGCGGCGCGTGGCTTGATGTCGGCGAAGGTAATGGCGGCCAGCAGCTGGCCAGCTGGTTCCAGGATATCGCCGCCGATGACATCGCTGCCATGCGCTCGATCAATTCTCACGGCTTCGCATTGCGGGCCATGTCGTCGCTGCATCTCGGGCCATCGCGGCCGGGACTGTTGTTCGGCATCGCCCGCATGGAGGTCGCTGCGGCGGATGCGGCGGCGGCAAAGATCGCAAAACTGCTTGCGGCCGCCCCGATCAACGGCTGACGAACATTGTCCTGTATTCGCGCGGCGTCATGCCTTTCAATGCTTTGAACTGCCTGTTGAAGTTGGCGAGCGAGTTGTAGCCGACGGCGTCGCTGATGTGGTGCACGGCCTGATCGGTGGAGGAGAGGCGGGCGCATGCGTCGCCGATGCGCATGCGCATGATATAGTCGGATATAGCCACGCCCGTATGGCGGCGAAACATGCGGTGCAGGCCCGAGACGCTAAGTGCGGCGATATCGGCCAGTTCGTCGAGGCTGATCGTGCGGGCATAATGGAGATGCATGTGCGTCAGGACACGGTCTATGCGCTCGCGGCTTTCCTTGACATCAGGCGCCTGAGCGGGTGCGCTTGCAAGCGGCGTCGCCTGCCGGTCTTCCGCTGCTCTGACAAGGATAGCCAATAGCGCCAGCAGGCGCTCAACCGGAGGCTTGTCGAAAATCGTTTCGAAAGCAGGCCGCACGGCTGCAGCCGCATCATCCGAAAATCGCAAGCCGTTGTCTGCGCGGCGCAGCATCGTTTCGATCGGCCGGAATTCGATGGCCCCGCCTGTCATCTGCAGCAGCCATTCGCGGTGGAACCAGAGCACCAGCGCGATGTGCGGCTTATGCTCCTCGATCTTGGCGCGCGAGGCCCAGCTATGCGGCAGATTGGGGCCGACCAGCACGAGATCGCCATCGCCATATTCGCCGCTGTGATCGCCGATGAAGCGCTGCCCGATCGAGTTCAGCGTCAGCGTGAGCTCGTATTCCGGATGATGGTGCCATTGGAAAGGGATGCAGTCGTCCAGCCTGCGATTGAGCATGCTCCATGATGCCTCAGGCGAGCGCGGCAGTACTTCGAGATAAGGCTTCATAGGGCGTCCGTGAAACAATAGAGGCCATAATAGTATCAGGAATGGCCAAAGCCGAGCAACATGACACGGGAGCCCGCGGCTATAACTTTTCCGTCACCCGAAATGACAGGGGCCAGCCAGATGGAGGAAATCGATGCAGCCTGCCTTGAAACGAGACGCTCACCCGACCGCATCCGCGATCGCGACGCAACTGAAGGATATCCAGAAGACATTGCCGCTCAGGGTGCTGTCGAAGGACGACTGGCAGCATTGGATCACCAGAGGCTATGTGATTGTGCGCCAGGCCGTGCCGGCGGCGAATGTCGAGCGCCTTGTCGACGTTTTATGGCGCTTTGACGAGAAGGATCCAACCGATTCCTCCACCTGGTATGCGCCGCAACGGCGCGAGCACAAGATGAAGGAGCTCAACAACACAGGCATGCTGGAGATCTACAATCACCAGTACCTCTGGGATAACCGCATGGAAAGGCGGATCTACGACGTCTTCGTCGACATATGGGATCGCGACGACCTATGGGTCACCATCGATCGGGCCAATCTCAATCCACCGAAGAAGGTGAAGGGAAATCCGAACGGCTTCATTCATTGGGATGTCGACACTTCGATCCGTCCCTTGCCCATCGGCGTGCAGGGCGTGCTGAGCCTGAAAAAGCAGGATGGCGACGTCGGTGGATTTCAGTGCGTGCCGGAGCTTTTCGAGCATTTCAACGAGTGGGAAAAGACGCAGCCGGCGGATCGCGATCCGATGCATCCCGATATGACTGGTCTGCCAGTTGTCAACATCGACATGGAGCCCGGCGATCTGATGATCTTCAATTCGCTGCTGGCGCACGGCGTGCGTCCAAATCATTCGGATAACCGCGTTCGCATGGCGCAGTATATCTCCATGCATCCGGCTGAATTCGGCAATGTTGCCGAGCGCGAGGAGCGAATTCGTCTGTGGCGGGAGCTCGATCATCCGAAGCGCGATGCCTTTCCCGGTGATCCCCGCGAATGGGAAAAGCACAATGCATCGACGGCAGTCTTGACGCCCTTGGGCGAGAAGCTGTTGGGGCTTAAGGCCTGGTAAGCGCCATGCGTTGCTTTCCACGGCGATATCGAGCGACCAGCCGTCGCTCGATATCGTTGCAGATCAGTTCTGATTCCAGCGGTGGATGACCGGTTCGGTCATGTCGTGTTCGTAACCGAGCACGCTGATGCTTGTCGTGTCGAGCACCAGGCGTGCGCCGTCTTGCGGCGGCAGGCCGGCCCAACGGGCGGCGAAGACTCGCAGAAAATGGGCGCTGGAGAAGATCAGGACGGAACCGTCGATAGCGCGAAGTTCGCCGATGATCCGATCGGCCCGTGCTCCGACATCGGCGGCCGACTCGCCATTCGGGCAGCCGTCGCGAAACACCTGCCAGCCCGGGCGCTCGGCGAGAATTGCCTTGGTTGTGATGCCTTCATAGGCGCCGTAGTCCCATTCCGCCAGATCGTCCTTGACGACGCGCCGACCGCCGAAGCCGGCCAGCGCGCAAGTATTCTGGGCGCGCTGCGACGGGCTTGACCAGACGGCGGCGAAATCGATGGCGGGCAGGCGCCCGGCGACCTTGCGGGCGGCTTCCTCGCCGGCGGCCGTCAAGGGAATGTCGGTTCGGCCCGTGTGCCTGCCGGAAAGGCTCCACTCCGTCTGCCCGTGTCGCACCAGATAGACTTCGGGATGGGCGCTGCTCATGTGACCGTTTCTCCAAATTGGCTGATGATGCCGAATTCTTCGCATCCGCGAAGGGTCCTGTCGAGAGGCGACATCCGGCCACATATGCGCGACAGTGGTGGGCTTGGCGGAATTCGCGATTGATGAGGTCATCTTCCCCCGCAGGCCCGAAGAGGCTCGCAGGGGAGTATGAATATTACCGCTTTACCGCACGACGGACGCTGTAGAGCAGAATGGCGAGGCAGCCGAGCAGCAAAAGAACTGCCCCCACGAGCGGCGGCATGGCGAGAAATTCGACCGCGCCCGCAATTGCGAGGATGAGGATCAGGCAGAGGGTCGCGAGGCTGCCGTCGTCGATGAACATGCCGATGAGCTCGGACAAGGCGATACGGAGGACGGTCATTGGGCTGCCTTTGCTGTGGGGTTGCCGCTGGAGCCGCGCAGGCCGCGAAGAATGGCGAAGGAGGCCAGCGAAACGATTGCGAAGATGGCAATCAGAGCGAGATCCGCGCCCGGCCAGTGAGCGCCGATGCCTTCACCGGTCCAGAAAATGCCGAAGCTGGTGAGCATGAGACCAACGACAAATTTGAGGGTGTTTTCCGGCACGGTTGCCAGCGGGCGATGCACCAGCAGGCCGATCAACATCACCAGAATGAAGGCGGCAAGCGCGCCGAGGCCGGCATAGAGCGTCAGCCCATGCGCGCCGCCGACGGCGATGACGATGAAGACCACCTCGACGCCCTCCAGCAGTACCGCCTTGAAGGCGGCGAGGCCGGCGAGATAATCGGCGCGGCGATCGGAGGATTGCGCCTGGAGGTTTGCCGTTTCCTTCGAGAAGGCGGCTTCCTCGTCATGCAGGGCGATGACACCCAGCGAGCGAAGAATGGCCTTGCGCAGCCAGCGCATGCCGAACAGGATCAGGAGAACGCCGACGACGAATTGCAGCGTTTCGATCGGCACGAGCGCCAGCAACGGCCCGAAGATGAGGACGAGGGCTGCCAGCACGGCGAGCGCGAGCGCCGCACCCGTCAGCGCCGGTCGCCAGCTGCGCGTGACCCCGACGGCAAGGACGATGGTGAAGGCTTCCACGACCTCTACGAAAGAGCCGAGAAAGGATGCCATCACGGTGGAGAGAATGGGTGTGAGGCTGCTCATGAGATGATTCCCGAATGACGATGAGGGCTTTGATTTCGCATGGTCTTTCTCCGTAGATTTTCTTCATGCTCTGGGTGAACTTGCGCCAGAGGCCGAATGGCCGCCGCACGATGCGAGCCTTGGCTCGCACCGGCGTTCACTTCCGTTTCCTTGTGCCGCGTTTGCTCCAGGCCTTGTCGATGGAGCCGCGCAGCATGCTCAGCTGATCCAGGCTGTCGAGGGCTGCTTCCTTGTTCCTCGCTGCCAGTGCAACGATCATCGCTTCGATCAGAACCATCGTGCCGCCATGCATGGCGAGATGATCGGCATTGCCGCGCGGTAGGGGAAGGATCTCCGCCACCTTGCCGGCAACCAGCGGGCCAAGGTCGTCGCTGATCAAAATGACCGGCACGTCATGCCGGGCGGCCTGATCGAGGAGGACCTCGACTTCGCGGTAGAGCGGCGCATAGGCCATGACAAGCACCGCATCGCCTTTGCCGATCCACAGGAGGCGATCGGCCAAGGCGATGCCCGAGGCAGAAAGCGCATTCGTCGGCAGGCCGATGCGGTTGAATTGCAGGCTGGCGTAATCCGCCATGGCACCCGAGGGACCGATGCCGAAGACATGGCGCCGGGCCGCACCTGCCAGAATATCGATGCAACGCTCGAAGCTTACGGCGAACTTCTCATGTCGCAGAGCCTCCAATGCCTTTTCGTGGATGCCCATGACGTGGCGAAGCGCATCGCCACCCGTCTCGGCCAGCGTCCGCTCCATCCGGTCGCCGGGTGAGGGCATGCCTGTCAATTCGGAGAGTAAGGCGGCACGCAGCGCAGACAGGCTTTCGAAGCCAAGCGCACGTGCGGTGCGCACGACCGTGGCGTCGCTGGCGCCGGCAAGCTGCGCAATCTGGGCGGCGGAATTCAAGAGGACCGTTTGCTTCTGGTCGATGAAGAAACGGGCAATGCGCTGTTCTGCCGGGGCGAGCGCATCGAGCACTGCGATAACCCGGCTTTCGAAGGTCTGCCACTCCTGCGTTTTCGCTGTCATTCGCGCGCTTCCGCTTCGTAGTAAATGCTACTCATATTAACTTAAGTAGCATTTACTACGTAGTGATGACAACAGGATTCAGCGCATGCCCCCGCGGCGCGGCGACGCATGCGCTGTTCCAGTCGATCACGGAAGGCGGCTAGGTCCGATCTCGAACTATGCCGCCAATGCCGCGCGCACCGCAGGAATGACCTTCTGGCCGTATAGTTCGATGCAGCGCATCAACTTGTCGTGGCCGAGCGCACCGGTGCTGTACTTCAATTGAAAGCGGTTGATGCCGAGCGTCTTGACGACCGGGGCGAGCTTGGCGGCGACCGTTTCCGGCGAGCCGACATAGAGCGAACCCTTTTCGATCTCGTTTTCGAACTCGTTTCGGGTCATGGGCGGCCAGCCGCGCTCGCGGCCGATCCGGTCGCGCATGGCCTTGTAGCAGGGCCACAATTCCTCTCGAGCCTGATCGTCGGTGTCAGCGATATAGCCCGGCGAATGGATGCCGATCGGCCTGACAGGCTTGCCCAATTGCGCGAAGGCCCGCTGATAGAGATCGACATAGGGCTGGAAGCGATAGGGGCTGCCGCCGATGATCGCCAGCATGAGCGGCAGATCATATTGGGCGGCGCGGACAACCGATTCCGGGCTGCCACCGACGCCGATCCATGTCTTCAGATGGCCGCTCTCGATGGTCGGGAAAACCCTCTGGTTTTGCAACGGCTTCCGGATGCTGCCCTGCCAGGTCACCGGTTCGTTGGAGAGCAGCGCCGCGAACAGGTCCAGCTTTTCTTCGAACAATTTTTCGTATTGCGACAGTTCGAAGCCGAACAGGGGGAAGGATTCCGTGAACGAGCCGCGGCCGAGGATCACCTCGGCGCGGCCGTTCGAGATGGCGTTGAGGCTGGAGAAGCGTTGGAAGACGCGGATCGGATCATCCGAGCTCAGCACCGTCACGGCCGATCCCAGATGAATGTGCGACGTGCGGCTGGCGATCGCGGCCAGTATCGTCTCAGGGGAGGAGACGGCGAAATCCTCGCGGTGATGCTCGCCGATGCCGAAGAAATCGATGCCGAGCTGATCGGCAAGGACACCTTCCTCGACGACGTTGCGGATGACCTGCGCATGCGGCAACGGCGTGCCGTTGTCGTCAAAGGTCACGTCGCCGAACGTATCCAGTCCGAATTCGACATTGTGTGTCGTCATGATTTTTCCTGTCATGTGTCGAAATGATGTTGAAGCAGCATGTAGTGTCGTCGCGGCTCATCAACTACCCGGAAAGTTTCGGCTGAAACCTTCGAAGAATTCGATATGGCAATGGCAATCGACCGCATTCGCTAGCGTCGGCGTTGCCTTCGGCGATGCTGCCTCCAATATTAGCTTCGACATCAAGCCGCTTGGGCGAGAAGGAGGAACCCATGGTCACGCTGAAAAAGGTCAATCTTACCAAAGCTTTTGCAGCCTTCGAGAGGCTTGGAGCCCGCGCGTCGGCGGCGACATCAATGATTTTCAGGTCAAGCTCGTCAAGCTGGATGGCGCTTTCCATTGGCACCATCATGAGGAGGAGGACGAGCTGTTCCTGGTCGTCAGGGGCACTCTGCGCATGAGGCTGCGGGAGGAGAACGGCGGCGATATCGTCCTTGGTCCGGGCGAATATATCATCGTGCCGCATGGTGTGGAACATTGCCCGGTCGCCGAGCCGACATGCGAAGTCGTGCTGTTCGAGCCGAATACCACGCTCAACACCGGCAATGTGGAAAACGAGCGGACGATCCGCCAGCCTAAGCGACTTTGAGCAATCCAGATTGCTTGGCAGCCCCACCGAAACGGGGCTGCTGGTTGCTGCGTGCCGCGTATCAGTTCTGCGCCAGCTTGTTCAACGGCGTGCGGCAGGCGGCAAATACGTCCAGGCTCGGATCGTAGACTTTCGTCGATATGTCCATCATCCCAAGAACACTATGGAAGATGTTGTCGTGCGAGTGCGTGCCCTCGGGCGCGCGTTTCGACAGGCAGGCCATGTCGTAGCCGCCTACCTTCGCCAGATCGTCGGCCATCCACACCAGCATCGGTACCTGCGTCTGCTGTGCAGGCGCGATGATATAGGGCGCGCCATGCAGATAGATGCCGTTCTCGCCGAGCGACTCGCCGTGATCCGAGAAATAGAGGACGGCGCCGGACACCGAGTTCGAGCGCTGCTTCAGCTTGTCGATGATCATCGAGACGATATGATCGGTGTAGAGGATCGTATTGTCGTAGGCGTTGGTGATTTCCTCTTGCGAGCAGGAGCCGAAATCGTTGGCGCGGCAATCCGGACGGAAGCGGCGGAACTCCTCGGGATAGCGTTGATAGTAGGCCGGGCCATGGCTGCCAAGCTGGTGCAGCACGAGGACGCTATCGCCCTTCACCTTGTCCAGCCAGCCATCGACCTTGTCGACGAGGATTTCATCCTTGCATTCCCCGTCCTTGCAGAAGCGGGGATCGTTCGAGGGCGGCAGATAGGTGTAGGAGACGCGATCGGTCACGTTGTAGCTGCCGGTGTCATTGTCCAGCCAAGTCACGCCGACCTTGGCATGGGTCAGCACATCGAGCAGATTTTCCGTCTCCAGCCCCTTGCGATGGCTGTATTGCGCCCGTGTATAGACGGAGAACAGGCAAGGTATGGAGGTTGCCGTCGCCGTGCCGCAGCTGCTGGTATTGGGGAAGTAGACGACATTGCGCTTCGCCAGCTCCGGATTGGTCATCTTGGCATAGCCGCCGAGCGAAAAGTTCTGCGCGCGCGCGGTTTCGCCGGCCACGATGATCGTGACACGCGGCTTGCCGTTATCAACGACGCCGACCCTACGGGCGTCAGTCCCCAATGGGCCTGCGACGACATTTGCATCCCTTTGCGAGTCGATGGCATAGCGCACCACGCTGGTGATCGGCATGATCGGATTAAGGGTATCCATCAGGTCGCGATGGGCGCGGCCGACACCGGCATAGGTCTTGTAGAAACTGGTGCCGGCGGCGACGAAGACGGCGGTGCAGGCAAGGATGACGGCGGTGTTGTAAGCGAGCTTCTTGAAAATGGGGCGATGGACGATCCGCACCCAAATGATCACCAGCGAGGGCAGAATGCCCGTCAACAGCACATGCATCGCAAAGCGGGTCGTGATCAGGTGTCCGGCTTCAGCGCCCGTCGACACGGCGGCGTTGCGGATCATCTCCTTGTCGATGATCACGCCGAACTGGTCGTTGAACCAGGAGGATACCGACGCCACCAGCACGAAGAAGATCAGGACGGGTTTCGTGACATATTTCGCGGAGAACAGCGTGAAGAATGCCAAAATGCCTGCAGAGATACCGGCCACGAAGGCAATGAAGGCAGCGGGTTCGGCCGTGAAATAGTTGTAGGACTTGGTCCAGAACATCTGGTTTGTCACAAGGAGCACATAAAGCGTGGCTATAAGACAAAGTGTGACGCTGCCGATGGCTGGCCTGACGAAATGTCGGCCAGACGAGACGTTTTTGTCATTCAATGGTTTTCTCCGAGACATGTGCTGTCGGTTGGGCCGGAAAACCCCTACCGCAGGGCGCAGCTTTGATCGTTAAAGCCGTCAACCTTGGCGACCATTCCTGACAATTACCTGAACGACGGACGCTTGAACACAGCTGTTTTTCTGTCGATCTGTACGATCTTGGCTTTTTTGTTACGCCTACGGCTGAATTTCAGGTCGCCGTCAGCAATCCTCATCATAGCTCCGTGGTTGCAGCGAGGGAGCAATCGTGCGGGTTCTATTGGTCGAGGATAACCCTATTATCGGCAACGCGGTGCAGGATCACCTGCGCGCGGAAGGCTGGTCGGTCGACTGGTCGATTACGCTGGAATCCGCAACGGTCGCAGTCGCGGCTCGAGCTTACGACGTTATTCTTCTTGATCTGCGATTGCCCGATGGAAGTGGCCTCGCATTGCTGGGGCATATGGAAGCACGGGCGGATTCGACGCCGGTGATCGTCATGTCCGCCTATGATCAGCTGTCGGATCAGATGACGGCAATGGGCATCGGGGCTGTTGATTATCTCGTGAAGCCTTTCGGGCTTGCCGAGATGACAGCCCGCATCCGCAAGGCAGCTAGGCTCCGTCGCCTGATCCGTCTGCGCAATGCCGGATGAACGCCGCTGCTCTCAAGATTGCGTGGATGGTCCCGAGCGCGTGAAATCTATGACAGCCATCGCAGCTGCAAAGACCACCAACGACAGAAGCCAGCCGAGGACAGCGTCCGACAGGTAATGGGCGCCCATGAGCACGCGTATTACAGGCATGACTACGGAGACGATGGCGAGCGGAATGCCGATCGGGAGGCGCCAGCGCTGCGGCAGCAGCAGCGCCAGACAAAGGAGCCAACCGCCTGACGAAGCTTCTCCAGAAACGAAGGAGCAATTTCCCAGGCACCGGCCAGCGAACGAACCTGCCTGGACGAAATCCAGCCCGCCGCCAAAGAGATCCGTGCTGCGCGGCCTCGGTCTGCCGGCATATCCTTTCAGGAACGTGTTGACGATCAGGCCGCAACCGATGCCCAATGACAGCAGAGCGGCGATGTATTGATCCGTTTTCGGCGTTCGCCAACGGGCGCCGTGTTTCCGCCGGGACATGACGAGGATAGCCAGCAAGCCAACGACGGCGATATAGGGAAGGGCCAACGTCACATCACGCAGCGCTTCGATAAGGGGATTCCTCGCAAGGGCAAAGGCGCCGCAGATTTTGCCGGCGGCACTCGATGGTGCGCAGGGCGCGGCCGTGAAAACGCTTTGAGCTGTCCAGAGGTCAATCCAGGGGAACCGGTTGAAGACAAACAGCAGCAGCCACCAAAGCACGAATAGCGCCAAAAATGCCGCGAGGGGTGTGCCTACCGACGTCGTGCGTTTTGTGTATGCAAGGGAATTGTCGTACATCGGGAAACGTCGGCCGCTGTCATGAACCAATCTAACGCGCGTGCCCGCCAGCGTTTTTGCAAAAAACGCCGCCACGGCCGCCATCAGGCGTCCGTACGACAGAAGCCTGACAGTAACCTGAAAGATCAAATGCCTGAGAAAATCCATTGGTTGGTTAAGCGAAGCCGGGTCTGGCCCAACGGATTGGTTGCATTTCGCCGCTATTGTGGGTTGCGGTTTATTCGCCGACCTTGAAATAGGCTTCCAGCCGATAACCGTCAGGATCGATGACGAAAGCCGCATAGTAAAACTGGCTGTAGTCCGGCCTGATGCCCGGCTTGCCATTGTCTTCGCCGCCATTGGCCATGCCGGCGGCATAGAAGGCATCGACGGCTTCCCGGCTTGGAGCGACGAAGCAGAAATGCAGGCCGGAACCGCGATCGGCGGGCACCGGTCGCTCCACTTCGTTGACCCAAAACTGGGGCCGTTCCGAGCCATAGCCGATCGTGCCGTCGAAATTGCTCAGGCGTTCATAGCCGAGCGGCAAAAGTGCTGCGTCGTAAAACTGCTGCGCCCGCACCAGGTCTTTGACGCCGATCGAGATATGGTCGAACATAGAAACGAGCTCCCGCCATGTTGTCTGCGGAGCGATATGGAAGGCCGTGCTCTTGGGGGAAGTGCCGGATATTCCAAAGTCCGCAGGTCCAATTAGGTCCCACCATCTTGCAACGATTGTGGGAAGTCAACAAAGGCAATGCGGTGGATCAAGAGGTTATCCGGTCTAGCCTCTGCGCTTCCGCGCAAGTTGCTTCCGTGCTGTCGATATTGGTAAATTGCGTGGGTTGGAGGTGCGGTTTGCCGCCGGTCGGAAGCAACCGCAAGATTTTTTCAAAGCGCCTGTCGATTTTCCGAGGGCAACTTCGTCGTCAATATGAGCGGGTTCATTTGAGCGGCAATGGTGCCGGCGGCTCGTTTCTGGAGGAATGTCCCATGCGTTTCATGTCTATCGTCACTTCCACCGATTTCATGCAGCCGACACCGGAGCTCATGGAAGCCATGAGCAAGCTTGCCGATCGGGAGATCAAAGCCGGTCGCATGATCGACACGGCGGGCTTGATGCCGCTTGCGACCGGCGCTCGGGTTACAATCCGGAATCGCGAATTGAGCGTCGTCGATGGTCCTTTCGTCGAGGCCAAGGAAGTCGTCGGCGGCTACGCGATCTTCGAGCTGCAGAGCAAGGAAGAGGCCGTGGCGCTGGCGGTCGAGTTCATGCAGCTGCACAAGGATTTCATGCCCGGATGGGAGGGAACATGCGAAGTGCGCGCCTACTTCGAGCCGCATACGGAGGGTGTATGCGATCCGATTCCTCATGCAGCCGTCGCGCACTGATGATCGGCAATCGGGACAGGCGGCCGTGACGGCCGCCGGCACCCACCGGACGATCCTGGCGGTGTGGCGGATCGAGCAGCCCAGGCTGATCACCAGCCTGGCACGGATGTTGCGCGATGTGCCGCTCGCCGAGGATCTGACGCAGGAGGCTCTGGTCGCCGCCCTGGAGCGATGGCCGGAGGCGGGGATCCCGGAGCGGCCCGGCGCCTGGCTCATGGCGACGGCGAAACGCCGGGCGCTCGACCATTTGCGCCGTCGTCAGATGCTCGACCGCAAGCACGATATGATCGTTCGGGAGATGGAAGAGGATCAGCAGGTCATGCCGGATCTCGATGCCGCTCTGGATGATGATATCGGCGACGAAATGCTGCGGCTGGTTTTCACCGCATGCCATCCGCTGATATCGCGCGAGGCGCGCGTGGCGCTGGCCTTGCGGATGGTCTGCGGACTGACGACGGACGAGATCGCCAGGGCGTTTCTCCTGTCGGAAGCGACGATCGCCCAGCGCATCGTCCGCGCCAAGCGGACGCTGTCGGAATCGGGACTGGCTTATGAAACGCCGCATGGCGAGGAGCTATCGCAGCGGTTGGCCACGGTGCTGGAGGTCGTCTATCTCATCTTCAACGAAGGTTACACGGCGGCACGGGGCGAAAACTGGCTGCGGCTGCAGCTCTGTAACGAGGCGCTGCGATTAGGCCGGGTGCTGACATCGGTGGCGCCGCAGGAGCCGGAAGCGCATGCGCTGCTTGCCCTGATGGAATTGAATGCTTCCCGCGCGGCGGCGCGGACGGACGCCGCCGGTGATCCGGTCCTGCTGCTCGATCAGAACCGCGCGCTTTGGGATCAGTTGCAGATCCATCGCGGTTTACAGGCGCTGATGAAGGTGCGGGAGCTAGGCGGCGCCAGTGGCGTCTATGCCCTACAAGCAGCGATCGTCGCCTGCCATGCGAGAGCGCCGACGGCCGGGGAAACCGACTGGAGACGCATCGCCGAGCTCTATGCGGAGCTTGCCGCGATCCTGCCTTCACCCATCGTCGAGCTCAATCGTGCCGTTGCCATCGGCATGGTCGATGGCCCGGAGGCGGCGCTGGAGATCGTTGAGCAACTCGCGCACGAACCCGCGTTGAAAGAATATCATCTCCTGCCCAGCGTTCGCGGCGATCTTCTTTATAAGCTTGGCCGGTATGACGAGGCGCGCTGCGCCTTCGAGGCGGCCGCGGCGCTTGCCGGAAATCAGAGAGAGCGGGATTTGCTGATGCGCCGCGCGGCCGAAGCCGCCTGCGCCTGAGAAGAATGGACCCGCTCCTTGAAGAGCGGGTCGTGGTGTTTTGGCTTATTCGGCGGCCTGATAGTTTGCGGCTCTTGCCGCAGATGTCCGCGGGCCGACGGCGGCGAGCAGCGTGATCGCGACAGCCAGGATCGTTACGAAGCCGATACCGGCAATGTAGGGGTTCCAGCCGAAGCTTGGTGCCGCGCCGAAGACCGCCGACGTGGCCGCCAGGACGATGCCGCCGCCGATCTGGAACGAGGCGAAGAGCATGCCTGAAGCCAGGCCGGACTTATCCTCTTCGATATCAGACAATGCTGCGACCTGAATGGACGGATAGGTCATGGCATAGCCGACGCCGAGCAGCAGCTGGGAGATGGCGACCAGCACGATCGTGTCGATCTGGCCGACCGAGAGCACCCAGAAAATGTAACTGATGGCCTGCAGCCCGACGCCGAACGTCATCAGCAAAGTCGTTCCGCGATTCTGCCCGATCGTGGCGAAGCGCGGCGCCAGGAACATCACGCAGATCCCACCAACGGCGAAGGCGAAGCCGGTGGCGAAGGCCGACCAGCCGACCACATTCTGGTAGTAAAGCGTCGCGATGAACTGGAAGCCGACATAGGCACCCTGGAACAGCGCGGCGACGGCATTGGCGTGGCTGAGCTTGGCGCGCCGGAACATGGCAAGCGGCACCATCGGATCGCTATGCCGAGCCTCGACGAGCAGAAAGAGCAGAATCAGGACCAGAGCCGCCACCAGCGATCCCCACGTGGCAAATGCCTGCCAGCCCTCAGCCGCGGCGTTAGTGACGCCGAAGACGAAGAGCAGCAGTCCGGGGGTGATGGTGATTGCGCCTGCCCAGTCGAAGCGGGCGCGTGGGCCGGTTCGCTTGTGATCGGCGGGCAGGACGAAGGGGGCGACGATCAGCGCGAGGATGGCGACAGGCGCACCCATGACCAGGGTTGCCCGCCAGCTGATGATGGTCGCAGCACCACCCAGCACCATGCCGAGCACGAAGCCGGCGGCGCCTGTCGAGGAGAATACGCCGAGCGCCTTGGCGCGGGCGTTGCCTTCTCCGAAGACGGAGAGCAGCAGTGCGAGGGCCGCCGGCGCGGTGAAGGCGGCGGCGATACCCTTGATCAGGCGCGCGGCGATCAGGGTCGGCGCGCTATCGACGAAGCCGCCGGCAATGCTCGCGGCAGCAAAGACGCCGAGCGACCAGAGAAACACGCGGCGATGGCCGAAGAGATCGGCAACGCGGCCGCCGAGCAGCAGGAAGCCGCCATAGCCGAGCACATAGGCGCTGACGGCCCATTGCAGCGATGTCGCCTGTATGCCGAGCTCTTTCTGGATTGCGGGCAGGGCCACCCCAATGGTGGAGACGTCCATGGCGTCCAGGAAGTTGGCGGCGCAAAGCAGCAGCAACGCCAATCCAGCCCCGCTTCGGGTTTGGGAAGAAGTCATCGGGATCGTTCCTTTCTGTGCTGCCGCCTCTTGGGAGGTTGCAAACGGCAGGGAACGAGAAAATGTACACGTTCAAACCCTATTGCAAATTGATAGTAACCATGTCAGGTATTACTGGCGATGATGAATGATGCAACGCTTCGAAAAATCGATCTCAATCTGCTGCTCGCCTTTTCCGTGCTGATGCAGGAGCGGAATGTGAGCCGTGCGGCCGAGCGCCTGTTGCTGGGTCAGCCGGGTCTTTCCGCAGCACTTCGCCGGCTGCGCGAGACGCTGGATGACGAATTGTTCGTGCGCGTCGGGCGCGGTTTGCAACCGACGCCGCGAGCGCTTTCCATTGCGCCGGCGATCGAGGATGCTCTGTCCGGCATCGAGCGCGCCATTCGCCCGCCGGCGGCTTTCGATCCGGCGGACTGGCAGGGCGAGTTCCGTGTCGGCATGTGCGACAATCTCGAATCGTCCTTCTTCGGGCCGCTGGTGGCGCGGCTGCGTCAGCTGGCGCCGAATGCCCGGCTGGTCAGCGTGGCGTTCGATAAGCGCGACGCTGCGCGCCTGCTGGACGAGGGCGCCTATGACTTCAGCATCTCCGTGCATGACGAGCCCGCCTCCTGGCATATTCGCGCGCCGTTGTTCGAGCAGGCATCGCTCTGCATCTACGATCCCCGCCATCTCAAATGCCCCGCACCGCTTACACTGAAGCATTTTGCCACTGCGCCGCATGTGACCGTGTCCATTGAAGGCACCATATCCACAAACGTGGATGCCGCTCTGGCGCGCCTCGGTTATCGTCGCCAGGTCGTGGCGACCGCGCCGCGCTTTTCCGCTCTGCCGATGACATTGCAGGCCATTCCGGCCATTGCGACCATCCCGGAATCTATCGCCCGCTGCATGGCGCAGCTGCACGATCTGACGATTTCGGTGCCGCCATTCGAATTGCCGGCCGACCCGGTGACGATGCTCTATCGGCGCATCGACCAGGCCGACAGCCGGGCAGTGTGGCTGCGCCGCCTGTTCGTCGAGGTGGTGGCGGATGCGCTGGAGGCGAGCGGCTGCAGCATGGGCGTTTCCAAGGCCGCTTGCTGCTATGACCCGCCGGCCCTGGCCGAGGCGGTGTAACCCGAAAGCGGTCTTCATGGTGCGGCACACTCAACGCCTGTCCTTGCGTATGCCGGAAGACCGGGATCTCGCCTTTATTACAGCTCTTTTTGCCCGCCCCGAGCTTGTTGCCCATCGGCCGGATCCGACGCCGGATTCACCGGAGGAGAGTGCCCGGCGCCTTTCGCGCGACCGGGCGCACTGGCGCGTGCATGGATTTGGACGCTGGACGGTCGAGGCCGAGGGACGGCCGATCGGGTTCGGCGGCGTGACCGTCTCGAAGGAGTTCGAGGGGCTCAATCTTTCCTATCACCTGCATCCCGATTGCTGGGGACGCGGCTATGCCACGGAACTGGTGAAGGAGGCTCTGGCCTTTTCGCGCGACGACTTGCATGCCAAGCGAGTGATCGGCCTCGTTCGTCCCGTCAATATGGCTTCCCGGCGCGTGCTCGAAAGATGCGGTTTCGACTTCGAGCGGGACGTGATGCTGCATGGCGCGCCGACACATTTGTTTTCATGCGAACTGGAGCCGTCGAGCGGCGGTACGATCGAGTAGAGCCAGCTCACGGTACCTTCACGATTTCTTTATCCCGATAGACCCGATGTCGCATTGCCGTTCGGCCCGCTCGGATTAATTTGCTTGAGAGATCGATCCTAGAAACGCAACGCCACCAATCAGCCGTTGCAGCGCACCCGATGTTGTCGGGGTCGGTGTCCGCCTAGCGCTGACGGGAACCTTCCCCGCGCAAAAAGGCGCACGAATATTTCGAACATCTGGAGCTGGATATGCAACATCCCGGCGAACTTGAGATTTCCCGACGCGATCTGCTTGTCGCATCCGCGGCAACCGCCCTCGTGACGGGTGCGACATCCCAGGCCCTGGCACAGGAGGCCGGACCGACCGCTTCCCCCACCACCATGACAGTATCCTTCCGAGTGAACGGCGAGCGCCGCGAACTCGATCTGGACACGCGCACCTCGCTTCTCGACGCCTTGCGAGAACATCTGCATCTGACGGGCACGAAGAAGGGCTGCGATCACGGCCAGTGCGGCGCCTGCACGGTCATGGTCGATGGGCGGCGCATCAATTCCTGTCTCACTCTTGCCGTGATGCATGAAGGCAATAGCATCACGACGATCGAAGGCCTCGGAGAGCCGGGTCACCTGCATCCTATGCAGGCGGCCTTCGTGAAGCATGACGGTTTTCAATGCGGATACTGTACGCCGGGCCAGATCTGTTCCGCCGTCGCCGTGCTGGAGGAGATCAAGGCCAACATACCCAGCCAAGTATCCGGCGATCTGACGACTGCCACCGAAATAAGCGATGCGGAAATACGGGAACGGATGAGCGGCAATATCTGTCGCTGCGGCGCCTACTCCAACATCGTCGATGCCATCAACGAAGTTGCGGGGAGGAAGGCATGAAACCCTTTTCCTATGAGCGCGCCACCTCGGCCGAGCAGGCCGCAAACGCTGCGGCGGCAAATGACGGTGCGAAGTTCATCGCCGGCGGCACCAATCTGCTTGACCTGATGAAGCTGCAGATCGAAACACCAACGCATCTGATCGACGTCAACGGCCTTGGCTTCGACAGGATCGAGGCGACACCGGAGGGCGGGCTGCGCATCGGCGCACTGGTGCGCAACACCGATCTGGCGGCGGACGAGAGGATCCGCCGCGATTATGGGCTGCTGTCGCGCGCGCTGCTTGCCGGCGCTTCGGGGCAGCTCAGAAACAAGGCGACTACGGCGGGCAATCTGCTGCAGCGGACGCGCTGTCCCTATTTCTATGACACCAATCAGCCTTGCAACAAGCGCCAGCCGGGCAGCGGCTGTTCGGCCATTGGCGGCTTCAGCCGGCAGCACGCTGTCGTCGGTGTCAGCGATGCTTGCATCGCCACTCATCCGAGCGATATGGCGATTGCCATGCGGGCCCTCGATGCTGTCGTCGAAACTGTCCGGCCAGACGGCACCAAGCGCAGCGTCCCGATCGCCGATTTTCATCGTCTTCCGGCCGACACGCCGAACATCGAGAATATCCTTGAACATGGCGAGCTGATCGTGGCGGTCGTCCTGCCCAAACCCGTTGGCGGCAAGCATATTTACCGCAAGGTTCGTGACCGCGCCTCCTATGCCTTCGCGCTCGTATCGGTCGGAGCCGTCATCCACGAGGATGGAACCGGGCGTGTCGCCGTTGGTGGCGTTGCCCACAAGCCGTGGCGCGTGGAGGCGGCCGAAGCCGAGCTTCCGAACGGGGCAAGAGCGGTGACGCAAAAGCTCCTGGCCGGCGCCCATCCGACAGAGCAGAACGCATTCAAGGTGACGCTGGTCGAGCGAACGCTCGGGGCTGTTATCGCGCAGGCGAGGGGGTGAGAGATGAGGTTCGACACACCAGCAACGATAAATCCCATCGACCAGCTCAAGGTGGTCGGCAAGCCCATCGAGCGCATTGACGGCCAGCTGAAGACCACTGGCCGGGCGCACTATGCCTATGAGTGGCATGATCCCAACGTCGCCTATGCCTACGGCTATGTGATCGGATCGGCGATCGCCAAGGGCAGGATCGCATCCATGGATATCACCGAGGCCAAGCGTGCGCCCGGTGTGTTCACCATCCTGACTGCCGATAGCATGGAGCCCGTGAAGAAAGGCTCGGCCAACACGGCGAGTCTTTTCGGCGGCAAGGAGATCCAGCACTATCATCAGGCGATCGGGCTCGTCGTCGCCGAGACTTTCGAGCAGGCACGGGCGGCTTCCTATCTCGTCAAGGTGCAATATGAGGCCGAGAAGGGGGCATTCGATCTGGCGGCCGCGATGCAGGACGCCGTCAAGCCGGGGAGAGGCGCGCCGGACTCCGCCGCAGGCGATTTCGACCATGCCTTCGCTATCGCCGCAATCACGCTGGACGAGACTTACACCACGCCTGACCAGTCGCATTCCATGATGGAGCCGCACGCATCCATTGCCGCCTGGAACGGCGATGAGGTCACCGTCTGGACATCCAGCCAGATGATCAACCCGTGGCGGAGGGACCTCGCCATCGCATTGGGTGTGGACAAGGAAAAGGTCCATCTGATGAGCCCGTTCATTGGCGGCGGCTTCGGATCGAAGCTGTTTCTCAGGGCGGATGCCGTGCTTGCCGCCCTTGGAGCGAAGGCTGCGGGACGCCCCGTGAAGGTCGCGCTGACGCGGCCCTTCCTGATGAACAACACCACCCATCGTCCGGCAACCATCCAGCGTATCCGCATCGGCGCCGACCGGGATGGCAAGATCACGGCCATCGGTCACGAAAGCTGGTCGGGCAATCTTAAGGGCGGCGGTCCTGAAAATGCCGTGCAACAGACGCGGCTGCTCTATGCCGGCGCGGGCCGGATGACGAGGACCAGGCTTGCGGCGCTGGATCTTCCCGAGGGCAACGCCATGCGCGCTCCCGGAGAGGCGCCCGGGCTCATGGCGCTCGAGATCGCCATGGATGAAATGGCCGACCGGCTCGGGCTCGACCCGGTCGAATTCCGCATCATCAACGATACGCAAGTGGATCCGGAAAATCCCGACCGGCCATTCTCCCATCGCAATCTCGTCGGCTGCCTGCGGACGGGCGCCGAGCATTTCGGCTGGGAGACGAGAAACAGCCGGCCGGGCAGCCATCGTGACGGGCAATGGCTTGTCGGCATGGGCGTCGCCTCGGCGTTCCGCAACAATATGGTGGTGGCCTCGGGCGCACGCGTCATGCTCGATCGTGACGGCGTGATCACGGTGGAAACCGATATGACGGATATCGGTACCGGCAGCTACACCATCATCGCGCAGACCGCGGCCGAGATGCTTGGCGTGCCGATGGACAAAGTGGCCGTGCAGCTCGGCGATTCGCGCTTCCCCGTTTCTGCCGGGTCCGGCGGGCAACGGGGTGCCAACAGCTCCACCGCTGGCGTCTATGCCGCATGCGCCAAGCTGCGCGAGGCGATCGCGCAGAAGCTCGGCTTCAATTCTGCCGATGTCACCTTCGCCGATGGCGAGGTCCGGTCCGGCAACCGGCGTATGCCGCTCTCGCAGGCAGCCGGACAGGACGGGATCATTGCCGAGGATACGATCGAATATGGCGACTTCCAGAATACGCACCAGCAATCCACCTTCGGCGCCCATTTTGTCGAGGTGGGCGTCGACGTCGCGACCGGCGAGACCCGGATCCGGCGGATGCTGGCCGTCTGCGCCGCCGGCCGCATCCTCAATCCGCTGACTGCACGCAGCCAGGTGATCGGCGCGATGACCATGGGCGTGGGCGGCGCGCTTTCCGAGGAGCTTGCGGTGGACAGGACGCGCGGCTTCTTTGCCAATCACGACCTTGCGGGATACGAAGTGGCCGTGCACGCCGATATTCCGCATCAGGAGGTGATTTTCCTTGATGAGGCCGATCCGATGTCCTCGCCGATGAAGGCCAAGGGCGTCGGCGAGCTCGGCCTCTGCGGCGTTGCCGCCGCCATCGCCAACGCTGTCCACAATGCGACGGGGGTGCGCGTGCGGAACTATCCTCTCACGCTGGACAAGCTGATCCACCAGCTTCCCGAGCTTAGCTGACAAGGGAGGGCGCGCGCCGCTGACCGGGCGGCAGCATTGAAGTCCGCGCCCACTTTCCCCTCAACCAGGTTGCATGGCGACCTGGAGCGGTTACGCGTTTCACGGAATCGCCTCACCGCTCTATGCTATTGTTTTTGCGCAATTCCGGACGGAAAACCGCTACACACTTTTCCTGGAATTGCGCTAGCCGTCCGGATAAGGCATGCCATCCTTGTGCACGAACCGGCCGTCCGTGCTGGAGCTCATCATGTCGATATCGGAGCAGGTGATGAGGTCGGTCGGCGAACGCGTGCCGGCTTCGAGATAAACAGCCGTCGTGTCCGACTTGTTGATCATGTGATGGCCGTTTCCGGAGCCCTTCGGGAAGGCAGCGCAATCCCCGGCGCGCAGCACCGTCTCGCCCTCATCCTCGATCAACGTCAGCTCGCCCTCCAGCACATAGACGAACTCGTCCTCCTCAGAATGCCAATGCCGCTGGCTCGACCAATTGCCCGGCGGCAGCCGCATGAGATTGACCCCGAAATCCGTGAGACCGCCGGTATCCCCCAGCCGTTGCCGAATGCGCTCAGCACAGGGATCGTTGAATGGGGCGGGGTAGCGGGTGCCTTTGATCTTCGGTACGGCTGCAATGTCGATCTTCGGCATGATGGGTCCTGCCTGTGATTTTCTACGCATGTGGTGTGCGACGATTTAGTGGGGGTTGCTGCGCGTGGTCTAGGGATATGTCGTGGACAACTTACTGCTTTTAGGCCGTAGGATAGTAGTGATGCTATCCCGCAAAGGTCACTTTGTGGGCATGTCCGACGCCTCACGAGTTCATGTGAGGCTACGAACTTGGGAATTTCATGGCCGATCGGTACCGGGGCGGTTGCTAAGCGCATCATTCGTCGGTTTTGAAAGTCAGTTTTCTTTCGACGTGATCGACCTTAAACAGATGGCGCGACGCGATTGCGGTTTCCAAGGCTTTTTCGGTTGCCGCTGTACCATTTACCGAGATGGTCCAGAAAAAAGGATCAAAGGACTTCAATTCCCCGCCTTCGTCCTCCGTGCTCGTTCGCTCCAAAACGATTTGGCCGTCTGCGCGGCAAATATAGGCGAGATCAACGGTATTTTCGGTGGTTCTGGTGATTAGAATTGTGATCTGGTCTGTTACTTCCATTGATACCGTTTCGCCCACTGCGACGGCGTCTTTAACTTCTTCAACCGCGTGCTCAGTCATTGGCGGTTCAGTGGCTGGCTTTTCAACGTCAGCGAACAATTCATGTACTTCATCGCGTGTCGCAACTAGCATATTTGCTGCCAGCGATAAGAAGAGCGAAGAATATCTCTCCTCGACAGGGCTGGGCAGTCCTCGCCCCCGCTCGCTATTGCCGTTGCCCATTCGATAGAACGACATGGGAAGTCCATGAACATGGCTCGAAAGCAATATGTAAAGCCATCGGAACATTTTGACTTCCAATCCGGCTTTCTCGGCGATCTCCTCTAAGGGAAACAGATATGCTGTTTGGCCATGGAGTAATTTCTTATGCTTTTTAGGGTCCAAAGAATTGAAGTGCGCGTTGTTTTTAAGCCGGTCACGCAACTCGTCGGCTTGCTTTTCAAATGCAACAGTTTGTTCTTCATCCTCCAATGCCTCGAACATGCGGCGTCGGCTAACGCAGTCATGTAGGTTGAAAAGGTTCCAACGGCATTGCCATTCGTCATCACTGCATGGTTCGACACAAAGGTAGAAGAATGCGACTCTTAGCTCAATCATCGTCCTCGCGAGGCCAGCGAGGGACGCGTAATCCCAATGCTCAATTATCTTTTTCGCCCATGGCGTGTGGGGCGCAAGATTTAGAAGGCTGACTCCTCGCGTGATCATTGCAGTGAACAGAACTGATGCGTAGAAATGTTTTCCCGCCGGGGAGGGAATACCCGCATAGTTTTTAGAGGCGTACATGCATTCTCGCACGACATTATCCAACATATTCAATGCACTAAGGTAATCCTCTGAGACCTCTGGCCCTACATTTGCATCCTCTAAGACCGCTTCGAGATCGTATTCCGTGTCTTCAGACAATTTTTGCTCCCGAGTGTACAGCAATCAGCGATTCAACCACTCTGATTTTATCACCTTAGGTGCACCCTTCGGCAAGCTGCTACTTGCCAGTTCTGTCCCACGGCGATCGATATGTGCTGATACTAGGTTCCGCACGGCAACGGCGTAAACGACGCAGTCACACGGTGCGCCTCGTCTAGGTCACGGCGCTTGGCTAGCTTTTGGTTATTGTGCGCAGAGAGACGGAAAGGTACTGCTTGAAATTCCCCGTGCAGGGGTTGATCAACTCGGAAAGCTGACCTTTGACGTGCTCTGGGGCTGGCTTGCTGGCAAGCGCCTGTGGGGGGCGCCTGCGAAACTCGTAAATGTCGGATGGTCTGCGCTGCATGAAACTCAGTCCTGCCATCTAATGTATCCAACCCTTGTGCTCTAGCCATGTGAAGTAGCGGGCTATTGCTAAGGTCGTGGAAGCTCAGATGTTTTGAGCTTTCAATGCATTAGGAAAACGGTGGCGCACCCGACAGGATTCGAACCTGTGACCTTTGGAATCGGAATCCAACACTCTATCCAGCTGAGCTACGGGTGCATGCCTGAGGCGGGTTGAATCGCCTGTCCGATGGCTGGTTCTTAGCCTAGGAAGCGTTTGGCTTCAATGCGGAAAATTCAGGAAAGCGCAGATCGGTGGTTTTGAATGAACAAGGCCGCGGGCTTTTGGCGCGCGGCCTTGTGTCGTGGGTGGCCGTTTCGGCCTATTCGCGCATCGCGCCGGGGCCGGGGATGGCTTTGGGCGGCACCTTGCCGAGGATGATCATGCCGAGCACTTCGTCCTTGGTGACGTCTTCGGTGCGGGCGTGGCCGACGACCTGGCCGTTCTTCATGACAGAGACGCGGTCGGCGAGGTCGAAGACGTCGTGGATGTCGTGGCTGATGAGGAAGATGCCGATGCCTTCCTTCTTCAGCTGCTTGATCAGCTCGCCGACCTGCGCCGTCTCCTGCGGGCCGAGCGCCGCAGTCGGCTCGTCCATGATCAGGATGCGGGCGTCGAAAAGAATGGCGCGGGCGATCGCCACCGACTGGCGCTGGCCGCCCGAAAGCGCCTTCACCGGCTCCTTGAAGCGCTTGAAGTTGGGGTTGAGGCGCCCCATCACTTCGCGGGCCTTGGCTTCCATGGCGACGTCGTCGAGCGTGCCCCAGCGGGTCTGCAGCTCGCGGCCGAGATATAGGTTGGCGGCGGCGTCGACGTTGTCGGCGACGGCGAGCGTCTGGTAGATCGTCTCGATACCGTATTTCTTGGCGTCGCGCGGGGTGCGGATATCGACGGGTTCGCCGTTGATCAGGATATCGCCGCTGTCGCGCTTGTAGGCGCCGGAGAGGATCTTGATCAGCGTCGACTTGCCGGCGCCGTTGTGACCGAGGAGTGCTACGACTTCGCCGGGGTAGAGGTCCACCGAGGCATTGTCGACCGCGTGAATGCCGCCGAAGGAGATGGAAATGTTCTTCATTTCCACAAGCGGAGTGGTTTGATCCGTCATGGTTCAGAATTCCTTTTACTTGGCGCGCGAGCGGTAGACGATATCGAGCCAGACGGCGACCACCAGGACGATGCCGACGACGACGTTCTGAATTGGCGTATCGACATTGGCGAGGCCCATGCCCGATTGCAGCGATTGCATGACCAGCGCGCCGAGCATGGCGCCGGCGACCGTGCCGCTACCGCCGGCAAGCGACGTGCCGCCGATGACGGCGGCGGCGATGGTGAAGAGTTCGTAGGTGGTGCCCTGCGAGTTGACAGCCGAATTCAGGCGGGCTGTCGAGATCGCGGCGGCGACGGCGGCGAGGAAGCCCATCAGCGCGAAGATCTTGACGATGACCCAGCGGGTCTTGATGCCGGCAAGCTCGGCGGCCTCAGGATTGCCGCCGATCGCGAAGACATAGCGGCCGAAGCGCAGGCGCGTGGCGATGAAGGTCATCACGATGCCGATGAGGACGGCGATGAGAACCGGAACGGCAATGCCGTAGGGAATATCCAATCCCGCTTCCGGCCAGGTAATATTGTGTTCCGTGGCGTAGCGCTTGGCGATGCCGACGGGCCAGTTATAGCTGTTGAAGAGATAGATGGTGCCGAGCACCACGACCGAACCGAGGCAGCCCAGGAAATATTCCGCCCAGAGCGGGCGGCGCGGAAAACCGAAGCGCTTTCTCTGGCGGCGCGAGCCGACGATGCTGGCGACGATCATCACGCAGGCAAGCACGCCGACGACCCAGCTCCAGGTGGACCCGATCGAACCGGTGGCACCGCTGCCGCCCATGATGACGAAGGTGGAGTCCATCGGTGCTACGGTCTGGCCGCTGGTGACGTACCAGGCAAGGCCTCGCCAGACGAGAAGGCCGCCGAGCGTGACGATGAAGGAAGGGACATTCATGAAGGCGGTAATCGCGCCCTGGAAGGCGCCGATCGCCGTGCCGATCACCAGACCGCAGATGAGCGTGATGACCCAGGTCCATGAACTGTCGAAGCCGAGATATTGCGGCAGCCACTTGGCCTGGATGACGCCCATGATCATGGCGACGAAACCGAGCAGCGAGCCGACCGACAGGTCGATGTTGCGCGTGACGATGACCAGCACCATGCCGGTGGCGAGGACTGCGATTTCGCAGGTCTGCACCGAGAGGTTCCAAAGGTTTCTGGCGGTCAGGAATTCGCGGCCGTCGAATATCCGCAGATAAAGATCGAAGCCGATCCAGATGATCAGCAGCGCTCCGATCATGCCGAGCAGGCGGGTATCGATTTCGGTGGCACGCAGGAAGCGGGTGATCGCGCCGGCTTCTGCATTGCGGGGACCGCTCGATGTGGTGGACTGTGTCATGTCGGCCATCGCTTTGCCGTTCTCCCTCTATCGGGCGCGGCCTGCGATGCATGCTGGGCTATCGCTGGCAACCGCGCCAATCTCAAAAAATGCATCATCGCCTGTCCAGCCGATCTTCGTCCGGTCCCGATGACCGCCATCCGGCAGGCCAAGAGGTATGCGATGGCACAGCACGCTGCGGGAAGCTCCGTCTCCAACTGCAAGGGGGAGTTGTCGGCTTCCAATCCGCATTCGACGCCGCAACGGGATGCCGCTGCGGCGTCGGTATTTCGATTGGTCAGTCGTTCAAGGACGGCTTACTTGCAAGCTGCGACGGCGCCGGTCTTAACGCCCTGGCAAGCTTCAGCCTTGGAGATCCATTTGGCGTCGATGACGACGTTCAGGTTGTCCTTGGTGATAGCGATCGGGGTCAGGAACACCGACTTCATCGGTACGTGCTTCGGGCCACCGTTGAAGGTCTGGACGCCGTCGATCTGGTCCATCGTCTTGCCGCCGGCAAGAGAGAGGGCGATTTCAGCGGCGCGCTTGCCGAGTTCACGCGAGTCCTTCCAGATGGAAACGGTCTGCGTGCCGAGCGCGATGCGGTTCAGGGCTGCCTTGTCGGCGTCCTGGCCGGAAACCGGGACGGAACCGGCGAGACCCTGGGCGTCGAGAGCGGCAACAGCGCCGCCGGCGGTGCCGTCGTTGGAGGCGACGACCGCGTCAACCTTGTTGTTGTTGGCGGTCAGGAACTGTTCCATGTTGCGCTGCGCGTTCTGCGGCAGCCAGCCGTCCGTATAGGCTTCGCCGACGTTCTTGATCTTGCCGGCGTCGATAGCGGGCTTCAGCACTTCTATCTGGCCGGAGAAGAGGAAGTCGGCGTTCGGGTCGGACGACGAGCCCTTGATGAACACGTAGTTGCCTTCCGGCTTGGCCTTCAGCACTTCGCGAGCCTGCATGCGGCCCACTTCCTTGTTGTCGAAGGTGATGTAGAACGCTGCCGGGTTTTCGATCAGGCGGTCGTAACCGACGACCGGAATGCCTTCGTCGGCGGCCTTCTCGACGGCCGGGCCGATGGCGTCGGAGTCCTGAGCGAGGATGATGAGAGCGTTGGCGCCCTGGGAAATCAGGGATTCAACGTCGGTCAGCTGCTTGGAAGCGGAAGACTGGGCGTCAGCGGAAATATACTTGGCGCCGGCTGCTGCGAGTGCCTTCTTGATGGCGGCTTCGTCGGTCTTCCAACGCTCTTCCTGGAAGTTGGACCAGGAAACGCCAACGACGAGATCCTTGGCGAAGGCAGCCGTCTGCATGGTCAAAACGATGGCCGCGCCCGCAGCCAGCTTGATAAAAGCTTTCATATTATCCTCCCGAGTGAGTGCGACCGCACGTGTCCTGAACTCCCGTTGGCCGCCGCGATATCGCTGACGAGAAAAGGTTTGGATTTTTTTCTCGACAGTCGAGAAATTTAGTGTCAGAGATTTTTTCAACTGTCAACACCCGCACTGCCAGCTTTCATCGGCCATCCGGAAGAGCCATCAGGAGATGCGGAGGGGAGGGTGGAATGAGCGGGAGGCTTGACGATGCTGGCCAAATCGAGCACCGAATTGGTCCGTCAGAGGAACAGCGCCTTGGTGCTGTCGGCGCTGCGCCGGCACGGCCCTCTCGCCCATACCGAACTTTCTGATTTCACGAAGCTTTCGTCTGCGACCGTATCGGTCATAACAGCGGATCTGGAGCGGGCGCAGATCATCGAGAAGGCCGAGCAGCAGGCGGCCAGCGGCCGCGGGCGGCCGCGCGTGCTATTCTCGCAGCGGCGCGATTGCGGCTATCTCATCGTCGTCGTCATCTCCTCGGATGCCGTGCAATATTCGCTCGTCGACTATGCCGGACGGCTTATCGACCGTTTCACCGAGGACCGGCCGCAGGAGGTTTCCGGCGTCGGCTCGTTCGTGGCCAGCCTGCGCGACGCATTGAGCCGAATCGTGGCGCGCTCGCAGCTGTCTCGCGACAAGGTCTTGATGATTTCGATCAGCAGCAAGGGGCTTGTCGATGCCTCCGAGCCGGTGCTGCGCTGGTCGCCGATCTTCGGGCGTGACGAGATCGATTTTGCAGCCGTGCTTCGCGACGAGTGGCCGGCGAAGATCATCCTCGGCAACGAGACCCTGCTTGTCGCCTCGGCGCTCGGACGGCAGGAGGAAAACCGGAAGGGTTTCGATTTCCGGGCATTGGCGGCATTGTCGCTGGGCCACAGCATCGGTCTCGGCATCGTGCGTCGCGATGACGAGGGCGGCCATCATATATCGGCACCGAACTTCGGGCACATGATGCACGTGCCTGGCGGCGGCCTCTGCCGCTGTGGTGCGCGCGGCTGCATCGAGGCCTATGCGGGTTTTTATGCCATGTTGCGCACGGCCTTCGACGTGCCGCTCGATACCATCCCGGCGAAGTTCGTTCCCATTGCAGAGCTGGACAAGATCGCGGCCAGCGCGCGGCATGGCGGACGCCGCAACCAACTGGCCTTTCGCCAAGCGGGGCTGGCACTCGGCAATGGCCTTTCGCGGGTGCTAAGCCTGCATGAGCGCATGCCGATCGTCATCACTGGCCCGGGCGTGCGCTATTACGATCTGCTGATCGAGGGTATACAGGAGGGTTTGGCGGAGTCACATGTCGTGCGCATGGAGGGCATGCCGGAGCTGCGCGTCATCGTAGACGAGCAGACGCTCGTCTTCGAAGGGCACTTGAACCGAGCCCTTTCGATCATCGACAATGATGTCGTGAGGAGGGGGGCTTCGGTCGTGGAACTGCGCGACCAGGCCGTTTGAGCAAGGAATAAAGCAGCCCCGAACAGAATGGGTATCCGGTAGGGCTGAGGCCTTCAGATCAATCCGGTGCGCCAAGGTCTCGATCTTCCTCGCGAATATCCAGAATTCGATCTATCAACCCCCATTCGAGTGCTTGCTCCGTGGTCATGAAGTTATCGCGGTCCATGGCGCGCTCGAATTCTTCGTAAGAGCGTCCGCAATGCTCGGCATAGAGCCGGGTCATGCGATGCTTGGTGCGCCTGATTTCCTCGGCGTGAATCAGCATATCCGAAGCCTGCCCCTGGAAGCCGCCTAACGGCTGGTGGATGTGGATGCTGGCATTGGGTAAGGCGGCCCGCTGGCCAGGCTCGCCAGCCATCAGCAGGAACGAACCCATCGAGCGTGCGGTCCCCATGCAGAGCGTATGCACCGGCGCGCGGATATAGCGCATGGTGTCATACATTGCGAGGCCGCTGGTTATGACGCCGCCCGGCGAATTGATGTAGAGACTGATCGGCTTCTTCGGGCTTTCGGCCTCGAGAAACAGCAATTGCGCGCAGACCAGAGCGGAAACGGTGTCGTTCACCTCGCCATTGAGAAAGATAATTCTTTCACGCAGCAGGCGGGAATAGATGTCGAAAGATCGCTCTCCTCTGCTTGACTGTTCAACGACCATAGGGACGAGTTGCATCGCTTCGCGCATCGGCGAGCTCCAATCTTCCAGGATTTAACGATAGGTTCGCCGCGTCAGGCGGCGAGCGCGAGGGGGCCGTTATTGTTTGCTGCGGCACTCGTCATCCGGTCGAACCTTGCGTCGGTCAGTTCGTGGATGATCCGTAAGCTGGTTCCACCAGTCGCGTTCGGGGCGATCCTGAACGTTACGGTGCTTTCAAGGAATGGCGGGGTGTTGTCCCGCAGCCTGTAGCGGACTTCCTGACCGGGCGTGATGGATGTTGCTTCGGGATCGGCCAACGCGTTGCTCGGCAACCAGTTTTCCCGAAGCTCCGGAATGCTGATCGCGCGCCAAACCTTCTGCGGCGGCTCGTTGAGGTCGTATTCGAGCTCGATGCCGTCCTTGCGCTCTTCGGTCTTCACGTCGTTCATTGATCCATATCCTTCAGCAAGACCTTGAGAGCTTCGATGCGCGCCGGCCAGTAGGCGCGATACTTCGCCAGCCACTGTGCGATAAGAGCCAGCCCTTCCGGATCGACCTCATAATTCACGAAACGCCCTTGTCGTTCCTCCCTCACGAGCCCGGCACTCCGCAGAACCGAGAGGTGCTGAGACATCGCCGGCTGGCTGATCTCCATACCCTCGCGCAAGGCGCTGGCGTTCATGCCGCCTGCCGCCAGCTTCTCGAAGATCATGCGGCGGGTCGGGTCGGCCAAAGCTCGGAATATCTCATTTTCGATCATGCCGACAGATAAGCATACACTTATCTGATTCGCAAGAACTATTCGCTCGGGTCCTGCAGGCGGGTTCATTGCAAAAGCCCGCCGCAAACGATTTGCGACGGGCTTTTGCAATGTATTCATATTTTGATCGAGGCCGAGCCGTCGCTCAGCCGATCTTCACCAGCCGGCCTTCTTTAACGGATTGCAGCGCGGCGTCGGCGAGCTTCAGGGCTGCGAGGCCGTCGGCGCCCGAGGGCGTGATCGCGCCGCCCTTTTCGACAGCGGCGATGAAGCTGGCGATCTCGTTGGCATAGGCTTCGGTGTAGCGGGTCATGAAGAAGTCGTGCAGCGGCGGGCGGGTGTAGCCGTCGCCGTTGGCGACTTCGATGGAGAAGGGACGCTGATTTTCGGCTGATACCATTCCCTTCGAGCCGTGGATTTCGATGCGCTGATCGTAGCCGTAGGTGGCGCGGCGCGAGTTGGAGATGACGGCCTGCTTGCCCGATGCCGTCTGCAGGATGACGGAAACGCTGTCGTAGTCGCCGGCTTCGCCGATCGCCTTGTCGACCAGCACGGCGGCGGTTGCGGTAACGGCGACCGGCTCCTCGCCGAGCAGGAAGCGGGCCATGTCGAAGTCATGGATGGTCATGTCGCGGAAAATGCCGCCGGAGCGCTTGATATAGTCGACGGGCGGGGCGCCCGGATCGCGCGAGGTGATCGTCACCATCTCGACTGTGCCGATGCGGCCGTCGTCGATCGCCTTCTTCACTGCCATGAAATGCGGGTCGAAGCGGCGGTTGAAGCCGACCATCAGCTTGCCCTTGACCTCGTCGACGACCTTGATGCAGGCCTTGACGCGGGCAACGTCGAGATCGATCGGCTTTTCGCAGAAGACCGCCTTGCCGGCGCGGGAAAAGCGTTCGATGAGATCGGCATGGGTATCGGTCGGCGTGCAGATCACGACAGCATCGATATCCCTAGCGGCTTCGATCGCCTCGATGGTGCGCACTTCGCAGCCATAGGCCGCGGAGATCGCTTCCGCGGCGGCCGGAAACGCATCCGCGACAGCCACGAGCTTGGCATTGGCGTCAGCGCTCACGGCTTTCGCATGTACCTTACCGATACGTCCTGCGCCGAGCAGGCCAAATCTGACAGTCATTCCTACCTCCCTGGATTCGGAACAAATGAACCGAATAACGATCTATATGGAATTTTCATTCCATTTTCTGGAGGCGGCGTCAAGCCGCCTGTCCTTCACAATTTCGAAAATCATCATGCCATGTCGGCTTGTCCGGAATTTGCCGATACCAGCTTATTTTATTCAAACCGCTTCACAGTTTTCCCGATGATGCGCTAAAGACAAGTCTCCTTGAACAGGCGAGCGAGACCCATGCAACTGATCGACCCCAGCCACCCCATCTACAAGCCGCTTTGGGTGCGGATCCTGATCGTTGCCGTCTGTTTTGGCTGGGCAATTGTCGAGACCCTTGGTACGCAGCCTTTCTGGGCCGTGCTTTCGGGTGCACTTGGCGCCTATGCGGCCTGGATGCTGCTCTTGAATTTCAAGCCGCAGCCGCCCGCTGCAAATGTCGAAGCACCGCTGCAGGACGATGCGGGCGAAGACGACACGTCGGCGGACGACAAGAAGTGATCATCGCGTGAGGCGGCGTATGGCTTCATCGATCAGCTGATTGGCGAGCGTCATGCGGGCCGTTGCCTGCTCGCGGAAGGGGGCGGCCACACTGTCGGGGTGGTTGGCCTTGGCGAAGCCACGGCGTTTTTCATGCAGGGACTGGAGGGTGCTGTCGGAAGTGATTGCCAGTTCCGCCGCCACTTCTTCCCGCGAGGTCCGCGCCAGATGTTCCGGCATAACAGGCGGCTCCGGCTCTTTCGGCGTGGGTGCCGGCTCCGGCTCGGGCGGGATGATCGGCTCGCCAAGATTGTCGCGATAGGCTTCGTCGAGATGGGATGCCTCAGGCGTTTCGCCGCCGGGAACAGTTGCGGCAAAGCTCACATTAAGGCCGCGGATGCGATGCGCGGCCTCTTCATTCTCGGAAAGGTCCTCTTCTGAATCGAGGCGATCGAGAACGGATTGAAACAATGATTGCTTGAACAGCATGCGGGCCTCCACGCCAACGTCCATAACGCTGGAAGTTGGCGTGGAGCTTATGAGGTAGCGGTCGCATTCCAGGCGCGCTTTATATCAGTGCGAGGTTCCGGCTCTCTTCCAGGATCATATCGTGCAGCAGCCTGGCGCTCGGCGGCATGGCGCGCTCGCGGGCGGTGATGAGGCTATAAGGCTTCACATCGATATCGAAATCGATCGGCAGGATGCAGGATTCGCCAGCCTGCGATGACTGTCCACAGATGAATTGCGCCATATCGAGCGCTATGGGGGTGATAGCCTCCGTCTTGCAGACCACGGCAAGGGTCAGCAGCAGCGAGGATGTGTTGATGATGTTTTCGGGCAGGGGCACGCCGGCGGCAAGGAAGATGTCCTCTACCTTGCGGCGGAGCAATGTGCCCGGCGGCTGGAACACCCAGTCATAAGCCGCAAGGTCCTCCAGGCTGGCGACGCCCTTTGCAAGCAGCGGATGCCCGTTGCGGACCACGAGACAGGCCTTTTCGATGCCGATCTCATGGGCCGTGAACAGGCGCGGATTGAGATCGTCAGGAATGCGACTGATGATGAAGTCGTGGCGGGCGGCCAGCAGCTCGCGAGCGAGCACGTTGCTGTTGTCCACCTCGATATTGATCTCGATACCGGGATAGGTGCGCGTGACGCGTTGGATCGCTGGCACAACGAGGCTGATCGCCGGGGCCGTGACGGCGCCGAGGAAAACGGAGCCGCCCTTGCCAGTGCGCAATGCGCCGATCTCCCGGCCCGCCTCGCGCAGCTCGAGCAGGATCTTGCGTGCCCGCTTTGCCAGCGCAAGGCCAAAGGAGGTGAGCACGACGCCGCGGGCGACGCGCTCATAGAGAGGGCTTTTGACAATCGACTCCATTTCAGAGAGCATGCGCGAAGCCGCAGGTTGTGACATGTTCATGGACTCAGCGGCGGCGGAAATCTGCCCATGGTCCTCGATCGTGACGATCATGCGCAGGTGATTGAGCTTCAGACCGGCTTTCAGCAGCGTATCGTCGCGAAAATTGTCGGAATGAATCTCAATGCCATCGCTCAAATAGTCGTTATATATTTTCTCCATGGCGGCCAAATTTCCCATTCGTCGGCAAAAAAGTACTATTTTTTAACATTATACCAAACTTGATATGTGTTTTGCCAGTTATTCTATTTGACAGTTATACGAAATCGTACGAGTTTGCCGATCGTGCGCTGGTTGCAACTCATAACAGGTGAGAGCGTGGAGGAGACCTACTTCGTTTCTCACAATTAGAAGTAAACCATTCCTTCTACGGAACCTGCCGCAGTTTCGGGCGGGCGTTTTTTCGTCCGCCACACTATTAACAAGGGAGAGAGTAATGAAATCCATTATCTCATTGATGACCGGCGTTGCGCTCGGCGTCGCTACGCTGGTGGCACCTGCCTTCGCGGCAGACAAGGGCACCGTTGGTATCGCAATGCCGACCAAGGCTTCGGCTCGCTGGATCGATGACGGCAACAACATCGTCAAGCAGCTTCAGGCTGCCGGCTACGGCACCGACCTGCAGTATGGCGACGACGACATTCCGAACCAGCTCTCGCAGATCGAAAACATGGTCACGAAGGGCGACAAGGTCCTCGTCGTTGCCTCGATCGACGGCACCACGCTGTCCGACGTTCTGCAGAAGGCTCATGATGCCGGCATCAAGGTCATTGCCTATGACCGTCTGATCCGCAACAGCGGCAATGTCGACTATTACGCTACGTTCGACAACTTCAAGGTCGGCGTCCTGCAGGCTGGCTCGATCGTCGACGCCCTCGGCCTCAAGGATGGCAAGGGCCCGTTCAACATCGAGCTCTTCGGCGGTTCGCCTGACGACAACAACGCCTTCTTCTTCTATGACGGCGCAATGTCGGTTCTGAAGCCCTACATCGACAGCGGTAAGCTCGTCGTCAAGTCCGGCCAGATGGGCATGGACAAGGTCGGCACGCTGCGTTGGGATCCGGCAACGGCCCAGGCTCGTATGGATAACCTGCTGTCGGCTTACTACACCGATTCGCATGTAGACGCTGTTCTGTCTCCTTATGACGGTCTTTCCATCGGCATCCTGTCTTCGCTCAAGGGCGTTGGCTACGGCACCGGCGGCGTGAAGCTGCCAGTCGTCACCGGCCAGGACTCCGAAGTTCCGTCGGTTAAGTCCATCATCGCCGGCGAGCAGCACTCCACGATCTTCAAGGACACCCGTGACCTCGCAAAGGTCACCGTCGACATGGTCAACGCTCTGATGGAAGGCAAGACGCCTGAAGTCAACGACACGAAGACCTACGACAACGGCGTCAAGGTTGTTCCGTCCTACCTGCTGACCCCGGTCGCAGTCGACAAGAGCAACTACGAGAAGATTCTCGTCGAGGGCGGTTACTACAAGGCTGATCAGCTGAAGTAATTTTCCGATATACCGGTCAGGGCTCGCAGAAATGCGAGCCCTGACTCTAATATTTAAGACGGCCGCCCGGTCTGCTATGGTCGGTCGCGGCGTTGGATACGGACAATGGACAATACCATCCTCGAAATGCGGACCATCACCAAGTCGTTCCCTGGTGTGAACGCTTTGGAAAATGTCAATCTGAAGGTCCGTCAGGGCGAAATTCACGCTTTGGTCGGCGAAAATGGGGCAGGCAAGTCCACCCTCATGAAGGTGCTTTCGGGCGTCTACCCGGCTGGCAGCTATGACGGCGACATCTACTATGACGGCGCGGTTCGGCAGTTCAAGACCATCAAGGACTCCGAAGAGATCGGCATCATCATCATCCATCAGGAGCTGGCGCTCGTGCCGCTGCTGTCGATTGCCGAAAATATCTTCCTGGGCAATGAGGTCGTCGCCAATGGCATGATCAATTGGCAGGAAACCTTCACCCGCACCAAAAAGCTCCTTGCCAAGGTGGGCCTCAAGGAATCTCCGAATACGCTCGTGACCGACATCGGCATCGGCAAGCAGCAGCTCGTCGAGATCGCCAAGGCCCTGTCGAAGAGCGTCAAGCTGCTCATTCTCGACGAGCCGACGGCATCGCTGAACGAACATGATTCCGATGCGCTCCTCAATCTCCTCATCGAGTTCCGCAATCAGGGCATCACCTCGATCATCATCACGCACAAGCTCAACGAAGTGCGCAAGGTGGCCGATGAGATCACCGTATTGCGAGACGGCATGGCGGTGAAAACGCTGAACTGTCACGAAGAAGAGATCAGCGAAGACATCATTATCCGCAACATGGTGGGCCGCGAGCTGGCCGACCGATATCCGCCCCGCTCGGTTCCGATCGGCGAGACCATCTTCGAAGTGAAGAACTGGAACGCCTTTCACCAGCAGCATCGCGATCGGCAGATCCTGCACGATATCAACGTCAATGTCCGCAAGGGCGAAGTCGTCGGCATCGCGGGCCTGATGGGTGCCGGGCGCACCGAATTCGCCATGAGCGTGTTCGGCAAGTCCTATGGTCACAAGGTCAGCGGCGAAGTCTTCGTCGAGGGCAAACCGGTTGACACCAGCACGGTGCGCAAGGCGATCGATGCCGGTCTTGCCTATGTGACGGAAGACCGCAAGCAGCTCGGCCTCGTTCTGTCGAACAGTATCCTGCACAATACGACGCTTGCCAATCTGCTCGGCGTCTCAAAGGCGACCGTTATCGACGACGTGCGGGAGCTGCAGGTGGCGACGAACTATCGCGCCAAGCTGCGCATCCGTTCGGCCGGCGTCTTCCAGGAAGCAGGCAATCTCTCCGGCGGCAACCAGCAAAAGGTGGTATTGTCGAAGTGGCTGTTCTCCGATCCTGATGTCCTGATCCTCGATGAGCCGACCCGCGGCATCGATGTCGGCGCCAAATACGAAATCTATTCCATCATCAACCAGCTTGCCGCAGACGGAAAGGGTGTTCTGATTATTTCATCGGAAATGCCCGAGCTTCTCGGCACCTGCGATCGTATCTACGTGATGAACGAGGGTCGCATCGTCGCCGAACTGCCAAAGGCAGAGGCGAGCCAGGAGAGCATCATGCGCGCTATCATGCGCTCAGGGGAGAAGCATCAATGAGTTCGGCCAACCCAGCCACGGAAAGCAGCCACGTCGTTTCCGTTGGCGACCATATCCGCAACAATATTCGCGAATACGGCATGCTGATCGCGCTCGTCGTCATCATGCTGCTGTTCCAGTATCTCACGAACGGCGTGCTGTTCAGGGCGCAGAACCTGACCAACATCGTGCTGCAGAATTCGTTCATCGTCATCATGGCGCTCGGCATGCTGCTGGTCATCGTGGCCGGGCATATCGACCTGTCCGTCGGCTCCGTCGTCGGTTTCGTCGGTGCCGTTGCCGGTGTGCTGGTCGTGCAGATGCACATGAATCTCGCTCTCGCGACGGTCATTTGTCTGCTAATGGGCGCCGCCGTCGGGGCCTGGCATGGATATTTCATCGCCTACCACCGCATTCCGTCGTTCATCGTGACGCTTTCGGGCATGCTGGTTTTCCGCGGCTTGACCTATGCCATCATCAACACGACCGGCAACGGCAGCAGCATCGGTCCGTTCCCGCCGGCCTTCCAGATCGTCGCGACGGGCTTCATTCCCGACTTCTTCGATATGGGCGGCATCCATTCGACGTCGATTTTTCTAACCATCGCCATTCCGATTGTCATGTTCCTGATGTCATGGCGTCGCCGCAGCGTTAACGAGGCGCACGGTATCGATGTGGAGCCGTTCGGCTTCTTCGTCGGGCAGAACCTGGTGATTGCCGCCGCGACGATCTTCATCGGCTACCAGATTTCCTCCTACAGGGGCCTCCCGAACGTTCTGGTTCTTATGCTGGTGCTGATCGCCCTCTATGCCTTCGCCACGCAGCGTACGACAATCGGCCGTCGCATCTATGCCATGGGCGGTAACGAGAAGGCGACGAAGCTCTCGGGCATCGATACTCGGCGCCTGACGTTCTACACCTTTATCAACATGGGCATTCTTGCCAGCATCGCCGGCATCATCATCGCAACGCGCCTGAACTCGGCAACCGCCAAGGGCGGCGACGGTCTCGAGCTCGACGTCATCGCGGCCTGCTTCATCGGTGGCGCGTCTGCTTCCGGCGGCGTCGGCAAGGTGACGGGCGCCGTCATCGGCGCGTTGATCATGGGTGTCTTGAACCAGGGTATGTCGATCCTTGGCTACCAGACGGACTCGCAGAAGATGATCAAGGGTGCGGTGTTGCTCGCTGCCGTGTTTATCGACGTCTACAACAAGAACAAGGGCTGATCGCAGAGCGCGACCAGCCAAAACTTTAAAACCAAATCCATGACAGAGTCCGGCTCTCGCTGAGAGCCGGAACGGTAAACTGCATCCGTTCTCTGTCTGATAGGAAAGGATGAAAACATGCTCATCTCGCAGATCAAGGGTTCGAACGGCGAGATCATCGTCGCTGTTCGCAGCGGTCCCGGCGATACGGCCAAGGCCGTCGTCAACGGCGGCAGCGTTTACGCGCTTGCCATGGAGGCTGCCGACAGCGGCAAGTCGTTGGCTTCGGTCATTGAGGCGCACGGCCTCGGAGAGGTGATCGACCTCGAAAAAATCTATGCCGAAGGCCGCTTCCTGCCGCCGATCACACATCCGGACGCTGCCCACCTGCATCTGACGGGCACCGGCCTGACGCATCTCGGCTCGGCCGCGACGCGTGACTCCATGCACAGGAAGACGACGGAAGCGGCTGAAGAGACGCTGACCGACTCCATGAAGATGTTCAAGATGGGCATCGAGGGCGGCAAGCCCAAGGATGGCGAGAAGGGCGTGCAGCCGGAATGGTTCTACAAGGGCAATGGCTATGGCGCCGCAGCACCTGGTGCGGCGCTCGTTTCTCCGTCCTTCGCGCTTGACGGCGGCGAAGAACCTGAGATGGCTGGCATCTACGTCATCGCCAAGGACGGCTCGCCATTCCGCATCGGCTTTGCGCTCTCGAACGAATTTTCCGATCACGTTACCGAGCGGATCAACTATCTCTATCTTGCCCATTCCAAGCTGCGCCCGGCGAGCTTCGGGCCGGAGATCCGCATCGGTGCAGCGCCTGAGGATATTCGCGGCACATCGCGCATCAAGCGTGGCGATAAGGTGATCTTCGAAAAGCCGTTCCTGTCGGGAGAGGCGAACATGTCGCACACCTTCGCAAACCTCGAATATCATCACTTCAAATACGGCCTGTTCCGTGCTCCCGGCGATGTGCATGTGCACATGTTCGGCACTGCAACACTCTCCTTTGCCGAAGGCATCAAGCCGGAGGCGGGCGATGTGTTCGAGATCGAAGTCGCAGAGTTTGGCCTGCCATTGCGCAATCCGCTGGCGGTTGCCGCCGAAGAGAATGTGGCTGTTCGCCAGCTGTAAGTCGTCGAGCCCGGCCGTAAGGGATCGGCCGGGCATTTCCAACACGATCCAGGAAGGCATGAAGCCATGACCATTCATCAGAATCTGATCGCCGGCGAGTGGACCGGCACGACCGGCGCCGAAAACATCAATCCGTCTGATACCAACGAGGTCGTCGGCCTCTACGCCAGCGCCAGCGTTCAGGACGTTGCCGATGCCATCGCCGCCGCCAAAGCAGCGTTTCCGGCCTGGTCGCGCTCCGGCATTCTCGAGCGCCACTCCATCCTGAGAAAAACCAGCGACGAGATCCTCGCCCGCAAGGACGAACTTGGCGCGCTGCTTGCCCGCGAGGAGGGCAAGACCTTGCCCGAGGCGATCGGCGAGACAATCCGCGCCGCGCAGATCTTCGATTTCTTTGCCGGCGAGGCGCTGCGTCTTGCGGGCGAGGTGCTTCCCTCCGTGCGTCCGAATATCGGCGTCGAGATCACCCGCGAGCCGCTCGGCGTGATTGGCATTATCACGCCCTGGAACTTCCCGATCGCCATTCCGGCCTGGAAGATCGCGCCGGCGCTTTGCTACGGCAACACCATCGTCTTCAAGCCGGCCGATCTCGTGCCCGGCTGCTCCTGGGCAATCGTCGATATCCTCCACCGCGCCGGCCTGCCGAAGGGCGTGTTGAATCTCGTCATGGGTAAGGGCTCGGTCGTCGGACAGGCGATGCTGGATAGCCCGGTTCTATCAGGCATTACCTTCACCGGTTCGGTCGGCACGGGCAAGCGCGTCGCGCTTTCGTCCGTCGAGCACGGCTGCAAGTATCAGCTCGAAATGGGCGGCAAGAACCCGATGGTCGTGCTTGACGATGCGGATCTCACGGTTGCCGTCGAGGCCGCCGCGAATTCTGCCTTCTTCTCGACCGGCCAGCGCTGCACGGCATCGTCGCGGCTCATCGTCACCGAGGGCATCCACGACAAGTTCGTGGCGGCGCTGACGGAGAAGCTCAAGACGCTGAACGTCGACAATGCCACCAAGGCCGGCACGCATATCGGCCCGGTCGTCGATGCCAAGCAGCTGAAGACCGACACCGACTATATCGAGATCGGCAGGCAGGAAGGCGCAAAGCTCGCCTTCGGCGGTGAGCTTATCAGCCGCGAAACGCCCGGCTTCTACCTCCAGCCGACGCTGTTCACCGAGGCCACGAACCAGATGCGCATCAGCCGCGAAGAGATCTTCGGGCCGGTCGCCTCGGTTATCCGGGTGAAGGATTACGAGGAAGCGCTTGCCGTCGCCAACGACACGCCGTTCGGCCTGTCTTCCGGCATCGCGACGACAAGCCTGAAATACGCAACGCATTTCAAGCGCAATGCGGAAGCCGGCATGGTGATGGTCAACCTGCCGACGGCGGGCGTCGATTTCCATGTGCCGTTCGGCGGCCGCAAGGGTTCGTCTTTCGGTTCGCGCGAGCAGGGCAAATATGCCGCCGAATTCTTCACCACGGTCAAGACCGCCTACACGCTGGCCTGACCGCCAATTTCAAGGCCTGGGCGCGAACGAGGCGGCCCGGGCGACGCAAAAGGTACCGAGACTATGAAGAAGAAAGCTGAATGGCCGCGCCGACTGCGCTCCTACGACTGGTTCGGCGGCACCGGTAAAAACGCGATCATGCATCGCTCCTGGATGAAGAACCAGGGCCTACCGGCCGACACCTTCGACGGCCGCCCGATCATCGGCATCTGTAATACCTGGTCGGAGCTGACGCCCTGCAACGCGCATTTGCGCGATCTTGCCGAGCGCGTGAAGCGCGGCGTCTACGAAGCCGGCGGCTTCCCTGTGGAGTTTCCGGTCTTCTCGGTCGGCGAAAGCACGCTGCGGCCGACGGCGATGATGTTCCGCAACCTGGCGGCCATGGACGTCGAAGAGGCGATCCGCGGCAATCCGGTCGACGGCGTCGTGTTGCTCGGCGGCTGCGACAAGACAACGCCGAGCCTGTTGATGGGTGCGGCCTCCGTCGATATCCCGGTCATCCTCGTTTCCGGCGGCCCCATGCTGAACGGCAAGTGGCGCGGCAAGGATGTCGGCTCCGGCACGGCGGTCTGGCAGTTCTCGGAAATGGTCAAGTCCGGCGAGATGTCGCTGGAGGAATTCATGGACGCGGAGCAGGGCATGGCCCGCTCGGCCGGCAGCTGTATGACCATGGGTACGGCCTCGACCATGGCGTCGATGGCCGAAGCCCTCGGCATGACGCTGCCCGGCAATGCCGCTATTCCGGCCGTCGATGCCCGCCGCCGCGTCATCTCGCAGCTTTCGGGCCGTCGCATCGTCGACATGGTCAAGGAGGATCTGAAACCCTCCGACATCCTGACCAAGGAAGCCTTCGAGAACGCCATCCGCGTCAACGGCGCTGTCGGCGGTTCGACCAATGCGGTCCTGCACCTCTTGGCGCTTGCCGGCCGCATCGGTGTCGACCTGTCGCTCGACGACTGGGATCGTCTCGGCCGCGAAGTGCCGACCATCGTCAACCTGCAGCCATCGGGCAAGCACCTGATGGAAGAGTTCTACTATGCCGGCGGCCTGCCCGTCGTCATCAAGGCGGTCGGCGAAATGGGCCTGCTGCACAAGGACGCGATCACCGTCACCGGCGAAAGCATCTGGGCAGGTGTGAAGGATGTCGTCAATTACAATGACGACGTCATCGTCCCGCGCGAAAAGGCGCTGACCCAGTCGGGCGGCATCGCGGTTCTGCGCGGCAATCTGGCGCCGAAGGGTGCGGTGTTGAAGCCATCAGCCGCCTCGCCGCATCTGATGCAGCACAAGGGCCGCGCCGTGGTCTTCGAAAGCATCGAGGACTACCACGCCCGCATCAACCGCGACGATCTCGACATCGACGAAAACTGTATCATGGTGCTGAAGTATTGCGGCCCGAAGGGCTACCCGGGCATGGCCGAGGTCGGCAACATGGGCCTGCCGCCGAAGGTGCTGAAAAAGGGGATCACCGACATGATCCGCATTTCCGATGCGCGCATGTCCGGCACCGCCTACGGCACCGTCATCCTGCACACAGCTCCGGAAGCCGCCGATGGCGGGCCTCTGGCGCTGGTGCAGAACGGCGACTTGATCTCGGTCGACGTGCCGGCCCGCACGATCCAGCTCGAGGTTTCCGACGAGGAACTGGCCAAGCGCCGCGCTGCCTGGGTCTCCCCGGTCAAGCCGCTCACCGGCGGCTATGGCGGTCTCTATGTGAAGACCGTCATGCAGGCCGATACCGGCGCTGACCTGGACTTCCTGGTTGGCGCGCGCGGCTCGGAAATCCCGATGAACCGCGACAGCCACTGACTTTAGCGGGCGGAATTGAGAAAGGGGCGGGACGAGAGTTCCGCCCTTAACTCTGCTGCGGAATATTCGCGAGAATGCGTAGAGGGAACCCAGAGGCGCCGAGAGTGGACCTAAAAATCTGGACCGAGTTCGCTTCCGCCGTCAAGCCGCACATAGTAAACTTTCTCGCGCCGAGGACAGTTCCGATGATCGATCGCTCTTGACCCGTGTGCGGAGGAGGCTTCCCAAGAGTGAATAGCGCGGGTCTCATCGCACTCGATAACGGCTGTCGCGGCGCAGCAGCGGGATTGCTTCTGATGTTCGCTGCCGTCCTGCTGCGCGATCGTAACGCGACGAGCGCGATGCGTATCGCTGCCACGCTCGCGGGTGCAGGTGCTGCCTCCGCAATCATCGAGGCGCCGGGATTCCCGTCGGAATGGCACTGGGGAAGCCTGCCGCTCATTGCATTGTCCTCGGGCGGATCGGTCGCCTTCTGGCTCTGGGCTCGGGCGACGTTCGATGATGATTTTGTTTTCCGACCCTGGCATTGCGGCCTCTGCACCGTTCTGGTCGGCCTGACGCTGATGGCTTCCTATGGCGCCCTCACAAGCCCCGTTGCTTCAGTGGTCGACCGGGCCTTGACGCTTGCCAATCTCGCTCTCGCGGTGCTTGCCGTGGTGCAAACCGTCACCACTTGGCGAATGGATCTGGTTGCCCGGCGACGGCGCCTGCGTGTTACCGTGCTGCTGGGAACACTAAGCTATATCGCGACCAACGCGGTCACGAATCTCTCCTCCGTTGCGACCTCGGCGTGGTTGTCCCCGGCCCGAAATCTCGCCAACGCTGTCGGTCTTTGCCTGCTGGCGGTCCTTGCCGGTTGGAGTGTGTTCCGCACGGCCAGGACCAATCAAGCGCTGATGCTGGCGCCGGCCGGCGCATGCGCCGACAGAAGTTCTTCCGCTCTGATCAGAAACGCCGATCGTTCCGGGATCGAACCGGCGCTGCTCAATCGTCTGGAGCGCCTGATGACGGCGGAGCGCATATATCGTCGCGAGGGGCTGACCATCGGCTCTCTCGCCGCGCTCATGAACCTGCCCGAATATCGGCTGCGCCAGATCATCAACGAAGGCCTCGGCTACCGCAATTTCAACGCTTTTCTCAACCGCTATCGGATCGACGAGGCCAAGGCGGCTCTCACCGATTCCAGCCAAAAAGACGTGCCGGTCCTGACCATCGCCATGGATGCCGGCTTCCAGTCGCTTGGTCCGTTCAACCGAGCCTTCAAGGCAGACACGGGTCTGACGCCGACCGAGTTCCGGCGTCTGGCTCTCATCCGGGAGACGTCCAAGCCGCAGAGCGAGGCAAGGAATTTTGAAATCGGCAAGCCGCATTGAGAAATCGGCCAGCCGTTTTTGAGTTTCCGGCGAGAAGGCGCGGTCTCCCTTCGGCATAGTCTCTGCAAAAATCGGAGACAGTCATGGACACACTAGCCAAAAAGCACTTCGTTTTGAGCGCAATACTGAGCTTATGCACTCTGTTGACATATCTTAGCTCGGAGCCAGCGCGCGCGCAGGATCCGGATCAATCAGTATGGCCGACCAAACAATGGCTGACCTCGACGCCAGAAGAGCAGGGCATGGATTCCGCTGAGCTCGCCAAGCTTGTCACCTATGGGGCTCGCAACAGCTTTGACAGTCTTCTCGTCGTGCGTCATGGGCGAATTGTCACGGAGGCGTATTACGCCCCTTACACCGGCGATATTCCGCACCAGATATTCTCTTCGACGAAAGTGATCACCGGCACCCTTCTCGGGATGGTCTACAAGGATGGCCTGCTCGACCGTCTCGATCATCCAATGCTCGATTTTTTCACCGATCGCCAGGTCGCGAATGTCGATGAGCGAAAGAAAGCTATTACGGTTCAAACCCTTTTGGACATGACCTCCGGGCTCGATTGGGATCAGGGATTCGAGGGCGGCAAGCAGCAAACAATGTTCGATCTGGCACGAAGCTCCAATTGGACCCAGTTCATTCTGGATCGTCCCATGGCGCACTCGCCGGGAGAGGTTTTCAATTACAGCAACGGCAACCCGGATATCGTTTCGGCTATTATCACCAGGCTGACCGGCAAGCTTGCCGAGGATTATGCGAGGGAAAAGCTTTTTGCTCCGTTAGGCATTGTCGATTGGCACTGGGATCGCGATCCCCAAGGCCTCACGATGGGACACGGTATGCTGTATCTGCTGCCGCGCGACATGGCAAAAATCGGCTACTTGTATTTGCACCACGGTGAATGGGAGGGAAAGCGCCTGCTTCCACAGGGCTGGGCGGACGTCTTGAACCATAAGACCATGAATGTGCATGCGTCGGATGATCCTAACGAGAGCTATTCGAACTTCATTTGGATATTTCCCGACAAGCACGTTTACATGGCGAATGGCAAAAACGGCCAATTGATCGTGGTGTTTCCTGATTTGGATGTTGTGGTGGTGACCACCGCCAGAAAGCAAGTTCAGTATAAAGCCCTGCTCGATGCTGTTTCCGGCGCGGTCAAGTCCGAGTCGGCGTTGCCGTCGAACCCGGACGCCGCCGAGCAGCTTGCCAATGCGATCAAGGACGTCGCGGTCGAAAAGCCGACGCCCGTCGGCTCAACGCCCGAGATCGCTTCCGCGATCTCGGGAAAGACTTACGAATTCTCTGATAACGAATTCGGATTAAGGTCGTTTACGCTCGATCTAACCGACCCTCTTCCGCATTTTGAAGTCGAATTCTCTTTGCGTTATCCGGTCGGCTCGTCAGCCAGGTACAGCCTGCCGATCGGACGGGATGGGTTCTATCGCAAAGGGGTGCCGAAGCCTTCCGACCCTGGCATCGGCCATGTCACTGAGGCCAAGGGAACATGGCTAGATGCACGGACGTTCGTGATCGACGCGCCAGTTTTGGGATATGGCGAACAACAAAAGCTTGTCCTGACATTTAGCGGCAAGAAGCTGAATTTTTACCGCACGGTCGATGTGGGCGAGGGCGAGGATGTATCGGTGGATGGCGAGCAGGTGGCCAACTAACCAACACGTCCCGCGGTCGTCGGCCGAGATGTTCAAGATGGATCACTTAAACACCACCACGGCGAATTCGAGATGCTGCAGATATCCCAATTGAAGCAAGAGTTTTGTGACATCTGAGCATGCAGAATGCTTCGCGAAGATATTTTCGGGAACCTCAGTTTGCCGCTATCAGCTCTGGCTTTGGCTCTGCCCCTGGTTCGCGACCGTCACCTTGACCGTCAGGCTTTCGCCCGGCGTGCCCAAACGCATGCCGGAGACCGGGGCGGCGTCGCGATAGCAGAGGCCGGTGGCGATGCGGACGTAGCGGTCGTCGGGGCAGACGTCGTTGGCGGGGTCGAAGCCGACCCAGCCGAGGCCGGGAATATGCGCTTCCGCCCAGGCGTGGGTGGCGGCCTGTTCGTTCTTGCCTTCCATCATGAGATAGCCGGAAATGTAGCGCGCCGGAATGCGCAATGCGCGCGCGGCGGCAATGAAGATATGGGCGTGGTCCTGGCAGACGCCGCTCTTGCTTTCCAGTGCCTGCTCGGCCGTTGTTTCCGTGTCGCTGGTGCCGGGCTTGTATTCCACCGTCTGATGAATTGCGCTCATCAGCGCGTGCATTCTGCCGAGTTCATTGTCTCCGGAGATGCCACGCAGCAGCTCCTTCGTCAGCTTGCCGGCCTTGGTGCGCGGTGTATCCCGCAGGAAGAGCCAGAGCGGGCCGAAGCCGCTATGCGGGCCGATAACACCGTTCACGTCCTGCGTTTCGATCTCGCCGGTAGCGACGATCCGGGTCGAATCCTGCTCGCCGTCAAGCGAGACGAGCGTGACGCGATTGGCGAACTGGTCCTCATATTCGACCTCCGGATGCGCACCTTCCACCGTGAGCTTCCAGTCATGGACCGTCTGGCCGATGCCGGTAAGCGGCGTCAGCCGCAGGCGCTGCAGCGAGAACTGCGCCGGTTCGTCGTAGCGATATTCCGTGATGTGGCTGATCGTCAGTTTCATAATGTCGCTCGCTTACTGATAGAACCGGTAGCCGTCGGAAATCTCGGCGCCGAGCTTGTTGTTGCGCGCGACGAAATCCTCCAGGAATTCATGGAGGCCCTGGTCCATGATATTCTTGATCGTGAGTTTCTGCAGCAACTGACGAATGGCTTCGGCAGTTTCGTTTGCAGGCAGCCTCGTCTCGTATTCGGCGCTGAGAAAGCTGATGTTACCGACGATCTTCTCATAACAATAGGCGAGCGACCGCGGCATCTGACCGTTCAGAATCAGGAAGTCGGCGATGTTGGCCGGCTTGTATTCGGGATCGTAGGCCCATTTGTAGGCCCGGTGCGCCGAGACGGATCGCAGGATCGATTCCCACTGCGCGTTATCGAGCGAAGAGCCGACATGCGAGACTGATGGCAGCAGGACGTAATATTTTACGTCGAGGATGCGGGCTGTATTGTCGGCGCGTTCGATGAAGGTGCCCATGCGGGCGAAGTTATAGAGCTCGTTGCGCAGCATCGAGCCATGGAACGCACCGCGGATCAATCCGGCACGGCGCTTGATGACGTCGATCGTCTCCGGCAGTTCGGCCGTTTTCAGCCGCTTGCCGAGCAAGGCCTTCAGCTCGATCCAGCATTCGTTGGTCGCTTCCCAGGTGTCGCGGGTAAGCGCCGTGCGCACCATGCGGGCATTGTTGCGGCCATATTCGATGCAGGACATCACGCTCGACGGATTGGAGCGGTCACGCATCAGGTAGTCGATCGCGTCGGCGCCCGTGAGTTTGCTGTGCACTTCGTCATAGGCTTCGCGGACGCCGGCGCTTTGCAGGACGCCGTCCCAATCGTCTTCCACGGCGCCGCTGCGCGTCAGCGACATGCGCTGACCGGCATCGACAAGGCGGGCTATGTTTTCGGCTCGCTCGATGTAACGGAACATCCAGTAGAGGCCATTCGCGGTTCTTCCAAGCATGTCCGTTTCAGTCCTCCAGAACCCAGGTATCTTTGGTGCCGCCGCCCTGGCTGGAATTGACCACCAGCGAGCCTTCCTTCAGCGCCACGCGGGTCAGGCCGCCGGGGATGATCCGCACCTTATCGGAAACGAGAACATAGGGGCGCAGATCCACATGGCGGGGCGCGATGCCCTTGTTGACCAGGATCGGCACCGTCGACAGCGAAAGGGTCGGCTGGGCGATGTAGTTGTTCGGCCTGCTCTTCAGCTTCTCGGCGAATTCCGTCCGCTCCCTCTTCGAGGCGGTCGGTCCCACAAGCATGCCGTAGCCGCCGGAGCCGTGCACTTCCTTGACGACGAGATCGGCCAGGTTCTCCAGCACGTATTTCAGGCTGTCGGGCTCCGAACAGCGCCAGGTCGGCACGTTTTCGAGGAGCGGCTTGCGGCCGGTGTAGAATTCGACGATCTCCGGCATGTAGGAATAGATCGCCTTGTCGTCGGAAATACCCGTACCGGGCGCATTGGCGATGGTGATACCTCCGGCGCGATAGACATCCATGATGCCGGGAATGCCGAGTGCGGATTCCGGACGGAAGGTGAGAGGATCGAGGAAATCGTCGTCGACGCGGCGGTAAAGCACGTCGATGGCTTCATAGCCTCGCGTGGTGCGCATCTTCACCTTGCCGTCGATGATGCGCAGATCAGAGCCTTCGACCAGCTCCACGCCCATCATGTCGGCCAAAAAGGAGTGCTCGTAATAGGCCGAGTTGTAGATGCCGGGCGTCAGCACGGCGACGCGGGGCTTGCCCTTGCAGCCTGGAGGGGCGAGCGAGGCGAGGCTCTGGCGCAGCAGCAGCGGATAGTCCTCGACGCGCTGCACCTTGTTTTGGTGAAACAGCTCGGGGAACATCTGCATCATCGTTTCGCGGTTTTCCAGCATGTAGCTGACGCCGGACGGCGTGCGGGCATTGTCCTCAAGCACGTAGAACTGGTCTTCGCCCGTGCGCACGATGTCCGTGCCGACGATATGCGTGTAGACGCCGCCCGGCGGGCGAAAGCCGATCATCTCGGGCAGGAAGGCGTCGTTCTTCTCGATCAGCTCGCGCGGGATGCGCCCGGCGCGGATGATTTCCTGCTTGTGATAGATGTCATGGAGGAAAGCGTTGAGGGCGATGACCCGCTGTTCGATGCCCTGGGCGAGCTTGCGCCATTCGCGACCGGAGATGATGCGGGGGATGATATCGAAGGGGATGAGCTTTTCCGAGGAGTCTGCGTGTCCGTAGACCGCGAAGGTAATTCCCGTCTTTCGGAATATGTTTTCCGCATCTCGCGATTTGGCAATGAGATGGCCTCTGTCCTGGCCGGAGTACCATTCGAAGTATTTCTGGTAAGGTTCGCGCGGACTTTCATCCGCAGTAATCATTTCATCAAATGCCAAAGGCGCGGTCCCCGTGTTTTTACCCATTTGAATACAATGGTTTTTACAATGCAAGAAGTATGCGCAGTTACCGATACGAATTTCGCAGCGCCGAAAAATGCCGGATTTGCGGGCATTTAAGGGCGCCGCCGCCGCTATTCGTCGAACCTTGTCGCAGGACGCAGATCAAAATTTGAGCATCTGCTTCATTCGAGGACTGAACGCCTAGGTGGCAGATGATATTTCTTAAACCTGGGCGATCGTGAGCGCGCGGTGAAGAAAAATTGATGGCTGCTTTCAGCAGATGGATTTTGACCGTTCCGCCGCCACCGGCTATCAGCCTTTAGCTCCCCGCGCGACACCCGAATTCGACTCCGATTCCGGCTTCCGCGCATCAAACGCACATCGGTCCGCCTTCCATGTCCCTCGATAAATTCGCGCCGGCGATCTTCGTCGTTCTCTGGTCCACCGGCTGGATCGTTGCCAAATACGCCTCGCTGCATTCAGGTCCGTTCACCTTCCTGATGATCCGCTACAGCCTGTCGGCGCTTGCCTTCGTGCTGCTCTGTTCGGTTACAGGTGCCCGGTGGCCGCGCGATTGGTCGAGCGTGTTTCGGGCTGTTTATTCCGGCATCTTCCTGCACGGCATCTTCCTGCACGGCATCTATCTCGGCGGCCTCTGGTGGGCGATCGCCGGGGGTGTGCCGGCCGGCATGGCCGGAATCATCGCAGCCCTGCAACCATTGATGACGGCCATGGCGGCGCCGTTTCTCGTCGGCGAGCGCCTGCAGCCTATCCAGCGTCTTGGCCTGCTGCTCGGGTTCGTCGGTATTGCGATCGCCATCTCGCCGAAGCTGCTGACGCCGGAGACGGCCAATCTCTGGCAGTCCGTGGTTCCGCTGGTCGTCAATCTACTGGCCATGGCATCGGTGACCTACGGCACACTTTACCAGAAGCGCTATCTGCAGACCGGCGATCTCCGCACCATCGCAACATTGCAATATGTCGGCGCGTTGATCGTGACCGTGCCGCTGGCCTTCGTGTTCGAGGGCCTGCATTTTGACGGCACGCAGACGGCGATCCTGTCTCTTCTCTGGTCGGTCTTCGGTCTGTCGATGGGCGGGGTCGGCCTGCTGCTTTATCTCATCCGCCGAGGCCAGGTCTCGCGCGCCGCATCGCTGATCTATCTGATGCCGCCGGCAGTCGCCATCGAGGCCGCAATCGCCTTCGGCGAGCCGCTGACGCTGCCGATCATCATCGGTACGGTGGTCGTGGTGATCGGCGTCTATTTGACCAACCGGCGTACAGCGGATGTCGTGCCAGAATAGGGCTCACAGGTTATAGAAAAGGGGGCCGATCGGCCCCCTTTTTATATTCGTTCAGGCGCGTTCGCGGCGCTGGCCGCCGTTGCCGGGGCCTCGGCGCTTCATGCCGCCATTGTTGCGGTCGTTGCGCTGTTCGCCCTGAGCGTTCTGGCCACGATCTTCATGGCGACCCGTGGGGCGGCCATGAGCGTGGCGCGGGCCGCGATGAGCGCCGGCCTCATGGGCTGCGCCATTGGCATTTGCCGGGCCATTGTGCGGCATCTTCTTGGCCGGACGGAAATCGGATGTCGAAGTGAGATCATTGTCCACTTCCGGGCGCGGCGCGCGCTCGTCACGACGTTGGCCGCGGAAGTCGGCATTGCGATTGTTTTCGCGCTGCGGACGACGTTCCTGACGCTCGCCGTTGTGGGCGCGGGCTTCGCCGGCTTCACCCTCGCGATGAGGACGGCGAGCCGGACGTGCGGGACGGCCTTCCGGACGTCCCTGACCGGCACCACCACGACCTTGGCCCGGGGCCTGGCCGCCACGACCGCCTGCGCGGTTGTTGGCGCGAACCGGACGGCCACGGTCGGCCGGAGCCTCGCCGCTGGCAACGGCGATATCGATGCCCATCAGGCGCTCGATGTCGCGCAGCAGGCGGATTTCGTCCGGAGCGCAGAAGGCGATGGCGATGCCGTCGCGGCCGGCACGCGCGGTGCGGCCGATGCGGTGGACGTAGGCATCAGGCACTTCCGGCAGGTCGTAGTTGTAAACATGCGAAACGCCGGGGATGTCGATGCCGCGAGCGGCGACGTCGGTAGCGACGAGAACGCGGACTTCGCCGTCACGGAAGCCCTTCAGGGCACGCTCGCGCTGACCCTGGCTCTTGTTGCCGTGGATGGAGGCGGCGGCAAAGCCGACGTGTTCGAGATGCTTCATCAGCTTCTCGGCACCATGCTTGGTGCGCAGGAAGACCATGGCGCGACCATCCGGATTGGCTGATATCGTTTCCTTGAGGATCTCGGTCTTGTGGTTCTGACCGGAAACGAAGTGGACATACTGCTCAACCTTGTCGGCGGCCTTGCCCGGAGGCGAGACTGCGACCGTGACCGGATTGCTCAGGTAATCGGAAGCGAGATCGGCGATCGCTTTCGGCATGGTGGCCGAAAACAGCATGGTCTGGCGCTTGGCCGGGACCATCTTTGAGATCTTGCGCAGATCGTGAATGAAGCCGAGGTCGAGCATCTGGTCGGCCTCGTCGAGGACGAGGTAGCTGACCTGGCCGAGCGTCAGGGCACGGCGGCTGATGAGGTCGAGCAGGCGGCCGGGGGTGGCGACGAGAATGTCGGTGCCGCGTTCAAGCTGCAGCTGCTGCTTGTTGATCGAGGCGCCGCCGACCACGACGTTGATCCTCAGCGCTGTCTTGCGGACGAAAAGCTTGAGGTTGTCGGCGATCTGGTTCACCAGTTCGCGGGTGGGGGCGAGGATCAGGGTGCGGACGGTGCGGTTGTCGGGGCGCTTTGCGTCCTTCAACAGCATTTCGATGATCGGCAGGCCGAAGGCGGCAGTCTTGCCTGTGCCGGTCTGGGCGAGGCCGATGAGATCGCGGCCCTGGAGAACAAGCGGGATAGCCTGCGCCTGGATTGGCGTCGGCGTCGTGAAGTTGTTCTGCGACAGCGTATCGACGATCTGCTTGGAGAGACCAAGCGAGTTAAAATCGGTCAATTCAGTACCTTTCGGGGCGCCAAAGCAAATTGGCCGGATCGCACCATGCGGTCCGGTCTGTCTCTGGCGTCAAGAACCCCGCGTGAAGTGGGAACTTGTAAGTTGGAAAAAGCTTTCCAGCGCATCTGACCGCCTTGGGTGCGGTCTCGTTATATAAAGCGCTTTTGTCCTTCTCTTGCGTACGTCTAAGTCCCGCAGGGCACGCTCACGCGGCGGCCGGAAGGTGAAAGCTGAGCCGCATTTGGTCTTATTCGCGACCAAAGTCAAGAGGGTGCTGGAAGCTTTCCTTCATGGACATACAAATGCCGCCGGAAATCCGGCGGCATCTTTGGCTCCAGAATTCGGATAGGTGCACTCTTGGCACCGTGGCGTTTCAAGCCTCAGCGGCAGACCTCGACACGGTACGCACGGCCCCAGCCATCGTGACGCCAAGCCCAATAGCAGCTCGGATAGGGGCGCACATAGACCCGTTCATAGGCGGGGCCGTCGTAATAGGCGGGATACTCAGAATAGTAGGCGGGATAGGCCGGGTATGCCGGTCGTACCGCTTCGGCCGCCAGAGCGCCGCCGACGACACCGGCGGCGAGGCCGCCGAAGAATGCGCCGCGATCAGAGGCGCTGGCATTGGTGGTGGTTACGGCGGCGGCGCTGCCGAGCGTCAGCGCGATCAAGCCGGCCGTGGTTAAAGTGCGAAGCAAAGACATCGAAATCCCTTTCCCAAACAAAGGCCTCCCAGCCGAAGCCGAGCTTGACGGTGCGCGGAAAACGGGGCGAAGTCGCGGCTAAAAAGAGAGCCGCGACATTAAATTTTGTTCATGATGAAATAGATAAACCTATTGATTTCCCTTTAGAAATCTGTGGGAACGCCGCCTTCTTGCTTGCGCCTGGCCACAAAGGCATCGAGCTCTTCCTCGATTGCCGGATCAAGCGGGGGACGCTCATAGCGGGCGAGCGTCTCCTTGAAGACGCGGTTGGCATGATCATAGGTTGTCGGCCTCCCGGCTTCGGTCCAGGTCTCATAATTTCGCCAGTCCGAGAGGATCGGGGAATAGAAGGCGGTCTCGTAGCGGGCGAGCGTGTGGGCGGTGCCGAAATAGTGTCCGCCGGGGCCAACGTCGCGCACGGCGTCGAGCGCCAGGGCGTCGCTGCTGACATCCAGCGGCGTCAGGAATTCGGCGACCATCTGCAGCATGTCGACATCGAGGATGAACTTCTCGAAGGAAGCCGTCAGGCCGCCTTCGCTCCAGCCGGCCGCATGCAGCACGAAATTGCCGCCGCCCTGGGTCAAGGCCCAGAGAGACAGCGCCGATTCGTAGGCTGCCTGGGCGTCGAGCGTGTTGGAAGCGTTGGTGTTCGAGGTTCGGTAGGGGATGCCATAGCGGCGAGCGAGCTGGCCGCCGCAGATGACAGCCTTCATGTATTCCGGCGTGCCGAAAGCAGGCGCGCCCGTCTTCATGTCGACGTTCGAGGTGAAGCCGCCATACATGACCGGCGCGCCTTTGCGCACCATCTGGGTGAAGGCGATGCCACAAAGCGCTTCGGCATTCTGCTGCACCAGCGCGCCGGCAATCGTCACCGGCGCCATTGCACCCGCCAAGGTAAACGGCGTGACGACGACCACCTGTCCGCGCGCCGACATCTCGATGATGCCCTGCAGCATCGGGCCGTCGAGGCGCAACGGCGAGGAGGAGTTGATGATGGTGAAGAGCGAGGGCTCGCGCTCCATCTGCTCCATGCTGATGCCGCGGCCGATGCGGGCGATCTCGATCGCATCGAGATTGCGCTGCTTGCCGAGCGAATAGCAGTGGAACGCCTTGTCGGTAAGCTTCACGATATCGGAGAGGCAGTCGAGATGGCGCACCGATGCATGGATATCGATGGGCTCGACCGGATAGCCGCCGGTCATGTGGATGATGTCGTAGGACTGGGCAAGCTTGATCAGCTTGCGGAAATCCTCTTGATTGCCTGCTCTCCTGCCACCTTCGCGATCGGCGACGAAGGGGGCAGAGGCGACCTGCGCGAAGACGAGATTGCGGCCGCCGATCTCGACGTTTCTGAGCGGGTTGCGGGCATGGAGGGTAAAGGTCGAGGGAACGGAGGCGATCAGCTCGAGGATCAGGTTGCGGTCGAAGCGGACGCGCTCCTTGCCTGGCGTGACGTCGGCCCCGGCGGCCTTCATGCGGTCGCGCGCTTCCGGCAGGATGATGTCCATGCCGATCTCTTCGAGGATGGTCAGCGACGCCTCGTGAATGTCGTCCAGGGTTTCAGGCGACAGAAGTTCCGTGCGGGCGAGATTGTTGACGAGATTGAGATACTTCGCGCCGCTCGGCTTGCGGCTGCGTTCGCCGCCGCGCCCGCCTGTCCGTCTTCGCCGTTCGACTGGAGCCGCCGCGGTCTCCGATTCGTTCAGGGTCAGGCTATCTTCGTCGCTCATGATGCTCGCTCCCAGTTGTCCGCCGAAGGATTCTTGGCAGAGTTTAGAGCGCCGTGCCGCCATCGTTTGCGACGAAGGCATGACCGTTATAGGATAGTGCATGGCCTGAACGCGACGTTGCATGCCGGGTTAAACATGGTTAACGGCTTGTTAAAGCGATTTGTGATAGAGCATCGTTTCACGAACTATCATGCGCGGTGAGAAGAGAGGTCCCGTTGAATCTGGACGGTGAACTGCTGGAGATGGCCTGCCGCCGGATCGCCAATCTGGATAGGCCGGCCTATATCAAGAACAGCGAGCTGCGCTACGTTGCCGTCAACGAGGCCTATGCGCGCTTCTTCCAGCGCGATATCTCCGATTTCATCGGCAACCGCAGCCACGATCTGCTCGACGCCGACGAAAGCGCCGACCGGGAGGACAGGGAGCGCCGCGCGCTCGTCTTCAGCTCCGAGGAGACGGCGCTCTGCTTCGATCCTACGGGTCGTCAGCGCGCGCGCATGCAGATCGAAAGCTTTTCACCTTCGGAAGACCGCGTCTATGTGTTCGGCATGTCTGTCGACGCGCCGGCCGCATCCAGCGATATGTCGACTGAGGGGAAAGAGCGTGGGAGCCTCGATGAGGTCGGTTTTTTCCGCACAGTTCTGGAGGATCTGCCGGTTGCGACCTTCGTGCGCGATGCCAATCACCGGCTGATCTATGCCAACGCGGCTCATGCCGCCATCACCGGGCTCGACCGCGAGGAAATGCTTGGCAAGACCGAGCACGAGATGTTCGATGTCGGCGCAGATGACTTCTTTGCCGAAAACGAGGTTGCGCTGAAGGACGGGCGTGGGCACGAATTCGAAAGCGAAATGGTGGATCGGCAGCAGATCAAGCATCCTGTCAAGATCCACGTCAACCGCGCTGTAACGTCCGATGGCGGCCACTATGCCGTTGGCTCCATAACCGATACGTCGACGCTGAAGCAGCGGGAAACGCAATTGATGGAGGCGCAAGCCCACGCCGAGGCGCTGCATCAGGATCTCGACAATACTCTCCGTTCGATGCCGATCGGGGTTTTGATCCATAACAGCGACTACATCGTCGAATACGTCAACGATGCCTGGTACGACATTTGGGGGTTCTGCAAGGACGAGCGTTTCGAAGGCCGGCCTTATCGCGATCTTATCGCCAAGCACTTCGAACTCGAGCGCTTCGGCTCGGACTGCCGTAGCGTCGACGATATCTATGAGGCGCGCCTGGCCGCGCTGCGCAAGGCAGGGCCGCATCTGCAGACGGAAGTGAATTTTGCCGACGGCAAGTCCGTCATCATCGATGCACGCCGTATTTCGAATGGCCGGACGTTGGTGTCCTACACGGATATTTCCTCCGTGCGACAGCAATCCCAAGAGATCACCGAAACCCGCCTGGCGCTGGAACACCTTGGCGAGCTGATGGCCGACGCGATGCAGGCCATGTGTCAGGGGCTTCTGATCGTGCAGGACGGCGTGATCATGCTGGCAAACGAGACGCTGAAGGTCATGCTGAAGCTGCCTGCGGAAAGCCTGGAGGTCGGCAGCAATTGGTCGATCGCTTTCGATTATTGCGCTGGACGGGGCGATTTCGGCGACGATCCGGAGACCGTGCGCCAGCGCTGGGGCGAGAGCATCGCTGCAGGCAAGCCGATCTCCGCCGTGTTCCAGGTCGTCGGCGAGCGGTGGATGCAGCTTGATGCCGCGGTCGGCGAGCATCGCCGTTGGATCGTGGTGCTGACGGATGTCACCGAAATGAAGGAGCGCGAAGCGGATCTGCAGCTTCTGCTGGCCCGCAGCAATGCCGCGGATCGTGCGAAGTCCGAATTCCTGACGAACATGAGTCATGAAATCCGCACGCCGATGAACGGAGTTCTCGGCATGGCGGAATTGCTTGGCAAGACCGATCTCGATGCCCGGCAGAAGACGTTTGTCGATATCATCGTCAAGTCAGGTACCGCGCTTCTGACCATTATCAACGATATTCTCGACTTCTCGAAGATCGACACCGGTGAAATGCATCTGCGCAAGGTGGCATTCGATCCGATGGAGGCGGTCGAGGATGTTGCGACGCTGATGGCTGCCGCTGCGGCGGAGAAGCATATCGAATTGCTGGTGCGCGCAGCACCCGGCGTGCCTGCCGCGATGCTGGGCGATGCCGGGCGCTTCCGCCAGATCGTCACCAACCTCGTCGGCAACGCGATCAAATTTACCGAGCGCGGCCATGTGTTGGTCGAACTGGATAGCCAGTCGGCCTCTGGAAGCGACTTGCTGCTGACGCTGCGCGTCGAGGACACGGGCATCGGCATTCCCGATGAAAAGCTCGATACCATTTTCGAGAAGTTCTCGCTGGCGGATTCATCCTTCGCGCGCCGTCTCGAGGGCTCCGGCCTCGGTCTCTCGATCACGGCCGGTCTGGTCGATCTTTTCGGCGGTTCGCTCTCGATCGAAAGCGAATGGGGCAAGGGATCGGTCTTCACTGTCGATCTGCCTATGCCGCTGGTTGCCGAGCGCGGCAAGTCTCCGGATCTGCCGGCCAACGTCAAGGGCGCCGGCATCCTGGTCGTGGAAGACAATGAGATCCATCGGCGCATATTGACCGGGCAATTGGCACAATGGGGGTTCGACGGCTATGCGGCCGAGGACGGTCAGACCGCGCTCGCCATTCTGGATGCCGCTTTCGACATGGGTGTGCCGGTCGATGCCCTGATCATCGATTACAGCATGCCCGGCATGAACGGCTATCAGGTCGCGCGCGCCATCCGCGCTGATTCCCGCTTCGACGCGGTGCCCGTGATGTTTCTCACATCGATGGGTGTTGTCGGTTACGACAAGGAGTTCACGGCCGTCAACGGCCAGGCGCATCTGATGAAGCCGGTGCGCGCCAATGTGTTGCGCAGCACGATTATCGATGTCGTGCGCACATCGCGCCGGCGGAAGACCAACGGCCAGACAAGCGCCGTTGTCAGGTCATCGCCGCTGGAGGCTGAAGCCGCTGTCGCGATCGAGGCCACCGAACAGATGGCCTCGCAAAAACCCGGGAATGCCATCGATGTTCTCGTCGCCGAGGACAACGAGGTGAACCAGATCGTGTTCACGCAAATTCTGCAGGCCACGGGCCTCCGCTTCCTCGTCGTCGAGAACGGTCAGGCGGCTGTGGACGCATGGCGCCAGTTGCGGCCGTCGCTGATCCTGATGGACGTCACCATGCCGGTCATGAACGGCCATCAGGCGACGCGAATGATCCGGCAGGTCGAGGCGCAAGTCGGGCAGGGTTGGCACGTGCCCATCATCGGGGTCATGGCGCATGCGCTGGATGTGGATCGCGTGATGTGCATGGAAGCGGGCATGGACGACTGCCTGTCGAAACCGATCAGCCCCGAGCTTCTCGAGGCCAAGATGCAGCGTTGGCTTGGCGATGCGGCTCTTCAGGCCGATCGCTCCAACAGCTAGGCCGGTTTGACGCCACAGAGCATTTCCCGCTTGCCGGCAAAGCCCTGTCGTCGCTCCACGACGAAACCCGCCGCCTGCAGATTGCGGCGTACGAAGCCGGCGGCCGCGTAGGTGGCGAAAGTGCCGCTCGCAGCCGTCTTGCCATAGAGCTCCTGCATGAGTTCCGGCGACCACATGTCGGCGTTGCGCGATGGCGCGAAACCGTCGAGATACCAGGCATCGAAGCCTGGCTGCGCGTTGCGCACGCCTTCGAGCGCCGGACCGCAGAGGACGGTCAGACGCGTGTGGGCGTCGAGCCTCAGAGACACCACGTCTTGCGGATCGCTTGGCCAGGCGGCGACGAGGGCCTGGCGTTCGCTGTCGATCTCAGGCCAATGCGACAGGGCGCGATCGATCTCCTCAGCCCGCATCGGGTAAAGCTCGAAGGACATGAAATGCAGTTCGGAGCCCGGTGTCGCCTGCTGGCGCCATTGACGCCATGTCTCGCAGAAATTCAGGCCGGTGCCGAAGCCCAGCTCACCGATGAGGAAGTTCCGTGCGTGCTGCCAGCGGGCCGGCAAGCCGTTGCCGGCAAGGAAGACATGGCCGCATTCCAGCCGACCGTCGGTCTGGCAATAAAAATGGTCGCCAAAAGCCGTCGAATAGGGCATATCGCCGTCGCGCCATTCGAGCTCCGGGCTTGCCGTATTGGTTTCGGACGCCTGCGTCCGATCGGAAACTGGATCTGTCATGGAAAAAGCCGATAATCCCCCAAGACCCGCCGGTCAATCATCCGTCGATCTGTTGATCGTCGGCGGCGGCATTATGGGCCTGTGGGCTGCTGTTCATGCCGAACGCCTCGGCATACAGGCACTGCTTGTCGATGCCGGTCGCTTCGGGCAGGGGGCAAGCGGCGGCCTCCTCGGCACGCTGATGCCGCATATGCCGGACAAATGGTCCGAGAAGAAGCAGTTTCAGTTCGATGCGCTCCTGTCCCTGGGAGAGGAAGTTGCGGTGCTGGAGGCGGCGACCGGGCTTTCTGCCGGTTACCGCCGGGCCGGTCGTCTGATCCCGCTGCCGAAGCCGCATTTGCGAGAGATCGCGCGCGGTCATTCGCGGGATGCCGAAACGCATTGGCGTCAGAATGAGCGTGAGTTTCACTGGCATGTGCTCGACGCTGCGCCCGTCGCGGGTTGGATCGATCCGTCGGCTGGCGGAAGCGGTTTCGTCTTCGATACGCTCGCAGCCCGTGTTGCCCCGCGCGCTTTGCTGAAAGTGCTCGTGAACTTTCTTGCCGGGGCCAAGCATGTGCGGCTGGTGGAAGGCCTAAGCATCGACGGCATCGATCCGGATAGGGGCGTCGCGGCCACAAGCGAGGGCGATATACGCTTCGGCCGTTGTATCCTTTCGGCCGGCCATCATTCCTTCCCGATACTGGACGGGCTGACGCATGGTCGCCAATCCGCTCTAGGTCAGCCGGTGAAGGGTCAGGCCGCCTTGCTGAAGGCAAATGTCGACGGCGGCCTTCCAGTGATCTTTCGCGACGGTCTTTATATCGTTCCGCATGAGGGCGGACTGGTCGCTGTGGGAAGCACCAGCGAGAACCGCTTCGACGACCCGCTATCGACGGACGGCCAATTGGATGACCTGCTGGCCGCAGCCCGCATCATGGCACCGATTCTGGCGAATGCGGAAGTCGTCGAACGTTGGGCGGGCTTGCGGCCGAAGGCGGTTGATCGTGACCCGATGGTGGGCGCGCATCCCGACCATCCGTCCCTGATCGCCTTGACCGGCGGCTTCAAGGTCAGTTTCGGACTGGCACACCGGCTGGCCGAGGCGGCGGTGCGGGAGGCGGCGGATATCGCCTGTTGCTTCAAGTTGCCGCAGACATTCACGTTAGCGAGCCATATTGCCGTCGTATCACGCAAAACGTGAATATACGCCCCTCCAGGTCGTCAATCTGTCACGCAAATCACCTATCTCCTTGGCCGTTAGCATCCGGCTGGGGTCAGCCGGTTTATCGCGCCCTGGAGGAGATTTTATGCGCTACGCCATTTGCTTCACGCCGTCTGCGAGCGATCCGCTGACGCTCGTGGCCGCAAATTGGCTCGGCCGCAACGTCTATTCCGGCGAGATGGTCGACCCGCCTGCCATTCGCGGGCTTGGCATCCACGAGATTGCTTTCTACACCGCCGTTCCCCGCCGCTATGGTTTCATGGGCCTGCTGAAGGCGCCTTTCCGCCTCGCGGACGATATGTCCGAGGCGGCGTTGCTGCGCGAGCTCATGCGGTTTTCCGGCACGGTCGCACCGTTCGAGATCCCGAAGCTCGAGGTCGCGCGGCTTGGCGGCGCGCTGGGCCTGGTTCCTTCCGCGCCCAGCCAGCAGATGCATTTTCTGGCGGCGTCCCTGGTTCAGGCCTTCGATCACTATCGCGCGCCATTGACCGAAGCCGAGATCGAACGCATCGATCCGGACGGTCTTTCGGCGACGCAATTTGCCAACCTGCACCGTTGGGGCCATCCGCATGTGATGGATGAGTTCCGCTTTCAGATGATGCTGACCGGCACTGTCAGCCCCAGCGACATCCAACGCATAGAACGGGTATTGCGCGACTTTTTCGAGCCGGTGCTCGCCGCGCCGATTCCCGTATGCAATATTGCCTTGATGATGGAGGACGGTTCCGGCGGTCCTTTCAGGGTGCATTCCCTGCATCCGATGGGCAAGGTCAGCGCTCGCAAGATCGCCTAAGGCACCAGGCATTGTTCGCGGTTCAGGCAATGGACTGACGCATCGGCTCCAAGGCGCATTGTTTGCCTGCCAGCGACTTGCGATTGAAAGGAAAGTGATTTTTGCACTTTCCGTCTCGACTTTCCCTGCATGGATGCTACCGTTCTGCGTGTTCGAGAAGGTGCTTCAATGTCCGAAAACTATTCCCGCAATCTCATCGGCTATGGCCGCAACACGCCGGATCCGAAATGGCCCGGCGATGCTCGCGTCGCGGTGCAATTCGTGATCAATTACGAAGAGGGCGGGGAGAGCTGCATTCTCGACGGCGATCCGGCTTCGGAAAACCTGCTGTCCGAGATCGTCGGCGCTGCGGCCTGGCCGAACCAGCGCAACCTCAACATGGAATCGATCTATGAATATGGCGCGCGCGCCGGCTTTTGGCGGCTGTGGCGTATGTTCACCGAACTCAAGGTCCAGGCGACGGTCTATGGCGTGACGCTTGCCATGGCGCGCAATCCCGAAGCGGTTGCCGCCATGAAGGAAGCCGGATGGGAGATTGCCAGCCACGGCTACCGCTGGCTGGAATACAAGGATTTTTCCGAGGATCTGGAGCGCAAGCACATTCTTGAGGCGGTGCGGCTGCACACCGAGGTCACCGGCGAGCGGCCTTACGGCATGTATCAGGGCAAGCCATCCGACAATACGCTAAGGCTTGTCATGGAGGAGGGCGGCTTTCTCTATTCCTCGGATTCCTATGCCGACGATCTACCCTATTGGGTCGATGGCCTGAACGGCAAGCCGTTCCTGATCATTCCCTACACGCTCGAAACCAACGACATGCGCTTTGCCACCCCGCAAGGCTTCAATTCCGGCGACCAGTTCTTCACCTATCTAAAGGATGCGTTCGACACGCTTTACGAAGAAGGCAAGCAGGGCAGCCCGAAGATGATGTCGGTCGGCCTGCATTGCCGTCTCGTCGGCCGCCCCGGTCGCGCCGCCGCGCTGCGGCGGTTCATCGAATACGTGCTGAAGCACGACAAGGTCTGGATGCCCCGGCGTATCGAGATCGCGAACCACTGGTACGAGCAGCATCTCCCCGGGGGCGAGCGCTGACATGATATCGCGCGACGAATTCGTGAGCCGCTTCGGCGGCGTCTTCGAGCATTCTCCCTTCATCGCCGAGCGCGCTTATGACACCGATGCCATCGTCGAGCCGTTGACCTCCGGCGGCGTGCATGGTGCTTTGACGAAGATTTTCCGTGCGGCGAGCACCGACGAGCGGCTTGGTGTCCTGCGAGCTCACCCCGATCTGGCCGGCCGGCTGGCAATTGCCGGCGAGCTGACCGAGGATAGCCGCAAGGAGCAGGCAGGCGCAGGGCTCGACCGGCTGAGCCCGGTAGAGCATGCCCGCTTCACGGAGCTCAATGCGACTTACGTGACCAAGTTCGGCTTTCCCTTTATTATTGCCGTCAAGGGTCTCGGCAAGGACGATATCCTTGCTGCCTTTGAGACGCGGATCGGCAATGACCGGGACGTGGAATTTGCGACCGCAACGGCGCAGGTGGAGAAGATCTCCTTGCTGCGTCTGCAATCCATGTTGCCGGAGAGCTGATGTGCGGTTGGTGCCGTCATCTTGCCCACGCCCATATTGGCGCAGGTTTTTAGGGCGGAAGCGCGAGCTATTTTCTACCCCGCCCATCGCTTAGTCTTTGGCCAAAGGGGATGCCTTGTTGAGGCCATCGAAAGCATTGGATAGAAATGGGCATGAGTTCGGATCGGCTTATTACTCATCTTGATCGCATGCAGCGGGCTGCGTCCGAAATAGGTCAATTTCTTCAGGGAATTGATCGAGACGCCTTTTTCAATGACCTTGAGAAGCAGCGAGCGATCGGTATGAATCTCATCATGCTGGGCGAAGCGGCCGCGCGTTTATCGGAGGAGTATCCCGAGTTTATCGTTGACCATCCAGATCTGCCTTGGCATGCGCTAGGCGACTTTAGGAATCGAATTGCGCAAGGCTATTTCGACATCGAGCTAACGACCCTTTGGGATACCGCGCAAACATCCGTTCCGGGGCTGCTCTCACAACTGGACACCATTCGCCATTGGCGGGCGGAAGGCGAATAATCATAGAATGACACAGCATCTAGACATCAACCCTTTGACCAAGGCGGCATTTGCGCCATTCGGCGACGTGATCGAGGCCGATCCGGCGACCATGCGCTTCATCAACGGCGGCACGACGGAGCGCTTCCATGCGCTTTCCAGTGCCGAGGCCATCGGCGACGGGGCGCGAGTGATCCTGAATATCTTTCGCGGTCAGCCGCGCGCCTTTCCTCACGCGATCGAGATGATGGAGCGCCATCCCTTCGGCAGCCAGGCTTTTGTACCACTCAACCGCCGTCCGTTTCTGGTGGTCGTTGCGCAAGATGAGGGCGGCAAGCCGGGCAAGCCGCAGGTCTTCCTGGCGCGTGGCGATCAGGGCGTGAACTATCGCGCCAATGTCTGGCACTATCCGTTAATGGCGCTGGGTGAGCCGAGCGATTTCCTTGTCGTCGATCGCGATGGTCCTGGAACCAATCTGGTCGAATTCTTCTTCGAAACCCCCTTCATCATCGGAGCGCCGACGCTATGACCGGACTGACGACCCATGTGCTCGATACCGCCCTCGGCAGGCCGGCCGAAGGCTTGGTCATCGATCTTTTCAGGATCGAGGGGGATGTTCGCACGCATCTGAAAACGGTGACGACCAATGCGGACGGGCGCGTTGACGGCGGGCCTATCCTGATCGGCGACAGCTTTGTCGTCGGCACCTACGAATTGCTTTTCCGGGCAGGCGATTATCTGCGCGCCAGCGGCGCGAAGCTGCCTGATCCGGCCTTCCTCGATCTCGTGCCGATCCGTTTCGGTATTGCCGACACCACGGCGCATTATCATGTGCCGCTGCTGATCTCGCCTTACGGCTATTCCACCTATCGCGGGAGCTGAGACTTGCGTTTTGCTGTTATTGCGGATGTGCATGGCAACCATCTGGCGCTCGAGGCGGTGCTCGAGGATATCCGCGCACAAGGCATTGCCGATGTCGTCAATCTCGGCGACTGCTTCAGCGGCCCGCTGACGGCGGGTAAGACGGCCGATATCCTGCTGGGGCTCGATGCCGTGACGGTTTGCGGCAACCATGATCGGTATCTGATCGAACAGCAGCCTGAGACGATGCATATTTCGGACAGGGCCGCTCACGAGGAGTTGGCTGCGCATCATCTCGATTGGCTGCATAGCCTGCCTTTCAGCGCGGTTTACTTGAGCGAGGTGTATCTCTGCCATGCGACGCCGGCCAACGATAACGTTTATTGGCTTGAATCCGTCTCTTCGGACGGTTATGTTTATTTGAAGCCGCTGAAGGAGATCGAAGCGCTGGCCGCCGGCGTCGAATTTCCGCTGATCCTGTGCGGTCACAGCCACATTCCCCGTGCCGTCCGCCTCGCCGATAGCCGCCTGATCGTCAACCCCGGCAGCGTCGGCTGCCCGGCCTATGACGACGATCTGCCCTACTATCACAAAGTGGAGGCCGGCCATCCCTTTGCCTCCTATGCCATTCTGGAAAAGACGGGCGATACCTGGCTGCCGGTCTTCCGACAGGTGGCCTATGATCACGGGGCGATGGCCCAACTGGCGGCGGAAAGAGGCCGCGACGAATGGGCGAGCGGCTTGGCGACGGGCTGGTTGCGCTAGACCTCGGCGATAACAGTCCGATCCACCGTCTTGATATCGCGCTTGCCGCAAAGCGCCATGGAGATATCCAGCTCCTTGCGGATGATCTCGAGCGCCAGCGAGACGCCTTCCTTGCCCATCGCGCCGAGGCCGTAGAGGAAGGGGCGACCGATGAAGGTGCCCTTGGCGCCGAGGGCGACGGCCCTGAGCACATCCTGGCCTGAGCGGATGCCGCCATCCATATGCACTTCGATCCTGTCGCCGACGGCATCGACGATCCTTGGCAACATGCTGATGGAAGAGGGGGCGCCGTCGAGCTGACGGCCGCCATGGTTGGAAACGATGATGGCGTCGGCGCCGGTATCCACGGCTGCCTTGGCATCCTCGACATCGAGAATGCCCTTGATGACCAGCGGGCCGCCCCATTGCTCCTTGATCCAGGCGACATCGCTCCACGAAAGCTTGGAATCGAATTGCGAATGCGTCCAATGCGACAGCGTCGTCATGTTGGAAATGTCCTTGGCGTGACCGATGATGTTGCCGAAGGAATGACGCTTCGTTTTCAGCATCTCCATGCACCAGGCCGGCCGCATCGCCATTTGCCAGAGGTTTTTCGCTGTCATTTTGGGTGGGGCGGAGAGGCCGTTGCGGATGTCGTTGTGGCGCTGTCCGAGGATCTGCAAATCGGCCGTCAGCACCAGCGCCGAGCATTTCGCCGCCTTGGCGCGGTGAATGAGGTTCAGGACGAAGTCGCGATCCTTCATGACGTAGAGCTGGAACCAGAAGGGCTGCTTCGTCACCGAGGCGATGTCCTCGATCGAGCAGATGCTCATGGTCGACAGGGTGAAGGGAATGCCGAACTCTTCTGCCGCGCGGGCTGCCAGCATCTCGCCATCGGCGTGCTGCATGCCGGTGAGACCGGTCGGCGCCAGCGCCACCGGCATGGAAGCTTTCTGGCCGACCATGGTGGTTGCCAGCGACCGGTCGGACATATCGACAAGAACACGCTGACGCAGCTTGATCTTGGCGAAATCCGCCTCGTTCGCCTGATAGGTCGATTCCGTCCAGGAGCCGGAATCGGCATATTGGAAAAACATCTTCGGCACGCGCCGTTTGGCGAGCTTCTTCAGTTCGGCAATGGTAAGCGGCGCGGTCATGGCTCTCTGCCTTTTCGATGATTATGTTTCGGCGCGTTCAGGTCGCCCTATTGCAGGATCGATTTCATGGGCTTGCCGGCGACATAAGTTTCGACGATAGCGCGATCGTCGCCCATGGTCTGCAGCAGGAACAGTTCTTCGGTGAGGCTCTTCACCACTTCCATCTTCAGCGCCATCGCCGGCGTGGCGGCGGCGTTGAGGACGATGAGGTCAGCCTCTGTGCCGGTGTCGAGTGTGCCGATCTTGTCGGCGAGGGACAAGGCTTCGGCATTGCCGAGCGTCATGTAGTAATAGCTTTCCAGCGGGTTCAGGCGCTCGCCGAGGAGCTGCTGGATCTTGTAGGCCTCGTCCATCGTTCTGAGCATGGAATAGCTAGAGCCGCCGCCGATATCGGTGGCGACACCGATGCGAACAGGCTTTTCGCGGCGCGCCAGCGCCTTCAGCGGGAAAAGGCCGGAGCCGAGGAACAGGTTCGAAGTCGGGCAATGCACGGCGACCGCGCCGGCCTCGCTCATGGCATCGGCTTCGCGTTCGGAGAGATGGATCGCATGGCCGAACAGGCTTTTCGGGCCGAGCAGCCCGTAGCGGGCGTAGGTATCGGTATAGTCGATCGCGTCCGGATAGAGTTCGCCGGTGAACTTGATCTCGTCGTGGTTCTCGGAAAGGTGCGTCTGGATGTGCAGGTCCGGGAATTCGCGGGCGAGGGCTGCGGTCGCCTCCATCTGCGCCGGCGTCGAGGTAATGGCGAAACGCGGCGTGATGGCCACATGATTGCGGCCCTTACCATGCCAGTCTGATATCACCTGGCGGGTCTCGTCATAGCCCATCTCAGGCGTATCGAGCAGACCCTGCGGCGCGTTGCGGTCCATCATCACCTTGCCGCCGACCATGCGCATGTTGCGGCGCATGGCTTCGGAGAAGAAGGCGTCGGCGGATGTTTTGTGCACCGAGCAATAGGCAACCGCCGTCGTCGTGCCGTGGCGGATCAGCTCGTCGTAGAAATGCGTGGCGATACGCTCGGCGTGAGCGCTTTCGACAAAGCGGCATTCCTCGGGGAAGGTATAGGTGTTCAGCCATTCCAGCAGATTGGCGGAATAGGAGGCGATCACCTGCATCTGCGGGTAATGCACGTGCATATCGATGAAGCCGGGCAGGATCAGGTGCGGCCGGTGGTCAACTTCGGTCACGTCGTCCGGTGCTTGTCCCTTGATGGCTGCATAGGAGCCGATCGCGGCGATGATGCCGTTTTCGATCAGCAGGCCGCCATCGTTTTCATAGGTATAGCTGTCCGTGTCATCAAGGCTTTGCGGCGCACGCTTGAAGGAAAGCAGGCGGCCGCGCAGAAGGGTGGTCATTGGCTTTTTTCTCCGACGGAGCTTTCGAACCAGGCGACCAGCAATTTGCGCTCCTCCGGCGTCACTTCGGTGACGTTGCCGGGAGGCATGGCATGGCTACGCCCGGCCTGGATATAGATCTCCCGGGCATGCATAGCGATTTCTGCGTCGTTTTCCAGCATGACGTCCTTGGGCGGGCGCACGATGCCCTCATAAACGGGTTCGGCCGCATGGCACATGGAACAGCGCGTCGAGACCATCTGCTTGACGGCCGGAAAATGGGCGTCGGAGGCAAATTGCTGGAAGGCGGGAGCGACCGCATTGGCATCCTTCTCGCCGGTGAGCACCTTCGGCACGGTCGAAAGCCAGATGATGACGATGAACAGGATGACCGTGGCGATCCAGGTCCAGGTCGGCCGGCCCTTGCGGGCATGCGTCGTGTTGAACCAGTGGCGGATGGTGACGCCCATCAGGAACACCAATGCTGCGATGACCCAATTGTAGGCCGTGCCGAAGGCTAGCGGATAGTGGTTCGACAGCATGAAGAAGATGACGGGCAGCGTCAGGTAGTTGTTGTGCAGAGAGCGCTGCTTGGCGATGCGGCCATATTTCGGGTCCGGCGTGCGGCCGGCGATCAGGTCGGCGACGACGATCTTCTGATTGGGGATGATGATCATGAAGACATTGGCCGACATGATCGTCGCGGTGAAGGCGCCGAGATGCAGGAATGCGGCGCGGCCGGTGAAGAGGTGCGTATAGCCCCAGGCCATGAAGACCAGCACGGCATAGAGCACGATCATCAGGCCCCAGGTATTGTTGCCGAGCGGCGATTTGCAGAGCAGGTCGTAGACGATCCAGCCGCCGACGAGCGAGGCGAGCGAGATCAGGATGGCAACGGGAACGCTGACATCAAGCACATGCCGGTCGATGAGAAAGAGATTGGCGCCGCCATAATAGACGATGCACATCATCAGGAAGCCGGAAAGCCAGGTGAAATAGCTCTCATATTTGAACCAGGTCAGATGTTCGGGCATCTGCGCGGGAGCCACCAGATATTTCTGGATGTGATAGAAGCCGCCGCCGTGAACCTGCCACTCCTCGCCATAGGCGCCGGGCGGAAGATGGGGGCGCTTCACCAGCCCGAGATCGAGCGCGATGAAATAAAAGGACGAGCCGATCCAGGCAATCGCGGTTATGACGTGGAACCAGCGGGCGGCAAAGGCCAGCCATTCCCACGCTATGGCGTATTCATACATTCAGTTCCCCTTCTTCTCTTCCGACTCGATACCTTGCAAAATGTTGAGGGCGGATGGAAGGGGAGAGTTTGACGCGCCGACCAAAAGCTCCGGTCTTGCCGAGCGTCCGGTCCGCATTAGATCAGAATATGGCGGTTTCTTAACGCCCTCGGCTGCTTGGAGCGGGCCGCGTCCGCGGCAGCCGTACATTTCGACGGAGAATTGCCCATGCGTGGTGTTCTGGCGTTCGTATTTTTTCTCTTTGCAGCCTCCGCCCTGGCGCATGATGCGCCTTCCGGGTGGAGGTACGATCCCTATTGCTGCAATGGCGACGGCGAGACCGGCGATTGCGAGATGATCCCGTCGCGCACCGTCACCGTCATTCCGGGCGGCTATCGAGTGACGCTCAATCCCGGCGACCATCGTTATGTGACGCATGCACATATCTTCACGCTGCCGCAGGGCAAGACGATGCGCTCGCCTGATGGCGCCTATCATCTCTGTCTGTTTCCGGACGAAAACACGCCGCGCTGTTTCTATGCGCCTGACATGGCTTACTGAACTTTATTCCAGCGGCCGGCCGAACTCGGCGAGGATCCAGTCCCTGAAGGCGCGGATTCGCGGCGTGTGACGCCTGTTTTCCGGATATGCGATCCAGTAGTCCGAACCGTCGCTCGAGAGAATATCGAAGGGCTGGATCAGCCGGCCGGAGGCAAGCTCCTCCGCATAGAATTCGGGGGTCAGAACCGCGACGCCCTGACCGGCCAAGGCAGCGCTCGCCTCGAAGGATTGCGCGCCCAGCCTGCTTCGCGGCCTGCCTTGAAGGCCAGGGTCGGGGACGCCGGCCTCCTCGAACCATTGAATCCACCAGGGATCGCCGGCGTCGATGATGCGTAGCTTCAGGAGATCGGCGGGCTCATGCACGCCGCCGATCGTTGCCGCCAAAGCCGGGCTCAGCATCGGCGTGAAGTTCACTTTCATCAGCAGATGCGCGCGCAGGCCCGGCCATGTCCCGAGCCCGGAGCGAATGGCAATATCGGATGGCTCGCGGGCGAAGTCGATGATCGACGCTGAGGTGGCCAGTCGAACGGCGATATTGGGATGCTTGAGCTGAAACGAGCCGAGATGGCGTGCCAGCCACTGCGACGCGAAGGTCGGCGTCGAATGGATGAGCAGCGTGGTTTCAGCATCGCCGCTGATCGAGGCCATGGCGTCCTGCAACATGGCGAAGGCCTCGGTCACTTTCGGCGCCAGCTGTTCCCCGGCCTCGGTCAGTTCGATCTGCCTTGGGCGTCGCAGGAATAGCGGCTCGCCCACGGTCTCTTCCAGCAACTTGATCTGATAGCTGACGGCCGTCTGCGTCATGCCCAGTTCATCGCCGGCGCGGGTGAAGCTGCCGAGCCTTGCGGCCGCCTCAAAGACGCGGAGGGCATTCAGCGGGAAGCGTTTCGACAGCTTCATGGATAAGTTCTCTTTATGTATGCAGATGATAGTTCGATTGGAATTTCAGCACTTTTAACGGCAAACTGCAATTCATATCGCTGGTTTAATTGAGGTGTTGTCATGGATTGTTATGTCACGGAGCAGATGGAAGCGGTAAGGCCCACGGTCCTGGCGCGGGTATTTGAATCGTTGGCGCAGGTCTTCGTAAGGCATGCCGAGCCGTCGCCCCATCTGGATATCGACGAGATACCGGACCGGCTGAAGCGGGATCTAGGATTCCTGGACGGACGTGAGCCGCATTATGAGGATGACCGGCTGCGATAGGCCGCAAAGGCTGTCAGAAGCTCGGCGGCGGTCATGGCTGCGATGACTTCCGGGCGCTTGTCCTTCACTGCCGCGCCGCCGATCGGCAACGTCAGGCGCTCGAGCGATGCCTTGTCGCCGCCCTCCCGGGCAAGCCAGTGCGAGAAGGTGGCGCGCTTGGTCGCCGAGCCGATCATGCCGATATAGGCGAGATCGTCTCGGGCAAGTGCTTCCTTGGCGATCAGGAAATCCAGCGCATGGTCATGGGTGAGGATGACGACGGCAGCACCTGCGGGGATGTCCGGTACCAGCGCTTCCGGCATTGCGAAGAGGCGCGCAGAGATCCCGGCAGGAAGCTCGCTTAACTCTTCCTGCCGCGTTTCGATGACGGTGGTCATCAGGGGGAGCGGCTCTAGGGCGATTGCCAGCGCGCGGCCGACATGGCCTGCGCCGAACAAATAAACATCCGGCCAGTCGCCGCTTTCGTCCCGGAGGCGCCGCTTCAGCGCGTCGATGGCTTCGGGCGTTGCCGGTCGGCAGCGCAGCTGCGTGCGGCCGCCGCAGCATTGGCCGATCTCGGGACCGAGCGGAATATCCATGAACTCCAAACCGCCATTGCCGGCCAGCATTTCGCGGGCATTGCCGATGGCCAGATATTCGAACTGGCCGCCGCCGATTGTACCCCAGATATGGTCGACCGAGACCAGCATGAAGGTACCGGCTTCGCGGGGCGTGGACCCCTGGGTGCCGATGATTTCGATCAGGATGGTACGTGGGTTTTCGGAGAGGAAGGTTTCCAGGGGTTGGGTCATGAGTTGTGACCCCTAGAGCATGCGGAGAGTGCACGCCCCCCTCTGTCACTTTGTGACATCTCCCCCACAAGGGGGGAGATTGGCAACCCGTAGCATCCTCGGGTACCAAACAAAGGTCGAACCTGTTGAAACAAAGCGCCGTTGTTTTGTTGGGCAGTGCGGCAAACGCCGAACGATCTCCCCCCTTGTGGGGGAGATGTCAGCTGAGCTGACAGAGGGGGGTATGTTGCGGCACGCGCGATTTCCTCTTTCGACTCGAGACTCTCTACTTGCCACCATCGCGACGAAGGTCTCGGCCTGAAGGACATCACATCCCCTTCAGCCGTTCTACCGCCATCAGCACCCGTTCCGGCGTTGCCGGCGCGTCGAGACGCGGGCAGACGCGATAGTCGGCGACGCTGGCAACCGCCATCGATAGCGCCTCGAGCACCGATATGCTGAGCATGAAGGGCGGCTCGCCGACGGCTTTCGACCGACCGATGGTAGCCTCGGTATTCTCTGACCATTCGGCAAGACGGACGTTGAAGATCTTCGGCCGATCGGAGGCGAGCGGGATCTTGTAGGTGGAGGGCGCATGGGTGCGCAGCCGGCCCTTGGAATCCCACCAGAGCTCTTCGGTGGTCAGCCAGCCCATGCCCTGTACGAATGCGCCCTCGACCTGGCCGATATCGATCGCCGGATTGAGGGAACGGCCGACATCGTGGAGGATATCGGCGCGGTCGATCAGGTATTCGCCGGTCAGCGTATCGATCGATACTTCCGAGCAGGCGGCACCGTAAGAGAAATAATAGAACGGCGTGCCACGTCCGGCCTTGCGGTCCCAATGGATCTTCGGCGTCTTGTAGAAGCCGGCGGCGGAAAGTTGCACGCGGGCGAAGTACGCCTGCTTGACGAAATCCGGGAAGGGGATTTCCACATCGCCGACGCGAACGCGGTTCGGCAGGAATTGCACTTCCTCGGCACCGACACCCCACTTTTCGACGGCGAAGGCAACGAGCCGTTCCTTGATCTGCCGGGCGGCGTCATAAGCGGCCATACCGTTCAGGTCCGAGCCGGAGGATGCGGCGGTCGCGGAGGTATTCGGGACCTTGCCTGTCGTGGTGGCGGTGATCTTCACCCGGTCGATATCGACCTGGAAGCTGTCGGCCAAAACCTGCGCCACCTTGGTATAGAGACCCTGGCCCATCTCGGTGCCGCCATGGTTCAGGTGGATGGAGCCGTCCTGATAGATGTGCACCAGCGCGCCCGCCTGGTTGAAGGCGGTCATGGTGAAGGAGATACCGAATTTCACCGGCGTCAGCGCGATCCCCTTGCGGATGAAGCGGCTGGAGCGGTTGAACTCGATGATGGCGTTGCGCCGCGCCTGATACTCTGCCGTCTCTTCCAGCTCATCGACGATGCGGTTGATGATGTTGTCGGTGACTTCCTGATGATAGGGCGTCAACGTCCGGTCGGAACCCGGCTGGCCGTAGAAGTTGGCGCGGCGGATTTCGAGCGGATCCTTGCCGAGTGCATAGGCGATCTCTTCGATGAAGCGCTCGCCGCCGACCATGCCTTGCGGACCGCCGAAGCCGCGGAAGGCGGTGTTGGAGACGGTATGCGTCTTCAGTGGCTTCGAGACGAGATGCACATGCGGATAGAAATAGCTGGAATCCGCATGGAACAGCGCGCGGTCGGTGACCGGCCCGGAGAGGTCGGAAGAGAAGCCGCAGCGGGCGGCATAGGTCGCATCGACGGCGTGGATCCGCCCGTCATCGTCGAAACCGATCTCGTAATCGACAAGGAAGTCATGGCGCTTGCCCGTCGCGCTCATATCCTCATCGCGATCCGGCCGGAATTTCACGGCGCGGCCGAGCTTCTTGGCGGCGACGGCGGCGAGGGCAGCAAACTGGTTGCCCTGCGTCTCCTTGCCGCCGAAGCCGCCGCCCATGCGGCGCACGTTGACCGTGACGGCATTGGACGGGATGTTCAGGGCATGGCCGACGATGTGCTGAATTTCGCTCGGATGCTGGGTGGACGACCAGACGGCGACTTCGTCGTCCTCGCCGGGGATTGCCATGGCGATATGGCTTTCGAGATAGAAATGCTCCTGACCGCCGATGCGCATCTGCGCCTTGATGCGGTGCTTGGCATTGGCCATCTCGGTTTCCGGTTCGCCGCGCTTCAGCGTCATCGGCTCGTAGACCAGGGGCGAGCCATTGGCGAGCGCGCCGTCGATGTCGCTCCAATGCGGCAGGTCGCGGTAGTCGATCTTGGCGAGGCGAGCGGCGCGGCGGGCCGCATCGCGCGTTTCCGCAATGACGGCAAAGATCGGCTGGCCGTGGAACTCGACCTTGGCTTCGGCGAGCAGCGGCTCGTCGTGCATGCCGTTGGAGCTGGTGTCGTTGACGCCGGGAATGTCGGCGCCGATGAACACCCAGACGACGCCCGGATAGGCTTTGACGGCTGAAAGATCGATGGCGGCGATCTCTGCATGGGCGCGGTCGGAGAGGCCGAGCGCGCCGTGCAGCAGGCCTGCGGGTTCGGGAATGTCATCGATGTAATCGGCGGTTCCGGTCACATGCTTGTGCGCTGAATCATGCTTCAGCGACCCATGCATCGAGCCGTTGATGACGACCTTGCGTTCTTCGAAAGTGGATTTGTCCATGGTTCAAGCCTCCGCCGTCGCGAAGCGTTTCAGCTCCTGTGGCGCACCTGATGTCTCCAGATAGAAGCGGATGAGCAGGTTCTTGGCGGTCAGTTGCCGGTACTCGGCGGTGGCGCGCCAGTCGGTCAGCGGCGTGTAGTCGGCATCGAAGGCGGCGCGGGCGGCGGTGACGGTCGCTTCCGTCCAGGGCTTGCCGATCAACTCGGCCTCGACCGTGCGGGCGCGCTTCGGCGTGCCGGCCATGCCGCCGAACGCGATGCGGATATCGGCGACATTGCCGGCATCGTCCAGCGCCAGATGGAAGGCGCCGCAAAGGGCCGAGATATCCTCGTCGCGGCGCTTTGTGATCTTATAGACGGCAAAATGCACGTCGTCGGCCGGGTAGGGCACGAAGATGCTTTCGACGAATTCGCCGGGATTGCGATCCTGCTTGCCGTAATCGATGAAGAAATCCTCCAGCGGCAGGCTGCGGGTGCCGGCCACCGAACGAAGCTTGACGGTGGCGCTAAGGGCGATCAGCGGCGGCGGTGAATCGCCGATCGGCGAACCGTTGGCGATGTTGCCGCCGATCGTGCCCATGTTGCGCACCTGCTCGCCGCCGATGCGGTTGATGAGATTGGCAAGTGCGGGGATCTTGTCGGCAATGGCGGCAAAGGCGCGGCTGTAGGTGACGCCGGCGCCGATGGTCAGGCCCGTATCTTCCACAGTGATCTTCTGCAGGTCGCTCAAATGGTTGATGAAAACGACCGGGTTGAAGCTGCGCATCTGCTTGGTCACCCAGAGGCCGACGTCGGTCGATCCGGCGACGACGGTCGCCTTCGGTTCGTCGGCAAGCACCTGTGCCAGAGCGGCAACGGAGCCCGGCACGATGAGGCGATCCTCACCTTCGGCTATGGTGATGGTATCACCGCCCTGCATGGCCCAGAGGCGGGCGATGATATCGGCCCTGGTCTTTTCCAGGGGATCGAAGAGGGCGCTCGGTCGCTTCTCGCTGACCTGCTCGGCCGCCTTGACGATCGGCTCGTAGCCCGTGCAGCGACAGAGATTGCCCTGAAGGGACTTTTCGATCTGCGCCCGGCTCGGCTTTTCCGTCGTCAGCCAGAGGCCATAGAGCGACATGACGAAGCCCGGCGTGCAGAAGCCGCACTGGGAGCCGTGGCAATCGACCATGGCCTGCTGCACCGGATGAAGGGTGCCGTTCTGGGCCGCCAGATGCTCGACCGTGACGACGTGGGTCGCATGGAGCGAGCCGACGAAGCGGATGCAGGCATTGACCGATTCGTAGTGAAGTCCGCCATCGATCAGGCGGCCGACCAGCACGGTGCAGGCGCCGCAATCGCCTTCCGCGCATCCTTCCTTCGTTCCCGTCAGGCGCCGCTTGAGGCGCAGGAAATCAAGCAGCGTCTCGGTGGAGCGCAGATTTGAGAGCGAGATATCCTCGCCGTTGAGGATAAAGCGGATGCTGTCGTTCATGTCGTTCCCGAGTTTTCTTTCGTTGGTCGGGGCCGGATGCGCACATGCGAAGCCGGCCCTAACCGTCTATCGTTATTCCGCGGTCCAGCCACCGTCAATCGAGACGTGTGTTCCGGTGACCTGGCGCGCCTCGTCGCTGGCGAGGTAGATCGACAAGGCAGCAATCTCTTCGGCTTTGACGAATTCATGCGTCGGCTGCGCCTTGAGGATAACCTCGTTCTTGACCTGCTCCTCGGTCATCCCGCGCGCCTTGGCTGTGTCGGGGATCTGCGCCTCGACAAGCGGGGTCAAGACATAGCCGGGGCAGATGGCATTCACGGTCACGCCGAACTCGGCAAGCTCGAGTGCCGCCGTCTTCGTCAGGCCCATTATACCATGTTTCGCCGCGACATAGGCGGATTTGAAGGGCGAGGCGACGAGGGCGTGGGCGGACGCGATATTGATGATGCGGCCGTATTTCTTCGCCTTCATCAATGGGATCGCCGTGCGGATCGTGTGGAAAGAGCTCGACAGGTTGATAGCGATGATCTGGTCCCACTTCTCGATCGGGAAATCCTCGATCTTCTCGACATGCTGGATGCCGGCATTGTTGACGAGAACATCGACGCTGCCGAAGGTCGAATTGGCTGTGGCGATCAGGTCGGCGATCTCGGCGGGCTTGGTCATGTCGGCCGGATGGTAGATCACTTTGCCGCCGCCGGACGCCTCGAGCTTGTTTTTGATCGCGGCGATTTCCTCAGGCTTTCCGAAGCCGTTGATGACGACATTCTCACCCTTGGCGGCAAAGGCGGTCGCGATGGCGAGGCCGATACCGCTCGTGGAACCGGTGACGACAACTGTTCTAGCCATGATCTTCTCCTTGGACAGCGCAGCTTCTTGCTGCAACGCAAAAACGGTTTGAGCCTAGTCCCAAACCTGCGGATATGGCAATCGCATCGCCGCAAGACTCTTTTGCGGTCCCGAGGACCACGATGCCGTGAACGGGAGAGCGTATTTCTCGATAAAAAATTTCGTTTTACTTTCTTTTCACATTCGTTTTGCTCGCGTATCTGTTGATTTGGGACGCAACAGGCGGGAGGAATGCATGAGCGGCTATATCTTGGCGATCGACCAGGGAACGACGTCGACGCGGGCTATCGTTTTCGACGGCAAGATGAAGGTTGCCGGCGTCGGACAGAAGGAATTCACCCAGCATTATCCGAGGCCGGGCTGGGTCGAGCACGATCCCGAAGAGATCTGGTCATCCGTCCTCTTCACCGCCCGCAAGGCCATCGAGGCTGCCGGCATCACGGCCAAGGACATCGCCGCACTCGGTATCACCAACCAGCGCGAGACCGTCGTGGTCTGGGATCGCGAGACGGGCAAGCCGATCCACAATGCCATCGTCTGGCAGGATCGCCGCACGGCAAGCTATTGCGAGAAGCTGAAGCGCCAGGATCTTGAAAAGCTCTTTACCCGCCACACCGGCCTGCTGCTTGACCCTTATTTCTCAGGCACCAAACTGTCGTGGCTGCTCACCAATGTGAAGGGCGCCCGTGCGCGCGCCGGCAAGGGCAACCTGTGCTTCGGCACGATCGACACGTTCTTGATCTGGCGGCTGACTGAGGGCAAGAGCTTCGTCACCGATGCGACCAATGCCTCGCGGACGCTGATGTACAATATCGGCAGCAACGAATGGGATAGGCAGTTGCTCGACATCCTGCGCGTCCCGGCTGCGATGCTGCCTGACGTGAAGGATTGCGCCGCCGATTTCGGCATCACCGATCCGTCGCTCTTCGGCGCCGCGATCCCGATCCTCGGCGTTGCCGGCGACCAGCAGGCGGCGACGATCGGGCAGGCCTGCTTCGAGCGCGGCATGATGAAATCTACCTACGGCACCGGCTGCTTCGCGCTGCTCAACACCGGCGCGGACATGGTCCGCTCCAGGAACCGGCTGCTGACGACGATCGCCTACCGGCTGAACGGCGAAACGACCTATGCGCTGGAGGGCTCGATCTTCATCGCCGGAGCCGCCGTGCAATGGCTCCGCGACGGGCTGAAGACAATCAAACGTGCCTCCGATTCCGGCGAGCTGGCGGCCAAGGCCGATCCGATGCAGGAGGTTTATCTCGTGCCGGCCTTCACTGGCCTCGGCGCGCCCTATTGGGATCCGGATGCACGCGGCGCGATTTTCGGGCTTACGCGCAATACCGGGCCGGAGGAAATCGTCCGCGCGGCGCTGGAGGCCGTCTGCTACCAGTCGCGCGACCTGCTGGACGCCATGCACAAGGATTGGCGCAATGGCAGCGGCCAGGACACGGTGCTGCGCGTTGACGGCGGCATGGTCGCCTCCGATTGGACGATGCAGCGGCTCGCCGATCTGCTCGACGCGCCCGTCGACCGTCCCACCATTCTGGAAACCACGGCCCTAGGTGCTGCGTGGCTCGCGGGCAGTCGCGCCGGCGTGTGGCCCGACCGTGCCGGCTTCGCCAAGGCCTGGGCGCGCGACCGGAGATTCGAGCCTGACATGGACGACAAGACGCGAAATGCCAAGCTGAAGGGATGGAAAAACGCGGTGGCGCGTACCTTGAGTGCACGGTAGGGACCATCTTAGCCGGCTACGCGTCACCGCAGGTTATGCCGTGTAAGATTTCTTTATTTTACTTATATAAAGAAGAGCAGCGATACTTGCGCCGTGGGTGCTTCGAATCACCCTTCGCGGAATAAGTCCTTCATTGGACCAACGCCTTCTGGGAGACGACAAGGCGCGCAATGGCTGTTCAATTCACGGAACTGAAGAAGCATATCTATAGACAGATCAAGTATCATCTGTCCCGGCCAAAACCGCCCGTCCTGGCGAAGCCTTTTCGGGGGCCTGTACTCGTGGTCGGATCCGCGCCGGTGTCAAATAAGCCCGCGGATTTCGACGAGACCTTCCGGGTAATCACCATCAATGGCTCGCAGGTGGTGACGAAAGCCTGGGGGATTGAGGTTCCGGACGTCACCCTCGTTCAGTTCAACCAGATCGAGGGAACGAACACCAACGCCGTCGAAGTACGCCGCATTCTGAATGGCGAGCGCACGAAGATGCTTTACGTCCTGCTGTGGCGGAAGGAGCTCCAGCGGTTGGAAGAGGGGCTGAAGGCGTTCAACTACCGTTACGACAGGCTTGAGATCGTTGATCGCTACAAGCGCATGGCACTTCTGGACCGGGTCGGCGGCGTAAAATGCAGCGAACTGGGCGCCGACGATAAATGCTCAAATGGCATCAATGCCGTGCTCTTCGCACTCTATAACGGTGCGACCGAAGTGATCATCACCGGGATCAACCCCGATTCCGGCGGACATGTCTACAATCAGGAAAATCTCGCTCGGCTGCATGTGCGCAAGGATCGCGAAATTCTCGAGCGGCTGCTGGAGCGTGGTTATCCCGTCTTCACGGCTGATCCGGCCGTGTCGCAATCCGTCGGCCTGCCGCTGTGGAAGGGCAGGGCGCAAGCTGCAAAGATGTCCGAAGCTGACGTGAAAGCCAGGCGGCCGGCATCGAAAAAGGCAGCGACCCTGAACCCATTGTTGGGTTGACGGGCTGGCCGTTCGTCGGAGCGGAGGCTGACGAATCTCATCGTTTCATGCCAAGATCGCGGCATGGAATCATTGGATCACGCAAATATCAATCAGATGCTGATGCCGCCACCACTCAGGCCGGGCGATAGAATACGTTTTGTCTCCCCTGCCAGCCCGCCCGATAGAGACATGGTTTTGAAACATGCTGAAATGCTGAAAGACTGGGGTCTCACAGTCGATTTTGGCGAGCATGCTTTTTGTAAGCGGGACTATCTTGCCGGAACCGATGAAGAGCGGCTGGCGGATTTCAATGCCGCGCTTCGTGATCCCGATATTCGGGCGATCTTTACCACACGCGGTGGCAAGGGATCCTATCGGATCGCTGATCAATTGGATTTTGCGGCCGCCAGGCGCGATCCGAAGTTTGTTATCGGCTTCAGCGATATTACCGCATTGCACCTCAGTTTCTTGAAGCATTGTCATCAGATCGGCATTCACGGAGCATTTTTTGCCGGACCGAACGAGGACACTGTCAGCGCGGAAACGAACAATTCGCTACGCCGGGCGCTGATGACAACTCAGGACATCGTCATCAACTCGCGTCTGGAGGAGCCGACTTCCGATCTTACGACGCACGGAATGACCACAGGGCAATTGATTGGCGGGAATCTCGATATGGTCGCCACGACGGCCGGCTGGGCATTGCCGGATCTGCGCGGCGCCATCCTGCTTCTCGAAGCGGTCAACGTGTATCGCGGGCATGTTGACCGGCAGTTGACGATGCTGCGCAAGGCTGGCCATTTGAATGGCCTATCGGGGGTCGCCATCGGTCAGTTCACCGGTTTCGAGTTCGACCGCAATTTCTCGATCATCGATATCCTGCGCGAACATCTTGATATGCTTGGCGTACCGGTCCTCGGTGGCCTGCCGCTTGGGCATGGGCATAGCCCGGTAAGCGCATTGATTGGTGCCGTTGCGGAGCTTGACGCAAAAGCGGGTACTTTGACGATCAAGCGCGGCGATACCTAGCTTCTTCCCGCGATAATTTTTTGACGTGACCTGTCGGCACGGGTGATACTTCTTCGTCTTTATGGAGAGGGAGATTCTGATGCTCTACGCAATCCTATGCTACAACGACGAAGATACCGTATTCGCCTGGTCGAAGGAGCAGGAGGACGCGACGATGGCGCGGCTCATTGCGGTGCAGACGCCGCTTGCCGAGGCCGGCAAGCTTGGGCCTGTGGCGCGTTTGATGCCGACGACAGCGGCAACGACGCTGCGCAAGGGCAAGAACGAACCGCTCGTCATCGACGGTCCCTTCGCCGAGACGAAGGAGCAATTGCTGGGCTTCTATGTCATCGACTTCGAGACGCTCGACGAAGCGATTGAATTTTCCAAAGAACTGGCCGTGGCCAATCCCGGTGCAGGCTCCTACGAGATCCGTCCGCTTTACGTGTTCAGGCCAGGGACCATTGCGACATGACGGATCTCGCCTGGATCGATTTCGCGTTTACCAATGCCCGGCCGCAGGTGCTCGGCGCGCTGCTGCGTTATTTCCGCAATCTCGATATTGCCGAGGAGGCTTTTCAGGAGGCCTGTCTCAGGGCCTTGAAGACCTGGCCCGACAAGGGGCCGCCGCGCGACCCGGTCGCCTGGTTGATCTTCGTCGGTCGCAACAGCGGCATCGATACGGTGCGCAAGCAGGCGAAAATGCAGAGCCTGCCGGACGAGGAGGCGATTTCGGATACCGGCGATGCCGAGAGCGATCTTGCTGAACGGCTCGACGGCTCCGGCTACCGCGATGACATTCTCCGGCTTCTGTTCATCTGCTGCCACCCGGATCTGCCGGCAACGCAGCAGATCGCCCTGGCGCTGCGTATCGTTTCCGGCCTTTCGGTGGCGCAGATCGCCCGTGCGTTCCTAGTCAGCGACAGCGCGATGGAGCAGCGGATCACCCGCGCCAAGGCGCGCGTGGCGGCGGCGGGTGTGGCGTTCGAAACGCCGGGTGCAGTCGAGCGCAGCGAGCGGCTGGTACTCGTCAGCGCCATGATCTACCTGATCTACAATGAGGGCTATTCCGCCGGGGGGACGCATCGCGAGGCTGCTGCCTTCGCGGACGAGGCGATCCGGCTCGGACGGTTGTTGCTTCGTATCTTTCCCGCCGAGCCGGAAATCATGGCGCTGCTGGCGCTGATGCTGCTGCAGCAATCGCGCAAGGCGGCGCGCTTCGATGCGGACGGACAGATCATTCTGCTGGAGGAGCAGGACCGTTCGCTCTGGGACCGGACATCGATCGATGAGGCGCTTGCTCTGCTCGACAAGGCGATCCGTCATCGCCGCCCCGGACCTTACCAGGTGCAGGCTGCAATCGCCGCCCTGCATTCCCGAGCCAAACGCGCCGCAGACACGGACTGGGCGGAGATTGATCTGCTCTACCAGGTGCTGGAAAGACTGACCCCATCTCCGGTGGTGACGCTCAATCGTGCCGTCGCCGTCTCCAAGCTGAAAGGGCCGGAGGAAGCGCTGGCGCTGATTATGCCGCTGGAAGGGCAGCTCGACAGCTATTTCTATTTTCATGGGCTGAGAGGCGGCCTGCTGGTGCAGCTCGCCCGTCCGCAGGAGGCGCGCGTCGCTTTCGACAGGGCCATTGCGCTTGCCCGCTCGCCGGCCGAAGCAGCCCATATTCGCCATCAGCTCGACTGCCTGGGCGCGGACGCGGCGGCAAAATAATCGAAAAATTCGCTTTCCGCATGTCGGGAAAAGATCAGCGCCAACGTCCTTGGGACATAGGCCAATAGGGCCGTTCAAACCGGAGAAAGGAACTGGACCATGACTGAACAGACCCAACGCCACGAGCTTTCGCTGACCCGCACCATCGACGCGCCACGCGAGAAGATCTTCCGTTGCTGGACCGAGGTCGAAATTCTGAAGCAATGGTTCGCGCCGCTGCCGTGGACCACATCTGCTGCTGCCCTCGATGTTCGCGCAGGCGGCTCGAGCTCCATCACCATGCGCAGCCCGGAGGGTGAGGATTATCCCAATAGCGGTATCTATCTGGAGGTCGTTCCCAACGAACGTCTCGTTTTCACCGATGCCTTCACCAGCGCCTGGGTGCCGTCGGCAAAACCCTTCATGGTGGGGACGATCCAGCTCGACGATCTCGGCAACGGCAAGACCCGCTATACGGCGACCGTCCTGCACTGGTCGGCCGAGGATCGCGACGCACATGAGAAGATGGGCTTCCACGAGGGATGGGGCCAATGCACCGACCAGCTTGCGGCACTGGCGGCAAAGATCTGAATTTCTCAATCAGTTCCGGGGGATATAACGATGTCTTATGCAGTAGATTCACCTTCGCCCGCGGTAACGCGAGCTCAGCGCGCGGCTGGCGTCACCCTCAGCGGGCTGATCGTTGCCTTCCTTGTGTTCGATGGCGTGATCAAGCTCATTCCGCTTCCGGTGGTCACGGAGACGATGGCGGGGCTTGGCTATTCCGCCGACCCGACGCTCGCGCGGCTGCTCGGTGTCATCACGCTTGGCTGCGCCATTCTTTATGCCATCCCGAGGACCTCGGTCCTCGGGGCGATCCTCCTCACCGGTCTCCTCGGCGGGGCGATCGCGACGCATCTGCGGGTTGGCAGCCCGGTCTTCTCGCACCTGCTGTTTGGTGTCTATCTCGGCGTAATGGCCTGGGGCGGACTTTACCTGCGAAATGAAGCGGTTCGGAAAATGATTCCGTTCTTTCACCGAAGCTTTTGATTTCGGATTCGATTTGCTAAGGCTCGCTCCCTCTAGCAAGGGTGGAGCGAGCCATGCCGCAAGTGATCATCGCACCGGTCAAGCAATCGGATGCAGACGAGCTGATCGCAGCCAATATCGCCAGCCGCGCCCATCATGCGCCCTGGGCCTACCCCTTTCTCGATCGCGACGGTTTCGATGCCTGGTTCGGCCAGACGGTCACCGGGCCGAATATAGGGCTGGTCGCACGCGACACCGGCTCGGGCGGCATCGTCGGCGTCATCAATATCGGCCAGATGGTTTGGGGCGGCTTCCGCAGCGCCTTTCTCGGCTATCACGGCATGGTGGGTTTCGCCGGCCAGGGCTTCATGACGGAGGCATTGCGGCTGGCCGTGGCGCATGCCTTCGATACTGTCGGCCTGCATCGGCTGGAAGCCAATATCCAGCCTGGGAACTATCCCTCGATCGCGCTTGTGAAGAGGCTCGGCTTTCGCAAGGAAGGCTTTTCGCCCAAATATCTGAAGATCGGCGGGGTCTGGTGCGATCACGAGCGCTGGGCATTGCTCGCCGACGACCCGCGGCTTTGATCTTTCTTCGGAGGGGGCAAAAGTCGCGTCAGTCGTCAGAAAGGCATTGACTGAGCCGGATGAAGAGGCGAAAGCCAGATTTTAACCTCTCGCAGAGCGCTTGCCGAGAGCGCGAGACTGCCGGAAGCCGTAGATGATCATCTCGAACGAAGACGAACTGACCAAGCTGAAAGAAATCGGTCGCATCTGCGCCAACGCGTTGCATGCCATGGCCGCCGCACTGGAGCCCGGCATCACGACGCTGGAGCTCGATGCCATCGGCCGCAAGGTGCTAGAAGATGCCGGCGCGCAGTCCGCGCCGGAACTGGTTTATAAGTTTCCCGGCGCGACGTGCATCAGCATCAACGAGGAAGTCGCGCACGGCATTCCCGGTCCGCGCGTGATCCGGGCGGGCGATCTGGTCAATCTTGATGTTTCGGCTGAGAAGGACGGGTTCTTTTCGGATACCGGTGCTTCTTTCGCCGTGCCGCCCGTCAAACCGAAGATCGAGCGCCTGTGCCGTGACGGCAAGCGGGCGCTCTGGGTCGGCCTCAACCAGGTGCGCAGCGGCGCGCCGCTATCGAGGATCGGCCACGCCGTCGGCGCCTTCGCGCAAAAGAACCGCTATACGCTGGTGGCAAATCTCGCCAGTCACGGCATCGGCCGTTCGCTGCACGAGGAGCCCGCCGAGGTTTCGACCTGGGCAGACCCCGACGAGACGCGGATCATGGAGGACGGCCTGGTTTTCACCGTCGAGCCGTTCCTGTCGCTCGGCGCCACCTGGGCGGAAGGCGGCGACGATGCGTGGACGCTTTATGCCGATCCACAGGCGCCCACAGTTCAGTTCGAACATACGATCGTCGCCACCCGCAACGGGCCGGTGATCCTGACATTGCCTGATAATTGAGCGCCCGCGCCTAAAGCGCGTCGTGATCTTTCAGATCAGCTCGCTGCGCTTTAGGCCCTTGGCTTTTCGCATGCCGTTATTGCAAGCCGCCGCACAGTTTTGCGCGACATGCCTTAGTCATCGGACTTCGTTTCGCCGCGGATGATATCGGCGGCCGCCTGCTCAAGGATCGCCGCGATGCGAGCACCCTCGGCCTTGTTCCACGGAAATTTCGACCGCAGCGCCGAGCGCAGAAGATGACGGGCGCGATGGACGTCGCCGGCGCCGTCGCGATCGAATGGGCTGTCACGCCCATCATCGTCGCCGCTGCCGAAGACCTGGCGGATATGGGCCATCTTCTCGCCGATCGCGCCAAGCTTGGCGAGTGTTGCTTCCACGAGTTCGCGATTGTCGTCGACGCGCTTCTGGCCGCTCTCGGTGATGCGGTAGAGCTTCTTCGTGCCGCTCGCCTCGACTTCGGCCTGGCCGGTTTCTTCGAGATAGGTGAGGGCAGGGTAGATGACGCCCGGGCTCGGCACATAAAAGCCGCCGGAACGCTCTTCGAAGGTCTTGATCAGCTCATAGCCATGGCGCGGCTGCTCGGAGAGCAGGGCAAGAATGATGAGCTGCAGGTCGGCGGCGTCGAACTTGCGGCCGGTGCGAAACCCGCCGCCGAACATGCCGCCCTTGAAGCCTCTCATGAAGTCTCTCCTGTGCTCACCGTGCGATTCACGGCCTCGACCATGTCGTAGGATATATGCCTCGACGGTGTCAAAGCCATCGCCACACATGCGATCTCTAAAACCTCTCATATCGTTTCTCCTTGTGGAATGTAAGCGTTTATATCGTTAGTCATGTCGTAAGATATATATCGTAAGATAATGATGTGCAAGATGCGCGCTGATTTTTTCGTTGAACCGACGGCGGAGAGGAGAGGGCGGTAATGCCTGCGAGAGGGGAAATCTCAGCTGAACAGTTGCATCACGATCATGGGATAAGCTGTTACATATATGTAAGAATGCAGCCCTGCCGGTTGCCGCTCCTTGCGAACTGTCCTAGGTTCGCCCCAAATTGACGTCATTTCCGGTCGTTCGAACCAACAGGAAGCCTAACCGTCGTGTTCCATTCTTTCTTTCCGAATCCGAGATTGTTTTTTTCCTCAGCGTTCGTCTGGGCGCTCGTCTGTGTCTTTCTGTGGTACCTTGTCGGGGCAAATGTCGTCGCGTCCATGGGCTACCCACCGCTGCCGGAGGATCAGCAGCCGGTAGGAGCGGCTTTTTTTGCTGTTCCCAATAATTTCATGTTTTATCTATATTTTATTCTATGCAGTGCGATCTTCTGTGGTGTTTGGCATGCGATTTCAAAGAACAACCCCTGGGCTATTTGGTCAGTGTGGGGTTCCGCATTCATCGTATTTATTACTTACTTCGGTGTTCAGATCGACGTGGCGGTGAATGTGTGGCGGCGGCCGTTTTTTGACCTGTTGCAAAACGCACTCGGCGGAAAGCCTGGCGTTACAAATGAAGACTTCTACACATTGCTTTGGGCCTTCACGCAGATCGGTATGGTGGGCGTAGCGGTCAGCGTCGTCTCATCGTTTTTCCTGAGCCATTATCTTTTTCGCTGGCGTTCGGCGATGAACGGTTTCTACATGTCAAAGTGGGAGAAGCTTCGGCACATCGAAGGCGCATCGCAGCGTGTTCAGGAAGACACCATGCGGTTTGCAACGAACCTCGAGGGGCTCGGCGTTAGCCTGATCGGCTCCGTCATGACTTTGATTGTGTTTCTGCCCATACTATTGGAATTGTCGAAATATGTGACTGATCTGCCGATTGTTGGCGTAATCCCGTATTCGCTCGTTTGGCTCGCCCTGATTTGGTCGGTATTTGGTACGTTCCTGCTTGCGCTCTTCGGGATAAAGCTACCAGGACTAAACTTCCGCAATCAGCGGGTCGAGGCGGCCTATCGAAAGGAGCTTGTCTACGGCGAGGATAGCGAAGATCGCGCGCAGCCGCCCACTGTGAAGGAACTCTTCTCCAACGTTCGGCGCAACTATTTCCGCATGTATTTCCACTACGCGTATTTCAACGTAGCGCGCTATTCATATGGCCAGGTCGACGCGATATTTCTCTACTTTGTGCTGGTGCCGACCTTCGTTGCCCATAAGATCACACTCGGCATCTGGCAGCAGGTTGCCACGGCGTTCGGTCAAGTCAGCAACTCTTTCCAGTATCTCGTCAGTTCATGGACGACGATCATCGAGCTGCTGTCGATCCATAAGCGCCTGAAGGCATTCGAGGCCGCGATCGATGACACGCCGCTGCCGAAGATCGACCAGACTTATCTTGAACGGCAAACGGGCGTCATACACGCCGACGGTTGACAAAATAAGGCCCCGGAAACGGGGCCTTTTTCATGGACGGGAATAGATAGAGAGAGAAGCGGCTCGCTGAGCTTGCATGGGCAACGAAGGGGCCTCCGCTTGCCGTACCGCCGGCCCTTCGCTTTGGCTCAGGCTTTGCCCGACCGCTCCTCACCCCTGCTGAGGCTTGCCTCGGGCCGCGATCAGCGGGATCGCTTCGGAATAGCTGACGCAGGCGACATCCTGCTTGTGGCAGACGTCGGTGACGAAACGGTCGAGCGCGCGCCAATAGGCGCCGTCATTCATCTCGACGAAGTGGAAGCCGAGCTGCAGCGGGATGCGCTCGCCATCATACTGCTTGTTGAAGGCGGCTTCGAAGGCATCGAATGTGCGGTCTTCATAGGTCTTCGCATTGGCCTTGTCCTCGACGCCCTTGGAATGGCGGACGTAGAGATTGTAATCCATGCCGATCACCAGCCGCTGTTCCGGCCCCTCCGGGATCAGCGGTAAACCGAAGCGATACAGCCCGTTGACCACCTGCGGCAGGCTGGGGCCTCTGGTGACGAGGCTTGCATCATATTGGAAGCCCATCTCCTTTTCCGCCGGCACCAGGCCGTCGCTGGTTGAGAGATACGGTGCGCGGAAACCCTTGACGTCGTGCGTGGCGAAATCTTCCCAGCCCTGCGGCTCCTTGTCGGCGACGCCGACATTCTTCCAGGCATCGCGAAGGGCGACGCGGGCATTCATGAACTCCTGCTTCCAGTCGGCGGCGCTCCAGCCCTTGCCGTCGAAGTGGCCGCAGGCATGGCTGGAAATATCGTGGCCCTCCAGATGGGCTCCCCAGATGTTGGCGATGCGGGTGCGCACATCGTCCTCGCTCTTGGCGAAGCCGACATTCGACTTGCCGGGCCGCTGCTTCGGCCCCTGATAGGCCTTGGCCTGCGCCTTGTTCATCAGGAAGGTGCAGGACAGGAAATAGGTGAAATGCGCGCCGTTGCGCGAAGCGATCTCGCGGCTCTTGGTCCAGAGGGCGTTGTCATGCGCACCGTCGAAGGAAATCATGACGAGCTGTTTGGGTTTTCCATCGGCCTCGGCGACGGCCGGCAGGGCAAGGGAAAGCGCGACGGAGAGACAGGAAGCTAAGCGAAACATGGGCACCGGCATTGGTTGATCGAGCATGGTTTGTGAGAGATCGTCTCGCGATTTTGGGCGTCATGCTCCGGGGGCATTTCCTTCCTTTCGCGCAAATGCGGCGAAGCTGCGGTGATGCTGGCAATTTTTTGCAGCAGCCGATAAGGATGTGCCTACCGAACCGAAGGGGTTTCATTCATGGCATTGCTTATTCTCGGCATTGTTCTTTTTCTGGGCATCCATCTGATCCGCGTCGTCGCTCCGGGCCTGCGAACCTCAATGATCGCGAGCCTCGGCGAATCCGGCTGGAAGATCGCCTATTCGGTCGCGAGCCTCGTCACGCTTGCTGTCCTGATCTACGGGTTCGGCCAGGCGCGCGACATGACGCCAATCTGGTCGCCGCCGTTCTGGATGAGCCATATCACCATCCTCCTGATGCTGTTTGCGATGATCTGTCTTGTCGCCTCGCTGTTGCCGGCGGGGCATATCGCGGTCAGGACGAAGCATCCGATGGTGCTCTCGGTAAAGATCTGGGCGCTGGCGCACCTGCTGTCCAACGGCGACGGTGCGGCGATCCTGCTGTTTGCGGCCTTCCTCGCCTGGGGCGTGATCCTGCGCATTTCGCTGAAACGGCGCCAGCGCGCCGGGGAAATCACGCTGCGTCCGTTCGTCTCGGCGAAATACGATCTCTATGCGATCATCATCGGCGTCGTCGTCTGGGCATTGATCATTTGGAAGCTTCATGCGTGGATTATCGGGGTTTCGCCGCTGGTTATGTGACGATTTCTGCCATTCCCCCTTACATCAGCCGCAAAATGGAGTAGAAGGCCCCACTAGAGCCGGATGATTTTAGGTCGAATAGACCTAAAATCTGAATCCGCTCCAGCATCATGGAAGTAGAGCATGATGTCACCCGAAAACCGCTCGCACTTTTCGGCATGATGCTCTAACCCCTAAGCTCTTTGGAATGATTTGGCCTGGGCCGGAGACGAGAATGGCATTCAATGACGACAGCTTCATCCGTGAGGTGAACGAGGAACTGCGTTCGGACCAGTTGCGGTTCGTATGGCGCCGTTTTGGCCGGCTCATCATTGGGGCAGCCGTGCTCATCGTTCTCGGAACCGCGGCCTATAGCGGCTATCGCTATTGGGCGGGCAATCAGGCCGGCAGCGGTGGCGATCAGTTCCTAGCGGCGCTGACTCTGGCCGACCAAAACAAGACGGACGAAGCCCTTGCCGCGCTGACGGCCATCGAGAAGAACGGCCCCGGTTCCTATCCATTGCTGGCGCGTCTGCGCGCGGCGACGCTGCAGGCACAGAAGGGTGACACGGCCAGCGCAATCGCCGCCTTCTCGGCCATCGGCAAGGAAACGGACATTCCGGTCGTCGTCCGCGATGCGGCGCGTCTGCGCGCAGCCTATCTGCTTGTCGACACCGGCACCTATGATCAGGTTGCTGCCGAAGCGCAGGAGCTGGCCGTGCCGGCCGATGCCTTCCGGCATTCGGCGCGTGACGTTCTGGGTCTTGCCGCCTATAAGGCCGGCGATCTCGCCAAGGCCCGGCAGTGGTTCCAGGCGATCGTCGACGATCCGCAGAGCCCGCGCAACGTTGCCAACCGCGCGCAAATGTTGCTCGATCTCATCACGGCAACCGGCAAAGCTCCGGTCGCCAACGGCTGAAGGACGGATCGCTAAATGAGTTTCACGGTCGCGATCGTCGGTCGCCCGAATGTCGGCAAGTCCACGCTTTTCAACCGTCTGGTTGGCAAGAAGCTTGCGCTTGTCGATGACACGCCGGGCGTCACGCGTGACCGTCGTCCCGGCGATGCCAAGCTGATCGATCTTCGTTTCCGCATCGTCGACACCGCCGGTCTCGAAGAAGCCGACGAAGAGACGCTCGAAGGCCGTATGCGCGCCCAGACCGAGCTGGCGATCGACGAGGCCGACCTGACGCTGTTCGTCGTCGACGCCAAGATGGGCTTGACGCATGTCGACAAGACGCTGGCCGAAATGCTGCGCAAGCGCGGCCGGCCTGTCGTGCTCGTCGCCAACAAATCCGAAGCCCGCGGTTCCGACGGCGGCTTCTACGATGCCTACACGCTCGGCCTTGGCGAGCCTTGCCCGATCTCGGCCGAGCACGGCCAGGGCATGATGGATCTTCGCGACGCGATCATCGACGCGATCGGCCATGAGCGCGCCTTTCCGGAGACGGACGACGAAGCGGAAACGAATGTCAGCATTCCCCGCTCGGCTGTCGGCGAGGATGGCGAGGAGATCGAAGAGGAGCCCGTCTATGACGAGACGCGGCCGCTGCGCATCGCGATCGTCGGCCGCCCGAATGCCGGCAAGTCGACGCTGATCAATCGTTTCCTCGGCGAGGACCGGCTGCTGACCGGCCCGGAAGCCGGGATTACCCGTGATTCCATCTCCGTCGACTGGAGCTGGCGCGGTCGCACCGTGAAGATGTTCGATACCGCCGGCATGCGCCGCAAAGCCAGAGTGATCGAGAAGCTGGAAAAGCTCTCTGTCGCCGACGCGCTGCGCGCTATTCGCTTTGCCGAGACCGTGGTCATCGTCTTCGATGCCACCATCCCCTTCGAGAAGCAGGATCTACAGATCGTCGATCTCGTCATTCGCGAAGGCCGAGCCGCGGTAATCGCCTTCAACAAATGGGACATGATCGAGGATCGCCAGGCCGTGCTTGCCGATCTGCGCGAAAAGACCGACCGATTGCTGCCTCAGGCGCGCGGCATCCGCGCCATACCGATTGCCGGTCAGACGGGCGACGGCCTGGATCGGCTGATGCAGGCGATCGTCGATACTGACAAGGTCTGGAACAAGCGCATAGCCACAGCCAAGCTCAATCGCTGGCTGGAGACACAGCAGGTTCAGCATCCGCCACCTGCCGTTTCCGGACGGCGCATCAAGCTGAAATACATGACGCAGGTGAAGGCGCGCCCGCCGGCCTTCATGATTTCCTGCACGCGCTCGGATGCGCTGCCGGAATCCTATGTGCGTTATCTGATCAATGGTCTGCGCGCGGATTTCGCCATGCCAGGCGTGCCGATCCGCATCCATTTTCGTACGTCGGAAAATCCTTTTGAAAACAAAAAGAACAATCCTTACGAAAGTAAGAGGAAGCGGTCCTGACGCGCCTTGCCTTGCCGCAATGTAAGCAGGCGTGTTCAATCAGGCAGCATTCTTGTTCAGCGCCTCGCGCAATGTGGTGATCTCCGCTTTCAATCGCGTCAGTTCATCCAGCGTCTTGTCAGAGGCATCGAGAATGCAGGCGGGAATGCTCGCCGCCTTCTTCTTCAGGGCCACACCTTCGCTGGTCAAATGGATCAGCACCTGACGCTCGTCTTCCTTGCTGCGGATGCGCTGGATGTAGCCCGCCGCCTCCAGGCGCTTCAACAGCGGCGTCAGCGTGCTCGATTCGAGGAACAGCTTTTCGCCGATGCCGCCGACGGTCTGGCCATCCTCTTCCCACAGCGTCACCATGACGAGATATTGCGGGTAGGTGAGATTGAGCGCGTCGAGCATGGGTTTATAGAGCCGGTTCATGGCATGGTTCGCCGAATAGAGGGCGAAGCAGATGAAGGTGTCCAGTTTCAACGGGTCGTGCGCCATCTCTCATACTCCCTGGGGAATAGCATCTAAATCGTGCGATAAATAATCGTACATCTAAAAGCGCGCGACGGCTATGGATTTCTTGTGCTTTTCGGAAAACCAACCTGCGAGAGGCAAACTCTTGAGCACTTCGGCTGCCATTCGGACCTTCATATTGAAGGCGAGGCCGCTTTCACCCGACAGGCTCATGCCCGCTGCCGCGCATATGCGCGCCGCTATCAATTATCTGGAGATGGGTGTCAAGAATTCAATATCGAGCCTGGCCGTGGCACGGGCTCAATCCTTGGGCGTCCGCGTCCGGCCACGATGGTTGGCAACGCGGACATTGCCGATGAATTGGGTGGTGGCGGCTTCCCAGGAATAGTTGAGCGCCACTGTGCGCGCTGCCTCGCGGGAGCAGGACAGCGCGTCAAGGCAGGCTTTTGTCAGATTTGCGTCCACCACACCGGCTGGCTCGTTGCCGCCGAGAATGTCAGCCGGGCCGGTGACAGGATAGGCGGCGACGGGGACGCCGCTCGCCAGCGCTTCCAGAATGGCATTGCCGAACGTATCGGTTTTCGACGGGAAAACGAAGACGTCGGCCTGAGAATAGGCATGCGCCAACTCCTCGCCGAACTTCGCACCCAGAAAATGCACATCTGGATAGAGCTTCTGCAGTTCCGCGCGCGCGGGTCCATCGCCGATGACCACTTTCGATCCCGGCAGATCGAGATCGAGGAAGGCCGGGAGGTTCTTTTCGAGAGCAACGCGGCCGACGGTCATGAAGATCGGACGGGGCAGGCCGAAGGGATTGTCTTCGAGCGGTTGCGGCCGAAAGAGCGTCGAATCGATGCCGCGGCTCCAGGGCAGCAGATTATGGATACCGCGCTGCTTGAGCTCGTTGGCGAGGCTCGGCGTTGCCACCATGCAGCCGAAACCGGCATTGTGAAACCATTTGACGAAGGCATAGAGCCAGCTTTGCGGTATCGGCAGGCGCGCCGAGACATATTCGGGAAAGCGGGTGTGATAGCTGGTCGAAAAGGGCATGCCGTTTCTGAGGCACCAGCGCCGCGCCGTCAGCCCCAGAGGACCTTCGGTGGCGATATGCACATAGGTCGGCCGGAGCGCTTCGATCCTGCCGGCGATCTTGCGATAGCTGGCGATGGAAAGCCGGATTTCCGGATAGGTTGGGCAGGGGATGTTGCGAAAGCCGTCCGGCGTGATCATCGACACTTCGACACCCATGCGCGTCAGTTCGCGATTGGTGTTCTCGATCGAGCGGACGACGCCGTTCACCTGCGGATGCCAGGCATCGCTGACGATGAGCAGCCGCTCCGGCACGGCGACAGGCGTCGCTGCCTGGTCCCATATGGTGTGATCGATGTCTGACAACCGTTGTAACATGCCCAAAACTGCCCATCCGCGCCGCATCCTCATGATGACGGTGCAAGCCGATTGCGGTGTTCAAACATGATTCCCGCGCCCACCTTATTGTGGGGGGTGTCCATGATGGAAATATTACAGTGGTTATCTGGCGGTTTTCAGCTTCTTGGGCGAGACGAGGGCGCCGTGTTCCTGAATGACCTTCGCGGCGATTTCGGCGGCGAAGGCGGCAGCGGCGAGCGGATCGTCGTGCTGCAGATAATGGGCAAGAAACGCGCCGTTGAAACTGTCGCCGGCGCTGGTGGTATCGACGACCTTGTCGACCTTGACCGCAGGCACGAGCGTTTCATCGGCGTCGGTGCCGACGGTGCCGACGGTGGCGCCTTCGGGGCCGTTCTTGACGACGACCATATCCGCTCCGTACTGCCGATAGCGGCGGATGGTGCTCGCAATCGAGTCGTCGCCGAAATGCGCGGCTTCATCATCGAAGCTCGGCATCACGACGGTCGAGGCGCGCGCGCCATCCGTGATCATGGTGTGCATGGCATCCAGGCTCGACCACAGGCGTGGGCGCAGGTTGGGGTCGAAGGCCACCAGCTTGCCGACGGCCTTGGCGCGACGGAGCTCGGCCAGCAGCGTATAGGCATCCTCGCGCGGCAGGATCGCCAGCGTAATGCCCGAAAAATATAGCACGTCCGACGCCTCTATCGCGGCGCGCAGTGCATCGCCGTCTGCCGCGAGCTGGCGGGCCGCGGAGCTGTCGCGCCAATAGCTGAAGGAGCGTTCGCCATCCTTCAGGTTGATCATGTAGAGGCCCGGCGTCTTGCCGCGCAGGCGGCGGATATCCGCGGTGCCGATGCCGGCGCCGCCCATGAAGGCGACCATTTCGTCCGACATGGCGTCATCGCCGAGCGTGGTGAAATAATCGACGGACCAATCGGCGGGCAGGCAGGCGCGAGCATACCAAGCGGTGTTGAAGGTGTCGCCGGCGAAACCCTTGCGCAGGTGTCCGTCGTCGGCCTGCGACAACTCCACCATGCATTCGCCGATCGATAGAAAACGCCCGCCCAAGACTTCCTCCTGCATTTTTGCCTTGCTGCTGAATACGCGCTAGCAGCCGCCTGGGCAAGGTGGACGGCGGCAGCCGCCGTCCACTTTTGAGAGCTTACGGCCTGTCCATGTGATAGCAGGCGGCCGTCTGGCCGGGGCGCACCTGCTCGGTCGGCGGCATCTTCGTGCGGCATATGTCCGTCGCCTTCCAGCAGCGGGGCGAGAAGACGCAGCCCGGCGGCGGATTGAGCGGCGAGGGCGGATCGCCCTGCAGGCGAATGCGCTCACGGCGACGTGCCAGCTTCGGATCCGGGATGGGTGCCGCCGAGAACAGAGCCTGCGTATAGGGATGGGCCGGATGGTCGAAGACCGTCGCGGCCTCGCCGGCTTCCACCACCTTGCCGAGATAGAGCACCAGAACGTCGTCCGAGATCAGGCGCACGACGGAGAGATCGTGGCTGATGAAGATCAGCGTCAGGCCGAACTCCTTGCGCAGGCGGCGCAAGAGCGTGATGACCTGCCCCTGGATCGAAACGTCGAGTGCCGAGACCGGTTCGTCGCAGATGATCAGCTTCGGCCGGGTGATGACGGCGCGGGCAATGCCAATGCGCTGGGCCTGGCCGCCTGAGAACTCGTGCGGGTAGCGGTTGATCATCTCGGGTACCAAGCCGACCGCCGCCATGATCTCTCGCACACGATCCTGCCTCTGGGCCCTGGTCAATTTCGGTTCGAACACGGTGAGCGGCTCGGCGATGATATCGCCGACGGTCATGCGCGGATCGAGCGAAGCGATAGGGTCCTGGAAGATGATCTGCATGTCGCGACGAGCGGCGCGCATTTCCTCGTCGGTAAGATCGAGCAGGTTGCCGCCCTGCCACATGATACGGCCCTTCTGCGCCCGGATCAGCCGCAGGATGGAGCGGCCGAGCGTCGACTTGCCGCAGCCCGATTCGCCGACGATGCCAAGCGTGCGCCCGGTCTTCAGTTCGAAACTGACATCATTGACAGCCGTCAGGATCAGCGGTGGCTTGAAGAAGGATTTCGACGGCAGCTCGAACTCGGTGGTCAGATGTTCGACCTTCAGAAGCGCTTGCTCAGCCATGGACGAGGCTCCGTTCCTGATTAGCCGAAAGGGGATGGAAGCAGGCCGCACAGCGCTGCGGCGCCAATTGATCGAGCGGCGGCGGCGCATCGATACAGTCGTCCTCCACATGGGCGCAACGCGGCGAGAAGGCACAGCCGCGCGGCAGGTGCATCAGGTTCGGCGGCCGGCCGGGGATGACGGCGAGATCGTCGACATCCTGGTCAGGCCGCGGGATCGAGGCGTGAAGCGCTGCCGTGTAGGGATGGGCCGGGTTTTCGAACAGTTCATCGACCGGCGCTTCCTCGACGATGCGGCCCGCATACATGACGGCGACGCGGTCGGCGAGGCCGGCCACGACGCCGAGGTCGTGGGTGATCATGACGAGCGCGGTGTGCATTTCCGCCGTCAACTCATTGAAAAGATCGAGAATCTGCGCCTGGATGGTAACGTCGAGCGCGGTTGTCGGCTCGTCGGCAATCAGAAGCTTCGGCTTGGTGAGCAGCGCCATGGCGATGACGATGCGCTGACGCATGCCGCCCGAAAGCTCGTGCGGATAAAGGTTGAAGCGCCGCGTCGGGTCGGGAATGCCGACACGTTTCAGCATGTCCAACGCCGTGGTCGATGCCGCCCGTGCCGAAAGTCCGCCGTGGACTTCCAGCTGCTCCGTCAACTGCCGGGAGATGCGCAACGACGGGTTAAGGGCCGTCATCGGGTCCTGGAACACCATCGCCACATCCTTGCCGCGCACGTGATCGAGTTCACGCGGCTTCAGTTTCAGGATGTCCTTGCCGTCGAGCAGCGCCTGGCCGCTGGTGCGGCCGTTCTTGGCGAGCAGGCCCATCAGACCGAGGAAGGTCTGGCTTTTACCGGAACCGGATTCGCCGACGACAGCGACGCGTTCGCCGCGGCCGATCTTCAGGTTCAGTTTCGAGACGGCGGCGACCTCGCCTTCCGGCGTGCGGAAGGTGATCGAGTAGTCTTTGAGTTCGAGAAGCGTGTCTGTCATGTCAGCGATCCTTCGGATCGAAAGCGTCGCGCAGACCATCACCGATGAAGAGCAGGCTCATCAGCAGCGCGACCAGGAAGCCGGCGGGGAAAAACAGTATCCAGGGGGTCGTTTCCATGCCGGCCGAGCCCTCGGCAATCAGCGTGCCGAGCGATGTCAGCGGTTCCTGCACGCCGAAGCCGAGATAGGATAGGAAGCTTTCCGTGGCGATGATCTCCGGAATGGTGAGCGTCGCGTAGATGACGACCGGACCAACGAGGTTCGGAACGATGTGCTTGAGGATGATCTTGAACGACCGCTGGCCCGAGGCGCGGGCGGCTTCGATGAATTCCCGCTGCTTGATGGATAGTGTCTGACCGCGCACGATGCGGGCCATGGTCAGCCATTCGAGCGCGCCGATTGCCGCGAACAGCAGATAGACGTTGCGGCCGAAGATCACCATCAGCAGGATGACGAAGAGGACGTAGGGCAGCGCGTACATGATATCAACGAAACGCATCATGATGGCATCGACGCGACCGCCAAAATAGCCGGAGACGGCGCCGTAGAGCACACCGATGAGCACGGAGACGAGGGTTGCCACGAGGGCAACGGTCAGCGAAACGCGCGTGCCGTAGAGCGTGCGCGCCAGCAGGTCGCGGCCATTGCCGTCAGTGCCGAAATAATGGCCGGCGGCGAAGTCCGGGGGACCTCGGAAGGAGGTCCAGTCCGGATCCTCGTAGTTGAAGGGAAGGAAGCTTGGGCCGAAAATGGCGATGAGGACCAGCAGCGCCAGCACGATCAGCGAAAGTGCTGCCGCCTTGTTGCGCAGCAGGCGACGCATCGCATCGCCGCTGAGCGAGCGCCCCTTGGGCGCGAGCCCTTCTGCCGAAAGCAATTCCGCTTCCAGCAATTCTCTCTTGGCGGAATTGAGGATCATCGCATTCTCACTTTTGGGTCGAGCCAGGCATAGGCGATATCGACCAGCAGGTTGAGGACCACGATCAGGACCATGTAGAAAATGACCGTGCCAAGGACCATGCCGTAATCGCGATTAAGGGCAGCACCGACGAAGTAGCGGCCGACACCGGGAAGGCCGAAGATGCTTTCCACGACCAGCGAACCGGTGAGGAGATAACTTGCCGCCGGCCCGAGATAGGAGACGACGGGCATCATCGCCGGTTTCAATGCATGGCGCATCACGGTGAGCCTGGGGCCGATGCCCTTGGCCTTGGCGGTGCGGATGAAATTCTGGCTCATCACCTCGATCATCGAACCGCGCATCAGGCGGGAGATGCGCGCCGCGTGCGGCAGGGTCAGAACGATGATGGGCAGGACCAGAAACCGGATCGAACCATCGCCCCAGCCGCCGACCGGCAACCAGCCGAGCTCGTTGCCGAAGACAAGCTGAAGGATCGGGGCGATGAGGAAGCTCGGCATGACGAGGCCTATAAGCAGGCCTCCGCCCAGCCAGTAATCGGCGCTGCGGTTCTGATACAGCGCCCCAAGACAGCCGATGAAAACGCCTATGATGGTGGCGAGCACGAAGGCGGAGCCGCCGATCGTCAGCGTGTAGGGAAATCCCGACATGATCTGCTGGGTGACGGTGAAGTCCTGATTGGCGAATGAGGGGCCAAGGTCGCCCTTCATCACATCGCCGACATAGATCAAGTATTGCTCGACCAGCGGCTTGTCCAGATTGTAGTGGGCCGCGAGGTTGGCTTTGACTTCCGGCGGCAATGGCCGTTCGCCATCGAAGGGGCCGCCGGGAGCGAGACGCAGAATGAAAAAGCACACTGTCACGGCAATCCACAGTACGGGGATTGTCGACAGCAGACGACGGAGAGCGTAACGGAACATGGGTGCGTTGAGGCCCCGCCCGGCAAGAGCAGGCAGGGCCTTTTCCTATCTATTCTTTGATGGACAGCCAGCGAGTGCGGTGAATGTCCTGAATATTGTCAACGAAGCCCTGGACCTTCGTGGCCACGATGTTCTGGGAAACGTAGTAATAGATAGGGATGGCGGCGCTGTCGTCGAGCGCAAGTTGCTCGGCCTTCTTGTAGATCTCGGCGCGCTTTTTCAGATCGATCTCTTCGTTACCCTGCTTGATCAGAGCGTCGTAGTCCGGATTGCTCCAGCGGCCGTAGTTCATCTCGACGCCGGTCGATAGCAGGTTCAGGAAGTTGATCGGATCGTTGTAGTCGGCGAGCCAGCCGGCACGGCCGATTTCCACCTGGCCGCGCTGCATCTCATCGTAATGCACCTTGGTTTCGGTGTTGTAGAGTTCGATGTCGACGCCGAGCGGCTTCCACATGGCGGCGATCGCGACGGCGATGCGCTTGTGGTTGTCGTTGGTGTTGTAGCGCAGCTGCGCCTTCAGCGGATGATCAGGACCGAAGCCGGCATCCTTCAAGAGCTTCTTGGCCTCTTCGACCTTCTGCTTGTAAGGCTCGTCCTTCCAGCTGACATAGGCCGGTTCGCCATAATTGGCCGTGCCCGGCGGTACCCAGGAGTACATCGGCAGTTCGCCGGTGCCGAGGATCTTCGGGCCGATGACTTCGCGATTGACGGCCATCGAGAGCGCCTGGCGGACGCGCTTGTCGTTGAAGGGCGGCTTGGTGGCGTTCAGGACGTAGTAGTAGGTGCCAAGGAACGGAACCACATGCGCCTGGCCGGGAAGATTTTTCTGGATCCACTCATACTGATCGGCGGGAAAGGAGGTCAGAATATCGAATTCGCCGGCGCGATAGCGCTTGAGGGCGGCAGACTGATCTTCCAGCGTATAGAAGTTCACCTTGTCGATGTTCACGTCCTTCGCGTCATAGTACTGGTCGTTCTTGACGTTGCTGACATGCGAGCCGGGCACCCATTCGACCGGCTTGTAGGGACCATTGGTGACGATGTTTTCGACCTTGACCCAGCTGTCACCCTTTGCTTCGACGACATGCTTCGGCAGCGGATAGGCCGTGTAGTGCATCAAGGCGTTGAGGAAGTAGGGGGTCGGGTTTTCGAGCGTGATTTCCAGTGTCTTGTCGTCGATCGCCTTGACGCCGAGCTGGGTCAGATCCTTGATTTCGCCCTTGTTGATCTTTTCCGCGTTCTTGATGGTGTATTGCAGGTAGGCGTATTGGGCGGCGGTCTTCGGATCCATCAGGCGCTGGAAAGCAAAGACGAAGTCCTGAGCGGTGACAGGCGTGCCGTCGGACCACTTAATGCCGTCGCGCAACTTGAAGGTATAGACCTTCTGGTCGGCGGAAATGGTCCAGCTCGCAGCCTGGCCGGGAATGGGGTTGTCCTTGGGATCTTCGGTCACCAAGCCTTCGAAAATATCGCCGTCGATACGGTTTTCCCAGTCGCCCGAAATTTTTTGCGGATCGAGCGACGTGGGGTCGCCGCCGTTGTGGATATTGAGGGTCGCGGCATGTGCGGAGAAGCTCAATATCGTGCTGACGAACGCCGTCGCGATAAATCTTCTGGCCAAATGAGACATATGTTTTCCCACCTTTCTGGAGTTATTGTCCTTGTTTTACAAGGGTATTTTTGATCCCGCAGGTGACCCGTACGTGCAGGTCAATGTCGGAAGTTATCCAAAGCGGCGTCGCATTCAAGCCCCAAAAAGACGCACAGGCTTTGCGTGTGGGCATCCATGTTGATAATTCGCTAAAATTGACGCCGTGAATTTATGCTTCCGGCCTCGTGTTCGCGCCTCCGGCCGATTGCGGCTTGCCGCCTGCGGCCGAGTATGCAAACTGAAAAACCGTGTGCGATATCGAGGCGGTTTGATGAAATCGACGAAGAAGGCGGCGGGAGCCGACTGGTGGCGCGGCGCGGTGATCTATCAGGTCTACCCGCGATCGTTTCAGGATACGGATGCCAACGGACTTGGCGACATCAAGGGGATCACCCGACGCCTGCCTCATATTGCCGCACTCGGGATCGATGCGATCTGGCTGGCGCCGTTCTTCACCTCGCCGATGGCGGATATGGGCTACGATGTCGCCGACTATTGCGATGTCGATCCGATCTTCGGCACGCTTGACGATTTCGACGAGATGATGGCGGCAGCGCATGCGCTGGGGCTCAAGGTCATCATCGATCAGGTCATCTCGCATACGTCGGATCGGCATCCCTGGTTCGTGGAGAGCCGGGCAAGCCGCGACAATCCCAAGGCTGACTGGTACGTGTGGGCCGATCCGAAACCGGACGGCACGGCGCCGAACAACTGGCTTTCGATCTTCGGCGGGCCGGGCTGGGAATGGGACGGCGTGCGCCGGCAATATTACCAGCACAACTTCCTGACCTCGCAGCCGGACCTGAACTTCCATAATCCCGAAGTCCAGGATGCGGTGCTGGCAGCCGTGAAATTCTGGCTCGACCGCGGCGTCGACGGCTTCCGCCTGGATACGGTCAATTACTATTTCTGCGACAAGGAGCTGCGCGACAACCCGCCGGCGCTTGTCGCGTCAGGTGGTCTGGACGCGCCGGAGAGCAATCCCTACGGCATGCAGAACCATCTCTATGACAAGACCCAACCGGAGAATATCGGCTTCCTGAAGCGGTTCCGTGCGCTGCTCGATCAGTATGAGGATCGCACGACGGTCGGCGAAGTGGGCGATGGTGCCCGTTCGCTGCAGACGGTGGCGGCCTATACCAGCGGCGGCGACAAGCTGCATATGTGCTATACGTTCGACCTGCTGGGGCCGGATTTTACCCCGGCGCATTTCCGCCGTTGCGTCGGCGATTTTCAGGATAACGTCGTCGACGGCTGGGTCTGCTGGGCCTTTTCCAATCACGATGTGCAGCGCCATGTCAGCCGCTTCGCGCTGACGGAGGAAGAGCAGCCGCGCGTCGCCAAGCTGGCGATTTCGCTGCTCTCGACGCTGCGCGGCTCGATTTGCCTGTATCAGGGCGAGGAGCTGGGTCTGCCGGAGGCGGAGCTTGCCTTCGAGGATCTGCGGGATCCCTATGGCATTCGCTTCTGGCCGGCCTTCAAGGGGCGTGACGGATGCCGGACACCGATGCCCTGGGAGGCGAGCCGTGCCCATGCCGGTTTCACGACCGCCGAGAAATCCTGGCTGCCGGTGCCCTACCAGCATGCGTCCCTTGCCGTGGACAAGCAGGAGGCGGACGAGGGTTCCGTGCTGCATCACTATCAACAGACGCTGGCCTTCCGGAGGGAATATGCCGCGTTGCGCGACGGCGATATGACATTCCTCGACACCGAAGAGGATGTTCTCGCCTTCACGCGCTCGAAGGGTGGCGAGACGTTATTCTTCGTTTTCAATCTGTCTCGCAAGCCGGTGAAGGTTGCTCTGCCAAAAGGCATCAAGCTGGCAAAAACCATCGCCATGCCGGGTTTCGGAACAGCCGACGCGGGAGCGATGGTGACGCTCGCCGCGCAAGATGTGTTCTGCGGGCAAGTGGAATAATTCAGCGCAGGAGCTTGTCGTATTCGGTGTGGGAGCCGATCCAGAACCAGATGAGATCGTCGCCGTCAGCGACAGCAAGCGCTCGCCAGGAAATCCCGACCCGCGCCGACCAGAAGCGGCCTACTTGCTTAAAGTGAAGCGAGGGATGCTTAGGGTTCGATTTCAGAAGTTCGAAGTTGCGGTCGGCGAGCTCTCGCACATGTTTCGGCAGCTTTTCATAAGCCTGCCAAAACGGCGGCGCGGCGTGATGTTTCAAAGCGCGCGCGTCTTTCCTGCACGAAAATCAGCCAGGGCTTTGTCTGCCAGCCGGTCCAGTTTGCCAGCGCCTATATCGGCTTCGATCTGCCTGTCCCAACGGGTTGCCTGCAATGCTTCGAACCATTCGGCAAATGCCTTGAAATCTTCCGGCTCCAGCTCGATGACGTTTTTCTCAATCTGCTCAAGCTTTGTCACGATTGTTCTTTCCATGACCAAATGGTTTTATGTCGTGAAAGAAAGATAACAACAGGCTTCCGTCAATTGAAGTCCCCGATGCGCGAATTGTTTGGCCGCCGCTGCCTTCGCAACACAAGCTATGCTCCGAAGATGACCGCGCCAGGCAAGTCTGTCAGCCGATCAGCATGAACTTATCGACATCCACCAGACCCCTGTCCGATATTTTCAGGTGCGGGATGACGGGCAACGGCAGGAAGGCGAGCTGCAGGAAGGGCTCTTCCAGCGTCGCGCCGAGGGCGTAGGCTGCCTGCCGCAAGTGGTGCAGCGTATCGCGCACGCTTTCGTAGGGCTCGAGGCTCATGAGGCCGGCGATGGGCAAAGGGATCTCGCCGGTGACGACGCCGTTTTCGACGACCACGAAGCCGCCGTTGATATCGCTGAGACGATTGGCGGCGAGCGCCATGTCATCCTCGTCGACGCCGACGACGCAGATATTGTGGCTGTCGTGACCGACCGTGGAGGCGATCGCACCCCTCTTCAGCCCGAAGCCCTGAACGAAGCCGTTGGCATGATTGCCGTTCTTGCCATGGCGCTCGATGACGGCGACCTTGATGATATCGTTGCCGAGGTCGATATCGGTCTGGTTGCCCTTGGCGGGCAGGCGATAACGGCGATGTTCGGTGATGATCTTGCCGGGGGTGACGCCGATGACGGAGCTTTCACCCTCGCTGACCGGCACACCGAAATCGGCGGCGTTGATCGGGCGGGCCTTGACGCTGTCGAGGCCGACGGGAGCGATGGGCTTGCGGGTGGCGAAGAGCTCTGCCGTAACCCGGCGGCCTGCGGAGAAGACGGTCTCAGCCTTGCAGTTCTCCAGGCTGTCGATGATGACGAGATCGGCGCGCCAGCCGGGTGCCACCAGTCCGCGGTCCCGCAGGCCGAAAGCGCGGGCAGCCGAGATCGAGGCGGCACGATAGATGGCCAGCGGCTCGACGCCGTGCGCGATGGCGGTGCGGATCATATAATCCAGATGGCCTTGCTCGGCGATATCAAGGGGATTGCGATCGTCGGTGCAGAGCGCGAGATGAGGTGAAAGGCGCTCGGTGATGATGGGCATCAGCGCGTGCAGGTCCTTGGAGACCGAACCTTCGCGCACAAGCACCTGCATGCCCTTGCGGATCTTCTCCAGCGCCTCTTCGGCGGTGGTCGATTCATGCTCGGTACGGATGCCGGCCGAGAGATAGCCGTTGAGATCATTGCCGCGCAGCAATGGCGCATGGCCGTCGATATGGCCGCCCTGGAAGGCCTCGAGCTTCGCCATGCAGATGGGATCCTTGTGGACCACGCCAGGGAAATTCATGAATTCGGCGAGACCGATGACCTTTGGATGATCACGGAAGGGGAGGAGCTTTTCGATCGGCAGATCGGCGCCGGAGGTCTCCAGATGCGTCGCCGGCACGCAGGAGGAAAGCTGGACGCGGATATCCATGATGGTTTCAAGCGAGCAGTCCAGGAAATACTGGATGCCCTCGGTGCCGAGCACATTGGCGATTTCATGCGGATCGCAGATGACTGTCGTCACGCCATAGGGCAGGACGCAGCGGTCGAATTCATGCGGCGTCACCAGCGAGGATTCGATATGCAGATGCGTATCGATGAAACCAGGGACGACGATGCGGCCGGAAATATCGATCTCCTCGCGGCCTTTATAGTCGCCGCAGGTGCCGACGATACGGTCGCCGCAAATGGCGATATCGGAGGCAACAAGCTCTCCCGTCACCAGATCGAAGAACCGCCCGCCCTTCAGCACGATATCCGCCGGCTCTCGGCCTACGCCCTGGTCGATATAGCGTTCGAGTTTGGTGGTCATCTTCATTCCTCGCATATGGATCGCCCCTCATACCCGACCGTTCTGCTTGTGCAAAAAGGAGGTGTGAGGGGCGCTGATGTTTTCGAGCCTATGACTTAGATATTATTCTGCAAGATCTCGCGAAGCTTGCCGAACAGCTCGTCAATGTGATGCTTTTCGATGATCAGCGGCGGCGAGAGCGCGATGATGTCGCCGGTGGTGCGGATCAGCAGGCCCTTTTCATAGGCCTTGAGGAAGGCTGTGAAGGCGCGCTTGGTGGGCTCGCCGGCGATCGGGTCGAGCTCGATGGCGCCGATCAGGCCGGTGTTGCGGATGTCGATGACGTTCGGGCAGTCCTTCAGCGAATGCAGTGCGTCGGCCCAGTAGTCGGAGAGCTCGGCTGCGCGCGTCAGCAGGCCTTCTTCCTTGTAGGTGTCGAGCGTGGCGAGCGCGGCGGCCGATGCGATCGGGTTGCCCGAATAGGTGTAGCCGTGGAAGAACTCGATCATGTGCTCGGGTCCCTGCATGAAAGCGTCATGGATCTCCGAGGTGACGAAAACAGCACCCATCGGGATGACGCCGTTGGTCAGGCCCTTGGCCGTGGTGATGATATCCGGCTTCACATCGTAATATTGGGCGGCAAAGGGAGTGCCGAGGCGGCCGAAGCCGGTGATGACTTCGTCGAAGATCAGCAGGATGCCGTGCTTGGTGCAGATTTCGCGAAGCTTCTGCAGGTAGCCCTTCGGTGGAATCAGCACGCCGGTGGAGCCGGCAACCGGCTCGACGATGACGGCCGCGATGGTGGAGGCGTCGTGCAGCGTAACGATGCGTTCCAGCTCGCTGGCGATATCGCCGCCATGCTCGGGCTCGCCGCGCGTGAAGGCATTCTTGCCGGGAACATGAGTATGCGGCATGTGATCGACGCCGGTCAGAAGCGTGCCGAACATCTTGCGGTTGGTGACGATGCCGCCGACGGAGATGCCGCCGAAATTGACGCCGTGATAGCCGCGCTCACGGCCGATGAGACGGAAGCGCGAACCGTTGCCCTTCACGCGGTGATAGGCGAGCGCGATTTTCAAGGCCGTCTCGACCGATTCCGAACCGGAGTTGGTATAGAGGACATGGTCCATGCCTTCGGGGGCGATATCCACCAGCCGGTTGGCCAATTCGAATGCCTTGGGGTGGCCGAGCTGGAAGGCGGGGGCATAATCGAGCTCGCCGGCCTGCTGGCTAATGGCTTCGGTGATCTTTGGCCGGCAATGCCCGGCATTGACGCACCATAGCCCCGCGGTTCCATCCAGTACCTGCCGACCGTCGTGGGTGGTGTAGTACATGTCCTTGGCGCTGACGAAGAGGCGTGGTTCCTTCTTGAATTGACGATTGGCCGTAAACGGCATCCAGAAGGCGCGCAAATCGTTAGGGGTGGCATTCAAACGGTCCGACATGCTGTTCTCCAACGGCCATTCGGGGGCCATTTCCCGATTACGGCGTTACGCCGCGTCTTATGTTTACTGGTTGGTCAAATTATCAGTCGGCCTCTTGGCGTCAAGGTAGTGATAGCGTTGGAAAAGGGGAGAGTGACGGCATGCAAGGACCACGTCCGTTGGTCGAGCGGATTACGCTGGGCGGCCCGCCCGCCGAATGAATAATGCCCGACCCCACACACGAAAAAGCCGGCAAATCCAAAGATTTGCCGGCTGAAAAAGTTAAACATGTCGTGATGAAAGCAAGTCGATCTTCAAGGTTCGAAAGCATCGCCCCCATGGATCGTTCGTCAACAGACTTGGAGCTAGTTACAACTCCTAAGCAGCCGATCTACTTTTTTCAGGTTCACAATAAATGTCTTCCAGCGTTTCAAGAACTCGAATGACCGATTCCGATGTACTGGAGTAATAAATGGTTTGAGCATCACGACGCGTTTTCACCAGCTTCTGAGCACGCAGCTTCGAAAGGTGCTGGGAAAGTGCAGATTGGCTCAGTCCGACCTGAGTGGCCAAAACGCCAACAGGAACTTCGCCCTTAACAAGACTGCAAAGGATCAAAAGGCGCTTTGGGTTCGCCATTGCTGATAATAACGCTGCCGCAACATTAGAGTGTTCGGCCAAATTTCTTGTCTTCATGTTTTGAACTTCCTAATGTGGAGCGTACATCAGAAATTGTGCTATTTCTAAACCGGTCCAACCCGATATCTAACAATACCAATATGGGCCGAAGATTGTATATACCTAAATTTAAGGTATCGAGTATGCTATTTTAGATATGTATGTATGAGGGCAACAACATGGCAAGTGGGTTGTGAATTCCCTGCCTGAGGCGTCAATTACCCCAAAATAGGTCGATTCTTGACAATTCTAGGCCATAAATATGCCAATTTTCGTGAGAATTTCTTTGCAACCTACCAGTAACGGTCTCTGCTACGTCAGGGTGTCAGGCTACTAATTCTCGCACTATTGTATGCTCTTACTGGATCGGCAATTTGTTTTCGGCTTAAAGAATCACAAGGTCCTCGGCGGAGAGAATGTAGGCCTTTCCAAAGCCGCCGTTCAGGCTGGCGTCGAGTGGAATGAGGCGAAAAAAGCAGAAATCCGGGAAGTCGATGTAGAGCTTCGATTTCGGATGACGCGCGAGAAAGCGCGTGCGAATGCGGTCATGCGCGCCGCTTTGACGATCGACGCGCTCAGCGCTGCATCGCACGGTGAGGCGAGGATGGGCAAGAGGATCGCCTTTGCCGGGCTCGCCGAAGAGAGCCGATGCACGCACATCTTTCAATAGCGCCCTGGTATGTGCCGCAAGACCCGAAACGAGGATGACCGGCACGCCATCGGCATCATTGGCGATCAGAACGCGGCTGACCGAGGGAAAGCCTGTTTCCGGATCGATGACGGCCAGCGCCGCATGGGCAGCCGTGTTCATGAGGACGCGCGCCTGATTGCGCGCATCCTCGTCCGTTTCCCTGATGACCGATGGCTTGTCGTTCATTGTCTGCCCCGTGAATTGGAGCAGTCGCGAACGACTACTCCTTTCGCCGGTGGCTGGTGAGGCCGGCCACGACGTCTTGCGCCGAGATCGTTCCGATAATCGTGCCATTGTCAACAACGCCGATATTGCCCGGTTGGCGCGTCAGCGCGTCGAGGATATCGACAAGCGGCGTGGTGGCGTTCGCCGTCGCTGTAACGGAGCCGCCGGCGGCAGAGTGCGCGATGCCCCGTTGCATGACGTCCTGCGCCGTCAGCATGCTGATCGGGTTCATGTGCTGCACGAAGTCCGCAACATACTGATCGGCCGGATTCTTGACGATTTCCTGCGGTGTTCCGCACTGGATTATGTGCCCGCTCTCCATGATGGCGATGCGGTTGCCGATGCGAAACGCCTCGTCCAGATCGTGGCTGACGAAGAGGATCGTGCGCTTCAGGCGGCGCTGGAATTCCAGGAGCTCGTCCTGCAGGCGGGTGCGGATCAGCGGGTCGAGCGCCGAGAACGGCTCGTCCATGAGCAGGATCGGCGCGCCCGTGGCGAAGGCTCGGGCAAGGCCGACGCGCTGCTGCATGCCGCCCGAGAGTTCGTTGACCTTGCGGTTTGCCCATTGCGTGAGATTGACGAGCTGAAGCTGTTCATCGACGCGCGTCTTGCGTTCCGCTTCCGGCACGCGGGCAAGCTCGAGGCCGAAGCCGACATTGTCGGCCACCGTGCGCCACGGCAACAGGGCGAACTGCTGGAACACCATGGAGACGGTGTGCATGCGCAGGTCGCGCAGCGCCTTGGGGCTGCAGGAATAGGGGTTGACGGGGCCGCTCTTCGAGTTGACCATGACATCGCCACGCACGACTGGCGCCAGGCCGTTGACGGCGCGCAGCAGCGTCGACTTTCCCGAGCCTGAGAGGCCCATGAGCACGAGGATTTCGCCCTCCTCGATCTCGAGCGTGGCGTTGGCGACGCCGAGCACCATGCCCGTCGCCTTGCCGATCTCATCGCGCGACTTGCCTTCGTCGGCGAGTTTCAGCGCCGTGTCCGGACGGTCGCCGAAGATGATGCTGACATTGTTAAATCCGACAGCGACGGTCATGAGCGATCTCCTTCGCCGGGGGCACGGAACATGCGGTCGAGAATGATCGCCAGGATGACGATGCAGGCTCCGGAATCGAAGCTCTTGCCGACGTTGACGCTGTTCAGCGCGCGCAGAACCGGCACGCCGAGGCCGGGGGCGCCGACGAGAGCCGCGATGGAGACCATCGAGAGCGATAGCATGATGGTCTGCGTCAGGCCGGCCATAATCTGCGGTGCGGCGAAAGGCAGCTCGATCTTGCGGAGCACCTGCTGCGGCGTCGCACCGAAGGCTTCGGCGGCCTCTACGAGAGAGGGCGGCGTTGAAATGATGCCGAGGCGTGTCATGCGGATCGAGGCGGGGATGGCGAAGACCACGGTTGCGACCAGGCCGGGCACCATGCCGAGGCCGAGCAGGATCATCGCCGGTACCAGATAGACGAAGGTCGGGATGGTCTGCATCAGGTCGAGGATCGGCCGCATGATGGCATAGAGCCAAGGACGTCGCGCGGCTGCGATGCCGAGGGGGACGCCGACGAGCATACAGGCGAAAGTGGAAGCCAGAACCAGCGCAAGCGTTTCCGTCGTCTCTTTCCAGTAACCCTGGTTGATGGTGATGAGCAGTCCGATGAAGGTGAGGGCGGTGACTGCAACGCTCCGGCGCATCCAGTAGGCGATAGCGGCGAAAACGACGACGACGATCAGCGGATGTGGCGCCTGTAAAAGGAACAGCAGCGCGTTGATCCCATGCGCAACGACGAAGGAAAGGCCGTCGAAGAACCATGTGAAATTGGTCGTCAGCCAATCGACGGCGGCTTTGGCCCATGGACCGATGGGGAGGCGAAAATCGGTTAACCAGTTCACGTGTTTGCCCACTATTGGGGCGGCGAATCCGGACGTCTTGGGTCGTTCCGGATAGGGCCGCCGGAGAATAACGGCCTATGGCGCCACATGGGGCGTTGCCCGATGCGCGGCGCAATAGGAGGGAAGCAGTCCGTTCATGGAAGAGAAAGGGGCGGTTGAGCCGCCCCTTATCCCCCGATGTTACAGGCCGAACTTGGCCTTGACTGCTGCAAGCCCGTCACCGCCGTCCTTGGTGGTGACGCCGGCGAGCCACGGAGTGACGGCTGCCGGATTGGCCTTCAGCCATTCGGTCGCTGCCACTTCCGGATCCTTGCCGTCGTTCAGGATCTTGCCCATGATTTCGTTTTCCATCGGCAGCGAGAAGACGAGATTCTTGACGAAGGCGCCGACGTTCGGGCATTCCTGCAGATAGCCGGCACGGACGTTGGTATAAACCGTCGCGCCGCCATAGTTCGGTCCGAAGACGTCATCGCCGCCGGAGAGATAGGTCATCTTATAATTGCTGTTCATCGGGTGCGGGGCCCAGCCGAGGAAGATGATCGGCTTGCCTTCCTTATCGGCGCGGGAGACCTGGGCGAGCATGCCCTGCTCGGAGGATTCGACCACCTCGAAGCCCTTGAGGCCGAAGGTGTTCTTGTCGACCATGTCGATGATCAGACGGTTGCCGTCATTGCCCGGCTCGATGCCATAGATCTTGCCGTCAAGATCGTCCTTGTGAGCGGCGATATCCTTGAAGTCCTTGATGCCGAGGGCGGCACCCTTCTCGTTCGTCGCCAGCGTGTACTTGGCGCCTTCCAGGTTGGCGCCGACGGTTTCGACCGATTTGTCCGCGGCGAACGGCTTAATGTTTTCGGCCATGGAGGGCATCCAGTTGCCGAGGAAGACGTCGATATCCTTGTTTTTAAGCGATTGGTAGGTCACCGGCACGGCCAGCACCTTGACGTCAGTGTCGTAGCCGAGCGCCTTCAGAAGTATGGAGGCGGTTGCCGTGGTGGAGGTGATATCAGTCCAGCCAACGTCGGCGAAATGTACGGTGCTACAGCTTGCCGGCTCGGCGGCGGAGACGGCTGAAGCGCCGAATGTCAGTGCCGAGAGAGCTGAAGCGAAGGCAAATGCGGTAAAGGTCATTTTTATCATTGCGTGACTCCCAGTCTACGTTCCCAAGCAATCACCAATAACTGACATTTTCAAGCGACCACAGTGTATTTGCGTCGGTTTGGAGGGGCTGATTGCGACGCGTGCGTTTTTCCCGTCCAGTATCGGCAGGCCGATGCCTTACCAGGGGTCACTACTAATTCCTGTGGTTTTCGGTGAAGGCGTCTTTCCTTCTTGCGTCAGCGCTTTCATGAAGCGATCAAGGAGAACGTCATGGCCAAGCTCTATTTTCATTATTCGACGATGAATGCCGGTAAATCGACCATGCTGCTGCAGGCCGCTTATAATTATCAGGAACGCGGCATGCGCACGGCAGCCTTCATCGCAGCGCTGGATGATCGCGCGGGCCGCGGCAAGATAGCGTCCCGCATTGGCTTGACGATGGACGCCATACCGTTCGAGGCTACTGACGATCTCTATGCATTGGTCGAAGGAATGCATGCCGACGAGCCGTTGGCTTGTGTCTTCCTTGATGAGGCGCAATTCCTCTCGCGCGATCAAGTATGGCAGCTTGCCCATATTGTCGATCGTCTTGGTCTGCCTGTTATGGCCTACGGGTTGCGCTCGGATTTTCACGGGAGATTGTTTCCAGGTTCGCAGGAGTTGCTGACCATCGCTGACGAGTTGCGTGAAGTACGGACGATTTGTCATTGCGGGCGCAAGGCGACGATGGTCGTGCGCCTGGATTCGGCTGGAGAGGTGGCGCGCGAAGGCGCGCAGATCGAGATCGGCGGCAGCGACAAATATGTCTCGCTATGCCGCCGCCATTGGGAAGAGGCGATATCGGGCGAGTGATGTGATCATGCCATTCCATCATCTGGTAGGCGGTCCTAAAGCTCTCCATCGCGCGGCAAACGGTAATGATCGATCGGGAGGAAGGATGAAACTGTTCTGTCTGACATTGGCATTCGCTGCATTCGCCTCAGCTTCCGCGGCCCTCGCGGATGGCGATGCGGTTGCCGGTGCCGTCGTTTTCAGGAAATGTGGTGCTTGCCACACGGCGACTGCGCACGAGAACCGTGTCGGACCATCGCTGATGGGCATCGTCGGCCGTCCGGTCGCCAGCGTGCCGGACTATAAATACTCGCCCGCGATGACGGCGTTCGGAGCCGGCGGCAAGGTCTGGGACGAAGCTTTGCTGCGGAAATACCTGCCGGCCCCGCAGTTCCTGGTCAAAGGCACCAGGATGACGTTTCCCGGCCTGAAGAACGATAGGGATCTCGACAATCTGATCGCCTATCTGAAGAATCCGGCTGCGGCCCAATAGGTTTGTTCGGCATTTTCTTTGCCGACGGAAGCGGCTAGTCTCGCCTTAAAGGCAATTGAGAGACGCTTTCATGGTCAGGCCTCATTCCTTCGAGGGCGCAATCGACAAGCTACGCGCCACGCTAGACGATGCCATCAATGGCGTGAACGCCGCCGTGACCCTGCTGGCCGGCCATTCGAAAGGCGAGGGGCGCGCCGAAGCCGTCAATTTCCCCGTAGAAGAAGCGTTGGTGCGCGAGACCGTCGAGTTGCTGGACCGCTGGAAAGTCCTTGGCCTGTCGCTGGTGAAGGAGCTGGATCTCACAACGGCGCAAGCAGATCTGCAGCATCGACGGCTGTACGACGAGAATGCCGGTCTCGAAAGGGCCGGCTTGCTGAGCAGAAGGTTGGGGCAGGGTCACGTCAAGCCGGAGACCATCATCATCGATCTCGACGCGGCCTTGGATGCCTCGGCCACGCTTGATCTTTTATTCAAGCAGGCTCGTCCCGCTCTATCGCAATCCTTCCACGATTGCGAGATGCATCTGGAGGGCGTGATCGAGCGGCGGCAGAGGCTTGATTTCGACATCGAGGAAGTACAGCGTCAGGCCGATGCCGTGGCGGTGAAGACCAACGATCACCGCCGCAATCTTTCTGCGGCGCGTGTTCGCGATCTGCAATCCGAGCCGGAAGCGGCCTACCGTGAATTGCTCGTCGAGCAGGATAGCCTTCGGGAGAAAGAGAGGGTCCTGCAGTCGGGTCGAACAGCGCACCAGCGCCTCATCGACGTTTATGAGGGGCTGGCGGGCGTTCTGAATGCCGAAATCGCTGCCGTGAACGCCATGGCGGGCAAGCTCTCGGTCGATATCGAACAGCGCATCGCCCTGTTGAAGGCGCTGGCATCGGAGATCGATTCTCCATTGCCCGCAGTTGCGCGCTCGGCGCCGGTTGCGCAGCTGATAGAGGCCTTCGAGATGAACCTGCTGGCGGGACATGATCTGGCGGCGCGCAAGGCTCGTGCGGACAGCGTCTTCACCAGGCGCTTGGAGCCTCATCTTCTGCCTGCGCCGGCAGAGGTGACCGAAGTTCCGGATGAAACGCAACCATAGGATTGATTGCTATCCGGACTCGAAAAATCGGTGCAGACGGTTGTTGTTTTCCCTAAGAACACATATCTGCTGGAACGCGAATGGCGATAAGGCCTTACGGTGCGGAAATCGAAAAGGATTTTCGGGAAAGCCGGTGCGCGGTGCGGTTTAGGAGGCGTGTCCATGCTTGACTCGATCACAGCACTTTTCAGGCGAATGGTTGGCGCCATTGCGCGGTGGCTGGGACTGGTCTTCGTCTGGATCACCTGGCCGTTTCTCGCGGCACATGGCTGGTATCGGCAGCGCAACTGGCTGATCAAGCTGCCGGTCGTCGCTTTCGTGACGCTGCTGGCACTCCTTTACATCTATTTCATCTGGCAGACGCAAATCTGGACAGGTTTCAATCCCGCTTATCCCGACGTCTACAAGTTTTCAGACCGCAAGCTCTCTGCCGGACAGGAGCTTCCAGCACCAAGCGGACAGCAGGCCGCCGCCGGCGCGCCGAAGATCTGTCAAACCTCGGCAATCGTCGATGTTGCTGCAGATCTTAGCGATTTCAACGTCAACCAGAATGCCTGGATCTCCTCGATGGTGCTTTACAAGCTGGGGCTCTTCGGCATGTCATGGGACGATACGCCTTTTCTGGACAACAAGGCCTCCTTCCAGCGGGGCGTAAACTCCGTGGTTCGCCGTACCTCGGCGGAACTGGTCGACACGATCGGCCGCGTGCGCGGGACCTCCGGCATCAACAGCGATCTGCAGAAGGCGCGCGGCAACTTGCAATTTGACGAGTCGAGCTGGTATTTCGGGCTGCATCCGTTCGGGCCGAAAACACCGACGCCGAGTTACTATCGCGCGGCAATCACCAACCTGCGCAGCTTCAATACTGATCTTGGCACCTGCAAGGCGCTTTTCGACGGACGCGCCGACAATCTCCTGCAGTTTGTCGACCACATTGCCAACGACCTTGGCAGCACGGCGGACATATTGGCAAAGCGAGCCGCAGATCACAGCTACGGCTGGTTAGACACGCGCGCGGACGATCGCTTCTGGTTCGCTTACGGCCAGCTTTACGCCACTTACGGCATTCTGAGCGCGGCCGGCGCAGATTTTCAACAGGTCGTAGCCGAGCGCAATGTCGGTACGCTTTGGACTGGCACCATAACGCAGTTGCAAGCAGCGTTGCGTATCCAGCCTGCCATCATCTCCAACGGACCTGAGGACAGCTCGTTCATGCCGAGCCATCTGGCGACGATGGGCTTCCATATTCTGCGCGTGCGTTCGAGCCTGGTTGAAATCCGCACGGTTTTGGGCGGCCGTTAAGCGCGGCATCGGCCCTTCGCTGGGCTTGTAACGGATAGATGACCCGCATCGATCGAAGATCGGCGATGGCTGGATCTGGTTGCGGCGGATGTTTGGAGCGCCTAGCTGATGAGCTTGAGCCGGATGGCTTTCGCAACGAGCTGCGTGCGGTTGACGCAATCAAGCTTCTTGATCGCGTTCATCATATAGGCGTTGACCGTATGGTCGGAGAGGGAAAGGATCTGGCCGATTTCGACCGAGGTCTTGCCCTGGGCAGTCCAGCGAACCACTTCGAGCTCACGGGCCGAAAGCATGTGCGGTACCGAGCCGTCGTTGCGCCTCAGATTATTATAGGAATCAAGCGCTTGCAGCATGATCATGGTGAGCTCGTTGAGCTCACTCTGGCTCAGGCTGTTGCGATTGCCCATGAACCAGAAGACAAGACGCTGCCCATCCGGGGAGTTGATGGGGACTACAATGCTCATAGGGCAGTTGTAGCTGATCAGCAGCGCGTGGAGTTCGCGCGGCAAACTCATGTCCGGTTCGTTGTCTTTTTCCAACAAGTGCCACGAGCGCGGCATTACAGTATCGCGCACACGCAACATTGGACAGCGTCGCACCAGCTGTTGCCGATCGAATTCACGCATGAACTGCAGCGGCACCGACCCCTCGATCAGCAGGGGCGTCATCATCGAATCTTCGGGAGCCGGAGCATTCATGAAGGCCGTATGGCTGAAGCCGAAGGCAGAGCTCGTTCGCTCCAATGCCTGCGCAAAAGCCGCCTGCGTCCGGGCTGTGGCCAACTCGGCGGAAAGCAACAGTTGTCTCTCGGCAGTGATGATATAGGACATATGAGTTGAGGAGCCCACAGCGTGTTATCGTTATCAAATACTGGATTTATGAGTGAATGCTAGACGCAAAAATACCACAGGGCCAGAAATAATTTTATTTTCATATATTTTAATATACCAACCTACGGATTTGTATGACTTTTTGCGAAAGTCGGCCCTAGAAGCGAAGATTTCTTCCCCGATACCCCATATTGCGCCGGGGATATACAGTTAGCGTCGATTGATGAGCCTGAGATGGGATTTGATGAGAATCGCCGTTCGGTCTCAAGCCGTGTCTGCACCCGTTTTCCAGGTCATCAACAAGCGATCGCTAAGGTAATCCGGGGCTTGATCCGGGCCGCTCTTGTGCTTATCATAGTATGATTTTGTGTTTATATGGTATGATGAGTATGCATTGTATTGCATGCTCGTTAGCTTGATCACAAAGGCTCCTGTCTTCGACAGCCGCCCTTCACGGTTACATAAATAGGCTGCCTTTGCGCAAATGTCGCAAGTGGATACAGGCGCGCCTTGCGAAGGCCAAAAGCGGTTGCTATCGGTCTTGCCAAAGCAATCGCTTCCAGGCGTGTATCTCATGAATTTTCGCTTCTTCCCGCAGCTTGCCGTGCGGTGTCGTCAAACGGCACTGTGGTTCCTGACAGCCCTATCGCTCTTGGTGCCACCGCCCGCGTTCGCCGGAGCCACTGACGGCGGCAAGCCGATGGAATTTTTGCTGGTTCATGGCGACATGGCCAAGTGCCGCGCCGAGAATAATTGCCCGGACTGGATCTCCGCCGAAGGGCAGATCATGCCGGATTCACCGAAGAAGCTGCAGAAATTCCTGAAGCGGCTCGGCGGCCGGAGTTTGCCGATCGTGGTCAATTCGCCGGGTGGCGACGTGCGGGCGGCGATGGAGATGGCCTATGCCATCCGCAAGCAGAAGCTTTCGGTCGCGGTAGGGCGTACGCGCTCGCGCGCTTGTCCCTATGCTGAACCGATTTGTTCGGCGGCCCTGGCAAAGGATGGGTCCATCAAGGGCGAGCCGTTTTCAGCCGGGGCGATCTGCTTTTCGGCCTGTCCGCTATTTTTCGCCGGAGGCATCCAGCGCGTTTACAGCCCCTTCGCGCTTATGGGAGTGCATCAGATCACCACGACATACAGCGAGGTGCGCGTTCAATACCGCACCGAATATGAAATGGTAGGCGGCAAGCGGAAGGTCATTTCCAAGCGGGAGATCGGGCGCAAGTTCGTCGGAAAGTACGACACAACCAAGCTCGACAAGGCCCAGAGGGCGAGGCTGGTCAAGTTTCTCGACAAGATGGGCGTCGATAGGTCGCTTGTCGATCTGATGCTCGGAACCGAGCCAAACGGGATCCATTTGATCCCGCAGATGGATGCGCTGAAGCTGAAGCTGACGACGGAGCTTGCCGCGGCCGATGAACTCGTCTTGGCGCATGATTGCAAGGACAAGCAATCGATCGCGGATTGCGCCGCGCCCGCGTCGCCGGCGCCGCCGGTTGCAGTCGCGCCGACGATGGCCGGCAAATAGCCGATCGCTTCTTTCGGCCTCAGCCGTTCTTATTGCTTTTGGCTTTCGACATGATCTGTTCCAGGAAGCCAAGCAGTAGCGCCGAGACGACGAAGGCAAGATGTATGATCGTGAACCACATCAGCTTGGCGTTGTCATATTGTGTAGCGTTCAAGAAAATCTGCAGCAGGTGGATCGAGGAAATCGCGACGATAGAGGAGGCGACCTTGATCTTGAGGCTGCCTGAATCGAGCTTGCCGAGGAAGGAAACCTCGTCTTCGGCTTCATCGAAACGGCTTACGAAATTCTCATAGCCGGAAATCATCACCATCACGATCAGGCTCGCCACCAGGGCGGCGTCGATGAGGCCGAGAATGGCAAGGATCATGTCGGCCTCGTCATACTGGAAGACGTTGATGGCGACCTTGTAGAATTTGTAGGCGAACGACACGGCGTAGACTGCCAGCGAGGCTGCGAGACCAAGATAGAAGACAACCAGAAGCCAGCGGCTGGAGAGAATGATGCGCTCGACCAGTAGTTCCAGGGACTTCATATATTTTCCTTTTCTATCCTGCATTTGCTCGCGGACAATAAGCGCGCCTCGGTTCGGCGACAAGGCTGGTGAGTTTCGCGTGGGACAGCGAACCGCGGCTATTCACAGTGGATATTTATTGAGCTATCCCGACAAGAGAATGACTGCATGTTAAGGCCGGGGACGAGTTTTATGGCAACGGTGGCATCCGATATCGAAATCGCACGCGCTGCGAAGAAACTGCCGATCATCGAGGTTGGCGCCAAGCTTGGCATCCCGGCGGAAGATCTCGCGCCCTATGGCTACGACAAGGCAAAGATCGGCGCTGGTTTCATTGCGGCGCAAGCCGACAAAAAGGATGGCAAGCTCATTCTCGTCACCGCCATCAACCCGACGCCGGCGGGCGAGGGAAAGACCACCACAACCGTCGGCCTTGGCGACGGTTTGAACCGTATCGGCAAGAAGGCAGTCGTCTGCGTGCGCGAGGCGTCGCTCGGCCCCTGCTTCGGCGTCAAGGGCGGGGCGGCGGGTGGCGGCTATGCGCAGGTCGTGCCGATGGAAGACATCAACCTGCATTTCACCGGCGATTTCCATGCCGTCACTTCGGCCCATAATCTCCTTGCCGCGCTGATCGACAACCACATCTACTGGGGCAACGAGCAGAATATCGACATCCGCCGCATCACCTGGCGCCGCGCGATGGACATGAACGACCGGGCCTTGCGCGACATCGTCGCTTCGCTCGGCGGCGTCGCCAACGGTTTTCCGCGCGAAGGCGGCTTCGACATCACCGTTGCCTCCGAGGTCATGGCGATCCTCTGTCTTGCTTCGGATCTCAAGGATCTGGAAAAGCGGCTCGGCAACATCATCATCGGTTATCGTCGCGACCGCACGCCGGTTTACGCCCGCGATCTGAAGGCCGATGGCGCCATGGCCGTGCTGCTCAAGGACGCCATGCAGCCAAACCTCGTGCAGACGCTGGAGAACAACCCGGCGCTGGTGCATGGCGGCCCCTTTGCCAATATCGCTCATGGCTGCAATTCGGTGATCGCCACGCGCACGGCATTGAAGCTTGCCGATTATGTGGTGACGGAAGCGGGATTCGGCGCTGATCTCGGCGCGGAGAAATTCTTCGACATCAAGTGCCGCAAGGCGGGACTTTCGCCGGATGCGGCCGTCATCGTCGCGACGGTGCGGGCGCTGAAGATGAATGGCGGCATCAAGAAGGACGATCTCGGCAAGGAGAATGTCGCAGCGTTGGTCAAAGGCTGCGCCAATCTCGGCCGGCACGTCGCCAATGTCAGAAAGTTCGGCGTGCCCGTCGTGGTGGCCATCAATCATTTCGTCTCGGATACGGAGGCCGAGGTCGAGGCGCTGAAGGATTATGTCGCGCGGCTCGGCGCCGAGGCGATCCTCTGCCGCCATTGGGCCGAGGGTTCCGCCGGGATTGTGGATCTTGCGCACAAGGTGGTTGAGCTTGCCGAATCCGGCCAGGCGAAATTCCAGCCGCTTTATCCCGACAATCTTTCCTTGCTGGAGAAGATCGAGATCGTCGCCTCGAAGATCTATCACGCGGGCGAGGTCACGGCGGATAAGGCCGTGCGCGACCAGTTGCGCTCCTGGGAAGACCAGGGCTACGGCCACCTGCCTGTTTGCATGGCCAAAACCCAATATTCCTTCTCGACGGACCCGACCGTTCGCGGCGCGCCGGAAGGGCATATCGTGCAGGTTCGCGAGGTGCGGCTCTCGGCAGGTGCCGGCTTTGTCGTCGTGATTACCGGCGAGATCATGACCATGCCCGGTCTGCCGAAATCGCCGGCGGCGGAGAGGATTTTCCTCAATGATCAGGGCTACATCGAAGGATTGTTTTAAGTTCTGAATTTGATTCAACTGCGCATGTTTTGAGGTGTGATCGCTTGCCGGCTGTGGCTTGCTTCCAGCGTCTTATTATTGGTTGGTGCTCCCAAAGACCTGTTTTTATCGGCGTTGCGAAAATCGGAAACTCAATCAAAATGAGCTTCGAGATTGTCGCGACCTAAGGGGGACACCGTGAGTGCAGTTCGCCGCGCCAGCTTGGACGAGATACGAGCCCTTCATGCGAAGATGATGGCGGCTGCCAGCAATTCGGCGGATGAGAGGCTGGAACGCGTCTTCGGGCTTGTGCGGCGCGAAGCATTCATGGGGCCTGGGCCGTGGCAGATCCTGGTCAATCGACGCTACATCGAAACGCCGAGCGACGATCCGGCCTATCTCTACCAGAATGTGCTTGTCGCATTGGACAAGGCAAAAGGCATCAACAATGGAGAGCCATTTCTCCATGCCGCTTTTCTCGGTGCCGTTGCTCCCAAGCCGGGCGAGACAGTGGTCCAGATCGGCACGGGAACCGGATACTACACTGCTCTTCTGTCGAAGCTGGTGCTGCCGGGTGGCCATGTCCATGCATTCGAGATTGACGAAGAGCTGGCTGGCCGCGCACGCGAAAATCTCACTTCGTTCGAGGGCGTTTCCGTCGTTCGAGGCGATGCGACTTTACTGGAGCTGCCGAATGCCGACCTGATTTATGTGAATGCCGGCGTGGTCGCCCCTCCGACCTCCTGGCTTGAGGCGTTGCGACCCGGGGGCCGGATCATCGTGCCGTGGCAGGCCAACGACAGGATCGGTCTTGCCGTTCTGATCACTCGCACCGAAGCGGGATACAGTGCCCGGGCCTTGATGCCTGCCTTTTTCATCCCCTGCATCGGGGCGTCGGATCCCACACAGCGTAGCAAGGCTCCAAGTGTCAACGAGGCCTGGTCTATCCGGTCGGTCTGGCTGACGCGAGATCGTTCACCCGACGAAACGGCAGTTGCTATCTACAAGGATCTATGGTTCTCCAACGCCGGCGAAACGGCGAGATAGGGTTCTGCCAAAATCCAGACTTTGCGGCAAAGCCGGCATTTCCACGAAGCTCTAGCTAGTGGCAGTATCGAAAACCGCCGTTCCTTTCGAGCACATCCAGATGGAAGTGCTTTTCGTGGGCCGCATCGCTTTCCGGGTCGAGGACCGTCGTGAAATAGAGGCAGGCCGAGGCGCTCGCCGCACGCTGGAATGCGCCCGTCAGCGTCGGATCCTCGCGCCGCGGTTCGATGCCGATGGTCTTGCCGTTCTCGAAGGTGAAGCTGGCGACATCAATGGCGTTGCCGCGGGCATGTTCGGAAATCTTGCCGGTGGAGGCATTGTTGCGCAGGCGGCAGACATAGGTCGAAGCCTGGTTGATGGTGACGATCTTGCCATTGTCCAATGCAGCAGCCGACGGAATCACGCTTTCCTTGACCCAATGGGCTAGCGCCAGTGCCGCCTCGCAGCGCATCTTGCCCTCGGGTTTGAATTCGATGCCTGGCAGAGCCGAGGAAAGCGCGATCGGCTTGTCGATGCCGCAGCCGTTGCCATCGTCAATGCGCGGAATCTCCTTGAACGTGGCGCCCATGGCACTCAGCTCGGAGAGGCATGTCTTGTGTTCTTCGTCCGATTCCGAGGCGATGGTCAGGGGCGGTCGTGGCGGCCCCTGCATTTCGCCGGTCGTCGGCTCGTCCTCCGGGGTTGCCGGCTTTTCCACGGGTGTGACGGGCTTTTCCGCGGGCGTGATGGGTTTCTCCGCCGGGATCGGCGGTTCAGCGGATGGTTGGGCTTGTTCGCTATCCGGTTTTTGTTGCGGTATCGGGCCGGTCTGCGGAAGAGAGGCGGCTGCCAGCAAGATCGTGGCAGGGACTATGGAAACGAATCGGAACAGCATCAAATAATTCAGCCAATACTAATGATGATGCCGATAGAACGCTTGATGCGACCATTTCGTTGCAATTCAGCAACTTTTTCCGTTCGTCTTTAAACATGAGAATTTTATTCATGATTATGGACGCCAGATATATTGACAATAATACTCATGTTTTTTATGCGGCAGAAAGAGGGCGGAATATTTCCGCTTTGTTAACAAAACTAACCCAGCCAGCCCCTTGCCTGCCTCTGTCGCAGCAACCAGCCAGCCCGGTGAAGCAGTTCGAAAGGAACGGTTTATGGTTGTCCGGCGCTCCCGCTCGGTTCTCTTGGCATGCACAGCGTTTTTGGCTCTAGGGCTGGCGACGACATCTTACGCGCAAACTGCAACTCAGGCCGACGAGGCGACGGGCGAAGCGGCCAAGAGCGACCGCGTCACCAACCTGAAGCCGATCGTCGTCAAGGGCAAGGCGGCAAAGGATGTGCTTGCCGATTCCCCGACCGCCACCGAGACGACGGCAAAGCAGATCGACGACAACCAGATTACGCGCATCGAGGACCTTGGCCGCAGCACCGAAGTCGGCGTCGGCTACAACCGCACCACCGGCGGCATCAATATCCGCGGCCTCGGCGACGACCGCGTATTGACCACGGTCGACGGCATCGAGATCCCCTATATGCTCGATGTCGCCCGCGGGGCGGACGGCGGCGTCAACAGCTTCGATTTCAACGCACTTTCGAGCGTCGACATCGTGCGCGGCGCCGATTCCAGCCGCGCCGGTTCGGGCGCTCTCGGTGGCGCCTTCGTGCTGCGCACGCTGGAGCCGGAAGATTTGATTACGCCTGGTTCGACTTGGGGCGGCGTCTTCAAGTTCGGCTATAATGGCGATGACAGGAGCATCGGCGGCTCGGCTGCCGTTGCCAAGCGCATCGACAACACGGCCGTTCTTTTCGAAGGCGGCTACGCCCATGGTCACGAACTCGAAAACAACGGTGACGTCGGCGGCTATTCGACCAAGCGTACCAAGGCGGACCCGGCCGACTACAATCAGAGGAGCGGCCTCTTCAAGATCCGCCAATATACCGATATCGGCACCTTCGGCATTACGGCGGAGCATTTCAACAAAGACAAGACCATCGATGCGATGCACTCGCAGAGCCTGACTGGAAACCTTCGGCCGGGCAATTATGATACGAGCGACAATACCGAGCGCAACCGCGTTTCGCTTGACTACAAGTACGACGCTGAAAGCGCCGATTCCCTCCTCGACACGGCCAATGCCGTCTTCTATTGGCAAAACGTGCTGCGGGAAGAGGGTCTCGATGGTTATCGCTACACCTCAGTCATCGGCGACTATTCGCGCCGCAATGAAATCGAAAACCGCAGCATCGGCTTTAACGGCAATGCCTCGAAATCCTTCGATACCGGCAGCCTGCAGCACAAGGTCACCTTCGGTCTCGACGTCGCTTTCAGCAAGGCGCATCAATATTCGGCGGGCGAAGATAATTGCGCTCTTCCCCGTTGGCGGGCGACCTGCGCATTCCTGCACACCAATCAGTCTGATATGCCCGATGTCGACGGCAAGCGTGTCGGCGCCTTCGTCGACGACAAGATCGAGATCGGCTCCAGCAACGTCTCGCTGACGCCGGGCCTGCGCTTCGACTGGTACGACTACTCGCCGAAGAACACGGATGCCTATCGCGACAGCGCCAACTATAGCGGTCTGCCATCCGGTCAGTCCGACAGCCGCTTCTCGCCGAAGCTGCGCGCGTCGTACCAGCCGCAGGACAATGTCGAGCTTTATGCGCAATGGGCGATGGCTTTCCGTGCGCCTAACGTCAGCGAGCTCTACGTGAATTACGGCGTGCCCGGCGGCTACGTCAGCTACGGCAATCCCGACCTGAAGCCGGAAACCAGCAACGGCATCGAAATCGGCACCAATCTCGGCGACGACGATTTCGGCGGTCATATCGGCGGCTTCTACAACAAGTACAAGAACTTCATCGACTCGGAAACATCGGCCGATCCGACGCGCACCTATCCGCTTGGCATTACCGAATACTTCAACCGCGCCAACGTCCGCATGTTCGGCGTCGAGGTCAATGCGCACAAGAAGTTCGACAATGGCATCCACATCAAGGGCTCGCTTGCCTATGTCAACGGCAAGGACTCCGATAGCGGCGAATGGATCGATTCCGTCGCTCCCGCCAAGGCGGCCTTCACTGTGGGATATGCGACCGAGGTCTGGGGTACGGACTTTACCTTCATCACCGCAACCAGCGAGCCGAAGAAGGATGGCGATAATTTCCGCACTCCCGGCTACGGCATCTTCGATCTGACTGGCTGGTGGGAACCGGAGCAGGTGAAGGGCTTGTCGCTGCGCGCCGGGGTCTACAACATCTTCAACAAGACCTACTACGACTCGCTCAATGTCGCATCCACGGGCCTTACGCAGCCTGCGGCCTATTATTCCGAGCCCGGCCGGACCTTCAAGCTGACGTTGACACAAAGGTTCTGATCGGTCTCATCGAGGCAGCAAACTCAGGCGATGCTTCGGCATCGCCTCTTTTTTTGCCTTTGAGCCGTGGCATCGCGAGGTTGCACAATTGAAAATCGCAATGTTCGGTGTTATTGGAAGCGTGCAGTCTTTAACCTATTGAGAGAAAAAGAGAGGAGGACCGCATGACCAAGATAGTCTGGCATATTCGCCAGTTCGGTCCGACTCGTGCCCTGCAGATGCGTTTGCAGGGCTGATCAGAGGCTGCATCTCACTCATTTCTTCTGGTCTGCCCTTTTGGGAGACGCGGCGCCGCACCTTACGTTCGTGCTGCCACGTCATGACATGTTTCGAGCATTGGCCGATATATGGCCGACGATATGCGCGTGGAGCGGCAACAAGGAGCCGCCGACGATGCTTCGGGCATGCTCGATCAGGACCGGAAGAAACCATGACTCTGATCAATCTTCGCAATTTCGGCCTCACCCTGGGTGCGCCGCTGTTTTCCAACCTTAATCTTACCGTCGATGCCGGTGATCGCATCGGCATCGTCGCTGCGAACGGACGCGGAAAAACCACGCTGCTCAACTCCCTTGCGGGCAGGCTGGAGCCCACGACCGGCGATATCACCCGCGCGCGCGGTCTTCGGGTTGGCTATGTCGAGCAGAACGTGCCGGCGGATCTGGCTGAAGTTTCCTTTTACGATGCCGTTCTGCGCGCCTTGCCGAAGGAACAGGCCGCGAGCGAGAGCTGGCGTGTCGACGTCACCCTGGATTCGCTTGATGTGCCGGCTGCGATGCGGGAGAGGGCGCTCTCCCAGCTCAGCGGCGGCTGGCAAAGGCTTGCCATGCTCGCCCGTGTCTGGGTGACCGAGCCGGACGTTTTGTTGCTGGACGAGCCGACCAACCATCTCGATCTCGCCAAGATCGCTCTACTGGAGGACTGGCTGAACGCTCTGCCGCGTGATGTGCCCGTGCTCATCGCAAGCCACGACCGCGCCTTCCTCGACGCCGTCACGAACCGGACGTTGTTTCTGCGCCAGGACCAGTCGCCGAGCTATCAGCTGCCGTACAGCCGGGCGCGGGCGGCGCTGGACGAGGCCGATGCGTCAGAAGAGCGGCGTTACCAGAAGGACATGAAGACGGCGCAGCAGCTGCGCAAGCAGGCGGCCAAGCTCTATAATCTCGGCGTCAATTCCGGCAGCGATCTGCTGACGGTGAAGACGAAGCAGTTGAAGGCTCGGGCCGAGCGGCTGGAGGAGGTCGCGCGGCCAGGCTATCAGGAGCGTTCAGCCGGTGTGATCAGGCTCACGAATCGCGGCACCCAGGCGAAGATATTGGTGACGCTTGACGACGCCTCCGTCGAGACGCCTGATGGCACGCTGCTGTTCAAGACCGGCAAACGCTGGATCTGTCAGGGGGACCGCATTGTCCTGCTCGGGCCTAACGGTGCCGGCAAGACCCGGCTCGTCGAGATGATCCGTAAGGCTATCGGCGATCCAGCAAGCGTCGGAGCGGTCAAGCCGACTCCGTCTTTGGTGCTCGGCTATACCGATCAAGCTCTGTCCAATCTCAGCCAGGATGATACGCCGCTTGGCGTGATCACGCGGCTGTTCGAGCTTGGTGAGCAACGGGCACGCACCCTGATTGCCGGCGCTGGCATGGGCATCGACATGCAGGGCCGCGCCATCGGCAGGCTTTCCGGCGGGCAGAAGGCGAGGCTGGCGATGCTGGTGCTGCGGCTGACCAATCCCAATTTCTACCTGCTCGACGAGCCGACCAACCATCTCGATATCGACGGCCAGGAGGCTCTGGAAGGCGAGCTGACGGCGAATGAGGCAAGCTGCCTGCTCGTCTCCCACGACCGCAGCTTCGTCCGCAACATCGGCAACCGCTTCTGGCTGATCGACCGGAAGCGGCTGATTGAAGTGGAAGATCCTGAGGCGTTCTTCGAGGCGGCCAGAAGACAGGAATGATGAAGGATGCGGTGAGCAAGGAGCCCTATCTCGCCCTTGGCGGGCGAGAAAGCAAAAACTTAGGTTTAGATGAGGGCTTGTCCCTCGTCTAAGTCTTAGTTTTTGCAAGAGAGGGGGTAGGTGGGAGGTAACAAAGCACCGTCCCTACATTGTATAAAGAAAGTTACCTGTTAACAGGCGATGAGAAAAAAGCGCCCTCACTGGAATCGCTTATCTTTCCACCGTGTATGTCCCGCTAAATCTGTATTGCAGAAACCCGTCTGATCATACATCCCAGTCGGTTGGGATGGCTGAATCCTCGCTCTTTCGCTTTGCGGCCCCCCAATTGAGTAACATGGCATGGCCGAGGTCTGTCAAACTCCAGAAAAGCCCCATGTCGCCTTTCACAGTTGGCATATAGTTAACGATGATTAGACCCAAGGCCTGAAGATGGGTTCGAATGAGCTTGAAGTTTTCAGGATCTACTGAAACCGTATGTTTGTGGCTTGGGGAGGATACCCGGAGTACGGTCTCACCTAACGCAAAATTGACTGACGCGTCATTAGGGTGTTTGTGAAGCTCCGGCGCGATTCTGACAAAGAGCTGTCGCCAAGTAAGCGCTATTTGGTGATTCTGTCGTCGATTGTATCGATTGTCAGTAAGCCAACTGATAGACACGGTTACTTCGTCATCGATATGAGCGAGATCTGGATTTTCGAGATTGGGTCGCTGCGCGACCTTGAGTTCTTCCTTTAGACTTTCGATCTGCTTCAACAAAGCGTTCTGCTCTTGAACAGCTGCTTCGCTGGCGATCTTATTCGCCCTTATCCATCCTATGGCCGGATAAGTTTTTACAGTCTTGTTCAAGCTTAGAGCGACCAAACCTGGAAGCTCTGCGCCATCTTTCCAAAATTGCACTAAGCGTCCGCTTTTGACTTTTTCACGGAATGCCGCGAGCTTCGCTTGCAAATCAGGGCTACTATCAATGAACTTTGACGGTATCTCGCCCGGTTCCTGATGGATAAATGCTAAGACCTTCAATCCACGGTCGACGGCGTAGTCGTACTCCATTTCTGTGTAACTAACTCCCGCCGATGAGACCGAGCCGTACCGCCCCCCAATAATCAGAATGTAGTAGTCACTGTCGTCAATAATCCTCTGAATAAATTTGAACTGCTCTTCATCCATCGCTGGGAAGAGCTCCATCCCAGCCGGAATGCAATCCATTGCCATCAGGGTCTGGAAGACAGCGCTTCTTTCGTCCTTCAGATCGTAGAATGTGGAGCTAATGAAAACTTGATAGCGAACGTCCATGGCTACTTCCTCTCAAGAGGCTGAGCTTTACTGAATTCTAAAAGAACATCAATAAAGCCTTAGTTCCCCACTAGCTTTTCTCCTGAATGGCGCTCCATGTGGCCTATCAACGCGGAAAGCTGGCCCCCCGCTCTTGCAATTTCAATGGCTTGGAAATTGCGCTAAGCTTTTGAATTTGCTGAACCTCCGGTATCGCAATTCCTAAACCAATGAAATTGCTTTCTCGCCCGCCAAGGGCGAGATCGGCTCCGCGCCTTGCAGCATCTGCCGTCTGTTATGAACTTTCCTCCCATCGCCCGCTTGCGCATCGCGGCATCTCACGCTAACAATTCACGCCATGAACATGTCCTTGAACAACATTGCAGTATGGTGGTGGGCTCGCTGAAGCGGCCTCGACCAATCGTGTTCAAAGACGACGAGTGAGCCGCCCGAGATTTCGAGGCGGCTTTTTTGTTATAAAGGCCGCCTGTCATCCGGGCCTGATAACGGAGTGAGGAACAATGGTAACGATCCTGCGGGATGATGGTGCGGAAATCTACGAGACAAGGGGCGGGATCACCGTTACCCGGCAGCGCCGGCCGACCCCTTATGCGGATGCGGTTTTGTCCTATGTCGACAAGCTCGACGAGCGCCGTGGCGCGGTCTTCTCGTCGAACTACGAATATCCCGGCCGCTATACGCGTTGGGATACCGCCATCGTCGATCCGCCGCTCGGCCTTTCCTGCTTCGGCCGCGACGTCTGGATCGAAGCTTATAACGAGCGCGGCGAAGTCATTCTCGGCTTCATTGCGGAAAAGCTGCAGACGGTTTCGGAGGTGACGCTCGGCGCGTCGACGCCGCGCCGGCTCGACCTGACTGTCAAGACGCCGGACCGGGTCTTTACCGAGGAAGAGCGCTCGAAGATGCCGACCGTCTTTACCGTGCTGCGCGCGGTGACCGAGCTGTTCTATTCGCAGGCCGACGCCAGCATCGGCTTCTACGGCGCTTTCGGCTATGATCTGGCTTTCCAGTTCGATGCCATCAACCTGAAGCTTAAGCGCCCGGACGACCAGCGCGACATGGTGCTCTACCTGCCGGACGAAATCCTGGTTGTCGATAACTACTCCGCCAAGGCCTGGATCGACCGTTACGACTTCGCCAAGGATGGCATTTCGACCGAGGGTAAGTCCGGCGAGATCGCCGCCGAGCCCTTCCGTAATACCGATGCCATCCCGCCGAAGAGCGATCACCGCCCCGGCGAATATGCCGAACTGGTGGTCAAGGCGAAGGAGAGCTTCCGCAAGGGCGATCTCTTCGAAGTGGTCCCCGGCCAGAAATTCATGGAGCGCTGCGAGAGCAAGCCTTCGGATATTTCCAAGCGACTGAAGGCAATCAATCCGTCGCCCTATTCCTTCTTCATCAATCTCGGCCATCAGGAATATCTTGTGGGAGCATCGCCTGAGATGTTCGTGCGCGTTTCCGGCCGCCGCATCGAGACCTGCCCGATCTCGGGCACGATCAAGCGCGGCGACGATCCGATCGCAGATAGCGAGCAGATCCTGAAGCTTTTGAATTCCAAGAAGGACGAGTCCGAGCTGACCATGTGCTCCGACGTCGACCGCAACGACAAGAGCCGCGTCTGCGAGCCGGGCTCGGTCAAGGTCATCGGCCGTCGGCAGATCGAAATGTATTCGCGCCTGATCCACACGGTCGACCATATCGAGGGTCGCCTGCGCGACGACATGGACGCCTTTGACGGTTTCTTGAGCCACGCCTGGGCCGTCACCGTCACCGGTGCGCCGAAGCTCTGGGCCATGCGCTTCATCGAGAGCCATGAAAAGAGCCCGCGCGCATGGTATGGTGGTGCGATCGGCATGGTCGGCTTCAATGGCGATATGAATACTGGCCTGACGCTGCGCACCGTGCGCATCAAGGACGGCATCGCCGAAGTGCGGGCCGGTGCGACGCTGCTCAACGACTCGATCCCCGAGGAAGAAGAAGCCGAAACCGAATTGAAGGCCTCCGCCATGCTGTCTGCGATCCGTGATGCCAAGGCTGCGAATTCCGGCAAGCAGCAGCGCGACGTTGCCTCCGTCGGCAAGGGCGTGAAGATCCTGCTGATCGACCACGAGGACAGCTTCGTCCATACGCTGGCAAACTATTTCCGCCAGACGGGCGCCACGGTTTCGACCGTGCGTACGCCGGTGCCGGAAGAGGTTTTCGACCGGCTGGACCCCGATCTGGTGGTACTCTCACCGGGACCCGGCAATCCGAAAGACTTCGACTGCAAGGCGACGATCAAGAAGGCGAGGGCGCGCAACCTGCCGATCTTCGGCGTCTGCCTGGGGCTACAGGCGCTGGCGGAAGCCTATGGCGGCGAGCTGCGCCATCTCGCACTGCCGATGCACGGCAAGCCGTCGCGCATCCGCGTGCTCGAACCGGGCCTGGTCTTCTCCGGCCTCGGCCGCGAAGTGACGGTCGGCCGCTACCATTCGATCTTCGCCGATCCCTCGACCCTGCCGCGTGACTTCATGATCACGGCCGAAAGCGAAGATGGCACGATCATGGGCATCGAGCATGTGAAGGAACCGATCGCGGCGGTGCAGTTCCATCCGGAATCGATCATGACGCTCGGCGGCGATGCCGGTATGCGGATGATCGAGAATGTGGTGGCGCATTTGGCGCGCCGCGCGAAGACGAAGGCCGCCTGACGCGAAGCCCCGGCGGCTGCAGATTTGAACAACCCCCATGCACTCGGAAAAAGTGCATGGGGGTGTTTTTTGCCTTGAAAGAGCCAACAAACACCTGAAGACATTCCGTATCGGGTAGGGGCTTCCGGTTGCTGATTGCGAAAATATTCAAACGCGTTCTACTCGCCGTGCTGGCGCTTGTCGCGATTGCTGCGCTCGGCATCGTCGTGCCGCGTCCGTTTTGGCGTGACCAGCCTTCGCCGGCCGAACGCTCCCATCGCATCCTCATGCTTAGCAATCCCATCCATACGGATATCGCCATCCCCGTCGACGACGATCTCATAACCCGATTTGGTTTTCTGCGAGCGGCCGGGCTCGATCTCGACAATCCGAACCTGCGCTACCTCGTTTTCGGCTGGGGCGGCCGAAGCTTCTATGTCGAGACGCGGACCTGGGCGGACTTGAAGGTGGAACCGGTGCTGAAGAGCATCACCTTGGATCGTTCCGTCATCCATGCAGAGCTGGCGGGCGAAATTCCCGAAAATGCGCCCGAGGTGACCGTACTCAACATCGATGCCGACGGGCTTGAGCGGCTGAAGCAATTCATTCTCGGCAGTCTCGTCTCAGCGGATAGCGGGCCGGTGTCCCTGCTGGGCAGCAATTACGGCGCGAACGATGCGTTCTTCGAGGCGAGGGGATATTTCAATGCCTTCATGGGATGCAATACGTGGACGGCTGCCGGATTGCGGCAGGCGGGGCTAAAGTCGGGACTATGGACTGTACTGCCGTGGATGCTGCGGCTATCGCTCACCCTGCATAATGAGCGCGATCGTTTTGCATCCGCTCCGATGAACTAGCGTTACCCAAGCTGCTCAGAGAGCATCCTCGCCATCCTGCCAGCTTTCCTCGAAGATAAGCTTGTCGAGCGGCAGGCGGTCGCGCCAGCCCTTCACGGCAAGTTCCGGCATGTCGTAGAGTTCGTCGACATAGCCGACGCACAGCCAGGCGACGATTTTGACGTGCTCGGGTATGCCCAGGATCGTCTTGATGGCCTCTTCGTGGAAGATGCTGACCCAGCCGACGCCGACACCTTCGGCGCGCGCGGCGAGCCAGAGATTCTGGACGGCACAGACGGTCGAATAGACATCCGTTGCCGGATTATGCGTGCGGCCGAGCACCACAGGGCCGCCGCGCTTGGTATCGCAGGTGATGCAGATGCTGAGCGGCGCCTTGCGGATGCCCTCAAGCTTCAGCCGCTGATATTGCGCGCGCCGATCGCCCTCAAACATTCCGCAGGCTTCCTCGTTTGCCTGATGAAACGCTTGCCAGACGCGTTCGCGCGTTTCCTGCTGACGGATCAGGATGAAATTCCACGGCTGCATGAAGCCGACCGAGGGGGCGGAATGGGCGGCCTGCAGCAGGCGCCTGACGAGGTCCTCCGGCAGCGGGTCGGACCTGAACTGGTCGCGCACGTCGCGGCGGGTCTCGATGGCGCGATAGACGGCGTCGCGCTCTCCCTCGGAGAACGCACCGGCCGCGACCAGATGATCCGATACGCCCGCCGGAGCATCGGCGATGGAGGGCGCAAGATTGGCGCCGGTGGGGTCGTCAAGAGCAGACATGTTCAACCATGGTTTCGTGAGGGAGCGGTGGTTTATCGGTCGATGCCGCCCACCTTCGCATATCGGGCTGAAGCGCAGCTTAGTGCGCGATCGCAAGCGAAACTACCAGCACGATTCTTCACAGGCGAGCATATAATCGGCTTCCAATTGCCGCGCAGCGTCGTTTCAAGCGGATTTTTCCTCATGCTCCGCCCTTCGTTTGAACCGCCTGCTGGGGAAGAATTGTGCTGAGAGATGTGGCGCTTCCTTTGACAAATGAGGCGTTGTGCATCATATAGGCCGTCAATGAACCGCCTGCGCGAAACTCGCGCGGGCGGTTTTGCATTTCAATGGCGCGTTTTTTGCAATTCATTCGCATATGCATGGCGCGCAGACATCGGAGAAGGGTATGAGCGGGCAAGGGAACGATATGATCAGGCGGCTCGCCCTGTGGGGCATTCCGCTGTCGCTCGGTGTCATGGGGCTGAAGATGCTGGCCTGGTGGCTAACGGGTTCCGTGGCGCTTTTGTCCGACGGCCTGGAGTCCCTCGTCAATGTCGTCGCCGCCTTGATTGCCTTCTTCGTCATCCGCTACGCGCAGAAGCCCGCCGACCACGATCATCCCTTCGGCCACCACAAGGCGGAATATCTTTCCGCCGTCACCGAGGGGGCGATGATCATCGTTGCGGCGCTGATGATCGTGCAGGAAGCGGTGGGGCATTTGGGCAATCCGCAGCCGATGCAGGCGCCGGCGCTCGGCCTTGCGATCAACGTCGTCGCCGGCGTCATCAACGGTATCTGGGCCTTGACGCTGATCCGCGCGGGCAAAGCGCATCGCTCGCCGGCGTTGACGGCGGACGGGCAGCACATCATGTCCGACGTCTATACCTCGATCGGCGTGTTGATCGGCCTGCTGCTGGCGCTCGGCACCGGTCAGCCGATCTTCGACCCCGTGCTTGCCATATTTGTCGCCATCAACATTCTCTATCAGGGCTGGAGGGTCATCTCCAGTTCCATCGACGGGCTGATGGACAAGGCCGTGTTGCCGGAGGAGGAGAGCGCGATCAAGGATGCGATCGCCAAGAATGCCGAGGGGTCGCTTGGCGTGCACGATCTGAAGACTCGCCGGGCGGGATCCGTCACTTTTGTCGATTTTCATATGGTGGTGCCCGCCGCCATGCCGGTGCGTGACGCGCATCGCATCTGCGACCGCCTTGAAGACGCCATACGGGTGATCCATGCGGGCGCCGAAATAACCATTCATGTGGAGCCGGAGGGCGAGAAAGCCCACGGCATTCGTGTCAAAGTGATCAAGGAGGCCTGATATGCCCAACACCGATGTTTCCGGCCTGTCGATGCTCGGCAGCCAGACGGAGACGGCAGCGAACCCAGAAGCGGCCGTTCTCGAAAAAGTGCCGTCCGGCCATGTCGGCACTGACTACGTGGTGCGCTTCACCGCACCGGAATTCACCTCGCTCTGCCCCATGACGGGCCAGCCGGATTTCGCCCATATCGTCATCGACTATGTGCCGAACGAGTGGTTGGTGGAATCGAAGTCGCTGAAGCTCTTCCTGCATTCCTTCCGCAATCACGGCGCATTCCACGAGGATTGCTCGATCTACATCGCCAAGCGGCTGGTGGAACTGCTGGAGCCCAAGTGGCTGCGCATCGGCGCCTACTGGTATCCGCGTGGCGGCATCCCGATCGATGTCTTCTGGCAGACCGGTAGGCCGCCGGAAGGCGTGTGGCTGCCGGATCAGGGTGTGCAGCCCTATCGCGGCCGAGGCTGAACAAAAAAGCCGCCATCCGGAGATGGTGGCTTTTTCCTGGAGCTTATGTCGGCCTGATTTCAGGCAAACGAGCTGTCGTCGTCGCTGTTGTCGAACGAATCGTCATTGGCGTCGTCCTGAGCGTCCTGAGCGGCGTCCTGGGCGTAATCGGCCGCGCTCTGATCATTCTGATCGCTATTATCGTCATTGCCGAAATAGTTGTTGTTGATGACCGTTTCCTGCACCGGTTGTTCGGCTGCGTTGGCCGCAGTTCCGCCGAAGAGGCCGCCGAGACCCGCGCTTGCCGCCGTGCCGCCCAGATGCGGGCTGAACAGGCTGGAAAGCGATTCCGCCAGCATCACGCCGCCGGCAACGCCGGCTGCCGTGCCCAAAGCTCCGCGCAGGAAGCTGCCGCCGCCCGAGGCGGGCACTGCCTGCTGGCTCCAGGGGCCGGATGGCTGCGGCTGGCCACCCCATGGGCCTGGCTGCGGCTGGGGTTGGGCGTTGCGGGCATAATCATCATAGAGATGACCCTGCTGCTGCGGATATCCGGCCTGAGGGGCTGCCGCGCGCGGCTGCTGGCCACCGCCGAAGAGAGAGCCGAGCCCGCCGAGGAAACCGCCGCTCTGGCCCTGCTGATGACTGTCGGCCCCCTGCTGCTCCAGTTCGTGCACGCGCGCTTCGAGCTGCTGGATGCGGTCGGCGGCAGCCTTCATGCCCTGTTCCTGCATGATGACGGCCTGCGCCAGGAAATACGGCGCGTAAGGCTGGTCGCGAACCGACTGATTGATGAAAGTCTCCGCATCGGCGTCGCGTTGAGCGCTGGATGCGGAGCGCACGCGGTCGAAGAGAGAGGTGAGCAGTTGACGTTCTTCAGGCGACATGATGGCCTCCTTGGCTATCTGTTGCTGCAAATTCGGGGCGCGATCCTCACCGCGCTGACCTGACGTAGGATCCAATGTCGGCTTTTCAAAGCCTTTCAAGTTACATTTCGGTAATCCGCAACCATAACACCATGTTCCCTGGTGCTATTCCCGCCTTGTCTTTTTCCGGCATTGTTTTACGGATTGAGTCGCACTATGTGCGGTGAACGACGCATCTGCTGGAGAGTTGAATGAACGACGAAGACGAACAGGAAGACAAGAAGACGGAGCTGCCCTTGGGCAAGGACGCGGAGGCGAATCTTTTCAAGTCGCGTTCGATCTTCATTTATGGCGGCATCACGCAGGAACTGGCGCAGAAGACCTGCGCGCAGCTCGTAGCGCTCGCCGCCGCCAGCGACGAAGACATCCGCATCTATGTGAATTCGCCCGGCGGCCACGTCGAGTCAGGCGATTCCATTCACGACATGATCAAGTTCATCAAGCCGAAGGTCTGGATGATCGGCACGGGTTGGGTCGCTTCCGCCGGTGCGCTGATCTATGTCTCGGTTCCCAAGGAGCGCCGTATTTGCCTGCCGAACACGCGCTTCCTGCTGCACCAACCGTCCGGCGGCACGCGCGGCATGGCCTCCGACATCGAGATTCAGGCGCGCGAGATCATCAAGATGAACGAGCGCCTGAATAGGATCTTCTCGGAAGCCACCGGTCAGCCGGTCGAAAAGATCGCCAAGGATACGGACCGCGACTACTGGCTGTCCGCCGAGGAAGCCAAGACCTATGGTCTGGTCTCGCGCATCGTGACGTCGCAGGCGGACATTTGATCTAGCGGGTTTGCTTATCGCGAGCCCTCGTTTGCCGGCAGGCAGGCGAGGGCTTTTTGTGCGGTGACAGCTGTTTACCACGGCTGCTCTTGCCCAAAGCAGACGCTGATCATACCCCGTTCGAAACGTTCCGTATTGAGGCTCGAGATACGGACGGACCAACGCACCAGAAGAGCGAATGACGGGTTGAGCTGGCGTCCAGCAACGGCTATCTGGTGCCAACCTCAAGACGATCCTCCGCAAACAACAAGGCACATCCCGGCATGATCCCAGATTTCCTCGTCACCCATTCCGGTGGCTTCCATGCCGACGAGCTGCTGTCCAGCGTCATTCTGACCCGGCTCTTCCCGCAGGCTCGCCTCATCCGCAGCAGGGCGCAGGAATGGATCACACCCGGCGCGGACCGCATCATCTACGATGTGGGCGGAAAATATGATGCCGCGGAGCGGATCTACGATCACCATCAGCGCGGTGCGTCGCTGCGGGACGATGGCCAACCCTACAGTTCGTTCGGATTGATCTGGAAGCACTATGGCCATGATTATCTCGCCGCCTTCGGTCTTCCTGAAGCAAATATCGATGCCGTACATGCCTCGTTCGATGCCAGCTTTGTGCTGCCGGTCGATCTGGTGGATAATGGCGCGCTTAGCCCCTCCGTTGCCGGGCCGTTGGCCGGGCTCACGCTGCCGGCGCTGCTGGAAACCTTAAAACCGGTTTTCGACGAGACCGATCCCGAGGCCGACGATCGCGGCTTCCACACCGCACTGGCCATCGCTCGTAGTTTCGTCGAGGCAAGGATAGGTCAAAGTGCTGCAAAATTGCGGGCCGAGGCGCTTGTACATCAGGCAATCGTGGATACGGGCGGGGGGCGAGTTCTGGAACTCCCGATGGGAATGCCGTTCCGTTCGGCCATCGTGAAGGCGGGCGCCGATCGCTTGCTGTTTGTCGTTCACCCGCGCGAAAAGGACTGGTGCCTGACCGGTATCCGCCGCGCCGAGGAAGGGTTTGAGCTGCGGGCCGATCTGCCTGCGGCTTGGGCTGGCCTCACCAATGGTGATCTGGAGGCGGCCTGCGGCGTGGAGGGCGCGAGCTTTTGCCACAATGGCCGTTTCATCGCCGCCGCCAGGACCCGCGAGGCCGCTCTCGCCATGGCCGAGCTGGCAGTAAGAGAGGCGCTTTCCACCGAGCAGGCATCAGCAGCCGAAGCCGGCCTTGTTCCAGGCTGAACTATTCCTGTCGTCTGTGACGACCGGAAACGTCGCAGTCCGTGGGGCGATGTCGGCCACCGATGGGTCAAGATTGGCGGTTCGTCCATTGTCGGTGTATTTATGGTTCTGAGAAAGCGGGGGTAATCACCCCGATGTGCTGCAAGACCGCACCGCGCCCGAAGGGAGTTCGAGATTGGCCGTTGCCTTCACCAAGGAAGAGAGTTTCGAAACCGCTTCGGAAACCCTGATACCTGATCGCCCAATTTCGCCGCACCCGAATCTTGTGACGGAAGCGGGGTTGAAGGCTCTGGAATTACAGCTCCAGCAAGCGCGCGAAGCTTACGATGCCGTGAGCACAATCGAAGACGTGAACGAACGTCGCCGGCAGGCAGCAAGCCCCTTGCGTGATTTGCGCTACTTTGCGGCAAGAGTTCGCACGGCGCAGCTTGTCCCTGAATCGACTTCAATTGACACCGTCGCCTTCGGGAGCACGGTGACCTTCAGCCGTGACGATGGGCGCGTGCAGACCTATCGCATCGTCGGAGAAGATGAAGCGGACCCCAAGGCCGGTTCGATTTCCTTCGTATCCCCGGTGGCAAAGCTTCTGATCGGCAAGGCTGTCGGGGATGTCGTCAGCATGAGCGATCAAGAGCTCGAGATCACTGCCATCTCGTAGAGCGCCCAACTGGCCGCTACCGCCGTCGCGTCAACGCTGCCTCCGACGATGGCGTTGACCGCGCCGCCGATCATGATGAGCTCGAAGTCGCCACGGTTCATGACGGCAGACGCTATGTCGATGGAATTCGTTGATATCGTCAATTCGCTGTTCTTCGGCAGCAGGTCCATGATTGCAAGGTTCGTGCTGCCGCCGTCGAGAAACACGAATTCGCCCGGTTCGATCATGCTGGCGGCTGCTCGCGCCAGTGCCCGTTTTCGATCAGATGCCTGCCCGATCCGCGTGGAGATGGGCTGCGAGGGCGTGAGAAGGGGGAGCGCGCCGCCATAGACGCGTCGGCATTTGCCCTCGGCGGCAAGTGCCCGCAGATCCCGGCGCACGGCATCCTCGGAAACATTGAACTCGACCGCAAGCGATGCGGCGACGATCTGCCGTGACCATATGTTGAGGGCCGGCAAGTTGCATTGCCTGCTTTGACGCCGTTCGCCGATTGGCCGATCTTGCTGTCATCGTTGCCACTTTGCCCAGGAACTGCACTTGCACACCCGCTGCTTGTGATGCTCCATGTGGGCTCAATCGTCTTTTCCGCCTGAGTCTTCGCCGCCATGCTCAAAGATTTGTCCATCCAAAGCCTGTTCATGGGGTGCCTCACGGCCTTCGTCGGCTTTGCCAGCTCCTTTGCCGTCGTTTTCCACGGTCTGCAGGTCGTCGGCGCGACGGATGCGCAGGCGGCGTCCGGCTTGATGGCTCTTTCGGTTGCGATGGGCCTTTGCGCCATCGTGTTGAGTGCCGTTACCAGACTGCCCATCAGCATTGCCTGGTCGACGCCCGGCGCGGCGCTGCTTGCGAGCGCCGGTGCGATCGAGGGCGGCTTTCCGGCGGCGGTCGGGTCTTTCTTCATCTGCGGTGTCCTGATCGTTATTGCCGGGCTGTTCCGGCCGTTCGGCCGTGCTGTGGCCGCGATCCCCGCGCCACTGGCCAACGCCATGCTTTCGGGCGTGCTGCTTGGCCTGTGTTTTGCGCCGGTGAAGGCGATTGCCTTCAATCCCGCATTCGGCCTGCCGATCATCCTTGCCTGGATCATTGTCGGCTCCTTCAAGCGGTTGTGGGCAGTGCCAGCGGCACTTGCCGCCTTCGCCCTGGTGCTGGCCTTCGGCGTGAAAATACCGGATGGCGCATTCGCTTCGCTCGAGCATTCGCTGCTGCCGAGCGTCGAGCTGGTGAAGCCGGTCTTCACCATCGCCGGCATCGTCTCCATCGCGCTGCCGCTGTTCATCGTCACTATGGCATCACAGAACATCCCCGGCATCGCGGTGCTGAAGGTCCACCACTACGATCCCAAGCCAGGCCCGCTATTTGCGATCACCGGTGTGTTTTCGCTGCTGGCCGTGCCCTTCGGCGGCCATGCGGTCAATCTTGCCGCGATCACGGCTGCGATGTGCGCTGGGCAGGACGCGCATGCCGATCCCAAGCGGCGCTACTGGGCTGCGATCATCGCCGGCCTGGGCTATATTATCCTGGGATTGCTCGCCAGCGCCGTCACCGCTTTCGTGGCGCTGGCGCCGCCGATCCTGATCGAGGCGGTCGCCGGCTTGGCGCTGGTCGGCGCGCTGTCGAACTCGGCTCTCAATGCCTTCCAGCCGCCGGAATCGCGTGAGGCTGCGGCCATTACCTTTCTCGTGACGGCATCTGGCGTTTCCTTCGGCGGCATTTCCGGCGCCTTTTGGGGCTTGATCGCCGGCGGATTGATGATGGCGCTGTCGCGCGGCATGCAACTGCTGAAGACGTGAGCAGGGGGTTGCTTCTTTTTTATCGGGCGGCTATAAGCGCGGCCATGAAGTTGACTGGCGCAAAGATTTCCGAACAGATTGCACGTGGGCGCTTCGCCCTGCGTGACAATACGCGCGCCCTTACCTCGCTTCTCCTCCTCGGCCTTACGCGCGGTTGCCGGGTCCTTTGAGGAGCGCCCGGCGGCCGAAAAGCCCGCTGGCCATCGCTCCTCGCGCCTTACCCTAAAATCGACAGCACACCCGCAAGGGGCCCGCATTTATCATCGCCAAGCTGCATCTGATCGGCTAAGACGCGGGATAAATGACGGGAAAGGAAGAGACGAGACCATGGACGCGAACAGCCATTCCCCCAAAGGCATGCCCGACGCAACGGTGAAATACCGCGCCTATCCCCAGATCAATATTCCCGACCGGACTTGGCCGTCCAAGGTCATCACCAAGGCGCCAATCTGGTGTTCCGTCGACCTGCGCGACGGCAACCAGGCGCTCGTCGATCCGATGGGCCACGACCGCAAGGCGCGCATGTTCCAGCTGCTGCTGGACATGGGCTTCAAGGAAATCGAGATCGGTTTCCCCTCGGCTTCCCAGACCGACTTTGACTTTGCCCGCTGGTGCATCGAGCAGGGCAACGTGCCTGACGATGTGTCGCTGCAGGTTCTGGTGCAGTGCCGCCCGGAATTGATCACCCGCACTTTCGAGGCTCTCGAAGGCGCCAACAAGCCGATCGTCCACTTCTACAATTCCACCAGCGAATTGCAGCGCCGCGTGGTGTTTTCCAAGGACGTGCAGGGCATCAAGCAGATCGCCGTCGATGCGGCGAAGATGATCGGCGACATGGCGGCCAAGGCCGGCGGCGGCTATCGCTTCGAATATTCGCCGGAAAGCTTCACTGGCACCGAGCTGGACGTGGCTCTGGAGATCTGCAACGCGGTCATCGGCGTGATGAAGCCGACGCCGGATAACAAGCTGATCATCAACCTGCCGTCGACCGTGGAAATGGCGACGCCGAATATCTATGCCGACCAGATCGAATGGATGTGCCGCAATCTCGATAACAGAGAAAACCTGATCATCTCGCTGCACCCGCACAACGACCGCGGCACGGGCATTGCTGCCGCCGAACTGGCCTTGATGGCTGGCGCCGACCGCGTCGAAGGCACGTTGTTCGGCAATGGCGAGCGCACCGGCAATGTCGATGTCGTCACCATGGCGCTGAACATGTTCACGCAAGGGGTCGATCCGGAGCTGGATTGCTCCAACATCGAGCGCATGAAGGAAGTCTTCGAATATTCCAACCAGATGGCGATCGGCGAGCGCCACCCTTACGTCGGCGAACTGGTCTACACAGCCTTTTCCGGCTCGCACCAGGATGCGATCAACAAGGGCATGAAAGCGGCCAAGGTCGCCAACCATCCGGTCTGGGAAGTGCCCTACCTGCCGATCGACCCGCAGGATGTCGGCCGCACCTATGAGGCGATCATCCGCATCAACTCGCAATCCGGCAAGGGCGGCATCGCCTATATCATGCAGCAGGATTACGGGCTGAACCTGCCGCGCAATCTCCAGGTGGAGTATCGCGAGGAGATCCAGCGCATCACCGACGAGGAAGGCAAGGAATTGCCCTCCAAGCGCATCTACGAGCATTTCATCGAGCGTTACGTGACGCAGCCGAGTGCCCGGCTTCGCTTCGTCGACCATCACACCTTCGCCGATCCCGAGCGCAAGGGTCAGCGCATCGTCGCCGCCGAGATTACCGACAATGGCGAGGTGAAGCGTATCGAAGGCCATGGCAACGGCCCGATCGACGGCTTCATCAACGCGCTCTCGATCTATCTCGGCGTTCCGATGTCCGTCGAAGATTATTCAGAGCATTCGCTGCAGCATGGCTCCAACGCCTCGGCGATCTCCTACGTCGAGATTTCCTATCCGGGCGGCAAGCTCTTCGGTGCCGGCATCAACACCAACATCGTGGCTGCCTCCCTCGAAGCGATCGTTTCGGCGGCAAACTGCGTGCTCGATATCCAGGCGGCGAAAGCCTGAAGCCATCCGCCGCCTGCTGTTAAAATCCCCTCGGTCATGCCGAGGGGATTTTTTGTTGCGTATCAACTCGCTGCCGGATCATCGGCTTCGATGAAGCCGCCGGACTGGTGTGCCCAGAGCGCGGCGTAGATGCCGTTGCGAGCGAGCAGCTCCGCGTGGGTTCCGTCCTCGACGATATGGCCGTCGTCGAGGACGACAATGCGGTCCATGCGCGCGATGGTCGACAGCCGATGGGCGATGGCGATGACCGTCTTGCCCTCCATGACGCGGTAGAGTGTGTCCTGAATGGCGGCTTCCACTTCCGAATCCAGCGCCGACGTTGCCTCGTCCAGGACCAGGATCGGCGCATCCTTCAGAATGGCGCGGGCGATCGCTATGCGTTGCTTTTGACCGCCTGAAAGCTGAACGCCACGCTCGCCGGCATGGGCGTCATAGCCGGTGCGCCCCTCGTGATCCCGCAGGCTGGCAATGAAACTGTCGGCGGCGGCATTTTCGGCGGCCGTGACAATCATGGCCTCCGAAACACCGGTATCGCCATGGGCGATGTTGTCGCGAATGGAGCGGTGGAGGAGGGCTGCCTCCTGGCTTACCATGGCGATCTGCCGGCGCAGGCTTTCCTGCGTCACGTGGCGGATATCCTGCCCGTCTATTTCGATGGAGCCTCCCTCCGGATCGAAGAAACGCAGCAGCAGGTTGACGAGGGTCGATTTGCCCGTGCCCGAGCGGCCGACAAGACCGATTTTCTGACCCGCCGCAATCCGCAGGAAAACGCCGTCCAGACCGCCATCACCCTTGCCGTAGTGATGTGTGACCCGTTTGAAGGCGATCTCGCCGCGATCGATAGCAAGCAGGCGTGCGTCGGGCGCATCCTCGATGGAGAGAGGCTGCGCCACGGTCAGCAGCGATTGCCGCATTGCGCCAAGATGGGCAAACAGCGAGGAAACGGCATCCAGCATCCATTCCGCCATGCCGGTGATGCGGAAGCTCAGGGCAAGGGCGGCTGCGATCAGGCCGAGCGGCGCGCCGCCGGACTGCCACAGGATCACGGCATAGCCGACCAACGCGACGATCAGGAAGCTGCCGAGGAACAGCATGCTCGAATTGACCGTGACCTCGAGTTTCTGAACGCGAACGAAGGTCTTTCGGGCGGCGGCAAAGCGTTGCCGGGCGTCGCGATCCTCCGTTTGCGCGTCGGCAAAGAGCTTTATGAGGTCGATATTGGCATAGGTGTCGACCATCATGCCCGCAAGGGCGGCATTGGCCCCTTGGAAGTCCTCGGATGCATGGCGCAGCCGCGGAATGACGAAGGCCATCAGGCCAAGATAGCAGCAGAGCCAGATGATCAGAGGCCAGATCAGGCGCGGATCGATCGAGGCCATCAGCCAGAGTGAGCCGGCGACATAGATCGTGACGAAGGACAAGGTATGCAGCACGGCATAGGCAGCACCCGTCGCCGACGTACCGATGTCGCGCACCTGGTTGGCGATGCGCCCGGAGAAATCCTGACGGAACCAGCCAACGGATTGCCTGAGCACATGACGATGGGCGCGCCAGCGGAACAGCGTCTCGGCATTCGGCCGGAATGCGATGTCGTCAAGGCTCTCCCTGAGATAGCCCGCAAGCGGCCGGCCGATCAGTACCAGCGCGGCGGCGGCCAGCAGCCCGATGCCTTGCGATGCCCAAAGTTCGTCCCGCCTGGCTGTCGCAAGACTGTCCACGATCTGGCTGGTATAACCGATGAGCCAGATCTCGATGGCAGCGCCTATGACGGTCAAGGCCAGGCTCATGGCCATGACGGCTCGGAACGGGCGAAGGTTGGTGATGAGATACCGCCACGTCTGCGACGATGGCTTCAGCTCGACATAATCCTGGAACGGATCGACAAGCTCTTCAAAGCGACGAAACATGAGTGCCCTCCAAGGGCGGGAAATAGCAAGCTGATGGGTGGGCCGAACAGGCAGCCCTTCACGGCACTGCTTTTCAGCGGTGGTTTCCTGTGCCGTGGGTTTTCATCAAAGTGCTCTCCTCATGGGTCGCTGCTGCCTCTATAGCGTGTATCGGCGCTGATGTCAGCAGAAATTGCGCTGCTGCGGAGCAATGCGCCGGCAGCACAGAACGGACTATGATTTCAGAGGTATCAAAGCCGATGCCGAGTAACGACACCGAAGCCTGTGGTGTGCTCAGGATTTTTGCTGGGCAAGGAAGTCGCGCTGTTTCGTCAACCGCTCGAGCTCTTCTTCCTGTTCCGCGATGCGATCCGACGTCCGTTCTTCGTCCGCCGCGCCGGAAAAGGCGGTGGCTTGCTCGATCAGCTCGCGAAGATTTTCCCTTATTGCCGCAATTCGACTGTCGATTTCCGGGATGGTCAGCAGAATGTCGGACATGGTGAAACTCCAGCGAGAACATAATCCAATGCGGATTGACGCCGGACATTATCCATCGGCTGGCTGGCAGCTGCAAGCTGCAAAGCGAGAGGATGCTTTATTAGATTTCCGAGGATACCCTGTTGGCAATCTGGTCGAGCATCGCATCCGACGAGGGGCCGACGACTGCATAGGTCGCGCCATTGCGATGCCAGGATACGATGCTGACATCGTCCTTGATGGTCTCGTCGAAATTGTCGTCATCCGAAACACCGTCGGTCTTGGTGAAACAGATGGCGACCACGTCGCCGTCCAGGTTCTTGTAGATCAGCTGGCCGACAGGCTTGCCGCCGGCAATGAACATGCGCGCGCCCTGGAACACGAGGCCGTCGGCGGCAAGATCCGGAAAATTGAACTTGACGCCCACCGTGTTCGACAACCACCTGACGATCTCGTCCAGCTCGCTCGCTTGCAGTTCGACCATATGGTGCGGCTGGCGCGAATAGATGCGATGGTAGGCGGCAACGTCATCCAGCCAGTTGCGCGTCGATGTCTGCGCCGGAGTGGGTGGCGCGGCTGCCGGTACGCCCGATGGCTGTATGCCGAAGAAATAGCCGATGCCGCCGCCGAGCGCGAACAGGATGAGGGCGGCCGCAAGCGACTGCCTGCCGGTCGGGGCAAGTTTCAGGGATGGTCGGGCAAGACGGGGGGAGGGGTCGCGTGTCTTCGGAGGCTGCGCACTCTTGATGGACCGCACCAGCGCCAGCGGCACCGGTTCCTTCAATACTTCGTCGAACGCCTTGCGGCCGACATCGGAGCCATGCTTCAGTTCATCGAAAATCCGCCGCGCGTCCGGATCGGAAGCAATGAGCTTTTCCAGCTCATCCTTCTCTTCGCGGCTCATCTCGCCATCCATAAAGGCGGACAAACGAACTTCGAGCGGCATTTTCTTCATGTCCTGCAATGCTTAAAACCTTCGAGACGAGCGGCTGTGGCCTTGGGAGGCAAGATAGAGACGGGCGCTGGAGAGCCGCGATGTCACTGCCGACAGGGGAATGCCGAGAATATCAGCCGCCTGCTTGTAGTTATGACCTTCGACTTCGACCAGCAGGAAGACACTGGCAAGTCCTTCGGGCAAAGATGTGACCAAGCGATGCGCTTCTCCGGCTTCCACAGGGTTGAAATGGACGCCGGATGTCGCCGGTTCGCCCTGCTCCAGGGCGTTGCCCTTGGCGGCGGGGCGCAACTTGTGGCGCCGTGCTTCGTCAACCCATTGATGCCGGGCCATCGTATAGAGCCAGCTTTCCAGCTTGCCGCCGCTGTTCCAAAGATGGAACTTGGCGATGCCGCGCTGACAGACGCTCTGGACGAGTTCGTCCGCATCGGTCAAATCGCCGGTGAGCGTCACCGCGAAGCGGCGGAGCTTCGGGAGAAGGCCGACCAGATCGCGTCTGATATCGATGGCTACTACCGGCGTGGGCATGGTCGTTCCAGAGAGGTGTTGGAGGTTGTCACACTAGCGATACCTTTCCGCAAATGACGGCCTTTCCCTTGTGAAAGGTCATGCGAGCGGAATGATCGTCCTGTGTTGGTATGAACCATTTCTATGCCGTTTCGCAAGTCTTCAAAAATTGCTCGCGCACTTGCCTGCCGTCGTTCGAGTGCCGCGCCGTCAAGGCCTCGCGCCTTATTTTATTGCACTAATAGGTGACGTGGCCCTTCAGCGATTGCTGCAGCGAGCGATACGCCCAGGTATTTTCACCGCCACGGTCACGGATTTCGACAACCTGTACCCGCGCGCCCTGGACATCGCCCTGCTCTAGGAGGGCTTGTCCCATATAAGAGCGCGCAAGGATATAGTTTTCGTCGCGTTGCAGAGCCTTGCGGTAGTAGCTCATGCCGAGCTCCATGCGACCGGCCTTGCGGTTGGAATAGCCGAGATAATTGAGGATGCGGGGATCGTCCTGATTCTTGGCGAGCTTCAAGACTGTGATGGCGTTGTCATACTGGCCGGCATAGGCGAATTCGCGCGCGGCCTGGAACAGCTGGTCGTCGTTGAAGCCGCTTTGCTTCGGCTTCACGCATTCCTTCTTGTCCTTGTCCCACACCTTGCCGTCGGTGCACTCGGTCGTGGTCTTGCTCTTCGGTGGTGGCGCCGTTTCGTCGTTTTCCGTACCGGCGGCGAAGGCGTGCAGGCTGGCGGTGAGCAAAAATCCGGCAGTAAGCGCGATCATTGCGGAGCTCTTCGTGGCGACCTTAAAACCCATGATATCCTCCGGGAATCCGATGGTTCGATTGTAGCTCCGTATCTTCAAAAACGCTACCGAAACGACGCGGTCGATGGACAGAAAACACGAGATCATGGTGCCAGAATATCGACGCCTTCGGCTTCGACACCCTCGCCTTTAGCATTGAGGCTGTAGCGTTCGGCCTTCAGTTCCCAGGCGCCGGGGCGACCGGCAATGGTGAAGAGATTGTAGGCGGCGCGCGGCTTCAATCCGCCGGCGCTCTGCGAGGCCGAAGCAATGCCGACGACCGGCACCGGGCCGGTCTGTCCGCGCAGCCAATGCACGGTGTTGAGGTGCGTATGGCCGTGAAGGACCAGTTCGGCGCCGCCCGTCGAGATGGCGGCCGCAAAGCGGCGAATACCGATCATGCGCTTGTAGAAACTGGTCGCGCCGCGGATCGGCGGATGATGGATCATGACGACACGAAAGAGCCCGGCATCGCCGGCGGCGCGAAGCATGTTCACCGTTTCACGCGCCTGGCGGGCGGAGTAAAAGCCGCTGGCGGCGAAGGGAGGCGTGGCGAAGGCTGTGGAGCAGCCGATCAGCGCAACCTGATCGCGAACGCGCAGATACGGGAAGATATGCCGGTCTTCCGGCCATTCTGCCGGCGCGCGATCACCCCTGACATAGGGATACCAGGCGCGCATCGCTTTCTCATATGACCCGGGCACATAGGCATCGTGATTGCCGGGAACGACCGAGGTGTTGAGTGGGTCGCCGACCGTCTTCAGCCATGCGGCCGCCGTTTGGATCTCGATGCCGCTCGCAAGGTTGACGAGATCGCCTGTCACGGCGAGATGGTCGGCTTGCTTCGCCTTGATGTCGTCAAGAAGCAGATCGAGCATACCGCCAAAAAGGTGCTTGCGCCGGTTCCGATGCCAGTTCACAAATCCGGTAATGCGCTTGGAGGCGAGTTCTCTGATCGAAAGGCGCGGCAGGGGACCTAAGTGAACGTCGGAAATATGCGCGAGCTTGAACATGGGATGAGACATAGCCCACTCCATTGTCAAAACAAATACATCCCTTGTCCGATTGCGGGTCGAAGCGTCGGAGTGCAGGCATGAGCGATGAGGTCTCACGCGACGAGAAACGCGGACTGGGGACACGGCTGCTTGGCTTTGCGCTGCATACCTATTTCGCGCTGACCCGCAGCATGACGCTCGGCGTGCGCGCGGCCTGCTTCGACGGCGAAGGGCGAATTTTCCTGGTGCGGCACTCCTACATCGCCGGATGGCACATGCCCGGCGGTGGCGTCGAACGCCATGAGACGGTGGAGCAGGCGCTTGCGAAGGAGCTGCGGGAGGAGGGCAATCTGGTGGTATCGGGCAGGCCGCAGCTCTTCCACGTCTATTTCAACAACCGCACCAGCAGACGCGACCATGTCGTCTTCTACCGCGTCGAGGTGACGCAGACCGCGCCGCGCAGGCCGGATCGCGAAATCGTCGAAAGCGGCTTCTTTCCGCTCGACGCGCTTCCCAAGGGCACGACCAAGGCGACCTATCGGAGGCTGAAAGAGCTGGACGGGGCCGCGCCACCCTCGAACTATTGGTAACGGCTTCGGTGCGGAACACCTTGTGGCGGTTCGGGCGTCACATGAAAATAGAAGGTTGGGCGGATGGCGGATGCGGAGCCTTTCTCGCCCTTGGCGGGCGAGAAAGCAAATTCACTGGTTTAGGAATTGCGATACCGAAGGCGCTACATGCTCAAAGCCCAGCGCAATTTCTAAGCCATTGAAATTGCAAGAGCGGGGGTCACGCCTTGCTCTTTCATCTAATCTGCGGATTCCGTGCGTCCCTGCCTACCCCCTCTCTTGCAAAATCTAGCACTTAGCTAAAGCTAAATGCTGATTTTGCTTTCTCGCCCGCAAGGGGCGAGATGGAGCGCGCCTCAGGCAGCCTTTGCCAATCCCTCCCGGCCATGCGGGCGATCGAAATCAAGCTCTGGGCCGATGGGGACGATTCCCGTCGGATTGATCGTCTTGTGGCTGCGATAGTAGTGGCTCTTGATATGCGCGAGGTTCACCGTCTCGGCGACGCCGGCAACCTGGTAGAGATCCCGCAGATATGCCGAGAGGTTCGCATAGTCGGCAATGCGGCGGATGTTGCATTTGAAATGGCCGACATAGACAGCGTCGAAGCGAACGAGCGTGGTGAACAGCCGCCAGTCGGCTTCGGTCAAATGCTCTCCGAACAGGTAGCGCTTCGTCGATAGCCGTTTGTCGAGCATATCGAGCGTCTCGAAGAGGCGGCGGGCGTTTTCCTCGTAGGCCTCCTGCGCTGTCGCGAAGCCGGCCTTGTAGACGCCGTTGTTAACGGTGTCGTAGACGATCTCGTTCAGTGCATCGATGTCCGATCGCAGGTCCGCGGGATAGAAGTTCGCCTTCGATCCGGTCAACGCATCGAAAGCGCTGTTGAACATGCGGATGATTTCGGCTGACTCATTGTTGACGATCGTGCCGGTTCGCTTGTCCCAGAGAACGGGGACCGTGACACGACCGGAATAGTGCGGGTCGGCCTTGACGTAGATTTCCCAAAGCGCCTTGGCGCCGAAAAGGGGATCGAGCGTTCCTCCGTCTTTCCCTTTGAATTCCCAGCCGCTTTCCAGCATCAACGGATCGACGATCGAGACCGGGATCAGATCCTCGAGCTTCTTCAGCCTGCGGAAGATCAGGGTGCGGTGCGCCCAGGGGCAGGCAAGCGAAACGTAGAGATGGTAGCGTCCGGCCTCTGCCTTGAAGCCTCCGGTTCCGGTCGGGCCGGGTGTGCCGTCCGGGGTGATCCAGTTGCGGAACTGCGATGCCGCGCGCTTGAAGTGGCCCTTTGTCTCCTTGGTGTCGTACCAGACGTCGTGCCAGACGCCGTCAACCAACATGCCCATTGTTCTGTCCTTTCGGAGATGCTGCTGAGAACTTACCCCGAAGATACGGCATGCCGACCGAATTTCGAGACGATAAACGATGAACACTGCGTTGCCGGCATGACCGGCAGGCATCGAGGGCGTTTCCATTTGGGTGACGTCATCATGCAGACACGATTATGCATCAACAAACAGCAGCCCGAATTTTGCATTGGACGTGCCGAATATTTCCTGCTATCGGGCTTGTCACACTTTGAGGACCCCTTGTCATGAAAGTTACCAGAAGCCTGCGACGACGCCGATGATCCCGAACGCTCGACGAGCGCCTTCGTGAACAATTCCGTCTGTCTATCTGGTTTCCTTGGTCTAATGTACAAGCACGATCTGGTCTACCTCACTGAGGATGCGTCGCACGACGCTGTCATCGAACTCATCAACGAAGAAGCATTCGGCCCCGGCCGGTTCACCCGCGCCGCTGCACGGATTCGTGAGCAGGGGCCGCATGATCGCACGCTGTCCTTCATCTGCGCCGACGACGGAGAAACGATCGCCTCCGTGCGGATGACGCCGGTGCTGGTCGGCTCGGTCAAGGGGCATTTGCTTGGGCCACTCGCGGTCCGGCCCTCGCACAAGAACCAGGGTATCGGCCGCGAACTCGTGCGAATCGCCGTCGAAGCCGCCAAACGCAAGGGGTCGGAAGCGGTCATCCTTGTCGGCGACCCGCCCTATTACGGCCCGCTCGGCTTCGAAAAGGTCGCTTATAACGCCCTGATGTTTCCGGGTCCGGTCGATCCCAACCGTGTTCTGGTCGTGCCGATTGCCGCCGACACGCATGCGCGGCTGCATGGTTCGATCGTCTGGCGTGATGATTCTGCTTTGGCCATTATTGCCGAAGACGAAGATCCGGATGAAATGGTGCCGCTGACCGCAATTGCGGTCTAGCGGTTGCGTCATCCACAGTTGTACTTCAGCCCGTGGCTCTCGCATTCCGACGCTCGGTCATTTTTCATCGACCTGTCATATAGCCAACCTAAGAGTTTTCTTCGCCCTAATTCGGGGCGATTGCTAAACTTTGGGGGTAAAGCAATGACAGGAAATCTCACACAGAAAGACATATTCCCGACCAGTCAGCTCGAAGAAGCCGACGGGGAGGGACACAACTGCACCGACAATCCGACGATGGGGGAAATCATCAGTCGTCGTTTTTCGCGCCGTGGCTTCCTGCAAGGGTCGCTCGCCGTTTCCGCCATCGCTGCAACGGTGGGGCCTGTTGCTTTGATGAGCGCTGAAAAGGCACGCGCAGCCGGCGGTTCCGCCTTCATCTTCAAGGAGATCGAAGCCGGTGTCGATGCTGATCATCATGTCGCGGAAGGCTATGACGCGAATGTCCTGCTGCGCTGGGGCGATGCCGTTTTCGCCGACTCACCTGCCTTCGATCCGAAGAACCAGACGGCAGAAGCACAGCGCCGCCAGTTCGGCTACAACAACGACTATGTCGGCTATATCCCGCTCGGCGGCTCGTCCGAGCACGGCCTGCTGGTCGTCAATCACGAATACACCAACCCGCACCTGATGTTTCCGGGCCTGGTGACCGTTGCGGACGGTAAAATCAAGCAGGCACCGCTGAGCAAGGAGCAGGTGGATATCGAAATGGCAGCCCATGGCGGCACCATTGTCGAGATCCGCAAGGTCGACGGCAAATGGCAGGTCGTGCCTGATGGCAAGTACAACCGTCGCATCACGACCATGACCGAGATGCAGCTCACCGGCCCGGCAGCGGGCGACGAGCGGCTGAAGACGGTGGCAGACGCCAGCGGCAAGAAGGTGATCGGCACGCTCAACAACTGTGCCGGCGGCGTGACGCCGTGGGGCACCTACATCATGGCCGAGGAAAACTTCCACGGCTATTTCTCCGGCAAGCTGCCCGAAGGCCACAAGGAGGCCGCCAACTACAAGCGCTACGGCGTGCCGGAAGGCGGATATGAGTGGGCGAACTTCCATGACCGCTTCGACCTCGGCAAGGAACCGAACGAGGCGAACCGCTTTGGCTGGATCGTCGAAGTCGACGCCTTCGATCCGCAGTCGGTGCCGAAGAAGCGCACGGCGCTCGGCCGCTTCAAGCACGAGGGCGCCGCCAACATCGTTTCGAAGGATGGCCGCGTGGTCTTCTATCTCGGCGATGACGAACGCTTCGACTATGTCTACAAGTTCGTGACCGCTGCCGCCTATAATGAAGCCGACCGCGCCGCCAACCTCGACTTGCTCGACAACGGCACGCTCTATGCCGCCAAGTTCTCCGACGACGGCGCGCTGCAATGGCTGCCGCTGACGTTCGGCCAGGGTCCGCTGACGACGGAAAACGGCTTCACGAGCCAGGCCGACGTGCTGATCGAAACCCGCCGCGCCGGCGATCTGCTCGGGGCGACGAAGATGGACCGCCCAGAGGACATCGAACCCAATGCCGTCAATGGCAAGGTCTATGTGATGTTGACCAACAACACCAAGCGCAAGGCCGAGCAGGTGAATGCCGCCAACCCACGCGCTGACAACGCCTTTGGTCACATCATCGAGATCAGCGAGGACGGTGGCGCATTCTCGGCGACGTCAGGCAAGTGGGAAGTGCTGCTGAAGTGCGGCGATCCTTCCGTCGCGGCTGTCGGCGCATCCTTCTCCACCGACACGACGAAGAACGGCTGGTTCGGCATGCCGGACAACTGTTCGATCGATGCTGCCGGACGTCTCTGGGTGGCGACCGACGGCAACAGCAACAAGGCGACCGGCCGTACCGATGGTCTTTGGGCCGTCGATACGGAAGGTGCCGCGCGTGCGACCTCGAAGCTGTTCTATCGCGTGCCTGTCGGTGCCGAGCTTTGCGGCCCGCTCTTCCTGCCGGATGACCAGACGGCCTTCGTTGCCGTGCAGCATCCGGGCGACGGTGGCGATGACTGGTCCGGTCACGGCCGTCCGTCCTATTACGAGGATCTGTCGACGCGTTGGCCGGACTTCAAGCCGGACATGCCTGTTCGTCCGGCTGTCGTTGCCATCACCAAGGCCGGCGGCGGCAAGATCGCCGTCTAAGGTTTTGCAATAGAAGCGAAAATCGTCGCCCCGCTGTGATCAGCGGGGCGATAGCTTTTTCTGCAGGAAGAAACGGCTGCGGCCGGCTGGGAATTCCGGCAATTCGCCGAAGATGACATAGCCCTGCCGTTGATAGGCGCGCAGCGCCTGCGGATTGAAGGTGTCGATCCAAGCGCCTTGGCAGCCGCGGTCCATCGCTTCCACTTCCGCCGCTTCGAGCAGCTTTCCCGCCATGCCCTGACCGCGAAGCGTTTCCGGCACGAACAGCCATGCCGTGAACAACCATCCCCAGGCCGTGTAGCCCGAAACGCCACCGATGGTCTTGCCGTTTTCGTCGCGGATCAGCACGGCGAGCGGGCGGCGTTTGGGGGGGCCGACATCGGCGGTGTTGAAGGCCGTCAAACCCTCGCTGATTGCAGCAAGTTCGCTTTCGGAGGGGGTATCGGTCACATCGAGTTGCGTCATAGCATTCACCGCCCTTCGCGCCACCAGGTGGCGGAGAAGGCAAAGAGCAGGGCGGCAAGGCCGGCAAAGCCCGCGAACAGGGGCAGGGAATTGATCCCCTTCAGCACAGTTTCGTCGGTCATGCGGATGGTCAGACGCTGGCCGTCGGCAACGCGGACGGCGCCGCGCACTGGCAGCACCTGCGGGACCGTGACGCCGCCATTGGTACCGGCGATACGGGTGACAAGACCCTTGGTCTTTTGCGCGAGGGGCTTCAGCGTCTCGGTGGTCGAGATCATCGCCTTGAACTCAGGGGCGTCGATCGCGCCGATATGGACGAGCGTCGAAAGATTGCCATTGGCGATCTGGTAAAGCCCGATCTCGTCCATGCGCTTTTCTGCCTGGTAGAGACCCGGCTGCGTCTGCTTCAGCGGTAATGTCTGTGTCTTGCCGGAGGGCGATTTGATCGTGGCCGGGCCGGGGTCGTCGCCGACGGTCTGGCGTGTCACCTCCAGCGTGCGGCCGCCGGCGTTCGCGGTCAGTGCTTCTTCTTCCAGCGCCGGCTCCTTCAACAGCCAGTGGGCGATGCGGCGATAGAGCGACACATGAGGGCCGCCGCCTTCGAAGCCGCGTGCCCAGAGCCAGCCCTCATCGGAGAGCAGCATGGCGACACGGCCCTGACCGACACGGTTCAGCACCAACAACGGGCTGTTGTCGGCGCCGACCATCACGGTCTGGCCTTGCGGCTTTTCGACATCGACGCTGCGGAACCAGCGGCCCCAATGCGGCGGTTCGGTGTCGGATCCGTCCAGGCCGCGCGTCACCGGATGCTTGCGACCCTGCTCCGACAGGCGCGGATAGAACGGCTTCTCGATCATCTGGCCGGTCGGTTCCGCCGGCAGCACCGAGGCGAGCGGCGTCAGCGCGATCGAATTTCCGGCTGCATGCTCGGGACCGGCTGCCACCAGCAGCGCGCCGCCGTTTTCGACATATTGCGCCATGTAATCATAGTAGATCGTCGGCAGGACGTTCTGGCGGTCCTGGTAACGGTCGAAAATGATCAGGTCGAAAGAGTTGATCTTATCGACGAAGAGCTCGCGCGTCGGGAAGGCGATCAGCGACAATTCGTTGATCGGCGTTCCGTCCTGCTTGTCCGGCGGACGAAGAATGGTGAAGTGCACGAGATCGACGGAGGCATCCGATTTCAACAGGTTTCGCCAGGCGCGTTCACCGGCATGCGGCTCACCGGAGACGAGCAGGACGCGCATGTTCTGTCGAATGCCCTCGATCAGCTGGACCGTGCGATTGTTGATGGGCGTGACTTCGCCCGGCACTTCGGCGACGGAGAATTCGAGGACGTTGTTGCCGGCGCGCGGCACCTTGAAGCTGAAGGGCGTATCCTGGCCCGGTGTTGCCTGTAGCGTCGCGATCTCGTCGCCATTCATCTTGGCGGTCACGGCAGCGGTGCCACCCGGGCTTTTGCCGTCGTCGACGACACGCAGAATGAGCTGCTGTTCGTCGTTGACGATGCCGAAGCGGGGGGCACGCACGATTTCGATGCGGCGATCGAACTCATCGGGCTTGCCGGTGATCAGTCCGTGGATGGGTGCATCGAAACCGAGCTGCTGGTTCACGCCGGGGATGTCGTGGATCTGACCGTCGGTCAGGAAAATCGCGCCGCCGATCCGGGCGGGCGGCACGTCCGCGATCGCCGAGGAGAGGGCCGCGAAAAGCCGCGTCGATGGCGAATCCGATTCCGCCGGATCGCGCGCCTCGACGATGCGGGGTTCTATACGCGGGAATTGCGCCAGGCGATCCTTGAGCATCGCCAGGGCATCGTCGGTCATCTTGTTGCGCTCCGGCGTGTCCTGGCTCAGGCTGCGGTCGACGACGACGGGAACGATGGTCGTGAGCTGATCGCGGTCTTCCTGCATCAACACGGGGTTGGCGAGTGCTGCCAGCAGAGCGAAGGCGGCCAGAGCGCGGATCCAGCCGCCACGCAGGCGTCGGTAGATCGCAAGCGCCGCGATGGCGATCGTCAGCACCGCGAGGGCTGATAGCACGGGCCAGGGCAGGAACGGGGCAAAACCGATATTCATCTTACTGCCCCAACCGTTGCAGGATATCCGGGATGTGCACCTGATCGGACTTATAGTTTCCGGTCAGCATGTACATCATGATGTTGACGCCGGTACGGTAGGCATATTCGCGCTGGGTCTCGTCGGGAGGCACGGTCGGTAACAGCGGCGCGCCGTTGTCGTCCACTGCCCACGCGCCGGCGAAGTCGTTGCCCGTGATCATGATCGGCGTCACGCCATCCGAGGAAGCCACAGCATTGCCGTCCCGGCGCGTATCCTGACGCGCCTCGACCCAGAGCGGGCTGTCGGCATAGCGGCCGGGGAAGCTTGACAGCAAGTAGAAGGACTTGGTCAGCACATGACCCGCAGGTACCGGCTCGAGGGGCGGAATGTCGAGATTGGCGAGGATCTGCTGCAGCCGCTGGCCGTTCGGGCTCGGCGTCGACGTGTCGCCCATGGTGTCGAGGGCGTCGCGCGTGTCGAAGAGCACAGTGCCGCCGTTGCGCATGTAGGCATCGATGCGGTTGATGGCGTCGTTGGACGGCATCGGCGCCGTCGCCGATATCGGCCAGTAGATGAGCGGATAGAAGGCGAGCTCATCCTTGGCGGGGTCCAGCCCCACCGGCGGGCCTGGCTCCAATGTCGTGCGATATGTGAGGTAGTCGGAAAGGCCGGCAAGGCCGCGCTCGGAAACATGATCTACGTCGGATTCGCCCGTGACGACATAGGCAAGGTGCGTCTTGTCGAGCCGCGAATAGATGGTGTCGTCGCCGGGTTTGGAATCGTCGGCCAAGGCACTCGTCGGATGCAGGAAGACCGCGACCGAGAGGGCCAGCAGCAGCATCGCGGCCCCGCCGGCGATGGTCTTTGTCGACCTGCCCAGGCGAGGAAAGGCGCCGTTCATGAAGAGTACGATCAGGCTGTCGGCCAAAAGGACGAGGAAGGCGAGGGTGAAGAGGATCGGCTTGGCCGACCATGCCTCGCCGCCGATCAAGCCTTCCCGCGCCACTGCGCCGGCAGCTGATGTGTCCAGCGGTTTGAGCTCGGCGCCGCGCGGCAGGACGTTAAGCGCGATAAAGCCTTCCTCTGAGCCGTAGAGGCCGGGCGGATTGTCGAAATTGGCGACGGCCGTCTCCTTGTTGTTCGGTTCGAGCGGCCGGGCACTGCCGATCTCGCTGGTCAGCACGCCCTTGGCGGTCAGGAGCCGATATGGCGGCATGGCCTCGGTTGCCTTGGCTGCGCCTTGCGTCGACGTGACGCCGCCGGAGCGCGACAGCTGGACGATGCGACGCAGCATCTCGACGAAGTCGCCCGAGATCGGCAGGTCGGACCATTGCGGTTCGGCGCTGACGTGGAACAGTACGATGCGGCCGGCTTGCATCTGCTTCTCGGTGACCAGTGGGGTTCCGTCTGCAAGGCTCGCCCAGGTGCGTTCGGCAAGATCCGGCGTCGGTTCGGCCAGAACCTGCCGTTTGACCAACACATTGGTCGTCTTCGGCATGCCGGCGAAGGGGCCGAAGGAGGGGAAGTCGGCAAGCGGCTGCGGCTCGGCCCAGGAGAGTGCGCCGCCGAAAGTGCGCTCGCCTTGCCGGAGCGTCACGGGCACGAGCGGATCATCGGCAGGCGCGGCGGCAAGGCGCGGACCGGCAAAGCGCACGAGCGTGCCGCCATTCTGAATCCAGCGCTGCAGCGGCGCATAGCTTTCCTGCGGCAGGCGGCCGACATCGGCCATGATGATCACGGACGGATTACCGGCCAGCAATTCGGGGATCGATTTCGCCAGATCGGCGCTATTGGGCTGGATCAGGTCGGCATAAGGCTGAAGGGCGCGCTGGATATAGTAGAGCGGCGACAGGATCGGCTGGAATTCGTCGGCCGCCTGCCCGGAGAGGAGTGCCACGCGGCGGCGGCGGAAGCCATCGTCGAGCAGATAGACGCTGCCGGCGCTGGCATTCCGGTCGATGCCGATGCGGGCAAAATCGTTGCGCATCTCGAAGGGAGCGGCGATGGAGCCGGTAGCGACCGTCTGGCCGCCGGCGAAGGTCAGTGAACCGGCGGCGATCGGCCGACCCTGGTTGTCCTGCGCCGTGAGGCCCAGGCGCAACGGGCTGCCGCCGTTCAGCCGGGTCGCTGTTACGGTCATGTCTTTGGAGGTATTGGCCGCGCCGGTGATTGCCAGAATGTCGCTGCCGTCACCTTCGATCAGCCGCAGCTCACTCGGCTGCAAGGCGGCGAGCCGGCTGGCGATATCGTCCTTGTCCTTGCTCTCGATGCCGTCGGAGATGAAAGCGATCGTGCCCGGCTTGCTGCCGTTGAGCGCCGCCTTCACGGCGTCGGCGGCGCGTTGGCGGTCGGGCACCAGCGGTCTTGGATTCATCGCATGCAGCTTGTCGCGGGCCGCTGTCGCAGCACCGGGCGTAGCGTCATTGCCTTGTTCGGCAGTAAAGGCGACCGAAACGGGAATGCCCTTGGCGTCGGCATCGTCGATCAGTGCGTCCGCGGTTCGAACACGGCGCTCCCAGTCCGAGACGCTTGCCCAGCTATTGTCGATCATCAACACCAGCGGTCCGCTGCCCGACAGGGTGTTGGTGCGCGGATTGAACATCGGGTTGGCGATGGCGAGGATGACGAGGGCGGCCAGCAGCATGCGCAGCAGCGTCAGCCACCACGGGCTGCGCGCCGGCGTTTCCTCTCGCTTGAGAATCGTCGCCAGAATGCGCAGCGGCGGGAAGACTTCCGCGCGCGGTTGCGGCGGCGTGAGGCGCAGGAGCCACCAGATCGCGGGCAGCAGGATCAATGCCGCGAGGATGGCAGGCGAGGCGAAAGCGAAGGAAAGACCGCTCATGGCTGGCCTCCAGACGTCACCTTGGCCGGCATACCGGAAAGATACATATGCACGGCGACAAGCGCTTCCGATGCCAGCCGGTCGGTGCGATGGTTCAGGAAGGTCCAGCCGAGATGGCGCAGCGACTGGCCGAGACTTTCGCGGCGAGCGAGATAGGCGCGCTGATAATCGTCACGCAGGTTTTCGGCGCGACCGGCAATCAGCTTCGAGCCCGTTTCGGGGTCGCTGAACTCGGTGCGCCCGCTGTAGGGAAAGATTTCCTCGGCGGGATCCGCGACTTCGACGACATGACCACGCAACCCCCGGCGCGCCAGAGGTCCGATCCGGCTCATGACATTATCGGCATCATCCAGGAAATCGCCGATCAATACGATGTCGCTCCAGCCACGGATCATTGCCGTCTGCGGCAGGCCGCCTTCGAGCGGCGTGTGCATCAGGGCCGCTGCCAGCCGCTCGGCGGCATTGCGGGTCGAGACCGGTTCCATGATCCCGGGGCAGCCGATGCGCTCGCCGGAACGGGAGAGGATTTCCGCGAGCGCCAGCATCAGCACCAGCGCGCGGCTTTCCTTGGAAGCATGGCCATAGGTCGATTTGTACATCATTGAAGGCGACAGATCGGCCCAGAGCCAGATCGTGTGAGCGGCCTCCCATTCATGGTCGCGTATATAGGTGTGATCGTCACGGGCCGAACGGCGCCAGTCGATGCGCGAAAGGCTCTCGCCTTCGCTATAGGGGCGGAACTGCCAGAAATTCTCGCCGATGCCGCGCTTGCGCCGCCCGTGCCATCCGGCGATGACCGTGTTGGCGATGCGCTTGGCTTCGACGAGGCAATCCGGCACGAGGGCGGCGCGGCTGCGGGCGCGGGAGAGGGCATCGTTGCCTGAAGTCGGTCTGACGATCTGTCCGATGGATGCCACGCGCTATACTCTCCTCGACATCCAGCTTAGGTTCTCGACTGCTTTACCAGCCCTGCGATGACATCACGCACGGACATGCCTTCGGCGCGGGCGGCAAAGGTCAGCGCCATGCGATGTTCGAGCACGGGCTCGGCAAGCGCATGCACGTCGTCGATCGACGGTGCAAGCCGGCCTTCGTAGAGCGCACGGGCGCGGGCGCAGAGCATCATCGCCTGGCCGGCGCGAGGTCCGGGGCCCCAGGCAACGTGCTTGTCGGTCGAGGCATTGCCCTGACCGGGTCGGGCGGAGCGCACCAGGGACAGGATCGCGTCGACCACGCCGTCACTGACGGGCATCTGACGGATCAGTTGCTGGATCTCCAACAGGCGCTCGGCATCGATGACGGCCTGCGGCGTCGCTTCGCTGATGCCAGTGGTTTCGAGCAGGATCTTACGCTCGTCGGCAAGCTCCGGATAATCGACATCGACCTGCAGCAGGAAGCGGTCGAGCTGGGCTTCCGGAAGCGGATAGGTGCCTTCCTGTTCCAGCGGGTTCTGTGTTGCCAGCACATGGAAGGGCGCGGGCAGGTCATACCGCTGGCCAGCGATGGTGACGTGATACTCCTGCATCGATTGCAGCAGCGCCGATTGCGTGCGCGGCGAGGCGCGGTTGATCTCGTCTGCCATCAGCAGCTGCGCGAAGACCGGGCCTTTCACGAAACGGAAGGAGCGGCGGCCGCTTTCGTCCTGATCCATGACTTCGGAGCCGAGAATATCCGAGGGCATCAGGTCGGGCGTGAACTGCACGCGGCTGGAGGCAAGGCCGAGGACGGCGCCAAGCGTGGTCACGAGCTTGGTCTTTGCAAGGCCCGGCACGCCGACAAGCAGGGCATGACCGCCCCCGAGCACGGCAAGCAGCGTATTCTCCACGACGCTTTCCTGGCCGAAAATGACCTTCGATACCTCTTCGCGTATGTTGGCGATATCGCTCAGCGCCTTCTCGGCCGATGCAATGATCGCCTGCTCGTCGAGGCTCGTTTCGGTCGATTTGATCATGCCCATTTGCATCTCCAATGGCAGAAAAACGGCGCGCGCGATTCGCAAACCTTACACATTTGCTTCATAACCAATACAACTTATCGCCACGAAGACGGCTGACAAGCACGTTTCGAATGACTATCTCGTGAGATACTGTCGTATTCGTGACTAATGGCCAACCGGGACGGAAGAATGGCAACCGAGGAAATCAAGGCAACCGGTGATGCGGCGAGTCTCGCGGCGCTGATTTCGCGCGCAGCCGGCGACAGCGGCGGCCGCAAGAAGGGCCTGCCGCCCGTCGATCGCTGGAATCCGCCATTTTGCGGCGATATCGACATGGAAATCCGCGCTGACGGCACCTGGTATTATCTGGGCACGCCGATCGGTCGTGCGCCGTTGGTGCGCCTGTTTTCCACAGTCCTGCGCAAGGACGAGGACGAGAAGACCTACCTCGTCACGCCTGTGGAAAAGGTTGGGATCCGCGTCGTCGATGCGCCGTTCGTCGCCGTCGAGATGAGCGTGAACGAGCGCGATGGCAGACGCGTGCTGACTTTCCGCACCAATGTCGGCGATGTCGTCGAAGCGGGCAGGGAGCATCCGATCCGTTTTGTCATCCGTGGCGAGAATGATGAGCTGAAGCCGTATCTGCACGTCCGTGGTCGGTTGGAAGCCCTGGTGACGCGCGCGGTCATGTATGATCTCGTAGAACTCGGCGAGCCTGTCGAAATTGCCGGGCGGGAAATCTTCTGCGTGCGCTCCGGTAGTTCTATTTTTCCCGTCATGCCGGTTGCCGAACTGGATGCGCTGACGCGATGAGCGAATTCCCTCTTTATTCCGCGGATGAATTTCGGCGGCGCGCCCTCAATCAGAGTGGTGGCCCGATCGAGCTTGCCTGGCGGGATCACGGCGATCATCTCCTCAATCCCGAAACGATATTGCAGGTCGAGGGCCTGAAGCTGCGGGATGCGGCGGTGCTCGTGCCTGTTGTCGACAGCGGCGACGACGCCAAGGTGATTTTCACGCTGCGGACGTCGACGTTGCGCAAGCACTCCGGCCAGATCGCCTTTCCGGGTGGGGCGGTCGATCCCGAAGATGCTTCGCCGGAAATGGCCGCCGTGCGCGAGGCGGGCGAGGAGATCGGCCTTGCCGATATCTTCATAGAGCCCGTCGCGCGGCTTCCGCATTATCTTGCAGCCACCGGCTTCCGCATTACGCCGATCCTCGCCGTGGTGAAGCCCGGCTTCGATCTGGCTCTCAATCCGACCGAGGTCGAGGATGCCTTCGAGGTGCCGCTCTCCTTCCTGATGGATCCCAACCACCACGCCACCGACACCATGCTATGGCAGGGGATCGAGCGTCATTTCTATCGCATGCCCTATGGGCCACGGATGATTTGGGGCATTACCGCGGGCATCGTCCGCACGCTTTACGAAAGGCTCTATTCATGACGTCCGTTGCCGGTGAGGCCTGGTTCCGGGATGAGGCGCTGCAGCGGGTGCTGTCGCTGCTGAATGCCGATCGCGGCGAGGGCCGTGTCGTCGGCGGTGCGGTGCGTAACAGTCTCATGGGGCTGCCGGTCGCCGATATTGATATCGCAACGACATTGCTGCCGGAGGCCGTTGTCGAAAGAGCGGCTGCGGCAGGCATCAAGGCGGTGCCAACCGGCATCGCGCATGGTACGGTCACCCTGATCATCGACGGAAAGCCGTTTGAGATCACGACCTTGCGGCGAGATGTTGAGACGGACGGGCGCCGCGCCCGCGTCGCCTTCAGCGAGGACTGGCAGGCCGATGCCGAGCGGCGCGACCTGACGATCAACGCCCTCTATGCTTCGGCCGATGGCGAGGTGGTCGACCTGGTGGGCGGGCTTGCCGATCTCGAGCGTCGCAATATCCGCTTCATCGGCGATGCGGCGACGCGGATTGCCGAAGATCATCTGCGCATATTGCGCTTCTTCCGCTTCTTTGCGCATTACGGCAGCGGCCGGCCGGATGCCGACGGGCTGCGCGCCTGCGCGGCGGCCCGTTCCAAGATCGCCGCGCTGTCGCCCGAGCGCGTCTGGTCGGAGATGAAGAAGCTGCTCGCAGCCAAGGATCCCGGCCGGGCGCTGCTCTGGATGCGCCAGGTCGGGGTATTGACCGAGGTTCTGCCGGAAACGGAAAAATGGGGCATCGATGCCATTCCGGCGCTCGTAACCACCGAACAGGCTCTCGGCTGGCCGTCCGATCCTTTGCTGCGGCTTGCCGCCATCGTACCGCCGGATGCGGCGAGACTTGCCAAGCTCGCCGAGCGGCTGCGCCTGTCGAAGGCTGAGACGGCCTGTCTGCAGGCCTGGGCAAATATGCCCGCGATCAAGGACGACATGTCGGAAGCGGCCTTCGATCGCTTGCTCTATCGCCATGATCCATCGGGCGTTGCCGCGCGGCTAAAGCTCGCGCTTGCTGTTGCGCGGGGCAAGGCGGAGGGCGATTTCGAAGAGATGGCGCGCGCTGCGCGACTCGGCAAATTGCTGGAGCGAACGACGAAATGGAAGAAGCCGGCTTTCCCGCTCGGCGGGGCTGATGCGCTTGCCGCAGGCATAGACGCCGGCCCCCGAGTCGGGGAGGTTCTCGGCAAGCTCGAGCAGGAATGGCTCGATGGGAACTTCGCGATGAGCCGGGCGAAACTTCTCGCCCGACTCAAGGATTTGGCGAGCGCCTGACAGCCAGGTGGCAAATCAGGCCGCGTTTGCCTCGTCGCGAATGCGTGCCTTGATGTTATCGACCATGTTTTCCCGGACGATTGTTTCGCCATGCGCATCACGCATGTGCTCGACGGCGCGACGAACCACCTCGGCATCGTCCTTGGCGCGAGTGTGCCAGGTGCAGCCAGGCACCAGCGTACCACATTCGAACAGTCGCATATTTTCCTCCTCATATTTCAACGCTTGGACATTCCTTCATGCCGAAGGGCATGAAAGTTAAAACGCAACGGGCTGGAAAAGGTTTCTCTCGTCCGGCAAAGCTCTTTGCTTGCCGGACGCGTGCTTCCGGATTTCAATCCGGCATTGCCCAGGATTTGAAGCAGTCCGAAGACTGATATTTCGCAATGGGCGCTTGTCTGGCCGAACGATCGTCCGCCATGCGGGCGACTTCGCTTGGCGACTTGCCTGCCAGCTGCATTCTCACCTGCTCGATAAAGCAGGAAAGCGGCAAATCGGATCCACTGCGGATCCGCATATCCTCGGCCAGTTGGATGATGAATTCCGGACTATCGACTGCGCGCGAAAGCTTCTGCTCCTTCGAAACTTCCGTGACTTGATTCTGTACTGCCATTACAACCTCCTCCGATTGAAACGAGCATTACGTAACCTAAGCACTCCTGCGGGCGATTTCAGGGTTCTGTCTGATCATTTTGTGTTGAACGCCCTAAGGCCAACGCACCACTGGCGGCAGAGACGATAGAATCGACTCGACATTGCCGCCTGTTTTCAGTCCGAATATTGTACCCCGATCGTACAGCAAATTGAACTCCACATAGCGTCCGCGACGAATTAATTGCTCGTCGCGATCCTCCTCGGACCATGTCTCATTGAAATTCGAGCGGACGATCCGCGGGTAGACCATGGAGAAGGCCCGACCGACGTCGCGGGTAAAGGCGAAATCGGCATTCCAGCCGCCCGCTTCCTCCTCGGAATGCAGCCAGTCGAAGAAGATGCCGCCGATGCCGCGTGCCTCGTTGCGGTGTTTCAGGAAGAAATACTCGTCGCACCAGCTCTTGTAACGCTGATAGTCGGCGACGGCATGCCGGTCGCAGACGATCTGCATGGCGCGGTGGAAAAGGGCGCTGTCGGGGTCTTCCTGCGTGCGGCGACGGTCGAGCACCGGCGTCAGATCGGCGCCGCCGCCGAACCAGTGACTGGTCGTGACCACCATGCGGGTATTCATATGCACGGCCGGCACGTTCGGATTAACCGGGTGGGCGATCAGCGACAGGCCAGACGCCCAGAAGCGCGGGTCTTCCTCGGCGCCCGGTATCTGGCTGCGGAAATCGGGAGAAAATTCACCATAGACGGTCGAGGTATGGACGCCGACCTTTTCGAAGACGCGGCCTTCCATCATCGACATGCGGCCGCCACCGCCCTGGCCCTTTTCCCGCTGCCAGTCCTTGGCGACGAAACGTCCTGGCTCCTGATCGGAAAGGGGGCCGGCAAGCTCGTTCTCCAACTGCTCGAACTCGGCGCAGATCGCGTCGCGCAGGCTCTCGAACCAGCTTCGCGCCGCCTCCTTCTTTGCTTCAATATCCTCGGGTAGTCCTTTGGGAAGATTGGGTCGTTCCATGCATGCTCTCCGACAGTGCGAGCAGCCGGCGGCCCGCGATTCGTACCGTATGTATCGTGATTTTGAATAGCAGCAACACTACGGCGCAGCCAGTGCAGCGACGTCGCAGGAAAATCGACTCGCAAATTTCCCGATGCGGTATTATGTTCCCTCCCATTGGCGAGGTTTTATCATGAAGATACCCGGACCGCCGCCCCTAGATGGGCTGAGAAACAGAATATTCCGCTACCGGCAGGAACATCCAACCGGCAGAAAGAGCGATTTCGTTCGCGAGACCTTTTGTCTCAGTCGCCCCGACGCACGCGCCAAGGCGCGCGAATGGTTCGATGAATTCCCCAAAGCCGCCTATTGGACCGAAGTCGAAAGCTGGCGTCAGATCGAGGGCGATCGCATCGAATTCACCATGCGGCGTTTGCCGTCGGCGGATTGAGCCGGACGAAATTGCGGCTTGCGATGGCAGGCGATGAGCCTGTGCGCTCCTATTGCGTGCTCCGCAACCGGCTTTCGATCAGCAGCCCGCTCTCGTCCAGGATCGGATGTGCCACCGAAACGATGTGGGCATTGATGCGCTTCAGATCGCGCAGCATGTCGAGATGCAGCGAGCTGGTCTGGAGGCTGTCGACGCGGCCGTCGCGCAGTCTTTCGAGATGGCGCTCGGAGGACTGTTTCTCCAGGCGGCGAACGTCGACCTTTACCTCCATCAGCTGCCTGGCGAGATTGGAATCGCGGGTCACGAGGATGGTCTGGGCGATGCGCAGGTTGTCGATCGTCAGGCTGAAGAGGCTTCGCAGTTCGCGGTATCCATCCTCCGAGAAGGTCAGGCCCTTGCCGATCTTCTTCGCCACCTGCTCGGCAAGGCCCTTCTCGATGATGTCGCCGATATGTTCGAGATTGATGGCATAGTCGATGATGACGATGGAACGCCGGCCGTTCTCGGCATCCAGCCCGTCGCGCCCGAGCTTCGACAGGTAGATCTTCACCTCCTGCTGGATCTTGTCGACGCGCTTCTCCAGAATCGGGACTTCCTTCAAAGGCGATAGGTCGTTGTCGTTAAAAGCGTTCTCCGTGCGGATCAGCATGCGCTCGATGAGATCACCGACGCCAAGCACCTCGCGCGTGGCGCTTGCGAGTGCCACGACAGGCGTGGTGAGGGCCTGCTGGTCGAGAAATTTCGGCCCGTCGTCGGTCTTTGGATCGTCGGGCACGACCCTCAGCATGGTTCTTGAGAGCAGGCGCGAGAAGGGCCAGGCGCAGACGGCGAGGACGATATTGAAGAGCAGATGCACATCCACGGGCAGTTTGGCCGGCGAGAGATGAAGGCTTTGCATCCAATCACCAATATAGCCTGCGAGCGGCAGGGCGATGAGGCAGCCGATCGTGCGCACGATCAGGTTGCCGAGGGTGACGCGCCGTGCGGTCGCCGGCCCGGAGAGGGTCGCCATGACCGGCGGGATCGCGCCGCCGAGATTGGCGCCGAGCACGAGCACCACGGTCAATGCGGGAGACAGTATACCGGTGGCCGCAAGCGACAGGATCAGCACGACGACGGCAAGGCTGGACGAGGATACGAACGCCAGCACCGCTGAAAAGATGAGCGCTACCGGCAGCGCACCGTCAAGCAGGCCGATGAAGGCGCCAAGCGCCGGCGATTGCCGCATCGGTGCGGTAGCAAGGCTCAGCAATTGCAGCGAAAGTAACATCAGCCCGATACCGATCAGCGCCGCTCCAGCGCCTTGTTTGGCGGTCGACGATCGGCGATAGAGTACGATGCCTATGAGAATGATGAGAGGGGACAGCCATTCGATGCCGGTCGCGACGATCCATGCCGTGACCGCAGTGCCGACATTGGCGCCAAGCAGCACGATCTGTGCCATGCTCGGCAGGACAAGATCGCGCTCGACGAAGGAGGCGATCATCAGCGCTGTGGCCGTGGAGCTCTGCAGCGCGATTGTCGCCAGGAAGCCGGATAGGAATGAGTGTCCGCCGCTGCGCGTGCCCTTGGCAAGGCCCGTCCTGAGCTTGGCGCCGAAGGCGCGCGACACGCCGTCCTTCACCTGTGCAAGGCCGAAAAGCAGGAGAGCGACGGCCCCGAACAGATTGATCATGACAATGGTAGATTCCATTTTTTCTTCTTGATCTCTCTCATGCCGCCATGTCGTCGATGAATCCGAAAGCGATAATAACCTACTGAAAAGGCGTGAATTTCAGAACATAATCGCGTTGGATGGAGTGCGACGATTTTGCTCGCCGGCTAAGCATTATACGCTTGCCGTGAGCTTAGTCCATCATCAGTTGCGACATATAGGGTCAGTATTTGCGCATGGCCCCGCTCAATACGGTTTGGGCGGTTGCAGATCTTCGGAAGAGCCGGGTTCAATGTATGGCGTGCTGGTCAGTGTGCCGGCCGAGAAGGCCTTTTTGATCTTTTCGATCGTCGCGGGTCGCGGTCCGGGGCGGGCAGAGGACAAGGCAACGATTGTCCCGGTCGCCGTCGGCGATGTTTCAGAGGGATGTTCCTCGGCCCGCGCATCCGCTGCCATTGGCGAGGCCGCCAGGATTTCCCTAAGCGTTGATGTCACAGGCAAATGGCCGCCCAAATCGGTATTCGTGTGATGCCAGGCATGGGGAATGCGTCGATCGGCATGGATGAACGGTCGGGAATTGATTTCGCCGAACCAGTCCCATTCGCCCATGACATCGACGACGTCGGTGAACAGCGGCGGCATGGCGATGCGTGCACCTATCGTCACGATCTTCATAGTCTCGGCCAGGTTTGCGACCCGTATCTCATCCTGTTTGCAAAGATCATGCAGGGCGGCGGAAAGCACCAGATTGCCTTTGGAGTGGCCGACCAGCAAGCGAAAGGAGAGGCGGGGGTCCGCCAGAAGCGCCTGCACGGTTCTGGTATCTAGGCTGGTGCGGGCGGCCGCACCGTCGCCATAGGCTCCGACTTTGGGACGTCCGGCAAGGTCGTCCAATGTTTCCAACATCGGCCGCATGCCCCTCAGATGGCCGAAGAAAAAAAGTCCGCCGAAAGCCTCGGTGATGACATCGGCGATGCCGTAGCCGGAGACGACAACGGCGACTGGCCCCTGGATTGCATCGGCCACGTTTCGCGCAAAGGCGGCCGCACCCAGCGCGGAGCCGCCGATGCCGGCGACGGCGAGTGCCCGCACCTTATCGCCGCCTCGCAGCACGAATTCGCTGACCGTCTCGCAAAGGGTTATCGCAGCACCACCGCTTGGTGGCACGATCATGATCGCGCCTTCGGCGGCCAGCGAGTCGCTGATGTAGACGGCTTCTTCCGGCGTGATCACCTTGATGTCGTAAAACAGGGCGTCGAGCGCGACATTCCGTTGGCGAAGGCCTTCGAGAGCGAGATTGCGTAGGGGCGAATGCTGGAGCCGCTCGGGGAGGCTCAAGGTGCGCGCGAACTGCATGAGGGAGAGTGTGAATGCCGTCTGGAACATGGGTCACCTCGCCAAGGTTGCCTGAGTTAGAGCATTCCAAGGCCAAGCTTCTCACACTTTATCCGACGTGCCAACGCCTATTCGGGCGCGACATTCAGGCCCGGTGCGGCGTCTGTGACCATTGCGTTTGCCGCAGCGCTTCGCCTGCTATCATGGCCGCCGACATGGCAACATTGATGGAGCGCTGGCCCTCGACCATCGGGATCAGAATGCGGCCATCGGCCTTGCCATGCACATGCTCGGGCACGCCGGCGCTCTCGCGGCCGAAGAGGAGAATATCGTCGCCGCGGAAGGTGAAGTCGGTATAGCGCTCGGCCGCTTTGGTGGAGGCGAGCACCAGTCGCCGCCCGCTTTCCAAACGCCATGCCTCGAAGCGTTCCCAACTCACGTGCCTGGTCAGGGTGACGGTGGCGAGGTAGTCCATGCCGGCGCGCTTCAAGTTGCGGTCCGATATGTCGAAACCTGCCGGTTCGATGATGTCGACACCGAGCCCGAGGCAAGCGGCCAGACGCAGGATCGTGCCGGTGTTGCCGGGAATGTCGGGTTGGTAGAGGGCGATGCGAAGCGTGGTCATGCGCTGGAATTAGCGAAATCACCCGGATTTGTCTTCGATTTTCCTCGATCCCTCGATTTCTGTGATGTCTCCCATCAGTACAATTGAAGGTTTCAGCCCATTTTTCAGGCATATTTCACTTTTCAAAATAGGAAATGCGCGCTAAAAGACACTCGCTCTACAACCAGCGAAATAGGAGGCACAGATGGATATCACCTTTGTAATGATGCGCCTCCGTGCCGTGAACCCACGGTTCTGATTAGGGCGCTTTAAGGCGCACTTTCGCAGGTCCCCCTTTTCGTTTCGTTGCGCGGCCAATATGGCCTCGTTCTTTCATCGCCCGGTCACCATATCAGTCTGCGACCTTTAGGCGCAGCGGGTGGTCAAAAGGTCGAGTCTCTGGAGCATTTCAATGTTTGGCTGGTTTGAACGCCGACTAAATCCATTTCCGAGCGAGATACCGGACGCTCCGCCGCGTGGTCTGATTGCCTTCTGCTGGCACTATACCAAGCCGGCTGCGCCCTGGCTGATCGCCATGAGCATCCTCACCATGTCGATCGCGATCGGGGAGGTGGCGCTGTTCCAGTTCCTCGGCGACATCGTCGATTGGCTGACGAAGGCCGACAGGGCGACCTTCCTGCAAACGGAATGGCACAAGCTTTTCTGGATGGGAGCGATGGTGCTTGTCGGCCTGCCGCTTGCGGCAGTGCTCGACAGCTTCATCATGCACCAGGTGCTGATCGGCAACTACCCGATGATCGCGCGCTGGCAGATGCATCGTTTCCTGCTGCGCCACAGCATGACCTTTTTCGCCAACGAGTTCGCGGGCCGTGTCGCCACCAAAGTGATGCAGACCTCGCTTGCCGTGCGCGAAACCGTCATGAAGGTCCTCGATGTTTTCGTCTATGTGGTCACGTACTTTCTGTCGATGATCTTCGTCATCGCGATGGCGGACTGGCGACTGGTGATTCCGATCGTGCTTTGGCTCGGTATTTATGTCGGCATCGTCTCCTACTTCGTGCCGAAGCTGCGCAAAATCGCCGCGCAACAGGCCGATGCGCGTTCGACGATGACGGGGCGTGTCGTCGACAGCTATACCAACATCGCGACGGTGAAGCTGTTTTCACACGCGGGTCGCGAAGAGAGTTATGCCAGGGCCGGCATGGAGGAATTCCTCGGCACCGTGCACAAGCAAATGCGCAAGATAACGATGTTCAACGCTGCTGTTTATACCAACAATTGCGCGGCGTTGTTCGTCGTCTCGGCACTGTCGATCTGGTTCTGGCTTAACGGCTCGATCGCAGTCGGTTCGATCGCCATCGCCATCGGCCTTGCCATGCGGATCAACGGCATGTCGCAGTGGGTGATGTGGGAAGTCTCGGCGCTCTTCGAGAACATCGGCACGGTCTATGACGGCATGGAAATGATGACGAAGCCGCATGATATCGTCGACCAGCCGACGGCTTCGCCGATTACGGCCAAGCAGGGCGCGATCCGCTTCGACCACATTCGCTTCCACTATGGCAAAGCGAAGGGTGTCATCGAGGATCTGACCCTGGATATCCGCGCCGGCGAAAAGGTGGGGCTCGTCGGTCGCTCAGGCGCCGGCAAGACGACGCTGATGAACCTGCTGCTCCGCTTCTATGATCTGGAGAGCGGCCGCATCACCATCGACGGCCACGACATCGCCGGGGTGACGCAGGACAGCCTTCGTTCGATGATCGGCGTGGTGACGCAGGATACCTCGCTGCTGCACCGCTCGATCCGCGACAACATCGCCTACAGCCGTCCGGACGCGACCGACGAAGAGGTGACCCAGGCGGCCAAGCGCGCCAATGCCTGGGAGTTCATCGAAGGGCTGGTCGATATGCAGGGCCGCAAGGGGCTGGATGCGCAGGTCGGTGAGCGCGGCGTCAAGCTCTCCGGCGGCCAGCGGCAGCGCATCGCGATCGCCCGCGTCTTCCTGAAGGACGCGCCGATCCTGGTGCTCGACGAGGCGACCTCGGCGCTCGATTCCGAAGTGGAAGCGGCGATCCAGGAAAACCTCTTCGCGCTGATGCACGGCAAGACGGTGATCGCCATTGCGCATCGCCTGTCTACGCTGACCGAGATGGACCGCCTCATCATCCTCGATAAGGGCCGGATCATCGAGACGGGCACGCATCAGGAACTGGTCCAGAACGGCGGTATCTATGCCGAGCTCTGGAGCCGCCAGTCCGGCGGCTTCCTCGCCGACCACGAAGAGGCCGAGGCGGCAGCGGAGTAAGCATAAGGAAAGGGCGGCTTCGGCCGCCCTTTCTGTTGGCGCCTCATTCGTGGTGAGCCCGCCGCATCCAATCCTAACGAAAATGTAACCTTTCTGGCGGCCCGCCTTTACTTTGCGTGGCCTCGGAAATTCCCTATATCGCTCGCATGTTCATCCGTTCCGTGTACCGTCTGTTCGAGACGTGGATTGATCCCTATTACCGCAGCGGCGATCTCCGGCCGCCGCGGTCGCTTGGGGCCTTCATCTGGTACTATGTCAGCCAGGCGAAAGGACCGTTCCTGGCGATGGCGGCGCTCGGCGGTGCCGTGGCCATGCTCGAGGCGGCGCTGTTCTGGTTCGTCGGCCATCTGGTCGACATTCTGGACAAGGTAAATCCGGGCGAGGGATGGGGCGGGCTGCTCGCCGGCCACGGGGGAATGCTCCTCGGCATGGTCTTCGTCGTTCTGGTGGTCCGTTTCGTGGTCGTCAGCCTCGGCGCGCTTGTCGAGGAGCAGGTCGTCGTACCCGGCTTTCTCAATCTTGTGCGCTGGCAGGCCTATCGGCATGTGGCCAGGCAATCGGTCGAGTTCTTCCAGAACGATTTTTCAGGGCGCGTCGTCACCAAGGTCTGGTCGGCGGGCCAGGCGACAGGTGATCTTGTCGTGTCGCTGCTGCAGGTGGTCTGGTTCATCATCATCTATGCCGCATCGACCATCGCGCTGGTTGGCAGGCTTGACTGGCGGCTGGCGCTGGTGATCACGGTGTGGATCGGCATCTTCTCGCTGCTGGCCCGCCACTTCGTGCCGCGTATCCGGCGGCATGCGCGCAATGCTGCGGAGGCATCCTCGATGCTGAACGGCCGCATGGTCGATGCCTATGCCAATATCCAGACGCTGAAGCTCTTCGGACGTGAGGAGCAGAACGACGACTATATCCGCAACGGCTTCGATCGTTTCCAGGCGGCTGTCATGCCCTTCACGCGGCTGTTGACGGGCGTGCGTTCTTCGCTCGCCCTGCTATCGGGCGTGATGATCACGACCATCGGCGCGCTGGCCGTGCATCTCTGGCTGTCGGGGGCGATCTCGACCGGCGGCGTCGCCTTCACGCTCAGCATGGTGCTGCGGCTGAACATGCTCTTCGGCCGCATGATGTCGCAGTTCAACGCCATCATGCGCAATCTCGGCACGATCCAGAATTCGGCCGAGATGATCTCCGAGCCCATCGGCCTGGTCGACCGGGCCGGCGCCAAGGACCTGACCATCAGCGGCCCCGAGATACGCTTCGAGGATGTGACCTTTCACTACGGGCGCGGCGGCGGCATCATCGACAATTTCTCCCTCAGCGTGCGCGCCGGCGAGAAGGTCGGCATCGTAGGCCGTTCGGGGGCCGGCAAGACGACACTCGTCAATCTGCTGCTGCGCTTCTACGATCTTGAAGGGGGTCGCATCCTGATCGACGGTCAGGACATCGCCGGCGTGCGACAGGAGTCGCTGCGCGGTGCGGTCGGCATGGTGACGCAGGATACCGCCCTTCTGAACCGCTCTATTCGCGACAACATTCTTTTCGGCCGCCCGGATGCCGGCGACGAGCTAATGGTGGAGGCCGCGCGCCAGGCGGAGGCAGACAAGTTCATCATCGATCTGGAAGATCAAAAAGGGCGAGCGGCCTATGCGGCCCATGTCGGCGAGCGCGGCGTCAAGCTTTCGGGAGGCCAGCGCCAGCGTATCGCGATTGCGCGCGTCATGCTGAAGGATGCGCCGATCCTGGTGCTTGATGAGGCGACGTCGGCGCTGGATTCGGAGGTCGAGGCTGCCTTGCAGTCCAATCTCGACACGCTGATGAAGGGCAAGACCGTGTTGGCGATCGCCCATCGGCTGTCGACCATTGCCAAGCTCGACCGACTGATCGTGGTCGACAAGGGCAAGATCATCGAGGAAGGGACCCACGAGGCGCTGATCGCCTGCGGCGGCCTCTATTCCGAGCTCTGGGCACGCCAATCCGGTGGCTTCATAGCGGCCGACGCCGAATAGCCCTCTTGCTGTCACCAACGACGAACATCCTGCGGCATCAAGGCCTTATCGGGGTACGCTGAACTCCGTCATCAGGCCGAAATGGTTCGAGCCCATGGCGTCGGGTATCTGCTTTACGGATACCAGCCGCAGCGGCGGGCGTCCGAACACATGGTCGATGGTGATGCCGTAGGCGCCGGCCTCGATCGGCCAGGTGGCCGGCTCGGGGAAGGCGTGGCGCAGGCCGGTTGCGGCCAGGAAGTCGCGCATATCGGGCGCGATGACCGACGCGTTGAAATCGCCAGCCAGGATCAACGGCCCTTTCACGTCGCCAAGGATCGGGCCGAGAAGATCGAGTTCGACCTGATGGAAGGCGTCGAAATAGGGCTTGCTCAGATGGACCGATGCGAAATTGACGGGCCGCCCGTCCATGTCGATGGTGGCGAGAATGAAGCGATTGTCCCAAAGGCTGCCGAGGCTGCGCATGAGCTGCGTCTGGAACGGCCTCTTCGACAGCATCAGCGAGTCGCAATCGGACGTCATCACGCCACAGCCGATGCGGTAGGGATAGACCTGCGTGATGCGATCCATCTGCGAAAAGATCGGGCCTGCCTCGAAGATCTCGACGACATCGGCCTTCGAGCCGACGATAAGGTCGGCGATGCGTGCGCCGTTCTCGAAGTTGCTGTCCTCTATGTTGAAGGAGAGGAGCCTGAAGCTTCCGACCGAGGCTTCCGCCGGGGCGATGAAGGAGGGGGCGGCATATTCTTGGAGCATGACGACGGAATGCACCAGCAGCGCGACACCGACTAACACCAGGAACATCGCATACCAGTGCCGTTTGAAAACAAGCGCGATCAAGGCGAGCACGATCGCGAACAGGCTAATGTGGGTCTGCAGGCTCTCAAAGAAGGCCAGTATCCAGGAATCGGCTACGTAGCGTGCCACGAGCATGCCGAGCGCTAAAGTGGCGAGGACACATAGAACGCAATAAACCGTATGTCTCATGAGAGGTTCTCGTGCTTCGTTTTCGGCGCTTTGACGACGCGCAGCAACGGCGTCAATCGTTCATAAATCGCGCGCTAAATCCATTCAGTTTTAAGAGGTAGAAAGGCAAGCTTATTATATGTCGGACGCAGCGTCGCTACCGCTTATGCCGCAATGCAGCATTGAAATCACTGTTTATTTTGCCCTGCATCATAAAAATATATTATCTGAATCGCTCGTTTTTTCATGCGCTTAGGGTCGCTTGACTAAAGCTCGCGATTTTAAGCTGCGGCCTTGCGACCGAATAGCGCAGTTTTGCCGCGACATTGTGCCCTCTCCCCTTGCCAAGACTGGACATAATTTGCGATCAAGCTTAGAACGCAGCGGGTTACGGAGGAATCTATGGCGGAATTATGGTCGCGTTGATTCGTCGTTAGTGAGGGGGTACCGCGGCTCTGCCGCGGTTTTGCGGAAGAGGATGTCCAGCCTTGAGCGAGCATAGTACGACAAGTGAGTCCACCGGCGAGCCAACTCGCCGCGATTTCCTTTATTTGACGACAGGAATGGCCGGCGCAGTGGGCGCGGTTGCCGTAGCCTGGCCGTTTATCGATCAGATGCGGCCGGACGCATCCACACTCGCTCTTGCTTCCATCGAAGTCGACGTGTCGAGCCTGGAGCCTGGCATGTCTCTGACGGTGAAATGGCGCGGCAAGCCCGTTTTCATTCGCAACCGCACGCAAAAGGAAATCGACGATGCCAAGGGCACGCAGATCTCGGATCTGAAGGACCCTGTCGCCCGCAATGCCAACCTGCCGGCGGATGCGCAAGCGACGGATGTCGCGCGTTCGGCGGGTGATGGCAAGGAAAACTGGCTCGTGATGATCGGCGTCTGCACCCATCTCGGTTGCATACCGCTCGGCCAGGCTGGGGAATATGGTGGTTGGTTCTGTCCCTGTCACGGTTCGGTCTATGACACCGCCGGTCGCATCCGCCATGGGCCGGCGCCGCAGAACCTCGCCATTCCGCAATATGCGTTCACCGCAGAAAAAAAGATCAAGGTCGGTTGAGGGGGAGCTGAATCATGAGTACTCATTCGTCTTACGAGCCATCCACAGGGCTCGAAAAATGGGTCGACGCACGGTTACCGCTGCCGCGTATGGTCTATGACAGTTTCATTGCCTATCCGGTTCCGCGCAACCTGAACTATGCCTATACGTTCGGCGCGATGCTGGCCGTCATGCTGGTTCTGCAGATCCTGACCGGTGTCGTCCTTGCCATGCATTATGCGGCGGATACGACCGTTGCTTTCAATTCGGTCGAAAAGATCGTCCGCGACGTCAACCACGGCTGGCTGCTGCGCTACATGCATGCCAACGGCGCGTCCTTCTTCTTCGTTGCTGTTTATCTCCACATCGCCCGCGGCCTCTACTATGGCTCCTACAAGGCGCCGCGCGAAATCCTCTGGATCCTCGGCGTGATCATCTATCTGCTGATGATGGCGACAGCCTTCATGGGCTATGTTCTGCCCTGGGGCCAGATGTCCTTCTGGGGTGCCACGGTTATTACCGGCTTCTTCTCGGCGTTCCCCTGGGTCGGCGACTGGATCCAGACCTTCCTGCTCGGCGGCTTTGCCGTCGATGATCCGACGCTCAACCGCTTCTTCTCGCTGCACTACCTGCTGCCGTTCATGATCGCCGGCGTCGTCATCCTGCACATCTGGGCGCTGCATGTGACCGGCCAGACGAACCCGACCGGCGTCGAGGTCAAGCTGAAGACCGATACCGTGGCCTTCACACCCTACGCTACGCTCAAGGACGCGCTTGGCGTTTCGATCTTCCTGCTGGTGTTCGCCTATTTCGTCTTCTACCTGCCGAATTTCCTCGGTCACGCCGATAACTATATCCCGGCAAATCCGCTGAAGACGCCGGCCCACATCGTTCCGGAATGGTACTTCCTGCCGTTCTACGCGATGCTGCGGTCGATCACCTTCAACATCGGGCCGATCGACTCCAAGCTCGGCGGCGTGTTGACGATGTTCGGCGCGATCATCGTGCTGTTCTTCCTGCCCTGGCTCGATACGTCGAAGGTTCGTTCGGCCGTCTATCGTCCCTGGTACAAGCTGTTCTTCTGGCTGTTCGTCGCCGATGCCATCCTGCTCGGTTGGCTGGGCTCGCAGCCGGCGGAAGGGATCTACACCACGGCTGCGCAGTTCGCGACATTGTTCTACTTCCTCTTCTTCCTCGTCGCCATGCCGGTGCTTGGCATAGTCGAGACACCGAGGCGCGTTCCCAACTCGATTACGGAAGCGGTTCTTGAAAAGCAGGGCGGTAAAGTTGCCACCCCGGTTCAAGCATAACCGGCGATAGAGGAAGAAAACGATGAAAAAACTTATTGTCGGCCTTCTGTCGCTCACGCTCATTGGCGGTCCGGCTACCGTTGCCGCCTTTGCCGCGGAAACGAAGCCTGCGGCGGAAAGCGAGACGCCGCACTATCCGCTGAAGGAGCCGCGCGAACAGCATTGGTCCTTCTCAGGCCCGTTCGGCTATTACGACAAGGCGCAGCTGCAGCGTGGCCTCAAGGTCTACACGGAAGTCTGTTCCGCCTGCCACTCGATGAAGCTGGTGGCTTACCGCACGCTGGGTGATCTCGGCTATACGGACGCACAGGTAAAGGCTTTCGCCGCCAATTATGAGGTGCAGGACGGGCCGAACCCTCAGGGTGAGATGTTCACCCGTAAGGCGGTTCCATCAGATCATTTCAACTCGCCGTTCCCGAACGACGAGGCTGCTGCTGCCTCCAACAACGGGGCCGTTCCGCCTGACATGTCGCTGCTTGCCAAGGCGCGCGAAATCGAACGCGGCTTCCCGCAGTTCATTTTCGATATCTTCACGCAGTATCAGGAAGGCGGCCCGGACTACATCTACTCGCTGCTGACCGGCTATGAAGATGCGCCGGCCGATTTCAAGGTGCCGCAGAATTCGCATTACAATCCGTATTTCGATGCGGCTGCGACCTTTGCGATGCCGAAGCCGCTTTCGGATGGGCAGGTGACCTACGACGACGGCTCGCCGCAGACGGTCGACCAGTATGCACGCGACGTGTCTGCCTTCCTGATGTGGACTTCCGAGCCGCATCTGGAGGATCGCAAGCACCTCGGCTTCATGGTCATCGTATTCCTGCTGATCTTCTCAGTGTTGATCTACCTCACCAAGCGGTCGATCTATGCCAAGGCTGGCGCTCACTGAGCCTTTCTGCTTTTCGGGAAAAAGGCGGCCTAACCGGGCCGCCTTTTTTGTTGGTATAGCGCCTGGGTATTGCTAGGGTGCGGCCGGCCCTATCATAGCCTGAGAGTACATATTTCATGAACACTATCGCTTCGGAGCTTGCTGCCAGCATTCGCTCCATTCCGGATTATCCTAAGCCCGGTATCATCTTCCGCGACATCACCACGATGCTTGGCAATGCCAAGGCGTTTCGTCGCGCAGTTGATGGGCTGGTGAATCCCTATGCCGGGACGAAAATCGACAAGGTTGCCGGCATGGAAGCGCGCGGCTTCATTCTCGGGGGAGCGGTGGCGCATCAGCTCTCGGCCGGCTTCGTGCCGATCCGCAAGAAGGGCAAGCTGCCGCACGATATCGTCCGGATCGCCTACAGCCTGGAATATGGCGTCGACGAGATGGAGATGCACCGGGACGCTGTCAATCCAGGCGAAAGGGTCATCCTCGTGGACGATCTGATCGCGACCGGTGGCACGGCTGTCGGCGCCACGCAGTTGCTGCGCCAGATCGGCGCCGAAGTCGTCGCTGCCTGCTTCGTCATCGACCTACCGGATCTGGGCGGCCGCAAGAAGCTCGAAGCGCTTGATGTGCCGGTTCATACGCTGGTGGAATTCGCCGGTCACTGAGCCGGGCCTGTTGGGGCACGCCGGGCAGAATTTGCCGGCTGCCCCCGCTATTCCTATTCAAATGCCAGCACGGTGCTTTCGAAGCGCAGGGCCGGCATGCTGTGCTGGTTCGAGCCGTCACAGGCGAGCGTGTAGAGCGTCCAGCCGGGGCGCGAGGCCAGAGGGCGGCTGGCGAGCAGGGTGACGCCATAGGCGATGGTGTCGCCGGCGAAGACCGGGCGCAGCCATTGTAACTTCGTGAAGCCAGGCGAGGGGCCGAGATTGGGTGGCGTTTTGCCCTCCGCGATCAGCCTGATGGTCTCGCCCTTCCAGAAATCGACGAAGGTGCGCATCCACATGGCGCAGCTGTGCCAGCCGGAGGCGCAAAGGCCGCCGAACAGCGTCTCCTTGGCCGCTTCGGCATCCATGTGGAAGATCTGCGGATCGAAGCGCGATGCGAAACGGACGATGCTTTCGGGCGTGAAGGTATGGCTGCCGATCTCGACCCGTTCGCCGATGGTATAGAGCTCGCTCATCTTCATGCCGATACCTCCGCGCCGGCGCGCATGCGGATCATCGTCGAGTTCTCGCCGAGGCAGACGAGCTCGCCGCGCTGGTTCTCGACCTCGTGGTGGAATTTGACGATGCCGATGCCGGGGCGCGAGCGCATGGGACGTGCTTCCAGCACGATGGACCGACCGGACAGTGTATCATCAGCGAGAACCGGCTTCTTCCAATCCATGAAGTCGATGCCCGGCGCACCTTGCGCATCGGCTTCGAGAAGATAGGAGTCGCACATCATGCGCATGAACATCGCCGAGGTATGCCAGCCTGAGGCGGCAAGGCCGCCGAGGATGCTGGCGCGGCCCGCTTCCTCATCCAGGTGCATCGGTTGCGGATCGAATTCACTCGCAAACTCGATAATTTCAGCCGCCGTCACATGTTTTGGGCCGAGCGGAAATTCCTGCCCCTGCTGAAAATCCTCATATGCCAATTTCGTCATATTCGTCACGAGCCTCCTCATTCCGTCCGTGCGCAATCGCATGCCAGGCAGGAAGGGCGCAAGTATTTTCGCGACAGCCGCGGACGAAGAGACGCGATGAATGCATGCCTGTGCCCCCAGCAGCCCTTGATTGTGTCCCGGCAATATGATGAGGCTGCACAACATCGTTACGAAGCAAGGACAGACATGAGCGATCTCAAGACCGCGCTGGAAGGCGCCGCTGGCGAGGGGATCATTTCTCCGGATCAAGCCATCCGGCTTTTGCCCTATCTGACCGAGCGTAATATCGGCGCCGGCGCACCGGCCATTCGGAACAGTCTCTCGCAGCCGCGCGACAATGATCTGACGAATCCGCTGGAGGACAGTGAAGCGCCGCGCTTCATTCGAGGCTTTCATGATGTCCTGATCACCATCGGCATCATCGTGTTGCTTGCCGGGCTATGGGGGCTTACGAGCTTCCTCGGGCCGCTGCCGGCGATTATCATCCTTGCCGAAATCCTGGTGCGTCGCCAGCGGCTGGCGCTTCCGGCCGTGGCGCTGACCATCGCGCTGGCGCAATGGATAATCACCGTCTCGGTGGTCTATCTCGGTCCGGCCGACGACGGCCGCGCCATCATGGTGGACTGGATGGTGATGACACTTCCGTTCCCGCCGCTCTTTGCTTTGTTCTATTGGCGCTACCGCGTGCCGTTGTCGCTGGCGATGCTGCTCTTCTCGCTGTTCGCGCTGTTGCTGGCGGCGGTCTTCTATATCATAGGGCTGGTGACGGGCGCGCCGAACGTGGTGCTTGCCTACCCGCTGCTGTCGATTTGCATCATGTTTGCGGCGGCACTCGGGACATTCGCGGTCGCGATGTATTTCGATCTCCGCGATCCTCAGCGCGTAACACGCCGCTCGGACGTTGCCTTCTGGCTGCATCTCGCGACCGCGCCGGCGCTGCTTTATACGGCGAACCTGCTCGCATTCATGCTTGAGTTCGGCAGTGACGACACCATTTTCACCAAGATTGGGAGTGGCAGCTACGCGCAGGCGACAACCATCGTCGTCATCGTGGCGATCATGATGCTGATCGGCCTGATCATCGACAGGCGTGCTTTCGTAACAGCTGGTTTGCTTTCGCTCGGCGTGGCGATCGGAACCATTTTGCGGCAGAACAATGCCGGGCTCGACAAGGTGAGCTTCATCGTGCTGATGATCGTCGGGCTTGTCGTGTTGGTGATCGGCGTCGGCTGGCCGCATCTGCGCCGCGCCACGGTCCGGCTGCTGCCGGCATCCGTACAGGGAAGATTGCCGGCGCTCAGGTAAGGGCCGGCAATCCCTTCATTCTTTAGGCGTTGAAGAGGAAGTTGAGGACATCGCCGTCCTGGACAATATACTCTTTGCCTTCGGAGCGCATTTTGCCGGCTTCCTTGGCGCCCACTTCGCCGTTATAGGCGACGTAGTCGTCATAGGCGATGGTGCTGGCGCGGATGAAGCCGCGTTCGAAATCCGAATGGATGACGCCGGCGGCCTGTGGGGCCTTCGTGCCGCGCTCAATCGTCCAGGCGCGCGTTTCCTTCGGTCCCACCGTGAAATAGGTGATGAGGTGCAGCAGCTTGTAGCCGGCGCGGATCAGCCGGTCGAGCCCGGCTTCGTCGAGGCCGAGCGCCGAGAGGAATTCGATGGATTCGTCTTCGGGCAGCTGCGCCACTTCCGCTTCGATGGCGGCTGAGATGATCACCACCTCGGAATTCTGCTCCTTCGCCATGACTTCGACCGCGGCCGTATGCTCGTTGCCGGTCACGGCATCAGCCTCGGCGACGTTGCAGACATAGAGAACCGGATGCGAGGTCAGAAGGTTCAGGCTCTTGAGGATGCGGAGTTCCTCGGCATCGAGCTTCGACAGCAGCGTGCGCACCGGCTTGCCTTCGTTCAGCAGGCTGAGCGAGGCTTCCATGATCGGCAGCATCGCCATGGACTCCTTGTCCTTGCTGGTGGCGCGCTTGCGCATCTGTTCTGTGCGGCGCTCCAGGCTCTCGAGATCGGAGAGCATCAGCTCGGTCTCGATGGTCTCGGCGTCGGCAACCGGATTGATGCGGCCTTCGACATGGGTGATGTCGCTGTCTTCGAAGCAGCGCAGTACATGCACGATGGCGTCGACCTCGCGGATGTTGGCGAGGAACTGGTTGCCGAGGCCTTCGCCCTTCGAGGCGCCGCGCACCAGGCCGGCGATATCGACGAAGGAGATGCGCGTCGGGATCAGCTCCTTCGACTTGGCGATGTCGGCGAGTTTGCGCATGCGCGGATCGGGAACCGCGACTTCACCGGTATTCGGCTCGATCGTGCAGAAGGGATAATTCGCCGCCTGCGCCGCCGCCGTCTTGGTCAGCGCGTTGAACAGAGTGGACTTGCCGACATTCGGCAGCCCGACGATACCGCATTTGAAACCCATGGCACCTTGTCCATATCTAGAAAATCTTTGCAGTGCGTATGGGGGAAGGGCCGTTGCGGGTCAAGTCTTGTGGGGAAAGCAAGCCGATTTTCTGCCGCAAGACGGGTTGAAGCCTTCAAAAGCTGCGGCGCCACATCGTCTCCGAGACACCGTCCGCCTTGAATGGCGTGGTGCGCTGCACTATAATAATGCCATTAGCTCAAAGCCTTTTTCTCTGTCGTCAACGGTGATGCCGATGAGTGACAATGATGTTGTCCTGAAACCAAAGACCAAAACCAAGCTGAAGGTCGAGAGGCCGAAGCTTTACAAGATCATTCTCGTCAATGACGATTACACGCCACGCGAGTTCGTCATCATGGTGCTGAAGGCCGTGTTCCGCATGAGCGAGGAGGCGGGCTATCGCGTCATGATGACGGCGCATAAGCTCGGCACCTGTGTCGTGATGGTTTGCGCGCGGGATATCGCCGAGACGAAGGCCCAGGAGGCGATCGATCTGGCGAAAAGCGCCGACTTCCCTTTGATGTTCACGACGGAACCGGAAGAATAGCCTCCAAGTATCCTGTCAGACGGTGGTGGGACGGCGGATCTGGAAGCCTGTCTTATCCTGGCTGAAGCCGCTATCGGCGTAGAAGCGCAGTGTCGCCGGATCCTTGGAGCCGGTCAGCAGCATGATCTTGTAGCAATTCTCCTCCCAGGCCAAAGCTATGGCCCTTCCGATGAGTGCCCTGGCAAGGCCGCGCTGACGATAATACGCGTGCGTGACGACATTCTCGATCAAGGCATAGGAGGCGCCGCCGCGCGTCAGGTTGGGAATGACCACCAGGGTAACGGAGGAGACCGCTTCGTCGCCGGCGAAAGCCGTGAAGATCGTCATGCCGGGATGCGAGAGGATCTCGGCAAAGCGGTTTTCCGCCAGATGGGGCTCCAGTTCGGGATCATCAGCATTGAGATGCCGATAGAGTGCAAGAAGCGTAGACAAATCCCCGGCGGCGGCCGGCCGGATCACGATACCAGCGGCGTCTTCGGCTAATGCTTCCGGCATTTCAATTGTCCTTCTTGCCGAACATCCTTTTTAGCATCTCCGCCATCGGGCCGGTTTCGGGTATTCTCGGCTGGCTGTGGTTGCGCGCCTGATGGATATGCGATTTGGCCGTGACTTTCTTTTCCGCCTTTGGCGCCTCTTCCTCGGCCTTGCCGCCGAGGGCGAGCGCGATCTTGTTCATCAGCTGCGAATCCTCGCCGCGCACTAGCATGTCGGCGTTGTCAGCGAGCGTATCGAACAACGGTTCCAGCCAGTCCCGGTCCACCTTGGCGAAATCGCCGAGCACATGGTTTTGCACCAACTCCTTGACGCCAGGATGACCGATGCCGAGGCGTAGCCGCCTGTATTCGCGGCCGCTATGGGCGTCGATCGATTTGATGCCGTTATGGCCGCCATGGCCGCCACCGCTCTTCAGTCGCGCCTTGCCGGCAGGCAGATCAAGTTCGTCGTAGATCACCACGAGATCGGATGGCTCGAGCTTGTAGAAACGCATGGCCTCGCCGACAGATTCGCCGGAGAGGTTCATGAAGGTCTGCGGCTTGATGAGCAGCACTTTCTGGCCGCCAAGCTCGCCTTCGGCAATCTCTGCCTTGAACTTCTTCGACCACGGCGAAAAGCTGTGTCGGCGATGGATCGCATCCACGGCCATGAAGCCGATATTGTGGCGGTTGCCCTGATATTTGGCGCCGGGATTGCCGAGGCCCGCGATGAGAAGCATGCGCTTCACCCCTTGGAAAATGCAGATGCCCTTCACGACAGGGAATTGACGGCAAAGTCAAGGCGGGATGCTGTCACTCGCCGAGGTGCAGGCCGTACTTCAGGAAAATCCGCGTCTGCGTGCCGTCGGCGATCAGCGCATCGAGCGCGGTTTGCATTCTGCTCCGGAGATCGTCGGGGAAATCCTTCTGGCAGGCGATACCCATGGGTTGCTGGGAGAGGATCGTCACCTTCTCCACGGCATTGCCGTCCTTCTTCAGCTTGTCGAAATAGGATTCCGAGATCGGCATCAGGTCGACGCGGTCGCTCATCAATTTCTTCAGCGTCGCCCTGAAGTCGCTGCCCACATCGATACGCGGAAAATTGTTCCGGCGCAGTACCGTCTCCGTATAGTCCTGGCGCCAGGTGCCGACGAGGTACCTCTTGGCTTCGTCGATCGTGGCGGCTGTAACCGTCGAGCCGCTGTGCTTGATCAGGATGTTGCGATCGATCAACAACGGCTGCACCCATTTGAAGAGCTTGTCGCGCTCGTCGTTGTGAGCCGTGGCGAATACGCAGGTGAAAGGCTCCGTCAGCGCCTGGTTGTAGGCCCGGGCCCAGGGCATGACGTCGATCGTGTAATCGACGCCGATGTCGGTCATGACCTTCTGTACTTGTTCGACGGTTGCTCCAACGGGGGTCTTGCCGTCGCGATAATTGAAAGGCGGATATTCTTCGGTCGTGAAATGGATGGTTTCAGCACGGGCAGGGGAAAGGACGGATAGCGAAGACAGGCTGACGGCGACAGTGAGCAGCAGTTTTCGCATGCGGTTCCTCATTGCTATGACGCCTGCGCTACGGGGGAGAGGTGGTCGAATTGCGGGCCGGACAGCGTTTTCATGAGATTGTCCGGATGCTGCGGTCGATGGAAGAGATAGCCTTGCCCGTAATCGATGCCCATGGTGCGCAGGGTCGCGCATTCCTCTTCGGTTTCCACACCCTCGGCAATGACCGTGCAATTCATCTTGTGCGAGAGCGTCGTGATGCTCTCGACCAGCATGCGGCTCTTGGCGCTGACATCCGAGGCGGTATCGTTGATGGCGCGGATGAAGGATTGGTCGATCTTGATGATGTCGACGGGGAACCGATTGATATAGCTCAGCGACGAATAACCCGTGCCGAAATCGTCGAGCGCGATGCGGCAGCCGTAGTGGCAGATTTCGTTGATGACCATGCGTGTTTCCGGATTGTCGTCCATCAGCACGGCTTCGGTAATTTCGATGACGATGCGCCGCGGGGAAATATCGTAGCGCGAAAGCAGGGCTGCGATCCGCACGGGCAGATCCGGCTCGAACTGCAAGGGTGAGAAATTGATCGCGATGTAACTGTCCTGCATGCCGTCGAGCCGCGACAGGCGGGCGAAATGGGCGATCGCCTTTTCCATGATGCGATTGCCGATGCGTATGATGGAGCCTGTTTCTTCTGCAACTTCGATGATGCGGCCCGGAGGCAGGATGCCCTTCTGCGGATGATGCAATCGCATCAGCGCCTCGAAGCCGGCAATCGAGCGATCATCGATATTGACGACTGGTTGCAGATAGGCTTCGAACCAGTCTTCGCTGAGCCCGCTTTCGATGTAGCTCTCCAGCTCGGCACGGCGGCGGGAATCGTCGAGCATGCCGTTGTCGAAGATCTGCGCGCCGTTCTTGCCGTCGCGCTTCTTGGCATACATGGCGATATCGGATTTCAGCAGCAGTTCGGCCGCGTTGGCGGCATGGCGCGGATAGATGGCGATGCCGATGCTGGCGCTGAGGCGGGCGTCGCCATAGAACGGCGTGTCGAAGACTTCGGCGATGCGAGCGGCCATGTCCATGGCTCTTGCTTCCGCGTCTTCCGCCAGTAGCAGGATCGCAAATTCGTCGCCGCCGAGGCGGGCAGCGACATCGCCGGGCTTCAATCGAGCCTGCAGGCGCGATACGAGCTCGCGCAGGGCCGCATCGCCGGCGGCATGGCCCATATTGTCGTTGATCCACTTGAAACGGTCGAGGTCGATGAAGAGGCAGGCAAGCTCGCGATGGCGCAGGTCCGCCTCGTTGATCTTGGCGTCGAGTGCGGTCTCGAAGCCCTGACGGTTCAACAGGCCGGTTAGATGGTCGGTAATCGCCTGGCGCAAGTTCCGGTCTTCGGATTGCTTGAGTTCGGTGACATCGGTCATGACGGACAGCGAGAGGCCATCCTGGACTGCCGTCGTCTCGAGGATCAAGACGTCCATTTTACGCCCGTCCCGGCAAAGGAATTTTACCGTGACGGCAAGGCGAGCGGCGCTGTCGGGGTGGCTGTGTTTGCGGTCGACATATTGCGAGCGCGAATCCGGCAGCACCAGACTGGCGAATTCACGTCCCAGCACTTCGGCACGATTATAACCGGTAGCGGCGAGCCAGTAATCGCTGACGGCGGCGATGCAATCGTCCTTGTCGAGGGAGAAGAGCATGGCGGGCGTCAGATTATAAGTGTCTGTGGCGCGGCGATGAGCGTGCTTCAGCTCGGTTTCCTCGCGCTGAAGCTTGCTCTGCATATCGTTGAAGCTGCTGGCGAGCCGTCCCATTTCGTCATTCGATTGCCAATCGACATGATGGCGCGAACCGAGCCGCCGCGTCGCTTCGACGGCGTGCGTCAGCCGCATCAATGGCTGGATGACGAAAATGCGGTTGCCGATCAGCGCCGCGCCGAAAACCGTCAGCACGGCAAAGATGAAGATGGAGATGAAGACGATCTCCTCGTTCTTCAAACCGTCAAAGAGCCCGAGTTGAGGATAGAAGACCGTGATAGTGCCAAGCTTCTTTGCGCCATCGACGCCGTTATAGACGATCGAACGGGAGACCGACTCCAGATTGCCCTTGTAGGATTTCGGAATGGTCGATTGCGTGACGTCAAGCTGGCCGGAGAGGTCGCGGACATTGACCCTGACAATGGCGCCTTCGGCGACCGTCGTTGCGCTGATCTGGGTGACGCTGTCTTCGTCGAGATCCCAAAGCGGCTTTGCCAAAGCCTGGGCATTGGCGACGAGCAGAACGGTGATGTGATCCTTGATTTCCTTTTCGGCGCGTTCCGACGACAGGAAAAGAAACAGCACAAAGAGCGGCGCTACGAAAACCAGCAGCGCTCCGCAGACGATCGCGAAAAACCTGTTTTCGACCGAATGGCTCATAGTCCCATTAGCTCCCCAGTCATAGGCCGGCGGATCTTGGGATACCGTTCCCTACAACTCTTTCGCGTAGGGTTCCATGAATGTGTTAAATGTTGCTGAAATTCTGGGGTTAAAGAATATCAATCAAAGTATAGATTCAACAAATCATTATTTTTACTTATGCTAATATTAGTGATCGGATGTGAAAAACCCGCCATCCCCATAGGGGAGGCGGGTCTGGATGCTTGGCAATGAAGACGCCAATCAGGCGCTGGCTTCTTCGCCGCCTTCTGCTTCTTCTTCCGTAAGACCGGCTGCCGGGGCAACGATCGTTGCGATCGTGAAGTCGCGGTCGGAGATGGTCGGCGTGACGTTCTTCGGCAGCTTCACGCTCGAGATGTGAATGCTGTCGCCGCTCTTCAGACCGGTGAGGTCAACGGTGAAGAATTCCGGGATCGCATCGGCCGGGCAGTGAACTTCGACTTCGTGACGAACGATATTCAGCACGCCGCCAGCCTTGAGGCCCGGGGACTTGTCGTGGTTTTCGAAGTGAACCGGGATTTCGACGGTGACTTCGGTGTTGCCGGAAACGCGCAGGAAATCGACGTGAACCGTGAAGTCACGGACCGGATCGAGCTGGTAGTCCTTCGGCAGAACCTTGAACTTCTTGCCGCCGACGTCGATCGTTGCGATCGTCGTGAGAAAACCGCCGGCGTGGATGCGCTTCGTCACCTCATTGGTGTTGATAGCGATAGAAATGGGGGCCTGCTTGTCACCATAGATGACAGCGGGAATCAAACCATTGCGGCGAAGTTCACGGGCGGACCCCTTACCAACCCGTTCGCGCGCCTCGGCCTTTAGCTCGTAGCTCTCGTGGCTCATAGCTATTCCTTTCGAGGTTATATGGAGAGTCCATCCGGTCGGTCATATGCCGTATCGGTTGAACTGGAGGAGGGCGAGCCCTGCCTCATCCGCATTGCCTCCAAGGGTGTCTACGCGGACGCGTGGCGTATAATACAAAGTGGCCGAAGGCGCAAGCACCTCCGGAATGCGAAGCTCCGTGATGACATTGCAACTCTTGCGCACGAGGCTGCGACGCCATTTCTATCAACGACTTGACATATACCCTCGGCCCCTTCAACAGTCGAACTCAATCGATCAGGGTCAAAAGGAGAGGTCGGGCATGCGCTCCAGGGCTATCGCCGCTGCGGTTATTTCCATGGGTCTTGCCGGCGCATCACAGGCGGCCGACATCAACGAGCAAGGCGCCAAGGACCTCCGCAATATACTGACGCATTCTCTTTCAAACGATCTTGCCCGAAGCGATTTCGTCTCGGTCAAGCCGGCGGGTGATCAGTATGAGATTACCTACGACCTTGCGAAGTTTTTCGACAAAATCAATTCCAGCGCGTTCTCCGTTACGGGTTTCAAGCCGCTTTCCATGTTCGCGCAGCCGATCGATCAGGGCAAATGGCATTTGAAGGGCGATAACAGCCTCGATATTTCCCTGCATTCGCCGGTGTCCGACATCGCTTATTCCGTTGCCTCCACCTCTTTCGATGGCATTTTCGATCCCACGATCGAGATGATGCGGTCGATGGGCATCAAGAGCAGCGGCGTGAAATTCTCAAGTGTCGGCAGCGGGCCAAGGAGTGGGCGCAAGATCGATGCCACCATCGACAGCGCCTCTTTCGCCCATACGGTGACCGACAGCACCGAGGCGGGCAAAGTCGATCTGCAATTGCAGGGCACGTTGCAGCGGCTCAATGAGCAATTCACGTTGCGGCCGCACGGCTCGCCCGTCAATTTCAGTGCTGAGAGCGTCAATACGAGCGTTACAGCGACGAGCCTGCCGGTGAAGGACCTGCGCGCGCTCATTCGCTTCTTCGTGCAGCACGTGAAGGCGAAGCAGCTCTCGGAAAGCGGCAGCGAGAAGTTCGAGCAGCTGGTACGCCGCGCCTTGCCCGTTTTCGGTTCGCTCAGCAAGACCGTGACGTTGAACAATGCCGTTGTGGCAACGGATAAGGGCAAGGTCGGCGTCAAACGTGTCGACTACAGCTTCAGGATGGATGGTCTGACCAAGGCGTCCAATGTCAATCTCGAGCTGCGGGCGGATCACTTTACTCCCGATGCGGACCTCATCCCGGCGGCTTATTCGACTTTCCTGCCCGAGACATTGGACGTTCAGCTCGGTGTGCCCAACATCAATTTCGCCGGCCTCATCGATACGGCTCTCGAGGCGGTCGCCACGCGGGCGACGCCGGTTTCCGCTGAAACGCTGAAGCGCACGATGTTCCCGAGCGGATACGGTACGCTCGAATTTCCGAAGATAAGCGCTACCTCCGGTGTCTACGACGTCGAGGTTTCCGGCGCGGTGAAGGCCTCGACCAAGGCCCATTCCGACTATTCGCTGCAGGCAACAATCTTGGCGCGCGATTTCGACAAGACTGTCGCTGCCATTCAGGAGGCCGCCAAGACGCAGCCTCGTCTGAACAATGTCTCCTTCAGCCTGCTCGCCGCCAAGGGGTTTGCAAAAACCGATCCGGACGGTCGCCTACGCTGGGACGTCACGATGGATGAAGATCGGACTGTTACGGTCAACGGACAGGTGATGAAGAAGCCCTGAGGCACGGGAGCGAGCCATGCTTCTTGGGCATTTTCGGACTTTCATATTGTTTTTCCATCATATTTGGGGGTGAATTATGCGTTTTAAAGCGGTTGCCGCGGCGGCTGTTCTCGCCGCCGGCGTGGCCGGCATTGTCCAGGCGGCTGACGTCAGCGGGCAGGGTGCCAAGGATCTATTCGGCAATCTGACCTATTTCCTGCCCGATGATATCGCCAGGAGCGGCGGCATTTCGGTAAAGCCGGTCAGTGCTCACTATGAGGTCACCTATGACCTGCAGAAGCTTTTCGACAAGCTGAACGTGACCGGTTTCGATATCAGCGGCTTGAAGCCGTTGGCGCTGCTTGCGACGCCGCTGGATAGCGGCCTCTGGGATATCGAAGGCAACAACGCCTTTGACGTGACGGCGCGCTCGAAGCCCGGCAGCGGTCCCGACACCGAATTTCGCTATGCGCTGGCCTCCTCGAATTTCAAGGGCGTGTTCGACCCTGCGCTTCACTATCTGCGTTCGATGGATATGAAGGGCAGCGGCATCACCTTCGCCACCAAGACCACCGACAATGGCGTCCAGAAGAACGACGCCACGATCGACAGCATTGGCTATACCCTGTCCTCGTCCGACAGCGGCGAGCCGGGCAGGCTCGATATCAAGATGAGCGGCGGCCTGCAGTCGCTCTACGACAAGATCTCGTCCGACAGCACGGCGCTCGGCGAAATCAAGGTCGCGGCGATCGATTTCAATGCCAGCGCGACCAAGCTGCCGTTGAAGGCGGTGAATTCCCTGCTGCATTTTGTCTCGGAACATAAGGACCAGAAGACCCTCTCCGACACCGACAGCCTGGCGTTGAAGGCCCTGCTGATGGATGCGATGCCGATCGTCGGTTCGTTCGACGAGTCGGTCGCCATCAAGGACATTGCGGTCACCACGCCGCTCGGCGATGGCGGCCTGCAGAAGCTCGGCTATTTCTTCAAGGTTGCGGGACCGTCCAATGCGATGAACGCCGATTTCGGACTGAGTGCCGAAAAGCTCACCCTGGCCTCGGGCCTGGTGCCTGAAGACTATATCGCCTTCATCCCGGATGCCGCCGATGTTCAGCTACAGGTGCCGAACCTGAACTTCTCCGCTCTGATGGACGTCTTGCGGCAGACCGATTTCAAGGTTCCGGACAACAATACGGCCATGGATGCCAAGTTGCAGCAGGCCATGTTCCCGGATGGGACGATGACCATCAACTTTCCGAAAATCAGCGCCGTCTCGGGTCTTTACGATGTCGAGGCCTCCGGCAGCATGCGCGGCTGGCTGAACGAGAAGGACCGCGTGTCCATGAAGATGACGGTCCTTGCCCGCGATCTCGACAAGACGATTGCCGCCATTCAGGAGGCCGCCAAGACGAAGACCGATCTCGCTCAGCTTTCCTTCGGCCTGATGATGGCCAAGGGCTTCGCCAAGACGGATGCGGACGGGCGTTCGCGCTGGGAGATCGATCTTTCCGACGACGGTGGCGTGAAGGTCAACGGCCAGGTCATCAAGTAAACGGCTTATCCCGCTCACCCAGGTATGAACACAACCAATGCTTGTGTATGACGCGTGTATTTCGCTCCAATATAGAGGCTGGATGACGAGAGCCTGTTTCCGACGCGCTTGACAACAGGCTCTTCGCTCGCACCCGCCACGAACGCAGTGGCTCTCGCTGAGATTAACCACCTTCCGGCGATATGCTATATAGTTGCAACCGAACAGGAGGGGGGGTGGGTATGTCGAGTTTCCGAAATGCAGTTGTCTCTTTGCCTGGCAATGAGCGCATAGCAAGAACGCCTTTTGGTGCAAAAATCGTTATCCATGCCACGGCCACCGAGACTGGAGGCGTATTCGGCCTGTGGGAAACCTTCACTCCGCCAGGTCATGGCCCGGCCCCCCACACTCACACGCGAGAGACCGAAGTATTTCGGGTAATCCATGGGCTCTATCGAGTCCAATGCGGTGACGAGGAGTTCGACGCGCCTCCAGGAACCGTCGTCGTTCTGCCACCGCATGTGCGACACAGTTGGCGAAATATAAGTGACGAACCTGGCCAAATGTTCGGCACGGTCACCCCAGGAGGGTGCGAGCAATTGTTTATAGACATCGAAGCTTCTTGTGCCGACACTCCCGAAAAAATAGCGGTGATCGAAGCGCGTCTCGGGATCATCAACGATATGACGCTGGCTCTCGGATTGGGAGGTTAGGATTCACGCTAACTGACTATAGTGCGCCAGGGGCCAGAAAAGGCCACCGATGGGAGCTGCTCCCAACTATTGAAGAATTGCCTGTGGACACAACTGCCCCGATAACGACTTGGCGCGACTCTGCGTGGAAAATCTGATCAATTGTTGTTGGCATCGACAACGCCTGCCCCGCAAAGAAACAACCAGTCATTGCCGCCAGCGACAGATTTTCCCTCGGTTTCGGCTTCTGCTTTTGCACAATCACTGGGGAACCTGTGCGAAAGGGGTAAGCCTTTCAAATAATCAATCCGAAGTCAGAATGCGATCATGTTTGTTCTGAGGCCGCTCGGCCAGCGTTCGATCTCTCTCCTGTGGGCCGGTCAGGTGCTGGCGGCCACAGGTTCCGAATTTTACATGGTCGCAGTCGTCTGGATCGCGGCGGACTTCATCGGCAGGAATGCGGGATATGTTTCCGCGTTGCAGTCCGGCGCGCTTCTGTTCGGCAGTCTCTTCGGCGGCATCGTCACGGATCGTTGGCGTCACAGCACCACGATGATCACAGCCGATCTCGTGCGTGCAGCTCTGTTGCTGACGTTGTCGCTTGCCGGCCTTCTGCATCTGATGAGCCTGCCGCTGCTGATGGTGCTTGCCGGATGCATTGCATTGCTGACCTCGACATTCGACCCGTCGCTGCAGGCGACCCTGCCGACGATTGCCGTCGATCCCGATGTTCGGCATGCAACCAATGGCCTGTTCGATGCCACACGGCGCATGGCGCGCATTCTCGGTCCGAGCTTGATTGCACTGGTGAACGGCTTTCTGCCGAAGTCGCAGTTTTTTACTGTCACTGCAGCTACCTTCTTGCTGTCGGCGCTCGCCGTCTGGCTCGCGGTCGCGAAATTCCCGGCTGCGCCGCGGCGTCGCGATTTTTCCGGAACGGCTGCCGTGATAGATGGTGTCCTTGGCGGATGGCGGGTGGCTCGGGGTCATGCGGCGATCCTCTATGGCTTATTCACCAACCTGATGGGAAACATTGCCTGGGCAATGGGAATTCTGCTCGGGATGATCTTGCATCTGCGCGAAACCAGTGCCGATCCTCTGACGGATTACGGCTTGATGATGACGGCTTACGGTGTCGGTAACCTGACGACCAATCTCATTCTCAGCAGCATCAAGCCCCGCCGGCCTGTTGTCTGGATTATCGCGGCAAAGCTAATTTTCGGGGCAGGGGTGTTCCTGCTGCCGCTGATGCACGACCGGATGTGGCTGATGATCGTCGCGTGCTTCGCGGCAATCAACGGTCCTTTCGAAAATCTCGCCATGCTGCATCTGATGCAGACGCGCAGCGAACCGCATCGCCTGGCACAGGTCTATCGTCTGCTGATGTGCGCTATTTTCACCGGCTTGTTCGTGGCTTATCTCATGTCGCCGAGCCTGTTTGCCTGGTTCGGCATCGGGCCTTCGATCATGGGTGCGGGGGCGGCTGTGTTCGCCTCGGGTCTTGTCGGGATTGGCTTGCTGGCATGGAGGCAGACGCATCCGTCCGCAGCGAAGACCGCCTGAGAATGCTTGGCCGCTTCAGTCGAACAGGCTCGAGACCGATTCTTCCTGGCTGGTGCGGTTGATGGCTTCGCCGATGAGGCCGGCCGTAGTGATGACGCGGATATTAGGCGCCGATTGCACCGCGGTTGTCGGCTGAATGGAATCGGTGATCACCAGTTCCTTCAGCTTCGAGTTTACCACACGGGTCACGGCACCGCCCGAGAGCACGCCATGCGTGATGTAGGCGGTGACGCTTGCCGCGCCTTGTGCGAGCAGGGCATCGGCCGCGTTGCAGAGCGTGCCGCCGGAATCGACGATATCGTCAATCAGCAGGCAGTCTTTTCCTTCCACGTCGCCGATGATGTTCATCACCTCGGATTCGCCCGGGCGGTCGCGGCGCTTGTCCACGATCGCCAACAGACAGTCGAGACGTTTGGCAAGGGCGCGGGCGCGCACGACGCCACCGACGTCGGGCGAGACAACCATGACGTTGCTGATGTCGTAATTGGCCTTGATATCACGGGTCAGCACCGGAATCGCATAGAGATTGTCGGTCGGGATATCGAAGAAGCCCTGGATCTGGCCTGCGTGCAGGTCGAGCGTGAGAACACGGTCGGCACCAGCCTCGGTGATCAGATTGGCCACCAGCTTGGCCGAGATCGGCGTGCGCCCAGAGGCGCGGCGATCCTGGCGGGCATAGCCGAAATAGGGGATGACTGCGGTTATGCGCCGCGCCGACGAGCGGCGCATCGCATCGATCATGATCAGCAGTTCCATGAGATGATCGTTGGTCGGAAACGACGTCGGCTGCACAAGGAAGACATCCTCGCCGCGCACGTTTTCCTGGATCTCTACGAAAATCTCCTGGTCGGCGAACCGGCGGACGCTAGCCCTTCCCAAGGGAACATTGAGATAATTGCAGATCGCTTCGGCAAGGTGCCTGTTCGAATTGCCTGCGAAAACCTTCATCTTGGCCCGCCTGTTACCAACCTGATAGCCGCGCTTTTAACCGCCTTGCACTCGAATGCAAGGGGGAGACGCGCGATACCTTTCATATTTCTGAAAAGCTTGTGGCTATCCACCGTTGGAATTGCGCCAGGAATTGAATTCCGACATGGTTTTGGAGGCAATTTTCTGCATGACGGCCGGCGGAACGGCCGTCCACGGGTCGCCGCGCTTCAGCGGTGCGCTTTCCGCCCCCTGGATTCGGTGCAGGCGGTTGCCGGCATTGTCCAGCACGTCCCAGACATAAGTCACGGAGATTTGTGGCCCATCCTCGAAGGCGGAGAGGTAGCCCTTCAAAATATAGCTCGCGCTTGCGTCGCTGGAACTCTTGATCGTCAGGCCGAGCGAGCGGGCATCCGCGCCAAGCTGACGCGATAACGGGGTGACGGCGTCGACGGGCGCGCCGATGATCGGCAGAAAGCGAATGCTGTTGCCGCCGGGGGCGGCGGCGGGCGGCAGCGATGCCTGCTGTTGCTGTTCAGGCTGTTGATCGTCGGCGGCTTGCTGCTGCGGTTGCGGTTGCGGATCTTCCGAGAGGCGCCGGTCGGCCTCGCTCTGCTCGTCGGTTTGCGACGTCTGCGTATCGGCCGGGGCGACGGAGGCGGTGCGGCCATCATCGAGCGGGCGGGAGGCATAAGGATTGTTGCCGTTTGATTTCAGCGCCGACGCCTGATCGTCGAGCGTGCCGCTGCCGCCATAGCTCTGCGGTTGGTACCCTTGTTGATCGGCCTGCCGCCGGTAACTGTAGCTGTCCTGCGTGGTTTGATAGCTCTGGCCGGCTTGTGGCGCCGAGGCCATGCGCTCGACTTCGCGTTGGGTAACCGGATTGGAGCTGACGTCGCCGATCGCTTCCGGTGGCGTCAGGGCGTCCGTAGTGTTGCAGGCGGAGAGCGCGAGGCAGAAGCCGGCGACAGTCAATATTGTCCTGACCAGTCCCATTTGCGCGATCCTTTCCCTCGACGGTCTCTCCGTTCAGGATCGCTATATTACGCCGCTAACGGTTAAGAAATTCGAGCGGGTGGCGGGATAGGGCTTTCGGGGCTTGCGACGTCGTCAGATAGGTCTGTCCGAGGGTCATGGCGGTGCCGCTGTCGGAATCCATGATGATCATGTGCACGAAGAGAGACATATTCTCCTCGATCTCCTGCGGATTGCCAATATGGAACATTTCGTGCTCCATCCAGGACGGAGAAAAGCGGGCGCCGAGCGAATAACCACAGGCATTCAGCCGGTGGCGCGAAAGCCCGCGTTCGTCCATGACCTTGGCGTGCATGTCGAAAACATCGCCGAAGCTGTGGCCAGGCGTCAGGATCGTTTCGATCGCCTGCAGCGTCTCCAGGCAGGCACTGTATAGCTCGCGGTGGCGATGACTGGGATTGCCGATGACGACCGTGCGCATCATGGCGGCATGGTAGTGGGCATCGACGCCGGCCCATTCGAGTGTCAGCTGGTCGTCGGCGTCGAGCTTGCGGCGGCCGGCCTTGTAGCGGCAGAGCAGGGCCTCGGCGCCGGAACCGATGATGAATTCGTTGGCGGGATAGTCGCCTCCGCCGGAAAACACCGCGCCCTGCATGGCGGCCAGAATATCGGCCTCATCCGCACCGGGCTTGATCAGCGCCAGGGCGGCGTCCAGGGCCTCATCGGCGAGGGCGGCAGCGCGCTCGACATGGCCGATCTCCGCCAGGCTCTTGATCAGGCGCAATCGGCCGACGAGATAGGAGGCATCGACGATCTGGCCGAAACTGGCAAGCTGGTGGTCGAGCAGGCGGGCGATGCGGCCGGTCATGCCATGCGTATCGTATTCGATGCCGATGCGGGCACCGAGAAGGTCGAGATCGGATAGCAATTCCTTGAGATCGAGCGTCGGATCGGCATTGACGCGATCGACCCAGATACGGATATCGGAAATGACCGAAGTGAGCTGCGCCTGACGAAGGTCGGCGGAGCGCGTCAGGAGCGTCATCGATCCATCCGCCTTGACCACCAGGGTCTGAAAGAAGCAATAGCCGAAGGTATCGTAGCCCGTCAGCCAATACATGCTCTCCTGCGCGAAGAGCAGCATGGCGTCGAGCTTCTCCTCCTGCATCTTGGCGAGCAGTCGAGCCAAGCGTGGACCAAATTCGCTGCGTTCGAAATGCAAGGCCATATCAAGCTGCCTCCCCGATGGCGATGGCGGAAATCTGCCGGCCGTAATCCGGCTCCTTCGCATGTGTGGTGCGGCGATAGGAGAAAAAGCGGTCGGGATCCGGATAGGTACAGAGATTCAGGCTTTCGGCTGTCACGCCTGCCTTGCGCAGGCGATCGACGGTCAGGGCCGGCAGGTCAAACATGGCGTGGCCGGCCCGTTCCGATGACGTGAAATATCTGGCGTAGCCTGGGTCGTGGGCAAGGAAGCGATCGACGAATTCCGGGCCGACCTCGTAGCTTGCCCGGCTGATGGAGGGGCCGAGGCAGGCAACGATTGCCTCACGCCTTGCGCCGAGCGCCACCATCGCGTCGATGGTGTTTTCCAGCACGCCGGTCAGCGCTCCCTTCCAGCCGGCATGCGCGGCGCCGATAACTAGATTTTCCGGATCGGCGAAGAGGATGGGGCCGCAATCGGCGGCAAGAACGCCAAGCACGATGCCTGGCGTCGCCGTCACCATTGCGTCGGCCTGCGGGCGGCTGCCGTCATAATGCGCGTCAATGGTGACGACATCGGGGGAATGAATCTGATGCACGGTGGCAAGCCGCTCCACGGGAAGGCCGAACCAATGGGCGACGCGGCGGCGGTTTTCCCGCACATGCTCGCGATTGTCGTTTGAGCTGAGGCCGACGTTCAAACCACGATAGAGGCCTTCGGAAATGCCGCCGGCGCGGGTGAAATAGCCATGGCGGATGCCGGCAGCCTCGGCGGCGCTCAGCAGCGTGCTTGCAATTGGTGTCGGCAACACAGCGTTCCTTGATTGCGGTTTAGCTTGTCGTGCGATGAATAACGCAGCCGCGGCGAAGCAGTTCGATTTGGCCGGGATGTTGGCCCACCCCGGCGCGGCCTGTCAATCCGCAGGATCGATGGTTATGGTTCAGCTGACAGGACGAAAGGGCAGGAGGTCGATCGCCGGACTGGAAACCGCGAGCACCTTGAAAAGCTCTCCCATCTTGCCTTCACCGGCGCCGGCCAGCCTCTCTACGGCGACGCGGATATTCTCCTGAGTTGCGACATCGCGATCGCGTCCGAGAGCCGCTGCTCGTTCCAGCAATCCGAGCCCGATCAAGAAATCTCCCTGGTGACAGCATCCGTTGATGTGCATGCCGGACGCGAGCGCCGTTTGCGCCAGATGCTGAAAATCGACATGGCTGGTAAGGTCGGCTTCGCCGGGATGTTCCAACGGCGGGTCGTATTCATGCATGCGCACGGCCTGCAGCGTGTCGCCAAAGCCCGTCGTCATGTGGCCGTAGTCGATGGCGAGCGCGGTGCCGCCATGGGCGGCCAGCCTGTCGCAGATCGTCGTCATGACGGCCTGGCGGGCTGGCGCGACTTCGAAAATCATACCGAGCGGTGGAAGGGCGCCCTCTGGAAGAAGCGCCGGATCAAGGGTGGCGACGCCGGTGGCGAAGGTCAGCTCGTCGTCGATATCAAGGCCGACCGCGCGCTCGCGGAAGCCGTTGGCGGTGCGAACGAACTGGCGGATGGGGATGGCATCGAAAAGTTCGTTGGCGGCGAGCAAAGTAAAACCATCCGGCACTTCGCCGAAATCCGTATGCCACGAGACTTTTGCGCCATAAGGCTCCAGGGTCTGCTGCTGAAATCCTTGCAAACGCTCGCTGGTCTCGACCAGATGGACCGTCATGGCCTCATAGAGCGGCGGCGCCAGCTTGCTGATGACACGCAGCATGTCCGATATCATCGTGCCGCGACCAGGGCCGATTTCGACAAGACGCACATCGGCCGGCGTTCCGTGACGCTGCCAAGCGTGCACCATGAAGACGCCGATCATCTCGCCGAAGAGCTGGCTGATCTCAGGTGCGGTAACGAAGTCGCCGGATTGGCCGAAGGGTTCGCGCGTTTTATAATAGCCGTGCGCCGGATCGGCGAGACACAGCGAAAAATAGTCCGTGATGCTCAGTGGCCCATTCGTACGGATGATGGCTTTGATCTTTTCACCGAGCGCCGTCGTCATTCTCTGCTTTCGCTAGTGCATGGCCTTGAAAAGCGGGGCTTTCGAAAGGGTCATGCGATATTAATCTTCAGCTCAAGCCGTCTGCCTGGTTGCTGCCTGGCGGGCGCGGACAACTGCCCACAGGCCGATGGCAACCATCGGCAGCGACAGCACCATGCCCATCGTCAGCCAGTTCGTGCCGAGAAGATAGCCGAGCTGCTCATCAGGCTGACGGAAGAATTCGACAAAAATACGCGAGAAAGCGTAGCCGATCACAAAAATACCGCTGACCGTGCCGGGTTTCTTCAGCGCCAGAGCCCAACGCGTGAGAATGAAGAGTACGAGGAAGAGTAGGATGCCTTCGATACCCGCTTCGTAAAGCTGGCTCGGATGGCGCGGATCGGGACCCGCGGGGCAGATGCCATTGTGTGCCGCGATCACGTGCGGGCTGCAGAATACCATCGCCCAGGGGACATCGGTGGCCCGGCCCCAGAGCTCGCCATTGATGAAATTGGCGATGCGACCAAAGAAGAGGCCGACAGGCGCGACGGCGGCAACGATATCGAACAGGCTCCACGCCGGGATCTTGTTACGTTTTGCGAATAAAATCATGGCGATGGTCGTGCCGATCAATCCACCATGGAAAGACATGCCGCCGTTCCAGACTTGAATCGCGCGGATCGGATCGGCAAGCACCGGATCGAGATCGTAGAACAGGATATAGCCGATGCGGCCGCCGAGAACGATGCCGAACGCAACCCAGAGGATGAAATCATCCAGATGCTGGCGCGTCATCGGCGCTGTGTCGTTCAGCCAGAGCTTGCTGTTGTCGACCAGGCGTCTTGCATAGAACCAGCCGAGCAGGATGCCCGCCACATAGGCGAGGCCATACCAGTGAATCGAGAGCGGGCCGAGAGAAACCGCAACCGGATCGATATCCGGAAACGGCAGGATGGCGGCGAGATTGGCGGATGTCAGCAAGATCGTCAGGCCCGTTGTCGCATGATTCCCAAAAAGCACTGCGCCATTTCGGGACAAGAACATGCTAAATCCAAATGTGCGCGGAACATGGCGCTCGCTGTCGAAACGGTCAAGTCGATTATTGCTGTGTCCTTTATCGCAGGTCCGGTTGTCCCGTTCTATCTCAATTTGCTTGCATCGGCCTCTTGGAAATCTTACCTCAACAGTATCTGGCCCCACATCGATGCCCGTCTGTTTTCGGGCCGACGGCCGCAAGGAGATTGCTATGAGCACTGGACCGAACCGTATCTTGGATGAATTCGCCAAGCTGATGACCGATGCCGCCGGTGCTGCCCAGGGCGTGCGCCGGGAGATCGAGACGGCTTTCAATGCGCATGCCGAGCGTTGGCTGAACAGCCTGGACATCGTCAAGCGCGAGGAATTCGAGGCCGTTCGCGAGATGGCGATCAAGGCGCGTGACGAAAACGAAGCGCTGCTCGCGAGAATCGAAGCGCTCGAGGCAAAGCTGGCCTCCAAGGGCAAATGAGCACAATCTTTCGCTGTTGACCGGCGCGGCACCCGTTTGCCGCGCTTTTTTCTCTGAAAATATTCAGCTGTTTTTCCACCTGTGGACATAGGCAAAAAAGCCAATCGTCAGAGTCGGTTATGACTCCCTTCTGAATAGACGTCGGAAGAGCTGTCCACAGTGCCGTTTCCAAAATCGATCTTCAGGGGCTGGCATGCCGGGCATGCCGCTATACACTGATTTTAAATGATGATTCGAAACGGACTTGGTAAGCTCCGGGCAGGGTGGACGCGTTAGTCTGGCAGCCGTTCAACATCATCCCGAGGATGTTTCCGGAGTAAAGCGGGTTGCGTTCTTTCAGTGTTGGACCACGAGAAAACTGCATTCGTTCCGGTCAAGAAGGTGCTGCATGAGCCTGATGGAAATGGAAGTCGAACGACAATCGAATCCGGTTGACATGATCGAGTTCGTGGCCGCCAACAATGATTGGTCGTTCGAACGGTCCGGCGAAGATGAACTTGCCATGACCGTCGAAGGGAAGTGGACCGATTACCACATCTCCTTCTCCTGGATGGAGGAATTCGAGGCGCTGCATATCGCCTGTGCTTTCGACGTCAAGGTTTCGGAGCCGCGCGTCAACGAGGTGATCAAGCTGCTGTCCTGTATCAACGGGCAGGTGCTGATGGGGCACTTCGACCTCTGGCGCCAGGAGGATATCGTAATTTTCCGCCAGTCGCTCTTGCTGTCCGGCGGTGCGGAGCCCACGAACCGACAAGTGGAAGTGCTGCTTTCCAACGCGCTTGACACCTGCGAGGCATACTATCAGGCTTTCCAGTTCGTGGTGTGGTCCGGTCTTGAGGCCAACCGCGCCATGGAAGCTGTGCTTTTCGAAACGGTAGGCGAAGCGTGACATGACAAGTCAACAGTCCGCCAGTGCTTTTGCATCCACGGGGCCGATCGTGTTGATCGGCGCCGGCAATATGGGCGGCGCGCTGTTGACGGGATGGCTGAAGAATGGCGTGCCGGGATCTTCGGTGATCGTCGTCGATCCCAATCCATCCGAGCCGATGCGAAAGATGATTGCGGATGCCGGAGCGAGCCATGTCATCGGCATTCCCGCCGGCGTGACTGCGGGTGTGCTCTTCGTTGCCGTCAAACCTCAGGTCATGGATGCGGTGCTGCCGCCGCTCAAGGCTGCGGTGGGCGCAGATACTGTCGTCGTGTCGATCGCGGCCGGCAAGACGCTCGCCTCGCTCGAGAAGCATCTGGGCGAGGCGGCGATGGTGCGGGCCATGCCCAACACCCCTGCCATGGTCGGGCGTGGAGTGACCGGCGCCTTCGCGAATGCCAGGGTCGGCGAACGGCAAAGGCAGCTGGTTCAGAATCTCCTGAAAGTGTCCGGTCCGGTCGAGTGGGTGCCGGGCGAAGCCGATATCGATTCGGTGACTGCGGTCTCGGGCAGTGGACCTGCCTATGTTTTCTATCTCGTCGAATGCATGGCGGAAGCGGGCCGGAAGCTCGGTCTGCAGGCGGACCTCGCCATGCGGCTTGCACGGGAAACTGTCGCGGGGGCTGGTGAATTATTGCATCAGTCCCCCGACGACGCTTCGCGTTTGCGGCAGAACGTGACCTCTCCGGGCGGGACGACCGCCGCGGCGCTGGGTGTTTTGATGGCAGAAGACGGCATGCAGCCCTTGTTCGATGCGGCGCTGGAAGCGGCACGCAAGCGGGCGCAGGAGCTGGCCGGTTAAGTTTTCGACGAAAAGGGCAGAGGCATGACGGAAGAGATCACCTATGGCGATTTCGAGCGGGTGGATATCCGCGTCGGGACGATCATCGAGGCGGAGACCTTTCCGGAAGCGCGCAAGCCGGCATACAAGCTGCGGATCGACTTCGGGCCGGAGATCGGCATCAAACGCTCCTCCGCGCAGATCACCGTGCACTACACGCCGGAAACCCTTATCGGCCGGCAGGTATTGGCCGTCGTCAACTTTCCTCCGCGTCAGATCGGCCCGGTGCGCTCCGAGGTCCTGACGCTCGGGTTCGAGGATGAGGCCGGTGCGATCGTTCTTGCCGCGGTGACTCACGCGGTGCCGAACGGCAAGAGGATGATGTGAGCTTGACCTTCTCCCCTCGGGGAGAAGGTGCCCGAAGGGCGGATGAGGGGGGCGGAGCAGAGCGACGCGAGCCTTGAACGGCAGGCGAAAGGCATTCCTCCTGACGGTGCAATGCCGCCTCAACCTGTGCTGTCGCGCGTCCTTCTCCCCGCTGGGGAGAAGGTAGTCCGTTAATGGATATCCCTTGATACTGGATCGGTCAGGCTGAAATCGAGGAACTCTGCCTCGAAGCCTTCGCGCTGCGGCGAGCAGAAGGCGGGGCCGATCGATACCTCCTCCAGCGTCGGATCGAACCAGGCAAGCCTTGCCATGCGCCATTCGTTCATCCGATCGATGCGATACTGGATGAAGAGAGCGTCACCGTTGCGCGTCACCCGCGCAGACATGGCATCGAATTCGTGGTCCAGCCGAAAGGCGGACCAGTCGGAATTGCCATTGGTGACGACGACGCTGAAATGCCTGGCGCCATCGGTATATTCGATCCCGCATTTCATCCAATGCCAGGCGTCATGGCGGATCATCAGGCCCGCCTGATCGTAAAGTTCGCGGTAGTGCCCGACGAAGGTCACTTCGGCGGTAAAGTCGCCACGGCGGGATGCGCCGAGAAAATGGCCGTCGTCGCGATGGAAGCCATAATAGGTTTCCTGCCAGAAGTCGGTTTTGTTTCCGGAGCGTACGAACAGCCGCCCCTGGTTCACTTCCCACATGGGCGGCGCATTCAGCCAGTGCATGTTGTCGATGTCGATCGGCATGCGATGCCTCCCTCAGGCCGGAATGCGGATGGTGGCGCGCAGGCCGCCGAGCGGACTATCGCCAAGCGTGACGTTGCCGCCGTGGCTGCGGGCAATGTCGCGGGCGATGGCAAGGCCGAGGCCGGTGCCGGATTTGTCGAGATTGCGTGCCTCGTCCAGCCGGAAGAAGGGTTTGAAGACATCCTCGCGGGCACCGACTGGAATGCCGGGGCCATCGTCATCGAAGATGATCGTCAGCCATTTGGCGCTATGCTTGGCCTCGACGCGCAGGCTCTTGGCGTAACGGCGCGCATTGGTGGCAAGATTGGTCACCAGGCGGTTAAAGGCATTCGGACGAACGGAAATCTGGTTGTCGCCTTCGATCGAGAAATCCATGGACTTGCCATGCAAGGAAAAGTCCTGCTGGATCTTCTCGAGAATGTCGCTGAGCTTGAACTGGCCGACATCTTCTTCCGCTTCGCCGCGCGCGAAAGCCATATAGCCCTCGAGCATGCTCTGCATGTCCTCGACATCGTCATTGAGACCGAAGAGATCCGGATTGTCGCCGACGAGGGCGAGCTGCAGCTTGAAGCGGGTGAGTACCGTACGGAGGTCGTGACTGACGCCGGAAAGCATCGCGGTGCGCTGCTCGATCTGACGTTCGATGCGTTCTCGCATCAGGATGAAGGCGAGGCCGGCTCGACGGATCTCATCGGCGCCGCGCGGTGAATAGTTTTCCAGCCGCTGACCTTTGCCGAAGCTTTCTGCTGCCTGGGCCAGCGCCTGAATCGGTCGGATCTGACCCCTAAGGAACAGGACGGCGATGCCGATCAACACCAGGGAAGTGCCGACCATCCAGAGGATGAAGATATGGGTGTTGGAGGCATATGTCTGGCTGCGCTTGGCAAAGACCCGCAGCACCTTATCGGGCAGCTTGACCCGGATCTCGACCAGGCTGGAGTTTCCGACCGTATCGATCCAGAAGGGCAGGTTGATCTGGTCGCGGATTTCGTCGCTCAGAATTCCATCCAGGATGGAGAAGAAGGGCTTTTCGCGCGGGGCCGGCAACTCGCCGCCCGGTTCGATCGAGATGGCGAGGTCGAGCTTCTGTCGCGCGATCTGCGTAATGGCCGAATAGTCGGCGTCCTGGGGATAGGTCTCAATGACTGTTATGATGGCGGCGATGTCACGCGTGGTCGCCATGGACAATCGCTGCGTCACCATCTGCCAATGACGCTCCATGAAGACGACGGTCACGACCGCCTGCAGGATGATCATCGGCAGAATGAAGATCAGCAGCGACCGGGCATAAAGGCCCGTCGGCAGCACATTCCGGCGCAGCCAGCGCGAAAGCCACCGCAGACCGTTGGACGGCGTGTGATCCTGGTCGCGCCTGATCGAATCGAATGTCACCATCGCCGCTGATCCTGGAGAGCCGATCTTCTCAGTCTATGCTAAGGCGGTAGCCGATGCCACGCACCGTCTGCAGCCAGATGGGGTTGGCCGGATCGTCTTCGATCTTGCGGCGCAGCCGGTTGATTTGTACGTCAATGGTCCGTTCGCCGACTTCGGCATCGCCGCCGATGAGCTCGTGGCGGGGGATCGTCTCGCCGGCGCGCTTGGCGAAGAGCAGCATGATCTCCTGCTCCCGATCGGTCAGGCGGATGATCTCGGCAGACTTCTTGAGCTCCTTGCGGGTCAGCGAAAACGTGTAAGGCCCGAACATGACGAGCTCGATTTTCGGGGAATCGGCCGGCGTGTTGCGACGAAGGATGTTGTTGACGCGCAGCACCAGTTCGCGCGGATCGAACGGCTTCGGCAAATAATCATCGGCACCTGCTTCGAGGCCAGCTATGCGGGAATCGGCTTCGGCAAGCGCCGTCAGCATGATGATCGGGATGTTCTTAATGGCCCGCAGGCTCGATGTCAGCGCGATACCGGATTCGCCGGGCATCATCACGTCCATGATGATGAGATCGAAATCAAGCCCCTCCAGCTTGCGGCGCGCCTCGGCTCCGTCGGCAGCGGCCGTCACGCGGAATCCCTTCTCCATCAGATAGCGGTTGAGAAGGGCGCGGATGCGCGTATCGTCATCGACGACCAGAAGGTGCGCCGCATCGTCCGAAATAGCTGTTTTCGTCGTCATTCCATCCGTCTCGATCTTGTCCTACCCAGTGATTGAGGTGATCCATTCCGAACCGGCCCCGCGGTCGGAACTGCCGTCACTTCTCAGTCTGCATTCCCCTCAGGAACCGTTTCACGCTTTCGCGCGTCGCTTCCGATGCGCCTTCGAATGCCCGTTCAATACGGCGCGATTGCGGCTCAGCCAGCGCCAACGCCAGATCTCTGCCCGCCTGCGTCGGATAAAGCTTACGCTGCCGACGGTCTTCCGGGCCGGCGACCTGACGAATATACCCTGAATCGATCAATTGTTTGAGAACCCGCGCCAAACTCTGTTTGGTGATCTTCAAGGTTTCCAGAAGGTCCGCAACCGTCATGCCGGGTTCGCGGTTAACGAAATGAACGACGCGATGATGGGCACGTCCGAATCCGCTCTTGTCCAGGATCTGGTCCGGATCCGACACGAAGTCGCGATAGGCGAAGAAAAGCAGCTCGATGATCTCGAAATCGATGATTCCCGCATTCCGCATGGGCGTTGCCAGCAGCTCCATCTTTGCCGCACTCTGGCTCGTCTGTCGTGACACCCTGGCATTTCCTTTCCTATTTTGGAGCATTCGGGAAACTTACGCAAAAATATGTCAGCTTTATTGACGCATTTTTACGCCGCTGGTCGCTCCCGCGCAATCTTGCTTGGCCCGGACGGTGTGGCCCCATCTGAAAATTAAGCCCGGCCTCGCAAAACTCCAAATATATCTTGCATTTCCCTTTGGTGCCTCACGGGCTGGAGCCTAGCTGAGGCAACAATCAATTGCCATGGTGTAATGGCGTCAGGACACAATGTGGGGCTCTTGCGGGCACTATGGCGAGAGGATGGGTATCTCCGTCAAGCACAACGCTATCAACGTGGTGATTGCGATCCGGCGGCGCGCGGCCTTTTTCAAATCGGACGGCATCTGGTTCGATGTCGCCGGATACCGCCGCCGATCTCTAGATGATCTGCACATTTTGCAAACGGGCGGCTGAAACCGGCGCCATTCAGAGATGACGAGGCTCGATTATCGCGGTCCCGTGGCGGAGGTATCGTCCATTCCGAACCCTTCTGCGCTATCGAGCAAGGTTTCGCATAGGTCTGTGAAAGCCGGGCCTGTGATCCCGCCCGGCTTTCGCAGTTTCCGATCTCTGCTACTTACGGCCGAGGACCGCGCCGACGATTGCCGAGAGCACGCCGCCAGCGATCAGCGAGGATATGCCCTGTGCGATAAGGCCGGTAAGGGCTTCGCTGCCGATCAGATTGAGGATCAGACCGCCACCGAGACCGCCGACCGCACCGGCAATCGTTCTGGCGACGAGATTGATCCCGTCCTGCTTCAACACAGCGCTCGCGGCGTTGCCGCCGATCGCGCCGGCTATCAGTTGAGTGATGATAGGCCCTAGACTTTCCATGATTGCCCTTCTCCCATTGTTCCGGAAGACGCTTCCGGATGCCCTCTCGTCGCGCCCCGGATCGATGCCAGGGAGCGGCGATAATCCTCAGTGACATTAGGATTACATCATGCACCGACCGGTGGAAATAGAAAGGCAACTCAAACGGGAGAATTCCCTAATAATTTCAGGGGAAATCGGCTTTGAAGGCATGCGGCCATCTGGCCGCATGCGAATTTCGCCATCTTGTTTCGATTCGAAGGCCGAATCAGCGGTAGACGTAGACGATACGCCGGGTGCCCGGATCGACCAGGACCGGCTGACGGTTCACTTCGACGTAGCTATATTGATAGTTGGGGATGCGGTGGACCTCGACGCTCTCTGGGAGAGTTGCACCGACGGCGACATCGTCATCCAACTGGACGGTATCGACCGGATTTTCGTCGATATAGGTTCGAATCTCGCCCGGTGGTGTGATTGCAACGACATTGCCGCCGTTCTGATCGACGCGGCCGACCAATTCATCATTCGGGTCGGGCTGCACGCTGCCGGTCTTGACGGAATCGGTTTGCTCGTAAGTGACGGTCGGAACACCCAGGTCGTCCCGGTGATCCTGGACCACTACCGACGTGCCATTTTGTTCGACGCTGAGATACTGGGCGTAGACCCAGCCTCGCATGCCGTTGACGTCGACCCGGCACCAGCGGCTGCCTTCGATGCAGCCATCCAGCGTGGCTTCGGAGCCGCGCGTCGCGACGCCTACCGTCGGAAATTCCGCGCCGGGACCCGAGCGCACCTCAATGTCGGTGGCGGTGGTTGCGGACATGTCGGCCTGTGCCAGGCCGGCACTACCGACGAGAACGAAGCCGGCCAGCAGCAGATTTCTCTTCAAGGACATTGGTTTTCTCCTTCTGCGTCAAAAGACCTAGGCTCAACGTTTCCGGCGCTTCAGTGTTCCGAGAGGCATGGCCGCGTTGCGCTGCTTGTCGGCGAAATCTGAAATCGGTGGGGGCTGTTTTGCCGATTGTTTGCAGCTATACCGGCAGCACGACCATCAAACAGACGAGGCGCTCATGGGCATGCTCCAGGCCGGCATCATTCCGGTGACCCCCTTCGAACAGAATTGCACCATCCTGTTCGATCCGGAGACGAAGGAGGGGGTGGTGGTCGATCCCGGCGGCGATGTCGACATCATCCTGCAGACAGTGCGCGAGAATGGCATCACCTTGAAGGCCGTCTGGCTGACGCATGGCCACATCGATCATGCCGGAGGCGCTGACGAAGTGCGCGAAGCGCTGGGCATCGAGGTCATCGGTCCGCACGAGGACGATCGGTTCCTGTTGGAGGACATCGAAGCCAAAGGCAAGATGTTCAACATCGCAGGCGTACGCAACGTGGTGCCAGACCGTTTTCTTGAGGAAGGCGACAAGGTCGCCTTCGGCGAGCATGAGTTCGAGGTTTTCCATTGCCCCGGGCATGCGCCAGGCCATGTCATCTATTTCAATCGAAAGCAGGGGTTCGCCCATCTCGGCGACGTGCTGTTCAGCGGCTCGATCGGTCGCACCGACTTGCCCGGCGGCAATCACCAGCAGCTGCTGGAGTCGATCCGCGACAAGGTCTTCCCGCTCGGCGACGAAGTGGGCTTCATCTGCGGTCATGGCCCAGGCAGCCGGATCGGCGACGAGCGCCGCACCAACCCTTTCCTGCGCGGACTGTGAATCAAAAAGCGCCGCTCGATGGCCCAGCCACTAACCTGAATGTGGAAGCGCAGGGCTGCGTGAAGCTGTACCCGTTTCAACGCCAAACAACGGCGCATTTCCTGTGTCGGAGATTTTTGGGAAGCCCCAATGGAAACTAAGAGCCGACAGCAGCCATTGCGTGCGAAGGTAGTTTTTGGCAACTTATCTTTTTAGGGACTATTTCCGGGGTTTGGTGTGCATCGAAAAAACTTTAGTTTTGGTCGCGGGCTCATATTGTCCGTCGCATTGCTTTCGATAAGGGGGGAAGCTTTCGCAAGCGATTTCGCTAAGAATGAAGAGGTCCGGAAGGTATTAAGAGAGCAAGGCGATAATGGCAGGACAGCCCGGCCAGTCTAGCATTACGCTTACTTCCCGACAGCTTCAGCAGGAAATCGGTATCGCAATTTCCTTTTAGCACATGGATATCAAATCGACCGTGAGGCGAATGAAGGTTCGCGACCGAGACCTTGGTCGATCACGTTCTCCAAGGTGCAAGCTCCGAACGATATCGACTATGAGACGGAGCTTCTCGATGCTGATGCAGTTAATAACGGCGGCGAATATGACGGTTGGGAAACAGACGTTAACCCTGGTCCGTGACCACACCGGGCCGACGGCGGTCATGGTTCAAGATGTGGGAACCGTAAGGTTTTGAGCGGTTCCTCATTTAGGTTAGTGGCTGGGCTCGATGGCGGCGCTTTTTTCCAATGATACGAGCAATCGTTCGGGATCAGTCGGCCGTGCAGAAGTGGCGCATGCCGTCATAGCCGACATAGGTGCCGCTGCGGCCGTCGAAGCTTCTATAGCGATCGTAGCAATAACGCATCCATGACGAGGACCACGGGCGCAAGCCCCCAGCGGATGGAGGCGCGTAATAGCTGACATCCCGCTCGACATAGACGCGGCGCGGCGGGGCGCGATAGTAATAGGGCGGGGGCGGTGCATCATAGTCGGGCTCGGCATAGACCGGGCCGGGCTCGACATAGCGCGGCTGGCTGGCGATAGCCGAGCCGACGATCAGGCCGGTGGCGAGGCCGGCAGCGCCGATCGCCCAACCATCGCGGTCGCGATGACGCCAATATTCATCTGCCGAAGCAGCACTGATGGACGTCAGCGTCAATGCCGCGGCCATGGCGGACATGACGAGCGATTTGCCGAGTATGGTCATTAGTCTATCCTCTACCGAGAACGGGACGACTGCAATTCCCGCTCTTTCATGTCAGGCAGACTATACGCAACAAACTGAATGCAGACTGAATGACAAAACCCGGCATCGCTGCCGGGCCTCAACTCGAATGATAGCCGTAAGACGTATCAGCCGGCAATCTGGAGATTGACGGCCTTCGGTCCCTTGCCGCGGCGATCCGGTTCCGTGTCGAAGCTTACTTTCTGGTTTTCCGACAATCCTGCCAGACCAGAAGCCTGAACTGCAGAAATGTGTACAAAGATGTCTGCCCCACCTTTGTCCGGTTTGATGAAACCGAAGCCCTTATCGGTATTGAAAAACTTTACAGTGCCAGTCTCGGCCATGCCTAAGGTCCTTTTCTCCCTGCCCGCCATCCACACGGGCAGCACTACTGTCTTGCCCTTGCGGGGCGCTTACAGGCAATTCTCGCAAATTGAAGGAAAAGGTCCCCTATACCTCGGCATGATCTTGATGCGATGTTCGCCACCCGCTTCTCGACCAAGCTGACCGGAATATTTAGCGTTCCCGGCGCGCAATTTTTTAGGACTTCCCATGCTCTAAAAATGCCCGAACAGCGTTGAGAGTGCTGTGTTTATTGGGAATTGGCAAGCAAAAGTTTTCTAACGCATTGGGGGGAGCACAGTACCGTAATGCGGGTGTGATAACGCGATTCGCAAATTTTCCCGCTTTGGGACAAGTTTCTAAGGTTTTTGCATCGTTTGCGATATAGTTTTGGCCTCATTTTCCCAAATGGCCGACGATAAACGCGTGTTTCAGATTGTTCGAAAAAAATTCAAAAAGTACGTTTGGGGACAGCCATAGCGAGCATTTTCAGGCCGATTTCACGCTGTGGCGCGGCGTCGACGGGCAAATTCCGGCACCAGTTCCACGGCCAACATCGCGGCGAACATCAAGGCGCAGCCGGCATAGCCGAGCGGCCCCATGGTCTCGCCCAGCAACAATGCGCCAAGCGAGGCTCCGAACAACGCCTCGGCGGACAGGAAAATCGCCGCCTGCGGCGCCGTCGTATAGCGCTGACCGATTATCTGCAGCGCGAAGGCAAGGCCGGATGAGAAGACGCCGACATAGAGGATTTCGCCGAGTGCTGCGCGAATATCGGCAATACTGATCGGCTCGATGGCAATTGCGACGGCAAGAGCAAGCACGGCCGTGACAGCGAATTGCGTGGCGGAAATACCGAGCGGCCGGCCGGTCTCATTGACGGCGGAGCCGGCAAGCGTGATCTGCGCGGCCCAGAAGAGCGCGCAGACAACGGTCAGAAAATCACCGATCGTCAGATGCGAGAGGGATCCGCCGGACAGGAGGTATATGCCGCCGAGCGCCATCAGGGCCGCCGGCCAGATGACCCAATGCGGCGAGCGGCGCAGAAAGATGACGGCGATCAGGGGCACGAAGACCACGTAAAGGCCGGTGATGAAGCTGGAGTTGGTGACGGTGGTGGTCAAAAGCCCGAGCTGCTGCGTCGCGGCTCCGCCGAAGAGCGCGATGCCGATCAGCAGGAAGGAGAGCCAGTTGCGATGCGTCAGCGGCTGCCTCACCTTTCTGTTTTCCATCCACACGAAGGGCAGGACGACCAGCGTGGCGACGGCGAACCGCAGGCCGATGAACCAGAACGGTCCGATCGACTTCATTGCCGTCGATTGTGCGACGAAGCCGCCGCCCCAGATCGCGGCAGCAAGCAACAACAACAAATTCGCCTGTATGCGAGACATCTGCATCCTGCGGGAAGGGAAAAACGAGTTGGGCGACCGTTAGCAGTTGCTTTTGCTCGGGGCAAGGGCGAACGGCAGCGCTTCTGGCTATCGCCTTGCTTTAGCTCGCTGTTCTTGAAACTCTCAGCAATGCGCCTTCGTCCTCGTCCGTCGTTATCAGGAGGGCGCCATCGGGAGCGACGGTGATGTCGCGCATACGGCCGAATTCGCTTTCGAACATGCGTTCCCGCTCGGTGATCTTGCCGCTGCCGTCACGGCTCAGGCGCGAAAGCAACTTGAATTTCAGCGCGGTGACCAGCAGGTCGCCGTTCCATTCGGGAAACATCTTGCCGCGATAGACGGCGATGGCACCGGGCGCGATCGAGGGGTCCCAATAGAAGAGGGGCTGCTCCATGCCTGCCTTTGCCATGCCGATGCCGATCTTCGTACCGGAATAATTGACCCCGTAAGAGATGATGGGCCAGCCATAGTTCTTGCCGGCTTCCGGCGTGTTGATCTCGTCGCCGCCCCTGGCGCCGTGCTCGGCCGTGTAGAGCTTGTTCGTCGCGGCATCGAATGTAATGCCCTGCGGATTGCGATGACCCTTCGACCAGATTTCCGGCAGGGCACTCTTGCCGTCCTTGAACGGATTGTCGGCGGGAATGCTTCCGTCAGCCTCGATATGAATGATGGAGCCGGCGTCGTCATGGAAATCCTGCGCGCGGTCCTGCGCGCCGCGATCGCCGAGGCTGATGAAGAGGCTGCCATCCCTGGCGATGGCTATGCGCGAGCCATACTGGATATTGCCGCGCGACAGCTTGTTCATCAGGAAGATGCGCTTCACATCGGTCAGTTGTTTTTCGTCCTGCGACAGTCTTGCGCGGAAGACCGCCGTACCGCTTCTGCCGTCGGCTGCCACGGAGGCGGTGAAGTAAAGGGTGCGATTGCTGGTGAATTTCGGATCGAGTTCCACATCCAGCAAGCCGCCCTGTCCGCGGGCATAGACCTCCGGCACGCCGGAGATGGGGGCTCCTACTTTGCCTTCGCGGATAGTCCGCATGCGGCCGGGCCGTTCGGTGACGAGATAGGTTCCATCAGGCAAGACTGCGACGGCCCATGGATGCTCAAGGCCGGTGGCGATCGTCTCGATTTTGACCGCTACTTTCTGCGTCTTGAAGGTTCGCGCAGGTTCGGCAAGCACCATGCTTGCCGACAGCAAGGCAGAAGCCACCAGGGCGATCGAAAATCCTGTTTTGCCAAATTGCATCTTCCCGACTCCCCCAATATCGCCGCTTCCGCAACGTGGGGCGGCCAATCTGCCGTTCAAGGTCGGGTATCGGGTCGATAACGTCTTTGTGTCCGCGAATTCGGCGCGCTCATCCGTCGATCCGTCGGCTTGTTTTGCGGGCGAGGGCTCCGACAGGGTGGTCAGGGCGGATCGCTGCGGGTTTGCGGGAAACGAAGGGCATGGGAAACCCTTTGTTTTATATTGGAAATTTCAACTCTCCTCAGAACTTGAATCAGGTGCTTCGCAAATCGATTCAACTTCGAGGGATGAGGATGTCGAGGCTTGCGCGGCGGATGAGGATCCGGATGTCAGGCGCTGCCTTGCGCCGTCGCCTCGAGATCGCCCGAAGACGACAAGGAAGACACAGCCCAAAAGCCATGAAATAACGTCACAGTGACGCCTTTCTGCTTGAAACTGCGGCCCATATTCGACATAGAGCTTAGCGCAGAAATCTGGTCCACAGGCTTTCTGCCCATTTCAACCGAATAGGACCGATCATCATGGCCTTTCTTGCCGACGCTCTTTCCCGTGTAAAGCCTTCTGCCACCATCGCCGTTTCCCAGAAAGCGCGCGAGCTGAAAGCAAAAGGACGCGACGTGATCGGCCTCGGCGCGGGCGAGCCCGATTTCGATACACCTGACAATATCAAGCAGGCCGCCATCGACGCCATCAATCGCGGCGAGACCAAGTACACGCCGGTTGCCGGCATCCCGGAATTGCGTAAGGCAATCGCCGCCAAGTTCAAGCGCGAGAACAATCTCGACTATGCTCCCGAGCAGACCATCGTCGGCACGGGCGGCAAGCAGATCCTGTTCAACGCCTTCATGGCGACGCTTAACGCCGGTGACGAGGTCATCATCCCGACGCCTTACTGGGTCTCCTACCCGGAAATGGTGGCGCTGTGCGGCGGCACGCCGGTGTTCGTCGCAACGACGCAGGCCAACAGCTTCAAGCTGCAGCCGGCCGACCTTGAGAAGGCGATCACGCCGAAAACCAAGTGGTTCATGTTCAACTCGCCGTCCAACCCGTCGGGCGCTGCCTATACGCATGCCGAGCTGAAGGCGCTGACGGACGTGCTGGTCAAGCATCCACATGTCTGGATCCTGACCGACGACATGTACGAGCACCTGACCTATGGCGATTTCAAGTTTGCCACGCCGGTCGAAGTCGAGCCGAGCCTTTATGACCGCACGCTGACGATGAACGGCGTCTCGAAAGCCTATGCGATGACCGGCTGGCGTATCGGTTACGCGGCCGGCCCGCTGCAGCTCATCAAGGCGATGGACATGATCCAGGGCCAGCAGACCTCCGGCGCGACCTCGATCGCCCAGTGGGCTGCAGTCGAAGCACTGAATGGACCGCAGGACTTCATCCCGCGCAACAAGAAGATCTTCGAAGGCCGTCGCGATCTCGTCGTGTCGATGCTGAACCAGGCGAAGGGTCTTTCCTGCCCGGTTCCGGAAGGCGCCTTCTACGTCTATCCGTCCTGCGCCGGCCTGATCGGCAAGACGGCTCCGACCGGCAAGGTCATCGAAACCGATGAGGACTTCGTATCCGAACTGCTGGAATCGGAAGGCGTTGCCGTCGTCCACGGCTCGGCCTTCGGCCTCGGTCCGAACTTCCGCATTTCCTATGCGACGTCGGAAGAGCTGCTCGAAGAAGCCTGCCGTCGCATCCAGCGCTTCTGCGGCGCCTGCAAGTAAGCAGTCGAAGACAAGTCAAATGAAAAGCCCGCCAGAGATGGCGGGCTTTTTGCTTTTTCCGGCTTCGATATAAGCTCATCAACTGATTCAAGTGCCTCGCGATTTGAATCCGCCTGCTGCCTCAAGTCTTTGAAATCAGAGTCAAAGTCCAAGCGCCGTCAGCATGATGAAGGTGGCGAAGAGGATGAAATGGGTCATGCCTTCGATGGCGTTGGTTTCGCCGTCGTTGAGGTTGATGGCGGCGGCAATCAGCGTGATCATGACCATGACTGTCTGCACCGGCGACATGGCCATGATGAAGGGCTGGCCGGTATAGAGCGCGATCGCCTCCATGACCGGCACCGTCAGGATGACGGTTGAAAGCGATGCACCCATGGCGATGTTGACAGTCGCCTGCATGCGGTTGCGCAATGCCGCGCGCAAGGCAGTCAGGATTTCGGGGGCCGCCGATATCGCTGCGACGACGATGGCGGCGATGGCCGGTGGGGCGCCCGTGCCCTTGAGACCGACATCCATGAAAGCCGCCATGAACTCCGCGAGCGCACCGATCAGCACGACGCCGATCAGGATCGTGACGATCGATGTGGTGGTGGACTCGTCTTCGTGATGCTCTTCGGCCGCGGCGAGCTTCTTCTCGGTGCGCGGATAGCTGTAGCTGAAGAAATAGCTGTGCTTGCCGACCTGCATGCGCAGGAACAGCGCATAGAGCGCGACCATCGCGACGATGGTGAAGGCGGAATAGTAGTGCCATTTCACATCGGGAATGAATTCCGGCACGATCATCGAAATACCCATGGCCGTCAGGATCATCACGCCGTAGGTCCTGCTGGAATCGTCGTTGTAGGGCTGCTCGCCATGTTTCAGTCCGCCGAGGAGGGCGGCGAGACCGAGGATGCCGTTGATGTCGAGCATGACGGCGGAGTAGATGGTGTCACGCACCAGTGTCGGCGAGCTTTCCCCACTCATCATGATGGCGAGGATGATGACTTCGACGGCGACGGCTGCCAGCGTCAGGATCATCGTGCCATAGGGGTCGCCGACTTTTACGGCAAGGGTTTCGGCATGATGCGCAACGCGCATGGAGGCCAGCACAATCGTCGCGATCAATGCAACGGCCGCGATCATCGATGCGGCTTGCCCCATTTCCAGCACGGCATGCTCGCCGACATAGGCGATGACGGCGATTGCCAATGCCACCAAGAGGGCTTTTTCCTGTCTAAGCCAGTTCGCTATGATCACGTTTCCAACCTTTGCGCCGATTCACGGTTGTACTCTAAATCAATGATTTCCCACATCAAGCTCGCATGCGAAGGTGAAATTTGCAGTCGAAGCCGTTTAATGGAATACTGGTTGGATAGGTCTGCCCAACTAAAAATGTCGCGGCATCCTCGAAACTTGTCAGAGATGCATGCGGCCCGCCGGCTACGTCCGGTCCTAAGGTCTTGGCAGATGAGCAGGAGGATCTGAATGGTCAAGGTCGTATACGAAATCGTGCCGCATGATGGTGGATGGGCATATCGTTTCCGCGATGTCTATTCGGAAGCATTTCCGACACATTCCGAGGCGGTGGAAGCAGCCAGGATTGTCGCGGCCGAACAGCAGGTCGGGGGTGACTCGGCCGAAATCAGCTGGCAGGACGAAAGCGGCAAGTGGCATGAGGAATATGCCGATGGCGGCGACCGGCCGGAAACGGAAGTCATCGATGGCCAGATGCACTTCCCGCCGGTGGATACGGCTCCCGGAGCTTAGAATTACGGCGTACCTGATGCCTTGTCGATGATCGCATCGACGAAATGCCGTTTCTCCGCGGTATAGCGATCGCCATCGTGTCGGTGCTTTTCCGCCAGCTCTAATTTCAGCCTGGCATATTCGGCCATGTCGGCAGGGTGCAACCTGAGATGATCGCGAAAGATTATCCTTCGTTGATGCGTCTGGTTGTTCGGCGGGCAGAGATAAATGCGTTCCGGCGGCTTGCCATCGCGCAGCATGAACGCCCAGACATCGTCATCGTAGCGATTGCCGCGCGGTTCGTAATCCTGATCCAGAAGAAGCTGCGTTGCTGGCGGTATGTCGTTCGGACTACGAAGAATGATGTCGATATCGATAAGCGGCTTTGCCGTTAGGCCGAGAATGGATGTGCTGCCGATGTGCTCGATCGCCACGACGTAGGGTGCCAGCAATCGTTCGAGCTTGCCGCGAATACGCTGGAAATTCGCCGGCCAATCCGGATCATAGGGCACCAGTTCCACCCCCGTACCCATTGTCATGATCGTTCCCCTGCAGTGCCACCCTTGACATAGTCCAGCAAGCCCGCGACCAGCGCATCGAACGTCACGCGGCAGCGCGGCGATGTCTTCAGGTTTTCATGCATGACGACCCAGGTGTCGAGCGGCAATTCGATCTCGGGCAGCAGGCGCACGAGGTCTCTCTCGCGTCTTGCCAGAGGTACCTGGAGGAAACCAATTCCGATGCCTGCGCGCAGGGCGTTATGCTGCGCAATGCTATGGTCGGACCGAAAGACGAGGGGGACGCCGTCGAACACGGGATAGCGCTTCAGCATCATCCTGATATAGGCCGTCTGGCGATCGAAGCCGATCAGCTTGTGTCGACGCAGGTCTTCGATGCTCTCGGGTTTGCCGTGTCGTTCGATATAAGTGTGATGGGCGAAGAAGCCGAGCGCGATGACACCGATATGGCGGGAGAGCAGAGCTTCCTGCGCCGGCTCGACCATGCGAACGGCGATATCCGCCTCGCGCTGCAGCAGATCCTCCACCGCATCGGAGGCGGAAAGCTCCACGATCAGCTCCGGGTAGCTGGCCTGCAGCCCGGCAAGGATCGGTGGCAGCACTTGCGTGCCGATGACTTCGCTGGCGCTGATGCGCACTGTCCCGCTCACCCTGTCGCGTGAGCCCGAAGCGGCGCGCAACAAGGCGGCGGTCGTGTTGGCCAATGTCTCCGCATAGGGCTTCAGGACAAGGGCGGCATCGGTCGGAATGAGGCCTTGTTGCGAGCGCGTGAAGAGTTCGGCGCCGACCGCAGCTTCCAGCGCGTCGATATGGCGGCCGATGGTTGGCTGGGTGAGGCCGAGATCGCGGGCGGCGGCAGACAGCGAACCATGCTGCAGCACGGCGAGGAAGGTGCGATAAAAATCCCAGCTCGGTTCAGATGCTATCATACATTTATGTATAGTATCTGCAGATTTTTTGACAATTTCGTTTATTGGGCGCGCGAAGCATAATCGGCTCATCGAACCAATGGAGATGACGATGAGCGTGCAGATCGAGAATACGAAAACCGCATTGATACTCGGCGCTACCGGCGGCATCGGCGGCGGCGTTGCCGAGGGGCTTGCCGCCCGCGGCTGGCGCATCCGGGCACTGAACCGTGATGCAGCGCGGGCGGCTCGTCGCCAACCGGGCTTCGACTGGGTCCAGGGTGACGCCATGCGGGCCGAGGATGTCTTGAAGGCTGCGGCGGGAGCCGATGTTATCGTGCACGCCGTCAACCCGCCCGGATATCGCAACTGGGGACAGCTCGTACTGCCGATGCTTGATAACACCATCGCGGCGGCAAAGGCGGTCGGTGCGCGGATCGTGCTGCCGGGTACGGTCTATAATTTCGGCCCCGATGTCTTCCCCAATGTCACCGAGGATAGCACGCAGCGGCCGAAAACCCGCAAGGGCGCCATCCGCGTTCAGATGGAACGGCGCCTGAGGGCGGCTGCGGAGGAGGGCGGTACGCCGGTCATCATTGTTCGTGCCGGAGATTTCTTTGGCGGAGCCCGCGCCAATAGCTGGTTTTCACAGGCCATGGTGACACCTGGCAAACCGATCCGTTCCGTAACCTATCCGGGCAAATCCGGTATTGGGCATCAGTGGGCTTACCTGCCCGATGTTGCCGAGACGATGATCCGCCTGATCGAGCAGGGCGACGAGCTGCCTGCTTTTGCTGTCTATCACATGCGCGGCCATTGGGATGGCGATGGCAGGCAGTTGGTCGATGCCGTGCGGCGCGTGCTCGGGCATCCTGTGAAGGTCAAGGCGTTTCCCTGGTGGATGGTGCCACTGGCTGCTCCCTTCGTGCCGTTCATGCGGGAGTTGCGTGAAATGAGCTATCTTTGGGACGTGCCGTTGCAGATGAGAAACGACAAGCTGCTGGCCGCGCTCGGCGAAGAGCCGCACACGCCGATCGACGAGGCTGTGAAGACGAGCCTTGCAGCAATCGGCTGCCTGCCGGCGGCATGAGCCGACCGTCAGGCGCCGAGCTCGGCAAAGGCAATACCCGCGACGGTGAAATCCGAATCCGCATTCTTCGTGTCGCCGTCACTCAAGAACCAGGCGGCCGAAAGTCCCGCATAGGCGATGATCCATTGCAGCAGCCGTTTCGGCTCGAGGCCCGTCTCGGCGCAAACGATCGGCAACTGCCGTTGCAAGCGACCCGGTTTGGTGACGGTCGGCAGCTCGGGATTGCAGAAGGTATTGGCGAAATCGAAACCGCGCTCGCCATAGACCCGCTTGGGATCGATGGCGAGCCAGCCGCGAGGGCCGAAATCCAGAATGTTCTCGTGGTGAATATCGCCGTGCAATATGGTCTGGTCGCGTTGATCCGCCAGAAGGCGTGCGGCCACCTCGGCGCAAGCGGCGAGCATGCCGCCGTGAATGCGCGCTGCCGGTTCGAGTTCCCGGAACCAGCGATCCAGAGGTACGAGATCCGACGGAAGCGGTTTTGCCCTCGGCGCATGCAGCCTTGCCGCCGTGCGACACATGATCCGGCTTGCCTCGTCGTCTTCGCCCTGCATCGCCATGGTGAGCAGCGAGCCTGGCCCGGTCGCCCGCTCCATAAGCGCGGCATTGTCATCATGCTCGTAGACGAAGGCCGTGCCGTCACCGTCCCACCAGCGCAACACGCGATTACCGAACTTCTCGTCGACATCCAGCGCGATCTTGAGCATGGCGGGCTTATCTCGCCAGAGGACCGGCAACAGATGGCTCGAATGGGTGATGATGGGATCGCCGTCGGGTGTCAGCGACCAACGGTCGATATAGGGATCAAACATGTATCGGCTTTGCTATACCTGGGCATTGTGCTTCTGGAGCGTGCATGCCTGCTTAGCTCGGTTGTGCCGTGTCTGTTTTCAAGCGTTGAAACGGAAAAACCCTCGCAACGTTTCGTCGCGAGGGTGCTTTGTTGGTATCGAATTAAATCCGAGATGCGTGCTTACGCGTGAAAGCGCCGCCTGCGGCTCAGGCCGCTTCATTGAGCGTGGGATAATCGGCATAGCCCTTGGCGCCACCGCCATAGAGCGTTGCCTGGTCCCATGGCGCCAGCGCAGCATCTTCCTTCAGGCGATGGACGAGGTCCGGATTGGAGATGAACGGCTTACCGAAAGCGACGACATCGGCCTTGCCGCCGTCGACGGCCTCGATCGCCATCTCGCGGGTATAGGCATTGTTGACCATCCAGCCGGCCTTGCCGCCTGCGGCCTTATAGGCTGCGTGCAGGGCATCGTAGTCGAAGGGCAGGAAGTCGCGCTTGCCGCCAGTCTGGCCTTCGACGACATGGATGTAGGCGAGGCCATACTTTGCCAGGCCATTGACCACATAGGTGAACAGCTGCTGCGGAGCGGGATCGCTCGCATCGCCGGACGCGGTTACCGGCGAGATGCGGATCGCCGTGCGGCCGGCACCGATTTCCTTTGTGATGGCATCGACGACTTCGAAGAGGAAGCGCGCGCGGTTTTCGATCGCGCCGCCATACTGGTCGGTGCGGTCGTTGACATTGGCGCGCAGGAACTGGTCGATCAGGTAGCCGTTGGCGCCGTGGATCTCGACGCCATCGAAGCCGGCATCGATCGCAGCGCGGGCAGCCTTGCGATAGTCCTCGATAATGCCTGATATTTCCGAGGTTTCGAGAGCGCGTGGCTCGGAAACATCGGCAAAGCCGCCGGTGCCGTCGCTATTGACCAGATAGGTCTTCGAGTTCTCGGCGCGCTTGGAGGTGGAGGAAACCGGCTTGCCGCCATTGGGCTGGAGAGTGGTGTGGGAGATGCGGCCGACATGCCACATCTGCACGACGATCTTGCCGCCATTGGCGTGCACGGCGTCCGTCACCTTCTTCCAGCCGTCGAGGGCTTCTTTGCTGTAAAGACCGGGCACGTCGGCATAGCCCTGACCCTGATGGGTAATTGCCGTTGCTTCGGTGATGATCAGCCCGGCACTGGCGCGCTGGGCGTAGTATTTGACGTTCAGCTCGTTCGGCACGGCATTCGGGGAGCGATTGCGCGTGAGAGGCGCCATGACGATGCGGTTGGCAAGGGAGATGTCGCCAAGCTTCGTCGGTTCGAACAATTTGGTCATGGGTCGTCCTTTCTTATGATGGGGGGCGGGAGGAGGAGAGTTGTCAGGACGAGGCGAGGGCCTCGCCCTTGGAGCGGGTGGCTGCGAACGTCAGCAAGACGGTGATGAGGCCGAGGATCGCCATGGCCGAGCCGGCAAGTGGCACCTGCGACAGCGAAAAGCCTTGGTCGATGACCACGCCGCCGATCCAGGCGCCGAGTGCGTTGCCGGTGTTGAAGGCGCCGATATTGATGGTCGAAACCAGGTTCGGCGCATCCTTTCCGAAGGAAACGACGCTGATCTGCAACGCAGGTACAGCCGCAAAGGCTGCCGCCGCCCACAGGAACAGCGTGATCTCGGCACCGACAAAGGAATGAATGGTGACGCTGAAGATCGCCGACGTCACCGCGATTGCGATGAAGACGCCGGCAAGCGTCGTGCCGAGGCGCCAGTCGGCGAGCTTGCCGCCGATCAGATTGCCGATCGTCAGGCCGACGCCGATGGACAACAGCGTCCAGGTGACGGTTTTCGGCGAGACGCCGGTGACGTCGCGCAGCATCGGGGCGATATAGGTGAAGAGCGCGAACATGGCGGCCGAGAAGAACACGGTCGTCAGCAGCGACAGCCAGAGGCCGGTGCCGCGCAGTGCCGAGATCTCGCGGGCGAGATTGCCCTGACGCACCTCTTCGCCCTTCGGCAGTACGGCGATGAGGCCGATGATCGAGGCGACGCCAAGAAGAGAGACGATCCAGAACGGCGCGCGCCAGCCAAAAGCCTGGCCGAAGGCCGTGCCGAGGGGAACACCGAGCACGTTGGCGAGCGTCAGGCCGGTGAACATCAGGGCGACGGCGCGGGCCTTGCGATCATCCGCAACCAGGCTTGCCGCGACCACCGAGCCGATGCCGAAGAAGGCACCGTGGCAAAGCGCGGTAACGACCCGGGCGATCATCAGCACCCAATAGCCCGGGGCGATGGCGCAAAGGAGATTGCCGAGAATAAAGAAACCCATCAGCATGATCAGGGCCGAGCGCCGCCGCAGATGGGCGGTCGAGACCGCCATGATCGGCGCACCGATCGCAACAGCCAGCGCGTAGCCGGTGACCAGCCAGCCGGCTTGCGGAATGGTGACGGACAGATCCGAGGCCACTTCGGGCAACAGCCCCATGATGACAAACTCGGTCGTGCCGATGGCGAATGAGCTGAGCGCGAGAACGAGAAGCGCAAGAGGCATGTTCAAAGTTCCTTTTGCAGGGAGTCGAGGAATTCCGCGATGGTCTCCTCGTTACGCTTGTAGAAAATCCACTGCCCCAGCCGTCGCGTGGTCACCAGGTCAGCGCGGTGCAGCGTGCTCAGATGGGCCGACACGGTGGATTGAGACAGGCCGCAGCGCTCGAACTGGCTGGCGCAGACACCCAGTTCCAGCGGATGCTCCTGCGTCGGGAAATGAGTATGCGGATCCTTGAGGTGGTTGAGGATTTCAAGCCTGGCCGGATGGGCCAAAGCCTTGAGTATCTCGCTCTTGTCCATGGTGTTCACCACATGAATATCGAATAATGACGATATATGTATCGATGGTTTTCGATATATCAAGGTCGACGCGGGATATTATTTTCCGCATTGCAATAGGGGCGACTGCTCAGAAAATGGGCAAAAAAAGAGGGCCACCGGAGTAAACCAGGGCCCTATAGGTATGAAGGTCAAAAACCTCCAGAGGGGAACAGCCAATGCGGTGGAACTGGGAGGAAAAGCCACCATGTGCATCAGCTGTGTGCGTTATGATGCTAATTTGTGCAGTGCGCAATGCTTTTTTGTGCATGGCAGTTATGCGTTTGCGGGGTCAGCGCCAAAAAGGCAAAAAAAAGGGCCGCCGGAGTAAACCAGGGCCCTATAGGTATGAAGGTCAAAAACCTCCAGAGGGGAACAGCCAATGCGGTGGAACTGGGAGGAAAAGCCACCGTGTGCATGAGCTATGTGCGATATGGTAGTTAAATGGGCAGGCTTCAACTCTATTTTGTGCATATCAGCTATGCGTCATACGCGCGGCTGATATATTAGTCTCAAAAAGAGTTTGTTATCAGTGGTTTACCTTTATCTAGAAATTCCAGTTCCGGGCCTTGGCGACGACAAAATCTCGGAAAACCTTGAGCTTAGCCGCATTTTTCATCTCGTCAGGATAGCAGAAATACGTATCGAAGGACGGGACGTCCGCATTGATGGCAAGTTGAATCAGGCCCGGATCCCGGCCGACGATGTAGTCGGGCAGCACGGCGATGCCGATGCCGAGCAGGCAGGCGCGCTTGATCGACGTCTGGCTGTTGATCTGCAGATGCGGCATTCGCTTGTTGTCGGACGAGCGTCCGGCGATCTCCAGCCAGTTGACGTCGAGCAGGTAATTCGGTGCCGGCTCGCCGAAGCTGATGATGCGATGCTCGTCCAGATCCTCGACCGATTGCGGCTCGCCGTAGCGATTGATGTAGGAGGGCGCCGCATAGACGTGCATATGCACGGTGAAGAGCTTGCGCTGGATCAGGTCCGATTGCTGCGGCTGGCGCAGGCGGATGGCGCAATCCGCATGGCGCATGTTCACGTCCAGCTCCTCGTTGTCGAGGATGAGCTGGATCTGCATATCCGGATAGAGCTGCAGGAATTCCTGGATCTTGTCGGTGAGCCAGCCCTGGCCAAGGCCGACCGTCGTCGTCACGCGCAGCTTGCCGCTCGGCTTGTCGGTCGTTTCGGTCAGTTGCATCTTGACCGTCTCGAGCTTCAGCAGAACATCGTGTGCGGTGCGGTAGAGCAATTCTCCCTGTTCGGTCAGAATGAGGCCGCGCGCATGGCGATGGAAGAGCTTGATGCCGACATCCTGCTCCAGCGCGCTGACCTGCCGACTGATGGCGGATTGGGACAGGTGCAATTTATCCGCCGCATGCGTGAACGATCCCGCTTCGGCAGCCGCATGAAAAATACGCAGCTTGTCCCAGTCCAATGGCATGCCGCTTCCCCTCATCGGCTGCCTCACTCCGCAGCCACGGCGACGGGCATATGCCCAGTCAAGTAACGTTCCGCCTCAAGCGCGGCCATGCAGCCCATCCCCGCTGCGGTGACCGCCTGTCGGAACGTATCGTCGGTCACGTCGCCGGCGGCATAGATGCCTTCGAGGCTGGTCGCCGTCGAATCCGGTGCGGTCCAGAGGTAGCCATTGTCCTTGAGCTTCAGCTTGCCCTTGAAAAGCTCGGTCGCCGGCGCATGGCCGATGGCGACGAAAATACCGTCGATCGTCACATCGGTGACGGCACCGGTGCGCGTATCGCGCAGGCGCGCGCCGGAAACCGACGGCGGCATCGGCGGCTTGGCCGGCGTGCCCGTGATTTCAGCGACTTCGATGTTCCAGAGAATCTTCACGTTCGGCTTCGCGAACAGGCGTTCCTGCAGGATCTTTTCAGCGCGGAAGGATTCGCGGCGGTGCACTAAGGTCACCGACTTGGTGATGTTGGAAAGATAGAGCGCTTCCTCGACAGCGCTGTTGCCGCCGCCGACCACGATCACGTCCTTGTTGCGATAGAAGAAGCCGTCGCAGGTGGCGCAGGCGGAGACGCCGAAGCCCTGAAAGTGCTGCTCGCTCTCGATGCCGAGCCACTTGGCCTTGGCGCCGGTGGCGATGATGAGTGTGTCGGCGGTCCAGACCTGGCCGCTGTCGGTGCGAGCGACGAAGGGACGCTGATTGGTGTCGACCTCGGTCACGAGGTCATTGACGATCTCGGCGCCGACATGCTGGGCCTGCTGCAGCATTTGCTCCATCAGCCAGGGCCCCTGGATCGGGTCGGCAAAGCCCGGATAGTTTTCGACATCCGTCGTGATCATCAGCTGGCCACCCTGTTCCAGGCCGGCAATCAGGACCGGCTGCAGCATGGCGCGCGCAGCATAGACAGCGGCAGTATAGCCGGCTGGGCCGGAGCCGATGATGAGCACCTTCGTGTGGCGGGCAGGCATAGTCAGTCCTTTCAATTTCAGCGCTTGGGAAACCGCGGCTTCAACGCGAAAAGCAGGCGATTTCACGATCCGCCGCTCCATTTATGATTGCCGCATGCATTTATTCAAGGGCAGCCTTGCATTACTAACAGAGCAAATCTGCTTTGTGTAAGAATCGGTTACGCTAGAGAAACTTTCTTGCGTATTTTCCTGCCTTATATAGAAGCTGGCGAAGGGGAATTAAAGAAAGGCCATAAAGTGCTTCGCGCTGAACTCGATGCCATCGATATCAAGATCCTGCGGGAGCTGCAGCGGGACGGGCGGATGACGAATGTCGAGCTGGCCGATCGAGTCGGCATCTCCGCGCCGCCCTGTCTGCGCCGGGTGCGCAAGCTGGAGGAAGCCGGCATCATCGAAGGCTATCATGCCATGCTGAACAGCCCGAAGCTCGGCTTCGATCTCGTTGCCTTCTGCATGGTCGGTCTCAAGCATCAATCCGAGGCCAATCTCAAGGCCTTTGCCAGTGCTACGGCGGAATGGCCGCTGGTGCGGCAGGCGTGGATGGTTTCCGGCGACAGCGATTTCCTGCTGCATTGCGTTGCGGAAAACCTCACCCGGTTCCAGGATTTTGTCATCGAGGTTCTGACGGCGAATGAGCACGTCGATACGGTGCGTACGATGCTGACCATTCGGCAGGTCAAGAAGCTCGGGTTGGTGGAGCTTTAGGACGGATGGCGGATCGCCCCTGGCACCGATCGCTGATCAAGTCCGGCGTGCGCCTCGTGCTGGGCGGTTCGCTGGCTCACGTGCAGGATTGGTTTCCCGGGCTCAGCATCGTTCGCAGCCAAAATGTGAGCGAAGTGCTCTATCGCGGCTCCAAGGTCGCGAGCCTCGTCGGTATGGATCGGCTGCGTGAGCGCTCCGGTGACAATATCTATATTGTCGGCTCAGGCCCTTCGATTCGCGCTTGCGATCTGAGTGGACTGGAATCCAGGAGTGCCATTCTGCTGAACGGCGCTATCGGGCTCATCGGCGACCGGATCGTCGAGCCGCTTGCCATTGCGGTCGAGGACGAACGTTTCGTCTGGCGGCATATCGAAATGATGCGGAAGAAGATCGCGCCGGGCTCGCTTTGCTTGTTTTCCATTGCCGTGCTGCGTGCGCTTTGCGAGATCGACAAGGGCTGGCTGGCGGACAAGACGATCATTCTGATCGATGACATCCGCAAGCCCTATGGCGCCCGCCGCCGCTCCCCCGACGACATCAGGCAACTCCAATATGCGCGGCTGGATGCGACCGGTTCCGCCGGTTTCTCGCTCTCGCCGGATCGCGGTGTTTTCCTTGGCGGCTCGGTTGCGGTGTCGGTGCTGCAATTTGCCTTGTATTGTACACCAAAGACGATCGGCTTTCTGGGCATCGATATTTCCAATGCGCGTGAACCGCGTTTTTATGAGACCGGAAGCGACACTGCTTTCTCAGGCATAGCGCGGGCCGAAGACCGCATTGTCGAGCACCTCGTGTTCGCCCGGCAAATCGCTGGGGAACGCGGTGTTTCGTTCATCAACTATTCGCCCGTTTCAGCGCTGCTGAAGTATGATTTCGGTTACGACGACAGGTTTGCTGCAAGGTCGAAGGCTTGACGCTACCGTGAGGTGCTGAAATCCCTTGGGTCGTTCCGTTAGGACATACGGACTGCTCGGCTCGGGGCTTGCCAACGCAAGTCGTTGATTGTTAGCAACGCATCGTCCCGTTGCAGAGAAAGAGGCTGATGCGCTGGCTGAAACCCAAAGGCTCCGATGCCAAGAAACTGACCATCGAGCCGCCCGAGCCGCGGGCAGGGCGGCATGGCATTGCCATTGCCGCCTGCGTCAAGAACGAGGCGCGCTACATCGAAGAATGGGTGCGCTTCCATCAGGCCGTCGGCATTCGCCACTTCTATATCTATGACAACGGCTCCACGGACGACACCTGTGCACGGCTTCGCAATCTCCTGGATGAGGAGACGCTGACGATCATCCCTTGGGCCGGACGGATGCAGGATGCAGCGACGTCAACGATGCTGAACGGCCAGGTCATCGTCTTCGCGCATGCGATCCTCAATTTCGGCTGTCACTACCGCTGGATGGCCTTTATCGACGTGGATGAGTTCCTGCTGCCGAAAGAGGCGCGCACGGTCGAAGAGGCGTTGGAGGCAGTCGGCGATTTTCCGAATGTTTCGCTGCCATGGCACATGTTCGCCACCAGCGGCCATGAGGCGCCTCCTGCCGGGCCTTTGACGCTGAACTACACGCAGCGTGGCGCCGATCCGATGACGCGTAAGGAAAATGTCAGCAATTTCAAGTGCATCGTCGATCCGTGTGAAGTGACAGAGGTCAGCGTTCACCAGTTCCAGACGCGAGCTTATGAGGATCTGACGGCCAATGATGCCGGCCAGCGCTTCACGCGGCGGGCGCGGAAATCGCCTGAGTTCTATTCGAACCGGTTCCTGCAGCTCAATCACTACTACACGAAATCTAGACAGGAGCTGATGGAGAAGCTTGAGCGGGGATGGGCCTACGACAGCAGCGCGACGAAATACCGGGACAAGGTCCTGTCCATCGTCAAAAGCATCGAGGAAGATATGGTGGAAGATCGTTCGATGATCGACTTTATCGAACGCAATCATGTCGATCTCGGTCGCTAGCCTGCCCGCTCAATCGTTGGCGATGAGCAGCCGTCGATAGACGTCGCCAATGGCAGTCGCTTCCTTTTCCAGTGCGAAATCGCTGCGCACATGACGCACGGCGTTTTCGCCCTGACGGAGCGTCTCCTCCGGATTGGCAAGATAGAAGGCGATAGCCCTGGTCAGCGCTTCACCATCGTCGGCGGGGACGACGGCACCGGTCTCGCCCGGAACGATCAGCTCCGCATAGGCGCCGGCATCCGAGGCGACAACCACTGTGCGGGACGCCATGGCTTCGAGCGGCGTCAAGCCGAAACCTTCGTTGCGGGAGGGGGCGACGTAGAGGGTCGCGCGACGGTACCAGGGCTTGATATCGTCGACTTCGCCAAGAAAACGGATGCGATCGGCAAGGCCGGCGTCGGTCACCAGCTTCACCAATTCATCGCCGAAGCCGCGATGTTCGGCAGTCACCCGGCCGCAGATGACGGCGGTCCAATCCGGATAGCGCGGCAGAAGCTCGATCATCGCCTTGACGAAGAGATCGGTGCCCTTCTGATGGCGGACGCGACCGAAGCAGCCAATCAAGTAGGTGCCGGGCAGGCCGGTCGCGACCATGCGGTCGTCAGCGGTCTCTGGCGGATGAAAACGGTTGAGATCGACGCCATGCTGGATGACGGTATGCGGCACCTGCAGGAAACTGCCGGAGCGGGTGCTGGTGGCGATAACAGCGTCCATGCGGCGGATGAGCCAACGCGTATAGCCGGTATGGTGGCGCTGGGCCGCCGAGGTGAAGACCAGCTTCAACGGCATGCGCAGGACGGAGCGCAGCAGCAGACCGACCAGCATCTCGTTGTTGCGGCGGGCATGCCAGACACGCACGCGATGCCGGCGCGGCTTGGTCCAGAGGCCGAAAAGCCTGACCCAGCCAAGCTTGGGCAGATCCGCCGGCAGACCGGGGCCGAGCGTTGCGATGTGATAGCCGAGCTCGATCTGCTTTGGGATCAGCTGCACGATCGTGGAGGTAACGCCGGAGAGCCGGCGTTTGAAATTCGTCGCGACGATCTCGATCTCGCGGAGATCGCTCGCATGCGTTGAATCGCGATCGCGCACGGGGCTGATCAGCCCCAGGTGACGGAGAGGATTCCGTAAGCCTTGGCGCCGCCGGGTGCATTGACCTCGATGGAATCGCCGACTTCCTTGCCGATCAGAGCGCGTGCAATCGGCGAGGATATGGAAATGCGGCCGGCCTTCACGTCGGCTTCCTGGTCGCCGACGATCTGATAGATCTTCTCTTCCTCGGTGTCCTCGTCGACGAGTTTCACCTTGGCGCCGAACTTGATCTTCGAGCCGGACATCTTGGAAAGGTCGATGACTTCGGCGCGTGCCGTCAGGTCTTCGAGCTCGCCGATGCGGCCTTCATTGTGGCTCTGTGCTTCCTTGGCGGCATGGTACTCGGCATTTTCAGAGAGGTCGCCATGGGCGCGCGCTTCCGCAATTGCCTCGATGATTCTCGGGCGCTCTTCCTGCTGACGCCAGCGCAGTTCTTCCTGCAGCTTGACGAACCCGTTCTGTGTCATCGGTACCTTTTCAACCATTTGCCTTGTCCTTCACTCCCTGCGCTGCTCTTCCGCACACACAAAAGAAAACAGGTTCCGAAGCGGTACTTCGGAACCATGTAGAGCCATTATTTTGTCATCTATAGCAGATTGCGACAGCCGATTTCCAGAAAATTCGATGACTTATGGGAGGCTACTCCACGTCTTCGCATGCCAAGGCCGGGTGCCCGGAAATCGGCCATGAGGCTTCTTCACCGATCACCGCGATGGCCATTCCAAGCCAGGACGAATGTGAGCCGGCTACTGTGTCAGCATTCGTCGTGACGGAAACTCGCCCTTAGAAATAGCTCTGCAGCGGCCGCACTTCGAGGTTCCCGGCCTTCAGTGCCTTGATCGCCATGGCGGCGGCTTCGGCGCCGGCCATGGTGGTGTAGTAGGGCACCTTCTGCATCAATGTCGCCCGGCGAAGCGATTTCGAATCCGAGATCGCCTTGTTGCTGTCGGTCGTATTGATGACGAGCTGGACCTGACGGTTGCGGATGGCGTCCTCGATATGCGGACGACCTTCCAGGACCTTGTTGATCTTCGTGGCTTCGATGCCGTTTTCGGCCAGGAAGCGTTGGGTTCCGCCCGTCGCGAGGACCTTGAAGCCCTGTTCCGTCAGCATGCGGATGGCGGGCAGGACGCGCGGCTTGTCGTCGTCGCGGACCGAGACGAAGACTGTCCCGTCGCGCGGCAATTCGACGCCGGCGCCGAGCTGCGACTTGGCGAAGGCCAGCGCAAAATCGGTATCCAGGCCGATGACTTCGCCGGTCGAGCGCATTTCCGGTCCGAGCAGGATGTCTACGCCGGGGAAGCGCGCGAAGGGGAAGACGGCTTCCTTGACGGCGATGTGCTTCAGCTTGCGCGGATCGGGCTTTTCGCCATAGGCGGCAAACACCGCATCCAGCTTTTCGCCGGCCATGACGCGGGCGGCGATCTTGGCGATCGGCGCGCCGATGGTCTTGGCGACGAAAGGTACCGTGCGCGAGGCGCGCGGGTTGACTTCGAGCACGTAGACCGTGTCATCCTTGATGGCGAACTGGACGTTCATCAGGCCACCGACATTCAACGCCTTGGCCATGGCCTTCGCCTGGCGCTCCAGCTCATCGAGCATGGCTGGCGAAAGCGTGCGCGGCGGCAGCGAGCAGGCCGAGTCACCGGAGTGGATACCGGCCTCCTCGATATGCTCCATGATACCGGCGACGTAGACGTCGGTGCCGTCGGACAGGCAGTCGACGTCGACTTCAATGGCGTTGGCAAGATAGCTGTCGAACAGGAGCGGGTTCTTGCCGAGCAGCGTGTTGATCTGGCCGGTTTTGTCGTTCGGATAGCGCTGCTTGATGTCTTCCGGCACCAGCTCGGGGACCGTGTCGAGAAGATAGGTTTGCAGCATGCCTTCCGAATGGATGATCTGCATGGCGCGGCCACCGAGAACATAGGACGGGCGCACGACCAGCGGGAAGCCGATTTCCGACGCGACGAGGCGGGCCTGCTCGACCGAATAGGCGATGCCGTTGTTTGGCTGGTTGAGATCGAGCTTCATCAGCAGCTTCTGGAAACGGTCGCGGTCTTCGGCAAGATCAATGGCGTCAGGCGCCGTGCCGAGGATCGGAATGCCGTTTTTTTCGAGCGCTTCTGCGAGCTTCAGTGGGGTCTGACCGCCGAACTGGACGATGACGCCGACAACTTCACCATTTTCCTGCTCCGCCTTCAGGATTTCGATCACATCTTCGGCCGTCAGCGGCTCGAAATAGAGGCGATCCGATGTGTCATAGTCGGTCGAGACCGTTTCCGGATTGCAGTTGATCATGATTGCTTCATAGCCGGCATCCTTCAGGGCGAAGGCGGCGTGGCAGCAGCAATAGTCGAACTCGATGCCCTGGCCGATACGGTTCGGGCCGCCGCCGAGGATGACGACCTTCTTGCGGTCGGAAACCTCAGCCTCGGAGCGGGCGGCGCCGACGAAAGGCGTCTCATAGGTCGAATACATGTAGGCGGTCGGCGAAGCGAACTCGGCGGCGCAGGTATCGATGCGCTTGAAGACGGGGCGCACGTTCAGCTTGTTGCGAAGCTCCGCCACTTCCTTCGGACGCTTGCCGGTCAGCGTCGCCAGACGCGCGTCGGAGAAGCCCATCGCCTTCAGCATGCGCAGGTTGGTCGCATCTTCCGGCATGCCATGCTCGCGGATGCGGGCTTCCATATCGACGATGCTCTTCAGCTGCGCGATGAACCAGGGGTCGATCTTGCAGCCTTCGTGCACTTCTTCCGGCGTCAGGCCAAGGCGCAGCGCCTGGGCGACCATGCGAAGGCGATCCGGCGTCGGGGTGCCGATGGCGGCGCGGATGGCGTTGCGGTTTCCTTCACCCTCTTCGGTGCCGGGGATTTCGATCTCGTCGAGGCCGGTGAGACCGGTTTCGAGGCCGCGCAGCGCCTTCTGCAGCGATTCGGCAAAGGTGCGGCCGATCGCCATGACTTCGCCGACCGACTTCATCGCCGTGGTCAGGACAGGCGAGGCGCCAGGGAATTTCTCGAAGGCGAAGCGTGGAATTTTCACGACCACGTAGTCGATCGAAGGCTCGAAGGATGCCGGGGTTGCGCCGCCGGTGATATCGTTTTCCAGTTCGTCCAGCGTGTAGCCGATGGCCAGCTTGGCTGCGATCTTGGCGATCGGGAAGCCGGTGGCCTTCGATGCGAGAGCAGACGAGCGCGACACGCGCGGGTTCATTTCGATGACGACGAGGCGGCCGTCCTTCGGATTGACGGCGAACTGCACGTTCGAACCGCCAGTCTCGACGCCGATCTCGCGCAGGACCGCGATCGAGGCGTTACGCATGATCTGGTATTCTTTGTCGGTCAGCGTCAGCGCGGGGGCAACCGTGATCGAGTCACCGGTATGGACGCCCATCGGGTCGATGTTTTCGATCGAGCAGATGATGATGCAATTGTCCGCCGTGTCGCGGACCACTTCCATCTCGAATTCCTTCCAGCCGAGCACCGATTCTTCGACCAGCACTTCGGTGGTCGGCGAGGCATCAAGGCCGCCGCCGACGATTTCGAAGAATTCCGAGCGGTTATAGGCGATGCCGCCACCGGTACCGCCAAGGGTGAAGGAGGGGCGAATGATGGCGGGCAGGCCGACATGATCGATCGCCTGGGCTGCAATTGCCATGGCATGGCTCATGTAGCGCTGCTTGCGGTCGCTCTCGCCGAGGTTCCACTGGTTTTCCAGTTCGTCGAGCGCCTTGTCGAGCTCGGCACCGGAAAGCTGCGCCTTCAGCTTGCTGCGCTCGGCTTCGTGGGTCTTGCGGTCGGTATCCTTGATATCGGTAGCGTTCGCCAGCATCGAGCGCGGCGTTTCAAGACCGATGCGGGCCATGGCTTCGCGGAAGAGGGCGCGGTCCTCGGCCATGTCGATCGCGGCGGGTTTAGCGCCGATCATTTCGACATTGTAGCGGTCGAGCACGCCCATGCGCTTCAGCGAAAGGGCGGTGTTGAGCGCGGTCTGACCACCCATGGTCGGCAGCAGCGCATCCGGGCGCTCCTTGGCGATGATCTTGGCAACAACCTCGGGCGTGATCGGCTCGACGTAGGTGGCGTCCGCCAGGCCCGGGTCGGTCATGATCGTTGCCGGATTGGAGTTGACGAGGATGACGCGGTAGCCTTCCTCCTTGAGCGCCTTGCAGGCCTGTGTGCCGGAATAGTCGAATTCGCAGGCCTGGCCGATAACAATCGGTCCTGCGCCGATGATGAGGATCGATTTGATATCTTGGCGCTTCGGCATGGGCTCACATCCGTTTTTTTGTTGCGCGAAAAACCGGCCAGGGTGGAAGATCACCGGTCGGGGCGCGCATGGGCAAGTCTTTTCAGGCTAGAAGCGGCTTATAGGCAAATGTATTTGCAAACGGAACCCCATAAATCGCGGAATCGACATGAATTCCGCATGCTTTGCCGTTGCTAACCAAAACGGTGCCGGACGGCGTCGGCGTAGGGGCGGCTCACCGGCATTTCCATGCCGTCGCGGGTTACGATGAAAAGTTTGCCGTTGTCGCGTTTCAAACCGGCGACATGGTCGGCGGCAATCCAATGGGATCGATGCAGGCGCATGCCCTCGGTCTCGCCGATTTCCCTCAGCGCATCGCCGAAGCGCAACAGGACGAGCTCGCGGCCGCGGCTCGTGACGACCTCGGTATAGTGGTCACGGACGGCAAGCCTTATGAGCGCTCCCCGATTTTCCGGTTTCAGGCGTGACAAGATTGGTGCCTGTGAGGGCGGGTCTTTAATCTCGGATGTCTTTGCAACAGGAGTCGTTGGCTTCTCCTCAGCCGGTCCTTCGGCTGCTATCGCGATTTGCCGTTGCATCGTCAGATAGGTCAAGAGGCAGAAGAGAAAGCAGAGCGGTATCGAACTCAGCGATTGGCGCAGGCAGCCTGCCAAGGTGGGTATGGTGCCGAAGAATGCCAGATCGACGAGCCCGATGCCGAAGCCGATCGGAAGTGCTGCAATGATCGAGCCCGTCATCATCCGGGCAAACATGCCGGCCATCTGTTTGCGCAGGAGAATTTCGGCGACGACGGAGAAGACGATGGCTATCGACCAGGCCATGGCATGAAGGGCCAGCCAATAGCCGAGCCGAGCGCCCGGCATCAACCGAGCGAATGTGCCGTAGGGACCGGTCAAGGCAAAGATCAGGACGACCGTGACGAAGGTTGCCCAGAATCGCGGCGAACGCTGGAAGACTTGCAATTCACGAAGCGTGGATTGCAGAAAGGTGTGATCCACGAAATTTTCCCGTTCTTTCGCGCAATTTCAATTGAGAGAACAATAATATCGCGGAAAGGCTCGACAAACTCAACGGGATACCCGCCATGACTCTCGAGCCGCTTCTTCATGCCCCGATCGCAATCCAGATTCACGTTGCGGCAGTCATCCCGGCCGCCTTGCTCGGCGCCTATCTTCAGCTGAAGCCCAAGGGGACGCCGAGGCATCGATTGCTCGGCAAGATATGGCTGAGCCTCATGGTGGTCACGGCGCTATCGAGCTTCTTCATTCACCAGATCAACATGGTCTATGGCTTCAGCCCCATCCATCTGCTCTCGATATTCGTTCTCTTTGGCTGTTGGGGAGCGATCGCCAATGCCCGCAATCACAATATTGAGGCGCATAAGCGCACCGTCAGAAGCCTGTACTTCGGCGGTATCGTCGGTGCGGGAGCGTTTACGTTCCTTCCGGGCCGCATCATGAACAGGGTAGCCTTTGGCGGCGACGAAATTGCACCGCTTGTCGTCGTCGCGGGTATTGCGATCGTTCTTCTGTGGCTGCTGTCGAAGGAAATATGGCGTCGTCGAGGTTTAACTTGACGTTCTGTCGTTCGCCAACTGGTGTTGCCCGTCTTCCTGGATATATAAGTGCTTTAAGGGACTTTGATTTGAGGCATCGCCAGGGAGGTGCACTATGGATTGGAAGGGGCGTCGGCAATCCGACAATATTGAGGATGAGCGCGGCTCATCGCCCATGGGCGGCGGCACGGGTGGCGGTGGCTTCCGCTTCCCCGGCGGCGGGATAGGCGGCGGCGGTTTGAGCCTGCGCACCATCATCGTTCTGGTGGTGATCTTCCTGGTGCTGAGAGCCATGGGCGTCGATGTCATGGGCCTTCTGCAGCAGAGCGGTGTGCTGGGCGGTGGTTCTGGATATCAGCAGAGCACCTCAACCGGGAATAATGGTCAGCCCGCCAATGACGAGATGAAGCAGTTCGTCGCGACTGTTCTTGCCGACACGGAGGATACCTGGACCGGTATCTTCAAGTCGATGGGCCAGACCTATACCGATCCGAAGCTCGTGCTGTTCTCGGGCAGCTTCCCTTCGGCTTGCGGGCAAGCTTCGGCGGCGACCGGGCCTTTCTATTGCCCGAGCGATCAAAAGGTCTATCTCGACATGGCCTTCTTCCAGCAGATGAAGGATCAATTCGGTGCATCGGGCGATTTCGCTCAGGCCTATGTCATCGCGCATGAGGTCGGCCACCATGTTCAGGATCTGCTCGGCATCCTGCCGAAATTCAACCAGGCCCGCCGGACCATGAGCGAGGTCGATGCCAACAAGATGTCCGTGCGCATCGAGTTGCAGGCCGATTGCTTTGCCGGCATCTGGGGCAAGTTCACGCAACAGAAGGGCATCTTGCAGGCAGGTGACCTTGAGGAGGCGTTGAACGCCGCGCAGCAGATCGGCGACGACACGCTGCAAAAGCGCACGCAGGGCTATGTCGTTCCCGACAGCTTCAACCACGGCACCTCGGCGCAGCGCATGAAATGGTTCAAGCAGGGCTTCGAATCCGGCAAGCTCAGTGATTGCGATACGCTGAACAATCCCGTTTGATCTCGTTCGCCCGCTCTCCGCCAGGGGAGCAGGCGAAGCGACAATTCCTTATTTCTCGCTATCCAGATGCGTCAATTGCGCTTCCGGATAGCGGCCGCCCGCGGCGGCGTCCTTTGGCACGGCGCGTTCGATCGCCGCCATATCGGCTTCCGACAGCTCCACGGAGAGCGCGCCCAAAGCTTCCGTCAGGCGATCGCGGCGGCGGGCGCCGACGACCGGCACGATGTCCTTGCCTTGGGCTGCGACCCAGGCGATGGCGATCTGGGCGACACTCGCATTCTTGGCTTCGGCGATCCCTCGCAATGCTTCCACCAATTCCAGGTTCTTTTCCACATTTCCAGCCTGGAAGCGCGGGCTCATGGAGCGGAAATCGCCTTTCTGGACGTTGTCCTTCCGCCAATGGCCGCTGATCAGGCCGCGCGAGAGGACGCCATAGGCCGTGATGCCGATACCAAGCTCGCGACAGGTGGGCAGGATACTGTCTTCGATGCCGCGCGAGATCAGCGAATATTCGATCTGCAGGTCGACGATCGGATGCACGGCGGCGGCGCGGCGGATGGTGTCCGCACCGACCTCGGACAGGCCGATATGCCTGACGTAGCCTGCCTTGATAAGATCGGCCATGGCGCCGACCTGCTCCTCGATCGGCACGTTCGGATCGAGACGTGCCGGCCGGTAGATATCGATGTGGTCGACGCCGAGACGTTGCAGCGAATAAGCGACGAAATTCCTGATCGCGGCCGGTCGGGCATCATAGCCGAGCCACGCGCCGGCCGGATCGCGCAATGCCCCGAATTTCACGCTGAGCAGGAAATCGTCGCGCTTCAGCCCCTTGATTGCCTCGCCGATCAGCATCTCATTGTGGCCCATGCCATAGAAGTCGCCGGTATCGAGCAGGTTGATGCCGGCATCGAGGGCGGCATGGATTGTCGCGATGCTCTCGGCGCGATCGGACGGCCCGTACATGCCGGACATGCCCATGCAGCCGAGGCCAAGGGCGGATGCCTGGGGGCCGGTCTCGCCCAATTGGTGGTTTTGCATTGCAGTTCTCCTAGGTCGGAAGCGCGCTCTCATCTCCAGAGACATCTACGCAGCTTGTTTTACTCGATCGACCTTTGTGCGATAATCCAGGTAAATTGAAACGGGTTGTTTGGAATTTCGCACAATGGATAACTTGCCGCTGGCCGATCTTGTCGCCTTCACCGCTGTTGCCCGCGAGCGTAGCTTTCGCGTGGCCGCGCGCAAGCGCGGTGTTTCCGCCTCATCGCTGAGCGAGGCGATCCGGCGACTGGAGGAGCGGCTTGGCGTCCGCCTGTTTAACCGCACCACGCGCAGCGTGACGCCGACCGAAGCGGGCGATCGGTTGATGGAGCGATTGACCCCGGCAATGAGCGAGATCGCGGTCGCGCTCGACGATGTTAACAGCTTTCGCGACCGTGTGGGCGGAACTTTGCGGCTGAATGTGCCGACGGTCGCTGCCATGGTGGTCATGCCCGATATCGTCAATCGTTTTTTGAAGAACTATCCGGGGATATCGGTCGAAATCGTTGCCGAAGACAGTTTCATCGATGTGCTCGCGGCTGGGTTTGACGCCGGCATTCGCTATGACGAGAGGCTGGAGAAGGATATGATCGCGGTGCCGATCGGGCCGCGACAACAATCTTATGTGACCGCCGCGGCGCCTGCCTATCTGGCGGCAAACGGCACACCGCGCCACCCGCGCGATATACTGGAGCATCGCTGCATTGGCCATCGGTTCCTCAGTCGTTCCAACGCGCCCTGGGATTTTGAAAAGGATGGCGAAACGATCGTCATTTCGCCATCGATGGTGATTGCCACGAATTCGATCGATATCGAACGCAGTGCCGCGGTGGCAGGTCTCGGCATCATCAGGACCTTTCGGGAATTCCTCGCGCCGCAGCTTGCGACAGGCGAGCTGGTACCCATTCTCGAAGAGTGGGAAACGGCCTTTTCCGGTCCGTTTCTCTATTATGCCAGCCGCCGTCATATGCCGGGGCCGCTGCGAGCCTTCGTCGACTTCCTTAATCTTGAGCAGCGACGGAGCCGGGAAAAACAAGTGTCATTTTAGCCCGAGGATCAAAAAAAGCGGCCGATAAATCAACAAGATTGAAGCGTTCACGGATTGTTTCCGCCAAAATCTTTAGGTATGGGGAACACTCCGGTTTTTCGTTCACGTTCTGTCTCTTCATGGAGGCGGGGCCGCCAGAAGGCAACTCCATGATCGATCAGAAATTCGCACGACGCGGCCTGTTCCTCGTCTTCCTTATCCTCTTCCTCGATGTCATGGGCATTGCGATCATCATGCCCGTGATGCCGAAATACCTGGAAGAGTTGACGGGGGCTGCGGTCAGCGAAGCGGCCACCGAAGGCGGCTGGCTGCTGCTGGCCTATGCCGCGATGCAGTTCCTGTTCTCACCGCTGATCGGCAATTTGAGCGATCGGTTCGGGCGTCGTCCGCTGCTGCTCGCCTCGGTGCTGACATTCGCGATCGACAATTTCATCTGCGCGATCGCGGGTACCTACTGGATGCTGTTCGTCGGCCGTATCCTCGCCGGTATCAGCGGTGCGAGCTTCTCGACCTGCTCCGCCTATATCGCCGACATCAGCAATGACGAGAACCGCGCGAAGAATTTCGGGTTGATTGGCATGGCCTTCGGTGTTGGCTTCGTGCTCGGTCCGGTCATCGGTGGTTTTCTGGGCGAATTCGGTCCGCGGGTGCCTTTCTATGGCGCGGCTGCCCTCGCATTCCTGAATTTCGTCGGTGCCTATTTCCTCCTGCCGGAAACATTGAACGCTAGGCATCGCCGGCCGTTCGAGATCTGGCGGGCCAATCCATTCGGTGCGCTCAAGCAGATACGACGCTATCAGGGCATTGGCTGGGTTTGCGTCGTGATGTTCCTGAACTGGCTGGCGCATGGCGTCTATCCGGCCGTCTGGTCCTTCGTCACCTCCTATCGCTATGATTGGAGCGAAGGGCAGATCGGCTTTTCCCTCGGAGTGTATGGTATCGGCGCGGCCTTCGTCATGGGACTGGTCTTGCCTCGGCTGGTGCCCATGCTCGGGGAGTGGAAGACCGCATTGCTCGGGCTGGCGTTTTCCTGCCTCGGCCTGATGGGCTATGCTTTCGCATGGCAAGGCTGGATGGTCTATGCGGTCGTCGTCGCAACGGTCATCGAAAACGTCGCCGATGCGCCCTTACGTTCCATTGCCGCGAGCAAAGTTCCACCTTCGGCGCAGGGTGAGCTGCAGGGCGCGCTCGGCAGCCTGACCAGTATCACTGCGATCATCGGGCCTCTGCTGTTCCCGTATCTGTTCCGCTATTATACCGCGCCGACCGCGCCGGTGACCTTTGCCGGGGCGCCATTCGTCATGGGTGCAATTCTGGTCGCGACAGCGCTCATTGTGCTTCTTACCAAGGTTCGCAAAGATCAGCCGAAGGTGGCCGTGCAATCGCCAGCCGGAGAGGCGGCCTAAAAATTCATCAGATATTTTGATGGTATGATGAATTCTTTAGCATCGTGATCTTGTCGGCTGGCTTTTCAGCCTAAGTTGCGGTATTGCGACAGGCTCGCGCACCCAGGGGTGGGGCGGTTCGCGCGATTCTGGAAATCGAGTTTTCATGATGGATATGCCGGTAGCTGCGCGCCCGTACGCGCACGACAACAATAATTCGTGGTCTGCGCATCTACGTGCCACCCTTGCGCTCGGCATACCGCTGATCGGCGCACAATTGGCGCAGCTTGGCATCAATACCACGGACGTGATGATCGTCGGTCGCCTTGGCGCCGAGCAGCTTGCCGCGATGGTACTGTCAGCGCAGTTCCTGTTCACGATCCTGATTTTCGGCTCGGGCTTTTCCATCGCCGTCGTGCCGCTGGTGGCGCAAGCCTACGGCCAGGGCGATGTCGTGTCCGTGCGACGGGCGCTGCGCATGGGTCTATGGGTTGTGACGGCCTATTGGCTGGTGGCGCAGCCTGCCTTTCTATATTCCGAAGAGATTCTCCTGGCGGCGGGACAAAAGCCTGATGTGGCAAAACTGGCCAGCGACTACATCGCCATCGGCCATTTCGCCCTGTTGCCGGGATTGCTCTACAACGTCATTCGCGCCCTGGTGAGCGCTATCGGCCGCGCCGGCATCATCCTCAATGTCACCATCGCCATGCTCGTCATGAACGCTGTGCTTGCCTATGCCTTGGTGCTCGGCCATTTCGGCATGCCGGCGCTCGGTCTTCATGGCGCGGCCATCGTCTCCGTTGCCGTGCAGACGGTCGGCTTCATCTTCATTGTCGGCTATGTTCAGAGCCACGAGGAGACGCGCCGCTACGAGATTTTCGTCCACCTTTGGCGGCCGGATTGGCATGCCTTGTGGGATGTCGTCCGCCTCGGCTTCCCGATCAGCATCACGGTCCTTGCCGAAGTCAGCCTGTTCACGGCGGCGTCGTTGCTCATGGGGCAGATCGGCACGATCGAGCTTGCTGCCCATGGCATCGCTCTTCAGTGGGCATCGATTGCCTTCATGATCCCGCTCGGCCTCAGCCAGGCGGCAACGGTGCGGGTGGGTGTCGCGCACGGGCAGGGCGATCATCTCGGCCTGAAGCGCGCGGCGATCGTCGTGCTCATCGTTTCGAGCTGCATCTCGCTGTGCGGCAGCATCCTGTTCGCCACCTTGCCGGCATGGTTCGGAAGCTGGTTCCTCGACATTACTTCGGCCGATGCGCCGCAAGTGCTTGCCTATGCTACGCCGCTGATCGTGGTCGCCGGCCTGTTCCAGCTTGTTGACGGCTTGCAGGCGATCGCCAGCGGCCTGCTGCGAGGCCTGAAGGATGCGCGTGTGCCGATGATCCTGGCGCTGATCGCCTATTGGCCGATCGGCTTCTTCCTGGCATGGCTGCTGGCCTTCCCGTTCGATTTCGGCGGGGTCGGCATATGGCTCGGTTTCCTGCTGGGTCTCGCCTCGGCGGCGGTGATGCTTTGCGCGCGATTCTACATCCTGGTACGCTCGGAAAAGGCCGTCTGATACCGGCGTGTCGATTGTCAGTCCGCGAGACTACTGACAAATATTGACAGTATGGTCGTCTATATTCCTGTCATACCAACGACGGGAGACGACCATGACCTTCAAAGCAAGCGATCGTAATGATGCCGCGCTTTTCCCGCGGGAAGACTCCATCAACCAGGGCACCACGGTGCGCCTTTTTCCGCACGCCAATACATCGTCCCGCCGGCCCGAGCCTGCGCAGAAGTCCTATTGGCTGGCGGTGGCCAGCGCGGAGCACGTGCGCCTTGGGCGCGAGCACGGCTTCATGCAGATGAGCCACGGCAAGCAGGCGCCCTTGAAACGAATCAAACCGGGCGATGGCATCGTCTATTATTCGCCGTCCGTCACGATGGGCGAGAGAGATGGATTTCAGAGCTTCACCGCCATCGGCTTTGTCCGTGACGGTGAGCCCTATCTTGCACAGATGGCTTGCGGAAAAGCCTATCGCCGCGATGTCGATTGGCTGGATGCGCCCGAGCAGCCGCTACGCCCTCTGCTGGGCTGGCTTGATTTTACCCAGGACAAGAACTGGGGCTACAGGCTGAGATTCGGCCTTGTCGCCTTCGGACAGTCGGACTTCGAGTTCCTGCAGGAAATCATGATGAGTGAGCTCGAGGTGGTAAAACAGCGGCGGCTGCAGGCTTGATCGAGCAGGGGCCGGTAAAGGATCTCCCATCCTGACGTGCGACAAGAGAAAGCCTCGGATTGGCAATCAATCCGAGGCTTTCTGCATATTGTGACGCTTGTGAAGGCTTAGGCGCGTTCGGCCAGTGCCGGCTCGCCCTTCTTCTCGCGCACCAGATTGATGAAGCGGCGGAAAAGGTAGTGGCTGTCCTGCGGGCCGGGCGAGGCTTCCGGATGATGCTGCACCGAGAAGACAGGCTTGCCGGAGACGCGCAGGCCGCAATTGCTGCCATCGAAGAGAGAAATGTGAGTTTCTTCAATGCCTTCTGGCAGCGAGTTCGAGTCGACTGCGAAGCCATGATTCATCGAGACGATCTCGACCTTGCCCGTCGTATGGTCCTTGACCGGATGGTTGGCGCCGTGATGGCCCTGATGCATCTTCGCCGTTTTGGCGCCGAGTGCGAGGCCGAGCATCTGATGGCCGAGGCAGATGCCGAATAGCGGGATTTCCGACTTCAGCAGGTCCTTGATGACGGGCACGGCATATTCGCCTGTCGCGGCCGGATCGCCGGGGCCGTTCGAAAGGAAGATGCCGTCCGGATTGAGGCCGAGCACGTCTTCGGTCGAAGCGGTTGCCGGCAACACGGTGACCTTGCAATCGAGACCGGCGAAGAGGCGCAGGATGTTACGCTTGACGCCGTAGTCGAGGCAGACGATGTGGTACTTGGCCTCATCGGCGCCCAGTTCGCCATAGCCCTCGTTCCAGACCCAGGGGGTCTGCGACCAGTGCGAAGACTGGCCGGACGAGGCGACCTTGGCGAGGTCGAGACCTTCGAGGCCACTCCAGGCCTTTGCATCCGCCTTCAACTGTTCGATGTCGAAGACGCCGTTCGGATCGTGGGCGATGACGCCGTTCGGCATGCCGTTTTCGCGGATCCAGGCGGTCAGCGCGCGGGTATCGATGCCGCACAGGCCGATGACGCCGCGGGCCTTCAGCCATTGGTCGAGATGCTTGGCGGCACGGTAGCTCGACGGATCGGTGATATCGGCCTTGAAGATGACGCCGACGGCACCGTGCCGGGCGGCCGGCGTCAGATCTTCGATGTCTTCCTCATTCGTGCCGACATTGCCGATGTGAGGGAAGGTGAAGGTGACGATCTGGCCGAGGTAGGAGGGGTCCGTCAGGATCTCCTCGTAACCCGTAAGCGCCGTGTTGAAGCAGACTTCGGCCTGGACCTTGCCGGTCGCGCCGATGCCCTTGCCTTCGATCACGGTGCCATCGGCAAGAACGAGAAGAGCAGTCGGCTTTTCAATGGTCCATGGGGCTGTGGCGGTCATAGTCATCCCGTTTCCGGCGTCGTGCGCGACCTTGAAGAGGCCGCAGGCTTCCGCCATGTTTGTGGCAAGGTACCGCCGGCGACACAGGCCGCGGCTTGAGATCTTCATATCGATCTAATGTGCAGGTGATGGACATAGCCAAACAAGGCGAGCCGGTCAATGCGCGCTTTTCGTTTCCTGCCGGGGAATTCGTCTCGTTTCGGCCGGTTTGACGCAATTGCATTGGTCGGCGCTGATGGTCTATGAGACGGACAGCATGAAATGAGAGGCCGGGCGATCGTCGCCTGCCTGCTTGAGGAGTTACAGACATGATCCGCGAGACCCTTTCCAATGCCCAGAAGGATGCGATGAAGGCAAGGGATACGGCGAAGCTTTCAACCGTGCGTCTTATCCTTGCCGGTATCAAGGACAAGGACATCGCCAATCGCGGCCAGGCCAAGGAGCAGGCAAGCGATGACGAAATCCTCCAGCTGCTCGCCAAGATGATCAAGCAGCGCGAAGAGTCGGTGAAGATCTACGTCGACGGTGGTCGTCCCGAACTCGCCGACAAGGAGCGCGCGGAAATCACCGTCATCCAGGGATTCATGCCGGAGCAGCTCTCCGACGAGAAGGTGCGCGAGATCTGTGCCGGCGTCGTTGCGGAACTCGGCGCCCAAGGCTTGAAGGATATGGGCAAGTGCGTGGCGGCTTTGCGCGAGCGCTATGCCGGGCAGATGGACTTCGCGAAGGCTTCGGCTATCCTGAAGGAGTTGCTGAAGTAAAGACCAGTCTCACCTTCGGCACACGGGTCTGCCGTGTGCCGAGGGCTCGCCGCCAGGCAGCATCTATGATGGCAAACTTTTCCGCCTGATAGTGCCGATATTCCTGGATGAAGCCGCTGGACAGCCACAGCTCGCTTTTCCCCGAGGGGCCTGTCCAGCCAACGCTTTGCATGCTGACCGCTTTGCGCATGAGCCGCTTTGCGTGCGTTCTTGAGATGTGGAAACGGCGACAGATATCCGTGAACGCGATCGGCCCGACAATTGCTCTTTGTGTTTTCGGATCGATCATACCGACGCGCGAGATCAGGTAATCCATGATTATGCCGCCGGAATTTGCCCAGGTGAACAGATCGAATGTATCGCCTGGATGGCGGACGGCGTCACTGGCAATGATGCTGACCGAGATTGCAGGCTGCAATGCCGCAATGAGTTCCGGTCGCCCGGCGAACAGGCTGCCTCGTTTGCCTCCGTCCAATTTGTCGAGCGCCGCCAAGTGAATACCGAGCCATCTTGCAAGCTGTTTGACGGCTTCTTCGGTTGGCTCCATCGGTCGTACCCGACGGTCTGGCGTGATTGTCTGGTGGCGCAGAAAATGATGGTCGAGCATTTCCTGAATGAAGCTCAATGCCGTGTTGTGACTGGCGATTTCGTGCTCGACGACAAAGTCGGCAAAGCGGTTGGCATGGATACCGGGCGGCTTCCCATCAACGCCGCCGTAATATAAGGCGAAGCCGGCGAGGGCCATCAACCAGCGCTGCTGCGAAGAAAAAACGGAGCCTATCCGGCGATTTTCTCCGTAAACGGATACAATTTCTCGGGTATAGTCGAGAACTATAGCGAAAAAGTCAGGATTATCGGCAAGTTCCTTCGCGGATAAAGACATGCAGCCATCTCCGATGAGCTGAGCAATTCTCCATGCTGTCTTAGGAAATCATCATCTAGATTACTGATATATGAAATATCAATTGTGGCCATTACGTCAAGGTACTGGCCTCATTTGAACTCTAAATGTTCTGCCGCGGAGATTCGGAGCTTCCGTCATCGGAAAATTGGGATCGTAAAATTAGAGAAGGCAGGAGCTGGGGGAGCTCCTGCCTTCTTGCGCTTTGCAGCCGTTTGATGACGCAGGGTGGGGCCCAAAAATCAAACGTCTATTGCAAAGGCACTCAGGTGGGGCGGCGCCGGGGGTAGGGATGGTGCCCCACCTGAGTATCCCGTAAAACTTATCTGAGAATCCTGACTTCCTGCGGCAAAGCCAATGCTTGCGACGTTAGTCCGGACATTTGAACTTTGACGCCTGCCGTGAGAGCAGGGATCTTCATATCCACCGGCAGCTGATATTCCGCGCCAGCGTAGAGCGTATTCCGATCGTCAGCGCCGCCAGTCGTCATCGCCGAGCTATAGGTAGCTGTGGCGAAAATGGCCGCGGCGGCTAGGGGTACGATCAGGACCCGCATTTCCTCTCCTAAACTGAGAGCCCTGTACCTGATGGCTTTCCGTTCGTGGGGGCGTCTCGGCATGTCGCGTCGCGAAGCATTTTTCTTCGCCGGCTTGTCTCGCCCCGTGAGAAGAACGCTATTGCGCCGCACACCAACAATCAAATTACAAAAAAATAATGTTTGGCTTACGAACCATGCCGCAAATGCGCCACCAAACAGATGGGTCGCAGGCATCGCTCATTGCAGCCGCTGATTGTTCCAGATACATCCGGCGTACCCGTCTACCCACTTCAAGGTGTGCAAGTCTTTGCTTTTTCGCCTCTTTTTCTGCGAAGGCTGATGCTCATCAGGTCGGCCCAAGACTCAATTCCGGCTAAGTGAGGTCAATATCGATACCGTTTTTGGTGACACGGAAACGACGCCTCAAGCCGGTGCGCGCGGCCTGATTCTGATAGTAGCCTCACGAAGTTGTGATCAAGATGATGAAATTGCAATTGCCTGCAAAGGGCTGTGAATACCGTGTGTGCAGGTCGGGTCGTCATGGCAATGCGTGCCATTCCTGTTTATATGAGACGAGCCAGAGGTAGCCATGCGATTTTCCAATACGTTTCTCGATGAGATTCGCGACCGCGTTCTGATTTCGGACGTGATCGGTCGTCGCGTGAGCTGGGACCGGCGCAAGACCAATGTGCCGCGCGGAGATTTTTGGGCCTGCTGCCCTTTCCATGGCGAGAAGTCACCGAGTTTCCACTGTGAAGACCGCAAGGGCCGCTATCACTGCTTCGGCTGCGGTGTGACGGGCGATCATTTCCGTTTCCTCACCGAGCTGGAGGGACTGAGCTTTCCTGAGGCGGTGCAGCAGATCGCCGACATGGCCGGCGTCCCCATGCCTGTGGCCGATCCCATGGAGGCAAAGCGGGAGAAGGAGCGCACGTCGCTGCTCGACGTCATGGAGATGGCGACTCAGTTCTTTCAGGATCAGCTACAGACTGCCAACGGCGCCCGTGCTCGCGCCTATCTGCGCGATCGTGGCCTGACCGGCCGCACGATCGAGACTTTCCGTCTCGGCTATTCTCCCGACAGCCGCAATGCGCTGAAGGAGTTTCTTGCCGGCAAGGGCGTCTTGAAGGAGCAGATCGAAGCCTGTGGGCTGGTCGTGCACGAGAACGTGCCGGTCTCATACGATCGCTTTCGTGACCGCATCATGTTTCCGATCCTGTCGTCGCGCGAGAAGGTGATCGCCTTCGGCGGCCGCGCCATGTCTTCGGACGCACCGGCGAAATATCTCAATTCCAACGAGACCGAGCTCTTCCACAAGGGCAATGTGCTTTATAATTTCACCCGTGCGCGCCGCGCTGCCCAGAGTGCCGACGGCGCAGGCACCATCATTGCCGTCGAAGGCTATATGGATGTCATCGCCCTGCATCAGGCCGGCGTCGAGAATGCCGTTGCGCCGCTCGGCACGGCGCTGACCGAGAATCAGCTGGATCTCCTTTGGAAAATGACGCCGGAGCCGGTGCTCTGCTTTGATGGCGATGGCGCGGGATTTCGCGCCGCCAATCGCGCCGCCGATCTGGCGCTGCCGCATATCAAGCCGGGCCGCACCGTCCGTTTCGCACTGCTGCCCGATGGCAAGGATCCGGACGATCTCGTCCGTCACGACGGGCGTGCGCCTTTCGACAAGGTTCTGGCACAGGCGAAGCCGCTGGCCGATCTGGTCTGGGCCAGGGAGGCCGGCAGCGGCACGTTCGAGACGCCGGAAGCACGGGCGGAGCTCGAGGCGCGGCTGCGGCGCATCGTGTCTGTTATCGTGGACGAGGATGTCCGCCGCCATTATCAGCAGAACATGCGCGAGCGGCTGAACGGGCTCTTCCAGCCGCAATTCCAGCGTGGCGGCAATCAGCAGGGGCGAGGCTTTTCCCGTGACGGCAATGGCCGCAATTTCACCGGTCGTGGTGGACAGCAGGGCCGCGATCGGCCGGTCAGTACGACGGCGTCCGATCGCTTGACGCGTTCGGCCATGATCAAGGGGCATCAGGACATTCCGAGCCTGCGCGAAAGCGTTCTGGCGCTGACCATCGTCAATCATCCGCTGCTGTTGCAGGACGAATATGACGAGATCGCCGCCATCGATTACGAGAGCCGCGAATTGCAGCGTCTCTGGTCGGCGGTTCTCGGGATCGCCGCAGCCATGGTCGCGCCGCAGCTCATCCGCGAGCGGCTGGTCGAGCAGTTGGAGGAACAGGACTTCGGCGTATTGCTGAAGAATCTCGACCAGCAGGTTCGCAACGCCAGGCTATGGACGGCAACCGAGGAAGCCGCAATGGAAGACGCGCGCGAGGGCTACCGCCAGGCGCTTGCTCTTCACAAGCGTTCCAAGGCACTGCGCTGGCACAAGATCGAATTGGAAGGCGCGATTGCCGAAGCAACGGAAGATAGTGATGGCGAGCTTATCGAGCAGTTGATGCGCGCCTTGCAGGAAGTGCAGCTCGAAGCGGTGCGGCTGGAAAACCAGGAGGCGATCATCGATGGCTTTGGCGTGCTTTCCGGCCGAGTCAAAAGCGTTGCGGGAAAGTAGGGAATAGATGCCACTGCCGGATAGACTGGAACCGCGATTTTCCGCCGATGATGCCTTATTCGGCGATCGTGCCGGGGCGCCCGCGCCACTCGATGTACTGAAGCGCGTCTATGGCTATTCCGCATTCCGCGGCAAGCAGCAGCAGGTGGTCGAGCATGTCGTCTCCGGCGGCGATGCGGTCGTGCTGTTTCCGACCGGGGCCGGCAAGTCGCTGTGTTTCCAGATTCCCGCACTTTGCCGTGACGGTATCGGCATCGTCGTCTCGCCGCTGATCGCCTTGATGCGAGATCAGGTGGAGGCGATGAAGCAGCTCGGCATCCGCGCGGCCGCCTTGAATTCATCCCTGTCGCGCGAGGAGGCGAGCGATGTCTATCGCGCCGTCTCCAGCGGCACGCTCGATATGCTCTATGTCACGCCCGAGCGCATTCTCACCGATGGCTTCCAACAGATGATCGCCAGGGCGAAGATTGCGCTGTTTGCGATCGACGAGGCGCATTGCGTTTCGCAATGGGGGCATGATTTCAGGCCGGAATATAGGGATCTGGGCAAGCTTGCGGAACTCTTTCCCGGCGTGCCTCGCATCGCGCTGACGGCGACGGCCGATCCTCATACCCGCGACGATATCATCGAGCGGCTCGCTCTTGACGGTGCCAAGGTCTTCACCACCAGTTTCGACCGGCCGAATATCGCCTATGAGATTGTCGAGCGCGATCAGCCGCGCCAGCAATTGCTGCGCTTTCTCGATGGCCATCGCGGTGACAGCGGCATTGTCTACTGCCTGTCGCGGGCAAAGGTCGACGATACGGCGGCGTGGCTGAATGGGCAGGGCATCCGGGCGCTCGCCTATCACGCCGGCATGGACCGGTCGCTGCGCGATGCCAATCAGGACGCCTTCCTGAAAGAAGAAGACCTTTGCCTTGTGGCGACGGTCGCCTTCGGCATGGGCATCGACAAGCCGAACGTACGCTATGTCGCCCATCTTGATCTGCCGGGCTCGATCGAGGCCTATTATCAGGAGACCGGCCGTGCCGGGCGAGACGGGTTGCCGTCCGAGGTTTGGATGGCTTACGGCATGGCCGATGTCATCCAGCGGCGACGAATGATCGATGAGGGCAATGCAGCCGATGAGATCAAGCGCGTTGAGCGAGGAAAGCTCAATGCGCTGCTCGCCATTTGCGAAACGGCCGGCTGCCGGCGACAGGCAATTCTTGCGCATTTCGGCGAGGCGCATGGCGGCGGTTGCGGCAATTGCGATACCTGCCTGAAACCTGTGGAGACCTGGGATGGGACGGAAGCGGCGATCAAGGCGCTGGCGGCGGTCTATCGCACGGGCGAGCGTTTCGGCACCGGTCACGTCATCGACGTGCTGATGGGCACGGCCAATGAAAAGACGCAGCGGTTCGGCCATGTCGATATGCCTGTTTTCGGTGCCGGAAAAGATATTCCTGCCCGCACCTGGCAATCGATCTTCCGGCAATTGTTGGCGAACGGCTTCATCACCGTCGATCATACGGCTTTTGGCGCGATGAAACTCGAGGACGAGGCGAGGGCGGTCTTCAAACGCGAGCGGCAGGTCTTCTTTCGCAAGGACCGGCCGGAAGCGGGTCGCCGGAACAAGAAGGCTGGACGGTCGGAGAAGCCAGCGCATGGTCTTGCCGGCGAGGCGCAGGCCCTGTTCGATGCGCTGCGCGCCGAGCGTACCAGGATCGCCAAAGAACTGGGTGTACCGCCCTATGTTGTCTTTCCGGACACGACCCTTATCGCCTTTGCTACGGAGCGGCCGAAGAACCACAAGGCCCTTCTCGGGATTTCGGGTGTCGGGCAGTCGAAGCTCGAACGTTATGGAGATGCGTTTCTCGCTGTGATTTCGGATTTCACTGGTCGGTGATATCTCGCGGACGAGCGTGAATCACGACAATCTCCACGCTACATGCGCACGGTCATGCCGCCATCGATGGTCAAGACATGGCCGTTGACGAAGGAGGCAGCGTCGCTGGCGAGAAACAATGCAGCGCCCGCAATTTCATCCGGCCGCCCCCAGCGCTGAACCGGGATGCGCTGGCGCACGAAAGGGATCAGTTCTTCATTCGCGGCCATCGCGGCATTCGTTTCCGTCGCGAACCAGCCCGGAGCGATGGCATTGCTGGTGATGCCATGTGGGCCGAATTCCACCGCCATGCCGCGCATGAGGCCGGTCAGCCCCTGTTTGGCTGCGGGGTAGACGCAGTCGCCGGGCATGACGACTTGGCCGCTGATCGAGGTGACCGAGATCAGCCGCCCGTGATTGTGTCGCTTCATCAGGCGGGCGGCATCGCGGGAGAGCATGATCGAGGCGGCCAGATCCGTGTTGAGCAGGGCGAGGATCGCTTCGTCATCGAAGTCGGCCAAGGGGCGTCTGTCGCGGGCGCCGACATTGTTGATCAATATGTCGAGCCGGCCATGATTTTTCTCGATATCCGCCATCGCCGCGCGCTGAGCCTCGCGGTCGCCGATGTCGAAGGCGGCGGCTTCGGCAGAGCCGTCTCTTGTCCGGATGGCTTCGACGGCCGTATCCAGCGTGGCCGCAGTTCGTCCGTTGACGATGACATGGGCGCCGGCATCAGCAAGCGCCTGGGCCATTTCAAATCCGAGGCCGCGCCCGCCGCCGGTAACAAGGGCAATCCGCCCCGCGAGGGAGAATCTGTGAAATATGCTCATGGCTCTCCCTTTATCATCCGATCAAGATCTGACTTGCCGCAAGATAATGGACTCAGTCAAGTAATTTTTGCAATAGCAACCGATGAACCCTGGCTAAGAACTTGCGTATATCCGAGCCAGTTTGACAGATAATATCGAACCTGGTCCCTATCGCGCCGACGTCACGGCGCTACGCATTTTTGCCGCTGCTGGATGCAGCAAGAGGCCGAATCCTGTGTTATTTCTTGAATAGTTAGGCACCGTGACCAGCATCGGAATGCGACCATGACCTCTGCGTTCATATCCCACTTGCGCAACGAACTTGCCGGCTTGAAAGACGCGGGGCTCTACAAGCCCGAGCGCGTCATCACCTCCAAGCAAGCCGGTGAGATCGCCGTCGTCGGCGGCGCTCGCGTGCTCAATTTCTGCGCCAACAATTACCTTGGCCTCGCCGACAACGAGGAGCTTGCCGAGGCGGCGAAGAAGGCGCTCGATCGCTACGGCTACGGCATGGCCTCGGTTCGCTTCATCTGCGGCACGCAGGAAGAGCACAAGCAGCTGGAAGCGCGGATTTCGGCCTTTCTCGGCATGGAGGATACCATCCTCTACTCCTCCTGCTTCGATGCCAATGGCGGGCTGTTCGAGACGCTGCTGTCTGAGGAAGATGCCATCATCTCGGATGCGCTCAACCATGCCTCGATCATCGATGGCGTGCGGCTCTCCAAGGCCAAGCGCTTCCGCTATGCCAACAACGACATGGCGGCGCTGGAGGAAGAGCTGAAGAAGGCGGAGGGCAGCCGCTTCAAGCTTATCGCGACCGACGGCGTCTTCTCCATGGACGGCATCATCGCCAATCTCGGCGGCGTGTGCGATCTGGCCGAGAAATACGGTGCCATGGTCATGGTCGATGACAGCCATGCCGTCGGCTTTGTCGGCGCTCATGGCCGCGGATCGCCGGAGCATTGCGGCGTCGAGGGTCGGATCGACATCATCACCGGCACGCTCGGCAAGGCGCTTGGCGGTGCCTCGGGTGGCTATACCTCGGCCAGAGGCGAAATCGTCGATTGGTTGCGGCAGCGATCGCGCCCGTATCTTTTCTCCAATACGTTGGCGCCGGTCATCGCCGCCGCCTCGCTGAAAGTCTTTGACCTGATCGACAACGGCGACGCTCTTCGCGATCGTCTCCGTGGCAATGCCGAACTCTTCCGCAGCGAAATGACCAAGCTCGGTTTCACGCTCGCAGGTGCCGACCACCCGATCATCCCCGTCATGCTTGGTGATGCCAAGTTGGCGCAGGAGATGGCGGCGCTGATGCTGCAAAAGGGCGTCTATGTTATCGGCTTTTCCTTCCCCGTCGTGCCGAAGGGACAGGCGCGCATCCGCACGCAGATGTCGGCCGCACACTCGAAGGCCGATGTCGAAAAGGCGATCACCGCCTTTGCGGAAGCCGGACAAGAACTCGGAATCATTTGAATTGGTTGGAGAGAGCCGATCATGTCGAACATGATGAAAGCGCTGGTCAAATCCAAGCCGGAAGTCGGGCTGTGGATGGAGCATGTTCCGGTTCCCGAGGTCGGGCCGAATGATGTCCTGATTCGGGTCAAGAAGTCGGCGATCTGCGGCACCGATGTCCACATTTGGAACTGGGACCAATGGGCGCAGAAGACCATTCCGGTGCCGATGGTCGTCGGTCATGAATTCTGTGGCGAGATCGCCGAGGTCGGTTCGGCGGTGACGAAATATCACGTCGGCGAGCGCGTCTCCGGCGAGGGGCACATCGTCTGCGGCAAATGTCGCAACTGCCGTGCGGGCAGAGGCCACCTCTGCCGCAACACGCTCGGCGTCGGCGTCAATCGACCCGGCTCGTTCGGCGAATTCGTCTGCATTCCCGAATCCAACGTCGTGCCGATCCCCGACGATATTTCGGATGAGGTCGCGGCGATCTTCGATCCGTTCGGCAACGCGGTGCACACGGCGCTTTCCTTTGATCTGGTGGGCGAGGACGTGCTCGTCACGGGCGCCGGGCCGATCGGCATCATGGGTGCGATGGTCGCCAAGCACTCGGGCGCGCGCAAGGTTGTCATAACGGACATCAATCCCACCCGGCTGGCGCTCGCCCGCAAGCTTGGCATCGAGCATGTCGTCGATGCCTCGAAGGAGAACCTGGCCGATGTGATGAAAGCCATCGGCATGACCGAAGGCTTCGACGTCGGATTGGAAATGTCGGGTGCGGCACCGGCCTTCCGCGATATGATCGACAAGATGAACAATGGCGGCAAGATCGCCATTCTCGGCATCGCACCAGCCGGCTTCGAGATCGACTGGAACAAGGTCATCTTCAAGATGCTGAACCTGAAGGGCATCTATGGCCGCGAGATGTTCGAGACCTGGTACAAGATGATCGCCTTCGTGCAGGGTGGTCTCGATGTATCGCCTGTTATCACCCATCGTATCGGCATAGATGATTTTCGCGAAGGCTTCGAAGCCATGCGCTCCGGCAACTCCGGCAAGGTGGTCATGGACTGGAATTGACCCCTAACTGTCGCTTTTCTACATCGGTAACACGTCGCGATGCAGGAAATGCGAGCGTTTGGCTAGCACGCTCTTGTCATCGTGCGGGGACTTCCTAAATACGGAAAGCAATTGTTTATGGCGCACCGAGCCTGTGGATAAGGCTTTTTCGGGTATTTAACGGGCTTTTTTGCTGGAAAAGCTTGACGAGAACAAAAAATCTAGGAATCACCGTTTAACTTCGGAAAGAACGGTAAACTGGATCAAGCGGATCACCTAATAACATGGCCGGAAATCCAAACGCAATCCAGCTTTGCAATCCGGCAGCGGTGATCGTGGTTAATCGGGCATTAAAGGTCATTCCGTTAGGTGTTTGTCGGTGAGTCGAGGCTGGCGCAGGGCGTGCCGGCCAGATTGAAATGTTCTACCGCGTGTAAGTTTGCAGCGTCAGGGAAAGCGACGATATAGAGATGGCAACTAAGGTCAAAGAGAACGAAGAAGCTGAAGTCGAACGCGACGGCACCTCCGACGGCCCGCTTCTCGATCTTTCCGATGACGCGGTCAAAAAGATGATCAAGGCCGCGAAGAAGCGCGGCTATGTGACGATGGACGAGCTCAATGCCGTCCTGCCGTCCGAAGAAGTGACATCGGAACAGATCGAAGACACGATGGCCATGCTCTCCGACATGGGCATCAATGTCATCGAGGACGAGGATGTCGAAGAGGCGGGTACTCCGTCGAACGACGATGACGATGCCGGTGGCGACGAGGACGGAGAAGGTGGCGAACTAGCACCTTCCACAGGTTCGGCGCTCGCGACCGCCAAGAAGAAAGAGCCGACCGACCGCACGGACGACCCTGTGCGCATGTACCTGCGCGAAATGGGTTCAGTCGAGCTGCTGTCGCGCGAAGGCGAAATTGCGATCGCCAAGCGCATCGAGGCCGGCCGCGAAACCATGATCGGCGGCCTCTGTGAGAGCCCGTTGACGTTCCAGGCGCTCATTATCTGGCGCGACGAACTCAACGAAGGCACCACGCTGCTGCGTGAGATCATCGATCTCGAAACCACCTATTCCGGTCCCGAGGCCAAGGCTGCGCCGCAGTTCCAGAGCCCCGAGAAGATCGAGGCCGACCGCAAGGCTGCCGAGGAAAAGGAAAAGGCGCGCCGTGGCCGTTCGCCGAATGGCGACGACGACATTACCAATGTCGGCGGCGAAGGCATGCCGATCGAGGAGGAGGAAGAGGACGAGGACGAATCCAGCCTCTCTCTCGCCGCGATGGAAGCCGAGCTGCGCCCGCAGGTGATGCTGACGCTCGACACGATCGCCGAAACCTACAAGAAGCTGCGCAAGCTGCAGGACCAGCAGGTCGAACAGCGCCTGTCGGCCTCGGGCACGCTGTCGTCGGCGCAGGAGCGCCGTTACAAGGAGCTGAAGGATGAACTGGTCAAGTCGGTCAAGTCACTGTCGCTGAACCAGAACCGCATCGACGCCCTCGTCGAGCAGCTCTATGACATCAACAAACGCCTCGTGCAGAACGAAGGTCGTCTGTTGCGCCTTGCCGAATCGCACGGCGTCAAGCGCGATAGCTTCCTCGAGCAGTATCAGGGTGCCGAGCTCGATCCGAACTGGATGAAGTCGATCGGCAATCTGGCCGCGCGCGGCTGGAAGGAGTTCGCCAAGAACGAAAACACGACGATCCGCGACATTCGCCAGGAAATTCAGAACCTTGCGACTGAAACCGGAATCTCTATCTCAGAATTCCGCCGTATCGTGCACATGGTGCAGAAGGGCGAGCGCGAAGCCCGCATCGCCAAGAAGGAAATGGTCGAAGCGAACCTGCGCCTCGTCATCTCCATCGCCAAGAAGTACACCAACCGCGGCCTGCAGTTCCTCGACCTCATTCAGGAAGGCAATATCGGCCTGATGAAGGCGGTCGATAAGTTCGAATATCGCCGCGGCTACAAGTTCTCGACCTACGCCACCTGGTGGATCAGGCAGGCGATCACCCGCTCGATCGCCGACCAGGCCCGCACGATCCGCATTCCGGTGCACATGATCGAGACGATCAACAAGATCGTCCGCACGTCGCGTCAGATGCTGCACGAGATCGGCCGCGAGCCGACGCCGGAGGAACTGGCCGAAAAGCTCGCCATGCCGCTCGAAAAGGTGCGCAAGGTGCTGAAGATCGCCAAGGAGCCGATCTCGCTCGAAACGCCTGTCGGTGACGAAGAGGATTCGCACCTCGGCGATTTCATCGAAGACAAGAACGCGCTTCTGCCGATCGACGCCGCCATCCAGGCAAACCTACGCGAGACCACGACCCGGGTTCTGGCATCGCTGACGCCGCGCGAAGAGCGTGTCTTGCGCATGCGCTTCGGCATCGGCATGAACACCGACCATACGCTCGAAGAAGTCGGCCAGCAGTTCTCGGTCACGCGCGAACGTATCCGCCAGATCGAGGCCAAGGCGCTGCGCAAGCTCAAGCATCCGAGCCGCAGTCGCAAGCTCAGAAGCTTCCTCGACAGCTAAGGCCGGGCGCAAGCCGGCATTGGCGTTGTTATGAGATTGAACCCGGTTTGCGAAAGCGAGCCGGGTTTTCCATTGATAACGGATCGGGATCAAGGTTCGGGCCATGGCGAACAAGCCGCAGACTATCGAAATGCCACTGCCCGCACGGCTGAGCGATCTGCTCGCGGAATATGATTGGCGACCGGCTGAGCTCGGTCGCTCCTCGGCGCATGTCTTTCGGCTCGAAGCTGTTGGCCGAGCGCCCGTCTATCTCAAGACCGAGATCATTCATCCGCTGGGCGAGCTAGCGGGTGAGGTTTCCAGGCTGCGATGGCTCGCCTCAAAGGGTATTGCGTGCCCCGAGGTGATTGTCCACGAAACAGACGGTGGGCGAGAGTGGCTGTTGATGAGTGCGCTTCCGGGCGCGGATCTCGTCAGCGATGGTCGATTGCCGCCGATCGAAAGAGTGCGGATCCTGGCGGGCGCGCTGCGGCGGCTGCACGGCCTTGATATTGCCTCCTGTCCTTTTGATCATCGCCTGGAGAACAGGATTGCTGATGCAAAAGCGCGGTTGCTTGCAGGCTGTGTGGACGAAGACGATTTCGATGACGCAAGGCTCGGGAGATCGGCGCAGGATCTGTTCCAGGAACTTGAAGAGCGCAGGCCTATGGCGGAGGATCTGGTGGTGACCCACGGCGACGCCTGCCTGCCGAATTTCATCGCCAATGGCGATGGCTTCAGTGGCTACATCGATTGCGGTCGCCTCGGCGTTGCCGATCGCCATCAGGATATCGCGCTGGCCTGCGGCAGCGTCGAGCGCAATTTCGGGGAAGATCTTGTTGCCGACTTTTTGAAGGCCTACGGAAACTTTGAGATGCACCCTGAAAAGGCGGCTTACTATCGGCTGCTGGATGAGTTCTTTTGACGATGGATGAACGGGTTCTCACGTCACCCGATCACGCAGGTGTGTTTTTGAGCCATTGCGGATCGAACAGTGGCCTGACAAGTTCGATTTCGGCAATTGCTTCTTTCGTGTCGTGTTGTTGCGTACCATATGTCTGCGGGCCGGCGAGGTCCGATCTGTTTTCGGTAAGGTTCCAATGAGAATGATGTGCGTTTTCCCCTCTGTTGCCTTTGCTCGGCAAGTCGTCCGCTGAACGATGGGAGAGGTTGCGGCAAAGCGGGATAAGGAGATCAGGCCGGGCTTTGTCCTGTCGATCCTCCTGCATGTCCTGTTTGTTGCTATTTTTCTGCTGCCGCTGCTGCCCGCACCGCCTCAGGCGAAGCCCGAGGACAGCGTCAACGTCGAGCTCGTGCCGCAACAGCAGGAAAAGCAGGAGATCGCGACGAAGGAGAACGAGAAGCCCGATCAGCCTCCGAAGCCGACACCAAAGCCCGACGAGAAGCCGCAGCAGCAGACGGCGGAGGCAAAGAAGCTGGACGAGCAAGCACAGGCGGATGCTAAAGTGCAAACACAAGACAATGCAAAGGCCGACAGCGTAAAGCAGCCTGCTGACAAGCCGGATGACAAGGATGGTGGCGCCAAATCGGAGCAGAGAGCTTCTGCTCCGGAAAAACCTTCGGAGACAAAAGCAGAGCAGGCGGAACAGAAACCGATTGATAAATCGGATTCTGAGACGGCGCAGGCGGATGCCACTTCAGCCAGCCCGGACGATAGAAAGCCGACCCAAGATGTATCATCACCAAAGCAGGCAGACACGCCGACGACGGATAATGCGACACTATCACCCACGGTGACCGATAGTCAGCCTGAAGAGCAGTCTACGACATCAGCAGACACCAATAGCGCTCAGTCTGCTACGGAGCAGGCAGATGCTAATGCTCAGGCAACGGCGACGCCAGCAGCATCCAATTCTGATTCTCAATCGCAGAAACAGGCATCTTCCGCACAGGGAGGATCGGACGATAAGCCTACGCAACCAAATGCGACTACGCCGGCTTCCGATCCGAATTCACCCGATACCGCATCAATGTCGAAACCGGAAGAGCTTGCGACGGACTTGCCGTCCGACACTACAGTCGATCAACCGGATACGCCGCCGACTGATCAAACCATCGTGGGATCACAGGCAAGGATGAGCGCGGCTCCCGACAGTCTTGCACCGCAGATTGTCGTGCCGCGCATCGTAACGTCTCAACAACAGCCAGCAACGAGCGAGGGGGTTGGCTCCAACAACGGGAACGGGCAAGGAGATGGTACTGCTTTAGTTGTCGAGCCGGGGGCCCAGCATGAGCAGCAAAGCTCGATAAGACCAGTTCCTCAAGCGACGCAAGAAGGGTCAAAATTGGGAAATACGGGGCCTGCAAAGGCAGAGCCCGGCGTAGCGGCGGGACCGTTCATACAAGCTAAGCAATTTTACTCATCGAAGGAGCTCGCGGGGTTACCCAAGAGCTTTTTGGTGAAATGGAAGGGCCTTCCGGAACCGATGCGGATGAGCCAGCTTTGCAACGCTGAAACCGCAGCTCAGCTCAATGCGGCAGGCATTCATGTGATTGGCTTTGGCATACCGAAGGGTGCCGAAAGTCGAAATTCGAACCGGAGCATAGAGGCCGACAAGGCTGTATACCGAACGCCGGATGGTTATAATTATGTCGGCATAAAATGCGGGCTCGATGTCAGCGCAACGAAAGTCACGTCTTTTGCATATCGCCTGGGGGCTGCTATCCCGCAGGACAAATGGAAAAGCCTTAGCCTTCCATCAAACTGATTTGACGAACACACCTGCCTCGCCTGCTTGAAACAATAGTTTATTGCTACCCCCAATCGAAATTCGGCCTATTTCATCATACAATTGCCCGTATCTACCTGATTCAATTCTCCTCCCGTCGCATTGTACGATTCCGATGTCCTCGATTACGGCCGATTCCAGTTCCGCAGCCGCCGGTCGCTCCGCCTTGCGTGGCGTCCTCGTGGCATTCGCGTCCTATGCCGTCTTTGCCTTCAGCGATGCCTCGATCAAGATCCTGCATGGTGTGGTTCCCTCCTATCAGGTGGCCTTCATCGGCGCTCTGTTCGGTTTTGCCGCCGTGCCCTTCCTGAAGCGGAGGGAGGATGGCTGGATCGATATGGTGAAGACGTCGAACCGGCCCCTGTGGCTGCTGCGCTTCATCTGCGGTGCTACGGGCGCGATCTGCTCCGTGGTCGCCTTTACCAAGCTACCTATGGCGGAAGCCTTTGCGCTGCTCTTCCTGCTGCCGTCCTTCGTGACGATCCTCTCCGTTGTCTTCCTTAAGGAAGATGTGCGCTGGCAGCGCTGGACGGCCGTCATCCTGGGGTTCGTCGGCGTGCTCATCGTCTTGCGGCCGGGTTTTCGCGAACTCTCGATCGGCCATCTCTGCGCCGCGATCGGTGGGCTTGCCGCCGCGATTTCGATCGTCATCAACCGTGCGCTCGGATCGAAAGAGAAGCGTATCTCGCTCTACGGGGCGGGTCTTTTCGGCACGCTGATCGTCAGCGGCTTCCTCATGCTCTCGGAGGTTACCGCGCCGACCGCGACGCAGTGGATTTTCCTGGCGAGCTATGGCCTGCTGGGCGCCTTCGGCAACGTGTTGCTGATGAATGCCGCGCGTATGGCGCCAGCCAATCTTGTCGCTCCGCCGCAATACAGCCAGATGATCTGGGCCATCGCGTTCGGTTATCTGCTGTTCAATGACAGCATCGATACGCCCATGGCCTTCGGCATCGTCCTCATCATCTTTTCCGGGCTGTTGACGCTGGCGCGCGAGCGCAAACGCGGCACGCCGCTGCCGGCGGCCGTTGCCGGCAATACCCAGGCAGCATTGGCGACGGCGCAGGATGAAGAGACCGCAGCGTCCGACAGGTGATGCAGATGTCCTGATGGGCACGCATTGCATGCGATGGCACCGCCGCGCTATTCTTTGCCGAAGTTTTCAGGGCAGCACTTTGTCCGTGTGGAAAAGCGATCATCATGAGATCCGGCCAGTTCAGGATATTCCGCTCTCACGTTGAAGGCATCGAGGCCGTGAAGGCAGAAACGGGTCATAGCTTTCCCAAGCATACGCATGACCAATTCGGTATCGGCATCATCGAATCCGGCGCGCAGGCGTCGCTCAGCGGGCGCGGAATGGTGCGGGCCGAGGCGGGGGATGTCATCAGCGTCAATCCGAACGAAGTGCATGACGGCATGCCCATCGGCGAAAGCCGGGCCTGGTCGATGCTCTATTTCGATCCGAGGCTGATCGGCGATCTGCTTGACGATATCGGCGAGGGGAGCATTGGCGACGCGGAATTTCCGTCGCCTGTTATTCGCAATGGCCAAGTGGCGTCGTGTTTCAAAACCCTGTTCCCGCTTCTGGTTGGCAACGCCGCGCCACAGGATGAACTGTTGCAGGATGGGCTGTTGTTATCGCTGGTCGCTGCTGTGATGAGCGAGGGAGTGCCGGCGCCGCGCGATTTTGCTGTTCCTGCCGCCATCGGTCGTGCGCGCGATCTGATCGAGCATGATCCCGCAGCACCCCTGACGCTTGCCGAACTCGCGGATGCCTGCGGGCTAAGCCATTTCCAGTTCCTGCGCGCATTCACCAAGGCGACGGGGCTCACGCCGCATGCCTATCTCTTGCAGCGCCGTATCCACGAGGCGCGGCGGTTGATCGCGGCGGGCACACCATTGGCTGAGGCAGCCTTTGCCAGCGGCTTTGCGGATCAAAGCCACATGACGCGGCTCTTCGTGCGCAATTTCGGCATATCGCCGGGCGCCTATGCAGCGGCGGCCTGCTGAGGCTCCTGCAATTTTGTTCAAGACCGGGCGATGACAACGAGGTTTTCTGCAACGCTAAGCGAGATTGCAGAAGGAGAAGCCATGTACTTCCGCCATTCAAACGAGATGTGGAGCGAGTTTCCCGAATTGGTTCCCGGCGTTCTGTTCGCCGAAGGGATCACCGCGGACGCCGCTGTGGCGGATCGCATCGCCAGGTACCATGCGACCGCCGCAGAGCGGCTGGTGCAAGGTTCCGAAGGCGAAATGCCGGAAATTCAGGCCTGGCGGCGCAGCTTTTCGAAAATGGGGTTGAAGCCCACTCAATATCGCTGCGCTTCGGAGGCCTTGCTGCGTCGTTTTCGTCAGGAGGGTTCGTTGCCGCGGCTGCATCCGCTCGTCGATCTCTGCAACGCCGTGTCGATCGCATTCGCCATTCCCGTCGCGGTTTTCGACCTTGCGAAGATAACAGGTGATCTCGAGGTGCGGCACGCAAGCGGCAGTGAGTCCTACCTCACCTTTTCCGGCGAGACGGAGCATCCGGAGCCTGGAGAGGTGATCTTTGCCGATACTGGCGGGCAGGCGCATGCCCGGCGCTGGACCAACCGGCAAAGCGGCCGTTCCGCCGTGCGTGAGGATACCAAGTCCGTGCTGATCGTCGCCGAGGCGCTGCATGACTTGGCAAGCAGCGATGTCCCGCGTCTGATCGGCATGATCGCGGCGGAGCTGGCGAGCGTCTGGTCTGTCGAGGCGCGGTCGGCGCTTCTCAGCCGTTCATCACCGCGATTTGATCTGTCGCCCGCGACGAATCTTCAACCTGAGCAAAAACACAGTTGACAACCGGCGCGTTCGGGCAGAGCAGGGGCTTCGACAGAATTTCGAACGATTGAGAAAACATGTCTCCGCGCACCCGCGCCGGCAGACGAAGAAAGCCGATGGATACGCTGCAGAATCAAGACCGGCCGGGTGTACTCGGTCACCCCGGCTATCGTTCGTTTGCGGCGTCGCGCGTCTTTTCTTCGATAGGTTTTCAGTCGGTGACGGTCGCCATGGGCTGGATGATCTATGATCAGACCCATAGCGCCTTTTTCCTTGGCCTGGTCGGCTTCTGCCAGTTTCTTCCCATGGTCATCCTGACCTTCGTCGTCGGCCATGTGGCCGACCGGTTCGACCGGCGCCGCATCGGTCTCGCCTGCCAACTGGTCGAGGCCTTGACCGCTCTCGTGCTGGCCGTGGCGGTCTGGCAGCAGTGGATCGGCCCGGCCGGCATTCTGGCCGCGGTTGCGGTCATGGGTGCCGCCACCGCATTCGAACGCCCGACCATGGCGGCGCTGCTGCCGAATATCGTGCCGTCGTCGTTGCTTCAGGTTGCCATTGCCACCTCGACCTCGATGATGCAGACCGCCTTCATCATCGGCCCGTCGCTCGGCGGCCTGCTCTACGGCGTCAGCCCTGTCGCGCCCTTTGCCGTTTCCGCGGTGCTCTACGTCATTGCGAGCATCAACGTCATTTCGATCCGTGTCGAGCGGCAACAGCCGTCGTCACGGGAGCCAATGACGCTGAGTTCCGTCTTTGCCGGCGTTTCGTTCATCAGAAGCCGGCCTGTGATGCTGGGGACGATCTCGCTCGATCTCTTCGCCGTCCTGCTTGGCGGCGCGACGGCACTCCTCCCGATGTTCGCCCGCGATATCCTGCATGCTGGCCCCTGGGGACTCGGCCTATTGCGCGCCGCCCCGGCGGTTGGCGCATTGGTGATGTCGATCCGGCTGGCTCGGCGACCACTCCAGACCGATGTCGGCAAGAAGATGCTGTTTGCGGTGCTGATTTTCGGTGTTGCCACCGTTGTGTTCGCGCTCTCGAGCAATATCATCCTTTCCGTAGCGGCACTGTTCGTCCTCGGCGCGTCGGATACGGTCAGCGTTGTCGTGCGCAGTTCGCTCGTGCAGCTCCTGACGCCGGATACCATGCGCGGCCGCGTCAATGCCGTGAACTCGCTGTTCATCGGCACATCCAACCAGCTCGGCGAATTCGAGTCCGGTATGCTCGCCAGCGTCCTCGGGCCGGTATTGACCGGCATCGTCGGCGGCGTCGGCACCATAGTTGTGGTGCTGCTCTGGATGCGGATCTTTCCGGATCTGACCAAGGTCAAGACGCTCAGGGGCTAGTCGCTCCGGAAATCGGACTGACCTGCCGTGCCGTTGTGCAATCCCACATCCCGCAGCAAATGCGCGTTCGCTGCGCAAAGCGTATCGCGTTGGCCATTCATTTTCGTCGCCGGCGTTCTGTCACAGCCACGCCAGCGGATTGACCGAGCCAGGTGCTCCGCAATCCAATGCTTCCAACCATATGCATGAGTTTTTTTCATCTATCGCGAACCCTATGGTTTCCCGTGATGGACAGATGCGCTGGAAATCCAGATGTGTATAATGAAGTCTCTCACAATCAACTATGCGAGATTTTCATGGGAAAGAGGCCGCTTCCGCCTTTGTCGGTGCTCCAGGCGTTTTGTGCCATCGCGGAAACCGGCGGCTTTGGCCGCGCGGCTGATAGAATTGGGCAGACGCAGACGGCTGTCAGCCATCAGCTTGCCCAGCTGGAAGGATGGATTGGAGGCAGGCTGTTCGATCGGGGCCGGGCCGGGGCCAGGCTGACGCCGTTGGGTGCGCGCCTGCATCCGGCAATTGCGGGGACGATCTCCGAGCTGGAGACAGCGCTCTATCAGGCGCGGGCGAGCGTCTCGGTTCGCAGCGTTGCGGTTTCGGTCTCGCCGGAGTTTTCAAGCCAATGGCTGGCGTCGCGACTGCCGGATTTCTGCCAGCGTCATCCGGATATCGAATTGAGGATGGCAGTCGGCTATCAGCGCCCGGATTTTCAACCCGGCGGTACGGATCTGGCGATCTGGCTCGGCCGCGCCGAAGCCGGACTTATCGAGGAGGAATTACTGACGGACGAGGAATTCGTCGTCAGTTCGCCGGCGCTTTCCAAACAATTGCCGCCGCGTAACGCCATCAGGGCGGCCCCGCTGCTGCGCTATGCCGGCATGCGGCATACGATATTGGACTGGCAACGCTGGTATGAGCAGATCACCGGCAGGAGCGGCGAGGCAGATACGCAGTTTGATATCGTGGCGGCTGTGGAGGATGGGCTTCTGTTCGAGAGCTTTGCGGATATGCTTGACGCATGCCGGCAAGGGCGTGGCTTCGCCCTCGTTCGCAGCTCGCTTGTGGCGCGTGACGTCGCCGACGGTAAACTGGTGCGGTGTTTTATCGAGGCCCAGCCCGCCGCAGCCAGCTACAATCTTGTCTATCCGCAGAATGCCCTGCAAAATCCATCAGTGGCGTTGTTTCGTAACTGGCTGCTTTCGCAAGTCCGTTCGGCCGCCTGAGCCGGGGGACAACACGGTCCCGCCTCAATCGCGCAACCTTATCAGGCCCGCTTCCGTGGCGGCAAAGCCGAGCTTTCGATAAAAGCCGGTGAGATGCGGTTCGAAATCGACATGAAGCCACTCGGCGCCCCGTTGTCTGGCCAGCATCTTGGCCCTCTCGACCAAGCCGGTCGCGATGCCCTGCCTGCGGAATTCGGGATCGACGCAGGTATCGAGAATGAAGGCGTGAATGCCGCCATCCCAGGCGACGTTGACGAAACCCACCAGCCTCGTGCCTGTGAACGCGCCGACATGCGCGAGGCTTCTTGCGAGGATCGATGAGAAATCGGGCCTGGAAGGATCGTTCCAGGCCGCCACCCAAAGAGCATTGAGCGCGTCGTTTCCGGGATTTGGGTCATCCCTGTATTCTATGTCCATGTGCATCTCTCAGGCGGATCGCTTCGTTGGCAATGGTCGGAAAAAATGCGCGCCCTATGTCGGATATAGTCGTGGCCAATCGTCATTCTAACGCGAGCATAGAACAGAGGAGGCTGACATGTCCTATGTGGATGGTTTTATTGTTGCCGTGCCGAAAGACAAGATCGAGGCATACAAGGTGCTGGCGCACACGGCCGGCGAGGTCTGGAGGGAATATGGTGCTCTCAGCTATGTCGAGGCCTTCGGAGACGATGTGCCCTATGGCGAACTGACATCCTTCCCCCGCGCGGTGCAGGCAACCGAGGATGAGGTCGTTGTCTTTTCGTGGATCACCTATGAATCCCGGCAGAGCCGCGACGCGATACTGGAAAAGGTCATGGCCGACCCGCGCTTGAAGGACGGGATGGCCAACATGCCCTTCGATGGCAAGCGCATGATCTACGGCGGCTTCAACATCTTCCTCGAGATATAGCCTGCCGGTCGCCGGACTTGACTTTCCGGCTGTTGCGGCCGACCTGATGCGGATCGCCATCATTCTTGCTGGAAGAAGCCATGCCGCAAACGGTCGTCACGCTGTCCACCCGTGGTCAGGGACTTTACGAATTCACCGACCAGGCGGCGGATTTCGTCCGTGCGTCGGTGTCGAGTAGCGGCGAGGGGCTTTTGACCGTCTTCGTGCGCCATACGTCCTGCTCGTTGCTGATCCAGGAAAATGCCGATCCCGATGTGAAGACCGACCTCAATGCCTTTTTCCGCCGGCTGGTGCCCCCGTCTTCCGATCCCTCGATGCGCTGGGTCGTGCATACGACGGAGGGACCGGATGATATGCCGGCGCATATCAAGGCGGCGCTGACGCAGGTGTCGATCGGCATTCCCGTTGTGAACGGCCGTCTGGCCCTCGGCACATGGCAGGGCATCTATCTCTTCGAGCATCGCGATCGGCCGCACCGGCGCGAGATCGTGCTGCATCTTTCCGCCTGAGCTGTCGGAATTTTCGCGTCAACCGATTGTTAATCGCCATGAATACAATCTGAATGGCCAATTCGCGTTTGGTTCAGCTTGGCTGACATAACGTGAGCTCAATCCCAAGGGCATCAGCCGGATATCGGGATTGCAACGATCCGCAGCAAGGATTTGAAGGAGAAACACCCATGACCAATCTTTTCGCCAAGGCAGGTATTGCAGCTCTCATCGCGCTCGGCGGCATTTCCGCATCGGCCGTCACCGCAACGGCCAATGATTTCCATCCCGGCATCCAGCAGGTGCGTTACGATCACCATCGTGGTCGTGCATGCTCGCCGGTACTGGCGGTTCGCAAGGCCCGTGACATGGGTCTGCGTCGCGCCCATATCGACAACATCACGCCGCGCCGGGTTGTCGTCGAAGGCTTCGGCCGCCGCGGCCATGATCGTGTCGTTTTCGCCAACGCACCCGGTTGCCCGTTGATCCGCCGTTAACGGCAGCTAAGTGGGAGCGGCCGCGTTTTCCACATATATTCGCTAGTTTCGAAGCCGCCTCCGCTCAGGGGGCGGCTTTATTTTTTTACATTGTGCTATGATCGGGCATCTGGCGTCGTTTTAGCGTTCATTGTACCTGACTAGCGGATGAACGGCTGATTCTGAGCTTGTTCAGCATCGCGCCGTTACTTTTCGGGCACTCGCTCAGCACATGTTGCAAGCATGAGAGGGAAGCCCTTTGCTCTTTGGAGGACACAATGAGACAATTGCTGGCAAAGTTGGGGGTCGCCGTCGCCATCGCAGTTACCGCGCTGTCGGTCACGGCGGATTTTGCCTCCGCACAGGGGTTGGATATCTATGTCGGCCCGGGCCGTCATCGGCCGCCACCGCCTGACTACGACAATCCGCCGCCGCGCTTTGACCGCCGTCGTGGCTGCGATCCGCGTGAAGCGTTGGATGTCGCCCGCAGCTATGGCCTGCGCCGCGCCCGCGTCGTGGATGTGACGCCGCGCCGCGTCATCGTCGATGGCTTCGGTCGTCGCGGTCCGGATACGATGATGTTTGCCAATGTTCGCGGCTGCCCGATGCTGGGCCGCTGATCGGAACAGCGGGCGCACATTGCGCCTGCCATTCCGCCTTTGACTTTTAGCCTTGTGGCGGGGGCCACGGAACCGCCTTTTGCTCGATTTGAATGAATCCGAGCGAAGGGCGGTTCTGTTTTCAACTACTGCTGGATCGCGTAGGTGATGCTGACCGAGGCATTATATTCATTCTCGCCGGTTGCGACGGGAACGGCCTTGTCCATCGGGGCAGCGGCCATTGCCTGGCGCATATATGGCTGAGGAGGAGTGGCAACGCCGCCTTCGTGGATCGCGATGACCCGGCCGAGCTTGACGCCGGCCGCATCCGTCAAGGTCTTCGCCTTGGCGGCAGCATCGACTACCGCCTTCTTGCGGGCTTCCTCAAGCACGGCATCCGGCTTGTCGTTGGTAAACTGGATGTCGCCGCCCTGGTTGATGCCGAGCTTGATCGCCTGGTCGAGCAGCGCGCCAAGCTTGGAGAGATCGCGCACGCGAACGGTCAGGCCGTTCGTCACCTGGTAGCCGTTCAGAACCGGCGGCTGCGCACGGCCGTCCTTGTCGTTCGGATAGGTATATTGCGGCTGGATGGAAAAACCTGACGTCTGCAGGTCGCGCTCGGCGATGCCGCTATCCTTCAGCGTTGCCAGCACAGCGCCCATGGCCTTGTTGTTCTGGTCGAGCGCATCCTGAGCGGCCTTCGCCTGCTGAACGACCGAAAGCGTGATCACGGCCATATCCGGCGCAACAGCCGCATGTCCCTCGCCGGTGACGGTGATAACGGCTTCGCGCGGCTTTGCATCCTCGGCGAAGGCGCCGGCGGCGGGCACGAAGAAGGCAGCGCTGACAAGAGCGGCAAAAACAAAATCTCTGGTTTTCGTCAGTGGCATGGTTCGTTCCTTGGTTGGTGTTTCCTCGGGATTCGCTTTTGCGGATTGATTGTGAAGGTATTGCGGCAGTCCCTTGTGGGAAAAGAGAAATTGGGCTAGAGCCAAGTCGGCTTCCGGGGAACCATTGCTCCGGTGCTGCGAGCGCGACGATTTTCTCTCGTGCCGGGCCTGTAGCTCAATGGTTAGAGCCGGCGGCTCATAACCGCTTGGTTGGGGGTTCGAGTCCCTCCGGGCCCACCAATTCCTATCTAAGGGATTGAAAATTGAAAAAGAAAAGCAAAATCAAATCTGTAAAAATCCGCTCTGCTACACAGGAACGCTACACAAGCGGGGTCGAAGAGGTGGTGAAAGTTACGGGTTTGATACGGCGCGGCAGCACTTACAGCCTCCGTCGGCGAGTTCCCACCGATCTGGTCGTGGCGCTTGGCAAGACGGAAATTTGGATTGCGCTGGGCACCTCTGAGTATAAGGCTGCTGCGAAGGAAGCGCGGCTTGCTTCAGTCCGCCTTGACCTTCAGTGGGAAAAACAGCGCCAGGCGCTGACGCGAGGCGAAAAGATCAACCCGGACGATCGCTTATCGGCAGGCGAGCTTCGTCGCGCCGTGATAGGTGATTTCTGGGTCCGTGAGCAAAGTGCCTCTATAACGGTAGAGGATGAGGAGAGACGAGAGGACATTGAACGCGAGATCGGTGGTCTTGAAACCCGCGACCCGTCGGCCGAAGCCGTGCTGTTCGCGCAAGCTCGGTCCATCATTCGGGAGAGAAAGCTTAAAGTTCCCCTGCCTGCCGAGACAACAATTGGCGGAGCCAAGGAGCCCTTCGTCCCCTCGGACGAGTTACGGCGCCTTCTAGAATTGATCCGTCGCGCCGATGTTGAGCACCTCAAGCGGATGATTGATCGCTTAGAAGGCGCGCATGGCGACCAGACGCATGATCCTCTGTTCGAGGGCGTCAATTCTATCTCAGCCGCGCCGGCCCAATCCGAAGGCGTCACGCTCGGGGAAGCCATTACCAGAATGCAGAATGATCCCACGCGTGCCCACTTGGGCGACACTGCAGATGCGAAGTATGTCGTCACCTTCCGTGCCATGAAGGAGCTGCTTGGTGACGACAAGCCGCTCGCTGCGATCACGCGTGCCGAGTGTGCCGCCGTTCAGGAACTAATCGCCGGATTACCCGCAAACGTTGCCAAGCTGAAGGCTTACAAGAGTTGTGCGACGATGCGGGAGATGGTGGAGACAGCAGCCACCCGAACCGATCGCATGCTGTCGCCAACCACCGTGAAAGTCTACACGCATACGCTCAGCGCCTTCTTCAATTGGGCGATAGGCAAGGGCCTGCTCACGCTCAACCCAGCCGTAAAGCTTGCAGGCGGTAAGAAGCGGGCGAAGAATGCTAGGCGCCCTTGGAAGATCGACGCGCTTAATATTATCATCGCCGGCTTGCCCGCGTGGTCGCGTAAGAGCGAGAGCATTGGTCGCTATTGGGTGCCGCTCATCGCTCTGTTCTCTGGCATGCGCCTGGGCGAAATCGTGGGTTTAACTGTGGATGATGTCGAGAAAACATACGGCGAGCATTGCTTCGTTCTTTGGGAGACAGACGAGCAGGAATACAAGACGCCGGGCAGTGAGCGCGTCATTCCCGTTCACCCGGAACTGGTGCGCCTAGGTTTGCTTGACCTCGTAGAGAAAACCAGGAAGGCGGGGGGAAGGCGTCTTTTCCCCGAGCTCCCAGGCAAGGATCAGGACCAACTTTCTGATCTATTCCAAAAGCGTTTTAGCTACTGGCTGACATCAAAGCTAAACATCAAGCAGCGCGGTCTGTCGTTCCATTCGTTGCGCCATAACTTCCGCGACGCATTGCGCGAAAACGGCGTGCCGATAGACTCGACGCGCGCCCTGGGTGGCTGGTCGAGGTCGGGTATTGTTGAGGAGAGATATGGTGCCGGTGTGAGCGTCCGTACGCTGGCCAAATGGGTCGCTGAGATTAGCTATGACGGACTTAATCCACTCGGTCATTTGCAACCCGTTGCAACGGCGGGCTGACGATGTTTGCCGATCGAGCGGGGCAACGCGTCTCGTAGAGCCGCTCCCTGCCTACCGTCGGCCATAGCCACGTGGTTTATTGCAACGGGTTGCAAATCACGGGAAAGCAGTGTGGATGAGATTGAGTTCGGTGAACACTACGATGTCAAAATCACGCCCGCCATCCGTGCAGCTTCTGATAATGCGAAAAGATGGAAAGCTTTCTTCATATTGTTCAACATCTTACGACAGTTGCATCGTTTTGCGGAAGCGCCTTCTGATGCCGCCTTTTGGTGCTATTTTGGTGCGATTGGGTCTATTTTGCCCTGTTTGGGGGCTGATTTGGCACCAGTTGGCACCGGACCATTTGGCGAGCGGAAGCCTCGTTTGGCTGGGGCCGCTAGCCAGAGGTGCCTTGGCCCCGCTTGATTTGACCAGCACCGTTCACCACGACGCGGCGTCGGGAATACCCGCGCCACCCAGAAGCGCTACGCCGTGCTTGAGGCCATCACAAGTAGCAAGGCGTCGGCCTTCGCCGCAGGCGGCTTCGCCAGCCGGAATGCATTCAACAGTTCCTCGGCCCATGTGCCGTCCCTGGTGATCAATATGCAGGGCAGTTCTGGCGATCCCCCGCAGGACGCCCGGTTCGCGTCTTAGGTAGCGTCCGCCGTGGTGCTGTTTTGAAGGCCAATGCCCCGGACTGCTTCCGCCGCCCGAAAATCAGAAGCTCGCCCAGCTTGCGACCGACTTTCGCTGGGTTGGGGACGCTACACCGTGAGCGTCCGGCGAAAGCATTTTCGCTTGCTTGGGCGGCCGAAGCTATAGGAGGCGCTTCACCTCATCTGCCATGACGCGCTCGATCATGTCGGGATCGCATTGTTCATCGACGAGGAAATGGCGG
>NZ_JAFEVL010000029.1 GCF_016901135.1 Martinezella lusitana | reverse complement strand
CCGTCATGGCGTTGATGATGCATCTTTCGAGCCATCGTCCGGCAATGGGCGAGTTTCGGTTGCAAATCGGATTGAAGATCGTCGGATGGCTAGCAACGCTCGTCATGGTCGCCGCCGCTATCGGCCTGTTTGTTACATGGTAGGCAAAGCGTTTGGAGGAAGGAACAACCAGACGGCAGCGGGGGTTTCGTATCTCCAACAAGGAGATCGACATGACCGAACAAGATGACGCAATGCGAATTTGGGATCTCATCGACACGATCGGCTTCTGCATGCTGACCACGCAGGGAGGGCCAGACCTGCGGGCGCGGCCGATGACGGCCCATGCGGAGCGCATCGAAAACGCGCTCTATTTCCTGACCGACGTTGCAAGTCACAAGGATGAGGATATTGCGCTGCGGCCTGATGTCTGCGTGGCCTTTGCCGACCCGAAAAAGCAGAAATATGTCTCAGTTTCGGGCCGAGCCGAGATTCTCGAGGATCGCGAGTGGATCGAGGAGTTATGGGGAACACCGGCAAAGGCATGGTGGGACAGCCCGGACGACCCTGCGATCAGGGTTTTAAAGGTAACCCCGGCCTTTGCGGAATATTGGGATTGCTCAGGCACCCTTGTCAGCTACATCAAGATGATCGCAGCAGCGATCTCGAGCACGAAGCCGGACATGGGAGAAAATGCCAAGGTTGATCTCTGAGGTGCGAATTGCATTTTCGACGCGTACCGACGGTCAGTGACATGTGCTTCCTGTGCCATCGATTTTGAGCCCTTACCTACGCGCACCGCAGGGTTAACACGCTCAGGATGAGCGAGTTTTGAACCGATGTAACTCGGGGCAGCCATTCAAAACATTTTCTCAGATCGCGTTTATAGCGGGGAGGAAGGACAACACTTCCCGCCGATACGCGTCCGGAAGCGAATGTACGTTCTCGATCCAGAACGCATCGGCTTCTGGCGCGTCTTTCTCCCATGTGCGTGTGGTGAGATTGTTATCGTCCATCACGAGTTGGCGTCTGCCGCCCAAACGGATGTATTCGTCGGCAAGGGCTTTAGCGGCGTTTTCTTCCATCAATTCGCTCCTTCGGGTTGATGTGTGAACTAAACAGACGACAGCGGCAGATGTTCCGAAGTTCGCTTGCGACCTCATTCACGCGGTCAACCGGTTCACGGTCTAAGAGATTATTTGTCGAAGCAACCAGATATGACGACCCTTAGCGGGGTGGCTGCGGGGGACTGTCTTCGGTTGAAGATGTCGTTCGTGTCTGAAGGGATGCCGGAACATTCGGTACCACGCCGAGTTAGGGTACTGCTACCGATCGCGCCATAGGAGGATATCATGGCTACGGAGAAGACCCTGAACGACCTTTTCCTTGATATGCTCAAGGACATCTATTTTGCAGAAAAGCAGATCCTGAAGGCGCTGCCGAAGATGGCGCGTGCCGCCCAGGCCGAGGACAGCAAGACAGCATTCCTGAAGCACCGTGACAAGACCCAGGGCCAGATCGAGCGCCTGGAACAGGTGTTTGAGCTTTTGGGTAAGCCGGCCCGTGGCAAAACCTGTGAAGCTATCCAGGGGATCCTCGCCGAAGGTGACGAGATCATGGAGGAGGACAAGGGTGTGGTGGCCCTTGACGCAGGCTTGATCTCATCGGCACAGGCCGTAGAGCATTATGAAATCGCCCGCTACGGTACGCTGGTCGCATGGGCCAAACAGCTTGGCGTCAACGCCGCCGTCCCCCTTCTTCAGTTGAACCTTGGCGAGGAGGAAGCCACCGACAGGAAGCTGACACAGCTCGCACAAACATCAGCCAATGCCAAGGGCAAGAAAGCCGCCTGAGCCCAGCAGGCGACGGGTCAAGCCAAGGATGCGATCAAGAAGGTCGTAGACAAGACCTGAATTCACAACACGCTACCGAGGTCCGCCGTCACCAAGCGGCGGACTTTTCCATTTGAACCTCCTCACATCCCGTTCGCGAGATAAAGGCGTGTAAGTTGACCAAGAACGCGCGGCGGCAGGGATGTACGTCGAACGATGGGCTCGCCGTGGCGGTACACATTCAAGACAAGTCGGCCGGGACAAAGTCGGCATGCCGATACCGCCGACCGGCAGCAAGTTAACGGGGAATAGACCACCTACCCTCCCCCAATCGTCCAGCCCAACCGGAACCAATTGCTCTCCACTTGGTTGTAGACTTACGGGTCTCGTGACGAAGATCCGGCAATGTGAGGAAACACAATGAAAATGATGATTTTCGCCGCGGCGCTCCTTGGAGCGTCAGCGCTGACGGCTGTCGCCCAGACACCTGCGACCCCGTCGACCGATGCCAATACCCCGGCCGTCGCTACCCCCAGCACAAAAAACCCGACGGCGCCGGTCGCGGGCCGCAACAGCTTCACCGAGGCACAGGCCAAGGAACGCATCGAGAAGGCGGGCTATAGCGGCGTCACGGCGCTCAAGCTCGATGACAAGGGCCTCTGGCAGTCCAACGCGATGAAGGATGGCAAGTCCGTTTCGGTCACCCTCGACTACCAGGGCAACATCGTCGCGATGTAATTGCCGCTCGTCCGAATTGATCGATTTCAGGAGAACTATAATGAAAACAGTTTCCGGACTTTTTGACGACTACAAGGATGCCGAAACCGCAGTCGAAACGCTTGAGAGATCTGGTGTGCCCTCGGATCAGATTAGCATCGTCTCGCACAATGCTGACAACGATGACAACGATGACAAGGATCATTCGGGTGCGGCCAATGGCGCCGGTACGGGTGCCGGGCTCGGCGCTGTCGTTGGTGGCGCGGGCGGTCTGCTGACGGGTTTGGGCATGATCGCAATTCCAGGCGTAGGCCCCGTCGTCGCGGCGGGCTGGCTTGCAGCAACCGCGGTCGGTGCCATTGCTGGCGCAGCCGCCGGCGGTGCGGCGGGCGGCCTCATCGGTGCCCTGGTTGATTCCGGCGTTCCGGAAGCCGACGCGCATGTTTATGCCGAAGGTGTTCGTCGCGGCGGAACACTGGTCACGGCGAGGGTCGAGGACGCGGTTGCACTCAATGCAGAGACAATTCTCAAGCAGTCGAACTGGGTCGATCCGGTCGAGCGTCGCAAAGAATACACCAGGCAGGGCTGGACCAAGTTCGACGATACCCTTGATCCCTACGGCCCGGAGGCCATCGAGGAAGAGCGAGGCCGCTATCGCCAGCCGGGCGTCTGATGAAATGAGCCCTGGCCTTAAGGTCAGGGCTCTCCTTTCTCACCAAGCTATCTTAAACACAGGAGGCTCTCATGGGTCGCGGCATTCTTCTCTGGTTCTTGGGCATTCCGATCCCGATCATCATCCTCATCATGCTCTTCGTGCGATAGGAGCACATCATGTCAGCAATCGACTCAAATGCGGTATATGCCGCGGCTCCTGAATCGTCCGCGTCTGGCGTGAATTGGGGGCCGATCATCGCAGGAGCGCTCGCTGCTGCCGGGGTGACGCTGATCCTGACACTGCTCGGATCCGGACTAGGCCTCACCATGGTTTCGCCTTGGTCCTCGCAAAGTGCCGGGGTCGCCACCGTTTCGATCTCGGCGGCTATCTGGCTCATCATCGTCCAGTGGCTGTCGGCCGGTATCGGCGGCTACCTGACTGGCCGCCTTCGCACGAAATGGGTGTCGGTCCATACGGATGAGGTCTATTTCCGGGACACCGCCCATGGCCTCCTCACCTGGGCATTGGCGACGCTGGTTGTCGTTGGTGTTCTCGGCTCAGCCCTTTCGTCGATCGTCGGCGCGGGGGTCCAGGCCGCTTCCACCGTGACATCCGGCGCAGCCACTGCGGCGGTTTCCAAGGCGGGAGAGAGCATGGGAGGCAGCTCCTACTTCGTCGACAGCCTGCTGCGTCCGGCCGATCCACGGAAGCTTCCGGCAAATGCAAACGTCAGCGACACCTCAGCAGCACAGGTTGCCACAATCCTTGCCAATGGCGCGGTTGCCGGCAGCATATCTGCGGATGATCAGACCTATCTGACACAGCTGGTCGCTGCGAAGACCGGCCTGTCCGACACTGAGGCGAAAACGCGAGTGGACACGATCCTGCAGAATGTTGAAGTCGCCAAGGAAAAGGCTCAGCAAGCTGCAGAAGCTGCCCGCAAGGCCGGCGCCAAGCTCGCTCTTTTCGGGACATTGTCGCTCCTGATCGGTGCATTCATTGCCGCCGTCGCCGCCGTCATCGGCGGTCGCGAACGCGATGACATGAAAGCGCTTTGAAAAGTGGGCCGCCTGCGAGAGCGGGCGGCCCTACGACCATTGTTCGACCGCCAGGCGATGGCAAGTGGCATCGCATCCTCCCGTTCGGGTCTCTCCATTGGATAATTCCGCGCCCCTTACCCATAAGCAGCGCCTGCGCCACGACCAACCCCTGTGGGCGGCCTCTCCGAGAATTTCGGTGGTTTCGAGGAAGAGACCATCATCAACGTCGTTCGACGTTATCATCGTTGGCGCGGGTATCAGCGGTGCGCTCATGGCGCATGCATTGGCGGGAAAGGGATTGAGAATCCTTATCGTCGATCGCAGACAGCCCGTGCGTGGCAGCACCATGGCCAGCACGGCGATGATACAGCACGAGATCGATGTCCCCCTGCATGCGCTGACGAAGATGGTCGGCGAGAGGACGGGGCAACGTGTCTGGCAGCGCTCGGCGCGTGCGGTCGAGGCGCTCGCCAGCCTTGTCCGGGACCTCGAATTGAAATGTGCCTTCGAGAGGAAGCATACGCTGTTCCTGTCGGGTGAGGAGTATGGCGCTCGAGCACTTCAGGCGGAGGTCGATGCCAGAACCAAGGCTGGGATCAAAGCGGAACTGCTCGACGCTGCCACTCTTCGGGAACGACATGGGCTTCATCGGCGCGCCGCCATCGACAGCGCGATTTCAGCGTCAGCCGATCCGGCGCAACTGACCGCAGCATTGCTTCGAAACGCAAAAACCCACGGTATCGAAATCACCGCAGGCGTCGAAATCAAGGACGTGCGCAACTCCGATGAAGACGTCGTCGTCTCGGCATCCGAGGGACAGGTGATCACGGCAAACCATGTCGTGTTCTGCACGGGCTACGAATTCCTGGAGGCAATTGCGAACAAGAGCCAGAAGCTGATCTCGACATGGGCACTTGCCAGCCGGCCGCGCTTGAAGCGACCGGGATGGCTCGATCGCTATCTCGTCTGGGAAGGCTCGGATCCATATCTCTATTTCCGAACGACGCCGGATGGCCGGGTCATTGTCGGCGGTGAGGACGAAGATGGCGAGGACGCTTACAAGGATTCGTCAAAAGCCGCAAAGAAGGCGAAAATTCTTGTTGAGAAGCTGGGTGATCTGACTGGCATATCGATCGGCAAACCCGACTTCACATGGTCGGCTGCGTTCGGTGTAACGCCAAACGGGTTGCCGATGATCGGCCACCTCCCCGGAATGAAAAATGTCTTCGTGACGATGGGCTTCGGCGGCAATGGCATAACGTTTAGTCAGATCGCGGCGGATATCATCTCTTCGGAAATCCTGGGGCACCGCGACGCCGATTGGGACTTATTCCCCATTCATTAGTTTTGCTGTGTGGCGAAACGTTTTAGGGAGTACCGACGATAGCCTCATTTGGAACCATGCTAGGCTACGCGAGTTTTGCTTTCGAGATCGCGGGCGTGTCAAGCCGACGCGAAAGGGATGGTGAACATGGCGGTTTTTCGGTTCTCTCGCCATGGCCAACGAAACGGCAGACGAGCACCCCACCTTTCCGTCCGCGATTTCCCCTCATCGCAAGAATGATTTCAACGCTTCAGCCAGAGCCACAGGATTTTCCTCCGCAACATGATGCCCACTGTCGATCCCATGTCCTTTTATCTCGTTGACCCAAGGCCGCCAGATGTCGATCGGGTTCCCGTACAGCTCTTCCATGTCGTCCTTCGTCGACCACAGGCAAAGGGTCGGACATTGCACTCGTCTGCCTGCCATTCTGTCTTCGAGGTCATGCTGCCGATCGACTGTCAGCCCCGCCCGATAGTCGTCCACCATCCCATGCACGACCCCCGGGTCGTGGATGATCTCAAGCAAATCCTGATATGCCTCGGCACCCAACTCCGGCTTCAGCTCGCCATACCACGCTGACGGATTTGCCGAGATGGCGCGCTCAGGCTTGTCCGGCTGTCGCTTTCAGTTACCAATTTCAAACGACAAAATATCATGAGCTGCTTAGGTTTAGTGGTAATTTTGGCCCCCAATCTCAGCTAAGGATTTCACACTGTCGGCTTAGAATTGCAAAAGCGACTGAAAGCCTTGCACGGTTGCCGATCTCCTCGGATCGTTGAGGAATGCCGGTTGATTGTGCGGTGTATAGCGAGAGCAAGCTGGCTGGAAGTTCATCAAGGGATCTGGGCGCGCTGTGCTGTTGTGGATCGGGCCGCCGCTGAATTACGCCTCACGGCGTTTTTGCCACAGATCAAATAGGTAACCTAATCACATAACCACGATACGCCATGCGTTATCCACCACCACTCTGATAATGACGGACGCAATATCGCCAGTGCAGCACTGCTGCGCCGGCAGACACTGGCCCAGCGATCAGTGTCAACGCCGGTCCCCATGCGCCAAATATCGGAATATCCTTCGCTAAAATCGAGGCAACCGGCACATAGCTTATGAATGCCAAGGGCATCACTGTCAGCATTATGACCTGGATGGCGCCCGAAAAGATATTGAGCGGGTAGCGTGCCAACTGCCAGAAACCGAAGAAGATCGAATAAAGATAGTTTGACCGTCCCCAGATCAGCGCCGTAGCGCCGATCATCGTCATGACCGAGCAAACGAGCATCGCCGCGCTTATCAACGCAGCAAGGGCAAATGGGATGGTCCATGCCGTCCATGCCGGATGCACCTGCGTCAAAGCCCAAACGCTCATGCCCAAACCGAGAAGAATATGGCCGCCATATCCGATGTTAAGGCCGGAGAACACCAGATAGGCCCATGGGCTAATCGGCTTGACGAGCAATGCGTCGAACTCGCCGCGCTGCACAAGGCCCTCCATGTCGCGCATCTGTACAAAACTCAGTGAAGCGCCCAGAGAATAGGAAAGAATATGGAAGCCGAGCAGCAGCGCCGTTTCTGGCCAGCGCCATCCACCCAGAACTTCAAACCGAGCAAGGATTAGCCAGATCGCCGCATAGGCACTGGCATAGCCGAATGCCTGGGAGATCCATCCAAGGAACAGCGAGGCGCGATATTCCAGGCGCGTTCGGATGCGCAGCCCCGCAATGAACCATAGAGTGGATAGCGAACGGCCCATGCTCATCCCCCTTGCACGACAATGCGATGCCGGGCCCGCGACCACAACAAGCCCACGGCACCAGCCAGCACCAGAGCCCACCCCATGCCGACCACCAGCATCAGTCCCGCATCAAAAAGGTCAAGTTTTCCGAGATTGACGGCCGCTGGGTAGTAAGAAATCCAGGCAAAGGGAAGAAACCGCGCGATGGCCGCAAGTGCCGACGGAAAGAACCAGAGCGGCACGATGCTGCCTGACAGGAAAGACATGATGCCCTGCAGAAACCACTCGAGTGAGCGCGCATCCATGATCCAGAACGACAACAGGCCGATGGCCGTCGCCAGCAGAAAGAAAATGGAGAACGACAAAAGCCAGAATGCTAAAAACAACATGCCATGAGCAACACTTGCCGGCGGCTGGATGCCGTAAATCAAGCCGATGATAGCGATGACTGGTGCGACCAACGCAATCAGCGAAAAGCCGAGATTGCCAAGCTGAACGGCAAATAGATAAACCGGATAGTGAAAGGGTTTCAGCAAGTGAATGGCAACATCGCCGGTCTTGACCGCCTTGCCGACCTCGTTGATCAGATAGCCTGGCTCCCACGCACCGAGCACCGTGCCAGCGATCAGCGAACAGGTGATCATTTCGGAAAGACTGATACCATCCACACTCGGCTTGCCCATGAACACCGCCGACTAGATTGCTATCCTTGCCAGCACTTCGACAAGTCTGCCGAATAGGCTAGCCCAGACTTCCCCGCGATAGGCCAAGCGCGTCTGAAACGCGGTTGCTGTGAAAGCGAGATACAGTCTGCTCACGCTGCCTCCACGGCCAGACGATTTTGGTAATAGGTACGGATCACCTCTTCGATATCGGGCGCGTCGAGAGAAACATCGTGCAGGTCATAGCCATCGCCTAATTCCGTGAGCACTTCGATCAGCGATGTCTTGTCATTGTCGAGCAGGAAGTGTCGCGTCATACCCTCGCTGCTGACCGGAGTTGCACAACTCAAAACAACATCGCCCGGGTCAGATTTGAATTCCAGCGTCAATCGCCGCCGCGCGCCGAAGACCGTTCGCAATTTAGTGAGCTCGCCGTCAAACAGAAGCTTGCCGTCGTCCACCATAATCAGCCGCGGGCAGATCTGCTCGATGTCCTGCAGGTCGTGGGTGGTGAGGATGATGGTGACGCCGCGTTCCTTGTTGATCTGCGACAGGAACTTGCGCACCAAATCCTTGGCCATGACGTCCAGGCCGATGGTGGGCTCGTCGAGAAACAGGATCTTCGGATCGTGCAACAGCGACATCGCTATTTCGGCGCGCATCCTCTGGCCAAGACTGAGCTGGCGGACGGGACTGTCGAGAAACGACGATATGCCCAGCATGTCGCAAAGCATGCCCAGGTTCTCGTCAAAACGGCTTTGCGCAATATCGTAGATGTGGTGGCTGAGTTCGAAACTATCCCGCACCGGCAGATCCCACCAAAGCTGGCTGCGCTGACCGAACACCACGCCAATTTCCCGGGCGTTGGCCATCCGCTCCTTATGCGGCACGCGCCCGAGGACCGAAACCCTGCCGCTGGACGGCACCAGAATACCGGTCATCATCTTGATCATCGTCGATTTCCCGGCGCCGTTCGGCCCGAGATAACCCACGGCCTCACCGGCCCCGATCGCGAAAGAAATCTCATCGACGGCCTTGACCTCGGTATATTTGGGAGAGACCAATCCCTTGAACGAACCGAGCAGACCCGGATAGCGGCGTCGCTGACGAAAGGTTTTCGACGTCCTGACGGCGACAATGATACCCGTCATGATAAGGAAACCCCGTTAGGGCATCGTAAACTTAACGGCAAAAAGGCGCGACCATGAAGCAGGCCCCTTTTGTCTGTCATGCCCGGGCGATTTTCGCCCATAGGTTCATCGCCGCTGCGCGCAGCTCGCGATGATGGCTGGAGGAGATGTCGTGGCGCGGGATGTGGAACAGGTTGGCAATCGGGTCATGGATAGAGACGAAGCGTTGTAGGTGTCGCTGTGACTTGAAGCGCTTCATGATCCGCTCTCGCCACCGGATGGGTTGGTGGGAATTCTCCGCCCGATTGTTGAGGCCCTTGTGAGAGCGATGATCGACACCAGGCATGATCTCCCGCTTTGCGGCACCGTAGGATCGAAGCTTATCGGTGATCATCACCCGCGGCGCTCGGCCTTGGCTCTTCAATAACTTACGCATCAGGCGTTTGGCCGCCTTGGCATCGCGGCGGCTTTGCACCAGCACCTCCAGAACAAAACCCTCCTGATCAACGGCGCGCCACAGCCAGTGCTTCTTGCCTCGGATCGAAATGACGGCTTCATCAAGGTGCCACTTGTCTCCAAGCTGGCCGCATGAGCGACGGCGGATGTTGTCGGCGAAATGTCGGCCGAACTTCTCCACCCACAGCCGAACCGTCTGATGGGAGACAATGACCCCGCGGACAGCCAGCAAATCCTCGACCATCCGCAGGCTGAGAGGGAAACGGAAATAAAGCCACACCGCGTGGGCAATGATTTCAGCGGGAAAGCGATGGCCACGATATAGCGGATCACGATCTGTCATCGCCCGTCATCGCACTTCAAATTCCACGTTCCGTTAAGTTGACGATGCCGGGTGGCCCGTTGCGGTTGTTTCGCACGAAGGCGCCGATGTGCCATTGGCCATGGCCGCCGGTTGCCGGTAACTTTATATCTCGCGGAGTTCCTGCGTGGACACGTCTCCAGGCGTCGCTGAATACCAGCGTCCTCGGCCCTACCAACCGCCCCCTGCGGTTGGCGGCATCGCACATCGGCCGGTGAACGGCGTTTCACGGCTACGCTTGCCTGGCTCGCGGCTTCGACGCGGAATTGAAGGGAAGGACGTTGGCCGGCGTTGCACCATGTAGGTAAGTCCCTGCCGCTCGGCATAGCGGATGGCGGGCGACAATTAGATCGACCCCGCGCAACGTTTGTAGCACTCGAACAACCGGGCCGAGAGACCAGTTCGGGACGAACTCCTCGATCACTTTCTCCAGTCGTTCGACACGCTCCTCAGAGACGCGCACTGCCTCGACCATTTCCTGCAGTGCAAGCTGATGTGCCGGATGATCAAACCGCTGCTCCTGCAGCCAGTGCAGATACCGCATCGTCCAGCCTTTCTTGCGTGGATAGATGCGACCGTGCTTGAGCATGAAGGCGCTTACCTGTGCCGATGAACCCGCAATGTCTCGACTGCGGCAGAGCGAGCGCGAACGAGATCTCGCATAGCTTCATGACCTTCGTCGGGAACCCAAACCGCAGTAAGCTCGCCGGCCCTCAACAGCCGGGCGAGCGCAAGCGCGTCTCCACGGTTCGTCTTCACCCGGTCGCCAGGCCTCCTCGGGATCAGCGACGGAGCGACTACGATGCAGTCATGGCCAAGAGAGTTGATGAGCCGGTGGAGGTCGTAACCGGTGGGGCCGGCCTCGTAGCAGAAATGCACGCGATCAAACTTTGCGGCTATTCGCTGGATAACGCGGCGCATGCTGGCATCCGATGCTTCAACCTCGCCGAAATAACGGATCTCTTCATTCCGGCCAGATTCAGCAATTGCAATTGCATTCTTCAGCTTGGCAACATCGATTCCGACAAAAGCTTGTCTATAATCTGCCACGGCTCGTCCTCCTGTCGTGAGGATCGGCTCGGCCTATCCGAGCAACCCTCGGAAGACCAGTGTAGGGCGAGCCACCTCAGGCACGAAGAAGGACATACGGACTTACCGAGAACTTGCAACTCAAGAAGATGCTTTCCCGATTCCATATCACACTCGGGCGAATTTCATCCGTGGTCTCAAATAGGAGGCGAACTCCTAACCTAAGTGATGATGAGATAACTGCGCCCGCGGCATCCTAATAGGAATATTCGTACTCCTCGTCATCAGAGCGGTTGAAGCGTCTGGTATCTAGGTCGTAGACCCTGGCAAATCCAGTTTGGCGGTGGACTCCGCCGCTATCCCGATACTGGACACATCCGACGCATGGCGTCTCATTGCTTCCAAACGATGACGTCTGCTTCGTTCGCGGCCCGCAAAAATGCAGACCGAGCATCATTTGCTGATTTGCTGCCGTCGAACACTGCAAGGCATGTTTCTTGTGCTGCCCAGTAATATTGGCCGGAAGTGACAGGCCATCTGAGCGTCAAGCATCCCACGGCATCGACAACATTGGTCACGGCCGTACGAGTATTCCCTGGCGGTCCAAGCGATACCACCACATCTCTTCTAAATCCAAAAATATCCATCAAACTTTGCTCCATCCATGGGAAGCAACCCTTGAGATCCGCGATCGTTCCAAATCTGTCCAGCGTGGAAATTTCCGGTGTGCGCATCTGATGGTCAATTGAATAAGTTCGCTCGCGCGCTATGTCATCGACATGGGTGAAGAGCTGTGAGCGTCCGGTGAGCCGGTTTTGGTTAGGTGCGGAATTAGCTCAAGTTACGACACAGATGATTCATTTGTGACGTAACAGGGTATGAATGGCCAAGGTTGAGATCCTGACGGGTGCCGAGCGAC
>NZ_JAFEVL010000074.1 GCF_016901135.1 Martinezella lusitana | reverse complement strand
GCCACAGTCACCAACCGCCGGCAATCAGCCAGGACAGAATTGAGCGCCGGTCCTGAGACGATACCCATACCCATCGGATACGGCATTCCCTCTTGCTTAAGGACTGCTATGAGGTTGTCGACCTCGGCTTGCTTCTCGCGTTCGGTCATCTTGATTATCCGTAGTACTTTTAATAGATTGCTCAGATGGCTATTCGTTTTGAGCGAGTGAAAGAACATGACCCCAAGCGTACTGGCAAGCGCGGGCGCCCTAAGGTCGATAACCCGAAAGAGCTTCTGACGCTGCGGTTAGACCCGCGCATCATCAAGCACTTCAAATCGACTGGGGAAGGCTGGCATAAGCGTCTTGAAGCTGTTCTGCTTAACCACCTTCATCTCTGACGCTGCCGACCATCATCAGTTCAGCGCCACCACGCGAAGATCATGACGAGCCGCGTAATAAAACGGATCTGACCGGACTTCGCTGAATAGGACTAGTTCGCCGTCGCAATCCATCAGAGCCCAGCCATCACGACCGTCTTCCGTCGTTGCTTGACGTATCCAGGCATAGGAGAGGACCGAGGCAAGAGCTTTCTTGCACTGGGCTTCGTCTATGATGACTGTGTGGGTCATGCGGCGGTCAAACGATTTGGACGTGGAACAGGATGAAATAAACGAGCGCTGCGAAGCCGCCCAAGAATGTGAGCGCGGCGCAGACCAAACCGAACATCGCAAGATAAAAGAATGCCGTGATGTCAGGCAGGTTCATCTCACTCTCCAATGAAAAGCCGATTAGACGGCAAATCGCGCCTTCGACACTTTCGGCTCAGATGCTTCCGTCTGATAGAAGCCGACCTCGGCTTCGAGGCGATGAAGGGCTTCCCTAGCACCCTGAATTGCCGAAAGCGCATCATCAGCGCGATTGCGAAGCTGTCCGAACGCGTTGGCATAGGACGGGTCTTGCGGCTTTCCTACGGCCTCCGGTACGCAGCCGCAGAGGTGGTCCACGAGTGCCCTCACTTGCTGAGAAAGCTGGATAGAGCGAATGAAGACGCTTTCAGCATGCTCAAGCACATTGGCCGGGGCACATTTATCTTCGTCATAAGCCATGAGTTTTTCCTGAGGTTGGCAATGAAAAGCCCGACCAGCAGTTATGCCGATCGGGCCGAGATACATGCCTGCCTACAGGCTTACGGATAATTCATGACGGGCTGGGCGCTATTCCAGCTTCAATAGGCCCTCAGGTATGAAGTCCGTCACATTGAAGTGCAAAACGGTACTGCCTGAGACGTTCGTCGGGCGCCTTGCAGAAGTGCTTCCTACTGCCGCCGTCATGTTCCTCTTGGGAGGAATGGGTATCGAGAAGGGCCGGATTACCCTATCTACTGGTTATGCGCCATGCATCCCGTGGCTCCGGCTCGGCTTGTAACGGGCCTGCCTTCACCTTCCCGATCTCGTTGCCCTATTGGGCGGATTAGCTCTGGAATGTTGCTGGCCAGCAGTGTCGGGCTCGATAGTTTATGCAGCAGAGACCATAAGGCTATCCGTCGAATCCCACGCCGTGCGCTCCTACGCGACACCCATTCCAGATCTTGCTGAGGCGACAAGGATTGGCGAGACATCAAAGCCTGTAGTCTCGCCTGCATTCGCCTCGAATATGACCCGCCGGGGTGCGCATCGTTGAGAGGCGTGGCAGGTTCTGTTTCCGTTGTCCTTCTATGCCGCCTGCCGCTTGCGCTTCTCAGCGTCTCGCTGGCGTCGGCGAGCGTTCATCATGTCGGCCCACTCGAACCGTTCAAGGTTCTTATCAAAATCGCAGGCCATGGGCTTGGCGTCAGCAGCGCGCCATACTTCGATGTTGGACCTTTTATCCCCTATTTCCGGGTCGTTTGTAAAGTCCGGCTCTTCCTGCTTTTCGTTATGCTGCAATGGCTTGCGGGCGAAAGCTCTAAAAATACATTCAATAGCGGCCTCCCGTCTCCATTCTCCGGTCTGTCGCTGTATCCCAGGTTGCTCGATTTCACGGCACCACTTGGCGAAAGCTATACCGCCTGCCTGCGCCCGAGACCATGCCCATAATGCCCGACGCTTCTTCGGATCGGGGACGAGCTTCATCATTTCCATGGCGACTTCCCAGATACCCACGTCGTTTGTGGTCGCTCTAAGTTTCTTCGGATCGAGCCATGCCCATCGCACTTCATGAAGCTCATCCGCATGCCAATGGCTCATGTCACCGAAGGTGTGGACTATACCGATGTTCACGGCTTTCAGGTGAGCCGGCCGCGCTGTGTTCGGGAGCTTCCGATCCACCTCGGCAGCACGGATGAAGATTTCAGTGATTTCCGCCTCAGTCATGCTGCTGCCCTTTCTCTAAAACCAAGCGCCTCTTCTGGCGTCCAACCTAGTTTTCTTATCCGGGAGCTGATCGTGCCGTACGGCAGCCCCAAAGATTCACACCATTCGGCTAACGTCTTCGTTTCTTCGTTGATTGTGACCAAGTAATTGTTGCGCTTGTTTCTTGCCTGATCGGTGGATATCGCCCAACGCACGTTTCCGGGCTCATAGTTGCCGTCTACGTCTGGGTATCGGTCAATAGAGTGTTGAGCGGAGGGGCGAACTCCAATGTGGGCAAAGAACGCTTCGAACGAATTACGCCACTCATCGCAGACCTTAATCCCTCGTCCCCCATAGTTTTTATATCCTGTCGCGCTTTCGATGTAGCACCGACCAATCATACTTGCCCACGTTTGGTATTCCTTCGATTTGGACATGCCATGGGTCAGGCGCTGTTCTCCTCGTTCGCTTGCGGCGCATCCGCAGGAGGTCGTTCTGCCCCCTGTCATGGACGAGCCGATGACTGCCTTCTCCGTCCCGCAGTCGCAAATGACATTCCACATGGCTTTACCATGAGCGCTGTTGTCTGCCCTGGTGGTGACCGTTAACTTCCCGAAGCGGCTGCCTGTCAAATTTACCAGTTTTCTTTCGCTCACCATCTCGCGGGCTAGGCACCCACAAGATGATGTCTTGTGGCTTACTAGCTGAGCGCTAGATACATTCTTCTCAGCGCCACAATCACAACGGCAAAGCCAAACCGCATTTTTATGCGCATCTCTGCCCATGTCTGTTATAGCAACGAGCCTGCCGAACCGTGCGCCGGATAGGTCTTGATATCTGGCCCCTATACCATTCTTCATTCCACGAGGCATTAAGCCCTCCTGCGATCATCAAAGAGATCTGGTTCCGAATGAAGAGGTCCGAAGACGCGCTTCATTCGCTCATAAATCATGCCAACGAGAACAAAACGTTTGGGGACTATCCCGTCCGTGTCTTCAGACCAGAGCTGCATCCACCCGAACGGTATGCTGTCGAAAAAGGAAAACCATGAAGAAACATCCGTCGTCATCAACGCCGGGAAATTCTTCTCGGCCAAGCGAACCATGTCGCTCACTGCCCAAAGGGAATGCTCATTAATGCTGCCTTGCGAATTAGCAGTTTCAGCAAACGTCATCACGATGAATCTGGCGTGATCCTTCCCGTACCGCTTAGCGATCCTATGGAGAGTTGCGACCGCCCTCGTCTCTCTGACCGCAGGAACGACATTTGCGGGGACGACGCGAATGTCGAACTCCTCAAAGATCGCTTCTGCCTCTGGATATTTCATATCCGGGCCGCCCTCTCGATTGCCTGCTTCTTGATCCGGCGCCACATCCGGTCATCGGTCGCGACGTATCTCTCTGCATCGATGCGCTTGACGTTCCGGCGACGAAGTGCCGCACGCTGTCGCTTCAGCTTGATATCCACATCAGCATAGTGCGGCTGGCAAACCCATTCATTGAAGCCATAGGGCAGCGTGTCCTTTGCGGTAGTGCGCCGACAATGGGGAACGCAGCAGCAGATACGATCGGTCATGCTTCGATAACCTTCTCGATTGCCAGCCGTTCCTTCTTCGCAGACTGCTTCCGCTTGGCTGATGCTGTCCGGCCGAGCGCCGTTAAAATGCTCGTATGATCCCTATGGAACAGTCTGCCCAATTGGGTGGAAGTCAGATGAGGGAATCGATCCGCAGTCTTGATCAGCACTTGTTGACGCTGGCGGTAATAGAGACGGTATTGAGTGCCGGCCGTGAGGATTTCATAGTTGATCCCCTCGGCCTTTGCCTGCAGTCTGATGAAATCGTAGACCGTCAAACCCTTTGCCGATGCACGACGGCTATAAAACAGCCGTACATGGGCGTTGGCTTCCTTTTCGAGCATGGCGCAGGTTATCCTCACCTTGCTCGTCTTTGGCGCTATACGGGCCATTCTGAGGATAATGGCACCGTCTTCAAGTCTCCATTCAGGCTTTAGAGATTTGGAGGTGAGTTCGTTCATGCCCGTGCCCTCGCCTTCGGGAGATTGAATAGCTCGTCGGCCTTTGACTTGGCTTCGAGGACAGCACCATCACGGACCATTGAGCCGTTCAGATAGGCAATCAAAGCATCCCCAGCCGCAGCCTTCGCTTCTGCCTTTGTCGGATAGACAATTGGATGACCACCCTTGCCGCGGATGATCTCGTTATCGCAGCGGTGGACTTTGCGGAACCAGGCTAGGTAACCGCCAGGAACTGATTGAGCGCCAATCTGGAAGGAATTCATTTAAGCCATCCCCAGCATTCACCCGATAGCACGCGCTTAACCTGCGATCGGCTACAGCCAACTGATAGCCCTATTTTTTCTTGCGACAACGAGCCTCCTAAGGCGCGGATTTTGAGGACATCCGCCTCTGTGAGTTTGGCTAGTCCGTGTCTCTCGCCGCGGTTGGCAGTCCCATGTAAAAGTTTATCAGAATGATTTTCGGCTACTGTTGCCCACCGCAAATGGTTCGGAGTTATGCAGCCACGATGGCCGTTGCCGCAGGAATGGGCGGCCTCATGAAGAGGCGAAGGAGGAGCCCCGCGTACTTTCTCACACACAAAACGGTGAGCATAGATCTGCTCGCCGTCCACATGGAAGACGCCATAACCCTTTCCAGCCTTTCCGAATGGCCAAAAGACGCATTGGTCCGAGTCCGACAGAAGCACACCTTCAATGAACCGTAAGGGCTCGCCATTGCCTGTTGAACCGGCAAGCGGATCGCCGTTGCGATGCCAGCGCCAATAATGTTTGCTGCACCATCCTCTGGCGTGTGCCGGGTTCGCGCATCCATCAATCACGCATGTCTGTTTTTGCATCAGAAAAGCTCCCGAGCATTTTGCTGTTGCTTGTAGGAAGGGCCGTAGCTGGTTGAATTGCCGTCCCATGCGATGTCTCGACGCCGAGGAAACTCGCTTTCACGGGAAAGAGACAGCAATATCTCAGCCTTTCCCTCGGTCTGATCCATCAGTTCGCGCCACACGTTCCAGTCAGATGTCCCTTCCCCAGGCTCCATACCGGCGAGGATTGGCCGCGGCTGGAATGGTATGAGAACTTGGTCAGCATCCTTGTCGAGATTGCCCAAGAGATCGCGGTATGTGGGGCGGCGATACAGAACTGCCTTCAGGCGCTCTTCATAGTTTCGGCCTTGATAGTCTTGGAAGGCTGATTTCTTCAGGTGGGTGAGCGCTATGATCGGGATATTCAATTCCATCGAAAGGTCTTTGAGCCCAGACGTTGCGACATGGGCCTGCTTATGCTCTTCGGCGTCAGCCATTTTGCCTTCCCACCGGAATTTGCCGATATGATCAGCAAAGGCCGCGCCGATATTGTGTGACTTCTTGAGTGATCGAGCCTTCTTGCAGAACTGATCGAGCGTGAGGCGCCTGCAGTCGATTTCGATATGCTGCAAGCTTTTCATCTCTAGACCGGCGCGCACGAGCATTTCGATCTCGTCTCCGGTCACCTTCTTGAGCTTTTGCTGACGAGCTGAGACGCCGCTGCGTCTTGCCTTTTCTCTCATCAAGATTTGATCGACGGTCATCTCGCCGCTGAAGAGGAAGATGGGGTATTCTCGGGCCATCTCAAACATGCATTGCATTGCAAGGGCTGTCTTTCCCTGCTTGACGCCGCCGCCGATGACAATGAGCTGCCCATTCTGCCAAGGGCCTGTAAGCTGCATGACTTCGGGAATGCCTGGGTTAATACCGGATATGGCCGATCCTTGACCCGCAGTGGCGTCTAGTGTGCGATCTATGGCGTCGGATAGGGAGAAGGTCGCTTCTTCACCAGATAGGCTCTGCGTGACCTCCGCAAGACGCTGGCGAAGCGCCGCAATGTCATCCGGTATCCTAAGCTCTTCCTCGAAGGCGATCTGTCGGAGATCATCAGCAAGGGAGTGGATCTCACGTCGAGCTGCCGCTGCGGTGATTGCCGCACACCAGTCCGGAATGTTGATGAAGCCCACAGCATCACTCACCAAGCGAGCCATATATTGCGGGAGCGTTAAATCCCCTATCCGCTCATTAGGTAGCATGTTCTTAAGCGTGATCGGGCTGAAGGTTTTGCCATCAGCTCGAAGTTTCAGCATCGCCTCGAACATGAGGAAGTGAATCCTCTCTTCGAAATGGCTGGCCTCGAAATTGACAGGCACAGCCTCAATACTGTCATTCTTCATGAGGAGCGCGCCCAACAGGGCTTGCTCGGCTTCGATCGCATCTGGAAGAGTTGGAGAGCCATGGAAGTCTCTGGCTTGAGCGTTCATGCGGTACCTCCAGCGAATAGAGGGCCATGATCAACCGCCCTTGGCTTCTGCGGTACGCGCCATTCGGTTTCGATCCGACGCTGTGTGATCTCGGCATATTCTGGATTTAGCTCGATCAGCTCAGCGCGCCGGCCGTGGCGTAGGGCGACAAGCGCCGTGGTACCCGCGCCTCCGAAGGGATCGAGCACCAAGCCGCCCTTGGGGCAGCCTGCGAGGATGCAACGTTCGGCAAGCTCCGGGGGGAATGTCGCGAAGTGGGCTTCGGAAAAGGCCTGTGTAGCCATTTCCCAGACGGTCAGAGGTGCAGGCTCATAATTGCGGAGATATCGCCCGTCGCCCCGTCCAAGCTCGTCCAGGCCAGTGTGATTGATATGGCCCTGATGGCGCGGCGTGACCTCTATGACCTTTCCGGCCTCTCTACCGCGGCGGTGTCTAGACCCGTGGCCACCAGCACCGGTATCCCATCCATCGGGCATCTTGATGCGCTTGTTGCCAGTCACCGTACGGGGACCCGGCTGGCCGCCAACATATGAGCCGCCTCGGAAGGTAGCGGCGTCTTCATCAGACGACCGCCCCTGCTTTACGATCTCAGCGTCATAATAAGCGCCCATTCTCATCCAGCGCGCGCCCGTGCGCCTTGGGTCTGTCACAAGGGGGCATCGTTCGGCCAAATCAGGGAAGAAGGAGATTTCACCCGTGTCACGAGCGCGCCAGACGTCGGCGTCTTCGCTCTTAGTCAAAAGGAAAATCTTTTCGTGCGATGTCGACGGGCGATAGGCACCGGAACTGTCGGGCATGGGGTTTGTCTTCCCCCATATGATTTCCGATCGCACCCACCATCCGGCATCCTGCAGGGCAATCGCGAGCCTGTTCGGGATCATGCAGAGGTCTTTTGGCTTTAAATATCCTTCGCCACTGAAATTGCGCCGAACACCGTCAGAAGCCGTATTGCCGAGGTTTTCAGAGACCCCCGCACGCTTCGGTGTATTGCCTGTTGTGATCGGGCCGACTGTCGAGAATGGCTTGTCGCGGAACGTCCGATCATCATTGCCGGCTGCTTTTGTATCCGCTGCGCTACGACCGTTTGGCGTCGTTGCATAGCAATCGCCATAGTTGATCCAACAAGTGCCAGTTGGGTTGAGAACTCGCTTAACCTCTTCAAATACCGCGACCATCACAGCAAGGTGTTCGGCAAGTGTCGGTTCAAGGCCGATCTGTCCATCAACGCCGTAGTCGCGAAGGCCCCAATAAGGAGGAGACGTCACGACGCAGTCGACGCTATCGCTTTCCATGGTCGCGAGAACCGCAAGGCAATCGCCAATGTGAAGGCCGACACGCCCGTCAAGGAACTGGATCATGCGGCGCTCCCGAACAGATCGGCCGAAGCGGAGCGCTCATTGCGCTGCTGTAGAAGAGCCATGAAGGCCGGCTCATAGCGCCGGGCGTGAAGCTTTGCCCCACGCCAGCAGATCGCCAGAGCGCAAGCCTCGGCCGCGTTGTGCGATATCGTCTTTTGCGTGGGCAATACGATCCCCATCCGCTCACATTCGGAAACGGCCGCGCCTTTCCAGTCGTTCTCCGCCTTCTTTCCGGGCTTCGTCGGCTTCAAAGGAGGCTTGTATCCCTGCCCGAAGAAGAGCTTGCGCCACGCCCCTGGCGGGATTGTTCCGTAAGGCACGCCAAAATTAGACAAGGTTGCCACGATGGCGAGTGAGGTACCCCACGCATAGATAATTGCTGCCGCATTGCTCTTGCCGATCTGTGCGAGCGATTGTTCCTCAAGGATGGCAAAATCCGGCTTTCCAAACTCGCGGATAAGCTTCGTGACCTTGAGTCCCAATTGGTCGCCAGTATAGTAGGGATCGGCCTTGTCGGGCATCTCCAGGACGCCGCAACGGATTGACGAATGATCGCGGGAAGTATCCCAGAATGCATATCCAGTCGTCTTACTAGGGTCGAATGCCAGAACCTTCAAAGCTTCCGCCCTCCAATTCCATCCAGAGCCACGCGCTCGCTTCTCGTGCCCTCGCCTCGGGCAATAGCCGCGTGATGACTGCAATATGAGCCGAGGGATATCCTCATCCTACAGCAAGGCATATCCGCGTTTGAGGGACCGTCTGCGGCCGATATCGGGAACTTGCACTGATGGGCGGTAAGATCGATGAACCGCACCGGAGACGTGTCGGGAATGGCGAACATCGAACTGTCAAATCCGCGCTGTGCCCGCTCCGAAGCCTTGGCCTCTCTCTCAAGCCTGACATGGTTCTGCAGTTTGGCATGGCAGGAAGCCATTTCCACCTGATGGGTCGCTCGATTACGGAACGGGAAAAGATCGCGCCTGTCTTGCGCCTTGGCGTTTACAGCATTGCCGGTCTTGCCGATGGCGATACCGATCTGTTGCGATGTCCATCCCTCATTCCAGAGCTTTGAGGCCTTCGATAGCTCTTGCTCTGACCAGAGAGTACTCGCCCGCGTGGATCGGCGTTCTTCACGGGCTTCGATCTTCCGGACAACACTGTCGCCGTGAAATTGAAGCCCTAGGCGAAAGGCTTTGCTCAGGGCGGCATTCCGTGAGCAACCGAGCGAGATACCCACCTGCGAGGCGCTATGGCCTTTTGCGACCATCGTTTTCAACGTCTCGATGTTCTGGTCAGTCCATTTGAAAGGCTGCTTCAGCATGTCCAGCCCCTCAAATCTGAGACTGCAGGCGCTTATAGGCGCGCTCGATGGTCATATAGGGAAGCTTCATCACAGCGGCGCAGGCTGATACCTTCATGCCGCGGCGCATCAGGCTGAGAAGTTGCTCATCGTGCTCCGGCAACCAGCGATGCATTGAGCCGGGCAAGCGATGGCGGACACTGGCTTCCTTCAGCGCGTTTCCTTGCGAAGCATCGGCCATTACAATCTTGTAGCCTTTGCCCCAGACGGTTTCTATCACGAGGCCGATATCCGCGAGGGCCGGCCTGATCTTGCAGATCATGACATCGACGATTTTGATTTCCGGACCTTCGCCATGCCGGTCGAGGAATACGTGATCGTAGATCCGCTCTTTCTCAGCCATCAGCGGGAAGCAATCGACAAGGAACTTCGCTACGTTGAACTGCTTGCGAGTGAACCTGACCGACTGAGACCCATTCGCGATTTTGCAGTTGATGGGATCAGCCAATATCGACGCGCCTTCGACAAACTGAAGGCAGCAAGGGCAGATCATGGAATTGTGCTTTACTGGAACACTGTCATTGACATTGAGCATTTCAGCCTCGCTGGAAAGAAAATGCCGCCATTCGCGACGGCTAGTTGGGCGGCTCAAGCCTTGGGAGGAGGTAAGCGAGCCGCCGGGGGAACTCAGTGAGAAACTTGCGGGGCGGCCGATGCCCATTCGTCGGCGTCGCCGGAATTGGCGAACGGGTCTCCATCGCTGGCCGGCTCTTCCTTGGAAGCAGCAGCCTTGGCGCGGGCCAGGATGTCAGGAATCGTCGTGTCGTATTCCTTCTTGCCGGCGTCATACGACTCCAGCCAGTGCTTGTCGTCGGAACTGCCGCCGTCATAGCCGGATACGCGATCTAGGTTGTTCAGGCCGGCATGGAAGCCCTTGGCCGCGACAAGCTGCTCACGGTCGGCACGGTCGGACAGAAGATCACCTTGCGGATTGTCAGGGATGAGCCCAAGCCAGATAAGATTTTCGCGTTCAGACTTAAGCTTGTCGACCGGCTTCTGCTGATCCTCGGCAAGGAACGATTTCAGATAATGGTCGAGCTTGGCGCTAGCAAAGCCGGCTGCTTTCGCGTTCTGCCGGTTTGATTTCTTCTCTTCATTCAGAGCGCGGATCTTGGCGGCAATGTCCCGATCCTTCTGATGATAGTAGGAAAACTGAACTCTGCGTTCGCGGTCTGCTTTCGTATTGTCACCGGCGATTGCCGTCATGCGTCACCTCTTTCTGAGTTTTCGGAAAAATCCGAACGTTACGGCCATAAAAAAGGACGCCCTTTCAGGCGCCCTCTTTCAGCTCAGGAGCGATCAAGTACGCCAATGAACGCGCGAAACGCAGCAACGAACGGGCGATGGAAATCCGCTTCCGGGCCGTCCAAGAGAGCGTCTGCTTTGGCGATGAGATCATCGATGGTCCTGACTTCACGTTGTGCATATTCCAATCCACTTACTTGCTCGACGCGAGTAAGCTCCTCCCCATCAATGCTGATCCTGGGATCGGCGTACCAAGCGTCTTTTGTTCTTGTGAAAGACCAGCGCAGCTCTGTTGCTGCGTGGCGTATGCGCTTCTTCACGCTGCCCATGTGAGGGGGAGCGATTTTCTGTTGCATCGCGTTTTGGCAAAAAAATTCAACGCTAGACATTTCGGATTTTTCCCTGCGAAATTCGGACATTTTCTAAGTTTCCTGTGTCACTAATCCGTCGTGGCACGGGACTGGTTCGAAAGGAGTTCAGCCGCTAATTGACGACTGATAATGATGATCACGAACACGAAGCGTTGCGCCGCAAAGTTTGGCGACGGTGGGCGCGGTAGCTTCGGTGGTCGTGGAAAATTTGAAGAATGAGGTGGTCATTTCGTCACCTCGTGATGTTTGGAGAGGTCGCCTTCAGGCGCCCCAACATCCTCGGAATGATCTTTGCTGCCGTATACCCATCGAGCGAACTGGATGAGGAGCGGCAATGGGAAAATGGCGAGTAGCAAAAGCCCGAAGGCATAGCCGCAGTATTGAAGACCGAGAAGGAAATCAGACATGGCGTCCTCCGCGGCGCGACGGACGCGCAAAGGGGATAATCACCGCCTCATGGCGAGGACGCTTCCTGAAGGCTTCCCTGAGCCAAGGAAGGACAACAGCAACCACGCAGACGATGAAATTGCTGGCGATAACGAAGAAGATAAAGGCTTGTAGAACTGTGTCTTTGCTCATGCCCCTACCCTCTTCATTCGATCTGATGGAACAACGGCCCGATCTCTCGGATGAGGATCATGGCCTTCAACGGCGCGTGCGGCTTCGCATTCCGGCTCGGGAAATTCATCGGCGAAGAGATGGCGGAAATCGTCTAGCCATTCCGATCCAACTGGGTCCGGGTTCACTTCACGGCGCTGAATTTGACGGGCTGCGCAGATGGTGGATGATTGCTTCGTCATGGCCGACCTCCCTTGAGGACGATCCTCGCGTACTGTATGCGGACATCCGATTGACCTTGCATGTTGCCATTGACTGCGATGGGTTCTGGAGAAGCCAGCTTTGCAAGAGCTGCGGTCAAGCGCGCGATCTCCTTCGATGCGCGCTGTCTCTCGGCAAAAATTGCCCGACCGACAGCATCAACCTTCGTATGGAAAAGCTCGCCCTCAAGTGCCGTAACTTCATCAAGGGCCTTTGCAGCAGAGTTTCTGACATCGTCTGGAAGTTCATAAATGGAACTCATCGCTCAAACTCCCCCACCGCAATCATTGATCCCGAGATGAGCAACGAGATCCGCCGC
>NZ_JAFEVL010000064.1 GCF_016901135.1 Martinezella lusitana | reverse complement strand
TCTGGATCAGATTGATGGCCCAGTTGCCAAGTTTATCGGTGATGGCGCCTATGACGGAGCTCCGACCCGTGATCTTCTGCTAACACGTCTTGGCGAGATCGTGGAGATCATTATTCCGCCTCCTAAGCGTTTCTCGATGCGGTCGGCAAGTCGATGCGCCAGATCAGGCAGGCGGTCGGCAGCAACGTCGTTGATCCCAAGCTTCTGACTTACGCGGAAAGGCTGCAGTACGAGGGATACGTGCGCCGCCAGGAGACAAACAACGCGATCCGGGAACTGTCGAAGCAGGGAACCTCAATTCGACAGATCGTTCGGCAAACCGGCCATAGTCGGAAGATTGTCCGCGACGTTTTGAGAGGTCGGCGCCTCGATGTCTTCCGAACACGTCCCAGCTCACTGGATGGCTGGCTGCCGTGCGGCTGCGAATGCGAGGGAGACATCAGGCCCCGTCGAGTTGTACGTTGGATAGTTGCAGCCAGGGCGGGTTGTCGGCATACATCTCGCGAATAATCTGCTTGATCTCTTCGATTCTTCCCTTTGCATCGTCGCGCCTGAAACTCATGATGATAGGCGACGTGGCGTTCTCGTCCTTTATGGTGCGGTAACACACGTCGTCGGGTCTTTGCCGCTGCGACGCCGCGGGAATGACGCACAAGCTCACCCCGGCCGCCACGATACCCAATGCGGTCTGAATTTCACGGACCTCTTCCACGTTGGCAGGAGAAATGCCTTGCTCGGTCAACATGTTGAGGATCTCGTCGGCAAAGCTCGGACGCGGAGCCGATGGATAGACGATGAGCGGTTCACCCTCCAGTTCGGCAAGCGCTATCGGCTCGGTGGAGAGTGATTTCGGATGTCCCTTGGGGAAAGCGACGACCAGTCGTTCCTCTCGAAGCGTCAGCCTCTCGACTTTTCTATCGTTGAAGCGAACCCTGCCGAAACCGAGATCGATCCGCCTCTCCTTGAGAGCAGTCACCTGCTCGGTCGACATCATTTCCCGGATCTCGATGTCGATATCCGGCCAGCGCTTGCGCATGCGGCGGACGAGGTCCGGCATTCCGCCATAAAGGGTCGAACCGACGCAACCGATGACGTAACGCTCCCGTTTCGACAAGCCGATCTTGCGCGTCTGCTCGCGCATATGTTCGGTCCGGGCAATGATCTGTCCGGCTTGCTCATAGAAAAAACGGCCGGCCTCCGTCAGATCGAGAGGGCGGCTCGACCGGTCGATAAGCAGCACGCCGAGTTCGTCTTCCAATTGCTGAATCTGCCGGCTGAGGGGCGGCTGTGCGATATGGAGGATTTCTGCGGCACGCGAGAAGTTGCGCTCGCGCGCGACGGCAAGAAAATAGCGCAGCTGCCTCAACTCCATAATTATACCTTTCAGGTATCAAATCCAACTTTTATAGTTTTGGACTGATTTTAAAATGGGCGCTAATTTCCTCGCAATCAAGGGAGGAAAGCCTGGTGTCTACGGAAATCCGCATCAGCGTGATCGAAACAACTATACTCGATCTGCCCACCATCCGGCCACATCGGCTGTCGATGGTGACCATGAACCGGCAAAGCATGACCATCGTCCGCGTCCGCTGCTCCGACGGCTTCGAGGGACTCGGGGAGGGGACGACGATCGGCGGTCTCGCCTATGGGCCGGAAAGCCCGGAAGGCATGAAGTTGACGATCGACGAGTATATCGCGCCGCTGCTGATCGGCCGTGACGCGACGCGCATCCAGGCTGCCATGGACCTTGTCGTCAAAGCGGTGAAAGGAAATCACTTCGCGAAATGCGCGGTCGAGGCGGCCTTGCTCGATTGCCATGCACGCCGCCTCGGTTTGCCGATGTCGGAACTGCTCGGCGGGCGGCGACGCGACAGCCTTCCAATCGCCTGGACGCTCGCCTCCGGCGACACCGTCAAGGACATCGATGAGGCGCAAGCCATGCTTGACCGGCGACGCCACAAGGACTTCAAGCTGAAGATCGGGGTAAAATCGATTGACGATGATATCCGCCATGTGAGCGCCATCCGCAAGGCGCTGCCGGACCTAGCCTCCATCCGGGTCGACGTGAACATGGCGTGGCGGGAGCGGGAGGCGCGCAATGCGATCCAGGCTCTGGCCGACGCCGGCTGTGTGCTGGTCGAACAACCTGTGCCGGGGATCGCAGCCCTCGCCCGTCTGCGGCGGGCTTCCCCGATCGCTATCATGGCCGACGAGGTTTTGGTCGGACCGGAAAGCGCACTCGAGGCGGCGACTGCGCGGGCTGCCGACGTGTTCTCGATCAAGATCGAGCAGGCGGGAGGGTTGTTTGCCGCAGCCCGAGTGATCGCGATCGCGGAAACCGCAGGCATCGGCATTTATGGCGGCACCATGCTGGAGGGGCCGATCGGCACGATCGCCGCCTCCCAGTTGATGGCAACTGTCAAGGAACTGGAATGGGGCACCGAGTTCTTCGGCCCCCTGCTTCTGACCGACGAACTCCTGGAGGAGCCGCTCCGCTTCGAGAACTTCGAGCTGCAATTGCCGACGGGTCCCGGCCTCGGGGTGATGCTCTCCGAGGAAGCCGTCGATCGTTTCCGCAGGGGCGGCAAGCACGCTTCGAGCTTACGTGTGGTGGGGTGAGATCATGCTCGTTCATGTACGGATGGATGTAAATATTCCCCATGACCTTCCCGCGGCAGAGGCGGCCGACATCATCGCCCGAGAAAGGGCCTATTCGCAGGAACTGCAGCGTAGCGGTAAATGGCGGCACGTCTGGCGCATCGCCGGCAAGTACGCGAACTACAGTGTCTTCGACGTGAAGGACAATGCGGAGCTGCACGAGGTTTTGTCGGGGCTGCCGTTGTTCAAGTTCATGGACATCGAGGTGACGCCGCTGCTGCGGCATCCCTCCGCGATCCGCGAGGACGACACCTAGAACCGACGTAGGCGTCACTGCCCGAGAGGACGGGAGGCGGCCCAGCTTTCAAAGCAATGCAAGTGGAGGATAAAATGAGCGTGAAGATTTTCAACAAACCGGAAATTCAGGACTTTCTGAAGGTCCTCAGCGGTTTGGACAAGGATAGCGGAAACCCGCGCGTCAAGCAGATCGTTCATCGAATTATGTCCGATCTGTTCAAGGCGATCGATGATCTCGACATCACCCCCGACGAATATTGGGCTGGTATCGCCTGGCTCAACGAGATCGGCGCTACCGGCCAAGCTGGCCTGATCTCGCCCGGTCTCGGTCTCGATCATTTCATCGACGAGCGTCTCGACGCAATCGACGAGGCGCTCGGCATCGACAATCCGACCCCGCGCACGATCGAAGGTCCGCTCTACGTGGCAGGCGCGCCCGTATCGCACGGATTTTCCCGTCTCGACGACGGCACCGACGAAGACGGCCACACCCTTATCATGCATGGCACCGTCTTCGGCGCCGACGGCCAACCGTTGCCGGGGGCCACCGTCGAAGTCTGGCACTGCGACACCCGCGGTTTCTATTCGCACTTCGACCCGACGGGAAAGCAGGCGCCGTTCAACATGCGCCGCACGATCATCGCCGACACGCACGGCTGTTATAGGTTCCAGAGCATCGTACCGAACGGCTATGGCGTGCCGCCCGGCAGCCCGACAGAGCAGCTGCTTTCCGCGCTCGGCCGCCACGGCCAGCGCCCCGCACATATCCACTTCTTCATCAGCGCCGACGGCCATCGCAAGCTGACGACCCAGATCAACATCGAAGGCGATCCGCTGGTCAATGACGATTTCGCCTATGCGACACGCGATGGCCTGGTTCCCGCCGTCATCGAACGGACCGACGAGGCCAGTATTGAGGCTAACGGTTTGAGCGGTTCTTTTGCTGAGATCGAGTTCGACATTCACCTGACTGCCTTGGTGGACGGTGTGGACAACCAGATCAACGAGCAGCGAAAGCGCGCAGCCGCGTGAGCGGCAAAACCGGCGGCCCGAACGGACCGTCATCATCGACATTGTTGCAAAGACTGCGCCCGTCATAGCGCGTACTTTGCGGGAGATAGATCATTGTCTGCAATTATCGACAAAGCCCGGGACCTCGATCATCTGCTCGCCACCGCGGTGCAGGATGACAAGGAAGCCGGCATATTCCGCTGCCGCCGCGATATTTTCACCAACGAAGACCTGTTCGAGCTGGAGATGAAGCACATCTTCGAGAGCAACTGGGTCTATCTGGCCCATGAGAGCCAGATCCCGGAGAACAACGACTACTATACGACTTATATCGGCCGACAGCCGGTGGTCGTCACCCGCGACAAGCATGGGGAACTGCACGCGGTCATCAATGCCTGTGCCCATCGCGGCGCCATGCTGTGCCGGCGCAAGCACGGCAATAAGGGCAGTTTCACCTGTCCCTTCCATGGCTGGACTTTTTCCAACACCGGCAAGCTGCTCAAGGTAAAGGACGAGAAATCCACCCAATATCCTCCGCAGTTCGGGCAGAACGGCTCGCACGACCTGAAGCGCGTGCCGCGTTTCGCAAGCTATCGCGGCTTCCTGTTCGGCAGCCTGAACGAGGACGTGGCGCCGCTTGAGGAGTTCCTTGGCGAGACGAAGGTCATCATCGACCAGATCGTGGACCAAGCTCCAATCGGGCTGGAAGTCCTGCGGGGCAATTCGTCCTACATCTACGACGGTAACTGGAAGCTGCAGATGGAGAATGGCTGCGACGGCTACCACGTCAGCTCCGTGCACTGGAATTACGCTGCAACGATGGGACGGCGCAAAGAGGAGGGCACGAAGGCGGTCGATGCCAATGGCTGGAGCCGCTCTGTCGCCGGTGTCTACGGTTTCGAGAACGGCCATATCCTGTTGTGGACCAACACCATGAACCCGGAGGTCCGTCCTGTCTACCACCAGCGGGACGAGATCAAGGCACGTGTCGGCGAGGACAAGGCGGATTTCATCGTCAATCAGACCCGCAATCTCTGCCTCTATCCAAACGTGTTCCTGATGGATCAGTTCAGCACGCAAATCCGCGTGACGCGGCCGATCAGTGTCGACAAAACCGAGATCAGCATCTTCTGCTTCGCGCCGAAGGGCGAAAGCGACGCGGATCGTGCGCTGCGCATCCGCCAGTACGAGGACTTCTTCAACGTCTCCGGCATGGGCACGGCCGATGACCTGGAGGAATTTCGCGCCTGCCAGGCCGGTTATGCCGGCACCGCAGCGCTCTGGAACGACCTGTCGCGTGGCGCACCCTTGTGGATCGACGGTCCGGACGAAAATGCAAAGAGGATGGGCATCGAGCCGCTGCTGTCGGGCGAGCGAAGCGAGGACGAAGGGCTGTTCGTCCGCCAGCACGAATACTGGGCCAAGGTGATGCGCGATGCGCTGTCCACCGAAAAGAACGGAGTGGTCGCATGAGCATTTCCTACGACGCCATCTGCGCCTTCCTTTACCGGGAATCACGTCTTCTCGACGATCGCGAGTGGGACGAATGGCTCACCTGCTATGCGCCCGACGTGGCCTACTGGATGCCGGCCTGGGACGATGACGACCAGCTCACCGAGGATCCGCAGGCGCAGATATCGCTGATCTACTATCCGAGCCGCGACGGCCTGGAAGATCGTGTGTTCCGCATCAAGACCGAGCGTTCGGGCGCCTCCACGCCGGAGCCGCGCACCAGCCACAATGTGACTAATGTCGAAGTGCTGGAGGTCCGCGGCGAGGAGGTGGACGTCCGCTATAACTTCCACACGTTGAACCATCGCTACAAGGTAACCGACCACTTCTTCGGCTCCATGTTCGTCACTTTGCGCAAGAGCGGCGACGGACTGCTGATCGCAAGCAAGAAGATCGTGCTGAAAAACGACTACATCCGCCAGGTCATCGACGTCTATCACATCTGACAGACGTCGCCAGCCGGCGCAGAGACTGATGAGGAGGGTTCCATGACCTGCTACCAGATTGCATTGAACTTCGAGGATGGGGTGACCCGCTTCATCGAATGCAAGGACGGCGAGAAGGTTCTCGATGCTGCCTTTCGCAGCAAGATTAACCTGCCGATGGACTGTTCCGACGGCGTGTGCGGCACCTGCAAGTGCCAGACCGAGAGCGGCAGCTACGACCTTGGCGACGACTTCATCGACGATGCGTTGACGGCCGACGAAGCGGAGCGCGGTTTGGTGCTGACCTGCCAGATGAAACCGACCTCGGACTGCGTGATTGCGGTCCCGACGACCTCGGTTTCCTGCAAGACCGGGCAACAGATCTTCTCCGCCGCGGTGGCCAATGTGGTGCCGCACAACGATGCCGCGATCGTGCTGGAGCTGGATGTCGATACGCAAGCACCTGTCTTCCTGCCCGGCCAGTACGTCAATATCGACGTGCCGGGCAGCGGGCAGCATCGCTCCTACTCTTTCAGCACGGCGCCCGGAGAGCGGCGCATCGGCTTCCTGATCAAGAAGATTCCGGGCGGGCTGATGAGCAGCTGGCTGGAGAGTGCAGAGGCCGGCACGAAGCTCGAGCTCACGGGGCCGCTGGGTAGCTTTTATCTGCGTGACGTCCAGAGGCCGCTCCTGTTCCTCGCCGGCGGGACGGGGCTCGCGCCGTTCCTCTCGATGCTGGAGGTTCTAGCCCGGGAGGACAGGCGGCAGAAAGTGCATTTGATCTATGGTGTGACCCGCGATCTCGATCTGGTTCTCGTCGATGACATCGAGGCGTATAGGGCGCGTCTGCCCAACTTCAGCTTCACGACGGTGGTGGCTGAGGAGGCCTCGAACCATCCGTGCAAGGGCTGGGTCACCCAGCACATGCCGGCCGAGGTGCTGAACGGGGGCGACGTCGACGTCTACCTGTGCGGTCCGCCGCCGATGGTTGATACCGTCCGCAGGCATTTCGATGACAAGGGCGTGAAGCCCGCCAGCTTCCACTACGAGAAGTTCACGCCCAATGCAGCGGCGAAGGCGGCCGAATGAGCACGGTGCGCTTCGCAAGCCGCTTTGCTGACAAGGTGCTGGTCGTCACCGGTGCCGCACAAGGCATCGGCCGCGCCGTGGCGATCCGCGCCGCGGAGGAGGGCGGCAAGGTCGTGTTCGTAGATCGCGCCGATTTCGTCGCCGAGGTGGCCGCAGAGGCCGGCAGCGGCCAGGCCGCAGCCTTCACCGCTGACCTCGAGACCTATGAGGGCGCGGCTGCGGCCATGCATTTTGCCGCGGATACATTCGGCGGCATCGACATCCTGATCAACAATGTCGGTGGAGCGATCCGCATGCGCCCTTACGGAGAGTTCGAGCCACAGCAGATCGATGCGGAGATCCGCCGCTCGCTGATGCCGACGCTTTATTGCTGCCATGCCGTCCTGCCGCATCTGTTCGCGCGCGGTGGCGGCACCATCGTGAATGTGTCCTCGAACGCAACGCGCGGCATCCATCGCGTGCCCTATTCGGCGGCCAAGGGCGGCGTGAACGCCATCACCCAATCACTAGCGATGGAACTGGCGGAACGTAACATCCGCGTGGTCGCCACGGCGCCCGGTGGCACGGAGGTGCCGCCGCGCCGCGTCCCGCGCAACGCCGCCGGCGATACGGAGACAGAGAAGGCTTGGATGGCCGAGGTCGTCCACCAGGTGAAGCAATCCAGTTTCATGAAGCGGTACGGCACTATCGACGAACAGGCCGCGCCGATCCTGTTCCTGGCCTCCGACGAGGCGTCTTACATCACCGGCAGCGTGCTGCCTGTGGCCGGGGGCGACATCGGCTGAAGACTTGAACGCGTAACGGACTCGGGGAGGAGTGATCATGCGCACCATCGATGTGAATGAAGCAATAGACAACAATCCGTTCGGGGGTTTCCAGTGGTTGGTGGTGGGGCTCTGCGCCCTGCTGCTGATCGTCGACGGCTATGACGTCTTCGTCGCTGGCACCGTGTTGCCGACGCTGATCGCCGAGTGGGCCCTGAGCAAGCCGCAGGCCGGCGCGCTGCAGGCCTGGGCGCTATTCGGCATGATGTTTGGCGCTCTCTTTTTCGGACCGCTGGCCGACAGGATCGGCCGTAAGAAGGGCATTGCCATCAGCTTCGTGCTCTTCACGGTGTCCACTCTGCTCACCGGCTTCGCCAGCTCGCCGGGCGAGTTCAAGATCTTCCGCTTCATCGCCGGTCTCGGCTGCGGCGGGCTGATGCCGAACGTCGTGGCGCTGATGAACGAATATGCGCCGAAGCGCCTTCGCAGCACCATGGTGGCGCTGATGTTCTCCGGTTATTCGGTCGGCGGCATGGTCGCGGCGGGCCTCGGCATCGGCCTCATCCCGCAGTTCGGCTGGAAGCCGATGTTCTTCGTCGCCGCGCTGCCGCTGGTGCTGTTGCCGGTCATCCTGTGGAAGCTGCCGGAATCGCTCGGCTTCCTCATCCGTCAGGGCGAGCAGGAGAAGGCGAAGCAGATCTACGCCAAGATTGATCCCTCCGCGCGCCTCGGCGAGGTCGACAGGCTGGTCTTTTCCGAAATCAAGGGCGCGTCCGCGTCGGTTGCCGAACTGTTCCGGCACCAGCGTACGCTGCGTACGCTCATGCTGTGGGTCGCCTTCTTCTGCTGCCTGCTGCTCGTCTATCTGCTGTCGTCCTGGCTACCGAAGGTGCTGCAGGAAGCCGGCTATGCCGAAAAGGCCAGCCTCTTGAGCCTCTTCTCCCTCAATTTCGGCGGCCTGGTCGGAGCGATCGCCGGCGGCCGGTTGGGCGACCGGTTCGGTCTGCCGAAGGTGGTGGTCGGCTTCTTCGTTGCCGCTGCCGTGTCGATCGCGCTGATCGGCTTGACCCCGTCCGCGGGACTGCTGTTCCTGATGGTTTTCGTTGCGGGCGCCACCACCATCGGCACGCAGATCCTGCTCTATGCCAGCGTGGCCCAGCTTTATAACCTCTCCGTCCGCTCCACGGGGCTCGGCTGGGCTTCGGGCGTTGGCCGCATCGGTGCCATTGTCGGCCCCACCATGGGCGGTGCGCTGCTGGCGATGGAATTTCCGCTCCAGCAGAACTTCCTGATCTTCTCCATCCCTGCTGCGATCGCGGCTCTGGCGATGCTGGTGTTCGCGATAAGCAATGCACGCCGCGCCGGCACCGTTCAGCTTGCCGCGGCATAAGGAGAGGGACCGGTGACCGGCATGAAAGGCAATCTTTGCGGATGCATCCCTCCCAGCTGTTTGTGGCCGGTGTCGTATCCACGCTGATCGCATGTGCCGGACCGCTGGTCCTAGTCTTTCCGGTAGCGCAGGGACTGAACCCCGGCGCTGCCGGAAGCGCGGGTCTGGACATCGCCATCGGCTGCGGCGTGTCCGGCATGTGCTGAGCCGGGTGCTGGTGGTGATTGCCTGGTCGGAGCGGGGTTACGCGCCACTGATCATCCTTCTGCCGACTGTCCACATCGTGAGCATTTGACCTATGCCTTATCTTGATCTTCCCAGTCATCGCCTCCATTACCGTATCGACGGTGACACGGCTGGCGGCCAAAGCAAGCCCTGGCTTATGTTCTGCAATTCGCTTGGCGCCGACCTGCACATGTGGGACTCGCAGGTGGCCGGACTGTGGCAGCATTTCCGCATGCTAAGGTACGATCGCCGCGGTCACGGTCTGTCTTCGGCTCCACCGCCACCATACGGATTGGCCGACCTCGGCAACGACGTTCTCGTGCTGCTCGATGCGCTGCAAATAGAGCGAGTGCATTTCTGCGGTCTGTCTATCGGCGGCCTGACAGGGCAGTGGCTGGGCATTCATGCCGGGCAGCGCCTTGGCAGGATCGCTGTGTGTGCGACTTCCACCAAGATCGGTACCGCCGAAAGCTGGATCGCGCGCAGGGACGCCGTGCGGAAGAACGGTCTTGCGGCACTGACTGCCGCCACCGCCGAGCGCTGGTTCACTCCGAGGTTCAACGCAGTCGAACCCGGCACCGTCGGCAAGGTGCTCGACAGTTTTGTCGCCACGTCGATCGATGGGTATATCGGCTGCTGCGCGGCTCTGGCCGGGGCCGACCTGCGTCAGGATATCGAACGGATCGCCAACCCTCTGCTCGGCGTTTCCGGTGATGACGACCCGGTGTGCCCGCCAGCCGACCTGGAAAACCTTGCCGCCCGCGTGCAGCAGGGCCGACATCTGTCGTTGCCGGGCCGGCACATCGTCAACATCGAGTCGGCGCACGCGTTCAATGCCGTACTTCTGGAATTTTTCGACAGCAAAGCGGCAGACGCCAGTCGAGCAAACCATTGATGCGAGAAGGAGCTTCAATGTTCTTCGCAGACGTGGCGGGCGTTCGACACCGGAACTTACTCTTCAACGGCGCTTATCGACGTCACCATCATCAACAATTACTGGAGGATGCTACACCATGAACGGAAACATCGCGAATGGGCTTCTGCAGGAACAAGCGAATAACTGAAAGTTCGGCCAGCGAACTTTTCGTGGCTTTTGCAGCAACGAATTGCTGCGTGTCGCTGGTTTGGCCAGAGCACCAACGGCAAGCTTTTGCCATTGGTTATACCTATAACTTTTTCAAGCCATTGCGTGTTCCGGACGCTGCTCTGCGTCTGTACGACAGCGTAGGCATCTGAGCGTATCTATTTGCCGAAATCCCGCCGTGTCTTGACCTTCATGCCTTTCGATTGTTTCTGCAGCTCCAGATCGGTGCGGGTCGGATCGGATCGACACAATACCCCTTGCTGAGGGGAGCCCTTGCATCCTTCGCCTGAAATTTCGCATCGAGCTTAAATTGGGCCATCCAGAGCTTGTAGACAATCATCAGCACTGGAGCCTGTCCATGGGCTTGATAGAGTATGCAGGCCGTACGAACGGGAGCTCGTATCTTGATTCCCCATTCTCACAGGTACGTTCCCTCAGGATTGCGATACGGCAGTCGCGGCGGACATACGCCTCATGCCAGGTCGACACCACCGCTTGAAAAGAAAGCCACCCTTTTCTAGAGCTCACTGGCACAGGAGCCGCGATCGGCTGTGGCATCTCCATTGCGTTGAACATCGTAGATACACACGCAGTCGCTGTTGTCAAAATTTCGAATTTGTTGCAATTCTGCTTTCATGTGATGCGGTTTTGCGCACACACCATGGCAAAAAATCACTTTTTACCGCAAATTTCCACTTCGGCGGTTGATTTTACCGAGCGACGTGGCTGGATTGCGTCGCTCGGTTCGCAACACAAAAATTTTTCCGTAACCGACAGCGAGAGATGATGTCAGAAGTCAGTATCCCAATTTTGGATTCCCTTCCGCTTCTAGACTAAATGTTCGCCTGGGGACCGGGTGACCCGTCACACAATATGCAGGTATCGAGGGTTGCGTAAGTTAACCTCGCACAGAGCCTCATGCATAGGAGACGGGCCATGAACGAGACTATCACATATGTTGGTTTGGATGTTCACAAAGAGACGATCGCAGTGGCACTTGCCGATGGTGGTGGGCGCGGCGACGCGCGTGCATTCGGCCAAATCGTAAATACCGCTGCAGCTCTGGCACGTATGCTGTCGAAGCTGTCACAGCCAGGGAGGACGCTGAAGTTTTGCTACGAAGCGGGCCCCTGCGGCTATGGCATTCAACGGCAACTGTCTGCCGCGGGTCATGACTGTGTAGTCGTTGCGCCATCGTTGATCCCAAAAAAGCCTGGCGATCGTATCAAAACAGACCGTCGTGATGCCAACAATCTGGCAAGGCTGCATAGAGCCGGTGAGTTGAGCGCGGTCTGGATACCCGACCCCGCCCATGAGGCGATGCGTGATTTGGTCCGGGCACGGCTTGCCGCGGTCCGCAGCCTGCGGCAAGCCCGACAGCAGCTCAGCGGATTTTTATTGCGCCATGGCTTTCACTACAGCCGCCCGGCCTGGACACAGATGCATCGACGTTGGTTGGCCGGTCTTCGCTTCGAGCAGCCAATCCACAATATCGTGCTCGAGGATCATATCGCCACGATCGAGGCCGCAACCGAGCGGCGCGATAGGCTAACGAAGCAGATCGAGGCCACGCGGAGCGACTGGTCATTGGCCCCGGTGGTCGTCGCACTGCAATCGCTACGCGGCATGGCTCTGGTGACGGCGGCCACGATCATTGCAGAGCTTGGCGATCTGAGCCGTTTTACAAACCCGCGCCAATTGATGGCGTATCTCGGGGTGGTGCCCTCAGAACGCTCAAGTGGCGGAACTCGGCGGCAGGGTGGGATTACAAAAGCAGGCAACACAATGGCCCGCCGCATGCTCATCGAAGCTGCCTGGAGTTATCGGTTTTCAGCAAAGATCAGACGCGATCAGTTGATCCGACAGGAGCAACTTCCAAAACCGATCCGTGACTCGGCATGGAAGGCGCAGCTAAGACTGTACAGCCGATACCGGAAGCTTGCGAAGGCCGGAAAGCCGGTAACGACGGTCACTACCGCGATTGCCCGCGAGCTATCGGGCTTTGTCTGGGCGATTGCATGCCAGGTCTCACCGCGTTGAGCAAAGCTCAAGCTTAATTCCAAAAGGAGGACGAGAAGCAGAAAGTCATGTGCGCCTGGGCAAGGCTGGGGGCACGGTCACGGCAGGAGAACCCTCGATTCGACTACCAGCGGGTTAGGCACCGTAACGTTAACCGCGCATCGATCAAAATGTGGGATCTGGTGGGATGACCAGATTTACCCGTGATCCTCTTTATCGTCGCCACCGATTTCCAGCGGAGGTGATTGTCCATGCCGTTTGGCTCTATTTCCGGTTTCCGCTCAGCCTGCGGATGGT
>NZ_JAFEVL010000060.1 GCF_016901135.1 Martinezella lusitana | reverse complement strand
CCGGGGTGAGCGCTCGCTCACCTGTGAACATCTCACCTTGAACTGTGGAGCGGCTGCGTGTCGTGGTCACGAGCATGTCGACCTTGGTGGATTTCGGCGAGCTATCTGCGACCGGGATAAGCACGTTTTCGAGATGGCCACCGCACCCAGCAGGCACTGCAAGCAGAACACACACAAGGATCGGTTTCAGACAGCGGGCGAAGCTCGTATGAATCCGGCCGTCAACACAAGTCGCTTTACTCACCACTGTTCCCCGCAGCCGATCCAAAATTGACCCGCGTCGCCGGTGCATGCACCGGCGATCCATCAAGGGCTCGAGGGGAAAGTAAGTGAAGAGGGGCGCTCTGACCCGTAGCATCGGGTATGTTACGGTCGTCGCAATAAGTTGCCGGTCGAAAAGACGCGTATCAAGAAGGCGCGCCATCGGCGTCCCCGAACCGTCACCAGGAAACGCTGGGGCTCTTGCGCACCGGAAATTCATGGCTCGGGCTGGCGTCGTGGTCCGCATGCCTGTCCCAATCCCACGTCCGGTCTTCGCCAGGCCGTATGTTACAGTAGCATACTCCACGAACTGGCCGTCATCCGCGAAGATTGGGTCAGGCATACGTCGCAGTAGCTTCGGTCCAAAGTGCCTCGAAATGGAGTGAGCCATGGATGAAGGGGTGACCGCCGTCCGTCGTCGATTTCCAGCGCGGGTCCTGGCAATCGACGATCTCGCCGGCCGCAGCGAGGAGTTCCGCGACATCTGCAGGGACTTCGCCGAAGCCCAATCCGAATTGGCAAAATGGGAGGGTTCGACGGAGCCGAAGCGTGAAGAGCGTCGTCGCGAGTACGGCGAACTGGTCGCGGGGCTTGCAAAAGAGATCGAGGACGTCCTCGACAGGGCCTCTGTACTTCCGCTTCACCGCCCAGTTCCGCGATCTCCCAGCTAACAACGAGACCTGCGCTTACGTCGCCGAAGTCGTCGCAGACACGTATGTTACCGTTACCTACTTGCGTTCCCGCACGTCGTCATCACCATCGCGATTAGATTGCCAGCAAACAACCTGCGTACTTGAAGGATGACAGTGTGGTTTCCGAGACCTTAGACAAGCCTGAGACTTCCCCCGCGCCCCGCAACCCCTTGCGCAGGATTGCGCTGATCGTCGTCATGCTGGCGCTGGTCCTGTTTGTACTCTCCGTCTTCATGGAGCGGCGGACGCCCTCCACCTCTCAGGCCCAGGTGCAGGCCTATGTCGTCGGCATCGCGCCCGAGGTCACCGGCCGGGTCGTCGAAGTCAACGTCACCGATAACTCGCGGGTCGACGCTAATCAGGTTCTTTTCCGTATCGATCCGCAGAGTTACCAGCTTGCAGTCAATGAGGCCGAGGCAAGTCTTGCCAGTGTCGGCCAGTCGATCGGTGCATCGACGGCGACGGTCGATGCCGCCCAGGCCAAGCTGGTGCAGATCCAGGCAGACCGGGACAATCTTCGCGACCAGTATGCGCGCGCCTCCGAACTTGTGAAACGTGGCGTCTTTTCCAAGGCTCGGTTCGATACGGCCAAATCCGCCTATGACCAGGCGGAAGCTTCCGTTTCGGGGGCTCAGGCGGACCTTGCCAAGGCGAAAGAGCAGCTCGGGCCGTCCGGAAATGACAATCCACAGCTCCGGGCGGCTCTTGCCGGACTGGAAAAGGCCCGGCTCGATCTGGTGCGGACGACCGTGCGAGCGCCTTCGGCCGGCGTCGTCACCAACCTCCAGCTAACGATCGGCAAGGTCGTGTCGACCGGCCAGCCCGCCATGACCTTCATCGACGCCGGCACCATCTGGATCGCCGCCGCCTTCAAGGAGAATAGCCTGGAGAAGGTCGCGGTCGGCAACAGGGCCGAGGTCCTCTTCGACGCGCTTCCAGGGCGACTGTTTCCGGCGACCGTCGAGAGCGTTGGCTTTGGCGTATCGCAAGGTAGTAGCACGGACCCGAACACCGGACTGCCGACGATCAGAAACGACAGCGGCTGGGTCAAGGAGGCGCAACGCTTTCCGGTGCGCCTCAACATCGCGGAGGGCGAGCGGCCCAGGGGCGGGGTGCGTTACGGCTCGCAGGCGACGGTGGTCATCTACACGGGTGACAACCCGGTCACCAATGCGTGGGGATCGCTCTGGATCCGCATCATGTCGGTCCTGACCTATGTCAATTGAAAGGACCACCGCGATCGAGGAGCAGAAGCGAAAAGGGCTGCGGGTCGCCTTCGCCGTCTCAGTCGGCTTCACGGTCGCGGTTTATTGCGGCGCGATCATACCCTTCCTCGGTCCGCTCCTTGCCGCCCAATTCCTGCTGGGAAGCTCGCGGCCCATGCCGTTGGGCAAGACGCTGGGAATGGCCGTTCTCATTGTCGTCGTCGGCATGGCGATGATGGTGCTGACAATCCAGCTCGGCGACCGCCCGGCCACGTTCCTGCTGCTGCTCGCCTTGATCTACTTCTCCTGCTTTGTCGCGCAGTCGACCGGGAAGGGTGGTCCCGCCTGCTTCCTGGTTCTCGTCGTCGCGATCATCGTGCCCCTCCTTGGCATCCTGAACCAGGAATTGGCGAACTCGATCCTGTCCATCCTAGTCACCGGGGTGTTATCCGGCACGATCCTGATGTGGTTCGCCTATGCGATCTTTCCCGAGCCGTACTCGCAGAGCGTCGCGGTCATGTCGGTCGAGGAGCAGCCGCCCGCCTTGCTTCGGGCGCTGGCAAACACGGTCATACTCCTCGGGTCTGTCGTGATCTGCCTGACGAGCGACAATCTGACCGCCGCGGCGGTCATTCCCATAACGGTCGCGTCGCTGCTCGGTCAGCTTGACGTCGCCGCAAGCGCAAGGGCATCAATTGGGCTTGTCCTCGTCAATCTCTTCGGCGGAGTGCTCGCCTCCGTTGCCTACGCGGTGCTGACGCTACGGCCCAGTCTTTTTTCGATCTTTGTAATCGTTCTCGTCGTCGCTCTTCTGCTGGGAGGACGTGCATCCGCCCGGTCGAAGGACGCCCCGGTATTTGCTGGCGCCTTGACAATCTTCCTGATCCTATTCGGCCTCGGGGTGTCGCCATTGCCGGGGAGTGCCGCCGAGTCCTTCGCCACCCGCATCGCCTATGTCGCGGCAGCCTTGATCTATGCACTGCTGCTATCTGCGATCTTGTGGCCACGAACCACGAGTCTCAAGAGGATATCGGCATGACGAAGCGATCGCTTGCCGATAGCTGGCCCTCGATACGGTCAGTTCTGCTTCGGTATGCCGTACCTGGGGCTGCTGCCGTCTCAGCCCTACCTGGCAACGCCGCAGAGAATAATGAGGACTTCCTTGACGTCAGCAAGCACTGCGACCTCGCATATCTGTGGAAGGCCCCCCTGATCCGTGCCAGACCGGCAGCCGCAGGGCGCAGTGCTACGTTCTTCAGCCTCAGGTCTAGCCGCCGGTTTCGAAACCGGGATAGAGCGTCATTCCGCCGTCGACGTAGATCGTCGATCCGACGATATAGTCGGTGAAGTCCGAGGCCAGCCATACCGCCGTCCGCCCGATCTCCTCGGCTTCACCAATGCGCTTGTACGGAATGAGCTTCATAAGTTCTGCATAGGCTTCCGACGTTTCCCAGGCGCCGGTATTGATCGGAGTACGGATGGCACCTGGGGCGATGCTGTTCACCCGGATGCGCTTTTCGGCTACCTCCTGCGCAAGACTTTTCATGAGAAGCATCAGTCCACCCTTCGACGCCGCATAGTTCACGTGTCCGGCCCAGGGAATGACTTCGTGGACCGAGCTGATGAAGATGATCTTCCCGGCTGCAACCGAGACTTCGGGACGGACACCGCGCCGGAGGAACTCCCGGACGGCCGCGCGCGAACATAGAAACGCTCCCTTGAGGTTGACGTTCATAACGGTGTCCCACTGGGCGCTCGTCATCTCGTGAAAGGGCGCATCCCGCTGCAGTCCGGCGTTGTTGACGAACACGTCGACCGTGCCGAATTCCTCGACGGCGGTCGCGAACATCGCCTCGACCTGCGTCTCGTTGGAGACGTCGGCTGCGACAGCAAGCGCGCGCCCTCCGCCCTGTTGGATTTCATCGACGACCCGTGCGGCGTCCTCTGGTGCAGTGACGTAGTTGACGACCATGCTCGCTCCGGCCTTGCCCAGGGCGAGTGCGATACCACGACCGATCCCGGAATTGGCACCGGTGACGAGGGCGGTCTGCCCCTTCAGCAGGTGGACGGGTGGCAGGGTCGGAATCACAGGTTGCGGCAACTGCCGATTCTGGTAATAACTTTCCATGATGACCACTCCTCGTTTGCCGGGGCTCAGCCGCCCGGCGTGAATTCTCCGTCGAAAGCACCTTATCGATCGCTTTCTGATCCGCGCTCGCGAGGGCTGCGCGGCTAAGACGGCTGGGGCATTTTGCCGCCTTCGAGCCATTGCTCCGCCGTGCCGGAGGCGAAAAGATGCATTGCCCGCGCGATGAACCCGGTCCAACCCGTCTGATGGTTCGCGCCAAGACCGGCGCCGTTGTCGCCGTGGAAGTATTCGTAGAACTGCAGGCAATCGCGCCAGTACGGGTCCTCCTGGAACTGTGCAGCTCCGCCGAACACAGGCCTTGTCCCGTCCGGCCTCCGCAGGAAGATGGCCGACAAGCGCGCCGTGAGCTCTTCGGCGACCTGATAGAGGTTCATGTGGCGACCGGAGCCCGTGGGACATTCGATGGTGAACTCGTTGCCGTAGTAGCTGTAATACTGCAGCAAAGCCCGGATGAGCAGACCGTTCATCGGCATCCATATCGGCCCGCGCCAGTTCGAGTTGCCGCCGAACATGCCGCTGTCGGATTCGGCCGGGAGATACGAAACGCGGTGTTCCTCATCCCCGACCTGGAAGACATAAGGGTGCTCCGCGTGGTAGCGTGACAACGCCCTGATGCCGTAGGGACTGAGGAACTCGTTCTCATCGAGCATCGTCGACAGCACGCGACGGAGCTTCGTCTCGTCCAGTATCGAGGCGAGCCGGCGATCGGCGTGTCCCTGCTTCCGTGGGTCGTGAATGAAGGCGAACAGTTCAGGGCGCGCATCGAAGAAATGCCTCATCTGCTTGGTGATCTCGGGATACTTCCGATAGAGATCACCCTCGAACACGGTGGCAGCACAAAGCGGAAGCAAACCGACCATCGAGCGCACCTTGAGCCGCTGGGCCTGCCCGTCCGGCAGGCGGAGCACGTCATAGAAGAACCCGTCCTCCTCGTCCCACATGCCAACCTCGTCGCCCGCGTGGATCATCGCCGACGCGATCCATAGGAAATGCTGCGTGAACTTCAGCACCATCTCCTCGCCACCGGCGCCCTTGAGAGCCAGCTCGGTCGCGACCTCCATCATGTTCTGGCAGTAGAGCGCCATCCAGGCGGTGCCGTCTGCCTGTTCCAGGTAGCCTCCGGTCGGCAGCGGCGCGCTGCGGTCGAACACGCCGATATTGTCCAGCCCGAGGAAGCCGCCCTCGAAGACATTCTTGCCGGAGCGGTCCTTGCGGTTGACCCACCAGGTGAAGTTCAAGAGCAGTTTCTGGAAGGACCTCTGCAGCCAGGCGATGTCGCCCTGGCCGGTCCTTGCCTCCTCCAGACGGTAGGTGAAGATCGTCGCCCAGGCATGGACGGGGGGATTAACGTCGCCGAAGTTCCATTCGTAGGCCGGGATCTGTCCGTTCGGGTGCATGTAGGCCTCGCGCAGCATCAGATCGATCTGCTCCTTGCCGAAGTCGGGATCGACCATCGTCAGCGCGATCACCTGGAATGCCAGATCCCAGGCCGCGTACCAGGGGTATTCCCACTTGTCCGGCATGGAGATGATGTCGGCATTGTACATGTGGTGCCAGCCGACGTTGCGCTGTGCGGTCCGGCGCTTCGGATCGAACGGATCGACGCCGTGTTCGTCCAGCCATCTGTTCACGTCGTAGAGATAGAACTGCTTCCCCCACATCATGCCTGCCAGAGCCTGGCGCATGACATCGGCGGCGTCGGCGCTCATCGACGGCGGCGTGATCGAGGCGTAGAACTCGTCGGCTTCCCGCCGACGCGCCTGCATCGCCTCGTCGAACGAGCGCTCGAACATTGGCCGGACAGTCTTGGATCTAGCCGCCGGCTGCACGTCGCACAACCGCAGCCGCAGCGTCTGCGATCGCCCCGCATCCACGGTCACGACGTAATGTGCCGCCGCTTTGGTTCCGATCTGCTGCGGGTTCACGGCATCGGTACGGCCATGCACGACGAAGCTGTCGATCCCGTCCTTGACGAACTGCGTGGCGTTGGGAACGTCGAATAAGCGCTCCGTGTTCGTCTCGTTCTCCGTGAACAGCAAAGCTGGCGACCCGTTGCAATAGAGGTATCGTGCGGCATCCGCTTCTGGCGGACGAACTCCAACCCTTCCTCCTTCAGCCTGCCCAGGCGCGACCTTGGCCGCGATCACGCTCAGGGCGTCCGTCAGCTCGGCTCGTTCCAAGGTTGGCTTCCGGCGCTCTTCGCCCCACGACCATCTATTCCTGAACCATAGTGTCGGCAGCACGTGCAGCGTCGCCGGCTCCGGCCCGCGATTGGCCACGGTGATCTCGATGAGGATGTCCTCGGGCGCGGCCTTGGCATATTCGACGAAGACGTCGAAGTAGCGATCTTCGTCGAAGACGCCGGTGTCGATCAGTTCGTATTCGAGCTCGCCTTTCCCACGCCGGCCGTTTGTCTTCACCAGGTCGTCGTAGGGATAGGCGGCCTGAGGGTACTTGTAGAGATACTTCATATACGAGTGGGTCGGCGTCGAATCCAGGTAGAAGTAGTACTCCTTCACATCCTCACCGTGATTGCCCTCGCTGTTGGTGAGGCCGAACAGCCGCTCCTTTAGGATGGGGTCCTGTCCATTCCACAGAGCCAGTGCGAAACACAGCCGCTGCTTGTCATCGCTGATGCCCGCCAGACCGTCCTCGCCCCAGCGATAGGCGCGCGACCGGGCCTGGTCGTGGGTGAAATAATCCCACGCGTCGCCACCGTCGCTGTAGTCCTCGCGAACGGTGCCCCACTGCCGTTCGGACAGGTATGGACCCCATTTCTTCCACTCGGCCTTGCTGTCGCGAGCCTCGCGGAGGCGTTGAGTTTCAGCATTCACCGCGCGAATCCTTAGTTATCAATCTGCTTTGGTGTGTATCGCCCGTGTTCGGATGTTTCCGGCTGCCTAACAATTGTAGACACCGTTCGCGCACCGCACGACTGTCCGTCTCACAGTGCGTCGGGTCGTCCGCCGTGCCACGCCAGCGACACTCACTGGAGTCAGCGGACGTCCGATCCGGGCCTGCGCCGGGGTGAACACGCTATGGACGCCGGGAATTGAGAGCTTCTCTCCGGCTTCGAGGCCGAAGACCCCGATCACGGCTGCAAGGAAGATGATTTTCAGTTTTCTCGACGGGTTCATTTCGAAACTCCAATGGCGAAGTGATCGGCCAGCTCATCGATGTCAGGAAGAGAATCCAGCCGGACTTTTTCGGCCTTGGTCGTATTCTTGAAGCCGAAATCGTCGGCGACGACCTCGGTGCCCGTCTTCCAGTTGGATATCTGGATGCTGTATTGCGGACCTTCGTCGACGTGACTGTCCGTGATGATATACCTGCACGGATAGGGGCGCTCGCCCTGTGCGATCCAGATCTGCCAATCCACCTCGGTGGTCCGAAATGCCAGATGATCGCACTCTGTGCCTCCAATCACGCCGCTGCCGAGGTCCTTCACGTCGACGACGTCATGCATCAGCACGCCATAAACGTCCGGAAGAAGGAGATCAGCGCCGGGGACCGGTCTGTTGAACCTGTCCCTCAGCTCGTCGATCAGGTGCTCTAACGTGCCTGGGATCTCGACCTGGGTATAAAGATTGGCATCCTTGCCTAACAGCGTCACGGTCTTGCCGTCGAAGGTCAGCTCGACATTGGCGAAGCCTCCTGACCGTGACGCGCGGATCTTGTCCGGCCGTCCGACATCGATCTTGCCGGAACTCGCGAGCAGCAGCTTCTGGTGATCCTTGGTGACGACCTCGAGATTGGTGTCGTAGGAGAAGGACATGGCCTTCTGCGCGGCGAGATAGTCGGACATCGCCTTCAGAAGGTCCTTCGCTTCCTTTTCTCCGGCCCTGACAGGCAGGACCGAACTTGCGATGGCGATCAGCATGAATGCGGCCGATGCCGTCAAACGCATCGTTCTTTGGGCGGTCAGTATCATCGGATTTCTCCCTTTGCTGGTCTGGCCGTGCGGCAAAGGAATGCGCATGGCGACGGCAGCACAAGGAGGCTATCCGATGATACGAGCGCGCGCGCGTAGCATCTCGTATGTTACAGTAGCCGAATGGTTGATCTGGAACGTCAGCGCGACTGCAGGTACGAGGCGTTGACCGCAATGGCAGCCGTGCCCGCGACATTCTGGGGAAGCGTCATCCCGGCCTTGCGGAGCCCTGCCATCAGCCGGTCACGATCGCCAGGCTGGACGTTTCTCATATCGAGTTCCGCCATGACGTTCGGCAGGAAGTCAGGTCGCATCCGAACGAAGGTCTCTCCTTCGCGCCGGGCGTCGCCCATCATGCCGGCCTCCGCGTAGATGACGGCGGCGACGGCGTGGAAGAGGGGGAACTTCTGCATGTCCGCCTTCGTGATTTCCCGGACCGCGGTTGGATTGTCGTGAAGCATGTAGGCGGCAAGAGCACGAGTACCGTGATAGTAGCCCCCGCCGCCCGGATTGAGGGCGATCGCTTGGTCAAGCAGGGCCGCTCCTCGCTCCCACTGGCCACCCATCGCCAATCTGGTGCCGAACTCCCCCATCAGCTCGGTGTCGTTCGGGTTGATGGCGAGGGCCTGCTCGCCGACCCGCATCGCCTCGGTCAGCTCCCTGTTGAAGAACAGCGCCATCATCAATGCCTGGAGTCCCCGCGTATTGCTCGCATCGAGCTGTGTCGCACGCCTGGCCGCCCGCAGTGCACGTTGCATAGGCGGTTCCGAACCACGCTCTGAATTGAATTTGAAGCGGTCTTCGTCCAGGTACATGATCGACAGCATCGCCCAGGCGGTTGCGTAGGTCGGATAACGCGCGACGGCGGTCTCGAGACAGTCCAGGACGCCTGCATGCGCCTCGACGCTCAGCTCCGACCGGTACGCGTAGAAGCGCAGGGTGCATTCGTATGCGCCGGGATCGTCGGGGGGAGGATTTGCCGCATCGACCTGAGCCATGACGCCGTAGGGTTGCGCGATCGCCGTCGCAACCCTTCTTGCGACATCCGTCTGGATGGCGAAGAGGTCGCCCGATCCAACGTCGTTGTCGTAGTCCTGCGACCAGAGGATCTCGTCATCGGACGTGTCGAGGAGGCGCGCCGTCACCCGGAGGCGATTCCCGGAAGCGCGCACGCCGCCGGCGAGGAGATACCGTGCTCCGAATTCATCCCGGATCTTCGACGCGTCGACGTCAGGTGCAAGCGACTTCGATGTCTCGCGTCCGAAGACCTTGATCTCCTTGAACCGAGGAAGCGCGGTCAACAGCTCCTCGGTCAATCCGACGGTATAAAGCTGCGCCTCGGGTCCATCGCCGAGGTTGGCGAAAGGAGCCACCACGAGCGTGGGTCGGTCCGGAGCAGTTTCGCCTGGCGAACGCGGCGGTGGACCCGACGCCAGACCACCCGAGATCCAATAGCCGGACGCCGCCACTACCGCAACGACGCCAGCAAGCATGACCCGCTTCGCTCGCCACCACGGTTCTTTTGCGTGAGATGGCTGCGCGGGAGCCGGCTCTATCTCCACCTGCTTCGCGGGGACGGCGGTGTTCCATACAAATGCCGGAACATATCCGCCCTTCGGTATGTCGATCCTAACCGGATCGCTATGACCTTCGACCAGATAGTACCGCTCGAGGGAGCGCCGGAGACGCCCTGCCTCGATACGCACGACGGGGTCGTCCTGCGTGAATGTCTCGTTGCGGCCGAATACCTCGATCGCGATGGAATAGCCCTTAATGCGGCCGGCCCGTCCTGCGATCGCCTCCTCGACGACGTATCGTAGGAATGCGGCAGCCCGTCCCACGCCCGGAAACTCCGGACTCGAAACGATGCGTTCGAGCTGTGCCCGGATCTCCTCGATGCAGGGCGGTCCCTCTGCCGTTATTGATGTCGCGAACCCCTCCGTCGACCCCGTCGTCTGCATAGCCGCTCCCGATCCCCCTGGAGTCTTCATTGCCAGCATGTATGGTGTCGTCAACCTACACCGGGAACGTGGGGTCGTCCAATTTTCATATTAGGTCATTGCGTATTAGGTTATTGCGATCGTCGAGACACGAACCGCTCCGTGCTTCATCGTCTCCGCCGACCCCGACTGGGTAGAACTGGCCGCCACTCGGGCAGGGCATGGGTACCGCCCCTGGGTCATGTCCTCAGGTATTGTCTTGATCAAGTCATCAATGCGGCGGCCCTATGCCGATCCGCGCCGGAGCTTCTCGATCTGCTCGTCGACTTCCCTCCTTCAGTTTGGAGCGGACGCTTTCACATCGATCCTGACAATTCGCGCGCACGATAAACACAATGCGCGCTTGCGGGCCCTGCTACGCTGCCGGGCCAGGCATGACGCTGTCCGCTGTGAGCGCGCCCTGGAGCTTATGTTCCTGATCGGGAGACAGCGATGATCGCAATATGCGGGCGTGCTCGCCCTTGAACTCCTCAAGCACCTTTTCCGGCTGGACCTTGCGTACGAGCAGGAACAACGCGGAGGTGTTGACCGGAATGGTTTCAGCCAGCCGCTTGATCAAATCGTCGTTGATGCCGTAGTCGGTTATCGATCCAGCGAGCGCTCCGGAACTCGCCCCTATCGCTCCGCCAAGCACCATCCCCGCCAGCGGGTTGAGAAACAGCAAGCCGACCAGCGAACCCCAAAGTGCGCCGGAAAGACCGCCGCTGGTCGCAGTGCCGGCAGCGGACGGTTGCATACTTTGTTTGAGCCGAACCTTTCCGTCGTTGTCGCGGACCGCGACCACGGCGTCCTCGAGATCGATCAGGTATTCCTTTTGAAGCTGCTGAAGGCGGTTGAGAATCGCATCAGCCTTGTCGGCATCATCGAAGCCGAGCACTACGAGTTCTGACATGGAAAGTCCTTTCTGTTGAGGCCGTGATTTGAAATCCAAGCCGCTGACAGATGTTGTCGGTCGACCTCTGCACGTGCGATGTCCCTCGCTGAATGCTCCCGCTACTACTTCAGCACACCGAGATTGAAGAGTTGAACCCGACGGTTGACCGCCGCGGTCGGGTTGGTCCCATCGATCGGATATTCCTGTCCCGCTCCGACGGCGTACAGGTGCTCCGGAGGCACGGCGAATGTGGTCGACAGGGCTTCCTTGATGGCGTTGGCACGATCCTCGCTGAGCTGAAGGTTATTCTTCGCGTCGCCGGTCGAACTCGTGTGGCCGACAATCAGGAAGCTGTATCGCGATAGGTTCGGATGATGGAGCGCATCGGCGATCAACCCAAGTGTACGGTAGGATTCCGGTTCCATCGCGACGGAGTTGTTGACGAAGTTGATCTCGACGACCATTTGCGAGAGCTTTGCGAGATTGGCCCAGTTCGGAAGGGCGGCGAGGCTGCCGCTTGGGTTCTGGGCCGCCTGCTGCCGCAGTAGCTCGACGTCGATCTTCGGCGCGACTTTCGAGGCGTTGGCGAGACCCGTGATGATCCGTTGCTGTGTCACCTCCTGGGAGAAGGCGTAGACGGGGGCGAGCAACGTTCCGACGAAGAACACTGCGCAAATTCGACGAACGGACATTTGCATTTCCTTTTTCCCCACCATGGCTCACCGCCATCCTGCATCTGTGATGGCCTGATTGCATGGCCCGCCGACGATCCGATTGGCCTTCAGCAGGCACGACAGCATATTGCCGTCACCTTTGATGCCCTTGCAGGTGGTTGCCATGTTGCGCCTGCAAATCTGGTGGTAGGCGACCTGCGCGGCCTGGCGTTGCTTGATGGACGCGGTGACGGCTGCCAGCGTCGAGGTGCAGACAGGCGACACTTTCGCAGAATTCTTCTGCAGACAATCGGCGATCCGGCCGTTCCCGAGATTCAAGCCGCTGCAGAACTTCTTGATGTCAGCGCCGCAGTCCTTGGAAAGTGTCGTCACGGCGTCTGCGTAGCTGATCGTCTCTGCATGAGCGGCGACGCCCACGGCTAGGAAGGCCATCAAAACCGCAGTCCTTAATGCATTTCGTCTTTCTGCCATGCGAAGCTCCCATCTGTTTTGAGCGTAGTGACCGACTGAATGTCGACGATGCAAATTCCGCCGACATGTCTTGCGCAACCGACGTGAGAAGGGAAGTAAGTTACAGTTACATACCCCCTTGTCGGCGAGGCGACGGAAGAGCTCCGGGCGCGAACCCGCAAGTTCGCCGCCTGGGCACCTAGCACCTATTCGAAATATAAAGAGACGGCCAACTGAGAGATGGATCTGAAGCTTGAAGGAAAGACTGCCCTCGTGACCGGAGCGACGGCCGGCTTCGGGCGGGCCATTGCAAGGAGCCTCGCGACTAAAAGGAGCGAACCTCGTCATTCCTAGGCGTAACCAATCGAAGCTCGACCGGGCTGCGAGTCAGATCAGGACTGCCGCAGCCAGCTCGGTAGTTCGCACCGTTCTGGTTGAAGTCGGGACGGCGGATGGTGCTGCCGAATTGATCCGGCAGGTTGCCGACGTCGACACTCTCATCAACAATCTTGGCATCTATGAATCCCGGACATTTACGGAGATCACCGACGACATGTGGCGTCGCAACTTCGAGACCAACGTCCTGAGCGGCGCTCGTCTCGCTCGGCGGTATCTACCGGGCATGCTCGCACGGGACTGGGGCAGGGGTGATCTTCATCTCGAGTGACTCCGCGCTCGTCATCCTTCCAGACATGATCCACTACGGCATGACGAAGACCGCGCAGCGTTCGATTTCCGGCGGCCTCGCAGGACCCACAAAGAGCACCAACGTCATCGTGAATTCCGTTCTGACAGGATCCACCCGCTCGGAGGGGATCGAAGATTTCCTGAAGAGCGTCAGCTCGAATCCTGACGCTCCCGCTGAGGAGATCGAAGCCGAGTTTTTCGAGAAGGAGCGGCCGACGTCGCTGATACAGCGGATGATCAAACCGGAGGAGATCGCAGCCCTCGTACCCAATAGCTTGTAACTTTATAGCTTGTAACTTTTCGGCTTTTCGTGCCTTAAAATCGGGCAGTCAACATGGAGGAAGCCATGTCCAAGAGCGAACTCATCGCCGGTCTGTATCGAGCTCGCAGATGAAACTGTGACGAAGCGGAGGAAGAAGAAATGAGCGCTGACTGGGGGACGGGCCTCCGACTGAAGCTCGAGAATCTCGTCGATACGTTCGTCGTGGCCGGCGCGAAGCAGGACGAGGTCTTCGACGCAATCATCCAAGAGGTCGGCAGTCTCAGGGCTGCGTACGAGCGCGATCCTGATCCTGCCGATGACGAAGTTCAGTGAGGGCGGCAAGGTTCTACAATCCAAGCCGCGATAACATAATTTAAATTATAGTAATTCAAATTATATTAATCGTAAATAGTGTAGTCCGTATTATATTAAATGCCCACCCTAACGAATTATGATGGATTGCATCCTCGGCGAGCGCGATGACATGGCGACCGGAACTGTGAACGAGGCCTGTCACAACGCTACCTCGCAACCGTTGATGAGATTTCAGCGTATCTATTTCCTAAGCAAAGGATCAAAACTCCTAACGCGGTGTCAGGGGTTTTTTTGGAGAATCTACACCAAGTGCATCATTGCCGTTTCGAGGGTACGGGATCAGCCAGTTTCACGCAAATGGGCGGTGAAGACCTCGGCAGGCGTCTTGTAGCCGACGCATGTGTGCTGCGGAAAACCCCATGCTTGTCGCTATAGAACGCCAAGGGCTTACCCCATTGCTGCAGATAGGCCTTCGTCGCGTGCAGATAGTCGAACGTGTTCTCCGATCCGGCGAACCGCAGATGCAACAGCTCGCCGGTGGCGTCATCGATATAGACAAGCAGGGCGCATTTGGGGCCGCGATTCTCGAACCACCAGTGATGCGAGCCGTCGATCTGGACCAGTTCACCGAAGCAGTCACGCCGGCCGCGCGGCTGGAAGACCCGCTTCTTGCGCTCGCGCCGCGAGACCCAGATGCCGGCCTCGGTCATCCATTGGCGCAGCGTCTCCTTGGCGACCGAGATGTGATGCAGTTCGATCAGCTTCTCGCGAGCCAGCGTCGGACCAAAATCCAGATAGCGTTCGCGGATCAGATCCAGCGCCGCATTGCGAAACTCCTCGCTGTGGCGCCGGTTGCTTGGTCTCGATCGCTTCTTCGAAACCAAGCCGGCCGCACCGGAATGGTCATAGGCCTGCAGCAGCCTGTGCATCTGACTTCGGCTGAGCCCAAGCAGCTCGGCGGCCTGGACAACGCCCAGGCGCTGATTACGGATCTTCTGAACAACTTCGAGGCGATGCAATTCTTTCTGCGACATGGTGATCAAACAGGACATGACGACTCCGACCGCTCATGGTCTCGACCAGACTGGAGGTCGTCATCCTTGCTCCCAACGTTGGCGTTGACCAGAACGTCGAGAGGCGAGACTGTCGCATCTCTAACTGGCCCAACTGTCGCATTACTAAATAGCCCTTACAAACAAACATCAGATAATCTGTATTATGGAACTTGCCTGAGCTTCTCGAAGATCTTGACTACAGACCACTTGATTCATTGTGCATGCAAACCGCTGTGAGACTCATCGAACGCTCGCCTTTATTAACAGGTAGATTTGAGTTGCCGATTATCGGCGGGTTCTCTCGCGGTACGTTTCGGTTTTAAAGTGGCTGACCCTCTCGCTCTTCGCTTATGTCGGCGTCGCGTTCGTGGTGCATATTCCATGGGGCACCGTCGGCTATAATCTGGTCGTGCCGCACATCACCTTC
>NZ_JAFEVL010000059.1 GCF_016901135.1 Martinezella lusitana | reverse complement strand
TGAACGTTCCTCTCGTTGAAGGGAACGTCATGGTCAGGCAACACCAACAGCCTGCCTAGAACCTCAGATAATCATACCAAACTCACCGCGCGCGCCCTCCCGCGTAGCGGGTTCGTGCTTGAGGCGCGAAGCAGTCGTGACGTGTGAAACGCGCGGGGCCAGCCCGCTCGTCGGCTTGTGGTGCCGCACCTCCTACAGCGGATGCGGCGTTTCACTCCATCGTCACTCATTGACGTGGACATGCTTCACCACAATAAGATCAAACCGAAAAATGTGGTAAGCGCCACCGAAACAACAACAGGAGTTTATAGTGAGCGAGCCGACCGTAGCAGATGCAATCAACCGCATTTATGAATCGCTCCAGGCGGACAATGCCGACATCGACTTGCATATCGCGACTCTCAAGGCAGCCTTGACGCGGGCAGGTTTGAAGGAAGCCGTATTCGACCCGGCTAGGCTCGCGCATAACAATCGTTCTGGCAGGAAGCTATTGCAGGCCTACTTTCGGCAGCGTGGCGTGACGGTGAAATTCAACGCCTCGTGACGCCTCCCATTACAGTTCTTCGCCCGTGCTGCGCGAAGTCCATCCGCCACGGCACGAGTATCCACTCATCGTTGAACGAAATCCGTTCGATCGGGTTTGGACATTAACAGAGCAGTTTGAAAAATCTATTGCTCACCAAGTGAAACGAGGACCGAAAGAGCCATAGGAACCCGGTGCCGACCCGCTTGGATCTAACTGATTATCTCGTTCGACTCTCTCAGACCATCGCCGACGCTCGGCTGCTTTGTCTTTGGCGGGATCTGTCGATTTGCTCGCGGTTACGGGACGAGATTGACCGCCAGTTCCGCCGGCCGTCGAGCAGGAAACAAAGAAAACAGCGGGAAAAATTATCAGAATGGCTAAGGCAACTGCCCTCGTGAGCCCGGAATAGATCGGCTGCATAGACATCCCTAATGCTCTCTTTGGCCATCTGTAATAGAGAGAGATGCTATTCGATTTCGCATCGAGGGGATATGCGAAAGATCGCTTTGACCGAGTAACCGCCGTGAGAAATATCGTTTGGAGACATGAACGTGCTTGATATCCGTCCGGCAAGAGCATCAGACCACATCGATATCATTAGGCTTTGGCACGAGGGGTGGCACGATGCCCAGGCAAATCTTGTCCCGGCGGAGATTTTGGCTTTCCGCACCCCAAATCACTTTGCAGTTTGGCTGAAACTGGCACCCGATGTTTTCTACGTTGCAACCAATCCCGATTTGCTCGGGTTTGTTTCCGTAAAGGGAGCCGAAATCGTCAAGCTCTATGTTGCCAAGCACGCTCGCGGGACCGGCGCAGCACAGGATCTACTATCCTTTTCCGAAAGGCTATTGCGCGAAAACGGTGTCAAAGAAGCCGAGCTGTTTTGTACGGCTGGCAATCTTCGTGCAGAGAAATTCTACCTGCGGGAGAATTGGCTTCTGTCTCGAACCATCGATGATGCTCTATGGGTTGCAGAAGGCGTCAACGAAAAAGTTGAGGTCCCAACGCACCGGTTTTGTAAAACTCTCTGAGCATAATCACGTAACTGCCGATGCTACGTGCTACGACGGTTTGTAAGGCATCAAGCCTGATACCCCTAAAAATTCAGGGGAATGGATGCGGTAAAGATGTCTATCGTATCGTCGAGAGTTGCGCCGTTCTTCTTCCATGTAGGTGCGCTGACCAGTGCCGTTGGCCACGTGGGCATCGTGACGATCCCGCATGTCTCGCCAGCCTTGTCATCGACTGCGAGCTGTAATGTGCCCGACGGAATACTGTCCGGAGCAAGGTAAAGGCCGACCTGATGAAAATGGATGCCTAATCGATCCGCAACTGCCGCCAACAGATCAGGGGCGGCCTCATCGGCCTGCATGTCCTGAGCGTTGAACCAGTAGTCGGATTGTTCGATCTCTGGGTAGTCGAGCAGTGTATCCAGAATTTCGCCCATGCGCTCCAGCTGCAAGCTCAGCTCAAGCGATTTCTTACCGCCGCCGTCGAAGCGCTCGTCATAGCACCGGATGCTGACATGCCTGACGAAGTCGTCGAGGGCTTTGGCATCGGTTTGTCGTCATAGGTTTCTTCAAGAGAAATCGCATTTGCCATTGTCATTCTCCTTGCGATCTGGTGCCATCGCGGGCACCGAATTCCTCCAAGACGCTCCTGGCATTCCAGATCTTCCTCAGGAATGCATCGGACTTGCCGATGGCACCGTCGCCCTGCCGCTGGTCAAACACATCCTCTCCCAGGAACGCGACAAGGTCCTTGAATACCTTCGCATCGCGCTTGGTCATAGTGTAGTCGGTCGTCTGCACGGCGCACGTCTCCGTTCCGCCAATTGAGGGCGGTCTTCCTCGTCAAATTGTCTGTAAACTAAGGCCGAGTGGTCTCGTGTGTTCTATAAATGTTCTCATTTAGGCAAAGAGTCAAGCCGAAGTGCTGTCGGCGGCCGAGCGTCCTTGATAGCGCCACCGTTCGGACCACGCATCGAGGGGAGCAATCCGGGGAAGAATCCGAAGCGTATCATCAACCGAGGAACATCTGCAGATCATGGCGGTATGCCGAATTAGCCGTCTTATCCACTATCTCCAGCTGCCGTGCTTTTAAAGATGGTTGTATGACAGGGGTTCGAGGCGATAGCAGTTATTCTGCTGTATCTGGAGCTTTTCATGGCAATTCGCTTGGGCTTTCATGCAACCTTTTGCTTGATCACTGCAGCCTTTTTTCTGTCCTTAGTTGCCATGGCGTCGGCATCCGCACGCAAGCAGACGCCCGAAGAGCGGCCAATGAGTTTCGCTTTGGTCCGGAGCGGCAATTGCCAGGAAACCTGTGTCCAATGGATATCTGCTGAAGGCAAGATAACAGCTGACACGCCAGAACGATTTAAAAAGCTTCTGAACGGCCTTGGAGGCAGAAAACTTCCCGTAGTGTTTCAATCTCGCGGTGGAGATGTGGATGCCGCGCTCTCTGTCGGACGTATGATCCGAGCATCCGGGCTCGATACTGCGGTGGGTAGAACGCAGTTGAATGACTGCCCAATGCTCGACCCGCGCTGCACGCAAAAGATCATCAGGGATGGCTGGTCAAAGGGTGAGGTTCACGCTGGAGGGGCGTACTGTTTCTCAGCTTGCCCGCTCGCCTTGGCAGGAGGCGAGGTCCGCGCCGCGGCCACCAACGCCTATGTTGGCCTTCATCAGATTACAAACGGCCCAAGTCACCAGGAGACGGGAAGAAGAAGGCTCGATGTGATATCGACGAAGGCCGATCCAGCGCTTAAGCGGAGGCTTGCCATTTACCTCGATGAAATGGGCGTCAGCAGTGATGACGTCTTCGCCATGATGGGACTAGCGACACCAAAGGGGATTTACTATGTCCAGAGCGCCGAGGCGCTCAAGTCACACGTCATTACGAAGGTCTTCTCGTCCGCCGACGAACCAGGCTATGTCGTACGACGAACTGACGTCAAAACATCTGCCGTCCCCAATGAATTCTGAGTGGCCAGACGTCGCCGTCCGCATCCGAGGGGCAAGATGCAATCCATGCCAATGAGATTCGCTTTCGCTCTGCTTGTCCTGTTCATGGGGTCAGGACCCGTGCTCGCCGGGCAACCGGTTTCGGCAAAGCTTTCCGTTTGCTTCACACCGCCGGAGCAATGTGAAGGCCGCATTGTCGATGTGATCGACAATGCCAGGACGTCAATTCGAGTTCAGGCATACGGCTTTACGTCGTTGCCGATTATCCATGCCCTTCAAAGAGCGGCTGAGCGTGGTGTAGAGGTTCTGGTCATTCTCGACAAAATCAACGAACGGAAATACTCGGGGGCCACCCTCCTGGAGGCCGCCGGAATACCGGTCTGGATCGATTTTGAACCGACCATCGCCCACAACAAAGTCATTATAATCGACGACGGCCTCGTCGTCGGCGGCTCATACAACTACACGGCCTCTGCGCAGAAGCGGAATGCCGAGAACGTCACCTTTATTGAAAGCCGAGAGATCGCCAGGGAATTTCTGGTGAATTGGGATAATCGGTTGAAGAGCTCTCGCGCCTTCGAAGGGAAGGCTCAGGGCCAATGACAGGTCTATCCGACGATTGCCGATCACATTTGGTCGTGTTTTCAACCAGAGGTGGGAGGAGGCTAGGGATGATCATGGTTCGTGATATCCGCCGTGGCAGTGAGCTTGGGGCCTGAGACTTGGACGCCGAATTGAACTAACGCAGCTGTAACCCCATTTACCAGCGTGAGCTTTGGCAGCGCTCGTCAAATCCGGACCAGGTGAGGTTCCGGGGTGACGCTTATCAGCCGTTTCAACTATCGGAGTTCTGACAATGGCAACCGCATCGGCCTATTACAGCCGCGATGATACCTTCGACCGCAATCGCCGTCTCCGGCGAATGGTCGCGGTCGCTACCCTCATGGATACTGCGGTTACGATCCCCTTCACCCGTATCCGATTTGGAGCGGACTCCGTATTGGGGCTGGCGCCAGGACTGGGCGACGCAGCGGGGGCGGCTATCAGTCTGGTGCTCGTCAACGAGGCAAGGCGACTTGGATTGCCCAAGGAAAAGCTGCTTGGCATGTTGCTCAATGTTGGCATCGACACATTCGGTGGCGGCGTGCCGATCCTCGGCGACTTGTTCGACGTGTATTTCAAGGCAAACAAACGCAACGTCGATATCGTGCTCGACCATTTCGGGATGACGCGCGATGATCTCGCCAAAACCCGTATTTGAACTCGCCGCTTCTGAGTTGTGGCTCTGAGGTACCAGCCGCGCAGCAAGGTTGGCCTCAGATTTTGTTCCATAATTCATTGTTATCGCAGGCGATGGTCTCTGTATCGTGGTGGACAAATTGGTCAAGTTGCTCGCGAAAGGCCTCGGAGAGTTCGGCCGCGGGGCAGAAGACGTGCACCTCAGCGCGCGCTGCCGCCAGAAGTTGGGCCTTCCACGCCGCACCGTCGCTACCGCCGGCGACCAGCACGGATCTCCCCTTGAGATCGAAAACACCGGCAGCGAGGCGAGCGGGGCGATACGCTCCAGTCTATCATTCTGCAGCTTGACGAAGGCAACCATCGATAATCCCTTTGATTTCCATGCGGCAAGAGCCACAATTGGTTCCGGCATTGAGCTGTTTGCCGATAGCCTCGACCGTGTGGCAGCCGCCGGCGACGGCGCCTACGATCTGGTTGACGCCGACCGAGAAGCAGGAGCAGACGGTTGCGCCAGGGTCCATCTGATTGGCACCCGGCCGACCGGCGAGCACCGCAAAGCGCGCCCGCACCGTCTCAAGTGGTGTGCTGAGCTGCTTGACGGCCCAGTCACGCGATACGGCGACAGGTTCCGGCGCGGCATAAAAGGCGAGCAACAGCCGTTCTCCGTCGAAGAAGCCATGACGTTGCTGTCGTGTCGGGTTGTCGACATAGGCGAGATGCTCGCCACGATCAAAAAGGCCGAACGTATCACGACACCACGTTTCTATATCGTCAAGTGCCTTGTCGAAGCCGAATTCCACGCGCCAGCCGGCCTCTGTCTTCGCGACCGCCCAATAAGGCGCCTCAAGTCGCGCGGGGCGGGAGGCGGCGACTGCGAAACCGTAATACGCCATTTCAGCTGGCCGTACCTTGACGCCGATATTCTTGAGCGCAGGCTGGCCGGAGATGGGGTCCGTGTGTGGCGCCAGCAGAGCGGCCACGCGCGCATTTGCAGAATACTCATCGTTCCAATGCATCGGCACGAAGACGCCGCCGCGTGGCTGCCGCTCTGTGAGCAATGCGCGTAGCACGACTGAGCCGAAGGAATTCTCTACGCTTACCAACCCTGCCTTATCGATGCCGAGTTCAGCGGCGTCCGCCGGGTTGATTTCGGCGAAAGGTTCGGCGAGATGCGACGAGAGCCGCGCCGCCTTGCCCGTGCGTGTCATCGTATGCCACTGGTCGCGGATGCGGCCGGTATTGAGAATAAAGGGGGTATCCTTGCCTGTTCGGTCATCACGCTCGGATTTCACAGAGATGAACCTGGCCTTGCGGTCTGATGTGTAGAACTGGCCATCGGCGAAAAATCGCGTGACGCCTTCGGGGGTGCCTTTGCGATGCGGCCATTGAAACGGTGACATAGCCTCGAAGGCATCAGGTGAGATATCGGCTTTCGCGCCTATGTCGAAGTCGCGTATGCCGCCATTTTCGAATCCAGAAAGGGCTGCGTGTTCGGCGAAGATTTTGGCGGGACCGTCGTAGTCGAAGCCGTTGAAGCCCATCCGCTTGGCAACTTCGGCCATATGCCACCAGTCGGGCTTTGCGTCGCCAGGCAGGTCCAGGAAATCGCGCTGGCGGGAAATGCGCCGCTCGGAGTTAGTGACGGTTCCGTCCTTCTCGCCCCAGCCGGCGGCTGGCAATAGCACGTGGGCGAGTACAGCGGTGTCGGTGTTCTTTTGGATATCGGAAACGACGACGAAGGGGCAGTTGCGGATGGCTTCGCGCACTCGGTCGGCATCCGGCATCGAAACCACCGGATTGGTCGCCATAATCCACAGCGCCTTGACGCGCCCGTCCGCCACGGCCTCGAACATTTCGACGGCCTTGAGACCGGGCCTTGCGGCTATGGTCGGCGAATTCCAAAAGCGCTGCACACGATCGCGCGCGGCTTCGTCCTCAATATTCATATGCGCTGCCAGCGTGTTGGCAAGACCACCTACTTCGCGGCCACCCATCGCATTCGGCTGGCCGGTCAGCGAGAAAGGCCCCATGCCGGGCCTGCCGATGCGCCCGGTGGCCAGATGGCAATTGATGATCGAATTGACCTTGTCAGTGCCGGTTGAAGATTGGTTGACGCCCTGGCTATAGCAGGTCACCACCCTTTCCGTTGTTTCAAACAGACGATAAAAAGCCTGCAGTTCGGCTACCGATAGACCTGTTTCCTTCGAAATATCCAGCATGCTCCTGGTTTGCGCGGCTTCCAATGCATCGTGGAAACCGATCGTATGCGTCGATACATAATCCTGGTCGAAAGCCGACGATCCGGCGAGATAGGCAAGCAAACCATTGAAGAGGGCAACATCGCCGTCGCTTTTGATCATCAAGTGCATGTCCGCAAGATCGGCGCTGATCGAGCGTCGCGGATCGATCGTGACGATTTTCATGTCCGGTCGGCTTTGTTTTGCCGCTTGGATCCGTTGGTTGAGCACCGGATGGCACCATGCGAGGTTCGAACCAACGAGTACGATCAGATCGGCGAGTTCGAGATCCTCGTAAGTGCCTGGGACTGTGTCCGAGCCGAAGGCGCGGCGATGACCAGCGACGGCGGAGGCCATGCAAAGCCGAGAATTCGTGTCGATATTGGCTGAACCAACGAAGCCTTTCATCAGCTTATTAGCAACATAATAGTCCTCCGTCAGGCACTGGCCCGAGACATAGAATGCAACCGAGCCCGGCCCATGTTCAGCGATCGCTTCACGAAATTTCGATGCCACGAGATCGAGCGCGCCGTTCCAGCTTGCACGTTGACCGTGGATTTCCGGGTAGAGGACACGGCCGTCGAGATCGATCGTTTCGGCCAGCGCCGAGCCCTTGGAACATAGCCGGCCGAAATTGGCCGGATGCTCCGGATCGCCTTTAACGGAAACCTTTCCGTGATCGTCGACCTTGGCAATAACGCCACATCCGACGCCGCAGTAGGGACACGTAGTCTTCGTTTCAGTAGGCACCCTTGGTCTCCCCAATGCTTAGTCGCCGATGGTTTACACCCCCCTCTGACATCTCCTCCTCAAGGGGAAGGATCAGGAGCTCGCCGTGCCACTGGTCTCCACCCATTGAACAAAAGCGATACATGCTTTTCTTGTTCAAACGGGCAGCAGCAAACTCAAACCGATCTTCCGTCTTGAGGGGAAGATGTCTCGAACGAACAGAGGAGGGTATCGCCGCGCACACGGACATGACCTATTCCGCCGCCATTATCATGTCGTCGAGCGCAATGAAGAGCGCACCGTTGTCGTTGCGGATCGGGATGGTCCTGACCGCGCCCTTGTCCGCGCCGAGAGCCTCGCCGGTTTCGAGCGAGATCACCCAGTTGTGCAGCGGGCAGGTGACGGCAGCACCATGGACGATGCCCTGGCTGAGCGGACCTCCCTTGTGAGGGCAATGATCCTCGATGGCGAAGATCTGGTTCTCGGCGGTGCGGAACACGGCAATCTTGCCCTGCGGGGTCTTCACGCAGCGCGCGCCGCGCAGCGGAATCTCCGAGATGTCGCCGATCGGGTGCCAGGTGTCTTTTGGCCAGTTCATGTCCATCTCCTCACTCGGCCGCCTGATGGAAGCCGACCGTCGCCATCGGCCGGAATTCGTGCTTGTCCTTGCCGGAAACACGCTCCGACCAGGGATCGACCTGCGCGAATTTCTGGCTGAAGACGAAGCGCTCGTAATAGGCCTCGCGCTTTTCTTGGTCCTGCATGATCTGACGGCGGATCTCGTCGAGGCCGATGCGTTTCGCCCATTTGTAGATGCGTTCGAGATAGCGACCCTGCTCGCGATACATCTGCGCCAGCGCCACGATATGCTCCAGCGCCTCGTCCTCGGTCTTGACGAGGCCGAGAACTTCCGTGCCCTTGATGTCGAGGCCGGCAGCACCCGCAAAATGGATTTCGAAGCCTGAATCCACGCAGATGACGCCGATGTCCTTGCAGGTCGCCTCGGCGCAATTTCTCGGACATCCCGACACCGCCATCTTGAGCTTTGCCGGTGTCCAGGAGCCCCACATGAATTTCTCGATGCGGATGCCGAGACCGGTGGAATCCTGCGTGCCGAAGCGGCACCAGTCGGAGCCGACGCAGGTCTTTACGGTGCGCAGACCTTTGGCATAGGCCTGGCCCGAGATGAAACCTGCCTTGCCGAGATCGGCCCAGACGGCCGGCAGGTCCTCTTTGTGAATGCCAAGCAGGTCGATGCGCTGGCCGCCGGTCACTTTCACCATCGGGATCTCGAACTTGTCGACGACATCGGCGATGGCGCGCAGTTCACCGGAATTGGTGACGCCGCCCCACATGCGCGGCACCACCGAATAGGTGCCGTCCTTCTGGATATTGGCGTGGACGCGCTCATTGATGAAGCGCGACTGGTAGTCGTCGGCATATTCGTCCGGCCAGTCGCAGACGAGGTAGTAGTTGAGCGCTGGCCGGCATTTGGCGCAGCCGCAGGAAGTCTTCCACTCCAGCTCCTGCATCACGGCCGGTATGGTCTTCAGTTTCTTGGCCTTGATCAGGCGGCGCACGTCGTCATGGCCAAGTTCGGTGCAGCTGCACATCGGTTGCACGGCCTTGGGATTATAGGCATCGCCAAGCGTGATCGTCATCAGCTGCTCGACCAATCCGGTGCAGGAGCCGCAGGAGGCCGATGCCTTGGTATGGGCTCTGACATCGTCGAGCGAGGTCAGGCCTTTGGCGGTGATGGTCGAGACGATCTTGCCCTTGCAGACGCCGTTGCAGCCGCAGATTTCCGCGTCATCCGGCAAGGCTGCAACGGCCGCCATAGGGTCCAGCGGCGACCCTTCTTGATAGGCCTGGCCGAAGATCAGCGTCTCGCGCATCTCAGAGATATCGGTCGCCTTCTTCTTCAGGTCGTTGAACCAGGCGCCGTCGGCCGTCTCGCCATAGAGTACGGTGCCTATGATGCGGTTGTCCTTCAGCACCAGCCGCTTGTAGACGCCGCCGGCCGCATCGCGCAGGACGATCTCTTCGCGGTCGTCGCCATCGGCGAAGTCTCCGAGCGAGAAGAGGTTGATGCCGGTGACTTTGAGTTTCGTCGGCGTATCCGAATGCACGAAGCCGGCAGAACGGTCGCCCGACAGATGCGATGCGGCGACACGGGCCATCTCGTAGAGCGGTGCTACCAGGCCATAGACCTGCCCGCCGACTTCGGCGCATTCGCCAAGCGCCATGATGCTGCCATCCGATGTCTGCATGCCATCATCAACGACGATGCCGCGGTTGACAGCGATACCTGCGTCCTTGGCAAGACCGATATTGGGGCGAATGCCGACGGCCATAACTACCAGCGTTGCGGGAATGATGCGGCCGTCATCAAGCTCGATGCCCTCGACTTTGCCGTTGCCGATGATCGCCTTGGTATTGGCCTTGGTGATGACCTTGATGCCGCGCTCTTCGACGGCCTTCTGCAGCAGATAGCCGGCGGCGGGGTCGAGCTGGCGCTCCATCAGCGTCGGCATAACATGCAGGACGGTGACATCCATGCCGCGGGAGGCAAGGCCGGCAGCCGCTTCGAGACCAAGCAGGCCGCCGCCGATGACGATCGCCTTCTCGCGCGACTGAGCCGCTAGCAGCATGGCCTGTACGTCATCGAGGTCGCGATAGGTGATGACGCCGGGCAGATCCTTGCCCGGCACGGGGATGATGAACGGCACAGAGCCGGTGGCAATGACAAGCTTGTCGTAGCTTTCGACGACGCCATGATCGGAGGTCACGGTCTTGGCTGCCCGGTCGATGGCGACGATCTTGTGGCCCTTGTAGAGGGTGATGTTGTTCTTGATGTACCAGCCGTCGCCATGGATGATGATCTGTTCGTAGTCCTTCTCGCCTGATAGCACCGGCGACAGCATGATGCGGTCATAGTTGACGCGCGGCTCGGCGTTGAAGATCGTGACCTGATAGAGGTCCGGCGCCTGTTCGAGGAGGTGCTCCAGCATGCGGCCCGGCGCCATGCCATTGCCGACGATGACAAGTTTCTGGGTCATAGTTCCAAGTCCTTGAAATTAGGTGGCGGCTACAACGGGGGCAGAGGACCCACGGCGCTCGAGTTGCCTTACGGACAGATGCATCCAGACGAGCGAAATCGCCACAATCGCGAAAAGCAGCAGGAAACAGCTGGACCAAAGGCCGGTGATGTCCTTGAGCAGGCCAAAGACGATCGGCAGGATAAATCCGCCAAGGCCTCCCATCATGCCGACAATGCCGCCGACCGCGCCGATGCTCTCGGGGTAGTAGGCGGGGATATGCTTGAAAACGGCCGCCTTGCCGAGGCTCATGAAGAAGCCGAGGACGAAGATGACGACGATGAAGACAGCCGGGGTGATGCCAAAGGCCGAGCTTGTTGGTGTGACAGCGGGCAGGGAAAGGACTAGGGTAGCGACAGCCGACACCGCCAGCATTGCATACATCACGCTGCGTGCCCCCTTCTTGTCGGAGAGTACGCCGCCGAAGGCGCGAAAGACGCTGCCAGGAATGGAATAGGCGGCGGCGACCATGCCGGCAACCTCGAGATTGAAGCGATAGGCGCCGACCAGATAGCGCGGTAGCCAAAGCGAGAGGGCGACAAAACCTCCAAAGGCGAAGAAATAATAGAGCGAGAAGCGCCATACCTGAACGTTTTTCAGCGGCGCGAATTCCTGAAGCAAGCTCCTGGATGCAACCCCGCGATCGCGACGAGCGTGGAAGGCCGGATCGTCGGTGGTGGTGAACCAGAAAATGATCGCCATGACCGCGAGTACCAGCGCCCAGATTTCCGCAACCGCCTGCCATCCCCATGCGATCAGTACGAAGGGAGCGGCAAACTTGGTGACGGCTGCTCCGACATTGCCGGCGCCGAAGATGCCGAGCGCTGTTCCCTGCTTCTCAGGTGGAAAGAACGGGGAAACATAGGCGACGCCTACCGCAAAGGAGCCGCCGGCAAGGCCGACACCTAGGCCGGCAATCAGCATTTGCGTGTAAGTGGTTGCATAGGACAGGAGGAAGGTTGCCACCGCAGCTGCCAGCATTGTGAGCGTGTAGACCAGGCGGCCACCGTAACGCTCTGTCCATATCCCGAGCAGGATACGAACGACGGATCCTGTGAGCACGGGTGTGCCGACCAGCAAGCCGAATTCGGTCTCGCTCAGGCTGAGTTCCTGCTTGATGCGAATGCCTATGATCGCAAAGATCGTCCAGACGGCGAAACAGATCGTGAAGGCGAATGTGGAAATCCACAATGCTTTCGCTGGTTCGCCGGCGGACATGGGCTGTGTTTTCTTGAGAACAGACATGGCTTCTCCCGGGCTCGACAAGGTCGTGCCAATCCATCGTTGAGGGTCAGAAACACAAAAAGCCGCACGTCAGGGCACGCGTACGAAAGTACGCTGAATATCCTGATCGGCGGCTTTGCCTGAGGCGTCCGTCATTGGACGCTAAAATGCGGCCTTTCGGCTTGCAAGTTTAGAAGCAAGGACCGTGCCAATTCGGAATTTGGGTCTAGTTACGGCGTTCCAAGCAAAAAGCTTCCGCTGGGCAGGCTATGAAGCGATTAAATCAGCAGCGTGCGCTCCCAATATTTGAGCATTGCTCACAAAATAGGCATGCCAGTCGCGTTGTTTTGAGCCGCGACATATTCATCGATGCGATCAGGATCAAAAAGGGTGCCGTCGAAAAAACCGTCTGGGCCAAGCGTCAGCATGCCACTTGAGCCAACCGGCGTTTCCATCCGCAAGGCGCCCTCGACCTTGGAGCTTGCGGCTGGCATCGCGAGACCCAGCGCCTTCAGAGCGTTCCGGTAAATATCTGGTCGATAAGTGTTGCCGGCGATACGCTGATGAGACGCGGTGTGTTTGACCTGACCCCAGCGAACCATCTGTGTGTAGAACCAAAGCGCGTGGCTCTTCCACGGAAACGTCGCCGCCTTCGCGTTTGGGACGAAAAAGTCCTTTACTGTTTGAGTGTGGCGGCCACCGATTCTAAGCTCGCCCGTCACTGCGGGCCGCAACAATTCCACAGGCTTGTCGATGTATGCAGGTCCGGAAAGCAATATGGCAAGCTCCTCATGGTTGGCAACATCGGCACACCAGAGTGACGCATTGTAAAGCGCCGTGAGCAATGCGGCGAGGGCGTCGGGATGGCTGTCGCCCCAACGGCCATTCACTCCCAGTACCTTTTCGGGGCTGGATTTCCAGATCGCGGCCTTGACCGTCGCGAGATGCGCACCTCGTTTCAAAACGCCGAACGTATTCCACGGTTCACCGGCGCAATAGCCATCGATGAAACCAGCCTTCAGTGCATTTCCCATATCCGCAGGAGGCAGGGTTACGATCTCAACCTCCCGATCCGGATCGATGCCGCTCGCAGAAAGCCAATATCGAAGTTCGTAGTTATGTCCGGAATAGGGGTGCACCACGCCGAAACGGAGCTGCTCTCCAGTTCGTTGTGCGATCACCCGCCGCAGCGCCATGCCGCTTGAGCGGGCATCGAGATTGCCCATCGCACCATTGTCGACCATTGCCCGCCACAAGTCACCCGATACCGCGACGGCATTTCCGCCGAGGCCAAGCGCCATGGGCACGATCATTCGCGGCGCCGGCGCCGTGAGTCCAAGGTTACAGGCGATCGGCATCGGCGCGAGGATATGGGCCACCTCGAAGTGCCCGACCGCTAATCTATCCCGGATCGTTGCCCACGAACGCTCGCGCACGAGCGTGAGATCTACCTGCTGCGCTTCGGCAAAGCCCTTCTCTTTGGCAACGACCAGGAGGGCGCTGTCCAAGAGCGGCAAGAAGCCCGCGGTGATTTCGTACCTACTCGTCTTCATGTGTCCCCTCCCGGATCGAGCAGGCTTGCCGCGGTAATGAGGCTTTGAGCAATCTCGACAATTTTCCTGTTCTGGCCCATCGCCGTTCGCCGCAGGAGTGCATAGGCCTCCATCTCCGAAAGCCCGCGGGCGCGCATCAGCAATCCCTTGGCGCGCTCGATCAGCTTTCGGTTTTCCAGCTCGCCGCGTGCTTCTTCAAGCTCGCGGCTCAGTCGCGAAAACGCATTGAAACGACTAATCGCCATCTTAAGGATAGGACGAACACGTTCCTGCCTTAGACCGTCGACGATATATGCTGAAACCCCAGCGTCCACAGCAGCTTCGATGGAGGCTTCATCGGATTTGTCTACGAACATCGCAATGGGACGATTTACGGCACGTGATATCTGAAACATGCTTTCCAACACGTCCCGGTTGGGGTTTTCAAGATCGATGACAATCACATCAGGATTGATCTCGGTGATCCGCCTCGCAAGACCCGTCATGTCGGCGATGATTGTAACGTTATCGTATCCTGCGTCCCGCAAACCTTCTTCAATGACGGATGCGCGAATGCGGTTCTCATCAATCACCAGTACATTCAGACTGTTAGGTTTCATGAGATCGACGCCACAGGTTTATCGGCATTCATTCAATATCAGACGTGCGGACAGTGAAGGTCGAAACGACAAGACCGCACATGCGGGAAGTCTGCTTCAAAATCAAGCGCTGTCTTGGGTATTGTTCACGAATAGTAGCACGGTGGATGTTGGGCGGGTGTCTTCGCTCATTGAACATCGTGCCACTGCCATCGATAGTAAAAACATAACCAGAAGCCAGAACCAACCGCTCTATATGGCCGCGGGCGATGCTCCTATTTTGCTTCTGATGACGCAGTAAAAGTTAACAGTGTCATAGTCATAAATGCTTAATGCGTTTCTTCGCGCCTCCAGTTTCGGTAATTCCATAGGGACAATCGTGACGATTCAAAGCGCGCAATAGTTGTGCGCTAATTGCGCAGGTGTACTCAACCTTGAATTCGTCACGCAATCGAAGTAAGTCCCTCAGGCTGGGCATGAAGTGTCGTCTGCGCTTGGTTCAGCTAAGATATTCAGAAAGCTCAATATTCCCGATCATCCCGTGGTTGCGCTTGTGGGCGCCGGTTCAGCTCCCTTCAAGACCGGCAATTCTAGCTCCCGTCGGACAGATCGCCTGTTAAACCGAGTGACGGGTTCGGTTGCCGTTTTCCATCATGTTTGCCAGAGCGATACGCGCTGCCACACTTGACAGTCAACTTGTTGCTCCCAAAAAGGGTTCAGGCCGGGCTGCCGGCACGCCGTCCGGTCAGCAGATCGCACGAATGGAGCGGGATCTAGCATCACTGCAAACTCAAGGTAAGAGCGTCGAAGAAACGTACGGCATCGATAACCTCCACCTTACCGTCGCGCGGGGATATGTCACTAAGCTGCTTGCCAATGGCCGCATCTGCCGCTGGCTCGAGCATCACCGTCAGGAATATCTCGGCGAATTCCAGAAAATTGCGGAGATCGACTCCATTGGCCCGCCCCCGAGGCGTAGTGCGTAAGGCCGAGCTTTTAGCACTGACAAATTCCGGGTGGACATCGCTCGAGGGAGACTTCCCCTGATCCGAGTATGTGTACGATTTCGTACTGTAGCACGGATATCTTCAACACCCAGATCTGAATCAACGATGGTTGCTGCGCGAAGAAATGGTGATTGAAAATCACAGTCTTTTGAAGGATGATTAGCACCGTTCCATCGGCGCCAATCGAACGCTTCCGAAGTGTTGTTGGCCAATGCAAAGGCGTTCGATGTTGGAAGTATGCTCGCCAGACGCCCGCATCCGCGTGACGATCAGAGCTGAGGACTTGCCAAATGCTGTTTCCCGCCATTTTGAAGTCAATCGTGCGAACAGGCAGCCTTCGGCTGGTCGATGGATACGGGAAGGTGCACGACATTGGAGACGGCGCTCCACCTCGCTGTACGATTCGGCTTGGCGCACGTCACCTCGACTATACGCTGGCCCTGAACCCTGAATTGTCGATAGGGGAAGCCTACATGGAGGGCCTGCTGACCGTCGAGGAGGGAAGCCTTTTTGACTTTCTCGAAATTGTTGCCAGAAACTACGGCAACTTCAAGCAGGCGGCTTGGTTCTCGCTGTTGTCCCGCATCATGGGTCGGTTGAAGCAATACAATCCGATCGATCGTGCGCGTCGCAACGTCGCCCACCATTATGACC
>NZ_JAFEVL010000008.1 GCF_016901135.1 Martinezella lusitana | reverse complement strand
TGTCGCTCGGCACCCGTCAGGATCTCAACCTTGGCCATTCATACCCTGTTACGTCACAAATGAATCATCTGTGTCGTAACTTGAGCTAATTCCGCACCTAACCAAAACCGGCTCACCGGACGCTCACATCCGGATGTGGATCGCTTCAATTAGCGAGTTTGCATCCTAGTCCCATCGAATCAGAACGGCCGTCTTAAGCCGCAAGCTCGCCCACGCCACAGATGCACCTGCGCAAGCGCCGATAGCCTTCACAACAGCATCATGAACCTCAGCGTGTCGTGTGGGCGAAAGATTCTGCAGCAGTTCTATTGCTCCTGCGCCAAACATAAGCAGTATGACGCACACAAAGAAATGACGCGGATATGCCCACACAAATAAGGCGGCCGTAGCCGCAAACGCCAACGCCCGATCCGCGTTTGCGGCTACGACATCATGAGGTCGCAAGGCGATGGGAGAAATGGTTATAAAAATAATCGTCGTTAGTGCGAGCCACGCGAATATCTGAAAAATACGAGTTGTCATTATTTTTTCGCTCTATTGGAATTTCCAATCTATCGCGTCCACCATCTTGCAGCCCACTACGGTGGCCGTTCCACATCGGAGATGCAGAATAAAAGCGATAGCATGTTGTAAGGGTAATGGCGCCTTTACGATAGGTCGTGCGACATAGCCAAAAGTTGATGCCTGCTAAGACTTTTGCCTAGAATCTTAAGTGAATTTGGCACGGGGCGTCAATTTCACTCTGGTAATGCTAGGGGTAATTCTGTTGGGAGCAACGAAATGCCGCTCGTTCATAAAGATATTCGTCTTTCTTATCGCTACTCGCTGTCCTTATTGGCAGCGCTTTTATTGTCCCAGTCGCCGGCCGAAGCGGCTGGTCCTGGCTCCCTGGCCCGCGAATTAAGTACTAAGCCAATATATCTCAGGGAGGGTGCCGCAACTCTCGCTCCGTTTGCTCATGTCAAATTCTGCATGACGTCTCCGGACCAATGCAAGTCGACGGGCGGAGCCGAACTCATTGATATGACGGCAGACGCGCGAGATCGAATTACGGCGATCAATGTCAATGTTAACCGCGCCATTCGTCCACTGGCCGATCCGCCGGGTCAAGAAGTATGGGTGGTTGGTGGCGTGGCCGGCAGCTGCCACGACTACGCGGTAACGAAGCGCGAGCAACTGCTTCAGGCCGGCTTCTCGTCGAGAGCCATCCGACTCGCTGTTGCGTATACGGGAGATGGTCAGGGGCATGCCGTTGTTGTGGTCCGGACGAATCAAGGGGATATGGTGCTCGACAACCGCACCAATGCCATTCGGCGTTGGGACAAAACTGACTTGCATTGGATCAAAATAGAATCCAGCGACAATCCTCGCTTCTGGGTGTCTCTCTAAAATCGCTAGCCGCACGATAACGAAAAGGTCACGGTTGCCGTTTGCGCAACGGACACACCTGCAAAATGGTTTGGCTCTCGATGGAAGAAAAAGAATATCGAGGACTTATTGCCGAGCCACTTCAACGGCAAACGCGTGATGGCTTAAATGAGCTGCTGTAAACACTGATCTGTAGCGTTGCAGCCGGAAGCCCCGAAATCGACTGGCGAGTCTGGTATGTTAATCCCGGGCGCTGGTTGCAGGATTCGAAGCGGCTGTGCGTAAGCCTCGCATCAACGTTGGCTCGGTCGTTTTGAATGAATTTGAATACGATCCTGTTCCGCTCGTCGATATGGAGGCACTGACCAGCGCTGCAAGGTAAGTCGCCACAGCAGGAATTTCCATCGAGAAGTCCACGAGAGAATGTGCGGCGACAAGCATCAGCGCAGCTAAGGCAAGCGCAATGTAAGAGCGGTGAGGGTGGTCCGTGAATAGCTTTCGCGCTAACACAGAGATCACCACCAAACCCGATATCAGCAAAAGAGCACTGCCGGGTACACCGAGTTCGATCAAGGACTGCAAATAGGAATTATGAGCCTTTTGCCAAATTCCGCTCAATCCACATGCCGGGTCTCGATAAGCTGCGAACGCGTCGGCAAATGTACCGGCTCCGGTTCCCCACGGCCAACTGGCGCTCAGCAGCTTAGTGATAGACGGCATAACACAGAAACGTGGGTCATCTGCCCCAAGGACCTGAGCTCTCATAACCACACGGTCTCCTAGTATCATGAAGACACCCGCGGCTGCTGCGAGTAACACCAACGAACGTAAGAGCATTTTTGACATGGTGGCGCTTTCGGAGACACGAGATCGTTCCCGCAGCCGCAGCCAGAGCAAAACTAGTCCCAAAGCCACACTGGAGGCCGTACTTGCTACAATGGCCCCCCGCGACTTGGTCATGAACAATGCCACGATAACGACCATCAGCAATCCAGCGTAAACGATTGCAGACAGAGGCCTTCGGCCGCTCCGTGTGCGTCCCAGCAATGCAAATTCGCAAAGATCACGGATGGAAAAGGCTCGAGTTTCTGACCAAAACTGTCGCAGAATAACCAGCAATGTCAGTCCGACGAATGTTCCCGCGTTGTTTCGATTGATAAAAAATGCGGTAAAGCTATCCCGATAGAACACTTTGGGGCGTGACAATATGAAGTCATTCGCCAGTAGAAATTGTCCGAAAGAAACCGTTGTCACCACCGCTCCAACGAGTCCGATAGCGCGTACAAGGGTACGAGCTTCACGAGCATCGCGCGCTATGATCAGACCTGTGAAGAATGTCAAAAACGGAAGTATAAGGCACTGCATTGTATAAAAAGTGTCTGCCGGCTGGATCGAGACACTCATAGTCTTATCCAGCCCAAGCGAATTCAGACTGTTCCAGATAGGATTTGCTGCTATCGGCGCTGGAAGGGTCTGAACAAATACCCACGACAGGAGCGCCAATAGACAGATTGGGCCGAAGACCATAACCCAAACGAAATCTTGCGAAATCTTGCGCCGCACAATCGTGGCGAAGGCCAGAGCCGCCATTCCGGCAGTCACCGAGGAAAGCGCAAACGGCCCGACCGATCCAAAGGCAACCAAGGCGATCAAGACTATGCAAAGGTAAATTGGCGTCAGCCAATTGGTTGACCGGATTCTTGCCAGCCAGATCCGCGCGTCCTTAAGCAGCATTCGCCGTCAGCTCAGAATAAAGACTATGCACCGAGCTGTGCAATCTTTCCTTGCTGAAGTGGGTGCGCACATGGTTGCGCGCCTCTTCGGCGACTTTTACTGTTCCAGCGGTATCCAAGTGGATTTTGGATACCGCCGCACAGAAATCGTCGGCGGCCTGCACAAGAAATCCAGTGACGTTGTGAATGACCATCTCGGTGGTGCCACCCGTCGGTGTCGCGATAACCGGAAGCCCCATGTTCATGGGTTCGAGTATCGTGCGCGCAAAAGGTTCGGGTGCCTGGGCTGGCGCGCACACGACATCGAGATCCTTATACACGCCGTTCGGATCATTGATGAAACCTTGAAACTCAACGATATCGTTCAGATCCAGGGCTTCAACCTTGCTTTTAATCTCGCTCTCATATCCCGGTAGTTCAGTCGAGAAGGTGCCACGTACGATAAGCCGGACCGGCGTGCCGCGGTCATGCGCAAGCTTGACCCAATCCAACAGTGTATGCAGACCCTTGTGAGGATGAATTCGGCCTATGAAGCCTATTCGCACGGTGTCGGCGACCTTTAATTCAACCGGAGGCTTCGGGTCCACGCCATTAGGTATAACCCGACCGTTTTTCGGCAAGCTTGGGAATGGACAACATGCGCCTGACACGAATACAGCTCTCGCCGCAAGCAAGGTCTGCAGCCGCCATACAAGTTTTTCCTGCCACGTGTAGGCAATATCGCGGAAATGCATCACGACCTTTAGCGGCGAGCCCAGACGCGCCAGAGCGGCGACACTGTGTGCCTTTAAGCCATTCGTGTGCAAGATTCCGATCGAGTTTTCAGCGCAAAATGCCCGTAGCTGTCGACCGGCCTTCCACGCATCGGACATAGCCAGAACCGCGCTGGAGAAAGTGAAAGGTCGTCTGATCTTTTCAACGCTGCCTAAGGTTACCACGGTGACGGGGATCCCCATCGCCCTTGCCTTGACGGCCAACTCTCCCTCGGCCGGAACGGCGAGGTAGGGCGATATTTTCTCGTTGCTGAGAAGATCGAACAATGAGCGTTCTGCTCCGCCCTTAAAGAAGGAAACCGGAGAAACATAAAGAACCTTGATTTTATCCATGATGTACTCGGCGCTCGGGAAAATAGTTGTCGACAATGTCTTTTATGGAGTCTCTAAATTTTTGCGCGGAAAACTTCTGGGCGTTGGAGACGCAATTCTCCGCGGTAATTTCGTGTCTTTTTTCTTCAAACAATTTGACGGCTTCGATTATAGCTTCAGTCGACTGCTCGTGGAAATGCACACCTGTCGGCGCACTCTGATCCAGCCCGCGCACGGTTTCCAGGCTGCCGCCTTTGCCGAAGGCGATAACCGGCGTGCCGCAAGCCTGCGCTTCCACGGGGATGATGCCAAAATCCTCTTCAGCGGCAAAGACAAATGCTCTCGCATGCGCAATCTTTGTTCTCAGCGCGTCATTGTCTTGATAGCCGAGAATTTCTACGTTCGGTCCGGCTGCACGACGAGCCTTATCGATATCCGGGCCATCGCCGATGACGATGAGGCGCTTGTCCGGCATCTTGGAAAATGCCTCCACGATCATCGGTATCTTCTTGTAAGGTACCATACGCGATGCCGTCACATAGTAATCCTGTTTCTCTGTAACGGGTTGGAAATACTGTAGATCGACCGGAGGGTTCACAATCGTCGCGTCTACACCATAGGTCTTTTTAATCCTACGGGCGACAAAGGCTGAGTTCGCAATCATCAGATCTGGTCCGTGAGCAGTCCTGAAGTCCCATAGCCTCAGGTAGTGAAGCATAGTTCTGGCAACAGCAGACTTCAGACCCCAATGCATTCGGGCCTCTTTAAGATAAGCTGCTTGTTGGTCCCACGCATATCGCATGGGTGAGTGAACGTAGGAGATGTGGATCTGACGAGGGCCGGTAATGATGCCCTTTGCGATCGAACTCGATGAGGAGATCACGAGATCGAAGGCTGAAAAGTCAAACTGCTCAATTGCCAGCGGCATGATTCCAATAAACTGGCGGTGGCGCTTGCGAATTGTCGGCACCTTCTGAAGGAAGCTCGTATGAATCTTCGTGTTCTTCAAAAAGCCCCGATCTGACAATGGAAGAAAATCGATCAGCGTGAAAAGATCTGCGTGTGGAAAAAGCTGTATGAGTTCGGCCAGTACCTTTTCTGCTCCCCCCATTACGTACAGCCAGTCGTGCACAATTGCGACTTTCAAAAATATACATCCTTTTGAATATGTTCGGCCCCGGTCGGAAGCGAGCTGCGTCATTTCGAGCCCGTATCCGAGTTACCCCAATAATGCATAATCAAATAGATTGATAGTTTGTTATACGCAAGGGCTATGTATTAGTGAAGTCTTTATAACGATAACTTATTACGATTAAGGTAAATTAGCATATTTTGAACGCGGACCCTTCATGATTTACCGGAAAAACAAGCACCGAAGAACAGATTTTACGTCGAATTGGAAATAGACCCAAAAATGATCCCCAAAACTTCGCCGAATTTTGTGGGATATCCTGTCTATACCACTAACCATTAAAGAAAAGATCTTGGTATACCGGTTGACCGGTCGTTAACGAATAGTTAAATACGGACCGACGGTGAGATTACCGTAAAGAGTATCTTAACTAATTGTAGAGGGTTCATAATGGTTTCCAATATCGATGATATCGATCTTACTAAGATTGCAGACGTGGATCAGGCCAATATTAATGGCTCCTCAAGAGACGACTTGCTCTTCATGAGCGATGTTGGGGGCATTGCACAGTCTGGTGCCGGCGACGACATTGCATTTGGCGCTGGAGGTAGCGACATTCTGCGCGGTGATGCTGGCAATGATCTGCTTTACGGTGGCGCTGGCAACGATACCATGAGCGGCGGTGTCGGCGACGACGTGCTGCTGGGAGGCGCCGGCAACGACGTTCTCTATGGCGGCGAAGGAAACGATATCATGTCTGGCGGTGATGGCGCCGACAAGTTCTTCCTTGAAGCCAATGCCGGTCACGACCGCATCACCGATCTGAATTTCGCAGAGCACGATGTCATTACATTCGCCGCCGGCACGCTTGCGGACATGGGTAACAAGCAATTGACAATTGCTTCCGAGTCGGATCTCGCGTCTTTCCTCACCCGCTCGGACGTGAGCTTTACGACGTCAGGTGACGATCTGATCATCAAATACGGTTCTGGTGACAACACACTTACCCTCCAGAATTTCGGTTCGGAGTTCGGTGGGACGGTTGCCGGCAACATCAATGGCAACTCACAAGACAACACACTTTTTGGCGATCATGGGGGCAACCTGATCAATGCAGGATCAGGTCCTGATACGATTTTCGCAGGCTCGGGCGACACCAAGATTTCTGGTGGCGCGGGTAACGATCTCATCGTTGGCGGTGCGGGTCACGATACGCTCGGAGGCCAAGAAGGCAACGACCTCATCTTCGGCGGCGCCGGAAATGACCAGATCACCGGTGGCAAAGGAAATGATATCCTAACCGGTGGGAGCGGCAACGATACCTTCAACTTCAAGCTCGGCGACGGCCACGACACCATCACCGACTTCAGTGCCGGCGACAAGATTAATCTCTATAGCGGATATGTCGCGGGCAAGGATGTCGTAACGGTCGAATCCGTGGCGGACTTGCACGCCCTGGTCAATAGCGGAGCCGCTTCTGCCACGACGGCCGGCGACTCGGTGGAACTTCATTTCACGGGCGGCGATAACATCAAGTTCATTGGGATCGATTGGGCACTGCCCGCCTGATTGGATCTCGGATCGGCCTAAACAGGATGTGACCTCGCCAGACGGTTAGCAGTTTGGCGAGGCAATCCATTTTTAAGTTGCCAGATGAAGCTCCCCTCTACCTCGTACAGGTGAAGATTGCGAACGTGATTAGTGTCGGTTTGACTTTGTCGACGTCATCATTCATCACTGTCGAACGGAGCAAAAAATGCGTATTATTTATCGTTCGACGACGTTTTTTGAACGTCTTATTTATTATTTTCTAATACCGGATGTAATAGCGAAGATTGTCTTCGAGATTGTTCTTCGCGTCCCGGCGATAACCGTCAATCAGCCGAAGCAGTTTGTGTTTTACGGGCTGTTGGCGATCGAATATCTATGGCTGCTTTACAATTTCAAAGCATTTCGCCCTTCTTTCTCAAAAGTATCACCGTTTGCAGCAGTATTGGCGCTCATGACAATTCAGGGCGTGGTTGTGGGCATCTGGTGGGGGAATTCACTTGCACGAATCGGCATAGATACAATCAATGTCGCCGTCGTTCTGTTGAATATCTTCATTCTCACCGATCCGAGCAAATCCGCCGACACCGCGTTCGGGCGTATCTTTCTGGTCAACAGACTCTATGCGATCTTGATGATATTGCTTTCGATCGTCGCCATGGCGGTTAATCCGGTCGCCGTCATCTCTTTTGGCGGATCAGTTTCAACTGCTGTCTGCATTTCGCTTCTGTTCGCTGAACTCATGCTGCTGCGAAAGCTAAACATCGCTAATATGTTAACGGTGATCTTTTGCCTACTTGCAATGATTGCAACGCTTCAGAGTTGGAACCGCACAACGTTGATGGTCTGCGGCGCGGCCCTGTTGCTATATCTAGGGCGACAAGCCGGCCAGGCGCCTTATCGGGTCATTAGCCTGTCGCTCGCTATTGTGATGGCGGCTGGCGTCGGATTTTCTATGCTGCCGGAAGATAGTGCGCTGTCGAGGCGATTAACGGGCCTCGAAGATCTGGATCTATCATCTCGGACAGGATCGATCGGTGAACGAGAAGCCGAAGGCGATGCGGTAGGTGCAAAAATTGCCGCTTTGGGGTCGGGGGCAGTCCTATTCGGTGCTGGCCACGGGGCCTCCTACGACGTCAAATATACGTGGGAATGGAAGCTCGATTATTCAAATGCTCACTACGGCTGGGTATTGTTCTATTTGAGATACGGTGAATTGGGCTACGTATATCTCGGCCTATGGATCTTGGCGCTTTTTGTTACGATTCTTCAGACTTGGCGAACAAGCTACGCCTCCTCGCTCGTCATTTGTCTGCTTGCGGTTTGGAACATCGGTTATCTCGGAACTTACAGCTATTTCTCTTTTTTCATAGCAGGAATGCCTTTTGCGCGGGCCGCTTTTCGGGTGGCGTTCGCCTCCCCGCCGCGGCTGGATCGTTTTCCTCCTCTTGGCCGGGGACGACTGGCGCGTTCCCCAACAACCAACACTTTTCGGATGTGATCGTTCATGCGCTCACGACTTATTGTAATCTTGCTTCCCGCCGCCTTGATCATTTCGAATGCGCTCAACATGATGGGTGTCGTCGTTCTGCCCAAGTTGATAAAGTCACAAGAGTTTGCCCTGTTCAGCCTGGCATCCTCCATCGGCTTGTTTATCGTCTCGGTGCTATTCGAATGGAGCCGCATTTGCGTCATGCGGTACAGTGTCACCAAAGATGCAACCGAAAGCGCGCGTCGCCGAGCTACGCTTAACGCAGCGAACCTGTGGACGGCCGGCGTTCTCATCCTAGCCGCGCTCGCCGTTCAACTGCTTCACGCGACTTATGCGATTGTGTTCGGAATGGCGTGTCTTTTTGCCATATCTCAGGCGCTGTTTGAGGCGCGTCAGGCCAGTTTCCGTGCAGAGTTCAAAGACGTTGACTACATACGGAACGTCTTAACGAGAGCAACGCTTGGCTTCGTCTTGCTCTGCGCCTTCGCCTTTTTCGCCCAAAGTGCAGTATTCGCGATGTTTGGCTGGGCAGGCTCATTCGCGCTGATTTTGCTTTTTACCAAGAATCCTTTGCGTGCGCCGCCGATTGGAAAGTTTGACTCGCAGACGCTCTCTTTCATGATAAAATTTGGCATGGGCGTAACCGTAAGCGCCGTTGCCACGACTGCTCTTTCTCCGCTCTTGAGATTGGTGGCTGCCGGAATCATTCCACTCGACGAGAGCGGCAAGATGATGCTTGCCATGGATATCTCGCAAAAGATCATCGGCGTTGTCGGCGTAAGTATCAATCTCATTACGCTGCAGGCCACCTTCCGGGCGAAGGAGTTTGGCGACGATGCGTTGGCCGCGGCACGTGTCTCCAGCCAACTCTCGATAGTCGTCGCCGTGATTGTGCCCGCGGTGATCGGATTTTTGTTTTTGACGGATCCGTTCGAAAGCATTTTTGTGCCGGCGGACTATCGCCACATCTACGCGGAAAATATCGGCTGGTGCATGATTGCGGCGGGTCTTGTTGGCGTCAGGACTTTTGCGCTGGATAGTATTTTCTTGGTTGCTGGCCGCCCCTATCTCGGTGTTGCCGGTCCCGTTGTCACTGGCCTGGCCAGCCTCCTTGCCTTGCCTATTTTAGGATATTCTCAAGGATTTTCATCGGTTAGCATTTCGCAAGCAATGGCGATTGGCGCGCTCATGGGCGTTTTGGCGAGTGCTCTACTGTCACGCCGCGTCTTCCAGTTTGACGTTGCTTGGCTGGATATTTTGAAAGTTGGTGCAGCGAGTGCGGTAATGTATGGCGCGATGATTACGATCCCCCGGTTTGCCGACGCGCTATTCCTTGTCCTTGCAAGCGTCATCGGGGCGGCGGCCTACAGTGCAGTGATGTTTGGAACGAATGCGCTTGGATTATACGGGATGCTCCGGCGATTTCCGATCGACCAAAGGCCTTAAGGAGAGTGGATTTAGATGGGAACGCGTTATACTGCTCGGTTGTGTGCTGCACTTCTGTTTGCTCTAACCGCGATTTCAGCACAAGCTGCTGAGCAGCGGGCACCATTTTTTGGTGTGGCAAGCCATTTCCTGCATAACAAGTATATTTATAAGGAAAAAGATGACAGCTGGCTGACGACGAAAACGTCGCCCGCCGTGAGCGATCTCGGCACCGAATGGGTTACCGAACAGATATATGCTCTCACCAACAAGTCGCGTGCGCTCGTTGATGATGGCACCTTAAGCGATGTCGATCGTGCCAAAATTGAGGAGCGGCGTCGACTGATTGATCAGTGGTTGGCAGTCCATGATCAGAAGAAGCGCAAAGTTCTTCTCACCATATTAGCCGCCGCGCCAAAGGCGCGGAATTTCGAGCAGATAAACCATGATTTCGGGCAGTGGATCGCGCAATTAGTTCACAAACACCCCTCGATTGTCGCAGTGCAACTCCATAACGAGCCGAATCTCCGCTCATTCTGGCCTGGATCTCCACAGGACTATGTCGACATTTATCGCCCGATCGCTCTCGAAATTAAACGCGTGAATCCAAACGTGGACATTACAGTGGGCGCGATTTCGAGCTTAAGCTGGGATAAGGGACGTGACTGGTTTAGATCGGCGATGCGTGCTGGTATCCTCGACTTCGCCGACGGCGTTTCGGTGCACCCCTATAATCTCAAGGTGACCCCGGAACAAGATCCACATCTATCGATTGCGGCCACATCTCCGAATACGCAGCTCGGGCAGGCCATTGCATCCTTTTGGGGTGAAGTGCAGTCCTTCAATCAAGCCCACAAGCCACTTAAGCTTTACTTTACCGAGCTCGGCTACTCGAGCGCGCCAAACGGCATCGCCGGTATCGGCGACGAGACGTTGCAAGCGAAATATCTCACGCGCCTGATGGCCGTCTACCTCGACGCGCGCGTGCGCCAGAAGATTCCTCTTGAGGCGGTCTTCTGGTATGATCTCAAGAATGACGGTGAGAAGGCTGCCAACCAAGAAGACAATTTCGGGCTGGTCTCTGCCGATCTGCAGCGAAAAAAGCCTGCATTTTTCGCGTATAAGAACCTTATATCGGCGATCGGCGACGTTTCGGATCTCAATGCGGTCGACGTCACAAGTCAAAAAGCTGATGCTGATACAATTTTGATGGGTTGGCAACGAAGCTCGAAACGGCAAGTCATAGTGCCGTTCTGGACTACCGGCCAAAGTGAGGGTGAGGCAAGCGTAAAGTTACCTGCGGGATTCGATCAGAGTTCCGTGAAGGCGACGGTCATTGACCTGATGTCAGGACAGGGCGCCGCCGTGCCGATTGCCAGCGGCATCGTGAATGTCAAATCCAAGGACTATGTCCAGGTTCTGCTGATACAATGACAGGCATCGAGCTTCATCCGTCTCGATCCAAGGCCGTCAAGCTTTGCGATGATGGCGTTTGTTGTTCGTCGTTGACGGCGTCGGTGGTGTTCACATTTAGGGAGCGAACGAGTTTTGCTGGCACACCCGCAACCAAGGCATGGGGAGGCACATCGTGAATAACAATCGAGCCCGCCGCGACAACTGCCCCTGTGCCAATGGTCACGCCGCCGAGTATGGTTGCTCTGGCGCCGATCCAAGCGCCGGCTTCCACCACGATTGGCTTACCTTTGACCGCCCCACATCGGCGCTGCGGGCCGCCAATCTCATGGTGTGCAGTGACAAATAACGTTTGCATACCGACTACGACATTATCGGCAATTGTGATGGGAGCCGTTAAATCGAAAAAGCATCCTTGGTTGATAAAGCAACGCTCGGCGACGGAAAGGTCGCCCGGGTTGATGTAGGTGCCGGACGATATCGCCGAGCTGTAGTGGCATCTCAATCCCAGCGGGCGCAACAAAAACGGCCGCAACCGATTGCTGAGCGGATCAGGGGGAAGTAAGTCTGCAATACTATTGAGAATGTGGGCAAGGTATTTTCGTAGCGTGCGTCTCATCGTAAATCACCTTAAAATTGTAACCAATAATAGTTCTCTGAATAACCGTGGAAGTTGGTGTAGGTAACGTTAATCTGTGAAAATTCTGACCCGTATCTTGTCTCGTCATTATCTTTTGTTATTACTATGTAATATGTTGCGAGCTTGCAACATACAGATAACTATCTGAGATCAAGTAATATTTAAGAGCTTTCACGGTATTTAAATTTGTGCAATCTCATCAACATTGATTAATGCCTCATAATTAGAGAAGAAATTTGTCCAAGCACTTTTTCCTGCCATTGATTGTTGCGGTCGGTCTCACGGGGTGCAATAGCTTCCCGCGGTCTGGGCCGGAAGATGCCGCATTCGACAAGCAGGCCGCCGTTCGCTTGACAACCAAAGAGCGGAAAGTGGGCATTGACTACGCGCTGGTCGACATTAGCAAGAATATGCTTGCCAACTTCGCCAAGCCGACGACGGCTTCGATCAAGGATAGTTTCCAAGGCGGACGCGGCGGTCCGCCCGACATTCCGCTTGGTATCGGGGACGTCATTCAAGTTTCGATCTTCGAGGCGCAGGCGGGTGGTCTCTTCATCCCCACTGAAGCCGGTAGTCGGCCGGGAAATTATATCACGCTGCCTTCCCAGACAATCGACCGCAGTGGTTCGCTGAGCGTGCCTTATGCAGGCCGTATCGCCGCGGCGGGCAGGCCGAAGGAAGAGGTCGAGCGCGAAATCGAGGACAAATTGTCCAATCGTGCCATAGAGCCTCAGGTGGTCATCACCACGGCGACGAGCCATTCCAGTGAAGTTGCCGTTCTCGGCGACGTCAACAAGGCTGGCAAATTCGAGGTGACTGCGGCAGGTGATCGCATCTTGGACGTGATTTCTTCGGCGGGAGGCATCAGCGCGCCCAGTATTGAGACTTATGTGACGCTGCAGCGGCGCGGCAAGAGCGGCACAATTTCTTATGACAAACTGCAGACAACGCCTACCGAGAATATTTACGTCTCGCCCGGTGATACGGTCCTGGTCAATCGTGAGCGCCGCACCTATTCGGTATTTGGCGCGTCGGGTCAGAACGGCCGGTTTGATTTCGAAGATACCGCATTGACCTTTGGCGAGGCGCTTGGCAAGGCAGGTGGACTGCTCGACGGACGCGCGGATCCTGCGCGGGTGTTTTTGTACCGTACGGTGCCTCGAAATGTCTTGCAAAGTCTTGGTGTCGATACGACCCGCTTCTCCTCGAACGATGTTCCTGTGATCTTCCGCGCCAATTTGCGGGATCCCTCCGCCTTTTTCGCGGTTCAGAAATTCGCCATGCAGGATAAGGACATTGTCTATATTTCGAACTCCGACTCGGTCGAGCTGGTCAAATTCCTGAATGTCTTAAATTCCGCAACGTCGACGGCTTCGGGTGCCGTCACCGATACTGCTGACGCAAAGACTGCGGCAAGCGATATTACCCACTAAGGCGTCTGTCGTGAGCGACAGACGATAAGAACAATGATGTTTACTGTGAGGATTGCCCAATGGAAAAGATGATCGTCCTTCGACGCTTGGGGTTGGGTGCGTCCCTGCTGGTACTTGTTGCGACTGCAACAGACGCGGCCGCCCAAGTGCATGCCGCCGGTTGTTTTCTATCGCCAGTAAAGCTCGGTGACGAGAATATCTCAACCTTCCTCGCTTCGCCGGCGTCTCTCAATACTATCTATCCGACCGGTGGTTTCGAGATGATTTCCCGGGTACGCGTTTTGGCTGGCTCAAGCTCCGAGACGCTCGATCCGATGATCGGGCTCATCCCCCAGATGACAGTGCCACAAAAGACGGCGTTGGGGTCTGGACTGGCGAGAACGGCGCGCGCTTGCGCAGCCGTCGATCCGACCTATGCGCAAGTTATTCAGGAGAAAGTTGCTGCAGCCAACTCCCCGGAGGTAACGGCAGCTTTCCTGTCGACGCTGAACGAAGTGCAGACGGCAGCACTCGGTCCGGCAGGGGCCGGGGCCGCCGGGGGGAGCGCTGCCGGAGTCGCGGGCGGTGCGGCTGGCGACTCATCCGGCGGGACGACTGCAGACAGTTCCGTCGCTACTACGTCTGGAGATTTTACCATCGGTTCGAGATCGCGTCGTCTCTCAACGAGCAGTGTGACGAATGTCACGAACGTTACGAATATCACAGAAATTGCCGGTACCAGCCCGTTCTAGGGCTTGCGTCATAGCGTATTGAGCGGAGTTGCCATTGTTATCGCCCGGAAATAAATCAGCGGCTCCATTTGCATGGGACGATAACGGTCCACTCACGACTTCGATTGACCTGGAAAGGGTAATTGCAGTTGCGCGGCGCCAGTGGCGCCTCGTCGCAGTAGCAGCGATCATCGGCATGGTGTTTGGTGTAACCTATATCATCACCGCCGTGCCGAAATATACAGCCACGGCAAGCATTCTGATCGGCGGCAATACCGACGGCCTCGTTAATCGCCTGTCGATGGATCAGTCGGCAGCCGATGACGATGCCACTATTTTGAGCCAGGTCGAGCTACTGAAGTCCGACACGATAGGACTTGCGGTTGTCGGAAAACTTAATCTCGCGCAAAATCAGGAGTTTTTGGCGTCGGATTCAAGCGCGTTTGACACCGTGAAGGTTCTTATAAACACCATTCTTAATATCCCATCAATGTTCGTGAGTGCGAATCTCGAGCAGACCGATGAGGATAAAGATCAGCGACGTGCTTTGGCTATCGTACAGCGTAACATGTCGATCACCAGGGTAGGGCGCACCTATGTCTTGGACGTTGGCTTTACCTCGCCTTCCCGAGATATTGCTGCATCCGTCGCCAATGCTATTTCTGATATCTATATCAATGACAAACTCGAGGCCAAGTATGATGCAACGCGTCGTGCAAGCGACTGGTTGCAGGAGCGCATTGATGAGCTAAAGCAAAAGTCGCTCGATAGCGATTTAGCAGTGCAAAAATACCGAGCTGACAATGGACTTCTGGCTGCGAATGGCAACCTTATTGCCGATCAACAATTAAGCGAATTAAATACGGCCCTTATTGCCGCGCAAGCGGAAACCGCTAAGGATCGCGCCAAATACGATCAGATCCAGCAAATCATTGCGTCTGGTCAAACCGATGCAATTGTTCCAGAAGTGCTGGATAGTTCCGTTTCCAATGATATTAGACAGAAGTATTTAGCTGACGCGAAACTGGAAGCGGATATTTCAAGCAGGCTGGGGCCGGGTCACATTCGCGCGGTGCGCCTTCGCGAAGAGATGGCAGAATATCGCCGGCAAATGTTCGACGAATTGAACCGCATCAAAGAAAGCTATAAAAACCAATTGGACGTCGCGCAGGCGCGCGAGGACTCACTGACCGTCAGCGTAAACAGAGCTAAATCCGACAGCGCGTCAGCTGGAGAAAGCGGTGTTCAGCTGCGCGAACTCGAGAGATCTTCCGAGGCCTACAAAAATTTGTATCAAACTTTCCTGCAAAGATATCAGGAGGCTATACAGCAGCAATCCTTTCCGGTCAGCGAAGCGCGCATTATCACACGGCCGGTCAAGCCGGAAAGTCCAAGCTATCCCAGAAAGCTAATGGTTTTGGCGCTGTTCGGTTTCGTTGGTGCCGTGATGGGGTCAGGAATTGGTGCTGTAAGAGAGTTGCGGGATCGCTATTTTCGCACGGGGGACCAAATTCGCGCGGAGCTCAATCTGGAATATCTGGGTTCGCTTCCCTTTATCGCGGAAGCGAAGGCCTCACGTGGCAGCAACGAGGGACCCATCGAGGGTCGTCTTTGGAAAGTTAACTCCATAGCAAATTATGTCGTCGACCATCCTCTTTCGACTTTCACCGAGACTTTGCGAAGCGCAAAAATTGGTATCGATATGCGCAAGACTGGCACAAGGGGACGTGTTGTCGGCGTTGTAGCGGCCTTGCCTGGGGAGGGCAAATCGACCGTTGCCATCAACTTCGCTGAGCTTGTCGCGTCGCAGGGTGCAAAAGCTGTTCTGGTCGATTGCGACTTCCGCAATCCAGGAGCCACTAGGGCCATCGCTGGCCACGCAGAACAGGGATTGTTGGAAATTGCATTGGGGACCGCTAAAGCAGAGGACTTGCTTCTGACCAGCGAACAAACTGGACTTGCATTCGTGCCCGCCGTTATCCGGCACCGGGTTCCGCATTCGTCCGAGCTCCTGGCCTCTGCTAGCATGCGGGAGTTCTTGGATACCGCCCGTGAAAAGTTCGAGTACATTATTCTAGACCTACCGCCGCTTGCCCCGGTCGTCGACGCAAGAAGCATCGAGCCACTGGTAGATGACTTTGTTTTCGTCGTCGAATGGGGGAAGACATCTCGCAAATTCATTCAGACCACCCTGGAGCGAGATTCGGACATTCATGACAAGTGTGCGGGCGTCATTCTTAACAAGGTCGATACGAAGAAGATGATGCTTTACGAAGGTCATGAATCGGAAGCATTTTACCATTCGCGGTACAGTGCTTACTATAGCTGATGGCCGATTGGTCGTGACAATACTTGCAAGAATTCTACTTGGCGTTAGTGCGTTTGTTGCGTTCGGCATTGCGTCGATGGAACTCGGCACTACCATCAAATTTTCGGATCTGTTCTACTTGTCGTCGGAAGCGACCGTGCGGAGTTCGATGCTTCCGGCAATTTTATCAACGTATGCGCGCTACTCGGAGCAGATCTATGAGCGAAAGCTCTGCCGGTCCGATATCGTCAACGCAGGGTTAGGTGTCACGCTCGCCGACCTCGACCACCAAAACCCTGATCGGAACTTCGACGCTTGGCTGACGTCGGTTCAACGAGCCGAAAAACTTGCCATGCATGCCCTGCAATGTGGTCCACATGTCTCCGATTATTGGACACGTCTTGCGATGATCAAACTTGCAGGAGGCGAGAATTCTGCAGAGCTTGCATTTCTATTAGGTCAGGCCATCGCTCTTGATCCCACCAACATAGCGGCGCTTAGGGCACGATTTTCCCTCTGGGGAAAGCTCAGCGGCGAGAGCTTGGTCGCAGCGAAGCCATCGTTGGAGAGCGATCTGAAAGTGCTGCTCACTTATGCGGGTCCAAAGGAACTTCGTGACATTTTTCCGACGACCAGTGTGAATATGCAGCCTTATGTTATCGCCGCATTCAATCGCCTTTCAGAAGACAGGAAGGCACAACTCACACGCTGGCACGCGCTACCGATCGACAAATGGAACGCGCAAGCTGATGTCAAAGACAGCAAACCCGATCACTCGCCCTCTGCGGCGCCGTTTGCAACCGATAAGAAAATGAGCAGGCAAATATAAGCCAGCAATCGCAATAACCTTGTCAGTCGCGATCTCGATGACGAGACAATTATGCTGAAAATGGCAGTCAAGCGGCTAATTTAACTATAAAAATACGTCTCATTTTACACCGTCTTTCCTCTTGAATAAGAAAAGCTATACTTTTAGGAAGCGGAAAATATTGGAATTCTGTATCAATAAAAGCCGGGATACAGAGAAGGCATAAGGCCTTACGATTGTTGATCATGCGAGCTAGTTGTTTTTCGGCGCCGCTCTTAGATCGATAGTTGCGGGCAGAATCTGAGTGATTGCTTAAGCAGATATTGAGGGACGCATTTACATGAAGCAAAAAATTACCCCGGTGATCATGGCAGGTGGCAAGGGCACGCGTCTGTGGCCGCTATCGCGCGCCTCCGCCCCGAAGCAATTCATCCAGTTCATCGGCGACAGGACACTGTTTCAGAACACGCTGGAACGTGTTTCGG
>NZ_JAFEVL010000028.1 GCF_016901135.1 Martinezella lusitana | reverse complement strand
CCGCCATTTCCTCGTCGATGAACAATGCGATCCCGACATGATCGAGCGCGTCATGGCAGATGAGGTGAAGCGCCTCCTATAGCTTCGGCCGCCCAAGCAAGCGAAAATGCTTTCGCCGGACGCTCACATCCGGATAGCGACGAGTTTGAGTACGCCAAGGTAGTAATCTGCGCGTCGATCATATTGCTTTACGCCAGCGCGAGAAGCGATCAAGCGTCGTGCGGGGGGAGCCCTTAGCGCTCCGGCACTCATGCCAGGACGAGCCCGTCCTGAGCCGTTAAAGGATGCCGATGATAACCCGGCGATCATCGACCCGTTGGACTCCACGACTATCGTTCGTAAGAAGTGACTCGATCAACGGCACCCATTTCAAAGTCTCGTCAGCTCACCATACCGCCGACACAGAGAGGGAGCATCGCAGCACTCAGCTCGAAAGCCGTGCTGTGCGATGTTCACTTTGGTTAGTTGGAGGGCCTTGCCTCTTCCGTCAACAACGACCCATGGCAGCTATTTTGAACCGGTCGTGACCTTGCCGTCGCCGTAACCATTTACAAACCAAAGTACGCCGCCAACAATGCCGCCCCATATGGCACAAGACACGAGAATTGCTAGCAACAGATATTTCAGCCGAGTCGTCATGAGATGACACTAGCCCCACGTATGAGATTGGTCCACGGGACTTCCGTCAGCTCGATCGTTCTGCGTTAATCAGGATTGTCGGCCTGCCTCTTTGTGAGACGACCAATTAACGGCCTCAGTGAGGTCTTTCTTATATTCACTGTTTCAGGAACGCGTGTCTACCTTTTTTTGGAGGTGGCTATTCAATACAATTCGAATATTTCCTATGCGTAAACAGGAGCCGTGTCGCGACATGGCTGCAACAACCTTGGGCCATCAATGACAGGTGGTTATTGGCGCCATCAGCGGGTCGTTTGGCGCAATGCGAGATTAAGAGGGTATCGCAGATAGGCAATTCGAAATGCAGATTGCGGCTCATCTTGCCCCGCAATGCCGTCTTGTCGTCCGAGCAAACGCTCATCATAGAAGCGATGAGCTGGTACCAAGAGCAGCCACATCAAACCCTGCGGGACAAGTTACAGCTGAGGCTAGCGTACAAAAACGAGAATACTTAAAGCTTTATCGATCTGCTTAGCTTGGCGACAATGCTCATGCGCTATGAGTGTTTGTGTCAAAACGGCACCTAACGAACGATACGTGCCAAGGGATTAAACGCAAGCGAGGAGCTGATATTATGCTGAAACAAATCCATACGATATCAATGACCCTGGCTGTGCTCGCCGGCGCGTCAAATGCTTATGCGATCGGACCGGCAGGAATGGCAAGGGATATTTCGCACAGTTCCATCGTGCTGCAGGCAAAACTGCCATACAGCTCAAGGTCTGAGCGCTTCGCAAGAGCGGACGACTCCAGCGGTTCAGAGAACCTCCATCCTTATTGCGTCGCATCGGGTAAAGTAGAAACGCAAGACTTTGGACTCCCTTCACTAATTGCTCTTTAGAAGCCCTGTCCATTTCTCAGTTCAGAAATGATCGTTCCAAAGATAATTTTTAAGTCGAGCCAGATTGTAAAGTGCTCGACATAGTGCAAGTCGGAGTGAATGCGAGCCCTAGCGCGAGAGGGGCGATTTGTCGGGCCACGAAGTCCGCGCATCTGTGCCAGACCTGTGAGACCTGGACGCATGGCATGCCGCTCGTGGTAGTTGGGCACCAGCTGCTCGTAAAGCATGCCGCCAGCGTACATACCAATCGCGTGGCATCGTGGGCCAACAAGCGACATGTCACCGATAAGAACATTGATAAGTTGCGGCAACTCATCAAGATTCGTACGCCGTAAGAACGAGCCAACGCTGGTGACGCGCGAATCTCCCTTGACAGTCTGCGTCACACCCGTGGGATCACCCAAATCCGCACGCATCGATCGAAACTTGAAAACCCGAAACTTCCGTCCGCCCTTCCCCCATCGAAGCTGGGAAAAAATGGGAGAACCTCGACTTTCCGCTCTGATCGCTAGCACGATCAAGACAAGAATGGGCGCCAGTAGCACCAACGTGACAGCGGAAGCAACTATGTCGAACAGTCGTTTAGTGAACAGGTGTCGCGCGCGCCGATCAACCGTTGTTCTGTTCCTAGTGCCAATATTATCATTGGCAACGGCATTTTCCTGAAATTTATCGGTTGCGCGCTCCAATTTGGCGGCAGTTTGCATCCTAAACCCCAGCACATAATAGCAAAATTTAAAATCAATAAATGACCGATGTACTCGACCTGTGCTTCTTCTTAGTTAACTCCCAGTTAATAGCAAATACCATTTTTGGGTAGAATGCAATGCAGCATTTTTTTTGGGGATAAAACGCAATCATGCTGGCCGATCGCTAGCTAAGATCTGGATCTTTACTGTCGTATTATTCACTTCTATTAATATTTCTCTCTACTTATATGCACAATATCCCCTCAAATTTGGCAAAGAACGAACATTGAGACAGCCGCAAACGATTGCAAGCCCTGCCTGGGGCAGCGATTTGGCACCGTTGAGACAACCGGAAGCACGCGTCGAAGTCGACGCAAATAATTCAAGACTTGCTCGACGACGAGCCCTCGAATCGCTAGGCGGCGTTCGCACCTGCGATCAAAAGCAAACCAAAAGAGTTATCTCGGAGAATGGTAGCGATTGATCAGCTCGAGCGTACTGACAATCTTCGATCAAGAGGGAATAGAATAAGATTCGATGAAGACGGAATAGAACAAGAGAGCTCTCTCTCGAGTTCCCCTCGGCTTTGTTCTGTGGGGGCGCACCAACGGCGCCAAGCTATAAACAAGGCAAGTAGCACAAAGATCAATGGCCATACCAGGCTCAAAAACAGGCCTACAAATCGCCCAAAATCGTATTTGCCGCCAGCCATAGCCCCCTCCGCCCAGGTCAATGTCATTGCGCCGGCAGTCGACACAACATACAAAGCCGCAAAGATTGCCATCATCAAAAGACTTTCCGCTTCCGGATATATTGGGGGGCATTGATTTCGAGAACGAGGAAAGCCGGCACACGAGTCACACAGAATCGACTTGCGTCAAGCTGATACAGCATTCATGGCACACAAACAACCGTGTCCCCGGGGAGGTGTCCTACTGTGAAACAGCTCGCTTGGCGCCTCGATATGGCGCCGGGACGACGTATTGCGTGCACCGCCCGCCTCAAAGCCTTACTCGTTCCGAGGGCACCGATTCTGACCTCACTTGCTGGCTGCAACAGCAAAGGTGGGTGTCCGCCGCGCGCAGACATCTTTCTTCACCTCAATCTCTCGATGGCTGCGGAGCGCTGATTTAGTCGCCATGTTTGCTTGCCGGCTGCAGGGCCGTGTCTGCATTTCTCGAAGCTTGCACAGTCCTGTCCGGCAGGTTTACCAGTTCGATCATCGGCGCGGATTGCCCCCTTGAACCATCGGCCTAGGTCTGTTGCTCAGCACAAGCTGAACATCTCCACGCGGTTTTAAGCTCCCCGGTATTGTGACTTTCGACAACCGTCATAACGGCACACGAAACCTTGTGCGTTAACCAGTTGTTAATCTTCTTGATGACGTAAAACAAATCTCGAAGTAAAGAAGCTCTCAATTTAAATGATTAAGAGTATTTATATCATGTACAACTTATCTATATTGGGTCATGATAATTCCTCTGCGTCGATTAGCCGACTCCACGGTAAATCCTCGTGCAACACACATCTTACCGATATCAGCGCTCAGGCTCTCTTCGCCCACTATAAATGGCAATTCAGAGCCAAGCGCTGCCTAGATGTGCTGGGGGCTTCTGCAGGCCTGCTAATTCTTGCACCGGTCCTTTTTTTGATCGCCCTATTCATTCGAATGGAAAGCAAGGGGTCGCCGCTTTTTTCCCAACTTCGCTGGGGGAAGGGTGGAAAGAAAATTCGGGTCTATAAATTCCGGTCAATGCGCGCAGATCTAGGCGATCCGACCGGCGTCAAGCAGACGATCAAGGGAGATCCGAGAATAACCCGCGTAGGAGCCATCTTGCGCAAGACCAATCTTGATGAGTTGCCTCAACTCATCAATGTTCTCAAAGGCGATATGTCCCTCGTCGGCCCAAGATGCCACGCGATCGGTATGTTGGCCGGTGGCAAGCCCTACGAAGAGCTGGTTCCGAATTATCACGGGAGACATATCGTGCGTCCCGGACTGACGGGACTTGCGCAAATGCGAGGACTGCGGGGCCCTACCGACAATGCAGCCAAGGCACGCGCTCGCGTGTATTGCGATCTTTATTATATCCGAAATTTTTCCTTTATCCTCGATCTAGAGATTTTGATCGGCACCGCAGTGTCAGAGCTTAGAGGCGGCAAAGGCTTTTAACCTGCACTGGCCCTGTTGTCCGTCATACATGTGTCGCGGCGCCAGCCTCAATCACGCTATCAGCCGAAATCGACGCAAGTCTGCCGGACAGCTGCCACGAAAGCCAGACACCGCAATTGATGATCGCGATCCATAAAAACGTGGAAAGCAGTGCTGCGATGATTAGAGATTGAAGTCTCACGGTCATACCACGTCTCCGTTAAAGACCTTCTACGCTACGACGCCTAACAACCAGTAAAGTCGATTGCTTGGAGGGTTAAATGACCGCTGGCAATGCGGAAGATTGAGACGTGTTGCAGGACACAGCGTTGATTAAGAAAATCCATGATCGGCTTTACCAACAAGTCCTGAAGTCCGCTAAGAAGAACCATACCAAAATTGAGCTCTCGACTAACTTTGTTGGATACAATAACCTCTCAGAGGTTTTATGCAGATTAGATTACTTGGTATTTATATTCTTTTCCGCTGAAAATTGAATGAAAGTTTCATAGTGAAAGTTTTTACATGAAAATTATTGCAAATTCGAAAAGTGCAGCCATTGGCACCGAGGCCAGTCTCGAATTTAAACAGCGATGCCGCGGCGCATTACTCGGTGTCGGTATAGCTAGCGCACTTGTGAATGTGCTATATCTCTCGGGTTCGTTCTTCATGCTTCAAGTCTATGATCGGGTGATTCCCGGCCGAAGCATTCCGTCCCTCATTGCACTCGCGGTTCTTGTGGCGATGCTATATGCGTTTCAAGCTGCCTTCGATATAGCGCGTGGTAGGATACTGACGCGCATCGCCGGCGTCTTCGATCAAGTCATGGCGCGGCATATTTTTACAGCAACACTTCAAATCCCCTTGAGAACGAAGACTACTGGAGATGGGCTCCAGCTTTTGCGAGATTTCGATCAAGTAAAGTCTTTCCTCGGCACTTCAGCACCTGCAACGCTTCTCGATCTGCCATGGATTCCGATCTACATCGCCATTTGTTTTATGTTTCATCCGATTATCGGCTTCATGACAATCGGCGGCGGCATCATTCTCGCTGCGCTGAGCGTCGCTGCAAACATGAGCACTCGCCGGTCAGCCGAGCGTATTCACGCACTAAGCACCCGGCGCACGACTACGCTTGAGGCGGCACAACGCAACGCCGAGGTCGTTCGCGCTCTCGGCATGACAGGCACGCTCGCCGATCGTTGGCTTGCGTGGAACATGGAATATCGAACTCGCTCACAGCAGAATGCCGATCTTGCCAATGGTTATTTTGCACTATCGAAAGTATTCCGTCTGGCACTGCAGTCAGCGGTGTTAGCGGCGGGCGCTGCGCTGGTTATTGAAAATCAAGCGACGGCCGGCGTGATCATCGCCTCCTCTATCCTTACCGCACGCGCTCTTTCGCCGGTGGAGCAAGCTATCGCAAATGCGCGCAGCTATGCGTCCGCACGTCAATCCTGGCGTCGCATACAAGAAATCTTGAAGGCACTGCCACAGACCCCGTTTCCAACCTTTCTGCCTGCACCGCGACGCTCCTTGGTCGTGGAGGCTCTTGCGAGCGGCGCACCGGGACAAGGGGCCCAGCTTGTCTCTGGCATAAGCTTCTCAGTGTCGGCCGGAAGTGCTGTAGGGGTCGTTGGCCCAAGTGCTTCGGGAAAGTCGACTTTGGCACGTGCCCTCACCGGTGTGTGGCCTATTTTGCATGGCAACGTCCGGCTCGATGGCGCCGCACTTGATCAATGGGACGAGAGCTCACTTGGGCGCCATATCGGGTATCTTCCGCAAGATATAGAGTTATTTGCTGGAACAGTCGCTGACAACATTTCACGCTTTCAACCCAACGCTGCATCGGACGACATCATCGTCGCGGCACGGGCGGCCGGCGTGCACGATCTTATTTTGCGCCTCGCCAATGGCTACGACACCGAAATCGGGGCCGGTGGCAGCATGCTCTCTGCCGGCCAGAGACAAAGAATCGGCCTTGCGCGCGCGCTGTACGGCAATCCGTTCCTCGTCGTTTTGGACGAACCGAATTCGAACCTCGACGCCGATGGCGAGGCGGCGGTGAGCTCGGCCATCATGGGTATCCGCAGCAGGGGCGGAATTGCGATCGTGATTGCACATCGACCAAGCGCGTTATCGGCGACCGACTGTGTATTGATGATCCGCGACGGTCATATGCATCTGTTCGGCAAAAAAGAAGACGTCCTGAATTCAATCATGACAAAGAATATCCGATCCGTCTCCGTTGAGCGCGGTGGCGCTTTGAGAGTTACCGACGGAACAGAGGAGAGCGCGTCGTGAGATCCCATTTAGAGGCGTCGCTTAGACATCACTTACTTTTCGTCGCTGGGCTTGGAATATGCCTCGTCTTCGGCATTGGCGGTTGGGCGGCAACTGCAAAGGTCTCAGGGGCGGTCGTCGGCGACGGAACCGTTATCATCGATGAGAACGTTAAGAAGATACAGCATCTAACGGGAGGTACGGTTGCCCTATTGCCAGTGCACGAGGGCGATCACGTGGAAGCGGGCGATCTATTGGTTAAGCTCGATGATACCTCGGTCAAATCAACCCTGGCAATCGTCGATAGCAGTTTGGCTCAATTATATGCGCGCAGAAGCAGACTAAACGCAGAGCGCGCAAACGCCAGCAGCTTCACGGCCAAAGATGTCGATCTGCTCGAGCTTGACGGCAACTATGACCAAAGCTTGATCGACGGCGAAATTCAGCTCTTCGCGACCAGACAATCCTCTATTGTGGGAATGAAAAAGCAGCTGGAAGAACGCAAAGCACAGCTGAATGCGGAGATCGAGGGAGACACGATACAGCTTAAATCAATCGATGACGCCGATGTTCTCATTAAAGAAGAACTCGATGCAGCCGAGGAGCTTTATGACCGCAAGATCGTCACCATGCAAAGGGTCAACGGCCTCAAACGACAAAGGGTCGGACTTGAGGGAAATCGTGGTGAACGCCTTGCTTCACGCGCACAGGCTAACGGCAAGATAAACGAAATCAATCTTCAGATTTTGCAACTCGATGAAGATAGACGCTCCGAGGACGCCAAGGACCTCGCCGATGTGCAAGGGAAGATTGCCGAGCTCGAGGAACGTAAAGTCGCCACGAAGGACCAGCTTGACCATCTAGAAATAAAAGCACCATTGACCGGCAAGATATTTCAGTTGGCAATCCATACTGTTGGCGGAGTGGTCAATCCCGGCGAGGCGTTGATGCTGCTAGCGCCCGACAAACGTGCACTTACCGTCGAAGTCAAGATTGCTGCTCACAGTGTTGATCAGGTCGAACTCGGTCAACCGGTCGACATTCGCTTTACGGCGTTCGACCAGAAAGCGACGCCAGAAATCAAGGGGACGGTGACATCGGTATCCCCGGACGTCATAGCGGATCCAAAGACGGGTGTGACCTACTATGCGGTTCGCGTCGTGCCGCAAACTGACAGCCTCCTACAGCTTAACGGCAAGAGTCTCTATCCAGGAATGCCGGCAGAAGTCTTTATCAAGACCGGTGAGCGAACGGCGCTATCCTATTTCGCAAAGCCAATCACAGATCAAATGAAACACGCATTCAGAGAGGAATAACGTGAGCGGCCGGTTGTCCATGGCATCGCCACGGACCGCAGTGCCGTCCTCGCGGCGATCGCGGAACCGTGGTCAAATGGACGGACCGAGGGACAGATCAACAAGTTCAAAATGGTCAAAGGGCAGATGTACGGCCGAGCCAAAATCGACCTGCTCGAAGCCCGGTTAATCGGCGCGGCGTGACGCGATGCTGCACCCACATCGGCGTCAGATCCAAGATCTGACGCCGATGTGGGTGTCGTTTGGCACTTAATCGTAAGACTCTCGCTGCAATAGTTTCAATAAGATAGCGCGGCACTTAAAGTGAGATTGGGCAGTTAATGTGAGATTTTCGTTTGGATTTCGGCACTTAATGTGAGAACCGCCACTGTGAATAAAATGACCGTCTTCGGCGGATCTTCATCAGCAAATCGCAAATATCACAAAAGGTTATTGCCGCATCTGAAAGGGTCAAGCGCCGAAATCACATTAAAGAATCTCACATTAAGTGCCATAGCTGGCCGGAACGGCCGCATTCTTACGATTAAGTGCCAAACGACAATGCCAGCATTTCAGCCAGGAGGAAGCATAGGCGATCAGTGCGAAGGAGGCCGCATGGCTTTCGGGGAAATCGGGACCGTATTTCTACTGGATTGCCCGTGGCGTCGACGAGCGCGAGGTCAACCCCGAGGTTTAGCATGGCGCCGGCAAAAGCCGGAAACCTGGACCCGACAGCCCCCGGCGCGCGGGTCCGCTCTTAAACCAGCGACCGCCGCAGGGTGAGGCAAGCAAGGGAATTGTCTTTCAATGCCCGGCGACAAAGCTTCCCCCAATCGTAACTCCTTGACGTCCTCGGTAGCCCAGAACGCGCAACGCTCGGACGAACCGCGCGATGCATCGTGGAGGCTTTCCTGTTCGTGCCAGATCCAAGTTGACGCGCATTTGCCACGCCTTTCCTGAAACGCGGAAGCTATCGCCCTGAACGGAATCGAGCCGCCGAACTCTCCGCCAAGGCGATCGATCGCGGTGGATCCTCAGTGAAAATTCCGGCTCGCTACCTTCATTGTCGACGTGAAGATCTGGAACGAAAATGTTGGCCGCCGGGGCTCGCTCTCGTGAATCCGACTTCGCGGAGACCCGTGAACAAACGCCTCAAGCTTGCACGGATAGACGCCGCCGAAGGGCGGTTGAGACTAGAGGGTGATCGATGGAAAAGCCCGCGCTATTGCGACCGCAAGTTCTCCTGCCTCATACGGTTTACGGAAGGCCGTTTCGTGACGATATCCGTCGATGAGCCCATCGCTTCCGTAAACTGTCACGAACACAAACGGGATGCCACGTTCCCGCAGAATGTCTGCCACGGCGAAGGATTGGGTGCCGGCCAGATTTACGTGCTGAACCAGTTGATCTTGCTGCGTGAGGCTCGGGTAACGAAGATCAAAGATCTCGCAGCGAACAATTTTTTCCAGAAACTTGCGGGCTACGACACGCTGTGTCTCGTCCTATGGTAGCCCGCAAAGCGCTTGTCTGCACAGGAGCCTATACCAGTTACGCGGTTATTTTCTAATCTGATTGCTCCTTGACCACCACGCCATCCCCCATTTGCCCAGACGCAACAGCTGATCCCACCGAAGAAACGTGACGGCGGCGGCAACGACAAACAGAACGATCGGTGGCAGTGGATTGGTGTGGGTAATAACCACGTTAATGAGAACAGCCACGAACATTGTGGCCATCAGCCACAAGCCGCCAATTACAGAGAAGCGCGGTAGCAGAATGAGGACGACGCCGACGACCTCCACTATGCCGCTGACATAGCGAAACCATTGGCCGAAACCGATCCAGTTAAAAATCTGGATCATCTCTGGAGCGCTGACGAGTTTGGCGACGCCAGCTCGTGCAAACACGTAGGCCAGACCTAGCTGAAGAGCCCAGGACAGGGCGAGGCTGGCGCGCGCCCGAAGCGTTGATTGCATTTCTTGAACTCCTTCAAAATGGAAAGGCGTGACTATTATCAATCCGTTCGATCCGCCCCCCAACGGCCTTGCCCGCGACCAAGGTCGCTGCGATCCGACAAAGCGTCATCGAAATGATAATGATGCTGACCGGTGCTAAGTGAACTCACCATCGCTCACAGAGGCGTCCGCAGAGGTTCTGAAACGGGTCAGATGAGGCAGAGGGTGCGCGCTGGCTAGGCCGCCCACGCGACGCGCCGCGGCCTAATTTGTCGAAGTTTCATTCAAGCGTTGAAGGACAGTTGGCTGCTCGCAGGCCGACCCGACGCATCTTTCGTCCGACGATTGTCCAGACTGAGGACTCCCGCGCCGAAGTAGACGATCTGGAGCAGCCCGCCAGTCATCATGACGTTCTTCAAAAAGTGGATCATCTGGTTCTGGTCGGCAAAGTTGTTGTGGAAGAAGACGGCCGTTGCCAATGCGAACAGCGCCATGACCGCCGCGACCGGACGAACACGGTAGCCGGCAACCAGCAGAAGGCCGCCGCCGAGTTCAACGATCACAGATGCGACGTAGGCGAGCGGCGGGACAGGGAGTCCGACGGCGGTGATCATTCCGATCGTGGTACCGTATGCGGCAAGCTTGCCGAGACCGCTCATGATGAAGGGAAGACCGATCAGCAGCCGGCCGACGAAGGGAAGATAGCGTGTCGTTTCCATTGCATGTACTCCTTGTTTCGAGTTGGTGTCTGAGTTTGGGCAGATGAGTTGCTAAGTCTTTAGGCGGCGTCGACGAGGATGAACTCGCTGTCCTCGTCGGCGCGGATGGTCAAGGTGCTTTCCGCCATTGCCGCGATGCCGTCGCCAGTCGCGACGCGCTGACCGTTGACGAGAACGCTTCCTCTGGATGGCGCGAGGTAGGCATAGCGAGACGGATCGATTGCGTATTCGACCGATTGCCCGGACAGGAGGGTCGCACCCAGGACGCGCGCGTCGGCGTTCATCCGAAGGGCGTCCTCGTCGCCGTCGACGCCGCTTGCAAGCGGTACGAGCTTGCCAGCGCGATCATCCTTGGGAAAGCGCCGGCTACCCCAACGAGGTGTGCCGCCGGGGGTGCGCGGAAGGAGCCAGATCTGGAAGATCTTCAAAGGGTCGGCGCCCTCGTTGCGCTCGGCGTGACTGATACCGGCCCCGGCGCTCATGACCTGGACGTCGCCGGCTTGCGTCTGGCCGATGTTTCCGACGCTGTCCTCGTGGGTCACCACACCCTCGCGGACGTAGGTGATGATTTCCATGTGCGAGTGGGTGTGGTGGCCGAAACCCCTGCCAGGCGCGATCTCGTCGTCGTTCCAGACGATGAGGGCGCCGAGTGCCTTGTTCTCGGCATTGCCGTCGCGCGTAACGACGAAATGATGGCGTGCCTTGAGCCAGCCGTGGTCGCCGCCGTCTAGGGTATGGCTGGGCCTGTGTTGCAGCATGTCCGTCTCCTTTGCCGCGGCGCTGTGCCGCCTCTCGAAGACGAATATGACTCGCATCGAGGCCGAGGATAATTCGCCGATCTCGCAACGGCACGTTCCACCACGTGAACGATGGCAGCTAGTCGGCCGCGCACTTCAGCGCGTCTGCGAGGAAGTCGACGACCGCACGGACGCCAGGCAGCATTCCCCGGCGCGACGTGAAGAGGACGTGCAGGATGCCGTCACTGCCGCTCCAGTGGGGAAGGATTCGCACGAGCCTTCCAGATTGGATGTCCTCTCGGCAGTTGTAGGCGGGCAGCAGGCCGACACCCAGCCCGGCGCGAGCTGAAGAGAGAAGAAGTTCGAAGCTGCCCGTGGCAAGACGTGGCTCGAAGCTGATCGTCTCCGATCGCCCGGAACCTGTCGTGAGACTCCATGTGCTGGAGACGGGTTGCTCGTACTGGCTGAGGAGAGGAAGATTGCGGAGGTCTTCGGGGTCGCCGATCGACGGATGCGCGGCAATAAAGGATGGGCTTGCGAGGAGAATCCTGCGGCTGATGCCGATTCTGCGCATCTGAAGGTCGGCGTCCGTGTCCAGGCGTTCCCGCACGCGCACTGCAACGTCGATGCCTTCGTGGATAAGATCGACACGCCGGTCGGTGACCATGCATAGGACCCTCAACATTGGATAGGAGGCGAGGAACGCGGGCAGGCCCGAGGCGATCGCGCTCTGAAGGCCGGGAGGACAGCTCACCCTAACCTTTCCTCGCGGCTCCGCCCGCATGCGTTGTGCCGCTTCTTCGACCGCCGCTGCTTCGGCCACCGCGGCCTGCGCGTGCTCGAAGACCTGCTGTCCGACCTCCGTCAAGGCAAGATGACGGGTACTACGCTCGATCAGACGCACACCCAGATGCTCTTCGAGCACGGTTACGCGTCGGCTGAGGCGCGACTTCGGGACACCGAGTGCGCGGGCAGCCGCGGAGAAGCCGCGATGATTGATGACCGCGGCGAAGAACTGCAGATCGTTGAAGTCGAGCACCGTTCACCCAATAGGACATTCAGTTCTGGCGAGCGTAATATGCGGATAGGCCTGCCGCAAGGCGATACGATCACAACGGCCCGTTACGAAGGCAGGCGGCAGCGAGCGAAAAGCTGAACTATCGAGTGCCGCTAAATTGCAATTCCGGTTGAAAGATCTTGCGAGCCGGACGAGCCAGCTTCTGCATCGCAGCGGCTGCCAAGTCGACAGCCAAACCTTTATCCCGGAATCACAGACAAGATCATCCGCGGGCCGGAAGAAGGTCGATAGTTTTGCAATCGCCGATCGCTTCACTGGTACGCATCGAAAGGAACGCTGGACTGCATAACTTGCCTGCTCGTAGGAGCCGATTTGCTCCATGGTGTGCGGGGCAGCAGACACCTGATCGCGCTGCGCCCCGATAGGAATTGTCGATGCCTACGCAGCCGTTCTACAGGTCGGTGTATCCGTTCGGGCCTGGGGTGAAGAAGGTGCTAGGATCGGGCGCAGTGAGGGGAATGCCCCTTGCCAGTCGTTCCACCAGATCGGGGTTCGCGAGGAATGGGCGGCCGAACGCGATCAGATCGGCACGGCCGGCCGCAAGCGTCTCATTTGCTTGTTCCAAGTCGAAACCGCCACTTGCAATGAAGGTGTGCGGCCATTGTTTCGACATGGCCTCCTTCAGCGCAGTGGGAACCGGTGGCGCACCCATCGCGCTGTGATCCACCAGATGGATATATTCGATGCCAGTCTCCGCCAGACGTGCCAGAAGTTTTAGGTATTGCCCATCGATTTCGGGGAAGGGTGTCATTCCGTTGTTCGTGCCATAGGGCGAAAGGCGAATACCCACGCGATCGCCACCGATCGCCTTGGCAACCGCGTCGGCCACTTCGATGACGTAACGGTTCCTGTTCTCCAGCGTCCCCCCGTAGGCGTCAGTGCGCTGGTTGCTGGCTGGGTTCAGAAACTGTTCGAGAAGGTATCCGTTGGCAGCGTGCAGCTCGACACCATCAAACCCGGCAGCGATGGCATTCACAGCCGCGGACACGTGCTCAGCGCGTACCTTGGCAATCTCTTCCAGGCTCAGCGCGCGCGGCATTGGCTTGGGTACCATCCCCAATCTGTCGGTATGGATCTGACCTTCGCCTGCAATGGCACTTGGCGCCACTATCTCGCTCCCCGGCGCCATATTCGCAAGGTGGCTTTCGCGGCCGGTATGCATGATTTGGACGAATATAACGCCGCCCTTGGCGTGAACGGCCGCGGTTACGGTCTTCCAGGCCTCAACCTGCTCGTCGTTCCAGAGCCCAGGGATCCGCGGATATCCGGTCCCGTCTTGCGATGGGCCGGTGCCCTCGCTAATGATGAGGCCAGCGCTGGCCCGCTTACTGTAGTATTCAGCCATTATCGGCATCGGCACTTGCTCGGCCGTCGCCCGGCTGCGCGTCATGGGCGCCATCACTATGCGGTTCTTGAGGATAATGCTGCCAAGTCTGTATGGGGAATAGAGAGGGGCAGTGGCCAGAGCCGCTGTTTTTTTCTCTGCTGAAGGGGATATGCTCATTGTTGCTTTCCTTTTTACGCGACAGCCCGCTCGTGTAGATCGAAACTGCGATCGCCGACGGGAAGGCATTAGACCTATCGGTCAATATTCTTGACTAGCACTGGCTATGTGACTACGAGTTTTCCGTCAAAAGCATACTTTCAGGACCAGGTCAGATGGATGTGACCAAGCCCCTTCAAGTTCTCACCGACTGCCGTAGCGTTAGCGAAATTCTCAACCGCGTCGGTGATAAGTGGACCATGCAGGTGGTGGTGCTGTTGCGCGATCAGCCCCGGCGCTTCAACGACATCAAACGCCATGTGAGCGGAATTTCTCAGCAGATGCTGACGCGAACTCTCAAGACCCTCGAGCGAGACGGCATGGTCGAACGCACCGTGCGAGCAACTACGCCACCGCAGGTGGATTATGCGTTGACCGCGCTCGGACACTCTCTGTCAGAGCCAGTTCAGCAGTTGGCACAATGGGCGCTGGCCCATGGCGTCATCATTCACGAAAACCGTCGACGATATGACGGCGATCACTAATGCTCGGGCATTAAGCCCCAAGCAGAAATCGCAAGGCCGATAGAAGCGGCGGACCGCAGCGCCGCCGAGCTTGCGCGGATGGGTCCAGATCTCCATGTTGGCGTGGCCGTGGAGATCGTTCAAATCCTGCATCGATGCTCCGGGGCAATACCCCGACCGATCACCCGATGGCCGCGCCGTGCGTAGGCGCGGGGTAGCCACCAGGTCTTGGTCTTCATCAGACCTTATAGACAAGGAAATGCGTCTTGATTTCCTGAAACTCTTCGACCGCCCGTGCACCACGGGCGCGGCCGATGCCGCTGCTCTTGAAGCCGCCTTCCTCGACCGTATCGGACAATATGCCCCATGCGTTGGTCCAGACCGTGCCCGCCTTGAGGCGGCGCACGACGAGGGCGGCGCGGTCGATATCCTTGGTGAAGACCGCTGCCGCCAGACCATATTCGGTGGCATTCGCCTTGGCGATCGCGTCGGCCTCGTCCGAGAAGGTCTCGAAGCTGAGCACAGGCGCGAAGATTTCCTGCTGGACAAGCGGAACATTCGTGTCGCGCACCTCGAGCATATAGGGCTTGAGGAACGCACCGTTCGCAAGCTCCGGCTCGGTCGGGCGGCCGCCTTCGACGAGGACGGTCGCATAAGTGCGCGCTTCGGCGATGAAATGCTTGACGCGTTCGACCGCGGCCATGTCGACCAGCGGCCCCAGCTGGCTGGTTTCGCTGTCTGCCGGCCCGATCCTGACTGCACTGAGTAACGTGGTGAGCCGTTTGCGATATGCACCGGCCACGCTTTCCTGGACCAGCACGCGCGATCCGCTGATGCAGAATTCGCCGTTGAACTGAACCAGCGCCTGCACCACCTGCGGCGCGACGATGTCGATATCGGCGTCCTCGAACACCACCAGCGGCGTCTTGCCGCCAAGCTCCAGCGAAAGGCGCTTCAGCGTCTCTGCGCCCTGCGCGGCGATAACGCGCCCGACCTTGGTGCTGCCCGTATAGTTGATGGCGTCGACGTCCGGGGAGGAAACAAGCAAGGGCGCGCCCTCGTTGCCGGACTCGGTGAAGATGTTGACCACGCCCGGCGGCAGCGACTTGGTCGCAGCGACGGCCTCGGAGAAGATCGCGTTTGTAAGCGCGGTCTGACCAGGCATTTTGACGACAACGGTGCAGCCCGCTGCCAGTGCGGGGGCGAGCGCACGCACCAGAAGCGCGATCGGCGCATTCCAGGGGACGATGATGCCAGCGACGCCGATCGCTTCGCGCCAGGTGGTGGCCTGCAAACCAGGCGCCAGTTCCGCGGTCGAGCCCGTTTGGGCCATTGCAGTGCCGGCATTGTGCCGCAGTGTGAACGGCGAAAGCGCGGCTTCCATGCGGGCTTGGTTCAGGACCTTGCCGAGTTCCTGTGCCAGGCTGTGCGCGACGCGCTCGCTACGTTCCTCGAGCCGTTGGGCCAATTCACTGAGCGCCGCGGCGCGCGCCTGGCGGTCCGAAGCCCAGGACGTGTTGTCGAAGGCTCGCCGGGCGGCCGTGATCGCGGCTTGCGCTTCCCAGGCACCGCCGTCGGCGTAGCGCCCAAGGACACCGCCCGTCGACGGGTTAAGCGATTCACTGATCTTGTCCGAGGAAACCCAGGCGCCATCGATCCAATGGCGGGCAATGTCAGATGCGGGTTCGTTTTCCATCTTCGCACTCCTAACGGCAATTTTGTTCGGCTGGGCTGTCCGGGGCCTTGTCGGAAGGTCCCGGACCTGTCCGGCTCAACCCTGGCGGTTCACGGTGGCGGACGTCCCGAAGCTATCTTCGAGGAACTGGACGTAGGAGATTTTGCCGTCGGTAAGCTTCGCAAGCAGCGAAAAGGGCGAGATGACGACCTTGCCGGTTTCGCGGCCCTGATAGGTGAAGGAGCCGAAGAAGGCGGCAGTGTCGCCCTGCTCGATCACGTCGCGCACTTCGAACGCCTTGGTCTCCCATGCCCTGCCGATCCCTTCGAAGGCGCGGACAATCGTCTCCGGACCCTTGTTGGTGCCGGCCCAAGGAAGAAAAGCCTGGAGGTCGGGATTGTGCTCGCTGAGCGAGACATAGGTTACGTCGGGCGTGGTTACGCTGCGGACATTCTCGATGTCTAAAGGATTGGACAGCAAGATCTGGACGACCTGGGCAGCTGAGAGGCTCATGATAATACTCCATCAGTTGGGGTTGGTGATGCGGAATATGTGACGCGCAGGATGGGCGGACTAGGCGGGTCTACGGGAACGGGTCGTTCACGCAATGAGACAATGCCGATCCCGTGCCTCGCAGGGACACGGCCTGTTGCGTGCTCAGGTCTGACGGATCCGGTATCCAGCGATTGCCGCGTCCGCGCGTGCAATTCAGCGGCATTGTGCGAGCGCTTAGCCGGACGCTAGCGTGGGCATGAGCCTGATCGCGAAGATGCCTCAGCTGTTAATCGTCGATAATCGAACCGCGCTCGTCCGCTTGACGAAGGCCGGGATTGTACTTGTTTTCGTGCAAGAGCTGGAAGTTTACGAGGAGGTTGGACGGGGAGAACTTGAGCTATGTCGTTTTCCAGTTAATCGTAAGACTCTCACTTCAACATTTTCAATAGGATAGCGTGGCACTTAATTTGAGACTTGGCAGTTAACGTAAGATTTTCATGCGGATTTTGGCACTTAATGTGAGAATTGGTCGTCGACAGAATCGACCGTGTTTTTGCAATGAGCGACCCGTCTCCAACGACCTACGGGCGAGAACGACGATGGCTTTGGCAGCATTTTCAACGACATCGTGAACCACGCAAGCCAATCGCGAACGTCTTCGTAGTTGCACTTAATTTGAGATTCTCTTCGTCAGGAATCTCAAATTATCTGCCAAACAAATTCGAAATAGCCGCATTCTTGCGTTTAAGTACCAAACGACACTTAGCTTAACCTCGACGCGCTACGCGACGCCTTGCGTGCAGCAAGCAAAGCCGCGGATACCTTGGCTGACGTCCGTTGAAACGAGGGAAACTCCGACGAAAGCCGTAGATGGCCGTCTTGATAGGAGTCGAACCGCCGGCGTCGCTGCAGATTTTTCTAAGCTCCTGGTAGATCTGGGAGTGCGGCTCGCAATTCGCATCTGGAGGGCGTTGGTGCGCGGATCGGGCCAAAGTTAGATTCCGGTCTTTGATGACGCGGACTATTTTGATGTTTCCACCATTGCTTTACAGCGGACGGATTTCGGGCGTGCAGTACCGATCATCCGGTTGAGAATGGTAACGCCGATGGCGACCTCTGTCTGTTGAGCAGCGAATGATCGAGCGCGCAATTGATGTCCGATGATGCCCTTGTATCTGCCCATCGTGGTTTCGACCAATGCCCGCTTGCCATAGCCGGCGGAGGCCTGCCATTTCAGGTGGCCATCACTGTTGATCGACGCGATATGAAGGTCGCGCTGGCCGGCAGGAGCGGTGTCCTGACTTGCCACAGCCGTTGAGCGCGGTGGAATGACGACCCTTGCGGCTGCGCTGTGACGCAGAACGGCGGCGTAGGTTGGCTCGCCATCATAGGCACCATCGGCGGTGAACTGGTCAATCTCATCATTGATCTGATTGAGCAACGGCTCCACCTGAGAGGTGTCGCCTGTATCCTGATCCGTCAGGCTATGGGCTATAATCTCGCCACTATCAGCATCAAGGGCCAAATGGAGCTTGCGCCAGCTGCGCCTTGACTTTGCGCCATGTTTTTCTTCCAGCCATTGGCCCGCGCCATAAACCTTAAGCCCTGTGCTGTCGATCAAAACGTGAACTGGCCCATCCGCTAGCAGCTGGCGGTCATGGCTTTTCGCCAATGACTTCCAGCCTTGTGCTCGACGGCTCAGCGTGGTGTGATCGGGCACTGGTAAATCCAACTCCATCAGTTCCAGAACCGAACTCAAAAATCCCTCGCTTTGGCGTAACCGCAATCCGAATACCATGCCAAGCATCAGCGTGGTTTCGATGGCCAGATCAGAGTAACGCGGCTGGCCGCCACGTGTCTGCCGCCTTGGCGCCGCCCAACCTGCCAGGGCTTCAGGCGTTACCCAAAGGGTCAAACTGCCACGGTGGCGAAGACCTGCTTCATACTCTGCCCAGTTCGTAACTTTGAACCTCATCTTTCCGATGCGATGACGGCGGGCGGTGTTATGTTTGTGTGGCATGCGACTTCAATTAAGCTGGTTTCGCTCTCCGCCGAATAAACAGAAATCGCTGAAATCCTATTCGTGCACCAGCGCCCCGCTCGATGGCACCCGTTCGATCCGGGCCCGGCCGCGGTCACCTCGGCGGCGCAGCCATAGAGGTCGCAGCTCGCTCGCGAACCCCCTGTGGGTTGACCGTCCCAGGACGGGATTGGATTAGGGATGCCAGACAGACAAGCGGATTGGTAACGCCAATGGTTGGCGCGGATTTCTGTTCGATCTCAGTCGCACGGGCCTCCGCCCAGATCAGGCAGACTGCCTGCCTACCCGGATAAAGGAAGGGAACTGCCCGCTCAGGTTTTCCACGACGGGACCTTGGCGCTACGTTTGCTATTCTGGACAGACGTGATCATTGAACGCCCCAGGGATGACAGCCCGACGGGTGAAGACTTGCCATCCAAGGCTTCAGCGCAGCCAATAGCCAGGTTCGACATGGCGACGCCTGCCTGGTTTTCTCGGCGATATCTAATGAGCATAACCGCAGATATCGCGTCCGTTATGGGATCGATGGTTGGAAGAGCCTGCCTTTGGTCTTCGGCCAGACACTGTCCGGTGTGGCATCGTGATGGGGATGTCTGCAGTGGGACCAATGAAAGAACTTCAAATCTGTCGATTTTTGTCTATTCCGAATTGACAATAGCAGCACAGGATAAAGCTCGACTGGAATTCACTTTGAATTGATGCTATACCATCCACTATGAGTGGACAATCAACACAAAAACTAAAGAACCTTATCCAGTCGGTCCCACCGGGCTTTCTTGTCGATTCGGCTTGGACGGCGCGGCATGCGATCTCACGGCAATCTGTATCGGCGTATATCAAACAGGGTTGGCTCGAGCGGATCGCGAAAGGCGTCTACCGCCGCCCATTCTCCGCAAGAGAAACGTCGGAAGCCAGGACGGGCT
>NZ_JAFEVL010000007.1 GCF_016901135.1 Martinezella lusitana | reverse complement strand
CTTTGGGGTAGTGACTGCCTTTGAAATCGACCATGATTTGAAACTCAACATGCCTGCTCATCTTCAACCCAGATCTATGGCAAGATCAAACCGCTGGCAAATCCACAGAAAGTTTGCGACAGAACCTTCGAACACTGCCTTCCTGTGAATGAGGAAGCCGAGCTCGCGCCACTGTTCGCGATTCTCGGCGAGGTGCATCGTCCAGCTATCATCGGGCTTCCTGGAGCTCAGGGAACAGGAGCGCTCGACGAGATTTGTCGATGGTGGGAATGGAATAGCCTCGCCGATTGACATCATTCCATAGGCTCATGATCTGAACAACGTTCTCTCAATCTTCCGACATGTCTGTTTGATGGCGTGAAGTATGAGATTGTGGTCCTGAGGCCCGGCCACGTGATCTATGACGGTCACGATAATGCATGCAACTGCGTTGCCATCACGTTCGAGGATCGGGCAGCATACATCAGTGATCCCGCTCCAATCCGTGCTCTTCCTGAGAAGGTGGCCATCAATACGTATGGTTTCTAGCGCGCGCTCCACGGGCTCCCGTTCGATGGGCTTGCCATTTTCCTTGTCGCAGTCTGCGAAAATCTGCTGCAGTCTCCGCTCGGGCTGAAACGCCATGATGACCCGGCCAGTGGTCGCGTCGGAGGCCAGTCGACCGTATCCAGTGTTCATGTTGAAAGTGATTTCGGGATTGGATGCACTATGACCCAGCGTCACCGTCCTGCCCTTGTGGATGGTCACGATATGCGCCGTTTGACGAACCTCCGCCGCGAGCTTCTCCGCCTCCGGCATGGCGATCGTCATGAGAGAGCGAGACTGGGGTGTCCTCAGTCCCAGCGCGAATAGTTTGTTCGTCAGCGTCAGCTCGTCGGTATCGCTGTCCCGCTCGATGTAACCCCGTGCAATCAGCACATGGATCATGCGGAATATCTCGTTCTTGCTGCGTCCCAATCGATCCGCCAGATCGCGTACCGAAATCGGCCCTGACATTTCCGCGAGATCTTCCAGGATATCCAGCCCCTTTTCCAAGGCGGGAGCCGAATACGATTTATCGCTGTCCATTTCTGCCATCACAAAACTCCTCCGTGCGGCGTATGTATCGCTTCATATACGAATAGCGCTTTACATATAAAGTGAAATGTGGTGCTCTTTGAAAAATTCCATCGAAGGCGGCGACGATGGAGAAATAACAAGGCCGCCAATAAACCAGAGGGATTAGTCATGAAATTCATCCAAGCTATGAGTGGAATCACGCTGGCCATCGCCAGCATTTTTGCGACAACGGCACATGCACAAGAAAAGGTCATCGGTATCGTAGCCATTGATCTGCAGAGTTCTTTCTTCGTTCGCATGAAGGAAGCGGGTGACGTTGCGGCGAAAGACTACGGCGTTACTACATCGTGGCAAAGCGCCGAGGGAAGCCTTGAAAAGCAGGTTTCCCTGATCGAGAACCTGATCAGCCAGAAGGCGAGTGCGATCCTGGTCGATCCGCTCGATAAGAACGCGCTGATACCGGTGCTCAAGAAGGCGCAGGAAGCCGGGATCAGTGTCATCACCATGGGCAACAAGGTCGAGGCGGGTGAGAATTACTCCACGCTCTATCCGGACGAGCCCGACGCCGCGCAGACCGCACGGGCGCTTGCGCGGTCGATCGGAGGCGAGGGCGAAGTCGCGGCATTGATCGGCGCGCGCGGCAACTACGTCTCGGACACCCGCGAAAAGGGCTTCACGGAAACGATCGCCAAGGAATTCCCGAACGTCAAAATCGTGGCCATCCAGCCGGCGGGCTGGGACCCGTCGAAAGGCGCGGATGTCGCCCAGACCTGGGTCTCGACGTATCCCGACCTCAAAGGTATCTGGAGCATGTCCGATACCCAGCTGCTTGGAGCGTCGTCTATCGCCCAGGCCGCCGGCCGGTCGCTGAAATACGCGGGATTTGACGGCGACGCGGAAATGGGGGGTCTCTTCGGCGACGGATCCATGGTCATTGACGTCCTGACCGGCGCTTATCGCGTCGGCTACTGGAACATCGCGGTGGCGGCCAGGCTTGCCAAGGGTGAAAAGCTGCCTAAAGATCTCTACATGCCGACCTATCTCGTCATGACGGACGCCATGGCCCAGACCGTCAATGCAACTGGCGATAAGATCAACTACGTGACGCCGGAAAAATCACAGGAATTGGCCAAGGACTACTCCAAAGAGTTTGGACCGTCCAAGGACACATCTGCGATGAGCGTCGGTCAGTAAGCCGGGGGAACGGCTGTGACCCATACAGTGTCGAAGCAACCTGGCCGTCTCAGGACGGCCATCTTCGGAGACATGCATGACGAGCTCTTGCTCGTCATGCTGATCATCTTCGCCGTTGCCTGCTTTTCCATTGCCCGCCCGAGCTTTTTCAGCATCTCGAATCTCCTGAGCATCGGACAGCAGAGCTCTATCGTCGCGATCGTGGCGCTCGGCATGACGGGGGTGATCGTTGCGCGTGGCATCGACATTTCCGTTGGCGGAACGATGGCGGCAACAGGCATCGTTGCAGCGCTTGCATTGCAGGTGACTGGGTCCGGCTTCCTGGCGATCCTCGCCGCCATAGGTAGCGGCGCTGCCTTCGGTTGCCTGAACGCCGTGCTCGTGGCTGGCTTGGGCATCAGTCCGTTTATTGCGACGCTCGGCACGATGGCGCTGACGAAGGGGGCCGCACTGAGCATCTCTCGTGCGTCGAGTATTCCGGTATCTGATCCTTTGGTGCTCTGGCTGGGCCAGGGCAGCATTTTCGGGGTGCCCGCGGGATTTCTGTTGGCCGTCCTGCTCTGTGCGGCATGGTTCTGTTTTCTGCGTTACACCGCCATTGGCCGGTCGTTTTTTGCCGTAGGAGGCAACCCTGTCACGGCGCGCGCGTCCCTTATTTCCGTCGTCGGCATACAATCGCTCACCTACATATTGGCGGGGATGTCAGCCGGCATAGCCACCGTGATAGCGATCGGGCGGTTGGGATCCGCGCAACCGCTCGCGGGAAACGGCCTGGAGTTCGCGGCGATCACTGCGGCGGTTGTCGGTGGCGCAAGTCTCTCGGGCGGCAAGGGCTCGGCATTCGGAACGCTCCTCGGCGCCATCGCGGTGGGTACGATTGCCGCGGGCCTGGCCTTTCTGCAGTTCTCCCAACAAATCGTCTACATGGTCTCCGGGGGTCTCATCCTTGTCGCGGTGTTTCTGCGCGGTGATCTTTCATGGGCGGCGCTTCTCAAGAAGGCTTCTCCGAAAACCGGCGCCTTCGCGACACGCGGCGAAGAAGCGCGCGTTCTGGACATATCCGGGCTCACGAAGCAGTTCTCCGGGATCAAGGTCCTGAACGACGTCTCGTTCCGGCTCACGCGCGGGGAGGTTGTCGCGCTGCTCGGAGAGAACGGCGCCGGCAAGTCGACGCTGGTGAAGTGCATATCGGGCGTGTATGTCCCGGATGGCGGACAGGTGAAGTTCGGCGCGCTTTCCGAGGCGGAGGCCTCCGAAGGCTCTTCCGACATCGCGGTTATTCATCAGCATTTCAGCCTGGTCCCCGACCTGACGGTCGCGGAAAGTCTCAGCCTCGGAAATGAGCCGCAGCGGCTTTGGATATTGAGGCGTTCCCGCATGCGTGCAAGGGCCATGGCAGCCTTGTCCCAGGTCGGTCTCACCTGTGACGTCGATTGCCCTGTCAGGCGACTGACCGTCGGCGAGCGGCAGATGCTGGAAGTCGCCAAGGCGCTGCTGTCTTCCGCCTGGCTCATTGTCATGGACGAGCCGACGAGCGCGCTCAGCAACCGCGAGCGCGACCGCTTGTACACGATCGTTCGCCAGCTCGCTGCCGAGGGTCGCTGTGTCCTCTATATCTCGCACAAGATGGAGGAGGTACGCGCACTGGCGGGACGCGCCATCGTTCTGAGAGACGGTCGAATGGTGCGGGACGTCTCCATGCAGGAGACCGACGACCGCTCTCTCGTGCACATGATGGTCGGCCGATCGCTTGAGAATGTGTTCCCATGGTTTGAAGCGCCCGTTGGTCCTCCCGCGATCGAAGTCGAAGGGCTCGGCACCGACGGATTGGTCGCCGACGTCTCCTTTACGGTCCGCCGGGGCGAAGTGGTCGGGCTCGCGGGTTTGATGGGCAGCGGCCGAACGGACATCCTGCGCTGTATCGCGGGGCTCGATCCGCACGTGCATGGTCAAATTCGCCTGCATGGAGACCTCATGCCGGTGGGAGCCCAACGCTTTGCCGCGAGCAAGGGTGTGGCATTCATTCCGGAAGATCGCCGACTGGAAGGACTGGTCGGGGGAATGAATGTCCGTGACAATCTCGGCCTTGTATGGATGCTGCGCAACAGCAGGTTCGGTGCGGTCTCTGTGAAAGCTCTGCGCCGCAACGCGGCGGCTCTCATCCGTCAGCTTGACATCCGCCCGCCTGACCCCTCGAAGCCCGCGGGCACCCTTTCGGGCGGCAATCAGCAAAAAGTGGTTATCGGAAAATGGCTCGCCGTGGATCCTTCGATCATCCTTCTTGACGAACCGACGAGCGGCGTCGACGTCGGCGCCAAGTCGGAAATCCACTCGGTGATCGGTCAGCTCAAGGCGAAAGGCGCCGCAATCCTTCTTGTCTCGAGCGAGCTGCCGGAACTCCTGGGCGTATCCGACCGGATCGTCGTTCTCAGCAATGGCCGAAGCGTCGGTGAGATGCCGCGGGGATCGAGCGAGGAAGCGGTGATGGAGCTGGCTTTCTCGACCTCCGCGAGGTCAGTCTCGAACCGGTCGACGGAGGCCTGATGATGAACAGACTTCGAGGATTGTCGACGACCATCGCGCCGATCAGCCTGCTGGTCCTGGTGTTTATCGGATGCGGTTTGATCGATAGCCGTATCCTTGCGCCCGCAAATCTCATGATCATTCTCACCCAGAGTGTGCCGATACTCTTTCTAGCGCTCGGCGCGTTCATCGTGCTGCTAACCGGCGGCATCGATCTTTCGGCCGGGATCTCCGTCACCCTCGGCAGCATCGTGGTCGCAAGCATGCTGACGGCGGGCATGGACCTGGTTCCAGCGCTTGGTGCGGGGCTTGCCTGCGTGCTGGTGATCGGTGCCGTCAACGGGACGCTCACCACTGTTTTTCGCGTGCCTGCGTTTATCGCCACCCTTGCGACCATGTCCTGTATCCAAGGTGTCAGTCTGCTTCTCGCAACGCGCGGCGTCTATATCATCAACGAGCCGGCCTTGAAGTGGCTTGGTAACGGGCGAATCGAAGGCGTGCCGGTCTCGATCCTGGTGGCGGTGGGCATTATCTGCGTGGCCTACGTGCTGATGCACCACACCCGCATCGGGTTGCGAACCTACGCCACCGGCTCGGATGCCGCGGCAACGGCGCTTGCCAACATCTCGACAATGCGGGTCCTGATGCTGGCCTACATCCTCGCAGGCTGTTTTACGTTTCTCGCGGCGGTGATGTTGATCGCCAGGACACCAATCGTCACGCCGAACCTCGGGGGCCAGTCGCTCCTGCTGGATGCGATCGCCGCATGCGTACTCGGAGGCGTCAGCATTTTCGGCGGCCGGGGGACCGTCATAGGGGTCGTCGCGGGAAGTCTGATCGTCAGCCTCTTTGCCAACGCGCTTCGTGTAATCGGCATCGACCCTTCAAGCATCGACCTGATGAAAGGCGCACTGGTGATCACCGCGCTTGTTTGTGATGTCGGCATTACCCGCCTTCGTGGTCATGTACTCAAGGAACAATTGAATGACTATCGCTAATGCGAAAACGGTATCGGCAGGCGCGGCTTTGCCGCTGGTCGAAACCGCTATCGACATCCTCGCAGACCTTGTTTCGTTCGATACGGTGAGCTCCAAATCCAATATCGATGCGATCGTTTTCGTCGATGCCTATTTCAAGCGTCTCGGTGCAGCGACTGTCAGGATTCCTGCGAAAGGCCAGGACAAGGAAAACCTGTGGGTCACATTCGGTTCCGGGCAGCGCGGTGGCCTCGTTCTATCCGGGCATATCGACGTCGTACCGATCGACGGTCAAAAGTGGACCCGTCCCCCTTTCGAGCTGACACGCGAGGACGGCCGGGTTTATGGCCGGGGCACGACCGACATGAAGGGTTTCCTGGCGTGTGTCATGGCAATCTCCAGCCAGCTTGACTTGGCAAAGCTGTCAGTTCCTATTCACGTCGCCATCACGTTCGACGAAGAGGTGGGCCACGTCGGCGCGTTCGAGATGGCAGAGTATATGAAGAGCGCAGGGATCGAGCCCGCCGCCGTCATCGTCGGTGAACCGACCCGACACTTTGTCGTCGATCGACACAAGGGAGCTGTCGGCTTCACGACCGAGGTCTATGGACAGGAAGCGCATTCTTCGCAGGTCCATCTCGGTATCAACGCCATCGACATTGCCGCCGAGGTCGTTGCCCTCTTAAACGCGCTACGTGCCGACCAACGCAATCTTCCCGCCGACGATGCCTTCCACTACCCCTATCCGTCCATCAGCGTGGGCACGATCCATGGCGGCCAGGTTCGGAATATCGTGGCTCCGGCATGCACGCTCGAATGGGAGATGCGGCCTATCCTTCCCGAGCAACTCGCCACGATGAGACGGGAATTCGACAAGCGTGTGAAGATGATCATCGCTAACCGATCGAAAGAGGGGATGGATGCGCCCAGGATTGTTACCCGCTGCTTATGGAATGCACCGCCCCTGATCTCCGACCCGAATTCTTCGGCGACTGCTTTGGCCCTTCAGGCTACGGGATATAATCAGGCGTCTGGCGTGTCCTACGGGACGGAGGCGGGCGTCTACCAGCAGGCAGGCTTTCCTACCGTGGTGTGCGGTCCCGGCGACATCGAACAGGCTCACATCGCTGACGAATGGATTTCTGTGAGTGAAATCGAAGCCTGCCTCAAGTTCCTCGAGCGTCTTATCGCGAGAACCAGCGATGCGACGTTCCAAATCAACGGAGGATAATATGCGTGTCGCTCCAGGGACCTACCTCGTCGCCTCAGGCGTACAGGGCTGCTCTCTCACCCACGACCTGGACTGCAACTGCTGGCTCTTTGAAACGGGTGAAGGGCTTGTGCTTTTTGACACCGGGGCAGGCCTCGACATCGACGGTATCTTTGCCGTCATGGATGAGGACGGCCTCAGTCCGGACAGGCTTAGCCATGTCTTTCTGACCCACGCTCACGGCGATCATTCAGCCGGGGCCTACGTGCTCCAGCAAAGGACTGGATGCAAGGTGTTTTGCAACCGGTTGACCAGCGATCTCCTGGACAAGGGAGAGCCGGCATTCAGCCTTGATGTCGCGAGAGCAGCTGGGGTTTACCCAAGCGATTACGCTTACACCCGGCCATCTATCGATGGTCTGGTCGTCGATGGTGAAACAATTCGTATCGGCACGCTCTTGATCGAACCGCTCTTCACGCCCGGCCACAGTCTCGATCATTACTCCTATCGCGTGCGGCGCGACGGAATCGTCGCGCTCGTGACGGGAGATGCGATCTTTCACTCCGGCCGCATCGTCTACCAGGGCATATACGACTTCGACGTCCGTCAGTCCGCAGAGAGCATCCGGCGTCTCGGCACCGTCGATTTTGAAATTCTGCTCCCGGGGCACGGGATGTTCGTACGTCACGGTGGACGACGTCACGTCGATGCGGCGGTCCTTCACCTTGATAAATTGATGACACCAAGGCCCATCGAATTCGTGGCAATTTAGGAAAGTCGGTTAGATGGCAAAATTTCAGGACAAAGTCGTCGTCGTGACAGGCGGCGCAAGCGGTATCGGCGCATCGGTCGCGGAGGCTTTTCAGCGGGAAGGCGCGACGGTCGCCGTTCTGGACATCCGACTGCCGGAGGCTTCCGCGCGAAGCAGTGCTGTCCGCTATCATGAATGCGATGTCGCGAGCGAGACGTCCGTGGAGGAGTGCTTCGATACGGTGCTGTCCGACTTGGGCTCCGTAGACGTTCTCGTTCATTGCGCTGCGCGGGTGGGCGTGAGCGCTCCGTTCCACGAGGTGACCGCGGAAGCCTGGAATAGCTATATCGACGTCAATCTTACCGGATCGTTCCTCGTCAGCAGGGCGGCCGCCTCTCGGATGGTCGCAAACGACACCGCTGGAAGAATCATCCTCATCGGATCGGTGAACTCGTTCGCGTCCGAGAGAAACGCGGCCCCCTACGCCAGCAGCAAGGGTGGGGTGCGTCTGCTCACCCGTTCCGCCGCCATCGATCTGGCGCGGTATGGCATCACCGTGAATATGATCGCACCCGGGCCGATCGTCACCCCGCCGCTCGAGGAGAAGTTCGCGACGCCGGAGCTGACACGGATATTCGACAGGGTGATGCCGGGTGGGAAGCCGGGGCGGCCTGGCGACATCGCCTCCACCGCGTTGTTTCTGGCCTCGCCCGAAGCAGCGTTCATAAACGGGGCGGATATCGTCGTCGACGGCGGCATGCTCGCGCAAATCCTCAATTAGGCAGGTCGCCGTCAGGCGCATCGGGCCCTTCTTTCCAGAAACATCAGGAGGTTCTCTTGTCGTACGATGTCATCGTGGTCGGTGCAGGGTCTGCTGGCGCAGTCGTCGCCGCGCGCCTGAGTGAAGATAAGAATCGACGGGTACTGCTTCTCGAGGCGGGACCCGACTACAGAAGCGGCGACCAGCCAGCCGAAATGGCAAGCGCGAACATCTTCAACCTCATACTGCCGGAGCATTTTCAGAGAGAATACATGTATGCCGATCTCAAGGCGCGGCGAACCAAAAGCCAGGACCACCGCATCTATTGGCGGGGAAAGGGGCTCGGCGGATCGAGTGCCGTGAACGCGCAAATCGCGATCCGGGGTGTATTGCACGCCTTTGATCGCTGGGCGGAGATGGGGTGTATGGGGTGGTCCGGCGCGGATGTGCTGCCCTATTTCAACAAGCTCGAGGACGATCCAATAGAGGCCTCCTATCATGGCAAGGGTGGCCCGATCCCGATCTACCGCGCTCCTCTCGAGCGCTGGGGGAATGTCGATTTGGCGATGCGTGAGAGCGCCATGGCCCTCGGACACCCTTGGCACGACGATTTGAATGCGCCCGATGCCGAGGGAGTTTGCACATACGCCATCAACAACCGGAACGGCCGCCGCGTATCGGTCAATGACAGTTATCTGGAGCCGGCCCGGGGCCGCGATAACCTGACCATCGTTGGCGACGTCACGGTCGACAAGGTCATTTTCGAAGGAAGGCGGGCGGTTGGGGTAAGCGCGTTCATATCAAACGAAGCGCGGCAGTTCCAGGCTCCATCGGTCATCGTCTGCGCTGGAGCAATCCATTCCCCCGCTATCTTGCAGCGGTCCGGACTAGGGCCGGCCGCCCTTCTGCGCGAACATCAAATTCCCATTGTTGCGGACATTCCGGTGGGCGAAGGCTTTTTCGACCACCCCTATTGCCGCATAGAGCTCGATCTCAAACCGGAATTCAAGGTGCAGGACATCGATGGTCGGCATACGAACTGCTGCATCAAGATGAGTTCCGGGGTGCCGGGCGGCGTCCCGCACGACATTCTGTTCAATGCGATGAACCATGGCGGAGTCGGTGTCAGGCCGGACAGCGCGCAATTCGGCGAAGCCATGGTCAATCTCATTCTGATGGAGGTGAAGAGCCGGGGAGCGGTTCGCATCTCGTCGCCAAGGCATGGCGATCAACCGATCGTCGACGAAAACATGCTCGACGAGTCGATCGATCTTGAGCGCATGCGCGTCGCTTATCGGCATCTCGGCAAGATCGCGGCGCAAGAGCCGTTGCAGCGTTTGGTTAAGGGCATGACCCTAGCCGATACCGATCTGCCGCTCTCATGGCTGAAGGACGCCAGCGATGGGCAGGTCGACGATCTGCTTCTCCAGCATTGCTCGGACGCGCAGCACGGTCTTGGCGGATGCTGCATGGGACCGGAGGGAGATGAGAACGCCGTCGTTGACCTTCACGCGCGTGTGCGAGGCATCGAAGGCCTGCGTGTTGTCGACGGATCGATCATGCCACTCGATTGTCAGGCCAACACGAACCTTTCGATCATCATGCTCGGCGAGAAGATCGCCGATGACATCCGGCGTTCTGAGCGGAGGAGCCGGTGATGGACAATGGAATGGCCAATGTCGCCGGAGAGTGGAATTTCGCCAGCGACAATGTCACTGGCGTCTCTCCGGAAATCATGCAGGCTTTGCTCGAATGCAACCGAGGCAACGTCGGTTCCTACGGCTTCGATGCCCTGACCGAACGGTTGACGGAACGGCTTTGCGAGGTTTTCGAGACGGAACTGATCGCTTTCCCTGTCGCGACGGGTACCGCTGCCAATGCGCTGGCGCTCTCGGTTCTCACCGCGCCGTACAGGAGTATCATTTGTGCGCAGGATGCGCACATCAACACCGACGAATGCGGTGCTCCCGAGTTTTTTACGGGCGGTGCGAAGCTTCTCGCGCTGTCCGCCCCTGGAGGAAAACTGATCCCCCACAACGTCGAAGCCGCGTTTGAAAGAGCTAGAGCTGAAGGCTTTCAGACAGCGCAGCCCGTCACGCTGAGTATTTCCCAAGCGACCGAATGGGGGCTCACCTATTCCGCCGAAGAAGTCAGGGACTTGGCAGGGCTTGCGAAGCGTTATGGCGCCTCGCTGCACATGGACGGTGCAAGGTTTGCAAACGCGCTGGTTCACGCGGGCGAGAGCCCCGCCGACGTGACCTGGAGGGTCGGTGTCGACGCTCTCTCCCTCGGCGCGACGAAGAATGGTGCGCTGGCAGCCGAAATTCTGGTCCTATTCGATACCGCCCGTCGGGATGCGGCGGCGGCGCAGCGTAAGAGGTCAGGACATCTCTGGTCGAAAAGCAGGTTTCTAAGCGCGCAGCTCCTGGCATACCTCGAAGACGATCTGTGGCTTCGCAATGCCTCGCACGCAAACGCCATGGCTACTCGCCTCGGTGAGGGGCTGGCGGCGATCCCGCTTGTCGAGCTCGTTCACCCCGTTCAGGCGAACGAGGTTTTCGTCCGAATGCCGCCGGGGGTTGCGGACCGATTCTCAGCAAGCGGGGTCCGCTTTGCCAAATGGACGAGGGGACCGAAATCGGACAATCCTATTTTCCGCTTCGTGACGAGCTTCAACACTCAGGAAAAAGCGGTCGATGATCTAGTCAGTTGTGGGAAAGCTTGAAGGCACTCGCTCCGAGTCGGTCTAACCCGCCGCCATGAGCCACCTTAAGTGGGTAAACTTACGGCATTGCTCCACAATGTTCCATATGCCAGCTTGATAAAGATTAGGTGATGATCCGGGCTTTGGTGCACGGCTCGGCAGGTGGCCGTACTTCAGTCTTTGATGGGGTTGGCGAAATTCCTCGAAGCCACATGTCCCGTCCGGGCGCTCAAACAGATCGACGCAGCGATCGCGCTCGATATTTTCGATGCTGATCGAGCGGTTGCACAGCGCAAATTCTGGCCGTTGGCAATGTTTTCAGCACTTGCAAACGATCCAGCCATCGATCTCCCGCCGAATCGACCATTCCTATCCACCTTGCGAAAATTTGGATCATTTTGCGCAGAATTTATCATCAGGCATAATTCTTGCCTCTAGCGAAAGTGCGGAAGTGGATCCGTTGATCCGTTGCACTGAACATATGAGGCCTTTCTGCCAATAGCGCTTCGCCGACTTTAGGCTGCGCAAATCGATAATTGACCTCGTCGACAGTCAAGCCAACCGCTGCGTGTAGATGACCTGCACGTAAATCAGTCGCGCTTAAACAGAAGGTGGATAGATGTCAGAACTTCGAAAAGATAGCCTTTCATTCCTTGAAGTCTTAGGTCAGTCGATCGCGAATGTATCGCCTACATTCACGCCTGCTCTTGCTGTGACTGTCGTCGCAGGAATGGCTGGAACCGCATCATGGCTCGTCTATCTATTGTCGACGATCGCCATGATCGTCGTTGGTCTCAACGTCGGGAAGCTAGCCGCCCAGATCACGTCAGCGGGCTCGTTCTTCATATATGTGTCGCGCAGCTTGGGTCCGGGGTTGGGTCTGCTATCGGGTTGGGCAATGCTGGCCGCCTACATCTTTACCGCCGCGACATTGACTGTGGCGACGTCTATTTTCCTGAATACTTTGCTGCAGATCATCGGTTTGCCTTTCGTGATCCCAGGTTATGTCGTTTACGCCTTGGTTTCGCTGCTGATCTGGTATTTAGCGGTCCGCGATATCCGCATATCATCCAGGATCGGATTGATCCTGGAAGGTGTCTCGGTGCTCGCCATAACCCTGGTTTGCATCTTTGTTTGGAACAAGACTGGCTTTAAGGCAGATGCAAAGCAGATCCATCTTGAAGGAGCAAATTTGGCAAGCGTCGCACAGGCGATCGTGTTCGGCATCTTCTCATTCGTCGGCTTCGAGAGTGCGGCCTCACTCGGCCAGGAAACACGCGATCCCAAGCGCAAGATCCCGCTGGCTGTGATCTTAAGCCCGGCTTTGGCAGGTGCGTTTTTCGTGTTTACGTCGTATATTCTCGTCCTCGCTTTCGGCGACGATACCACGAAACTGGGTACGAGCGCCTCGCCGCTGGGCGATGTGACGACCGGCGACAGCCAGATCCTGGCAATCCTCGTCTATGCCGGTGCAACGCTGAGCTCCTTCGCCTGCGCGCTCGCTTCGCTCAACGCTTACGGACGCACCCTGTTTTCGCTTGGGCGTTATAGCTTCTTCCATGCCAGCGTTGGCGTGGTCCACACGCACCACAAGACACCTTACACCGCACTGACAGTCGGTGCGATCATCAACCTCTTCCTTTGCGTCGTCTTTTACGGGCGGGCCGAAAGCGATCTCGTCGGCTACTTCGGAACCGTCGCAACCTTTGGCTTCATCGTCGTCTACTTCCTGGTCTCGGTCAGCGCACCGGTCTTTTTGAAGAAGATCGGACAGGTCAAGACCACCGACTATGTCGTTGGCGCGCTCGGTGCCGTCTTCATGCTTCTGGCACTCGTCGGCAGTCTCTATCCGGTCCCCGCCTATCCCTACAACATCCTGCCATACCTATTCGCGCTCTATCTCATGGTCGGTGTCGCGTGGTTCTTCATCGTGAAGGCGCGGGCTCCCGGCGCGCTGCTATCGATCGAGCATGATCTCGAAGTTGCGATTGCTCAGCCCGCCTAATAAGCAATTGAGTTCGCCAGACCGGGATCATCTCACTGTGTGTCGTCGTCCCGGTCTGGCCCTCGTTTTCGCTGGGACGGGGTTGCTCATTTTTTGCAGCAAAACATCAAGAACAAAGCCGTGCTGATCGGCGCTCGCCAGCGCCAGCGTTTCTGTCCGCTACCAGTGACGACGGGCTCCTCACGGTACCATTTGTCGCCGAGACTGCCAGCTAAGCAGCGGCATATTCGGCATCGTCGGCACAACAAGATAGCTCCCCTTTGAAAACTGAATTATGCTTCACGGAGTGGCAGCGCTTCTGTGGCACCTTCGGCGTTTTCCTTTAGATCCACGCCGGTCAACTGCAAGCGAAGCGCCTCCCGGACGATCCAAACGATCTTGTCGGCCGCAACCTCGTAGCTGAGCCCATCGGCGTGAATGTTGGAAATGCAGTTGCGCTCGCTGTCACGCCTCCCTGCCTGCGGACGGAACGTGATGTAGGCACCGAGACTGTCTGGTACGCTTAGTCCTGGCCTCTCCCCGATCAGCACGATGGCAACTTCTGCACCAAACGCCGCTGCCGCCTCATCGCCAAATGCCACACGCGCCTGCTCGCCCAATATTACCGGGGCGACGCTGAAGCCCCCGAGACGCTTCATGCAAGCCTTAAACAGCGGGACCGCGTGGTGCTCGACTGCGGAGGCCGAGAGCCCGTCGGCGATAATGAAGGCGATATCATAACGATCCCCGTGAGTTGGAAGATCGGCTGCGTTCGTCTGACGGCCGAGATCCGGACGTGCCAAATAGACTGCGCGGTCTTTGGCGCGAGACCTAATCCGGATCGTAGGCACGGGCGCAAGTTCGTTTGCAAGGGCAATAAAGTCCACTTGTCCGTGCACCGCGTCCCGCGCCCTGGCATGGGCAAGCTGGAATTCGAGAATTGCGGATGTCGGCAACGCGTCACCGGCCCTTCCAAGCCCGATCCGGGCGCGTGTGGCGTTCCGGAACCGTTCAAACGGATCTGGCTCGGCGGTACTCATACCGATGCCCTGTAGCTCAACAGATTGCGAGAGAAGGGGCCGGAGCCGCTGGCCGGTGCAAGCCGACCCGTGCGGTCAAGCATGCCCATGCGATAAAGCCAGGCTTCGAATTCTGGCGCAGGCGGACGATTGAACTGGTGCCTGAGGCCGACAATATCGTGGTAGGAAAGGCTCTGGTAATTGAGCATGACGTCGTCGGCGCCGGGCACGGCGATGAGGAAACTCACGCCCGCGACGGTCAGCAGCACCATCAGGTTGTCCATATCGTCCTGGTCTGCTTCCGCATGGTTCGTATAGCAAACGTCGACGCCCATCGGTACACCAAGCAGCTTGCCGCAGAAATGATCTTCGAGCCCGGCGCGAATAATTTGCTTGGCGTCGAATAGGTATTCAGGGCCGATAAACCCGACCACTGTATTGACGAGCAACGGACTGAGTTCACGTGCCACGGCATAGGCCCGCGCCTCGACCGTCTGTTCGTCCACGCCATGATGGGCGTCCGCCGACAGAGCGCTGCCCTGGCCGGTCTCCAGATACATGACGTTGTTTCCGACCGTGCCGCGCTTCATGGAAAGCGCCGCCTCCCGACCCTCCCTCAGGACCGCGAGATCGACGCCGAAACCCTTGTTGGCAGCCTCAGAGCCTGCGACCGACTGGAACACCAGATCGAGCGGCGCGCCAGCCTCAATGGCTTTGATTGAGGTGGTGACATGGGTCAATACGCAAGACTGAGTAGGGATCTCGAACCGTTCGCGCAGGCGGTCGAACAGGACCATCAATCTTGTGCAGGCCTCAAGATTGTCGGTAGCCGGGTTGATGCCGATCACCGCATCGCCAATCCCAAAGAGAAGCCCGTCCAGCGTCGAGCCGGCGACACCTTCCGGATCGTCGGTGGGATGATTTGGCTGAAGACGACTTGAAAGTCGGCCTGGCAGACCGATCGTGGAGCGAAAAGCAGTGACGACGTTACATTTGCCGGCGACGGTGATCAGGTCGTGATTGCGCATGATCTTGGAGACCGCCGCGACCATTTCCGGGGTGAGGCCCGGCGCGAGAGCAAGCAGCTTTTCGGAGGTAGCATCATAAGAGAGAAGCCAGTCGCGAAATTCGCCGACCGTCATATGAGACACCGGCGCAAACGCAGCAAGGTTGTGGCGGTCGACGATCAACCGGCTGACCTCGTCGGCTTCATAGGGTATGAGAAGGTCATTCAGGAACGTCTTGAGCGGCATATCCGCAAGCAGGTAGCGGGCAGCCACGCGCCGTTCATTGCTTGACGCTGCGATCCCGGCTAGCACGTCGCCTGATTTCAGGGGCGAGGCGCAAGCCAATACCGATTTTAGATCCTGAAAGACATGGCGCTCACGCCCCAGAAAGATCGAAAAGGTTGTCATGTGCTCCTGGCTATCAATCAGCCTATTCTCGTTGTCCAAGAACTGGGCTCGTCCACCTTCTGACCGTGAGTATTCACGGACTTTTGCAGAGCACTTTCGCTCAGCTCTGTGTCTAGCAACGCAAGGACCGTGCCACTCTTGTGGATCGCGTACGCGCCGCCATGGCAAGCGCCTCACATGGGATGGCAACGGCAGAGTGAACACCATCCCACTGGAAAAGTGCAGCTCAGCTTGCCGCGACTCTATTATCCGGTTTGCGGCAATATGCTCCAGCTCGCGCAATTTATCGTGCGCCTCGGGTCTGAATTCGATGGGGTTCGTTGACAATTCCGATCTTCTTGTTTTCGCCCAAGCACAGAGCATAGTCGTTGCGGTAGGGTGTTCCTCCTGAGAGCGCACCCCTCAAACTGGATCGAGTTGATCCTGGATCAGCCCTAATGATTGAAAACTAGCCAGATGATCGCCAATTCCATTCTGGCTTAGACTACGCCAGGGGCCGCGCGCCATTTTCCTATCGCAGCAACGATGCGCCAGCAGACTCGGCTAAAGCCACCAGTATGAGCGAGGAAGTCACGCGGCGCGGAGGCATCCGCTTCGTCTCGAGCAATTGAGGCTCGTTCTTTGGTTGTGACCCGGAGCCGAAGATCGACCCCGCTGGAATCCGCGATAACGTTCTGAAAACATTGAAGATATTGAAAAAGTAGCAGGGTCAAGACTTACGCCGGTCGTGGCTCCACCACTACATCGATTTACGAATGAAAATCAATAAGTTGCGCCCTGTCTAAAAGGGGTCAAACTTCGGCTCCGTTTCACACCCGTGCGTCCTGCAGCCCCCGTTGAGCTTGCTGCCCCTTGGCGGAAGCCAAAGAAAAGAACGCAGCGCTCAACGGGTGCTTTCTAGCGCCGAGGTCTAGAGCAGCCATCCCCCCGACACTTCAATGCGCTGAGCGTTTATCCAGCGATGGGAGGGAGACAGCAACGCCGCTATCACAGGTCCGATGTCTTCGGGCACCCCGGCGCGCCCGAGAGCTGTCTGCGACGCTATGAAAGCATTCACCTCAGGTATGTCGCGCAGCGCCCCCCCGCCGAAATCCGTTTCGATTCCTCCGGGCGCGACGACATTGACGGCTATATTGCGCTCACCAAGTTCCTTCGCAAGATAGCGCGTGAGCACTTCGATCGCACCCTTTAGGGCTCCATATACGGCAAACCCGGGCAGAGCGACGCGCACAAGGCCGCTCGACAGATTTACGATCCGACCGCCATCGGAGATGATCGACAGGAGCTTTTGAGTCAGGAAGAATACGCCCTTGAAATGAATGTTAACAAGGCGATCAAAAAGCTCTTCCGAGGTCGTCTCGAATGAGGCATCGAGCCCTATGCCCGCGTTGTTGACGAGTGCGTGGATGTTCTCGTGTCCGAGCAGATCCAGCTCGCCGCGCAGAGAGGCGACAAAGGCGTCGAAAGAACCGACGTCAGTGCTATCCAACCGTATGGCGACCGCTTTTCGGCCGAGCCATTCAATCTCGCTGACGACCTCGGCCGCTGCATCTTCGTTGCTATGATATGTGATGACGACGTCGAAGCCGCTTCTTGCAGCGCTTATCGCCGTGTTGCGGCCGAGACCGCGGCTACCGCCGGTCACAAGAATGATCTTGGATGAGGAGTTTTGACTGGACATGATGGTTTTCTTTCGGAGTAACGAGGGAAGGACGTCAGACGAGGGTCTGAAGCATGCTGAGGCTGTAAGGGACGAGAGGAGTGCCGTTTCGGACGCGATGCGGCCAATCGGGGTTGGCGATCAGTGCCCTCCCCACCGCCACAAGGTCGAAGTCTTCGCGTTCAAGCCCTGCGAGCAGGGGGGCGAGGTTGTCTTTGGGTAAGCTGCCCTCGCCACGCATCATCTCGGCCGTCGAGTTGTCGAGCGTGATCGATCCGACGGTGATCGTCGGCTTTCCTGTTAGCTTCTTCGTCCAGGTCGCAAGATTTGCCTCAGTGCCGAACTCGCCTTCCCAATATCTACGTTGGGACAGATGGAATGCATCGACGCCGGTCGCCGCGAGGGGGCGGACGATAGCAGCCCATTCTTCCGGGTTGGCAGCGAGCCGCGCATTATAATCCTGTTGCTTCCAGGTCGACAGCCTCAACACCACCGGGAAATCCGGCCCGACATTCGCGCGGATCTCCTGAATGACCTCGGTGGCGAAACGGGTACGGCGGCCGATGTCACCACCATACTCATCCTCGCGTAGGTTGGTTTGATCCCAGAGAAACTGATCGATGAGGTATCCGTGCGCACCGTGAATTTCGACGCCGTCAAAGCCCAACGTCTTTGCGGTACACGCTGCAGCGCCATAGGCCTGTATCGCGCCGCGAATTTCATTGAGGGTTGCTGGCCGACCGACGCGTTCGAAAGACAGACCGTTCCCTCCGATGATACCGGAAGGGCTGAGGCGGTCATCGCTGCCGGGACCACTCTCATAGAGACGCCCCACGCCGTCGACCCGCGGCTTGCGAACGAGTCCGACGTGCCAGAGCTGCGCGAAGATTCGGGCTCCCGCGTCGTGTACTTGCTCAACCACCCGCCGCCATCCCTTGAGAGCTTCATCGCCGTAGATGCGGGGGGCGTTTTCATCGTGTCCCGCGCTGGGATGCGGGATGAACGTACCTTCTGTAATGATGAGACCTACGCCGCCCTCGGCTCGCCGTCGGTAATAGCGGGCGACGTTCTCACCCGGCACGCCTCCGGGGGACATGGCGCGGGTCATTGGGGCCATGGCAATGCGGTTGCGCAGATCGAGACCGCCGATCCGAGTCGGCGTAAACAGGATTTCGAGCGGGATTTTCGACTGGACGGCGGACACGGTGTGCTCCTCAGGGCCGGCGTGGATGCGAAGCCGCCCTTTTAAAATGCATCTGTATATGATACATTTAGGCGAATGAATGCAACTATAAAAGATACATTATTACGGAAATGTGCGCGCTTGCGCGGGAAATGACGAGGTAACTATATGATTGATCTACGCTTTTCGACCGCACTGCAGATGGTCCTGAGCGTGGCGCTCGCGGACAAAGACGGCTTCCGCTGCACGAGTCGAACTTTGGCGGAGGGCCTGGGCACAAACGCAAGTTTTGTTCGTAAGTTGCTGATCCCGTTGACCCGAGAGGGCATGATAGCGGCGTCGATCGGCAAGGGCGGTGGTCTTCACCTCGGCCGAACAGCGGAGCAAATCACATTGCGGGAAGTCTATCTTGCAGTGATGGAGGACAAGAGGATCCTTGTTGCCCGCGATGATATTCCGATCCGATGCCGGGTCAGCGCCAATATCAACGAGTTTTTTGCCGAGGTCGCGACCGACGCTGAGACTGCGATGCTAGACGCTCTCGCCCATCGGAATATCGCAGATGGTCTTGCCGAGCTTCTGCGTCTCGACGACATTCGTTTGAAGCGACAGAAGATAGCAGCGAACGCCGCGGGACCAACCTCATCCCATGGTGGAGGAGAATCGGCAGACTTGCGAGGATCGTCGTCTCCCGGCCGCCGTGCTGGGTCGCGGTAGAAGTGAAGATCGATTCGACTTTCCCGATCAGCTTGCCGCTAAACCAAAGCGAGCCTGTCTAATCGAGGAAGTTCTTCATTTGGGCCGCCACGTTACCGAATCTCGCCGAAGTGCCGATGATGATGGCATCATAGTCGGCAAGCTCTTTAGGGCGCGCGATTTCGGCTGCCTGGTCGACCTTGAAGTGGCTCGCACGGGCGACGTCCTCTGGCACCAACTCAGGGACCCGCTTGATGATCACTTCCGCGTCCGCGTCTTTTGCGCCATCGGCAACAGCGGCCGCAAGTGTTTCAACGTGACCAGAAGAAGAATAGTACAATACAAGAATTTACGTCACAGAGTAGTCTCCCCGAGAGTGCGTGAATGCCCGGGCCGGTTCAGTAGAACGCCCGCTCTAGAACCTACGCTTCGATGCGCGCTGATGCAGGACGCAAAGCGTCGACTTCAGTGTTGATCAAAGTGGAACACGAATGACGAGAAGGGTGGCGCCGAGCTGTCTCTCCCAACCTCGCTTTGAACCTGTACCTGAAGCACAACGAACATGGAGGAATTGTCTATTTTTCACCGTTTTAAGCGACAAGTTGCACGCTGTTGGCCGCAACTTCCGTTCCCCTGTTCTTTGTGAGCGGCATTATCATGCCGAAGAAGAACCTTCAGTTTGGGACACGCTTCATAACGGCCAAGGCAACATGGGACGAAGATGACCCTTCCCATATCCGCAGAATGGCGTTCATGTTAGGCGCAGGTGCGGCACCGCTTTTCATCTATTTCGCCGGCGGCTCGTTGGTTTACTGGTTAAACGCCATGGGCGTAGTCTTCAACCTTGGATAGGCTGCGATAGCGAGATTGCAAATCTGGCATCGAAGGCTGCTTTGGGCCAAGGGTGGACGAACGCCTCGGCGGCTTCGCGCCCCCATGCACGAACCCGCTTCGCGGGAGGGCGTGCGCGGTGAGGTTGGTGTGATTATCTGAAGTTCTAGGCAGGCTGTTGGTGTTGTCTGACCATGGAGTTCCCTTCAACGAGAGGAACGTTCAATGGTCAGCTTTTCACATGATGCCCCGACCACACCGCTTCGCCAGCGTATGCAGGAAGATATGGTGATGCGGGGTCTGGGATCGCACACTCAGCAGGACTACGTCCGCCACGTCCAGCGCTTCGCTGCGTTTCTTGGGCGTGCCCCTTATACGGCGACGGTCGAAGACATACGGCATTTCCAGTTGCATCAGCATGAGAACGGCGTAGGCCCCGCGACGATCAACAGCACGGTTTCGGCGCTA
>NZ_JAFEVL010000021.1 GCF_016901135.1 Martinezella lusitana | reverse complement strand
GCGCTCGATATGCCTAGCGCAGTGAGTGTCGTCGGCCCAAGCGTACCAGGATATTGAACGGACAGATTCTTGTCGGTCTGGAATTTCGTGATTGCGGCGATCGTCATGCGGCCCTGAATGCCATCGGCACCCGAAGGGCCGAGATTGTAGCCAAGGCCGATCAATCGCCGCTGCACTTCCTGCACGGTCGTATCCATTGTTTGCTCCAATAGAAAAGGGGCGCCGAAGCGACCCTATGGATTATTTTCAGATTTTCGCTATAAGCGGGACTCTACCTTGCAGGAGAGACCAATTGTTCGGGTTCTGGCTGAAGAAAGACCGTGGCGTTTCCGCTCAGATTGGGACGTGGGAGAAGACTTCGACGTTTTTCCCGGTCTGGCTGGTCGAAGGCGAATGGTCATGGGACGATGGCCAGCTATGGCGTCGCCGATCACCGGACGGTTGGCAATACACACAGGACGAGCCGACATGGGAAGAGCGAGAATCCGCCGCTTGGTAGATGATCAGTTGATGAATTTCATTGCCTGCGCTGCGATCATGTCAGCGATGTAGGCATGGCCGGTATCATCTGGATGGGCGGCGCTATTCATAAGGCCATCGGCATTGGCTCGGTCCCATGAGCGCGAGAAAATCTCCCGAGTATCGGCGAAACCGCAGCCAAGTTGGGAGGCGACGCTTTTAGCTGACTCTGCGTAGACTTCATATGTGCCGTTGATGAATGCATCAGCGCCAGTCGCTGGGGGGTCCACCACGATAATACAATTTCCCCGAACGACAGAGGTCACGGCAAGTGACCAAAGATTTCTTTTGAATGCTGAAACAAGGCCATTCGTGAGAAGATCATTCGTCATCACGTAAAGCACGACAAGATCCGCCGTAAAGGCCGCTAGACCAGCCAGGGGGGACCAAGGGGTGCTTCCATCTGCAAACATCGTTGATGTCTGCCCGCGACCTCCTGCAACCGTTATGGCGATATTTGGCAGCGTTACCGGGATGAACTCCACACCATTCCAAAAGGCTGGGCCAACGCCTCCATTTTCCTTTACCGTAAGAAGGGATCTTGAAGCACCTATCGATAAATTGGTACCGACAAGTGCATTTGAAGACCCATTCTGATTGAGAGAGGTATAAAGCGTATTGTCGAGATACACTCCGACATTTGCCGACAGACCGGGAGACAGCGGATACCAGATATTCAATCCATTGAAGGAAAATCCTGGCTGGTAGGTGAGATATCCCTTACCTGGCGTCGTTCCGGGTTGCCATATATGCCTACCTCCTAGAACATTATTGGATGGATGAGATGCCCAACCTACGCCAAAACCCACGCGAGTGTCGAAGGTATTGATGTTCGTGCCATCGATGCTGGTATTATATTCTCCCATCCATCCTGTTCGTTGCGCCGTGAGACTATATCTCGCAAAGCTTGTGGTCAGTTTTTCAACAAAACCAGTAAGTGCGGCGCCGATCAATCCGCCTGAGCTTCCAGAACCCTGACCAGCAACATGGGAATGACCGAGGACTAATAGCCGTGCAGAAGGACCGCCTGCGACTGCTGCGGCAACCTTTCGTCCGAAGATACTTCTGTTTATGATCGTCATCAGAACGCACCATTCGTGTATACGCCGCTCATCGTTAGGGATGTCGTCGCGCTAAAATTGGTATCTGTGAGCGCTACAGGGCCCGTAGAGCCAGCAACACCGATCGACGCCGACGTGGTGCCCGCTGCGATAACACCGAACGTAGGGCTCTGCGTTACGAAATTGCTACCTGCAACGATAAGCAAACTGCCTCCAGAGCTAGTTGCTATCGGTAGACCACTGACTGTTGCTGCGCCTGTAGAAGATCCCTTTGAAGTCAACGTGATCGTAAACGACACATAGATAAACGGGCCAATGCGTTGCCACGTACCCGACTGAGTACTGTACGTGATGCCTGTAGAGCCACCACCAAAAGCGAGAATAGGCGTCCATGATCCGCCGACACTTGCTGTTGCAGTTGCTGCAGCCGTGAGACCTAGGTTCGTTCGAGCCGCGCTAGCAGTTGCGCCAGCGGTACCGCCTTGCGCGATTGAAATGGGCGTCGTGAGATTAGATAAGGACGTGATGTCGCTATTTGCGCCCGATGCTGCTGCCGACAAATTCGTACGGGCATTCGCAGCCGTAGATGCGCCAGTTCCACCGTCAGCCACCGCAAGATCAGTAATCCCCGTAATGGAGCCACCTGTAATGGCGACGCTTCCCGCGCTTTGGGTAGCCATCGAACCGAGGCCGAGTGCAGTTTGGGCGGCTCCTGCGCTTGTTGCGCCAGTTCCTCCGGATGTGATCGGAAGAGGATTGCTGAGCGTTAGATTGCTAATATTCATCACGCCGGTCGAACGGTTGACCGACCATACCGTACTTAAGAAGCCGCCAGCATCAGAATAAGAGTTGAAGAACGCATTGGAACCAACATTGCTTCCGCTTTCAGATCCATTATCCAATCCAAAAACAAATCGGTCTACGCCGCTTGTCTGAAAATGCTGGACACGCGTACCTGCCCCCGCCGCTCCATTGATATTGAGGGTTGGGATGGTTTGCGCGCCAGACCACGTATTCACCCCGTTCAGGAGTGGGACAGTCGCGCCAGATGTGCCGGTGTTTTGCGTAGCCGCAGTGCCAAGCGCTCCGCCATCCGTGATCAGATTGCCGCTCGCCCCCCACGTAGCGATATGTCCTTGAACGGGTCCAATCGTGCCCGGCTTGAGAAAGTCAGTTACCGGCTCACGGCCAACGAAACCGCCGCTATCGTGCCCTAGGACGTGCGAAAGGGTCCGAATGGGAAGTTGTTCGATCGCGCCGTTGACGGTTTGCGCATGGACACCGGTCGCGATGACACCGGCAGCGAGAACGCCGAGGAAGAGGCTCTTCAGCTTAAGCATACTGACCTCCATTCGTGGCGACGCCGGCTGATGTCCCAGGGAAATAGTTAGCGCCACCGCCAAAGGTGTTGATAACTCCATTCAAATTGGCAACATATCGGACGCCAGTCACCGATCCGGTCACTGTTGCGGCAGGATTGCCAAGTAGGATTGCGCCAAGGGCGGTAGCGTTCGCCACGTTGGTATAGACAGGGGCGTTGATGATCGTGATAGATGCACCTATGACGATAGACCCTTGCTGTACATACAGCATATTGGTAGCGGAGCCGCCAAATTTGCAGCCTGCGTTGATGGTGACACTTGCACCAGCAGAGCAAACAAGATTGGAGATCGTGCCAACAGCGTCAGTACCGAATGTCACATTCTGCAGAACAAGGTTTGTGCCAGAATTGATCGCGATTACGCAGGCGTTTGATGAAATTGCTGCACTATTTTTGACAAAAACACCCGTGAGGAAGACTTGGCCATATGACGCGCCGAATAGCCCAGTGCTGCCGCCCGCCGGGCCGGCACCCGCGATAATATAGGTATCCTGAGCAGCAGTGCTGCCCTTGATCTCCAGCGAGCCCACATTCGCAAACACGGGACCAGGTGGGGTATATGTCCCCGCGATGCCAAGCTGAATGACCAACCGGCTATTTGCCAAGAAGTAACGGGTATTCCCATATGCCACAGCCGCCGCAATGGTTTGGAATGCGTGAGCAGAATCATTTGCCGACCCATCGTTGGCATCATTCCCATCAGGCCGCACATAGAGTGTGACGTTGCTGGTCGAGATGACAGGTATCTCGCTGTAGGAAATCCCCTGTATCTGCCAAGCTGCTCCCGTGCAAATAAACCGAATGATTGCGTTGGCAGGAAGATCGCCGATCTGGAGGGCATTCCCTTGCTGGGTTTGGATGGGAAGAGGACCAGCGCCGACGTCTAGCGTGGCGACTCCGGTGTTTTTCGTCGTGATCTTCAGAATAACGCCGGTGCCAGCCGTATTCGCGGTGATCAGCGGCGTCAGCGTTGCCGTCAGGGCATTTGCCGTGCCGCCGGCGACGGCATAGACCCATGAGTTTCCCTGAAAAGACGAAGGCACCTGCGGCAGCGTCGGGAAGTATGGCGCGGTGGCAAGCTGGGAAATGTTCCCGCTGGTGATCGTTGTCTGCCCATTGGCGACCGTGACCACATAAATGCCGGTAAAGCCAGCGTCCGGTGAAGGTGTGGTCTGAGAGCCGGTAGCGGCCGGCGTCCCTGCCTTGAGCTGGACAACGCAAAGATCCTGGCGAACGGTGTTCTGCGCCGTGCCAGTGTTATTCGGGCCACTCCATGCGATCGATGGATTTGAGGCGTTATAATAGGGAAGCGTAATCGCTGATGTGTCGGTCTCAGAGAACGCTACCTGAACGAGATAGTTGATCGACTGGCCCGTGGTGCCCGGAGGCGTCAGCGTTAGCGTCTGAGAAGCCTTGGCGATGCCCTGCTTCAGAAACTGGTTGGTGTCGGTACTCAAAGAGCCGTAGCCGGAACTGTCGACTGTCTGGAAGCTATAGATAGCGCCCGGCGCGACGTTCACCTGCAACGATGCGGGGATGGTCGGGGTCACGGCAAGACCAACAACCGTAGTACCAGTGCCGAGGGCAGACTGCGAGAGCCAGCCAGTGCCGTAATAGGCGTCCTTGATGGCGTTCAGCAGATCCGTGTCGAGCGGAATTTGCCCTGGATAGACGATGTGTCTGTTCAAGGATGTCTCCAATGCAAAAAGGCCGCTTCAAGGCGGCGCCAAATGACTGATTTTTCGAGAGACGGCTTAGATCTTGCCGTAGAGGTTCGTGTAGCCGATGCCTGGAACTTGGCCGCTTAGCTGGATAATGGCCGAGCCTGTATTTCCGAAGAGGAAGGTGTAACCAGATGGAGCGCTATTCGCGCCGCTATCGATCTTTACCCATGCGGTGATCCCGGCCGCCCGAACGTTTTCAATAGCGCTGTAGATGGCGTCGTCTGTTACGATCCCCTGGATCATATCCAGATTGCCGTATTCAAAGGTCGATGCTGTCGAATATCCGCCAGCCGGCCCTCCATAGCCGATGACAGTCGGAATGCCGCCACTCGGGGAGCGATGCGCCGTGATCAAGATCTCATAGGGCATGAGAAGCGAGCCGTAGCCGCCAGCCAGGTTGTATGCCAAGCCGTAGCCGCGACCATCGCCAGCCGGTCCCGGTGCATAGGCGCCCGTATCTTGTGGCCGCGCTGGTTCGAAGATGTCCGGGACATTGCCGGTTAGACCGGTCAGAACATCAATGATGGCCTGACGCGTATTTCTCGGACGGAAGAGTTCGGCAATGATGGCCGTTCTGAACGACGCGTCTGATCGCGATCCGCGCTGCATACGGCGGCCGAAGAAATCGAAGGCAATCAGGTCCAACCAACCGTCCGTCGCCGTCAGGATACGTGTCTGTGCCTTGGCATAGACGATCAGGCCATAAATCCATGAGGCGACATTGGCAAAACCCGAAAGAACGCCATCAAGGATCGGAGATGAGCTAGGAAACCACCCTGCCGGGACGATCGCCTTGCCGCGGGCGATCATGTCCTCATTGTCACCCGTACTCATCAATCGATCGCCACTGTTCCGGATTTGATGACTTGGACGGCTGTCGGCACGAGATCAGCCGTGCCGCTGTTGAGCGTCAGACTGGAGACCGATGCCACGCCTGGCGAAGCGTCATAGATGACCTGTGCGAGGCGCGTGTAGGAGAGCGTGACGCCAATCCCGAGGGTGTTGATGTAGTCCGTGACAACCTGTCCCACAGCACCCTTGACGCTATTGACGTCATAGCCGGATTTAACGCCTACGATGGCGCTGACATTTGCGGAGACAATCGACGGCGCAAACACTGCGAAGGTGATCCCTGCGGCTCTGTAGGCATCCACGGCCTGATAAACGCTGGTCAGAAGAGAAGACGGCGGCGATCCGGTGCCATCGTCAACGATGATGGTGAGATTGCCGCGCTGGACGTTTAGCGAGTGATCCACATTCTCCAGAATGCTCGACACAATGCCAAGCTGAACGTTGGAGATCGCGAACTTGATTGCCGCGACAGTGCCGCGCGCCAGAGAAGCGAGATAGTCGACGAAGCGGACGCGCAACGCGCCGTCACTCTCGCCATCTGTGCCACCGGTGAAAGCAGCAGAATTGTTGACCGTGTCGACGCCGATGATCGAATCCAGGATCACAGAAACTGTGTTGGGCTGCACATTGCTGCCCGACGACGCATTCTGGGCCGCGACGGGCACTGTGACGCTCGAAACGGTCGCCGGGATGATATAGCCGCCCGATGTGGCGCTATAGGCTGGGTTGGACGTATCGACAGTGACGACGAAGGTCTGCGTGAAGTCCGAGGTCTGGACCCGCGAGCCGATCGGGATCAGCGCCGAGGTGGTCGGCGTGAACCGGGAATAGGTGACGCTGCCCACGGCAGCCGTCGAGGCAAGGCGCGTCAGCCCATAATCGGCCACCCATGTATCAAGATCAGACCCAAAGGACGTCGCGGCTCGGGTAAGCGCGAGAACCTGTAGGATCAGGCTTTGCAGCCAGAGACCAATGCCGCCGTTGGATTCAACAATTGACCGAAGAGTAGATCCGATCGTGAAATCCAAAAGGGCATTGGCTTTCGACTGGATAGCCGTAGCCTGATCCCTCACCAGAGTGGTGAAGGACTTGATATTCAACGTTGCCATATGTTTACCGTTATTTGTTTACGTCAAATGACAACGTGGCCTGCTGGCCCGTCTTCGCGCTGTAGAACAGGATGTAGACCGAGACCCCGTTCAGGATTTCAGTCACGGTAATGGTGGGCGCCGGGCTTCTGGCGACTGTCGCCTCTAGGGCGATCTGAGCGCGGATGACACTCCTCACCAGATCCAGATTGAGCGGTGACCCGATCTGCCCAGGAACGCCGGCGCCATAGTCGAGATGCCAGATGTAGCCCTGCACCGCCGTCATGAGGCGACGGATGATGCGCTGGATTGTTAGATCATCGCCGTCGACCAGGAGGAGATCGCCTGTGGCGGATACCGTGAGGTCTTCGCCCCAGAAATGCGACAAGTCCGGCATTATTGATCCTCAATCGATCGGGACGTCAGTATCATCGCCACCAGCAGTCACGCCGCCGTGCTTGTGGGTATCTCCGACATTCTTCGAATTGTGAAACAGCCCCGCGCTATTGATATGCACGTTCCCGCTGCCGGCGTTGATCGTGAGATCCTTGCCGTTCAGCGTCAGCGTCACGGCTCCCGTCGTGTCAGCCTTGAGGATGAACCCGGCCGCCGTTTGGAATACCATCTCGCCGGCTTGCGCGACGGGTGGACGTTCTTTGTCAGAGTGCAGCCGAGCTTTCATGTACGGGGCTTCGATATCGCCCTCGTGGAAGCCGACGACGATCTGATCGCCGATCTCGGGACCGATCGCTATGCCGAAACCATTACCGACGTGGGCAGTCCCGATAGGCATCCAGCCCGTCTCGATGCCTTCCGGCTGCAATTGAGCCTTCACTGCATGCCTGTCGGGATCATAGGCGGTGATCGTGCCGGCTTGGTCCCTCGGTTGACGGCTGAGTTGCTGATCGACAACTCGCCTGATCAGATTCTCGATATCGCCGCTCACGTCTTGCTCCGCTTCTTCGATTTGGCCTTGGCGGATACCGTCATGCGATAGCCCTCAGATTGGCTCATCGAGTGAGCGATAGAGGTGATATCGTGCTGCTGATCATAGGCCGTCCCCGTGCCGCTCAACTGCATCATGAACCGCGGCGTCACCGTGGGGTCGCCGGGCATCCCAAGATCAAACATGAGCTCGTGGCTGGTGTTCTCGGCCAAGCGCTTTTCAGCAAGCTTTTGCGTCTGATCGCCAGTCAGGCCAGGAACCGTGTATTCGTAATTCAACGGATCGCCCGAACCCGACGGCTCAGATGACTGGTATTCGTATTTCTTGCTTTCCTTGTGGTTCCATGTCTGGACCTTCACGTTCACCGGGCGTCCGAGGATCAGGTTCCTCGACGTCTTCAGCGTCATGAAATTTCCGTTGGCGTAACTGGCAGCCGTCGGCGGCACATAGACCACGTCCAGAACAGGCAATTGCTCGTCCAGCGGTTTGTAGTACAAGACGCCGCCCGTCATGTAGGCGACCATGCCAGTCATGTCGGCAAGCTGCGTGATCACCGTCCATTCGGAGGCCCGATGCGTCAGCTTGGCATAGTCGATCTGAAAGATCTTGCCGCCCTTGGATGAAACGGCTTCCGCATCCACTGTGATGCCACGACGCCCTGCGATCTGCTTCACAATCTGATCCGGCGAGAGGTTGTTGAACTTCTCCGTCGACTTGTTGTCGATCAGATCTGCCGCCTTGTCCCTGCCCTGCACGCTGAGAATGCGCTGATCGAAGTTATGGCCGACCTTATCGACCTTCCCGTCAAAGACCTGCACAGCCCCGCTGATAGCGTCTAACTGAAACTGGACCTGAACGGCTATATCGCCCTGCTCCGACCACCACGCCTCATTCATGGACGCTGGGAGGGCACCGAACGGGATTTCGCAGTGAAACGTGTCAGACTTGTGCGTCTTCGACATGTTGACGTCGACGCTGATGCAATTAAGCGTCTCGCCGTTCACGATGATGAAGGCGCGCGGCTGTCTGAACGTCACGTCAGGCTCCCAGAATGCCGCCGTTTGACGCGATAGAGCTTTGCGGAATGGTCAGCGTGACAATTCCAACGATCATCGGATCGGTCAGACCGTTGGCCTTGGCGATCTGATACCATTTCGTCGCATCGCCGAGATATTGGGCCGCCAGGGCATAGAGATTGCCGCCGGCTACCGTGACAACCCGATTGGTCACCACGGCCGGGATAGAGCTTTGCGAAGCCATGCGTCACCCTTGGTTCAGCGCGAGGTTCTTGCCGATCAGGTTGATATTGTCTTTCGAGAAGAGAGCCGCGGATTCATCGGTGCAGTTCTGAAGCTGCGACGTGATGAATGAGGCCATCTGATCCGGGTCGACACCGGGTAGCGTTCCAGCGCCGAGGCCGAGCGTGGCATCAAGGCCCGTCGCTATTCCATCGATCGTCGAGGCGGACGTGTAGACCGTGGACGTGACCGAAGAGAGGGTGGCTGCCGACGCGTCCTGAAGCGAGCCGGCGGCACTGACGGCGCTCGACACCGCCCCTACAGCCGAAGCCGTCGCAATCTGTGCCGAAGACGTGCCCCCAGCCGTGAACGAGGCCGCAACCGTCAGAGCATTTCCGACAATCGTATCCAGACCATCGATAACGGCCCCGAGCGCATCATTGATGAGATCGCTGACCACCACGCAGGTGATCTTGTACGGGATCTCGTAGAAGCGCTCTGGGTTTGCCTTGAAATCCGTGATGACCACGACGAGGAACGTGCTCATGTAGGAAAGCGTGACCTGAGACCCAGCCGAGCGCATGGCATCGAAAGCCTGCGCCCGTTCCATTGCGTTCGGGCCACGGAAGCGACCTGACCATGTCACGTCATCCGGATCAGGCCCCATCGCATCGACGACACGATTGCCGCCGATTAGTTTGTGCTTGGCGACATCCTGCTTGCCGCCAAAGTTGATGCGCTCCGGGATCTCGAAATCCTGAAACGTGATGCCACCGAGGACGAGCTTGACCATTTCACCCTCAGATGTACGAGACGTCAGTCGGGGCCGGCATGGCTTGTCCGTCGAAGGTGGAAGACGAACCGCTCCATGAGCCGTTGCGGGCCATGTGCGTGCTCACGGCTGTTGCGAGACGGCGCCCATCGATGTTGAGTGCGGTATGAACCGTCATAGGCTGATTGCTGTTGGCCGGAGGAGCCCAGTTGTATCCCAACTGATCCTTGCCGGGATGAACGCCTGGGTTTGGAAATGAGAACTGCGGCGTGCCCGGCGCATTACTGGAGCCGGGTGCCCCAACAGCAGGACCGCCGAGGATCGCATTCTTGATCATCCCTGGAATTTGGCCGAGCTGCGTAATGAAGTTGACAATGGCGTTATAGATGCCCGTGAAGACGTCCACGACACCATGCCAGTTGAATGCTACGATGGTTGCGATAATGCTGCCGATACCGACGACTGCGACGGCTACGATCCCGCCCGGAATAAGCGCGGCAGCAGCAGCGACAACAGCCGCAACGCCGAGGGCCGCGAGGCCAACGCCAAGTCCAATCAGCGCCTCACCTACGATCTTGATGGCCTCTGGATGCCCATTGGCAAACGTGGTCAGCGATTTCATCACGTCCGCCATGCTGTTCATCGCCTGGATGGATATGGGCACGAGAGGCGAACCGAGCGCCGTCAACAGGTTGTCCCACGATGAGGCGAAGTTTCTTGCAACAGTATCTGGGTCGTGAGCTAGCATCTGGCCAGCCGCACCGACACCCTGCGCCTGACCGACGAGACCTGCGTCTTTGTTGATTCGCTGGCTTTCGAGGAGGAGCGTGGCGATCGCCTGAGCCGAGGTTCTGTTGCCGAACATGCCGCCCAAGAGTTGGATGGCGCTCTCATCGCCGGCAAAGACTTGGTGGCCAAGCTTGCCCTCAACGAGAGGCTTGAAGACCTCCTGCGCCCATCGATATGGGTCCTTGGTCATCAGATCGGTGCCCTTGACGGCTCCGGGATTGAAACCGACAGGATCGCCCTTGCCGTCATAGATGATTTTGGACATGTCCTCGATCAGACCCATGTCGATCATCTGGCCAAGGGAGCGCTTGGTAACCTTGCCCTGCACCGCCGTTCCGAAAAGCGACATCAGGGCAGTACCGGATTGGCTTGGCCCCATTTCCTGAATCATGGACGGCAGGATTTTCGTGTAAAAATCCTCGTCCCACCCTTTTGATGCGAGACGCCCGTACTGTGTGGCCTGCAGGAAGCCTTTCGGATCGACCTTACCGCCTGAGGCGGTGATCGCCTTGGTCATCATGTCGAAATAGGACATGAAGTCGCCAGGATTCTGCAAACCCTTCAGTTCGCCAGCGCGCGCCATCTCATAGACGGCGTCAGATGCCTTGTTTCCTGATCCTTCGGAGGTGGCATTCAAAACCACGCGCATCTGCTCAAGCGGCCCGATGAAATCCATGGCGTGTTCAGTCGAGCCGAACACCATGCGGGCTTCCTTGATGTCAGCGAGGACATCGGAGACCTTCAAGCCGTATTGAGATGCGACCTTCCACGAATCTGCGGTAGCCTTGGCAACGTCGACCTGATTGACGCCGGCGGCCACCATCTGCTGCTGGACATGGACCAGTTCTTTGCCATGGTCTGCGAGCTTCACCACGCCGTCGATGATCGCCCCGCCGGCTAGAACTGCGGCGACCCCCATAAGGGCCGGCTTCCAGCTAGAGAATGCGTTCTCGACTTCGTTAACTTTCCCTTTCAGGCCGAGGAGATCGGCAGCGATGACAGCCAGAACCGGCGACATGCCGTTCGTGAGGCTGATCGCCACGCCAATCTTCCAAACGTCCATGCAGCACCTCGACATTTACAAGAAAAAGGCTCATTTTAGCGCCCTGTTTCAACGGAGCGCTCGAATGAGCCAGGAATGGGATTACCCTCCCCCTCGCAAATGGCGGGAAGAAGAATTCGTACGACCATCAAAGCGCGATCGATTTGAACAGGTCATCGATCACCTTCCGAAGCCGAAAACGGCATGGCAATGGTATGTCCGCCAGATGCAAGGGCGCGGGCACTGGCTTTACAAGGCCAACGTCTCCGCACTCTTCTTCACCGTGATAGGTGCGTTCTTTCTGATAGTCGCCGCAATCGGCGCGCTGGTCGGCTTCATAATCTCGATGCGATGATCACTTGATCGGGATCTCTACCCTTGCGCCATTTGCGAATGACGTCTCGGGCTTGATAAGGGAAGCATGCATCGTTCTGCCGATGATTTCCTTCACCTCTTCCGACTTGCGCACCGCTGCGCCGCCAAGGAATGATCGTGCCGGAATTTTCACGGTTCCCAGCTCTTGCCAGACTGCCTTGTCATCGTTCGAACCGACGTGTGCCTCGTCTCCGGCAATGATCGTGCCGATGCTGTCGCGCATATCGCCGGTCTCAAGGAGCGGCGTATCCCCGTTTGCCTTTTGAGCGATAGTTTCCGGCCTCAAGGGAGCCCACGCAGCGAAGGGACCGGCTGCGCCCTGGTAATGGCCAATCTCGGCTTTCGCTTCGGCTTCAACAACGGCCGCAGCCTGTTCCAGCGCCGTATGGTGAGCCATCGGCATTGCAATGGCGAGTTCAGTGAGGAATGCCGCCATGCTGTCCAAAGTGAAATCGGCCATGGATCAATTCTTCCTTCGCCAACTCAGCGAGCCCCAATCGAATTCACCACCATCGAGTTCACCGAAGATGATGCAGTAGGCGAGTTTTTCAGCCGGCCCTAAACTGAATGCGACGTCAAACGGAACGCCGTTCTTGACCAAGAACAGAGAGTTCTTGATGTCAGGGTCGGCCGCTATTCCCCCGCGTCGTCACGCAAATCTTCTTCTGTCGTGACACCGAATTCTTTCTTGACGGCAGCGCCAAGAGCTTCGAAACCATGCGTTTCCAATCTGTCGACCAGAAAATCAGCTTGTAGTTCTGTCTTCGGGAGCGAAATAGGATCGCCGTCAATGCTCACGACACAAGCCGCCAGCATGTACATGCCAAGGAGTTTTTCCTTGTTGGCCGATTCATTCGAGATTGCCTTCAGCATCCGGCGCTGATCGCTGCCGGTGAGGCGCCGGAAAACGATCTCTCGGCCAAGTGCGTCGGTTGTGGAATAGTGTTTGTTGCCTTCTTCCACTATTCGCTGAGATTCGGTCGGCTCGGCGACCTTGTTGACTTTTATGGATGGCATTACTGCACCTTAATGCGCTTGGACGCTTTCCAGTTGATCTTCTGATTGACGTAGGCGTCGCCCTTGAACGTACCGCCATCGGCCAAGTTCAGCGCCACGCCGTCATAGCGGTATTGCGTGATAGTGCCGTTGGTTTCGAGGATCGTTTCCGTGATACGAAGGGCGTTCAGCGTGCCGTTGTTGTAATAGCCCGCTTCGACCTGGGCAAAGTAGTCGTCAAGCACGCTTGAGGCGCGATCGACGGCCATATCGCCCGACCATGTGTCGGGAAGAGATGCGAGGCGGTTGACCCCATCCAGACCCTTGCTGTCGAGTTCCTTGGTGTTCTGCTTCTTGTTGAAGCTGGTCAGGATCGCGAGCGGCAGGATGGAGTTATCGGGAAGGACAATGTCAAGCGACACATCCTTGCCGATGTTAAGGCTGCCGAAACCGGTATTGACTGGCATTGGTCAGGGCTCCTTAGATAGCAAAGCTGACGCCGGTCGAGGTGATCTGCACCGACTGACCCGCTTCGAGGTTGATGAGGAAGAATTCGACGATCGAGAAGTATTTCACCTGCACGTTGGCCTGCAGGTAACCGAGCGCCACGCGGGACTGCGGGTTGTTTGCCGCATCGATCTCGACCGAATAAGGCGTGCTGCCGTCAGACGAACCGATCATTCCCTGATCGGTCAGGTTCTGGAGGAAGCTGTCGAGCGTGATCTTCGCTTGGCGCTGCGTCTTCTGCAAGTTCAGAAGGCCCACATAGATGCCCATCGCCGAATTCAGGGTCGTGGCGAGATAGTTCGTCATGCGGGTGTAGTTGTCGCCGTGGATGACGGCACTGGACGATGTGTTGTGGCCGAGGCGAGCGCCGAAGTAGGAGCCGCCCGGGACTGGGTTGCAGATCACATCAATGCCGGCAGCTGCCAGGATCTGGATATCGGCCGAGGTATAGGGAATGCCCGTATAGCTCTTCTGCGTGCCCACGATGCTGTTCAGCGGCTTATTGAGCGTCGATTGCTCCGGAGAAAGTGCCACGAGATAGCCGGCGATGAACGGCGTCGGCGGCACGAGGCGCTGCGGCACACCGTTGAGCGTGTCATTCCAGTAGACCCAATCGCCGAGCATGAGCTTCATGGCATAGCTATCGATGCCGGCCGTGGCCTTGGTCGTGGCTGCCGTGGTCGGGTTGTCGCCGGAAACCGTGCTGGAAACCATATAGACGCCCTCGGACAGGCCGAAGGTGATCTGGGTTGCCCAGCTCGTGGAGTCCGCGACATCACATAGTTCAGCGACGGAACAGCCTATCCCGCGCAGCGCGTACATGCCCTTGCGAGGAACGGTATCGACGCCGAGCATGACGGAGGATGTGATTGTCGTCGTGCCATCCGTGCCACCCGCTAGGGTATAGCTAGCCGTGGTGGGCGCCGTTGTGCCAGCGCCGGCCGTAGCCACGATGATCTGCGACGGGCCACGAGTGGCCGTGCCGCTGTTGATGGCGGCCGCCATATTGACCCAGAGCGCATTCGCAGAGCCGGGGATATTGTCGAACAGTTCCGGGGTAAGACCGGCCACGGCGATCTTGATCTGGAAGGTGTTGGCGGCCGAGCCGGGACCGATCGAGGCCTGAATGCCGTTCCCGAATGTGCCGGAATACTTGGCGGTCAGGGTGATGCAGGTCGACTGAACGACGATCGTGGCTGCTACATCCGTTCCATCCGTGACGCGAACGCCATAGATCGCCGTCGCGCCCTGCTGGAAGGCGATCGTCGCATGGGTGCCCATGTCATAGGTGCGGTTCTGATAAGGGCCGAAGACGGTCGCCCATTGCGTGGCGTTGCCGGCGATCTGCGGCTGATTGACCGGTCCCCACGTCGCAGTGCCGACAATCCCGAGAATGTTCGTCGGAACGCCATTGATGAGCGTCTGCGGCTTGATGATCTGGATATAGACATCGGGCACGGTCAACGCCGTTGTGTTCAACGCGCCTTGCTGAAAAATAGGCATCTATCGGCCCTTCTGCTTGGTGGGGTGGAGGATTACGACTGCGGGTCGACCGCCGGCAGTGGTTTCACCACCGGAGCCGGGTCGGGCAGATTGACCGCGACGACCTGATGAGGGTTGCTGTCGAGTGCCGCGGCGATCTTGTCGGCATCGACGATCTGGTCACCCTTCGCATATGAGGCGAAGGGCGCTGTAACGGTCAGCGCTTTCATGGTGATTCCTGAATGGGTTAGGTGAATTTACTCACGCCGAACATGATTTCAGCACGCAGCTCTTACAGGCTCAGAAGAACCTTGTTCCATTGAGCCATGGACTCGGCGTTGTACCGCTCGACATTCGCCTGATTTCGCTTCACGAGCCGCTTCGACCAGAAGCCGAGCGCTTTGTAGATCTTCTTCTCGATATCGGGCCGTGAGTTGGGGCGAGCCGCACAGCACCTCACAAGCCACGGGACTTCAGCAGAACCGATCACCGGGACGCCGGCGAAGACTGCATCGGCCAGAACGATATTGAAGGTCTCGGACAAGCTCACCTGCATGACGAGATCCATCGTCCCGATCAGGGTTCGAAAGTCCTCGGAGTCCATCCAGTTGTGCTCGACAAGCTCTATGGCATCGCCGCCGTTCTGGAAGATGCTGCGCAAGTTCTTCAGGATAGGGCCGCCATTGCCCTCGACGCGGTTTCCGTTGATGTGGAAGCGCAGATGGACATCGTTGTCCCGTGCGAACTGGATGGCCGCCAGGGCCTGAATGATGACGTTCTTGAGCGGTCGAACCGCCCCGAAGCAGCCGATGTTCAGCTCACCGAGATGCGCCCATTTGCTGGAATGAACGGCCTTCTTGTCATGGGAATAGTAGTTTGGCAGGTAGCGAAGCTTGTCTGGAGAAATCCCGATCGCCCGGGTGTCGCCGAACATCCGCATCGAGTTCGGGGCGATCAGGACATTCGGGAAGCCCGCATATTCCTTCATCCAACCGAACGCGATCCCTTCCGAGGACAGGAACGGCGTCTCGCTGTGGTTCCGAACGATGAACCGCGTCTTGGGAAGAGCCTTGAGGAGATCGCCGAACTTATACGGCGGGCACCAGAAGGCTTCGATGATGCAAACGTCAGCCTTGAACTTCACGCATTCCCGGTGGATGTCATTGCCATCCCCGACGTGCACGATGTCAGAGGCATAGCCGAGGCGCTTCAGCATCTCGCAGGCCATGTTGGCGGAATTGAACAGACCGCTGCACAGGGGCTTCCCCGAACCGCTATAAGACCAATCCTTCGCGCCGGCGTCATAAGGCTGTTCCCGGTATTTGAGAACGAAGAGAACGCGTGGCTTCATTGGATAATGGCCTTGGTGGAAATGATCTGTGGGTATGTCGTGATGACGTTCGTGCCGTACTCAACCATGTAGATCAGGTCTCGGCGGTAGATATTGAGCGTCTGTCGCTCGTCTGAAATCATGGTGCGCTGGTAGACCATGCGAGCCCCAGAACCATCCGGTAGCAACAAATGCTCGTTCTGCACCAAGGCGAGATCGATGATCGGCGCCGCTAGGTCGCGCATCCCAGGGTCTGGGCACCAGAGCGAGACCATGATGCCCCGTTCCTGCCGTTTAAATTCCTGCCACATAGTCCCGAACACGCCGACAATCGCCGTAGCGACGGCTGTGGCGGGCAATGTGAGCACCGGGCCATTAGCCGTTGCAGCTACGCCGCCCGCGACCAGAAGAGCCGCAAGACCCGCTGCAATCGTGGTCATGGTGTCGCTGATCGTTGCCGGATAGACAAAGGTCTGACTTGCCGGCTGCCAGTCGCCAAGCGTCACGCCGACGTTCTGCGCTGTGCCGATGGTACCAGCGAAGGTAATCGTCTGCCCTGCCACCATAGCGGTGATCGTTGGGCTCGGAATGCTCAGCGTCTGGAGGTCGGTCGTGAACCGCGTTGTGTTTCGCTCCATCCCAGCCATTGGGAAGATGGAGACCGTCAGGGTTCCTGTGCCGAGATCTGTGTCAAGTTGGCCAGGAACAGGCCAGCCTCGCATGACCTTGCACGGCGCGGCGATTGCCGATGGCTCGGAGGTGCCATTCGGATAGAGCGCCGCCGATACCAGTGTCACGATGGCTTTCTCGACGTCTGAGATATCAGCCATCAGCGCGCCTCAAGACGGATGCAGGCGATGTTCCAGCCCATCGAATTCCAATATGCTGCGATGATCTGATACCGTTCGCCGAGATCGTCGGTGACGATGTCTCTGTCCACGATAACGCCCTTTGCGACGGCATTGAGCGGAATGAACACACGCCACACCGGAGGGCCTGGAGGGGCCGCTGGCAAGCCGCCGCTGGTCTGCCTGCTCTGCGCCGTCTTCAACTGGATATTTGCCGGGATGCCAGAGATTACGGCTGTCTCGGTTGATTCCAGCACTCCGCTATAGCCAACGTCACCGACACCGGTCTGCCCCTGCGGCCGGGTGACCGCAATAGTTCTGGGATAAATGAATGTCATCGTTCAGCCGAGCGTGACGGCGCGGAACGACGCCATGAGAGAGTATTGCGGTGAACTGAACAGTTCGCTGGTAAAGCGATCAAGTTCGGTATCACCTGCCTTCATCCGCTTGAAACCACCCGAGATCATGCCGGGCGGCGCATTGATCAGGAAGTCGACGACAGCCGCCGTTGCCTGCTTGATAATGTCGGGGAGACCAGACGCTGGATAGCCCGCGACATACCAGACGCGGACATCGGTGTAATAGGCCAGTAGAATGCCAGCCGGCACCCAGAGTTCAGCCGTGGTCGGCGAGATCGAGGCTTGCGTAACATCGAACGGGATCCACTGCGGCGGTCCACCGAAGGTCTGCAGCGTGGCAAGAAGGTTGATCTCGTTGTACATGCCTTGGATCTGGTCAGAACGTCGACCGTAGCCGTAGCGCCCCACCCCGGAAATCAGCCGCGTCACGCCTTGGCGCGCCATGCGGATCATTGATCGCTTGGAAGGAAGCGAACGCTCTTCGAAATTGGTCAGGCCGAAGTCACCGATAGCACCAGCCGAATGGGAATAAGTGACATTGCCAAGAATGATCGTCCCCGCCGCCGGATTGACGTTGGTAATGACGGCGGCTTCGGTCTTGTTGGGAACGGCGCGATCGAGAATGATCACCTGGCCAAGCAAATCCATCGATAGCAAAAGCCCAAGAGGGGCATGCACAGTGACAGCAATACCCGGGGCGATGGCATTCGGAAACGTCCATGAGGACGTCGGATTGAGCGAGACCATGTAGCAGGGATTTCCCGCCGCATCATTGGCGCAGATCAGCCCTTCAGGTCGCTTCAGGTAACCATCGACATATGCCGAGGCCTGCTGCACCTGCGCCGCTGTAGCGCCCGTAATGCCATAGGCAGCATAATCGGTGGGCTGAAGGTAAATCGAGGCCATCAGATCACCACCAAGCGACCAGACCGGTAGCCGTTGTGCCTGTTGCCCAAATGCGCGTGACCCGCATCGGATTCATCTGGCCAGGGCTGAGAGCGCCCGATGGAATGACGACCGTTTCGCCGCCTTGCATCGTAACCTTGAGAGTTCCAGCAGCAGTAAAGGCAACGGCGCGGGTAATTTCAGTGAGATCGACGGTATCGCTGGGCGTGACCAAAGCGCAATGCGTGGCCGGCGATGACAGATCATTGGTGTACTGGAAATAGTCGTCTTTCGCAGCAACCATTGATCACGCCTCCAATAGGGCCGCGCTATGCGGCAGAATGAGCTTCGTCTTGGCGACAAGGCCGCGAGAAATCATATATTTCCCAAGAGATGGCGGTACTTCTGCGACGCCATAGGCGAAATCAACCGCGATTTGCACCGGCTCATTTTGGTCATTGACCCAGTCGCGCGGCACTTCTTCGTTCTGAATATCGGTGGCCGGCGAGACAAACATCCGATGGATGGGCTGGGCACGGTGCTGTGAGCCTGTCAGATAAACGCGCATGTAAAATCCATCGTTTGGGTATGGAAAAGCCGGGCACTCTGTGTTGCCCGGCTTGATTTCAGATCAGCGATGATTACGGACGGACGACCAGCACCACGGCGTGTGCGTAGGAAGCTGCCTTGGCGATCACCGTGTTGAAGTGAACGGCCACATACTGGCCCTGCAGGCCGGCGAGAAGGCCGAGCTGGAAGACACGCGGGTTTTTGTTGCCATCGCCGCCGTGGACGTACGGCATCTCGATTTCCTTCTCCGTCGTGACAACGGCGAAGTAGTTCTTGAAGCCGGAGGCTGGGGCAGCGTAGCCGAAGCTCGTATCCGTGGTCGTCGGCATATAGGGGTCAGCGATCAGCGGCAGGCGACCAGCCTGGGTCTCGATCGCGTTGACGGTGACGCCGGCGACAACCATTTCCTTCAGCTCGATCTTGGCTGCCTTGGCTTCACGGTCGATGTAGTCGCCGAGGATCGGATTGAGATAGATCGCAGTCGGCCGGACGCGATAGGTCACGTTGGCAGCCATTGCGGCAACCTGAGCTTTCAAGCCGTCTATGATCGAAGCACCAGCACCCACGGAGACGGACCCGGCCGGAATCTGGTTGAGTAGTCCCATATACTGGATCGTCGTGGGAGACGAGAGCGACGTATCATTGCCGTTCCAGACCGACGTGCCTTCCTGGATAAGGATCGCTGATACGATGTCCTCGATATCCTTGGCTTCGACGGAGGCGAACTGACCCTGCATGCGGGTCACGTCAACGTCGAAGAGCGAAAGATTGGTCTGTGCGGTGAGCGCCTTGATGAAGGCGGCGCGCTCAACGCGGGTCGGGCCGGATGGCGTGGGTGAGATAGCCCGAGGATCGGTGAACGCCGCCGTGGCAATGGCGGTCTGTTCGAAGTAGCGATGCGGATGGCCGGTGGCCGGTACAGCATCAAAGCGCTGGAGCGCGATCGATTCACGGCGAACGAGATCGACGATCTCATCCTCATAACGGTTCACTTCGATAGCGCCGTTGCCGAGAAAGTCTGCGGCAGCGGAGATATCGAGGAATTTACCCATGTAGCTCATAGTGATAGTTCCCTTCTGGCCTTCGGCCGATCAGATCATAAGGCCAGCGCGGGCCAGCGCCGTCTTGGCTTCGAGGATGGCGCGACGATCCATGCCGCCATCTGCGAGCGCCTTGCTGACCTTGTGAGGGTCGAGCTTGTCGTCGCCTTCGGGTGCGCCGAGACCGGACTTGGCAAGCAGCGCAGCAATCGCCGGGCTGAGGGTCTTGCGTTCCGGGACTTCGGCAGCCTTGAAGCCTGCAGCCTTCAGATCGGCAAGCTTGGTGTCCATGGCGGCCAATTCATCCTTGAGAGGCTTGGTGGCGGCTTCGACGGCGGCAGCGGTTGCCTTCGTGGTATCTTCGGCAGAGGCGTAATAGCCGGAGTCCCGATCATGGTAGATCGCGGGCACTTTGCCGATCGCCGCTTCAGCGCGCATGGAGCCAGCCATACGGCGCAGCACGGCGGCATGACCGGCCGGCGAATGACTGCCGATGCCGGATGCTTCCATGCTGGCGGCGCAGCTTTCGAGGGCCGTGGCATGGGGCTCGACCATCGAACGGGTATGCTCGGTGCTGGCGTCGATCTTGGCCGGGGTCTTCTTCATTTCTTCGACACTTGCTGAAACACTGTCCAGTTTGGTCGACAGGGCGTCAAAGCTCTCAAGGAGCTTTTTCAGTTCGTCACTCATAAGGATGTCCTCGTCGCTTAGGTCTGCACTCGCAGCCAGGGAGGTTGTCGTGTAGGCGGCACGGTCCTTGAGAAGGATCGCAGCACCCGTGAACACGCATTCGGTGATAACAAGAGGATCGGCGTCCATGGTTTCGACGAGGATGCGCTTGGCCTCAAAGGAGAAGCCGAGCTTATCTTTGTCGATCTGGATCGCGGCGGCTTCCTCCGGGAAGTCCGATGCGTAGATGAAACCTTCGATGTGGATCGCGGTGCCCTCGATCGTGGCAGCGGTGATCACACCAATTTTTGCTTGCGGGTCGTGGCCCTTAAAGCCGGGCTCGAAGTCAACCGCCATGCCAAGCAGCGACGGTAGCGCTTGTTCGGCGACCGCCCGAGGCAACATGACGAGCTTGCCGTTGGATCCGTGTGGCGGATTGTCGGAAGGCTCGTCGATGCGTGTCAGGACGCCAGAGAATGGCATCCGGTTCGGATGATCCTCGACCACAGGCATGACGATAGCCATTGCCTCGAACGCCATGGCTGAGACGGATTGCCAGTCCGACGTATCAATCCCGAGCGCCTTCGCCTTCTTCAGAATGCGCTCGCGCGCCGTCTTGCGCTCTGCGTCGGAGAGGCCCTGTGTGCGGTCTAAAACGCGCCAAGCCATGCGGACATGGACCGCGTCCTGGATTGGCAGCGCCCGCTTGGAAGGCACAGCGAAGTCGCTCTCGGGCAACTCGTCCCGAGCCTCTTTCGTCAGGGTCATGTGGATCTCGTCAGATGAGGGCGAGCAGTTCGGCCAAGGCCGAGCGCAGTTCTTCGGGGGCAGCATCAATTGCGTCAGGCAGTACGTTGCGCAGCTCGCCGAGGCGGAGGGTTGCCACGTCCATGGCGTGCGCCTTGTGGAAATCCCCCGATATCGACATGCGATGAGCGGCACGCGTCATGCGGCCAAGCAAATCGACAGTCTCGACAAGCTCCGGCTGCTCTTCGGGGAGCGGTAGTTCTTGAGGCTCATCGACGTTAGGCACGCCGAGAAATAGCTTACGCCCGATCTCGGCGAGATGCTTGGTCTTCGGTCGGCCGCGTGGCATCAGGCGACAACCAGAGCATCGAACGTCCCGGCGGCAAGCGCTGATCCGGACGGCGGATAAAGAACAATGTCGAACCCTGTGCTGAGCTTGTTCAGAACTGCGGTCTGGCACTGTTGGCTCGGAGTGATGTTGACCCCATAGAGCGGCGGCATGTCCTTGAAGGCGATGTGCGTCTTTGATGGTGCGCCATTGGCTGAAGTGATCGTCGGGATGCCGAGAACGGCAGCGGTCGTCGGCGTGCCGCCAGAGAGCGTTGCGGTTGATGTCAGATCGGGATAGCCAGACCCTGCCGTTCCTACCGTGATAGAGGCGACGCCCATGACGAGATTCAGTGTTGCACCGGTTCCTGCTGGACCAGTTGTTGCTTCGCCAGCCAGCGTCGGCAGTACCGTATATGCGCCTGCGACAGCAATGCCCGTGATCGCGGTGACAATGCCGCCAGCGACCGTAACATTGACCTGGACCTTCGTTCCAGTGCCCGTCGTGCCGGTGAGTACCTGCGCGCCGTTGGTATAGCCGGAGCCGCCAGCAGCAATAGTCGCCGAGACAACTTTCATGACAGCCGTGGCAGCAGCCCCAGAGCCTGCGCCAAGCGCGCCCGTCCCAGCAATAGCAACGGTAGGAATGGTGGTATAGCCGGCGCCGGCCGAGGCGACAGGGACAGTAGCAATGCCGCCGTCTCCCTTGGCATTGGCGACGTTCACCAGATTGGCGAGCAGGATGCGATCAAGACGAGCGAACGTCGAGCCCGACACCTGCGAAATGGTATGGACTTCGATAGCCATGGTTCAGTCCTTCTTCTGCTTCACCTTGCCGGGCTTCGGCTTGGTCGATTGTGGATCAGGTTGTTTCAGGTCTGGGTCGTCGACTTGGCCAGCGCCACGGGCTGCCTGGATGGCGATCTCAACGTCTGCAGCCACCAATTCACCCCATGGGCCTTCAGACGGCGGCTGTCCGAGACGTGCGCGCTGCTCATCCGGCGTGATGGCATTGTTCTTGTAGTAGATCTCGTAGATCTTGGCCGTGTTGAGTTCATCCTCGCGTTCGAGGCCGACCCACATGAACATGAGCTGCGAAAAACCAAGCTTGCCCTGGATGGCCTCTCTGGTGAGATGCGATCCGATCAGATGAGCCATCGGCTTGATGGCGCCGTTCCAATCCCGGTCTTCAGCCACTTCGGCTGTGTTCCTGTTGATGTCACGCTCAGCGCCGAGGTTCTGAGGGGACAGACCAAACGAAATGGCGATCTCCGCTTTCAAGAACTCTTGGTATTTCAGATAGAGACCGTCATCCCCTTCGGGGTAAAGCCGTTCTACACTGGCCCCACGTGACTTTTCGCCAGCTGTCTGAGAGAGACCGACGATGGGCATGACGCCCTGTCCTTCGACCTCATTCTTCCAGTAGGCACGGAATGTCTGGATATCGGTGTCCGTCACCCCATCGCCGAGATCAAGCATGATCGACGGGCGAGAGTTGGTGGCGACGTTGCCGGCGAATTCTCCGACGCCCAACATGCGGGCAATCGAATTGAACGCGATTTCTAGCGGGCCATAACCGAATGGTGTCGATGTCGACGGATTCGGGCGGATATACATCAACTCGTCATTGCGCAGCGGAAATGCCTGCCCACCGCCTGCAGCCGAGCCATACCCGACCGTTTGGACATAGCGGGGTTCAGCAGCCTCGCCGGCCCATGCCGGGTAGATCTGGATCGATAGGCCGTCTACTGGCCACAGCCAGAGCGGACGCAGAGCATCGCCACCCGTCTGCAACTCGATAGCGCCTGCCCCGACGCAGATGTCCTCAACGACCTGCTCTATGAGCGTGCGAAAGCTGTCGTCTTGGTTCGGCTGCAAGAGGCAGTTCGTCGCCACTTCGATTTGGCGCAGGTGCTCCGATGTCTCGGTAACGCCTGGCAGTGTGACGATCTTCCAGCCGAGCTCGGCCAAGGGGTTTTTGATCGCGTTAATTGCGGCCCTGGCATAAGGCGTGCGGCTGAAATAGCGCAGGTTCCGCGGTGACGGTTTATAGGCCAACTGTCGCCGGGATATCGCTTGGCCGATCTGCATCATCTGCGGAAAGGAAATCGTATCCCGCGATGGTGCGTTGGGCTTACGGCCGGCTGATCGACCTTTAAACCAGTCCTTCCATGCCATGTATCAAGGTGCTTTCTTTTCAGCCGAACACGAGGCTTTGGCGCGCCGGTTCAAGCATCAATTCGGTAAGAGCCCACACGGCGGCATCTACGCGGTCAGGAGAACCATCCCCTAGGAAGCCCGTCCCGGTCATCGAGCACATTTGATCTTCAAGCAGCTCAAGATCCGCGCCGACGTGCCTCACTCGTCCTTGCTCATAGAGAGCAGCGACAGGCTCAGCCCGCACGATCTTGCCGCGGCTTGCGACGACCTCTTTGTATGGAACTTGGTGATCGACGGTGCGGATCACATGCTCGACCATCGCGCCGCCATAGTTGCGCTCGCCGAGAATTCTGTCGGCATCGAAGGCTCTATAGGCATCTACGGCTCGCCGGCCCCACCCATCTGGAGAGAGCTTGCAAGTCCAGTCGGCTAGCAGATAGGCGATCCCATCCACTCCTTTGCCCGCAACGACAATTCCAATGCTGTCGCCGTTGTCTTCTTCGCCCTTCGTGCCGCTCGGGTCTACTCCGACCACGACACGCTGCAGATCAGGGATACTCCATGGCTGCCCGATCTCGTTCTGCCGGGCCACATCGATCATAGCCCGCGTCCACAGCGCGCCTGGCACATCGTCGAGCAGTTCGGCGTTTAGCTCCTGGCGGCCGAGGCGAGTACCGTCATACTTGTCCTTGATCACCTTCAGAAATGAAGCGGCTAGATTGCCAGCATTATCGAAGGTTGAGCCGCGCGTGATAACCGTGCGCGGATCCTTGATCAGTTGGCGTATCAGCGGTAGCGGCTTCGGCGTCGTCGTAACGATTGCCTGCGGATTGGAACCTAGGCGAAGGCCGAACATGGCCATATCCCATGTGTCCTGCAGGTATTTCCAAGCCGCCAGCTCGTCACACCATATGCATTCGGTCTGTGGGCCGCGTAGACGCTCAGGCTCTTCCGCCGAGTATGTCGTGGCTATCGCACCATTCGCCCACGTCAGGCGGCGCTTGGAGGGCTCATATGACGGCTTGCCAAGCATTTCGCCCGTCACCGTACGGTCAGCAGCCCAACAGACGGATAGAAGTCCGCTTTCGCCCTCGACCATGACTTCACGAGCATCCGATGCGGTCGGAGCAATTAGGCCAATACGTTTTCTTCCCGCCTTGACCTGCTCTCTTACCCATTCAGCGCCGGTTCTAGTCTTGCCAAAACCTCGGCCCGCCAGGATCAACCATGTCTGCCAATCGCCTTCAGGGGCTATCTGGCTATCACGAGCAAGGAAGCGCCAGTCATTCAGAAGCTGCTCGCACTCATCATCAGTCAGCCGTGAGAGAACTTGCGCTCTTCTATCCGGCGGCAGTCTGGCGATCGATGAGACGTTCAAGTTTTGCCCTTGCATCCGATACGTGGATGTCTTGCGTCACGGAAGCCGTGATGTCCTGCTTGTCGGTCTGGTCGAGGTAATTCTTGCCCAAGAAGATTGCCATTGACGCGTTCTTCTGCGCCAACCGGAACTGGGTGCGGCGTAACGACGTCTTGCCCATCTCCTTGCCGCGCTCCAATGCTTCGGCCGCATCGGGCTCACGCTGTAGAAACGCAATGAAGGTCTGATGAGACACTGACAGGACGGCGGCGCACTCCCGAGTTGTTGCCTGGATCTCGCCGAGCCCCTTCAACGTTTTCATCGTGGCAGCATCGGCGACGAGAGATGGAGGGCGACCGCCCTTGTTCTTGTCGGCTGCCCTTTTAGAGGTGGTCAAGAAACTCATATCGCTTTTCTAGGAGTTTATCCATTTCGCGCCCTGCGATACCTACCAATGGACCGCGATCACGCATGATTTCAGCCAGCTTATGCAGGTGTTGTGCGGCGATTATCGTTTGACCGGTAGCGCCGGCAATCTGACATACTTCTTGGGCGCGGCGGCTCGCCATCCCGTAGGAATAACCTGCGTACTCATCTTCTCTCATCGGAGATAGCATCTTCATGTTTTTGCCTTCCTCGCCACAGTCACCAACCGCCGGCAATCAGCCAGGACAGAATTGAGCGCCGGTCCTGAGACGATACCCATACCCATCGGATACGGCATTCCCTCTTGCTTAAGGACTGCTATGAGGTTGTCGACCTCGG
>NZ_JAFEVL010000069.1 GCF_016901135.1 Martinezella lusitana | reverse complement strand
TCTTTGGGGTAGTGACTGCCTTTGAAATCGACCATGATTTGAAACTCAACATGCCTGCTCATCTTCAACCCAGATCTATGGCAAGATCAAACCGCTGGCAAATCCACAGAAAGTTTGCGACAGAACCTAACTGTCCACACTTCCTAGACCGCGAGACTTCGACGGGCCGGAGCGCAGCTATGGCATGGCCAGCTTCTGGATGAGAAAACAGCAAACCGATCTTGGCTGCGACAATTGCCTTGTAGATAGGATCTTGCATCGAATGTCAGCTCCCCTTTGCCTATCCTGCAATCCATTTCATACAAAATGCCACCAGATCGTTTAGTGGAGGATCATCGAATGCCGAAACACGATATCTCACGGGAGGAATTGTTCGCTCAGGTCTGGGAGCGTCCAACAAGCGAAATCGCCGTGAAACTTGGGATCTCCGATGTCGCAGTCGGCAAACTTTGCCAGAAGATGCAGGTCCCAAAACCTCCGCGAGGATACTGGGCTCGGGTGGAGGCCGGTCAAACACCACGTCGCCCCGCATTAAAGGCTTTCCGCCAGGAATTGGAGGATAAGCGCCGTAGCGAGACGCGGGAGCGCACGGCCGGCCATTTCACCGAATTGCAATCAAAATTCCTGGCTGCGGCCCTCGACGAGCTCCGCGATCGGGGTGTCGAACTGAGACCGGACGAATCTCGCCTTAAGCACATCTCGAATCTCGACCAGGACGTCGCAGCGCAAGTCCTCCTTCTCATTCAAGGCCAGGCACAGAAGTGGGCAGAGAGCGGCCGGGTTTCCGTCAGCTGGGGACCGTCAGTGCGCTTGAGCGTCGGCAAACTCGTAGAGCGGCTGATGCCGCTTGCCCGTCCTCAACTGCTGGTGTTTGAGACAGAAGGCAAACGGCACTCCTTCTCGTCGGATGGCCCGATCATTTTCGTCAGATGGACTAGGAAGTGTGGACAGTTATCTGATCCATAGGACGATTGCTGCGATAGTGACGACTGCGAGGTAGTTTTCGGCGGTTTTTTCGAAGCGCGTAGCGACCCTGTGGAACTGCTTGAGTCTCGAGAAGCAGCATTCGATCAGGTGGCGCTGGGCGTAGAGATGCTTGTCCAGCGGGTATTTTTGCGCGCGGGAAGGATTGTTGGGGATCACCGCCACAGCGCCTTTATCAGCGATGGCATTGCGCAGGCGATCGCTGTCATAAGCGGTGTCGGCCATGACGATTTCGGCGGGTAGACCTACCAAATGACGTGAAGCGGGCAAAAGTTGCGCATGCCCGCAAGCTCGCCACCGTCCTGCATCGCATGTGGGTGGATGCGACCGAGTCCCGCGGGGCAAGAAAGCTGTGATAGCAGAAGCCGGCGGGCGCGCCCGGGCGGCGTAATTTCGTTGACAGGCTGCGAAGCCTTCAGCCCAGTTTGCAAAATTCGGCGAAGACTTACGCTTCTCGAGCGTGTGTGGTCATGACAAAGCCGTCCTCTGAGGGCGCTAAAGTGACCTCAACATCACCAATATTCGAAAGCCTCTCTAAATGGGTCCCTCCGCAAGGGATGATGACCTCGGTGCCATCGAGGTTGCATCGCCACAGCCGAATATCATCAAGCAATCCCTCGCCAGGCGTCACACTGACCAACGTGTTCGTTTTCAACCAGCGACGTACCATTCCGTTAATTTCCACACCCACAGTTTCAAGTTTGTTGAGAAAACCGTCACGATCAAAGCCCTTCTTCTTGAGCGACTTGCCCAATCGATAGATATCCGTAGACACAGCCGGTTCGATCGAGGAATTCGCTATTGCGGCCTTGTCGAGATTCGGCCGCCCAAACGCATCGAGATCCGCAAAATCCTTGGTCCAGAAAGGAATTGAAGCCGCATTCAATGCCAACGCAGCAAGATGCGCCGCCGTATGCGGTACCGATAGCGCCTTGCGTCTCCGCGGTTCGACCGTGAAGCGTGCTTCCTCACCGATATAGCCACCGAGGTCACGATCTGACTGAACGATATGTATTACCACGCCCTGCCACTCCCCCTCGCCCTTCCTGACGGTTTTGGCTTCGTCCCCAATCAAAAGCACACCGGCGCCAGCATCGACCAAGCCTGTCCAAGCATCCACAATCTCAACCACTACTCCATCCGCAAAGGTGATCTGACCTAGATCGGCGGGTTGGTCCGGCCAACGAAAGCTAACGGGATGCACTGGCGTTCGGTCTGCGATGACGAGCCAACCATTTCCACAAGGCGCTGCAAATTCGATCCTGCCTTGTCCCGCAAGGGCACCGCCCGGGAAGGTAACGAAAGTGCCGGTCTTCATCGAAGTGTTGAATTTCATGCGTCTGCTACCTCCTCGTTTATGTGTGCAGCCGTAATGTTCGGCAGAGAAATCGTGGCCTCCATGAAGGTCACTGCGTTCCCGCCCAGAAGAACGCGATCCTCGGTCAACACGCAGTCGAGCCATCCGCCACGTGCCGACGCCTGATAGGCCATGAGCTTGTCGCGGCCCAACCGCGCAGCCCAATAGGGCACAAGCGTCGCATGGATTGACCCCGTAACCGGGTCTTCGGGAATACCTGCGCCGGGGGCGAAGTAGCGAGACACGAAATGCGCTTTTGCGCCCTCGGCTTCCTGTCCTGTCACCACAAGGCCGACAGGTCCGAGACGAGCAATCGCCGCAAGGTCGGGAGTGAAACCGCGCACGGCATTAGCGCTGCCGAGATCGGCAAAGATATTCTCGAAATTGCGGAAAATGCGGACGGGCGGTTCAACGAAAATCCCTGCTATTTCCTGCGGCAATGTGCCGATGACCTCCGGCGTCAGACGCGGAATGTCGAGCCGGTATCCGCCCGGCTCCCTCGATACCCGCAGTTCTCCGACCCGGGTGTGAAAGACGAGTAGTGCGACCGCCGTCTGTTTGGTGAACAGGACGTGCGCTGTCGCAAGGGTGGCGTGCCCGCAGAAATCGACTTCATGCGCCGGGGCAAACCAGCGCAAATCCCATGCCCCATCGGGGCGGGCTTTGACAAAGGCCGTCTCAGCCAGATTATTCTCTTGAGTAATCGCCAGCATCAGTTCATCCGGCAGCCAGTCGTCAAGGACGAGAACGGCAGCAGGATTTCCCGCGAAAAGCCGGTCGGTGAAGGCATCGACCTGATACATGTGCATGGGAAACTCCGTGCTGTAGATAGTTTACCTAGTGCTGCCCGCATATTGTGGATTTCCGCAGGCAGCATTCGGCGAATATCCTACGGAAGCAGCTTGATGAGCACCAAGACCTCGGCAGATTCAGCCAAGGCCATTTAGAGCTTGTGTCAGGTCGTCGATGATGTCCTGGGGATGCTCCAGGCCGACCGAGAGGCGGAGCAGCCCCGCCGGCGCCATTGTTCTCGGGCCCTCGACGGACGCGCGATGCTCAATGAGAGTATGTGTCCCGCCGAGGCTTGTGGCCCGCGTCACGAGCTTAAGCCGACTGGCGACACCCATCGCCCCCTCAGCTCCACCTCGAATAACGAAGGATAGCATTGCGCCGTACCCGTTCATTTGCCGTTGCGCGAGCGCGTGGCCCGGATCGTCCGGCAAGCCAGGGAACAGCACCTCCTCGACATCGGGATGAGCAGCCAACGCTTCCGCGACCTTCTGCGCACCCTCGCAATGTGCGCGCATTCGCAGTGGCAAGGTCTGTAAACCTCGCAGCGCCAGCCAACAGTCGAAGGGCGCGGCCACACTTCCCTTGTGTCGCTGGATCATGCGCAACGGCCGCTCCAGCTGTGATCCTTCGGGAACGACGACAACGCCTGCCATGAGATCGGAGTGTCCGCCAATGTACTTCGTGGCCGAGTGCATGACGGCATCGGCGCCGAGTGCAAGGGGGCGCTGTAGCACGGGTGTCGCCCAGGTGCTGTCCACGATCGCCAGCGCACCGGCCTCGTGTGCGATCTGGCATACTGCGCGGATATCGACGACGCGGATCAACGGGTTCGATGGAGTTTCGATCCAGACAAGACCGGTAGGCGCGTCCGTGACTGCTGCCCGCAACCTGTCGAGATCACGCATGTCGACGGCAACGAATTCGAAACGTCGGCCGATATCCGTTTCTTCAATGAGCGAGCGGATCCCGAAATACATGTCGTCAGGTACGACTATACGACCTGCTGTTGCATGCCCCTCGAACACGGCAGTGATCGCCGCCATGCCGGATGAAAAGGCCAGAGCCGTGCTCCCTTCTTCAAGCGAGGCCATTGCAGCCTCGAAAGCGTTACGCGTTGGGTTTGCATCCCGGCTGTATTCAAAGCCAGATGGAAACGCACCGTCAGCGCCGCGATGAAAGGTCGTACTGGTGTGCAAGGGGATCGAAACAGCGCCCGTCGTTCGATCGACGCTGCGGCCGATATGGATTGCCTTTGTCTCGATATGCATTGCCGAACCTTCATGCTGAATTTCGTCGGCGAAGTTGAAGATTGCCGCGCCGGTCATTATAGTGACCGTAGAGGGTGCGCAACGGAAAGTCAATATAATGACCGGAATGATGATGGTGGCCGAGACGGAGCAACAGCTAGGCTCGGTGCTTGCGTGCCGAATCCAAAGTCTCCGGCATGAGCGGCTACTGAGCCTCGACGCGCTCGCCAAACTCACCGGCCTCTCCAAGGGTACCGTTGTGGCTCTCGAAAAAGGCAAGGCGAACCCGAGTATCGGCGTCTTGTGCCGGTTGGCCGCCGCCTTTTCGCTCTCTGTCTCCGATCTCCTGAGCAATCCGGCAAATGACGCCTCGGGCAGTCCGATCGAGCGGACCAAGCCAAAGGTCTTGTGGACAAGCCCCAAGGGCAGCCAGGCACAGCTTCAGGTATCCACTTCGGGCCCGACCATGTTCGAGTTGTGGTCGTGGACCATCATGCCGGGCGACGAGTTTCGAGCCGATGGGCACAGCCCGGGTACACGCGAGCTAATTTCTGTTGCTGAAGGCAGCCTCAAGATTCGCGTCGGCGCCGAAACCCTGATCCTGAGTGCTGGCGAGGGTGCGCGGCTGGTCACCGATCAGGAACACTCCTATGCCGCAGCGGGCGATCTGCCCGCTCGCTTCTCCATGGCGGTCCTGGAACGGGGAGGCAGCGCCGACGAGACAGTATTCTTGGAGAATTGACAAACTGCCAAGTCCGCAAGACCACCCTGCCAATAAATGTTCACCCTCTGAAGAAAGAAACCCCATGTACGTTCCCGCCCATTTTGATGAGCCAAGCCAAGGCGTTCTGCACGAGCTGATCGAGAAACACTCGCTGGGCATCTTGATCACCCATGGATCAAGCGGGCTCGACGCAAATCATATTCCCTTCGAGCTCGACCGCACGGGAGGAGATCACGGGACGCTTCGCTGCCACGTCGCACGCAACAACCCGGTCTGGCAGGACATCGCGACCGGCGATGAGGTGTTGGTGGTGTTTCGCTCAGCCGACGCCTACATCTCGCCGAACTGGTATCCAAGCAAGCACGAGTTTCACAAGCAGGTTCCGACTTGGAACTACATCGTCGCACACGCTCACGGACGGGTCACCGTCCATGACGATGAGCGGTATGTTCGCCGAAATGTCGCCAAACTGACGCACAGACACGAAGCAAGCCAGACGGTGCCGTGGAAGATGGGTGATGCTCCCCGTGAATTCATCGACACGATGGTGAAGGCGATTGTCGGTCTGGAAATCGAGATCACGCGCCTGGTCGGCAAGGCCAAGCTCAGCCAGAACAAGGAACTGCGCGACATTCGCGGCGCGGCAGAAACGTTGAATTCGCACGGCGAACAAAAAGTGGGGCAGGCAATGCTCGCCGCGGCTCAGCGAAAATCCGAACAGGCAGGCCAGTAAACCAGCATTGCCCTCGAATGACAGTTGTGGACGAGCCCCGTCTCGTCAAGGTCAAAGCGCGTCATCCCGGCTGGGACGCGAGAGGCCCAGGTTCCGAACAAGACACCGTTCAAGACACATGCCTCACGCCAAGGAGCAAGCAGAATGGACATTGTCTCCAGAAGAAAGTTGGCGCAGTCACCCGCCTGGACGATTTGCGAGTTGCTGATCCAGAGACAATGGAGTTCGATTTAATCGAGAGCGCGCGCTGTCTTCCGATGCTCTGCGTTAGCAGCAGTCTCTAACGGCGCTTTATTTCATGATGACATTATGGAGCCTGACTCCACAAACGAAGATCGCCCCGAGAAGCAATGGGGTCGGCGAACGACCCTCTTACGCTCTTGCGAGCCATGCGCTTCTTGGTCGCATCGCTACCGGCCATCTCTGCAGACAGCACTGAAAGTAGAAGGGCTACTGTAAAGTCACTTAGCCGACGACGCCCTCACCCGCTGGGCAGGGAACGGTTCGTGACGCCAAGAAGTCGATGAAGGTGCGGACCTTGGCGGAAAGATATTTCCTGCTCGGATAGACGGCGTGGAGCGTCGCGGTGAAGTTTAACGCATCGGGGAGCACCATCTCCAGGCGCCCTTCAGCGATGTCGGCTTGGGCCATCCATGTTGGCAGGAAAACGAGGCCCATGCCCCCCAGCGCTGCCAGGTGCAGCATGGTTTCATTCTCGTGCATCACGGTTCGGAACTTCACCGTTTCCCGGCCCTCCGGACCATCGAAGGCCAAGCCGCCGTTCGAGTTCACGCCGCTGTAGCGCAGCAACGAATGGCCATTGAGATCGGCCAGTTTCATCGGCCGGCCCGTGCGCGACAAATAGGCCGGAGATCCCACGAGATGAAAAACAATCTTCATCAAAGGGCGCGCCACAAGCCCGGGATCCAGCCGCTCGGGTGCTGTCGCGCGCAAGGCGAGATCGAAGCCCTCATCCACGAGATTCACGATCCGGCCGCTGAAATCCATGTCGAAGCAAACGTCAGGATAGCGCTGGTGATATTCAGCAATCATGCCTGCGACGAGCGCATTTGCGACCCAAACCGGGGCGCTGAGCTTCAATATCCCGCGCGGCATGACCGTGACGTTGCTGATGGCCGCTTCTACTTCGTCGAGGCCGTCAAGCATCTGCCGCGTTTGGTTGAAATAAAGCATGCCGGTTTCGGTCATGCTGACATGGCGGCTCGTCCGGTTGAGCAGCCGGGTTCCCAGCCTGCTCTCCAGCTGCATGACATGTTTGCTCGCCATCGCCGGCGAAAGGTTCAGGCGCTCTGCTGCTGCCGTGAAGCTTTTAAGCTCCGCCACCGCACAGAAGACCCGCAGACTCGTTAACGTATCCATTGATCATCAACATGCAGGAAATGTTCCTTCAATGTAAGTGGCATTGATCAATCCAAGAGAAAAGTCGATTGCTTGATTAATGAACCGTCGGGGTCGGTGAGTTCCCAAGAACTCCTTCCGCTGCCGGCACCCATTCACAAGGGCAAACCGATGACCAATCCCCGCCTCCCGACGTACTTCGTCAGTCATGGCGGCGGCCCATGGCCGTACATGACGGGCGAATTCCGCAATAACTTCGACAAGCTCGAGCAATCGCTGGTCGAGATGCGGGCCGAGCTTGGCGATGCGCCCAAGGCCATCCTAGTGATCTCCGGCCATTGGGAGGGCGAAGGCTTCGCTATCTCGTCCGGTGCGAAACCGGGAATGGTCTATGACTATTCCGGCTTCCCTGAGCATCTCTATCACATCACATATGGCGCGCCGGGGTCACCGGAGCTTGCCAAGCGGGTGCAGGCGCTATTGCGCGGCGGCGGCATCGAGACACAACTCGATCCCACCCGTGGTTTCGACCACGGCACTTTCAGCATCATGAAGCCACTCTATCCGGCAGAGGATCTTCCTGTGGTCCAGCTGTCGATCGATGCCGGCTACGATCCCGCGCTGCACCTCGCGGTCGGGCGAGCACTCGCGCCGCTGCGGGATGAAGGCGTCCTGATCATCGGCAGCGGTCTCAGCTATCACAATCTGAGGGACATGCGGGGCACTAGTGGATACGAGCCATCCCGCCGGTTCGACGACTGGCTTCAGCAGACACTCGTCCACGCGTCGCCCGATGCGCGCGCAGAGCAGTTGCTCGCGTGGGAACAGGCGCCCTTCGCCCGCGCGGCCCACCCGCGCGAAGACCACCTCATCCCACTGATGGTCGCCGTGGGTGCAGCCGAAGACGAACCCGGAGCCGTCACCTACCACCAGACCGACTTCGCGGGCGGGTTGACCGCATCCAGCTTTCGCTTCGGCCATCCTCCCGGAGCCGCGCCAACCCAAGGAGAAATGTAATGAACGATCTCACTTTCAAGCCCGTTGTCTATTTCAAGCAGAACTGCCCCTTCTGCCTGAAAGTCCGACTGTTCCTGCTCGAAGCCGGCATCATGGAGGCGGTGGAGATCCGCGACTTCGTGCCCGGATCGAAGCAGGAAGAAGATATTCGCGCTGAACTCGGCCCACACCTTGCCAAGGCGAGCTTCCCTGCCGCTCAGCTTGAACTGGGCCGTTACATCGCCGAGTCCGACGACATCATCGCATTTCTGGCAGTGAAATCCGGCCGCGAACCGGCCAGCTTGCCGGTATTCGGCAATTATGTCGAAGGCCCGTTCAAGACGATGATGAACCTCTGGAAAGAAAATCAACAGCTGAAAGCCGCAGCCGTCTGACCGGTTGGGCAATTATCAAGGAGAAAATATTCAATGCCAAACACTGCCAAATGGACGCCCTATGTCCTCGCCATTCTGCGGATCGTGACCGCCCTGCTGTTCCTCGAACATGCAACGATGAAGTTCTTCCAGTTCCCGGCGGCGATTCCGGGCGTACCCTATCCCCTGCCCGCCATCATGCTCGTCGCAGGCGCGATCGAGATCGTCACCGGATTGCTGATAACTGCCGGCTACTACACCCGCGTCGCCGCATTCATCGCCTCGGGCGAGATGGCGGCCGCCTATTGGATGGCCCATGGCTCGCAGAGTTTCTGGCCGGCGCTCAATATGGGCGAGCCGGCGATCCTGTTCTGCTTTGTCTTCCTCTATGTCGCTTTTGCCGGTGCCGGCGCCTGGGCGCTCGACAATGCTCGGAGCGCGACGACCTCCCAACGGCTCGCCTGAAGCGCATGACAACCGGGCCGGTGCACTACTGCCGGCCCTGAGGTGAATCCAGCCGCGACCGACGGTGCTCGGTCGGACTGCCCGGCTGAAACCGACAGCGGCAGACTGCTTCCGCCCGCTGGTGCCAATTGTAAACATTGCCGGCCAAGAGCGCCGAAGACAGACGAAGAGACAAAGGAGTGAAACACATGAGAGCTGCCCTTCTCAAATCCTACGGCGATGTCGATCAGTTCACGATCGATGAGGTGCCGATGCCCAAGCCCGATGCCGGCGAAGTTCTGATCAAGATCGAAGCCTCTGCGGTTAACCCGTTCGACCTCATCCTCCGGCAGGGCTTTATGGCACAGTTCATTCCACTGGAGCTTCCCGCTGTGCTGGGCACTGATGCGGCTGGCATCGTTGTCGATGTCGGTGCAGGCGTAACCGGTATCGCGGTCGGCGATCGCGTCATTGCCGACTTCGCTCACAACGGTAAGGGGGCTCATGCGGAATACGGGGTAGCTCCTGTCACGGCGATCGCCATACTTCCGACCAATCTGACCTTTGAACAAGGAGCCACGCTACCGAAAGCAGGCTTGACGGGGCGGCAGGCGGTGGGTGCCCTTCACATCAAAGCCGGTGATCGCGTCCTGGTTTCGGGCGCTCTCGGCGCGGTCGGTCGGGCTGCGATCCAATATCTCCGAGAAATTGGGGCAAAGCCGGTGGCTGGCGTCCGGACCAACCGGCTCGAAGAGGCGCGTCAGTTGGCGGGCGAGGCGCTCGACATCACCCAGACACCATCCACTGCCAAGTTCGACTACGCGATCAGCGCCGCAGCGCCCGTTGCCGGCAATCTCATTCTGCACGTGCGAGACGGCGGTCACGTTGCCAGCATCGTGCCCGTACCGGAAGGCGCAAATGCCGAAAATCGGGTCAAAATCGACGAACTTTACCACCGCACCGACGCCGAAACGCTGCAAGCGGTCGCAGAGGTCGCATCGCGCGGCGAGTTGACTATCCCGATAGCCAAAACATTTGAATTGGATCAGATCGGCGAGGCACAGAGCGCGGTTGCTGCCGGCATTCAAGGAAAAGTCCTGCTCAAACATTGAGCACACTCTCAGTCTCAGCCGCGCACCGGCTCTCTGTCGAACGATCGAACAGGAAGATGCGAGTTTGCCGAGCCAATACCGATAGCACCAAAAAAGTGGTTGCCTCCGACACCCGATGGCAGCCACTTCTGAGAGGCTGGGGGAACCGAAAGCATTTCTCACCTCTGCGCTAAACTGCTGTTTTCACACTAGGAAGTGTGGACTCTTGGGTTTCCAAGGCTGAGCAAATCAGATTCAAGACTGTCTTTTGGAGGCAGTCATGGGTGTTTTGGATCGTCTGATCCTTCGGGACGAGCAGTGGGCGCGGATAGCGCATCACATCATTGGTGACGAGCGCACGCGCGGCTCGTCCGGCCGCGACAACCGCATGTTCGTGGAAGCAGTGCTTTGCATTGTGCGTACCGGCTCGCCCTGGCGTGACCTGCCGGAAGTGTTCGGCGAGTGGAACAGTGTCTTCCGCCGTTTCAGCCGCTGGAGCCGGAAGGGCATCTGGTGGCGCATGTTCGCCGCGATGTCGGACGATCCGGACTTCGAATACCTGATCGTTGATTCCACCATCATCCGCGCCAATCAGCACGCTGCCGGCGCAAAAAAGGGGCTGAAGATCAAGCCCTTGGCCGTTCTCGCGGCGGCCTGAGCACCAAGCCCACTCTCGGCAAGCGACCATGCCTGGTCAGGCCATCATCTCTACCTGCCGGAGTCTGATTTCATACTCGACAGCTGGTTGTGCATCTCATCCGATGCCGCTTGGGTGGAGTGGAACAGACGATCCTGGCGGGACGAGGCGCCACCCGAACGACATGCCACGGGCAAGATCAGCTTGCGCGACGTCATGCCAGTCGACTTCTTGGGCGGGGAAGAAAAGACATTGCCGCCGGCTATCTCCAAGGCGAGGATCAAACCTTATCAATCGCGGCTTCAGGCGTTGGGTGAGGCTGAACGCATATATGAAATGATTACAAGCGCAGCTTATGCCATGGATAGGTCTGTTCCGAATGATGTTCTGGCCATGGCCGATCGGATTTGGTTTGGAGCGGAACGGCCATTTCAAGCCGCCCGTGAAGCCTTCGTGCACATCGAAGACCACCTGGAGCGCTGGGACCGGGAACTGGAAGCCGAGCGCTCGCACATAGCTCAATCGATCCTTGGTGTCAGGCCGGGTGATATCGTCGCGTCGCAGACCAGACCGGCCGACGATCTTCTAAATCGACACCGTGCCAATAGGGCTGGCTCTCACAGAGATGACCGAGAGGGTGACGATGCGATACTTTGATGGCGACTACCATCGTGAGGACAGCAGGCTCATCCGATCGGCCAAGTCCTGGCAACTGACGAACTCCTGGACAACGGAGCAGGATATGCCCTCCGGCCGCTTCCGGATAATTGCCTACTCACCAAAGAAGGGCGTCGAGTGGACCCATAGTTGGCAGGACACGGAGCAGGAATCGCTCGCCAAGATGATCCCTAAAATCATCGAGACGTTGCAAGCGTCCAAAGACAATCTGCGGCGTCTCATGATCGCCGAGGATGAGGCCGAAGCGAAGAGGAAGAAAGAGCAGCAGGAGGAATGGGAGCGCTACGAACGACGGGAGGATGCCCGCAAAGTGGCTCAGGCTCTCACCGACAGTCGGCAACAGCTGGCAGAAACCATTGAGAAGTGGGGAAAGGCAATGACGGTCGAACGCTTTTTCTCGGACGCAGAGGAGCGATTGGGGGGTGTCGATGAAGAACGTCGCCAGCGGCTGGAAGAGCGGCTGAGAATCGCAAGGGTCATGATGGGAAGCGTTGATCCGCTGGATTTCATCGAGAACTGGCAGCCACCCGACGAAAGATACCGTTCAAAATATGAATAGGCGTCATGGCCTACGGTGCCGATAGTGCGCGAGCGTGTACTGAGATTTCTAAAGGCCCAACTCCAGCCTCGAACGCCTCCGACGAGCCGCAGGTCACCCGACTATCACCATTTGACGCCACCAAGTCTCTGATCTGGTTGTGAGTAGTCGCCTTGAATGGATCTGAACCATCGACCACTAACGAAGTGAGTCCCGTTCTTCAGCGAAATCAATTAGAGACGCATACGGCGGCCACGCCGCCATAGCAGTCTGAGCTATACCTCTCAATTCCTCGGCAGTCGCGCCGTCACGCGCCTGGATCGCGATGCCTTGGTAGGCACTCAAATAAAACCGGCTCAGATGCTCCACATCGACTGTCGACGCCAATTCGCCATCTGATACGGCGGCGCCGAATCGCGCCCTGAGCAAGTCAAGGCAATGCAGTCGAACTTTCCGAGTTGTGTCCAGGATCACCTCCGAGCATTCTTCGCCCAAGGCCGCTAATGTGATCATACAACCAGCCGGCGTCATCCCGCATTTCGGGAGACCGTCCGCCGCTGCACGCAGAAGATTTTCCACGCCCGCGCGCGCGGTCGGACCATCGGTCAGCTGCCCCCATATCGTCGGTCCGACAGTCCGCGCATAGAAATCGACTGCTTCGAGGTAGAGCGCCTCCTTGCTGCCGAACGCCGCGTAGAGGCTTGGCGAGCGGATCCCCATTGCGTCACAGAGGTCGTTCATCGAACTCGCCGTGAAGCCTTTCTGCCAGAACACAAGCATCGCCTTGTTCAATGCGGATTCACGATCAAATTCCCTGGGTCGTCCCGTGACTGCCATCTCTCACCTTTTGTGCTGATCGATACATAAATCGATTGACGCCCTTTTTCAACATGCTAATAGTTTTGTGTCGATCATTACAGAAAGGACCTCGACAATGACACTTCTTGGAAAGCGCGCGCTCGTTACCGGCGCAAGCAGGGGCATTGGCGCGGCAATCGCGACCGCGCTCGCTGCCGAAGGAGCCGACGTAGCCATCACCTACGAAAAATCGGCCGAAGCAGCGGCTGAAGTGGTTGCCAAGATTAAAGCCTTCGGCGTCAAGTCGGTCGCCATCCAGGCCGACAGCGCGGACCCGGCGGCAGTCCAGGCTTCCGTCGCCAAGACTGTGGCAGAACTGGGTGGTCTCGACATTCTGGTCAACAACGCGGGCATTCTGCGTCTTGCTGAAGTCAAGGACATGTCCCTGGATGACATCAATGCATTGCTGAACGTCAATGTCCGCGCACCGATCGTCGCAAGCCAGGCAGCGATCCCTCATCTCGGCAAGGGCGGCCGTATCATCAACATCGGCAGTTTCTTTGCCGACAAGGTGCCGGGCGGCGCAGGCCTTCCGGTATACGCTCTTACGAAGTCTGCCCTGACGGCATTCTCTCAGGGTCTGGCACGCGAACTCGGTTCGCGTGACATTACCGTCAACGTCGTTCAGCCCGGTTCCATCGATACCGACATGAACCCCGCTCACGGTCCGTTCGGCGAAAATCTTCGTTCGCTGACCGCTCTCGGCCGCTACGGCACGGTCGATGACATCGGTCACATGGTGGCTTTCCTCGCAAGCGATAAGGCCCAGTACATCACCGGCACGGCGCTGACCGTAGATGGCGGCGCGAATGCGTAATCGTTGTGGGTGGCTCTCCGCCGCCTACTTGTCCCTGGTCCGCGTCTTCGCCCCCAAAGGACGTGGACCAGGACGCTCTTTTGACCAACAATCTTTCAAAGGAAAACAAGTACATGAAGGCGGTCCAACTTATCGGATATGGCGACGCAGTGGAAAATCTTGAGGTTCGTGACGTGCCCGAGCCCCCGCAGCCTTCCCCGGGCGAAGTCCTTGTCGGTGTCGAATACGCTCCGATCAACTTCAACGATCTCATGGTTCCGTGGGGCGTGTTCCCGCTGCGGCCAAATCCGCCGGCAACGATCGGCAACGAAGGCGCAGGCGTCGTCCTGGCGCTCGGAGAAGGCGTCAGGTCAGTCGCCGTCGGTGATCGCGTTGTCCTTCCTCCGTTGCTCGCTTCGGTTCCGACATATCAGCAGCGGCTGAACGTGCCGGCATCTGATGTGGTTGTAGTGCCCCCTGATACCGATCCGCAGCAAGCTTCGATGATGGGAATCAATCCCGTATCCGCCGAGCTGCTGCTCACCGAATACGTCGCGTTAAAGGCAGGCGATGCCGTCGTGTTCAATTCGGCTACGTCCGGGCTTTCGCATTGGCTAATCACTCTTGCAAAAGAGCGCGGCATCAAATCGATCGGTTTCGTCCGCAAGGTATCGGATGTCGTGACCGTGACGGATCGCGGCTGCGATTTCGTTATCGTCGATGACGAACCCCTCGATGAGGTCGCCAAGAAGCTTGAAGGCCTCAATATCCCGCTCGGTCTCGACGTTCTCGGCGGCCCCTCCGCTGGACGGGTGGCCCAGATTCTTACCCCAGGCGGCAAGCTCGTCGTCTACGGCGGCGTGACGCTGAAGCCGATGGAACTGTCGTCTCTCGCCATCATAGGCAAACGCCTGACGGTGGAAGCCTACTTCCAGAGCTACCCCGACCTTTATGTGAAGACGAACGAAGCCCTCAACAAGCTCGTCAAACACCTGGGTCCCAAAGGCCCGACCCAGCCGGTTGCTGCGGTATATCCGCTCGATCGCGTCAAGGACGCAGTCGCTCATGCCGTAACCGGTACCAAGGTCCTCTTGCACTTTGACGGTGCCGCTGGCCGCTGATGCCACGGCAGGCTTGTGGCGGTTAGGTTGATGAGCTCGCGTGAAGCGATGCGGATATGGTTCGCCCCCTACCACATCGGCTATCGAGATGAGGAATCACCACGTGCCAGAGCCGGTTCTTGTGCCCGGCGAATGCACAAAAGTTGAGCGGCGTCGGACTCGTTTCCGACGCCGCCCCATTGATTGGGACGGCGTCATGCTATTTCGCCGTTCTGATAGTTCATTCTGAGGTGGGATTGGGAGCCGACAATCTGCTCGCCTTGAAGGGATTCGAACCCGCAGCCATGCTGTTTAAGAATGGATGGCAGCATATCCTCATTTCAATACAATGCGTTGCAAATTTTGGGTTAGCTGGCCAGGAAGGGAAGTGCACCCACCCTTAATCAGCGAAAATTGTTCGTATTTTAATCGTTTGGTCACCATCGGAAACCAATGTAGATTCAACCGCTGCTTTGCATGAAGGGCCTCGCCATGGCGATGAATTCAACAATCGAATGGACTGATCACACCTTCAATCCATGGACCGGCTGCACGAATATCAGTCCAGGCTGCGATCATTGCTATGCCGAAGCGTGGTCGAAGCGGTCAGGCCAAGTCAAATGGGGCAACTCGCCGCGCAAGAGAACGACCGATAGCTATTGGCGGTCGCCGCATATCTGGCAGCGCAAAGCGGCGGAGTTCGCCGCCGCTCATGGGCGCAGGCAGAGAGTTTTCTGCGCATCGCTGGCAGATGTGTTCGATAATAAAGCTGATCCTGCTTGGCGTCTCGACCTCTTCAAGGTCATTCGTGCCACACCCTCGCTTGATTGGCAGCTCCTCACAAAGCGTCCGCAGAATATCAAGAAAATGCTTCCGCCAGATTGGGGCGCTACCGGGTATTCAAACGTCTGGCTCGGCTTTACGGCCGAAGATCAGGTTCGATTCGATCAGCGCAAACACGTCATCAACGAGGTCCCCGCCCAAGTCTGGTTTGTTTCTTATGAGCCCGCGATCGGTTCCCTTCGTATTTCGGAAGAAGATCCAAGGCCCGATTGGCTGATCAGCGGTGGCGAAAGCGGTCCTGGTGCGCGTCCAATGATGTGCAATTGGGTCAGGGACATTATCGCAGATTGCGATGCTCTCGGAATCGCTGCCTTTCACAAGCAGTGGGGCGCGTCGGGCAACAATCCCCTCGTACAGGAGAAGGGTATCTCCGCCGCGGAGATCAAGGATCTTGATCCGTTCGGCAAGGGTGGTGGTCTCTTGGACGGAAGACTAATCAGACACTTTCCGGCTGGTGATAAGAACAACGTAAACGCGGCGTGACCTTGACAGGGCTGTAACACAATCGCAACCTCCTGTTGATCGACAACAGGAGTCGCGACAATCGCTGAATTCGGCTGGAAGATAGGTTCAACGCCTCCATCGTTGAGCGCGCACAGCGATGCAAAGCTTCGACTGATCGCGCGTTATCTGGAAAGTTACTTTCCCGCAATTCTTGTAAATCATGCACAGGACCGACAGCGCATCACTCTCGTTGATGGCTTTTGCGGTGGCGGGAGGTTTACCGACGACGGTTCGATCGTAAACGGCACCCCATTTTTGTTTCTCGAGGCGGTCGCCAAAGCAGAACGGGTTGCAAATGCCGGTCGAAACAAGCCTTTGACGATCGACGCGGAGTATCACTTCGTCGACAGCAAACGGGATCACGTCGAATTTTTGCGGGCGGAGCTGATCAAAGCCGGTTACTTGGGCCAACTTGACCGATCGATCTTCCTTTACAACGCCGACTTTGAAGCCGTATTTCCGGATATCTGTCGTCGTATTGAAGGCCGGACCAAGCGCGGGGTTGGGCGGTCAATCTTTCTGCTGGATCAGAAAGGTTACTCCGACGTCGCTTTCGAAACGGTTCGGAAGATTTTGCGCTTTAGCGCAGCAGAGTGCATTCTCACCTTTGCGGTCGGTTGGCTGATCGACTACCTGACAGACAAGCCACAGACGTTGAAGCGCGTCTCGCCTATTGAAATATCGGAAGAGCAGCTTCGCGAATTTCTCAGCTTCAAGGACGAGCAAGGTGGACGATACGTCATTCAACGTCTGCTGTTGCGGCACATCGCCGATGCTACCAAAGCCAAATTCCAAAGCCCATTTTTTCTTCGGTCAAAGGAAGCCCGAAAGGACCTATGGCTGGTTCATCTGTCAAACCATCTCAAGGCACGGAATGTGATGGTCGACAGCCATTGGCTGATCAATAACCAGTCCTTGCATCAGGGGCATGGCGGCCTGGAGATGTTAGGCTTCAACCCGAACATCGATCCGGACAGTGCTCCAGATTTTTGGTTCGGCGCCAAAGACGAAGAGGTTATGAAAGACCGCCTTGCTGACGACTTCATGCGAAGAATGCGGGGCGTCCATGGCAGCGTCTCAGTTCCATACGGAGATTTCGTCACCTCCATCGCCAACGAAACGCCTGCTCGCCTCGCCGACATCGACAAGGTGACGGCATTTCTCGTCGAGGAAAAGGAGTTGGATCTTAGAAATGAGGGCAACGGTACGAAACGTACCCCTGTGCCTGTATATCGGGACACCATTGGTGTCGCCCAGCAGCCGAAGCTTTGGTCGCTCAGCAGCCGATAGGTTACGACACTAATGGGAAGAGTCTATCCGACTTTTGCGATCGTATCCGGACTCAGATTGCGCGGTCTGTGCCGATTCCGTTATCCCACGTGTCGTAACGTTGGAAGTCAAGACCCGCTAACTCAAGTTGCGCGACACGTCTTCGGCATGAACAAAATCAGAACATCGGCTTTGACATTTGCGAGCACACGTGGATTATTGGTAGCCTAGGTCCGGCTTCGCGATAAGTTCTGCCTGATCGTATCGCTTGAAACGCCGCAACGCTTCAAAATTTATGCTTTGGTATATCTAAGAACCGAAGGGACAAAGCTCATGGCCAAAGACGCTGCACTACTGGCTGAATTTCATCAACTGATCGGACAACGAATGGACAAAGGTCAGATTGTTCAGCCGCGACAAATTGTTGAGGAAGTTCTGGAAAACAAGCCTTTGGCAGGCCCTTATGCCGATTTTTACAAGAGCTTTGCCAAGAAGCATCTAATGAGTGTCGTTACACAAATGCTGAAGCGCATTGGCATGAGCGATGATCCCGCATCTTCTCAAATGGTCTTTCCCGGGCACACCCGACTGGTTAAATCGTATCCTGTGATTAGAGACGGCGGAAGGGCACTAGTTCCATTGAGCCTTTGCACGCCGCAAGAACTTGCTGGCCATATACTACTCCTGCGCAAACAGGCTAAAGGCTGCGAAAACCACGCCGCTGAGCTAGAGGAATACGTGGCCAACAAAACCTCTTTGGAGACGCCCCAAACCTCAAAGAAACAGCCGGAAGCGGTTCAGGTTGAGCCAGCCTGACATCTCGAAGGCAACTCTGCGGCAAGAGTTAAGCAGCATTGGCTCTTATCCCTGTGTGCTCCGCTTTATGAACAGGTCGTTGAACACCCGATCTGCTCCCCACGCCTGAGCGGACGTGAAGGCAAGCTGTCGCAACTCGTCGCTTTCGAGTGGCTGCTGCCCGGGCTTATAGCCGAGATCGTGGTTCGCCTCGGACCACGCATGCTGAAAGAGCGTCTTAATCTGCAGCTCGAAGCAATAGGGTACAAGGTCCTTGTCGAAATTCGGGTCGATCAGATCTTGCTGCAGCATAAGAATATGGTGATTTCCAAAATATCCAAATTCCCACTCGTTCTCCGGCAACATGTCTTTCGACTCGATGGCGTGGAAGTAGCGCTGAACTTCCTCCGAAATCCTATGCACATCATCCTTGTAGAAGGTGATGATCCGCGCGCCGATCTGATCCTGTATCTGATGAAGCGGAGCATCGTACTTCGCTTTGCCATCCTTCTCCGCAGTGGCTTTCCCCACGAAGCGCTCCACGGACTTCGGGCGCGTCGAGATGCGATCAATCCGCGGCTGACCTGCGAAGATGTCGTGCAATAAATTGGAAAGCTTATCGGCGATGGGAAAGAGCACGGTTTCGTATCGCGCTCGATATTGAGCTTCTACCGTCATCTACCTTTCTCCAGTTTTTCGCTAACAACCGAGCCGACTGTGCTGAAGCGTATCTTGTCGGCCCCTTCCTCAACGGGCGTGTGTTCGAAGACCTTATCGAAGGAGGCAGCGTCCGCGGTGAGCATGGCTCCGTTGTCCAGCTCCACCGTCCGATAGGGCAATTGCTTTGTGAACTCGGTTGCATCGAACTGGAAATTATCATTGGCCAGGTCAGCTCGTTCGAGCTGCTTCACCACGGCGGCCTTTGCACCTTCGGTAAATCCGTATCGATTACAGAACGCCTCAACGCTTAATGTCTCCGCACCAAGCCCACTGGCAAGCGTAGCTGCGGCGGTGATCTGGCGCTTAACTTCTAGATCATCCGTAGCCTTGATGGCTTTCTTCAGTGCGACAGCGAGACGACGGGTGCCAAACGCGGGACTTGTCATGAAGTCCGACAGCAGAAACTCCTTAACCCAGTAGTCCGACGACTCCAGATCCTGGCTGTTAATCTGTTTGTCGACGGCCATCCCACTCCAGAAGCCACCTTGGAATGACTGATGCTTGTAGACGACAGCTTTGTAGGAATGCGCATTCTTCATGAATACGCGGTCGATGAATTCGACCGTCAGCATGTCAGCAGCCTCGTTCACGACCACGCCGTTGTTGGCACGAAAGCGTGATATTACCACCTTGTGCTCGGCGCCTTCGGTGCCTTTGATCAGGAATAGAAGCCCGAGCCCCGAGCGACGTGTCGTTACTGTCGCCAGTTCCTCGGCTAGCACGCGGCCCAAATCGACTCCAGGGGCTGAGGCATAGGCAATCAACATGTCGCGACGCGCGTTCGCTTGAGCGCCGCCATTGCCCTTATTGAAGGCGATGCCGATGTTGCATTCGGTATCGGCCTTTTCGTACACGTTCCTCATTAGGACGAACATATCGCCTTCATGCGGGACTTGGCTCCCGACGATAACTGACGGGTCGGCTGCCCCCTTATTCGGATAGACAAGGTATGTATGGATGCTCTCGATAGGCAAGCTTATCCCCCCGCTGCCGAATACTTCGATTTTACAACAGCTACATAGAATACCTGTCCCGCACAAGTAGACGCGCATTATTGCCGCATCACAACCAACTGAGAATCCGCAACATCGCATATGATCACTTCCTGCTGGCGCTTCTCAAGGCAGACATACTCGCCGACATTCCTCGCTTTAAATATCCCCTGCGCGTCCCAAAACTTCCCACAAGACCGGCGTGAACTTGAGGCGGCGACAGCTGACCGCTCCGTTCTTTGGACGGGAGGCGACGGGAACGAAGTTTGAAATCAAAAATAGGGATTGAGGGTCCAGCCAATACACGACATGGTAGCGCAACCCTTGGAGGAGATCGCCGTGGACCCAAACAGCCCGTTAAAGAAAGTCCCCTTTCTATACCATTTTACCGACCGGAGAAATCTAGATCTCATTCGTCAGCACGGCGGGCTTTTCCCGATCGCGCAGCTCGTCGCAGGAGGTGTCGCGGTTCCCGCCCCAGGCGGAAACGAATGGAGTCGAGACGCCGATGCATTGAAGGGAATGGGCAACTATGTGCATCTGTGCTTCCGCAACAGCCATCCCATGGAATACGTTGCACGCAGAGACGGTCGCATCACAGACTCGATTTTCCTCCGGATACATCCGGCAGTGCTCGACTTCGCCGGCGTACGTTTTACGAATGACGTTTCGAACAAAAGTGGTGTAGAATCCGTTCCGATTGAGCAGGCAGCCGATCTTATCGACTTCGAGGTTCTTTACACTCGGACGGATTGGAAAGACCCGGCGATCCAGCAGCGGCTCCTGCAAGCAGAAAAATATGAGGTTTTGGTCCCATGCCAGATACCTCTCGACTTGATCGGAAACATCTGATGGCCGAGCGCCCCATTTTCATACCGTCGGTCGATTCTCCGGGATTCGTCAAAGTCATGAACTTCGATATCCCGTTCGCAACAGGTTTCGCGCCGGTTCAGAAGCAGAAGAACGTTCACGCGCTGCACGCTGCAGCTGCGCGTGCCGGATATAGCCCACTGCTCGAAATATCTTCTAAGTCGGAGGAAAAGGCAGGCCGTCACCTGAGCGCATTTCATCTCAAAGTAGATACCGCTTCAGGACTGATGCCACTTGAAAATGCCTTCCAAGGCAGCAAGGTATTTGAACACGGTGGACCCTATACCGATCTGTACCTGACCGATCCCCGCAGCGCGAAGCGAGATCCCAGATTGAAAGACTCCGGCCGCTTAGTAGCTTTCGAGCTCGACGGAAACGAATTTCCGCTCCAGCCTTCAACTGTTTTCTACGACTGGCTTTATCTCAACGCCATCTACCCGCATCGGGAATGGCTAAGGGAAAGGATTGACGGTCATATGCGCTACGCGGGATTTACCGATATCGAATTCAACCCCAAAAAATCAATCAATTGCCAAGCAAAATCCTGCGCTCTGTTCGTTTCATTGATGCGCGCCGGCCTTCTGGATAGAGCGATGAACTCGGCAGAAGGATTCATTGCGCTCATGTCAGAGCAAATCCGGTCAAGACGCTCGCAGTCTGAACAAGCCGATCAGTTGCATTTTTAGCACCGACATCAATCCATGACATCGCCGGCACTGGCACAATGCTGGAACACTTTGAGTGCGGACTATGCGACAGCAGTGCCCCTATCGATAATGAGTTTGAGGCGAGGAATAGTGAACGTAGTCTAGTTCCTTACCCGGTCGATAGGCTGTCTCCGTTGCGTGGATCGTTTGCAATCCGTTACATTGGCGGCGTTTCATCAAGAGGTGTGATCCCCTCGTAGAAAAATTTTAGGACATACTTATCGAACCTGGTCAGTGAATCAATCTCGGCCATCCTCTGAAATCCGATGCCCTGGAACTGCTTGATGGCATCATTGAGCCCGAAGTCTGGTATTGTGAAATCCATCAGTTGGCTTCGATGGATCTTCTTGGATATCATACGCGGAAGGCCATATTCTTCCAAAGAATAGACTGGCCCTGGCAGGAAGGCGCGGCTCAAACCAGCCACAAAGCGTGATACATCCACGTCTGGATTGATTATGATTTTGTACAATTCGTTTGCGTCGCTGATCAGCGCCGAGAGCTTGTAGGTTATTGTACGCTCCAGCTTGAAAAAATCGTCGATCCCAATTCCGGTCCCTGCGAGTCCGTCGAGAAGCCGGGAAAGATGCAGGCGCCAATTTCCAGACATTGCCTTTGTTGCCGCGACAATATGCCCAAACTGACCGTCCCAGCCGGTACTCTTAAAACGCAAAAGCTTGTAGAGCATCCGCTCCCACTGGTCTGGATTGCTCGAATTGAGAAAGCCGAAGCCGTTCCATTCTTCGGGATTATTGTACATATCAGTGGCTAGGTGCAGGAGAAATTCCGCGTCGCTATCGTGCAATACGTTGTCACGTCGTAACCGGGCGAATTCCTCCTCACCGATAATGTCTGACATCGACCGCCTGTATTCGATTATGCGTTCCAACTGCTCTGAAGTCAGCCTGTCGCCGTCTTGATCCTCGTCCAGATCGCCTAGGATTTGTTCTGGAAACTCGATCTCAAGTTGGGAGTCTTCGTCCTTTGGTGGCGGCTCAAGAAGATAGATGTTGCCCACGAAGTGTTTGAACATCCGGCCGCCGCGACCGATGATATTCTTGTAGGAAAAATCCTTAAGCTTCGAGCTTCCAATCTTGCTGCGCCAGATAATCACGTTCTGCGCCGAGGTGTTGACCCCTTCAATGATCGAGGACGTTGACACGATATTGTCTAAACCGCGTTCATGCTCGAACATTTTGACCTGGATCTGACTTAGGCACCTATGCATGCTCCCGTTGTGCACGCCCGTTCCTCGAGCCACCAAGTCCGCCAAAGGCCAATCGCTAACGTAGTTTTCTCGCAGCCAAGCGGAAAAGTGATTTGTCAGCGCCCGATCAACGACATCTATGCTTTGGGTGACGATTTTTGTAACGCGTTTTATATCTGCGTATGTTCCCGCATAGATCAGTGACTTAGCTGATCTCGGCTTGATAATCTCAAGAAGCTTCTGTCCCTTCAGAACTTCGTCGCCATTAATTTCGTGATAAAGCTCGTGTTTTTCAAGAAATACTGTGTTGAAATCAAGAAGTTCGAGAAATTCCATGTCATCGGTGAAAACGTTGCTCGCGAGCTTTTTGATATTCGGCGCTAGATAGTATCGTTGCTTTGCCTTTTTCGAGAGTTTGATGATCGCCTTGATTAGCGACGGCGATCTCTCCTTGTCATGTGCTTTGCTAGCTTTATAGAACTCATCAACGACCAAGAGATCGATGTTGTCGATCTTACTTAGGTATCCAAACGCCCGCTCCTGTGGAAAGATAAAAATGTTGCGTTCACCGAGATCAGTATCCGGAGCGGTGATGATCGTGTATTCCCGCGAAAACTTCTTGAAAATTCTACGGCGCGTCTCATCCATGAGAGCGATCGTCGGCACGATGACAACGACGGTATCAGGAGAGTTCAAGGCAATAAACGCATCGATGATAAAGCTTTTGCCAAAACTTGTTGGCGCACTAACCGCAAGGTTGGTTCCTCTCAACAGTTTGCCCAGTACCAGGGACTGTTCACGATGGAGCGTTGCACGTCCCTTCCCCACATCGACCTCAAATGCAGCGTGGACATATCTTTGATCCCAGGACACATTGTCCATCTTCATGTAGGGAAACAGACCCGTCGACCGGATGAGCTGATTCAGGACTTCTGGATAAGGCTCTCTCCTCTGCTCCATATCGCTCAGCAGTTTAATGAGCCTGTTCCTGGCGCTCGCCTCGTCCCCTCTATTGAGATGATCATTTATTTCGTGGCAGGTCTCGAATACGTCCATCGTTTACGCACCTTTGAACAGAGCGACGTGCTGCGTGAAAGCGTCCACGATGAGCTTTTTGTTTGGCACGGGAACGAGGATCGCGTGGAAGGTAATATCGTCGTATTTGTGCAGCGTCTGAGATTTCGCCATTTGCTTGGTAAAGTAGGCTTCGGCCCGTTCCTGATGGAAATCGATGAGCTTCTGGCGGTACTGGACCGTAAGTTCAGTTGCGTCGGAAGTGATCTCGCACTCGTGTAATACCAAGATCGGGACATGGATCCGCGACTTCAGCGAGTCGATGGAATGATGCGGCTGCAGCGCTGATTTTATCTTCTCCTTGAGGGAAGCTTCTATAGGAAGCACATCGAGGTCAGAGACGTTCGTTATTATCGCGTTTTCTTTTTTCAGCTTGTCCGTTGTGAGACACTCGAAGACCGAGTTGACGATTGATCCCAATCGGGCATCGGCGATTGAATTGTAGAATTTAGCTTCGCCGAACCAGAGGGTAAAATCGTCGCCCTTAATGACGATGTGGACGCTATCCGCGCCTTTTGCATTGTCTTGGGTGTTCTGCTTGTAAAAGATCTTCGGCACGACAGGCAGCGCTCCGAAATGGTGACGCATAACACCGTAGAGGAAGATTTCGGCGATCTCGCTGCCCTCGCCTACCTTATCCTTATCGGTCAATCGTAGGTTTTTTGCCGCATTATGTAGGCCAGAGTATCCTTGGTCGATCAGGGACAACCTTTCCCGCTCAGATAGCGCGGTCTGCGCGATATTATCCCAAATATAGCTCTGGAACTTCAGGTACCTCCAGGAGCCATCTTCGAAATCGTTTATGAAGCTCAGCAGCCGCTTATTAAGCGCCTTTTTCAGATGCTCGGCCGAGGTCACCTCCGAAAGTGAATCGTCGACTAAAATTTCGAAGTTGAAACCAACCATTTTTTGCCACCAGCTTTTGCGTAAGCTTATACTTGTATTCGTTAACTTGGTATTCCCGCACAAGTGGCGTCACCACGGCCCGCGCACAGTTACTCTGTGAAATGCGGTCGAATTCCTCCTCTCTTGAGCATCGCGGGATCTACAGGATGCAACGATGCGCCCAATCTCCAATCTGACTTCCAGGATTACCTACAACGGCCATTACGAGAAGAATTGGTCGCCGGAGGAAAATCTCGGCTTCAAATCGCTCCCCACGCCCGAAACCTCCCCCGCCCCGTCACCTCCCTCAACCCGAGCTCCGCCACAATCCGCCGCGCCGCCTGCGGCGTCACCTCGAGCGTCTTCGCCACCATCCCGGCCGACACCAATGGCTTCGCCATCACCAGTTCGACCAGCTCCGGCAGTTTTGAAGAGGTCCGGCGTCCGTCCAGCTTTCGCTCGAACATCGTGCGCGCCAACGCTAGTCGGTCATGCTCTTTCAGACCGAGCTCGGCGGCCGCGATGAGGCCGTGAGCGATGGCGAGCAACCGGGTCTCCCGATCACGATGCCGGCGCCGATCGACGGGAATGGTTTTCAGGCCGAGATTGATGGCCGCGAGATGCGCACCGGTGGTGACGCCGGCCTGGCGCAGGATCGAGGCCGCCAACAGCCGGCCGAGCCAGGGCGCATGCTGCAGCACCGAAAATTCATTCCAGGCATCGAGGGCAACGATCGCCTGCTGCACCGCCGGCATATTTTCGGCCTGCCGCAAAACAGCACGCCATTCCTCCAGCCGCGCATCCTCGTCCCAGTCGAGATCGTAGATCATCGGATCTTTCTCTTGGCGGCCACTCCGGCCGGGCCGTGTTGCGTTCTCGATTGCCGCCTCCGATCGGGCGAGAACCGCATCGATGGCGGCATAATCGATGCCAGGAAGGTTCTCGATGTGGTCGGCGTCGTCCCCTTCCCCTTCCATATCGCTTGCAACCGCAGGCCGGACGGTACCGGTCGTCACCACCTCGTCAGCGTCGGCCGACGCGATCTCCACGGTCTTTCGCAGCGACCGAACCCCGTCGGCCGAGAGTGCCCAACCGGGGAGCTGGCCAGAAATGCGCCGGCGAGTTTTTAGAACGTCGCGGGCGATGGTCAGCTCATGGGTCGGGGTGCGAATGTCGCGGGTGGCGTCGTGGAGGACAAGATCTTCAAGATGGACGAGTTCGCCGTCGATCCACAGTGACGCACAGGCATCGGCAAAATTTTGGCGTTCGATCCAGCCCTGACCGACCGGAGAACGGGCAATGCGCTCGTCCAGACGCGTGAGAGCGACACCAGCCTCGAAAGCCGGCCGCATTAGGACTGTCATGCTGATTTTTGAAAGATCGTAAGCCATTGAAATCATGGTAAATGATTTGTTATAGGAACTCTATCTGAATATTATAGTTCCTAACATGGTATGATTGGATGTTTGTGTTATAACCATCGATAAGTATCAATTATCGATGGTGAGGTATATCACAAAGAAAACATGCAGAATTAAGCGTAATATATCTTCTAAGAAAAAAAATTAATCTTTAATGAGCGATATTTACACTTAAAATTTTCTATTCATACGTCGAATTCAGCTTCTCCGCATTCAGCAAGGCCCGATGCGCGAGTACTTTTACGCATCGCGGCTTGCTTGCGCCACCCCGCGCCCTTCGGCACGTCAAACCTGTACATTAATAGCATTATGCAGAAACTGGTTGCGGTTGCAGGCTTTGCGCCGTTGGTTGCTTGACCAGTCCACTGGACTGTCCGATCGCGCTTTGCTCGAGCGCGCCTCACCCTTCAGGTTCTGATCCTGAGGCGCGATGAGCTACGATCGCCAGCGAAGATGAAGTCTTCGCGCCAGCGATAGTAGACCTGGAAAGGGGAAAGATTTGGTTGCGGGGGCAGGATTTGAACCTGCGGCCTTCAGGTTATGAGCCTGACGAGC